>NZ_LFBV01000003.1:0-488935 GCF_001905345.1 Streptomyces uncialis
CGGTGGGAGGCGCGCGCACGATGCGCACCGTGGACCGCGCCGCGCGCATCCCGTGCGCGCACCTCCCACGAGGTCCGGTGCTTCGTGCGCGCCGCGCATACGGGTGCGCGCGCAGCACCGGCCCGCGGTCAGGTGCGGTGCCGGATGCGGTCCAGGTCCGCGTCGAGGACGGCGAGGTCGGGGTGGTCGCGGAGCTGCTGTTCGCGGGACCACGCGCCGAGGTCGGCCTTGTGGGCGGCCCGTACGGTGTCGTAGCTGGCGCCGGTGAGGGTGGCGATCAGGCCCATCTGGGTGTCGTCGAGGCCGTGGTACCGGTTGGCGGGCGCGTACATGATGACGGCATCGGCCGCGCACTCGAATCCGGCCGCGGTGAGCTTTTCGTAGAGCCAGCGCCGGAACGGGGTGTCCTGGTCCTCCCAGCGGGGATCCCAGCCGTCGTTCTCGGGGTCGTCGGGGCCGGGGCCGATGATGGGCATGCGCCATCCCTTTCCATAGGTCGGTCGGGGTATGCGGTAGGCGTACTCGGGGTCTGACCGCGTCGTCACCACAGCCAGACGTTGGAGTGGCGGATCCGGGACAGGGCGCGGGCGGCGGGACGGCGGGCGGCGCAGGCCGGGCAGAGCTCCATCCACACACCCGTCATCAGCGGGCCGTTCCAGTGCAGCGCTCGCGAGCGGGACGTGCCTCCGGGGCGAACTGAGAGCATGGGCTCATGGACGATGCGGCAGACCTCGGCAGGTTCCTTGTGCGCAGCGCGCATGAGTCGGAGTCGGACGCGCTGGTTGGTATCGACTCGGTCGCGGTCGGAGGTGACGCCGGGAGACGGGCGAGCATCCGAAGATGGTGCCAGCAGGGCCTCGTTGTCGTGGCAGAGGACACGTCTGGCCTGCTCGGCTACTGCGTGGTCGAGTACACGTTCTTCGAGCAGGGCTTCGTCACGATGCTCATGGTGGCCCCGTCGGCCCGCGGCAGGGGTGTTGGCCGTCGCTTGCTGGACGCTGCGGCCGCCTCGTGCACGACACCGAAGCTCTTCACCTCGGCCAATGTCTCCAACCAGCCGATGCAGCGACTGCTCCAGAAGGCCGGATGGATCCCGGCCGGCCTTCTCCACGGCCTCGACGAGGGCGACCCCGAGCTGTTCTACCTCCACCGACCACAAACCGGACGGACGCACGTGTGACCTGAAGCGGACCGCACGAGTCCATCGGATGCGCCGTCTCCAAGGAACCGGGCCGCGTCCAGCCCTCCGGCGGCACCGGAGGCGGGCGCGATGTCGGGGTCGGCGGGGAGAGCGAGGTGGCGGCGCGCGGCGGTGGTGGCCGCCGCCACGGCGGCGAGGGCCCCGGCGGTCTCCGGGCTGATCCGCGAGAGGGCGGCGCCCAGGACGCCGATCGCGTCCAGAGCATCCTCGGCCGCGCCCGTGCTCCACGCCGTCGGGGTGGCGGCGTCAGCGAGATGGCAGGCGCTCACCACCGCCAGCTCCGCCCGTGCTTCGGCTCCGGGCGGGGCGCGCGGGCCCGGGAAGCAAGCTCCACCCCGCGCAGTGTGCGGCCGAACTCGTCCGCTCCGGGGCGCTGCTGGATCGTCCAGGTCCGCAGCAGATCGCGCAGCCAGCGTTGCCGGATCGTGCGCAGGTCGACGGACTTGGGGGTTCTGATGCCCGCCAGTGTGCGGGACCGCTGGCCCAGCGCGCGCAGGTCCAGGATGTCGTCCCGGGCCGGTGCCACCCCGCAGGGGACGACCACCCTCACCCGCCCCAACAGCAGCCCCCTCCAGGGCACCTTCACGTACAGCGACGGCGGGGAGTCGGGCAAGCCGAGCAAGCTCAACAACGGCGGGCCCTACAGCATCGGCACCTACAACATGCTGATCATCGTCGCCGAGAACGGCGACGACTCCGACTACAACGACGCCATCATCGAGTTCAGCTGGCACACACCCCGCTAGACCCACACCCCGGACAAGCCGGCCACCCGCTCCCGGGGATGACCGGTGCGCACGATCACACCCACGCTGCACTCCCGCCCCGCTTCCGGCCCGGGATGCCGTATGCGGGGACACCAGCACCGACCAACCGCGAGCGTGACCGGTGCGGGACGAAGGCCGGGAAGAGGATCGGAAAGCCTGCTCGCCATCGGGCCTGTCGGGCCGCTCACGGCCGGACCGAACCACCGGGCACGGGCACGGGCACGGACACATCTTCCGTGAAGCAAGGGGCACGGCCGGACAGGCCGTGCCCCTTCGTCCCACCCAGCTGCGACCGGAGGCGACCGGGAGGCCTGGGTGGCCGGGACATGCGGGGCCCGTTCACTCCGACGAGTGACAGAGCGTCAGTTCCCAGTCGCATGATCCCACCGTGCGTTTCCGCACGCCGGGAGAGCGGCAGCCTTCCCGGGCCGTGACCCGCGACCGGGCTCGGTTCACCGCTGTTCTGCCGAGAGAAGGTATGCCATGTCCTGGCAGTCGTACGTGGACAACGATCTTGTGGGTTCGGGCCGGGTCCAGGCCGCGGCCATCATCGACGCCGCGAACGGGAACACCCGGGCGACAACCGCCGGGCTGCTCAAGCCCGGCGAGGGCGCCGCCATCGTGGCACTGTTCAGGAAGCCGGCCGACGTCTTCGCCAAGGGCGTCACCGTCAGCGGTGTCAAGTACATGGGGATCAAGGGGGACTCCCGCTCGGTCTACGGCAAGAAGGGCGCCACCGGCGTCGTCCTGGTCAAGACCAACCAGAGCATCCTCATCGGCCGCTACAACGAGACACAGCAGCCGGGTGACGCCGCACTGGTCGTGGAACAGCTCGCCGACCGCCTCATCGAGCAAGGCGACTAGAAAGGCCCGCCCAGCGGGAGCCGCCCGGCCGGGCGGGGAATCGGGCGCACGCGCTGCGCCTGGCGCCGGGCCCGGGACATGATGCCCCGTGACCCGGTGGCATATCCGGTCCGTTCCGGGCCGCAGGTGGTGTCAGGCTGCGGTTCCGTGGTGCGCAGCGGCGTCGCGTCGCTCCACCCAGGCCGGTCGGAGAACGCCAGGCCCAGGATCCCGCCGCTGGCCGGCCGGCGGCGGCATCTACCGCTGCACCGGCGACCAGCCCGGCTGATCCTGCCCCACCATGCGTGCGGGCCCGCGGCCAGAACAGGCCGGGGCCCGCACGCGGGTGCTGCGCGGCTCCCGGTCAGCGCCGGGGAAGGCGTTCCTGCGGGCCGCCGTGGACGGAATCGGCGCGCCGCAGGCCGCACCGCCGGAGCGTTTGCCACGCACCACGTGGCCTCCGCCTCCGTACGCACCACGGCGCGTGCCCACAGGCGATGCGGCGCGCTCCACCGGACGGGCATCAGCCCGGAGTCCGGTGGACGGCACAGTGGCGTCGGTGTCTGCTCCCCCGGGCAGACCGTGCGTCCGCGGGTGGGAAATCCGCTTCCTGCCGAGGATGCGCCCGCGGGCGCTGTGGTGGCGCATCCAGCGGGCGATGACTCGCAGCGTCACGGGCCTGGTGACCAGGGCGATCGAGGTCGTGGTGCGAGCGTCACCGGTGAGGGTGTGGGGGCCGCCGTGTCCGGGGCTGTTGAGTGCGGTCCGGGCACGGCGGTGGGGTGGGCCTCAGGCGAGGGCGAGGCTGATCTGGTTGTTGAAGATCACCCAGTGCTGGCCGCGGTCAGCGCTGTCGCACGGCTTGGTCGAGATGTTCGGGGTTCCCCAGGCGTTGGCGAGACAGTAGGCCGGGTCGAAGGTGAGGGAGATCTGCTGCCCCGAGACGGACCAGTACTGGCCCTGGTCGGCGGGGTCGCACGGCTTCGTGGAGATGCCCGGGGTGCCCCAGGCGTTGGCGAGACAGTAACCCCGCGCGTTGGTGAGGGAGATCTGCTGCCCCGAGACGGTCCACTGCTGGCCGCGGTCGGCGCTGTCGCACGGCTTGCTCGAGATGTCCGGCGTGCCCCAAGCGTTGGCCAGACAGTAGCGGCCGGGGACACGCTGGGACGGCGCGGCGGTCTCTGAGGCCCCCGCCCCGGTGGCCGGGAGAAGCGAGGCCGTCAGGGCCAGCGCGGCGAGGGCGAGCGTCCTGCGGAATGCGATTGCCATGGGTGGAATCCGTTCCTGTAGGCATGCGGTTCATGCACGGCCATGAGGTGCTTCCCGGCCCGGGCCCGAGCGCAAGACCATTAGTAGCAGCGGCTGTTGACCGGCCGACAGATCTACGTCACCCGTTCATCCGAACGAGCAGGCCACGGGCGCCGAGCTGACAGGCACCCGGACTGGTCGAGCGGAGCGGCCGGCGGAACCCGGGCCCCGGAGGCAGGGACGGACGGCCGCGCCCACAGCGAGAGGCAGCAGAATTCAGCCTTCCGAAGCAGTGCATCGTCCGCGGCCCGACCACCGATGTGGTCACCCGCGTTTCCGGGGCGGCCGTCCGGTCCCGCGGACACTCCTGCGGCACCGCGGCCTGCCGGTGAGCGCGGACGGCGGCGACCCGCTGGACGGGGTCGAGGGCAGCGCTCCCGCCGGGTTCGTCTCCCGCTTCCCCGCCATCAGCTCCACCGCCCCATCACCCGCGACCGGCCGCCCGCCACACACCGGCCCTCGGTCGTCGGCAGAGCTCCGGCCCACCGGTGATTCGCCCCCGCCAGTGCGCAAGATCACGCGATGTCAGATGCGGTATCACTCGTCCGGCACGGTGCCTTAGAGTCCGGGAGGGGCCCGCCGGTCCCTTTGAGAACGGGATGTGTGCTGTGGCGGATGAAAAAATATCGGATCGCCTGATCGGCTTGTTGTCGGTTCGCGGTGAGGACCTGGCCTCGGAGTGGGCGGACAAGGTCACCGGTTCGCTGGGAGGGCGCGTCAGCCGCGGAGAGGTCCAGCGCGAACTGCAGGAGCTGTACGGCGCCCTGGTGGCCGCCCTGGGTGAGGGACACCTGGACGGGCGTGCGGAGGCCTTCGGCGAGGTCCGCGCCCTGCTGACCGAGCTGTCGCGGACCCGGGCCCAGCAGGGGTTCACCCCGACCGAGACCGCGGTGAGCGTGTTCGCGCTCAAGGAGGTTCTGGAGCCGGCGCTGGACGGCAAGGACAGCGATGTCCCTGTGTACCTGAAGTTCGCCGCCCTGCTGGACTACCTGGGCCTGTTCACCATCGAGGTGTACACGCGTACCCGGGAGGAGCTGATCTCGGCGCAGGCCGAGCAGCTGATGGAGCTTTCCACGCCGGTGGTGAAGCTGTGGGACGGGGTCATCGGTGTTCCGCTGGTCGGCACCCTGGACTCGGCGCGCACCATGGTCGTGATGGAGAAGATGCTCCAAGCCCTGATCGACACGGGCTCCGAGCAGGCCATCATCGACATCACCGGTGTCCCCGCGGTCGACACCGAGGTCGCCCAGCACCTGCTCAAGACGGTCGTCGCCGCGCGCCTGATGGGTGCGGAGTGCACGATCTCGGGGATCCGGCCGCAGATCGCGCAGACGATCGTGGCGCTGGGGATCGACTTCGGTGACATCGTCACCAAGGCCACCCTCGCCGACGCCCTGCGGCACGCGCTGCGCCGCTCCGGTGTGACCTTCTCGCGTACCGCCCCGCAGGCCGGTAGCCGGTGAGCGAGCAGGTACCGGTCCTTCGGATCGGACAAGTACTGCTGGTGTCCATCCAGACGGATCTGGACGACCAGGCGGTGCTGCAATTGCAGGACGACCTCGCCGCCGCGGTCGTGGACTCCGGCGCGCACGGGGTGGTCATCGACATCACCGCCGTGGAGATCGTGGACTCCTTCGTGGGCCGGATGCTGTCCACCATCGCCTCCATCTCCCGCCTGCTGGACGCCCAGACCGTCGTGGTCGGCATGCGTCCGGCTGTCGCCATCACCCTCGTCGAGCTCGGGCTCTCGCTGGGCGGGGTGCGCACCGCGCTCACCTTGGACAAGGGCCTGAAGGTCCTGGCACGGGCCCGCAGGAACGCGGTGGCCGATACGACGGCGGATGCCTGGGGTGATTTCGGGGATGAGGGCGTGGCGCCGGATTCCGCGGCCGGGCAGTGAGCGGCCTTGGTCGTGACCCTCAGGTGCTGGAGATCTCCGCCAACGCCGGCGTCGTTCAGGCCCGGCAGATGGTCCGCGCCCTGGCCCAGGAGTGCAGGCTGTCCCTGGTGGAGCAGACCAAGCTGATCACCGCGGCCAGCGAGCTGGCCCGTAACACCCTCATCTACGGCGGTGGTGGCGCGATGACGGCCGCACTGGTCGAGGAAAGAGGTCGCCGCGGTGTACGCCTGGTCTTCGCCGATGAGGGGCCCGGCATCCCCGACACCGACCTGGCGATGACCGACGGCTGGACCTCGGGCAGCGGTATGGGCCTTGGCCTGTCCGGGTCCAAGCGACTGGTCGACGACTTCGTCCTGGACACCGGGCCCGGTCGGGGCACCACCGTCACCATCACCAAGTGGGCCCGGTGATCGCCGTGGGCAAGCCGCTGCTGCTGGACTGCGAGGACGTCGCCTGGTTCCGTGATCAGCCCGACGCCGCTCGCGGTGCGGCCGCCGCTCTGGGCCGGCGTGTCGGACTGGGAGAGCACCGCACTGCCCAGCTGGTGCTCGCCGTCGCCGAATTGGCGACGAACGTCACCAAGCACAGCAACGACGGCTCCGTACTGCTGCGTGTGCTGCGCGATCCCGCGGTGGCCGGTGTCGAGGTGCTCGTGCTCGACACCGGGCCGGGCATGGCCGATGTGCCGGCGGCCTTGCGTGACGGGGTATCGACGATCGGGACTCTGGGCATCGGCCTGGGCTCGGTGAAGCGTCTGGCGGACCGGTTCGATGTGCACTCCGTGCCGGGCGTCGGTACCGTGCAGCTGGCCCGGTTCTGGCCCCGCCCCCTGCCGGCTTCGGTGGCCGGTGAGGCAGTCGTGGGCGGCATCACGAGGCCCATCGGCGGTGAGGTTGTCTGTGGTGACGCATGGGCCGCGCGCAGCGACGCGGGTGCGGGTGAGGAGGCCGCACGGGTACCGGCCGAGCAGAGCGGATCCCGTCTGACCGGCTCCGGCGCCGTGCCGGACTGGTCGGCCATGACCGCGGCCGGAACGGGTCACAGGGCCGCGCGGCACGCCGCGGCGGAACCGGTGCGCTCGTCGCGGCCGGCGGGCGAGCGCTCGGAGCTCGTTCGCGGTGCCGCTGAGGGGCCGGGGCAGGGGGTGCTGGTGATGTCGTGCGACGGGCTCGGCCACGGCCCGATGGCCGCGCGCGCCTCGCAGGCCGCCGTCCATGCCTTTCGGACAGGGTCCGGCCGTACCCCCGAGCAAGTGGTGGAGGAGGTGCACCGGGCCTTGCGCGGGACCCGTGGGGCCGCGGTGGCCGTGGCCCGCCTGGAGGCGGGTGGGCGGCTGCTGTTCTGCGGCATCGGGAACATCGCCGCCTCCGTCGTCACCACGGGGACCCGCGCGAACCTGCTCTCCCATCCCGGGATCGTCGGCAGCCAGATGCGCCAGCTGCGCACCTACGAACAGCGGATGCCTGCCGGCGGAACGCTGGTGATGCACTCCGACGGACTGAGCGAACGCTGGAGACCCGGGGACCTGGCCACGCTGCTCCACCACCCGCCCGCCGTGATAGCCGCCGGACTCCTGCGTCATGCCGGGACCCGTCGCGACGACGCCAGCGTCGTGATCGCCAAGGGAGCCTGGTGAACGTGCCCGCCCCCCGCAGCCGAGCCGCCGGCCTGGCCACAGCGGTCGCCACCGAGCAGGACGTGTTCGCCCTGCGGCGGCGGGCCAAGTTCGTCGCTCAGGCCGTCGGCCTCGACAACCGCGACCAGGTCCGCCTCGCCACCGCCCTCAGTGAGCTGGGGCGCGACCTGCTGCGTCCCGCGCCGATGACCGTCACCTTCGACGTTCTCCGGGAGCCGGCCGCGCTGAGGGCTTCACTGCGGTGGCGCGACGACCGCACGCCCAGCAACGAGTCGCTGGCCTCCGTCACCCGGCTGCTGCCGCAGACGAGTTACGAGTCTGCCCTGCACGCCCGGGTACGTGGGGCCGCGGCTTCCCACGGCGTCGGCGGCCGGATCGACATCGTCTGCCCGCTCCCGGCATCCGCCCCGGTCCCGGACATGGACCAGGTCGCGGCGCTTCTGGAGGCGGATGCACCCGCGAGCGCGATCGACGACCTGCGGGCACAGACCCGCGACCTGATGGCCGCGCTGGAGGAGGCACACGCCCAGCGCGACGAGCTCGAACGCCTCAACGAGGAACTCACCGAGACCAACGCCGGGGTGATGGCCCTCTACGCGGAACTCACCGTCGAGCACAAGGACGTCGTCCAGCGCTACGGGGAAGAACACGAACTCGCCCTGACCCTCCAGCGCTCCTTCCTGCCGACCAGCCTCCCGGACAGCCCCGGCGTCGAACTCGCCTTCCGCTACCTGCCCTCCACCACCACGGCCGAGATCGGCGGCGACTTCTACGAAGCCCTTCACACCCCCCACGGGCTCCTCCTGGCCGTGGGCGACGTCGCCGGGCACTCCATGCAGGCCGCCATGGTCATGGGCCAGCTCCGCCACGCCCTCCGCGCCTACGCCGCCCAGGGGCACCCCCCTCACACCCTGCTGGAACACCTCGACCACCTGATGGGCCTGCACCAGCCCGGCTGGACCACCAGCCTGTGCATCGCCCTGATCGAACCCGGCAACACGCGTATCCACATCGCCAACGCCGGTCACCTGCCGCCACTGCTCCTGCCGCCGGACGGCCCGCCGCGGTTTCTGCGCGAACACGGCCCCCTGCTCGGCATCGGGCTGCCCCAGCCGCCCGCTGTCAGCCACACCGTCGAGCCCGGCAGCCGACTCCTCATGATCACCGACGGACTCATCGAAAACCGCGACAGCGACCTCTACGCCCGTCTCGATCTCCTCGCCGCCACCGCCGCGACCGGCCCCGAGGAACCCGAAGCCCTCTGCACGAAACTCACGGAGGCATTCGCCGGGGATCCCGACGACGACATCATCATCTTCACCGCCAGAATCCGGCCCCCCGTATGAAGCCCGCGCCCCCGCCTCCGCGTGAGCGCACCGGACGGAACCCTGACCGGGTCCCGGCCGTTTCCCCCCTTGAGGGCAGGTACCTTCCGCACCCGCGGCGCCCCGTCGGTCGGTGTCGGGTGCTCGGGTGCTGCGGCGGGACCGTCGGGCCGGGTCCGTAGGGTGTGCGAGGGAAGCGACCAGGTGAACAGGCGCTCGGCAGGTAAGGCAGGCTCCATGGACCAGGCTGCGGACGGCAACGACGAGCAGCTGCAAGCCGGTGCGCTCAAATCCTCCACGCAGTTCCACGGCACGGAAGCCGTCGCGCAGGCCCGCGCCAGGGCCCACACGTTCCTCGCCGGCCTGCGGAACGAGCACGGTGTGCCCGTCTCCGGCCTCGCCGCGGAACTCGTCGAACTCGTGGTCAGCGAACTCGTCACGAACGCCCGCAAGTACGCCCCCGGCCCCTACCTGCTGACCCTCGAACTCCGCGACGTCTGCGTCGAGGTGAGCGTCCGGGACAGCAACCCCGCCCTGCCGACGATCCTGGCACCCGACCCTTATCGCATCGGCCGACACGGGCTCGAAATTGTCGCGGCCTCCGCGCAGACCTTGCGCATCGAGCGGGAACCCGGCGGCAAACGCATCACCGCGGCCGTCGCCCTGGCCGGCCCCGCGGACAGCTGAGGGTCACCCGTCCCACTCCTCGTCATGCTGCCCACCGCCCCGGCTCCGAAGCGGACCAGGCACCGAGTGCCGGACGACGCTGCCCGCCTTGCAGGTACGGTCTGTCCCACTCCCACCCCCACACCCGATACCCGATACCCGGAGGAAAGAAGAGCGTGCAGCACGAGCAGAAGGGGGCATCGCAGCCCATCGTGATCCGTGTGACCGGCGAGCTGGACATGGACCGGGCGCAAGCGCTCCGCGTCGACCTCGGCGAGGCCATCGAAGCGGCGCCCGGATCCGCCGCCGTGACCGTCGACCTCAGCGGCCTGACCTTCTGCGACTCCTCAGGGCTCAACGTGCTCCTCGGCGCCCGCCTCCACGCGCAGGAAGCAGGCCACGTCCTGCGCCTCGCCGGACCGCCCCGGCAGGTGCTGAACCTTCTGGAGATGACCGGCGCGATCGCCTTGTTCCCCATCGACCGGACCCCGCCCACCTGAGCCACCACGGGTACCCGCGTACGTCTCCCCGGCAGGGCGTTGCGGCACTCATCTCCACGAAGGCGGGCCCACCACGTGCGGTCGCGGGCCTTGCCTGTGCCTCGCGCCAAGTGGCGGGAGGTTACGCGACGGCTGCCGTCAGAGCCGGGCGGTGGGCGAACACCCCGAAGGTGCCCGTCATCCCCAGATGCCACCGGACCAGTGGGCTCAGGGGTCCGATCAGGACCAGGGGGCAGGCAGCGCGGGCAGACGCTGGAGTGCGGCCGGTTCCCGTGCCTTCACCTCCCACTGGGCCGGACGGGCGGGTTCGAAGCCGTGGCGGCGGACACATCGCGCCGCCGGTCCACATCTGCGGACTCCCTCACCGGCTGTGAACGCGCCGTCACCTCACGGGGAAGTAGTGGCCAGGCCCAGCTCTTCGCACACCTCGGTGCGGCGGGACACCATCTCGCCAGCCGGTATGCGGCCTGCTCACAGGTGGGCGTCCAGGAACTCCCTGAGCGCGGCCCCGGCCATCGGACCGCTCCCGGCCGCAGTCGCCTCGCCCCGATCGATCAGCACGAAGGAGGGCGCGCCGGTGACGCCGTACCGCCGTACAGGGCCGGGGCACCTGGCGATGTCGGCCCGCACGACGATCAGCCGCCCCTGGTAGGCGTCGGCCGCCTCCCGCACCAGGGGCTCCATTTCCTTGCATGCTGCCACGGCCTTGGGCCACACCCCGTGGAAGTACGCGAGTACCGGGACGTCCGCCCTCGCCAGGATGAACTCGAACTCGGCGTCCTCCTGGGGTTGATGGACCCTGTCTGCCATCGGCACTCCTTGACGCTGCACTCGACGTGAGGCAGTGGGTGCCTCCTTGTGTCTGCTGCCCGAGGTGGCGCGCACCGCCCGTCAGTGGGCCTTGCGCACACGGCCGGCCTTGCGGGCCTCTGCCATCATGCGCGCCTCCGCGGCTTTCCTGGATTCCTTCGGCGGGCGGGCGCCCAGACCCCGGAACGCCGCGTTGCCGGTGTTTGCCTTGTCCTGCACCGGCGGGCGCTTCGCGCCGGTGATCGTGGTCAGCCTCTCCTCGCCGGAGCGGACCTGGGTGACCGTGGGCCGGATGCCGGCATCCGACATCATCCGGTTCACGTCCCGGCGCTGGCTTGGCGTGACCAGGGTGACCACACTGCCGGACTCGCCGGCACGCGCGGTGCGCCCGCCGCGGTGGAGGTAGTCCTTGGGTTCGGAGGGAGGATCGACGTTGACGACGAGGTCCAGGTGCTCGACGTGGATGCCACGGGCGGCAACGTTGGTGGCCACCAGCACCGTGATCGCGCCGTCCTTGAACCGGGCCAGCGTGTGCGTTCGCTGCGGCTGCGACTTCCCGCTGTGCAGAGCACCTGCCTTGATGCCGCTGCTCCGCAGATGGCGGGTGAACTGATCCACAGCCTGCTTGGTGTCCAGGAACATCAGCACCCGCCCGTCCCGGGCCGCGATCTCGGTGGCTGTCGCGTATTTGTCGGCGGGATGGACGTTCAGCACGTGGTGCTCCATCGTCGCGACCGAACCCTCCGCCCGGTCGACCGTGGCGAGCACCGGCTCACTCAGATGGTCCCTGACAAGTTGATCGACGTTCCGGTCGAGCGTCGCGGAGAACAGCATCCGCTGCCCGCCGCGGGGAACCTGCTCCAGGATCTGCGAGACCTGCGGCAGGAAGCCCATGTCGCACATCTGGTCCGCCTCGTCCAGCACCGCGATCCGTACCCGGTCCAGGTGGCAGTCCCGCCGGGTGACGAGATCGGCCAGCCGTCCCGGCGTCGCCACCACGACCTCGGCACCCGCCCGGAGAGCCGCCGCCTGCCGGTTGATCGCCAGCCCGCCCACCACGGTCACCGACCGTAGTCCGAGCGCCTCCGCATAGGGAGCCAGCACCTCGCTCACCTGCTGCGCGAGTTCCCTCGTCGGCACCAGGACCAGCGCGAGGGGGCGCTTCGGTTCGGCGCGATGGCCCGCCGTACGGGCGAGGAGCGCCAGCCCGAAGGCGAGGGTTTTCCCCGATCCGGTCCGCGCGCGGCCCAGGACGTCCCGGCCGGCCAGCGCGCTGGGCAGGATGGCCGCCTGGATCGGGAACGGATCCCGTACGCCGAGCTCCGCCAGCACCCTCATCAGCTCGACCGGCAGTTCCAGGTCCGCGAAGGACACGGCCGGCGGAAGGCCGGGGGCCGACGTCCCCGGCACTGAGAGCTCGCCCTGCGGGGCCCTCCCCTGGTCAGACCTGCCTGGTCCGGAGCGGCCGAAGGAGGGCTGCTTCGCCTTCATGGGGTCCTTCCTCATTTCGATGCCCTGAACGGGCCGGGGCCCGTGCCTTGTCCGGCACGGGCCCCGGTTGTCTGCGAGCGTGACCCCCGACCTTACCAGCGCCGGACTCACGTCAGCCGTCCCGCCGCCCGGCCGGTGACGGACTCGTTCTCGCGCGGCTCCCAGCGCCGGCCACATCACCACCCTGCGAATGCCTCACCGCCCAGGACCACCGAAACCTGGCTTTGTGAGTGAGCTGCGAGAGCTCCCGCAGCTCAGCCGGGAACGAGCAGCCAGGCCGGCTTCAGCGTCTCCGCCCGTCGGGCCGGCCGAAGCCGAGGAGGGAGGACCCCTCCGGTCGTCGTCAGGTGAGAGGGGCGACAAGGAGCGGTGGCATTGTCCGCGTGCGGATCGGGCACCGCCCGCGCCCGGCAGACAGCGTTCTCCACCAGGCGCCGGGCGGACGCGCGCGGCACGCCGGTGAGGTAGTCGGTCAGGACGTGATCGTCGTCGCCGTAGGGCTCGTAGGCGTCGTCGCTGGTGAGGAGGAGCCGTCCGGGGCGGGCCTGTCCACGGACGGTCTCCGCGGCGGGGTGGCGTAGCGTTCTTCGGTCTGCTTGCCGTCCGAGCCCGCGCCGAGGCAGGCGGTGAGGGCGTTGCGGTCTCCGTGGCCGTCGTAGGCGCGGCGTTGGTTGTGGTCCTCGGGGATGAGGCGGAGGTGTCCGTCGAGGAGGAGGTACAGGGACGGTCCGGCTGCCCGGTCGCCCTCGCCCTCGCCCTCGCCCTCGCCCTCGCCCTCGGCGGATGCTGCGGAGCGGGTTCACCGTCCCACGCCTCCGCCCTCATCGCCGCCACATGGGTGTGGCCCGCGCTCTCCACATCCAGCCGGCCCGGTAACGCGGTCAGCAGAGCACCACTCCCCCCGCCTCTCCGGAGACCGCCGTCTCGACGCACGTGTGCGCGGGTGATCCCGGTTAGTGGCGGCCGGTGGCCAGGATGACGAGGAACTGGCCGCCGCCCGCCTCGATACCGGCGGTCACGGGCAGCCCCGGTACCAGTCGGGAGAACCGGTCCTCCAGCCAATCCGCCGCCTCTTGAGCGTCCTTCCTGGTCGGGCACCGGCCCACCATCTCGCGGCCTCCCTTGCGCGACAGCCTTTCGGCAACGGCGAGCAGCGGCGCGGGTTCGACTACGTACAGGCGCTCCGGCCAGGCGATGACCGCCTTGACCGCGCCCTTGCGGGTATTGCACCCGCGATGCGCGAGCCGCTCGGCGACCTTGGCCTTCCGGTCTGCGGTGCGGCTGTCGACACTGGGCCCCCGCGGGTCGTTCACCGACTCGTCGGGGTCGACCGGTTCGTCACACACCCAGCACCGCCAGCCGTCGCGCTCGGCCACATCATCAAGAAGACTCATCCGAGCAAACTAACCTGCCCGGCCCCCACCCACGCACCAGGGCCCGGCAACGCCTCAACACGGGGCGGCTGGGATGAGCGCGGCGCTCTGGTCCGGCACCGGCTCCACGACAGCTGCCCGCCCGCAGTGAGGAAGGCGTTGACGCTGAACCACCGCACCATGTTGGGCCCCGGGCGGGGCGTCCGGTTCGAGGACATACCGGCTGTACGCAGCTTCGCGAGCCGGCACCACGCGGGGTGACCACAGGCAAGGCCGCTCCGGCTACGAGTCGTGGCCGGAGCGGGCCGACTGATCTTGCTGGACTTCGCCCCGGATGCGATGGAGATCGCCTCACAGCCGTTCCGGCTCCACTTTCAGCGCGGCACCTTCGGCGACTTCTACAGGCCGCCCGGTCGCTTGTTCATCATGTCGAGGGTCGGCCAAGGAGGACCGCCGCGCAGTACGCGCAGAAACTCCTCTCCGAAGCGCCTCCCGTTCGGAAACTGGTCGCCAAGCTCCCAACGCCACGCGGCGACCATCGCGAGAACGAGCTGTCGACACTCGTCCAGAAGCCCTTGGTCGATGTTCGGGTAGTTGTTGCAGACCGCCTCGGGAACATGGGCGAGGTCGAACTCGACGGGTCCACGACAGCACGTCTCCAGGTCGATGAACAAAGGGCCGTTCCCCGTGCTGAGCACATTGCCCGGATGCGGCTCTCCGTGGAGCAGCTGCTCCACGGCGCCGCGCTTCTCGATCGCGCTTCGCAGGCCGGCCAGCCTCCCGCCGAGGAACACTCGGTCTGCGTCGGCGAGCTCCGGCGAGCGGTCCGGGTCGGCGACAACTCCTTCCGCCTCAGCGATCCGGTCCGTGAACCTCAGGCTCGGCATATCGACGTCGCGCATGCTGGCGTGCAGCTGCTCCAGCGCCTTGGCGTATTCGACCGGTGAGAAGCGAGGTGCCACAGGCTCGTAGTAGGTCCACAGCGTGACTGCGAATCCATCACGCGTGTACACACGCGGGTCCGCCCGAGGCTCCAAGGGGCACACCGGGCATCCGATCTCGGTGAGCCGCTGAGCGAGCTCGACTTCGAACTGTGCAACCTCTCGCCCCACAGGGGCGACTCGGGCAAAGACGTCGCATGGAGTCAGCCGCAGCGCCAGCTTGTTCGAGTTGTGGAGAACGATCGCGTCGTCGGCCGGGAGGTCGAGCAACGTGGCGACCGAAGTCGCAGCCGCGATCGCACGCGTGACATCGGTGATCTCCACCCTTGAATCTTGGCACAGGTGAGCGACAGAGGTGCCGACAATCATGGCTCTTCGTATCAGCCAGGCCTCTCACTCAACCTTCGCCGGGAATCGCTCAACCTTCACTGCGAGGTAGACGCAGCGCGCTGGCGCATGCCCGGCGTCACCGCCCGTGTCGATCATGGCGACCCGCATGCCGACGTCGCGCAGCCATGCCGTGGCGTGCTCGGTCAGCCGCCCCCGTTGGCCAGTCCGAGCTTCCCCGCTGGACAACACTTTCGCGGCTCAGCGCCGGGGATGGCCCCGCCGGTAGAGTCGCTCCGGGGAGAGCGCTGATCTGGGGGACTCATGACGGCAACGGATGCACCGCCCATCGTCTTGGTACACGGGACGCGGTTCAGTGCGGGACAGTGGAGCCCGCAGCTCGCCGCACTTCAAGCAGACTTCCCGGTAGCCGCCGTCGACCTGCCTGGCCACGGCACCCGCTCCGCTCAACCCTGGAGCCTGAACGCGGCGACGGAGATCATCGCTTCCGCGGTGGACTCGCTCGACCGCGGGCCGGCTCTGGTCGTCGGGCACTCGCTCGGCGGATACGCCTCACTGGAGTTCGCGCGGCGCTGCCCGGAGCAGCTGCGCGGGCTGGTCCTTACGGGGGCCAGCGCCTCAACTTGTGGCCCGTGGGCGACGCCGTATCGGTGGGTCGCCGGGCTCATCCCTCGCATACCGGCGGACCGGTTGGCCCGGTGGAACGACCGGTTGCTGCGCCGGCTCTATCCTCCCGAGGTGGTGGAGGCGACCATCCGCTCCGGCTACGCCTTCCACACTGTGTCGGCCGCCTGGGGCGAGGTGCTGGGCCGATTCGACGCGGGTGCGATGCGTCATGTGGCGGCGCCCGTGCTCATCCTGAACGGCGAGAAGGACACCGTCTTCCGGTCCGGCGAGATCGACTTCGTCCGCGCGCATCCGAACGCCCGCGTCGAGTTGATCCCGCGGGCAGGACATCTCGCGAACTTCGACGATCCAGATGCCTTCACCGAAGCCGTTCGCCGCTTCGCCCGGCATCTGTCTGTTCGCAGCTGAGTGCGCCATAGTCAGAGGCTCTGCGCCGTAGCAGTCATCGCGCTCGGCGCGTACACGATCGCCACGGCCAGGTAACGACCCTCCCTGGCGCGGTTCCCGGTACACCGGTGGCCCCCGGGAACGGCTACTTCTGACCCATGGGCACCACGTTGGCCCCGACCTGCGGCGCCGACGGGGCGAACCCGCATCCCAGCGAGGCCAGCACGCGCAGCGACATTCCGGCCAGGAAGACCCTGCGGCGACCGAGCAGGTCCGCGGCGCGGCCGCACAACAGCAGCAGGCCGGCGAAGGCCAGCGCATAGGCCTGACCGCCCAGTGGATGGTGGCGCCGTGCGCCCGGAACTCCCCCTCGATGGCCGGCAGGGCGGTCAGCAGACTGGTGCCGTCCAGGATGGTCATGAAGAACGCCGTGCCCAGCAGCACCAGCACCCGCCACTTCGAAGGGGACGGCCGCGGGCTCACCCGTACCCTCCCGCACCCAGCTCGGCTCCCAGCGCGTCGAGCCAGTCGCCGGTACCGATCTCCCGCCAGGAAGACTCCTCCCGACCGTCGAGAAAGGTGCCCTGCTCGGTGAGGACCAGCCGGGTGCCCCCGTCGGCCGGGCAGAACTCCACGGTCGTCAGTGACGCCGTCGCGAGAGCGTCCCCCGCGTACAGCACAGAGGTGTAGACGATGCGCTCGTCCGGGACGATGTCGCGGTACAGCGCCTCGAACGTCAGCGACGGGCCGCTGTCCGGACGGCTGCGGTTGACCTCCCGGCCCCCGACCCGGAAGTCCAGCTCATGGTCGGCGTCGGGCGTGGAGAACCAGCGGGCCTTGGCCTTCGGGTCGGCCCATTCCGCGAACACCCGGGCCGCCGGGGCCGGGTAGAGGCGTTCGAGGGTGAACGTGGCGTGGGTGACGCAACGGTCGGTCATCACGGGCTCCCTTGCTCCGGTGTGCCGGGATCGTCGAGCAGGTGGTCGCCGAGCCGGTCCAGCAGCCGTTCCCAGGAGGTGCGCTGCCCGGCGAGCCAGTCCTCGGCCGTCCGCAGCACGTCCGGCTCGATGCGGCAGGTGCGGACGCGGCCGGTCTTCTCGGATCTGACCAGCCCGCAGGCTTCCAGCACCTGGATGTGCTGCATGACGGCCGGTAGTGACATCTCCAGTGGCCTCGCCAGTTCGCTGACCGACACCGGCCCGCGGACCAAGCGCTCCACCGTCGCCCGGCGCGTTCCGTCCGCCAGCGCCTGGAAAACCCGGTCCAGCGATCCGCCATAGTTAGGCATGTCATTGACTATGAGTCGGCACCTACCTATAGCCGAGTGTTTCCTTAACCAACGAGCCGATCACGGTGGTCATCGGAGCATCCCCGCGTAGCGGGACCGACGTGCCCGCGCCGTGGACCGACGGTGTTCGGGCTCGGCAAGCGGCGTCGCGCGATCCGGGTCCGGCCGGGGAGCCGGCCCATTGCCGGCAAGGGTGAGCCGTCACTCAGCCGGCCTGAGTCCACGAGTCGCTCGCCGCGGCGTGCGCAGCCGTCCACGTGATCCTCGCGGCCACCGGCCACGGGCAGGGGCCCGGGGATTCCGGGAGGGGGGACGCGCACCCGCCTCCGTCTGGTCCTTTACTCCGGCCGGTGGGGCGCCGCGACCAGACGAAGGCCGTGCGGGGAATGAGTCCGCGCTACCGCGAGGTCCCGTGCGAGGTGTTCGCGGCGCCGTCATACCCCCCGGTCAACGCTTCAGTTCGTCGTGCGGCGACCGCGGCTGAAGAGCAGGGCACCCACGGCGAACGCGGCGGCGCCCCCGGCCCAGGTCACAGCACCGGCCAACGGGGAACCGGAAGGCTGCGACCGGGCGGAGACCGGTGCGGGCGGGTGCTCGTCCCCGCCGTGCCCCGCGTGGCTGACGGTCGAGCGGGACGCGCCCGCATCGATCTTCCCCTCGGTCGGAGCCTTGGCCGTGGACGTGGCCGCCGTACCGAAGGCGACGTCCGAGCAGCCGTAGAACGCCTCGGGACTGTCGTGGCGCTGCCAGACCTTGTAGACGATGTGGCGGCCTGTGCGGGCGGGGAGGGCGCCGGTGAACCGGTAGTAGCCGTTGTCGCTGGCGCGCGGTGTGGCGTAGGTGCCCACCGGGGTCGCGTCCAGGTCCGACCACTTCAGCGGTTTCGTCGGGTCGAAGCCCTGCTTGGTGATGTACATGGTCATCGTGCCCAGGTGGGCCGCGGTGATCCGCACGTTGAAGTTGTAGGGACCCGGGGCGACCGTCGTGGCGGGCCAGTCGGTGCGGGCCCAGTCCAGGGCGCGGTACTTCGTGCGGTTGGCGGAACAGAGCTTGCCGTCGGGAATGATCTGCTGGTGCTTGCTGTCGGCGTTGGCGATGTTCACCTCGTTCCAGTCGTACAGCGGCTGGGTCCCGGAGTCGGCGACGAGGTCCTTGCAGACCTGGGACTTCGGCGTCTCCGGGCCTTCGGCGAAGCAGGCGCTCACCCGGCTGACCGGCCCGAAGACGGAGCCGTGGGCGCTCGCGGGTGAGGGTGTCAGGGATATGAATGTCGCGGCGGATACGACCACGGAGGCTGTGGCGAGGCTGCGTCGGACAGCGGACATGGGGGCTCACTCCCGTACGTGTAGGGACGTCGCGAGGGATGGGACGACACCGGCCCGGGTGTGTGGGGTTGGGGCGGTGGTCTGCACCAGAGGATCACATTGGTCCGTACCAATAGCAAGGGAGTTGTGTGCCAACTGCCGGCCCTCCCCAGGGGAGGAGGTTTCCCTCGCCAGGCCAGTAGTCGGCGCGCAGCCGGTCACGGTTCCCGGACCGTCCACATTGGTACGCGCAGGCGGCAACCCGCCAGATCCGGTCCGCCCCTGCCGGAGGCCGACAAGCCGGACCCGCCCGCAACGACCCGACGCACATCCCCTACGCCCCGACCCGCAGCCGAACCGCGACACCACCCACCCCAACAGCCCCCGGAGCAAGGGGGGCGGAGTCGCTTCGCGCTGTCCGGCACGCGGGTCATGTGACTGCGTCCTCACTCCTCTGGTGCGTCCTCGTTTCGCACTCTCATGAGACCGGTGCCACGGCGTCGATCGTCGGTTCTCCGGCCGGACTTCGGGGACCGGCCGCGCTCGGCGATGAGCCGCCGGTAGTTCGGGCACTGGGTGACATTCTCGTACTCGCAGTTCAGGCCGCCCTCGATGAGCTCCAACGAGGCCTGGGCCGCCGCGATTCCCGACCGGAGCTCCTCGGCCACGGGACGCAGGATCTCGTGCCGGGTGGCGCGGTCCGCATTCGCGGTCAGGCTCCTGATGATGTTCAGACCGAGACCGGCCTGCTTCATGACAAGGATCGCCGCCACCCGGGTGAGGTCGTCCGCACCGTAGCGGCGGCGCCCGCCCGCGTCCCGTCGGGGGTGCAGCAGGTCCATCGCCTCCCAATGTCGCAGCACGTGCGTGGCCAGGCCGAACCGTGCCGCGAGGGCGCCGATGCTCAAGGTGCCGCCGCCGTCTTCGCTTGACTTCATGCCGACATTAAGTCGCAGCATGACGTCCATGCCCAAGAATCAGGAAGCGGTGGAAGAGCACCGCGACACCGAAGCCCTGCTGGCCGTCCTCGATGCCGCGGACCGGATGCCGAGCGCCACTCGGCTGCGAGCCCGCTCCTACAAACTGCTGTCCCTCATCCCGGGCTCGACCGTCGTGGACGTCGGCTGCGGAGCCGGACGAGCCGTCGCCGAACTGGCCGAACGAGGCGTCCACGCGGTGGGTGTGGACCCCAGTCCGAGGATGCTGGCGGCGGCCCGGGAGCGGTGGCCGGAGGCCGAGTTCCGGGAGGCGGGGGCGGAGGATCTGCCGTTCGCCGAGGGAAGTGTGTGCGCGGTTACCGTGCCGACAAGGTCTTCCACGTACTTCAGGAGCCAGGACGCGCGGTGGCGGAAGCACGACGGGTCCTCTGCCCGGGCGGCAGGATCGCCCTGGTCGGTCAGGACTGGGACGCCATCATGATCGACTCGGATGACGCGGCGTTCACCCGCACGATCGTGCACGCCCGCGCCGACCTCCTGGGCACGCCCCGCGCCGGCCGCCAGTACCGCAGCCTGCTCCTGGCCGGCGGCTTCGACGATGTCACGGTCGAGGCGCACACCAGCGTGTTCACCGACCCCGCGACGCTGTCGCTGCTCGCGAGGCTCGCCGAGCCGGCCTGCGCCGGCGGCGCCGTCGGCCGTGACCAGGCGGATGAATGGCTCGCCGAGCAGCGCCGCCGCGCCGAGGCCGGCCGCCTCCTCATCGCCATTCCGTTCTTCGTGGCCTCCGCTTCCGCCTGAGCGGGAGCGCGCTGTCCCGGGCTTCGCCCCCTGGGATCAGCCGGGAGGTTCGGGTGAGGTGCGGTTCCCGGGGGGCGCCTGGTCGGCCTGCTGGGACGGGTGCGCCGGGGAGTGGAAGAGCTGCCGGACTCCGGTGGTGTTCAGGATGCGTTCCAGGAACGGGGGCGGACCGTCCAGATGGAGCCGTACGTCCCGTGCGGTGGTCTTGCGGTGGATCATCAGGAGGGCGGAGATGCCCATGGTGTCGCAGAACCGGAGTGCGGTGCAGTCGAGACGCAGATCGTGGAGGTCGGGTCGCGTGGTGAGGCAGTGGTCGGCGTGCTGGACCAGTTCGTCGCTGGTGGCGTGGTCGAGGTCTCCCGCGAGATGGAGGGATGCGGTGCCCGGGCCGGCTTCAACGGTGAGGATGAAGGGGGAATGGGGCATGGGGGTCATGCGGTGACTCCGGGGTGTGTTCCGGCCGGCAGGGGCGCGCCGTCCAGGGCGAAGCGTGCCTGGTCGAGCAGCCGGGTGGATCGGGGGAAGTCCTTGAGTTCGGCGGCCAGGATGTTCAGGGCGGGGTGCAGGGACCGGGCGGGGACGTGGCGTGCGGTGAGGATGCCGGCCGTCCAGATGATGAACGTGGTGAACAGGTCGTCGTCATCGGTGTAGAGGGCCGCGGCCAGGAAGTCGACGATGTGTCCGATGTCCTCGGCGGTGCGCTCGCGCTGGGGGGTGGTGTAGGCGGCCATCGCGGGGAACTGCTCTTCGAGCCGGGCGAGGACTCCTCTGACGAGCTGTCCCTGGGAGCGGGCGACGAACGTGTACTCCTGGTCGGCGAGGTGGGGAAGGTCGTCGATCTGCTGCCGCCCGGCGGCGAGGCTGGGCGGGGGGATGCCGTCGGCGAGCTGCCGGGCGGCGGCGCGCGCGTCGGGGGCCCAGGCGTTGGCTCCGAGCAGGCGGGCGTAGCGGCCGTCGGGTCCGAAGGCCGCTCCGCCGGTGAGGACGGGGATTCCGATGGCCTGGCAGGCGGTGATCGCGGCGTGGGCGGTGGGCAGTCGGGTGGGGAGGGAGGAGGAGAGCGCGACGGCGTCCGCGCCGTGGTGGTGGAGGTGGGTGATGAGGTGGTGGGTGGGCACCTGGGCGCCCAGGAAGTCGACCTGCCAGCCGCGCAGGGTGAGGACTTCGGCGAGGAGGCGGGCTGGCAGGACGTGCCATTCCTGGTCCACGCACGCCACGGTGACCCGGCCCAGGGCAGGTGGGGTGCGGACGGCGGGGTGGTGGGCGAGGGCGGCGATGACGCGCTCGGTTATCGCGGTGGCGGCATGTTCCTGTGCGACGCTCAGGCGGTTGGCCGCCCACTGCGCACCGACCTTCACCTGCACCGGGGCGATGAGATCCAGCAGGATCGTCTCCGCGTCCACGCCATCCTCCAGGGCGGTGAGGACGATATCGGCGGCACGGTGTTCGTCGCGGCCGGTCACCGCCTTCCACAGCCGGTCCTGGAGAGTTCGGACGTCGCCGGTTTCGGTGTTGTCGGTCGGGTTCATGCGGTGTACCTGCCCCGGGTGTGGCCGTTCACCGCACTCAGGTGGGTCGTGAGGGGGGCGCTGATCGCGATGACGGCCATGTCGTCGCGGCGGCCGTCACGCAGCCACTGCGAGGCGAGCATCTGGATGCGCTCGACGACGGCTTCCCCGGGCATGCCGGCGCACTCCGCCAAGGCATGCTTCAGGCGTTCGTCGCCGAACAGTTCGTCGCCGAGCGGTCCGCCGCGGGCCTCGGTGAATCCGTCGGTGTAGAGCACGCATGTCTCGCCCGGTTGCAGAACCGTCTCGACCGAGCGGACCTCGATGGTCGGGAGGGCGCCGATCAGAGTGCCGTGGGTGGGGACCTCCTCGACGCTGCCGTCCATGCGGATCACCAGCGGGGCGGGATGACCGGCCGAGGTGAGGCGCAGCCGTACCTGGTTCTCCGTGCGCTGCGCCGACGCCATCACCAGGGTCGCGAAGCGGGTGTGGTGCGAGGTCAGGAGTGCTCCGTTGAGGAGTTGCAGCATGCGCTCGTGGTCGTCCGCCATCGGCATCAGCGCCTGGAGGGTGTTGCGGATCTTGCCGGTCAGGACCGCCGCGTCCAGGCCCTTGCCGCACACGTCGCCCAGGACCACCAGTGACGCGTCGTCCGGGGTGCTGCCGGGGTGGGCGTCGTAGAAGTCGCCGCCCACCCGTTCACCGGCCCCGGCGGCCCGGTAGCCGCCGCTGATCTCCACGCCGTTGAGCCGCTGGAGCCGGGGCGGGAGCAGGTCGCGCATGAGGGTCTGGGTGATGGCGCTCTGTTCGCTGTAGAGGCGGGAGGCGGACAGGGCGGCGCCGGCCCGGGCGGCGAACAGCCGGGCGAAGATCTCTTCGTTCTCGCTGAACCGCGCGTGGTCGGTGGTGCGCAGCAGGATCAGGGCTCCGGCGGGCACGCCGTGGCCGGGCAGGGGGGTCACGACGACGGACCGGATCGTTCCGCCGAAGTCCTGCGGGACGGTCCAGTCGGGCAGGGCCGCGGGGTCGATCCAGCGTGAGGGCACGGGCGGGAACCCCTGCAACGCCTCGCTGAGGCCCGGGAGTTGGGACGGATCGGCGGACACCCTGGTGCGGATGACGTCCTGGCCCGTGATGGCGAGGGCGACGGGCAGCTTTCCGCCGGACGACGGGGCGACGACGACCGCCACATCCGCGAGGTATTCGGCGGCCAGCTGCGCGGTGGCGGCCATGCACCTGTCGGTGTTCAGTGAGGCCAGCAGGACGTTGGACGCCTCCGCGAGGAATCTGGTGCGTTCGCGCTCGGTGGCGAGCGCCTCTTCGGCGTTGCGCCGGTCGGTGTCGTCGATCAGCCACCACGCCACGCTCCCGTCCCGCTGTGCAGTGGGGTGCGCCTCGAAGCTGTGCGCCGCGATCCGTCCCGATACCGGAGGGAGTGCCTCGGCGTGCCGGCGGTCCTGCGCGAGGAGTTGCCCGTGGGCGACCGCTTCCCGGTGGGCGCTGGCCAGCCAGTCCGGGACCGCGTCCCGCAGGCTCGCGCCGGGCACCGCGTCCTTCAGGAGAAGGGCGGCCGCGGGGTTCACCTGTACGAGGGTGCCGGTCCCGTCGGCCATGATCGCGGGGCAGGGGGCCTGAGCCCACAGACCGTACGAGTGCTGCTCGGGTCCCGTGACGGAGACCATCTCGGTAGAGGCCATATAGAGGGCCCGCCCGAGGCGAACCACACCACCCTTCCCACTGGAGGAAAAATACTTAACCGACGGCAAGCATCACTCAGGCGTGTCGTCGATGGCAACCCGCCCCCACGGGCCGCCGTTCGGGAAAGGCGCGTCTCGCGCACTCCTCGCGGTGAAGGTTCACAACCTTCACCGAAAGGTCATATGACCCGGGTGGGAGAACTGGCGTCCTGGACCGGGCCGGGACGGCCGTGCCAGTCCAGACACATCACCAGGGAGTCGTCCACCGCAGGGCCGGAGCCGCGATGTCCTAGCAGCTCCCGCAGCACGGCTCTGGGCACCTGCGCGGCGGGCAGCAGTCGCGTGGCGCTGATCGAAGCGGCCAGCGCGCGGGAGCTGTACTTCTCACCGCCGGGTGACAGCGCGTCATAGACCCCGTCACTGATGAAGAGCAGGCGGTCCCCCGGCTCGACCTGGAAGTGCTGGGGAACATAGGTGGTGTCGTCGAACATGCCCAGCGGCATCTGTGCCTCCAGCCCGATCGCCTCGACCACGCCCGCGCGCAGCCGCCAGATGCGCGGGGAGCCTGCGTCGATGATCTCCACGGCTCCGGTGGGGAGGTGGAACCGGAGCAGCAGCGTCGACAGGTAATGGCTGCCCTGGTGCTGTCCGTGGATCGCCTGGTCGGCGAGATACGCCTGATCGACCAGGTCCAGGCCGGCGCGTCGGGCGTTGCGCAGGGCATTGATCGCGAGATTGGTCAGCAGCGCGGCGTCGATCCCTTCGCCCATACCGTTGCTGACGGTCAGGTACAGGTCGTCGGCCGACGCCGACCAGTCGAAGCTGTCGCCGAAAATGGCGTACGCGGGCTCCAGCTGGGCGCCGAGGCTGTACTCCGGCCGGGCACAGGAACGCCCGGGCAGCAACTGCCACTGCATCTCGGCGGCCAGCGTCAGCCGTTCCGCGCGGCGCGCCTGGAGGAACAGGTCGGTGTCCCGCTCCGCGACCACCACCTCGTGCGCCAGCGCGTTCGCGCACTCCTGGAGCTCCTCCAGCACATCCGCCGACGGCCCGCCCGCCCCGGCCTCCAGCGTGACGCTCAGCACCCCCAGCCGGTCCCCCCGTACACTGACCGGCAGGTGCGCCGTCACCGTGGACCCCGAACCGTCGGACACACAGTGCGCCTCCTGGGCGCCGAACGCACGGCCCGGTGCACTGTCGTGCACCGAAACCGGGGGCCGGGTGTGCGGGAGGACTCCGACAGGTTGCAGCCTGGTCATGGCGTAGTCGGCCATCAGCAGTTCCACCGCACGGGCATGGTGTCGGCGCTCGATCAGGGAGCGGACCACGTCGAAGATCTCGTGGGGCGCGGCCTCGCGCAGGGAGCGCTCGACCGCGCTGGGTCTGTCCACCGGTACCGGTCCTTCCTTCCTTCACATATCTTCATCTGTGCGACTGTCCACATCGACCAGCCGGAACGGGCACACAAGGCCCACTCGGGAGTGTCACATGCGCGAGACCCCCGCCCCCCCGCACCCGCACGGCTCCCCGGCCGCGCCCGACATCGGCCAGGTCCTGGAGCTCCTCGAAATCGCCTGGGAGCGGGGCCGCGGCACCCTCAGCACCGCGCCACTCTCGGCCGCCCAGACGCGTGTGATGTACATCATCGAACGCGAACCCGGCATCAACGCGAGCACCCTGGGCCGCCGCCTCTCCGCGGCCGCGCCCTCCGTCACCCGCCTCTGCGACCGCCTCCAGGCCGCCGGATTCCTCCGCCGGACCCCGCGCCCCCAGGACCGCCGCGAAATGCAGCTGGAACTCACCGACAGTGGCACCGCCCACCTGCACGGCATCAGGCACCGCCGGGAACTGGCCCTGCAACAGGCCATGAGCCGGATGGCCCCCGACGCCCGGCACGCCCTCGCCACCGGGCTCAGCGCACTGTGCGACGCGGTCAGCGAACCCACCCAGTCGCTCGGCCACCGGGAAACCGCCTGAGGAACCCGCGTCATCCGCAGGTGAGGAGCGGTGCGGTGACCTGTCCGGGCGGAGACGGCGATCGGGGCCCGCCGGTGGAGGCCGGGCACCGGTCCGGCCGTGGCCGGTCCGGTGTCTCGCGTGTGGAACAGGGCGGGGGCCGGTTGCGACGGCGTCGTGGACCTCGGCCGTGGCGTGGGCTCCGACGGGCAGCGGGTGTGCCTGGGCGCGGCGTTGCTGCCGGGGTGGCCGGTCGGGGTCAGGGGTGCTCGGAGCGCCACCTCTTCTCGCGCGCGTAGGCGTCCCAGTCCGCGGGGGGATACGTCGCCTGCGGCGCCGCGAGGGCCACGTCGATCGCGATCGCGGTCTCGCCGGGGAAGAGGCCGAGGTCCCGGATCATCTCCAGTGCCCGTACGGTGGCTTCGCCGAGCGGGCGGGCCATGCGGTCCGCGCCGGAGGGGATGGACACGGGCGTCATCCGGGCCAGCCGAAGCGCGCGGTCGGCCCGCTGGTCGAAGCCGAGTACGGAGTAGCCGGCGGCCAGGGCGATCCTCTCAAGGGCGTCGGACACGCTGCTGGACATGTCCCTGATGCCGCGCAGGGTCTGGTCCGGGCTCCCGGCGGCGATATCTCCGTACGGTGACGGGCCGTACCGCTCCTCAAGGCGTGCGCGGTCGGCCTCCAGCAGGGACCGCGCCTCCTCCAGCACACGTCCTGTACGGGCCAGTTCGGTCAGGTCAGGGGGCATCGTGCTTCCTTTCGCCAGGCGGCTTTCTCGGGATGTCGGTGGTGCGGATCCCCTCCCGCGTGTCGGGACGGCTGAGGAGTCGGCCTTGCGGGCGACCAGCAGGAGGAGGTTCTCGAATGAGGCGCGCTCGCGCGGACCGACCGGCCATCATGGCCGCTGTGTCCAACGTTGCGGCACGTCCCGAGGTGGTCAAGGCCCCGGCCGCGCGATCAGCAAGGCCGGGCCCGGCAACGTGCAGCTTCACGCTGTGATCAGCAGGACTCCTCGAACTTCACCGCGCTGAAGGTGATGGGCTGCCCGTTGAGCGCCGCCCCTGCGGCGGGCTGCTGACCGCACACCTTCCAGTTGGACTCGATGAGGACCATCCGGTCCTCTCCGGAGATGTCGTTGACGGTGATGCTGGCGCCGCCGTCCAAGGACCGGCGGGCGACGGACACGGCCTTGCCCGCGAAGTCGGGCATCGACTCCCCGGCGGTCGGCGGTTCCGCGATGTCCTTGCCGGGACACTGCTCTTCGAGCTTGACCGCGCCGAAGTCGATGTCCGACTCGATGGAGTGTTCGCCCGGTCTGGGGGTCTGACTGCACACCTTCCAGTTCCGGTCCAGTGCCTGCAAGCGGCCGCGCCCCAGTGCGTCGTGCGACACCAGCCCGAAGAATCCGGCGGCCTGCGCCTCGTCCTGGGCCGTTTGCAGTCCCTTGCCGGTCATGTCCGGGAGCGTTGCGATCTCGGCCTTGACATCGCTCTTCTCGTCCTTCTTGACAGCACTGGCGGGCTTGGAGTCGGCAGCCGTGTCGGCGGGCGGTTCTTCGCCGACGATCAACCCGATGACCGTCAGTAGCAGGAGGGACCCGAACACGGCGCCGAGGGCTATGAGCAACTTCTTCTTCATCAGCCGATCCTGGCCGACCTGGCGCTGCCCCATAGGCGATGTGTCCCGGTTGTGACATTACCCAGCCCGTAAGCGGCGGTTCGGGAAGCCCGCCAGGCCGGATCCTCCAGGCACTCGGCTAGTTCATCGCGGCTCGCCTCAGCCAAGGCCGCCTCCAGCCCATTCACCGTCCCTGCCACGACCGGACCCCTCAACCTTCACCGCGGCAGGTCAAAGGTGGAGGGCTTTTGCCATGCAAATCGAACATGCGATCTAATTTGGTTCATGGCGCAACAGCACAGCTTCCCTGCCGACCTCCTGGAGAGCCAGATCGCCTGGTACGTCACGTACGGGCGCCTCGCGGACACGGCCGTCACCGGCACCGGTGCGGCCGCGTGCCGCCGTCGGCTTCTGGCCCTGTCCGCCCGGATCGCGGCCCACCCCTACTGGGACACCCCCGCCGGGACCCCTGCCGCCCGCGTCGCACTGAAGGAGACCGCCCGCGCCCTTGTCGTCGCCGGAGCAGCGGGCCGCCCGACCGGATGACCGGACGGCGTACCTCACGCGACCAGGCGTTCACCGGTCCGGCTCGGCGCGAAGCGGGGCTGCCGCGCCGGAGCGTGCCGGGGCGGCTCATGGGCCACCAGGCCACCACGGCCTCAGCAGCGGCGCCGGCGCTTCCGCCGGCCAAGGTGGTCGCCCCGGGAGATCGCCTTGGGCGGCCAGGACCACGCGCTCCTGGCCTCGAACGGGCTCACCAGGGCGCCACTCCGTTGTGCTATACAGGTGATGAGGCCCCCGCGGGGCCTGCGGACGACGGATCAGTACCCGCTCAGCGACAAGACTGGCCACTTGGGAGGTCAGTTCCGTCATGGCGTGGTTCATTCTCGTCGTATCAGGAGTGCTGGAGGCCGTCTGGGCCACAGCACTGTCAGCGTCCAAGAACTTCAAGCGCCCCGTCCCGACCATCATCTTCGGGGTTGCTCTCGCAGCGAGCATGACAGGTCTCGCGTTCGCCATGAAGAGTCTGCCGACGGGGACCGCGTACGCGGTCTGGGTCGGCATCGGGGCGGTGCTCACCGCCGTCTGGGCCATGGCGACCGGGCAGGAGCGTGCCACCACCGCGCGAGTACTCCTGCTGCTGGGTCTCGTCGGCTGCGTCGTCGGACTGAAGGCGGTCAGCTGATGTCCTGGGTCATCCTTCTCATCAGTGCCGTGTTCGAAGCCGTCTGGGCCACGGCCCTCGGTCTCTCCGACGGGCTGAGCAAAACGGTCCCCACCGTCGTCTTCTTCGTCGGGCTCGCCCTCAGCATGGCGGGCCTGGGCTACGCCATGATCCGGATTCCGATCAGCGTGGCCTACTCGGTCTGGATCGGCATCGGAGCGGCCCTGACGGTCCTCTACGCCATGATCACCGGCGAGGAGCCCACCTCCCCGCTCAAGATCGTGTTCCTCGGCGGGATCATCCTGTGCGTCATCGGGCTGAAGTTCGTCAAGACCAAGCCGGGCCCCAAGGCCGAGCAGCGACTGCCGGAGACACCGGAGGCACAGAGCCCGCAGTGACCCCGGCCTGGATCCGACCCCAGGCCGACCGCACAGCGACGCCGGGTATCGACCGACCGATACCCGGCGAAGGGCCACCCTGGAACGCCCGCCGGGCCGACCCTCACAGGCGGCCCGACGGGCGTTCCGGCACGGCTGCGGACGGTGACGCGGTCAAGTACGTGCTCCCACGACGACGACCGCGGTTCGAAAAGCTGCCACCCAGTACAAGAGGCATACGCGCTCGACTTCGTCGGCGTACTCGCGCAGTGGGGCGTACCTGGCGGGGAAAAATGGTGGCACGTCCCGTGTGCGCGTTCTCTACGGTGAAGCCATGCCCACCGAACCAGCCCCGGGTCAACCCGTACGCGAGCACCTCACCACTCCCGACGGGCGGCGCCTCTCCTGTCTCGACTTCGGGCCGACGGAGGGACGGCCCCTGCTCGCGCTGCACGGGCACCTCGGCGAAGGAGCCGACTTCGCGGACCTCGCCCGCGACCTGAGCCCCGACGCGTGGCGGGTGGTCGCACCGGACCAGCGAGGGCACGGGGACTCCGACCGGGCGAAGCGGTACGACCGGACCGGATACCTCGACGATCTGAACCTCCTGCTCACCCACCTGGGCCTGGGCCATCAGCCCCTGCCCGTCCTCGGGCACTCCCTCGGTGCCGTCAACGCCTACTACCTGGCCGCGGCCCGCCCCGACGCGGTGAGCGCACTGATCAACATCGACGGGCCCGCGTACCTGCCCGTCGTGAACCCCGTCCCGCTGTCCGTCCTGCTCGGCATTCCGTACTCCGCCCCCACACGCGAGGAACTCCTGGCCGCCTGCGGCTCCCTGACACCCCTGCTGGAAAACGGACTGCGACCGCACCACGACGGGTGGCGGCTCGGCTCCCACCCCACGGACATGATCGACTCCGACACCCGTCTGCTCGGCGACCACTGGCACCAATGGCTGGGCTCCCACTGCCCCGCGCTGCTCCTGCACGGCACGGCCAGCACCGTGCTGCCCACCGCGCAGGCCCGCGAGATGGCATCCCGACGCCCCGGCACCACCCTGGTCGAACTGAACGCCGACCACTGGCCCCATCTACGGAGGCCGAAGGAGTCAGCGGTCGCGATCCGCCGATTCCTCGACTCCATACCTGACGGCCGGTGCAGCAAGACCTGACCCATACGGCCCTCGCGGTGCCTCTTGGCCGTCGAACAGCCCAGGAGGCAAGGGCGGGGCGGGCCCCGGACGACGACGCCGACGACGACGCTCTGGGCCGGGCGGTCGAGCACAGCGAGGAGCGAGGAGCGTCCCCGCGTAGTGGGGCCGACGTGGTGTGTCTGCCGCAGGTTCCGCCGGTCCCCTTGAACAGGTGAGGCAGATGAGGTGGGTGAGGCAGGTGAGCCGGATGGCGGGGTGAGGCAACCTCCGGGGCCGGTGGTCCCTCTCTCTCGCTGGAAGCGTCGTCGGGTGAACGGTCTTGCTGATGTGGCCAGATGGCTGAATCACCTCTTCCGCAGGCAAACTCCGTATCCGCGGGGCAGGGGGGCGGTAGCGCGCACAGCCGGGCACCGCCAAGTCGGAGCACGCGTTCCTGCATCGACCCAGGCGGGTCCGTTCCGCGTCCGGGGGCCCCTGCCAGTGGCCCCCGCCCCGACGGGATCCGGCGGGGGCGGGTTCGCGGTGTCGCGCTGCGGGTTGCCCGGACGCCGGTCCGGCGCAGGTACAAGCAGGTACTCACCCCGGGCATACAGCCTCCCTATCCGTTCGGAGACGGCCACCGAGCAATTTCAGAGTGGAGCAGAAACCCGTTTCGCGGAGCAGCTCGAAGCCCCCGCGCGGGCGGGGCGGACGAAAGCACGCCCCAGTAAATGCGGTAATTCCCCTTGTCGAACCGGAGTGTGCAGATGTCCCCTACCCGTCGTGACGTTCTGAAGTGGGGAGCCGGTGCCGGTGGCCTGGCCACCGCCGCGGTGCTCGGCATGCCAAGTGCGGCCACTGCCGCGAGCTGGGCCTACCGCTCCTGGATGAGTTCTCTCTCCAGCAGCCTGCCCATCACCAGCCTGACGATCCCCGGCACCCACAACACGTGTTCCATCACCGGGGGCGCCGTCCCCAAATGCCAGGACTGGAACCTGCCGACGCAGCTCGGCAACGGTATCCGATTCCTCGACATCCGTCTGAACGGCCTGGCGGGAACTGCGAACGAGATGGGCCTTTACCACGGCCCTGTCTACATGTACAAGCGCTACCAAGACGTTCTCAGCGACTGTAGAACGTTCCTCCGCGGCAACCCGGGCGAAGTAATCGTCATGCGGATCAAGAACGAGCACAGCGGCGGCAACAAACTCAACGCGGAGGAATTCAAGCGCCGCTTCAACTGGCACCTGGACGACCCGTCCATGGGCTTCCGCTCGCTCTTCTGGACCAACCCGTCGTGGCCCACCCTGGGACAAGCCCGCGGAAAGGTCGTGCTCCTCACCGACTTCACCCACGACTGGTCGACCCTCAGATGGAGCGGCCACTGCGACATCCAGGACCAGTACAACGTTTCGGACGATGCGAAGAGGAGGGCGATCGTCGCGCATTTCGACAAAGCCTTCTATGACCACAGCACGTCCAAGATGTTCATCAACTTCACCAGTACAGCCAAGGGCCCCATCCCCAATCCCGCCATCGGTGCCGAGAAGATCCTTCCGAGCGTCTACGCGTATCTGGACCCCAGAAGGAATCAGCGGGCCCGCTTCGGCATAGTGCCGATGGACTTCCCCAACTACCGCACCGACATCCTGGACCTCCTGATCAACAAGAACTTCATCTAGGAGGATTTCTCACGCGGCACTTCGGGGTGGGTGCGGCACGCTGCCGCAATGTGGGGGTTGATCTGTCGCGTCGACCGGCTCCGGACGAACTGTGGGAAGTGGCGGCTCCGCTGGTGCCGAGGCCGACGTCCCGCCCGCAGGGTGGAGTGCTGTCCCGGCAGACGAGACGGCGGTGTGCACGGCTGTCGTGCACGTGCTGACGAGCGGGTGCGCTTGGCGGTGTTGCCGGAGTCGTTCGGCGTCTGGCCTGCCACCGCGCACCGTCGGTTCACCGTGTGGACCGGGGCGGCCTGTGACGCAGGCGGCGGCACCGGACGGTCCTGAACGAGCTCGGTGCCAGACGTGAGCTGATTGGACGCCCGAGATCGTCGATGCCGCGTCGGTGCGGCCACTGAACCCACCGCCCCGAGAGATCGGCCGGGCCCGCCAGCATCACGGGCCCGGTCGGCTCCGCACCTCACGCAACCAGGCGTTGCACGCCGACCGATAGCGCACCCCCGGCCGCCTCCGGCCTCGGCACACCCCCGTTCGGCACGGGCGCCCTGCCCGGGGCGCCACAGCGGCCCGGTCGGCGGGGAGGCGGGCCGGTGCCGACGGAAGGGTGACCATCCTCCCAGGAGGATCTGCCCGTTCCGCGCAGCCGCCTCCACCCACGCTTGTCCGGTGGGTAGACCACCAACAGGGACTCGTCATGACCTCACCGTCCCGCCGGCGCCGACGGACCGCACCGCGAGCACCGGCCCCCCACGGTCCGGCCCGGGAAGCCCGACCGGACGCTCCCGGATGTCGGCCCGCACCATGGTCGCCCCGGTGTCCGAAGCGATGTTCACCGCGTTCGTGACCATGGCCGTGCCCGAGCCGCCGGCCGACCCGACCCCGCTGCAAGTGGTCGCGTTCGCCCAGTTGTTCGCCTTGGCGGGCGACCGGTCGCTGACGCGCGGCCTGTTGGCCATGACGCGGGACAACGCCGACCTGATCGCTGACGAGGACGAGCTGATGAAGGGGATCGGCGACGCGTGCACGCTGGCCGAACCCATGGTACGAGCGGGCGAGCCGCCCCGCGCGGGCCCCGCGCTCGACCGGTTCGTCGCCGTACATGCCTCGGTGCGCGGCGCTCGCGACACCCCGGAGTTCAGAAACCGGTTACTGGGCCATGTAGCCGCCGACCGGGTCCCGCGGATGCGTCACTACTGGCGTCTCGTAGCCGAGGCAGGCGACACCCCGGTGACACTGGGCACCTCCCACCTCTGGCTGACCGACTCCCTCGAACGTTCCATCGCCCGGCCCTCACCGCTACCGAAGAGTTGACGGACTCCGGCACGGGCGCGCGAGGAAGCAGCCCTGACCGGTACATGTACTTCTTTCCCCGGAGCACAGAGCGGACACTTGCGCGGGAACGGGCGGCAGCTCGCCGAGTGGGCCGGCCGCGCCACCCCGGACGGACTGCGATACCTGCTCTCCCGCAGCCGCTGGGACGCCGGCACGGTGGGGTGCCGCAGGTACAGGCGATCTACCATTCAGGCGACTCCACCGTATCGGCGAGCTGGGTGATGCGGGCGGCTGCGTGCTGGATACGGTCGGCCTCCACCTGGAGCGATGTCATGGCCGGGTCGTCCCTGGACAGCCATTTCGCGCCTTCCCCGAGAAGGAGCCCGACCTCCTGCAGCAGACCGGTGAGGTCCTTGAGGCCTGCTTGGAGATCCCGGCCATCGAGGATTCGGGCTCCGGCGCGGGCCAGGAGGTTCTCCGGGAGGAGGTCGCGGCGGACGGCTGCGGCGGCCTGGGCGTTCTCGTCTCCTTCGGCAGGCACGTAGACCGTGCCGAGTTGGAGTCCCGGCACCGTCTGCGCGGTCTCGTCGTTGACCATGCCGACCAGACGCGGCGTGACGGTGTACATCTCGGCGGGCTCGGCGGGGTCCGCGCGCACATGCTGATCGAGCGTCAGGGCCATGTCCGGCGGGAGCTGGGAGAGCAGCCGTGCGAGGTCTCCGACGTTGTCCAGGATGGGGTGCGCCGCGATGGCGTCGGCCTCGGACAGGTGACGGGCGGGGTTCTCGCTCACAAGCGGGTTCTCCTCGTTCGGCCGGGCCGGTGATGCTCGGCGTCCGTTCACCACCCTAGGTTCTGTCGTCACATGTCACGCCGTCCACGTGACCGTGACGGTGGCCGGGGAGACCTGCACCGTGCCGCTCACCGCCCACGACAACGCTGCCGCCCTGTCGCGCGGCGAGTCGAACAACCGGTGCAGGGCGAGGGTGAGTTCTACCGTCCCCAGGTTCGGGCCCAGATGACCGCCCGAGGCACACACCTCTCCACCAGGAAGTCTCTTATCTGCGCGGCCAGTTGTGGCACCCGGTCGGCGGGGACGGCGCGCAGCGCCCTGGGGCAGCTGATCCCGGCCAGCAAGGGGAAATCCTTGGTGCGGGGGCGTTTGCTGAGGTCGGTGGTCATCTGGCATCGGGTCCTCGTGGTGGGCGGGCATGGCGAAGCAGACGTCTTCGACCGTGGTGATGTGTTCGGTGACCGCGGTGGGACGGGCCGCGCGGCGACGGGATGAGCCCCGCCCGGTCCCGGTCCCGATCCCGGTCTCCGTCCCGGCGCCTTCGTCCGTGCGCAGGGCAATCTCCAGGGAGGGCTGTCTGCGGCCTCCGTTGCGGACCTCGGCGACGGCCGCCAGCGGTATACGCCGCCGCAGTCCGTCCTAATGGAGAACGATCACCCCGTCATCCAGCCAGGCGTTCCCCTTGTGGCCATGGACGTGGAGAGCGCGTGATGCGACCGGTTCGGCTGTCATCGCCGCATCGCGGCTCAGCGCGGGGTGCGGTTCGCAGTCCCAGCGCTGCCGTCGACCGCGTTCGGTGCGGAGGGGTGAGCAGTCAGGACCGACGCTCGCATCACCCGGTCGACCGTCTCGTCCAGGGTGCTGGTCGCGGAGATCATGGTCTCGACTCCGCCGGGCAGCAGATCCAGCGGTCGATACCACTCGGACAGCTGCGCCTCGCCGACTTCGGAGGCGATCGGTTTGGTCGCGTGCCGTTCCAGGGTCTGCTCGAACGGGACGTCGAAGTAGGAGCAGTGGCTGCACTGGGGGTGCTCGGGGAGCAGCCCGGCGAGCATGTCACCGTAGTGACCGACGTACAGGATGCCTTCCAGCACCGTGTGGAAGCCGTGCTCCAGTGCGTACCGGACGGTGAGGCCGACCAGGCCGACGTTCGCGCCGCCGGGGATGTCGCGCTCGCGCAGTACATCCCGGCGCAGGGTGTCCTGACCGACCACGGCGACGCCGCGTCCGTAGCGCTCGCGCACTCCGGCGGCAACCGAGGTCTTGCCGGTGGCGCTGTTGCCGCGCAGCACGATGAGCTGGGCCCGGGAGGCCGTCGTCACCTCCCCCACCGAACAGACCCGCGCACCGGGCGCACGCCGGGGACTCCCACGTTGTTGGCGAGCGGGCGGGTCTCGCGCGTCTGTGGGTTCTCCCGCGGCGGGCCGGCCCGTCTCTTGGCGGATGCGCTCCGGTCCGTCGGCGGCCTAGCGTTCGGGGTGTGGTGACGGCTGGTGGCGGGCCCGCCGTCGGGGAGTGCGGGGGTGGGGCCGGGTGTGGGACGTGGTGTCGACGGATGCTCTTGCGTTGCGGGACAGGTCCGAGTGGTACATCGATCTCATCTCGCGTGAGGTGGCCCCCACCCGGTTGGTCATGGCGAAGGAGACAGGTTTCCACGCGCGGGCCGGGAGCCTGGACCTGGGTGCGGTACGGGCTGTCCGGTTCTCCTACGGTGCTCACCGGGCCTGGCGCACCCCGGCGCTGATCAGACGGAGCGATCCGGGCGAGTACGCGCTGGCCCTGATCTCGCGAGGTGTGAAACGGCTGTCCCAGAACCGTGGTGACGTGGAGCTGAGGGCCGGGGACGCGGTCCTGTTCGACACGTCCCGCCCCTTCGAGGCGGAGACGGCGAGCCGGCGTGTGCAGGCGCACATCCTGCGGCTGCCCAGGGCGGTGATACCCCTCCCGCCGGACAAGGTGGACCGCCTGCTGGCACGACGGCTGGACGTCCACCGGGGAGTGGGGGCGTTCCTGGCACGGTTCATCACGACGCTCGACTCCCAGGCCGACCACTGCGGTCCCGCCGAGTTGGGCCGTCTCGGCGCCGTCGCCGTGGATCTGGCGTCCGGGCTGATCGCCCACCATCTGGACGCTCACGACGAACTGCCGGGCAGGACCCGCAAACACCTGCTGCTGCGACGGATCGACACCTTCATCGACGGCAATCTCGGGGACCCGGGCCTCACCCCCGGGGCCATCGCCGCCCACCACCACCTCTCGGTCCGCCACCTGTACGCGCTCTTCCAGGAACGGGGCGAGAGCGTCAGCGCGTCCGTACGGCGCCGCCGCCTCGAACAATGCCGCGCCGAACTGGCCCGCACCGCCGGTGCCCGACCGGGCGAGGCCCGCCCCGTACACGTCATCGCCGCCCGCTGGGGGTTCACCAGCGCGGTGACGTTCAGCCGCGCCTTCCGCAACGCCTACGGAACGAGCCCGACCGAATACCGCCAGGAAGCGGGCGACCAGGTCCGGCACCGCACGCCCGACCGCGGCCCGGACCGCACACCTGGTTAAGGCATCGTGCGGGCAATGCACAGCCAGCGCCCCCGCCCCTGGATACGTTCGTGCGAGCGGTTCGCTCCCGTGGCCTGTACGTCCAGGTCAGAGGGGCGACCGCCCCGGTCCACCGCATTCAGGGAGAAGACGTGAAGTCACGCATGCCCGCCGCCGCGACCGTATCGACGCTCGCCCGGGGACGACGTCGACCTCGCTCTCGCCTTCTGCGTGCAGAGGGACTCCACAAGTGTTTTCCGGGTCGAGAGCACCACCGATTGGCGGCACGGCGGCCGGGTCGACTTCGAGAAGCTGGAGCTCCACCTCCGGCTGGAGAGGTACGACATCGTCCAGAAGGGAACCGTCTGCAACCTGAGGACCCGGGTCAACAACGTCCGCGTCGACAGGCATATCTGCCGGATTCCGTGGTCGTCGGCCGCCCCGCCGCTGATGGGTGACACCATGATCGTCCACAACCACCGGAACGACGGCCAGGGCGACCACAAGCTCGAATACACAGGCACCCCGTCCATCTGAACCACCCGGGCACCAGCGCACGCCCCATGACCCGCACCCGGTCCGGGTGCTCCCCGCGGAAGCGGCGGCAACGGCGCACGCTCCGCCACCGGCGAGAAGTCCACGACGGCTCCGCCATGGCGGCAGGCCGCCCGCCCCGGCAAGCAGGCATATGGCCCGGCCGACGGCTACCCGGACATCCCGGCACCGCCGCACATGCGAGCCGCGGCCGGCCGACAGGCGTACACATCAATCCCCGCTCCACCGAAGACTGAAGCGGGGCTGGAGACCAATCCCGGAGGGTGCCGTTCCGCGCGCTCGAACGTACGAAAAGTCAAGGTCGGGCAAAGAAGAACGTGCCAAACAGGGGGGATCATGGAACAGGACGGCCGACGAGTTGAGCACGGCATCCACGGAATCGACCGCGCGACCCGCTGGGCGGGCGTTCTGCTGTGCTGGGCCCACGCGGCCGCCATGGCCCTGACCGCCGCCGAGGCCATGCTCCGGTCGGCCACCGACTGGTGGGTCGTCACCTGGGCGGCGACTGCGGTCCTGTTCATCACCTGGGCCCTCCTCCGAGCTGCCCAGAAAAGGCTCCTGCGGCGGGCCGCCAGCGGGGAGGACGGGCAGGATGATCCCTCCTCCCCCGAAGAACCTACCCACTACGACCGGGCCGCATAGCCATCCCTGGCAGAGCCAAGGCGGGGCCGACACGAGGGCGGCCCTCCCCGGGGGGACGAGTCTCCCCGCGAGGGTCGGCGCGGGGGCGGCCTCGGCGGTTCGTCGCCCCGCCCGACCAGCCGCTGGCTGGAGAAACGTGATCGAGACCGAACGGCTGCTGCCCTTCGATCGGGGATGTCGAAGCGTTCGTCGCGCTTCACGAGGACGAGCGGGTGAACTGGTTCGTGGGCGCCTACACCCACCAGCAAGCGATGGACCGGCTGACCTCGGTCGAGCGGCAGTGGGCGGAACGCGGTAACGGTCTGTGCGCCGTCGAACTGAGGCCCACCGGTGAGTTCATCGGCCGGGTCGGGTAAACCACCGGGGGACCCCGACGCTGCTCCTACGATGAAGCTGTGCACCCGGCCGATCCGAAGCCCTACTGGAACACCAACGTCGCCCGGCACCCGGACATCCTCCGTTCCGTGCCCGAGGATTGTGGCGATGCGTTGGACGTCGGTTGCGGGGACGGGCTGCTGGCCCGGAAGCTCGCCGCGCGGGTGCACCGCGTCACGGGCATCGACAAGTCGCCCGAGATGATCGCCCGAGCCCGTGACCTCGCGGTCGACAGCCCGGACCTCTCCCTCGTCGAGGGCGACTTCCTCACCGCCGAACTCCCTTCCGCGGGCTACGACTTCATCTGCTCGGTGACCACGATCCATCACATGGACTTCGAGGCCGCCCTGGTGCGTATGCGTGCACTGCTGCGGCCGGGCGGCACGCTGATGGTCGTCGGCCTGGCCCGCGAGGCGAACGTGACCGAGTGGGCAGCGATGATCGCGGCAGCCCCGGTCGTGCGGATCACGAAGAAGCTGCGCCGCGCGAGTGAGCCGGAAGGCATGCCGGTCGCCGTCCCGCGGATGAGCTACGGACAGGTGCGGGCCGTGGCACGGAGGCTGCTGCCCGGTGTGCGCTACCGCCGCCATGTGCTCCGCCGGTACTCGCTGACCTGGGAAAAACCCGTCCGCTGACCTCAGCATGGGGCCGCGGCACGTCAGCCGATGCGGACCAGCAGGTCGCAGCGGAGACGGACCGCCGTCCGGAAGGAGGCGGCGAGATCCTGATACGCGGCCGCCACCTCGCCCAGCCGCTCGCCGAGGTCGGAGCCACCATCCGCACGGCCGTACGTACCCCGGCCTCCTCCCTGACCCCGACCGCGATCGGCTTCCCGCCGTTCACCACGACCCGGCCGAAGGAGACCCCGCCCTCCACCGCCCCGGCCGGCACCGCTGACGCTCGGGGGCTGCCTCACGTAGCGGGGCCTGAGCAGGTACGTGACGGGCTTCCCGTATGAGGAACCCGGGAAGCATAGGGACATGGCCGGCTCCGACGACCAACCGCTCGCGACCGATGACCGCGGAAACACCCTGGTCTCCTTCCTCCGGGAGGACGAGGGAACGCCACCGGGGGATGCGCCGACCCCGGCGGCGCTGGTCGCTCTGTGGCACGACGGCCGGGTCCTCATGGTCTTCGGTCAGTTCCGTCAGCGCTGGGAACTTCCCGGTGGGTGCATCGAGCAGGGTGAGTCGCCTCGTCAGGCGGCCACGCGTGAGTTGCTGGAGGAGAGCGGGCAGACGCCTGACGAACCGCTGCGCTTCACCGGGTACGCCAAGTTCGTCCTGGCCCCCGACCAGCGAGCCGAGTACCTGGCCGTGTTCACCGGCAACTGCACCGTGGTCCGCGGGTTCCGGGCCAATGAGGAGACGACTGCCATGCACTGGTGGGACCTCGGCGAACTGCTCCCCGGACAGGTTCAGCCCCTGGATGCCTGCCTCGCAGCGCTCACGCGCTAGGCACTTGCGTCCGCGGCCTTCATCGCGGCTCGAAAGGGTGCTGGCGGTCCTGACCCTCGGCATCCCGGCCGGGACCTCACCGCGGCCCTCGTCCTGGATGTCACGGGCTTCGACGTCGGCGCCGCGTAACAAGCAGCAGGCCACGGTGTGGAAGACCGTCGGCATCGAGCCATGAGACCCCACGTCCTGTGCCAGCGGCTCCCCGGCAGCCCCCTCCAAGGCGCGACGGCACAGCCAAGGTGGTCTGTCCGCCGCCGTCCGGGCGCCATGATGGGGCCATGAAGCGATGCGAACGATGTGACCTGTTCGTCGGCCAGGGATGCGACTGCCCGCCGGACGGCACGGCTCCCCGGGCCGTGGACGGCGCGAGCGCGGGCCCACGGATCCGGCGGGAGACCGCAGCCGAGGTGCTCCTCGTCTCTCCGACGGGCTACGCCCATGTCCCAGGGGCCTGCGTCCACCACGTGGAGTCGCCGCGGGACGCAGGCTGGGGCTGGATCCCCTCCCCGGAGCGGGGGCTCTGGGCCCGGCTCGGTGAACAGTCGCCCGCGCGGGCGACGGACGGCAACACCACCCTGCGCGCGACGAAACGGTGCCCCGACTGCGCTCACGCCCTCGGACCTCGGGATCATGTCGATCTCCGCACCGAGTAGTCCGAGCGGTCCGCGGCCGTCGCGCCGCAGAGCCGTGCCGGTGCGCCGCTTGGTCACTCACTTCTCGTACACGGTGATGGCCAACTGGGCTCCCGCAGCTCCGGAGTCGTCCTGGTAGACGGAGTCGACAGCGATGACGGCGACGCGGTCCTCACTGGTGCGGACGCAGAAGAAGTGCCCGTATTTCACGCTCACCTCGTCCTCGCTCGGGCGCCGCAGCTCGCTGCGGCAGGAATGGAGGGACGGGGCGTCGGTCAGGCGCCGTTTCCGCACACCACTGAGCTCGCTCGGCGAAACGAGGGCGGAGTCGGCCGTCAGCGCCTCGGTGGTGTCGACCCAGATGTCACCCCGACGCCCGGTCGGCGGTCGGCGGTCGGCGGTCGGCGGTCGGCGGTCGGCGGTCGGCGGTCGGCGGTCGGCGGTCGGCGGTACCGGATCGAGGTCCAGGGGCGCGTTGCCGAGCGATTTCACCGAGCTCCACCTCTCCTGCCCCTGGTGGTCGGCCTTGCCGACCGCCGGAACTTCGTCGTCCCCGGCCGGCGCCAGCCATGCCAGTACGCCCACGAACAGACCGAGCACGCCGACCACGCCCCCGACACCGGTCCACCAGTGCGCCGTCAACCAGGCCGTCGTCCCACGGCGAAGGCCCCCCGTCCTCCCGCCCCGTCCCGGCTGTCGGCCCGGCTCTTCGTCGGGAGGTGAGGGGCTACCGGCCGATGTGGGGGCATTCATGCCGATCATCAGGTGTGGCTCGCACGCGCCGGAGTGGTCGACTCCGTTGCATCAGCTTCGGACTGCCGGCCGGGAACGCCGCCGCCGCGCCGCGACCGAGGAGATCCTTTTCGGTCAGGCCGTCTTGACCGTGCCGCCGTCGATGATGTGGTCGGCGCCGGTGATGTTGCCGGCGACGTCCGAGAGGAGGAAGGCGATCAGGGCCGCGACTTCTTCCGGCTCGGTGATGCGGCCCGAGACGATGCCGAAGGCCGGTGGCATCTGCTCCAGGAAGGTGGCGTGGTCCATCCCGGCTCTGGCCGCGACCTTGCCGCCGTAGCCGTCGGGGTCCACCCAGACGGGGGTGCGGACCGCGCCGGGGGACACGGTGTTCACCCGTACGCCCAGTGGCCCGAACTCCTCCGCCAGGGTCTTGCCCAGCGCGGTGAGGGCCGCCTTGGCCGCGCTGTAGGCGACCGGGCCGCTGGTGGGCTGCCGGGCGCTGATGGATGAGACGTTGACGATCGATCCACGGCGTTCGATCAGGCTGGGCAGGGCGGCGCGGGTGGCGCGCACGGCGCTGAGCAGGTTGAGGTCGAAGACCCGGGACCAGTGCGCGTCGTCGGTGTCGAGGAATCCGCAGGGGTCCATGTCGTCCCCGGCGCCGACGTTGTTCACCAGCAGGTCGATGCCGCCGAGTGTGTCGAGGGCCTCGCTCATCAGGGCGGCGACGCCTTCGGCGGTGCTCAGGTCGGCCGACACGGTGTGCGCGCCGGTGTCCTTCAGTTCGGGGGTGAGGGTGCGGGCGGCACCGACGACACGGACGCCCTCGGCGGTCAGGGCCCGGACGGTGGCGAGTCCGATGCCCCGTCCGGCGCCGGTGACGACCGCCGTCTTCGAAGTGAGGTTGAGGTCCACGGCACTCCGGTTCTCGAACGGCACGTAGGTGATGAGGGAGGGAACTGCGGGCCGGGGCGGTGCCGCGGTGGGCGTCGCCCCGGCGTACTGCCGATCGTCCCGTCGCCCACGCGCACGGTCCATGGCGCATCGGGGGCGCACACCAGCGGTCACGGGCTCGTGCGGCGTCCCGCCGTGCGCTGCCGCCCCGCCGGGCTCCGCCGCTGACGCGTGCCGCGCTCGCGGTGGAGCCCGGCGACCTCAGTCCTGCGGACCGGCTTGCCCGGCCTCATCTCCCGGGGGCGTTCGGGCGGCCGAACCAGTCGAGACAGAGCACCAGGGCGTCGTCGATCGTGTCCGCCTCCCGGAATTCGGCGAGCGCGCGGAGTACGGCACGGGGCACGTTCGCCGCCGGGAGCAGGCTGGTGGCGTGGATCGCGCGGGCGAGGGCCCGCTCCCCGTAGAGGTCCCCCCGGGGTGAGGTGGCGTCGAACACTCCGTCGCTCACCACCAGCAGCCGGTCGCCGGGCAGGACCTGGAGTTCCTGGGCGACATAGTGCGTCTCCTCGAACATGCCCAGCGGCAGTTGGGCGTCCACCTCGATGCGCTCCACGGACCGTTGCCGACGCCGCCAGAGCTGGGGGGAGCCCGCGTCCACGATCTGCGTACGTCCGGTGGAGAGCTCGAAGCGCATGAGCAGGGTGGAGACGTGGGCGGCGCCCCGGTGCTGTTCGTAGAGGGCCTGGTCCGCGAGGGCGGCCTGGTCCGCGAGGGGGATACCGGCCCGGCGGGCGTTGCGGAGCGCGTTCACCGCCAGGTGGGTGAGCAGGGACGCCTGGATCCCGTCGCCCATGCCGTTGGTGACGGACAGGGTCAGCTCATCGCGGTCCGCGGCCCAGTCGTAGTTGTCGCCGTGGATGGCGTAGGCGGGCTCCAACTGCGCGCCGATGGCGTACTCCTCGCCCGAGCAGGCGCGGGCGGGCAGCAGGTGCCACTGCATCTCCGCCGCCAGGGTGAGTCTGCTGGTGCGGCGCGCCCGCCGGTACAGGTCGGTGTCCCGTTCCGCGACGAGGATCGCGTGACCCAGGATGTCGGCCGTCCGCATCAGCGCTTCGGCGGCTTCGCGGGTGGACCGGTCGGCGGGCAGCCGTACGGTCAGCACGCCGAGCCGCTCCCCGCGTACGGTCACCGGGAGGTAGTGGTCGACGGGGCCTCCGGGGCGGTCGGTGTGCGCGTACGGCTCCTGGCTGCCGAAGGACCGCCCGTGGGGGCCGTGGTGGATCGGCACCGGGTGCGGTGGATCACCGGCCGGCGCTGTCTCCCGGTCGGCGGCTTCCAGGGGGTTCAGGGCGGTGAGTCCGTAGTCCGCGAGGAAAAGGTCCACCAGGACGGCTCCGTGCGACGCCGCAAGCAGGTCACGCACCGTCTCCAGCAAGTCGTACGGGGCCGCCGCACGCAGTGCTTCCGCCGTCTCGGGGCTGTGGGTCACGGTCTTTCCAGCGTCCTTCGATCTGAGGTGGGCGGGGTCCCGGGCTGACAGACACGGTGCCCGGGTGACAAAGTGGGCGGGTGTCCCGTTTTTCCGGCCGGTCCCCTACGGACGAGCAGTTGTCCGAGGCAGTCTGCGACGCCTCGGAGCTTCTTGAGGTCTTGTGGGGACGGGGCCAGGAGGCCACGCACGCCGTCACCGTCTCTCCGTCGCAGCTGCGTGCCCTCCTCGTCATCGAACAGGACGAGGGGACGAATCTCCGGGCGCTCGGTGAAGCGATCGGGTCGAGCCCCCCGTCGGTGAGCCGGCTGTGCGACCGGATGGAGGCGATGGGACTGGTGGAACGACGTCCCAGCCGGACGAGCCGGCGCGAGGTCGAGCTCAGTCTCAGCCCACGGGGCCGCGTCCTGCTGCGGGAGAGCCGCGCGAACCGCAAACGTGAGGTGGCCGCCGTGCTGGCCGTGATGGGGCCCGCCGCCCTGGACGCGCTCGCCGAAGGGCTCGCGGCGTTCCGCGCGGCGGCGGCCCAGATCGAAGGCCGCCGAGGAGCGTCCGCGAGCGACGGTGCCGCTTCCGTCGCGAACAGTGCGTAGCGTCACCCGGAAGCGGGTCCCGTCCATCGGTCACGCTCCGGTCGAAGGTCCACTGACGCCGGGAGAACAGATCGTTCCCCCAGCGGGAATGTTGTCATAGGGCAACTATGGCAGCCCGACCGTACGCGGGGCGGGCCGCCATCGCACTCGGGGCCTCCGGGCCGACTGGTGGTCCGGCATTGAAATATTGCCATGCGACAAATGATCGCTCTACTCTCGACCCGGACGCATCCCGGCGGCCCACCACGGGACACCGCGCCCCTGGCGAGAGGAGAAGCTGAGCCATGGGAACCGGCCCCGACATCCGGCATGAGGTGAGCAGGGGCAGAACCACCGGCCCCGCGGATCCCCTGCCGGGTCCGCGCCCGCGCACAGGCCCCCCGGGCGCCCCGTGGAACAGCGAAGCTCCCAGTGTCCTGCTCATCGAGGACGACGACGGCGACGCGCTCCTGGTCGAGGAACTGGTTCTCGACAGCGGTGTCCCGCTGAAACTCAGGCGGGCCACCTCGCTGGCGGAGACCGTGCGGGAGCTGGCGATCCACGTACCGCAGTGTGTCCTGCTGGATCTGCATCTGCCGGACGCCCAGGGCCTGGAAGCGCTCAGGACGGTCCTCGACCGCACCCCCGAATCGGCCGTGGTCGTGCTGACCGGGCTGGCCGAGGAACAGGCGGGGCTCGCCGCCGTCGCCGCGGGAGCCCAGGACTATCTGATCAAGGGGCGGCTGGAGGCGGACCTCTTCGTCCGCGCCATCCGCTACGCGGTCCAGCGCAAGCAGACCGAACTCGCCGCCGCCGCGCTCCAGGCCGGACGGTTGCGCGCCCAGGAGAACGCACGGCTGGAACGCGGTCTGCTGCCCACCCCCTTGCTGGTCGACGACTCCGTGGCCATCTGCGCCCGGTACCAGCCGGGCCGGGCGCAGACCCTGCTGGGCGGAGACTTCTACGACATCGTCCAGACCCCCGACGGGACGACCCACGCGGTGGTGGGCGATGTGTCCGGGCACGGACCCGACGAGGCGGCTCTCGGCGTCTGTCTCCGCGTGGCCTGGCGTTCCTTCGTCCTCGCCGGGGCCCGGGGCCAGCGACTGCTCGGACTGCTGGAGCGCATCCTCCTCGCCGAGCGCTCCGGGCCGGAGATCTTCGCCACACTCACCACCTTGAGCCGCACCGCGGGCGACCCGCACATGGACGTGCAGCGGGCGGGCCATCTGGGCCTGCTGCTGCGCTCCCCCGGCACCGGCGTCCGCCTGGAGGAAGTGCCCGGGGGCCCGGCGCTCGGCCTGCTGCCCGACCACCCCGCCCACTGGCCCGTCACCAGGGTTCCGGTCCCGGAGAACGGCGCGGTGATGCTCTTCACCGACGGCCTCGTCGAAGGACGCACCGGGGTGGGCACCGAACGCCTCGGGGAGGACGGACTTCTCGCCCTCGCACGACTCCACGCGGACCTGCCCGCGCACGCCTTCGTCGACACACTGATCCACTCCGCCCAGGAACTCGCAGCGGCGGACGGCGGACTCGCCGACGACGTCGCCGTGCTCCACCTCGAATGGAAGCGCCCCACGTGACCGCCCCGGAAGAGCCCCCCGCACCCCTGGCCCCCGCACCCCGCGGCCTCACCGTCCAGGCGTGGTTCATGCTCGCCCTGGCCGTCCTGGGCGCCATGACCCTGGTCGCCGCCGGAGTGGGAGCCGCGCTGCTCTCCCGCAGCACCGACGCGGGCAACCACCTGGTCGACCACATCGACCCGGCCCGCACGGAAGCGTTCCAGTTGCGCACTGCCCTGCTCGACCAGGAGACGGGCGTTCGCGGCTACCTCCTCAACGACGACCGGAACCTGCTGGAGCCCTACCACCGGGGCCTCGCCGCCGAGAAGAAATCGACCGCCGCCCTGGACCGGCTGATGCACCACGTTCCCGAGACGCTCGCTGATCTACGGGCGACAGAACAAGCGGCGGACGACTGGCGCGCCAAGTTCGCCACCGCCGCCGTCTCGACTGGCGGGCGCACCGACTCCGAGGCGGTGGAACGCGGCAAGCGGCACTTCGACCGGATACGCGAACGGCTCGACGTCCTCCAGGACCATCTGACCCGGCAGCAGGCCGAGGCACGAACCGCTTTCGGCCAGGCGCGCTCGGAACGCGACCAGGTGTTCGCGGCCGTGCTGATCGCCTTCCTGCTCACCGGGGTGTGCCTCGCCGTTCTGCTGCGCGTAGCCGTGGTACGCCCGCTGACCGCCGTACGTCTGGCATCCCGCCGCGTCGCCCAGGGCGAGTTCGATCACGCGATACCGCAGACCGGCCCGGCCGATCTGCGGTCGCTGGCCCAGGCCGTCGAGGCCATGCGCCGGCGGACCGTCAGCGAACTCGCCGCCTCCCGGCACAACGCGGCGGAGCTGAGACGGCGCACCCAGGACCTGGATGCCCAGGCGGTCGAACTGCGCCGCTCCAACGCCGAACTGGAGCAGTTCGCCTACGTGGCCTCGCACGACCTCCAGGAGCCGCTGCGCAAGGTCGCCTCGTTCTGCCAGCTGCTGGAGAAACGGTACGGGGAGCGGTTCGACGAGCGGGGCACCCAGTACATCGCCTTCGCCGTCGACGGCGCCAAGCGCATGCAGATCCTGATCAACGACCTCCTCACCTTCTCCCGCGTCGGGCGGCTCCAGGACGAGCGCCGGACCGTCCCCTTGGACGGGGTCCTCGATCGCGCCCTGGACAACCTCGCCACCGCGATCGAGGCCGGTGACGCCGGGATAGACCGTCCCGAGCGGCTGCCCGAAGTCGTGGGAGACCCCACGCTGCTCGCCATGCTCTGGCAGAACCTCATCGGGAACGCGGTGAAGTTCCGGCACCCCGACCGGCCTCCGCGTGTCGCGATCACCGTCGACCGCGACACCTCCGTCGAGCCCCCGCACTGGACGTTCACCGTCACGGACAACGGCATCGGCGTCCCGCCCGAGTTCGCCGAGAAGGTCTTCGTCATCTTCCAGCGCCTGCACAGCCGGGACTCCTACGACGGGACAGGCATCGGCCTGTCCCTGTGCAAGAAGATCGTCGAGCACAGCGGCGGCCGGATCTGGATCGACACCTCGCACACCGACGGCACCCGCCTCGCCTTCACCCTCCCCGTGCGCGACGCCGGGAACGCGTCCACCGAGTCCGACCCCGCCGTGCCGGCCACCACAGAAGGAAGCGTCCCATGAGCACCGTCCCCCAGCCCGAGCCGGTCGTCGTCCTCCTCGTCGAGGACGACGCCGGTGACGAGCTGATGACCCGGGAAGCGTTCGAGGACAACAAGATCGGTAACACCCTGTACGTCGTGAGGGACGGCCTGGAGGCACTGGACTTCCTCCATCGGCGCGGGGAGCACGCGGACGCGCCCCTCCCGGATCTCATCCTGCTGGATCTGAACCTTCCGAAGTACGACGGCCGCGAAGTCCTGAAACAAATCAAATCCGACGCCCGACTGAGTCATATCCCGGTGGTCGTGCTCACCACGTCAGCCGCCGAGGAGGACATCCTCCGCAGCTACCGGCTCCACGCCAACGCCTACGTGACCAAACCGGTCGACTTCGACCAGTTCATCCGCGCGATCCGGCAGATCGACGAGTTCTTCGTGACCGTGGTCCGGCTTCCCCGTCCCACCTGACGTGCCGCGCGACGGCATGCCGCGGGGACACGTCCCGCCGTAGGCAGCGATAGAGGGCCGGCTCCGATCGAGGCATTCTTGGAGCCGAACCTCTTCCTCCGGCGTGAGGACCCCGGTCCCGGGGGCCGGGCCTTCGGTCGGGGTGCTGGCGGTTGCCGAACCAGCCGGCGCGAAGAGCGCTGTGGCCACAGCCATGGCCACGGCGGTCACGGTTGGTGAGAGTACGTCGACACGCACGGCGCGACACGCAGGGCGGGAGCGTGGTCGGGTTCGCCTTCACCGAGTTGCTGGACTTCCGCCCGCCGCCGCGGCTGAAGAACATCGGCAGCATCCGCCTGTACGGCCCGGACGGCTCCCCGCCCGGCTGGCCGGCGCTCGGTGCCTCGCTGACGCGGCCGATCCGCTGGGAGCTGATCGAGCAGCAGTACGACCAGATGGTGAAGTACGCCACCGCGCTCCGCCTCGGCACCGTCGGCCACCCTCGCCGGCCGCGCCCCCGCCAGCGGTCGGGAACCTGGCCGGGACGGAGGAAGACCGGGCCGAGGGCACGGACGAGGGAGATGTCCGTTGGAGATCGTCAACCCGCTGGGGTTCCCAGAGTCCGCGTCAGGGTCGGGATCATCACGGCTGCGGGGACGAGGTGCAGCCCGAGGAGGGCGGTGGTGGTGGCCGTGGTCGCCCCGGAGAGAAGGGGAGGGATCAGCGAGATGGCGGTCAGCGACATGGCCGTCCACACGAATCGCTCGGCGGGGCGAGCGCTCAGGCGCAGCAGGGCGGCGGCGATGACGATGCCCACGGCCGAGAAGAAGCCGGTCACGACGGCGATGCCGGACAGCGGGACGGTCTCGCCACCCTGGACCTCGAAGTCGGCTCCGGCGGCCCGTGCGAGCGCGGCGGCGAGAGTGGTGGCCGCCGCCGCCGCGAGCGTGGCGATGAGGCCGGTGCCGACGAGGCGGCGGAGTCGGTGGGGGTGACTGGCGCGGTCGGCGCCCTGGTGGGTAACGACGGCGGTTTCCTTCATGCTGTTCATGTCGTTCCTCTCGTCATTCGTCAAGGGCCTGGCTTCCGGGCGGAGTGATGACGCGCACCCTGGCCGTGCGACGGTAGGGGTTGTGCAGGGCGCGGACGCCGGTGCCGCGGAGCCAGAACGCGGCGTCGTGTCCGAGGACCGGCCCCAGCTCGCCGTCACGTAGCTCCAGCCGCACCCGGCCACGGGTGACGACGCAGAACGCGTTGTGCCATTCGTCCGCGATCACGGCGACGCGTGCGCCGGCGCGCAGCGCAAGCGTGTGCACCGGGGTTACTCGGTACCGTCGCCCGACAGGCGCTCCGGCAGTCCGAGCCGCGGAAACCGGTCGTCGTGGAACGTGGTGATCTCGGTGATCGTCCCGCCGGTGACGCGCAGGACGTCGATCGTCAGCGGCAGGTATGCGCCCTCGGACTGCTGCCAGAGGTAGAAGGCCAGGGCGGGCTGGCGGTTCACCGAGGTGGGAACGGCGCGCAGGCCGGTCATGCCCTCGAAGCCGCTCTCGGTCAAGAAGTTCACCACTGCGTCGCGGCCGACGTACAGGCCGGGCGTGGGCGGCATCGAGAAGCGGACATCGTCCCGCAGCATCGAGGCGAGCGCCTCGACGTCCGTGGCCACGCTGGCCTCGGTGTAGCGGCGCACCAGCTCACGCATGGTGGCGTCCTCCTCTCCGCCGGTCCAGTCCTGCCGCTCCGCGGGCAGGTGCTCCCGCATCCCGGCCCGGGCGCGCTGCAAGGCGCTGTTCACGGAGTTGACGGAGTCGCCGAGGAGTTCCGCGACGTCCTTCGCCGGCCAGCCGAGCACGTCCCGCAGGATCAGCACGGCCCGCGGGCGCGGCGCGAGGTGCTGGACCGCGACCAGGTACGCCAGCTCGATCGTCTCCCGCGCGACGGCGACGGTCTCCGGCTCGTCCGCGTCACCCGCGGGCAGTTCGTCGAGCAGCCGGTCCGGGTAGGGCTGCAACCACCGCGCCTCGCCGCCGGTCGCGGGCTCGGGGCGGCGCTTGGCGAGCAGGTCCAGGCAGGCGTTGGTGGCGATCCGGTACAGCCAGGCCCGCAGCGTCGACCGCCCCTGGAAGGTCTCCCGCCGCCGCCAGGCACGGAGGAACGTCTCCTGCACGGTGTCCTCGGCGTCCTCGAACGACCCGAGCATCCGGTAGCAGTGCACGTGCAGCTCCCGCCGGTGCCGCTCGGCCAGCCCCGAGAACCCCGACTCGTCGGCCTCGCCCAGCCCGCTCATACCCAGCTCCTCCAGCACGGTGTCCGCACTCATCACGTCATCCTTCCGTCTCGCCCTGTCCGGTCGTACATGTGACGGGTACGGTCGCGAAAACTCATCACCAGGGTCGGCCGGGATGGCTGGGCAGCCGGCATGCCCCGCCATCCGGGCCGACGGCATCTGCCCGCTATTCGCCTGTTCAAGCAGACGCTCGGCTGGACCAGGCCCCGACTTCGAAACTCGGAAGCGGCCGACCGGAGGACCTGGCTGGTGATCCCCGCCGATGCCCAACTCCGGCTGGCCCGCGCACTGGCCACGGACCTCCGCAGGCCATAGGAGAACCCAGCCGAGCCGAACAAACGCACACCAGCCCGCGTCCGCAGAGAGTTCAGAAACCTGCGCGCGAGGACCGATTCCCCAGCCGGTGCACCGAAACCATCCCGCCCCGGTCCGGGTCGGTCACCCGGTTCGAAGAACCGCTACCCAGCCACACGTCATGACGTCGGCAGAGTGCTCGCCACCGGCGAGGCATACAGCCGACCCGCTCACCACAAGGTCGGCACCAAACGCCGCTGGACAGGCTGACAGCGACGGTGAAGGTCAGCACACTGAGCGCATGCGACACGAGGAGAAAGCGAAGCTCACCGCAGCGAGAGCCCTGATCCCGGTGGCCATCCTCGTCGCCTCACCGGTGCTGCTGATAGCCGGGACACCGATCCGCCGCCGGTACCTTCGCTACGTCTACCGGGACGAGGCACCACTGATCCTGGAGAAGGAGCAGGGCCGCACCAGTGTCCACTGGTTCGTGGTCACCAGCCCTCTCCTCGATTGGCTCTGCTGGCCGACAAAGTCACTCGCCCGACTCATCTCACGCCGAGGATAAACGGGAAGCTCAGCGCCTTTTTTCCATCCTGAGCTGTACGTTTGCCCAGCTCAGAATTCGAACGGTGGTGAGGTAGCTGGCGAGGTCCGGCCGGGCGCACGAGACCCGGTTCGGGGCGGCGGCGTAGGCGTGCAGGGTGCCAGAAGCCGTTCTGCACCTCGGAGGGCAGGAGCCGGGCCGGTGTCCTCCGGCATTCCCCCGAACATGTGCACGGCCCGGCGAGGCGGGCTGGGCGCGGTCGCCGCGGAAGACCAGACGGACACCGCGCCGCGCGCCGCCACACACCCTCGCGGCCTGCGTCGTCCGCCCCCACCGTGCCGGGCCGTTCCGGCGGCCAGGGCGCTGGCCGCGGTCACCAGCAGGGTCTGCTCCACCAGCGAAAGACCCTGCGGCTGGGCGAGGGATCTCGCGAGGAGCCGGGCCCGGAGCACCTCGGTCACCGTCACCAGGGCAGCACCGCCGACAGAGCCGGCTCATCTCTTGAGCCTGGCATCGCTGCTCCATCCGTCATGACCGCGCCGCCGTAGTGGTGGGAAGGCAGGCTGTCGGTTGCGCGCCGCAGGGCTTCCAGCTGAAGCAGGAGGGCCGTACGTCTCAGCTGACGATCGTGAGCCGTTGCCGCTGCGCGGAGGTGGTGTTCGGTGTTGATGCGCTGGGGCCTCTTCGAGGATGACGATGCGGCAGGCGGCTGCGACGGGGGTGCCGTGGTCGACGAGTTCGCGGGCGCGGGCGGCGATGCGGAGCTGGTAGCGGGAGTAGCGGCGGTGTCCGCCGGTGCGAGCGGAGGGGGGTGATGAGGAGGGCTTCGCCGACGGCCTCTCTGCGGAACACGCTGGAGGGGCCCTGGTGCCTATGGCACCAGGGCCCCGAAGGAACTGCTACACCATCCGCCGGCCTCGGAACTGCGCCGGCCTTCTGTATCCGCACCAGCCCGCGGGGGTTGGGGGCGTGTGCGGGGATCGCGGTTGCTCGACCGGAGACCACCTCACTATCGATGTCCTGCGGTACCCGGGCCCAACACTTCCGCCCGGGCGATCCTGATGGCGCTCGGCCCCTCCGTTCTTTCCCTCAATGAACAACTATTTGCCACTGCGTACTGCTCTGCACTGCTGGTGATGCGTACCGCTGGTGACCTGACCAAGCGTCACGCTCCGGCAGCCAGCCCCGCTCGCCCGTACTTCGTTCTTCTCTGGCTTGGAACCCCACTGCCGGACCTCCCGGTGCGCGCGCCCGCAGCCGACGCCTTCACCGGGGTACCGCTCACTGACTTCACTGCTGGATTACCGCGTACTTCACCTGCGGGTACTGCCATGGAACTGCGGTTCTGCTCTGGCGGCCCCTGATCACCGCAGGCCACCCGGTCCGGCCGTCAGTCCCGTCACCGTCCTGCACTTGCTCTGGCTCCGGAACTCCACCGCCGCACCGCCCTGCCGTACTGCAACTGCGGGTACTACCTGTACTGCTGACCGGCAGTTCGTCTCTGCCAGGCCCTGTCGATCTCGGCTACAAGAGAAACCATAACCGCACCACCACCCAATGTCTACCCCGGCCAACGTAGATTTTCGTGAGTTCGAAAGTGAGGCAATCGGACCCCTGCCGAGTTGAACGGTGCGGGCCAGGGAACAAGGAAACCGGTAGGCAGGCCGGGCACCGACAACGACAGCGTGAACCCGAGGGAAACCATGTGCGCGGGTGCCACCACCATCCGCTCCGCGATCGACCTCGCCACCGCCCGCCACAACACCCGAACCTTCCTCGGCTCTTTGCAGTGGTAGTTCACGAGTTCGGGAGGCGGTCCGATCTGCCCAGGGTCGATATTCACGAGGACGGGAGGCACCCCCGGCGGCCACCTCCCCGTGGGGCGGATACGGTCGCGACCTTCGGACGATGCCCGGACACCGGATAGGGGGCGACGATCAAGGCGCATGCCGGACACGTCGAGATCGGAGCTTCCCCGTGCTGAAGTGGATCCTGCGCGCCACCGCTGTCCTCGCCATCGCCGCCGCAATCGCCTCCCCTGTCGCTGTGCCCGCACCCGAAGCAGTGGTCGCCACACCCGATGTCGCCGTCGCTGTGCCCGCACCTGGCCCCGCTGCCCCGGGGGACGAGCTCATCTCCGCCCTGAGGGGGAAGCGCGGTTGGACCATCCCGTCGCCTTCTAGGTGGTCCGGGGATGCGGCCTCTGGGGTCGTTCTCCCGGGCCGGCGCACGACAGCCCTGGCATAGGGCGAACGACCTGAGGGACTCCCAGCGCCGCCGCCCACTCCCGCTCGAAGGCAGGCGCCCACTGCGCGGCGCGGGTATCGGCGCGCAGCTGGGCGAGGACCGGTCCGGCAGCCTCATGGCCCTCCGCGCCGCCTCAGCACCGGGAGAGCAGGCTGTCGGTCCCGCACTGCCGGAACTGCCCGGAAATGCCGGTGGACCTCAGCAGCGGCACCGGGATCCGGGGCGGAACCGGACGGCTCATCACCTGGACGCGTGGCGGGCCTTCGGGCAAGGGCGGGGCATCCGTGGACCGAAGCACCGCCCGGCTTCCCGCGCTCGATGGCCCGGCCGCTGTGCGGGTCATGAGCCCGGCTTCGACTTGGCGTTCCCGCCGAGATCCCCAGCGGCGAAGCTCCGGAGCGACCCGGTGCTCTTCTCGAAGTATGACTTCGAAAACAGGGTATCGTCCTGGTCCGACAAGGGCGGAAAGACGATCCCGGTGGCCAACCGCGGCGTCGACGGAAGCTGCAAGTTCATCAACAGCCCCCCGTTCTGTGGACGGGATCCGCGCATACCGAAGACCAGGCGGTCGACTCCGCAGTCGACAACAAGGCCGACTGCTTATGGACGACCTGGTGATCAGAGGATGAAAGCGTTCCGTCGGGGCCCAGGCTCCAACGAAACGCGCACGACCACGAGATAGACCTCGCCACACGCCCCACGCCCCACGCCCCAGGAACGGAGGGCACCGGGCATGCTGGTCGCGTCACCGGACCGGCGGGCTATCTGTCACCAGAACTACGCGAAGCAGGGGTGGTGGTCACCGGCTCCGGCCCGGCCTTCCCTCATGCATGAGGGAAGCTTTCGGGCCCGGGGTGAGGGCGGAATGCAGTTCGTTATGACCCGTATGTCATATACCAGGAGGAACCATGGCCGAAGGCCACAGCGATCAGGGCACCGACAATGCGGAAACCTCTGACAATTTCATGGACGAGCGGGCCGTGGTCGAACTGACCTACCGGCCCCGGCCTTCCGACCACCGGGTCGGTCTGCGGGTCCGCGAGCGGATCAAGCGGACCGGGATACTGCTGCGGGGCGGGCTCGTTCTCCTGTGTGTAGGACTGTGGGTGCTCTCCAGCGTTGGCCGCGGGAGTATCAACGTGGGCTCAGCGGTTCCGGTCCTTATCGTGGTCCTGTTGGTGTGGTCGCGCACGTGGGTGCAAGCTGCCCACGTGCAGCGGATCGTCGGATGGCAGGGCGAGTACCGAACCACCGTGTCTCCCGACGGGATCACATGCCGTACTGACCACAGCACACTGATCCAGAAGTGGTCCATATTCCGGGGATACCGAGAAACGGAAGGTCACTTCGTCCTGCTCAGCCGTGACCCCAACATCATGATCCTCGACGTCCTGGCCAAGCGGGACATACGTGAGACCGGGGACCTAGAGCGGCTACGGGCGATCCTGGACCTGCGCATCCCTCGCATGTGACAGATTTCCGCCATTGCGACAACAAGGGCGCCCCTGTGACAACCATCCCGCTGTGGCTCAATCGCGGTTTACAGCAGGTGCTGAATTCAGGGGTATCGGAATTCGCATCCTCTTGACTGGACATTCGTGAAAGATGTGTCCAAAGGTTGTCCCGTAAGTCTATGGTGTCACGTCTCAGTGGGGTCGGATCGGTACTGCTGAGAGCGGGCGAGTGCTGAGCGACAAACCAGGTCGACGTGGGTCGGTGCGGTACCCGATCATGTGTTCATGCCCCTGATAGAGACTCTTGCCCGAGTCGATGCGGACCTGGCCGCCGGCCGGGTTCCCGTCGCGCGCCAGCGTTTGCGCGGCCTTGTCTCATCTTTCCCGCATGACCTGACGCTCCGTCGGCGTCTGGCCGAGGTGTACCGGCTCTACGGTGATGCCGCCGAGGCCGGACGCTGGATGTACCTCGAAGAGGACCGCGACGCCGACGAGACCGCCGCCTTCGAGGCGCGGTACGGGTCTTCCGGGTGGCGGATGAAGGCCCTCGCCTGGCACGGCCCCGAGGCTGTGGCTGCCACCTCCTTCGCGGAGGGGCAACTGGTCGCGGTGCGGACCACCTGCGCCGAGGAGCTGGGGCACTCCGTCGACTGGGACGACCCCGCCTCCTACCGGGACGGCCTGGAGGAGAAGTACGGGGACGCGTCGTCCGAGCCGTGGACGGTCGGCGGTGTGCTGGCGGGCGTCGGCTGCCTGGTGGGGGCCCTTGCGTTCCTCGCGATCTGGGTGAATGGAGTCGTTGCCCTCTTCGACTGACCAGGCACCAGGAGCCGGTGAGGAGCGGCCGCTCATGGTTCGGTGGGACCGTCGAGAGCTGCCGTGAACGGGACACTGGCGACGAGTGAAATGACCTGAAGAACTACCACTGCTCCACCAACCACCACCGACACCCGGCGCGTCGTCGTGGTCGGCCGGCCGTTGCCCGGCAACCGCAACGACTGCGGAGCGTGGGCGCTGTCCAGAGCCAAGGCCGCCGCCGGCCGCACCACCGTGATCGGCGGTGGCTACCGGGGCACCGCGCACCGCCGCAGCAGACGCCGGACGGCCCTCACGGGAAGAACGGACTTCCCACCTGGCCGCCCGGGTGCGGCTTGGCGGTCGCGCACGCGACCGCCGAGCACGCACGCGCCCTCCCCCGGCCATTGCGATGACCACCGGATCGGGCGACTGCCTCTGCGGACGGGAAGAAACGGCAACGCGGGTGCGGGAGAGAATCCCCGGCCCGGGGCGCCCGCGGCGGAGCTCGCGGGCACGCTCGCGATGTACGGGATCAACGAACGCAGTACCGGAGCCACGGGAGGCCCGCCCGCCGCTGTCGTGACCAGCAGTCACCCCGAGGGCTCCGTTCTCGGACGCTGGACCGTCGGCACCGACGATGTCACCGCCCTGCGCACCCGCCTCGCCCAGCTCCCCCGAGACCGCTACGGCGCCCCCGGCCTCCATGACCTCTGCGGCCCCTCTTCACCCGGGCACATACGCCCACCCGGCCCTGACCACACGCACAAACGACATACGCCCACTGGAAGCCTCCGCCCCGCGCCCGTCCGGAGGCAGCGGAGCAACTGGCCGCGCGGCCCGGCATCACCGTCCTCGACCTGGAGCTGTTCACAGCCCCGGCCGATGCCCAGGAGGAAACGTGGACAGCGGCGCACAGCCGGCACGCGAGCAGCCGAGGCGGACCGGCGCGGAGCAGAGCGGGACAGGGGGCGGACATGACGGCCGGACGGGCCGGGCTGTCACCGACGGTCGTGGACCTGGCCAGGCCGATCCGGCCAGGTCCTGGGCGTCGGGGCCGAATCCGCCGGTGCAACGGCTTCCCCGGATGCCCCTGGCTGGGTGCGAAGCGTCCGCCGCACTGCCCGGCGGCCCCCGGCGCCCCGGGCCTGCGTCGGTTTCTTCCCGCTCCGGGCTCGCTGGGCGGTACCGCACGTACCACTGGGCGCAGGAACCGGTGTGGACCTACGTGATGCCCTGTGGTCAGCCGCGCGGCACCGGGCCGGGGCGGGTGGATCGTTCTACGGTGGGCACACGGGGGGCAAAACATGTTCCCCGGAGTTGCTGGAGAATCTCATGGCAGTGCGTCACCAGCTGATTCGCAGGCCGCCCGCTGAGGTGTGGGCAGTGCTCGCCGACGGGTCCCGCTACGGCGAGTGGGTGGTAGGCCCGGATTCCTCCCGGCAGACGGACGGCGACTGGCCGCGGACCGGCGCCACCCTGGAGTACACCGTTCGCCTGGGCCCGTGGTCGGGGGCCGGGAGGACGGTGGTCCGCGATGTGGAGCCGCCGCGCCGGATCGAACTGGAGGCCGAAAGCGGCCGACTGGGTACCGCGCGTATCGCCATCGAAGTACGCCCATGGGGCGAGAACAGCCTGGTCATCGTGGACGAACATCCGCTGCGCGGGCCGGGCGGACGCCTCCACAACACCGCGCTCGACTCCCTGCTCCAGCTGCGCAACAGGAAGATGCTCAGCCGCCTCGCCGATGTCGTCGAGAGCACGTCCCCCAGGTCGGCTGAGCGGACATGAGGCCCGTCAGGTCCACCTGGCGCCATCAGGAACCAGCGAAATAGTGGAAACGTGCCCGATGCGGTAGTGATCGGCGCGGGCTCCTTACGGGCTCATGGCCGCGAATCGGCTGGGGGATGCCGGATGGAGCGTCAAGGTCCTTGAAGCACGGCCGGAACCCGGCGCTGCCGTCCGCAGCGCCCGCCCGCAGCACACGAGAGGCGTCGCAGGGGACGGCGGCCTCGACGGAGCGTGGACCCCGGGTGACAGGAAGCCATGCAGACCGGATCGAGGCTCGGACCGAGCGCCACGCGCCGGGCTTCCGCTTCCTGATCACCGCCGCCACATCCTCGCCCCGTCGGCGCTCCAGTCTCCACACCCTGGAGAACGCCCGCGCCAGGGTGGAGAGGGCGCCCGCGTGTGCCTGGCCACCGGGGCGCCATTGCGTCAATGGTCTGCAACCCTGGCGATCGCCCCCGCGGCACCGCCGAGTTGGTCCCGTGTGTCTCAGGTCGTGGCCGTCGCGGCTGCGCGGTGGTGTTCGGTGTTGCTGCGCTGGGCTTCTTCGGGCTGGTCTTCGAGGAAGACGGTCACAGCGCCGAACGAGACGTCGCCGCTGCGGTGCGGCAACCGTCTGTGGTCAGGTGATGTCCTCACCCGTATGTCACCCACCCTCCCCTCGCCCGCTCGTCCACGGTGGCCGTACTGCGGCGACGGTGTCAGCGGCGGAGACCGCGCCGGCTGCATCGGCCGTTCCAAGGACCCGCACGGCGCCTGCCTGGCCCACCTCATCGATCGTGATCGCGACACCCACCTCACCGGTCTCGCGCCCGGCGACGACATCGACTACCGCGGCACCACTTTCACAGCACACCTCCTCGACCGGCTCCTCGGCGCCCTCACCGACCCCGCGACACAGCAACCACGCTTCGGAGCAGCGAAGTTCGGGTCGGCGGTGTTCGCAGGGCCCGCCCGGTTCGCGTCGGCGACGTTCACCGGCGACGCCCAGTTCAACTCGGCCACCTTCCACAGCGACGCCCAGTTCGGGTCGGCGGTTTTCACCGGCGACGCCTGGTTCAGCTCGGCGGCGTTCGTCGGCGACGCTCGGTTCGGGTCGGCGGTTTTCACCGGGCCGGCCCGGTTCGCGTCGGCGGTGTTCACCGGTGATGCCCAGTTCAACTCGGCCCGCTTCCACAGCGACGCCTGGTTCGGGTCGGCGGTGTTCGCCGGGCCGACCCGGTTCGGGTCGGTGGTTTTCACCGGCGACGCCCAGTTCGGGTCGGCGACGTTCAGCGGGCCGGTCCAGTACGACTCGGCGGCCTTCACCGGCGACGCCTGGTTCAGCCTGGCGGTGTTCACCAATGACGCACGGTTCGGCTCGGCCACCTTCCACAGCGACGCCCGGTTCCGATCAGCGGTGTTCGGCAGGGCTGTCAGCTTTCGTTCGGCGGTGTTCGAGCGGGCGGACGAGCTGGGTCCGTTCGTCTGTGCCGGGACGGTCGTGTTGTCGGGTGCGCGGTTCAACGGGCCGGTGACGGTGTCGATCGCGGCGCGGCGTGCGGCGTGCGTCCGGACGCGGTGGGTGTCGACGGCGGCGCTGCGGCTGCGTCATGCCGAGGTCGACTTCACCCATGCTGTCTTCGAGTATCCGCTGAGCATCGCCGCTGAGCAGGAGCCCTTCAGCGACGAGGACGGGCCTCTGTGCGAGGACCGCTTGGCAGGTACCCCGGGACCGCGTGTGCGGATGATGTCCCTGCACGGGGTGGATGCCGCGCACCTGGTTCTCGCCGATCTGGATCTGACCCGCTGCCTGTTCACCGGCACGATTCATCTCGACCAGATCCGTCTGGAGGGCGACTGCGCCTTCGCCACCGTCCCGCGACGGCGGCGGTTGCGTCCCTGGCGGTTCACCCAGCGCCGGACCCTCGCCGAGGAACACCACTGGCGCTCGCGCCGGCCCCACCCGGCCCCGGGCTGGCACCAGGCCCCCGCGACCACCACACGTACGGGGCCCGCGCAGCTCGCGCCGGTCTACCGGGCGCTGCGGAAGGCGTTCGAGGACAGCAAGAACGAGCCGGACGCGGCCGACTTCTACTTCGGCGAGATGGAGATGCGCCGGCACGACGGGGCCCGGCCCCGCGCCGAGCGGACGCTGCTGACGGCCTACTGGGCCCTGTCCGGGTACGGGCTGCGTGCCGCCCGCGCCGCCCTGTGGCTGGTGGCCGCGATGACGGCCACCCTGTTCGCGATGATGCTCTGGGGCCTGCCCGCCGACCACTGGAAGCCCGAGACCACCGCCGTCATCGGCGGAGGGCAGGTACGGCTCCCCGCGGAGAAGCCCGACCCGGTGAACCCGGGCAACGCCCTTCACGAACGCCTCACCACCCAGCGCTTCGAGAAGAGCCTGCGCGTGGTCGTCAATTCGGTCATCTTCCGCAGCAGCGGCCAGGACCTCACCACCGCGGGCACCTACGCCGAAATGACCTCTCGACTCACTGAACCTGTCCTCCTCGGCCTCGCCGTTCTCGCCGTCCGCGGACGTGTCAAACGCTGAAGACCACCTGCGGGGCGCTGAAGGCCACCCGCTGGGCCCGGACGGGGGAATCCGGCGAGCACCCATATCGAAGCGATGAACACCCGAAAGGGAACATCTCTCCCGGTCAGCACGCCCGACGAGGGCGACGAGGGCGATCGTCACCGCAGAGGAAGGCCCGCCCCCCAGTGGAACGGGCTCTCCGAGAAACACGCGACGGAGCGGGTTGGTCGCGGCGGCGGATGTGCAGGTGACCGTCACCGACGCGGTGTGGCGGGTGGGGACGTGATCCGGCGCGCTCTAGCAGGTGCGCCGGAAGGCGAGCTCCGGGAGGAGGTCACGCCATCTGGCCGGGGTGAGGTCTCCACCGGTGCGGGCGCAGATGTGACGGACTGCCCGGTCGGTGTCGAGTGTCCAGAGCCTGGCCGTGAGGTCGTAGCTCGCGGAGGCGAGGGTGTCGTCTCCGGGACTGAAGGCGACCGAGGTGACCGTGTCCAGGTGGCCGGCGAGTTCATGACCGAAGGGCTCGGCGCGGGCGGGGTCCGTGACGTTCCACAGGTGTACCGCGTGGTCCTCGCCGCCGGTGGCGAGGGTGCGGCCGTCCGGCGCGAAAGTCACCGAGGTGACACCGCCGCGGTGTCCGGTCAGCTCCTCGCCCAGAGGGCGGGCCCGGCCGGGTTCCGTGACGTCCCACAACCGAACCGTACGGTCCCGTCCGCCGGTGGCGAGGGTGTCGCCGTCCGGGGAGTACGCCACCGAGTTGACCCAGTCTCCGTGGGCGGTGAGAGGTACGCCCACGGGGCGGGCCCGGTCACGGTCGCTCACGTCCCACAGGCGGGCCGTCCCGTCCTGGCTGCCGGTCGCGAGAGCGCGCCCGTCCGGCGCGAAGGCCACGGAGGTGATCCAGCCCGTGTGGGCGACCAGGGGCTTACCGGCGGGACGTACGTCATCCGGGTCGCGCACGTTCCACAGCCGGACCCTGCCGTCCGCGCCGCCGGTGGCGAGGGTGCGGCCGTCCGGCGCGAAGGTGACGGTGAGCGCCCCGCCGCGGTGGGCGTCCGGGAGGGTGGCGACGGGGGCGGGACTGGTCGGCGCGGAGACGTCCCACAGCCGGACCGTGCCGTCCTCGGCACCGGCGGCGACCGTAAGACCGTCGGGGGCGAAGGCCACGGACTGGACGGGGGCCTCGTGGCCGGTGAGATGCCGGGGCAGCGGACGGGGACGTCCCCGCCGGCGGACGTCCCAGAGCCGGACCAGGGCGTCGTCCGTGCTGGCGGCGGCGAGCAGGAGGCCCTTCGGGGCGTAGGCCACGGAGGTGAGGGGGTTGGTGAAGTCGGTGAGGACGTTCTCCGGCAGATGCCAGACGCGGACGCTGCGGTCGGCGCCGGTGGTGGCGAGGGTGCGGCCGTCCGGGGCGAACGCCACATCCCACAGTCCCTCAGTGTGTCCGGTCAGCGGTTCGCCGAGCTGCCGCGGGTACTTAGGGTTGGCCACGTTCCACAGGATCATGGTGTCGTCCAGCCCCGCCGTGGCGAGCGTGTGTCCGTCGGGGCTGAAGGCCACGGCCCACACGGCGGCGGAGTGCGCGGCGAGCGGGTCGCCCAAGGGGCGCGGGCCGCCCGAGCCGGACACGTCCCACAGGCGCACCGTCTCGTCGTAGCCGGCGGTGGCCAGGGTCCTGCCGTCGGGGGCGAACGCCACGGACCAGACCGGCGCCTCGTGCGCGCGCCGCGGCTCGCCGCGCGGTTTCGCCCCGCCGGTGCCGTCCAGCCGCCACAACCGCACGGTCCCGGTGTGACCGGCCGTGGCAAGGGTGCGGCCGTCGGGCGAGAAGGCGACACCGCGGACGCTGCGAGGATCCGCCGCGACGGGCCGGCCGAGGGGCGCGGGCCCGGCCGGGACACGGGTGTCCCACAACCGTACGGTGCCGTCGGCGCCGGCGGTGGCGAGGGTGCGGCCGTCCGGGGCGAACGCGACATCGACGACGGACTTCCCCTCATGGCTGACCACGGGCCTGCCCACGGGACGCGGCCGCTCGCGGTCGCGCGCGTCCCACAGCCGTAGGGTGCCGCGGTTGCCGACCGCGGCCAGCAGCGCGCCGTCGGGTGAGTACGCCACGGCGCCTACCGTTGCGCCGGTGACGCGCAGCGGCTCGCCGAGCGGCTCTCCCCCGCCCGCCTTCGTCATGTCCCACAGCCGTACGGTGCCGTCGTGACCGCTGCTCGCGAGAGTCCGGCCGTCGGGGGCGAACGCCACGGCGCTGCCGATGCCCTTGTGCCCGGACAGCCGGGTGGACAGCACCCGGCCGGCGTCCGCGGCGAGCCGGGTCCGAAGGCCAGGGGTGGCGCGCATGTCGAGCGCGGCGACGTCGAGCCGGGCGGTCAGCGCGGTGTTCGTGCCGCGCAGCCGGTCGGCCTCCGCGGTGATCCGGCCGAACACCGCCTCGTCCCGCTCGTTCCGGGCGGTGTCCCGCAGCCGCAGGGCGACGACAGCGGTGCCCGAGGCGATCAGCACCAGAAGGGCGAGAGTGACCGACAGTCCGCGCAGGAGCCATCCCGCACGGCGCCGCCGGCGGAGGGAGGAACCGAGGAAGTCCTGCTCCGAGGGCGTGAGTTCGGTACTCCGGTGGTCCTGCGGGAAGGCGTCGCGGGCGGCGGCCAGCCGCGAGCCCGCGTAGAGCGCGGCGCTCTCCCGGCCGAGATCCAGCCAGGTGCGGGTCGCTTCGGAGAGCGTCCGGTGGACGCGCAGCCGGTCGCGTTCGGCGTCGATCCAGCGGCGCAGCCTGGGCCAGGCGGTGATGAGGGCCTCGTGGGCCAGTTCGACGGTGCTGTCGTCGAGGGTGAGCAGCCGGGCCCGGACCAGATGGTCCAGCACGGCACGGGTGTCGTCGGGGTCACCGAGTCCGAGTTCCGTTTGCTCGGCGGGCCGCCGGGTGTCGGGTGTGTTGTCGCCCGGGGAGACCAGCCGGAGCAGGATGCGGCGGGCCAGGTCGGCCTGGGCTGCGGTGAGTGCGCCGTACACCTCCTCGGCGGTCCGGACGACGGCGCCGCGCAGTCCGCCGGCCGCCTCGTATGCGGACCCGGTCAGGGTGCGGCCGGTGCGGTGCCGCCAGGTTTCCAGCAACGCGTGGGACATCAGGGGCAGTCCACCCGGTCCGTCGTCGACCTCGTCGAGCAGACGCGCGGTCAGGGCGCCTTCGACGACCAGTCCGGCCGCGGCGGCCGGCCGGACGACGGCCTCCGTCAGCTCCTCCCGGCTCATCGGGCCGACGAGCACAGTGGCGTCCTGCAACGCGGCCGTGAGCGCGGGGTGCTCCGCGCACCGGCCCAGGAAGTCGGCGCGGACGGCGATCACCACGCGCAGGGCGGCACCGGGGACGTCGGCGGCGAGGAGCCGGTCGATGAAGGCGGCGCGCTCGGCCGGGTCCGTACAGAGGGTGTACAGCTCCTCGAACTGGTCGACGATCAGCCAGGTGTCCGCGGTCGTGTCCGGTACGGGGACCAGTCGGTCCGCGTGGGCGCGCAGCGGCTCTGCGCCCGGGGTGAGGATTCGTACGGCCGCGGGGGGCGCGGGTGCGTCCGGGCCGGATCCCGGATCGCACAGACGCGGGATCAGGCCGGCCCGGAGCAGGGAGGACTTGCCGCTGCCGGAGGGGCCGAAGACAGCGGTGAAGCGGTGCCGCCGGGTCAGCGCGGTCAGCCGGTCCACCAGCCGGTCGCGCCCGAAGAACAGGGCGGCGTCATCCGGTTCGTACCGGGTCAGACCCCGGTAGGGCGGTCGAACGTCGGCGTCGGCGGACAGGACGGCGGCCTGAGCGCCCGTCTCGCGCCAGCGCCGCTCCCACTCCTCCGGGTCGCCGCCGCAGGAGCCGACGTAGGCGAGGGTCACCGCGAGCGTGGGGAGTTGCCCGCCGGCCGCCGCCTGCGACAGGGCGGTCGCCGAGAACGGTACATTCCGCGCCATCACTTGATACGTCGGGCACTCCACCGACTCCCGCAGGGCTCGGAGATCCGCGGCGAACCGCTGCACAGGTCCGGCCCCCGCCCCCGGGTCGAGCCGCCGCTCCCCGTGCTCCTCTCCGTGTCCGCTCACCTGCCTCGCCCGCCCCTGCCGCCGCTCTCGGTCCCCTCATCCCACGCCATGCGCCGACCGTAGCCATCACCGTCGGCACCCGGGCCCGATCCGGCCAACTCCCCATCCCCGGAGCCGATTCGGTTCGGCGATGCCCCCGCCTGTGCACACGGGCCTGCGCAGACGCTCGCGGAGCCGTTCGTCGAAGGTGCGGCCGGTGTGGTCCGCTGGAGACCGTGCCCGGGCGCCGTCGAGCCCGAACGAAGTAGTGCACTCCTCGTGAGAGGTGGCGCCCGGCCGCGCCGAATGATGGATTCTGCGGGGAGTAGTGCACGTGGGACGGGGTGGCGAACCTGGGTACCCGTGCGGGGCGTGCATCGGTCGCGCGGGGCCTGGCGGTAGCGGGCCAGCGGGATCGGGGTGGAGGCGCCGTCCCTCAGCGCCGTGGGTAGGGGCACTGTGGCGTAGCCGGTGGAGCGTCCGGCCGGCCAGGTCCTCGATGTCCTCGGGTGAGGCGAGCGGGTTGGCCGGCCCTGGACCGGGCCGCCATGGGCACCGTCCTGAGCGGCCCGGCGGGCTGCTCAGGTCAGTCGGCGACCCACCAGCCGGAGAGTTTAGGGGGGAGGGCCGAGCCGTGCGGCTCGGCCCATGCCGTGTACTCGCACTTGGACGTAGGCGTCACCGACAGGGTCACGGTGCCCTGGTCGGGGTGGACCCAACTGTTCTCCAGCGACCCTCGGCTGGGCCGGTTCGGGCAGTAGCCCTCCCGGAGGTGGATGAGCCGGAAGTAGTTGTGCGGGTTGCCGGTGATGTCCGCGTGGATCTTCCGCGTGTCCTCGTTGAGCCACAACCGGACGTTGGGGAAGCCCCCGCTCTCCATCAGGAGGCGGAACCGGTATGCCGCCGTCGCAGGGGCAGCCTCGGCCCCGGCGGGCGGTGAAGCCGTCAGGCTTGCGCAGAGTACGGCGGCGACCGCGCCGAGGCGAACGAAGGTCTTCCAGTTCTTGGCCATGTCTCCTCCAGTGGTGCCGCGCCGGGAAGACAGCCGGCGCGTGTGTGCTCGCGTACTGCCCATCGCTGAGGTGGCGCCATACGCTTCGCCGCGAAGGATCAGCCGGACGAATGACGCACGCCCCGCCCCGCCCCCCAGGCCCCAGTACCACGGAGCGCCTTGGCGAGCAGGAGAGCAAGAACGGGGCTCAACCGGCCACCCGCGACCACCCCGGCTCCCCGGCATGGAAATGAACAGCCAGAGGCACCGAGGCAACCCGTGCGGTAGACACCGAAGTCATATACGGCCTCTGACATGAGGCATCAGTCCAGTATCTGGATCAATTCGCTGCGAGTTGAGGTGTGTACCACCCGGCCGCGTGCTCCGTTGACGATGGGTAGGTACGGCGGGACGTGGCCGCACTCGACATCAGCGATGATCGGAACGTTCAAGGGGCCGAGCGCGTCGAGCACGGCTTGGTGCTGGGTGAGCGAGTCGGCGCCGGGTGCCGACGTCCGTGCCACAAGGATCGCGTTCGCCTTGTCGAAGAAGCCGGCCAGCCGCATCCCATGCAAGTTCCTGCAGATGGCGAAGGCGTCGTCGCCTCCTGCTTCGACATACACGAGGAGACCTTCCGGAGACTCCGCCTGTGCGAAGGCCGAGACATCGAGGTAGGGCGTTCCCGTGAGGTTGCACAGCATCTCGATACAGCCCCCGATCAGACGCCCCTCGACCTCCAGATCTCCCTCGCCGTCCAGCCGGGTCCACCTGCCGGGCGTGTCGAGCGTGTACTCGCGCACCTCCGGGTGGGCCCGGTAGTCGTCCCAGCCCGTGGCTCGGTAGCGGTTCGGCGGGGTCTGCGCGTACCGATGCCCCCGCGGGGCAGCGGCGATATCGAGCCATGACAACAGTCCTTCCGGTACGCGGTAAGGCGTGTCCATGAGGTTGTTGCCGTGCACGGTCGCCATCCCGGTGAGGAGGGTCAGCGGCGTGATGATGGTCGACATGTCGGAGAACCCGACAAGCCAGGTCGGCTCGGCATCACGCAGCCGGTCCCAGTCCAGCAGCGGCAGCAGGTCGATCGCCGTCTCCCCACCCCACGGCGGCACCACGGCTCTGATGCCGGGATCCGTCAGCATCGACATCAGCTCTCCCGCGCGATCGGCCGCAGGGGCACTGACATGGCCGGCACCGTCCATACAGCGGCCGACAACTACCTCGTATCCCCGGGCCTCTACATCGTGAATCGCCACGTCAAGGCGACTGTGCAGCTCTTTCGGGACCCCGCTCGAAGGAGAAGTGATGCCGATGCGGTCACCAGGACGCAGGGGGCGCGGGTATCGAACTGACATGCGCGGGAGTCTGACACGACACCACAGCGGCGCGATACCGACTTTCGGCATGCCCCGAAGGGCAGATCTAACCGGTCATTGTTCGGAACCGGCCTCCACACCCTGCGACACCCCTTCACCAGGCAGATGGCCCGGGTGGTCACCGCGGGCGGTCGGACGGCCGGTCGTACGTGCGGCGGGCGATGACGGAACCGGCGCAGCGAGGGCTGGCGGAGACGAACGCCAAGGACGGCCGACACCCGGTCCGGCACCTGACAGTGGCCGGTCGGAAGGCCCTGGCCGACGGCAACGAGCTGCCCCGGCGTCCGAGGGCCGTGACCGGGGCGAGGGCCGTCCGGGCCGGGTTCGGACCGCACGGCACCTCCTCGACAGCCGCCGACGTCCGCGGCATCACCATCGCGGTCTGGGTCAACACCCTGCCCCGCCTCCAGCAAGGCGAACCCTGGTACGCGATCGGCACGGATGACCCCGAACGGCGGCGCCTGCGCTCCCCCGAACCGTCCGGCCGCTGAGCCGCCCGCCCCTCGGGCAGCACCCGTGACCGTGAAGGGCCTGCGGCATCCGGCCCGCAGGCCGGCACCGGCACCGGCACCGGCACCGGCACCGGCACCGGCACCGGCACCGGGATCACGGTGCCAACAGGTGGGCTCGGACAGCTCCGGTGGGGTGCGCGCCGCCTCGCAGGCCGTAGACAGGACCCGTGGGACGCTACAGAGAAGGACCCCCACAACGGCTGTGAACTATGGGGAGTCCGGGCGGACGTACTCGATCAGGCGGGCCGGGTTGTCGGCCGCGTGTCCCTCCCGGACCGCCCGGTCGAGCCCTGCTTGGACGGGCGCGAGCCAGTCGGTGGGGAGGCCGAGTTCGCGGCTGGTGCGGATGATGTGGCCGACGGCCAGCTGGTTGGTGGAGATGTTGGAGACCTCGGTGGCGTAGTCCGCCTCGTCGACGACGCGGGCGCTCTCGGCGTCGAAGAGCCCGGCGAGCACCGTGTGGAACACGCTGGCCGCGTGCGGCTGGAACTCGGTCGCGGAGACGCCCGCCGTGCCGACCATGGCCTGTGCGTGGGTGAGCCCCTGCCCGGTCGCGTACAGCAGCGTGAGCAGCGCCATGTCGTAGAGCAACGGCAGTCCCGGGTCGTCCCCGAGGTAGGTGTTGGCGCCGCCGAGGACGCGGAGCAGGGGTTCCTGGGCATCGAACGTCTTTCGCGGGCCCCCGTGCAGGAGCAGGGTCCCGGGCAGGCCGATCATCTGCGGCACGCCCATGATCGCCCCGTCGAGGTAGTCGGCGCCGTGCGCTGCGGCCCAGGACGCGGCCCGGCGGGCCTCCTCGGGGGTGCCGCTGGTGAGGTTGAGCAGGGTGCGGCCGTCCACGTCGGCGGCCAGCGGGTCGAGCACCTGGTGGGCCACGTCGTACGTCGACACGCAGACGATCACCACTGGGGCGGACCGGACGGCGTCGGCGGCGGTCCGCGCGCGTACGGCGCCCTGGGCAGCCAGGGCATCCGCCTTCCCTGGTGAGCGGTTCCAGACGGTGGTGGGGTGGCCGGCGCCGAGCAGGGCGGCGGCCAGGGCCCGGCCCATCAGGCCGAGGCCGAGTACCGCCACGGGAGTGCGGGTCTGAACGGGGCCGGGGTTGGTGTTGTCGTTCGTGGTCATGGGACGACTGTGGCTTGCGGGTGTGCCGCTCGGGTGCCGCTCCGGTGCCGGTCGGCCGGCGCATATCGTAGGCGCATGCGATTCGGGGTGCTGGGCCCGCTGGCGGTCCGGGCGGCGGACGGGAAGCCGGCCGCGGTCCGCGAGACCAAGGTCCGCGCCGTGCTCGCCGCGCTGCTCGTGCATGCCGGGCGTCCGGTGACGGCCGACCGTCTGATCGAGGGCCTCTGGGGTACGCGGCAGCCCGTCCACCCGGCAGCGGCGCTGCGGGCCAAGGTGTCGCGGCTGCGGGCGGCGCTGGAGCGGGCCGAACCGGGTGCGCGGGGGCTGGTGGAATGGAGCCCCGCCGGATACCTGCTGCGGACCGGCGACGGTTACGCGAGCGTGGACGCCGAGCGGTTCCGGACGCTGACCGCACGGGCCCGTACGACCGCCGCCCCGGCCGAGCGCGCCGCGTTGCTGGCCGACGCGCTGGCCCTGTGGCGCGGCCCGGCGTACGCCGACTTCGCCGACGAGGCGTTCGTCCGGCCGGAGTCCGCCCGGCTGGAGGAGGAGCGGCTGACCGCCCTGGAGGACCGGGCGGAGGCGCGGCTCACGCTGGGCGAACACATCGCGCTGGCGGGTGAGCTGAGCGCGCCGGTCACCGCGCACCCGCTGCGCGAACGGCTGCGGGCGGCGCACCTGCGGGCGCTGTACGGGGCCGGGCGGCAGGGCGAGGCGTTGGCCTCCTACCAGGAGCTGAGCCGGTTGCTGGCCGATGAGCTGGGCGTCGATCCGGGACCGGAACTGGCCGCACTGCACGAGGCGATGCTCCGCCAGGAGCCCGCTCTCACCCCAGGCCCCGCCCCGTACGCCGCCCGCCCGCCCGTCGCCGCGCCGCCCCCGGCCACGAATCTGCCCGCCCCGCCCACGAACCTGCCCGCCCCGCTCTCCGGCCTGATCGGCCGCGAAGCCGCCCTCGCCGGGGTACGGGAGCGGCTCGGGCGGGGCAGGCTGGTCACCCTCACCGGCCCGGGCGGTGTCGGCAAGACCCGGCTCGCGCTGGCCGCCGCCGCCGAGTCGGCCGAACCGTACGATCCGCACGGCCTGTACGAGGACGGCGTGCGGCTGGCCGAACTCGCCGCTCTGGAGCGGACGGCGGACGTGCCCCGGATCGCGAGGACGCTGGCGACCGTTCTCGGCCTGCGGGACGAGGGCCGCACCACCACGGCCGAGCAGCTGGCCGACGCGCTGCGCACCCGCCGGATGCTGCTGGTCCTGGACAACTGCGAGCATGTGATCGGCCCGGTCGCCGAGCTGACCGGGGCACTGCTGCGGACGGCGCCCGGACTGCGTGTGCTGGCCACCAGTCGCGCCCCGCTGGAGGTTCCCGGCGAACTGGTGTTCCCGGTGCCGCCGTTGGAGACCCCGCCACCGGGCGCGTCGCACGGTGCGCTGCGGGAGTCGGGTGCCGTACGGCTGTTCGCCGAAAGGGCCGCCGCCGCGGTGCCCGGGTTCACCGTCGGCGAGGACAACGCCGCCGCGGTGGCCGCCGTCTGCCGCCGGCTGGACGGGCTGCCGCTCGCGCTGGAGCTGGCGGCCACACGGATGCGGATGTTCGGCGCGGCCGAACTGGCCGAGCGGCTGGACGACCGCTTCGCGGTGCTGGCCGGTGGACGGCGCGCCGCCCCGGCGCGGCAGCAGACGCTGCGCGGAGTGATCGACTGGAGCTGGGAACTGCTGACCGGGGCCGAACGGACCGTGCTGCGCAGGCTGTCCGTGTACGCGGACGGCTGCACGCTGGAGGCGGCCGAGGCGGTGTGCGCGGGAGACGGGGTGCGGCGGTCGGAGGTCCTCGGACTGCTGGGGCAGCTGGTGGACCGCTCGCTGGTCGTGGCGGTGGCCGGGCCTCCGGCACGGTACCGGCTGCTGGAGTCCGTACACGCCTACGCACGCGAACGGCTGGCGGAGTGCGAGGACGCGGAGCCGGGCGGGACCGAACGGGTACGGGCGCGGCACCACCGCTACTACGTCGAGTGGGCCGAGCGGGCGGAGCCCCGACTGCGCGGCCACGCGCAACGCGACTGGCTGCGCCGTCTGGACGCCGAGACCGCCAACCTGCGGACGGCCCTGGACGGTCTGGCGCGCGGCACCGGCGAAGACGCGGCGGAACTCGCGCTGCGGCTGGTGAACGCGCTGTCCTGGTACTGGTACCTGCGCGGCCGGCTCGGTGAGGCGCGCGCCGCTCTGGACCTGGCGCTGACCCTGCACACGCCCGGCCCCGTCCCGGAGCCGATTCCGCACCCGGGACCGATCCCGTCCCCGAAACTGAACCCGCTCCCGGAGACGGCGCCCGTCCGGGACCTGCGCGCGCGGGCCCGTGCCTGGCGCGCGGGCATCGCGCTGCTCATCCTGGACGGTGCCGACCGCACCCCGCTGGAGCGGATCCCGGACTTCCCGGCAGCCGTCGAAGACCCGGCCGCGCGTGCCATGGCCCAGTGGTTCCTCGGCTTCGCGCACACCGGCTTCGGCGATCCGGCCGTCAGCCGGGACCTGATCGACCGCGCCTACGCCGGGTTCACCGCCCTTGGCGACCCATGGGGCACGGCTGCCGCGCTGAGCGTACGGGCGTCGCAGCTGCACGCGTCCGGCACCGACACCGCGCTGCGGGACAGCGGACGGAGTCTGGCCCTGTTCGAACAGGTCGGCGACGGCTGGGGGATGCTCCGCGCGATGCGCGTGCGGCGCGGACTGGTCGAGATCGCCGGGGACTACGCGGCGGCCGAAGGCCTGGACCGGGACGGCCTGCGCCTCGCCGAGGAGCTGGGCCTGAACTCGGAGACCACCGCGCTGCTCTCCCGCACCGGCCGCACGGCGCTGCTGCGCGGCGACCTCGCCGCGGCCGAGGAGTACCACGAGCGCGCCCGCAGGCTGGCCGTCCACCACGCCGACCAGCGGGCCCGGGAGGTCGCCGAGGTCGGCCTCGCCCTGGTCGCCCGACGGCAGGGCAGACTGGCGGTGGCCGAGGCGCATCTGCGCACCTGGCTGGCCTGGTGCCGCCAGTGGGAGGGCGCCCCGGGCATCGCGCTGATCCTCGCCGAACTGGGCTTCGTCGCCGAGCTGCGCGGCGACGCCGCCGCCGCGACCGCGCTGCACGAGGAGGGCCTGGCAGCGGCGCGCGGCACCGGTGACATCCGCGCGGTGGCGCTCGCGCTGGAGGGGGCAGCGGGCGCGCGCGCGTTGACCGGACGGTACGACGAGGCCGCCCGGCTGCTGGGCGCGGCCGAGGCCGCACGGGAGTCGGTGGGGGCGCCGCTGCCGCCGGGGGAGCGCGGCGACGTCGAGCGGATCGCCACCACCGTACGGGCTGCGCTCGGGAGCCGCGGGTACACCGCGCAGCTGGCGCGGGGGCGGTCGCTCGGCACGGAGACCGCGGCGACGCGGACGACTGGACCGGACTGCCGCGATGAACCGTGCGGAGTCGGCTGACCGGCGTCCGGCTCCCGGACAGCGACGTCGTCGCTGCTCAAGGCCCGCCTCTGCACACCCCGGGGTCGACGATCGGACCCATGCCTCCTGCCGGGTCCGGTGACGTGTTCGGCCGTGTCCCGGCTCCTTCTCGCGGACCCGTTCCCGCCCGCCGCTGTCGCGTACGCCGAACGTCGGCTGCCCACCCGCCGACCCCCGACGGCGGGCACATGGACGGTGACAGTGGCCATCACCGGGGCCGGAGCCGGGACGGGAACAGGCTGACCGCCCCGCGCCCCACACCGGAGAACCTCGCACCGGAAAACCCGCACCACAGGCCCCTTACCAGAGATCTCCGTTCTCCGCAGCCCCACTGCTCCGTACCCGCCCATCCATTCCAGCCAGTCACACAGGGCTCATTGATCCGTGTTCATCACTGGGGAATTGTGTGTGGTCGTTGCAGCGATCTGCGACGACTCCCAACGATTCACACATGAGAGAGGCTGGAACACCATGCAGATCTCCAGGACGAAGAACTTCGCCCGCGCCGCCGGACTGGCTGCCGCGACCCTCGCCGCCGTCGCCCTGGCGGTGCCGGGGAACGCGCAGGCGGCCCCGGTACCCGCCTACTGGACCGTCGACTGTGACAAGTTCCCGGCGGACGGCGACCCGGGCGCCCACGACCTGACCGCCCTCATCTACCGGACCAACGACCCGGGCAAGGCCGCGAAGGCGACCTTCAAGGCGGCCACCGAGAAGCTGTCGATCAACAACTGGTCGGGCGCCATGATGGGCTACAAGTTGCAGTGGGCGAACGCGAGCGGCACCGCCATCGAGCGGACCTGGGAGTTGGACATGGGCTCCGGGAACTCCAAGGTGGTCGACTTCGAGATCCCCGAGGGCCGTAAGGTCTACGTCTCCGTCGGAACGCCCGGCGGGAGCACCGCGTTCTGTAACGGCATCGCGTAAGGCGGTAGAACGGTTCCGTCTCCGGGCCGGCGAGTTCCGGGCGGAGACGGACGACGGACGGGGCCTCACGGTCGGCCGCCCGGGGCTGGTTCGCCCCGGGCGGGACCGGAGGCCCCGCCTTCGTGCTCACCGCCCGCGCCGGTCGCCGTCCGTCCCGAACACGTCGGCGGTGACATCCCGCGCGAGTTCCGCGCGGTGGTGGGCGTAGGCCGCGATCCCGGAGACCCGGACCAGCAGGCAGAACCGTTCCACCGATGCCGGCTACCGCGCCATCCGGCCGTACTCGCGGCGCAGGAAGCGCGTCGCCGCCAGGTTGGTCAGGGAGGACCGCCCAGCCACCACGAACATGAGCGCGCCGGACTCCTCCGGGGTGAACCTGTCGACCAGGGCGTACTCGACGTCCCCCTTGCAGAACGGGTACGTCGTCCCGCCGATCGTGACGGCCACCGATTCCGGCTGCTCCGGATCGTAGGGGTGGAAGGCCGTCCCGGGCAGATGGGCGGCCAGATGGCCACGGGTGCGGAGGTCGGAGGCCGGAGGCGAGGCGCCCCGCAGAACTCGGTGCGGTCGCCGTCGCCGCCCCGGAACCCGCCCGGTTCCCTCTCGACCCGGCAGCCCAGCTCACCGGTGAGCAGCGCGAGTTCCATAACCGCGCGGACATCCCGGTAGGCGGAGGCGCCGGGTCCTTCATAGCTCGCCCAGGCACTCCCTGCCCGGCCGGACCCCGAAGAACGCGCCCCGCCGGTTCACGGCACGGGCCCGCTTGGCGCGTGCCCACGCCCGGACGAGGGCGCCCCCGAGGAGACTGGTCACCAGTCCGATCACGATGCTCCCGAGCACCAATTGCGCCTCCGCCCCCCTTCGCTCGCGCGCCGCGCCCCCGCGCCCCTCTTCCGAACCCCGGCCGCGTCCACACGCCCAGGTCACAGGCTCAGGGTCCGGGCCCGGTGCGATCGTCGCGATAGTCGGACGGCCCGCCGGGCGCGCACCACCTCCGCCCGGCCCCCGGGACCCTCCCCTGGCCCTCCGGGACCCTCCCCCGACCCCCGCTCCGGACACAGGACGTACGTTTTCGGCCACCCGGACGCCCGGATCGGCCCCCATATGACGGCGTCTTCCCGCCACTGCCAGGCCATCACTTTCCGGACAGGTAGCCTCGGCCGATGACGCACGGGACGACGACGGCCAGGGCGGCACACGAGACTGCGACGGCGCGGGACCTGTCCTCCCGCGCGGAGCGGCACTGCGGTGAACTGCGCGTCCACTGCTACCGGACGGTCCGCTCCTACGCGGACGCCGAGGACCTCGTCCAGGAGACGATGATCCGGGCCTGGCGTGAACGGGAGTCCCCGGACGACCCGGAGCGGCTGCGTCCCTGGCTGTACCGGATCGTCACCCGAGCCCGTCCGGACTTCCTGGCCGGGCCCTGGCAAGTACCCCAGGGCTGCCAAGACTCGGGTACTGGCTCAAGTTCTGGGCGCTGTCTCCATCTCGGGAGTAGCAGCTGTTTGATCATGGCAACAGAAGGATGCGGCGTCGGAGCAGGTCGAAGTCGGCTCGGCCGTACACCTGTCTCTTCAGCAGATTGGCGGCCCCCCAGACCCCCGGTCACGACGGCGGTGGGTCCGTCGGCTCGGCTCGCTGCGGGTGGAACGTCTCGTGCCGGGCCAGCATCGCCACGCACTCGGCGATCTTCCGGGTGCGCGTCTCGGCCCGTTTGACGGCATTGACCCGGCTGATGAGGGCGAAGAGGTTGGCTTTGGTGAGTACCTCGAACATCGCCTGCGCTTGCGGGTCGGCGGCGATCGCGGCTCGCAGGTCGGCCGGCACCTCCGCCTCCGATGACGGCGCGTAGGCGGCCGCCCACCGCCCGTCGGCCTTCGCGGCGTCCACCGCGGCGCGGCCGGCGGGCAGCATCAGGCCGGCAGCCTCCAGGCGGGCCACGTTGGCGACGTTGCGCCGGGACCAGACACTGCGGGGCCGACGCGGGGTGAACCGCCTCCAGGAACTCCCCTCGTCGCGCTTGCGGGCCTGACCGTCGATCCAGCCGAAGCACAGTGCCTCGTCGACCGCCTGCTGCCAGGTCAGCGTGGTGACGGAACCGCCTTTCCTGGTCAGGGCGAGCCACACGCCAGGAGAGACGGTGTGATTGTCCAGCAGCCACGCGCGCAGCGCCGCGCCGTCAGCAACGATCAACTCATCCAGCTCGGTTCCGGTCACCACCGCAGGTTACGGCGTAGTGCGCGATCGAGGTCGGGCGCTGGTGACCTGGGAGGTCGGCTGGTGGGCGATCACCGAAGGGCTGCGTGGTCGGAGACCGGTCCGGCGATCGTCTGGTGGGTCCCGTCGTAGTACTACGCAGAGGTGGTTCACGTGGGCCGTCCCATGCATCGGGGCGGTCGGCACCTCGACGGCTCCCCGCCGACCGGCCCCTACCGCCCAAGTCCCGCCGGCACCCGCGAGCAGATCACGGACGAGTACCGCACCCATCGGCTGTCCCACCCGGAGTTGCTCGCCCTTCTCCCCGGGCTACGCGGGCGGCTGCTCGGCTGCTCGGCTGCTGGCGCCTACCGGAGACGTGCCATGCCGAGATCATCGCCGAACTGGCGGACGCGGGGTCGGGAACGGGCACGCGGGCGCCTCCAACCGGCAGCTGACGACGGGGAAACGGTCGCGGCCGTAGAGGGCCAACCCTCACCTGCGGCAGTACCCCGGCCGAGGCCCTGCCAAGTCCGTCTCCCGCTGGCGATCGTGGTCGCGGCACCGTCCTCGACGACCGCGCCGACGAGCCGGGCCGCGAGGCCGTGACGGCACGGACGTGGCCCCCGTGCAGCACGTCCTCGCTTCTCCTCGGGCCTTCACGGTCCTGGGGCGCGCCAGTGACCAGGCCCGGGCACTGCTGGACGCCGATGCCGCGCGCAACCTGCGGTTGAGGGTGCTGGCCGGCGGCGAGGACGGTCGGCGTTCGCGCGGTCGTCGTCGCCGACGCACTCGTGCAGAGCCTGACCTGCCGCGGTACCCGGGCCGAGGTCGTCCACCACCAACTGCCCGGACGTGGATGGCCTCCGGCCGGGCAGCCCGGCACAGTCCTGCCGGTGCGTGCCAGCTGCGACGAAGCTACGAAACCCGCCCCAGTAGTTGCGTCCTACCGTCAACACAGGCCGAAGCAACCTGCTCTCGTCAAACCAGAGGTGCCATGCAGACCCCGCGCCACGTAGGTTCGCGCCACGTAGGTTCGTTCTGGGCAGGTTGGCGAGGGACAGGTACGCGTCGGGCTTCACAGGGTGTGAGAACAACGATGGCCGGGGGAGTTCGGCTCTGGGCAGCAGAGGTCCAGGACGAAGGTGCCATCGTGGGTCGTGTCCCGGGTGACGAGGATGGTGAGGGTGGTGAGGGTGGCGTTTGGCCGCGTCCCGGTGTCTGCTGAAGCCGTGAAGAAGGGGCGGGGCACGAGGGGAGACGCGAGTGAAGGGCCCTGATATGTCGCGCGGTGCTCGTCTGGCCGCCCACAGCGCGGTTTCCACCTCGCTGGCGGCGCGCAGTGACAGCGGTCTGCGCGAGTTCGTGGACGCAGGCGCGCCGCTGGGGTCGGGCATCGGCGGGGAGACGGTCCTGCTGGAGGTCGAGGGATCCCGGGTCTTCGTCAAGCAGGTACGGCTGACCGATCTGGAGCGGCGGCCGGGGCTTGTTCACTCCACCGCGAATCTGTTCGGGCTGCCGGCCTTCTGCCACTACGGCATCGGTACGATCGGCGGCCCGGGGTTCGGGGCCTGGCGGGAGCTGGCCGCGCACACCATGACGACGAACTGGGTGATCGCGGGAGACCATGACGGCTTCCCTCTGATGTACCACTGGCGGGTGATCCCAGACTCCGGCCGGCCGCTGCCCGAGGAACTGGCCGACGTGGAGCGGGCTGTCGCCTACTGGGGAGGCGGACCAGCGGTACGCCGCCGGATCGAAGCTCTCCGGCAGTCCACGGCAAGCCTTGTGCTGTTCCTGGAGTACATCCCGCAGAACCTGCACGACTGGCTGGGCGTCCAGATAGGGGCCGGCGACGAGGCGGCCGAGCGGGCCTGCGCCATGGTCGACGACGAGCTGGAAGCCGGCCTCTCGTTCATGAACGCCCGCGGGTTTCTGCACTTCGACGCCCACTTCGAGAACATCCTCACCGATGGCCGACGGCTCTTCTTCACGGACTACGGCCTCGCGATCTCCTCACGCTTCGACCTTGCACGGGACGAGGCCGACTTCTTCGACGAGCACCGCACCTACGACCGGTGCTACGCCGCCACCCACCTGGTGAACTGGCTTGCCGTCGCTCTCCACGGTTGCACCCCGGAGGAACGCAAGGTGTTTGTGAACGCGTGCGCCGAAGGGGTGCCTCCGGAAGGGGTTCCCGCGTCGGTCGCCGCGCTTCTCGTCCGTGACGCACCGGTCGCCGCGGCGATGGGCGACTTCTACCGCGAGTTCCAGCAGGAGAGCCGGGAAACTCGCCATCCGCTGGTGGCGATCTCTCGGATGAAGCGCAGTACGTGACAGCAGCAGCCGGTCATAGGCAGGTGGCGAACCGGCCGTCAGGCCGGCGACCGTGACACCGGGCAGGTCCGCCCCGGCACTCAGGCCCTACAGGCACCGAGGTGCGATGCCCAAGAGTTCTCAGCTGCTTCACGCTCCGTACTGAACCGGGCGGGCTGCCACCAGCGCTCACAGCCTGGGGGCTGATCCATCGTCCGCTCACGCACCGGGATACTTGCACCGGGCTCCCCTCCTGCCTCCGTCGGCGGACCGTACGATCCGGTCTTCGCCTGGGCCGACCGGCTCCTCTGTCGAGCGCCACAGGCTGTAGGCCCGGCCAGGTGCCTGGGGAGGGAATCCGTCGGCACCGGCCGCGACCGTGTGGCACGACGTCGTCGTGGAGTACGACACGGCAGTACATCGTTCGTCGCACGCGAGCCCCGGCAGGACCGGGCCGGGGAAGGAGGCCGGTTCCGCCAGGGCGGGTGTTACATGAGCGGTGGATGGTCCCCCGGCTCCCCGTGCACCGCACAGCCCATGCGTGGTCTCGGGTCCAGTGGTGGCCACGAGGCGACGAGGAGGGGTGCGGTAGACGTGAATGCCGTGAGGTGGAGCAGGCGCGGCACCCGCGCGACGCGCCGTCGGGGAAGGCGCGTGGCGCTGGGGGCCGTTCTCGCCCTTCTCGGCGCGGGGACGCTCCCGGCCGCGTCGACCGCGGCCGTGGACGATCAGAGCGGGCGGGTGTTGCGGCACGACGTGGACGCGATCCGCTCCGCCGGTGTCACCGGGGTCCAGGCAGAGGTACGCACCCCGCGCGGCCGGTGGTCCGCTCGCAGCGGAGTGGCCGACCTGGGCACCGGCCGGCCGGTGCCCAGGTGCGGGTACTTCCGGATGGGCAGCAACACCAAGACGTTCGTGGCAACGGTGGTGCTGCAACTGGCGGGACAGCGGCGGCTGTCCCTGGACGACACGGTCGCCAGATGGCTGCCCGGCGTGGTGTGGGGCAACGGCAACGACGGCGACCGGATCACTCTGCGGCAGCTGCTCCAGCAGACCAGCGGCCTGTACGACTACACCATCGACCTGCCGGTCCTCAACTCCGCCGAGGGGTACCGCCGCCACTGGAACGACGACATACCACCGGAGCGGCTGGTGGCGATGGCGATGCGGCACAAGCCCGGTGATCGGAGCTGGTCGTACTCCAACACCAACTACGTCCTGCTCGGCATGATCATCAAGAAGGTGACCGGTCGTGACTGGTCCACGGAGGTGACCGACCGCATCCTGCGGCCGCTGCACCTGACCCACACCTTCGCGCCCCAGCAGTGGGCGTACCTGCCGCATCCGCACGCCAGAGGCTACGAGCAGTTCACCGAGGGCGGGCCGCTGATCGACACCACCAGGCTCAGCTACAGCTGGGCCGGTCCAGCCGGTGAACTGATCACCACCACCGACGATCTGACCCGCTTCTGGCAGGGGCTCATGAGTGGCCGACTGCTGAGGCCCGCGCAACTGGCGCAGATGAGGACCACCGTGGACACGCGCCTCGGCGGACGGTACGGCCTGGGCATCGCCCGGATCCCCCTGCCCTGTGGCGGCTGGTACTGGACCCACCCAGGCAGCGTCCCCGGCTACGCCACCCGCGCCGGTGTCACCGGCGACGGCCGCCGGGCCGTCGTGCTCTCCTTGTCCTCCCGGGTTACGGTCTGGGAGCCGGTGGAGAAGGCCACCGACACGGCGATCCAGCACGCCCTCTGCCGAACTGACCACCGGAACCGTCAGGATGACCACAACGGTCCGGCATCCCCCGCGCCGACGTGGGCCCGCCACGTCGGTTCGGTGATCTCGGACATCCCGCCATACCCTCGCCCTTGAAACCGGCTCCCCCGTCAGTCAGCACGGTATGCGCCCCGACGTCGACCGCCCCGGAGCGCCAGGGAGCGCACACACGAACGAAGGGCGCGGCGAATCCCGCTGCCGACACCGGAACTGTGCATGCCGGGCCGCGAGAAAGCGCTGGGAGTGGGCCTGCTCCTCGTGTACCTGGAACGCGTCGCGGGTGGCGTACAGCTCGTGGAAGACCCGCACCAAGGGCTCGTCCGACCGGGGTGCGCACCGCGTGGACAAGCGTGTCGGCCTCGGTCCGGATGCCCTCCGGGCCGGTGGATACCCAGTCGACGTGCGCGGCACCGCACTTGAGGTCGTCCGCCGGATAAGAATCCTGCCGCGGCTCAGGGACCCGACGTTCCACCCGGAGATACCCGAGCGCAGCTCGGTGGTCCTCAAAGCCATGGCGGGGCCGGGAAGTCGACGCATGCGGGGACCTGGCCCGCCTCGCAGGTGCTGTCTGGACGCGCTGCGCGAGGTGATCAGCGACGGCTTCTCCGTCAAGTTCAGCCTTTTGAACTGAATCGGGGCTGAGGGGCCGGTTGCCTCCGTCCTTGGCCTGTGCGAGAGGCCGCAGCCGCCAAGCGCGCGGTGCTCCCGTGCGCTTGGCGGTTCAGTCAGGACGGCGGGACCTTGGGGGTCAGCGGTTGTCGTCGAGTTCCTGGTGCATCTGGGGCTGGTCGTCCTGGTCGTGGGTGAGTGCGTACCTTTCGATGTCGTTGAACGCCTTCGAGGCGACGCCCAGGAGGTCTTTGTAGGGGTTGACGCCGACGGTCCGCTGGGTAGCTCCGCCGAAGAGGCCGCCGGCCGTTCCGCTGACGAGGCCGTGGCCGGCGGCGAGCGGCTTGCCCACGAGATCGAGGGGGCTCTTGGGCACGCCGGCCATGTCCGCGTACTTGTCGGTGAGCGCTACGCGGGTCAGCGCGATGTACGCGTCACTGGCCCCGGGCTTCAGAAGGTCGCGGTAGAACTTGATTGCCTGGGCGGTCATGAAGACACCGTCGTCGGTCTTCTGCCATTCCTTGTCCCGTTCCTGGTTCCACAGCCGCTCGGTCTCGTCGGCGTCCTTGGGCAGCTGCCATTTCTCCGGCGTGCCGAGGTAGTGGTTGACGTAGTGCCAGGCGCACATGAAGCCGCGGGCGTCGTCGGCGGAGACATCGATGCCGAGGTTCCTCATGCCTTGCAGGATCTGGGTGCTGAAGATGCAGGCGGCGCCGGTGGTGTATTTCTGGGAGACCGGCTCGCCCCACTTGTCGTAGTCCCACTGGCCGCTCTGCTTGTGCAGCTGCCTGACCGAGGCGTGCACGAGGCGCACCTTCGTCACGGCGGCGGCCAGGGTCCCGTCGCGCATGGCGTTCTTGTCGCCCATGTCGAGGAACAGCCGGGAGGACTGCGACAACCGTCGTCCTGGTCCCTCGACTCCTCCCAGGCGGCCGGTGGAGCGCAGGGTGAACGCTCCGGTGGGTGAGAGGTAGGTGCCGATGAGTCCGACGGTGCCCTGGAGCATCGAGGCGGTGCCGTGGTGGTGTCCGAAGAAGCCTTCGGCGGCCTTGACGTCTGCCTCGCTCCAGTCCGGCGGCGGGGCGGCGGCCTCCCGCAGGAACTGCGCCAGCCGGTCGGGAAGCCGTGACAGATCCGTGTCGGGCTTGAGCGTTCCGATCGTCCGGAACAGGGCGTTGACCCCGTCGACCTCGCCGTTCTTGAGCAGATCGGAAACAAGCGCGTCGGCGGGGGGATCCCCGACCTTGCTCGCGGCCTCCAACTCGGTCGCGACCGTTGCCGATGTCAACGCCATATCAATACTCCTCATGCGTTCACGTAATTGACCATGCGGTAGGTGTGACCTGCGCATTGACGCGCTCCCGGCACAGGGGACGCCCTCCGCACCACGCGAGAGGACCCTGAGTGCCCGCTCCCGAGGGCTGGGCCCTCGCGCAACCCGACGGCATGAACGGAGGAAGCTTGTGCGGCAAGATCACTGATTTCGATCTTGCCGCAATCGGCGTCCCGAGAGGGTCACCCAGGAGGAGTAAGGGGGCGTACGCCCCCGCGTGAATCAGGGCATGCGCCACCCGCCGCTGCTCTGCTCCCGGCGCCCTCACCGCCGTGGACCAGGCCGCCGCCGACAAGTTCCGTGCGATGCTCACCGCCGTACGCGACCTGCGGCCCTGGGCACCCACCCACGCCCTCGACGCCACCGTGTGCGTCGGCCCGTTCATGGAACGCGCACACCCGCGCCCCGGCGACGACCACGACACCGGGACGATCGCCGTCGCCCTGATCCACCCCGGCGCCGGTCACGCTGCGGCCTGCGCTCCACGGCCGCCCGCTCGGCTGCACCGACCGCAGCTGGCTGTGCTGCGAGCCCACCACGGTCCTCGGCACCCGGCACCCGGCACCCGGCAGCCTGCGAAGCCCGCAGGCTGTGTGCAGCACGATCTGCGCGCGCACTCGAAGCCGGTACTCGGTGTTGTGGCCGCACGCTGCCTTCTTCAGCCAGTGCCGCTCGGTGGCAGTCAGGGATATCAGGCGGGCGGCGGCAACGGGCATGACAGGCAAGCTGACTTCCGGAGCCGACCAGTCAGCCTCGCAGGTCGGACAGGTCCTCGTCACTGAGACTGAGATCGTTCGCCGCGAGGTTCTCCTCCAGGTGTTCGAGAGAGCCCGTACCCGGAATCGCCAGCACCGTCGGCGAGGTTGCCAGCAGCGACGCGATCGCGACCTGCGCTGTGGTCGCGCCCAGACGTGCCGCGACCTTGCCGAGCCGTTCGGCGTCAAGTAGGCCGCTGCCGACTCCGCCGCCGAGCGGGAAGTACGGCACGTACGCGATGCCCGCCTCCTCGCTTTCCGCCAGCAGCCCCATATCACCGGTGTGCCTGTTCTGCACCGCCGCGACGGGCGCGATCGCCCGGGCCTCGGCGAGCTGGGCGTCGTCGACGTTGCTGACGCCCAGGTGTCGGATCAGCCCCTCCGCGCGGAGCTCGGCCAGGACCGCGAACCGTTCGGCGATCGACTCGCCACCCGGCCCGGTCGTCCCGCCGACCCGCAGATAGACCAGGTCGAGCCGGTTGATGCCCAGACAGCGCAGATCCGCCTCGACCAGGCCACGCAGCTGGTCAGCCGTCGCCTGCCCGCTCGGCACACCGTTCGGCCCGGGCAACGGCCCCACCTTCGTCGCGATCACCAGATCATCACGGTAGGGGGGCAATGCCGTACGGATCAGCTCGTTGGCCCACACCGCGTCCCTGCCGTAGAAACCGGCCGTGTCGATGTGGTTCACGCCCAGCTCCACCGCCCGGCGGAGCACCGCGATGCCCTTCTCGGGATCTCGCGCCGGACCGGCGAAGGTGCCCATCGCCAGGCGCATCGCGCCGAAGCCGAGCCGGTTGATCGTCAGCTCTCCGCCAAGGGAGAAGGTCTTGATCGTCATGACGCTGATGGTGTCCGCCGGCGCGACTCCCGGCGAGCTCGTGGCAGCTTGCTGCCAGACTGGCGGGATGCGGAACGAAGAGGTGTTCGCAGTGCGAGGAGACGCGGAGTTGATCGCGCGCGCAGGTCATCTCTTCGAGTCCGCGCGGACCGAGTTCCTGTGCGCCGCCCGGGATCTCCAGACCTGGTCGCGGCTGGGGGCCAGGGCCGCGGTCCGGACTCGGATGCGCGCGGCGGATCCCGTCGGCTTCACCCCTCGGAAGCTGCTCAGCCCGGTGGCGCTCGCCGACGAGGAGGCCCGCGCGCATCTGCGGCTGGTGCGGAGTAGAGGCGCTCTCGTTCGGATCAGCCGTTCGCCGCTGCCGCACGAGACCATCCTCATCGACCGGCGGGTGATGATCCTTGCCGGCCGGGAGACCCCCACCGGCCGCGAGTACACCGTGACGACGTCACAGATCCTGGTCGACGGTGTTCACTCGCTGTTCCGGGCGATCTGGGACGCCGCCGTCGATCTCGAAAGCTATCTGCGCAGCGACGTCCCGCACCTCGATGCCGACGGCCGCATGATCCTCAAAGCCCTCGCTTCGGGCCTCACCGACGAATCGGCAGCCAAACGGCTCGGCGTCTCCCTGCGCACCTACCGGCGGCGTGTGGCCGAGCTGATGGGCGAACTTGAGGCCGACTCCCGCTTCCAGGCCGGGCTGCGTGCAGGCGAGCTGGGGCTACCCCGCTAGAACCATGGTGATCGCGACCCTTGGGCGGTCTGCCCGCCTGAGCAGTCGGCGCACGCGCACGGCACGCAGCCGGAGCAGCTGGTGCTGTTGCGGGCCGACGGGTGGTCGCTGCCGGAGGTCGACGGGTTCTTCGCCTCGGCGCGGATGCGCAACGCGAGCGCGGGCACGCGCAGGAAGTACGCCTTCGCGGTAGCCGTCTGGCCGGGGTTCCTTGACGCGGCGGGCCGGACCTGGCTCGGCGCCGACGAGGACCGGAGACTCACATCACCGCTCCACCTGGTCGGGCGTGACCTTCACGTCTCCGTGGGCTCCTGATCGTGGTGTTCTTGCTCCTGCGCCCAGGCGTTCGCCCATTCGTCGAGCGGACCAAGGGCATCACGGAGCGCTGTCCCCAGCCGAGTGAGCTCGTAGCCATCGGCCGAGGGCGCGACGATCCCGCTCGACACGAGTTCGCGGAGTCGCTGGTAGAGGACGCTGGATGACAGCCCTTCGCACCGTGCCAGCAGTGCGCGGGCGCCGAGCGGACCCGCACGCAGTTCCCAGAGAATACGCAGCGCCCACCGACGGCCGAACAGGTCCATCGCGGCCATGAGGGGACGGCCGGTAGTCGATCCACGAACCGGTGTTCCTGGGCGCGGTGTCGGCATGACCCTCCTTGCGTTTCGTTATTCGAAACACTAGCATCCACCTAGGCGTTTCTGATTTCGAAACAAGCTCGACGGGAGAGCCGACATCGCGGACAGCCCTGCCGGAACCGCGGTTCACCGACCAGGCAGGCGCGCTGCTCGCGCGCATGACACGAAGGTGCCGGTCGACATCAGCGCCATGGTGATCACGACGCTGACAAGCCTCGCTCTCGCCCGCCGACGCTCGTCCGAGGCCAACCCGTGAGTCAAACGCACTCATCCCGACACTGGAGGTTCCATGCCCAAGGGCTACTGGGTCAGCGTCTACCGCACCATTTCAGACCCTGAGAAGTTGGCTGCTTACAACGAGCTGGCTCCCCTGGCCGTCGAGCCCGGGGGCGGCCGGACCATCGTCGTGGGCGGTCGGGTCGAGGCGTATGACGCCGGAATCGCCGAGCGCACGGTCGTGGTCGAGTTCGACAGCTTCGAGCAGGCCGTCGCGGTGCGCGAGAGTGCGGCCTACCAGGAGGCGCTGGTCGCCCTCTCCGACGGCGTCGAGCGCGACTTCCGCATCGTCGAAGGCATCGACTGAGCGATGTCCTGGCCGGATGTCTTGGTGGTTGATGCGTGCGTGCGGCGCGACGGGCGGGGCGGTAGCCCCACGGCCGTCACCGACGACGACCCGGCGGCGACGGACGCGGACCGGCGTGCGGTCGCTGCTGCGGCCGGCACCTCGCACGCGGCGTTCCTCGGCCCGGGGCGGACACCGGACGGTGGCCTGCCGGTCCGGTTCTTCACGGCCATCGCCGAACTGTCCGGCTGCGGCCACGGCACCGTTGCCGCGCAGGCCGTCCGGTTGACCCGCACCGCGCTGAGCGAGCTGAACGGCCGCCAGCACACCGGCGGGCGCACGTTCGACACCGTCGCGATCCGCCGCCCCGCCGGCATCAAGGTGTGGTTCGACCAGGGCCTCGTCGCGCTGCGTCACCCGGCACCGGACGAGCGCGCCGCCATCGTCGCCGCGCTCGGGCTCACCGCGGACGACCTGCATCCGACCGCCACGGATCGCCGCGCCCGGCACTCCACGCATGCTGGTACCGGTCCAAGACCGGTCGGCGCTGCTCCGAGTCCGCCCGCACCTCGGCAGGCTGACAGCGGCGTGCCGGCCGTACAGGCTCCGGTCACGATCGAGGTGGAGCAGGGCGACACCCTCGGTCGACCGGCCAGCGTGCTCGCTCCGGCCCGACGCGGGCCGGCGGGCATCACGACCCGCGTCGGCGGGTTGGCGGTGGTCCGCGACGGACAGTGAGGCGACGACCGGACCGTCCTCTTCTGCGATCCGCGCATGGGGCTGGGGCTGTCCGCCGCGGTCACGCGTTGGCGCCCGGTGGCGGCCGCAGCCCCGACCGGCACAACCGAGCCAGGGCCGGTCGAGACGATGACCGGCTCGCCGGCAGGGCGGCGGCCCGAACAGGAACGACAAGGAGAGGAGGAGTAGGTACGAGTCGCACCAGTAGGACGTGATCGGCCATCAACCCCGGGCCCCTGCCTGCCCCAGATGTCGCCAGACCTGGCCGAGTTCTTCGACGTCGCCGTGCCCGACGACCGCAGTCCCGGCCAGGCCCGGGTTCCGGGCCCGCGCGTCGAAGCCGGCGCCGACCGCGGCCGCGATCCGGATCGGGTACGCCCGTTGCTCCACCGCCCAGCAGAAACAGCAGTCCCAGCTCGACGCCCTCGACCGCGCGAACTGCAAGCGCGTGTTCTCCGAGAAGATCTCCACCCGCGTCAAAGTCGGAGGGGACGCTGAAGGTCACGTACGACATCCGCGAGGCCGCGCCCCACCCGGCGATGCCTCCCACTATCTGCACGGCCCCGCTGCACTGCTCACCGACAACACCTGTGGGGTCAGCGGTTGTCGTTGACTTCCTGGTGCATCTGGGGGCGGATCGTCCTGGTCGTGGGTGAGTGCGTACCTTTCGATGTCGCTGGAAGCCTTCGAGGCGACCCGCTGGCGCTGCGACGAACGGGCGTGCCGACGTCGCTCCGCCGTGAGCACCTCGATGCCCGCAAATTCCGTTGAGCCCGCACCCTGCGATCGTGTTGGCTGGCGGCACCGAACTGTCGGCACCGCAGGTGTCCGCTCGGCCATAGCAGGGAGTTCAACGTGCAGGACAGTGCTGTCGACCCCGCTGCCCACAACCGGGCAGCCTGGGACAAGTACGTCCAAGAGGGCAACGAGTGGTCGACGCCGGTGAGTGCTGAGGAAGTCGAGCGCGCCCGCGCGGGCGACTGGTCGATCGTTCTCGTCGGGCATGAGCCGGTCGACCGCTCCTGGCTGCCGACGGACCTGACCGGCAAGGACGTGCTGTGCCTGGCCTCCGGCGGTGGCCAGCAGGGCCCGATCCTCGCCGCCGCGGGGGCGAGGGTCACCGTGTTCGACAACTCACCCGGCCAGCTCGGCCAGGACCAGATGGTGGCGGCGCGCGACGGACTCGAACTGCGCACCGTTCTGGGCGACATGCGCGACCTCAGCGCCTTCGGCGACGCAGCGTTCGACGTCGTGTTCCATCCGGTGTCCAACCTGTTCGTACCCGACCTGGCACCGGTGTGGCGTGAGTGCTTCCGCGTCCTGCGACCGGGCGGAACCCTGCTCGCGGGCTTCCTCAACCCCGATGGGTACTTGTTCGACCACGAGGCGCTTGACGAGCGAGGCGAACTGATCGTCGTGCACAAGCTGCCCTACAGCGATGTCACGCAGTACTCCGCCGAGGAACGCGCCACGAAGTTCGGCGCGGATGCCGCCCTTGAGTACAGCCACACCCTCACCGACCAGATCGGCGGGCAACTCGCCGCGGGGTTCGTCCTCACCGGCTTCGCGGAAGCGCCGCACCAATCCAACGCATCCGCTTCATACATGTCCAGCTACTTTGCGACGCTGGGGGTCAAACCGGGCTGACCCAGCCGCAGGGCCGACCGAAACGGCCGTGTTTCCGAAGGGCCGAGTGGAGCGCAGTGCCGGCCCGACCCCACCAACCTCGCTGAGCCCCGCTCGCTGGGCCAGCGACCATCAGAGCCACGCCGACCTGTACGAGGCTGACGCCCTCCAGTTCCTGGAGGCCGCCGCAGACAAGGGCACGCATGATCCGGGTCCCTGCCAATGAGCCCAGCACTGCTCCCAATACCGGCGGGTGCTCGGTGCCCTGACGGCCCGGCGTCTCCACACCGTGCCGAGCACCAGGGATGGTCGGGCTCCCCCGCTGGTTGCGGGGGAGCCCGACCATTCGTGTTTACAGACCCCACACCATGCCCAGTCCACTCCCCCGCCGACGGGGCCCATGGAGACAGGGGCACCCGGGCAATCCGCAGCCCTAACTCCGCCGGTTGCGGATGGCCAACGCCGTTCCTATGGAGCAGACCACACCCGCGAGCGCGACCCAGAGGCCGGCTGAGTACCCCAGAACGGCTGTGATCAAGCCGATAACGGTGAGAAGGCCCGTGCCGCCCAGGGCAAGCAGGAGTCCGGCTCGTGTGGCGGCGTCGCTCACCGCGCTGCCCCGGCCCAACGGGTCATCCAGATCAGCCATCGCTGGGAGCCCTCCTTCCTCGTGGCTAAAGGCAGCGGGGGAATCACCGCCCGTGGTCATGGAGGGCAGAGTGCCCCGGGATACCTGATTGAATCCCCCGTTCACGCCCCCCGGTGGTGCGGACTTGTCTCCGGGGCGTCGCAGGGCCGACAGTCAAGCCGCTTGTCGGCCGGGCCGCCGTCGTGGAAGCGGTTCTGCGGCGGCCTCTGCGCTACGCCCAGGGCGCGCTGATGGTCCTGCGTCAGGGCTTGTCTGCCGGGCCGGTCGGGCGATCCGCGGTGACCAGCCATGACGTGCTGCGCAGCCGGACGGTGCCGTCCGCTGTCTCGTGGGCGCGCAAGTGGTCCGTGAGCGTGTGGAGGGCGCGGGTCCGTACGGCCGCGGGGGCCTGCCCGGTCAGGTGGCGACCTGGACCCGTTCCGAGGATGAACTCCGCCGCGTCTGCGGCTCCGTGTCCCCACACCCCGTACACCTGGGTCTTGTTGAGGGTGATGCCCGTGAATCCGGCCGCGGTGAGGACATCGCGGATGCGGTCCGGCGGGGCCAGGGAGTACATGCCGGGCGCCCCCGGCCGCGCGAAGTCACCGACCGGAAGAAGGTCGCGCAGTGACGTCATCGCAGTCACCCAGTCGTTGAGCGCCGCATCGGCCGGGCAGACGAACGCCAGGCGTCCACCCGGGCGCAGTGCCCGGCCGACGTTGCTGAAGGCGGCTGCGGGGTCGGCGAAGAACATCACCCCGTAGCGGCTGATCGCCGCGTCGAAGGTGCCCGTTTCGAAAGGGTGCACCTGTGTGTCGCCTTGTGTGAAGGAGACATTGCCGATGCCTTCCCTCTCGGCGCGGGTTCGGGCCTCGGCCAGCAGGGGGCCGGACAGGTCGAGGCCCAGCGCGTGACCTTGGGGTGCCCGGAGCGCCGCGAGGCGTGTGGTCTGTCCCGAGCCGCAGCCGAGGTCGAGGGTCCGGTGGTGTCCGGTGATGCCGGCGGCGTTGAGGAGTGGCTCGTTGAAGCCGTCGGTCACGGCGTTCCAGCGATCCTGGTTGCGGACCCAGTGGGCTCCTTCGGCGCCGTTCCATGCGTGTGCCTGCTCGGTGTTGACGATGTTGGGCACAGGTGTCTCCTTTGGCGGACGGCCGCAGTATGGGCGTGCGCCCAAACACTATGGGCACGTGCCCAAACTGGCAATCCTCGCTACAATCCACACGGTCGCGCCTTGGGGAACGGCGGAATCGGAACGAAGGAGGAGTCCATGTCACCGCGCGGAGTAGCGACGCCGGACGTGCGCGAGCTCCTGTTCGCCGCCGCCGAGCACGTCGTGAGGAGAGACGGCCCCGGCGCACTCACCAGCAGATCCGTCACGGCCCAAGCGGGCTGCGCCAAAGGGCTGCTGCATACACACTTCGCGGGTCTCGACGAGTTCGTCGCCGAGCTCTGCCTCGACCGGTTCGCGCGGACAGCGGCGAAGGCCCAGGCCCTTTCAGGGCTCGCCGGGCAGGGTACGGTGCAGACAAACCTCACGGCCGTCGCCTTCGCGCTGCTCGACTCCGGCGGCCCCGCCATCGCGGGTCTGGCCATGACCCGCCCCGCCGCCGCACTGCGTATCCGCGATGCCCTGGAAGGCGGGGCACCCGGATTCACCGCGATCCAGGAAGCCATCACCGACTATCTGAAGGCCGAGCAGGAACTCGGCCGGGTGGCGAAGAGCATCGCCCCCGACACGCCGGCCCTCGCCATCGTCGGAACCGCCCACCACCTCCTGATGACCAGTCGACCCGACACGCCTGACCCGCGCCCCCCGATGGCGCGCCTTGTGGCCGCGTTGCTGGACGGCTAGTCAGAAACGGGGACGTGGCGAACGCGGGCTGCGAGACAGCTGCGCTCCTGTCCTGTCCACGAGATGTCGGGGCGCCGCGGAGAAGGGATGGGCTGGAGCGGCTCACCCCACACCGGCCGTCGGTGCCCTTCACCGTCCAGCGGTGAACCGGGCGCACTTCTCCAGCCGCTCATTCAGTTCCTGCCCCTTGAGCCCGTACTCCGGCTCCGCTCGCTCGCCGCTGCTTCCGTGGCGAACCGCGTCAGTCACCGCCCCAGCCGCGCTCCCGATCTCGCGGAGCACCACGAAAGGCGTCCTGATCCGGGGACGATCCTGGTGGGCCTGAGCCGAGACGCCGTGGCCACCGTAACGCGCTCGAACTGGCCAGGCGTCTGGAAGCCCCATCGGGGCGGGGCGTGGATATCCGCAGCGCCGGTTGCGATGTATCGCTCGCGATCCGCAGGTCTGTCGGCCTCTGCCCATGACGTGCACAATCGGCGGCATGACAAGCACCGCGGGCGCGCCCCCCACGCACAACACGCCTGCCGACCTCGCTCTGGGGTTCCTGACGGGCGGGGTGATCGGGGCGTCGCTGACCGCCTTCATCGGTGGCTGCGTCGTCGGGAGAGCGCCTCTGGTCCTCACCGGGCTGGTCCTGCCCGCGGTCTACGGGCTTGTCTTCTTCCTCGCCACACTGCCGCGCCGTGTCCGGGAGGCGGCCGTCGCGCCGCGCACGGCGCTCGCGGTGATCGAGAGTCGGGAGGCCGTCGGGGGTGAGACCAGCGACGTGCCGGTGCGGTTCGATCTGTCCGTCGTTCCGGAGGACGCGCCCGCTTTCCGTGTCGAGATACGGCAGGATGTCAACGTCGTCGAGCTGGCCGATTACCGGCCGCGTGCGGTCGTGGTGGTGGAGTATCCGCCGGACCGGCCGTGGAAGACAAGGATCGTGAAGCGCCCGACGCCGGAGTGGGAGGAGCGGGCGGCCGTGGCCCAGGTCGACTCGGTGCCCGGTCCGGCCATGAAGAGCGAGACCCCGGAAGGCTGTTCCAGCGGGCTCCTCAATCTCTTCGGGCTGCTGCTCGGCGCGGCCGCCGTACTTCTGCTGTTCCGTGCCGACCTGTTCGGCTCCCAGGGGGGCGACAGCGGAGCCCCCGAACCGTCCGTCTCCTCCTCGTCGTCCACCACCACCGTGACATCGTCCACCGTCACCGTGACCTCGGCGACAGGCACGGTCGCCCTCGGGCCTGGGAAGTCGATGCTCGATGAGGGTGAACTACGCGCTGCGGTCGAGTCGTTGACGCAGGTCGCAGGCAGGCGTCAGGTGCTTTCCGTCGTCGTGCGGGACCGCCTGCTGACGGTCGTCTTCTCCCTCACCGGCGGGAAGCGTGCCGGGTTCGACCCGAGGTCCCTGCCCTACGATCGCGTTCCCGGTCTGGTCGAGGAGGCCGGGACCACCGTCGGCGCCGAGTCCCCGCGGAGCTGGCAGCTCACCGCCGACGGCGTCACCGGCTCGCTCACGCTCATGGTTGTGGTCACCGACGGCGGGAGCACGGGAACACTGAGAGCGGACGGCCGGGGCAAAGTGTTGCGGAAAAGCGGCAGTTGACGGGATCGGCAGGAGGAGCGGCGCATGAGGTGGGACGAGTTCCTGGTGCTGTGGTGCGCGGTGTGGGGTGTGGTGGCGCTGACCGGGTACGGCATGTCGCTGGCCGGGGTGACCAAGGCGCAGCGGACGGTCCTGCTCACCGGGCGGATCGAACAGGTACGGGAGCCCCGGCACGGCGGGTCCCGGTCGGGCGGGATATGGGTGGTCGTCTCCTACCGCGACCCGGCCTCCGGTCAGAAGGTCACGGTGACGAACGACGGTGAGCGGGGCGAGACGATCACCTCTGCGTGGGAGGGCCGGGAGATCGGGGTCAGCCACCCACGAGGCAGACCGCACGCCTACCGGTTCTCCAGCACTCCGGAGGAGCCCAGTCGTGGGCTCGGCTGGCCGATTTTCGCGGTCTTCCTGGTCTACGTGGGGCTGGTGGTCCTCGCCGCGGTCGGCTGGGGGTGGCCGTGGGCGCTGATCGGCTCCGGCGGGCCGTTGGCTGTCGTCGCCGCCGTTCATCTGCCCGGGGCGGTACGCGCCAAGAACCGCCGCATCGAGAGACTGGCATCGATGGACACCGTGCGGGGACGGGTCGTCGCGGTTCTGAAGGACGTCAAAGCCAACCAGGACGACGGTGACACCTCGATCACCATCACCCCGGTCCTGTCGTTCACCACCCGTGAGGGCACGGACGTCACGGCCCACTGCGCGTCGAACATCCCGAACCCCGCCCGCGCGTACGGCCGTGACGTCACAGTCCACTACCCGTCCGCCGACCCGGCCGGTTTCACACTGGACCGCGCGGCCGAACACCGCTCGGCGGAACAGGGCGTGACACTCCACGTTCTGTTTGTCGTCGTACTCGCAGCGACAGCCGTGGCGGGAATGGCGATGCTCTGAGAGGCCTTCAGCCCTGCTTCAGCGGCATTCATGTCCGCTTCCAGCGAGTGACACCGGTCAAGCAGCCCCGAAACGCTGACGCCGGAGCCCCGATCCCGCCATAGGAACAACCACCCCCCTTGGAGCAGGCCCGGGGTATCGCGCTGCCAGGGCAGGACCGTGCAACACGCACGCTCGCCCGTACCTCCTCGCGCGCGTGGGCTTTCAGCAGCTCAGGGACGCAACATGCTTTGTCCGCTGCTGATCGGGGCGGGGCGGCTCACCGGGCTGCTGGGCGGGAAGCGGCTGGTGGGGGCCGCCGACGTCCTTTTCTCGGCGACCTTCCCCGTCGCCCAGCTTCTCGTCGGCGCCCTCACCGGCCTCGTCGCCGCCCGGACCGGCTACAGCGCCACCTTCTGGTGCGGCGCCGCGCTGTGCGCGCCCGCCTGCGCGCTGCTCCGGGCGCGCGGGCGAGCGAGGCGGGCGGCTACCAGGTGCCCCGGACTTCTTCGGGGCTGGAGCCGAAGACGATGTCGAGGACGCGGCTCATGCGTGGGTCGTAGATGTGGGCGTCCGGCTGGGCGACGCCCTCGGAACGGTCGTAACGCCAGCCGCTGTTGACACCCGCGAAGTGCCGGTGGTGGACCTTGTCGGTCTTCACGGTTCCCGAGCCTGCGACGCTGTGCACGCGCCACTGCGTGGTCATCTCGTCCACGACGCCCGGCAGGGCCGCCCACTTCACCGTCGTCGTGCCCTTGGAACGGTGGTGGTAGTCGGTGAAGCGGCGCTGCCGGTCGGACGGCATCGGGGTGCGCGTCGCCTTGGCCATCCAGTAGCCGGAGAACATCGCGACGCCGGTCTCCGACTCGGCGGCGTGATCGAAGACGGACCGGCCGTCATCGGCGAGCATCAGCTCGTCGATGTCCGCGCTGATCACACCGGCCGCCTCGGACAGATAGCGGAAGCGGCCGTGCTCCAGGAGCCCGTACTGGCAGTAGTCCGAGTCCCAGATCTTGTTGGGGCCGCCCTGCGGGCCGAAGGGGAAGGGCCAGTCCACGACGACGGCCGTGGTGATCCCGTCCACCTCCGCGATGGCGTCGGCGACGTCCTGCGGGGTGTAGCGCGTGGAATTGTTGTCGTAGAAGACGATTCCGGTCACCCCGTGCACGAGGTGGTAGTAGCGCAGGAAGTCCTGGATCCAGACGAGGTCGTTGTCCTTGGACTTCGTGATGATCGTGCGCTGCCCGGCGAAGAGGTCCGACTCGTTCGGCGCGATGTCCGCGCTGAACCTGTCGTTCCCCAGGCTGAAGGACAGCTCGCGGCCCGCGCCGGCCCCCGCGATCACCGAGCGCTGCGTGCGGCCCCAGTCACGGAGACCGAGGTCGCCCGTGACGTCGACGCCGTCGACGCGCCAGGCCCCGTTGCTGAGCGGCGCCTTGAGGTTGCTCACCGGCGGGCCGCTCAGCCACACGTCGTCGCCGTGCTGGAAGACGTCGTAGAAGAGGGTGCGGGCGTCGAACTGCTCAAGGTATTCGGGCTGCTGGTCCTCCGGCTTGCGCGGCGGCTCCCGGCGGAAGGAGGAGGAGAGGGGCAGCGTCACCGCGGACGGCCGGACAACCTTGATCACCTTGTCCTGCGGCTCCCCGCTCGCCCGCCGCAGGTCCAAGGCCCGGCGCGAGAGACGGACCGGTTCGAGGAATTCATCGAGAGTGAGGGAGCCGGAGCCGTGCGCGTGCCTGCGGCGGTCCGCCTCCAGCTCGGCCACGCGGCGGTCGAGGCGCGCGATCTCCGCCCGCAGGGCCTCCGCCGGTGCGTGGGTGTCCTCGACGGCTCCAGATGTCATTCTCGCTCCCGTTTCCGAGCGCCCTCCGGTGGGTCGGTCGCCGGGCCACAGCCGGCGGCGGTGCGCGCCGATGAGGACGACGGTTCGCAGTCAATGGAGTGACAAGCATACGGTAGTCCGTCGCGCCGCCACGCCATCGCGGTGCCGCTTCGCGCGAGCCCGAAGGGGTGCCTGGCAGTGGCCGGAGACCTGGCCGAGCGGTGACCCGGTCCCCGTCCCCGCAGGACGCAACGGTGCTGGTCAGCCCCTTCCGGCCCGGGTGGGCCCGGGTCGCTGCGCCGGCGACCGGCTGCGGAACCGTCCCGGCTGCTTCGCAGACGATTTCCAGCCGCACCGGTTGACCGTCCTGCCGGTCCAGCCGGTAGTCCAGCGCCGCCTGGCGCAACCCGGCCCGGTAGTCGTCGGGCCCGTCGTAGGCGGCAGGTTCAGCACGGACTTCGGTGCCGTCGCGCAGGTCCTCCCACGGGATACGGCCGAACAGTCGCGCGCCGCCTCGCGAACGCCGACCACCGAAATCGCGCCTCGACCGACTTTCACTGGCCACCGATGATGCCATGTGCCATCCGCACGGGACGCTGCGCGAAGCCGACGTGACCCGGGCCGTTGCCATCGGCCCTGCCCTGCTGTACGCAGCGGGCGGGTGCCGCCTACTCCGGTCCGGGGGTCAGCAGTCGGCGGATGCGTGCGTATTCGGCCGCCATCTCCGGTGTGGCGAGAAAGTCGTCGAGGGTGGCGGACACTTCATGGTCGATGTCTTCGATGGAACGGACGGCGAGTTCGTAGAGCTCGCTGCGCCGGTTCTGCTCCAGGTAGTTCTTCCAGTGCTCCAATGCGGTGACGGCGGTGAGGACTCCGGTGTCCAGACCGTCGTCGACCAGGATTCCGCCGTCGATCGCCGCGAGCAGGTCGTGCAGTTCGGCGGGGCCCATCATCAGGACGTTCGCGCACCCGGTGGTGAGGCCGTTCGGGCATCCTCGGTGAGTTCGTCCTCGGCGGCGGCGCGCAGCAGTTCCGGCCGGACCAGGCGGGTGACGGTCTGCTCCGCGAAGGCGCGGGCACTGTCCTCGGTGGCTTCGGTGACCAGCCGGAGAATGCTTGCCTCGACCTCGCTGTAGTTCACCACCGCAGCCTAGACCGATCCCGTTCCCTCATCGGTCCGACCTCAGTGGCTCCGCGCCGGACTCTGTCAACAGGTCCGCAGTTCGAGGGTGTCCTGGAGGCCTCCGCGGTTAGCGGGGCGGCCCGTACCTGAGGAGCCGTCGTCCCCGAGAGCACCGCCACCGCGCCGCTCGTGCCGGTGGAGCCGCAAGACATCGCCGGGGCCTGTGCGGTGCCACCGGGTCACGGATGCTCCCGGAGAAACCCCCTGCGACTTTTGGAGAGTGCGCCCGTGCTGAACCCCGAGGTGGAGATGCTGATCGAGTCGGACACCACGGCGTATGTGCTGTGGCGAGCCCTGGGCGAGGCGGTCGCCACCCACCCGCTCCCCCCACTGCCAGTGGGAGAGGACACCGCGGTCGCCTTCCTGTCCGTCCAGGACACCGGAGACGTCCTGCTCCGGACCCGGGTCCCGGTCCCTGGAACCGGCCGAGCGAAGCGCCAGCTCACGGATCAAGGGCGTTCACCGCGCCCCTGCTCCCACCTTTCGTGTTCGCCGCGTTCACCGCGGCAACGGGAGCCGTCTCGCCGCAGGCGACGGCAGCACGGGCTGGGGAGTCGACAAGTGTGCGGCCATCGCCGTGGCCCGTACGACGACCCCGGCCGCCGGGACCGTACGGGAGCGGCGGGTCAGGGGGCAACCGCGCAGGCGGTGACGGCCGCCTGGGTGGCGGCGGCAGCAGTAGTGGTGGCGGCGGCACTCGCGTCGGCGGAGGTGACTGCGGCGGCGGTCGCCTCGGTCGCGGTGGCGGCGGTCTCGGCGAGGACCGCGTACGGCTCCGCCGCGGCGATCGCGGCGGCGACGGCCTTGGCGGCAGCGGCGGCTGTCGCCGCGTCGGCCTTGGCCGCGTCGGCGGCGGCAGCGGCGTTGGCCGCCGAGGTGGCGGCAGCTGTGGTCGAAGCCGCGCAGGCGACGGGATCGGCCGCTGTACGACCGGCCGATGCGGCGGGCGCGTCGGCACCGGCCCACGCGATGGCACTGCCGCCGGCCAGAAGGGCGCCCGCGGTGAGGGACGTGACGGCGATGCGGTGCAGCTTCATGAGAGAACCCCTGTCGGGAGAAGGGTGAGCCCGGAGGATCCGGCACGACAGCCGGACCGCGATTCCACATGAGCGGGAACCGAAGCGGCTCACACCGGAAGACAAGCACCGAAATCACCCCGTGTCCCTTTGACGACCGGCCGCCCTCATACCCCGGCCCACCACACGACCGTGTCCCGTGCGGGCCGAAAGGCCTGGTCAGAGGAGAACCTGCGGACAGGGCCAGCCGTTCGGCCGCCCTCTCACCGGCCTACTCGGACCTCCCCGTACGGGTAGCGGCAGGGCGCCGACGCCAAGATTCCATCGGGGTCACCCGACAAACCGGCGACGGCCCACGTCACTCCTCGCCACCCCCGCGGCGCAGAAGTGGGGCCCCTCCCCCGGGCCCCCGTCCGCCCACCGCCCCCGTATGACCCACACGGACATCCCGCCGGGCGGGCGGACCGAGGCACCCGCGAGCAGCGTCACCGTGATCGTCGCGGATACGGCGCACCTCGGGATCGCCGTGGCGAAGGCGGACACGGGAGTGAGCAGCGGGTGCGGATTCTCGTTCCGGTGAGCACTGCCCGGTGAGTGGTCGTGCTGGTCCTGCGGTGCCCAGAACATGACTCGACGACTGAGGCGTCGCCCCCGCCCGACCTGGGGTCACCAGGCTGTCCTGGTGCACGCACCCGGTGGTCACGAGCGGCGACCGGGGTGCGCACGGCGACATCGGCGCCGTTGCCAGCCCGGCCGCGATGTGGAAGACCACATGTTCGGGACGGACCTCAAGGGGACGAGGCGCGGGTGTGTCCGGAGGCGAGGCGCACCCGCCGCGCGCACCGGCACCACGCGGTCGCCGTGCCACGCTCCTCTGCCGCTTCGTCAACTGGGCCGGGCCGCGTCGGGCGTCGGCACGGGTCGGCAGAACACGCCCGCACAGCTGTTGATCATTCAATATCTGACGTTGCCGCTGGGTTCATGTGTCATACACGCGAGGCCTTGACGCTTGTCCCGGCCCAGGTCGAATCGTGACCGGGTCATGGGTGCATGGCAGTTACTGGAGGTCATTGATGGTCAAGCGTCGCGAACTGCTCGGGATGGTCGGCGCGACCGTGGGAGCGGGAGTGCTGGCAATGGGCACGGCCGAGGCCGCCCCGCAGGATGCGCGGAAGCACCGCAGGCCGTCGCACCGAACGCTCAAGGTCATGCAGTTCAACATCTGGCTCGGCGGTAGCCGGGTGCCCGGCGGCCGGGCGGGGATCGCCGACACCATCGCCGCGGTCAAGCCGGACGTGGTGATGCTCAGCGAGTCGAACCCGGAGCGGGTGGCCCATCTCCTGGCCGATCTCGCCGAGCGCGGGCTGACCTACTTCGACAACGAGAACCCAGCCGATCCCGCGGTGATCTCGCGCTACCCGATCATCGAGCACGCGTCGTTCCCGTACTGGTCGAAGGCGGTCGTCTCGGTCCACGGCACCGAGGTCGCGGCCTACTCCGGGCACCTGGAGTACCGCTATTACGTCAACTACCTGCCGCGCGGGTACGGCGGTGGCACGCCCACGCCCCTGGAGACCTCCGAGTACGGCTGGGACGAGATCCCGACCGGTCCGGTCACCGATGCCGGCCTGATCACACGGCTCAACGCGGCCTCGGGACGTACGAAGGTGACGAGGACGGTACTCGCGGACGCCGCGAAGGAGCGGGCCAAGGGGCGGCTCACGCTGCTGGCCGGTGACTTCAACGAGCCCTCCCACCGGGACTGGAACCACCGGACCCGGAACTTGTTCGACCACAACGGCGCCGTCGTCAAGTGGTCGACAACGCAGGCGATCGAGGACGCCGGATTCCGCGACAGCTATCGCGTGATCCACCCGGACCCCGTCCGCAGGCCGGGCTTCACCTGGCCGAGCGACAACCCGGGCGCCGACGTCGGCCAGCTCACCTGGGCGCCGAAGGCCGACGAGCGGGACCGGATCGACTTCGTCTTCTACCACCCGGACCGGCGGATCCGGCTGCTCGACAGCGTGATCGTCGGGCCGTCCAGCACCATCGTCCGCAACGAACGGGTGCCGGAGTCGGGCAGGGACAGGTTCTGGGAGCCCACCTGGACCTGGCCGACCGACCACAAGGCCGTACTCAGCACCTTCCGGATAGCCACACGCTGAGCAGGTTCGTGCCCCGGTCGGCTGTTCTCCCCTCGGCGGCCGCCGACCGGTGAAAGGCTGAGATGTTGTTTCAGGTCCTGACAGAGCGGGAGGAACAGAGCAGCGTCGCGACCCCCCTTCTTCGGGCCGGGCTGGGTGCCTGGCGCGGAATACCTGACCGTCGCTATCCATACGCCCGCAGCCGTCGGCAGACGACCCGTCATGGTCTGCGTGCACGGCGGTGGCTTCGTCACAGGCTCGAACCGCGCGGCGCTCTACGACGGCAGCGCGTTCGCCCGCGACAGCGTCGTCCTGGTGACGGTGAACTACCGGCTCGGCATCCCCGGGTTCCTCGACCTGGCGGGTGCTCCACCGAACCGCGGGCCGCTCGACCTGCTCGCCGCGCTCGCTTGGGTACGCGACACCATCGCGGCCTTCGGCGGCGATCCGGGCACCTCTATCTCGCACCGCGGGGCGAGCTGGAGTCCACCACGCAGGCCGACCTGGTCGCTTTCGCCACCCGGGCGTGCGCGGACCCGCGGACGGTCCTCGCCGCACTCCGCGCGGCACGGCCGGACGCGACACCGGGCTCGCTGCGCTCCGCCGTGCTCGGGCAGGTCCTGTTCGAAGCCGGTACGACGCGCATGGCGCGGGCCCACGCACGGATCTCGGGCGGCCGCACGCGCCTCTACTCGTTCGGGTACCGCTCGACGGCCCTGGACGGGCGGCTCGGCGCCGCCCACACCGTCGAACTGCCCTTCGTGTTCGACGTCGCCGATGAACCCCGGCTGCACGGGGACGCCGACCTGCTCGGCCCCGCCCCCGCCCCCGCCAGGCCGGCGGCCCGAGTGCACGGCGCCTGGGTCGCGTTCGCCCGCACCGGCAACCCGGGCTGGGCTCCTTTCGACCCACGGCGACCCACGGCGAAGATCCTGGGCGAAGAGGACCCCGGCTGACCGGGCGTTTGTCGACGCGAGGTGAGAACGACCGGGGTCGGAGGCCCAGAAAGTGTTGGTGAGAAGCAGGAGCGGCCGGGGGGTTCGCGTCGGCTCGGCGGCGGTCTGCGTCGGCCGGTGGTCAGGGCAGCCCGATCGGTGCGGACTTCAGCGGGCGACCGTTCACCTCGCCGCAGCCCTCTTCGTCCCACCACACCCCACCTTGCGTGGTGAGGTAGGGGTGCAGTCCGCGGACGCCCCCGCCTTCATGGAGTGCTTGCGCGACCGCGTGGAGAAGGCTCGCCAGATCGGGCCAGGAATCGGTGAAGTCACCGCCACCGCCGTGGCCCGCCCAGCCGAGACGCCCCGTGTCAGGGCCAGGACGCCGGTCGATGACCTGCGCCACGCCGTCGGCGCTCTCGGCCCAGGGGACCCAGAGGCGGTGCCACCAAGGCTCCTCTTCCCAGGGGCGGGGAGTCAGGCCCTCGTTGTCCGCCGCGATGTCCACGCAGGTCTGCCAGCGGTCCACGATGCCGCTCACCGTGAGCGGGGACTGCTCCGGCAGGAAGGTCGTCCAGGCGCTCACGCCGTTGTGGCATCGCAGGGATGCGGCGAGGTCATCGGGCAGCCGGGCGCCGAGGATCTGTTCCGCGTGTCGGATCTCGTCCGGTGTCGCCGCCGCATTGAGGAGTGCGGAATCGGCGGCCGCGTGCGTGGCCAGCCAGGCGTCGATCAGGCGCCAGGACTCCGACGGGGGCAAGGTCTGCTGTGCCATGGAGACATCCTGCCCCACCCGTCCGACACGGCGGATCGAGGCCCTGCCGACCGGTGAAGCGAGGCCGGTCGGCGGCCCGCCCTCCGGCTCGGACGCGAGTGGTCGCGTGGTCGAGTGGTGGCCAGGCGGTAGGCGTCGGCGTCGGTGCCGATGCCGATGCCGATGCCGGTGGCCGGTGGCCGGTGGCCGGTGGCCGGTGGCCGGTGGCCGGTGGCGATGATGTTGCCGCCGGAGGTGAGGCGGCCGACGACGGCCGCGCAGATGTGTCACTCAGTACCTCGGTCACATCGAGACCGGCCGCCGCCGCTTCGACGCCTGTGCGGGGGGGGGTGCTCACACGGGCCGGTAGTGCTCGCCGAAGAGTCGTGCGACGAGTCCACCTCGGCTGGAGACATCTGCCTTGACGAAGACGGCCTTGAGATGGTCGCGCACGGTGTGCGGGGAGATGAACAGTGTGGCGGCGATCTCGGTGGTGGGCAGCCCGCGCGTGATGAGCTGGGTGATCTCCAGCTCCCGCGGCGTCAGGCCGTACGCCTCGGCGATGAGGACCGCATGGTCGGTGGCGGCCGCCGGCTCGATGACGAGTGCCACGGGACCGGGTTGCCCAGCGGGACCGCTGAGACAGGAGGCGTGGCAGGTCAACCAACGGCCGTCAACGGTTCGGATGCGTGTCCTCGCGCCGCCTGCCCGGTCGCGGCCCAGGGCGATCGCCCGGGCCTGCAACGCCGTGGCGACCACCCAGATCGGCAGCATCAGGCCCAACCGCGAGGGGATGGAAGGACCTTCAGGGAGTTGAGCGAGGTGCTGCCGCGCCTCGTCGTTGATCGACGTCGGCTCGCCGGAAGGGTCGAGGAGCACCAGTCCGGGCGCTGGTGCGTCGGTTCCGTGGCCGGACGCGGACGGGCGGGCGAACCGGCGCACCCGCGACGCCAGCGGACCGGACAGACCGGCCAGCAGCGTGATCTCGGCCGGGCCGAACGGGGCGCCACCGCGCATACGGAACAGGCTCACCACGCCCCATGGCCGGTCGCCGACCCGCAGCACGGCCCGTAGCTCGTCGTCCACGCCCTGGCTTCCGAGCAACCGGCGGAAGCGCGCGCTGCGCGCGGGCAGGTCGCCGGTGGCCGCGCGCAGACCGGCCGCCGGGACGGCGGCGCGGGCGAGGTCCCGGAACGGGAGGACGTTCTCCTCCAGGAGTTCGCTTTCCCAGTACTGGGCGCAGCCCTCGCCGGAGCCGAGGTTCTCCACCAGCATCGGCGCGGTGATGAGACCTGTCTCCGGGTCGGTGGCCGCCCATACGGCTGAGTCGAACGGAATAAGCCGTCGCAGCTTGGCGGACGTCCGGCTGAAGAGTTCACGTGTGTCAGTGACCCGATCGGCACTCGACAGCACCTTGGCGTGACCTGACAGCGCGTCGATGTGGCGGCGCGCGTCGGACATGGAGATCCCTCCCGTGGTGTGGATGCGGGCCAGCCTGCCCGCCTTCCTGTCCCGCGCCAACCCCCTGTTCGAGGGGGTTGTTCCCGGCTGGTCACCCCTCGCGGGGGATGGGGCTCCGCCCTGGGGGCGGCGAGTCTCGATCAGGCCGCGGCTCATTCCGGCGGCGGCACGGAACGTGAAGGGACGAACGATGAGCATGGACATCGCAATCGTCGGAGCGGGTGCCGCCGCGGTCGGTCTGCTGGACAGCCTGGCGGCCACCGCCGACAGCCCTGGGGCCATCACGGTGTTCGAGCCGTCCCCGCATCTGTGGCGAGGCCGCCCGTACGGCCCTGACCTGGACACGGTGCTGGTCAACGCACCACCGGCCATCATGTCGATCCGCCACCTGGACTTCGGGCACTACGCGGCCTGGCTGGGCACGCGCGGCCGGGCTCACCTCGACGAACGGATGGACCGGCCGCTGGTTCCGCGCGCGCTCTACGGCGAGTACCTGGCACACACCGCGGAGACGTCGCTGGCCACCCTGCGCGAACTCGGCTGGCGGGTGCGGGTCGTCACCGCCCGCGTCATCGAGGCGGCCCGGTCCGGGGCCGGCTGGTCGCTCCGCACCGATGACGGACATGGGCACGAGGCCGACCATGTGGCCTTGTGCGTGGGCGGGGGGACGCCGCAGGACCACTACGGTCTCGGCGGCGCCTCCGGTTTCGTGCACGATCCGTACCCGCTGGCACGCACACTCGACCGGATCGCGGCCGGCAGCGACATCGCGGTCATCGGGAGCGGTCTGACCGCGGTCGACGTCGTCGTGTCGCTCGCCGCGTACGGGCACACCGGGCCGATCACGCTGCTGTCCCGCAGCGGTGTACTGCCCCACGTCTGGCAGCGCCCGGTCGAGCACCGGCCGCAGCATATGACCGCCGAGCGGGTGGGGGTGCTGCACCGGCAGCACGGTGCCGTGACCCTTGACGACCTCATCGGGCTCCTGCGAGCCGAACTGGCCGAGACGGGAGAGGACTTCGAAGCGTTCGTGGCCGAACTGCTGGCGACCACAACCGAGGATCCGGTCCAGCGCCTGCGGGCGCAACTGGACGCTGTCGACGACTCCAGGATCGGCCGCCGGGTCCTTCAGGAGACCGCGCACAGCGTTGGCCCGTACGTGTGGCGGCTGCTGCCCGAGCCCGACCGTGACCGGCTGCGGCGCCACTTCCGCACGGCGACGAGCGTGGCCTCACCGATGGTCCCGGTGAACGCCGTCACCATGATGCGGCTGTTGGACTCCGGGCAACTCGCCGTCGTCGCGGGCGTCCGCAAGATCGAGGTGTCGGACGGGGCGTTCCGGGTGCACAGCGACGACGGCGCACGCACCTTCGACGCCGTCATCAACGCCGTGAACCCGCCACCGCGGGCGATACCTCGGGGGGCCGGGCATTTGGTCACGGCCCTGTTGGCCGACGGTTCCGCCGAACTGGATCCGGCCGGTGGGCTGGTTCCGGGTGACCCGCGCCTGCACGTGGTGGGAGACCTCGCCGGGGGCGGTCCGTTCATCACGTCAAGCATTGCGGGCACAGCGGCCCGAGCGGCACGCGCCGCGCAGACCATCGTCGCGGCCGGCGATGGACCTCCCTGACCGGGGCCGGGGCGGGGAGGCCCGGCCGGAGGAGGCCCGGCGCCGGTCGTCAGCCGCCCGCGGCCGTCACCGCGTGGTCGAGCACGGCGGTCAGCACGGGCGGACTTGGCGGTGTAGCCGCCGTATCCGTGGAGGTCGGCGGCGAGCCGTGCCGCGCCGACCACCGCGAGCACCCTGGCCCTCCGGCCGGGCGGCGGGCGGGCCGGCCAGGCGTGGACGCATGGGCTGATGTCCGTGTCGATCCCCCGCGGGTGGGACAGCTCTTTGAGCCGAAGTGCTCCTCGCCGGGCCGCTGTTGCCCTCACCCTGGCAGTCCGCAGGGATTCAAACACTGACTTCACTGGCTTGTTTGTCAGCGGGAGAGGAATTCACCCGCCTATGGGCTCGTCTCGTCGCGTTGGATGGCTTCCACTACCGGTGCGAGGAAGGGGAGTTCTCGGCATGGCGGATTGGGTGAAGGTCGCGGGCAGTCTCACGGCCATCTCGGCGGGATCCAGGACGACGGTGTGGGGTGTGAACGCGGCGAGCGCGATCTACCGGTACACCAACTACGACGGCAGCCCCTGGATCAACGTCCCCGGGGCGTTGAGCGATATCGGTGCCGCGTCGGACGGCACCACGTGGGGTGTCAACGCGGGCAACCAGATCTACCGGTACACCGGAGACCAGTCCACGACGAACTGGGTGGGCATCAGCGGGAGTCTGGTCCGCATCGACGCGGGCTCCCGGACGAACGTGTGGGGCGTGGACTCCGCCGGCAGCATCTACCGGTACACCAACAACGACGCCAACCCGTGGATCAAGATCCCGGGAGCACTGAGTGACATCGGCGCGGGCGCCGACGGCACGGTGTGGGGCGTGAACGGCGGGAACCAGGTCTTCCGGTACACCGGGGACCAGGACAGCGCGAATCCGTGGAAGAACGTCAACGGCAGTCTCAAGCGGATCGCGGTGGGTTCCCGGACCAACGTGTGGGGCGTCGACCCCGGCGGCAGCATCTACCGGTACACCAACAACGACGCCAGCGGCGGCAACCCGTGGGTCAAGATCCCCGGCACCGCCATCGACATCGCCGCCGGCGCCGACGGCACCGCGTGGCACATCAACACCGGCGGCGACATCTACCGCTACACCGGCGACCAGCCCAGCTGACCCCCGGCCCGCTGTCCGAGCGGGCCGTGGCCGGTCAGGCCAGGGCCCGCTCGGCACGTAGTCGTGCAAGCCGCAACCACGGGGAGGCGTTTCAGCGCTCCGCGCGGATGGCCCGCGAGACTTCATATCAGCCGCCCGCCCGATCTGCTCCGTGGCGAGCCGGACTGCGCGTTCACCGGGGTGCGGACATTTCCCGCAGCCCCGATCGGCAGTGGGTCGTCGGCCGGACACGCTGGCCGTGTGGCGTCATGACCTGGGTGGCACCGTGTGCCATTCCTTCAGCGGAGCTCCTTCCGCATCACGCGTTCCCTGGTCACCCCGTCGGGTAGCACCTCACCGGACTCTGTCGTGACGGCGAAGCCGTTGCGTTTATACAGGGCGAGCGCGGCCTCGTTGCCGGGGAGCACCGCGAGCTTCAGCATCACGGCGCCCGACCGCCGGGCCCACGTCTCGACCGCCTCGATCAGGCCGTCTCCGACACCACGGCCCCGCGCTCCGGGGCTGACCCAAACGGACCTCAGCTCGCAGCCACCGCCGTCCTCCGGTAGACCGGTAGCCATCCCTACGGGTCGGCCGTCCAGCAACGCAACGATGTTGCAGGATGCGCGCAACGCGAAGCGCGCCCGCCACAACTCTTCGCCGCCGTTGCGCCAGTCCGAAAGCCGGGACTTGAACGCGTGCGGCGCCTCCGTCAGAGCTGCCAGCCGGGCATCCCGCCACAGCGGCCAGTCATCCTCCGTGAGAACCCTCAACCGCACCATGCCGAGCAGTGTCCCGGAAGGCCGCTCAGCAGTCCAAGTCCGCGTCACCGCTTCCCCGGGCCCTGCCGTGCCACTGCGAGGAGAGGGCTCGCCAGGAGGAGGGACGATGAACCCTTCGCCGCCTGTGGTCAGGAGGTGGGCGTGTCCCCTTGAGCGCGGTGTGCTTCTGGCCGGTGGAGCTCTCAGGCGAAGCGGATCTCGATGTGCTGGGCCTCGCGGGGATCGTCCATGAAGATCCGGACGCGGGTGCGTCCCCCTGGCACGGGGATTGTGTGGATGAAGTCGTCGCCCACGAGGTCGGCGATCACCACTGCATGGTGCGGTGTGTCCATGTGTCCGTCGAAGACGGGGATTCCCCGGTTCGCGTCGCCTTCTCCGAGCACCGAGATCGTCACCGGTGAGATGTCGGGGTGGACGACCGCTGCGACCACACATTGGTCGTCCGCGACCACCGGTGACCGCAGTGGGTCGATCTGCGGGATGTTCCCGCTGGAGCCGACGGGCTCGATACGGACCACGCCCCAGGGGACGCCCTCGACGAAGTTCCTCATACCGTCCGTCCTGGAAGCTCTTGGGAGACCTTGGAGGACACCGCCGATCAGACCGTGATCGGCAGGCCCGGCTCCCGCGTGGGCACGGTGCACGTCACGCCGTACGGAAACGTCTCGCCCAGTGTGCCTGCGGAACCCACCGGGCGGATCGTGGCGTCCAGTCAGATCGTCCTGTTCGGTATCGCCGGAACGGCCAGAAACGACGCACTCGTTCGGCGCGGGACACACGGGCGGACACGGGACGGGCGATGCGGTTCCGGTCACCGGCCTCGGACGTGCACTCGTACCGCACGTCCTCTCGTGGGCGGCGATCGGTCGACCGCCAGGAGGGCGGGCCCCGGCGCCCACGTACCGTGGAGTCCGGCGCGCCGTACGGCTCGCCGGACTCCGGTGGTCCGGGTCTCACCCGCAACCGGAGCTGATCTCCCGGAAGTTGGTGTAGTGGTCGGCCGTGTACCAGACGGTGCGGGTGCCGGGGTCGCGGACGACGCGTTCGGCGTCGCGGCGCTGGCCCGGGGGGCGGGGGTTGACGTCGTACTCGCGGTAGCTCCCGCTGAGAGGCAGGTCGCCGGAGCGGTTGCGGTAGACGTTACTGCCGCGGATGACGAGGCGGGTGTTCACGACCGGGTAGTCGGTGCCCCGGGCCGCCTGCGGCCACTCCAATTCCTTCCAGATCCCGCACGCCTCCTTGACCTGTCGGGGGAAGGCTTCGACCGGCAGCGGGGGATCGAGGATGTCGGCCGGGCGCACCGACGAGTGAGCAGCGGCTTGTACGGGTGCGGCCGACGAGGCAGCGGGAACATCGAGGGCGGCCACGAGCAGTGCGGCCACGACGGTATGGCGAAACGCCCGGAAAGAAATCATGTCCTGTCCAACTGCACTCCGGACACCGGCGACACGGCAGGCACCGGGTGGATCTTCACCGGATTCAAAGCCCCGGGACCTCCGGGACCGGGCAGACCGGGCCGGCTTCGGTGAGGCGCCCGTGACCGGGTCTGCTCCGGGCGGCAGCCCCCGGCGCATCTACGCCGTCTCCCCCCGAACGGCCCGGGCGTCGGGTTGGCTAGTCTGCTGCGGTGACGGACAGCGAGCTGGTGATCGACCTCCGCGGACAGCCGATCGAGACGCTTGAGGATTTCTGGGACGCGGTCGCCGGGCCGTGCGGCCTGCCCGTCTGGTTCGGCCGGAACCTCGATGCGTGGGCCGACACCATCGACACCCGGGGCATCTCGGATGTCATCGACCGTCACGACCTACTGACCGTCCACGTCGAGCAGCGGGGCTTCTTCACCGGGCAGCACCCCGACGCCCTCTCTCTGGCCGATGTCTTCGACGGACAGCGCAACCGCCTCGTCGTCCACCCGCCGGCCTGAGCCCCGCCACGGGAGACGCGCCCGGTTCACCACCGGTCACAGGCAAATTCGTGGTCCTCGGACCCGACCGCACGAGTGAGCCGGTCGGCGACACCGGCCCGGCCGGCCGGCGGCGCCGGCGCCGGACACCCGAGCGTCCGCCCTCGGCGCCGCCGTACCGATCCCGGAGCAGGGCATCGAGCATCCGGCCGTACTACGCGGTCGGCCCCAGCCGCGACGGTGGTACTAGGGTCGTCGATCATGCCTGACATATCGCTGACCACGCTCGTTCTCCTCGCTCTGGCCGCCGCGGCGGCCGGCTGGATCGACGCGGTGGTGGGAGGCGGCGGACTGCTGCTGCTCCCCGCCCTGCTGCTCGGACTGCCGCAGGCGCCGGCCGCACATATCCTCGGCACCAACAAGGCGGTCGCCATCGTCGGAACCACCGGGGCGGCCGTCACCTATGTACGCAACACACCGGTGAACGTGCGGACGGCGGTGCGGATCGGGCTCGCCGCGCTCGCGGGATCGATGGGCGGTGCGTCCCTCGCGGCAGGGATCAGCAGTGAGGTGCTGCGGCCGGTCATCATGCTGGCGCTGCTGGGGGTGGCCGCCTTCGTCCTTCTGCGTCCCGGCTTCGGCACGGCCACCGGGGGCGGCTCGAAGCCGGTCACCCGGGCCCGTACGGTCACGGCGATCGTCCTGGTCGGCGGCGGCATCGGCTTCTACGACGGTTTGTTCGGCCCCGGCACCGGCACGTTCCTGGTGCTGGGGCTGACCGCCGTACTCCAGCTGGGTCTGGTGACCGCCTCGGCGACCGCGAAGATCGTCAATGTCTGCACCAACGCGGGCGCGCTCGCCGTCTTCGCGTTCCAGGGCACGGTGTTCTGGCAACTCGCGGCGATACTGGCGGTGTTCAATCTGGCCGGGGCGATGGCCGGGGCGCGGATGGCGCTGCGCAAGGGCAGCGGGTTCGTCCGGGGAGTGCTGCTGGTGGTGGTCTTCTCGCTGGTCGCGAAGCTGGCGTTCGACCAGTGGGCGTGAGCGGACCCCGTAGCACCGGACGCCTCGCGGGTCGGACGCCCCAGGGATCGACGGGTGGGCGTCGGATGTCCCTGGGGCCGGGCGGCGGCGGCCTGATGCTCAAGCCGCCGCCACGGTCCCCGGTGTCCGGGCGGCGCCCAGGTCAGCGCCCGGTCTCCGGGCGGCGCCCGGGTCAGCTTGCCTTCGGTTCGAACGCCGCGGCGACCGCCCAGCTGTCTTCGAACATGCGGTAGCGCGTGATGAGCCCGTCACGGACCTCGATGTCGAACGCGAAGTCGGTCTCGATGTCGCGGCCCGTCGCGAGGATCGTGGTCCGCAGGCTGCCGAGGACGACGCAGCGGTCACCGTCCCCGATGACGGTGTCGACCTTGAATTCTTCGACCTTGGCCCCCTGCCCGAGCTGGGCGTAGAACTCGGCGACGCCGGCACGGCCGACCTTGCGGCCGATCCACGGCACAACAGCGGTATGACCAGGGATGAACCAGTCCACGCTCTCGTCGAAGCGTTCTGCCAGCTCGTTGGGCGCGGCACCGGAGAACAGCTGATCGAACAGGGCGGTTGCCGCCTCACGGGCGGTCACGGTCGTCGTCATGGTCGGTACAAGTCCGTTGGCCGGCCGGATAATTCCCCTCCGACGACTTCCCGTTCGACGGCCCTCCGGTGCTGCTCAGGAGTACCCCACGCTCCGCGCGTCCTCGGAGCAGCACCGGAGGCCGGCGCCTCGAAGGCGGGACGATCGACGCGCGGGTGCCGGCCTCCCTGACGAACAGCGGCGCCGCCGCCGGTCCCCACCGCCCTCCCCCTCGCGGCGCCTGCGGCCCAGCCGGGCCCGTCCTCCTCTGTACGTCCACGTAGACTCCGGGCATGGCATGCCGCATCAGTGAACTGGTCCTCGACGCTGCCGACCCCGACCGGCTCGCCGCATTCTGGAGCGAGGTCCTCGGCTACGTCGAAGTCGGCCGGGAGGACGACGGAAGCATCGAGATCGGGCCGCCCGGCGGCGGCCCGCAGCCCACTCTCGTCCTCAGTCCCAGCAGCGCCCCGCGGACCGGGCAGCTCCCCCTGCACATCGACGTCAGCGCCACCGACCGCGACCAGGAAGCCGAGCTGGAGCGGCTGCTCGCTCTCGGCGCCGTGCCCGCCGATGTCGGCCAGACCGGCAACGAGAGCTGGCACGTCCTGGCCGACCCTGAAGGCAACGAGTTCTGTCTTCTGCGCACCCGCCTCCGGCCTGTCTGACCACGCCTGTCCTGATGCCGAAGCGCTCGGCCGTTCGAGCGGGTCCGGAGACACATCTGTCGGGACAGTGCCTTGACTCGCGCATGATTCGGGCCTGGTTCATCGACGAGTTTTCGTCGGAAGCTGGTGGCCTGCGGGCCGTCAGCTGCCGCTGCGAGTACGTCGGCCCGGCCCCTCCGCGTGCGCGCGGGGCCGGGCCAAGATTCGCTCTGCCCGCTGCTTCGGCGCCGAGGGGGAAGGGTCGGCCGCGGGTTGGCGGGAGGAGCGCCTGAAATCCTTACGGTCAGTTCCGCGGCTTCGGGCAGATGTCGAGGAGCAGCAGCGAGCCGCCCTGGTCCTCGTCGTCCGTGCCCACGATCCCGGAGCCGCTGTTGGCGGGGCAGGCGACCGCCTCGATCTTGCGGTTGTCCACTTCCTTGTTGAAGGACGCGAGCGGGGTGAGCCGGTTCTTGGGACGCAGCTCCAGTGCGATCCGCCCCGCGGTGTCGGACGTCACCTTTCCGGCGCGGTAGACGGCCGAGGCGAACGGGCCGGAGTTGATGTTCGGGTCGGATGCCGCGGTGAGGAGCAGTGTGCCGTCCGCGTGGATCTTGATGTCGCTGGCGTGCCGTACTTCCTGTCCGTCCACGGGCAGCGGGTCGGGCACGCTGAACCGGGCCGGGCCCGACGCGGGGCCGAACGCCCCGCTGTTCGGGTCGTACTCGGCGGCGCGCACCTGCGCGGGCTGCGCGTCGCTCGATCCTCGGGTCGCCCAGACGGCGATGGTCCGGCCGTGCTGACGGGTGAGTGCGAAGCTCTCGTAGTTGTCCCCGGAGGCGCGGCCGGGGACCGGGGAGCTTCCCCACACCATGGCCGCGTCCGGGTCGAGGGTGAAGTGGTAGGCCGTGCCGTCGCTGGACAGGGCGACGAAGTCCCCTGGCTGGCCGGGTACCGCGTCGACGGCCTCCAGGTCCTTCGGTTCCTCCATGCCCCGCCAGGGGAGCTCCCTCACCAGGGGAGGGCTCGAATGCCGGTACTGCACGGTGGCGATCCGGTTCTCACCGGGCTTCTTGTTGTCCCGCACCATCACGAGGTCGATCGGCTCGCCCTCGTTCGCGCCGTTCTCGATCACCGCGAGTCCGCTGGCGCCACCGGTGATCCCGGTGCCGACCGGCTGCCATTCCCCGGCGGCGGAGGGGTCGGCAGCGTGCGCGACAGGGGCGGCGGAGACGGCGAGACAGGAGAGGGCGACAGCCGCGGCGGCCCAGTTTCGACTCATCATGGGGGGACGCTAACGCAAGATCCAATGCGCTTCGACACCAGCCGTCATCTCTCTCAACAGCCCAGCTCAGAAGGGTGGTTGAGGTTCACCAAAGCGCCGAACACCCCAACTGGTGCCCGATCGGTCCCACTTGTGGCACGGCGGACAAACGCCATGGCGAAGGGGTGCGGCAGCGCGATCCGGCTCCCGGGCGCGCTCTCCTGCGCGCGTCCGCCGCCGAGGCCGATCCGGCTGCCGGGTACGGCCTTCCGCCGGCCTTCCCGGCCCGCTCGATACGCTCGCCAGGTCGCGGCCTTCGTCAACGACGATTTCCGTGAGGAGGCGCGCGATGCTCCGACCACCTGTTGGCTGCGCGAACCGTTCCGGAGTGCCGTGTGCCGCGGTTCCGGACCCGTCGTCCGAGGTTCCTGCCCTGTCCCCCGGTCGGCAGGGACCCTGCGTGGTGGTACGGGCCCGGCGCGACCACCGAAGTCTCACCCGCGCTCACGCAGGTACGCCTCCAGCTCCGCGGCCCCGGTCAGCATCGCGCGCCCACGGGCCGCCAGCCGGTCGCGCCAGTCGCACAGTGCGGCCTCCAGCAGCTCCACCCCACCGGCCGCCCGTACTTGGGCGATCAGCGGGGCGATCTGCTCCAGCAGGTAGCCGCCCCTTCTGAGCTGGTGGGTCAGCCGGGCGTCGCGTACATCGGTCTCGTCGTAGACGCGGTACCCGGTCCGCGGGTCGCGGCGCGGGCGCACCAGGCCGGCGCGCTCCCATTTGCGCAGTGTCGCGGGCCGGATACCGAGCTTTCCCGCCAGCGGCCCGATGAACGTAGCGCCCGGCCCGGACACGACGGCGGATCGGGGCGTCGGCGTGGGGTGGGCCGCCGGGGTGGCGACGGGCCCTGGGGACAGCGCGGGCGTCACGGTGACGCCAAGGTCATGGAGGGCGTTTTCCACGGCCTGGAGGGTCCGCCGGTCGTCGAGGAGTTGGGCGTGGCTCCCGTCGATGAGGTGGAACGCCTGATCGGTCATGCCCTGGTTCACGGCCCGCATGATCGATGTCGCCGTCGGGTGGCCGTGGCCGGGCAGCAAGGCGAGAAACGCGCGCAGGGCCGCCACGTGCAACGGGGTGTAGGTGCGGTAGCCGTGGGGTGTGCGACCGGCGGGCGGAAGGATGCCGGCCGCCTCGTAGTTCCTGATCGCCTGCGTGGACAGACCGTGTCCGCGCGCCAGGTCAACGGGCCTGAGCCGCTTGGCACTTTGAAGGTTCCGCTCCATCGGGCGGAGGTTATCGCGGAAAAGTTTCAATCGAAAGTTCAACGATACCGTTCAAGGTATGGCTACCGACATCAAGGACACCGCCTGTGCCGTCGACGCTGCCGCCGTCATGCGGCTGCTCCCGGCCCGGCCTCGGCTGCTCGCGCTGGGCGAACCGACCCACGGCGAGGACACCCTGCTCGAACTGCGCAACGAACTTTTCCGGGAGCTCGTCGAGCAGGAGGGCTACCGGACGGTCGCGATCGAGAGCGACTGCGTGACGGGCCTGGTCGTGGACGACTACGTCACCTCAGGCACGGGCACCCTGGACGAGGTGATGGAGCGCGGATTCAGCCATGGCTGGGGCGCCTTCGCGGCCAACCGGGAGCTCGTCCGCTGGATGCGCGCCCACAACGACGGTCGGCCCGCGTCCGAGCGGGTCCGCTTCGCCGGTTTCGACGGCCCGCTGGAGATCACCGGCGCCGCGAGCCCCCGGCACGCACTCACCGCACTCCACGACTATCTCTCGACCCGGATCGACGCGAGCCTGCTCCCCTGCACCGGGGAAACGCTCGACCGGCTGCTCGGCGCCGACGGCCGGTGGACCGATCCCGCCGCGATGAGGGACCCGGCCCGGTCCGTCGGGCAGTCGGCCGAGGCCGGCCGGCTACGGCTGCTCGCCGACGATCTGGTGGCGCTGCTCGACGCGCAGACGCCACACCTGCTCGCGACAGCCTCGCGGGACGACTGGGACCGGGCGCGGCTGCACGGACGCACCGCGACCGGACTGCTTCGCTACCACCACTGGATGGCCGACACCTCACCGGCCCGGATGACCTGGCTCGTGAGCGTGCGGGACCAGATGATGGCCCACAATCTCCTCGCTCTCGCCGCTCGGGGCCCGGCACTCGTCCACGCCCACAACTCCCATCTCCAGCGGGAGAAGAGCACGATGCGAATGGGCGGGAGGCCGGTGGAGTGGTGGAGCGCGGGTGCGCTGGTGAGCGCCCAGCTCGGCGACGAATACGCCTTCGTCGCCACGGCCCTCGGCACGATCCGGCACCAGGGAGTGGACACACCGCCGCCGAACACCGTCGAAGGACTTCTGTACGCGCTTTCGGAGGACCGCTGCGTCATCGACGCGCCGCGACTGGCCGCCGCCCTCGGCGGCGCGCTGCCCGCGCCCCGTGTGTCCCCCTGGTTCGGGTACTCCCCCTTGGACCCGGCCCATCTGGCGGACCCTGACGGCATCGTGTTCGTCAAGGATGTCCCGCCGAGCCCGGCCGCGGGGCGCTCATAGGCCGCTCCTCCCAAGGCCTACTCGGCACCGGTGCGCTCGTGGGACGTGCGTCGAGACGCGGTGCCGGGCGTCGATCGAGGCACGGTGCCGGGCGTCGCGGGCCGGTGAACCCTTTCCGGTCACATCCCTAGCCGCCGTCGCCGCTGCCCCCGGTCAGACCGCGGCGTCGGTTCCGCTCCGCGCGCCGCGCCATCCCGCTCGCGGTGCGGGTCATGGTCGCGACGGCACGGACCCAACGGGGTCCACCACGTTCCGCCCAGACCACGCATACGCACCCGCCGACAACGAGCGCCAGTACGACGAGCAACACCAGAGCGATCATGTCCCCACTTCCCGCGTTCATCCGTTCGGTCCCGCTGATCCTCCCAGACCTGCTGGCCGGTCATCGGAGCGCTGTCGGATCGTGGTTGGAGTTTCCACGGGACCTTGGAGACGCGTCACGGCAGGTGTGCGTCGCCGTGGGTGTGCCTCACGGTGGGGTGTGCCTGATGGCGGCGCACCTCGATGACCCCGATGTGTCCCGGCCCGTGCTCGGGGAGTCGGGCCGGGCCGGGCCGCGCCTCGGCGTGGTGTCAGCCGACGGCCTTCTTGACGAGGGCGACGAGCGCCTTCTCGGCCTTGTCGCTCAGCTCGGTCACGGCGTAGGACGTGGGCCACAGGCCGCTCTCGTCGTCGAGGTTGCCCGCCGTGGTGAAACCGAAGGTCGAGTAGCGCTCCTTGTCGACCTGCCCGCTTCGGAAGAAGCAGACGACCTTGCCCTTGCGGGCGTAGGCGGGCTGTCCGTACCAGAGCTTCGGCGACAGGTCGGGGGCGTTGGCGGTGACGATGGCGTGGATGCGCTCGGCCACCGCGCGGTCCGATGCCTCCATCTCCGCGATCTTCGCCAGCACGTCGAGCTCCTCGGCGGCGGCCTTGTTGCCACGGCCACGGCTCGCCTCCTTCTTCAGCTCGGCGGCACGCTCCTTCATGGCGGCACGCTCTTGCTCGGAGAAGCCGTTCGTGCTCTTCTTGCCGTCGGTGCCGGTGCTCTCGCTCATCGCTGTCACTCTCCTGGTCGTGATCGGTGTGAATCGGTAGTGATCGGTCTGAAGTGTTCCTGACGCTAGTCGGGCCGGGAGACCTGGCGCTTCTCGATTCCTGATCGATGCCCGCTTCATGCTCCCGGGTACACCTGTGCTCCTGGGCGTACGTCTGATCTGGGCACACCTCGGCCCCGTGGGCGGGCCGGGGCGGGATGCCGCCCTGTCAGGGCGAGCCGGTGAGCAGACCGGTCAGGAATCAAGAAGCCCGCGCCCGGTGGCTCTGCCTAGCGTGAGGGATATGAGCATCACCATTCACCATGCCTTCCTGCCGCACACCGATCCCGAGGCCGCTCTGGGTTTCTACCGCGACATCCTGGGCTTCGAGGTCCGCAACGATGTCGGCTACGAGGAGCTGCGCTGGATCACCGTCGGGCCGGTGGGCCAACCCGGCACCTCCCTCGTGCTGCACCCGCCCGCCACCGACCCGGGTGTCACCGACGAGGAGCGCCGCACCGTCCTGGAACTCATCACCAAGGGCGTGTACACCGCCGTCACGCTGGCCACCGACGACCTCGACGGCCTCTTCGACCGTCTCCAGGCGGCGGGCGCGGATGTCGTCCAGGAGCCCATCGACCAGGACTACGGGGTGCGTGACTGCGCTTTCCGTGACCCCGCCGGCAACCTCGTCCGTATCAACCAGCTCAGCTGAGTGCCCGTACCGATCAGCTCACCCGAGTGAGCACGGCCGCAGCACTCCGGCCACCGGCCCGACCCACCCCGCACCGTATGAAGGAGCCATCCGATGGCGCTCTCCGTCGACCTCATCACTATCGGCGTACCGCAGGTGGAAGGCGCGAGCGCCTTCTACTCGTCCGCGTTCTCGTCCACGGCCACGGCCGCTGACGACGGCCGCACGGCCGGTCTCGACCTCAACGGCACCGGACGGCTCGGCCTCCAGCAGATCGAGGCACTCGCCGCCGAGTCCGGTGCGAATCCGGCGACCTCGGGCTTCCGCGGCTATGTGCTGTCCTCCATCGTGAGTCAGCCTGCCGAGGTCAGGGCCCTCCTCGACACCGCCGCCGCCCAGGGTGCGACGGTCGTCAAGCCTGCCAAGAAGGAGATGTTCGGCGAGTTCGCCGCCGTCTACCGGTCGCCGGACGGGGCCGTCTGGAAGCTGGCCGCCGCGTCCAAGAAGGACACGGACACCGTCCCCGACCCGCCGAGGCCGACCGAGACCGCCGTCTATCTCGGCGTCGCCAAGCCGAAGACGTCCAAGGTGTTCTACGAGGCGCTGGGCATGAGCGTGGACCGCGACTACGGCGACAAGTTCATCGACTTCACCATCGCCGACGGGGTGTGCCGGCTGGGTCTGCTGCCGCGCAAGGCCCTCGCCAAGGACGCGGGCGTCGACGAGAACGGCGACGGCTTCTCCGCGCTCGTCCTCACGCACACCGCCGCTTCCCGTGACGACGTGGACACCCTTCTCGCGGCCGTGGGCCCGGCCGGCGGCCGGGTCACCGGCGCTGCCGCCGAGACCGGACAGGGCGACTACGCCGGGCACTTCACCGACCTGGACGGCTACCACTGGAGGGTCACCGCACGCGCGTGACCGCGACGCGAGCGGCCGCTCGCGGGCCGGGACCGGATGGACCCTGAGCGGACACGGCAACGCCCCGTCGCCCTTTGTGTGGGTGACGGGGCGTTGCGCCGTTGTCAGGCGAGGCCCGTCGGTCGCCGGGGAAGCGGGCCGAAGGGGACGCCGTGCGGGGGTGGGTCCGGGGTGCGGTTCAGCACGGCCGGTCGTGGGCGCGGGCCTCGGCGGCGGTCTTCAGGTCGCGCAGCCATGCTTCGAGGCCCTGGCGAAGGATCTCGGTCGCGATTCCGACGTTCGCCTCGACCTGGGGGCCGGTGTGGGTCTCCTCGGTGCTCACCCGGACACCGCCCTTGACCTTGGTGAAGGTCCACACATGGACGCCGTCGATGCGCAGTCCCTCACCGGTCGCGGGGCCGGTCCAGCGGATGCAGGAGTTCCGCTTCAGCTGCTCCACGGTCGAGGTGATGTCCAGGCTGGGGGCGGACGTCACGGGGTTGGGCGGCACCGGCATCGTCCAGCGGAACGCGGAACCCGGCCGGAAGGGGCCGTGGTCGAGGCGGTCCGCGGTGGTGACGGCGGCCTTCCAGGACGGCCAGCGCTCCACATCGGTCTGGAGCTTCCAGATGGTGCGCAGCGGCGCCTGGATCACGGTCTCGGTCCGGTGGCGGACGAGTGCGTCGGGGTCGACACCTTCCCCGCGGCAGGTGAGCGACTCGCCGGGCGGGGAGGGGGTGGCCGCGGCCGGTGCGGCGGCGGTGCCGAGGAGAGCGGCGACGAGCGGGGCGGCGAGCAGGGCGGCGCGGGTGCTGGTGCTGCGGATGACGGGCATGGTGTTTCCCTTGTCGGTCGGTGTGCGGTGCGTGGTTTGTTGAGCCCGGGTCATGTGTCGGGTGCGTGGGCGCCGTCGGGTGCGCGGATGCGCCGGGCGGTGGACGCGGGGCCGATGGGCGGGGGTCGGGCGGCTGCGCGGGGCGCTCGTCACCGTGCGGAAGGGTGGCGGCGCCGGGTCCGGTGGAGCGCGACGATCACTGCGGCGGACGCGGCGACGATCAGCCCGAAGGACAGCGGGTGCATGTCCTGGGAGAGGCTCCGCGCCCCGTCGGGCCGGGTCAGCCATACGACGAGCGGGACGGCGTAGGTACCGGCGAGCAGGGTGGCCGTCCAGCGCACCGCCAGGTCGGGGACGTGCCGGAGCGCGCCGAACACCGTGATCACGACCGGGACGGCCGCGACCAGGGAGAACTGGCCGACGATCATGACGAGGACGGCCCAGGAGGCGACGGTCACCGGCAGCGGGACGCTGCGGCCCGTACGGGGGTGGGGTGACTCGACCGTGGTGGCCACGGAGTTCCTCTCGTCCGGTGAAGCGGTCGGTGGCGTGGCCGTACCGCGCACCGCGGCGAGATAGAGCATCTCGCCTTGGTGAGAAGTTATAACGCCCCGCACCGTGAGAGGTCAACAGCTTTCGTGATAGCTTCTAACTAACTTATGGAGCTGTAGCGTTATGGGTGAGGAAGAGGGCGGGCCATGCCGAAGACCGACGCCACGACACCGCGGGAGCGCTATCGCGCCCAGGTGCGGGCGGAGATCAAGGAACACGCGTGGGAGCAGATCGCCACGGCGGGAGCGTCCGCGCTCTCCCTCAACGCGATCGCCAAGCGGATGGGGATGAGCGGGCCCGCGCTCTACCGCTACTTCGCCAGCCGCGACGACCTGATCACCGAACTCATCCGCGAGGCGTACCGAAGTCTCGCCGGGACGCTGCGTTCGGCGTCGTCCACCGGCACCGGGCCGGCCCCGCTGGCGCACGCCCTGCGCGGCTGGGCGCTGGAGGACCCCCAGCGGTACTTGCTGATCTACGGAACGCCTGTCCCCGGTTACCACGCGCCCGAGGACATCACCGCGATCTCCGCCGAGATCATGACCGCGCTGCTCGACGCGTGCGCGGAGCTCGTCCCGGACAGCCCCGCGACGCCGTTCAGCACCCATCTGGCGGGGCACCGGGGCTGGGCAGGCGACCATCCCGCCCCGTCTGCCGCCCTTCACCGGGCCCTGGTCGTCTGGACCCGGCTGCACGGCCTGCTGTCACTGGAGCTGGCGGGTCACTTCGGCGGGATGGACTTCGACCCCTCCCTGCTCTTCGAAGCCGAGCTGGAGGGCCTGCTGACTCCCCCGGCCTGACGCGCGAGCACCCCACCTCCGCCCGCCGCCTGACGGGGACCCGGTTCCCGCGCGTCGACGGGCGTCAGCTCACCCGGCGCCGGATCCGCCGAACGGCGAACGCGGTGAGGACACCGCTGAGTGCCAGGTAGATCGCGGTCTCCAGCCATTGGAACGCCCAGTAGCGGCTGCTGGGGTGGTAGCGGACGTCGATATGGAGGTCGTGCCCGGCGAGGCACACCGCGGTGTCGCCGAACGTGCCGCCCGCGCCGGTCCTGGGCGGGCTGTCGAGGCAGGCGTTGAACTCGGGCCCGCCGAGGGTCCGGCCGTCCGGGGTGCGCAGCGGACTCGTCCCTGCGATCCACGCGTCGGGCGCGTCCGGGATCCTGACCCCGCCGATGACGGAGCCGCCGCCGATGCCGCCCAGGTTCCGCGCGCCGTTGATGGCCGTGGCCGTCATCGCCAGCGTGGCCCTCTCCGGCGGTATCAGGGCGGGCCGCACCACGTTGGGGAAGAAGAACTGGAAGGCGAGGAAGACGACGAGCGTCACGGCCATCGCGGGCAGGGTCCGGCGCAGCAGGAGTCCGGCGACGGTGCCGAGGGCGAGGGCCAGCGCGGCGTAGCCGATCGGGACGATGCCCCGGGCGCCGAACACGAAGGTGCTGAACTCCTCCTTGACCACTTCGTCGAAGGGGCGGGCCGCCCAGGTGAGCAGGGCCGAGGCCGTGCCGGTGACGAGCACTGCGGCCGAGCCGACGAACAGGACCTTGCCGATGAGCCAGCGCGGGCGGGTGACGCTCTGGTTCCACGCCAGTCGGTGGGTGCCGTTCTCCAGCTCCCGGGCCAGCAGGGGAGCTCCCCAGAAGGTGCCGATGACGGCGGGGATCAGGGCGAGTCCGGCGGCCAGGAACAGGAGGGTGTTCTGGTAGGCGCCGCGGAACTGGCTCGTCGCCCGGGCGCAGTCGGCCCGGTCGCGGCAGATGGCCTGGTGGGCGTCGTGGGCGTCGCGGATGTCCCCGCCGAGGTACGCCAGGTACGCGGCGACGACCACCATCGCGCAGGCGGCGGCCAGCGCCTGGCCGCGGAACTGTCGCCAGGTCAGCCACATCATCGCGGTGTCCCCCAGGTTTCGGCCCCGGTCGGGGCGGGTCGGGCGGCGGCCCGGGTCATATGGGCGAGGACGAGTTCCTCAAGGGTGACGGGCCGGACCTGATGGGGCAGGGCCCGGGAGGTGTCGCCGATGTGGACGACGGCGCTGCTGTGCTCGCCGTGGTGGTCCGTCGAGATGACGTCGACCCAGGTGGGCAGCGGGTCGAGCTCGCCGCGTGGTGCGACGAGCCGGGCGTGCGTGGCCAGCAGGTCCCGGGTGTCGCCTGCGAGCTGCACCCGCGAGTCGCACAGGACGACGAGGTGGTCGCAGACCTGCTCGATGTCACCGAGCAGATGCGAGGAGAGCACGGCGCTGGCGCCGAGCTCGCGTACGAATTCCATCAGGTTCTCCAGGAACCCCCGGCGGGCCAAGGGGTCGAGTGCCGCGGCCGGTTCGTCGAGGATCAGCAGTTCGGGGCGTTTGGCGGCGGCGATGGTCAGCGCCAGTTGTGCCCGCTGGCCGCCGGAGAGCTGTCCCGCCTTCTGTGCGGGGTTCAGCCCCACTTGGCCGATGCGCCGCTCGGCCAGGGCCTGGTCCCACGCCGGGTTCATCCTGGCGCCGAATCTGAGGTGTTCGGCGACGGTGAACGAGCCGTACACCGGGGTGTTCTGCGCGACGAATCCCACCCGGGCCAGATGCGAGGCGTTCGCCGCGGGGCGTGATCCCAGTACCGTCAGCGAGCCGGATGTCGGCTCGATCAGCCCGCAGGCCAGGTGCAACAGGGTCGACTTGCCCGCTCCGTTGGGGCCGACGAGCCCGATGACCCGGCCGGAGGGGATGGTGAGGTCCACATCGCGCAGGGCCGGCCCGCGGCGGCGGCCGTACTTCTTCGTCAAGCCCTCGGCGTGGAACGCCGGCGGGGATTCCATGTATGGCATGCCCATATCCTGGAATTCCCGGGTCTTTCCCGGCATCGGTCGAAAGCACGGTTCCCGTTACCGGCGGCCGTACTTCCGGCCGGTGCGCGGGGGCGGCCTTCAGGTCCGGTCGACGACGCGGTTCTCCCAGGCCCAGACGGCGATCTCGGTGCGGTTGCGGACCCCGAGCTTGGTCTGGATGCCCGACAGATGGCTCTTGACCGTGCTGAGGGTGATGAACAGCTCGGCGGCGATCTCCTGGTTGGTGCGGCCGCGCGCGATGGCCCGTACGACTTCGAGCGCGCGTCCGGACAGCTGCGGTGTCTGCGCGGCGCGCCCGCGGGGCGCGGCCCCGGTCGCGTTCAGGTGGTTCAGCAGCCGGAGGGTGACCGACGGGGAGACGAGCGCCTCACCGTTGTGGGCGGCGCGGACGGCCTCGATGAGCAGGGCCGGACCCGCGTCCTTGAGGACGAATCCCGCCGCGCCGCCGCGCAGCGCCCCGTACACGTACTCGTCGAGGTCGAACGTGGTGACGACGACGACCCGCATCGGGTCGGTCACGGAAGGGCCGGCCAGTGCGCGGGTGACCGCGATGCCGTCGAGTCCGGGCATCCTGATGTCCACCAGGCATACGTCGGGCCGCAGCCGCCGGGCCGTCGCGATCGCCTCGACGCCGTCCGCGGCTTCCCCGATGACGGTGATGTCGGGCTGGTCCTCCAGGATCAGCCGCAGGCCGTGGCGGATCATCGCCTGGTCGTCGGCGAGCAGGACCGTGATGGTCATCCGGGCTCCCTGATGGGGACGGGCAGGGCTGCCCGTACGGACCAGCCGGCGCCGGGCCGGGGGCCGGCGGACAGCGAGCCGCCGAGCGTCTCGACGCGTTCGCGCATACCGATCAGACCGTACCCGCCGCGGTGCTGGGGCCGGGCGGGGTTCGGCGGGGCGTCGTCCGTGACCTCGACGGTGACGCGGTCCGGGGCGCGGCCGACGGTGACCTCGACGGAGCGGGCGTGCCGCGCGTGCCGCAGGATGTTCGTCAGGGACTCCTGGACGACGCGGTGCACGGTGCTGGTCACCTCCGGCGGCCAGCCCGTGTCGTGGTCGGGCATGTTCAGGCGTACGTCCGGGCCCTGGCGGCTGAAGCGCTCGACGAGCGCGCTCAGTTCCTCGGGTCCGGGTGAGGCGGGCGCCGCGTCGTCGGTGTCGCGCAGCAGTCCGACCACGCGTCGCATCGCGGCCATGGCCTCGGAGCCGGCCGCCTCGATCCCGGCCAGCGACCGCGACACGTTCTCCGGGTCGCGTCGCGCGACGATCCGGGCGGCCTGGGACTGGATCAGCATCCCGGTGATGTGGTGGGCCACGATGTCGTGCAACTCGCGTGCCAGCTCAAGCCGTTCGGCCCTGCGGACCTGTTCGGCGGTGGCCCTGGCCCGGTCGTCGAGCATACGCAGCGACAGCCCGGCCCCGAGGGCGGCCAGCCAGGCCGCCGCGGCGATGGCCACCACCGCCGACGCGGGTCGGGCGGCCGACTGGGCGGCGATCAGTACCAAACCGCCGCCCGCGACGGCCCCGGCCCGCGCCACCGGCAGCGTTCTGACCGCGGAGGCGGTGAGCACGGCCAGGGCCGGCGCCAGGGAGGGGCCGAGTCCGGCGGGCAGCCGGGTGCCGGGCAGCAGCGGGACGAGGACCGCCGACGCGGTGACGGCGAGGCCCGCGACCGCGGTCCAGGTCCGGTTCCGACGGCGGTTCAGAGCGAGCGCGGACACCAGCGTGGCGGCGAGGGCTCCGGGTATCGACGGCGCGACTCCCCAGGTCTGTGCGACGGCGAGGGCCTGGACGGCGATCGCCGCGAGGAACGTGACACCGAGCCCCAGGGCGGGGACGGCCCTGGCCCATCGGGCCGGGACGATCACCTCGGTCAGGGCGGACGCTCCCCGCCCGGGAGCCGACCCGTTCGGCGGTGGCGGGGTACGGGCGGTGTTCACCGGTTCCTCCTGGTGCTCCGGTCGCACTACGGCCGCGATTCGTCGGCACGGGCGCCCCGCGGCGCACGATCGGTGCGCCGGTCGCGGTCGAGGCCGCGCAGCACCGGCCCCGTCACGAGGGCGGCGGCCATCCCGGTCGTCGCGAGGACCGGCACGCCGCTCAGGCCTTCGGACCAGATGATCCCGGTCAGCACAGCGCCAGCGACGGCGATCCCGGCGGCCGGTCCCCTCGGCAGGGTCCTGAGCGCGGAGCCGACGAGTACCGCCAGGGCCAGCGCCGTGACGGGCGCGGGCTCCTGCGGGAGGTCGTCCCCGGCGGTCATCGACACCACGACGGCGGTGGACGTCACGACGAGGCCCGCGCACACGGGCAGCGGCTTCCACCGTGCGCGCAGCAGCGCGAGTCCGCTCACGGCGACCGAGACGGCCGAGCCGAACATCCAGGAGACACCGCCCCAGCTGGTGGTGAACATGTATGCCGTGAAGACGATCCCCAGGACGAACACGGCACCGAGCCCCGTGTCGAACGTCCTGCCGGCCGGTCGCGTCCGCCGCTCCCCTGTATCCATACCGCTCAGGCTAGAAAACCTCCGGCGCCTCGCGTACCGGCCGAAAGTACGGGACGGGCGTGGACGGAACCGTGCTCGGGGAGGGTTGCGGCAGGCCGGGCCGTCTCGTACGACCCGGCCGTCGCGCGGCCGGACAACCCGGTCGCGGGCCACCACGTCCGCGTCGGTGGGTGGCCATCACCACGGTCGCCCCGTGCTATTCGGTCGTCCTCTGCGGCGCAGGGTCTCAAGCGCCGTTCAGCGGGGGCCTGTTGAGGCGGCCGGGAGCATGGTGGTCCCTTCGGCGGCCAGGCTGCCGGGCGGCAGCGCGAGTTCCGTCTCCGCGACGGTGCGGGCCAGATCGGCGATGGGTGCGGTACGGGTGTCGGCGCTGGTGTTGATGTAGGCGCTGCTTCCGTCGATCGCGACGAGGATGCGTACGGCGGCCGCCCAGGGGTTCGCGCAGCGGAAGACGCCCGCGCTCGCGCCCGTGGCGATCAACTGCTCGATGCGGCGGCACCACAGCAGTTCCTGGTCGATGACGTGGTCCCGGAGCACGGGGCGGTAGCGCGACAGGTGGCGTGCGTTCAGCCAGAGCTTGCTGACGTTGTCGAACTCGGTGCTCGCGATGAGGGTGAAGAAGCGGCGCAGGGTGCTCAGGGGGTCCTTGTGCCCGGGACGGTCCGGGTCCGCCGGGGCCGCGGGGTCCTTGGGGGCCGCGGGGCTCTCCGGGTGCCCGGGGGGCGCCGGGGTCGCGGGGCCCTTGGGGCGCTCCAGGTCGGTGGGGTCCGCCGGGGCCGCGGGGAGGAGTCCGTCGAGTTCGGCCATGGTGGCGCTGGTGAAGGCGTCGGCCACCAGGGTGTCGGCGGCGGGGAAGTAGTGGCCGACGAGTCCGGGCTGGACGCCGAGCTCGTCGGCGATCCGCCGCAGGGTGACGCACTCCAGTCCTTCGGCGAGCCCGACCCGCGCGGCGGCGCGGATGATCTCGTGGCGGCGCTCGGCCGGCGCCTTGCGGGTTCGTGTGCCGGTATCCCTTGACGTCATGGGGCGAATGTTATTGAGTGAGTGACCAATCGGCAATTGGCCAAGCGACCAATAACGAGCGGTTCGCAGAGATCCGCAGCTCGGGCGGTATCCCGCCCTGGGGTCGGTGGAACGCCTCACCGCCCCGTCGGACCGGCACCCGGAGCGCACCGTGCCGGTTGCGACCCCCGCGCCGACGGGCACGGCCCGTGCACGCGGACCAGCGCGCAGCACCTGTACAGGAGATCAATGTGGACGACACTCGCACCGACGCCGGCGAACTCGCCGAGTACGGCTACCAGCAGGAGCTGAGACGGACCCTGTCGACCTGGGCCGTGTTCGCCATCGGATTCGCGACGATCTCACCCGTCGTCGGGGTCTACGCCGTCGTCCAGCTGGGCTTCGTCTTCGCGGGCCCCGCCTGGATCTGGGCGGTCGTCGTCGCCTTTCTCGGGCAGCTGACGGTCGCCGTGGTCTACGCCGAGCTGTCGTCCCAGTTCCCGGTCACGGGCGGCGTGTACCAATGGGTGCGGCGGCTCGGCGGGCCACGCCTCGGCTGGATGGTGGGCTGGATCTATCTCGCCTCCGCCGTGGCGTCCCTGACCACCGTGGCCTATCTGGGGGCGACCTGGCTGCACATGCTGTTCGGTGACGGCACGCTGTCGACCACCTCCCATGTGCTGCTCGGTGTGGTCTTCATCGCGGTGGCCCTCGGGATCAACCTCCTCGGCGTCAACCCGGTGAAGCACTTCCTCAACGCCGGAATCATCGCCGAGGGTGTCGCCTCGATCGCGGTGAGCGTGTTCCTCCTGGTCTTCGTGCACAACAACGGGTTCGGGATCCTCTTCGAGACCCTCGGCGCGGAGTCGGTCTCCGGCGGGTCGGCGCTGGCGGGCTTCCTGACCGCGCTGGCGGTCGCCGGCTGGGCGTTCCTGGGCTTCGACGCGACCACACAGGTGGCCGAGGAGACCGAGCAGCCGAGACGCAGCGTCCCCCGGGCGCTCCTGCGGGCCTATCTCTTCGTCGCCCTCACGGTCCTGCTGACCGGGCTCGCCGTGACGCTCGCCCTGCGCAAGCCCGAGGACGCCGTGTCCGGCGCGCTCGCGGACCCGGTCTTCACCGCCGTGACGGAGGGCCTGGGCGGATGGAGCGAGAAGCCGTTCATCCTGGTCGTCCTGATCGCGTTCATCGCCTGCGCCATCTCGATCCAGACCTATATCGGCCGCGCCGTCTTCGCGTTCGCCCGCGACCGCCAGCTGCCGTTCTCCCCGACGCTCGCCACCGTCGGGCCGCGCCAGATCCCGTACGTCTCGCTCATCGTGACGGCCGTGCTGGCCAGCCTCGGACTGCTGCTCGGGCTGAACGGCAATGCCGCCGCGACCCTGATCGCCTTCGGCTCCGGCGGCTTCTACTTCATCTTCCTCACGGTCGCGGTCGTGGCGCTCGTCGCCCGGCTGACCGGCCGGTGGAACCCCGCCGCGGGACGGCTGAGGCTCGGGCGGGCGGGGCTGGTGGTCAATGTGATCGCCGTCGTGTGGCTGCTCTTCGAGGCCGTCAACATCGCCTGGCCCCGTGTCGAGCTCGCCCCTGCCGACGGCAGCTGGGTCCAGGTCTGGGCCGTGATCCTGGTCTTCTCCGTCCTCTTCGTCGTCGGCCTGCTCTACGTCGTGATCGCCAAGCCCCACACCAAGCTCCCCGCCACCCCGGCCACCGAAGGCCCGGCCACCGAAGAGAAGAAGGCATCCCGATGACGCCGAAGCTTTCCCCCGCCCTTGTCCTCGACCCCGTCTCGGGGCTCGGGTCCCGTGACGTGTCGGTCCGGCCCGCCGGACCGGGCGAGGTCGAGATCGAGGTCCGCGCGGCGGGCGTCTGCCACTCGGACCTGCATGTCGTGACGGGCGACTGGCCCACCGACCGCCCGCTCGTCCTCGGACACGAGGCGGCCGGGGTGGTGACCTCGGTCGGGGACGGCGTCACCTCGGTGCGGGCCGGTGACCATGTCGTCCTGTCCTGGTTCGCGCCGTGCCGCCGCTGCCGCCGCTGTGTGGCCGGTGAGGCGTGGCTGTGCACCGGCACCAAGGCCGTCGCCAACATGCTCCCCGACGGCACCACCGCGTTCGCGGACGACCAGGGCGAGCCGGTCTGGCCCTACCTGGGACTCGGCGCCTTCACGGAGCGGCTGGTCGTGCCGGAGGTCGCCGCGGTGAAGGTCCCGGACGAGCTCCCCTTCAGCATCGGCGCCCTGCTCGGCTGCTCCGTGACGACCGGTATCGGCGCCGTCGTGAACACCGCGGGGGTCCGCCCCGGCGAGTCCGCGGTGGTGATCGGGACGGGCGGCGTCGGACTCTCCGTCGTGATGGGCCTGCGGCTGGTCGGCGCCGACCCCGTGATCGCCGTCGACCTCTCCCCCGAACGTCTCGCCGCGGCGCGGCGGTTCGGCGCCACCCACACCCTCGACGGCAACACGGCCGATGTCGCCGCCTGGTGCCAGGACGAGCTCGGCGGGGTCGACCACGCCTTCGAGGCGATCGGCAGCCCCAAGGTCATCAGCACCCTCCCGGCCATGCTCACCTCGGGCGGGGCCGCGGTGCTGGTGGGGATGGCGGCGACCGGCGCGACCGCCACATTCGACCCCTTCGACCTCGCGGACCAGGGCAAACGTATCCTGGGCTGCAACTATGGCTCCAGCATCGGGGAGATCGACATCCCGAAGCTGGCCCGTCTCTATCTGTCCGGAAGGCTGCCGTTGGACGACCTGATCGGGCGCACCCGGCCCCTGAGCGAGGCCGCGGACGCCCTTGACGATCTCCGTTCGAACACCGGGGTCCGAACGATTCTCGAACCCTGAGGCAGCTTTCCGGCCGGACCGCGGCACCGGCTCCGGCCGTCGCACACTTGAGGGGGACAGCGGCCGCGGCTGTCCCCCGACCAGCTCCCAGGAGGCATGATGTACGCCGTCACCGACCCGACCACCGGTGAGATCACCGCTACCTACCCGACCGCCACGGACGCCGAGGTGTCGGCGGCCGTCGACGCCGCCCACGCGGCCACCGCCTGGGGACGCACCGGGTCCGTGGCCGAGCGGGCCGCACTGCTGCGGCGCCTCGGTGAGCTGCACACCGAGCGCCGGGCCGAGCTGGCCGCGAGCATCGTCCAGGAGATGGGCAAGCCGCTCGCCGAGGCCGAGGGCGAGGTCGACTTCTGCGCCGACATCTACGGCTACTACGCCGACCACGCCGAGGAGTACCTGGCCGACGAGCCGATCGGCGTCGTCTCGGGCCCCGGGACCGCTGTCATCCGGCGCAGCCCGGTGGGAGCGCTCCTCGGGATCATGCCGTGGAACTTCCCGGCCTACCAGGTCGCCCGCTTCGCCGCCCCCAACCTCGCCATCGGCAACACCATCGTGCTCAAGCACGCGCCGCAGTGCCCGGCCACCGCGGCGCTGCTGGAGAAGCTGTTCGCCGAGGCGGGTTTCCCGGCCGGCGCCTACGTCAACGTGTACGCCACCAACGAGCAGATCGCCGACGTCATCGCCGACCCCCGGATCCAGGGCGTCTCGCTGACCGGGTCCGAGCGGGCCGGTTCGGCCGTCGCGGAGATCGCCGGACGGCACCTCAAGAAGGTGGTCCTCGAACTCGGCGGTTCCGACCCCTTCATCGTCCTGGCCACCGACGACCTCGACGCGGTGGTCGAATCCGCCGTCGCCGCCCGCCTCGACAACACGGGCCAGGCGTGCAACGCCGCCAAGCGGTTCGTCGTCCTCGACCACCTCCACGACGCGTTCGTCGAGCGGTTCACCGCCAAGCTGCTCGCCGGCGAGACCGGCGCGCCGCTGTCGTCGGCCGCCGCGGCCGAGAACCTGGGCCGTCAGGTCGACGCGGCCGTGGCCCAGGGGGCGACCCTGCACAGCACCGGCGAGCGACGCGGGGCCTACTTCCCGGCCGGTGTCCTGACCGGCCTCACCACCGAGCACGCGGCGGCCCGGGAGGAGCTGTTCGGCCCGGTGGCGATGGTCTTCACCGCCTCCGACGAGGAGGACGCCGTACGGATCGCCAACGACACGCCCTACGGTCTCGGCTCGTACCTCTTCACCAACGACCCGTCGCAGGCCGAGCGGGTCGCCGACCGGATCGAGGCCGGCATGGTCTTCGTCAACGGTGTCGGGGCGGAGGGCGCCGAACTGCCCTTCGGCGGCGTCAAGCGCTCCGGGTTCGGCCGCGAGCTCGGCCGACCGGGCATCGAGGAGTTCGTGAACAAGAAGCTCATCCGGACGATCGTCTAGCGGAGCCGACGGCGCTCCACAGGGACTCGGCGGGGACTCGGCGGGAGCCGGGTCCCCGCCGGTACGGGGTGCGGGTGCGGCCGGTGCGACTGTGACCGCCGGTGCGACTGGTGCGGGCGCGTGAGGCGGCCCCGACCGCGTCACCCGCCCCGCGGAAACTCGGCTGCCGAGGGTGGCCGGTCCGGCTAGCCTGGCTTCGTGGATGATCGCGAGGTGTTCGTCGGCGGCGTGAACCGGGTCGTCCGGGAAGGCGGTCTGGTCCGGCGCCCCGCCGGAGCCTGGAGCGTCACCGTCCAGCGGCTGCTCGGGCATCTGCGCGAAGCGGGGTTCACCGGCGCGCCGCGCCCGTACGGGCTCAGCGGCGACGGTGCCGAGGAACTCGTCGAGTACCTGCCCGGCGAGGTGGGGCACGACTTCGCCGCACCCGAAGTGCGGAGCGACGCTTCGCTGGTGGCCGCCGGGCGCCTGCTGCGTGATCTCCATGACGCCACCGTCGGATTCGCCCGGACACGGGACGATGTCTGGCAACTGCCCCCGCGTGAACCGGCGGAGGTGATCTGCCACGGCGACGCGGCGACGTACAACACCGTCTTCCGGGACCGGCTCCCCTTCGCGTTCATCGACTTCGACACGGCCCATCCGGGCCCCCGGCTGTGGGACGCCGCCTACACCGCCTACCGCTTCGTCCCGCTGTACGCCCCGGACGAGGTGGAGCACACCGTCCCGATTCCGGAGGCACGGCGCCGACTCGCCCTGTTCGCCGACTCCTACGGTCTGTCCCCGGAGGAGCGGGCCCGGTTGCCGGTCACGGCGGCCGAGCGGTTGAGGACGCTCGTGGTGTGGATGCGGGGGCTCGCCGCGGCGGGTCACCCGGCGTTCAGCGCGCATGTGGCGGAGGGACACGACCGCCGGTATCTGACGGACGCCCGGTGGATCGAGGACAACTTCGCCGCGCGTGCCTCCGAAGCCCGGGACAGGCAGTCGTAGGCGCTGCTCCACGGACGCAGGTCGGTCCTCGCTTCGCCGGTCCCCGGGTCACAGGTATGCCTCGGGTACGGGGCGCTACAGGCGCGCCCGTGCATGTTTTCCGCGCCCTTCAAGGGATACCGGGAAGAATTGGCAAGGCGTGAACCGTGTCATGGAGCCATCGGAGCCGTGTCGGCTCCCAGTACGACGGGGCCTCTCGGCGGGGGATCCGAGACGTGCGTGGCACGGGGAGGGTGCGTCCAGCACCGGTCGGGCGGGCGAAGAGCGCCCAGGCAGTCAGATGCCGGTGGTGAGGGTGGCCAGGGTCATCGCGGTCAGATCGGCTTCCAGGCTGTCGGCTCCGGGCATGGCGGTGGCGCGGAAGGCACGCGTGGCCACCATCGACAGCAGCCACCAAGCGGCGGCGTCGGCGTTGATCCCGGCGCGGATGCCGCCTGCCGCCTGGCCTTGGCGCAGCAGGTCGGCCAGTTCCGCGGCGAAGGCGCGCAAGTACTCACCGGCCGCCTCGCCGACGCCGGGGTCGGATGTCAGGGTCGAGGCGTCGGCGAACAGGAAGCCGATGGCCCCGGGGCGGTGGAAGCGTTCGACGTGGGCCGGTTCCAGGAACCGCCCGAGCACCTGAGGCACGCTCTCGCCGCCGAGGGCCGCTTCGCGCAGGGTGCGGCAGACGGACATCACGGCGCGTTCCAGCACGGCCGCGTACAGGGCCGGCTTGGTCCCGAAGTTGTTGAAGATCACGGGTTCGCTCACCCCGGCGCGGGCCGCGATCAAGGATGTCCTACCCCGTAGGTAGCCCGTCTCGCTGAAGACCTCCGTCGCGGCGCGCAGGATCGATTCGCGCCGTTCGGGAGCGGTCAGACGCCTTCCGCGCGGCTTTGCCGATCGAGCGGGCGGCTGGGAGGAGTTCACGCCGTTCAGGATATAGCAGCCCGCCCACAACTTAGTCGTGACTAAGATACGACTGTTCTTAGTCGCCACTAAGTAAGGAGTGGGGATGGATCTGCGACATCTCCTGCACGGTCATCACGACCCTGCGGCACCGAACGCGATCGGACGGGCCCGCGCATACGAGGCCCTCTCCGCAGTGGTGTTCGCCGGCCGACGACAGCGGCTGTACGGACGGCTGGTGGAACTGAGCGGGGCCCGGCCCGGTGAGCGGGCGCTCGACATCGGCTGCGGCACCGGCTATCTCGCCGGTCTGCTGGCCCGATCGGTGACCCCGGGCGGGACGGTGACCGGTATCGATCCGGCACCGGCGATGATCGACTACGCCCGGCGTCACGCCCGGCGGGACCACTGCACCTTTGCCCAGGGGGTGGCCGAGGAACTTCCCTGCGAGGACGGCACATTCGACCTGGTGATCTCCAGCCTGGCGTTCCACCACATCCCCGAGGACCGCCGCGAGCGGGCACTCGCGGAGATGTTCCGCGTGCTGCGGCCCGGCGGGAGACTGTTGCTCGCCGACTACCGCCCGCCCCGGGGCCGGGCGGCCCGGCGACTGGTCGGCGTGACGGTCGGCCCCGTCATGCGGGACAACCGCGTCGACCTCCTGACGCCCCTGGTCCGCGGCGCGGGATTCGACGTGTCCGCGTCGGGGGACCTGCGCCCCTTCCTGCACTGGGTGCGGGCGGCCAGGCCGACGGGGGCAGCGGGCCTGTGAGCCGCGGCCCGTCCCGGGGGGCCGTACGTCATGCGGCCCTCGCGCTGATCCTCATCGGCGTCGCCTGGCACTTCTGGCGGGGAAGTCCGGCGGGGCTCGTCCTGGCCGCCACCGTGCTCGCGGCGCATGGCGTCGCCGCGGCACTCGGGTACTGGTGGCTGCGCCGCCGCCTCCGGTGAACCCCCGTCCGGTCCCTCCCGCCCGCGTGGGCCGCACGGGCACTCCCGGCAGCCTCCCTTCCGGGGAAGGCGCCGGGCGCGGAGCGCGGGCGGCGCCCGGTGGGTCCGGTCAGTCCGAGCGGCCCCGGCGTCCCGGCCTGGTACCGGTGCGGGGCTGTGCGGTGAACAGACCTCGTGCTCTGAGGCCTTCCAACTCGTCCGCGTTGTCCTGTCGGTAGAGCGGGCCTCCCCCGAGGTCGGCCTCGGTCGCGCTGACCCGGCTGTGGGCCGGCTCGTCGTCGGCAGGAGGGTGGGTCGGGGGCTCCTGGGGGCCGTTCCCGAGGGGGCGGCGGCGGGATGTCATGGAGCGGATCGTACGGCCCCGGGCGGCGGGGCGTCCCGGTTCCCGGTCCGCCGTGGCCGCGCGGGCTCCGGCTCCGGCGGCGTGTCCGGGGTGTCGGCGGTGTCGGCGGCCGTGCAAAGGATGCCGGCGGCCATGTCCAGGGTGTCGGCGGTCATGGCCGTTGAACGGGTCTTGGCCAGGGCGCGGTTCAGATGGCGTCGGGCGGTCTCCTCGTCACCGCGGAGGCGCGCGGCGAGCCCCAGTCCGGTCTCGGCGCGGATCTCGCCCCGGCGGTGGGCCCGTTCGGCCGAGACGGACAGCGCGCGCTCGTAGAGTTCCGTCGCCCGCCGGGACCGGCCGGTGGCGAGGGCGGTCCGGCCGAGGCAGGTGAGTGCCTCGACGACCTCCGTCCACAGCCCGAGTTCCTCGGCGGCCAGCAGACCTTCCTGGTGCAGCCGTTCGGTCCGCGTGTGGTCGCCGTCGCGTTCGGCCACGAGGGCCAGTGCCCGGGTGGCCCGGAGCTGCCCCCAGCGGTCACCGACCTCATGGAACAGGGCGGCGCCCAGTTCCGCGTGGGATGCGCCCTGGGCCGGGTCATGACCGGCGAGCTCGACCAGGGCCGCGGCCTCCGCCCAGTGGTCCCGGGCGGACCGCGCGCCGGCCAGGCTCGCCTCCACCAGTCGCCGTCCCTCGCGGTGGTGGCCGTGGCCGGTCAGACCGGTGCCGACGAACCACCGCAACCGGGCCCGGAGCACCGGATCGCCGAGACCGGCCGCCGGGTCCCCACCGACCGGTTCCGGTGCCGCGTCGGTGGGTGAGGTGCGCAGTTCCATTCCGGTCAGCCAGGCCCGCGCCGCCAGTCGTGCGTCCGGGACGGTCCCGCCCCGGACGGCCAGCGCGGCCCGCAGCGATCTGCGGGCCTCGATCAGGCGACCGCGCAGGAACCAGTACCACGTCAGGGCGTTCACCAGCCGCAGCGCGTGTCCGGCGTCGTCGCCCGCGACCGCGAGGTCGAGGGCGCGGCGCAGATTGACGGTCTCCGCGTCGAGGCGCTCCAAGCCGCGCCGCTGGTCGGGGCCGCGCAGCAGGGCGCTCTGCTGTTCGGCCAGTTCGGTGTGGCACCGCACGAACCGCGTGCGCAGGGTCGCCGTCTCGTCCGCGTCCGCGAGCCGTTCCGCGCAGTAGGCGGCAACCGATTCGAGCAGCCGGAACCGGCCCGCCTCCCGGACCACCAGCGAACGGTCGACCAGCCGGGACAGCAGTTCGGGCACCCGGTCGGTGGGCAGGTCCCGGTCGGCGCACACGGCCTCGGCGGTCGGCAGTGTGCAGCCGTCGGCGTGCACGGAGAGCCGACGCAGCACGGTCCGCTCGTCCTCGGTCAGCAGTTGCCAGCTCCAGTCGAGCATGGCCCGAAGCGTCCGCTGCCTCGCCGGCAGCCCGCGGGCGTGGACCTCGGGCCGGGTGAACCTGCTGTCCAGACGGGTGGCGAGCTCGTCCGGGCTGAGCGTGCGCAGCCGGGGGGCCACGAGTTCCAGGGCGAGCGGAATGCCGTCCAGCCGACGGCAGATCGCGGAGACCGCCGCCGCGTTGTCCGCGTCGAGGACGAAGCCGGGCACCGCTGCCGCCGCCCGCTCCACGAACAGCTCGACGGCGCCCGCCCGGGCGACCGCTCCCGGACCGGTGTGCTCCGGCAGCGCCAGCGGTGGCACCGTGTGCACCCTCTCGCCGGGGATACCGAGGGCTTCCTGGCTGGTGACCAGCAGATGCCCCTCCGGCACCGCCGTCAGCACGGCTCCGGCGAGCGCGGCGACCGGTTCGATCAGATGCTCGCAGTTGTCCAGCAGGATCAGCAGGCGCTTCTCGGCGACCGCCCGGCACAGCCAGCCCACCAGGTCGTCGAGGTCCGGTTCCGACGCCGCGGTGTCGCACAGTCCCAGCGTCGTGATGACGCGTTCGGCGATGTCGTCCGGGGTCGACGTGGCGTCCAGAGCGGCCAGTTCGACCAGCCACACCCCGTCGGGGAACCGGTCGGTCATGTCGCGTGCCGCGGCTGTCGCCAGTCGGGTCTTGCCGACCCCGCCGAGACCGGTGAGGGTGACCAGCCGGGTACGGGAGTCCGGGCTCAGCCACGCTCGCACCTGGCCGACCGCCTTCCGTCGGCCGATCAACGAGGTCAGCGGCGCGGGGAGGTTGGTACGGCAGGACAGTGATTCGACGGTCGGCGGGGCCAGATGCGGCTCCTGGCGCAGGACCGCCTCGTGCAGCGCGGTGACCGCGGGCCCGGGCGACACCCCGAGCTCCTCGGCCAGCCGACGGCGCAGCTCCTGGAAGCTCCACAGCGCGTCGCCCTGCCGCCCGGCCCGGTACAGCGCGCGCATCTGGGCCATGCGCAGTCGTTCGCGCAGCGGATGCCGCGCCACCAGTTCGCCCAGCTCGGGGGCCAGCGCCAGGTGTTCGCCCAGGGTCAGCCGTACCTCGGCCTGGTCCTCCAGGACGGTAAGGCGCAGCTCTTCCAGTCTGTCGATCTCACCGCGGGCGGACAGGGGCTCGGCGACATCGGCGTACGCGGGGCCCCGCCACAACGCGAGCGCGTCGGCGAACAGGTCTCCGCGCACCGCCGGTTCCTCGTGGGCGCGGGCGCGTTCGGCCAGTTCCTGGAAGCGCAGCGCGTCGACCACGTCGTCCGCCAGCAGCAGCCGGTAGCCCGCGGGTTCGCGGACGACCTGCTCACGGCCCAGCACACGGCGCAGTTGGGAGACCTTGGTCTGAAGGGTGTTGACCGATCCGCCGGGCGGGCTGCCCGCCCACAGGTCCTCGATGAGACGGTCCGCGGGTACCGGGCCGCCGCCGTGGATCAGCAGATTCGCCAGCAGGGCGCGCACTTTCGCCTCGGGGACCTTGACCGGCAGTCCCTCGGCGTCCCAGACGGCCAGCGGGCCGAGTACCCCGTAGCGCATGGACGCAGTGTATCGCCGCCGGACCGTCAGGATTTCGTGCGCGCCCGTCGCCACAGTGACCTCGCATGTTCTCGAACTCGACACGCATGGGAGTGCAATGAGCTCATCGACCGTGAACAGGGCCGGTCCCTGGGAATGGGGAGGGTTGGCCGTCCTCTCGCTGCCGACCGTGCTGCTCGGCCTGGACGTCACCGTGCTGTACCTCGCCCTTCCCTCCCTGGCGGAGGATCTGCGTCCGAGCGGCACCGAGGCGCTGTGGATCATGGACGCCTACGGCTTCCTGATCGCCGGTTTCCTGATCACCATGGGCACGCTGGGTGACCGGGTGGGCCGCCGGAAGCTGCTGATGATCGGGGTCGCCGCCTTCGGGGCCGTCTCGGCGGTGGCAGCCTTCTCCGACAGCACCGAACTGCTCATCGCCTCGCGCGCGGCACTGGGTATCGCCGGTGCCACGCTGATGCCGTCCACCTTGGCCCTGATCAGCAATATGTTCGCCGATCCGCGCCAGCGGTCGGTGGCGATCGGTGTCTGGGCGACGAGCTTCGCGCTCGGCATGGCGCTGGGGCCGGTGGTGGGTGGTGCGGTGCTGGCCCATTTCTGGTGGGGTTCGGCGTTCCTGGTCGCGGTCCCGGTCGCGATCGTGACTCTGGTGGCCGCACCGCTGCTGATCCCCGAGTACCGCGCGCCGCGCGGCGGCCGGTTCGACCTGCTGAGCGTCGTCCTGTCGCTGATCGCGATCCTGCCGGTGGTCTACGCGGTGAAGCGGGTCGCCAAGGACGGGCTCGGGACCGCCACGATCGGCGCCGCGGTGATCGGCCTGGTGTTCGCGGTGCTGTTCGTACGGCGGCAGGGCAAGCTGGCGAGCCCGTTGCTGGATGTGCGGCTGTTCACCGACCGTACGTTCAGCGCCGCGTTGAGCGTCCTGCTCGTCGGACTCGTCGGTGTCGGCGGTTCGATGCTGCTGATCACCCAGCAGCTCCAACTCGTGGAGGGACTGCCGCCCGTCGAGGCGGGTCTGTGGATGGGGCCGCCCGCGCTGATGATGTTCGTGGCGGCGATCGGGGCGCCGCTGGTCGCGCGCCGGGTGCCGCCGGGGATCGTGGTGGCCGTCACCCTGGCGCTCTCCACGTTCGGGTATGTGCTGCTCACCCAGGTGGACGCCGCGGGTGGTGTCGCCCTGATGGTGATCGGCTTCGGGCTGGTCTACCTCGGGCTCGGGGCGATCGCGGCCCTGGGCACGGACCTGGTGGTCGGAGCGGCACCGCCGGAGAAGGCCGGTTCGGCGTCGGCGATGTCGGAGACCGTGCAGGAACTGGGCCTCGCCCTAGGCGTGGCGATCCTCGGCAGTCTGGCCACCGCCGTCTACCGCGACCGCGCCGACGACGACATCCCCGCCGGTACGCCGCCCGAGGTGGCCGAAGCGGCGGGCGACAGCCTCGCCGGGGCGTCCTCGGTCGCCGACCGGATGCCCGACGGCTGGCTCGACCAGGCCAGGGAAGCGGCCACGTCCGGGCTGCACATGGCGATGCTGGTCGCCGCGGTCGGCAGCCTGGTGCTCTCGCTGCTGTCCGCCGTGGCGCTGCGGCATATCGGGGTCATCGGCGGCGGTGAGCCGCAGGCCGACGAAGCCGCCCTGGACGGGGCTGCCGCTACGGAGGGGGCTGCCCGGTCGGAGGTCTGAACGCGTGCTCCGGCCGCCGCGGGACACCGCGACCTTCGACCTGGGCCGATCTTCCGGCGGAACCGATCACGTCCGGGACCGATCACGTGCGGAGCCGATCGACGTCCGGCGGATGCCGCTTCATGACGCGAGCCGCAGCTTCCCGCCCTGCCATGTCCTGGGACAGCCTTGGCGGACCACCGTGCCGCGGCCCGGCCCCACGCGACCCGGCCCCAGCGGCGACGAAGCCGTTGGGGCGGGCGTCCGCGACGGCGTTCTCCTCGTCGGCGGGGAACGACCGCTCACCCCGTGAGGCGACCGGGCCGCCGGGCCTCGCGTGGCTCACGGCGGCCCGGGGTCACCGGGCCCGGGATCCGGTCAGAGTCCGAACTCGTGCGGGGACACACCGAGCGCCACGCACGCCTCGCGCAGGATCTGCTCCTCGGCCGGGGCGATGTAGCCGTCGGCCCCGGCGACGACGAAGCCGGTCTGGATGACCGCCTTGGCCTCCACCGGCTTCTTCGCCGCCTTGGCGATCTCCTGCATGGCCTCGGTCCGGCCCTGCTGGAAGTTGAACATCAGCTGGTCGACGTGCTTGTTGAACCGCTGCCGCAGTTGCTCCGGCGGGAAGTTCTGCAAGACGTCGTTCTGGAGGATCAGCGACTCGACATGCTGCCGCTCGGCCGGGTCGACCGACCCGTCGGCCGCCGCGACCAAGGCGCACATGGCCATGCTGGCGTCCCGGTAGGAGCCGCTCTTGAGCTCGGTCTTGAGGGAGGTGAGCTGGGTCTTGAGCAGGCCCACGAGCTGAGCCTTCGAGCCTCCGCCCGATCCTGACCCCGACCCCGACGCCGGCCGTCCGTGGCCGCCGGAGCTCCGTGCCCCCTGTGACTGCTGAAGACCCTTGGCCTGGTCCTTGATCCGGTCCCACATCGCCATCCGTGCCACCTCGGCTACCCGTTTGCTCGTCCGCGTGTGTTCCGCGCGTCGTTGTGACAACGCGTTCCCGCCCGGCGAAGTTCCATGTCCGGCGGGTCGGTACGACCACTTCGGTCATGTTCTCCGGTCAGTGCGGGACCGAGGACAGCCGCCGGTAGGCCGGGGCCGCGAGCAGGTGGGCGGCGGCCACCCTGCGAGGCGGGGGTGGCCCGACCGCGGCACGTCGGCCGTTACGCGTCCGGTCGCCAGTCGAACGGGAAGTGCTTGCTGGACCCGCCCCGGTACTCACGGGAGAAGTCGAAGCCCTCGGCGTGGTCCGCGCTCACCACACCCCAAGTCGCGACCTGGCCGGGCCCGACCTCCGACCCCGGGGCGTTGATCAGCTGTACCCGGCGCGTGGGGTCCGCGGTGGGGCCGGTCAGCGCCTTGGCTCCCACGTCCACCTTGTCGGAGACGGTGGCGCCCCAGTGCGCGAGGTCCGCCGCGGCGTCGAACCGGATCGGGGCGTACTCCACGCCGCGTACCTCACTGATCAGGGATCCGAACTTGCCCGGCCATCCCCCGGCGTTGCCGCGGAAGATCTGCTCCAGGGCGTCCCGCTGCGCGGCTGTCCCCTTCGCGTCTATGTAGAACATCGCCGCCATCGTGGCGTCGGGGTCGTCCACCCACATGTTCCCGGCGAACTCGCCGACGGCCACGACACCCAGGCCGTCCAGGCGCAGATCCCCGAAGTGCCCTTCGTGGATCTGCCAGACGAGTGTGAACAGGCAGGCGCCGTCCGTCGGAGCCTGCGCGAAGGTGCACGGACAGGGCATCGAGCAGCTGCATACATCGAACCACTCGCCCTTGAGGTGCCAGTTCGTCCCGGTCATCACCGCTCCCGTCCCAAATACCCCGGCGGGGTATCTGTCTGACGGGAGGTTAGCTCGCCCCACCCGGCGCGGTCAAATACCCATGGGGGGTATCTGAACGGTGTGCGCCGCGGCTCGCGCCCTTCCCCGACGGGCAGACCGCGGCCGGGACATCGCCCGTCGTGAGGTGGCCGCACCCGTTCAGCCGTTCCTGCACGCGCGTGAGGCCTTGGTGCTGCCCCCCGCCCGCTCGATCTCGGCGAGGGTGACCCGTGTTCCGAGGCGGCTCAGGATCTCGTCCACGGTTCGTCCGTCCGCCTCGAAGAGGCCCCGGGGGGTCTCTCCCAGGGTTTGCCGGACCTGTCGTGACCGCCGCCACCGGCGGGCTCCGCCCGGGTCCGCGCACCGCGTGCCGCGGGAGTCCCGCGCCTCGCCGGACGGGTGCGCGGCCGACGGGCCGGGGGCCTCTCCCGGCGGGACGCCAGCGGGGAGGGCTCGGTGGAACTCACCGGGCGCCGCTCCTCAGGAACCGACCTTGGCGGTCAGGCCGTAGACCAGCTCCTTGCCGTCGACGAGCAGCGCCTCGACGGTACGGGTCCGCGGGTCGATGTCGGCCTCGATCCCGTTCCCGGCATAGCGGGGGTAGCCCGAGGCGCCCGTCTCGCCGGTCGCCTCGACGACCGCCGATCGCACGGCCGAGTCCTCCACGGTGGCGCCGCCCTTGCCTTCGACGTGCTCGGGGACCAACAGGACGGTGAAGCGCTGCGGATCGGTAGTAGTCATGTTCAGGTATCCAAGCGCCTGCGCCGCCGTCGGTGGGACAGGCGCGCGGCGGACCTCGCGGACCGGGACGGGCCGGGGCGGGAACGGGAGACCACCGGAGCAGGCGTCAGGGGGCGGACGGGCGGGTGAGCAGGCCGCGTTCCAGGGCGGTCACCACCGCGTGCGTACGATCGTTGACGTCGAGCTTGGCGAAGACCCGCAGGAGGTGGGTCTTGACGGTGGCCTCCGCGATGACCAGCCGTCTGCCGATCTCCGCGTTGGAAAGCCCGTCCGCGACACCGCCCAGTACCTCGGCCTCCCGTGACGTCAGCGCGATCCGGGCCGGCTGCCGCATCCTGGCGACCAGCCGTTCGGCCACCCGGGGGGCCAGCACGGTCTCGCCCCGGGCCGCGGCGCGGATCGCGTCGGTCAGCTGCTCCTGGGTCGTGTCCTTGAGCAGATAGCCGATGGCCCCGGCCTCGACGGCGCGCTCGATCTCGGCGTCGGTGTCGTACGTGGTGAGGATCAGTACCCGGGTCGGCGCGGGCCCCGCCACGATGCGGGCGGTGGCGTCGACCCCGTCCATCACGGGCATCCTGAGGTCCAGCAGCGCCACATCGGGGGCGAGCTGTTCGGCGAGCTCGACGGCCTGGCGGCCGTTGTCCGCCTCCCCGATGATCTCGATACCGGGATCGGCGGCGAGCAGCGCGGCGACGCCCGCACGCATCACCGTGTGGTCGTCGGCGAGGATGATGCGCAGAACCCGCTCCGCCGGACTGTCCGTCGGCATGTCACATCTGCCCTTTCGAGGGGAGTACGGCGAGGACGAGTGTCCCGTCGCCGACCGAACTGGTGACGGTGAGCTCGCCGCCGAGTTCGGCCAGTCGCTTGCGCATACCGTCGAGGCCGAACCCCCGGGATTCCTCCACGACGAACCCGCCGCCGTCATCGGTGACTTCGAGCTCGATGCCGTACGGGTGCTGGGCGAGGACGACCGCCACCGTGGAGGCGCCCGCGTGCTTGCGGACATTGGCGAGCGACTCCTGGAGACAGCGCAGCAGGGCGATCCGGGTCGGCTGGTCGCAGCTGACCTCGCCGAGTTCCGCGTTCAGGGTGATACCGGTGTCCTCGGCGAACCGGTCGAGCGTCCGGCGCAGGGTGAGGGACACCGGGCCGGGGGTGAGGCCGCTGTGCGGGCCCGCGCCCACGAGAGCCCTGGCCTCGGCGAAGTTCTCGCGTGCCGTGTTCTCGATCGACCGCAGTTGCTGGGCGGTCCGTCCGGGATCGGCGGCCAGGGCGGTCCGGGCGGCCTCGGCCAGGACGATGATGGAGGCGAAGCCCTGGGCCAGGGTGTCGTGGATCTCCCGGGCGAGACGCTCGCGTTCCTCGGTGGCGCCCTGCCGTCGCAGCGACTCGGCCTCGATGTCGGCCAGCCGCCGCCGCGCGCCGGCGAGTTCGTCGGCCAGCCGGCGGGCGCGGGCCTCGCTCTCCGCCGTCATCCGCCGGACGGCGAGACCGAGCAGCACGCTTCCCGCGTAGGCGAGCGGTACCGCGACGACGTTGCCCGTGGTCAGCTCGGTCCACCAGCCGTCGGGTCCGGCCCGCAGCAGGTCCCCCGCGACGACGACGATCGCGGCCAGGGCGCTGAAGCCGATCGCGGCGGCGGGACCCGCGGCGTAGATCCAGAAGTGCGGCTGGGAGAACACGTACAGCGCGGCCCCGCCGCCCATCAGGTACGACACCCCGCCCATGCCCAGGGCGAGGACGTACAGGTGGCCGTGCGGACCGAGGTAGGGCTGGTCGGGGAAGAGGGCGGCGAGCGCGTAGCTGAGGCTGAACGCGCCCAGCAGGACGAGTACGCCCGTCCTCGTCGCCGTGGGGTCGTCAGCGGTCGCGATGGCCGGCGGCAGCAGTCCGAGGAGGACCCACAGGACCGCGTTCCAGCGGTGGAGCACGGGTGTTCCCGACACGGCGCCGGTCCGCGGTCCTTCGTCCATGCCGCTCAGCCTACGGTTTCCGGGCGGGGGCTCCGCAGGTCAGGGGCGGGAGCGTGGCGCCGGACGGGGCGTGCGGGCCACCAGACCCTGTCGCCGAGCAGCAGCATCAGGGCGGGCAGGATCACGACGCGGATGACGAAGGCGTCGAGGAGCACCGCGACGGTCAGGCTGAAGCCGATCTGCTTCATCTCGATCAGATGCAGGGCGGCGAAGCTCGCGAACACCGTCACCATGACGAAGGCGGCGCTCGTGACCACCCCGGCGGAGCTGCCGATGCCGTCGAGAACGGCCTGGCGGGTGGGCACACCGCGCTGGGCGGTCTCCCTGATCCGGCTGATCACGAACACCTGGTAGTCCATCGACAGGCCGAAGAGGATCACGAAGAGGAACAGCGGGACCCGGGAGCCGATGGAGCCGGTGGAGGTGAAGTCGAGCAGCCCCTCGGCCCAGGTGTTCTGGAAGGTGAGGACGAGCACCCCGAGCGCGGCGGCGGCGGAGAGCAGGTTGAGCACCACGCCGATCAGACCGAGGACCACGGACCGGAACGCCCACACCGTCATGGCGAAGGTGACCAGCAGCAGGGTGGCGATGATGAGCGGAAGCTTGTTCTTCTGGTGGGTGGGGTAGTCGGTGTACCGCGCCACGTCCCCCGTCACCGCGCCCTCGGCACCGCTCAACCGCTCCAGTGTCCGCGGCAGATGGACCGTGCGGACCCGGTCCAGCGAGCGGTGGGCCCCGGGGTCGCTCACATGGTGCGCGAGGGGCAGTTCCAGCAGGGTGGTCCTGCGGTCCGGGGAGGTCACGGGTGTGCCGGGGCCGGTGGGGTCGGGGTCGGACTGTGCGCGGGCGGCGAGTTCACGCAGTCCGGCCGCCACCTCGTCGGCCCGCGCGGGCTCGGCGCGTACGACGATCCGGTGCGTGGCCTTGAGCTCCGGGTAGGCGGCGGTGAGCCGGTCGTACGTCTGCATCGCGGGGACGGTGCGGGAGTGGGTCTCACGGCCCATGTCGGTGAGGTTGAGTCCCAGCAGCGGTGCGGAGAGGGCGAGGAGCGCGACGACGCCGACGGCGAGGGTGGCGGCGGGTCGGCGGTCCACCGCGCGCAGCAGGATCGCGGTGGGGCCACCGGTGGACTTCCGGGTGTCCGGCGCCTCGCGTGCCGTGCGGGGGTTCAGCGCCTTCCAGCGGTTCCGGGCGTGCGGGCGGGACGCGGACGGGCGGTCCGCGCGGCGTCGTTCGCGGCGCTCGGCCCGGCGCTCGGCGCGTTCGCCGAGTTTGACCAGCAGCGCGGGAAGCACGGTCAGTGAGCTGACGACGGCGACCAGCGTGACCACGATGGTGCCGGTGGCGATGGAGGAGAAGATGACGTCGTCGACCAGGTACAGGGTGGCGCTGGAGGCGGCGACGGCCAGCCCCGAGACCACGACGGCCCGTCCCGAGGTGGCCGCGGCCACCTCGACCGCCGCGTGCGGACTCAGGCGGCCACCGGCCCGCGCCCGCTCCTCGCGTTCCCGCTTGAGGTAGAAGAGGGTGTAGTCGACGCCCACGGCCAGGCCGATCAGCAGGATCACATTGGTACCGACCCCGGCGTCCGGGAAGACGTGCGACGCCAGCATCGACAGCCCGACCGCCGAGACGATGGACGTCAGAGCCAGCACCAGCGGGACGAAGGCCATCGCGAACGAGCGGAACACGAACAGCAGGGTCAGCAGGGTGACGGGCAGCGCGATCATCTCGGTGCGGGCGAGGTCGTCGGCGCGCAGCTTGTCGAGGCCCTTGCTGATCGAGGGGCTGCCGACCTCCTCCACCCGGACCCGGGGATGGGCCTCGCCGACCTCGGCCGTGCGGGCCAGCAGCGGGTCGACGTGCTTCCGGCCGTCGAGCTCGGGCCCCCGCATCGTCACATCGATCCGCAGCGCCCTGCCGTCCGGGGAGCGGACGGGTGCGCTCACGGAGCGGACCTCCGGCAGCCGCTTCATACGCTCGGCGATGTCCCGGGCGGCCGCGTCGGCGGCGGCTTCGTCCAGCGGTCCGGAACCGGGCGGCGCGGTGATCAGTACCCGTTCCAGCGGCCGTTGCTGGAGGCCCCCTTCGGCCGCCATGGCCTCGGCGCGACCGGCCTCGCCGACGCGGTAGTCCTCGGACGTGGCCGGGTTCCCGCCGACGGCGAGCCCCGCCCCGAGGCACAGGGCGACGAAGAGGAACCATCCGACGATCGCGCGCCAGGGGTGTCGGGCGCTCCAACGCGCCGTTCTCACAGAGAAGTTCTTCATGCCGATCATGCTGGTGGAGGTGCCCTGCCCGGCATGAGCCCCGATCGGTTGGACCTGGCGTCCACCGGTCGGTGGACCCGTCACCCACCCACGACGACGGCGCTGGCAGCGGTACCCGGCCGAGGTGGCCCGGCGGGCGTCCTGCTCGGCGCTGCGTGTACGCGGGGAGGCCCGGGTCCCGTCAGGGTCGGTGGCGGACACTCCGGCGTGTGGCGGTCCGCGCGGGAGGGTGGCAGTCGTGCCGGAAGGCCGGGGCCCGCGTCGTGCCAGGTCGGCGTGGGCTCCGGCAAGTGGGTGGTGCCGTCCGGAGTGCTCGCGCGCCCGGTCGGCGGCGGGGGGCGCGGTCGCTTCGGCGGCTCGGCTTCACCCGCCCGCGCGCGGGCGTTCACCCGCCCGCCCCGTCCGGCGGGCGCACCGTACGCGGCCGGACCGACGCTGTGAGCGACCACCTGGTCCTCCTCCAGCGGAAGCGAGCTCTCCCCATGGCCGTGTCACCCCCTTCCCCGTCCCGTCCGGTACGCCGCCGCATAGTGCGAGCGGGTGCCGTGTCCCTGTCCCTGGCGGCGGCGGTGTGCGCCACCGCGCCCGCCATGGCCGGAGGTGACCCGTCCGGCGGGCGGAACCCCGAACCGACGGGCCGGGGGACGAAGCCGACGGTGGTGCTGGTCCACGGCGCGTTCGCGGACGCGTCCGGCTGGAACGCGGTCGTCGAGCGGCTCCAGCACCGCGGGTATCCGGTCGTCGCCCCGCCGAACCCGCTGCGCGGTGTCCTCAGCGACTCGGCGTATGTCGCGTCGGTCCTCAAGAGCATCAAGGGCCCGATCGTGCTCGCCGGGCATTCCTACGGCGGCGCGGTCATCAGTCAGGCGGCGGCCGGGAACGCGAACGTGAAGGCCCTGGTGTACGTGTCGGCGTTCATGCCGGACGTGGGCGAGAACCCCGCCACGCTGTCCACGAAGTTCACGGGCAGTGACCTCGGTACCGCGCTGCGGCCGGTCCCGTACACGGACGGCACGAACAGCGGCACCGATCTGTACATCCAGAACGAGAAGTTCCACTCCGTGTTCGCCGCCGATCTGCCCGAGGCGCAGACACGGGTGATGGCGGTCGAGCAGCGCCCGGTCGCGCAGGCCGGGTTCGCGCAGAACGCGACCAAGGCGGCGTGGCGGACGATCCCGTCCTGGTTCATCGTGGCGAAGAACGACAAGGCCATCGCCCCGGACCTGGAGCGCTTCGAGGCGAAGCGCGCGAAGTCGCACACGGTCGAGGTCGACTCCTCGCATGTCGCGATGATGTCGCAACCCGATCTGGTGGCCGACAAGATCCGCGACGCGGCCCACGCCACGGTCGGCAAGTAGGCCTACGCCGCAGCCGGCGGGCGGTACCGCGCCGACGGCTGACCGGCAGTACCGCGCCACGGCCGACAAGTGGTCCCGTGCCACGGCCGGTGCGGTATCGGCCGTGGCAGGGCGCACCTGCCGGGCCCTGGCCGCCGGGGAACGACGACCCCTGGCGGCCGGGGCCCGTACGCCGTCGCGGGCCCGTACGCCGTCGCCGTCGCGGGCGCGGGACAAGCAGGGGCCCCGCGCCCGTGGCGGACCCGGACGGCCGACGGGGTTGTCCCGCCGGACCGGCTCTCATCCTCCGGGGCGGCTCCGGCGGCGGGAGGCGAGGGCGAGGGTGTCGAGCAGCGGGGCGGTGCGGGACCAGCCGAGGCAGGAATCGGTGACGCTGAGGTCGGGGCGGAGGTGTGCCGTCGAGGGGTCCTGTCTGCCGTCGGACAGATAGGACTCGATCATGACACCGGCCAGGGCGGATTCGCCCTCGGTGATCTGCCGGGCCAGATCGTCGACGACGGCGGGCTGGCGGTTGTGGTCCTTGCCGCTGTTGCCGTGGGAGGCGTCGACGACGACGCGCTGCGGCAGGCCGGCCGCGGCGAGGGCCGCGCGGGCCCGGGCGACGCCCGCCCGGTCGTAGTTGGGGGTCGGGCCGCCCCGCAGGACGAGATGGGTGTCGGGGTTCCCGGTGCTCCGCAGCGTCGTGAGACGGCCGTCGGGGGCCACGGCGGGGAACATGTGGGGGTGGGCGGCGGCCTGGACCGCGGCGACCGCGGTGTCCAGTCCGCCGGACACGCAGTTCTTCATGCCGACCGGCATGGGCAGCCAGGACGCCAGATGGCGGTGCGGCTGGCTGGCGACGGTGCGGGCGCCGATGGCGGCCCAGGACACCGTGTCGGCCACGTAGGGGGCGAGTACGGGGTCCACGAACTCGTAGGCCAGCGGCAGGCCCGTGGCGGCGGCCTCGGTGAGGAAGGACCGGCCGAGGCGCAGTCCGGCGGCCAGATCGCCCTTGCCGTCGAGGGTGGGGGCGGCGAGCAGGCCGGTCCAGCCGGTGACGGTGCGGGGCTTCTCCAGATAGGCGCGCAGGACGACGACCAGGTCGTCTCCGAGGCGCTGGGCGGCGTCGGCGAGCAGGGCCGCGTACTCCAGCGCTGCCCCGGTGTCGTGGACGGAGCAGGGGCCGACGACGACGAGCAGGCGGGGGTCGCGGCGGGCGAGGACCGCGGCGACGGTGTCGCGGTGCCGGGCGACGGCGTCGGCGGTCACCGGGGACAGCGGGTGGGCCGCGGCGAGTTCGGCCGGTGCGGGCAGCGGGTGGGCCGGGCCGGGGCCGGCGGGTGCGGGCACCGGCCGGAGCGCGGTGGGTTCGGCCTGTGCGGACAGGGCACTGGCACTCATCATGACTTCCTCACGTGGGTACGGGGCAGCCTCGTGGCCCCGGCGGCGGCGAGCAGGCAGAATCCGAGCACCCACCAGAAGGTGTCGGCGAACGCCCAGGAGATGTCCGTGCCGCGGGCGGCCAGCCGGTCCTGGAGCACCACGGCGAGGGCCGCCGTGCCGACCGAACCGCCCACGATGTTGAGCAGGTTGAGCGCTCCCGAGGCGCGTGGGAGGTGTGCGGGCTCGATACGGCTGTAGACGATGTTCATGACGGGCGCGGTGATCATGGCCATGCCTACGCCGCGGACCACGAGCGCCGAGGCGATCAGCAGGTCCGGGGGCTCATGGCCGAGCTGGGTGAACGGGACCGTGCCCACGAGGATCAGCCCGATGCCGGTGACCACCAGGGTCCGGGGCGCGACCTTGTCGATGGCGCGGTTGACCAGTACCGATCCGGCCACCGCGCCGAGGCCCTGCGGGGCGAGCAGCAGTCCGGCCTCCCACGGGGACAGACCGCGCGCGGTCTGGAGGTACAGCGGCAGCAGGAACATCGTGCCGAACACCGAGGCGCCCAGGACCACCAGGGCGAAGGCGGCGGCGCCGAAGGGCGGCCGGGAGAACAGCCGGGGGTCGACCAGCGGGGTGCCGCGGGTGCGCAGTCCGTGCACGGTGAACGCGGCCAGCATCGCCAGGCCCGCGCAGACCCCGATCGTGGCCGGCAGCGTGCGGCCGTGGGCGATCTCGGTCAGTCCGTACACCAGCACGGCCAGTCCGGGTGAGAGCAGCAGGGCGCCCCGGAGGTCGAACGCGGTCCGTCGGGTGGACGGCGGTACCGCGGGCACATGGCGGCGGGCGAGCAGGATCGCGACGGCGCCGATCGGCAGATTGACGAGGAAGAGCCAGGGCCAGGACGCCACCCCGAGGATGGAGCCGCCGACCAGCGGGCCGAGTACCGGTGACAGCAGGGGGACGACGGCGACGACGCTGATCACCCGTCCGGTGCGGGAGGGTCCGGCGACCCGGGCCAGCAGTGCCTGCCCGGTCGCGGGCAGCAGTCCGCCGCCGAGGCCCTGGACGATCCGGAAGACGATCAGGCTGGTCGCGGACCAGGCCAGCGCGCACAGCGCCGAGCCGAGCAGGAACACCCCCACGGCGACGAGCCAGGTCCGCCGGCCGCCGAACCGGTCGGCCAGCCAGCCGGACGCGGGCACGGCGGCGACGACGGCCAGCAGATAGGCGGTGGTGACCCACTGGATCTCGGCGACGGAGGCGCCGAACTCCGCCGTCAGGGTGTCGATGCCGACGCTGACGATCGTGGCGTCGATGGTGGCCATGAACGTGCCGAGGACCAGGATGAAGGCGATCCGCAGCAGTTGTCCGTCGACCCGCTCGGCCGGTGGGGCCGCGTCCTTGCTCATCGGTGCTCCAGCAGTTCTGTGATGTCGGCGTCGAGGTGGTCGCCCAGGGAGCGCAGCAGGTCCAGCAGTTCCTCGGCGAGGCCGTCGGTGTCCACCCCGGCGCGGTGGGCGAGCACTCCGGTCCAGCCGTCGCCGTCGGGCATGACCGTGAGGGTCACCGGGTGGTGGGTGGACTCGCGGAACCGGGTCCCGACGACCGTGAGCCCGGGGGCGGGTTCGCGCAGCCGGTCGGGGTCGACGGGATAGTTCTCGAAGACCACGAGGCTGTCGAAGAGCCTGTGCCGTCCGGTGAGGTGTTCCAGGTCGGGCAGGGCGACGTGGTGGTGCTCGACCAGTGCGCGCTGCCCGCTCTGGAGGGCGGCGAGGGTGTCGCCGAGGGTGCCGGTGAGCCGGGCGCGTACGGGCACGGTGTTGGCCAGCAGCCCGATGATCTCCTCGACGCCCGCCAGCTCCGGGGGACGGCAGGCGACCATGGCGCCGAAGCAGACGTCCGTGCGGCCGGAGCGCCGGGCGAGCAGCACCGCCCAGGCGCCTTGCAGCAGGGTGTTGCGGGTCAGTCCGCGCCGGGCGGCATGCCGTCCGAGGTCGGCGACGAGTGCCGCGTCGAACGTGATGAGCGTGGGTTCCTGCCAGGCCGGGCCGGGTTCGGCACAGCCCAGGTGGTCGCCTTCGGGCAGGTCCTTCAGTTCGGTGGCCCAGGCGTCGAGGTCGGGTTCGTGGTCGGCGCGCCAGCGCAGATAGTCGGCGAACGGCACGGGGCCGGGCAGTTCGGGGGCCTCGCCGCGGACGCGGGCGGTGTACAGGGCGAACAGCTCGGTGAGGATGCGGGGGGCGGACCAGCCGTCGGAGAGCACATGATGGCTGGTCAGGACGAGGTCGGCGAGGTCGGGGCCGCGCCGGATCACGGTGAGGCGCAGCAGTGGTCCGGCGGCGAGGTCGAACGGCTCGGCCAGGTCGGCCGCCAGTACCTCGTCGGCCGGTCCGTCGGTGACACGGAACTCCGGACGGGGCGCTTCGGGGATCACCGCGAGACCGGCGGGGAACACGGCGCCCAGGTTGGGGTGGCGGGTCAGCAGGTCGGCGCCCGCGGCCCGCAGGGCGTCGGGGTCGAGGGTCCCGGCGAGGGTGAAGGCCGACTGCACGGTGTACGGGTCGGGGCGTTCGGTGCGGGAGTGCCGCAGCATCACCTCCTGGAGCGGGGTGAGCGGCTGCACCTCGGCGGCCCGGTCGCGGTCGAGTGCCAGGATCTCCGGTGCGGCGGCGGTGTGCAGCAGCGCGGTCCGCAGATGTGCGGCCAGTTCCTCGATCTCGGCGGTGGTGAACAGTGCGGAGGGCCAGGTGATCCGGACGCCGAGGGCGTCGTCGCGTACGAGGGCGTTGACCATCAGGGCGTAGGGCAGGGGCAGGGTGTCGGAGCCGCCGGAGCCGAGCGGGTCGGCGTCCGGGGGTGCCTGCCAGGGTGTCTCGTCGGTGGGGGCGCCGGGGAACTGGCCGAGGTAGTTCCAGGCGACCTCCGGGCGTACGGGGTCCAGCAGGCCGGCGGCGGTGAGGATGCCGTGGCCGAGGCCGTCGCCCTGGGCGCGCAGCCGTTCCTTGACGGCCCGTATGTCGTCGTCGGCGTCGAGCCGTACGGGGTGGATCGCGGTGAACCAGCCGACGGTCTGGGACAGGTCGACCTGGGTGGGGCGGCCGTGGCTCTCCAGCGCGACGAGCAGTTCGGATCGGCCGCGCCAGGCCCGTACGGCGTGGGCGAGCGCGGTGAGCAGCACGGCGTCGGGGGTGGTGCGGTGGGCGGCGGGCAGGGTGGTGATCAGGGCGCGGGTCGTGCCGGTGTCGAGCCGTATCTCGTGGTGCGTGGCCGTGGCGACGGTGTCCCGGGCGGGGTCGAGCGGGCGGGTGAGCGCCGGGGTGGCGGTCATCCGCTCCCAGTGCGGCAGTTCGGCGCGGCGGTCGGCGTCGCGCAGTGAGCGCGCCCAGCCGAGGAAGGACTGGCCGTGCCGGGTGAGCGTCCCGCCGGAGTGGGCGTGCTGGAGGTCGTCCAGCAGGACGCGCCAGGACACCCCGTCGACGACCAGGTGGTGGGCGATCAGGACGAGCCTGCCCGGGCGGGCGGGTCCGGCGTCCAGCCACAGGGCGCGCAGCAGCGGACCGGTGCGGGGGTCCATCGTGTCGCGGGCCTCGGCGGTGCGGGCGTCGGCGAGGGTCCGCAGGTCGCCGTTGGCGGGGACGCGGGTGAGCACGTCGGCGCCGGTGACGGCGCCCGCGGGCGGGATGCGGAGCATGTCGTCGGCCAGGTGGGCGCGCAGTACGTCGTGCCGGGTGAGGAGTGCGTCGAGCACGGCCCGCCAGGCCGTCTCGTCGCCGCCCGCGGGGACGCTGAGCTCGACCCACTGGCAGAACCCGTCGGCGGCGGTCCCGGCGCGGCGCAGCAGGTCCCGCATGAGCGGGGTCAGCGGCGCGTCGCCGACGGCGGGGGCCTCGTCGTGGTCGAGGGCGCGGGCGAGCGCCGCGATCCCGGCGACGGTCTCGCCCTCGAACACGTCGCGGGCGGTCAGGCCGAGTCCTTGGCGGCGGGCCCGCGACACCACTTGCAGGGACACGATGCTGTCGCCGCCGATGGTGAAGAAGTCGTCGTCGGGGCCGATGTCGTCGGTACCGAGGATGTCCCGGAACACTCCGAGCAGTACGGCTTCGGCCTCGGTGGCGGGTTCGCGACGCGCGGTGGCCGCGGCCTCGGGGGCCGGGAGCGCGGCGGCGTCGAGTTTGCCGCTCGGGCTCAGCGGGAGCCGGTCGATGGGGACGAGTGCGGTGGGCACCATGTGGTCGGGCAGTTCGGCGGCGAGGTGCGCGCGTACCGCCGCGGGGTCGAGGTCGGTGTCGTCGGTCGGGATGACGTAGCCGACGAGCCTGCCGTCGCGGACGACGACAGCGCAGGCGCGTACGCCGGGGTGGCGGGTGAGGGTGGACTCGATCTCGCCCAGTTCGACGCGGAAGCCGCGGATCTTGACCTGGTGGTCGGCGCGGCCGAGGAAGACGAGCTGTCCGTCGGGCCGCCACCGCACCAGGTCGCCGGTGCGGTACATCCGGGTCCCCGGGGGGCCGTACGGGTCGGCGACGAACGCGGCGGCGGTCAGACCGGGGCGGTTGAGGTAGCCGCGCGCCAGGCTGGGACCGCCGAGATACAGCTCGCCGGTCACCGAGGTGCCGACCGGCTGGAGTCCGCCGTCGAGCACATAGGCGCGGACGTTGGGGTCGGGCAGGCCGATCGGCAGGGGTCCGGGGTCGGCCGGGTCGTAGCGCCAGGTGACGGAGTTGATGGTGACCTCGGTGGGCCCGTAGGCGTTGAACAGCGCCTTGCGGCCCTCGCCCCAGCGCCGGGCCAGCTCGGGGTCGAGGCGTTCGGCGCCGACCATGAAGAACACGTCGGGGTCGACCGTGCGGTCGTCGGGCATCGCGGCGAGGAACGACGGCAGCAGGTTCACCCCGGTCACCCGGTGCTCGGTGATGTAGTCGAGCAGTTCGTCACCGGGGACGCGGACCTCCTCGGGTGCGATGACGGAGGTCCCGCCGGACAGCAGCGGCACCATGGTCTGCCAGAACGCGACGTCGAAGCTGGTCGACGCGAAGTGCAGATACCGGTCGTGCTCGGTGATCCCGACGACCTCTTCCTGGAGCGCGATCAGGTCGGGTACCCCGCGATGGGTCACACCGACGCCCTTGGGCCGCCCGGTGGTGCCGGAGGTGTAGATGACATAGGCGAGCGCGTCGTCGGTGAGGGTGGCACGTGCCTCGGCCGGGTCGGTGTCGGGTGCGGAGGCGAGGGTGGCCGGGTCGTCCAGCCGCAGTACCGGGACGGCCCGGTCGACGGGCAGTTCGGCGCCGGTCGTCAGGACGGCGGCCGGGGCGATGTCGTCGAACATGTAGGCCAGCCGGTCCCGTGGATAGCTCGGGTCCAGCGGTACGTACACGGCGCCCGCCTTGGCCACCGCGAACAGGGCCACCGTCATCTCGATGTCGCGTCCGAGGAGGACCGCGACGGGGTCCTGGGGGCGTACCCCGTGGGCGATCAGCGCGTGGGCGAGCCGGTTGGCGGCGCGGTCCAGTCCGGCGTAGTCGAGGCTGCGGTCGCGGCAGACCAGTGCCTCGGCGTGGGGCTTGCGGCGTACCCAGGCGGCGAATTCCTCCAGCCAGTGGCCGCGGGCCTTGGCGGGCACGATCCGGGTGCCGGTGCGCAGCATCCGTTCCCGCTCGTCCGCGTCGAGGGCGGGCAGCCGGATCGCGGGCCGCGCCGGGTCGTCGACGATCTCGCGCAGCAGATTGCGCAGCCAGCGGCCCCAGTCGCGCACGGTCGGCTCGTCGAAGGCGCGCGGCTGGTAGCCGAGGCCGATCGTGATCTCTTCGTCGGGGATCACGATCACGGTCAGCGGGTAGTGGGTGGCGTCGGTGATGTCCACCCCGGCCAGGTCGAGTCCGGGCGCGAGGGGGGTGCGCTTGCGGCTGGAGAGCGGGAAGTTCTCCATCACGAGCATCGTGTCGAAGAGTTCGCCGATGCCCACCGCCCGCTGGATCTCCGGGAGGCCGACGTGGTGGTGCTCGGCCAGTGCGACGCTCTCGGCGTGCACGTCCGCGAGCAGGTCGCGTGCCGTGCGGTCCTGGGTGTGCCGCACGCGTACCGGGATGGTGGTGCCGAGCTGGCCGATCATCGACTCGACGCCGTCGACCTCGGCGGGCCGTCCGGAGACCGGGCAGCCGAACACGACGTCGCGGCGCCCGGTGAGCCTGCCGAGGAGCAGGCCCCAGGCCGTCTGGAGCACGGTGGTCAGGGTGACGCCCTGTTCGCGGGCGAACGCGCGCAGCCGGTCGCTGAACTCCTGGCCGAGCGCGACGGTCACCCGGCCGGGCCGTTCGACTCCGGTGACGGTGCTCGCGGGGGCCAGCCGGGTGGCGTCGTCGACCCCGGCGAGGGCGTCGCGCCACGCGGTGAGGGACGCGTCGTGGTCCCGGCCGGCCAGCCAGCGGAAATACTCCGACAGCGGCGGGGCGGCGGGTACGGCGGGGCCGCCGCCGAGTTCGGCGTAGATGCCCAGCAGGGTGCGGCCGACCAGTGGCATGGACCAGCCGTCGAGCAGGGCGTGGTGGTTGGTGATCACCAGTTTGTGCTCGGCGGGGCCGACCCGGGAGAGCAGGAAGCGGATCAGCGGGGGCCTGGCCGGGTCGAACGGGCGCTCCAGTTCGGCGCGGGCGGCCTCGGGGAACGCGTCGTCCCGGCGCCATTCCAGGGCGACATCGGCGGGGATCACCTGCACCACGCCGTCCCCGGCGGGGGTGAGGTACACCCGCAGCGCGGGGTGGCGGCGCAGCAGTTCGCGGGCGGCGTCGGCCATCCGGTCCGGGTCGAGGGCGCCGACGAGGGTGGTGAGGGCCTGGACGACGTAGACGTCGGTGTCGTGGTCGTCGCGGACCAGGGTGTGGAAGGTGAGGCCGACCTGGAGCGGGGTGGCGGGCAGTACGTCGGCGATCCGGCCGACGGCGTCGTGGCTCTCCAGGGTGTCGATGGCGGCCTGGTCGAGGTCGACCAGCGGCAGGTCCGACGGGGTGAGCCCACCGGGGGTGCCGAGGGCGTGCGCGGCGAGGGCGTCCAGCGCGGCGTTCCAGGCGCTCTGGAGGGCGGCGACGGCTTCGGGGCCGAGGACCTCGGTGGCGGCCGTCCATTCGACGGCGAGCCGGGGCCCGCCCTCCTCGTGGACGAAGCAGTTGAGGGCGAGTATCTGTTCCAGGGCCTTGCCGTCGGGCTCGATGACGGAGAAGGCGTCCTGCTGGGGCAGTCGCCATCCGGTGCCGGGCAGCGGGGCGAACCGGCCGAGGTAGTTCAGCAGCACGTCGGGCGGGGGGACGGCGGACAGTTCGGGGCCGGCCACCGGGTCGAGGGTGCGCAGGACGCCGTAGCCGATGCCGCCGTCGGGGACGCCGCGCTTGGCCTCCTTGGCCGCGCGCAGCACCTGCCCGACCTCGCCGGAGGCGGGGACGCGGACCGGGTACTCGCTGGTGAACCAGCCGACGGTACGGGCCAGGTCGAGGTGTTCGCGGCCGTGGCCCTCCATGGTGACGGTCACGGCGTCGTCGTGGGCGCCCCGGTCGCGCAGCGCGAGCACGAGCGCGGCCAGCAGCACCTCGTCGGCACCGGCGCGGTAGGCGGCGGGCAGGGTGGTCAGCAGCGCCTCGGTGACCTCGGGCGAGGCGAGGGTGAGCGACCGGTGGGCGGTGGAGACGGTGTCCCGCTTCTGGTCCAGCGGGCGGGCGCCGAGCCGGGAGGCGGCGCCCAGCGCGGTCCGCCAGTGGTCGAGTTCGCCGCGGCGCGCACCGGACTCGCCCTGTTCGGCGAGGAGCGTCGCGTGCCGCCGCCATGAGGTCCCGGCGGGTTCGAGGGCGCCGCCCGTGCACGCCGTGCGCAGGTCGGGCAGCAGGACGCGCCAGGACACCCCGTCCATGGCGAGGTGGTGCACGACGACGACGAGCCGGTCCGGTGTGCCGTCGCCGGTGCGGAGCAGGGACACCCGCAGCAGGTCGCCCGCGCGGGGGTCGAGTTCCCCCGCGAGGCGGCGGGCCAGGGCGGTCACGTCCTCCCCGTGGGTCTCGCCGACGACGGCCGGTACGGCGCCCCGGGGCAGGATGTCCAGGCCGTGGCCGTCGCCCTCGTCGGTGATCCGCAGGCGCAGGGCGTCGTGCCGGTCGAGCACGGCCCGGACGCCCGCGGTGAGGTCGTCGTGGGTGAGCGCGTCGATGTGCAGGGCGGTCCACTGCGCGTATCCGGCGACGGTGTCGATGTCCGGGGCGGGGTCGAGCAGACCGCGCGCGATGGGCGGCGCGGGCACCGGCCCGGTCGGCTCGTCCAGCGGCTCGGGCGCGTCCCGCACGAGTGCGGCGGAGGCGGCGAGGGAGGCGAAGCTGCGGCGGGCCAGCAGGTCCCGGGGCCGCAGCTCGATGCCGCGCGCCCGCAGTCTGCTGCTGACGGTGATCGCGGTGATGCTGTCCCCGCCGAGGGCGAAGTAGTCGTCGTCCACGCCGACGCGGTCGACCTCGAACACCTCGGCGAGCACCGCGCACAGCAGCCGTTCCCGCTCGGTGACCGGCTCACGGCCGCCGCCGGACGACGAGGGCGCGGGCAGGGCGGCCCGGTCGAGCTTGCCGTTGGGGGTGACCGGCAGTGCGTCCAGGACGACCACCGCGGCGGGCACCATATGGTCGGGCAGCCGTTCGGCCAGCCGGGCGCGGACCGTGTCCCCGGTGACGGAGGCGGACACGACGTAGCCGATCAGCCGGGACGAGCGGACGGTCACGGCCGCCGCGGTGACCCCGGGCACGGCGCCCAGCGCGGCCTCGACCTCGCCCGTCTCCACCCGGTGGCCGCGGATCTTGAGCTGTCCGTCGCCGCGGCCCAGGTACTCAAGGCCCTGGCCGGGCACCCAGCGGGCCAGGTCCCCGGTGCGGTACATCCGGGTCCCGGGCGGGCCGAACGGGTCGGCGACGAACCGTTCGGCGCTCGCGCCGGGCCTGCCGAGGTAGCCGCGGGCCAGATGCGGCCCGGCCAGGTACAGCTCGCCCGCCGTGCCGTGCGGCACCGGCTGCAACGCGTGGTCGAGTACGCGGACCCGGGTGCCGGCGAGCGGGTGGCCGATCAGCGGCTCCTCGCCGGTGATCGGCGCGGTGGTGCTGGTGACGGACGCCTCGGTGGGGCCGTACATGTTGCGTGCGGCGATCCCCGATCCGGCGACCCGCCGCCACAGCGCGGGCGGCGCCGCCTCGCCCCCGAGGACGAGCAGGGTGGGGCGCAGGTCGAGCAGTCCGCCGTCGAGGAGCGGCGCGGCCATCGACGGGGTGGTGTCCACGATGTCGATGCCGTCGCGGGTGAACGCGGCGAGCAGGGCGTCGGCGTCGCGGGCGGTCCCGGCGTCGTAGACGTGCAGTTCATGGCCGCAGAGCAGCCATACGAGGTGTTCGAGGGCGGAGTCGAAGGCGAACGAGTAGGTGTGGGCGGCGCGCAGCGGCCTGCCCGCGGACCGTTCGGCCCGTGCGACGGCCGTGGAGCGCTGGTGGTGCAGCAGGGCGGCGAGGCCGCCGACCCGGCCGAGCACGCCCTTGGGCCGCCCGGTGGACCCGGAGGTGTGGATCACATAGGCGAGGTGCTCGGGGTGGCGTGGCGCGGCGAGTTCGTCGGCGGTGAGCGGCGCGCCGGACAGTGCGGCGGCCTCGTCGGCCAGGGTGGCCCAGGGCAGTCCGCCGATCGCGCCGTCGGTCAGGGTGGCCCAGGGCGGTCCGTCGATCCCGTCGGTGGCACCGGACCCGGGTCCGGTGTCACCGACGAGGACGAGCGCGGGGCGGGTGTCGGCGATCAGTTCGCGCAGCCGCTCGGGCGGATGGGCGGCGTCCAGGGGCTGGAACGCGGCGCCCGCGTCCATCACCGCCAGCAGGGCGACCACCGAGTCGGCGGAGCGTGGCAGCGCCAGCGCGACGATGTCGTCGGGTCCGATGCCGCGGGCGCGCAGCGCGCGGGCGAGCCGGTGCACCCGGTCCGCCAGCAGCGCGGCGGACAGCCGTTCGTCGCCGCACACCAGGGCGGTGTGCTCCGGACGCGCGGCGGCCATGGCGTCGAACGCGGTCGGCGCGTCGACCGGGGTGCCGGGCAGGGCGGGCGGGGACCAGTCCGTCAGGAGCCGGTCCACGTCCTCGGCCAGGGCGATCCGTCCTACGGGCAGGCCGTCGACCAGTGCGGTGAGCAGGGTGCGCAGGCCGGACAGTTTGCCGTCGACGGCGGCCTGGTCGCTGCCGCGGGCGTCGGCCTCGAAGCCGAGCAGCAGTCCGCCGTCGCGGGTCGGCAGGACGCTCAGCCCCATGTCCTCCGGCGGGCCGCCCGCGACATTGCGCATCACCCCGGTCGACCCGGCGAAGTCGATCGCCAGGTCGAACGCCTTGAGGTTGATCCCGCGTCCGTGCAGCAGCGCGCCCGCGCCGGGCGCGCCGAGGTCCCGGGGCAGGTCCTCGCCCCGGTAGCGCTGGTGCTCGCGCATCCCGCGCATGGCGGAGGCGACCCGCCGGCTCAGTTCCCCGAGTCCGTCGCCGCCGCGGACACTCACACGTAACGGCAGTACGTTGACGGCCATGGACGGGGTGCGCAGCTCGGCCGAGCCCGCCCGGCACATCAGCGGCAGCGCGAACACCACGTCGGTGCCGCCCAGTACGCGGTGCAGGAAGGCGGCGTAGACGGCGATCAGCGCCTCGCCCCAGGTGACGCCCTCCCGGTCGGCGAACGCGCGCAGCCGGGCCGTCTCCCCGGGCGGGACGACGGCGCGGGCCGTGACGGTGTGCTCGGGCGGACCGGCGGCGGTGTCCGTGTCGCCGAGGTCGGGCAGCGGGGTGAACCGCTCGACCCAGTACGCGCGGTCCTTGGCGCCGCGGTCGCTGTCCCGGTAGGCGCGGTCGGCGGCGACGAGGTCGGCAAACCTGCCGAAGGACGACGGGGGCGGTTCGATGCCGTTGACCAGGGCGGTGTAGTGGGCGGCGGTGCGGCGGGCGAGCATCGCGGCGGTGTAGCCGTCGAAGACCAGATGGTGGCCGAGCTGGGTGTACCAGACCTCCCGGTCGGACAGCCGGATGACCGTACGCGCGTACAGCTGCCGGTCGACCATGCCCCGGCATTCCTCGCCCGCCCGTGCCCGCTCGGCGGCGACGAGCGCGTGGGCCGCGGCGACGGGGTCGGCCTCGCCGCTGACGTCGGCCACCACGGGCCGCTCGACCGGCCGGCCGTCGACGCTCTGGCGCGGCCCCTGGGGGGTGTCGTGGACCCGCAGCCGCAGGCTCTCGGCCTCCTCGGTGGTGGCCCGGACCGCCTCGGCCAGCGCGTCGGTGTCGACCGGCCGGTCGCCGGATATCTCCACCACGTCGCCGACCAGGTAGTACGGCGAGTCGGGTTCGAGGCGCTGCGCGTTCCAGATGCCCAACTGGGCGCTGGTCAGGGCGAGCAGTCCGTCCGAGGGCACGCGTGCGGTGCTCAACTTACTCTCCTTGAAGTGTGGGGACGACCATCGGCGTATCGGTCACCGGGTCGGGGACGATGACGCTCGGCAGGTCGAACACGTCCTTGATCAGCACGGCGTCCACGATGTCGGCGGGGACACCCTCGGCGACCACCCGGCCGTCCTTCATGGCGACCAGGTGGTCGGCGAACCGGCATGCCTGGTTGATGTCGTGCAGGACGGCGATCACCGTGCGGCCCTGGTCGCGCAGCCGGGCGAGCAGGCCGAGCAGTTGGTACTGGTGGGTGATGTCCAGGAACGACGTCGGTTCGTCGAGCAGCAGACAGGGCGTCTCCTGGGCGAGGACCATGGCGATCCACACGCGTTGCCGCTGTCCGCCGGACAGTTCCTGCACGGGCCGGTCGGCGAGGTCGGTGACGCCCGCGGCGTCCATCGCCCCGGTGACGGCCTCCTCGTCGTGCGGTGACCACAGGGCCAGCAGCGACTGGTGGGGGAAGCGTCCCCGGCCGACGAGTTGCCGGACCAAGATGTCCTCGGGGGCCAGCGGGTCCTGCGGCAGGAAGCCGAGTTGCTTGGCCAGTGCCTTGGGCGCGTAGGCGCCGACCTCCCGGCCGTCGAGCCGTACCTGCCCGGTGTCGGGGCGCAGCAGCCGGACGAAGGCGCGCAGCAGGGTGGATTTCCCACAGGCGTTGGGGCCCACGATGGCGGTGAACGCGCCGTCGGGGACGTCGAGGCTCAGCCGTGTGGACACCACCCGGTCTCCGTAGCGCAGGGTGATGTCCCGCGCGGTCAGGCGTGCGGTCACGCTCGCCTCACTTCCTTGGTCAGCAGCCATATCAGGTAGCAGCCGCCGATCGCGGTGCTCACCACGCCGACGGGCAGCGCGACGGGCGCCAGCAGCATCTGGGCGAGCAGATCGGCGCCTTGGAGCAGGACCGCGCCGGTGAGCGCGGCGGGGAGCAGCGGTACCCCGGCGGCGCCCGCGAGCCTGCGGCCGATCTGCGGGGCGGCGAGGGCGATGAAGGCGATCGGTCCGGCCACCGCGGTGACCGTGGCGGTGCAGCCGACGCCGACGAGGACCATCAGCAGGCGCAGCCGGTCGAGTCCGACGCCGGTGGTGACCGCGATCGCGTCGCCGAGCGATGCCTGGTGCATGGCGTGCGCGCGGGCGGCCATGAGGATCAGCAGGACGGCGATGACGGAGAACGGTATCCACAGGTCGGGCCAGCCGACGCCGTTGAGCGAGCCCGCGCTCCAGCCGACCGCGGCGATCGCGACCTCCAGTTCGGCGCGCAGCACGATCCAGGAGTTGATCGCGGTGACCATCGCGTTGACGGCGATGCCGATCACCACCAGTCGCAGCCCGGAGAATCCCCGGTCGAACGAGAGGACGTAGATCAGGGCCGCGACGACGAGCCCGCCGAGCACGGAGCCGACGGCCAGTTGCGCGGAGGCGCCCGACAGTACGGTGATGGCGACCAGGGCGCCGGTGTAGGCGCCCGCGTCGAGGCCGATGACGTCGGGGCTGCCCATCGGGTTGCGGGTGAGGTTCTGGAAGATGGCCCCGGCGACACCGAGCGCGGCGCCGAAGACGAGTCCGGCGAGGACCCGTGGCAGCCGCCATTCCAGGATCACCACGGAGCGTTCCGTGCCGGTCAGGGCGGCGAGCACCTCGCCCGGCGACGACCAGGACGCGCCGTAGCACAGCCCGAGCAGGCCGAGTCCCAGCAGCGCGGAGACCATTACCGCGACGAGGACGAGGGTGCGGGGTTCGGCCCGCACTCCGAGGGCGCTCACAGCGATCCCGCGCCGTAGCGGCGGACGGCCCAGATCAGCATGGGGCCGCCCAGGAAGGCGGTGACGATGGCCACCGGCACCTCGCCGGTGGGCAGCAGCACCCGTGATCCCATGTCGGCGATCAGCAGCAGGATCGGCCCGAGGACCATCGTGTAGAGCATCAGCCACGGCACCGAGCCCGCCGCGGGCCGGCGGACCAGGTGCGGCACGATCAGTCCGACGAACAGGATCGGGCCGGCCACCGCCGTGGCCGCCCCGCTGAGCACGGTGATCAGTACCAGCGCGACGGCCCGTACCCGGTTCACCCCGGCGCCCAGGGTGTGGGCGACGCTCTCCCCCAGGCTCAGGGCGTTGAGCGATCGGCTCAGCAGCAGCGCGCCGGACAGGCACACCGCGATCGCGGCCAGCGGCAGTGTCAGCGGCGCCTGTTCGCGGGCCGCCAGCGAGCCGACGGACCAGAAGCGGTAGGCGTCGAAGACGTCCGGGAGCATCAGCCGCATACCGAGGGCGACACCGCTCAGGACGGCGGTCAGCGCGACGCCGGTGAGTACCAGGCGCAGCGGTGAGCGCCGTCCGACCGCGGCGACGAGCAGTGCCGCGAGCACCGAGCCGATGATCGCGAAGCCCAGCTCGCCCGCCTGCCCGGCGGCCAGGCCGAGGGCCGAGCCGACGGTGATGGCGAACCCGGCGCCCGCGGTGACCCCGAGGATGCCGGGCTCGGCCAGCGGGTTGCGGGCGAGCGTCTGGATCAGGGCGCCCGCCACCGCCAGCGCGGCGCCCACCGCGACGGCCAGCAGCGCGCGGGGGGCCCGGACATCGCGGACGGTGATGTGGTCGTCGGTGCCCTGGAAGTCGACCAGGGCCCGGACGACCTCGGCGGGCGGGACCGGGCGGGCGCCGACGCCGATGCTGAGCACGGCGACCGCCGCCAGCAGCACCAGTCCGCCGACGAGGATGCCGGCCTGCGGCACGGCCCGCCGGGTTCCCACCGTCCGGGGCGCGTGGTCTGCGGCGGTCACCGGTCCAGCAGCGGCGCGAACGCCTTGTCGAGCACGTCCAGGGTCTGGGTGGCCTGTCCGTAGGTCGCGGCCTCGGTGTAGCCGAGCGGGATGGTCTTCCCGGCCTTGACCGCGGGCAGGTTCTTCCACAGCTTGGAGTCCATGGCGTACTTCACCGGCTCGGGCACGCTGCCGTCGGCCTGGACCGAGTAGGTGATGACGTCGGCCTCGCGGAACGCGGCGGGGAGTTCCTCGATGGACGGGTACTCGCTGACGGCGCGCGAGCCGGGTCCGGGCTCCTTGACCTTGCCGTAGTACTTCGCGCCGAGGTCCTCCGCGATGTTGGTGCCCCAGGAGCCGTTGAACTCGCGCTGGAAGGTGCCCTTGGCGACCTCGCCGTAGGCGCCGACGTGACCCAGCTTGAGTCCGGGCAGTACGTCCTTGTACTTCTCGGCGAGTCCGGTGGCCTTGGCCTCGTACGCGGTCTTCACGGAGTTGAACTTCTCCAGCGCGCCGGCCGCGTCGGACTGCTTGAGGGACAGGTCGCGCCACGCGGACGGGATGGTCGGGCCGATCGCGACGACCGGGGCGATGGACTCCAGCCGCTTCACGTCGATGTCGCCGAGGACGGGGGCGGGCACGCCGATGACGATCAGGTCCGGGTCGGCCTCGGCGATGGCCTCGTAGTTGGTCTCGGCCGCCAGCTCGCCCGCGACCTTGGGGAGCTTCTTGTAGGCGACCAGCTCCTTCTCGCCCATCATCGGTTCGCCGCGCTTCCACGACGAGATCCCGACGAGCGGGGCGCCGGCCTCGACCAGGACGGGCACGGCGTACCCGGTGGCGACCACGCGCTGGGGGTCGACGGGGATGGTGATCTTGCCGTTGTCGGCGGTGAACACCCGGGTCTTGCCCTTGCCGTCCTTGGCGTCCGAGTCCTTCCCGTCGTCCGACGCTCCGCAGCCGGTCAGGGCCAGGGAGAGGGCCAGGGCACCGGCCAGACCCGTTGATCTGTTCATGAACATGCGCAAACTCCTTGATATGAGAGAGAACTCGTCCTGCCCGACGGCTTCCTGACGGACTGTCGGGCGGGACGGACGGGGGCGGGACGTGGGTGTCCCGGCCCCCTGGGTCGTCGCGGTCCGCGCGGCCGGAGCCGCCGGGGCTCAGTGGTCGTCGTCGAAGTCCGCGACGCCGCGCTTCCAGTAGCCGGTGATGTCGTGGTCGGCCTTCTCCAGCCGCAGATCGTCACGGACCCAGCGGCGCAGCGGTTTGATCTGCCCCGCCTCCCCCGCGACCCATACGTAGAGCCGTTCGCCGTCGGGCACGGTCACCGCGGTCACGGCCCGCGCGAGCGCGTCGCCGGTGCCCACGGGCCGCCCGCCCCGGTGCAGCCAGCGCACCTCGACCCCGTCGGGTCCGGACAGCGCGATCTCCTCGGCCGCGTCGGTGACCTCGACGAACGCCCAGCCGCGGGCGTCGCGGGGCAGTTCCTCCAGCCAGCGCGCGATCGCGGGGAGCGCCGTGATGTCGCCCGCGAACAGATAGCGGTCGTAGGCGTGCGGCACGATCAGTCCGCCGGGCGGCCCGGCGACATGCACGACCGCGCCCGGCCGCACCGCGCGCGCCCAGTCGGACGCGAGACCGCCCTCGTGCGGCGCGATGTCGATGTCGATCTCGCGCGCGACCGGGTCGTAGCGGCGCACGGTGTACTCGCGTGAGACGGGTGCGGGCCGCGGCCAGCGCAGCATCGCCCCGTCCTGTTCGGGCAGCCTGAGCGAGCCGTCCGGGCCGGGGAAGATGAGCTTCACGTGTTCGTCGGGCGCGTGGGCCTCGAAGCCCTCGGCGCCCGCGCCGCCCAGGGTCACCCGCAGCAGACCCGCGCCGACCCTGGCGGTACGCACGACCTCGGTCTGCCGGACCCGGATCGGATAGCCCACCTTCTCGGCTTCCCGGCCCTCCAGGACCTCCGCGATCCGTTCCAGGTGCCGGTGCCGGTGGTCGGTCCGGGTCATGCGGTGCCGCCCGTCAGGATCGCCGTCCAGTGGGCCAGTTCGGGCCGCTCGGCCAGGTCGGGGAACTCCAGCGTGACCGCTCCCGCCGCGCGCCAGCGCTCGACGAGGGTCATCATCCGCATCGAGTCCAGGCCGGAGTCGACCAGGTCGTCCTCGGGGCCGATCGCGGCGGGGTCGCAGCCCAGCACCTCCGCGACATCGGCGCGGACCCGCTCGGGCGTCAGGCTCACGCTCATCGTGCGGCTCCCGCGGGGACCGGGGCCGCCGACAGCGCGGCCAGGGTGTCGGCCGTCGTGGTCACCACACCGCAGCGCTGGGCGACGTACTCGCAGGCCTGGTCGTGGCGTTCGCGGGAGAAGTCGGCGACGGCGTCGGCCACCAGGAAGGGCTGGACGTCACGCATGAACGCCTCGACGGCGGTGGCCTGGCAGCCGATGTGCGCGTACACACCCGTGATCAGCAGCTGGTCGCGGCCCAGCGCCCCCAGCAGTTCGGCGAACGAGCTGCGCTGGAAGGCGCTGTAGCGCCATTTGGCGAGGACGGTGTCGGACTCGGCCGGGGCGAGCTCGGGGACGATGTCCGCGGCCCGGGGGTCGGAGTCGATCACCGCGCCGATGCCGTCGCCCCAGAACTCGGTGAGCAGTCCGCGGTCCTCGGCGGCCTGCCTGCCGGGCTGCGCGGTGTAGAACACCGGGATCCCCCGCTCACGGGCGGCGTCCGCCAGCCGTGCGATGTTCGCGGTCGCCTCGGGCACCGGGGCCCCGGCGTACGGCGCGAGGAAGTAGCGCTGCATGTCGTGGACCAGCAGGGCGGCGCGGGCCGGATCGGGCGTCCACCGCACCCGTCCCCTGGGCAGTTCCGCGGCCACGGGCAGCTGATAGGGCCGGATCTGGGGCAGGGACACACTCATCACTCCTTCTTCGCGAGCGCGGCCAGTGCCGCTCTCAGCTCGCGCTTGCTGGTCTTGCCGACGCCGGTCACCGGGAACTCCCCGACGACCTGGACCAGGTCCGGCACCTTGAACGCCGCGATCCCGCGCTCCCGCACGAAGGCGCGCAGCTCGCGGCCGGTGGGCGACGCGCCCTCGGCGGGCACGACATAGGCACAGGTCCGCTCACCGAGGTAGGTGTCGGGCACCGCGACGACGGCGGCGTCGAGCACGGCCGGGTGCGCCATCAGATGGTTCTCGACCTCTTCGGCGGCGATCTTCTCGCCGCCCCGGTTGATCTGCTCCTTGACCCGGCCGACGACCTCCAGCTGCCCCGAGGGCGTACGGCGCACCAGGTCACCGGTGCGGTAGAAGCCGTCCGCGGTGAACGCGGTGGCGTTGTGCTCGACGGCGCGGTAGTAGCCGCGGATCGTGTAGGGACCCCGGGTGAGCAGGGCGCCGGTGCCGCCCGGTGCCACCTCGGCGCCGGTGTCCGGGGCGACGACGCGGATCTCGTCGTCGGAGGAGATGGGGCGGCCCTGGGTGGTGAGCACGGTCTCCTCGGGGTCGTCGAGGCGCGTGTAGCAGACCAGGCCCTCGGCCATCCCGAACACCTGCTGAAGACGGCAGCCCAGCGCGGGGCCGATCCGCTCGGCGAGTTCGCGCCCGCATTTGGCGCCGCCGACCAGCAGGACCTCCAGGGAGGACAGATCACGGTCGGTGCGGGCCGCGGCCTGCACCCACGCGGCGGCCAGCGGCGGCACCACCCCGGTGATCGTGACCCGTTCGTCCTGGATCAGCCGGAACGCGGTGTCCGCGTCCGGCCGGGGCGCCATGACCGTGGCCGCGCCCGCGTGGAGCGCGCCCAGCACCCCCGGTGAGCTGAGCGGGAAGTTGTGCGACACGGGCAGTGCGGCCAGGTACACGCTGTCCGGGCGCAGCCCGCAGATCCGGGCGCTCTCCCGGACGCTGTAGAGGTAGTCGTCGTGGGTGCGCGGGATCAGCTTCGCCAGCCCGGTGCTCCCGCCGGACAGCTGGAGGAACGCCACCCCCTGCGGGTCGGGGTCGGGCAGTTCGCGCGGCGCGGTCGCGGCCAGGCCGGCGAACTCGTCCGAGCCGACCACCAGTACCCGCCGCAGGGAGTCCACCTCGGACGCGACGGCGCGGGCGGTCGCGGCGTGGTCGTGCCGCTCGTGCTCGCCGACGGTGATGACGGCGGCGGCCTCGCTGTGCGCGGCGAAGTGCCGCAGCTCGCTGCGCCGGTGCGCGGGCAGCGCGAACACCGGCAGCACCCCGGCACGCCACATCCCGAACACCACCGGCAGGAACTCGGGGATGTTGGGCAGTTGCAGCACGATCCGTTCACCGGGCGCGAACCCGGCGCCGACCAGGCCCGCCGCGATCCGGTGGGCCCGCTCGTCCAGCTCGGCGAAGCTCCAGCGGGTGTCCCCGCCGACGACGGCGGTCCGGTCCGGGTACGCGGCGGCCAGCGAGGTGAGGAGCGCCCCGAAGGTCTGTCCGCGCCAGTGGCCCGACGCCCGGTAGCGCGCGGCGGTGTCCGGCGGCCAGGGCACATGGTCCACGGTCATGCCATGTCCTCCACGCCGAGGGCACGCAGCAGCGTGCGGAACTTCGCCCCGGTCTCGGCCAGTTCGGCGGCGGGGTCCGAGCCCGCGACGATCCCGGCCCCGGCGAACAGCCGCACGGTCCGGTCGCACACCTCGGCGCTGCGTATCGTCACCGCCCACTCGCCGTCGCCGTCGAGGCCGGTCCAGCCGACCATCCCCGCGTAGTAGCCGCGGGCCTGCGGTTCCAGGTCCGTGATGGCGGCGAGGGCGCCGGGCGCGGGCACACCGCACACCGCGGGGGTGGGGTGCAGCGCCTCGGCCAGTCCCAGCGCCGAACAGGCGGGGTCGGTGGGGTCCGCCAGCCGTCCGGTGATCCGGGTGGACAGATGCCACATGGTCGGGGTGCCGATCACCTCGGGCCCCGAGGGCACGTCCAGGTCGGCACAGAACCTGCCGAGCACCTCGGCCACCTGGGCCGCGGTGTGGGCGTGTTCGCCGAGGTCCTTGGCCGATTCACGCAGCCGCGCGACCCGCTCGCGGTCCAGCGCGTCGTCGCCCGACCGGGGGGCCGAGCCCGCCAGCGGGTTGGCGACCACGGTCGCGCCGCGACGGGACACCAGCAGTTCGGGGCTGGCTCCGACGAGGGTGCGCGGGGCGGGGTCACCGGGCGCGGTGACGTCCACGGCGAAGGCGTACGCGGCGGGGTCGGCGCGCACCAGCCGGGCCAGCAGCGCGGGCACCCACACCGGGGCATCCGCGGTCAGTTCCAGACCGCGGGCCAGTACGACCTTGCGCAGGTCGCCGCGGCCGATGAGTTCCAGGGCGCGGCGGACGCTTTCGGCGTAGCGCGCGGACTCGGGGCGCGGGGTGATCGTCCATGAGGTGCCGGACTCCGCTTCGGGGGCCCGTACCCCGGCGGGGGCGTCCGCGCGCCGCACCACGGAGGGCACCACCAGGCCGGTCTCCGCCGCCGGGTTGAAGCCGACGGCCCCGGCGACGACGGGCTCGGGCACTCCCGCCGTGGCGGCCGCGTCGAGCGCCTCGGCCGCGGCGAGGGCCTGCGCCCCGCCACCGGCCCGCACCCGGGCGTGGACGCCGTCGGCGAGCAGGGTCCCCCGGGGGGAGGAGAAGTATAAGGAGCCGGGCAGATAGGCAGCCAGGAGGTCGGCCGCCCGGTGCACAGGCCTCGGGCGCACCAGCGCGGATATGGACACGTCAGCGATTCCTTCCTCAGGCGCGCAGGGTCGCGCCGCCGTCGACGAACAGGTTCTGCATGGTGATGTGCCGGGCCCGGTCGGAGACCAGGAACAGCACGGCGTCGGCGATGTCGGCCGGCTCGGCGATGCGCCCGAGCGGTATGCCCACCCGGAACTGTTCGGGGGTGCCCGCTATCACCCGGTCGAGGTCGTCCTCGTCCGTCCACAGCAGTCGCTGCATCGGGGTGTCGGTCGAGCCGGGTGAGACCACGTTGCAGCGGATGCCGTGGCGGGCGACCTCCAGTCCGAGGCAGCGGGTGAGCATGGTGGTCGCCGCTTTGGAGGCCGCGTAGGCGCCCATGCCCGTACGTGGTACGCCCGAGGCGTTGGAGCCGACGGTCACCAGGGAACCGCGCCCTCGTGGGACCATCCGGCGGGCCAGTTCACGCAGGACGAGGAACGCGCCCGTGGTGTTCACGGAGAAGGTGTCCGCCCAGTCCTCGTCGGTGGTCTCGCACAGCGGTGCGGGCCGCAGGATGCCCGCGACGGACACCCCGGTGACGATCGGCCCGATGTCGTGTTCGGTCCGGTCGACGACGTCGGCGACCGCGGCCGGGTCGGCCACATCGGCGGTGAAGGGGACGACCCTTCCGCCGGAGCGTTCCGCGAGATCCTTCAGACCGTCCGCGTCGATGTCGACCGCGGCGACGGTCGCGCCCTCACGGACCAGTCCGTCGACCACGGCGGCCCCTATCCCTCTGGCCGCCCCGGTGACCAGCGCGACCGAGCCCGTACTTCCCCCGTCCCGGGCAAACATGCATCCCCCCTCGCTCGGTAAAGTAAGGCTAACCTAATCAGACTCGTCGACATACGCAAGAAGCTGTGCGCTTCCTGACCCGGTGACATATGACTCAGCGTCATTTCGCTCCGAAACCAACGGAGTTGGTCCCTTTTAGGAGCGCTTTCACACGCTCGACGGGCCTCGTACCGCTGTACGACGTAGAGCACTCGTCGCGGTACGCCAGACGTAGTCCGGACAGACTCAGACGGCACAACGGCCCCTGGGCGCCCCAGGAGCACACCCGTCACAGCCGGGAGCGGTGCGGTGCGCTTCGGCCCCGCGGTCCCGGACCGGCACAGCCGTGCCGGGCTCCGTGTGGGAGCCCGGCACGGGAAATGGTGTCGGATCAGGACCGCACCGCCTTGCCCTTGGGGTTCTCACCCCGCTGGTTGGCGATCCGGACGCCGATCGGGGTGTCCGCGTTCAGGGCGGTGATCTCGTAGGGACCGGTGACGGGCCTGGCGGGCAGCACATAGCCCTCGGGAACGTCGGTCTCCCGCAGGTAGTACGCGCCCGCGGGCAGATCACCGAAGACGCACACACCCGCGCGGTCCGTGGCGCAGCCGCCACCGATCCGGGTGTCCGCGGGGACGGTGCCTGCGGCCCTGGTCTGGAGGCCGGTCACCCCGTTCGTCTCCTCCCAGACCTCGAAGACGGCTCCTGGCAGCGCCCGGCCGTTCTTCGCGTCGGTCTTGTGGACCTTGATGGTGCCCTTGACCGGGGGGATCGTGACGGTCGCCGTGACAGGGCCGCTCACCACGGTGTTCCCGGCCGGGTCCTCCCCGGCGGCCTGGGCGCGGTTGGTGACCTCGCCCTCGCGGCCGTCCGCCTCGGTGAGGACGTACGCGCCGGTGCAGGTCGTCACGGCGCCCGGCGCCAGGGTCGTCGCCGCGCAGACGACGGACGTGATGTGGTCGTCCGTCACCCGTACCCCGGTCAGGGTCCGGGTGCCGCTGTTGGTGACGGTGTACGCGTACTCGACGGTGTCACCGACCCGGTGGGGGCCGGGGCTGGTCACCCGCTTGGTGACGGAGATCGCGGGCCCGCCGGCGATCGGCAGGGTCGCCTGGGCCGGGGGTGAGGTGACGGTCCGGCCCGCCGCGGTACCCGTGGCGTTCGCGGTGTTGGTGACGGAACCGGCGTCGGCGTCCGCCTGGGTGACGGTGTACGTGCCCCGGCATTCGGTGCTGTCGCCGCTCTCGCCCTCCGGTTGCAGGGTGGTCGCGTCACAGGTGATGCCGGTGACCCGGTCGTCCGTCACCGTGACACCGGTCAGCGGGAGGCCCCCCGTGTTGCGGACCGTGTACCCGTACCCGACCTGGGTGCCCACGGTGTACGGGCCGGGGGTCGTGACCCGCTTCTCCAGCGAGATGCCCGGGGCGCGCGCGATCGGCACGGTCTCGTCGGACGGCGGCGAGCTGACCGGGGTACCACCCGAAGTGCCGCTCGCGACAGCGGTGTTGGTGATCGACCCCTGCGCCACATCCTGGGCGGTGACCACATACGTCGCCGTACAGGTGACGGTCTCGCCCACACCGAGCGTGGTGACCGGACAGCTCACCGGACCGACCTTCGGGTCGTTCACCACCAGTTGGGTGATCGGCGCGCCACCGGAGTTGGTGACCACGAAGTCGTACGGGACCTCGCTGCCCTCCTCCAGCAGACCGGGCAGCGGCTCACGGACCTGCTTCACCAGGTCCAGCGCGGGCAGCGGCCGTTCGGTGGCGATGGCGACATTGCGGATGAGGTGCACGTCGGTGAACAGCCCGGTCGACGCGGCGAAGCCGAACTTGTAGGTGTCGGGTACCGGTTCGGGCGCGGGGGTGGAGATGACCTGCTGGAAGCCCGCCCCGTCGTTGAAGTCCACCGCCACCGTCAGCACCGGGTTCGGCGCCGGGGTCAGATGGACGTTCACCCGGCGGCGCGACGGCTCCAGCGCGGTCTCGGCCTCTGCCGGGGTGGCACCGGGCGGCAGATCCGTCAGCGGCCCCTGGAGCGAACCGGGCAGGGTGGACGGCCAGGGCCCGTTCGTCGTGAAGTTGCTCGTGGTGGCGGTCAGGAAGCAGTACCCCTCGATACCGTCACCCGGACCCCGCACGGTCACCATGTTGGCGCCGGGGGCGGGAATCCGGAACGCGGTGCCCGCCGGTGAGCGCTGGGCGCAGCCGTTGCCGCGCTGCTCCCAGTCGCCGAAATAGTTGCCGAGGACATCCAGGCCGACACCGAGATATCCCCGGTCGACCCCGGGGACGAAGGAGTTGACGGGGTTGTCGTCGGGCAGCTTCTGCGCGTAGCCGAGGCTGCCGCCGAACGCGCCCGGATGGGTGAGCGAGGTGTCGCCGTCCACCAGGAAGAACGAGATGCCGTCGGCCGGGGTCGCCGGAGTGGTGCTGCCGTACTGCCACTGGTCGAAGGTGACGTCGAGCCCTTCGGCGGCGGGCAGCGCTTGGTCGTAGAGGACGGCACCCGACTGGTCGTTGGACGCGTCGGTGAGCTGGAGGTACCCGTGGGGCGCGCCGTCGGCCGGAGGGACCGGTCCGGTCCGCGCCGCCGGGCAGCCGCCGAGCGGGTGCCCGCCCGGCCCCGGCGCCGGGGCGGCCGGGGCCCCGGTGAGGCACGCCGAGCCCACCGCGACGAAGCCGGCGTCGGCTGTCGCGCCCGTGAACGTCTCCGCCACCAACGGGGTCCCGGCACGCGGGGCGGCGGCCTTGAGCGGGGCGGCCTTGAGCGATGCGGGCCTGAGCGGGGCGGCGGCGGTCTCGGGGAGGCCCGGGGTGACGGCCGACGGCAGACCCGGGGTGACGGCCGCCGGGAGGCCCGAGGCAGTGGCCGGTGCGTGGCCCGTGGCGGTGGCCGGTGGGGCGGCCGGGAGTACCGCTCCCAGCGCTCCGACCACCATCGCCACCACCAGACCTGCGGTTCTTCGTCCGCGGAGACCCGCGGACGCCTGTGCTTTGATCATGGTCACGATCCGTATCGCGGGCCGGTCCCGCCACCGAGGGCCCCGGCCCGAAGTCGCCGCGGGTCAGCCTCCTGCGCCGGGAAGCTCCCCCGTACAGCCGTGCCGTGACACGGTCCGCCCGGCCGGCGTCCCCTGGCCGTCCCCTGGCCGGACCGGCCCGGGGCCTCATGCCTGCGCGAGCAGCGGATCGTAGGCCTTGGAGCGCTCGCGACCCGACATGAAGGACAGGAAGTCCTTCACGAAGGCGCTCCGGGAGCAGGTGCCGCCGGTGTCGGCCAGGTCGCGGCCGAAGCCGGTGCGGAACAGTGCCCGGTACTCGTCCGCGTCGATGGACTGGTCGCCGTCGGTGTCGGTGGCGTCGAAGAGGACGTCCGCGACCCTGATCAGGGCGGGCCCGGCGAGCGTGGGTACGGCGGCGGCGTACTCCTCGGCGCTGACGCGGCCGTCGCCGTCGCTGTCGAGGGCCGTCTGGAGTTCCTTCCACCAGTCGGCGTAGGCGTTGTAGAGCCGGGTCTCCTCGGGTTCGTCCAGGTCGAGGCGGCCGGAGAGCTCGCGGGCCATGGCCGCGAGGTCGGGCCAGGTCAGACAGCCGTCACCGGTCTGGTCCAGCACCGCGTGGAAGAACTCCTCGGCGCCGCGCCGCGACCCGGCGCTGTCCGTGGACCCCGTGGACGGCGGCTCCGCGGGAAGTGGGGTGATCAGCCTGATCAGGGCTCCGGCCCGCTTGATCCCGTCGCGTACCGCCGTGACCGTCCTGGCGCGGGGGTCGTCGCTGTCGGGGGACAGAGTCAGCAGGCCGGCCACCGCTTCCGCCTGGATCCAGTCGTCGGGCAGGAAGCGTGCCAGGCCGATGGCCAGATAGGCGCTCTGGGTCAGTGTGCGGGCGCCGGGGAGTTCGGGCAGACCCGCGCGACGGCGGAAGGACTCCGGGAGTGACGCCACGGTGACCGCGCCGAGGACCGGTCCGGCGAGTGCCCGGCCGGCCGCCCAGACGGTGGGCAGCCCCTCCAGCACCGCCGGCGCGGGGAGATGGTCGAACAGCTTGTAGAGGATGATGCGCAGCGCCTCGGTGTTCTCCAGCTCCTCCTCGACCACGCGGTCGTAGTACGGCCAGAACTCCTGGAGCGTGGGCGGCAGATGACCGGCCTGGTCCCCGAGGACCGCGAGGAACGCCTGGAACTCGGCGTACAGGCCCTCCATGGTGCTCTGGTCGAGGGGCTGACCGCTGAGCCGGTACATGGTGACGGCGCTCTCGTACATCGTCGCCACCACCCAGGCCCGGACCTGGGGGTCCATCGCGTCGTACGGCTGATCGCGCGCGTCGGTGCCGCTCAACCGCGCGTGCATCCGGTTCAGGCGTGCCGCCTCCCGCTGCCGCACCTCGTCGTCGGCGCCGAACATCCGCTGCATGCTCAGGAGGGTGTTCCGGAGCCGCCGCCAGGGGTGCGCGACGAAGGTGGAGCTGTCGATCAGGGCGGCACCGATCTGCGGATGCGCGGCCTCCAGCACGGTGGCGCGGAGCATGGCCAGTGCCCAGCGGGGGTCGTTGAAGAACTGACGGAACCGCGCTCCCGGGTCGAACGCGGGATCGGCGTCGGCGGGCGGGAGCGGCTGCCCGGGCCCGTGGCCGGCGGTGGCCTCCGGCTCGCCGCTGTCGGGATGGGGGCCGGAGGCGCTGGGCACGCTGCTGGTCACGATCGGGGGGCTCCGTTCACGTCCGGTGCGACGCCGCCGAACCGGCGGTCGCGCTGCTGGTAGGTGTGCACGCACTCCACGAAGTGCGCCGCGCGGAAGTCGGGCCAGAGCACCGGCGGGAAGACCCATTCGGCGTAGGCGACCTGCCACAGCATGAAGTTGGAGATGCGCTGCTCCCCCGAGGTGCGGATGACGAGATCCACGTCGGGTGTGTCGGGGAAGGGCAGATGGGCGGCGAAGCTCTGTTCGGACACGGCGTCGGCCGCCACACCGCTGCGGATGAGCGACCGGGCCGCCTCGACGATGTCCCCGCGCCCCCCGTGGTCGAACGCCACGGTCAGCGTCATGCCCCGGTTGGCCCCGGTCAGCGTCATCAGGTCGTCGAAGTCCCGCGCCAACGGGGCCGGTATCCGCGCATCCGACCCGCCGAGGATGCGGCAGCGGATGCCCCGGGCGTGGAGCAGCGGCGCGTGTTTGCGCACCACACGGCGCACCAGGTGCATCAGGAAGTCGACCTCGCTGCCCGGGCGCCGCCAGTTCTCCGTGGAGAACGCGTAGAGGCTCAGCCACTCCACACCGGCGGACCGGGCCGCCTCGATGACGTCGATCACCGTCGTCTCCGCCGCGCGGTGGCCCGACGTACGTGGCAGGGACCGCTGCGCAGCCCACCGGCCGTTGCCGTCCATCACGCAGGCGACATGACGCGGCACGCTCCTGTGCCGCCCGCCCGCCGGACGGGGTGCCCCGGCCCCGGCCGGTGCCCAGGCCGGGACTCCGGTGTCCTCTTCGATCCGCATGTGTCCCCCTCCCGTCGTCGCCGCGCGAACGGTCCGCGGTGGCACCGGCCCCCGGAACCCGGCGCCCGAACATGCCCCTCCCCCGGGACCGCCCTGAGCGTCGGACAGCAGACTGCCGGGCTCCCTCACGGCGCACATAGGACTTCCCGCCTATTCACTCCTACGGGTTGTTCGGCATACCGGCGGTCGGTGATCGGCGTAGTGGTTGTCCGGTGTGCGACGCGGCGGCGCGCACCGCACACGGCCCAGCGCGTATACCCCCGCGCAACCGCCGGACGGGGAGCACTCGGAGCCGACCTCCAGCTCTGCTGCCACCGGATCGGGTCGCCGGGCTCCCGGACGAGGCCGGGCTCGTCGTGACCTCGCGCCTGGTGGAGGGACCCGCCGAGGGTGCCACGAGGAGCGTCGCCGCGTTCGTCGCCCGGAAGGCGGAACGGCCGTGACTCGCTTTCCGTGACGCTGCGGCGGGTGGGCCCGGCAGACGTTCTATGTCGCGCGCGCAAGCTCCAGCCCGACCTGGCGGTGCTGAGGGTCGACGTAGACGATCTTCACCGTGACCGGGTCCCCCACCGCGACGACCTCCTCAGGTGAGCCGACCGGCTCGTCGGTGAGGTCGGTCAGATGAAGAAGGCCCTCGATTCCCTCAGCGACGCGCACGAAGGCACCGAAAGGGACGAGCTTCACAATGCGGCCGGGGAGGACCTTGCCGACCTGGTCGGCGAACCCGAGAAGGGGATCTTCCTGCGGTGCCTTCAACGACACGGCCACTTGCCCCTGGCGCGTGTCCGCGTCGAGCACCTTCACGGTGACCCGTTGCCCCACCTCGACGGCGTCCGACGGATGATCGATGTGCGACCAGGACAGTTCGGGGCCCCGGATGAATCCCGTGCCGTCGTAGCCGGTGCGGTTCTCCGCAGGTTCGCCATCGAGGTTGACGAAGACGCCGAAGTTGTGGACGCCCGCCACCGTCCCGGTCATGATGTCGCCGCGCCGGATACCGACGAGGAAGGCCCGCAGTGCCTGGTCCTCACAGGCCCTGGCCGAGAGCAGGACACATTCCCTGCCCCGGTCGACCCCTATCACCTCGGCCTCGACCACTTGTCCGATGTCGACCAGTTCCGCCGGATCGTCCGCGCGACGCCATGACAGCTCGTGCCGGATGATGCGGCCCACCACCACTCCAGGCGGGGCCGTTGCCCCTTCAAGGTCCACGATGGCTTCCCGGCCTTCGAAGCCGGACACCGTTCCCCTCCTGACCTCGCCCGGCCGAACAGAGTTGAGGAAATTCTGCCGCACGGCGGTCGGCCCGGTTCCGGTCACGACCTCGACCCTACGCAATGCGGCTGCCGCCGCCCAGTGCCCGGCGGCAGGAAGCCCACTCCCCCGCGCCGCCGTCCGCTGCGGCCACCTCGCCGGTCCTCTGCCCGGCGCGGCCGGACCGGGGCCAGGACGCCGGACCGCGCAGCCACCTCATGGGCGACGCCACCCACGGTCACCGCAAGATCCCGAGCCGGGTTCCTCGTTCAGCGGGCCGGGAGCCCGGCTGCGCTGACCACTGCGGCCCGGCACTCGACCGGGCCGAGGCCGGAGCTGGGGCTGGAGCCGGGCCCGGGGCTGGGGCTGGGGCTGGGGCCAGAGCTGAAGCTGGGGCCAGGGCCGAAGCCGGCGTTGGCGTTGGGGGCTGTCGAGGGCTGTTCTCAGCGTTCGTGCCGGGGGCGTCTCGACCGCGTGCCCTGCTGCCGGTCTCCGGCCGCACTCCGTGCGGGGTCCAGGCGCTCGACCTTGGTCCAGCCGGTCCAGCCGCGCCGTTCCAGCAGCTCGATCAGACGACGCGCCGGTGGCGCGGCGTCGAACGCCAGGGTGTCCATCAGGGTGACGAACGGTGCCTCGATCTCGGCGTCGTCCACGTGGTCCTCGCCCTGTTCGTCGGCGAGCCGGTCGAGGTAGACGGCGAGCTCGTCGGCCAGTTCGGCCAGCCGTGGATCGTCGTCGGTCCGGTCAAGAGCCTGGCCCAGGGTGAGGTAGAAGTCGATGAGCTGCGGGTGGGCGAGCTGCTTCCGCTTGCGTGCCGTCCACTCGGCGACCCGCTCGGGTGAGTGCGCGGCCAGCGGAATCCAGCCGTCGCGTTCGACCTGGACGATCCGCTCGTCGACCCCGAGCGCCCGCAGCCGGTCGAGGAACCCGACCACCTCCGGAGGCAGCGCCAGGCCGTCCCCGGAGGCGAGGAGGGCGATCTGTTCGCGGTGCCGCCGACGCTCCCGGATCTCCGCGCGCAGCCGCTTGTCGATGTCCGCGACCGCCGCGGCGAACTCCTTCCCGCCAGCCTGGAGCAGCTCCGAGACGCGTGACAGCGGAACCCCTGCCTGGGCGAGGGTCCGGATTCTGATCAGCTCGACCACCGCGTCGGCGCTGTACCGCCGATAGCCGGAGTGGTCCCGCTCCGGCTCCAGCAGCAGCCCCTTGGCGTGATAGTGCCTCACCGCGCGCACGGTGACCCCGGCGTACGACGCCAGCTCGCCGATGGTCAGCATCGGACCAGTCTCCTACGACCGCTCAGGAAGCGGGCGCGGCCGACGGGTGGTGCGCGCGGCGGATGATCTCCGCGATCCGAGGAGCGTGTGTGAAGACCAGCTGGTGGCCGGTGTCGAGCCAGGACGTGGCAATGTGCGGCTGCTCGCGGACGAGCCGCTCGACGCCGCTGCGCCAGAGCTGGTTGTGCCGCGGCGCACGGCCTTCGGTGCTGTCACCGGCGATGGCGGTGGACATGATCATGTTGATGGGGCGGTCGATCTCCCGGTACCGGTCGAGGATTTTGGACCGCACCTCGTCGATCTCCTGACCCAGGGCGAAGATGTCCCGCGCGGTGAGCAGGACCTGACGCGCGGTGCCCTTGGCCCGCTCGGCGCTTCGCGCCTGATCCCGCGCCATGGCGCGGAACTCCGCCAGGTCGATGTCCGTGATGAACGGTTCGGGCAACGGGTTCGCCCCGTCGATGAGGACGAGCCCGGCGACGGCACCGGGCCGCTCGGCGGCATGGCGCACAGCCAGATCCGCGCCCAGCGAGTACCCCACGAGCACGGGCGCCGCAGCCGGGTCGTGGCGTTCCAGCTCATCGAGTACGGCGACGAGATCGCTCAGGAACGCGTCGAAGGAGTACCGGTCGGCTCCCGAGGCGAGGCCGTGGCCCCGGAGGTCGAAGGTGACCACGTCGTAGTCGCGTCGAAGGAGTTCGGCGAGCTCGCTCAGGTCCGCCTGGGTCGAGTTCAGTCCGGGGCACAGGACCAGCGGTCGTCCCCGGCCGCCGCGGGACACCGGGATCGTCACGCCGTCGTGGTGGACCGTGAAGTGCCGCATCGCCCCGTCGCCTCCGCCGGTCCGGTGGCCCCCGTCGTCACCGCCGGTCCGGTGGCCCCCGTCGTCACCGGTCCGCGTCGAGGTGCTCGCCGGTGGGCAAGGCCCCTGGCCGGCTCCGGGGGCCAACTCGTGCTCGTCGTACGGTTCACGCGGTCCCGTGACCTCGGTCGCGGCAGTTCTTGTCGTCATGCCGACCATGCTGCGCGGTTGCCCCTGCGTCAGGGTCAACCGCGGCGCCGCGTGGCCCGCGCACCGGCCGGGCGTCCGCCGCCACGAGGAGCGTGACATCCGCAACGGAGCCGTTCGGGACCGGTGTGTTGGCCTGTTAGTCGCTGGCACGGGCCCGGTCGGGCTGGCGACACTGGATGTAGGGAGCCCCCGCCCGGTCCGCTCCTCCCGGATGCCGTCGCGTGCCGCCCGTGCCGAGGAGGCGGGACCGGAAGCCGTGGCGCACCACCGCACCGCCTTCGGCCGTAACTCTCTACGGTTTGTCGAGTCCTTTGCATGGCGACGCACGTCAGAAGGGCCTTCCATGACTGCCGAACCGAGCAGCACCACCACGAGTGCCGACTGGGGCAAAGCGAACTTCGGCGACATCTACGACTGCCCCGACCCCCGCCCGTACTTCGCGACGCTGCGCCCGCTGGGGTACCAGATACCCCACCACGGCCAGGCCGCCTTCCGGGCACTGACCGAGGCACTGCGCCGGCTGCGCCCCGACCGGACGCCACCTGCCGTGGTGGACCTGTGCTGTTCCTACGGGATCAACGCGGCGCTCCTGAACCACCGGGTGACCCTGGCCGAGCTGTACACCCGGTACGCCACACCCCGCATCGCCGCCCTGTCGGCCCGGCAGCTCGCGGCCGAGGACCGGGCCTTCTTCACGGCGCGCCGTACCCCGGAAGCCGTTTCGGTGACGGGAATCGACGCGGCGGCCCACGCCGCCGGATACGCCCGCGAAGCGGGCCTGCTCGACGACGCCTTCGCGGAGAACCTCGAAGTCACCGGGCCGAGCCCCGCCTTGCGCGACGCACTGGCGGACACGGACCTCATCACCGTGACCGGCGGCATCGGCTACGTCCGTACCAGGACGTTCGCCCGGCTCCTCGACTGTGTGGCGGCCCCGCCCTGGGTCGCGGCGTTCGTGCTGCGGACGGTGCCCTACGAGCCGATCGCCGAGCTGCTCGCCGGTTCGGGCCTGGTGACGGAGAAGCTGACCGGCCGCACCTTCCGGCAGCGCCGCTTCGCCGACGACGCGGAACGGCAGGCGGCGTTCGACGCCCTGGCCGCGACCGGGCTGCCCACGGCGGACAAGGAGGAGGACGGCTACTACCACGCCGACCTGTATCTGTCCCGGCCCGCCGCCGACATCGCCGCACTGCCTCTGGCCCGTCTGCTGTGACCCGGGCCGCGGCCGGCGCACCCGCACGGCCGACGGGAACACCCCTGCCGACGCGGCCCCTTGGGCCCGTGGACCGGGTGCCGTCCGCCCGCCGGGTGCCGCCGCCGGCCGTCAGCGCTGGGTCACGTCCCCGCCCGCGTTGTGAATCATGCGCTGGAGAACCTTGAGGGTGATCAGGTACTCCTCGTCCGGGATGTCCGCGTGCACATGCTCGCGACTGGTCCGCTGGGTCTCGGCGGCGCGCCGGTGCAGTGCCCTGCCCTCGTCGGTGATCCGCAGCCGTCCCTCCGCGTCCGGGACGAGCAGCGTCCGCTCCACCAGGAGATCGATGTCGGGGGCCAGACCGGCCCCGACGTCGAGGTTGGCCTGGAGCGCGCTGATCAACTCGTCCCGGGTCACACCGTGCTCGCTGTGCAGGGCCTGGTGCAGCACCCACCACTGCGGCTGGGTGATCCCGATCGCCGCGAGCCGCCCCCTGACGTACGCCATGAGCGTCTTGTTCGCCGCCCAGGTCCAGTATCCGACCGGCTGGCCCACCAGTTCCCCGTCCTCGTGCGAGTACTCCACCACTCCGCCTTCCGCTCCGGCCGCTTCGCTTCGCCATGCGCCCTGGGCACCAGACCGCACCAGGCTTCGGGCTCCGGAGGTCGACCGGGGCCAGTTCCGCCACAGCGACCGTAGGACCTCGACTACGGTTCAGGTCAAGGGTGAAGGAACTTACTTCGCCCGCGGGTCCGCTCCGCGATCCAGCCCGCCATGGCCCGTACGCCGATGCCGATGGCACGCTCGTCCGGGGCGAAGTCGGGAAAGTGCGGGTAACTCGTGGTAACAGGCGCGCCGGGCGCGCGGACGCCGAGGAAGGTGAACGTACCGGGGAGTCGGTCCAGGTAGAGGGCGAAGTCCTCGCCGCTGAAGGGTGGGAAGGCGGCATGGAGCCGGATGACGGCGTCCCGACCGCGGGTGCGGCGCAGATACCGGGCGAGCGCGCGGCCGTCGCGCTCCGGGCAGACCATCGCCGGGAACGGCCCGGCGGGGAAGCTCACCCGGGCCCCGGGGAACGACGCGGCCAGTCGGCGGATGTCTTCTCGGACGTCCAGGTACCGGTCCTCGGGCCAACAGCGGTAGGACACGCTCACCCCGGCCTCCTGTGCGCGGGCCTGTACGGTCACGAACCGGGCCAGCGGCCCGTCGGGCGTGCGGGCGTCGGCGACCAGTCGCTCAAGGTCCGCGGGAGTGCGCGGCAAGGGCACCGTCGCGAGCCCGCCGATCTGTTCGGCCAGTCGTCGCGCCGTACCGGGCGCGTCCGGCCCAGGGACGGTCACCTCCGCCTTGTCCTGGCCCGGCATCCCGAATCCCGGGGTCACGGCGAACCGGCCGACGGGGAACGGCCCGCAGTGCAGCGCGTGGATCTCCTTCGTACCGGTGCGCTCCAGCACGCCCGCGTCGATCAGCGCACGGGCTCCGGACAGGGTCTCCTCGGCGGGCTGGAAGAGGAACACCGCCGTTCCGTCCAGCCGGCGCCGCAACCGCGACAGGACCCGTGCGACACCCAGTGCGATGACGGTGTGGACGTCGTGCCCGCAGAGATGGGCCACCGACGGGCCGCCACCGATGATGTCCCTGGCCGGTACCGCGTCCATGTCCGCCCGGTACGCGACGGTCCGGCCCGGACGCGCCCCCCGCAGGACGCCGACGACACCGTGGCCGCCGACCCCGGTGGTCACGTCGAGCCCGGCCGCCCGCAGCTCGCGGGCCACCACACCGGCGGTACGCCGCTCCTGCCCCGGCGCCTCGGGATGCCGGTGGAGGTCCCGCCGCAGCGCGATCAGCCCCCGCTCCAGACGTGCCGCCTCGGCGTCCACCGCCCCTTGGCCCACCGGCCGGGTCCGCCCGGCGGCGACGGCGCCCCCCTCGGCTCCCCAGACCGTCCCGACACCAGCAGCCCCGGCACCGGCCAGCAGCGTTCGGCGCGGAAGGCCGCGCTCCACGGGACGTTCCACTGTTCCCCCTCGTGATCCTTCGGTCGGCCTTCCGCGGCACGCCGCGGACGGCGGCTACGCCCTCACCACGTGGCGGACGGCGGCTCCGCCCTCACATGGACGAACCGTCATCGCCGGACGAACGGAGGCCCGGACGCCCAACGATGGCCGTACGAAACGCCGTTGCCCATCCGGCGGGCCACAACTCGGAGGTGGGGGAAACCCCCTCATGGGGCCCTGCCGACGCGGTCCGGTCGGACGGCCTGACGTACGCGTCGGGCAGTCCGGCGCCGACGGGACGTCAGTCGGTGCTGGAAGCCGCGCCGGTGGTGGAGCGGGGTCCCTGGCGACTCAGCCGGAAGGGCAGTACGTACCAGCACAGGACGAACCAGATCATCACCACCGCGGCGATGATTGTGGCCACCGTCCCGGACAGCACGACGTGGAGGATGAGGAGCAGGGTGCATCCGATGGTCAGGGCCAGCAGCACCAGCCCGCACATCACCAGGCGGGCGGCGTAGCTGACGACCTCGTCCTTCATGCTCTGGCCGGAGAGGAACCGGTGGATCGACACGGGTGCGATCAGGGCCGCGGTGGCGGACGCTCCGAGCGCCACCGTCACCACGTACAGCACCTTGCTGGGCTCCTCCAGCTCACGGAAGGTCTGGGTGAAGGCCACACTCAGCAGGAATCCGAACAGGATCTGGACGCCGGTCTGCGCGACGCGGGTCTCCTGGAGTATCTCGTTCCACCGCCGGTTCACCCGCTCCCGCGGGCTCTCCTCGGATCCCTGGCTCCCGGCTGCGGGATGTCTCCCGCAGCAAGAACTTTCATGGTCCGTCGTGGCTGTACCGGACCCGTCCGTCGTCGTCATCCGAGTTCCCTCCCCTGGGTGTCCCAGCCCGGGTACCCCCATCCGACGTGGACATGCCCTGGACACACCGGCCCCGGCCCGGCTCATGGCGACGGCGGCCGCATCGCGGCCACCGGACTCGCCGGGCTCGCCGGACTGATCGGGTCCACCGGCCTCGCCGCCCGGAGCGACGGCTGACACGGGACGGACATGGATCACGTCACGGGATCACCTCACCGGATCGCACCGGCTGCCGGTCGCACCGGCGGAAGGGTCCGACGGAACGCCGCGAACCACGCCGGGCCGCTCCGTCAGAGGAGAACCGTGAGAACTGTTCAGGACTGGGCCGTGAGCAGGATCGCGTGGAGGACCAGGACGGCGGTACCGACCGCGATCCCGGCCTTCGCCATGGCCGTGTGCTGAGGCTCCGTGCCTCGCATGGCCAAGTATCCCGTCAGGATGGCGAGCGGCCCCAGAATCAGGCTGAAGAAGAAGAATCCGAGGATTCCGAGGGCCAGGCTGAGAACCGCGAGACCCTGGACATGGGAAGGTGCGCTGATATCGGACATGCTCTTGGAGGCGTGCACGATCTGACTCCTATCGTCGATCCGTGGTGCACTCTTCTCATCCCTGCGGGTACCCCCTCCCGCCGACGACATGCCCGGGAATTCCCGGGTCCCGCGCTCCCGGGTCCCTGTCCCCCGGCTTTCGTGCTCCCGTGCTCCCGGAGACAAGGCGTCATCACTCCGAGGACAGTGTGGTGTCCGGCACCCGCCACGCCGCGATCACGAAGGCGAGCAGCGCCACGACTGCCCCGGTGAGGAAGACCGCCTGCATCGCGCTGACATAGCCGTCGAGGAAGGGCTGTGCGACCTGGGTGTCGACAGTGCGAAGAAAGGCCGAGTCCTCCAGGTTGAGACCGCCGTCGGGCCGCAGGACCCCTTCCAGCGCACCGGCGTTCGCGGGCTCGGCCTCCAGTTGGCGGAACGACGGTTCCTCACGGGCCTCGGCCAGCCCTTCGCCGATACGCGGGCCGGCCAGCGAGAAGAGGATCGAGAAGAACATGGCGGTGCCCACCGTGCCGCCGTTCGAGCGGAAGAAGTTGACCGACGCGGTCGCCGCGCCCATGTCCCCCGGGGGGACGTCGGACTGGGCCAGCGTGGTGATCGTCTGCATCGCCGCGCCGAGTCCCGCTCCCACGAACAGCATGCCGATGGAGACGTACCAGAGCGGGCTGTCCTCCCTCAGCGTCGCGAACACCGCCATGCCCGCGGTGAGCGAGCCGATGCCCGCCACCAGGTGCACCTTGAACTTCCCCGTCCGGGACATCATCCGGCCGACCGCGATGGTCGCCACCACGTTCGCCACCACGATGGGCAGGGAGGCGAGACCCGCGTTGACGGGAGTCATGCCCTGGGCGAGTTGCAGGTACAGGGGAAGCAGCGCCATCGCGCCGAACATCGGGATACCGACGACGAAGTGCAGGGCCGCCCCCAGGCGGAACGCCTTGATGCGGAACAGCCGCAGCGGCAGCAGGGCGGCGTCCCCCATCCGCCGCTCGACCAGGACGAAGACGAGCAGACCTGCGAGGCCGACCGCGCACAGGGTCAGCGCCCGGGGGGAGCCCCAGCCCCAGCCGCGTCCCTGCTCGGCGACGAGGAGCAGCGGGACGATACCGACCGCCAGCGCCACCGCCCCGCCGCGGTCCAGCCGGTGCCGCACCGGCTTGTGCGGTATGCGAAGGACGCGCAGGATCACGACGACGGCCAGGGCCGCCAGCGGCACGTTGATCAGGAAGATCCAGCGCCAGCCGTCGAGCCCGAGAAGCGTGGAGCGTTCCGCGAACACTCCCCCGACCAACGGCCCGGCTACGCTGGAACCGGCGAAGACCGCCGTGATGTAGCCCTGGTAGCGGCCGCGTTCACGCGGCGAGGTGATGTCGGCGATGATCGTCATCGCGAGCGACATCAGTCCGCCGCCGCCGATTCCCTGCACCGCCCGGAAGGCCGCGAGCTGGTGGATGGACGTGGCGAATCCGCACAGCAGCGACCCGACGGCGAACAGGACGATCGCCCACAGATAGACGGGCCGCCGGCCGTGGATGTCGGAGAGCTTCCCGTACAGCGGGGTGGCGATGGTGCCCGCCACGAGGTAGGCGGTGGTCACCCAGGCCTGGGCGGTCAGCCCGTGGAGGTCGTCGGCGATGGTGCGCAGCGCCGACGAGACGACCATCTGGTCGAGCGCGGCGAGGAACATGCCGAGCATGAGGCCGGAGAGAACGGTGACGATCTGCCGGTGCGTCAGCCGGGCCGGAGCGGCCTGCTCGCTCTGCGGGCCGCTCTTCGCGTCGCGTGGGGTCGCGTCCGGGGCGGCCGGGCCGTCTCCCCGGCTCACGCGGTGGTGCCCGGACGTATGGCGCCGGACGGCTGTGCGCCGCACCAGCCCTTCGACGGTGCCGAGTACACCGTCGGAACCGAGAGCACCGTCGTAACCGGCAGTCGGCGTGGACGGCCACGGCGGGCGGCGCGGTTCACGCCCGTCGGGTCGGGCAGCCGGTACGGGCGGCCGAGGTGCACGGCACGGTTCACGGCGTCAGGGATCATGGAGGGTGGGGACATCCTTGGCAACCTTCTCTGCCGCACGTGCTTGCACCGTGCTGTCGGACCACTGAAATGGGACTGGTGAACCCGGGTTGCTGAACCCGGGTTGCTGAACCGGGTTGCTGAACCCGGGTTGCTGAACCCGGGTTGCTGAACAGGGGGTTGAACAGGGGGTTCCGCAGCCGCCCGGCCGCCCGGTACGGGGGCCCGGTACGGGGTCCGGGCAGCCGCGGAACGGACGCGTCACCCGACGAGCTTCTCCAGGTCGGCGACAGCGCTCTCGATCTCCGGCAGTGCCAGCATCGACATACGGGCCCGACGGGCCCGCGCGGCGATGGCGCTGTCCGCCAGCACCTCGCGGCAGGTACCGGTGATGGCGCCCGGTGTGGATTCGGTGACCTTCCGGCCGAGGCCGAGTTCCTGGATACGCTGCGCGTTCTTGTGCTGGTCCCCGAACTGGGGCAGCACCGCCACGGGTGTGGCCGTGCGCAGCGCCTCCCGGATGCTGTTGAACCCTCCATGGGTCAGGAAGAGGTCCACGGCCTCCAGCAGCAGCGGCTGCGGCAGCCGCTCGGCGACGTGCACATGCGACGGCAGGCCGTCGGTGTCCACCGGGATGCCCATGGTCGCGACGATGGCAGTGCAGTCGTCGAGACGTGACACCGCCTCGATGATCGTCCGCAGCGAGTCGTTCGGGTCCGGCATCCGGAAGGGCATCTCGGGCATCTCCTCGCTGCCCTGCCTCTCCTGGAACATGGGGAGCGCGGTGCCCAGGGCGGCGAACACCAGGGGGCGGTCCGTGGGCAGTTCCGCGACCCATCGCGGCAGCACGGAACCCCGGTCCACGTTCACCGTCTGCCGGTACGACCACGACGCCGGCAGATACTTGGAGAAGGAGAGCTCCGGCGGCACGTAGTCGATGCGGCCGCGCGGGACGACGGACAGGGGGTCCTCATGGGTGGGCAGCCCGAGTTCCTCCCGCAGGACGTTCAGATGCGGAAGCAGGTCGGCCGGGTCGAGGGAGTTGCTGGTCCCTGACGGGGTGGGCAGCTGGGGGATGCCGAGCTTCTCACCCATCAGCACACTGGCGAGGTCCATGCCGTCGCGGAGGATCAGGTCCGGCTGGAAGTCCTGTGCCACGGGGAGCAGGGAGCCGAGGAGTTCACGTGCCATGCCGCCGGCCACCGACCGGGACATGACCTGCAAGGTCAGATCGTTCCGTTCCTTCTCGTCCAGATCCGTCCGCCCGGCGATCTCCACCAGCTCGGGCATCACATCGGCGCCCGGCATGACGTCGTCGATGGGGGTCGTCACCCGGACGTCGTCGTGCTCGAAGACCGAGCCGATGGGCGGGGTGGTGGCCGCGAGCACCTCATGGCCCGCGGCGGCGAGCGCCCTGGCGAGCGGCAGTTGGGCGCGCCCGTGCGAGGGGCTGCCGAGGGTGGTGAACAGTATGCGCACGAATGATGCCTTTCCGATGGGCTCTGCTGGCGCGAAGTCCGTTCGGGGCCGCCGCGGAAGGTCACCGCCTGCGCCGGGCCCGGCGGCGGGCAGGTGCCGACTGAACCGCGACGTCGCCCCGGAGCAGGGCTCCCTTGACGGTGGCCGTACCGTCAACCGCCTTCGTCGCACGCTCCATTGGCCCGGCGAGAGGCCGGCGGGGCGGGCGGGAAGGAGCCGGACGCCGTTGTCCGGCTGTACGCAGCCGGGGGGAGCCTGCGATTCCCTGCCGCAAATGAATAATTGTGGTCGACTCACGGGCAGGTCAACGGTTGATTTCATCGTGCGATGAATTTTGGACAGCTGAAAGCCGTACCCGCAGGACGTGCGGTATGAGGCATACGGAGGCAGGGCGGAGGAACAGGCCGGGCGGGTCGGCGCAGGGAGAAAATGCCCTTCGTTTGCCCATGAACGCGATACGGCGGGCACCCGCACCGCTTCTGCGGGCTATGGCACCCCGTATACCGCACGGTACAGCCGCGACGGCACCACGGCGTGCGGCATCACCGGGAGCGCGGGCCCTGAAGAGCCCCTGACACACGGCGACTTCGGCTCAAAAGAAGCACTCGTCACAGCGGCGTCGTGACTCCCAGGAGCGGCCCCGAGCTTCTCCACGAGGACGGTGGCGAGGACATCGGGATCACTGGATTCACCCCGCGGCCCCGGCGCCCCGCTCGCTCGCTCGCCCCACGGGATACGTGACCTGCGTGATGACTGCGGGGGACCTGACGTTCAGCTCGCCGGAATCACCGGTGAGCTCTTTCTCACCGCGCAGAGCTGTGCCGACATCCGCGATGTCCGTGCAGAAAGCGACACCGCGCTTCGTCGGCCCTTTCGCGGCGGCGAAGGAAGACCGGTGGGGACGCGAGGTATTCGGCGCGGCCCGTTCGGCACCGACCGCCGGTAGCCCACTCCCTATTCGGCACACATCAAAAGACCCGGTCTCCCTGAAGGAGACCGGGTCTTGATCGAGCGCTGGGCAGGCCTTGCACCTACATCCCCCCACGGGAAGTGGGGTGTCTTTCCTTGGACCACCAACGCATGTCCCGCCACCGCTTGTCACGGCGGCGAACACACATGAAGCATATCGCATGATGAACGCGCCCCCGCACGAACAGCCCACCGTCCCGCACCGGGAGAAGCGCCCCCTCTCGCCGCTACGGCCATCCGGACACCATCCGCGGTCCGCACCGTTACGCCTTGGAGCGCGTACGGGAACGGGGCGGTCACGGGCGCCAGTACAGCGCGGGGTCCGGGCGATCGGTGAATCCGAGCTCCCGGTAGAGGGGCGCGCCCTGGTCCCCGGACGGCAGCGTTACTGTGGCCGGCGTTGCGCCAACCGTGACGCCGTACGTCGGCACCGCGCGCGAGCCGTCCCCTGACCCGACTCCCGACTCCCGACTCCCGACTCCCGACTCCCGACTCCCGACTCCCGGAAGGATCATCAGCATGTCCGAGGCCCGTCCACCGCTGCCGCCGTTCGACGCCGACAGCGCCATCGCCAAGGTCCAGGCCGCCGAGGACGCGTGGAACACCCGCGATCCGCACAAGGTCGCCCTCGCCTACTCCGAGGATTCCGTCTGGCGGAACCGGGACGTCTTCCTCACGGGCCGCGAGCAGATCATCACCTTCCTCACCGCCAAGTGGGAACGCGAACTCGACTACGTACTGCGCAAGAGCCTGTGGTCGTTCGGCGGGAACCGGATCGCCGTCCGGTTCCAGTACGAATGGCACGACACCGAGGACCAGTGGTACCGCAGCTACGGCAATGAGTTGTGGGAGTTCGACGAGCGCGGACTCATGACCCGCCGCGAGGCCAGCATCAACGACACGGTCATCGCCGAGTCCGACCGGCGCTACTCGGGCCCCAGGCCCGAGCATGAGCGCGGCCCCGGACACGGCATCCCTCTGCGGTAGGCCCCCGCCCGGCCGGCGTGGGCCACGCTGCGATGCTGGCGTCATGTCGAGCACAGAAGACCGCCCGGAGCCCGTCAGCCCGGACGCCACCACGGCGATCGCACGGCCACTGCTCACCCAGTGGTGGCTGGACCTCGCCTTCGTCCACTGGGCCGTGGACCCGGACCGCGTGGCGGGACTGCTGCCGGCCGGGACCGTGCCCGACACGTTCCAGGGGACCACGTACGTCGGCCTCGTGGCCTTCCGGATGCACCGGGTCGGCTGGTTCCGGCTGCCGGGTGTCCCCTACTTCGGCGCCTTCCCGGAAACGAACGTGCGCCTCTACTCGGTCGACGCCGAGGGGAGGCGCGGCGTGGTGTTCCGCTCGATGGACGCCGCCCGGCTCGTACCGGTGGTCATGGGGCGGGCCGGGTTCCGGCTGCCGTACATGTGGTCCCGTATGTCCGTTCGCGCCGAAGGTGACACCGTCGCCTACACCACGTCCCGGCGCTGGCCCGCGCCGCGCGGCGTCAGCAGCCGGGTCGTCATACGCAAGGGCGGACGCGTCGGCGAGCCGACAGAACTCGAACACTTCCTCACCGCCCGGTGGGGCATGCACAACGCCTTCCCTCGCGGCGTCGCCTATCTGCCCAACGACCACCCGCGCTGGCCGCTGTACCGGGCGGAACTCCTGGAATGCCAGGACGGACTCGTCGCGGCGGCGGGGCTGCCGCCGCGGCACGCGGAGCCGGTCAGCGTCCTGTACTCACCGGGAGTCCCGGTCCGTCTCGGCGCGCCCGCGCACCGGAGCGGGGGCCGGGCCCGGGCTCGGTGAACAGCCGGGCGCGGCAGTGGAGTCGGCGCGGACGCCGTCCGCCGGACTGCACCAGCACGGGTGGGGCACGGTCCGGGCGGCGAGGGTGCGATCAGGTGCGGAAGGGGCCGGTCACCTCGTAGGTGATGCCGCCGGACGACGAACCGCTCGTGCCGCGCTGGCTGGAGAAGTACAGCCGTGAGCCGTCCGGTGAGAAGGCCGGTCCGGTGATCTCCGACGACGACTGGCCGTCGATCCGCAGGAAGGGCGCGACCGTCCCGGCCGGTGTGATCACACAGATGTCCATGGTGCCGCCGTCCTCGGCGACGAACAGGTCACCGGACGAGGAGCCGGTGACGTTGTCGACCCCGGTCAGTGGAGCGCCCCCGCTGACCAGCGAGTCGTCGTAGGCCAGTTCGTAGGTGTCGCTCGTGAGGTTCAGCTGCCAGACCCGGTTGTCGCCCTTGGTGGTGAACCAGACCTTGTCGTCGGCGTAGTGGCAGCCCTCGCCTCCGTCGAACCTCTTCGCACCCGGCACCTGGTCGCGGGTCACGGTCGGTGAGCCGCCGGGGTCCGGGACGTCCGCCCAGCCGAAGCTGCCGGAGACGGCGGCTCCGGCGGTGAGCACCTGGAGCCTGCCGGAGGACAGGTCGCCCCAGGTGGTGGGGAGGAAACGGTAGAGGCAGCCGTTCGACTCGTCCTCGGTCAGATAGACCGCCTCGCGCACGGGGTCGGCCGCGGCGGCCTCGTGCTTGAACCGGCCCATCGCGTCGCGCCGTACGGCCGGGGCCGTGCCCCAGGGGTCCGCTTCATGGACGTAGCCCCGGCTCACCTCCTCGCAGGACAGCCAGGTGTTCCACGGCTTCCTCCCGCCCGCGCAGTTCTGCCGGGTGTCCGACAGGATGCGGTACGCGCCGGTGATCGCCCCCGTCGGGGCGAACCGCAGCGCACCGGCTCCGCCCGGGGTGACCTCCGCGTTGGAGACATAGATCCATCCCGTGCCGTCGGCGTAGCACGCGCCGCCGTCGGGCGCGTCGTGCCAGGTGTACGGGGTGGAGCCGACCTTCTGGCCGGAACGGGCGACGACCCGGCTGGTGAACCCGCCCGGCAGGGCGATGCCGTTGGCGTCGGCCGGCCGCAGCGTGCCGTACGGGCCCGGGCCGGGCCGCGCGGGATCGGCGAGCGCCGCACCGCGCCACAGGGAGCCGCCGAACGCCGCTGTCGAGGTACCGATGACCGCCGTGCGGAGGAAGGTGCGACGTTCCATGAATCACTCCAGGGGGCTGGTGACCGGCCCGGACCACCGGTCGACGGGGCGGGATCGCACGACCAGGGAACATACGCGTCGCCCATGGCCGCGGGGCCAACGCCGGATGTCGCGTGCCGGTCGGGCACGGGCATGGCCGTCTGCGGCCGGGCGCCCGGTACGGAGTAGGCCATACCGGTGCAACGAGCCGGGGCTCCCTGGGGTGACGCCCGGCCGGCCCGCCGGGGGACATCCCGGGGTCGGACCGGGTCGGACCGGGTCCGCCGGTCCGACCCGGTCCACGCCGACGGCCGGGGCAGCGGCGGGATGTCTACGCCTGCGGATACTCCTGGCAGGCGGACCGGATCTCCCGCAGAAGTGCCGGATAGTCCTCGCCGTAGGTGACCACGGCCGCGAACACCGAATCGAGGGCGGCCCGGAGCGGGTCGGACCCGGCGGCACCGAACAGGGCGGGGACGGCCATGTGCGGCTGGGACATGCGGGGCGGCCGGACGGGCCGGCCGACCGTGGTCAGCGCGTACATCGTCGCTCCGGTGGGCGACGGGTAGTCCGGATGCGCCACCATCGCCGCGGGGCCCACGAGATGCACCACCGGCGAGGGCTGTGAGACCGGGGCGTCCACGCCGTCCCGGGCGGGTGGCTCGAAGGGAGGCCGCTCGGGCGGGACAGCCTCGGCCACGGTCCTGTCGGGGAAGCGCGGGTCGGACTCCAGAACCCGCCACGCACGGTCCGGGTCGTTGAAGGGCGGCGGCAGTGGACGCCCTTCGGCGAGGTCCGTGAGTGCGGCGGCGACCGGGTCCAGCGCGGTCAGTCCGGCCGCTTCGCACGCGCGGCGCGCCGCCAGCACGGCCACCTGACGCTGGGTTGCGGAGCCCGCGGCGTCGAGAGCGTGGACAAGGGCCGGGTCGAAGCGGAGCAGACCGCGCACATTGCCGCCGACGGCGCTGAGCGCCGGGCTCGGCAACTTCCCTCCCCATTTCCACAGTTCGTAGGCGAGCTTTTGCCGCCTCTCTGCTTCTGCTTCCGCGAGCCGGGCGAGGCGCGCGGCTTCGGCACGTTCGGCCGGGGTCGGCGGGGGCGGCTGCTCCTGGGCGTAGTCGTGCCAGTAGGCGGCGACCTCCGAGGTCTGCTTCAGGACGCGGTCCGGACCGGGCGGTGCCGGCCAGAACTGCAACAGATAGCGGTCCAGTTCGGCCTCCTCGGGGAACCGGGTGTCGTGCTGCTTCCCCTCGTCCATGCGTGTGGCGCAGTACCGGACCCGGTGGTCGATCTCGTCCAGGCCCAGGTCCCAGGAGCCCCCGCCTCCCCACTCCACGAGTGCGGTGCTGGTGGAGGCGGGCCGGAAGGAGACCTCCACGATCTCCTCCCACCCGTCGTCCAGCGGCGGGGCCTGGTCGTGCACCTCCACGGTGAAGACGACACTGCCGGTGTGCAGGCCGGTGATCAGCCACAGCAGACCGGGGGTCGCCGCCCCGCACAACCCGTTGCGTTGTCCGCCGAGCGCTTCCGCGAGTTCCGGGAAAACGCCGTCCGGATCGCTCTCGACATAGATCTGACTGTAATGAACCTCAACATTGCCCTCGACCGGCCTGCGCACCACGACCCCCACTCGCTCCCGGGAACGGACCACGCCAAGCAGCTTAGGGACGACCACTGACATCGCCGGGTCGCCGGATCACCAGGTCGATGGACCGACCCACCGAAGGACCGAAGGGGGCATGAGCGCACGGGCCACTCGCCGTGCCGGCCAATGCCGATGCCGGTGGGGTGGGGTGGGGTGGACGGGGTCCACCGGGGGCGGGTTGAACGGGCACGTGGGCGGACGCGATGGCTCAGCGTCAGCCGCTCGCGCAACGGCGGCCGAAGGCGCGGCTCACCAGGTGCACCCGGCTCGCAGGTCGTGGATGCTGTCGGCGAGTTCGGCCGGGTGGGACGGCCAGCCCGTCGTGTGCCAGTGGGTGATCCGCCAGGCGAGCCGCCGCGGCCAGACGGGGGTGACGGGCAGTTGGCGGACCGGGATCCACACGGGGGTGCCGCCGTGGTTGTCGAGTGTTTCGCGGGCGCCGAGCTCTCCTTCGGCTTCCAGGAGGAAGTAGTGCTCGCGGCGTCGTTCCTTCCAGACCCGGGCCACTTCCCGGACCACGTCCCCGCTCAGGCCGGACTCCTCCCGCAGTTCGCGGACCACCGCGCGGTGCAAGGGTTCACCGTCCTCAACCCCGCCGCCGGGTATCTCGTAGAACGGCTGTCCGTCCTCCTCGAAGCCGATGAGCAGGATGTGCTCGTCGCGGATCACCACCGCACCGGCCCGGACCCGCACCGGTTCGTCGGCCGCCGGGTCGACCCAGGGAACCGGCCGTCGCACCGGACCGCGTGTCGTCCAGTCCCTCAGGACCGTCTCGGCGGTGCCTACCGGCCGGATACGTGCGTGGCGTGCCTCGGCCAGGGTCAGCGAGCGCCAGGTGCCGTCCGGCGCCTGGTCGTGGCGGGGGAAGCGGTACGTCCCGGCCTCGTCCGGGTCCTTCGCGAGGACGAGGCCGGTGCCGTCGAACAGGGGGTTGACCGTGAGGGGGACGTCAGCCATCCGGGAAGGTTAGCGGCCTGGTGCGCGAGCTTCGGCGAGCAGGTGCGGCGGCGTGGAATGCGCCCCGCCCGCTGTCCCGCCGCCTCGCTGTGCCGCTGTCCCGCTGTCCCGCTGTCCCGCTGTCCCGCCCCGGGTCGTACACCGTCGGTGTGCGTCCGGGGCGGGCATGGGTCGGATCAGGTCACGTCAGGCCAGGTCAGGACGACCGGGCCGTCAGGGGTTGCAGGAGCAGGGAGAGGACGCGGTGACGCGGACATCGTCGATGACGGGTCCGTACGCACCGGGAAGGGTGCTGGCGAACCCGAGGGTCGTCGTCGGCGCGTTTGCCACGAACGTGACCTGCCGTTGCACATAGCCCATCGCGGCGCGCGTCTTCCCGGTGGAGTCGAAGGAGAAGTCCTGGAAGTTCTGCCCGTCGACCAGGACCTTGCCGGTCTTCACCGCGGCACCGCCCTCCGGGTTCGCCGCCAGCGCGTAGGTGACCGTGTACGTACGTCCCACCACGGTGGTGAAGGTCTGTGCGACCGCGCCCGGCTGGGTGGCGTTGAGGTCGACGGACTGGTCGCCCTCGGCGGCCTGCCAGAACCCGGCGCCGATCAGGTCCACCCCGCCGGCGCTCACCTTCCACGGCCCGATCGACTGCCCGGCGGTGACGGTCGTGAACGAGTTCGCCGGCGCGGTGGGGTACTCGAAGCTGCCGTCGTCGAACCGGCTCACGGCCACCGCCGACGGAGCGGCCGATGCCATCCCCGGACCGGTCGCGAGAAGTCCTGCCGCGGCGACGGCGACGACCAAGTAGCGTGCGACTGCCATGTCTGCCTCCTGAAGTAGGGGGTTCCGTGTCCAGCGGCATCAGCATTCCGGCAGGCCGGAAGGGGTGAGAAGGCTTGCGCCCCGGCGCGCGGGGGTGCCGGGCAAGGGCGCGTGGTCCGCGGGCGCACCACCGCACTCCAACAAGCTGATTGGGGCGGCACGGGTGGCCCACGGAGGCATCGTGGGGCCTCCCGTACATGGTTCGGGGGCGCCCCGGGGCGGGCGACCCCGAGCGAGGTACCGGTGTCCGGCGCGTGTGTGAAGGCGCGCGCCCCAAGCCCCGGACCACCCGATCCGCCCAGGGTCCGCCCGGCCCCGCACACCGACAGCACGTGGTCCTGACGCAGCCGCCGCGGACGGTCCTAGAAGGTCAGCCCGGCGAGCCAGTCCCTCCAGGACCGCTCGATCCGCCCGTCGGCCGCGTCCGCTTCGAAGACGTGGTGGCCCAGCACGATGACGTTGCCGCGGTCCGGTCCGGAGTGGATGAAGCGGTAGAGCCCGTCGGCGGTGCGTACGCCCAGGAAGGCCGGTGCGGCCAGGTAGTCGACGACGCCCTCGACCGGCGCGCCGCCCGGGACGGCCAGCCGGACCGCGTCGCCCTCGGTGAGGCGGTCGGGCAGGCCGAGCGCCTCCTTGAGGACCGCCCAGGCCCGTTCGGGTGCGGCGGCTCCCGGGCGGAAGGCGCCCACGGGTGCCGCGGTCCGGCCGGGGAAGTGGGTGAGGTAGGCGGCCAGGGTGTGGAGGTACATGTCCCATCCGACGGCCATGGCCTCGTACTCCGTCTCCCAGTCGTCACCCAGCACACCGCTCTGCACGAGCCGCAGTACGGTGCTGCCCTGGTCACGGCCCTCGACCAGGAACTCCATGGCCATGAACGAACCGTCGTCGGCCTCGGCCGAGCGGTGCGCGAAGCGCAGGGGCGGCTGCCACGCGGTGACGGTGGACTCCTGGACATGACCGCCCAGGTCCATACCGTTCCGGCCGCCCTCGCCCGGCGTCACCTCGTTGCGGCCCATGAACCAGGAGTCGATTCCCGGACCGGTCGCGATCGCGTCCCAGACCTCTTCGGGTGTCGCGTCCAGGGTGATCTCTTTGCGCAGCTCGAAGGGGTGCGGCATCGGGGGATCTCTCGTTCTTCGTCGGGTGCGTGGTGGCGTGCCGCGCGGGTGGCGGAGGCCACGCCCAGGCACTCCCGGGCGGTGCGCGGTTCCGGGCGGTGCGGCGCGGTGGCGGTCAGCGTGTGGCGGGGTTGTAGGTCAGGTGCAGCACTCCGTTGCCGAAGGCGCGGCTCCCGGCGAGTTTCAGTGACGACTTCGGTGCGCCCTCGGGGAAGAGCCGGGGGCCGGTGCCGAGCGTGACGGGGTAGACGATCAGGTGGAGTTCGTCGACCAGGCCGTCGGCGAGCAGCGCGCGGACCAGGGTGCCGCTGCCGCTGACGTAGATCCCTCCGTCGACGCTGTCCTTCAACCGGCGGATGGCGTCGGCGTCGTACCCGCCGAGGACGGTCGAGTTCTTCCAGTCGGCGTGTTCCAGGGTGGAGGAGACGACGTACTTGGGGGTCTCGTTCATGAACGGGGCGCCGGGGTCGTCCTCCACGGAACGGGTGGCCCAAGCGGGGGCGAACTCCTCGTAGGTGGTGCGGCCGAGGAGGATCGCGACGCACGACTCCACGAAGCCGCCGATGGACTCGCCCATCTCGGGGGTGAACCCGTACTCCATCGTCCAGGTCGGCGCGCCGATCACTCCGTCGAGGGTGATGAACTCCTGAACCTTGATCGTTCCCATCATGCGCTCCTTCGGTGGTCGTCGCGGCCGTGGTGGTTCTCCGCGGCCGGTCGTGCTGGTGATGTCCGTCCCTGGGGGACGGGGCAAGCTCTCGCCGGACCGGTTCCGGTTCCTGACCGGTCCGGGTTCCGCTTCCGGACCGGGCCGGTTTCGGGTCGCGGACCGGATCAGGTTCCGGATCGGGCCGGGTGCGCGGGGCTGTTCGCCGCGCGTACGGCGTGGCGGTCGGGGCGGCTGCCGCTGTGGGCGCCGTGTCAGGAATCCTCGGCGCTGGTGCCGTCCGCCGGCGGAGCGACACTCGGGTGGAGGGCGACCACCACACGGTGGTCACGTCCGGCCTCGGCGCTCTCGGTGTGGTACTTGGCGACCAGGGCGGTGACCGCACCGGCCATTTCCTCGGCGAACGCGGCACGGTCGGCCGCCGAGGCGAAGCGCACCCGTCCGTCCATCGCGAATGTCGCCAGGCGCTTGCGGGCCTTGGTCGCGCCGGTGATCAGCGCCCCGACGTCGCCCACGAGCTGGGCGGCGACGGCGAGCAGCCAGCGTGCGGACAGCTGGTCGGTGAAGCGCGCGGGGTCGGGCCGCACCCCTTCCGCGACCACTGGGGAGATCACGAAGGACTCGGCGGTGGCCCGCATGACGCGCTCGGTGACATTGCCCTTGCGCCGCTCCTCGACCAGCTCGATCAGGCCGTGCCGCTCAAGCGCCTTGAGGTGGTAGTTGACCTTCTGCCGGGCCAGCCCGACCCGGGCCGCCAGCATCGACGCCGATGCGGGCCCGGCCGCCAGCGCGGCCAGCAGTCCGGCCCGCATGGGGTCGAGCGACGCCTCGGCCGCTGCCGCATCCTCGATCACCGCTACTTCGAACATGTCCCCACCTTCACACCGAACTTTAATACTGTCAAGACAAATTAATTTGTCGGTGAGTTGGACGGGAGGATTCGCACGAAGGCTTCGGACAGGAGGGCTTCGGACAGGAGGGACGGACGACTGTCGTGACGGCGGGCCCGGCCCGGGTTCGGCCGACCTACGCCGGAGTCGAGGCAGGTCCGGGCAGACGCCCGGGGAGGCAGGGGCGTCCGGAGCGGGCCCGGGCAGCGACCGGTCGAAGAGCCCGCCGTGGGGCCGGAGGTCGCGCAGACGGGAGCCGTTCTCAGGCCGCGGCCAAGTCCAGACCGAGGTGACGGCGGAGTTCGTCATGGCCCTGTTCGGTGAGGGCCACGGCGCGCGTGGTGCCGACGCGGGTGATCCAGCCGGTGTCGAACGCGTGGCGGCACAGGGCGGCGCCGACAGCACCCGCGAGGTGGGGGCGGCGTTCGGTGAAGTCCAGACAGGTGCGGACGGCGGGGCGGCGGGTGGGGGCGAGGGCGATCCCGAGGCCGGTGAGCCAGTCACGGCCCCGGGACGTGAGGGCTAGCCCATGACGGTCGTCGAGGAAACCGCGCTCGGTGAGGGCGTCGGTGACGGCCACACCGAGCATGCCCGCCAGGTGGTCGTAACAGGTACGGCCCCGGGCGAGGGTACGGGAACGCCGGGCCGCGTTCAGCGAGCGGTGCGGCTCCCGGTCCCCCGGTGCGAGGGCCGCCAGGGATTCGACGAGCTCCGCGGCCTTCGGACCGGCCAGTCCGACGTAGCGGTGGCGGCCTTGGCGGTGCTCGGCCAGCAGCCCGGCGGTCACGAGCAGATTGAGGTGCCCGGTGGCCGTCGATGCCGCGACGCCCGCGTGACGCGCCAGCTCACCGGCGGTCCAGGCCCGTCCGTCGAGCAGGGCCAGACAGAACACCGCTCGGGTCGGGTCGGCGAGGAGAGCGGCCACGGCGGCCACCCCCTGTCCGGTCTCACGTGTGTCCATCCGTCCATCTTCCGCCGCTGTCGGTTCGGCGGGTACCGAACCGTGCACCGCCTACGGTCCTGGCCATGGAAACGAAGACGATCAACCCGAGCATCCTCTACTTCGGCACCCCCGTCGTGCTTGTCACGACCGAGAACGAGGACGGCTCGCCGAACCTCGCACCCATCTCCTCGGCCTGGGCTCTGGGCCAGGTGATCGTGCTGGGACTGGGACCGGACGGGCAGACCGCTCACAATCTGCTCGCGGGCCGACGGGAACTGGTCCTGAGCCTGCCCGGCCCGGAGCTGTGGCGGCAGGTCGAGCGGCTGGGCGGGCTCACCGGCCGTGGACCGCGGCCGGGCGATCCCCGCGGCCCGGTCGTGCACGAGCCCGCCAAGTTCGCCGCGTCCGGTCTCACCGCGGTGCCGTCCGAACTCATCGCGCCGCCGCGCGTCGCCCAGTGCCCGCTCCAGTTCGAGACGGTCGCGGAGGAGGTACGCCCCGACAGCGGCAAGGAGTTCCTGATCGTCGAGACCCGTGTGCTGCGGGTCCACGCGGCACCGGACATCACCGTCCCCGCCACCCATCACATCGACCCCGCGCGCTGGAGCCCGCTCGTGTACAACTTCCGTCACTACTTCGGGCTCGGCCATGAACTCGGGCACAGCGCCCGGTCGCAGACCGCGCGGGCGGCCCGATGACGGGGCCGGGTACGAGTACGGCCGCAGGGGCGGGTACGGCCGCACTCCCCCTTGCTGATCGTTTCAGAGTGGGGTTCGGAGTCGGTGGAGGCATATGAGGCTGCAGGCCGGTCCGGGCAGGCCCTGGTGGAGATCGGCAGGTCGCTCGTGTCGGATACGGAGCCGTTTGAAACTGGTGGAGCCGGGTGAAGGCGCGCTCGGCCACCCATCGCACTCTGCCCGGTCCGGAGCCGTGGGCGACGCCGTGTCGGGCGGTCATGGGTCCGATACCGCGCTTCCACAGCAGGCGGCGGTACGTGTCGAAGTCGTAGCCACGGTCCGCCACTGCGGCGGCCCGAACGTGTTCACCTTCCAGGCCCGGTCACTGTTCCTGGAAATGCTCGCCGTCATCGTCGCCAGCCGGCTCTTCGTCGAGAGCGACTGCGAGCACCACCTGCTCGGCGGCGCGATCAGAGCTGCGGGCAGACCCAGGAGCAGCCCGGAGGTCTCCAGCAGGGCGAGTCCCGGCCAACCTTCGGATGGACATCCCCGAACTCGGTGAGAAGGCCGAGCGCCATCTGCCAGTCCTGGCGCCCGATGTCCTCGCGAACATCCCGATCGTCACACCGTTCTCCATGGTCTTCACCGAGGCGTTCGACGCGAAGGTCATGTGCCGCTTTCTCGCCTGGCTCGTCGGGCACTTCGACCACAAGGTCCACACGATTGTCGACCGCCACTCGGCCCGCCGCTCGAAGACCATCCGGACGTGCTCGCCGACCGCAAAGACCGGGGTCGAACTACACTTGGCGCCTTCGTACTCACTCGAACTGAACCCGGATAAAATAGTCAACGCCGACCTTAAACGCAGCCTGCCTCGCGCCTACCAGGCGCCAGAATCAGACTTGAACTCGCCGCCGGAACCGGCCGGTTCTTCCACTGTCGACAACGGCAACCCCACCTCTTGCACGGATACTTCGGCGGTCGGCACGTCCGGCACATCATCGATGAGTGACCTTCATGAGTTTCTGATCAACATGACACGTGATCAATAAGCGCCCAACATGAGTAAATACCACACAAGGCGACAACCCCTCAATCATCCCATACCGGGAAACCCGCTAGAGAGTCAAGCCGGACACTATACATTCGGTCGGGCAAACCCCTGTGGCCGATTACGTAAAGTTGACCTTCCCTCTCGTTTGTGTAATCTACAACTCGACATTGCGAAGCCGCGCCTTCATCGGTCGGCGTCGCTCTATTCGGGAGGGGAATAGATTTACATGCGCATGAAGGCTGTGGCAATGACGGCACTGGTTGGGGCGAGTGTCGCGGCGATAGCGGTTCCGGCTTCCGCAGCCGAGATCCACGCGTCGCTCGGTGGCGCGGGGACCGCTCGGACGTGGTACGCCCGGACTCTCGTCGAGGTATGCGATAGCGATGCCGACGCCCATGCGGTTGCAGGTCAGTACTACCGGTCCGCGAACCCAGGCACCTTGCTGACCAAGTGGAACCAGACAGGGGTGCACACCTGCGCTTCCAGCGGTGACGGCAGCAGCGTGATGAAGCTGCGCGTCCGCGAACAGCAGATCGGCGGCGCGGACCGCTATGGATCCTGGAACTACTGAGCTGCGCTGACAAGCCGGATACTGAAGCGGCTGGATCGCCCCCCCCTTGGAAGGGAGGCGATCCAGGCGCTGCAAACTCTAAGCCTGAAGGAACGCATGGCCCCCATCCTGCCACCCGTCGCCAATTCTGCGCTTTCCGCGACCGGACTGCGTTATGAAATACCTGGCCGCACCCTCCTGGATGGCGCAACCCTGACGGTTGAATCTGGACAATCTGTGGCAGTAACGGGTCCATCCGGTAGCGGCAAGTCAACTCTATTAATGTGCCTTTTGGGTCTACTTCAGCCGAAATCGGGCCGAATTGAAATTGCAGGAAAGGAGATCACCCGTATGCGGCCCGGGCAACTTGCCAAGCATCGCCGTGACTCCATCGGCATGGTGTTCCAGTTCGCTGAGCTGCTACCCGAACTGTCCCCGGTTGAGAATGTCGCCCTCGCCGCGCTGCTTGCCGGGCGCAAGCGCGGTGAGGCGTTTTCACGTGCCGAGGAACTTCTCGACGAACTCGCCGTCTCAGGAGCACTCAGTACTGCAACAACCGACCTGTCCGGTGGGGAGCGACAACGAGTCGCTGTCGCCCGGGCACTGATCAACGAGCCGGCGTTGCTGCTCGCCGACGAGCCCACTGGCGCTCTCGACGAGGAGAACCGCGACAGCGTGGCCACGCTGCTGTTCTCGCTGCCCAAGCGGTGGAACTGCGGCTTGCTCGTGGTCACGCATGACGCCTCCATCGCTGGCCAAGCCGACAGACATGTGGTGCTGCGTCAAGGGGCCTTTCACGTGGCGGAGCACGCGGGCGGCACGGCATGAGCACCAGACGGAAGAAGCGTAACCAAGCTCCGCTGGGAACTGTGTCGTCACTGCTACGCATCGGGCGGAGTGCGGCTCAGGGTGCGGAGAGCGGAAGGATCCGGCTGGTCGCCATGTGTGTGGCAACGCTCGTGCTGGCGTTGTCCTTTGCGGCCTGCGTCGTGGTGTCGGCCACCTATTCAGGCCGTGCCGCCGCGCAAGAGGCACGCAGCCCGGTCACCGTCCCTGAGCAGCAGGCAGAACAGGCCATCGCACGCTGGATGGAATCGGCTGACACTGTCGAAGGACGGCAGTACTCCGTGATCTACATCCAGCCTCTCCGCAAGGACGCGCCGCCGCCCCCGGGGCTTCGGTACTGGCCGGCACCGGGCCACTCTGCAGTGTCCTATGGCGCCGAACTGGCTGGCCGACACGAGGGCATCACCTCTCGCTACGGAGAGATGGACGCTCGTTTGGAACTCGAAGGGCTGGCCAGCCTTTCCGAGCCCCTCATCTACGTACGCCCGGCCAAGCCCATGAAGGAAGGGCTCTACGTCTCGGCGTGGGGAAATCCTGAGGGAACTGTCTTCGGGGAGCCGCTGAACATTCAGCCGGCCACCGGCTTCTACGTCCTCATCACTGCGACGTGTCTGGTCCCCGCCCTTGCTCTCACCGTCATCGCATGCCGCACAGGCTCCGTGAAGCGAGACCGACGCCAGTCGGTACTCCACGCGATGGGAGCCTCCCGGCGACACAGGCTTCTCGTCGACCTCGGTGAAACAGCACCACCGATCCTCGCCGGAGCCGCGCTGGCCGTCCTGGCGATGTATGTCTGGCAAGGCACCAACTGGAACTTGCCCAGGGTCAATTACGTCATGACCGTCGACTATCTGCAGCCGCACCTGCTGCCGTTCTTCGGCAGCGCGGGCCTGGCCGCACTCGTCGTACTCACAGCAGCAGTCACCGTCAAGCCGCGCACCGCTGGTGTCATCGGGGCCCGCCCAGGCATAGGCCAGGGCCGTGCACTGGTACGCACCGCGCGATGGCTGTGTCCTGTGGCATTCGCCGTTGCCTTCTTCGGTCCGAGCCTGTTCAGCGCTCAGGACAACGAAATGCTGTTCCTGTTGCCCTACGCTGCTGGTTCCCTGACCGCGTTGCTGATGCTTCCCGCTGCTCTGTCAGCCCTCACCACGCAACTGGGCCGACTCACCGGGTGGTGGGGACGACGCGGGGGACATCCGGTGGCCCTGCTCGCCGGGCGGTGGGTCGCAGCCAGCCCGGCTGCCGTCACCCGTGTCGTCACCAGCATCGTTCTCCTGATCGGTCTGTCGGCCCAGCTCTACACCTGGAACAACCGAACCACGGAGTCCGACGCTGAGGCTCTGGCAACCCAGCGGATGCTCGACTCCTCCGCCGTAGTGGTGGACGGGGTGGACCGCAACTCGCTCCAACAACTGCAGTCCTTCATCACCGCACTGCCCGGCGAGCAGAAGGTACTGGCTGTCTACAACAACGATAGCCCTGGGGCGCAGAAAAGGACTCGCGTTCTTGGTGGTGACGCAGCCCTGAGACAAGCAGGCTTGCCCGTCCCGTCCAAGGATGGACAAGTCCTGACTGCCTCCGCTCAAAAGGTCCACTCCAACCGCGGGCGGGCGCTGCTGCAAGCAGCGGACACCATGGCCGACGGCACAGTCGCCATCGAGCGGGGCGCCGTCGCTACCACAAAGAACCTGCGTATGCTCCAGGCCATCGCTCCCGAAGGCCACAAAGTTGACCCGCCAACGGTCAAGCACCTGGCCAACCAGACTCTCATGCCGGGATGGCACGTCACCGTCCCCGGCGACGAGTGGACAGCTACACTAGCCCTCTACCGGGAACACAACTGGTGGCTCCCCATGTTCGCGATGGCCACGTTGGCGATCCTTGCTTTTGCCACCTGCCTCGCCAACATGGCCGAGTTCCTGCGCTTCTCTAAATCCTTGGCACCCACCATCGTTATGGCGGGAAACAGACGTCTATTTGCCTGGACAACACTGCTCGTCTTCCTCGGTGCCTTCCTCTGCGCGACACTCATCGGCGTCTGCGCCGCGGTAGTGCTCACCCTGCCCATGCAAGGCCCTCCCATTCGCGCCGAAGGACTCCCCGTCACACTCATCGGCTGGAGCGTCACAATAGTGATCACGCTGGCGCTCGTGATGACCGCGTGGGCAGTGCGCGTAGCTCTCAAGGAGGCAGGGCGTTGGCGACCAGTGGCTGACTAACGAATGGGACCTCCTGGGAAATCCGGCGGAGGGCAACAACCCATATGCCCCGACGCCTGTACGCGGACCGTGGCTACGACTTCGACACGTACCGCCGCCTGCTGTGGAAGCGCGGTATCGGACCCATGACCGCCCGACACGGCGTCGCCCACGGCTCCGGACCGGGCAGAGTGCGATGGGTGGCCGAGCGCGCCTTCACCCGGCTCCACCAGTTTCAAACGGCTCCGTATCCGACACGAGCGACCTGCCGATCTCCACCAGGGCCTGCCCGGACCGGCCTGCAGCCTCATATGCCTCCACCGACTCCGAACCCCACTCTGAAACGATCAGTTAGCCACGCAGCTCCGCGAGCCTGGCCACGGCGTCGCGCACCGCCCCCCGCTCCTCCTCGGTCAGCTCCGCGAGGGCGGCGGGGTCGGCGAGGTCCGCGGCCGCCACCGAGGCGGCCCGGTCCAGCATGGAGCGGGCCGTTCCGTCGTCGCCGAGCCGTTGCGCGAGATCGCCGCGGAGGACCAGCAGCCGCAGCGACTGCGCGGGGGTGGGCCGCTTGCCGGTCTGCGCGAGTGCCCGGTCGACGATCCGCACCGCTCCGGGCAGGTCCTCCTTGGAGTCCACGAAGAGATCGGCCAGATGCAGCGCGCGGGCGAAGGTCTCCGCGGGCAGGGGGCGGTGACTGCCGTCGTCGCTGATCGGCTGGCCGATCCGGATGGAGTTGCCCGTGGGGTCGGTCATCAGGAACTGCCGCACCCCGTAGGACATGTCCTTCAGCGGCCCGATGCGCGGCAGCCCGCGGGCGGGAATCCTTCCGTACGCGCTCTTGAGGCCGCTGCGGAACGCCTCGTACAGGCCCTCCACGTCGTCGGTGAGGATGTAGCAACCGGAGTACGAGGCGGCGGGGTCGTACTCCTTCATGCCGAGGAACTGGAGCTCCACGGTGCCCCGTTCGACCACCACGTACGCGTAGGGGCTCTTCTGGTGGAACGTCGTCCCGAACCCCAGCGCGGTGTAGAAGTCGAGCAGCGGCTCGATCAGCTCCGACCGGCAGGGCAGGAGGGGAATCGTCTTCTCAGCCATGGCGGCAGAGTAGTCAAAGTTGACCACTCTAGTCAAAGTTGATGAGTGTGCTGGAGTGCGTGCGGGAACCGGGTGCACGGGATGGCACCCTTTGTCCGCGCCCGCCCCTCGCGAGGTGGGCGGGCGGGCGCGGACACGGGGCCGGGTCAGCCGGTGTAGGCGGCAGCGATACGGGAGAACTCGTAGGGCGACTGGGGGATGTTGGTGCACAGGGAGAGATGGCCCCCGGTGCAGGCGTTGCGGTCGCGGGTGACGTCCCAGTAGGAGATCATGCCGAGTCCGCGGCTGCGCGCGAAGGCGACGAGCTGACGGGTGTCGGCCTGGTCGTAGATCTGGTGGTCGTCGTTCTCCCCGAGCATGGGGGTGACACCGAGCATGCCCCAGAGCCGGGCGTCGTCACCGGCCGGGTAGAGCGACCTCAGCTGGGCGACGGTGGCCTCGGCGGCACTCAGGGCGGCGTCTCCGTAGTCGATGACCATGAAGTAGTCCATCGTCATGATGTTGACGATGTCCAACTCGGCGCCCGCGTCCCGGGCGGAGGCCACCACGGAGAGTCCGGTGGCCGTCAGCCCGCTGGGGGTGACCGGCAGGGTGAGCGAGATCCGCAGGCCGGGGTGGGCCTGTTGCAGCCGGGCGAGCGCGGCCGAGCGGCGGGCGATGGATACCGGGTCGGCGGTGGCGGAGCCCTCGATGTCGAAGTCGACGTACTTGAGGTCGTACTGGGTGACCACGGCGTCGTACTCGGCGAACAGCGCGTCCACCGAGTCGGAGGTCTGGGCCAGCTCCCTGCCGCCCGCTCCGCCGAAGGACACCTTCACCTCGCCCCCGGACGCCCGCAGCGCGGCGATGTCCGCACCGGCCCAGCCGGTGCGCGGATCGAAGTGGTTGAACCACATCGCCTTGCAGGTGGTGGCGGTGATGAAGCCGAGACTGAAGTTCTTGAGCCCGCTCTCCGAGGCCAGGGTGGGCAGGCTCGGGGTGGGCCAGGCGCCCATGTCGACGTAGGGCGCGGTGGGCATGGTCCGGGGGCGGGGACGGGGATCGCCCGTCCGGCCCGTGACCGCGGGGCTGTACGCGGAGGTGTTGCCTGCGGCGTCCTTCGCGCGGACGCGGAGCAGGTAGCCGGTGGCGGGGCTGAGACCGGTGACCCGGTAGGACGTGGCACCGACGACGGTGACGGGGGCTGCCCCGTCGAGGGATATCTCGTAGGTCAGGGGCGTGCTCCGGTCGTCGGTGGACGCCGTCCAGCCGATCTGGAGCGCGGATTCCTCGACCGAGGTGACGGTGACGCCCGTCGGAACCGAGGGCGGTGTGGTGTCGGAGCCGTTGTCGCAGGGTCCGCCGTTGTTGAGGACGCAGTGCGCGGGGACTCCGTGGCCGGTGGCCACCCAGCCGAACGTAACGGACGCGCCGGGTGCCAATGTGCCGTTGTAGCCCGCGTCGCTGAAGACATGACGGGACCCTTCACGGGTGAGACGGGCGTCCCACTGGGTACTGACCGTGGTGTTCGCCGGAAGGGTGAACGCGACGCTCCAGCCGTCCAGTCGGGTGCGGCTGCCGTTCTTGATGGTGTAGCCGCCCTGGTAACCGCTCTCCCAGGACGAGGTCTTGCGGAACTCCGCGGTCACCTGGGCGAGCGGGCTGCTCGCGGTGGCGGGTGGGGCGAGCAGCAGGGTGAGGAACCCCAGAACGATGGCGATCAGCGACGCCGGTGGTCTTCGCATTGCTGCCTCCCAGGCAGGGAACGAGCGCGATTCGAGCGGGCCGGTACGGCAGCCTGGTCTATACCAAAGCCGCCCGCCTTGACTATCGGCCGCACGACGCCACGTCAAGGTGCCCAGGTCCCCCGAAACGCGTCGGCGGCGTGCGTGCCGTCACGCACGCCGCTGGCGCCGGCTCCCCCAGAGGCATCGAAGCCACGCGCATATTCCAACGCCCCCTCATGCAGGTGCTGTTCGATCGCGCGGCGTACCAAGCCAGGCCCGTACTCCGGTACGGGCCTGGTCCCGCGCCCAGGGCCGTACGAGCCGAAGGACCGGCCGGGGCGATCCCGCTGCCGGGGTCGAACGGGCCCGGTTGGAGGCTCAGTTGTCCGGGAAGCAGGTTGTTCCGGTCCACCAGGTGCCGGGGGCCTCGGGGTCACGGCTCGTCCAGAATTCGATGAGGCCGCCTATGAACTCCTCCCGGGAGAGGGTCCCGTCACCGTCCCGGTCGAGGTGACGAAACGCCTCGGCGGCGGCCTCCCGCGTCAGGGCGGGGAAGTGGCCGTGCTGGAAAGCGAAGAACTCCTCCCCGTCCACCCTCCCGTCGCCGTCGGTGTCGGCGACCGCCAGGAACGCCTCCGCGAGGGCGCCGAGCGTCGCGCGGGCCGCCGCGGGATCGTCCGCCAGCGACCGGGTGGACACGATGAACTCCGCCCGGGTCACCGCGTCCGCCCCCGGCGGCAGATGAGGCAGATGCAGGTCGCACCAGATCGCCAGGTAGGCGGCGACCACTTGCTGCTCGGCTGGTGAACCCCCCGCGTGTCCGAGGGAGGCGGCGACCGACCGCCCCATCAGAACGTGGTCGTGTTCCGTGAGGCGGCCGTCACCGTCCCGGTCGAGATGGTCGAAACCGTGGCCGATCTTACGGATGAGCAACTCGTCCGCCATGGAGTGCCTTTCGGTCGGAGGTACGGGGATCTCTCCTCCTCGGCATCCTCTCCCCCTTGGAGGGCGAAGATGCCGACTATCGCGCTGTTGAGAGCTGCGGTGTCGTGCGGGTTCGAGATCGAGGGGCACCGGAGGGCAGACCGGCGCCAAGCCCTGGCGATGCGCGGGGAGGCCGCAACCGGACACCGCCGAGCGGGAATGACCGGGTGGCCCGGCTACGGGGTCGGGGGACGGCTACTTCTTGCGGGCGAGGGTGAGTCCGTCGGCGATATGGATCATGGTGGCTTCGACGCGGTCGTCGGTGCGGACGCGTTCGTTGAGCTGCCGGACCGCCTGGGTGGTCCCGGCGGTGTCGTCGGGGTCGATGACGCGCCCGTGGTAGAGGACGTTGTCGACCAGGATCACTCCGCCGGGCCGGACGCGGGGCACCACCTGTTCCCAGTACGCGGTGTAGTTCTCGTAGTCGGCGTCGATGAAGACCAGGTCGTAGGCCGGCTCGTCGGGCAGGGACGTGAGGGTGTCCAAGGCCGGGCCGAGACGGAGTTCGATGCGGTCCTGGACTCCGGCGGCCCGCCAGTGGCGGCGGGCGATCCGGGTCCATTCCTCGCTGATGTCCAGACAGGTCAGACGGCCGTCCTCACCGAGTCCGCGGGCGATGGCCAAGGCGGAGTAGCCGGTGAAGGTTCCGATCTCCAGGGCGGTGCGGGCTCCCGTCAGCTTGGTCAGAAGGGTCAGGAAGGCGCCTTCGTCGGGCGAGATCTGGAGTCGGGCCTCGTGTCCGAGAGTGGCGGTCTCGGCGATCAGCCGGGATTGCACGGCGTCGGGCGGGCTCCCGTTGACGCACAGGTAGTCGAACAGTTCGTCCGACAAAGGCGTGGGCGTTCGAGTCATGGTCAACGACCCTATCGGTGAGCCGAGTTGGGGCGTGGAACGATCCCGGGGGCCAGGCCGACGCCGCCCACAAGGCATCCGGCCGCCAGGCGGGAGCACCCTCGCGGCCGAACGACGCGAGCGGGCCCGTATCCGCACTGAGAAGGGTGTTCGCCGGGCAGGGCGTCGCGCCACGATCGCGGCCTGAACGACTGATGGATCACCGCGGAGGCAAAACGCAACGGCAAGGAGGTCTCTCCTTGCCGTGCTCAAGGTATAGCGCACCGGGGGGCTTGCGGCAAGGCCCCCGTCATGGCGCAGAATCCTCAGCCGAGGCCACGACCTGCGGGAACGGCGGGACGACGTGCCTGTGCCGCTGTCGACGTACGGGGACGCGGTGGCGTCGGGCCAGCGCTGGAACCGGCAGCGTGGTCGTGAGCGCTCGGGGCGGTGGTACGGGAGTGCGGAGGGGTCCGCGGTGCTCGGCCGGGCGGCTCGGTCGGCCGACTCGCGCGCCGCTCGGCTGGGCGGACCGGCCGAACCGTCGGAGGGAAGACAACCAAGGGATGAGGACGTGCGCGACAAGAGGTTCGGCAGAGCTGGAGGCGCCGGTCATTCGACCGGCCGGCGCAATGCGACAGGACACGACTGTTCCGGAGGTACCGCGATGATCGAGCAGTACGTGTTGGATCTTCAAGAGGTCGACGAGACGCAGGTCGCGGTCGTCGGCGGCAAGGGCGCGCACCTGGGCGGGCTGTCCCGGATCGAAGGCATCCGCGTGCCGGACGGCTTCTGCGTGACGACGGACGCCTTCCGGCGGATCATGGCGGAAGCGCCGTCCATCGATGATCAACTCGATCGGCTGTCGCGCCTGGACCCGGATGACCGGGAGGCGATCCGTACGCTCAGCGCAAGGATCCGCCGGACCATCGAGGGGATCGCCCTCCCGGACGATCTCGCGACGGCGATCACCCGGGCGCTCGCACGGCTCGGCGAGGAGTCCGGCTACGCCGTCCGGTCCAGCGCGACGGCGGAGGACCTGCCGACAGCGTCCTTCGCCGGCCAGCAGGACACGTATCTGAACGTCGTGGGGCCCGCGGCGGTCCTTCAGCACATCAGCCGGTGCTGGGCCTCGCTGTTCACCGAGCGGGCCGTGACCTACCGCCGGCGGAACGGCATCGACCACCGTACGGTCCGCATGGCCGTGGTGGTGCAGCGGATGGTCTTCCCGCATGCGGCGGGCATCCTGTTCACGGCGGACCCCCTCACGGGCAACCGGAAGGTCGCCACGGTGGACGCCGGCTTCGGCCTCGGTGAGGCCCTGGTCTCCGGCCTGGTGAACCCTGACGTGTTCAAGATGCGCGACGGCGAGATCGTCGCCAAAGCGGTCGCCGCCAAACAGCGCGCTGTTCACGCCAGGCCGACCGGTGGTACGGAGGAAGTGGCGATCGACCCGCGGCGCCAGGGAGAGCCGACGCTGACGGATGCGCAGGTCGTACGGCTCGTTGAGCTCGGGCGGCGGATCGAGGCGCACTTCGGCCGCCCGCAGGACATCGAATGGTGTCTGCTGAACGATGACTTCCAGATGGTTCAGAGTCGGCCGATCACGACGCTTTTCCCTGCCCCCGAGACCGGCGACCAGGAGAATCACGTCTACGTCTCCGTCGGTCACGGGCAGATGATGACCGATCCCATGAAGCCCCTGGGGCTCTCCATGTGGCAGCTGACGGCCCTGGTGCCGATGCACACGGCCGGTGGAAGGCTGTTCGTCGACGTCACCCGGCGCCTGGCGTCACCAGCGAGCCGCGCCGGACTCCTGGACGCGCTGGGGAAGGACGATCTGCTGATCAGGGACGCGCTGGAGACCGTCCTGGACCGCGACGGCTTCGTCCCGTCGCTCCCGGACGCGGATCCCGGCAGGCCGCCTGCCGACGCGCCCGTCCCTGTCGAGACCGATCCGGCCATCGTCGCCGGGCTGATCGAGCGCAGCCAGGCGTCCATCGCCGCCCTGGGGCGCGACATCCGGACCAAGAGCGGACCGGCGCTGTTCGACTTCCTGCTGGAGGCCTTCGAGGAGCACAAGCGGATCCTCGGTGATCCGCTGAACTTTCAGGCGATCATGGCGGGGATGGATGCCACGCGGTGGCTCAACGACAAGCTGCTGGAATGGCTGGGAGAGAAGAACGCGGCCGACACCCTGACGCTGTCCGCCCCCGACAACGTCACGTCGGAGATGGGGCTGGCGCTGCTCGATGTCGCGGACGTGATCCGCCCGCATCCGGAGGTGGTGGCGTTGCTGGAGGGCGTCGAGGACGAGGGCTTCCTGGACGAGCTGGCGAAGCTCCCGGGCGGGGCCGAGGCGCGCGACGCGATCGAGGACTACCTGGACCGGTACGGCATGCGCTGCATCGGCGAGATCGACATCACGAGGCCGCGCTGGCGCGAGCGCCCCTCCACGCTCGTGCCCGCCATCCTGGACAATGTCAGGAACTTCGAGCCGGGTGCCTCCGAGCGGCGCTTCGAACACGGGCGGCGGGAGGCCCAGCAGAAGGAACAGGACCTGCTGTCGCGCTTGCGGGACCTGCCGGACGGGGAGCGGAAGGCCGACGAGGCCAAGCGGATGATCGACCGGGTCCGGACCTTCATCGGGTACCGGGAGTACCCGAAGTACGGCATCGTCAGCCGCTACTTCGTCTACAAGCAGGCCTTGCTGGCGGAGGCCGAGCGCTTGGTGCGGGCCGGTGTGCTTGCTGAGAAGGAGGACGTCTTCCACCTCACGTTCCAGGAGTTCCACGACGTCGTGCGCTCCAACCAGGTGGATGAGCGGCTCATCCAAGAACGCAAGGACGCGTTCCGGTCGTACCACGCGCTCACACCGCCCCGGGTGCTCACCTCGGACGGCGAGGCGGTCGCCGGGGTCTACCGGCGCGACGACGTGCCGGCCGGTGCCCTGATCGGCGTACCGGTCTCCGCCGGGACCGTCGAAGGAAGGGCCCGCGTCGTCCTCGACCTGGCGGAGGCCGATCTCGCGGCGGGCGACATCCTGGTCACGGCGTGCACGGACCCCGGCTGGACCCCGCTGTTCGTCGGGATCGCGGGACTGGTGACGGAGGTGGGCGGCTTGATGACCCACGGCGCGGTGATCGCCCGGGAGTACGGCCTGCCCGCCGTCGTGGGCGTGGAGCGGGCCACCCGGCTGATCCGCGACGGGCAGCGTATCCGTGTGCACGGAACCGACGGGTACGTCGAGATCCTGCCCTGACCCACCGCACAGGCCAAGAGGGACATACGGATACACGGACATCGGGCGGCACTACCTGCGGTGGGTGACGTCGACCACCACCGGCGGCCCGTTCCTCGACGCCGCGGAACGGGAGACTGTTCCCGGGACGGTGGGTGTCTCGTCCGGTATGCCGTTCGTCGTACCGGTCAGCTGGGTGACGTCTCGACGGTCACCGCTACGGAGCGGGCCCGAAGCCGGGCGGCTATGAGTTCCATCTCGACGAGAGTGCCCACCAACCCGGAAGTTCTCAACTCCCCTGCCCTCGCCCGTGCTTGTGCCGGAGACAGCTCGTGCACTTCTCGCAGCACGCGCAGGACGGTCACTCGGTTCGCTTCGGGTGCTGTCAGCCGGAGTCGGGCGGGGCCGTGTTCCGTCAGGAGTGCCTGGCGGATCTCCTCGGGAGTCGCGCCGCCGCTGTCCTGCTCGCACCAGGCGGCGGGGCAGTTCCGGCAGGTTCCCTCCGTGCCCCACCACAGCGTTCCTTGGTCGAGGAACTGGCCGGTGTCGCGTATCAGGATGCCGCCGCAGGCTTCGCATGGTGCCGTGGTCCTCACGCCCTGGGTGATCACCGCGCTCCTCGTCATCGGACCTGCCCGGATGCTGCCGTACCGGCTCGCCTTCGGCGACCGCATGGTGGCGAACGCATTGTCTCGTCGGCTGCCCGTTCTCGCTCCAGCGGCTGGTCAGGGCTCTGGCGGAGCAAAAAAATCGGATGCGTATGGGCTGGTTCGCGCTCTTATACTCGTGCGAGCTCATGGAGGGAGGGGAAGACGGTGAAGCTTGCCGAGGCACTGGCAGAACGTGCGGAGGCGACGCGCCGCGTGGAACAGCTGCGGGCGCGCGTCGTCAGCAGTGCGCGTTACCAGGAAGGGGAGACACCCGCCGAGGACGCGGCTCGGCTGTTGGCTGAGGCCGGTGAGGTGTTGGACGCTCTGGAAACGTTGATCAGACGGATCAACCGGACGAATGCCACGGTGGAAATGGGGCCGGACGGCACGCTCACCGATGCCCTCGCCCGCCGGGATGTCCTGCGGTTGCGGCACTCCGTGATCACCTCGGCGGCGGACGCGGCGGCGGGCAAGGGCGAGCGGGGACACGGCCGGCAGCTCCGGTCCGAGCTGATGATGCTTTCCGCGCTGCCGGTCGCGGAACTGCGCGGACAGGCGGATGCGCTCGCCCGGGAGATCCGCGAGGTCGATGTGCGGATCCAGCGTACGAACTGGGAGGTCGATCTGCTGGACTGAACAGTCCGGCAGGCCGGGACGATGTGGAGCAGGTAGCAGCTTCGGAGGCGTGCACACACCCGAGGGCCGGCGGTTTTCCGGCCCACTCCTGGCGCGTGAAGAGCAACGCGGGGGTTCGATTCCCCAGTGACCGTGCAGCTCAGCACCGCGTACAGGTAACGGTGTACATCGCACAGCACATCACCAGGTGCAGATCCGGGGCGGCGAGGGCGGGTTCGGGGCTTTCCACATCGCAGCACCATGAAGAACGGGGATCCTCGGCGGCGAGACATCTGCGGATGCCGAAGCGCTGGAGAACGTTGGCCGCCGCCCTGCCGGGAAGTCGGCATCACGCCCCGCGGCGCGGCGAGCGCGACGAACGCCCGACCACGTCGACCGGAGGTTCAGTGACGGGAACCGGGTGCTGAACGCTCGCCGTCGTGGAGTCAGCGGGCGCCGAGGGCTTCGGCCAGGATCTTGGCCTGTGCTGTGGTGAGGCGGATCGCGATCGGGATGGTGCGGCCCGTCAAGCGCTCCGCGATGACGGGGTTGGCGAGCATCCGGTCGCCCATGACGATGGCGATCTGGTTGCGTGGCTCCGGCCGGCCCGCGACCTGACCGGTCAGGTCGGAGAACCGTTCTGCGTCCTTGCTGTTGAACGTGATCTCGACGATCCAGTCCCTGCCTGATTCGGTGTCCTCGAAGGTGCGGACACCGTCCAGCTTCCTCACCTCCAGGCCGCCAGGCGTGGAGACGGTGGCGCACGCGCTGCGGTCGTCCGCGGTGTAGGACCGTGGCGGTTCGGTACCGGGAGAGACCATGGGTTGATCCGGGGAATCGGTGGAGCACACGCCTTTGACCTTGCTGTCCACGGCGTAGAAGCCCACCGGTTCAGCCGGCGCCGCGAGGGTCGGCCCGCCGGTTTCCTGCCAGGGCCGCCAGAGCAGCAGCGCCCCCACCATGACGACCGCCGCCGCCCCCGAACCGATGGCCCAGAGACGTCCTCGTGCGCCTCGCCCGCCGGGCGGCACGTGCTCGTGCTGGGGCGGGGACGGCAGCACTGTGGTGCGCCGGGGCGCTCCTACCGGCCCGGTCGGCGCGTCCGGGTCCACCCGCCGCCGCGCGTCCTCCACCTCGCGCGACCGGCGCTCGCCATACCGTTCGATCTCGCTGGTCCAGGCCGGGTCCAGCCAATGCCTGCCGCCCTGGCCGGTCGGCCGACGCCTCAACTGCCCCGCGCATTCCTCCAGGATCCGGGCAGGCGTCGGGCGGTGAGCGGGGTCGAGCGCGAGACACGGCAGGATCAGGGCGTGGAGTTCGGGCGCCAGCCCGGACACATCGAGGTCGCCGGTCGCCGCCCGTACCAGTTGTTCCATCGCCGGGCCGGAGCCGCCGTCCCGGTACGGGGCCCGGCCGACCGCCAGATGGAAAAGCGTGGCGCCCAGCGAGAAGACATCCGAGGCGGATGTGCTGGCCTGCCCCTGGGCCTGCTCGGGCGCGGCGAACGCGACCGTGCCCAGCACGGCCTGCGTCCTCGTCATGTCGACGGCATGGGAGATCCCGAAGTCGATGACCCGGGGGCCGTCGATGGGGAGCAGCACGTTCGACGGCTTCACATCACGGTGCACCAGCCCCGCGGCATGGATACTCACCAGCGCCTCCGCGATACCCGCGGCCACCCAGTACAAGGCCTGCGGTCGAAGGGTTCCGCAGCCGGCCACCAGGTCTCGCAGGGAAGGGGCCGCGATGTACTCGGTGGCCATCCACGGCATCGGCGCGTGCGCGTCCGCGGCGACCACACTCGCGGTGTAGACCCCCTGCACCCGCTGTGCGAGCGCCACCTCGCGGGCGAAGCGGCGCCGGTCCGCCTGGGCTACGACACCGCTCGCGTTGTCGGCCAGCAACGTCTTCACCGCGACCGTCCGACCGCCCGCGGTGGTCGCCAGATACACCCTCCCCATGCCGCCACTGGCCAACTCCCCGAGCACCGTGAACGGCCCGAATCGACGCTCCGGCTGCGCCTGCTTCACCCTGTCGCTGTGCATTTCCGCCCGCCCCGGTCCGCCCCGCCCAGCACGCCAACGGCCGTTACTTTAACGGCGATTGATCTGCCGGGGGCCACACTCCAGAGCCTCGGAGTCGCACGGGCCGCCGACGCGCCTCCGCTTCCGCCGCCGAACTCGAACTCCCGGCACTGCCGCCGCCGACAAGCCCATCGTCACCGGCTGGGCCCCCGACCCCGCCAACTCCGCACCCGTCATCGTCCGTCAATGCTCTTGAGGTGCCGCAGAGGCTCCGCGGAGGCACCACTGAGGCCGCCCCGGGAAGCGCTCCGATATCGGTGGTACATACTGGTATCCCGTCGGGGCCGGGTTCGGTGGGAGTGTCCGTCTTCGTCCGTCGGCTGCCACAGCTCCACCGCACGTGTGGTCGCTCCCCCAGACACGAAGGCGGCAGCCGATCACATGAAGACCACCTCTCGGCTCTCCTCGGTGACCGGCGGCGGCGTGGGGGTGGTGCGCGATCTTCGGGCGCTCGGTTCTGTGACCCGTCTGCTCATCCTCAGCGGCTTCGCCTTCAATCTCGGGTTCTTCCTCGTCCTGCCCTATCTCGCCGAACATCTCGGGGGCGCGCTCGGCCTGGCCGCATGGCTCGTCGGGCTGGTACTCGGCCTCCGGACGTTCTCGCAGCAAGGACTCTTCGTCGTCGGCGGGGCGCTCACCGACCGCTACGGCGCACGGCGGGTGATGCTGGCGGGCTGCGCACTGCGGATCGCCGGCTTCGGCTGGCTCGGTTTCGCGCACAGCACATGGTCGGTGATCGGCTCGGTTCTCCTCGTCGGCTTCGCCGCGGCGCTGTACGCCCCGGCGCTGGAGACCGAGATCGCCCGGCAGGCGGTCCGGCACGAGCAGACGGACAAGGTGGCCAGGACCAGGACGCTCGGCCTGTTCCTCATGGGCGGCCAGGCGGGCGCGCTCATCGGACCGATCGCGGGCACGGCGCTGCTCGCGGGTGGGTTCAGGGCCGCATGTCTCGCCGGGGCAGTGGTTTTCGCGGTGATCCTGGTCGCGCTCCACCGTCTGCTGCCCGCCCCGGAACCCCGTACCGCGCCGGAACCCGTCACTCCGTCCACGTCCGCCAGGTCGGGCGTCGGCGAACTGCTGCGGAACCGGCGGTTCCTCGCCCTGTGCCTCGCCTACGGCAGCTATCTCCTCGCCTACAACCAGCTCTATCTGGCACTGCCGATGGAGCTGGAACGGACCACCGGATCCCAGGTCGCGCTGGGTTGGATGCTCGCGCTGTCGTCCCTCATGGTCGTGCTCGGACAACTGCCGCTGTCCGGCCGGGTCGCCGGGGCGATGTCCCACGCGGCGGCCGTCCGCTGGGGCCTGCTGCTCATCACGGGTGCGTTCACGGCGGCCGGAGCCCTCCCTCCACTGGCAGGCGGGCTCCTGCCGTCGCTGGTCTTCGTGGTGCTGCTCACCGTCGGACAGATGCTGGTGATACCCGGGGTCCGGGCCTGGCTGCCCGACCTGGCCGACGACCGGCGCCTCGGCCTCTACACCGGCGCGCTGTCGTCGGTCTCCGGGGTGGTCGTACTGCTCGGCAGCGCCCCGACCGGCGCGCTGCTCGACACGGGCGGGGGGCTGTCATGGTTCGCCCTGGCGGCCGTCCCGCTGATCGGCCTGTCGCTGGTGCCACGCCACCGCGATTGAGCCCGCCCGGCTGCCGATCCCTGGGTACCGATCCTTGGGTACCGGTCCCTGGCTGCCGATCCTTGGGTACCGATCCCTGGCTGCCGATCCCTGGGTACCGATCCCTGCGTACCGCGAGCGGGCGGCCCCAACCGCGATCTTGTTCGTGGCGTCCTCCGGGTACACCTGACGGCAGCCCGAGCCGACATGACAGGCTCACGGCCGACAAGGGGGACGACGGCCGTGCGCAGCTGCGGAAACGGGCTCGCACCCGGAATGACACGACGTCCTAGGCGGTGAGGGCTTCCTGAAGCTCGCCGAGGATCTTGTCCGCCGCGGTGTAGCCGATGCCCTGCATCCACAGCGCGTCGTTCACGGCGTGGACCCGGTCGTTCTTCACGGCGGTGAGGTTCTTCCACAGCGGACCACCCGTGACCGCGGGGACCTTGGCCTTCTTCGGGTCCCCGTACACGGAGTGGAAGATCACGTCCGCGTCCGCCCGGTCGATGTTCTCAGGGCTCACGGTGAGGATGAAACCGTCCTTGGCCTGGTCCGTGACGGGGGGACGGTCCAGGCCGACATCGGCGAGGACGGTGCCGATGTAGTTCTTCTTCCCGTACAGGCAGACGTCCATCCCCTCGACGAACCGGACCATGCTGACCTTCGTCCGGCCGGCCTGCTTCTTGCCGCCGAGCGCGGCGGTCACCTCGGCGGCACGCGCGCTGTAGTCCGCGATGGTCTTCCCTGCCTCGGCCTCCTTGCCGAGCGCCTTCGCGTGCACGAGGAAGTTCTCCTTCCAGGAGGGGCCGGTGCCCTCGGTCATCACGGTCGGAGCTATCTGCTTCAGTTCGGCGTACTTTCCGCCGTGGCGCAGCTTGCTGGTGAGGATCAGGTCGGGCTTCAGCGCGAGGATGGCCTCCATGCTGGGCTCCAGCATCTGACCGACGATCTTGACGTCCTCGACCATGCCGGCGGGCAGATGGGCGGGGAAGCCGGACGGCGAGTCGGTGCGGGTCGCGCCGACGGGCTTCACGCCGAGGGTGACCGCCGAGTCCAGTTCAGCGGTGTCGAGCACGACGACCCGCTTCGGTTCGGCGGGAACCTGGACCTCTCCCATGGCCGTGGTGACGGTACGGGTCTTCGCGCCGTCCCCTCCCCCGGCACCCTGCCCGCCACCCGAGCCGGAGCCGCACGCACTGAGGGTCAGGACTCCGGCGAGCGCGGCGGACACAGGAAGCACGCGACGGAACGGGAGGGTGGTGCTCGACATCGACGATCTACTTTCGGGCGAAGGAGCGGAGAGGACAGCCATGGGCGGACGTGCCGGCGGGAGCGCCGGACGAAGACGATCCATGCGGCCGTACACCGTCGCCCGTCCTCATCCCCGGTCGACGTCGCACCACCGCGAACGCCTGGCCCACCCGGCAGGCACCACAACAGCGGGCCCACCTCGCAGAAACCTGCTTAGGCTTACCTAAGTCAGCTTAGACGGCGGCCGCCGTCACTCGCACCGGGCCCCGAGCGTGGCCTCCGAGCTGATGTGCTCGCGGCGCGCACGCTGCGCGGCCTTCCCACGCTTCCGGCTGCGTTCACGTCGGCTGTGTCTACGGCGGCTGTGTCTACGGCGGCTGCGTTGGCGGCGGCTGCGTTGGCGGCGGCTGCGCTCACGGCGCGGCTGTGCTCACCGGCGTCCGGCAGGGACTACCGGCCCCTCCGCGAGCGGATGCGGCGGGGAGCGCAAGGAGGCTCGCCGGTGAAGTTCTGCGCCATTCGTGGGGAAGTCGACCGCGAGGCGACAACGCGGGCCCACGGGAGGGGAGGGAGTGTGAGGACTCACCCGCACAGGAGGTTTGGATGCGCACATCCGTCACGGTGATGAGCGGCCTGCTCGCTCTCGGGCTCTCCACCACTGCCACCGTTCCCGCGGCCGCGGCTCAGTCAGGGGACGAGGGCAAGCGCTGCGTCACCTACATCGGGAACCACAACTGCCAGATCTCCGGCCCTCCCGGCCCTCCGGGCCCCGCAGGTCCCGCCGGTCCTCCCGGCCCTGCAGGTCCGGCAGGCGCTGAAGGCCGTGAAGGCCCCGCCGGTCCGCAAGGACCTGCCGGGGCGCCGAAGCCCACGACCGTGGTCACCGGCACTCCTGTGACCCACGACCAGAATTCGCCCTTTCCCTTCCGGGTGACCGCCACGTGCCCGGACGGGACCACGTTGACGGGCGGCGGATGGCGTGCGACGCCGAGCGATGTCCTCGGGGTGTCCAGCGAGTACCCCGACGCGGGGGCCACGACGTGGACGGTCGAGCTGCTCCCGAGCTTCAACGCGACCGGTACGTCCACGGCCACGGTGACGGCATACGCCCTATGTCTGCCGACGTCCTGAGCGGCCGGCCATAGGTCGCCGGAGGCGGGGAGGCGAGAGTTCGACCCGCGGCGGGGCCTACCGCCTGCTGTGCCGACAGATCAGCACGCTGTTGTGCGCCAGCAGGTCAGCACGCGTTGAGAGCGGCCCCCGCCCGTGCGGGGACGACAGGATCGCGCGGGTCATCTCCATGACGCGACACGCGCAGTCCCCACACACGCGGGAGCGGCACCAGTTGAACCGAAGCTCCAGCGAGGGGCGGCTTCGCGCACGCACTTCATGAGGTCTCCCCGCGCCGGTACTCGCGCATGCCACGCGGCCACGGGTGGCGTGCGCGATGACCGTACCTGTGGGGGGTCACGGGGAGACCTCAGTGATGTCCGGCTCCGGGGTCAGATCAGAACTTGACGTCGGAGCAGGCGTAGAAGGCGTTCGGGGTGTCGGCGACCGTCCACACCGCGAGGACCACATGGTTCCCGGTCTTGCCGGAGGGGACCTGGCCGGAGTGCGACAGGGTCCACGGCGGGCGCTGACCGTTGTACGGCACCGTCAGGAACGGGGTGGACTCCAGGGCGGCCCGCGTCAGCGGAGCGTTCTGGTTCCAGCCGTTCTTGGTGATGTAGTACTTGAAGTCGGCCGTGGCGTGCGCGGCCGTGAACTGCCAGCGGAAGTTGTAGCTCTGGCCGCCGGACAGCTGCGTGGCGGGCCACGCGGTGCCGTTCGGCTGCTTCGGGTGGTCGAGGGCACTGTAGCCGCCGATCCCCGCGGAACACAGCTTGCCGTCGGCCGGGCCGCCGGCCGGGAAGCCCTTGAGGCCCTCGACGCTCTGCGGCTCGTACTGGATGGAACCGCAGCCCTTGACGATGCCGCCGTTCCCGCACGCCTTCTGGCGGCTCAGGGGCTGATCGGTGTACCCGTGGCTGCTGGCACCACCGGACGAGAGCGTGACAGCTCCGACGGTGGCCATCCCGAGCATGGCCGCGTACATCTTCTTTCGCATGCTGCACTCCTGAAGAACGTGGGGTTCCGTGAGACGTACGCGCACTCTGGTCTAGACCAAGGCCCAAACTATCGGCGTTAGTTGAACGTGTCCATACCAATGATGGAGAGAATCTGGCCACACCACGTTCACCATTCCTTCACAAGCCTCGCGTGGGGGCCGGTCGTTGTCGGCCTGCCGGTGCGTAGCGGGGCCGTCCCCGTTCCGGCCCCGGCTTTGAAGTCATCGTTCCGCGCGGCCGTCGCTCATCCCGTACGGCATCGGTCCCGAGCGTCAGGTGATCCCTACGAGGTCCGGGCCGACTCCTCCGCGCGCTGCTTCACATGTACGTTGCGCGCCTCAATGAGATTCCGCATGTACCGGGCGAGTACCACCGTCTCCACAGCCGCGCCCAACAAGCCGAACGGCGCGGCGAACTGGATCTCGTCGTGCATCACCGTGCCGCCTCGTCCGTCCGGCACGAAGCGGTGGGTGTGGTGCCACCGCCGGAACGGGCCGGCCACCTGCTCGTCCACGAAGCTTCCTGGCTTCTCGTACGCGCTGATACGCGAGGTCATCCGCCACTTGATGCCGAAGTGCCGGGCCTCCCAGGTCACATCGTCACCTAGCGCCATACGTCCGGTGCGGACACCACCGATGATCCGCTCGCCGGAGCGGGCCATGGAGGCGGTGTGCAGATCCACGTCCAACGACAGGTCGAAGACGACGGCAGGGGGCGCGGCGATATGCGTGATGGTCTCGAATTGCCTCATACCGGGATGCTCGCACGGGCCTCGTCCGGCAGGCCGGGCGGCTCGGAGCACCGATGGACGGCGAGCAGAAATGCGGCAAGTGGCTGTTCAGGGGTCCAGGGGCAGGATGCCGGGATGGTCGTCGTCCCCTGGAGGACACCGGATTTCCCGGTCCTGCGACAGGCCACGCCGGGACCACCGGGACCGCCGGAAGCGCGAAGCAGCAGGAGCACCCCAGGGCAGCCGTACGACTCGGGCGGGATGACGGCGATCGGTCGGCCCCGCCCGCACCGCACGCTGGCGGCTTTGGCTCCAGGCGCGTCGAGAACGGTCCCCGTTCGAGCACCAGCCGCGCCGTATCCCTCGTACCACCACGCCCGGACTGGCCCGGGCCGCCGCTTGAGCCAGTAGGGACCCTCCAAGCGCGGCCGGACATCGTTGTGGCGGTCAAGATCACCGATCTCATCCGCGCGGCCGCAGACTTGCGGGACGGGACGGCCGAAGGGGCCGCCGCTTCCTTGTCCGTGACAACACTGGGGCACCACACCGTGAGCGAACGCGTCATCGCGCCCAAGAACCGTGGCTTCCTGTTCCTTGACTCCCATCCCGGCGGCTGCCGACAGCTGGTGGACGAGATGTGGCAGGCCGTCCCCGCCCCCGTCACCGGCGGCGGGGACGGACCGGTGGCCCTGATCATCGGCTCGTCCGCCGGGTACGGCCTGGCCGCGACGATCGCGGGCCTGGCCCGGGCCGGCGTCCGCGGCATCGGTGTGTGCTTCGAGAAGTCGCCGGCCCGGCGCACCGGCACGGCCGGCTGGTACCGCACCGCCGCCACCGCCCAGCTCGCCCGACAGCACGGGCGGGACATGGTCTTCCTCAACGGCGACGCGTTCAGCGACGCGATGAAGGAGCAGGTTGCCGGCCTCCTCGCCGAGCGGTTCGGGGGACGGCTCGACTTCCTCGTCTACTCGGTGGCCGCGCCTCGCCGCACCGACCCGGACACCGGCGATGTGTATGCCTCGGTCCTCAAACCGGTCGGCTCGCCGCACGCCACCAAGACCCTCGTCTTCGACGAGCACGGCGTCCCGGAGGTGAAGGAGGTCACCATCGCGCCGGCCGAGGGCGACGACATCGAGCAGACCGTGGCGGTGATGGGCGGCACCGACTGGGAACGGTGGGTCACCTTCCTGGCCGACCGGTCCCTGCTCGCCGACGGCTTCACCACCGCCGCCCTGTCCTATATCGGCTCGCCGCTGACCGCGGCGATCTACCGGCAGGGCACCATCGGCACGGCGAAGGGCCACCTCGAAGCCACGGCACGCACGTTGGACGAACTCCTCGGCAAGTCCCTGGGCGGCCGGGCCGTGACCTCGGTCAACGCCGCTGCCGTCACCCAGTCCTCCACCGCCATCCCCGGAATCGCTCTGTACGTCGGGCTGCTGCGCGGTGTCCTCGGCAGTGCCATGGTGGCCCCGATCCATCAACTGGTCGAGCTGTGGGACCAACTGACCGGCGTCCGCCCCCTCGACCTTGACGCGGAGGGCCGCGTCCGCCTCGACACCTGGGAACTCGCCCCCGCCGCACAGAGCGCCGTCACCCAGCGCTGGTCCACCGCCACCAGCGAAACCATCACCGAACTCGCCGACCTCGACTGGTTCAGCGAAGAGATCCGTCGCCTCTACGGCTTCTCGGTCCCCGGCGTCGACTACACCGCCGCCATCGAGATCGACGTGCCCTGGCCAACTCCCACCGTCTGAGCAGTCCGCGTTGAAGTGGGCGACCGGAACGGCCACCACCCGAGGCCAACCCCGGCACGCGCTGCCAGCCCCCGAGGAGCCACGCCACCTGGCTCGGGACCCCCGGTCCGGACAGGCGTCCACCTCGTCGAGAGTCTTCCTGAACTACGTGCGCACGTCGCCAGGCTCGGGTATCCGTTGACATATCCCGCGGGGTTCGACAACTTCCGCTGTCTGCTCAAGATGACCGAATTGATCGTCAATGACACCGACAGCTGATCATCCGGCATCCGTGCACCGCGTTCGGGACGGCGGGCCGCCGGTGGGGGCGGCCCGCCGGACTCACGGGATCAGCCGGTTCACACCCGGCCGATCACCCAGCGGGACGACGTCCCGCTGCTGGGCTTGTAGACGACATGCTCCCCGACGCGCCCGGCCGCGTGCAGGTACTTCCCGCCCCGGTCCTGGTTGATGTACTTCGGACTGCCGGACGTGGTCTTCCACTTCTGGTACCCGTCGGTGTTGCACCGCGTCGTGTAGACATCCGTGCCGTTTCCGTCGAGGCAGTGGTTCGACGCCGGGTTCCTGAAGATCCCGCCGCCGATGCGCCACACCTGCTTCGCGCTGCGGTCGCAGGTGGCGAGGACGACGTTTCCCGTGCCTGTGTGGGCGTTGACCACCTGAAGGCAGGCGTTCCTGCTGTTGCCGTTGGCCACCTGGTAGTTCACCACCGGTGCCGCCTGCGCCGATGGGGCGCCGACCAGCGGTGTCGCGCTGAGCGCGATCGCCGCTCCCGCACCGGCGAGTCGAAGGAGGTTGCCCGTGAGTTCCATGATTGATCCCCTTGAGTACGGTTCGTCGGCGCGCCGCCCGTGGCGTCGCCCGGTCGTTCGGGTTGACGACGATCACCGTCCCGCGTGCCGTCCCCACGGCGTCCTCACCACGTCCCCATCGGCCGTCGAGCGGACCTCTCCGCGAACGCTATGCTCTGATCCGATTACTTTCGGTGAGGGGGGAAATCGGGGGGATGGACTTCCGTGTACTCGGCGCGCTTGAGGTCTGGACAGGCTGTGGGCGAGTGCTGCTGCCGGGGGCGCGTCGTCAGCGGCTGTTGGCCGCTTTGCTGCTGGCACCGAACTCGGTGGTGCCGCTGTCCAGGCTCGTCGAGACGACCTGGGACGACGAGCCACCCGCCACCGCCGTCAAGCAGTTGCGGAACTCGGTCTCGGCGCTGCGGGATTGCTTGGGCGACACCGGCCAGGGGCTCATCCGCACCGAGGAACCCGGTTACCGGATCTGCGTCGGTGCGGAGCGGCTCGACTCGCTCCGGTTCGCCGCCGGGGTGGCCGACAGCCGCCGCCATGCCGCCGAGGGGAGGCTGGACCGGGCGACCCAGGCGATCCGGTCGGCACTGGGCCTCTGGCGTGGGCCCGCGCTCGACGGGCTGGGCACCGCGGCGCTGACCAGATCCGCCGCGCGATGGGACGAGCAGCGGCTCGGCGCGCTGGAGTTGTGTGCCAGGTGGAGGACGGAACTCGGCGAGCACCACGAAGTCGTCGATGAGCTCGCGGACCTCGTGCACGACCATCCCCTGCGCGAAGGGCTGCACGCGCAGCTGATGACGGCGCTGGACCACTGCGGCCGCCGCGCGGACGCGCTCCAGGTCTTCCACCGCCTCCGCACCAGTCTCGCCGAAGAACTCGGAGTCGGCCCCGGAGCCGATGTGCGGCGGCTGCACGAGCAGATCCTGCGGGGGGAATCCCGACCCCGCCGGGACGACGGCGCCCGGCCCTTCGGCGCCGTGCCTGCCCCGAGGAAGCCCTTCGCCGTCGCGTCACCGGTGCCCCGGCAACTGCCGCAGACGATCCGCGACTTCACCGGCCGCGCCGATCACCTGGACGCGCTCGACGCCCTGTTACCGACTGCCGGTGGGCAGGCCGTGGTGATCTCCGCACTCGACGGATCGGGCGGAGTGGGCAAGACGACGCTCGCGGTGCACTGGGCCCACCGCGTCCAGGACCGGTTCCCGGACGGCACGTTGCACACCAATCTGCGCGGTTACGGTCCCGGCAGGCCCGCGAGCCCCGACGAGGTGCTCGACGACTTCCTGGTCGCGCTCGGCGTGCATCCGGCGGCGGTACCCGCCGGGACCGGCGCCCGCTCAGGACTGTTCCGCACGCTGGCGGCGGGGCGGCGGATGCTGATCGTGCTGGACAACGCCAACAGCGCCGAGCAGGTCCGGTCACTGCTGCCGGGGGCACCCGGGTGCATGGTGCTGGTGACCAGCCGCGACAGCCTCACCGGCCTGGTGGTCACCGAAGCCGCGCACCGGCTCACCCTCGACGTGCTGTCCCCGGCCGAGGCCCTGAGCCTGGTCGTCGGCATCATCGGCCCGACGCGGGCCCAAGCAGAGCCGGCCGCGGTGGAGGACCTGATCCGGCTGTGCGCGCGGCTGCCGCTGGCGCTGCGGATCGCCGCCGGGCGCGCGGCCGCGTACGAGCAGGTCTCCGTCGCCGACATCGTCACCGAGCTCGCCGAAGAGGACTCCAGACTGGACGCGCTGAGCTGGGGCCAGGACCCCTACGCGGCGGTCCGCAACGTACTCCAGTGGTCCTACGAACAACTGACCGCATCGCAGGCACAGCTGTTCCGGCGCCTCGGTCTGCACCCGGGTCCGGACATCTCGACGCCCGCCGCGGCGGCCCTCGCACATCGGCCGCCGCGCGAGACAAGGCAGTTGCTCAAGTCTCTGGCCGACGCGCATCTCATCGAACCGTCCGCGCACGACCGATACCGCTTCCACGATCTGCTGCGCGCCTACGCGGACGAGTTGGCCGGTGCCCAGGACACCGAGGACGAGCGCCGGCACGCACTCGACGCGGTGCTCACCTGGTACACCCACACCGCTCACACCGCCGACCGGCGCCTCTACCCCACCTGCACACGCCTGGTGACACATCCCGCCGAGCCCGCTCATCCCCATCCCGTGGCCGACCGTGACCATGCCTGGGCCTGGTTCACCGCCGAACGGGCCAACCTGGTCGCCGCCCTGCACCACGCCGTCGACCGCGCCATGGACCGGTACGCCCTGCACCTCGTCGACGCTCTCGGGTTCCTCGTGCTCATGGGTGGCTGGGAGGAACGCATCGACACCGCCACCGCGGGTCTGCGCGCGGCGCGGCGGTCCGGCCGGACCGAGCACGAGGCCAACGTGCTGCTCGCTCGCGGGGAAGCGCTGGCGCACCTGCGGCATGCCGACGCCGAGCCGGACCTCGCCCGCGCCTGCGCACTCGCCCAGGACGTCGGCAACATCCACATCCAGATCGCCGCCCGCACCGAACTCGGCCAACTGCTGCGTCGGCAGACCCGGTTCACCGAGGCACTGCACCACTTCGGCGAGGTGCGTGTGCTCAGCCCAGGGTTCGACACGGGACGGTGGGAAGCGGTGGCGGAAGGCAACATCGCCCAGCTCCACGCCGATCTCGGCAACCATCGGCAAGCCGTCGACCACGGCACCCGCAGCGCGCTGCTGCGCCATCGGATCGGCGACGCCGACGGCGAGGCATGCGCGCTCTCGGCCATCGCCAGGGGCTGGCAGGGCATCGGCGACCACGACACGGCTATCGTCCACTGCCGACGCGCGATCGCCCTCGGCCGCGCGTCCCTCGGGAGCCACGACGAGACCCTCGCCTGGCCTCTCGCCGTCCTCGCCACATCGCTGCACCACCTCGGACGCCGGAGCGAGGCCATCGCCTGCTGGCAGGAAGCCGCCGCGATCTACACCGACCGGGGGCTGGACGCCGACGCCGCCGCGATGCACCACCACATCCGAACGGCGGACCACCCGCTCACCGGGCCGTATCCCGCCGACGGCACCGCGGACCGAAGTCTCATCCGTTGAACCGAAGTGCCATCCACTGACTCGATCCGGCACACCTCTTGTGCCGTGTGGGGAACGCCGACGAGCACGGGTGGTGTACGAGAACACCGGCGAGTTCGGGGGTGTACGAGAACACCGGCGAGTTCGGTCCCGGCCGCACGGCCGTCGTCCGGTCGCGTCCCGGGCCACCCAGTAGCGTGTGGACTTCCCAGCGGCGTGTGGACTTCCCTCCTGGGCAGCTCGACCGAACTGCCTCAGGCCGACCCACCCCAGTACCCGGCCCGGACGGCGCGGGCTCCCTCACTGCGGCCACGCGTGTACCGCCCCGGAACAGCGACGGGCGGGGATCAGCGGCCGGTCCGGTCGGCGCGGCTCTCGATCAGGCGCTCGATGCCGTCGAGCAGCCGCTGGAGTCCGAAGTCGAACCGGTCACCGGCGTATGGCGTGGCGCCCTGCGACAAGGCACGTCGGAGCGCCGGATAGCGGTCGAAGTCGACCAACCGGCCGAGAGTGTCGTCGCGTCGGCGGGTCTCCTCGGGCTTCGGCGCACCGGCGCCACCGGGCGGCGTACCGCTGTCCAGCCGCAGCCGTGCGAGTCCCCGCACATACGCGTCCACCGACTCGACGGCGGCGAGCTTCTCCGGCTCGGTCAGCCCGGTCCCGTCGAAGACGCGCAGCGCGGAGTCGAGCCAGCGCAGCATGTTGGGGCCGGGCACCTGCTCGGCCGCGCGCAGCCGCAGCACCCAGGGGTGGAGCTGGATCTCCCGCCAGTCGTCGTGCGCCCAGGACTCCAGTTTGGCGCGCCAGTCCCCCGGCCATTCGTGCGGCAGTACGGGGCCGGTGGCGACGGCGTCGAGCATCAGGGCCTCCAGTTCGGCCTTGCCCGGCAGATAGGTGTAGAGGGAGGCGGTGCCGATGCCGAGGCGGGTCGCCACCCCGCGCATCGACAGCGCGGCGGGCCCCTCGGCCTCCACCAGCTCGATCGCGACCTGGACGATCCGGGTCAGGGTGAGTCCTCGTTCGGGGCCGCGGGTCCCGCGCCGCCCGTTTCTCCAGAGCAGCTCCAGGGCCCGCTCCTGCGCGGTGGGCCCGGTGGGCGCTTGTGCCATTGATAAGCCCCTGACCTGTCGTTCGACCGGCTCCGCGCCGCGCATCGACCCCAGGGACGGCCGCTTGGGCCGACCACGGCTCTTTGCGCCGCCGAATAACTCAGTATATCGTTCGGAGTTATCCGAACACCGTTCGGAGTTATGGGGGTCTGCGCATGATCGGGGGCACCCCGGTGTCGGTGACGAAGCATTCGCGCGCCCGTCGCCGCCGCGAGGGGAACACCCTCCTGGCGGCCACCCTGACCAACGGGCCGACCGAGCTGATCGACTTCCTGCTCCCGCTCTGGGCCGGGGCCGCCATCGGCCTCGGTGCCACCGAGGTCGGCATCCTGCTCGCCGTCGAGATGGCCGTATCGGTCGTCATGCGGCCCCTCGCCGGCGTCCTCGCCGACACCTACGAGCGCCGCTACGTGGCCGCGGCAGGCGCCGCGCTCTACGCGCTCTCCGCCCTGGGCTACGCGCTCGCACAGAGCGCGCCCCTCGCCTACGCGGCAGCCGCGGTCGGCGGCGCGGGCGGCGCACTGCTCTGGGTCGCCGTCCGGGCGATCATCAGCGAGCGGCTCGCGGAGGACTCCGCGGTCTTCCCCCGGCTGCTCGCCGCACAGGAGAACGGCTCCTGGATCGCGTTCCTCGTCGGTATGACCCTGATCAGCGCCATCGACTACCAGGGTGTCTTCCTGGCCTGCGCGGCAGCCTGCGTCGTCGCCACGGTCCTGCTGCTGGCCTCCCCCAGCCGGGCGGTTCCCGGGAAGCGCGCCGACGAGGGCGTGGCGGCGGCCGGACTCGGCGCGATGGGCCGGAGGCTGCGGCCGATGCTCTTCGCCGTCGCCTTCACCATGACGGCCGAGGCGGCGATATCCCTGCTGCTGGTGCTCCATCTCCAGCGCGGCTTCGGCCTGGAGGTCCTGGAGGTCGCCTTTGTGTTCCTGCCCGGCGCCATCGCGATGAGCATGGCCGCCGAGCGGCTGCACACCATCGTGGTCCGCTACGGCCGGACCCGGGTGCTGATGTTCGCCTCGCTCTCCAGCGCGGCGTTCGCCGCCAACCTGGCGTGGGCGCCGCATCCGGTGGTGATCGCGGCGCTCTGGATCCTCAGCGGACTCGCCTGGGCGGCCGTGATGCCGATCCAGCAGGCCGTGATCGCCGAGGCGTCCGGCGAACAGACCGGCCGCGGCATGGGGGTGTACGAGTCGGCGAGCCTGCTGGGCGCGCTGGCTGGTTCCCTGGCGGCGGGCGCGCTCTACGACAGCGTGGAGTGGGCCGTGGCCTGTCTGGTCGCGGCGGCAGCGCTGCTGGCCGGTTCGGTGATCGTGCCCCGCGCCGTACGGAGTCTCGGCGTCGCCGACGTACCGCCCCCGGCCCCGCCGAAGTCGCCCGAGGAACCCGAGCAGCCGTCCGAGCAGCCGTCCGAGCATCTGCTGGAGGCCGCTGGGAGGTCGGTCCCCGCGGCCGCACCGGAGGCGGTTCCTGAGGCCGCACCGAGGACACCGCGTCGGCAGGTCCGGGAGCTGGGGGCCCGGCTGGCCGTGTTCGCCGCCGCCCAGGTGGCACTGCTGCTCCTCGGACTGTCCTGGATCGAGGACCTGTTCACCAAGGGGTTCACCACCACCCTGATGAGCGGCGGCGGCCGGAACTCCGGCTTCGAGGGACTGGTCTACGGCGGCGGCCGGATCTGGACCTTCGTCGTGCTCGTGGACCTGTGCTGGTCCTGCGGCCGGCTGCTCGTAGCACGGATACGTCGTCCGGCATCCGGGGGCGCGCCCCCGGAGAAGTCGCCGCTGAACGCCGGGCGGTAGCCGGGGCCGGTCCCTGGACAACAACGCCGGGGGCACCGATCCCGTCCCGTGGGCAAAGGCCACGCCGGAGCTGTGGGCCACGGCGTACCAGGTCAATGCGGTCCCGGCGGTCCGGATGATCAGGGCGTTCGTGCCCGGCATGTGCCAACGGGGGTGGGGGCGTCCGGGACCGGCTGCTCGAAGTCGGGCCCTCACCCGTCGTCGTGTCGGCGTGGGCCCGGTCCCGCCGCCGACCAGGCGCCCCTCGAAGCAGCGCTGCGAACACCCGCTCCACCGCTCGCGTCCGTCACGCCCCGCTGTCCGCCTAGGTGCTTCGCCACTGTGCGAGAAGGTGCCGGGTAGCGGCGGCGGTCGGATGGGCGGGGCCGAGGGTGCGTTCCATCGCGGCGACGATGGTGATCATGTCTTCGACGGCCGCACTTGGGTCGGAGCCGGTGCGGTCGTAGCGCAGGATCGTGAGGGAACTGCGGGCGATCAGGACGATGTTGTGATCGGGTCCCAGCTGCTCGGTGCCCAAGGCGATGACGTCCGCGAACGCCGCTTCGGCCTCGGCGGTGAAGCCGTCGCTCTTGAGCCACTCGGCGAGGCAATAGCGGGCGGCGAGAACATCGGGGTGTCCGGGATCGAGGACCGGTGTCATGTCGCCGATCAGTTCCCGCATCGCGGAGAGGCGGTCGGGCAGGTCACCCGTCTCGCCCCGCACCTGCAAACTCAACGAACGGGCGGCCAGGGTGTCGGGGTGATCCGGCCCCAGTACGCGGGTCAGATCCGGCAGGACCAACCGCAGCCGGGTCAGCACAAGGCCGATCCGCCCCTGTTGCATACCGTGCGCCGCCGACAGGACACGGGCGCGCAGGAGGGCCGGATCGTCGCCGCCGAGCCGTAACTGGGCCAGGGCCAGCGGGAACGGAACCTCGCGATGCGCCAGTCGTACGAGCAGTACGAGCGCGCTCAGCGTCACTGCCAGGTGGAGCCAGAGCATGTCACCGACCGGCACCACCAGAGCGCCCGCCGAGGTGAGCAACAGTCCGGCCAAGGGCCAGCGCCACGACTTCGAGATTCGCTTCATTCGATAATCATTGCGCCCACGGCGACCGAGAGGAAGGAGTCGAACCTCTTGCTCACCTCAGCCAAGGAGCACGATGAGGGAAGACATGACGAGTGACGTCCTGCCCGCCTGGACCGCCATCACGGACTGGCTGGCGGTCCACGCACCCGCCTCGCACACCGTCATGCGACCAGGCGCGACCGAGGCCGACATCCGTACGGCGGAGGAGAAATGGGGAGTGCGCCTGCCCGCGGACCTGGTGAGGCTGCTGACGGCCTGCGACGGAACGGTCGACGCCTCAGCCCTGGACCGCGACCCCGACGAGTACGAACCGGGCCATTTCCTCGCCCAGCACCATTTGCTGCCGCTCAAGGGGATAGAAGCGGTCAGGGACAGCGGAGGTAGCGCCGAACAGTTCTGGGGCAGCTGGATTCCCTTCGCGGTGTCCGACTACGCCCTCACCCCCTGGAGCGGCCTGGCAGTCGACGCCCACGGTCGGCTCGCGGCCTTCGGCCTGGCCGACGGTGAGCCGCCGTCCGCACCGCACGACTCCCCCGGATACGTATCCCTCGGTGAGTTCCTGGACGCCCTGGCACAGGCCCTCACCGAAGGCACCGGCCCACTGATGGACGAAGCCACTCCGGGCCTTCACCGGGGTGCGCTGGTGTGGGGACCACTGCCGGGGGACGGCTCCCCGTGGACGGCGGCGCACCCGGATCCCGGCTCCACGGTCTGAACGGCCTCCGGCGGAGCAGCCCAAGGGAGCCGCGCCGACCGTGCCTGATCGGCGCGCGGCCTTCCGGGCGCCGCCACCCATCCGGCACACGGCGCCCCACCCGCTCTGATCCGTCCCAGGCCACGCGTACCGCACCGTGCCCGTGCCCGTACCCGACGCCGGATGCGTCCCATCGCGCATGGTTCCGCTGCCGCGACGGAACCGGGCCTGGCAGGCGCGTTCACGCCGGACGCCGACCGTTTCCTGAGTCGATGTCAGGGCACCCGGAGACGCATGAACATCGAAGCGTCGATAATTGTGGCCTCTGACGGCAGCAGCAACCCGGTCCTCATCCCGCTCCTGTGCCTCTTCCTCGTCATGGGACTGGTTCAGGTCCTGCGCCCTCAACTGCTCTGGAAGCTGAACAGAAATTTCCAGCGGGGGTGGGTGAAGGACCCGGACGCGACGGAGCCCACCGGCAAGGGGTACGCCATGCAGCGAGCGACCGGGGCGGTGTTCCTGGCGTTCGTCATATGGATGCTGGTGCAGCAGATCTGACCGGTAGCCGGTCGGATCCGTGAGATCGAAGCCGATGACATCGCGGCCCGGCTACGGCCCCCTGACCTCGTGACACCGGGCAGGGCGGTCGGCCTGCCCTTGCCGCGCCGCGACTCGCCGCCTCCGGCCGCGATCCGATGCACCGCGCCGATACATGGCGCTCTCTGGCCAGTGTGACCTTCTTACGGACGCATCCGTCTCTTCCTCGCCGTGGCTCGCGCCTGCCACGGGCACGGTCCCGACAGCGCCCATCGCCTTCCTCTACTCCGCGAACCCAGCCCTGTACGAGAGTGCCTGCGTCGGCTCCGGTGGCGGCGGTCCCTGCTTACCGCCGAACCCGGTCTCTGCACCGTCACCGCCGCCTGCCCGGCCCCCGACGGCTCCCGCACCGTCTCCGCGCCGGGCGCCTTCCGTGTCCGGGCGCCCGCGACCCCCGTCCCCGTCCACTCCGGCGCCCACACCCACGCCCACGCCCAGGCCCGTGACGGAGGCGGAGGCGGAGGCGGGAAAACCCACCTGTCACAGGGCTATCGCCCCCGGCGATTCGGCCATCGCGCGCTGTGGGGACACTCCCGGCGCGGCACGGGTCGATGGCTGCTACAGCCTCCAGAATTCGCTTCTTCATGCGGTTCTCGCCACGACTGAAAGACGTGTGTTCGAGAAGGCGGCCCGGTCGTTGTCACGGATACCGCAGCACCGAGACCCGAGATCGTTCCGCCCATCCGCCCCGCGAGTGGCCGCCGGGCCGATGAACGCCGCGCGCCCCGCGGCGCGGAGACAAGGAGAACCGCCGATGACGTCGACGCCCCGCACCCCGGCTCCACCCCTCGAAGAGGGTCCGCGCGCCCGGCGCCCTCGGCCGACGGCGGGGAGGCGCGGATGACCGGGGCGCAGAGCGGGGCCGCCCGTACCGGAGGGCGGCGCGTCCCGCCGCCCCGGCCGGCGCCCGGGCTGGAGCTCCCGCCGGCGCGGGTGCCGGCCGGGCCCGCCGACGGCGACGACATCACCGACGGACTGAAGACGCCGTACTGGTCTGTGCACGACGGGGCTTCGGCGAAGGCGAGTGTCGGGGAGATCCTCGGCCGGCTGCCGCAGATTCTCCGGCAGGTCGGGACGCTGGCCTGGCGGGCCGATCGCCGCAACACCTTGCTGGTGGTCGTCCTCCAGCTCGCGTCGGCGGCGATGGCCGCCTTCGGTCTGGTCGCCTCGGTCGGTGTCCTGCGTGAACTGTTCGGGACCGGTCCGACCCCCGACAGGGTTCGTGCCGCGCTCCCCCAACTGCTTCTCGTCGTCGGTCTGCTGTCGCTGCGGGCACTGCTGGAGGCCGGGGTCGCCGCCGCCGAGGCGAAGCTCACACCGAAGATCCGGGTCGCGCTGGAGTCCGAGTTCTACGACCTGGCCGCGCGGGTGCGGCTGGAGGCGGTCGAGGACCCCGACTGGCACGACACGGTCCACCGCGCCTCCGACAAGGGCTTGTACTACGCGCGGCAGATCGTCGGCAACGTCGTCGCGCTCGCCGCCGCGGCCCTGGACATCATCGGCACCGCGAGCGTCCTCACCGTGCTCCATCCGCTGCTGATCCTGATGCTGCCGCTGTCCGTCCTGCCGGTCGGGGCCGCCGCCGTACGCGCCGCCCGGGACCGCTTCCACTCCCATATGCGGTGGAACGCGATGCAACGCCGGCTGCGGGTGTTCACCTGGCTGCTGCTCGACCAGGATTCCGCGGCCGAGTTGCGCTCGACCGCTTCCCAGGGCGCGCTGCTGTCCGAGTACCGGCGGATCGCCGAGCGGATCGCCGCCGAGGAGACGAGGCTGGGTGTGAGCGCGGCCCGGATCAACCTCGCCGGACGAGCCGTCGGCGGCCTGGGTGCCGGGCTCACCTACGCGGCGCTGTGCCTGATGCTGCTGGACGGCTGGATTCCGCTCGCCGTCGGTGCCGGGGCCGTCCTGGCCCTCCAGACCGGCCGTACGTCGCTGACCACGTTCGTCAACCTCGCTCATCTCGTGTTCGAGAACGCCCTATGGGTCTCGGACCTGTTGACGGTGCAATCCCATTGCCGCACCCGTCTCCCCCGCACCGGCGGCCTGACTGCCCCCGAGGCGGTGAAGGAGATCCGGCTCGACGAGGTCAGCTTCAGCTACCCGGGCAAGGACGCCCCCGCGCTCGACGGTGTGACCCTGACCCTGAAGGCCGGGGAGACCGTCGCGTTCGTCGGCGTCAACGGCTCCGGCAAGAGCACCTGTTCCAAACTCATCGCCGGCCTGTACGACCCGACCGCCGGAACCGTCTCCTGGAACGGCGCCGACGCACAGCACCTCGACCCCCTCTCCCTTCAGCGGCGGGTCTCCATGGTCCTCCAGCAACCCGCCCACTTCCCCTTCACCGCACTGGCGAACATCACCGTCTCCCGCGGCTCCATCACCGACGCGGACCCCGAAGCCGCCCACCGCGCGGCCACCGCCTCCGGCGCCGACCAGGTCATCGCCTCCCTCCCCGACGCGTGGACCACGCTGCTGTCCAAACGCTTCCGCGGCGGACAGCAGCTCTCCGCCGGACAGTGGGCGAAGATCGCGGTGGCCCGCGGCCTCTACAAGCAGGCGCCCGTCCTCCTCCTCGACGAACCGACGGCCAGCATGGACCCGCGCGCCGAACACGCCGTCTATCAGGCGGTCCTCCAAGGACCCCGGCTCCCCGGGCAGATCACCGTTCTCATCTCGCACCGCCTCGCCTCGGTGCGAGGCTGCGACACGATCTATGTCTTCGACAGCGGGAGGATCACGGAATCCGGTACGCACCAGGAGCTCATGGACCTCGACGCGTCGTACGCCGCCATGTTCCGCCTACAAGCGTCCGGATACCGCACCGCTGACTCCGGCCCGGACGCACCCTCGGACCGGGCGCGGCTGCCTGGATGACCCACCCGGTGCCGGGCGGGACCGCCCTGCCCGGCACCCGCTTCCCGCACCCTGCGCACGAGGTGACCCGGTCCGGACCGGGCCACCTCGACCGCGCGCGCCGATGAGCAGCGCATAACTGTCTTCTCCGACTCCGGGGCCCGGGCGCATCGCCGGTCCCGCCAAGGCTGGACGGTAGGCTACCCGCGTGATTCTGCCGACGGTCGACGAGGTGCGCGCGCTGCACGAGCGGTACGCGCCGTCGCGTGAGGCGCTGGACCTCGTTCTCACCCACTGCGAGATCGTCGGCGACATCGCCGCACAGCTCGGGGCACGGACCGCCCTCCCTCTCGACACCGACCTTGTCCGTATCGGCGCCCTGCTGCACGACATCGGCGTCTACCGGCTCTACGACCGCGCGGGTCGGCTCGATCACCGCGACTACATCCGCCATGGCGTCCTCGGTCATGAGATCCTGCGCGAGGAAGGCTATCCGGAGGCTTTGCGCCGCTTCTGCTCCTGTCACACGGGAGTCGGACTGACCCGGCACGACATCCGCGAACAGAAGCTTCCGATACCCGAGGCCGACTATCTGGCCGAGACCGTCGAAGAGCAACTGGTCATGTACGCGGACAAGTTCCACAGCAAGACGACACCACCCACGTTCCTCACCGCCGACACCTACGCCGCACGGGTGGAGAGGTTCGGCGTGGACAAGGTCCACGCGTTCGGCCTGCTGCGTGCCAGGTTCGGCGTACCCGACCTGACCTCGGCAAGGGCTCGGTACGGGCACGCGCAGGCTTGAGGCAGGGAATGTCGTGGGACGGTCCGGCCCGCCACCGGCGAGGCGCAGCCGATCCACACCGGCTCTGCCTACCCACGAAGCCACTCGCCCGGCTCGTGCCACGCCGAGGCCGGGGCGGGCGGTCGCCACGACCTGTGGATGGCGGTCCGCCCGCGCCGCCCGACGGCCGCGCCGTCGATGACGTGCTTCAGGAGCGCCAGCGGTACTCGATGATCGCGCCGGGGTTCTCCAGCGGGCCGGTCGCCGGAGCGCCCCGCGCGTCGCGGACGGGGCCCGCGGTGTCGGTCGCGACGTAGAGGGACCTGCCGTCGGCGCTGAACTCCGAGTCACGGAAGCGGTTCCGCTCCTGGAAGAGCTTGGTGACCTTGCTGACGTCCTGGCCGCCCGCCGCGAGATCGACGCGGTAGACGGAGCCGTCCTTGAGGGTGGTCATCAGCAGCGAGTTCCGCCAGCCGGGAATGCCTCCGCCGGACGATGCGGCGGATTCCCTGGACGTTCCGTAGTGCTCGAAGCTGGAGGGCGCGATGGTGGGCCAGCAGACCGCCCACATCTCGCCCTTGGCGCACTTGGGGTCCTGGAAGTCGAAGCCCGAGTCCACGGTGCCGAAGGTGTGGACAGGCTGTACGAAGGGCTGGTCGAAGTCCGTCTCCCGCTGGACGGGCACCGTCTTGGGGATCTTGAAGTCGCTGAAGGTCAGCTTGTCGCACGGTGTCGGCCACGAGGCGGACCAGTTGCCGTAGACGTAGGCCTTGTCGTCGCGGTAGCCCGAGACGTTCGGCCAGCCGTAGTTGGCGCCCTTCCGCAGGACGTTGATCTCGTCGTCGGTCTTCGGGCCCTGGTCGTTCTGGTAGAGCGTGCCGTCGGGGCCGAAGGCAAGGCCCTGCGCGTTGCGGTGCCCGTAGGTGTAGACGTGACTGCGCACGCCGTCGAGGGAGGGGTTGTCCGCGGGGACCGAGCCGTCGGTGTTCAGCCGCAGGGTCTTCCCCTGGTAGGCGATCCAGTCCCTGCCCTGGACCTCGTGGGCGGTGGGCAGCCGCTGGGGGTAGCTGGGCCGGCAGAAGTTCGCGAACTGGTTGGTGCCCTGGTCGCCGATCGTGTAGTAGAGCTTGCCGTCCGGGCCCAGGCGCACCCGCGCCGACTGGTGGTCGCTGCCGGACGGCATACCGGCGATGACGGTCTTCGGACTGTGCAGCCGCTGCCGCCCGGCGTCGTAGGTGTAGCGCTCGATCTTCGTGCGGGCCTGTACGGCCGGGGTGGGATCGATGTCGTAGCTGTAGGCGAGGTACGCGTACAGTTCCCCGCTCCTCGGCCGTTCCTCGACGGCGAGGCCGAGCACACCGTCCTGTCCGCCCTGGCTGTGGACGGCCTCCGGCAGGCTGAGCAAGGTGGCCTTGGCACCGGACTTCGGATCGACGCGGGTGACCTTCTTGCCGCTCTTCTCGGTGACCCAGAGGGCTCCGTCGGGAACCCTGACCACCTCGTAGGGGTTGTTGAGGCCGGTGGTCACCACCCGCTTGGTGAACGTCCCCGAGGCAGGCGGTGCGGTGCCGTCCGGAGCGGAGACGTCCGTGCCCGTTCCGCCCGAGGGATCTCCCCCGGTGACGGCGGCCCCGGCGAGCGCGGCGCCGAGGGCCAGGACGACCGCTGCCGCCAGAGGGCCGCGTATGTGGGTGTGCTTCATCGGATTCTTCCTTCCGGTCACCCCCCTTCGCCCCTCCCCTCCAGATCATCACTTTATGGATACGATTCAGCACTTTAAGTGTTCGGGTGGCGGGCTGTTCGGGTGGCGAAAGGCGCCTCCGCGATCGGCGGCCTCCGCCCCGGTCGCGAAAATCGGCCGGGTGCCGGGCGCTTCCGCGTCGGGGGGGCGCAGCCTCTTGGCGGGAGTACCCGAGTCGTTCGTCGCGTGCGCGTCCGCCGCTGCGGGAGGCCCCGCCGAGGGAGTTCTTGCCGTACGGGGCCGGGCCCCACATGCGCCGAACCTCGACCCCGTCACCCGTGGTCACCGCACCGCGGCCCAGCCACCCGGAACGCCGCTCTGTCACCCGCGGCCCAGTCACCAGCCGATTCAGTCAGCCGCGACTCTTGCCAGCAAGACATGAACGGGGTTTCAATGTTTCAGCGGGAAGAAATGAATCCATGTTCAAAACAACGGGGTGGAAGATGCCGTACCGCTCGACGGCCACCACGCGACGTAACGCGGAACTCAAGCGGGCCGCGTTCCTGGGCGCCGCGCGTTCGCTGGTGGCGACACAGGGTTTCGGTGGCGCGACCGTCGCGGTCATCGCCGAGCGGTGCGGCGCCAGTGTCGGTTCGGTCTACTCCTACTTCGACAACCGTGAGCAACTGCTGGCGGAGGTGTTCCGCAGCGCGGCGGCCCACGAGCTGAGAATCGTGCGCACGGCCGTCGCCGATGCCCCGCCCGACGCGACGGACCAGCTGAGCGTCCTGATCCGGACGTTCGCGGGCCGTGCGTTGCGGGGCCGTCGGATGGCGTGGTCCCTGCTCTTCGAGCCGGTGACCCCCGCGGTGGAGGCCGAGCGGCTGGTCTACCGGCGCTCGTACACCGAGCTCGGCGAACAGGTCATCCGCACCGGTATCGACCAGGGCCGATTCGCCGACCAGGCACCGGCTCTCGCCGCCTCGGCCGTCATGGGGGCGATCTCCGAGTCGCTGATCGGCAGCCTGCGCCCATCGGAGACCTCCCGGACCGCGCTTCCCGACGACGCCGTCGTCGACGGCATCCGTACGTTCTGCTTCCGGGCACTCGGCACGACTCGGCACTGAGGAGACGGCGTGAGCACCACACATGAGGTTGTCAACCAGGCTCCGCCGCGGGAGGGCCTGAACGAGTACCTGACCAATCCCGCGCTCACCGAGGCGGTGAAGCGGTTCGACGCCCAGTGGGCGGCCGACGGGCTGACCGAGGTCGGCGCGCTGGTGGGACGGCCGGACTTCCAGCACGACGCCGAACTGGCGCACACGCAGCCGCCGCGCCTCTCCACCCACGACCGGTGGGGCAACCGCGTCGACACCGTCGAGTACCACCCCGCGTACCACCGGATCCTCGGCGCGGCGGTCGAACACGGCGCGCACACCAGTTGCTGGGCCGATCCTCGCCCGGGCGCCCATGTGGCCCGCGCGGCGACGTTCATGCTCTTCGCCCAGGTCGAACCCGGCCATGCCTGCCCGATGAGCATGACCCACGCCGTGGTGCCCTCGCTGCGGCTCGCTCCGGAACTCGCCGAACAGTGGCTGCCCCGCGTCTACGCACGCGGCTACGATCCGGCGCCGCGCGCGCCCGAGGCCAAGGCCTCCGCGCTGTTCGGGATGGCGATGACGGAGAAGCAGGGCGGGTCCGATGTCCGGGCCAACACGACCCGGGCGGCCGACGCCGGCGACGGCACCTATCTGCTCACCGGTCACAAGTGGTTCTGCTCGGCCCCCCAGTCGGACGCGTTCCTCGTACTGGCGCAGACCTCCGGTGGCCTCAGCTGCTTCCTCGTGCCCCGGGTGCTGCCGGGCGGCCAGGCCAATGTGTTCCGCATCCAGCGGCTCAAGGACAAACTGGGCAACCGTTCGAACGCCTCGGCCGAGATCGAGTTGGACCGCACCGTCGGCCGGCTGGTCGGGGAAGAGGGCCGGGGAGTCCGCACCATCATCGAGATGGTTGCCCAGACCCGGCTGGACTGCGTCCTCGGCAGCACCGCCGGAATGCGGCAGGCCGTGGCCGAGGCCGCCTGGCACACCCGGCACCGCGGCGCCTTCGGCGCGCTCCTCGTCGACCAGCCGGCGATGACCGCGGTGATCGCCGATCTGCAACTGGAGGCCGAGGCCGCCACCTGGACCGCGATCCGGCTCGCCGCGGCCTACGACACGGAGGACGCGGAGTCGGTCGCGTTCCGCAGGCTGGCGACGGCCGTCGCCAAGTACTGGGTGTGCAAGCGCGGGCCGCACCACGCCTACGAGGCACTGGAATGCCTGGGCGGCAACGGTTACACCGAGGCGTTCCCCCTCGCGCGCCGCTACCGCGAGCAGCCCGTCATGGCGATCTGGGAGGGCTCGGGCAACGTCATAGCCCTCGACGTCCTGCGGGCCATGGCGCGCGAACCGGAGTCGGTGGAGGCTGTCGACCGCGAGCTGGCCTCGGCCCTGGGCGTCCATCCCGCCTACGACGCGCACATCGCCACCACCAGGACACTGCTCGGCCGGACCATGGCGCAGCCGGACCGCGCCCCGGCACAGGCCCGCCGTCTCGTCGAAGCGCTCGCCCTGGCGCTGCAAGGCGCCGTGCTGATCCGCGAGGCCCCGGCCGCGGTGGCCGACGCCTTCGTCGCCGCCCGGCTCGGCGCCGACCGGAGCCTGGAGTACGGAGCACTCGCCCCAGGACTCGACCTCGCCTCACTCGTCTCCCGGGCCTGACCCGGCCCCGCACACAGCAAGGACCGAAGCCATGCATCTGACCGCCCTGCTGGAACGCGCGGCCCGGCGCGCACCGGACAAGCACGCCCTCGTCACCGACGACGAGTCGGTCACCTACGCCGACCTGCTCGACCGGGCCCGGCGGGCCGCCACCGTGCTGGTCGACGCGGGTCTTCGGCCCGGTGACCGGGTCGCGGTGATGACGTTCAACACGCCGGGTTTCGTCGTGGCGGCTTTCGGTACCTGGTTCGCCGGTGGTGTGCTCGTCCCGGTCAACCACAAGTTCACCGTCCCTGAGACCCGTTACGCCGTCGAGCACTCCGGTGCCGGGCTCGGCGTCGTCTGCGCCGGCCTGGCGGCCACGGCCCGCGCGGCCCGGCCGGACACCGTCTGGATGACCACCGAGTCGGGGGTCGACGGGCTTCCCGACTTCGACGCCCTCACCGCGGCCGCCGCGCCGCTGGCGAAGGCCGTGACGGAGGACGACGAGGCCCCGGCCGAGATCCTCTTCACCTCCGGCACGACCGCCTCGCCGAAGGGGTGCGTGCATACCCACCGCGGGCTGTCCCTCGTCGCCCCGCTCATCACGAGCACGGTCGGCTTCACCTCGGAGGAACGATTCCTCCTGTCGATGCCGATCTGGCACGCGGCCCCGCTCAACGACTGGCTTCTGACCATGATCTTCCTCGGCGCGACCACCGTGCTCCAGCGCGAGTACGACCCCGCCGGGTTCGTGGCCGCTGTGGAACGGCACCGTGCGACGGCGTTCTTCGGGGCGCCGATCGCGTATCTGGCACCGGTCCAGCTGGCCCGCCAGGGCAAGCTGTCGCTGGCCGACGCCGATCTGTCCAGCGTCGACAAGTGGCTCTACGGCGGAGCGCCGCTCGGTGCGGAGACGGCCCGCGCCCTCGCCACCGCGTACCGCAGCGACCGGTTCTTCCAGGTGTACGGCATGAGCGAGATGGGACCGGTCGGCACCGCCCTCTACCCCCATGAGCAGGTGGCCAAAGCGGGCTCGATAGGCCGGGGCGGTATGCCGGGGGTCGACCTGCGCGTCGTCGCACCCGACGGGAACGATGTCCCGGCGGGCGGCACCGGCGAGATCTGGCTGCGCGCGGACACCCGGATGAGCGGATACCACCAGAACGCTCCCGCCACAGCGGCGGTGTTCACCGGTCCCTGGTTCCGCACCGGCGATGTGGCACGCGTCGACGAGGACGGCTATCTCTACATCGTCGACCGCCTCAAGGACCTCATCATCGTCGGCGGAGAGAACGTGCATTCCCAGGAGGTCGAGGAAACGCTGCGCGGGCACCCCCGGCTCACCGATGTCGCCGTCGTCGGCAGACCCCACCCCGAATGGGGCGAGACCGTCGTCGCCGTCTGCGTCACCGCCGACGGACAGCCGATCACCCTGGAGGAGATCCGCGGCTACCTCGGCGACAAGCTCGCCCGTTACAAGCTCCCCCGCGAGGCGGTCACGCTTCCGGAGCTCCCCCGCAATCCTTCGGGCAAACTCACCAAACACGTCATCCGCCGGAACCTGGTGACCTGAGTGAGCGCCTGAGAACTCGTCCTTGCTCCCGGTTGACGAGTAGCCCGAGTCCTACGTCGGCTGCGACGGACCGCCGGGGCTGCCGCCGCGCGAGGAGTACACGCGGGTCAACCGGCTATCCGTGGAAGGTCGTGACTTCTTCGAGCGCGGCCCGCCCGGTCGTGACGTGGTTGACCGGCGCCGCTTCGTCGGCGTAGCCGAAGGAGACACCTACGAGCAGTTGCCCTCCGCCGACCCCGAGTTCGGCGCGGACCGTGTCGGCGTAGAAGCTCAGCAGCCCTTGCGGACAACTCGCCACGCCGTAGGCGGTCATCGCCAGGAGCAGCGTCTGCATATAGGCACCGGCGTCGGCGGCCAGCCGGGCCCCGCCGCCCCCGGTGACGAACAGGAACGCGACGTGCGGCGCGCCGTAGAAGCCCAGGCTCTGCGCGTCGTAGTCCGCCCTGGCCTCGTGATCGTGAGCACCGATCCCCAGCGCTCCGTACAGCTGGGCGCCGAACGCCGCCCGGCGGGCCTGGAGCACCTGTGTGTACATGTCCTCGGAATACGGAAGGTCGACCGAGATCCGCTTCTCGGCGTGCGCCGTCCGCAAGGCGTCGGCCAGGCGCTCACGAGTGGCGCCGCTCGCCACCTCCACCCGCCAGGGCTGCGCGTTGGAGTTCGACGGCGCGGCGCCTGCCAGCGAGAAGATCGCACGCATCGTGTCCTCGGGCACGGCTTCCGGACGGAACCCACGGGTCGCGTGACGGCCGCGTATCAGCTTCTCCGCACAGTCACTCAGCTCGGTGGGGACCAACAGGCTCATGGAACACTCCTCGACAGCAGCCAATGTAAACGCAACCGTTTACTACGCATGACCGTAACAGGCGGCACCTCCTGAAGTAAACGCGGCCGTACACTTGCTGCATGAGTGCGACGACTACGGCATCCCAAGGGCGGGGGCGTGGCGGACGGGAGCGCATCCTGGCCGCCGCCGCCCGGCTGTTCGCGACCCACGGGATCAACCCGACCGGTATGGAGCAGGTGGCGGAGGCGGCGCCGGTGTCCAAGCGCACGCTCTACGCGCACTTCCGGACCAAGAGCGACCTGGTGATCGCCCACCTCCACGACCTCACCTCGTCGGGAGCCACTCTGGAACACGTGCTGACCCGCGAGGACATCCCCCCGCTGGAGCGGATCCTCGGGCTGTTCGAACCCATGCCGGACGCGACACCGGTACGAGGGTGCCCCTTCATCGACGCCGCGGCGGAGTTCCCCGATCCGGAGAGCGCGGTCCACTCCTACGCCCGCGAACAGAAACTGCTGATGGTACGGCTGGTCACCGAACTGGTGACGGAACTGGGCTGCTCCGAGCCCGCCGAAGTCGCCGAACAACTGGTCACCCTCGCGGACGGGGCCGCCAGTCGTGCCATGGTGCTCGGTGAGGCGGACTACGGTCGGCACGCGCGGAAGGCAGCGAAGACCCTTCTCGCGCACGCCCTGCCGAGCACGGCCTGACGCGGAGGAGTTCCGCACCGCGGCCGAGCGCCGTCGGCCGATTCGGAGCTCGGCCCCGGCACTCACGCCGTCGCCGCCCCTCAGGGCCCCTGCGAGCAGGCGGCCCTGAGGGCACTTCCGCTCAGGGGCGGCGCTTGGGGTGAAGCAACTGCTCCCGCAGAGCCGTGAGCTGGTGCGAGGTCTCCACCGCGCGGTTCTCGTCGAGTGTGGCCAGCGCGAGCAGCAGCGCGTCCGCGACGATCAGGCCGGTCAGGGACTCCGCCGTGATGCCGGTCGGGGTGTGCGGGGCGGTGAGGACGGCCTCGACGTGGTCCGCGTACTCCTCGCCCAGCTCATCCGTCACCAGGACGGCCTTGGCGCCGACCGCGCGGGCGCGTTCCATCATGACCGTGAGCTCCACGAGCCGGCGGCCCGGCTGGAAGATCACCACGATGTCGCCCTGCCCCAGGGCCAGCAGCTGGTCGGCGAGGGCGAAGCCGGTCTCGGAGACGAAGCGGGACCGGCGGCCGATCCTGCCGAGCGCGAGCGAGAGGTGGCGGGCGCCCGGTTCGGAAGCGGCCACTCCGTAGCAGAACACTTCGCGTGCTTCGGTCAGGGCGGCCACGGCGCGCTTGAACGCCTCGGGTTCGGTGAGGCGTCTGGCGTGGTCCACGCGGTCCTGAGCCTCGTCGAAGACATCGGTCCAGATGGACTCCAGGTCCTGGCCGACATGCGCGATGCGCTGCTTGAGGCGTTCCTCGGGGGCGACGGCCGCGGTGAAGTCGTTGGCGAGCTCGCGTTTCAGGGCGGGCAGGCCGGCGTACCCGAGGCGTTGCAGCGCCCGTACGACGGTGGCGTTGCTGGTGGAGCTCGCGGCTCCCAGCTCCTGGGCGCTGGCGAAGAGCAGTTGCTCGACGGGGGCGCTGGCCAGGTGCTGCGCGACGGCCCGCTCGGATGTGGACAGATCGTCCCATTGGGCCCGGATCACTGCGCGCAGCCGGGTCGCCGCGGTCCCGTTCTCTGGAATTTTCATTACAACCATTGACTTTCACGAGGCCGACGTTACTGTCCTGGTCAGTGAGTTCCAAGTGGAACGTAACTTGAAATCAACGTTACAGGATCGTCCTGGTCCTTTGGCGTCGTTCCGCGTTCCGCGCGTTCCGCAGCGAGGAGAAGAATGACACCCCGTCCCACCGGCACCGGACCCGCCCGGGTCCTCCCGGTCATCGAGATCTCCGGCGGACCCCGCCGGCGCGGTGTCCAGTACGGCGAGGCCGTGCGCCCCCAACTGCACGCCGCGCTCGGCTACTACGAGGAGGCGTTCGGCCGGTCCTCCGGGCTGACCTGGGACCGGGTCACCACCCTGGCCGCCCGCTGGCTGGAGCCCGTGCGCGACTACGCGCCCCACCTCGTCGAGGAGATGCAGGGCATCGCGGACGGCGCGGGCGTCGGCCTGCTGGACGTCCTCGCCCTGAACGCCCGGGGCGAGGTCATCTACGACAAGTCCTTCGCACGGATGGAGGCCGACGGGCAGCCGGGCGAGGAGGAACCCGCCGAGGGCTGCACCTCCTTCGCCGCCTACGGCGAGGCCAGCGGCGACGGCCATGTCTACGCCGGGCAGAACTGGGACTGGCGGGCCGGTGTGGCCGACACCGTGGTCATGATCCGGATCGTGCAGCCCCCCAGACCGACCCTGATCATGCAGGTGGAGGCCGGACAGATCGGCCGCCAGGGCGCCAACTCCGCCGGGATCGCCTTCAACGCCAATGGTCTCGGCGGCCGGTTCGACGACAAGGTCGGGCTGCCCCAGACCGTCGTACGCCGCAGTGTCCTGGACCAGGGCAACATCACCGACGCACTCGACGTGCTCTGCCGCACCCGGGCCCATATCGCCAGCAACGCGCTCCTCACCTGCCGGGAGGGCTTCGCCATCGACCTGGAGACCACCCCGGCCGGACACGGCTGGATGTACCCGACGGACGGCCTGCTCGTCCACGGCAACCACTACCAGGCGGGCATCCCCGCTCCGCTCGCCGCCACCGGGTACCGCCCCCTGTCGTCCGACTCCCTGGTCCGTGTCCCACGCGCCGAACAAGGGCTCAAGGCCCTGCGCGACTCCGCCGGGCCCGACGAGTCACGCGCGATCATCCGCGAGGCGATGTCGGACCACCTCGGCCACCCCGAGTCCCTGTGCACCCACGCCGACCCCCGGCAGCCCGCCGTCGAGCACTGGACGACGCTCGTCTCCTCCCTGACCGATCTGACCACCGGTGACTACCACGTGACCGCCGGAACCCCCTGCGACCGCGAGTACCAGCACCTCCCCTGGAACCTCTACGACGGCCCGCACGGCCGGAACTGACAGGACATCAGTGTGATGACCCACGCCTCTTCAAGAACCAAGGCCCTGGCCGCGGGCCTCGTCACGGCCGTGACCCTCGCCGCCGCCGGATGCAGCGGAGCCACCCGGGACACCACGGACGGCTCCGGCACCGCCGACGCCGCAACGCTCGCACTCACCCCGGTCACCACCCCGGCCAAGGGCGCGCTCGCAAGCGCCGACTGGCTCCTGGAGGACGAGCCGGACTCCCTCGATCTGGACACCCAGGGCACCAGCGCGGGCCGCGTCGTCCTCACCAATGTCTGCGAGCGGCTCTACCAGCTGCAACCGGACATGTCGACGAAACCCTTCCTCGCACAGAAGGCCGAGACGCCCGACGACAAGACGCTCGTACTGACACTGCGCGCCGGTGTCACCTTCCACGACGGCACCCCGATGACCGCCGACGACGTGCTGTGGAGCCTTCAGCGGCACGCCGACCCCGACATGGAACAGGGCGACGAGTTCGCCAACATCGCCGCGATGCGCAAGACCGGCGACCGCCGGATCACGATCACCTTCAAGACGCCGGACGCCATGTTCTTCAAGGCCCTCGCCGGTGACGCGGGCATCGTCTGGAACAAGGAGCAGGTCGAGAAGGCGGGCGAGGACTTCGGGACACCGGGACAGCCCGACGCCTGCACCGGCCCGTACCGGCTGAGCGACTGGAAGTCCGGCAACTCGATCACCATCGAGCGCTACGACGACTACTGGGGCAGGAAACCGCTCACCAAGCAGGTCACCTTCCGCTGGGCCGCCGACAGCGCCCTCGTCAACGCCCTGACGACCGGGGCCGCCGACGGCGCGTACGCCGAGTCGCCCAACACCGCGGCCGCGCTGAAGAACAAGAAGGGCGTCGAGCAGCACTACGGGCCCTCCACCGCCTCCCTCGTCCTCATCCCGACCGAGCGCGGCGGGCTCAAGGACCCCAAAGTCCGCCGGGCGCTCTCCCTCGCGCTGGACCGTGAGGGCATCGCCGCGTCCGGCTACGGCGGCATGGTCCAGCCCTGGGGCACCCCGGTCGGCTCCGGCGCCTGGGGCTACGCGAAGCCCGTCTTCGAAGCCGCCCAGAAAGCCGTCGCCCACGCCCCCACCAGCCCGAGCGCCGAGGATCTCAGCACTGCCAGGGAGCTGGTGAAGAAGTCGGGAGCCGACCCCGCCGAACCGATCGTGATCGGCACGGACTCCAGCCAGGGCCGTTCCGTCGTCGCCAACGCCGTCCGCGCCGCGCTCCAGCGGATCGGCCTCAAGGGGCAGATCAAGACGGTTCCCGCCGCACAGTTCGAGCAGTTCTACAGCGCCCCCCAGGAGCGCGCCGACATCGATGTACTCGTCGGAGACTGGTACATCTCCAAGGCCGACCCCATGGGCTTCTACGACAACGCCCTGTCCGACTCCTCCAACAACTGGGTCGGCTTCAAGGACGACGCCTACGACGCCAAGGTGAGGAAGGCACTCGCCACACTCGACGACGCCGAGCGCGCGAAGCTCACGGTCGACATCCAGAAGACGTTCACGGACGCGGCCGTCTGGATCTCGGTGGCCCAGGTGCCGTCCGTACTCGTCCTCAACGAGGACATGACCGGGCCGCCCGCCTCCATGGCCTACCTCTACTACCCGTGGGCCGCCGAGCTCGGCGCGAAGAAGGGCTGACCGCGCATGCTCGCCCGGATCTCCCGGCGACTGGCCGGACTGCTGGCCACACTCGTCGCCGCCTCGTTCGTCATCTTCGCCGCCGTGTACGCGGCACCCGGTGACCCCGCCGTGTTCCTGGCCGGGGGCCGCGACAAACTCTCCCCGGAGAAGCTGGAGCTGGTCCGGGCCCAGTACCACCTCGACGAACCTCTCGTCGTGCAGTACGGGCGCTGGCTCGGGGACTGCCTCCAGCTCGACCTCGGCCGCTCCTTCAAGTACAGCGACCAGGTCGCCGATCTGCTGGCCGCTCGCTTCCCCACGACACTCGCCCTCGTCGCGTACGCGACCGTGCTCTTCGTCGTCCTCGGGGTCGGCGCGGGTGTCCTCGCCGCCGTGCGCCGCGGCACCTGGATCGACTCGGCGATCGTCGGCGGGACGACCCTGGCCGCCTCCGTCCCCTCGTTCGTCTCCGCGATCGCCCTGGTCGCGGTCCTCGGGGTCCAGCTCGGCTGGTTCCCGGTGTCCGGCAGCGGCACGGGACTCGCCGGTACGGTGCACCACCTGACACTCCCCGCGCTGTCCCTGGCGCTCGGCGCGCTCGCCCTGATCAGCCGGGTGACCCGGCAGTCGATGGTCGACGCGGGCACCGCCGACCACGTCGAGGTCGCCCGCGCCTGCGGTGTCCGCGAACGGGACATCGTGGTCCGGCACATCCTGCGCAACGCGCTCGGCCCGATCGTCACCATGTGCGGTCTGGTCATGGCGGGCATGCTGGCCGGCACGGTCGTCGTGGAGACCGCCTTCGGGATCAGCGGCATCGGCTCGCTCCTCGTCGGCGCGATCAACACCCATGACTTCCCCGTCGCGCAGGCCGTGCTCCTCGTCATGGTGACCGGATACATGGTCGTGACCACCCTCGTCGACCTGACCCATCCGCTGCTCGACCCCCGGGTGAAAGGAACCGCCGCATGAGCGCGCTCACCCTTGCCCCCGCCGGGCGAAGGAGCGGAGGGAACCGGCCCCCGACAGGCGTCGTGATCGCGGGCACGACACTCGTCCTCGTCGTCCTCGCGGCACTCCTCGCACCCCTGCTCGCACCGTACGCACCCGATGCCATCGACCTCTCCGCGTCACTGGTGGGAACCGGCCCGCAACATCCGCTCGGCACCGACTCCTCCGGACAGGACCTCCTCTCCAGGGTGCTGTACGGAGCCCGCACCAGCCTGATCGCCCCCGCGCTGCTGCTGGCCATCGCGACCGTCCTCGGCGTCACCCTCGGCACGCTCGCCGCATGGCGCGGCGGCTGGGTGGACACCGTCGTCTCCCGCCTCACCGACGTGATGTACGCCTTCCCCGGGCTGCTGTTCACCGTGCTGATCATCGCGGTCTTCGGCACCGGGACGACGACCTCGGTCATCGCGCTGGGCCTCGCCTACACGCCGACCGTCGCCAAGTACACGCGCTCGGTGGCACTCTCCGAACGCCACAAGCCCTACATCGACGCCTACCGCGTCCAGGGCATGGGCGGCGCCCGGATCTGCGCCCGCTATCTCGTCCCCAACCTCGGCCGGTCGATCACCGGATATCTGGTGGTGCTGTTCGGCGAGGCCCTGATGTCCCTGGCCACGCTCTCCTATCTGGGCTTCGGCGCCCAGCCACCGAGCTCCGACTGGGGTCTGATGGTGCAGGAGGGACAGGCCGCCGTCGTCCAGGGCGCGCTCCTGCCCGCCCTGGTACCCGGCATCGCCATCGCCCTGGTCGTGGTCTCCTTCAACGTCGTCGGGGTCTGGGCCGCCGACCGACTCGGCACCAGGAGGTAGCCGCATGCTCCTCGACATCGAGAACCTCACCCTCGAATACCCCGGCACCGCCCGCCCCGTACTCAACCGCGTCTCCCTCCAGGTGGCGAGCGGCGAGGTAGTCGGCCTCGTCGGGGAATCCGGCTCCGGCAAGTCGACCACCGCCAAAGCCGCGTTGCGCACCCACCCCGGCGCGGCGGCGGTCTCCGGCGCGGTGCGCGTCGACGGCACGGATGTCCTCGCCCTGACCGGGGAGGCCCTGCGCCTGCACCGGGCCCGCACGGTCGCCATGGTCCACCAGGACCCGCGCTCCGCGCTGAACCCGGTCCGCTGCGTCGGGGACTTCCTCGCCGAACGGCTCTCGGGGACCGGGCTCGGCGGGAAGGCGGCCCGCACCCGGGCCGTCGAACTCCTCGGCACGGTCGGCATCCCCGATCCGCGACGGCGCGCCCGTCAACGCCCGCACGAACTGTCCGGGGGCATGCTCCAGCGCGTCGTGATCGCCGGAGCCCTGGCCGCCGGACCGAAGCTGCTCCTCGCGGACGAGGCGACCAGCGCCCTCGACGTCACCACCCAGGCCGAGATCCTCGCCCTCCTGCGTACCCTGCGCGCCGAACGTGGCCTGGGGCTCCTGTTCATCACGCACGATCTCCAGCTGGCCGCCGCGTACTGCGACCGGGTGTATGTGATGTACGCGGGACGGATCGTCGAGGAGCGGCCCGCCGGGGACCTCTTCGACCGGCCCCGCCACCCCTACACGAAGGGTCTGCTGGCCTGCTCCCCGACGCTGGGGGCGAGCGGGAGGGAGATCCGTCCGATCCCGGGCCGTCCGCCGTCGCTGGCGGACGCCTTCAGCGGCTGCGAGTTCGCCGACCGCTGCCCGGACGCCGAACCGGAGTGCTCGACCTGGCGGCCCGAACCCGTGCCGCTGGCCGACACGGGCACGGCGGCCTGCCGCCGCCTGTCCGCGCCGGTGGGCCAGGGCGCCGAGAAGAGGAGTCACCGATGACGCACCAAGCGCCGACGGCCGCACCGCTGCTGAGCGTGAACGGACTGCGCAAGACCTACCGACTGCCCGGCGGAGGCCGTCTCACGGCGGCGGACGACATCACCTTCAGCGTCCCGGCGGGCGGCACACTCGGGATCGTCGGCGAGTCCGGGTCCGGGAAGACCACCGTGGCCCGCATGCTGGTAGGGCTGGTGAGCCCGGACGCGGGCACCGTCGCCGTCTCCGGACAGCTCCGCGCCCCACGCACCCCGCGCGGCCGGAAGGCGCGGCTGGCACGGGCCCGGCAGATCCAGATGGTCTTCCAGGACCCCTATGTCTCGCTGGACCCCCGGCTCACCGCACGGCAGTGCGTCACCACTGCCCTGCGCCTTCACGGCCGGGACGCGAAGGCGGCCGACGGACTGCTCGACCAGGTGGGGCTCGCCGCCCGGGAAGCGGACGCCGGACCGCACCGCCTCTCGGGCGGCCAGCGTCAACGACTGGCCATCGCACGGGCACTGGCCGTCGAACCGCGGGTGCTCGTCCTCGACGAAGCGGTGGCCGCCCTGGACGTCTCCATCCAGGCACAGATCCTCCAGCTTCTGGGCGAGATCCGCGACGACACCGGGGTAGCCCTCGTCTTCGTCAGTCACGACCTCGCGGTCGTCCACCACATCACCGACGAGGTCGTGGTGATGCGGCACGGCACGGTGGTGGAACAAGGACCGACAGCGGATGTCCTCGCCGGACCCCGGCACCCCTACACGCGGCTGCTGCTGGCGTCGGTGCCGCGAGCCGGCTGGGACCCGGCGGGCGCGGTCACGGCGCGAGCCGCCATGGTCTGAGCGCCGCGTCGACGGGGCAGCGGGGGACGGCCCGGGCGGGACGCCGCTGCCCGGAACCGTGCGGTACAGGCCGACCGGCCGCGAGCAGCACCTGTTCGCTCGTCTGTCGGCTACCAGCTGTCGTCTGCCTCGCGGAGACCAACCAACGCCTTAGGAACGGCAGTTGAGGGAGAACAGGACAGAGGCGGCCGACGTGGATGGATCTTACGTTGATACCATCGGCGCCATGGGACCTCTGACGCCAGAGCTAGCCGACCTCGTCATCGCCCTGATCAGCTTCCTCACCGTCTTCGCGATCTTCGCGCGGGTCCTTCTCCCCCGTATCGAGAAGGTCCTGAAAGAACGTGACGAGGCGATCGACGGCACGACCGCCCGAGCCGCCGACATCGAGGAGGAAGCACGCCGCGTCCGCGACCAGTACCGCGCCGATCTCACCGCCGCCCGCCAGGAAGCCGCCCGGCTCCGCCAGACCGCAGCCGAAGAAGGCGCCTCCCTCCTGGCCGTCCTGCGCGACGAAGGACAGAAGGAGCGCGAAAAGGTCGTGGCATCGGCGAGGACACAGCTGGAAGCCGATCGGATCATCGCGGAAGCCGAACTGCGGGAAGCCACGTTCGCCCTGGCCCTTGAACTCGCGGGCCGCATCGTCGGTGAATCAGTCGACGACCTGCCGAACGCCCGTACCATCGCGGACGACTTCTTCGCCGAGCTCGACGAGCCGGAGGAATCTCTCAGGACCTGACCAGACCGGTCGGTTCCGGCGCCAGTCGGTTCCTGCCGGGCCTCCGGGTCTCGCGCAGCGGACGGCTTTGGCGGTGGAGTGGGCTGTCCGGGGTGAATCCCCGCACGGCGGACCGCGAACGGTGGGCCGACCATGCCACCCCGCGCGTGCAGCGGCGGCTCAACCGGAAGGCGGGACGGGGCACTTGCCCCGTCCCGCCTGGTGCGGTCGGCCCGCTCAACGGCTCCCCGGCCTGGGCCCGGGTTGTCAGTGGGCCTGGCGCACGGGGACGTCGTCCCGGTCCGGGGCCCGGTCCTCCGGGTCGGGGTCCTGTCGCACGGCGGGTGAGGCGGCCGGGCGGGCGCCCTGGTCGAAGAAGGCGCCGATGACCACCACGACGGCTCCGACGATCAGGATGAGGGAGACGCCCCAGGTGGCGTTGGTCGCGCTGGCGCCGACGATGGCCAGGGCCGCCAGCGGGGCCAGGCCGCCCGAGAGGGCCGCGCCGAGCTCCCGTCCGGTGCCGACCCCGCTGACCCGGACGTCCGCCGGGAACTGCCGGGAGAGGAAGGCGCCTTGCGGGGCGAACATGGCCGGTGCCAGCACGCCCGTCGCGATGATCAGGCACACCCAGATCACGACCGAGTTCTGGGTGTCGAGCAGCACGAAGAACGGGAAGGCGAAGAGCGCCGAGGCGACGCCGCCGCACGCGAGGACCTTGCGGCTGCCGAAGCGGTCGCTCGCCCACCCGAAGAGCGGCACGGTGACGATGGCGGTGGCACTGGCCAGGGTGACTCCGAACGCCCCGACGCTCGCCGAGACGTCCTGGAAGTCCGAGAGATAGGCCAGGGAGAAGGTCTTGAAGATGTAGCTGAGGGCGTTGTAGCCCAAGGAGACGGCCAGGACCACGAGGAGGCCGCGTCGCTGCTTGCGCAGCAGGGTGACGAACGGCAGCTGCTGGGCGGAGCCCTCCTGCTCCTTCTTGTTCTGGTGGAAGTCGGGTGACTCGGGGACGCGGCTGCGCACCCACAGGCCCACGCCCGCGAGGGCGAAGCTCGCGACGAACGGGACGCGCCAGCCCCACGTCAGGAGTATCTCCTCGTCCAGGCTGGTGAGCACCGTGACGGTCAGCGACGACAGCAGCAGTCCGAGGTTGAGTCCCAGGGCCGGCCAGGCGCCCTGCCGGCCGCGCCGGTTCTCGTCGGCGTGCTCATAGGCGACCACCGCCGCGCTGCTGTACTCGGCTCCGGCTCCGAGACCCTGGAAGATACGCAGGATCACCAGGGCGATCGGCGCCGCGACGCCGACGGACTCGTAGGTGGGCAGCAGTCCGATCAGCCCTGTGGAGATGCCCATCAGGACGAAGGTGATGATCAGTACGTTCCGTCGGCCGATGCGGTCGGCGAGGTGACCGAACATGATGCCGCCCAGCGGGCGGGCCAGGAATCCGGCCGCGAAGGTCGCGAAGGCGGCCATGGTGCCGGCCGCGTCGTCGCTCTGCGGGAAGAAGATCTTGCCGAAGACCAGCGCGGCCATGGAGGCGTAGAGATAGAAGTCGTACCACTCCAGCGCCGAGCCCACGATGGTGGCGGTGGCGACGCGGCGGCGCGCGACGGCGGGAGGCGGTCCGGGGTTGTGCGGGGCGTTCGCCATGAGCTGTCCTCGATCTCCGTTGAAAGAAGAGGGGAAGAGAGGGGAAGGGGAAGAGGCGGCGGGGCCTGCGACTGCGGGGAGCGGTCAGGCCGCGGCGGACTCTTCGCGTACGGTGCGGGCGGAATCCTCGTGGCCGAGCTGTTCGAAGACGTCGGCGGCGATCCGGCTTCCGATACGCAGGCTCGATGTGGCCGCGGGTGACGGCGCGTTGAGCACATGGACGGCGCGCGGGGTGCGGCTGATGACGAAGTCGTCGACCAGTCGCCCGTCCGCCGTGACGGCTTGCGCGCGGACGCCGCTTCCGTGCCGCCGCATGTCCTTGCTCTCGATCTCCGGGACCAGACGGCGGACGTCTCGGACGAACAGCGGCCAGATCAGCGAGCGGCTGATCTCGGTGACCCCGTGCCGCCAGAAGCGCCGGGTGAGGCCGCGCAGCGCCGGGTCCCGCAGCAGCTCGGCCACCATACGGGGGTCGACGTCGCGCCAGCGGTAGCCCTGACGGGCCAGCGCGGGGACGGCGTTGGGTCCCACGTGGACGGAGCCGTCGAGCATCGGGGTGATGTGCACGCCGAGGAAGGGGAGCTCGGGGTCGGGCACGGGGTAGACGGGGTTGTTGACCAGCCCTCGGCGGCCGGGCCTGATCTCGGCGTACTCGCCGCGGAAGGGCATGATCCGTACCGTCGGGCGGTCACCGGCCGCCGTCGCGATCTTGTCGCTGTGCAGGCCCGCGCAGTTCACGAGGGTCCGGGCCCGCAGTTCCTCACCAGGGGTGTGGATCACGGTCCGGTCCGCGGTGGCGGTGAAGGAGAGGGCGGGCGACCGGGTGCGCAGCTGGGCGCCGAGTACGGTCAGCTCGGCCGCCAGCGCCCGGCACACCTGGGCGAAGTCGGTCATGGCGGTGTCGGCGACCGACAGCGCGGCGACCCCCGCGACATGCGGTTCCCGTTCGGCGAACTCGGCGCGGCTCAGCCGCTGGACCGTGACACCGTTCGCCCGGCCGCGCTCCGCGAGCGCGTCCAGTCCCGGGAGCTGGGACGTGGACGTGGCCACCACGAGCTTCCCGGTGCGCTTGACGGGCACCTCGTGCTGCTCGCAGTACCGGATCATCTCCTCCCCGCCGGCCCGGGCCAGCCGGGCCTTGAGGGAGCCGGGCGCGTAGTACAGGCCGCTGTGGATGACGTTGCTGTTGTGCCCGGACTGGTGGGCGCCCCAGTGCGCCTCCTTCTCCAGGACCGTGACGGACAGATCCGGGCGGGCCCGCAGCAGCGCCCGGGCTGTGGCGAGCCCGAGCAGCCCCCCTCCGATGACGGCGACGTCGACGTCACGTGACATCCGGTGGCCCTTTCTGGTGGCGTGGAACAGACGATCCGCAGCGGCTGTATACAGTCGCTGCGACTGGAGAGGTGAATGTATACAGCCGCTACGTGGGTGCACAAGAGACCGGGATAGAGTGTCGAGGTGACCCGAGCAGCACGGACCCCCCGCACGAGCAACAGCGCCGGCGTCATCGCCGAACGGCTACGCACCTCCATCCGCGACGGCGGACTGCTCCCGGGCACCCGTCTGGTGCAGGAGAAGCTCGCGACCGAGCTGAAGGTGAGCCGCATCCCCCTGCGCGAGGCCATGCACACGCTGGCCGCCGAGGGCCTGATCGAAGTGCGGCCGCAGCGCGGCATGGTCGTCGCCGAGCTCAGCCACGGCGAGATCGCCGAACTCTTCGAACTGCGCCTCCAGATGGAGCCGCACCTGGCCGACGAGATCGTGCGCGGCTGCCGCGACCGGGACATCGACGAACTCCAGGACCTCGCCGACGAGATGCGCCGCCAGGGCGGCGACGCCGCGGGCCGGGCCTCCCTCAACTACGAGTTCCACCGGCGTATCTACGCCCTCTCCGAGCGACGGCTCACCCTGCGCTTCGTCGACCAGCTGCTGCACCTCGTCGAGCCGTACAGCCGGCGCTGGGCGCGCTCGGGCCACGACCTCGACCGCATCGACGACGAACACCAGCGGATGGTCGACGCGCTGCGCGACCGTGACGCGGCGGCGCTGCGCCGCGTGATCACCGCGCATGTCGAAGGCGCCCGCGATCACGTCATGGCCGCCCAGCGAGACGAGTGACCCCCGGGCCGTCGCCGCCGGGCGGACCCACGGCCGCGTGACGGCTTCGGCCTCGCTCCGACGACGGCCGACGCACGCACCCCGTTCACAGGGTTCGACCGCACCCCGCCACACCCTCCCGGCCTCGCAGGGCCGGACGGCGGCCCGACATACCCTCCCCGCCCCGCGGCCCGTGTCGGCCTCCGCCCCGCATCCAGCCGGTGCTGACCCCCGCTCCCCGCATCGCTCCTGCCCGGCACGCCGCTAGCGATCACCGACCGGCAGGATTTCGTGCGAACTCCGGATTCCTTCACCTTCGGGCTGCTCATGATTCGCGACCTTCACAAGTCGGCCCACATAGGACCGGATTTGAGCGGGCGGATATTTTGACGGGTTTTCATCGGTTCCACGGTCGCCCGTTCGGGTGGTAGCGGTGTAGCGGTGGGGTGACATGGCCGATATCGGGGAGGGAAAGAGGCGAGCGGGCACCGGCTTGCATGCCGACCAACTGAAAGGGGTGGGGTTGGTGTTGGGGATGAATGCGGTGGTGCTGGGCGGCGGGATGAGCGGGTTGATGGCCGCGCATGTGCTGGCGGGTCATTTTGAGCGAGTGACGCTGGTGGAGCGTGATGGCGGCGGGAGCGCGGATCCACGGCGCGGCGTTCCACAGGGATGGCATCCGCATGTTCTCGCGTTGAAAGCGGCACCGCTGCTGGAGCGTTTGTTTCCGGGGCTCGGCGAGGAGTTCATCGCGAGCGGCGGGCTCCGCGTGGGGATGCTGGACCAGCATCGGATCAATTACTACGGCCATCAGTTCCGCCAGTCGAAGAGCGAACTGGAAACCGTGTGGGCGAGCAGGCCGTTTCTTGAGGAAGGGATTCGCTCAAGGGTACGCGCTCATACGAATGTGACGACTCGGTTCGGATGGGAGGCGGTGGCCCCGATCTCCGGCCCGCCCGGTCGGGTGACGGGGGTCAGAATCGCTCGTATCGACGACGGCGAGGCCGAGGATCTCACGGCGGAGCTGGTGGTCGACGCGACAGGCCGCGGAGGCCGCGCCCGGGGCTGGTTGGGCGAGATGGGATATGAGGCACCCCGGGAGGACCGGGTGCAGGTGAACCTGGGTTACGCGAGCCGGTTGGTGGAGTGCGCGCCGGACGTACTGGGCCACGATCGGGCGATCGTGGTGGGACCGAAGCTGGATCGCCCACGGGGTTTCTACTTCACCGTCCAGGAGGCGGGGCAGTGGACGATGACGGTCTTCGGCTACGGCGATCACCGTCCGAGCGTGGACCCCGACCGGTTGATGGCCCAGGCGGAGGCCCTGGCCCCTCCCGATGTGTGGGAGGTCATCCGGTCGGCGCGGGTGTCGCCCGAGGTGCATTCCTTCCAGGTGCCCAGGACCTTTCGGCGCCGCTACGACCGGCTGTCACGTTTCCCCGAGGGGCTGTTGGTGACAGGGGACGCTCTGGCGGTCCTGAATCCCCTTTACGGTACGGGAATCATGTCTTCGGCAGCGTATGCGCTGGTTCTTCAAGAGCGGTTGCGTGAAGGGCTCGACGGTATCCATCGAGGATTCTTCCGGGACGCTGCGCGAGTGGTGCTCGAACCGTGGTTGTTCTCAAGCCTCTCCGACTCCTTCCTTCCTGGTGTGAAGGGCTTCCGGGCACCCGGTTCGGGAGTCGCTTCATGGTATCTGCGCCGTATGGTGGCGGCCGCGCAGCATGACGCGACGGTAGCGGCCGCATTCGTTCGCGTCGCGGGAGCGCTGGACAGCCCGCTGGCGTTGGCCAGGCCCGCGATCATGCGTCGGGTGATCGGACCGCGGAAGGGTTGACCTCGGCGTCGCGACCGTACGACCGACGCCACAGTTACCTGCCCGCGTCGGGAAGTCACCCGCACTACAACATGGCTACGTGGAGAAATGCTGACAGCAATCGGAGCGAGGGGTGTTCATCCCGCTCTCATTCGCCGGTAATTTCTCGTACTTGGGCAATCGAGTTCCGTCGACGGGTCGTCCTTCGCTCCCCGGGGTGAGAGGTGGACACAGCCGAATACGCGCCCTTGTTGGAAACCCGGCGAAGGCGCACCATGGGCGACGAGGGCCGGTAACAGACCTGACCGATATCCGTGATTCGAGGATTCCGAAACAATCCGAGAGCATGACGGTGGACTGGAGTCGCACATGGCTGGGGAGAAGCACGCACCCGTGACGGTCATCGGGCTGGGTGCGATGGGTGCCGCGCTCGCGGAGGCGTTCATCAGGACCGGGCATCCGACCACGGTGTGGAATCGCAGCCCCGCGAAGGCCGCGCGACTCATGGAGAAGGGCGCGGTGCACGAGGCGGCCGTCGAAGCGGCCGTCCGCGCGAGTCCACTGATCGTCACCTGTCTGACCACCTACGACGTCACACGTCGCTGTCTGGGACCGGCGGTCGAGGCGCTGGCCGGCCGTACGCTGGTCACGCTGAACAGCGGCACCCCCCAGGGCGCGCGCGAGATGGCCGGCTGGGCGGCGGAGCACGGGGCGGCGTTCCTCGACGGTGCGGTCATGAGTGTGCCGGAGGCCGTCGGCGCGCCCGACACGCTCTTGTTGTACGGCGGTGACGACGCCACCTTCGGCGACCACGCGGCGGCACTGCGCGCGCTGGGCGGCGACACCGTTCATCTCGGCGCCGAGCCGGACAGCGCGGCGCTGTACGACTCGGCGCTGGGCGGCATCCTGTTGCCGACCCTCCTCGGATTCCTCCAGGGCGTCGCCCTCATCACCGCGCGGGGCCGCCCGGCGAGCAGTCTGGCGCCGTACGCCGCCGCGTGGCTGGAGAAGATCGGAGCCATCCTTCCCGCCCTCGCGGAAGAGGTCGACACCGGCGAGTACGGCGATCCCGCCTCCTCGGTGGGCATCTTCCACGACGGGATCGAGTCGCTCGTCCGTGACAGCGCGTCGGAGGAGGGGGCGAGCATCGATGTCGCCTGGCTCGCTCCCGTCCAGGACCTGCTCCGGCGGGCCATCGCCGACGGCCATCGGGACCAGAGCATCTCGGTACTGGTCGAACTGCTCAGAAGGCCGGGCCGAACGGCATGACACCGGCCGAAGGGCTGCTCCGGTCGCCCACGTACCTGTCCCACCGACCACAAGCCCATCGGGAACCGCGTACGGCCCCCCGACCACCGACGCCAAGGAGTTGAACCGGTGCACGGAACTGAAGCCCCGACGGATCGGCGCCCGACAGCATGAGCGCCGATCCGTTCACCACCGCGCGGCACATCAGCCTGACCACGTTCCGGGCGGACGGGACGGGGGTCGCCACGCCCGTCTGGTTCGCACAGGAGGACGGGAAGCTCTATGTCTGGACGCCCAGCGACTCGTGGAAGGTCAAACGGCTGCGCCGTGACCCCCGGGTGGTGATCACGGTGTGCGACGCACGCGGCAGGGTCCGCGAGGGCGCCCACAGCGCCGAGGGGACCGCCGAACTCCTCGACGACCCGTCCGGGGTCCGCGAGTTGCTCGCCCGCAAGTACACATGGCAGTTCCACCTGGTCGACCTCCAGCGCAAGGCGCTGCGGAGAACGCAGCCCGCCAGCGGCGTCGTCCTCACTCTCGCCGTCACCGACGCCTGACCTCCGCCGACCGGGACGCCCGAGGCCCCCCGGGCCCTTCCGCGTCCGCCGGGGACCCGGTTCCCCCGAAGCGGCGGAAGCACACCGCCGCCGGGCCGGAGCGCCGCCGGGGGCTCCGCGACACCCCCGGGGTGCCGGTGGGTTCCCGCGCGGTTACCGGTCGTGCGGGGAACAAGGCGGGGCGGTTACGTATCGCCTGATAGGTCTTCCCCGACCGTTCGTCAACTCCAGCAGGGAGCCCCCATGAACGTGAACACCGACGAACACGCAGACGAGGAGGCCGCGCACCCGGCGGCGGGCGTCGGCGGGCTGTACGACCGGAACACCGAGCTCGTGGACGGGGCGGCCGACGGGAACATCCACTTCGGCTACTGGGAGGGCGACTCCGACAGCAGCTCGTTCCTGGAGGCCACGGACCGGCTCACGGATCTGGTGGCGGAGCGGGTACGGGCCGGGTCGGGGCGGCGGCTGCTCGATGTGGGCTGCGGCACCGGCAGACCCGCGCTGCGGCTGGCCGCGGCCTCCGGGGCGCATGTCGTCGGGGTGTCGATCAGCCATCAGGAGATCGAGCTGGCCCAGGCACGGGCGGCGAGGTCCGGACTGGGCGACCGGGTCCGCTTCGCGTTCGCGGACGCCATGACGCTGCCGTTCGACGACGCGTCCTTCGACGCCGCCTGGGCCATCGAATCGCTCACTCATATGTCGGACCGGACGGAAGCGCTCCGTGAGATCCGCCGGACGCTGCGTCCGGGCGGACGGGTCGTCATCTCCGACTTCCTGCTGCGCCGTCCGCCCACCGGGGCGGCCAAGGAGATCGTCGACCATATGTGCGAGGTGTTCCAGGCTCCGTCGGTCGCCGGGCCGGACGAGCACTGGTCCGCGGTGCGGGGGGCCGGTTTCGAGGTGGTCGAGTTCACCGACATCGGCGAGAACGTCCGCCGTTCCTTCATCGAGATCCCTGAGTTCCTGGGACGGGCCGGAGCCGCGGTCGAGGAAGGCGCCGACATCGAGTTCCTGGCCTCGGCCGACTCCTTCTCCCAGGCCGCCACCCTGTCCGAGGTGGGCTATGTCCTGATCGTGGCGGAGCGCCCGGCCGACTGACAGCCCCTCCGGGGCCGACCGCCCGGGAAGGTCCGGGCGGAAGGGCACGCGACACGGGCCGGACAGGTGGTACGGGCAGGACAGACGGGCACGGGCGGGACGGGCGGCACGGCCTCCGCGATCGTGCCGGAGGGGTCGTGACGGGGCCGAGCCCGCCGGTCCCCTCTCCCCCGCCGGGGCCCTTCCCGGAGCCGCTCAGTGCCAGCCGCTCCGCCGCCAGACACCCGGACCGCGCCAGCCTGGCTGCCGACGTACCCAGGGCGTACGCCGGTACCCGTGGTGCGGCTCGCTCCCCCCCGGATCCGCGGCGCGCCGGGTCCGCACGGCGGTGAGGACCCGTAGCACCACCAGTACGGCGGCGATCTCCTCGTCGGTGGGCGTGCCGCGCAGGATCCGGACGGGCCGCGGGCGGGCCGGGTTCACAGCGGGATGTTCCCGTGCTTGCGCGGGGACCGGGTGACGCGCTTGTCCCTCAGTGCCCGCAGGGCCGCGGCGGTCTGCCGACGGGTCTCATGAGGCATGATGACCATGTCGACATAGCCGCGTTCGGCGGCCATGTACGGATTGCAGAGCGCCTTGTCGTACGCGGCGCGCAGCCGCTCGCGCTCGGCGTCCGGGTCGTCGGAGGCCTCCAGTGCCCGCCGGTGGAGCACTCCCACGGCGCTCTCGCCTCCCATGACCGCGATCTCGGCCGTCGGCCAGGCGAGATTCACATCGACGCCCTGGTGCTTGGAGCCCATCACCCCGTATCCGCCGCCGTATGCCTTGCGGGTGACCACGGTGACCATGGGCACGGTCGCCTCGGCATAGGCGTAGAAGAGCTTCGCGCCTCTGCGGATGATCCCGCTCCGCTCCTGTTCGAGGGCGGGGATGAAGCCCGGTACATCGACGAAGGTCAGCAGCGGGACGTGGAACGCGTCGCAGGTCCTGATGAACCGTGCCGCCTTCTCGCTGGCGTCGATGTCGAGCGCACCCGCCATGACGGCCGGCTGATTGGCCACGACTCCCACGCTGCGGCCCTCGACCCGACCGAATCCGCAGATCATGTTGCGGGCGAACAGCGGCTGCACCTCAAGGAGTTCACCGTCGTCGAGCACGGTCTGCACCAGGCTGAGCATGTCGTAGGGCTGGTTGCGGTCGTCGGGGATCAGCCGGTCCAGGGCGAGATCCGCCGCACTGGTCGCGTCCGTCCAGCCGGGGTCGTGGTGGACGGGCGGGTCCTCCATGTTGTTCGACGGCAGATAGCCCAGGAGCTGGCGTACGTAGGCGAAGGCATCCTTCTCGTCGGCGGCCAGGTAGTGGGCGTCGCCGGAGACGGTGTTGTGGACGCGGGCGCCGCCCAGGGTCTCGCGGTCGACGCTCTGGCCGGTGACGGTGCGCAGCACCTCCGGTCCGGTGACGAACATATGGGAGATGCCGTCGACCATGACGACGAAGTCGGTCATCGCGGGGGCGTAGACGGCTCCGCCCGCGCAGGGGCCGGTCATGAGGGAGATCTGCGGCACCACGCCCGAGGCGTCCACATGCCGCTTGCCCAGTTCGGAGTAGAGGGCGAGTGCGACGACGCCTTCCTGGATGCGCGCGCCACCGGAGTCGTTGATGCCGATGATGGGGGCGCCGGTGCGCAGGGCGAAGTCCATCACCTTCACGACCTTCTCGCCGAAGACCTCGCCCAGGGAGCCGCCGAAGACGGTGAAGTCCTGGGCGAAGAGACAGACCCGGCGGCCGTCGACGGTGCCGTATCCGGTGATCACCCCGTCGCCGAGGGGCCGGTCCCGTTCGAGGCCGAAGTTGTGGCTGCGGTGCCGGGCGAGGGCGTCGAGCTCGACGAAGGAGCCCCGGTCGAGCAGGGCCTCGATACGTTCGCGCGCCGTCAGTTTGCCCTTGGCGTGCTGACGCTCGACGGCCCGGGAATCCTCCGGTCGGCTCAGCAGGGCCCGGCGTCGGGCCAGTTCGGCGAGCCGCTCCCGGGTGGTCCCGCCGTCGCTGTCGCCGGATTCGGGGGGCGGGGGCTTCGCGGGGCCGGGGCCGGTCATCGGGAGACCTCCGCGGAGCGTACGGGTGCGGCGGGCGGGGGGACGGCGGCGGAGCGCAGGGTGCCGTCCGTGTACCGCTGTGCGCACTCGCGTCGCCGTACCTTGCCGCTCGATGTGCGGGGCAGCGTGCCGCGGCGGACGATCAGGATGTCGTCCGCCGCCAGGCGGTGGTGTTCGCGGATCGCGTCGTGGACGTGCGCGCGCAGCAGCCGCTCCCCCGGCTCCCTGAGTACCTTGCCGTCCGCTTCGACGACGACCACCAGCCGCTCGGCCGTGCCGTCGTCGGTGGAGAAGGCGGCGGCGCAGTTGGGGTGCAGGCCGGACACCGCGGACTCCGCGGTGAGTTCGAGGTCCTGCGGGTAGTGGTTGCGGCCCTGGCGGATGATGATGTCCTTGAGTCTGCCGGTGACATACAGTTCGCCGTCCCGTACGAATCCGAGGTCGCCGGTACGCAGATGGGTCCCGGGCGCCCCGGCGGACGACGGGGCGTCGGCGGCGGTACCGCTCAGCCGGGCGCGGAACGTCGCCTCGCTCATTTCCGGCCTGCCGAGGTATCCGGCGGCGACGCACGGTCCGCTGATCCAGATCTCACCGATCACGTCCGGCGGGCACGGTTCCAGGGTGACCGGGTCGACGGCGCGCACTTGTGTGTCCAGGACCGGAACTCCGCTGCTCACCACCGGTGTCGCGTCGTCGTCGGTCCCGCTCACCGGCCGGACCCGGTTCTGGCCGAGGGCGTCGGCGGACAGGAACAGCACGGTGGGTTCGCGGTCCTGGGGTGTGCCGGTGGCTTTGAGGGTGTTCTCGGCGAGTCCGTACCCGGGGGCCATGGCGCGGGCGGCGAAGCCGTACGGGGCGAAGGTCTCGGAGAAGGAGCGGAGTGTCCTCCAGCGGATGGGTTCCGCGCCGTTGCCGGCCACCCGCCAGCTGGAGAGGTCGCCCACCCGTGCGGTCCGGCCCTCGCGGGCGGCGCGCACACACATCTCGTACGCGAAGCTCGGTGCCGCCGAGTGGGTCGCCCGGAAGCGTGAGACGGCCTCCAGCCAGCGGGCCGGGCGGCGGATGAAGGCGCCGGGCGCCATCAGATAGGACGGTGCTCCGGTCCACAGCGGGAGCAGTACGCCGAACAGCATGCCCATGTCGTGGAAGAGCGGCAGCCAGGAGACGAAGACGCCGTCCTGTCCGAGGGGCCAGAGGGCTTCCGTCTCCATGGCGTTGCAGCGGAAGTTGGCGTGGGTGACCATCACGCCTTTGGGGTCGCCGGTGGAGCCGGAGGTGTACTGGAGCAGGGCGATGCCTTCGGGACGAAGGTCGCGGTCGTCCCTCGGGGCCGTCACGTCGCGCGGTGCCGAGGCGATGGTGTCGGTGGCGAGCAGGGTGAGTCCGGCGAGCTCCGGCAGACCGCCGAACCGCTCCCGCAGGTCCCGGGCGACCTCGGCGGTGGTCAGCACCGTGGTCGTGCCCGCGTCATGGGCGATACGGCGCAGCGTCTCGACGTCCTGGCGGCGCCGGGGGACCTGGACGGGGGCACCGGCGACATCCGCGTACATGCAGCCCAGCAGGGCGCGGATGAACTCCGGTCCGGACGGATGGAGCAGGATCGCGGTGCGGCCGGCCAGTCCGGCTTCCTCGAAGACGGTGGCCCGGGAGCGCGCCGCGTCGTCGAGCTGCCGCCAGGTGAGCCGTTCGCCGGGTTCCTCGCCGTCGCGGAGGAAGACGTAGGCGGTCCCGTCGGGCTGTTTCTCGCTGCGTGTCCGCAAGGCGCCGGGAATGGTCCGCGCGTGGTCGGGGGGCGGCGGTGTCATGAGGCCGCCCCGACGGACCGGGGACGCTCCGGGGGCGTGGCGGTGGCCGTGCGGCTCAGGGAGAGGACGGCCAGGATGATTTCTCTGGTGCTGGGCATCGCGGAGAGTGGGGAATGGCCTGCGGGGGCCGTGTTCGCTGCCACAGCCTCGGCTATTTTTTCCACGGGCATGCCTCTTTTGCAGAGTATTGGCGTGGCGGTGATCGGAAGAAGCGCCTGGCATCGGCGATTTACCGGGGACCCTACCCGAGTACCGGCGCCGTCCGCGTCAGAGCGCAGTCATGAGGCGGTAACCATTCATCGAGCCAATGGGATCGGATCCGGCAGCCCTGGCCGGAAATACTTGATTCGCCTGTCCCGGTGCGGTCGCCGGATATCCGAAGGGATCGAATAGGGATTCATACGGTCAGGTCCGGGGCGTCGCGGATAATTTTCCCGAGGGCTGGGAAGACACCTTTGGGCACCCGCTCACGCTGGATTCATCGAGTGGTAACCCGAATCGTTCGGCACGGCGACGGACCGCATGGCGAGCGGTGATGAGCCTGGCATCCACCGAAACGGAAGTGACTCCTGTGAATCCACTCGCCCGCCGCGCGGACGCGATGCGCGTGCGGTGGCATCCGCCATCCAAAGGCAATTGATTTCCGTATGGATCGCACATACTCTGAGGTGCATACCATTCCAGGATTACCGAATATTCGTTCGATGGATACACGGCCGGAAAGCTGGCCCGCGGACGTCCTTCTTTCGGACCCGCGCCGCCCCACGCGTACGGCCTTCCACATTTCTCTCACTTTCGCCGCACCCACACTTCCTGGATCCGGCCAGTTCGTATCAAGTGAATACACCACATTTCGTGACGCGCTAGGGAGCGACGGTGGAGTTTCAGATCTTGGGGCCCATGGAAGCCTTCGACGACGGTCGCCCGCTGGCACTCGGAGGGACCAAACAGAAGGCGACCCTCGGCTATCTGCTGTTGCAGGCCGATCGGGCCGTCGCGACCAGTCAACTGCTGCATGCCTTGTGGCCGGTAGGGGAAGCCCCGGTCTCCGCCCGGAAGGTGCTCCAGAACGCCGTATGGGGTCTGCGGCGGGCACTCACCACGTCGGGGCCGCCGGACGGGACACCCGCGCTGGTCACCCAGCCCCCCGGCTACAAGCTGCGGGTCGACCCCGACGACATCGACTTCTTCCGTTTCCGGAGCCGGGTGGAGGCGGGCCGGACGCGGCTCGCGGCCGGTGAGCCCGAGCGGGCCGCGCTGACACTGCGCGGCGCGCTGTCGCTGTGGCGCGGCCCCTTGCTGGCGGATGTCGTCGAAGCGGGCATCTCCTGGCCCGAGCTGACCACCGCGCAGAACGCGCGATGGGACGCGATGGAGGACTACTTCGAGGCCGAGCTGGCGTGCGGGCGTCATCTGGCGGTGCTCGGCGAACTGGAGGCCATGGTGGAGGGCATGGCACTTCGGGAGCGCTCCTGCGGGCAGCTGATGCTGGCCCTCTACCGGGGTGGCCGCCAGTCGGACGCGCTCCATGTCTACAGCAGGGTGCGCACGGCACTGGTGGAGAGGCTGGGACTGGAGCCGGGCCGCGACCTCCAGTCGCTCCAGCAGGCGATCCTGGCCCACGACCCCGCACTGACGCTGCCCGGCGCGGACGCCTGCCGGCCGGGCCGGACGGGAGCCGAACTCGCCGCCGCTCCCCGGGTATCCGCCGCGTCACGCGAGGAAACGGTGCCGTCCCAGCGGCAGCCGGCCGACAGCGACCGGTGGACCGTCTACGGCGTTCCCGCACCCGGGGCCGAGTCCGGCGCACGCGAGTGGGTGAGCACCTTGCTGGTGCAGTCCCGGTTCGCCGAGGGTGCCGTCGGCGGCCGCGGGGCCGAGGCGGACGATCTGCTGGACGACATCGCCGCACGGGTCAGGGACACCGCCGAGCGCTTCGGGGGCGCGGTCAGCGCCACCCTGGGCTCCGTCACGGTGCTGCTGTTCGGCAACAAGACGGAGCGTCAGGGCTCCGCCGAGCGAGCGGTGCTGGCCGGGCTGGCCATCGCCGACGAACTGCGGTCCGGCGCGGGGGCGCTGCCCCCGGGGGTGTCGGTCCGCGCCTCGGTGGGCACCGGCGAGGTACTGGTACGCAGCAGACTCTCCGACGGCGCTCCGCTGACGTTCTCCGGGGTCCTGCTCGGCCGGGCGCACGCCCTGCTCTTCCACGCGGGCGACGACGAGATCCGGGTCTGTGACGAGACCCGCCGGGCCACCACGGCGCTCGTCGGCCACCGGCTCGACGACACCACCGGTGAGTGGATCGTCGACGGCGCGCTCGGGGAGGAGTCCCTGCCCACCGTGGAGCGGGAGTTCGAGCTGGGGCTCGTCCGGCAGCTCGTGGAGCTCGCCCGGCACCGCTCCACCTCGCATCTCGTGACCGTGCTCGGCGACGCGGGAACCGGCAAGTCGCGCTTCCTCACGGAGGTCGGCCGGGAGGTGGCCGACCGGTCGTGCCTGGCCCGCTTCCAGGTGCCGGAAGCCGCCTCGGACCCGGCCGCGGCGACCGCCTCGGAGCCGGTCCCGAGCGAGGTCCATGCCCTGGAGTGCGCGATGGTCAACGCCCTCTGCGGCATTCTGCCGGGCGACTCCCGGCAGCTCGCGACGGACAAACTCCTCAGTTCCTTCCGCCGGCTGGTCGACCATGACACCGAGGGGCAGGTGGGCTGGCTCAAGGAGTGTCTGATCCCGTTCGTCGATCCCGGCGCGGGCCCGGTCCCGCCGAAGGACACTGCGGTGGAGATCGACGAATGGCGCAGGTTCCTGGAGCAACCGGAGCTGGGGAACCCTCTCGTCCTCGTCATCGACGACCTCCACCGGGCCGACGACGAGTTGCTGGAGTTCATCGACGGGCTGACCGATCTGTGGTGGGTGCCGCTCATCGTCGTCGCGTCGGCACGTCCGCAGCTGCTGCACCGGCGGCCCGGCTGGGGCGGCGGCAAGCGGCATGCCACGACGATCACACTGGAGGCGCTCTCGGACGCCGCGGTGGACGAACTGGCCGACTTTCTGCTGCTGCCCGCGCTGAGCGAACGCAAGGGGCCCGCCCGGTGGTTCCCCGCCCGGGTGAGCGGTGGCCCGGTGGAGAAGCCGGACGAGCGGCGCCGCTATGTCCGCGCCCTGCTGAGCATGGGAGCGCCGCGGCGTATCGTCCGGAGCGCCGACCGGGCCGCGCCCGAGCCCCTGCTGTCGCCGTCCAGCGGCAGGTAGTGGCGGCCCTTCGGCGCGGCCTGGCCGTCGCCCTCCCCCGGCGGGAGGCAGCTGTGGGGGCGCGATGTCTCCCCCTGGGCGCCCGGCGGGACCTCAACCGCCGGTGAACGCCCGCCCGTCCTGGTCCCGGAGGATCTGGCAGAGCGTCCGCAGCGCTTCACCGAGCCTGCTGACCTCGGCCTCGGTCAGAAGCACCGACGGTTCGAAGCGCAGGGTGTGCACGGCGCTCGCGGTGGGGAAGGTCCGGATGCGGTGCGCGGTGAGCAGATACCCGGAGACGGCGTACCCGAAGACGCCCGCGCGGGCCGCCGCACGGATCTGCGGCGCTTGCGCCCCGGACTGGTCGTGGAACTCCAGTCCGAGCATCAAGCCGGCGCCCCGGACGTCCTTCACCACCCCCGGGAACTCCCCCCGCAGCGCGGTGAACATCGCGGTCAGCCGCTCGCCCCACTCCCGCGCCAGCCGGTAGGCCCGCCCTTCGTCGGCCTCCAGCAGTTCGAGGACCCGCAGCGCGATGGTGGAGGAGAAGGTGTCCTTCGCGAAGGTCGAGGTGTGCACCAGCTCGAACTCCGGGCGGTAGCGCCTGCCGCGGACCAGGGTCACCGCCGTCTTGGCGATCCCTCCGCCGAGGCTCTTCGCCAGGGTGTAGTAGTCCGCCCGCAGACCGATACGGGAGCTGGCGAAGAAGGCGCCGGTACGGCCCATACCGCTCTGGATCTCGTCGACGACGACGGGACACCCCGCGGCGGAGCACGCGCGCTCGATCTCCCGGGCGGCCTCGGGCGTCATCTCCCGGATACCGCCCTCGCCCTGGATCACCTCGCAGAAGAACGCGCCGAAGACCGGGAAGGACCGCTCGACCACCGCGATCCCGCCCCCGTCGACCACGACGTCGAGGACGGTGCCCCGCTCCCGTTCGAAGAGCTCGCGCAGGGCCTCGGGCCGGTCGACGTCGATGAACCGGGCCGGTGGGGCAAGCGCCGCGAACGGCTCCCGGTACGCCGCGTTGTACGTCAGCTGGACGCTGCCGACCAGTTTGCCGTGGAAGGACCCCTTCAGGGCCAGGAAGAGCGGCGGCCTCGCGGTACGCCGGGCGTTCTCCGCGCGGACGGCGGCGGCCAGCCGCTCGAATCCCGCGGCACCCGCCGCACGGTCCTGCGCGACGACGCCCAGGGCGTCGAACGCCGGGGCCGTCACCTCGGCGAGGCCGTCCCGGACCGCGGTACGGGCCTCGTCCAGATGCCGCGCGATCTCCTCGGTCACCGCCCGCAGGGCGAGGACCCGGTCGAACTCGGCGTGCTTGAGCGCCACCTCGATCGATTCGGCGCCGCTGTTGGAGAACACGGAGAAGTAGGGCTCGCTCGCCCCGAACTCACGCTGCGCGATGGCGCTCAGCGTCTTCGCGACCTCGCTCGCGGCAGGCTGGAGCGAGCCCTGTGCCAGGACGGGGCTGCCGGAGTCCAGGAAGTCCCGGGCGGCCCGCACGATATCGGGATGATTGTGGCCGAGGATGAGTGATCCATAGCCGCCCGCGAAGTCGATGACGGGAATCTCTTCGCCCGCCCCGTCGAGGAAGTGGAGGGTATTTCCCCCGCCGCGCACATATTCGACACCGAAACCGAGGGAACCCAGCCATTGGAGCATCATCGGGTCGGCGAGTTCGGTCTCCGGTTCGGATTCGGGGAATGCTGAGGTCCGGTCTGAGGCCATGGCCCGACCATAGCCGCGGAATCCCCGCCACGGTCCAGCCCGCGGTCATGGCCCGGTAACCTCCGCCGCTCCCCCGCCGTGGGCACCGGGTGGATTCCCCGTGAACGGCCGACAGCTCCCGGCGGCGGCCGATCGCGGATCTCCTCAGGCGGCCGGCGGCGCCCCGCCGAAGGGGTTGTCGACGGCGAAGCGCCATGCGCCGTCCGCTCCCCGGCGGAGCACGTCGACGCCGGTGCCGTTCATACGCTCCACACCGTCGGGGGCGGGGATGTCGATGGACCAGTCGACGATCAGCAGCGCCGTGTCACCGGCGACGAACGACTCGCGCAGTTCGGCGGTCATCCGGGGTTTCCACGCGAGGAATTCCCGTAGCGCGTCGGCACGGGCCTGCCCGGAAAGCGGGTTGCCGGGCTCCCACACGGCGATCGCGTCGCTGGTGTAGATACGGTCGAGTGCGTCGAGGTCGCCCGCGTTGAAGGCGTCGAGGAAAAGCCTCGCGTGCTCCTGTGGACTTTCGGCGTGAAGGAAGGGCCGCTGGTCGGACATGGCGAGAATTCTCCCACTCTCATCGGCTCGGGGCTCCGGACGGCCGGGCACGCTCGAAGGTATCCGACCGCCGTCCGTAACGGCTCATCTCCCGTCAACGAAAAGATCAATGGACTTCCGAACTGTTCCGATTACCGCCCCCTTACCGGTATTCGAGTCGGCCGGAGTACAAATGGTTCCGCACTCCCGGATATCTAGCGGCCGCCGCCGGTGGTCATGAGGGGAATCGCTCGGCCATGAAGAAGATCGCCGTCATTGGGCTGTCCTGCCGACTTCCCGGGGCCGGCGACCCCGGGGCCTTCTGGGACATGCTGAGCACCGGTGGAAGCGGCGTCTCGGACGGGCCGGACGGCCGACGGCGCGGATCGCTCGCCGCCACCGACGAGTTCGATCCCGGCTTCTTCGGCATATCGCCGCGCGAGGCGGCGGCCATGGACCCGCAGCAGCGGCTCGTCCTCGAACTCGCCTGGGAGGCCTGCGAGGACGCCGGTACCGCCCCCGCCGCGCTGCGCGGCAGCGGTACCGCGGTGTTCGTCGGCGCCTCGCGCGACGACTACGCGAGCCTGCTCTACCAGCACGGCACCGACGCCATCACCCACCACACCATGACCGGCCTCAACCGCGGTGTCATCGCCAACCGGGTCTCGTACCACTTCGATCTGCGCGGCCCGAGCCTCACCGTCGACACCGCGCAGTCCTCCTCCCTCGTCGCGTTCCATCTCGCCTGCGAGAGCCTGCGGTCCGGTGAGACGGACACCGCGATCGCCGCCGGGGTGAGCGTGAGCGTCCTGGCCGAGCACTCCGTCACCGAGGAACGATTCGGCGGGCTCTCACCGGACGGCGAGTGCTACGCGTTCGACGCCCGCGCCAACGGCTTCGTGCCCGGCGAGGGCGGCGTCGCCGTGCTCCTCAAGCCGCTGGAGCGGGCACTGGCCGACGGGGACCGCGTCTACGGTGTCGTCCACGGCAGCGCGGTCAACAGCGATGGCACCACCCCGGGGCTGACCGTGCCCAGCCGGACCGCCCAGGAGAGCGTGATCAGCGAGGCGTACCGGCGCGCCGGGCTCGATCCGCGCGATGTGCAGTACGTCGAGGCGCACGGTACGGGTACCCCGGTCGGTGACCCCGTCGAGGCGGCGGCGCTCGGCGCGGTACTCGGCGCCGGACGGCCGGACGGCGAGCCGCTGCGGATCGGCTCGGCCAAGACCAACGTCGGTCATCTGGGGGGCGCTTCGGGTCTCGTCGGGCTGCTGAAGGCACTGCTCAGCCTCCACCACCGGGAGCTGCCGCCCAGCCGCAACTTCGAGACGCCCCACCCCGCCATCCCGTTCGGTGAACTCGGCCTGGCCGTACAGCGCGCCAGGACGCCGTGGCCGCGTCCGGACCGGCTCCTCACGGCCGGGGTCAGCTCCTTCGGTATGGGGGGCACCAACTGCCATGTGGCGCTGGGCGCGGGTACACCGCCCGCGGCCCGTGCCGGGGACGCCGTACCGCCGCCCGTACTGCCCTGGGTGCTGTCCGGGCACGGCGACGGTGCTCTGCGGGCCCAGGCGGAGCGGCTGGGCCACGCCGTGCGTACGGGTCCGGGCGGCCCGGACCCGGTGGACATCGGCTGGTCGCTGGCCACCGGCCGGGAGACCTTCGAGCATCGCGCGGTCGTCCTCACCGAGACGGGGGAGGACAGCGCCGCCGTCCGGGACCGGCTGCTGCGCGGAGTCGGCGCGCTGGCCTCCGGTACGCCGTCGCCCGAGGTGGTCCGCGGGGTCGCCCGGCCCGGTCGGCTCGCTGTCGTGTTCAGTGGCCAGGGCAGCCAGCGCACGGCCATGGGGCGGGAGCTGTACGCGGCGTATCCGGTGTACGCGGAGACCTTCGACCAGGTCGTCGCGCACCTCGATCCGCTGCTGGGGCGCTCCCTCGGTGAGGTCGTCGACTCCGGCGCCGGGCTCGACGACACGCGTTTCGCCCAGCCCGCGCTGTTCGCGGTGGAGGTCGCGCTGTACCGCCTGGTGGAGTCCTGGGGCGTCCGGCCCGCACTGCTCACCGGACACTCCGTCGGCGAGATCACCGCCGCCCATGTCGCGGGGGTGCTCACCCTCCCGGACGCCGCGGCGCTCGTCGCGGCGCGGGCCCGGTTGATGGGCGCGCTGCCCACGGGCGGCGTCATGATCGCGGTGGCGGCGGCCGAGGATCAGGTGCTGCCCCTGCTGGTCGAGTACGCGGACCGGGTCGCGGTCGCCGCCGTCAACGGCCCCGAGGCCGTCGTCCTGTCCGGTGAGCGGGCGGCCACGGAGACCGTCGCCGCCGGGCTCGCCTCGGCGGGCGTACGGACGCGCCGGCTGCGGGTCTCCCATGCCTTCCACTCCCCGCTGATGGAGCCGATGCTCGACGGTTTCCGGGCCGCCGTGGAAACCCTGCGCTTCCACCCGGCGGCCATGGACCTCGTCTCCACGGTCACCGGCCTGCCGGTACGCGACGGCGAGATGTCCTCCCCCTGCTACTGGGTCGAACAGGTGCGGCGACCCGTGCGTTTCCTGGACGCCGTACGGGCGCTGGAGGAGGCGGGTGTCACCACCTGTCTCGAACTGGGCCCCGACGGAGTGTGCTCGCCGATGGCCGCCGCCTCGGTACGCGACCCCGGGGCGCTCCTCCCGGTCGCCGCCCTGCGCGCGGACCGCCCCGAGGCCCTCACCCTGACGACCGCCCTCGCCACGGTGTTCACACGCGGCGCGGCGGTGGACTGGGCCGCCGCGTACGCCGGTACGGACGCCCGCCGCACGCCTCTTCCCACCTACGCCTTCCAGCGCGAACGGCACTGGTTCGACTCCGCGCGCCGGGTGACTCCCGCGCCGGGTGCGACGCCTGAGGTGTCTCAGGCGCTTGAGGTATCTGGCACCCTTGAGGTATCTGGCGCCCTTGCGGTACCCGCCGTGCCGGAGGTAGCCGCCGTACCTGAGGTATCTCAGGGGCTTGAGCCGCTTGAGGCGGACCCGGTTCCCGGCCGGGGCGCTCGGGCGGTCACCGATCTGGTGAGCGCCCATATCGCGGCGGTCCTCGGCCACGCCGACCAGCGGCGCGTCGAGCACCACCGCACCTTCGGGGAGCTGGGGTTCGACTCGCTGACCGCGGTGGAGCTGCGTTCGGCGCTGTCGGACGCCACGGGACTGCGGCTGCCGACCGGACTGCTCTACGACCGTCCCACGCCCGCCGAGTTGATCGCCCATCTCGCCGAGCGGCTCGCCGGACAGACCGCCGGGGAGCGCACCGACCCGCCGCCGGTCGGAGCGCCGTACCCGGCGGAGGACGGCTCGGCGTACCCGGCGGGGGACGGCTCGGCGCGGCGGACCGCCACATCGGCCGATGACGACGACGCGGTCGCCGTCATCGGCATGGCCTGCCGCTACCCGGGCGGGGCCGTCTCCCCCGAAGAGCTGTGGCGGCTGGTCGCCGACGGTGTGGACGCCGTCTCGGACTTCCCCGCCGACCGGGGCTGGGCGGAGGACCTGCACGTCCCCGGTGACGGCCGGCCCGGACGCAGCGTCGTGGGCAGCGGCGGATTCCTGCACGACGCGGGGGCGTTCGACGCGGCGTTCTTCGGTATCTCGCCCCGCGAGGCCCTCGCCATGGACCCGCAGCAGCGGCTGCTCCTCGAAACCGCCTGGGAGGCGGTGGAACGGGCGGGCATCGACCCCCGCGCCCTGAGCGGCACCCGCACCTCGGTCTTCGTCGGGGCCACCGCGCTCGACTACGGCCCCCGGATGCACGAGACGGACGGCGGGGCCGAGGGGCATGTGCTCACCGGCACCACGTCGAGCGTCGCGTCCGGCCGTCTCGCCTACCAGCTCGGTCTGCTCGGCCCCGCCGTCACCGTTGACACGGCCTGTTCGTCGTCGCTGGTGGCGCTGCATCTGGCGGTGCGCTCACTGCGTTCCGGGGAGTCCACGATGGCGCTCGCGGGCGGCGCGGCCGTCATGTCGACGCCCGGTATGTTCCTGGAGTTCTCCCGGCAGGGCGGGCTCGCCGCCGATGGCCGCAGCAAGTCGTTCTCCGCGGACGCCGACGGCACCTCGTGGGCGGAAGGGGCGGGTCTCCTCCTCGTCCAACGGCTCTCCGACGCGCGACGCGACGGCCACCGGGTGCTCGCCGTGATCCGGGGCAGCGCGGTGAACCAGGACGGCGCGTCCAACGGACTCACCGCCCCCAACGGCCCCGCCCAGGAACGGGTCATCCGCCAGGCGCTGGCCGACGCCCGTCTCGCACCCGCCGACATCGACGCCGTCGAGGCCCACGGCACCGGCACCCGACTCGGCGACCCCATCGAAGCGGATGCTCTGCTCGCCACCTACGGGAGCGACAGGGCCGACCGCGAACCCGTCTACATCGGCTCCCTCAAGTCGAACATCGGCCACGCGCAGGCAGCCGCAGGCGTCGGCGGCGTCATCAAAATGGTCCAAGCCCTGCGCACCGGAGTACTCCCCCGCACCCTCCACATCACCACCCCCACACCCCACGTCGACTGGACCACCGGCACAGCGGAACTACTCGCCGAGCAGCGAGCATGGCCCCACACCGGCCGGCCCCGACGCGCCGCCGTCTCCTCCTTCGGCATCAGCGGCACCAACGCCCACCTCATCATCGAACAGGCCCCGCCCGAGACCCCGGTCCCCGTCGCGGCGAGCGCCGCGCCCGCCCTCGTGCCCTGGGTGGTCTCCGGCCGCACGGACGCGGCGCTGCGCGCCCAGGCCGTCCGGCTGCGCGAGCGGCTGCTGCGTGACCCGGGACCGAGCCCGGCCGACATCGGGCACTCCCTGGCCACCACCCGTACCGCCTTCGAGAAACGCGCCGTCGTCACCGGGGTCGAGGCCGTGGACCTGCTCTCCGGGCTGGACGCCCTGATCGGCGGCGAGGACTCCCCCCGACTCGTCCACGGCACCGCCGCCGACCGCACCGCCACCGCGTTCCTCTTCACCGGGCAGGGCTCCCAGCGACCGGGCATGGGCAAGGAGCTGTACGAGACGTACCCCGTCTACGCGGCCGCCTTCGACGCCGTGTGCGCCGCGCTCGGCCCCCATCTCGACCGTCCGCTGCGCACGGTGCTGGACACGGCCGGGGCCGACGCCGCGATCCATACGACCGAGTACGCGCAGCCCGCGCTCTTCGCCTTCGAGGTCGCGCTCGCGCGGCTCCTGGAACACCACGGGCTCGCACCGGACTTCGTCGCCGGTCACTCCGTCGGCGAACTGGCCGCGGCGCATATCGCGGACGTGTGGTCGCTGGCCGACGCGGCGCGTCTGGTCGCCGCCCGGGGCAGGCTGATGCAGGCGTCACCTCCCGGTGGCGTCATGATCGCCGTCGAGGCGACGGAGCCGGAGACACGTGCGGCGCTGGCGGGCCTCGAACGGACGGTCACGGTCGCCGCCGTCAACGCCCCCGACGCCGTGGTGATCTCCGGCGACGCCGAGGACACCACGGCCGTCGCCGCGGTCCTCGCGGCACGCGGACGCCGTACCCGGGTGCTGCGCGTGAGTCACGCCTTCCACTCACCGCACATGGACGGGGCGCTGGACGAGTTCCGTTCGGTGGTCGGGAGCCTCAGCCCCCGGCCGCCCCGGACCGCGTTCGTCTCCACCCTCACCGGCGAGCAGGCCGACGCCGACTCCCTGGCGTCCCCCGACTACTGGGTACGCCAGGTCCGCGAGCCCGTCCGCTTCCTGGACGCCGTACGGACCCTGGAGGCCCGGGGTGCCGGCATCCTGCTGGAGGTCGGGCCCGACACCGCGCTCGCCGCCCTGGCGGAGCGGTCGCTGGGCGAGGCCGGCGGAGTGACGGTCATCCCGCTCCAGCGGGCGGGCCGCCCGGAGGCCGAGGCCTTCGTCACCGCACTCGGGCGCTGCCATGTGGCGGGCGCCGTCACGGACATGGCCCCCTTCTTCCCCGGCGCTCGCCGGGTCGACCTGCCGACCTATGCCTTCCAGCGCCAGCGGTACTGGCTGCTCCCCGAACCGCGCGGCGACGCCCGGAGTCTCGGTCTCGATACGTCGCGGCATCCGCTGATCTCCACGGCCATGGAACTCGCGGACCGCGACGAGACCGTGCTGACCAGCCGTCTCTCCCTCGACAGTCACCCCTGGCTGGCCGATCACACGATCGCCGGTTCGGTCCTCGTACCCGCCACGGCCTTCCTCGAACTGGCCGTGGCCGCGGGTGACCGCAGCGGTGCCGGACGGGTCACGGAACTCACCCTGGAGACCCCGCTCCCGCTGACCGGTTCCCAGGCGGTACGGGTCCAGATCGTGGTGGCCGCGCGGGACGGCCGGGGCGACCGGCCCTTCACCGTGCACGCCGCCCCCGACACGGGCGAGGAGGACCGGCGGACCTGGACCCGGCACGCCTCCGGTCTGCTCGGCGGCGCACCGGCGGTCGTCCCCGAGCCGCCCGGGACCGCGGAATGGCCGCCACCGGGCGCGGTCGCCGTCTCACTCGACGACGTCTATCCGCGCCTCGACGCCCTGGGCCATTCCTACGGACCCGCGTTCCAGGGCCTGCGCGCCCTGTGGCGGTGCGGCGACGATCTCTGCGCGGAAGTGCGGCTGCCCGGGGAGCCGGACGCGGCCTCCGGCGGGTACGCCGTCCACCCCGCGTTGTTGGACGCCGTGCTCCACCCCCTCGTACTGGCCGCCGCAGGTCCGGGCGCGACCGGTACCGTCGCGCTGCCCTTCGCCTGGAGCGGCGTCACCGTCCACGCCACGGGTGCCACCGAACTGCGCGCCCGGCTCTCACCGGCCGCACCCGGCGCGTACCGGCTCACGCTCCTGGACGGCGGCGGCCTGCCGGTGGCCACGGTCGAATCGCTGGTCCTGCGGCCGCTGGCCAGGGACGCCCTGCGCGGCCCGGCCGGTACGGCGGCCGACGCGCTGTTCGGCGTGGAGTGGCGGCGGATCGACGGCCCCGGCACGGACACGGCGCGCTGGACCGGGATCGCGGACACCGGCGAGCTGCCCGATCCGGGGCACGGCGATGTGGTGGTCCGGTTCGGCGGGGGGACGGCCGCCGAGGCCTCGGCCGCGCCCTCCCGGGCGCTGGCCTTGCTCCAGGGGTTCTTGGCGGATGAGCGGTTCGAGGGGTCCCGGCTGGTGTTCGTGACCACAGGGGCCGTCGCCGTCCGGCCCGGCGAGGACGTACCGGGGCTCGCGGAATCGGCGGTCTGGGGACTGGTCCGCGCCGCACAGACGGAACACCCGGACCGGTTCGCCCTCGTGGACCTGGACGTGGGCATCACTGAGTTGCCCGGACCGGGGAACGGCGGTCCGCTGGGCACGGCCATCGCGTCGGGCGCGCCGCAACTGGCAGTGCGGGAGGGCGAGTTGCTTGCCCCACAACTGGCGCGGGCCACCTTGGGCGAACCCACGCCCCCCACGTTCGACCCGGCGGGCACCGTACTCATCACCGGCGGCACCGGAGCACTCGCCAGCGCCCTGGCACAGCACCTCGTCACCGCTCACGGCGTACGCCGACTCCTTTTGCTGAGCCGACGGGGCGCCACCGCCCCCGGCGCCACCGAACTGCGCACCGCACTCGAAGCAGCCGGAGCCGAAGTCACCTTCACCGCCTGCGACATCACCGACCGCGACGCACTCACCACCGCACTCGCACACGTGCCCGCCCAACACCCCCTCACCGCCGTCATCCACACCGCGGGCATCCTCGACGACCACACCATCGCCACCATGAACCCCGGACGACTGGCCCGGGTCATGAGCCCCAAGGCGGACGCGGCCTGGCATCTGCACGAACTGACGGCAGGCCTGGACCTCGCCGCCTTCGTCCTCTTCTCCTCCGTCTCCGGCCTCGTCGGCACAGCCGGGCAGGCCAACTACGCCGCCGCCAACACCTTTCTCGACGCCCTCGCCGCACACCGCCGGGCGCGCGGGCTGCCCGCGCTCTCGCTCGCCTGGGGTCTTTGGGACGACGAGCGGGGGATGGGCGGTTCGCTCGACGCCGCGGGCCTCGCCCGGTGGGCGCGTGCGGGCTTCCAGCCGTTGCCCGGCGAACTCGCCCTGGAGCTGTTCGACGCCTCGCTCGCGGGAGACCACGCACTCACCGTGCCCGCGCTGCTCGATCCGGCGGCCATCGACGGCACGGCCGGTCCGATGCTCCGCGGACCGGCCCGGAGCCGGGTCGAGCGCCGGACCGCGTCCCGGTCGGCCGGGGAGGCGGACGGGACGGACTCCGGCTGGGCGCGGCGGGTGGCGCAACTGCCGGAGCACGAACGGCTCGCCGCGGCGGCGGACGAGATCCGGGCCCTGGCGGCCTCGGTGCTCGGGCATCCCGACGTCGGCGGCATCGATGCCTCCCGGGCCTTCCACGAGATCGGGGTGGACTCCCTCGCGGGCGTCGAACTCCGCAACCGGGTGAGCGCCCTCACCGGGCTGAGGCTCTCCCCCACCACCGTCTTCGACCATCCCTCGCCGGTCGCGCTGGCACGGCATGTGCTGGAGCGGGTGTCGGGTGAGGTGGCGAAGCGTGACGTCACAGGCCCTGTCACCGTGGCCGACGACGACCCGATCGTGATCATCGGAATGGGCTGCCACTACCCCGGCGGCATCACCTCACCCGACGACCTCTGGAACCTCGTCACCCAAGGACACGAAGGCATCACCACCTTCCCCACCAACCGAGGCTGGAACCTCGACACCCTCCACCACCCCGACCCCGACCACCCCACCACCACCTACACCCGACACGGCGGATTCCTCCACGACGCCGACCTCTTCGACCCCCACCACTTCGCCATGTCACCCCGCGAAGCCACCGCCACCGACCCCCAACAACGACTCCTCCTCCAAACCACCTGGGAAACCCTCGAAAACGCCGGAATCAACCCCACCCACCTCCAACACACCCGCACCGGCGTCTACACCGGCCTCATGTACCACGACTACGCGACTCGTCTGCCGAGGCGTCCGGCCGAGTTCGAGGGCTTTCTGCTGGCGGGGAACCTCTCCAGCGTGGCGTCCGGGCGGCTGGCCTACGCGTACGGGCTGGAGGGTCCGGCGGTGACGCTCGACACCGCGTGCTCCTCCTCGCTGGTGGCGATGCACCTCGCCGCCAACGCCCTGCGCCAGGGCGAATGCGATCTCGCCCTCGCGGGCGGCGTCACCGTGATGAGCAGTCCCGACACCTTTGTGGAGTTCTCGCGTCAGCGCGGGTTGTCGGTGGACGGCCGATGCCGCTCCTTCGCAGCCGACGCCGACGGCACCGGCTGGTCGGAGGGCATCGGGCTCGTCCTCCTCGCACGCCTCTCCGACGCACGCCGTGACGGACACCGGGTACTCGCCGTGATCCGGGGCAGCGCGGTCAACCAGGACGGCGCGTCCAACGGCCTCACCGCCCCCAACGGCCCCGCCCAGGAACGCGTCATCCGCCAGGCCCTGGCCAACGCCAACCTCACCCCCGCCGACATCGACGCCGTCGAAGCCCACGGCACCGGCACCCGACTCGGCGACCCCATCGAAGCCCAAGCACTCCTCGCCACCTACGGACAAGACCGCACGGGACACGAACCCCTCTACATCGGCTCCCTCAAATCCAACATCGGCCACACCCAAGCCGCCGCAGGCGTCGGCGGCGTCATCAAAATGGTCCAAGCACTCCACGCCGGACAACTCCCCCGCACCCTCCACATCACCACCCCCACCCCCCACGTCGACTGGACCACCGGCACCGCCCAACTACTCCACGAACAACGCCCCTGGCCCCACACCGGCCGACCCCGACGAGCCGCCATCTCCTCCTTCGGCATCAGCGGCACCAACGCCCACCTCATCATCGAAGAACCCCCACCCGGACCCGTGATCACCGCACCGGCGCCCGTCGCCGCCCTCCCCTTCTTCCTCTCCGCCGACGACGAGACCGGAGTGCGTGCCCAGGCCGCCCGGCTGCACGCCCATCTCGTCAAGGAGCCGGAACCCTCGCTGGTGGACATCGGATGGTCGCTGGCGACCACCCGCGCCACGCTCAAGGAACGGGCCGCTGTCGTCGGCGCGGACCGGGACGGGCTGCTGGCCGGGCTGGACGCGCTCGCCCGGGGTGAGGACGACGAGCGGGTGGTACGCGACGGCAGCGCGACGGCCCGGGGCAGAACGGTGTTCCTCTTCCCCGGGCAGGGCAGTCAGCGGCCCGGGATGGGCCATGAGCTGTACCAGCGTGTACCGCTGTTCGCCAAGCACCTCGACACCATCTGCGCCGCCTTCGACGACGAACTCGAACACCCCCTGCGAGACGTGATGTTCGCGCCCGCCGACTCCGCCGCCGCGCTCCTCCTGGACCGGACCGACTTCACCCAAGCCGCGCTGTTCGCCCTCGAAGTGGCGTTGTTCCGACTGGTCGAGCACCACGGTCCGGCCCCCGATCTGCTGCTCGGCCACTCCCTCGGGGAGATCGCCGCCGCCCATGCCGCCGGGGTGTTCTCCCTCCAGGACGCGTGCGCTCTCGTCGCCGCGCGGGGCAGCCTCATGCGGGCCGCCCGTGACGACGGGGCGATGGCCGCCCTCCAGGTCTCGGAGGACGAGCTGCGACAGACGCTGGCGGGCTACGGCGAACCGGCCCCGGTCTCGATCGCCGCCGTCAACGGGCCACGGGCCACGGTCGTCTCCGGCGACGCGGAGACCGTCGGGGAGGTCGTACGGATATGGCGTTCCCGGGGTCGCCGGGCCAAGCGGCTGGCGGTCAGCCATGCCTTCCACTCCGCGCACATGGACGGGACCCTGGCGGAGTTCCGGTCCGTGGCCGAGCGCCTCACCTTCCATGAACCGCGTATCCCTGTCGTCTCCAACATCACCGGCGAACCCGCCGCCGGGGAACACACCTCACCCGCCTACTGGACCGAGCACATCCGCCGCCCCGTGCGCTTCCACGACGGGATGCGGTACGCGGAGTCGGCGGGCGTCACCGACCATCTGGAGCTGGGGTCCGGTGTCCTCACCGCGATGGCCGCAGGGTGTCTGACCCGTGAGGCCGGTGCGATGGTGCCCCTGCTGCGGCCCGGACGGCCCGAGCCCGTCGGTGTGACGGCGGCGCTGGCGCTGCTCCGGCTGCGCGGCGCGGCCCTCGACCCGGACACGGTGTTCCCCGGCGGGAGCCGGGTCGCGCTGCCCACCTACGCGTTCCGCCGCGACCGCTACTGGCTCACCGCCCCGGCCGCCGAACCGGCTGACGCCAGGGAGCTCGGCCTTGAGCCGGCGGAGCACCCTCTCCTCGGGGCCGCGCTGACCGTCGCCGGCCGGGACGTCCGGATCTTCACCGGTCGGATCTCGCTGGAGACGCACCCCTGGCTGGCCGGTCACTCGGTCCATGGAGCCGTGTTGTTCCCCGGATCGGGTCTGCTGGAGCTGGCTCTGCGGGCTGGTGCCGAGGTCGGGCTGCGCCGGGTCTCGGAACTGACGCTCACCGCCCCGCTGGTGCTCCCGGAGAGCGGCGGCGTACGCGTCCAGCTGGTGGTCGGTGAACCCGGCGAGGACGGTGGCCGGGCGATCGACGTCCATGCCCGGCCCGACGACGAGGTCCCCGGACGCGCGTGGACGGCTCACGCGAGCGGACGGCTGACAACCGCCGGACGGACGGCGTCCACCGCCGACAGCCAGGAGCCCTGGCCGCCCGAAGGCGCGGTCGAGGCGGATCTCGACGGCGTGTACGGGCGACTGGCGGAGGCGGGATTCGGGTACGGGGGCGAGTTCACCGGGCTGCGCCGGGTCTGGCGGGCCGGGGACACGGTCTACGCCGAGGTGGCCCTGGAGGAGCGGTTCCGGGCCGACGCCGACCGGTTCGTCGTTCATCCCGCGCTGCTGGACGCGGCGCTGCACCCCTTGCTGCCGGGGGTCGTCGACCCGCAGGCCCCGCCGAGGCTGCCGTTCGTCTGGAGCGGTGTCGAGGTGGACGCGGCGGGCCCGGCGGCACTGCGGGTGCGTCTGACGGCCACCGGTCCGCAGCGTGTCGCCGTGTCGCTGGCGGACATGACGGGTGCGCTCGTCGCGTCGGTGGATTCGCTGGAGCTGCGTCCGGTGAGCCGGGACACGGTTCGCGCCGCCGCCGATTCCGTACGGGACGGGCTGTTCACCGTCGTGTGGAAGCCGCTCGCCGCCGGGCCGTCGGAGAACGGCCAGGCACCGGACGGCCGTGCGCGGGCCGAGGCCGTCGGTGACGAACTGCCGCCGCCCGACGGCGGTGATGTGGTGGTGCGGATGACCGTCGCGGATGTGCCTGACGACACCCGGCGGGCCGTGTCGGTGACGACGGCCCGGGCGCTCCGGCTGGTGCAGGGGTTCTTGGCGGATGAGCGGTTCGAGGGGTCCCGGCTGGTGTTCGTGACCACCCGGGCCGTCGCCGTCCGGCCCGGCGAGGACGTACCGGGGCTCGCGGAGTCGGCTGTCTGGGGACTGGTCCGTACCGCGCAGACGGAACACCCGGGCCGGTTCGCCCTCGTGGACCTGGACCAGCCGGACGCCCCGGTCCCGAGCTCGCCGGAGCCCCAACTCGGCGTACGGAACGGCGAGCTGTTCGTTCCACGGCTGACGCGGGCCGCGCCCCCCGGCGAACCCACGCCCCCCGCGTTCGACCCGGCGGGCACCGTACTCATCACCGGCGGCACCGGAGCACTCGCCCGTGTCCTCACCCACCACCTCGTCACGACCCACGGCGTACGCCGACTCCTCCTGCTGAGCCGACGCGGCGCCAACGCCCCAGGCGCCACGGAACTGCGTACCGCACTCGAAGCAGCCGGAGCCGAAGTCACCTACACCGCCTGCGACATCACCGACCGCGACGCACTCACCACGGCACTCGCGGCCATCCCCGCCCAACACCCCCTCACCGCCGTCATCCACACCGCGGGCATCCTCGACGACCACACCATCGCCACCATGACCCCCGGACAACTGGAGAAGGTGCTCCGGACGAAGGTGGACGCGGCGTGGTATCTGCATGAGCTGACGGCCGGCCTGGACCTCGCCGCCTTCGTGCTGTATTCGTCCGTGGCCGGTCTGCTGGGCACGGCGGGTCAGGCCAACTACGCCGCCGGGAACGCCTTCCTGGACGCGCTGGCGACGGACCGTCACGCGCGGGGACTGGCGGGATCGTCGCTGGCCTGGGGACTGTGGGAGGAGACGGGCTCACTGGCGGGGCAGTTGTCGGCGGCGGATCGCCGGCGGCTGGCCCGGCTGGGGCTGGTGCCCGTCGCCTCCGCCGAGGCCATGGAGCTGTTCGACGCGACTGTCGCGAGCGGTGCCCCGGTCACCGCTCTGACCAGGCTGAGCACCGCGGCTCTGGGGGACATGGAGGGGTGGCCGCCGCTTCTGCGGGGGCTGGCGCCCACCGGGCCCGCTCGGGGAGCCGGGGTCCGGAGCGGTTCCCCGGCGAGCGGGTCCCCGCTGAAGGCGGGGCTGTCCCCGGCGGAGGCGCGGAGAGCGGTCGCCGAAGTGGTCCGCACCCATGCCGCGGGCGTGCTCGGACACGCTGACCCGTCCGCCCTGCCGGGGGAACGCGCCATCCAGGAAATGGGCTTCGACTCACTGACCTCACTGGAGCTCCGCAACCGGCTCGCGACGGCGACCGGGCTCCCGCTGCCGGTCACGCTCGTCTTCGACCATCCCTCGCTGGACGCGCTCACCGCCCATCTGGTGGAGCGGGTGTCGGGTGAGGTGGCGAAGCGTGACGTCACAGGCCCTGTCACCGTGGCCGACGACGACCCGATCGTCATCATCGGAATGGGCTGCCACTACCCCGGCGGCATCACCTCACCCGACGACCTCTGGAACCTCGTCACCCAAGGACACGAAGGCATCACCACCTTCCCCACCAACCGAGGCTGGAACCTCGACACCCTCCACCACCCCGACCCCGACCACCCCACCACCACCTACACCCGACACGGCGGATTCCTCCACGACGCCGACCTCTTCGACCCCCACCACTTCGCCATGTCACCCCGCGAAGCCACCGCCACCGACCCCCAACAACGACTCCTCCTCCAAACCACCTGGGAAACCCTCGAAAACGCCGGAATCAACCCCACCCACCTCCAACACACCCGCACCGGCGTCTACACCGGCCTCATGTACCACGACTACGGCTCGCAGCTCCGGACCATCCCAGCGGATCTGGAGGGCTATTTCGCGAGCGGGAACGCGGGCAGTGTCGCGTCCGGGCGCGTCGCGTACGCCTATGGGCTGGAGGGTCCGGCGGTGACGGTGGACACCGCGTGCTCCTCGTCGCTGGTGGCGATGCATCTCGCGGCCAACGCCCTGCGCCAGGGCGAATGCGACCTCGCCCTCGCGGGCGGCGTCACCGTGATGTCCACACCGCGCTCGTTCATCGAATTCTCGCGTCAGCGGGGGCTGTCGGTGGACGGCCGATGCCGCTCCTTCGCCGCCGACGCCGACGGCACCGGCTGGTCGGAGGGCGTGGGCCTGGTGGTGGTGGAACGGCTCTCCGACGCCCGGCGACTCGGCCACCAGGTCCTCGCGGTGGTACGCGGCAGCGCCGTCAACCAGGACGGCGCCTCCAACGGCCTCACCGCCCCCAACGGCCCAGCCCAGGAACGCGTCATCCGCCAGGCACTCCACAACGCCGGTCTGACACCCGCCGACATCGACGCCGTCGAAGCCCACGGCACCGGCACCCGACTCGGCGACCCCATCGAAGCCCAAGCACTCCTCGCCACCTACGGACAAGACCGCGCCGACCGCCAACCCCTCTACATCGGCTCACTCAAATCCAACATCGGCCACACCCAAGCCGCCGCAGGCGTCGGCGGCGTCATCAAAATGGTCCAAGCACTCCACGCCGGACAACTCCCCCGCACCCTCCACATCACCACCCCCACCCCCCACGTCGACTGGACCACCGGCACCGCCCAACTACTCGCCGAGCAGCGAGCATGGCCCGACACCGGCCGACCCCGACGCGCCGCCGTCTCCTCCTTCGGCATCAGCGGCACCAACGCCCACCTCATCATCGAAGAACCCCCACCCGAGGCGGAGGCCAAGCCCTCAGCCGCCCTGCCCGTACTGCCCTGGGTGGTCTCGGCGGGTTCGGCCGAGGGGCTGACCGCACAGGCGCGTCGGCTGCACGCGGCGGTGTCGGGGGCGGACGGCCCGGCTCCGTTGGACGTGGCGTACACCCTGGCCACCGGCCGGGCGGCGCTGGAGCACCGGGCGGTCGTCGTCGGCGCGGACCGGGCGGAACTGGTGGCCGGGCTGGGGCGACTCGCGGCCGGGGACTCCGCGCCCGGTGTGGTCCGGGGCGTGCGTACGAAAGGCGGAACGGCCTTCCTCTTCCCCGGGCAGGGCAGCCAGCGGAACGAGATGGGCCATGAGCTGTACCAGCGGGTACCACTGTTCGCCAAGCACCTCGACACCGTCTGCGCCGCCTTCGACGGCGAACTCGAACACCCCCTGCGAGACGTGATGTTCGCGCCCGCCGACTCCCCCACAGGCCCCCTCCTGGACCGGACGGCCCTGACCCAACCGGCGCTGTTCGCCTTCGAGGTCGCGCTGTCCCGGCTGATGGAATCGTGGGGTGTACGGCCCGACTTCGTGGCTGGTCACTCGGTGGGTGAGGTGACGGCGGCGCATGTCGCCGGGGTGTTCTCCCTCCAGGACGCGGCGGTCCTGGTGGCGGCCCGTGCCCGGCTGATGGAGGCGCTGCCTCCGGGCGGGGCGATGGTGGCGGTGGAGGCCACCGAGGACGAGGTGACGCAGTCCGTGGCGCGGTGGCCGGGCCGGGTCTCGGTCGCGGCGGTGAACGGGCCGCGCTCGGTCGTGGTGTCCGGCGACGAGGACGCCGTGCTGGCGGTGGCCGGCGGGCTGGCCGCGCTGGGCCGCCGGACCCGTCGGCTGACGGTCTCCCACGCGTTCCACTCGGCGCGCGTGGACGGGATGCTGGCGGAGTTCGGGGAGGTCTGCGAAGGCCTCACCTATCACGCCCCGCACACCCCGGTGATCTCCCATCTCACCGGTGGACCCGCCGACGCGCGCGACCTCATGAGCGCCGCCCACTGGGTCCGGCACGTCCGTGAGCCGGTCCGGTTCGGCGACGGGGTGCGCGCGCTCGGCCGGGCGGGCGTGGCCAACTACGTCGAGGTCGGCCCGGGAGGCGTACTCACCGCGCTCGCCGCACAGACGCTGGACGAGCCGGAGGACGGACAGCGACACGACGACGGGCGGGACGGAGTCGGCGTCGTTGGCGTCGCGCTGCCGCTGTTGCGACCGGGCCGGCCGGAGAGCGAAGCTCTGCTGACGGGTCTGGCGGAACTGCACACACGCGGTGTGCCGGTCGACTGGCCCGCGTTCTTCCGGGAGAGCGGCGCCCGCCGGACCGGGCTGCCCACGTACGCCTTCCAGCGTGAGCGCTACTGGATCACCGCCGACCCCGCTTCCGAAGCGCCCGGCGGGCCCGGTTCCGCCGATGCCCCGCAGCCGTACGCCGATGGGCTCCTCCAGATCGGATGGCGACCGGTCACCGACGCGACGCCCGGAGCGGCGGTCCGGTGGGCGGTCCTCGGGTCCGGGTTCGGCGCCCATGGTCTGGAGCACCACGACTCCTTCGCGGATCTCGCCGCCGCCGCCCGGTCCGGCACGCCGCCCGACGCCGTACTGACGCGCTGGGCACCGCCGGGGCCCGTCACCGAACCGTCGGAGGCTGCGTCCGCACCCTCGGAAGCCGTGACCGAACCGTCTGAGGCGGTGACCGGGCTGTCCGAGGCCGTGACCGGGCCATCAGGGACCGTGACCGTACCCGGCGCCGTCCACGAAGCGGCTCATCGCGCGCTCGCCCTGGTACGGGAGTGGCTGGCCGACGACCGGCTCGCTGCGGCCCGGCTCGTGGTGGTGACCAGCGGCGGCGCCCGGACGGGTCCCGGCGAGCCGGTGGACATGCCGACCGCGACCGCCCTCGGGCTGCTGCGGTCGGCCCAGACGGAGCACCCGGACCGTATCGTCCTCGTGGACCTGGAGAGCTCAGAGGGCACCGAGAGCGCCAGGAGCACCGACGGCACCGGCCCTGATGAACTGCCGATCGAGCTGTTCGCCAAGGCCCTCGCCTCGGGCGAACCCGCGATCGCGGTGCGTGGCGGACGGCTGCTGGCGCCCCGGCTGCGTCCGGCGGACGCCGTGGACGCGACGGGCGTACGCGTACCGGCACGGGCGCTCGACCCGAACGGCACCGTACTGATCACCGGGGGCACCGGCGCGCTGGGGAGCTTGTTCGCGCGTCACCTGACCGTGCGTCATGGGGTCCGCCGTCTGCTGCTCCTCGGCCGTCGGGGTGAGGCAGCCCCTGGTGCGCGGGAACTGGCTGCGGAGCTGGCGGAGTTGGGCGCCGAGACGATGTTCGCGGCCTGTGATGTCGCAGATCGCGCCGCGCTCGCCGGGGCGCTCGGCGCGATCCCGACGGAGCATCCGCTGACGGCAGTCGTCCACGCGGCGGGCCTCCGCGACGACGACGTGGTCGACGCATCCGGCGGCGACCGTCCCGACACCGGGCATCTCCATGCCGACCGTCTGGACGCCGTGCTGCGGCCCAAGGCCGACGGCGCCTGGCAGTTGCACGAGCTGACCCGGGACGCGGACCTGGCAGCGTTCGTCATGTTCTCCGACGCGGCCGGTGCGCTGGGCGCGCCCGGCCGCGCGGGCCAGGCGGCGGCGAACGCGTATCTCGACGCGCTGGCGGCCCATCGGTCCGGGTGCGGGCTGCCCGCGCTCGCCATCGCCTGGGGCGGCTGGGATCTCCCGGAACGCTCCGGCACCGGCCAAGGGCGTCCCGTCGGGCGGGGGTCCGGGCCGCGCGAGGGGTTCCGGCCGCTTCCGGCGATCGAGGGCACGGCGTTGTTCGACGCGGCGCTGGCCACCGGACACGCCACGCTGGTCGCCGCTCCTGTGGATCTGCCGGTGCTGCGTGCGCGGGGCACCGTACCGGCGCTGCTGCGCGACCTGGCCGGGGTCCCGAACGGCGAGGCGGTCCCGAACGGTTCGCTGGCGCTGCGACTGGCGGGAGCCGGTGACGACGAGCGGCGCCGGATCGTCCTGCGGCTGGTGCGGGACCGGGTCGCGGAAGTCCTCGGCGGGGGCGACCCCGGATCCGTACGGACCGGGCAGGCCTTCCATGAGATGGGGTTCGACTCGCTGACCTCGCTCGACCTGCGGAACCGGCTCAAGACGGAGACCGGACTGGCGCTGCCCGCGACCCTGGCCTTCGACCATCCCTCCCCGACGGCTCTCACCGAGTACCTGCTCACCGCCTTGGCCGGGGCAGGGCCGGTCGGGCCGAAGTCCGACCCGGTGCTGGTGGGGCTGGACGGGCTCGAAGCCGCGATCTCCGCCGCCGGGCCCGCGGCCGTCGAGCGGCCCGTGGTCGCCGGACGGCTGCGGGCGCTGCTCGCGCGGCTCGGCCCGGCAGCGGAGGCAGAGGCGGCGGAGGCGGACCAGGAGGCCGACGCGGGCTCCCGGCTCGCCGATGCGTCCGCCGAGGAGGTCTTCGCCCTCATCGACGGCGAGCTGGGCCGTGGCGCCGACTGAACGGCGTGGCTCCACGGCACCTCCGGAGACCCAAGGAGAGCGACCCCAAGGAGAGACGGACTCCCATGCCGAACGAAGAGAAGCTGGTCGAGTACCTCAAGTGGGTGACCGCCGATCTGCGGAAGTCCCGCCGGAGGGTCGCCGAACTGGAGGCGGAGCGGGCGGAGCCCGTCGCGATCGTCGGTATGGCCTGCCGTTTCCCCGGCGCGGCCGGTCCGGACGAGCTGTGGCGGCTCGCCCTGGACGGGGGCGACGCGATCTCCGGCTTCCCCACCGACCGGGGCTGGGATCTCGACGCCCTGTACGACCCCGATCCCACCGTTCCCGGCCGGATCTACATCCGGCACGGTGGATTCCTGGACACCGCGACCCGGTTCGACGCGGGCTTCTTCGGTATCCCGGCGCGTGAGGCGCTGGTGATGGATCCTCAGCAGCGGGTGCTGCTGGAGACCGCCTGGGAGGCTCTGGAGCACGCGGGCATCGATCCCGGGTCGCTCAAGGGGAGCAGCACCGGAGTCTTCGCCGGGCTGGTGGAGCAGAGCTATCTGGACCTGGAGTGCCCGGAGGAGTTCGAGGGCTACCAGGTCACGGGGAAGCTCAGTTCGATGGCGTCCGGCCGGATCTCGTATCTCCTGGGCCTGGAAGGGCCCTCTGTCTCCCTTGACACCGCCTGTTCGTCATCGCTGGTGGCGCTGCACCTCGCGGTGCGGTCGCTGAGGTCCGGGGAGTCGTCGCTGGCGCTCGCGGGGGCCTCGTACATCTGCGCCCACCCCAGCGGATATCTCGACGCGGCGCGGGCCCGCGCCCTCTCCCCCGACGGCCGTTGCAAACCCTTCTCGGCCGCCGCCGACGGCATCGGCTGGTCGGAGGGTGTGGGCCTGGTGGTGGTGGAGCGGCTTTCCGACGCCCGGCGGCTCGGCCACCAGGTCCTCGCGGTGGTACGCGGCAGCGCCGTCAACCAGGACGGCGCCTCCAACGGCCTCACCGCCCCCAACGGCCCCGCCCAGGAACGCGTCATCCGCCAGGCCCTGGCCAACGCCAACCTCACCCCCGCCGACATCGACGCCGTCGAAGCCCACGGCACCGGCACCCGACTCGGCGACCCCATCGAAGCCCAAGCCCTCCTCGCCACCTACGGACAAGACCGCGCCGACCGCCAACCCCTCTACATCGGCTCCCTCAAATCCAACATCGGCCATGCCCAGGCGGCGTCCGGGATCGGTGGGCTGATCAAGATGATCCAGGCGCTCCGGCACGGAGAGCTGGCCGGGCTGTTGCATCTGGACGAACCGACCCCCTATGTGGACTGGTCGGCGGGGCGGGTCGAACTGCTCGCCGGGAACCGGCCGTGGCCCGGGACGGGCGCGCCCCGGCGCGGCGCGGTGTCCGCCTTCGGCGCCAGCGGCACCAACGCCCATGTCGTCCTGGAGCAGGCGCCCCCGGAGGACGAACCGTCCGGCGGCGCGGCGGATCCACCGGCCGCGACCGTGCCGTGGCTGCTGTCCTCGAGATCCCGCGGCGCCCTGCGCGCCCAGGCCCGACGGCTGCGTGACTTCGCCGCCGGGGCCGTCGCCCCCGCCACCGGTGACATCGCGTTCTCCCTGGCCACCACCCGTACGGCCATGGAACACCGTGCGGTGGTCATCGGCGGGAGCCGTGCGGAACTGCTCGCCGGGCTCGACGCCCTCGCCGAGGACGACATGTCCGCCCGGGACGCGTCGGACGGTCCCGGTCCCGGTGGCGCACAGGTCGTCCAGGGAACGATCGTGGGCGACCCCGGGGAGCTGGGCGGCACCGTGTTCGTCTTCCCCGGCCAGGGCGGCCAGTGGCCCGGGATGGCGCGGGAGTTGCTGGACACCTCCGAGGTCTTCGCGAGCGCGATCGAGCGGTGCGGTGACGCGCTGAAGCCGTATGTCCACTGGACCCTGCGGGATGTGCTGCGCGGCGACGCGGCGGGCGCGGCTTCGCTGGAGCGGCTCGATGTGGTCCAGCCCGCGTTGTTCGCGGTCATGGTCTCCCTCGCGGAGCTGTGGCGCTCCTACGGAGTGGAACCGGCGGCCGTGGTCGGGCACTCCCAGGGCGAGGTGGCCGCGGCCTGTGTGGCGGGGGGCCTCACCCTGGAGGACGCGGCGCGGGTCGTCGCCCTGCGCAGCGCCATCGTTCCGAAGCTCCAGGGGAGCGGTGGCATGGGAGCGGTCGGTCTGCCGCGCGCGGAGGTGGAGGAGCGGCTTGCGCCGTGGGCGGACCGGCTCTGGGTGGCGGTCGAGAACGGGCCCGGGTCCGTACTGGTCGCCGGTGACCGGGCGGCGCTCGGGGAGTTCATCGCCCGGTGCGCCGCGGACGGGGCGCGGACCAAGCGCTTCCCCACCGACTTCGCCTCCCACTCGCCGCTGGTGGAGCCGGTCAGGGACGAGTTGCTGGCGGCGCTGGCGCCGATCCGGCCGCGAACGGGGACCGTGCCGTTCTTCTCGACCGTGACGGGCGACCGGGTGGACACCGCCCGGCTGGACGCCGCGTACTGGTACGGCAATCTCCGCGGCCGGGTGGAGTTCGCCCGGACCGCCCGTGCGCTGGCGGACCAGGGTCATGGGATCTTCGTGGAGATCGGCCCGCATCCGGTGCTGACCTCCTCGCTCCAGGAGAACCTGGGCGACGGCGCCCTCGTCACGGGCACCCTCCGACGGGACGAGGGCGGCATCCGCCGCTTCCTCCGTTCCTGGAGCGATCTTCTGGTGCGCGGCGGCCAGGTCGACCGGTCGCGGCCGTTCCAGGGCACCGGCGCGCGCCGGGTGGAACTGCCCTCCTACGCCTTCCAGCGGGAGCGGTACTGGTACGCGGCGGGCTCCGGGTCCTCCGACGCCGCCGGTCTGGGTCTGGGCGGCGTCGATCATCCCCTGCTGGGCGCGGCGGTGACCGTGGCCGGTACCGGACAGACGCTCCTCACCGGCAGGCTGTCGGCGCACCGCCACCCCTGGGCCGCCGGGTACATGGTCGGCGGAGCCGCCGTGCTGCCGTCGTCGGTCCTCGTGGAACTGGCGCTCCGGGCCGGGGACGAGGTCGGCTGCACCTCCGTGGACGAACTATCGGTGCTGGCTCCCTTGGTGGTGCCCGCCTCCGGCGGCGTCCAGCTCCAGGTCACCGTGGACGGACCGGACAGCGACGGGGTTCGTGCGCTCGCCGTGCACGCCCGCCCGGAGGAGGGCGAGGAGCCATGGACGGAGATCGCCCGCGCCCGCCTGGCCGTACGGGGCCGGGGTGAGGCGTTCTCGCTGGAGCCGTGGCCGCCGGACGGCGCGCGGTCGGTGGACCTGGCCGAGGCGGGCGCCGACGCGTGCATGGACCTGGCCGACGCCGATGCCGACGTGGGCCGTGACGTGGCCGACGCCGACGACTGCGAACGGGTCGGTCCGGCGGGCGGTGAGCGTGAGCCGGGTACGACGGCAACAGCGACGACAGCGGCAGTGGCGGCGTCAGCGGCCCCCGAACCGGAACCGGGAAGCACGCGGGGCGCGTCGGCGTCCCAGCGCGCCCCGCACTTCCCGTCGGTCACCGCCCTGTGGCGGGAGAACCCGGACGACGAGCGGGAGAACCCGGGCGACGGGCGGGACCGCCCGGCCGTCAAGGGAGACCGCCCGGGTGTCAACGGAGTCCCGTCCTTCTGCGCGGTCGTGGCCCTGCCCGAGAAGGCCGTGGGCGAAGCCGCCCGCTTCGGCCTGCACCCGGCGCTGCTCGACGCGGTCGTCCAAGCCGCGCTGCTCACCGGGACCGCTCCGGGCGGGCTCTCCCCTACCGCTGTCGGCTGGGGCGGGGTGCGGCTGTACGCCACCGGGGCGACGGAGCTGCGGGTACGGCTGTCGCGTTCCGGCGACGGAACCCTGTCCGCCCGGCTCGCCGACCGGGCGGGGCGGCCGGTCGCCGAGATCGGCTCCCTCACCCTGGGCCCGGCCGACGGGGCGGGCATGAGGCGGTCGGATGTGTGGCGGTCGGACGCCCGGCTCCGGGACTCCCTCTTCCACGAGCACTGGACCCCGATCGCCCTCACGCCGCCGCAGGAGCCCTGGCGCATCCGCGAGGTGGACCCCGAGAACGCGGGTCGGTTCCGGGCTGGGGGCATCGACGCGGCCGTCGTCCGGCTCACCTCCCCGGAGGAGACCGGCCCGGTGGCCGCCGCCCATGGGGCCGCCCGGCGGATGCTCGCCGTGGTCCGTGCCTGGCTGGCGGAGGACCGGTTCACCGGTACCCCGCTGATGGTGCTGACCCGGGGCGCGGTGGCGACCGTTCCCGGTGAGCCGGTGCCGGACCTGGGCGGTCGCGCCCTGTGGGGCCAGGTGCGCTCGGCGCAGTCGGAGCACCCCGGGCGGTTCGTCCTCGTGGACTGCGACACGGAGGAGCCCGCCCCCGCGCTGCTGGCGGCGGTCGCCGCCTCCGGCGAGACCCAGGTCGCCCTGCGGGCGGGCCGGGTGCTGCTGCCCAGGCTGCGCCGGGTGCCGCCGCCGGCCAGCCGCGGCACTGCGCCCGGGTCGGCCGTGGACGGCACCCCGTCCGGGTCCTGGGACGCCCGGGGCACGGTGCTGATCACCGGCGGTACCGGCACACTGGGCGCGCTCTTCGCCCGGCATCTCGTCACCGTGCACGGTGTCACCCGGCTGCTGCTCACCAGCCGCCGCGGACCGGGCGCGCCGGGCGTCGCCGCGCTCCGCGAGGAACTGGCGGCGCTGGGGGCCGAGGTGGACGTCGTCGCCTGTGACGCCACCGACCGCGACGCGCTGGCCCGGGTGCTGGCCGCGGTCCCGGCCGACCGTCCGCTGACGGGTGTGGTGCACGCGGCGGGCGCCCGGGACGACGGTCTGATCACCGGTGTGACCCCGGAACGGCTCCGGGAGGTGCTGCGGCCCAAGGTGGACGCGGCCTGGCATCTGCACGAACTCACCCGGGAGCTGGACCTCTCGGCGTTCGTCCTGTTCTCCTCCCTGGCGGGGACCGTCGGCGGCGCCGGACAGTCCTCCTACTCCGCCGCGAACACCTTTCTCGACGGTCTCGCCGCCCACCGGGCTGCCCTGGGCCTGCCCGCGACCTCCCTGGCCTGGGGGCTGTGGGCGGCCTCCGGGGCCACCGGTGAGCTGACCCGGGCGGATGTCGACCGCATCGCCCGCGCGGGCTATCCGCCGATCGCGTCGGAGCTCGGCCCGGCGCTGCTGGACCTGGCGCTGAGCCTGGACCGCCCCACCGCCGTGGCCGCGCCGCTGAACCACCGGGCGCTGCGGGAGCGTCCGGGTGAGCTGCCGGCGATCCTCGGCGACATCGTGCGGGTCCCGACCCGGCCCGCCGCCGTGAACGACGACGCGCTGGGCGGCTCCCTCGGCCTGGAGTTGAGCACGCTGTCCGAGGACGAGCGGCGCCGGCGCGTCCTGGACCTCGTACGGACGGAGGCGGGCACGGTACTCGGGCATCCCGACCCCGGGGCCATCCGTGACCAGCGTTCGTTCACCGAGCTGGGCTACGACTCGCTGAACGCGGTGGAACTCCGCAACCGTCTCGGGTTCCTGACCGGGCTGCGGCTTCCCACGACGCTGGTCTTCGACCATCCCACGGTGACCGCGCTGGCCGGATACCTCCTCACCGCGCTTCTGGCGGAGGGCGGCGCGGACGGTGCGCCGGTGGCCGACCCGGGGGTGGACTTCGCGGCGGAGACCGTGCTCGCCGACGACATCCGCCCGGCCGGTGAGGTCCACCGGGTCGCCACCGATCCCCGGACGGTGCTGCTCACCGGCGCCACCGGCTTCCTCGGGGCGTATCTGCTGCGCGATCTGATGCGGACCACCGGGGCCACCGTGCGCTGTCTGGTGCGCGCGGCCGACGGGACGGCGGGGCTGGAGCGGCTGCGGTCCAACCTGGAGTGGTACGGGCTGCTGGACCAGATCGATCCCGCCCGGCTCTCCGTGGTCGTAGGGGATCTCGCCCTGCCCGGACTCGGTCTTGCCCCCGGGCTCTTCGACGAACTGGCGCGCACGGTCGACTCGGTCTACCACGCGGGGGCCGCCGTCAACTGGGTCCAGCCCTACGCCACGGTCCGCGCCGCCAATGTGTCGGGCACCGAGGAGATCCTGCGGCTCGCCGCCCGGCACCGGACGGTACCCGTGCACCATGTCTCCACGCTGGGCGTCTACGCGGGACGGGAGAGCGACGGCAGCGCCATCAGGGTGTCGGACCCGGCCGGTCCTGGCGGGAGTCTGCCGACCGGCTACACCCAGAGCAAGTGGGTGGCCGAGCAACTGGTCGAACTGGCCCGGGGCCGTGGGCTGCCGGTCTCCGTCTACCGGGTGGACCTGATCTCCGGCGACCACGGGACCGGCGCCTGCCAGACCCATGACTTCGTCTGGCTGACGCTGAAGGGGATCCTCCAGGCCGGTACGGTCCCCGAGGACATCCCCGTGGTGTTCCGGCTGATGCCCGTGGACTACGCCAGTGCGGCGATCGCGCACATCTCGCGGCGGACCGGGACGGACTCCCGGACCTTCCATGTCTGCGGTCGCACCGGTCTGACGCTCGGCACGATGACCGAGGAACTCCGCTCCCACGGCTACGACTTGGAGCAGCGGGACCGGACGGCGTGGCGCGCCGAGGTGGCGGCGGACCCCGGCAACGCGCTGGTTCCGCTGCTGGACGCCTTCGACGTGATGGCGGCCGACCCGGCGGGCTTCTATCCGCCGGTGGACGACACCGAGACCGTCGCGGCGCTCGACGGCAGCGGGATCGAGCTGCCCGAGGCGAGTCGCGCGTCGTTCCGCAGACATGTCGCGTTCTTCGTCCGCAAGGGGTACTTCCCGCCGCCGGACCGCCCGCGAGGGGAGTCCCGTTGAGCCCTGGGGCGGCGGCCCGTCACCGTCGCGGCGGCACCTCGTTGTGCATGGTCGACGGCCGCCTGGTCAGGGGGTGATGGCGGGCCCGAGCGGTCCCGGCCCACGACGGGAAGACGATCACCGTACCCGCGCCGCCACGCGAGTCCACGACACTTGAGGAACTGAGGAGAGGCATGTCAGCAATCGGTGCCCACGCGGTAGTGCTGGGCGGCGGCATGAGCGGGCTGATGGCGGCCCATGTGCTCGCGGATCACTTCGAACGGGTGACCGTCGTCGAGCGTGACGGCCATGAGACCGCCGCGCCCCGGCGCGGCGTCCCCCAGGGATGGCATCCCCACGCGCTGGTGCTCAAGGCCGTCGACCTCCTGGACGAACTGCTCCCGGGGATGAAGGAGAGCTACGTCCAGGACGGCGGCGTCCCCGTCGGGATGATGAGCCAGCACCGCCTGTTCTACTTCGGCCATCAACTGCGGCAGTCCGAGGCGGGTTTGGACACCGTGTGGGCGAGCCGCCCCTTCCTGGAGAAGGGCATCCGCGAGCGGCTCCGGGCCCGGAGCGAGGTCACCCTGCGTCAGGGCTGCTTCGCAGTACGGCCCCTGGCGCCGACCCGGGGGCGGATCACCGGAGTCGTCGTCGAGAAGCCCGACGGCGGCGGCCCCGAGTCCCTGGCCGCTGATCTGGTGGTCGACGCGACCGGCCGTACCGGCAGGACCCGCACCTGGCTGTCGGACCTCGGCTATCCGCTGCCGCGTGAGGAGCGCGTCAAGGTGAACCTGGCGTACGCGAGCCGGATCCTGCGCTGCGGACCGGACGTGTTCGCCAACGACCGGGCCATCGCGGTCGGCCCCCGGCTGGACCGCCCGCGCGGGCTGTACTTCACGGTCCAGGAGGAGGGCCGGTGGACGCTGACGGTCTACGGGTACGGTGACTTCCGGCCCAGCGCCGACACCGACGAGTTCATGGCACAGGTACGGGAGTTGGCGCCCGACGACGTGTGGGCGGTCATCGAGGCGGCGGAGCCGCTGACCGAAGTGCGTGTCTTCCAGGTCCCGGAGACCTACCGGCGCCGCTACGACAAGCTTCCGCGCTTCCCCGAAGGGCTGCTGGTGACGGGTGACGCGCTCGCCGCCCTCAACCCCCTCTACGGCACCGGGATGATGTACTCGGCGGCGTACGCGCTCATCCTCGACCGCCGGTTGCGCGAGGGGATCGACGGACTCCCCCGCCGCTTCTTCAAGGACGCGGGCCGGGCGGTCGCCGGGTCCTGGCGGTTCTCCAGCCTCTCGGACTCCTTCCTCCCGGGCGTGGGCGGCTCGGGCCTCCCCGGCGCCGGGCTGGCCCTGTGGTACCTGCGCCGTCTGGTCGCCGCCGCCGAACACGACGCCGCCCTGGCAGCGGACTTCATCCGCGTCGCCAGCGCCCTCCGGAGCCCCGTCGCCCTGGCCCGTCCCGGGGTACTGCTGCGCACCCTCAGGCCCCGCACCACCCGGACCCGTCTGCCCTGACCACTCGGCGGCGCCGGTACCCGAACCGCGCCGGGAGCCGGGTTCCAGCGGACCTCGTGCCGTACCCCCGCACCTGGCTCGACTCCCCGCCAGGCCCGGTCCGTTCAGCCGTTCACGGGAGGCACGGGATCGTTGTGCCCCCGGCGGTGGGCCGCGGCCGGGTTGCAGCGCAGCAGCCGTCCGACGATCAGCCGGGTGCCGTGGAGGGCTCCGTGCCGGTGGAGGGCCTTGACGGCGTAGGTCGAACAGGAAGGGGTGTACGGGCAGCACGCGGGCCGGGTGGGGCTGACATGAGTGCGGTAGTGGCGTACCGCTCCGTACAGCGCGGCGGCCGCCCGTCCGGCCGGGCGGGGAGCCGCGGGGTCCGCGGGAGTCCTCCCGAGGGGCGCGGGCCGCCACAGGGCCAGGAAGAGCGCGTTGATCGCGGTGAGCGGGCAGGCGTGGAAGCAGTAGTACTGGCAGTCGTCCATCGCGCCGACACAGCAGCCGACCTCGCCGGCCTCCTTCCCTTTCCTCCCCTTCCGTCCTTTCCGCTTCTTCCGANNCTTCTTCCGATCCGGTCGCTCCCGGGCCACTTCCTCCCCCTCCGGTCATGCTTCACGGCATCGTACAAATGCCCGCGGTTCGTTCCTCCCGGTGGTCCCGGAGCCGGTCGGAGCCCCTGTCGCCGACCGGTGGGACGGCGCCCGACCGCCCCTGAGGAACCCCCGCCGCACCTGACGTACACAGTCGTGCGGACCCGCCCGTTCAGCACGCCGGGAAGGCCGCTCAAACCCGCTCGTCGGAAGGTGGCGGGAATTTGTAGCATACTCAGCGGAAATTTGGCACGACTGTGAGTACGGGGGCCCTGTGACGTTCGAGTATGCGGTGCTGAGGAACACGCGCGGGGAGGACCCCGCCGGAGGACGGGGACCGGCACCGGTGACATGGCGGGGGCGCGCCCTATGAGCGGCGGTTCCGGCATAGCCCTGGCGACCCCGTATCTGGACACCGACGCCGACCAGCTCGCCTTCTCCCTGGGGCAGCCGCCGCACGAGGCCCTCGCGGTGCGCGACCTCACGGTCGGCGGCGTCGAGGTGCAGCTCCGGCTGCTGGGCGCCTCCCATCAGGTCTTCGCCGGCCCGGTCCGGGAAACCGTGGCGTGCCTGCCCGGGACCCCGGGCGGCCTGCCCGACACGGTGCGGACGTCCGACGGTTGGCAGTACCGTTTCACCGCCCGGGTGCAGGACTTCACCCCGGAGGAGTTCAGCGACGAGGTGGCATGGGTCCGACGGATGTCGGACACCCACCCGCGGGCGCTGTACGGGATCTTCCCCGGGGCCCAGGAAGCCGTCACCGCGCTGGTCGTGGACCCGCTCGCCGACGGGCTGGCCTGGCGGACCTGGCACACCTATCCGCAGAGCCGCCGGATCGTGGCGACGCACACCCGAATGGAGGCCCGATGAAGACCGCACGACGCGTCAGCGCGACGCTCCTCGCCACGGTGGCGCTCGCCGCCTGCTCCGACAGCTCGGACGAGCAGGCCAACGCCGTCCCGTACCAGTGGATCAGCAGCCAGTACGCCCGCGTACCCGTCGGCCATGTGGACAAGAAGGACCGCCCGGGCTCGGTCGCCGACGAGATCTCCGGGCACACCTCGGCACGGGACCGGGGCCGCGACGGGAACACGGTGTACCTGCGCTACCGCGAGGACATCGTCTCCATCGCCCCCTACAAGCGGGGCAGCCGGATCGAGGTCGTGGACTACCGCACCGGCTATCAGCGCTGGTACGGGAAGCTGCCCTCGAAGTGGCCGCACCCGGACAGCAACGAATTCCGCGGCGGGGGCCCCGGCGCGGGCAAATAGCCCACCGCCGCCCGTCCGAGCACGTCAACGACCCCAGCGAAAGGCACCACCGTGGCAGAGATATTCGAGTCGGCGGGCATCGCCCTGCTCTACGGCCTCGTCGGCTTCGTCGTGATGGCCGTGGGCTTCGTCGCCCTCGACCTCGTCACCCCCGGCAAGCTGTTCCACGTGGTGTGGACCGAGCGCAACCGCGGGGCGGCGATCCTCCTCGCCGGGCAGACGGTGGCCATCGGCCTGGTGATCGAGCAGTCGATCCGCGCCAGCGAGTCCGAACTGGGCCTCGGCCAGGGGCTCGCCAGCACCCTGCTCTACGGGCTCGCGGGAGTCGTCGTGATGACGCTCATCTCGCTCGTCGTGGGGCTGATGACCCCGGGCCGGATGGGCGCCGTCGTCCTGGACGACAGCGGCGACCGTCCGCATCCCGCGGCCTGGGTCCAGGCGGCGATGTACCTGGGTACGGCCTTCATGGTCGGCGCGGCCGTCTCCTGACCGCCTCCGTGAGCACCGACACCGTCCCCCGCACCTCCGAACCCGCGTCCCGCGCGCAAGGGCCCCAGTCGCGGGCGGCACGGTTCCTGCTGCTGCTCGCCGTGTTCATCTGCGCCGCCTGCGGACTGACCTACGAACTGGCGCTGACCGCGCTCGGCAGCTACCTCATCGGCAACTCCGTGGTGCAGACCTCGGTGGTGCTGTCCGTCATGGTCTTCGCGATGGGCATCGGCTCGCTGGCCGCCAAACCGCTCCAGAAGCGGGCGGCCGGCGGCTTCGCCCTCATCGAGGGCACCCTCGCCCTGGTCGGCGGACTGTCGGTGCTCATCCTGTACGTCTCGTTCGCCTGGCTGCGCATCTACATGCCCGCCATGGTGGTGGTGTCCTTCGCGGTCGGACTCCTCATCGGCGCCGAGATCCCCCTGCTGATGACTCTTCTCCAGCGGATCAGACGGCAGGAGGCGGGCAGCGCCGTCGCCGATATGTTCGCCGTCGACTACATCGGCGCCCTGGTCGGCGGACTGGCCTTCCCGTTCCTGCTGCTGCCCGCCTTCGGGCAGCTCCAGGGCGCCCTGGTCGTGGGCGCCGTCAACGCCACCGCCGGTGTCGTCGTCGTACTGTGGATCTTCCGCCATGAGATGCGCCGTATCGTGCGGATCGGTCTGCTCGCGGGTATGACCGCCGTCCTCGGCATCCTCGGCACGGTGTACGTCCTGGCCGACGAGATCGAGGTCAGCGCCCGTCAGCAGCTCTACCGCGATCCGATCGTCCACGCCGAGACCACCCCGTACCAGGACATCGTGATCACCCGCTCCAGGGCGTTCACCGGGTCCCCGGACACCCGGCTGTTCCTCAACGGCGACCTCCAGTTCTCCTCCGTGGACGAGTACCGCTACCACGAGGCACTCGTCCACCCTGGTCTGTCGAAGAACCGCTCGTCCGTACTCATCCTGGGCGGCGGCGACGCGCTCGCCCTGCGCGAGGTACTGCGCTACGACGATGTCGAGGACGTGACCCTGGTCGACCTCGACCCCGCGATCACCCGGCTGGCACGCGACTTCTCCCCGCTCGCCGCACTCAACGACAAAGCCCTCGACGACCCGCGGGTCACCACCGTCCACGCCGACGCCTTCAACTGGCTGCGCGACGCGACACGGCGCTACGACGCGGTCCTCATCGACTTCCCCGACCCGGACACCGCGGCCCTCGCCAAGCTGTACAGCGTGGAGTTCTACCATCTCCTCGGCCGGGTCCTGAAGCCGGACAGCCAGGTGCTCGTCCAGGGCGGTTCGCCGTTCTTCGCCCCCAAGACGTACTGGTCGATCGCCGAGACCATGGCCGAGGCCGGATACACCACCACGCCGTTCCAGGTCGATGTGCCCAGCTTCGGCAACTGGGGCTTCCTCCTCGCCACCGCCGGAACCGGCACCCCGCCACCGCTGCGCCTCGCGGGCGACGCCCCGCCGCTGAGGTTCCTCGACGGCTCCGTCCTCAGGGCGTCCACCGTCTTCCCGGTCGACCGCCGCCGCCAGGACGTACGGGCCAGCACCCTGATGGACCCCGCGGTCCTGGAGTACACCCGCCACGAGTGGCGGAACTACTAGCCCGGTGCGTTCCAGCCAGTCCCTTCGAGCCGGGCCCGGACCGTCGGGCCCGGACCGTCGGTCGTGACACCGGGGCACCCGGCCGCATGGGGACCTCCCCGCACCCGGGCCTCCCGTCCCCCCGCCCCCACCACCCAACGCGGCACGTAGAGTGGGGTGTTCGTCAGTGGTACCGCGTCGCGAGCGGGTCGGCGCGCGAGGACAGGGCATGCGCACAGATGTCGTGCGCGGGGACACGGACGGGAAGCCATATGTACGAGGACGTGCGGCGTGGCCGCGATGCCGGGGCAGGGGTGCTGGGATGAAGTTGCTCGCCATCAGCGACCTCCATGTCCGCTACACCGAGAACCGTGCCATCGTCGAAGGGCTGCGCCCCGAGTCGGACGACGACTGGCTGGTGGTCGCCGGGGATGTCGGGGAGACCTTCGACGACATCGTGTGGGCGCTCGGCACACTCAACGAACGCTTCGCCAAGGTCATCTGGGCTCCCGGCAACCATGAGCTGTGGACCCCGCCGAAGGACCCGGTGCAGCTGCGGGGCGACAAGCGGTACACACACCTGGTGCGGACCCTGCGCGACCTCGGGGTGGTCACACCCGAGGACGAGTACCCGGTGTGGCCGGGCGCCGACGGACCGGTCGTGATCGCGCCGCTGTTCGTGCTGTACGACTACACGTTCCGGCCCGAGGGGACATACACCGTGGAAGGGGCGCTCGACGTCGCCCACCAGGCGGGTGTGGTCGCGACCGACGAGTATCTGCTGCATCCCGACCCGTATCCCAGCCGTGAGGCGTGGTGCCGGGCGCGGCTGTCCTACACCCGCTCACGCCTGGACCGGATCGACCCCGCGCTGCCCACCGTGCTCGTCAACCACTTCCCGCTGGTACGTGAGCCGACCCGGGTCCTGCGCTACCCGGAGTTCGCCCTGTGGTGCGGCACCGAGGCCACGGCGGACTGGCATGTGCGGTACCGCGCGATCACCGTCGTCTACGGGCATCTGCACATCCCGCGCACGATCGAGTGCGACGGGGTGCCCCACCGTGAGGTGTCGCTCGGCTATCCGCGCGAGTGGCGCGGCCGACCGGTCGCACCCGCCGGGCTCGTCCGCATTCTCCCGCAGCAGTAGCCCTCCCGCGCCCACAGTTCTCCCGTACCCGTGGAAGCCCCGGTGACCGGCCCTGGGACCCGGGTCGGGCCGCTCCGGTGCCGAGCCGGGGTCGTGTCCGGGCCGCATGGAGGTCGTGTCGGGGCGCGTCGGGCCGTGTCAGGGCATGAGGGGCGTGGCGAGGACTTCCAGGACGGGGTCGGCCAGTACGCCGAGGGCGAGGGAGGCGGTGGCCGTCACGCAGGCGACTCCCGCGGCCGTCCTGGGGCCGGTGGCCGCGGGCCGGTGGGTTCGGGGTGAGACGGTCGGGGCGATCCAGCGCAGGTAGTAGAAGAGCGAGGCGACCGTGTTGACGGCGGCGAGGACAGCGAGCCAGGCGTAGCCGCCGTCGAACGCCGCGCTGAACACCTGGAGTTTGCCGAGGAAGACGGCGGTGGGTGGTGTGCCGACCAGACCGAGGAGGCAGACGACGAGGGAGGCGATGAGGACGGGCCGTTCCCGGGCCAGTCCTCGGTAGTCCTCGATGGTGTGTGCGTCGGGCAGGGCGCAGACGACGGCGAACGCCCCGATGTTGGTGACGGTGTACGCCGCCAGGTAGAAGAGCAGCGCCCGCTGGTCGAGGCCGGTGGCGCCGACGACCGCGACGGGCATCAGGAGATAGCCGACCTGGCTGATCGTCGAGTACGCGAGCAGGCGTTTGACGTCCCGCTGGAAGAACGCGGCCAGGTTCCCCAGGGTCATCGAGGCCGCTGAGAGCACGGCCACCAGTCCGGGCCAGGGGATCGCGGTGTCCGCGAGGGGCACCGCGGCGAGGCGGTAGAGGGCGACGAGGGCGCCGATCTTGGGGACGGTGGTCAGGAACGCGGCCACGGGTGCCGTGCTGCCCTGCACGGTGTCCGGCACCCAGAAGTGGGCCGGCACTCCCCCGGCCTTGAAGAGGACGCCTGCCACCAGCGCGATCGTCCCGGTCGTCACCAGTGCGGCGGAGGCCATGGGCAGTTCGGCTCGCAGTATCGGGTACATGGTCGCGCGCCCGGCGGCGAGCAGCACCGTGATCCCGCCGAGCATCACCACGCCGAGTGCCGCGCCCACGACGTAGTACTTGAGGGCCGCTTCCGTGCCCGCCGCGTCCTTGCGGAATCCGGCGAGGGTGTAGGCGGGGACACTGGCCAGCAGATATCCGGCGGCGAGCAGCAGCAGGTCCTGGGCCCCGGCGAGCATCAGGGCGCCGAGGGCGGCGAGTTGCAGCAGGACGTAGAACTCGGTCTCACGGGGGTGCGCGTGGAGCGGGCCGACCGCCAGGGCGAGGACGAGGAGGGTGCCGGCGAGGATGATGATCCTGCCCGCTCCGGTGACGGGGTCGACGCTGAAGGACTCGCCGAACGCGGTGGTGTCGGGACCGGCCGCGGCGACGGCCGCCGCGGCGATGCCCGCCGTGCAGGCCGCGGTGGCGAGGGCGCCGGTCATCCACTGGCGGTGCCGGGGCAGCCAGGCCCCGAGGAGCAGTCCGATGACCGCGGACGCGGCGAGCAGCGCCTCGGGGAGGAGGCCGAGGGGGTTCTCGTTCATCCCGTTCATCGCGCGAGCAGGTCCAGCACCTGGTGGGAGGCGGGTTCGATGATGTCGAGGACGAAGCGGGGCATGAGGCCGAGGACGATGCCGAGTGCGAGGAGGGGGAGGACGGCGGCGCTCTCGTGCGGCCGCAGATCGGGGAACGGTCCGGCCGCGCCGGGGGCCAGGGCGGGCAGTCGTGTCGGGCCGAGGAAGATCTGCTGCATCGCGCGGACGAGGAGCGCGGCGGTGATCAGGATGCCCAGCAGGGCCAGTCCGGTCGCGACGGGCCGGGGGCCGAGGCTGCCAGCGAGGATCTGGAACTCGGCGATGAAGCCGGAGAAGCCGGGCAGTCCGAGAGACGCGAACGCCGCGAGTCCGGTCGCCGCGGCGAAGACCGGGGCCCGGTCGGCGACCCCCGAGTACGCGGCCATCTCGTAGGTGCGTCCGCGTGCGTACAGCACGCCGGAGAGCAGGAAGAGTGCGCCGGTGAGCAGACCGTGGCTGACCATCTGGAACACGGCTCCTGTGACGGCGAGTCGCCGGGCCTGTTCGCCGGTGCCGACGGCAGCGGCGGCGCCGATCGCCAGCAGGATGTAGCCCATGTGGTTGACCGAGGTGTAGGCGATCATCCGTTTGAAGTCGGTCTGGGCCATGGCGACCAGTGCCCCGTACAGCACGGAGACCACGCCGACGACGACGAAGACCAGGGCGTACTCCGTCCAGGCGCCGGGGAGTACGGGCATCGCGATCCGCAGGAATCCGTAGGTGCCCATCTTGAGCAGTACACCGGCGAGGACGACCGATCCGATGGTGGGTGCCTCGGTGTGCGCGGGCGGCAGCCAGGTGTGGAAGGGGACGGTCGGGGTCTTCACCGCGAGGCCCACGCCGATGGCGAGCAGTACCAGCGCGCCGTACAGCGAGCGGCCGGCGAGGGGGTTCGTCCCGGTGAGTTCGACGATGTCGAAGGTGTGCGGATCGGCGGCGAGGTAGAGGCCGATGAAGCCGAGCAGCAGGGCGAGGGAGCCGAGGAAGGTGTAGAGGAAGAACTTCAGGGCGGCCCGGTGCGCTCCGGCGTGCCCCCAGCTCGCGATGATGAAGTACATCGCGACGATGGACAGGTCGAAGAAGACGAAGAAGAGGATCAGGTCGAGGGCGGCGAACAGTCCGAGGCAGGTTGTCTGGAGGAAGAGGAAGAGCGCCGCGAACTCCCGTACCCGCCGGGTCTCCCGGAGTGCGTAGACGGCACAGGCGAGGAAGAGCAGGGAGGTCATGGCCATCAGCGGCAAGGACAGTCCGTCGACACCGATGTGGTAGCTGACCCCGGCACTGGGGATCCATGTGACCTGTGTCTCGTACTGCATTCCGCCGTCGGGCCGGTATCCCGCCCACACGGCCAGGGTGAGGGCGAGTTCGGCTGCCGCGGTCGCCACCCACACGGTGAGGAAGACGGAGCGCGGGGCAGTGCGCGGGACACACATCAGGAGTGCCGCGACGGCGGTGGGGAGCAGGATCAGGGCCGTGAGCAATGCGGTCACCTCACGAGGACGAGTGCGATGGCGAGGACGGTGAACGCGGCGACGGTCTGGGCGAGGTACTGGTGGAGCTGTCCGCTCTGCGGTCCGCGGGCCCATCGGCCGAGCGCGCGTGCGGCGGACGCGACGCCTTCGACGGCGCGGTCGACACCCGTTTCGACGCGGCGGTCGGTCCACCGGGCGAGGGCGAGGACGCCGCGCGCCACGCCGTCGACGGCCCGGTCCAGGAGCCGGTCGTCGAAGACGGCCAGGGCGTGGGCGACGCGGATCGTGGGGCGTACGAGGAGGAGTCGTGCCGCGGCTTCCAGGCGGAGCCAGTCGGTCCACGGCGCTCCGAGGGCGGGGGCGCCCCAGGTCCACACGATGGCGGAGGCGAGCAGGGCCAGCCCACCGGAGAGGGCGAACTCCCAGGCGACGGGGACCGGTTGCGTCGCGCCCCCGAGGACCCGGGCCACCGCGTCCCGCGCCGGAGGCACGGCGAGCGCGGTGAGGCCGACGCATGCGACGGCGAGGAGGACGAACGGCGGCGCCTCCACGCGCGGCAGCCGGGTGCCGGAGGCGGACGGCTCGCCGGGTGGGCGGCTGCCGGGCGCGGACGGCATGCGGGGTAGCTGGGTGCCGGGCGCGGGTGGCTCGCCGGGAGGGCCGCTGCCGGACACAGTTGGCCGGCCGGGACGGCCGCTGCCGGGCGCGGGTGCCGTGTCCGGCAGGTGGGTAGCGGACGCGGATGACTCGCGGCGCGGAAGGCCGGTGCCGGACACGGGTGTCACGCTCGGGACGCCGCTGCCGGGCACGGGTGCCGGACGCCATACGAACCAGAGTGCCTTCACCGCGTACACGGCGGAGATCACCCCGGCCGCCAGCCCCACCGCGTACAGCCAGGCGCTCTCCGCCAGCGCGCCCGCCAGCAGCAGGTCCTTGGCCGCCCAGAGGGAGAGCGGCGGAATCCCGGCGAGCGTCAGCGCGGACACGGTGAAGGAGAGGCCGGCCGTCCGATGGCGGCGGGCCGACCCGCGCAGGGCGGGCAGGGTCCGTACGCCGAGGGCGGTGAGCCAGGCACCGGCGACGAGGAACGCCAGGCTCTTGGCCGCCGCGTGGGCCATGAGCTGTACGGTCCCGCCGGTGACGGACCCCGTCCCGGCCGCCATCACCATGAAGCCGATCTGGGCGCAACTGGACGCCGCGAGGAGTTGCTTGAGGTCGGTCTGGGCGACGGCGACCAGTCCGAGCAGTACCGCCGTGGCGGCGCCGGTCCACGCGACGGCCGGGCCGCCCCAGCCCGAGGCGCTGAGCAGCGGCTCCAGCCGGAGCAGCAGATACGCCCCGGCCACCACCATGGTCGCGGAGTGCAGCAGCGCGGAGACCGGGCTGGGCCCCCGCATGGCGTGTGAGAGCCAGAAACTGAAAGGCAGCTGGGCGGACTTCCCCAGGGCCGCCACGATCACCCCGGCGGTGACGGCGGAGAGCCAGGGTTCGGCGGTGCGGGAGAGTCCGTCCAGGGCCAGGGCGTTCGCCTGGCCGCCGGCCAGGGCCGCGCCGGCGGCCAGATAGAGCCCGAGGTCGGCCGCGCGTGTGGTGAGGAAGGCCGTGTTCGCCGCGCGTCCGCGCGCCGGGTCGCGCCACCAGAAGCCGATGAGTGCCCAGGAGGTGGCCCCCATCACCTCCCATGCCATCAGCAGGACGGGGAGGGAGGCGGCCGTGACCGTGGTGAGCATCGAGCCGCTGAACAGGAGCATCAGACCGAAGAAGCGGGCGCGGGATTCCCCGGGGCCGATGTCGCCGGCGCTGAAGAGCAGGACGGCCGCGGTGATCGCCGCCACGGTCACCGCCGTCAGACCGGACAGGCCGTCCACCGCCAGGCGTACGGGCAGGTGCTCCAGCAGGGGCGCCTCGGCGGTGGGGTGCCGCAGGGCGGCGGCGACGGCGAGACCGAGGGTCGCGGTGGCGCAGGCGACCGCCACCGCCGGGGCGGCCCGGTCGGCATACCGTCCGGCCGCTGTCAGCAGCGCGCCGACCGTCAGCGGCAGGGCGATCAGCGCCCACAGCAGCGCGCTCATTTCTTGAGCTCCGCCGCCATGTCGGTCGTGTCGATCTCGCGCGTCCGGAACAGCGCGGTGACCACCGCGAAGCCGACGGCCATCTCCACCGCCATCACGGTCACCGCGAGGACGACCAGGACCTGCCCGTCCGCCGCGTCGGGGGTGAGGAAGTGCCAGATCGCCGCCGCGCCGACGATGACGCCTCCCAGCATCAGCTCCAGGCCCATCATCAGCATCACGACGGACTGCTGGGTCAGCGCGCCGAACAGTCCGATGCTGAACAGGGCGGCGGCGAGCAGCAGAAGCAGGTCCAGGCTCACCGGCCCCCGCCTCCCGGGACCGGGTCGTCGGCGGGGCGGGTGCGCAGATCGTCGCCGAACCGGTCGTAGCGGCCACGCCGGGTGGACAGGACGACGGTCGAGACGATGGTGGCGAAGAGGGCCATGCCCAGGGTCACCATCGTGAGCATCTGCGGCCCCATGAGCGACATACCGAGCGACATGGTGGGGTCGGTGGGCGGACGGCCCCGCCGGGCCGGCCATCGGGCGAGGAGGATTCCGGTGGCGAGTGCGGCGAACACCGTCGTACAGATGACGGCCGCGCCCTTCTTGTTGTGCAGCATCGACATCGGCATGAGGCCGGCCGGGTTCATCATGAACATCACCATGAACACGGCCATGAGGGCCATCTCGATGGTCATCATCAGCACGATGACCACGCCGAGGTAGTCGAGCCCCAGCAGCAGGACCTCACCGCCGACGCAGAGCAGCGACAGCAGCAGCGCGTATGTGGCGCGGGCCATGGAGTCGAACCGGAAGACCATGACGCCGGAGGCGACGGCGAGGACCGCGAGCACCCAGAAGACGATGTCCTCGGTCACCGGATGGCACTTCCTCTCAGCGATTCAGTACGACGACGGCGACGACAAGGGCCTGCAACAGCGTGGCGGGTACGAGCACCAGCCAGGCGAACTCCGTGTAGCGCTCCATCCGCAGGGTGGGCAGGAGCCTGCGCCCGGCGACCAGCGCCGCCAGGACCAGCGCGGTCTTCAGCAGGGTCCATGCCCAGGGGGGCAGCAGCGGGCCGTTGCCCCCGCCGAGGAACAGCGGCACGCTGACGGCCGCGGTCACGACCATCAGCAGCCACCGGCCGCCCAGGAGGACCAGCCGGTCGACACCCGACAGCTCCATGGCCGCCCCGCCCGCGGTGTCCCTGCCCAGCGGATGCCCGAACGGTCCCCAGAAGGACATCGCCATCGCGCTGAGCAGATAGACGAGGAACGCGACCGGCATCCACACCGCGAACCACAGGCCGTCCTGCGCCGCCACGACCTCCCCGACCCGGAGGGACCCGGCGCCCAGGGCGGCGGTGGTGATCGCGAACATGTGCGGCAGTTCGTACGCGAGGCCCTGCGCGAGGAAGCGGTAGCCGCCGATCAGCGACAGCGCGGAGTTCGGGCCCCACCCGGTCAGCCACACCGCCGCCCAGGCCAGTGCCTCCATCGCGTTGAACCACACGATGCCGACGGCCGGGTCGCTCACCGGGCGGAACCCGAGTGGCAGTACCGCTCCCGCCAGTACGGCCGCCACGGGTACCAGCACCACCCCGATCCGGCCCAGCGCGACATCGGCCGCGATGGTCCGGCGTGGCTGCTGCGCGAGCAGCCGAAACGCCTCGCGCAGGGGAGACGCCGCCCAGGTACCCACCTCGCGCGGCGACCCCGGGCGGCCTCGCACCGCGGCGGCGGACAGCACCGCGTCGAACCCGGCGGTGACGACCGCGACGGACACCAGGGCGACCGGCAGGATCACCGTCGCCCACAGGGGAGCGGCGTCAGGCATGCGCGCCCTCCGTCGCGGGTACGGCGACGGGCTCGTCCAGATCGGGGTCCAGGCTCGCCACGATGAGCCGGGCGCAGCCGAGTTCGGTACCGGTCAGCAGCTCCGGAAGAAGGTCGAGCAGCGCCTGCGAGGGAGGTACGGTCCCCTCGACCGTGCCGCGTGGTCCGATCAGCCGCCCGGTGGACAGCGGGCGGCCGTCGTCGAAGTCCCGGACCGCCCGGCGGGCCTCCCGCGACCACGTCAGGAGCCGGTCGTGGACATCGCCGTCCGCCTCCAGCGCGGGACCGGTCACTCCCCGCTGCCGCGCCCGCTCCGCGGACAGCCTTCCCAGACCCGCGAGGCCCCAGCGCAGCGTCCGCGAGCGTTCGACCCGCTTCGTGAGGGCCTGGAGCGGCTCACCGCAGTGCCCGGACGGCGCGCCGGCCAGTACCTCGTCCCGCAGGTGCCTCAGTCGCGCCGCCGTGTCCGGCCGGCCCGCCAGCGAGAGAAGGCGGCCGAGGCTGTCCAGATGGGCCGCGCAGCGGCGGCGGGCCGCGGCGCCACGCTCGACCGGTTCGCCCCGAGCCGCCCGCGACCAGGGTTCGTTCCAGAAGGAGGTGCCGTCCGATGGACCAGGGAGACGGTCCACATGGATTTCCTGGACGATGTCGCCCTGCAACGCGCAGCGCAGGATCAGCCCGGCGGGCCAGTCGGCCAGCACGGGGCCCAGCGGCAGGTTCAGCCGGTCCAGGCTGAGCCCGTCCCGGTCGGCCGCCCGGTCGGCCATCGGCAGCCCCGCCACCGTGGACATCGTGTGCCCTTCATGGCCCGAGTGGCCGCCGGGTGCGTCCTGCCCGGGGTGACCTGGACCTGCATGGTCATGATGTGGCCCATGAGCGGGCCCTGCGGGTGCGGTGCCCTTGGCGGGGTGCGCGTCGTGTTTTCCGTCGGTGGCGTCCTCGTGTCCCAGGGGGGATTCGGCACGCGAGGCCGCTCTGTCGCGGAGCAGGGCGAAGCCCTCGTCCAGAGCCTGTGCGGCATGCTCGGGCCGTGTCACATCGACGCGTGCCGCCGGCTGCGACATGGTCCGTAGCAGGGTGTCGAGCCGCCGGTCCTCCTCCGGACACGGACTGCCGCAGACCACCAGCAGATCCGCCGCCGCCGGGGCCTGTGCGGTCTCCCAGCCCCGCCGACGCAGTTCCGCCTCGACGCCGAGGCGCGCTTGCGTCGCTCCGGGCAGGACCGCCGGCAGAGCCACGGGGCTGCGCACCGCCATACGCCGCAACCGGCTTCTCAGGTCCACCGGAAAGCCCCCTCGCGCCACGCGTACAGGACACCGGCGAACAGGATTCCGAGGAAGAGGAACATCTCGACGACCGCGGCGACGCCGATCTCCGGCACGACCTTCACCCACGGGTACATGAAGAGCATCTCCATGTCGAAGGCGAGGAAGATCATGGTGATCGGGTACCAGCGCACATGGAACCGTGAGAAGGCGTGCTGCTCCGGTGCGCGGCCCCCGCTGAACGGGTCGGCGTCCACGGCGGATCGGGCGGGCGCGAGCCACGTCGACACCCCGTAGAGCACCGCCAGCCCCGTCACGGCCACCGCCAGGAGCAGCAGGATCGGTGTCCACGCGTTCAACACACCGCCGCCTCCGCTCGCTTCGCCCATGCTCCCCGCGCTACGGCGACCGGCAGCCAGGGCGGACCGGCGAGCGCGCCAGGGGCTCATGGTGGCTCACCCGTGAGGCAGGAACGGGAAGGCGCGGCCGACAAATATCCCAAGTCATGATGAAGCTGCCTATACCCGTCGAACAGACAACGGCACCCGGGTCCGCCCACGGTCACTCGCTGATCCGGCGGCCCGGCTTGTCCGCTTATCGCAAGCACCCGGCGAGGCGATGTCTCGGGTCGCACGCCCCTACGCATATCGGAGTTCGCGGACCGGTCGCGGACCCGCCGCGTTCCGCGACCGACGCGGGCCGGGGGCTCCTCACGGCTACGGGCATCAGGGCCACTGCGGGGCCGCATGGCGTGCGGCCCCCGGACCCCGGGCGGGACGGCTCAGAAGCGGTTCGGGTGCTGCGGCAGCGGGGACTGCTGGGTCCGCGAGGTGCGGGGCGTGCTGGGAGCGCAGGTGGTGTCGCTCGCCGGAAGTTTCCCCGTCCGCAGGTACGACGCCACTGCCGCGTCAGCACACGCGCTTCCGCCGGAGAGGTAGACCCCGTGGCCCCCGCCGCCCTTGACGGTCACCATCTTCGAGCCCTTGAGCGCGCGGCGCAGCCCCTTCGCGGCGACGAGCGGGGTCTGGGAGTCCCACTCGTTCTGGACGATCAGGGAGGGCACCCTGTTGTCGACCTTGGTCACCGGCTCACGGGACTTGTTCCAGAAGGCGCACGGCATGATGTTGGACGCGAAGTCCCCGTACAGGGGGTAGCGCTTCTTGTCCCGGACCGCGTCCTTGCGGTACTGCGCCGGGTTCTTCGGCCAGGCGGCGGAGTGGTCACCGCAGGCGACGGCCCAGAACGACGCGTTGTAGTTGTCCGCCGGAGTCTCCTCGGCGAAGGCGGGCAGCGCGCGCCGCGCGGTCGGAGCGAGGGCGGTCCGCTGCCCGGCGGCGGCCTTCTTGAGTTCCACGACCAGTGTGCTGGCGTACTCGACACCGAAGGTCGAGAACCGCATGTAGGTGCGTATCCTGTCGCCGTCGAGCATTTCGCCCTGGTACTCGAAGGGTTGCCGGTCGGCGCGGGCGATCAGGTCCCAGAAGCTCTTGCTCACCTTCTGGGGGGTGTCGCCCAGTCCGTAGACCGGGTTCCGCTCCGCGGCCCACTTCGTCCACCGCCGGAACGCGGGCTCCGCGCCCTCGGCCCAGCCCTGGATCATGCCGCGCCAGACGCGCCCCGGGTCGACGGCGCTGTCGAGGACGAAGCGGCCGGTGCGCTTGGGGAACATCTGGGTGTAGACGGCGCCGAGATAGGTGCCGTAGGAGTAGCCCAGGTAGTTGAGCTTCTTCTCGCCGAGGACGGTACGGATCAGATCCATGTCCCGGGCGGTGTTGCGGGTGGTGATGTGCGGCAGCTTCTCCCCGGACCGCGCGCGGCACTTGGTGGCGACCGCCTTCGCCGTGGTGACGTCCCTGGCGTAGGTCCTCGCCTTGTACACACGCGGCCAGCGGGACTCGGCCGGGGAGAGCCCGCAGGTGACCGGGGAGCTCATGGCGACGCCACGGGGGTCGAAGCCGATGAGGTCGTACCGCTCCCGCACGGACCGGGGCAGCTCGGCGTGGAGCATCAGGGGGAAGGTGATCCCGGGACCGCCGGGGCCGCCGGGGTTGGAGAGCAGGACTCCGTGGCGTTTGCCCGGCGTACTGGTGCGGTAGCGGGATATCGCGATGTCGAGCTTCTTGCCGCCGGGCTTGGCGTAGTTGAGCGGAACCTTGACCTTGGCGCACTGGAAGGCGGCCGGCAGTCGTGGGTCGCAGCGCTTCCAGGTGGGGTTCTGCTCGGCGTACCGCGCCAGGGGACTCGTGGCGGGCGCCGGTGCGGCTGTCGCGGTGGTGGTCACGGCGGGGACCAGGGTGGCCATGACACTCACCGCCAGCACGGGAACGAGTCGTCGTCTCTGCATGAGGTTGTCCTCCGGTGGATGAGCTCGCCCCGGTGCGGAGCGAGGCCAAGCGGCCTCTTCGCCACGGAAGATGGCACCGCGAAAGCCGTGGTTCATCTCCGGCTCACAGAAAGGGCACAGCGTTCCGGAAGACCATCGCGGCGACCTCAAGCTGAGGGCGAAGGGCCGGTCCGGTGACGCGGCGAGGCGAACCGCCCTGCACAGGACGATGCCCCACACCGGTCGGGTGGCAGGGGTTCCGCTGAACCGATCGTCCGGTGCGCACGTATGGCAAGTGCGGGAGGGCTCTCGTCCGTCGGCCCCGCCCCGTGTCTCCCAGGGAGGCGCCGAACGATCCGAGGAGCACCCGCCGATGAGCACATCCCCCTTGAGCGACAGACTCTCCCGTCACCAGCCTCTCGTCCTCGGGCTGTTCCGTGTAGTCCTGGGTCTGCTGTTCACCAGCGAGGGCGCCGCCACGGTCTTCGGGGTGCTGGACCGGCCGAGGAGCCCCGTCGGCGACTGGCCGTTCTGGTACGCGGGGGTGATCGAGCTGGTCTGTGGTGCTCTCGTCCTCCTCGGAGTGGCGACGCGTGGCGCGGCGTTCGTCAGCTCGGGGATCATGGCCTTCGCGTACTTCACGGAGCACCAGCAGGACGGTCTCTTCCCGCTCCAGAACGGCGGCCTGGCCCCGGCGCTGTTCTGCTGGGGCTTCCTGCTGCTGGTCTTCTTCGGGCCGGGGCGGCTGTCCCTGTCGAGCCTGGTCCGCGGCGGAGGCGCGACCCGGCGGGGAGTTCGGGCGAGGCGCTGACAGCACGGTGAGATGCGACCGGCGTCCCGTGGGTACGGGACGCCGACGGCTTCCGTACCTCCGCCGTCAGGCGTCGGCGGGCTCCACGATGTCGTGGTTGCCCGCCGCCCCGGCGGGGGTCAGCTCCAAGCGGTGACCCCCGCCGCGTACTCCTGGAAGGTGCGGGCCGGGCGGCCGGTCAGCCGGGGGACGGTGTCGGCGGGTTTCGAGTCGCCCAGGGACCGCAGGGCGGTGTAGGCGGTGAGCTCCCGCTCGATCTCCTCGGCGGGGCGGCCGAAGGCGGTGTGCGCGGCGCGGTAGCTCCCGGGGTCGCCGTGGAACTTGAACGGATGTCCCGTGGTGTCGCCGATGATCGCGCAGACCTCGGCGAAGGTCAGCGCCTGCGGGCCCGTCACCTCGTAGGTGCGACGGAGGTGTTCCGTGGCGGGGGCGGTGAGGATCACGGCGGCCACGGCGGCCACGTCGGTCAGGTCCACGAACGTCTGACGGCAGTCGCCCATCGGCATCGCCAGTTCCTGGGCGTGGACGGAGTCGAGGAAGGGGCCCTCGTCGAAGTTCTGGTCGAACCAGTCGGCCCGCAGGATCGTCCAGCCGGTCCCGGACTCCTTGACGGTGTCCTCCGCGTCCAGCAGACGCTGATCTCCTATGACCTCGATGGCGCGGCTGGAGAGCAGCAGCAGGTGCTCCACCCCGAGGTCCGCCGCCAGGGCGACGAAGCCGGGGTTGACGGGGACGCGGTCGGGGGCCATCAGGAACATCCGGCGGATGCCGCGCAGGGCCGGTTCCCAGGTGGAGTCGTCGTCCCAGTCGAAGGGGATCGCGGTGTGCCGTGCGGCGGGGCGGGTGGTCGCGCCCAGGCTCCGCAGCTGGGCGTCGAGCCGGCCTCCTACGGAACCGGTGGCGCCGAGGACGAGGATCGGCGGGGCGTCCGGGACGCCTGTGGTCTCTGGGGTGTGTGTGGCGCGCATGTCTTCCTGAACGAGGGGGCGGACAGCGGGAAACGGTCCGCCGGGTTCCGGGCGGCCGTGGATGCCCTCACACGTTCCTCTGTAGAGGACTTCACAAACCCCTCATGCGGTTCTGTGCTTTCTGCGTTGACGGTGGCGAGCGGCCGAAGATAGCTTTTCGTAGTCTCGCCATTGTGCTGGCTTGAGGCCGACGGACCTTTCGCGCCCCCATTCACCCGGCCGCCGCGCGCCATCGCTCCAGCTCCCATAAGGAGTGCGCGTGCCGCTCACGGCCGCGCGCCACCGCATTTCACATGCGGTGTTCCGCACGGGCGGGGGGCCGTTGTTCCGCAGCCGTCCGCTTGTCCCCCGAGAATCCGGAAGGCAGCAGAGATGTCCTTGACAGAGACCACAGCGCGGACGACGGTTCCGGAACCCCCCGCGCGCATCATCCGGCCGGTCGTCGACCATGTGGGGGTCCAGACGGACGACCTGGAGAACTCGCTGGGCTGGTACGTGGAGTTCTTCGGCGCCCAAAGGATATGGGAGCTGGACCGGTTCTCCCCGCTCACGCTCAGCAGGCTGCCGGGGATCGGGCGGCTGGTCGAGGTGGCGGTCGGTGATCTGCGATTCCATCTCTTCGACCGGGCCGGACACACCCGGGCGGTGCCGGAGGCCAGGGGGTACCAGTTCCAGCACGTCTGTCTGCGGGTCGACGGACCCGGGGACCTGGAGGTCTTCAGGGACCGGTGGAACGAGCTGTACGACTCCGGGCGGTTCGTCTTCGCCCGCGACGAGCGGCCCACCGACATCGTGGTCGACGACGAGGGGGTGCTCAGCCTGTACGTCCTCGACGTGAACGGGCTGGAGTACGAGTTCACCCATGTGCCGGACGGGAACCGTCCGGAGGCCGGCCGATGAGCCTTCTCGCCGCTCCCCCCACGGCCGGAGCGGTCCGCGTCGGCGACTGGGACTTCGGGGACTTCCCGTACGGGCTGGAGCCGCTGGTCATGCCGCCCGCCGGACACGCGCGGACCGCGTCCGACCGTCGGCCCCAACTGCCCGGACGCGCGCCGGAGGAGATCTGCCGGGAGTTGCTGGCGCTGACCGGGAGCGGGCCGGTGGCCGCGCGGCTCGAAGTGCCCACGGCGCCTTCGTACGACCAGTTGTTCTGGTTCCGGTGGATCACCGGGCACCAGGTGACGTTCGCGCTGTGGCGGATGCTGGGCCGGGTGCTCGACGAGGGCGGCGACCGGGATGTCGTGCCCGGGTCCGCGGCGATGGCCCGGCTGGAGGCCTACACCCACGGGTACTGCGCGATGCTGCTGTACAGCGGTTCGTGTCCGCGCGGGCTGTACGGGACGCTGATCCGCTCGGCGATGTTCCTCCAGCACCGGGGCTTCAGCGGCACCTGGGCACCGGACTTCGCACAGGTCCGCGGGCTGATGCGGGGGCGGTCGGTGCCGTGGCTGGACGACGACCGGGCGGCCGGGCTGCGCGCGGCGGTCGAGGCCCACCAGGACGTGCACGACACGGTCGCGGCCAGGCTGGTGCCGGGCGGACGGTCGCTGCTCCAGCACGCCATGGCGGAGAGCCCGGTCCGGCCTTCCGAGCGGACGGCCGTGCTGTACGACAACTTCTTCATGACCCTGCGCGGCCAGGTGACGGACGAGGCCGTGGCCGCGCAACTGCTGAGCAGGCTGCGGGCGGTGGCCCTCGACCTCGCCGTCAACGGGCTGTACCCGCTGGGCCGCACCGACGACGGCGAGGAGCCCGAGGTGTGGAACGGGTCGGTGGCCGGGTGCGAGCGCCGGCTCGGTTCCGTACTGGCCGTCGCGGGGCTGCACGCCGCCGAGGTGGCGGCCGGGGCCGACCCGACGACGGCCGCGTCGGCCGACGGCTGAGCCTGTGCCGGGCCGCTGAGCATGTGCCGGACCGCTGGGTCCCGCACCGGACGGTCGGGCTTGTACCGGACAGCGCCGGGCGATCAGCGCGGTCATCCGGCCCTTCCGCTTCCGTCCCCGCGCGTACCGGCGCGGGAACGAACCGCTGGCCGAGAGGAGTGCCGCGCGTATGCGCCACGGAGTGCTGATCCTGCCCGAGCACCGTTGGGCCCGGGCCCGCGAACGCTGGGTTCTGGCCGAGGAGTTGGGCTTCGACCACGCCTGGACGTACGACCATCTGATGTGGCGGTGGTTCAGCGACAAGCCCTGGTTCGCCGCCGTGCCGACGCTGGCCGCGGCGGCCGGGGCGACTTCACGGATCGCGCTGGGGACCCTGGTGGCCAGCCCCAACTTCCGTCATCCGGTGAACTTCGCGAAGGAGTTGCTGTCCCTGGACGACATCTCCGGGGGCCGGATCGTGTGCGGGGTGGGTGCGGGGGCCGAGGGGTACGACTCCCGGATACGGAACGATCCGCAGCTGTCGCGCGGCCAGCGGGCGGCCCGGTTCGGTGAGTTCGTGGAACTGCTCGACGGGTTGCTCCGTGAGGAGCGGACCACGTTCCGCGGCGAGTGGTACACCGTCGAGGACGTCGTGGTGAAGCCTGAGTGCCTGGCCGCCCCGAGGCTACCGCTCGCGGTGGCCGCCGCCGGGCCCCGGGGTATGGCCCTCGCCGCGCGGCACGCCGACATCTGGGTCACCAGCGGGGCGCCGAACATGTTCGAGAGCGAGCGCTACGACCGGGTGGTGCCGCTGCTCAAGGAACAGCTCGCCGAGCTGGACAGGGCGTGCGTGGCGCAGGGCCGTGACCCGGCGGGTCTGCGGCGGCTGCTGCTGACCGGCGGTTCGGTGGGAGGCGTCCTGGAGTCCGTCGAGAGCTGGCGGGACGCTACGGGGATGCTGGAGGACGCGGGCTTCACCGATCTGGTGGTCCACTGGCCCCGGCCCGACTTCCCCTTCGAGGGCCGGGAGGACGTGCTGTACGAGTTCGCGGCGGCGGCCGGGCTGGGAAAGGACGGCACCCGATGACGAGTCCCCGTGACTACGAAGTGGTCGGGATGTTCGGGGTCCGGGCGGGCGGCGGAAGCCCGCTCGCCGTGGTCCATGACGCCGAGGGGCTGTCCACCGGGGAGATGGAGTGGATCGCGGGCCGACTGCGGGTGGACGAGACCGTGTTCGTACTGCCGCCGACCGTGCCACGCGCCACGCACCGGGTGCGGGTCTTCACCCGGCGGGGCGAGTCGCCGTTCGGCGGACACTCCGCGGTGGGCACCGCGGTGGCGCTGGTGCGGTCCGGGCGGCTGCCGTCCGGGCGGGTGGTGCAGGAGCGCGGCGGGAAGCTGCTGGAACTCGAAGCGGACGGCGAGCGCGCCACGGTGACCGCGACCGGGCCGCCCCCGGTGGCCGCCCTGGCGCCCGGTCCACTGCTCGCGGCCGTGGGGCTGACCGCCGGGGACCTGGGCGAAGGGCCGGTGCTGGCGGCCGGGTTCGGACCGCTGTTCCATCTGCTGCCGGTACGGGAGAAGGCGGTCGGGGCGGCACGGCCCGATGTGGCGGCGATGTCCGGGAGCGGGCTGCCGGACCTGTTCGTCTTCCACTGGGACGGGACGGCGCGGATCGCGACGGCCCGGCTGTTCGCCCCCGGGTACGCGATCGACGAGGACCCGGCGTGCGCGTCGCTGGGGCTGGCGCTGGGCGTGTGGCTCGGTGAGCTGGGCGCGGTGGACGGGCGGACGGACTTCCGGATCGAGCAGGGCGCCGGGATGGGGCGGCCCGCCGAGCTGGAGTGCGCCGTCGGCGTCGACCCGGACAGCGGCGCGTTGCGGGCGACGGTCGGCGGGCGGGCCCCACAGGAACTGACCGGGGAACTCGCCGTACCGCCGGCCGCCGTCGGACAGCTCCCGTAGCGACGACCGGCCCGCACCGGGCTGCTGGCAACGACCGTCCCGAACGGTGGGCGCGGCAACGACCCGTCACGAGCGGCCACCTGAACCGCGCCGCCCCTCGGACCGCGAAACCCCCGCGCGGCGCTCTGCCGGGCGGGGGACCGCGCGACGCCTCGTCCGACGACCTCACGCGTAGGGGTCAGCCCTCGGTACGGACCAGGGCCCGGCGGACGTCCTCCGCCGCGTAGTAGGTGCGTCCGTCGAGGCGGCGGCGCTCCCAGCCCTGCTCACTGGCCAGCCGGTAGACGCTGCCGCGCGGCACGCCCCACAGGGCGGTGACGTCCTCCTGGCGCAGCCAGCGCGGCGTACGGACGGCTACCGCAGCAGTGGGCAGCGGCGCCCGGGGCGCGGCGGGCCGCTCGCCGGAGGTGTCGGCGGTCTGGAGGCGGCGGCCGAGGGAGAGCCATTCCGGGCCGCTCCAGGTGTGTGCCGGGTCGGTGTCGCAGGTCACCCGGGAGGGGTCGTCGCGGTCGCGGGCGGCGCGGGCGGTGAGCCGTCCGGCGCAGCCGGGTTCCGCGCAGGGGCCGACGGCCGTACGGCCTGTCCGCTCGGGCCGGGCGACGCGTTCGGCGCGGTCCCGTACATCGGCCACCTCGGCGGCGAACTCGCCGGCCGCCGGGTGGCGGACCAGGAAGCCCAGGTTGCGGTGGAGGAACACACACAGATCACCGACGGCCCGCCGGGGAGCACGTACCCCGGTCTTCTGCACGGTCGTCCCGGCCCAGCACGCGAGCACGCCGAGCACGGCGTGCCGGACGTCGGAGGCGGGTACGTGCAGCGGTCCGGTCGGTGGCCTGCGCGGGCCCGGGGCCTCGGCCCAGGCGGGGGTGCGGGCGCGGAAGTGGCGTTCGCCGCACTCCTGGTAGAGGGCGGGCAGCCGGGCGAGGGCGTCCGCGAGGCGGGTGCGGCAGGTCAGACACAGGACCGTGCCGGTGACGGCGCGGGCGGCGTGCCCGGAGCCGGTCCGGCACCGCGGTCCCGTGCACGGGGTGCCCGCCGGGTGGGTGCGTACCGGACGGGTGGTGTCGGGTCCCGTTTCCCTGTCCATTTCTTCCCTTCGTCCAGGCGTTCTCTTCGAATCGTCCATGTGTTCCGGTAGCCGCGCCGATTCCGGAATTCGGATTCCCGGCGCTGTCCGGCCCATCTCACCAAGGGTATTCGGAGGTTTTCTTTCCAACCCTCCTCGAAATGTTTCCTCAAGGAACCTTGAACGCCTCTGCACAGGTTTTCAGGTTCCTTGAAGCTCTATTGACAAAAGGAGAGTTGACCCTTTGACGGGAGTGAAGTCAGAAATCCTGGCAGTGCGCGCCGACGGTGTCCGCCGGTGTTCGAATGCTGGTGTCCGAAGGGAGTACGACCATGGAATCCACTCGTGAGTGGGCCGAGAAACAGGACTCCGAGGACCCGCTCTCCTCCTTCCGCGCGGAATTCGATCTGCCCCCCGGGGTGATCCAGCTGAACGGGAACTCGCTGGGCCCCCTGCACGGTGGTGTGCCGGAGGCGCTGGACCGTGTGGTACGGCGTGAGTGGGGCGAGCATCTGATACGCGGCTGGAGCGAGGACGGCTGGTGGGACGCGCCGGTGCGGGTCGGCGACCGGATCGGGCGGCTGATCGGCGCCGGGCCCGGACAGACCGTGGTGGGCGAGTCGACATCGGTGCAGTTGTTCAACGCCCTCACCGCCGCCGCCCGGCTGCGCCCGGAGCGCACGGTGCTGGTGTCCGACGCGGCGAACTTCCCCACCGACCGCTATCTCGCGGCGTCGGTGGCCCGGACGCTGGGCCTGCGGCTGGTCGAGACGACCGTGGACGGGCTGCCCGGGGTGCTGGCCCGGCACCGGGGCGAGGTCGGCCCGGTGCTGTGCGGGGCGGTGGACTTCCGTACCGGTGAGCTGTGGGACCTCGTACGGACCACGGCCGAGGTGCGCGCAGCGGGCGGGATCGCGGTGTGGGACCTCAGTCACGCGGCGGGCGCGGTACCGGTGGAGGTGGACGCCGCCGGGGTGGACCTGGCCGTCGGCTGCGGCTACAAGTACCTCTCGGGCGGCCCCGGCGCGCCCGCGTTCCTCTACGCCGCCGCCCGCCACCACGACAGGCTGGATCTGCCGCTCACCGGGTGGCACGGGCATGTCCGGCCGTTCGACATGGCGGACGAGTTCGTGCCCGCGCCCGGTATCGACCGGGCCCGTACCGGTACCCCGCACATCCTGTCGCTGCTGGCGCTGGAGGCGGCGCTGGTGCCGCTGGAGCGGGCCGGGGTGGCGGCGGTGCGGGAGAAGAGCCTGCGGCTGGGTGACCTGCTGGTCCGGCTGCTGGCGGATCGCCTCCCTGCCCCGGCCCGGCCGGAGGTGGTGACGCCCGCCGCGCACCACCGGCGGGGCAGCCATCTGGCGCTGCGGTGTCCGGAGGCCTCCTCGGTGTCGGCGGCGCTGATGGAGCGCGGCATCGTCACCGACGCCCGGCCGCCGGACCTGCTGCGGCTGTGTCTGAACGGGCTGTACGTGTCGTACACCGATGTCTTCGACGCGGTCACGGCACTCGGGGACGTCAGGAAGGAGATGTCCGGATGAGTGGCGCGGGATGCCCGTACGACAATCAGTACGTCGACTACGCGCGGATGGACGATCTGCACTCCTTGCAGGAGCCTCGTACGGACTCACCGTTCGAGATGTCGTTCATCCTGATCAGCCAGGTGAAGGAACTGCTGTTCCGGATGGTGTACCTGGAGGTCGACCAGGCGCGGGCGCGGCTGCGGGAGGACCGGCCGGAGGCGGCCTGCCGCGCGCTGGGACGGGCGGTGCGCAGCCAGCGGGTGCTGATCTCCTCCTGGGAGAGCATGAACGCGCTGACCGTGGACGAGTTCCTGGGCTTCCGGGAGATCCTGGGGCAGGCGTCGGGCACCCAGTCGTTCATGTACCGGATGCTGGAGTTCGCGCTCGGCAACCGGGATCTGACGATGGTGCGCACCTCGGACCTCGACGCGTTCCCCCAGCTGCGGGCCGAGTGGGAACGGCCCAGCCTGTACGACGAGGTGCTGCGGTTCCTGGCCCGCGCGGGCCTGCCCGTACCGGAGCGTCTGACGGACCGGGACCCGAGCGCGCCGTACACGTCCGACCTGGATGTGGAGAAGGTCTGGACGACCGTCTACCGCGCTCCCGGGGAGTTCCGGACGGTGTACGACCTCGCCGAGCAACTGCTGGAGGTGGCCTACCAGTTCTCGCACTGGCGGGCCGCCCATCTGCTGGTGGTGGAACGGATGCTCGGCGGCAAGCGCGGGAGCGGGGGCAGCGACGGCGCGGCCTGGCTGCGGGCGGTCAACGAGCACCGGTTCTTCCCCGAGCTGTGGACCATGCGTTCGGCCCTGTGACAGCCACCCCCGCCTCCGCCCGCCCCGCCCCGCGCGAGCCCCCGCCCGTCCGGACCCTTCCCTCCCGAGTCTCTTCCCCCCGCGAACTCTCCGTCCGAAGCGACCCCTCACCGCACGAAGCGCACCGCACCCCCGACCGGAGGAACCCCGTCATGAACGAACTCGGCCTCGTCATGGGGCAGGACGCCTACGCACACGCCATCGCCGAGCAGGACCGCGAGCTGGAGTTCACCCTGCTGGACCGGCAGTGGACCCAGCTGGGCGGGGTGCTCGGCGGCGAGTACAACTACGCGACCGGGATGTTCGCGTCCGCGCTGCCGCACGAAGGTGTCACCAGCATGCTGGAGATGGGCTGCGGCTGCGGTGTCGCCTCGGTGATCGCCGCGCTCGCCGGGGTCCCGGAGGTGACCGCGCTGGACATCAACGAGGCGGCGGTACGCACCACCGAGCTGAACGCCCGGCGGCACGGAGTGCTCGACCGGGTGACCGCGAAGACCAGTGATCTGTTCGCGGCGCTGGAGCCGGACGAGTCCTTCGACCTGATCTTCTGGAACTCCCCGTTCATCGAGGCACCGCCCGAGCAGCGCCACGAGTCGGCGCTCGCCTACCACTTCTTCGACCCGGGGTACGCGATGCACCGGCGGTTCCTCGCCGGGGCCGCCGAGCGGCTGACGCCGCGAGGGCGGCTGTTCCTCGGGTTCAGCTTCGCGATGGGCAGCGCGGAGCGGCTGCGCGAGGTGGCCGGCGAGGCGGGGTTCACGGTGGGCGTCCACCGGCAGGAGTCCTTCTCGGTCCCCGCGCAGGAGATGGGCGACTCCCCGGTGTACGCGGCGCACGCCGACGACACGTCCCAGGTCCATATCGACTTCACCCTTCTGGAGCTGTCCCGATGAGCCTTGCCCCCGCCCCGCCGAGGGCGGTGCCGTTCCATGTCCCGCACACCGCCGAGCGGCAGGACGACTATCTGCGGCAGGTACTGGCGTCCGGGGACCTGGACGGCAACGGCCCCTACAGCGCGCGGGCCACCGAGATACTGGCCCGGATCACGGGCTCGCCGCATGTGCTGCTGACCCCGTCGTGCACCCACGCCCTGGAGATCGCGGCACTGCTGCTGGAACTTGCCCCGGGCGACGAGGTGGTGATGCCGTCGTTCACGTTCGCGCCGACGGCCAGCGCGGTGGCGATGCGCGGTGCGGTGCCGGTGTTCGTCGACTGCCATCCGGACACCCTGAACATGGACGAGTCGCTGCTGGAGGCGGCGCTCACCGAGCGGACCCGGGCGATCGTGGCGGTGCACTACGCGGGCGTGGCCTGCGAGATGCGGGAGATCCAGCGGATCGCCGACGCGTACGGCGTCCCCGTCATCGAGGACAACGCGCACGGTCTCGGCGCCACGTACCAGGGCAGGCCGCTGGGCGGCTTCGGGACGCTGTCGGCGCAGAGCTTCCACGCCACGAAGAACGTGCACTGCGGGAAGGGGGGCGCGCTGCTGGTGAACGACCCGGAGCTGGTCGAGCGGGCGACGATCATCCGCGACCGGGGCACCGACCGGCACCAGTACTTCCTGGGGCAGGTCGACAAGTACCGCTGGGTGGACCTGGGTTCGAGCTACATCCTCCCCGAGGTGCTGGCGGCGCTGCTGGCCGCGCAGCTGGAGGAGTTCGACGCCGTGCAGAAGCGGCGGCACGCGCTGTGGGACACCTACCACTCGGGGCTGGCCGGATGGGCGGCCGACGAGCGGGTGGCGCTGCCGACGGTGCCCGCCGACCGCGAGCACTCGGCGCATCTGTACCACCTGGTGCTGCCGTCCGAGGAGGACCGTACGGCGCTGCTCCAGCATCTGGCGGAGCGGGACGTCCGGGCCAGCGTGCACTTCCTGCCGCTGCACACCTCGCCCGCCGGACTGCGCTACGGGCGCAGCGCGCCGGGCGGCTGCCCGGTGTCGGAGCGGATCGCCGACCGGCTGGTGCGGCTGCCGCTGCACACCGAGCTGAGCGACGCGCAGGCCGGGCGGGTGGTGGAGGCGCTCGCCTCCTTCCGTACGGGGACCACTGCTGGCGCGGAGCGCGCCACCGATCGAGAGGACCGGTCATGACCAGCGACAACGTCCGTTTCGTCACCGCCTGCCGGGTCTGCGGCGGCGAGGAGTGGCAGCAGGTGATCTCGTTCGGGGACGTACCGCTCGCCAACGGGTTCCTGGAGGGGGCCGACTCGGCCGCCCAGGAGCAGTCGTACCCGCTGGAGGTGATCTCCTGCCGGGGGTGCCGGCTGCTGAGCCTGACCGCCGTCGTCGATCCCCGGCTGCTGTACCGCACCTACTCCTACGTCACCTCCGACTCGGAGACGATGGCCCGCCATATGCGGACGGTGGTCCGGCTCTGCTCGGAGGGCGCGCGGCTGGCCGACGGCGATCTCGTCGTGGAGCTCGGCAGCAACACCGGTGACCAGCTCCTGGCGTTCCAGGAGGTGGGCGCGCGGGTGCTCGGCGTCGATCCGGCGCGCAACCTCACGGCGATCGCCGAGGACCGGGGGGTGCCGACGGTCCCGGAGTACTTCGGCTCCGTGACGGCGGGAGCGGTGGCCGCCGAGCACGGCAGGGCGAAGCTGATCCTGGGCCGGCATGTCTTCGCGCACATCGACGATGTCGCCGATGTGCTGGCGGGGGTACGCGCGCTGCTCGCCGACGACGGGCTGTTCACCATCGAGGTGCCGTACGCGGTGGACCTGGTGGACGGGCTCGCGTTCGACACCATCTACCACGAGCACCTCTCGTACTTCCTGATCAGCACCCTGGACACACTGTTCGCCCGGCACGGGCTGCGCACGGTGGACGTGGAACGGCTGGCGGTGCACGGCGGTTCGGTGCTCGTGTCGGCGGGTCTCGCGGAGGGGACGCGTACGACCGGTGACCGGGTGCGTGAACTGATCGCGCACGAGCGGTCGGCGGGTCTACTCACCGACGCGGTGTACGAGGACTTCGCCGCCCGGGTGCGGGGGACCTGCGACGGGCTGCGCGAGCTGGTGCGCGGGCTGGTCGCCGGTGGCAGCCGGGTCGCCGGGTACGGGGCGTCGGCCAAGGGCACCACCTTGCTGAACATGTGCGGGCTGGGCCGCGACGAGCTGGAGTTCTGCACCGACACCACCCCGCAGAAGCAGGGCCGGCTGACCCCGGGCACCCATCTGCCGGTGCTGGCGCCCGAGGACGTGGAGCGGCAGCCGGACTACTACCTGCTGCTGGCCTGGAACTACGCCGAGGAGATCATGCGCAAGGAATCGGCCTTTCTCGACGCGGGCGGCGGCTTCGTCGTCCCCGTACCCGAACCGACCGTGCGCTCGCGGGCGGTGAGCGCTTCGTGAGCGGAAACGACGCGCGCTCCGCCGAGGAGCTGGGCCGGCTGGTGCCGGTGCTGTTCGGGTACGCGGCGTTCCAGCAGCTGAACGCGGGTTCGCAGCTGGGGCTGTTCGAACTGCTGGACGCGAAGGGGCCGCTGTCCGCCGAGCGGGTGGCGGAGGAACTGGGGATCGCCCGGCGGTCCGCCGACGTGCTGCTGCTGGGCACCACCGCGCTCGGTCTCACCGAGGCCGTGGACGGGACGTACCGCAACGGGCCGTCGATCGCCGCCGGGTTCCGCGAGGGGCTGTGGCCGGTGCTGCGGGACATCGTGGAGTTCCAGGACCGGGTGTCGTACCTGCCCGCCGGGGACTACACGGAGTCGCTGCGCACCGGAGAGAACGCCGGTATCCGGCACTTCCCGGGCACCACCCGCGATCTGTACACCCGGCTGTCGGGGGTGCCGGGGCTGGAGGAGCTGTTCTACCGCTGCATGCACTCCTGGTCGCGGCTGTCCAATCCGGTGCTGGTCGAGCAGACGGACTTCTCCGCCACCCGCCGGGTCCTGGACGTGGGCGGCGGTGACGCGGTCAACGCGATCGCCCTGGCCCGCGCGCATCCGTCGCTGCGGGTGACGGTGCTGGACCGGGCGGGCGCGCTGGAGGTCGCCGAGCGCAACATCCGGGAGGCCGGTCTGTCGGACCGCGTCGAGACGCACGCCGCCGACATCTTCACCGGCGCGTACCCCGGCGGCCACGACTGTGTGCTGTTCGCGCATCAGCTGGTGATCTGGTCGCCGGAGCAGAACGTGACGCTGCTGCGGAAGGCGTACGAGGCGGTGGAGCCGGGCGGCCGGGTCCTGGTGTTCAACGCGTTCAGCGACGACGACGGGTCGGGACCGCTGTACGCGGCGCTCGACAACGTCTACTTCACGACGCTGCCCTTCCGGCACTCCACCATCTACCGGTGGGCACAGGTCGAGGGCTGGCTGCGCGAGGCGGGCTTCACCGAGGTGGGGCGCACCGTATCGGCGGGCTGGACCCCGCACGGTGTGGTCGGCGGCGTGCGGCGGGCGCCGTGAGCGACGCCCGCCAGGCGGTCGGCACGGCACGGAGCCGGATCGACCGGGAGCTGTCGCCTAGCACCCGGGCCAGGGACGCGCCGGGCACGCTCGCCGCGTACCGCACCCGCAGCGCGGCGGCCCGTGAGTCGCTGGCGTACCGGGCCGACATCGCCTACGGGCCGCATCCGGCGGAGCGGCTGCACCACTTCCCCCCGCGCCGGGCGGGTGCGCCGCTGGTGGTGTTCGTGCACGGCGGGCACTGGCAGGAGTCGAGCAAGGAGGACGCCTGCTTCGCGGCGCCCGCGCTGGTCGGGGCCGGGGCGGGCTATGTGGCCCTGGGATACGGGTTCGCCCCCGAGCGGCCACTGACGGAGCTGAGTGCCTCGGTAGAGCTCGGGCTGGCGTGGGTGCGTGAGCACGCGGTCGAGCTGGGCGGGCGGCCGGACGCGGTGTTCGCGGCGGGCAGCTCGGCCGGGGCGCATCTGGTGGCGATGGCGGCGGGCGGTCCGGACGGGCTGCCGCTGGCGGGGCTGTTCCTGCTGAGCGGTCTGTACGACCTGGAACCGGTGGTCGGGAGCTACGTCAACGACGCGCTGGGACTGACGGCCGGGCAGGCCCGGGAGCAGAGCCCGCTGTTCCGCGCGCCGCCGCGCGGCGGGCGGGTGCTGCTGGCCCGGGGCGAGCACGAGACGGACGAGTACGCCCGGCAGCAGGACGCGTTCGCGGCGATGCTGCGTGGGGCGGTCGGCGGGGCGGGTGGTGGGGCCGGTGGCCACGGCGGACGGGAGTCGTCCGGGGTCGGGCCGGGTGGCGCCGGTGGCCGGGAGTCGTCCATGACCGGGCCCGGTGGTGCCGGTGGCCGTGAGGGCCAGGGCTCGGCCCCAGACGGCTCACCGAACGCCGGTCCGGCCACGGACGGCAGGGCCATGGGCGGCCTGGCCGTCGACGACCTGGTCGTCAGGGGCCGCGACCACTTCGATCTGCCGTTCGACCTCGGGGACCCCACGACGGTGCTCGGCCGGGCGGTGCTCGACCGTCTCGGGCTCGCGCACTGAGCAGCCGGAGGTGCCAGGAGCCCGATCCACAGCGCAGGGAGGCCGTCGTATGGAAGCACGGGAACTCGCCGTCGAGGGCGCGCTGGAGATCGTCCCACCGCTCTTCCCCGACCGGCGGGGCGCGTTCTGCCCGCTGTACGAGGAGGGCGGCTTCGCGGAGCTGCCCGGGGCCCCGCGGTTCCGGGTGGTGCGCAGCGGGCTGAGTGTGAACCACGCGGGGGTGGTGCGCGGGGTGCACTACTCCCGGGGCCTGTCCGGCACGGCGAAGGTCGTGCTGTGCGCGGCGGGTGAGGCCCTGGACCTGGTGGTGGACGTACGGGCCGGGTCGCCGACCTTCGGCCGCTGGGAGGCGGTACGGCTGTCGGCGGCCCGGCCGCGCGCCGTGTACTGCCCGCCGGGTGTCGGTCACGCGTTCGTGTCGCTGACGGAGGGCACCACCGTGGTCTATCTGATGTCCACCCCGTACCGGCCGGGCGACGAGCTGGCCGTCTCGGTGCTCGATCCCGTGCTGGGACTTCCGGTGCCCCGCCACCCCGAACCGGTGATGTCCGAGCAGGACCGTGCCGCGCCGCCGCTCGCCGAGGCGCTGGAACGCGGTCTGCTGCCGAGGTACGGAACGTCTACCGGGAACTCTTCGCCGGGTGTCCGGGAGAAGGAGGAGTCGACATGAAGGGCATCATCATGGCCGGCGGGTCGGGCAGCCGGCTCAAGCCGCTGACCGGCGTGCTCTCGAAGCAACTGCTGCCGGTCTACAACAAGCCGATGATCTACTATCCGCTGTCGGTGCTGATGCTGGCGGGGATACGGGACATCCTCATCATCTCCTCCCCCGCCCATCTGCCCATGTTCCGGGCGCTGTTCGGTGACGGCGGCAGTCTGGGGCTGCGCTTCACGTACGCGGAGCAGGAACATCCCGGCGGTATCGCCGAGGCGTTCCTGGTGGGGGAGGAGCACATCGGGGACGACTCGGTGTCGCTGGTGCTGGGCGACAACCTCTTCCACGGCCCCGGCTTCTCCGCGCTGCTGCGTGACCGGGCGCGGAACCTGGACGGGTGCACGATCTTCGGCTACCCGGTGCGTGACCCGCGGCGTTACGGCGTCGCCGAGGTCGCCGAGGACGGGCGGCGGCTGCTGAGCATCGAGGAGAAGCCCGAACGGCCACGTTCCGAGCTCGCCGTCACCGGGCTGTACATGTACGACAACGACGTCGTGGAGATCGCCAGGGGGCTGACCCCGTCGGCGCGCGGCGAGCTGGAGATCACCGACATCAACCAGGTGTACCTGGAGCGGGGCCGTGCCGAACTGGTGCGTCTGGGAAGGGGGTTCGTATGGCTGGACACCGGCACGCACGACGCGCTGCTGGAGGCCGGGCAGTACATCCAGATCCTGGAGAAGCGCCAGAGCGTACGGATCGCGTGTCTGGAGGAGATCGCGTACCGGATGGGCTTCGTCGGCGCCGATCAGTTGCGGCGGCTGAGCCATGACCACACGGACACCGACTACGGCATCTATCTGACCGAGCTGGCCGAGGCGGCGGTCGGTGAACGGGTGCCCGACTCGCTGCCGCCCGAGTTCACCGCCGATCCGGCGGGACTGCCCTACGCGCCGCCCCGTGCCGGGGCGGCAAGGAGCTGATGATGCGATACCTGTTCACATCGATGCCGGTCTCCTCGCACCTGATGCCGCTGGTGCCGCTGGCGCACGCGGCGCTCGCGGCGGGCCACGAGGTACTGGTCGCCACCGGCGGCCCGGCGGCGCGCACCGCGCGGGCGGCCGGGCTGGTCACCGTCGAGGCGGGCGAGAGGCTGCGGGCGCGGGAGCCGTACGAGGACCTGTTGCGCATGCTGGAGCGGGGCGAGGCCGGGACGGCCGCGGACGACGCGACCGCGTTCGCCGTGCACGGGCGGGCGTTCGGCGAGGTGGGGGCCCGGATGCTGGACGATCTGATCGGCATCGCGCGGACCTGGGGCGCGGACGCGGTGGTGTACCCGGGCATCCACTCCGCCGCGCTGATCGCCGCCCGCGCGGTGGGTGTCCCGGCGGTGCTGCACGGGTACGGCACCCCGCTGCCGACGTTCGGACCCGCCCTGGAGCATCTGGCCCCGCACGCGGCACGGGCCGGGGTGGAGAAGGTGTGGGAGGCGGAGATCGAGATCGACGTACTGCCGCCCTCGCTGTCCAACTTCACCGAGGTACCCACCGACATCGGACGCCCCGAGCATGTGCTGCGGATGCGCTACGGATGCTTCAACAACGGCGGTGACCTGCCCCGCTGGGCGCTGGAGCGGGGTGACCGGCCGCGGGTCACCGCCACCTGCGGGTCGGCCGCGACGATGACCCGGGAGGGTGCGCTGTACCGCGACATCGTGCTGGCCACCGAGGAGCTGGGCGCGGAACTGGTGCTGCTCACGGCGGACGCCGAGCTGCCGAAGCTGCCGAAGTCGCTGCCGCCGCATGTGCGGCCGGAGCGGTGGGTGCCGCTGCGGGAGCTGCTGGACAGCTGCGCGGCGGTGGTGCACCACGGCGGCTCGGGAACGATGCTGAGTTCGTTCGCGGCCGGGCTGGCCCAGGTGTCGCTGCCGATGCCGGGCACGGTCAACGTCAGCAACGCCCGGACGGTGACCGAGCGGGGCGCGGGCCCCACCCTCGACATCGACACGCTCGGCCCGGAGGCGGTGACGGCCGCGCTGGAAGCCGTACTGCGCGACCCGGCCCACGGCCGGGCGGCGCGGGAGGTCGCCGAGGAGATGGCGGCGATGCCGTCGGCCGCCGTGGTGATCGACCGGATCGGTGAGCTGCTGCCCCCGGCACGGGGCGCGGCGGCACGGGGCTGAGGCACCCGTACAGGCCCGGTCGGGTGCCGGTACGGACGGCCCTGGGCGAGCGGTCCCGGGCTAAGGGTCCTGGACGAAGGGTCCTGGACGAACGGTTCGGCACCGACCCGACGCCGACCGCACCGGGTCCACCGCACCGCGCCGCCCTTCACCGCACCGCGCGACACCGCACTCCATGCACGCACCGCACCGCACCGAGGAGACACCGTGAGGATCGCTGTCAGCGGCGGCGGCCCGGCAGGGCTGGCGTTCGCCGCCTTCATGAGGCTGGCCGCCCCGGGGACCGAGGTCACCGTGTGGGAACGCCACCGGGTGGCCGACACCTACGGGTTCGGCGTCATCCTGCCGCCCGCCGCCACCGACACCGTCCGGCATGCCGACCCGGTGCTCGCCGACGCGCTGGAACCGCACCTGACCCGATGGGCGGAGATCGCCGTGCGCCGGCACGGGCGGACCCTCAGCGTGTCCGCGCCCCCGCTGGGTGCGCTGAGCCGACGCGCGCTGCTGCGGGTGCTGCGCCGCCGGTGCGCGGAGCTGGGAGTCGTCCTGCACGAGGGCGTCCCGGCCCCGGACACCGACGCGCTGTCCTGTCTGTACGACCTGGTGGTGGCGGCCGACGGGGCCGGTTCGGCGACCCGTACGGCGCTGGCCGACCGCTTCGGCACCATGACCGCGCACACCGCGCCGCACTACATCTGGCTGGGGGCCGAGCGGGCCTTCGACTCGCTGTCCTTCTTCGTCGCCGACACCCCGGACGGCCCGGTGGTCGCCCACGCCTATCCGTTCGGTCCCGGGCGCGGCACCTTCCTGGTGGAGGCCGCGCACCGGCCGGACACCGGTGAGGTGGCCGCCCTGTTCGCGAAGCCCCTGGCCGGGGCGCGGCTGCTGGAGAACCGGTCCCGGTGGAGCCGTTTCGTCCAGGTGCGCAACGCCGTCTGGTCCAGCGGCAACGTCGTGCTGCTGGGCGACGCGGCGCACACGGCGCACTACTCGATCGGTTCGGGCACCCGCCTCGCCCTGGACGACGCCCACGCGCTGGTCACCGCCCTGTGCGTGGAACCGTCGCTGCCGAAGGCGCTGACGGCGTACGAGGCGGCCCGGCGGCCGGCGGTGGAGCACACCCAGCGCATCGGGGCGGCGAGCGCGGAGTGGTTCGCGGGCCTCACCGGGGCGCGCGGCGGTACGGACGCCTCGGCGGAGAAGTTCCTGGTGGACCTGGTCACCCGGGGTGGCCGGATCTCGATGGGCGACCTCGCGGCGGACGCCGCCGGGACCGCCACGGCGGGCACAGTGGTGAGAGGCCGATGACAGCAGGTCAGCGAGTGAACAGCGGCAAGTGAGGAGAGGGAATCGCCCATGCGCGAGGACAGGCAGCACATCGTGGTGACGGGGGCGCGGGCCAACAACCTCAAGGGGGTGGACCTGCGCATCCCGCTGGGCGTGCTGACGGTGGTGACCGGGGTGTCCGGCTCCGGCAAGTCGTCCGTCGTGTTCGGGACGATCGCGGTGGAGTCGCAACGGCAGCTCAACGAGGTGTTCCCCGCGTTCATCCGCAACCGGCTGCCGCGTTACGAGCGCCCCGAGTTCGACCTGATCGAGAACCTGGCCCCGGCGATCGTCGTGGACCAGAAGCCGGTGGGCGGCGGCACCCGTTCCACGGTCGGCACGATGACCGAGGTCAATCCGGTGCTGCGGGTGCTGTTCTCGCGGTACGGGGAGCCCAGCGCCGGACCGTCGAACTTCTACTCGTTCAACGACCCGCAGGGCATGTGCCCGCACTGCGACGGTCTCGGCGCCACCCTCCAGCTCGACCTGGACAAGCTGCTGGACCTCGACAAGTCCCTGAACGAGGGCGCGATCCGGCACTCCAACTTCGCGGTAGGCACCAACTACTGGAAGCGCTACGCGCAGATCAGCCGGTACGAGAAGGGGCGCGCCCGGGAGCAGGACCTGGAGCCGGTGTTCGACGCCGACAAGCCGCTGGCGCGGTACACGAAACAGGAGATGGACCTGCTGCTGCACGGGGAGGGCTTCCAGACGATCCGCCCCGACGATCTCAACAACGTCGCCATCAACGACTACGAGGGTGTGGTGCCCCGCCTCACCCGGCGGTTCGTGAAGCCGGGTCTGGAGTCGCTCAAGGACAAGGAGCGCAGGTCCACCGAGCAGGTCGTCACCGAGCGGACCTGTCCGGAGTGCGGAGGCGCCCGGCTGTCCCGGGCGGCCCTGGACTCGACGATCGACGGCCGCAACATCGCCGACTACTGCGCGATGGAGATCGGTGACCTGGTGACGGAGCTGGAGCGGGTGGCCGGGCGGTGGCCCGGCCCGGTCGTACCGGCCGCGCTGGCCTCGCTGCGCCGGATCGCCTCGGTGGGGCTGGGGTATCTCACCCTGAACCGGCCGACCCGCACCCTGTCGGGCGGTGAGGGGCAGCGGCTGAAGACGGTACGTCATCTGGGTTCGGCGCTGACGGGGATGACGTACATCTTCGACGAGCCGAGTGTGGGACTGCACGCCCATGACGTGGACCGGCTGAACCGGCTGCTGCTGGATCTGCGCGACAAGGGCAACACCGTGCTGATCGTGGAGCACAACCGCGATGTCATCGCCATCGCCGACCATGTCATCGACATGGGTCCGGAGGCGGGTGCGCGGGGCGGTGAGATCGTGTTCACCGGCACCGTGGAGAAGCTGGCGCACAGCGGGACGCTCACCGGCCGGCACTTCCGGGTCCAGCCCGGTCTCAAGCCCGCGCCCCGGACGGCGACAGGGCAGTTGTCGGTGCGTGGCGCGCGGCTGCACAATCTGCGCGAGGTGGACGTCGACTTCCCGACCGGGGTGCTGACGGTGGTCACCGGGGTCGCCGGGTCGGGCAAGTCCACCCTGGTGTCTAAGGTGTTCACCCAAGAGCATCCGCGGGCGATCGTGCTGGACCAGTCGGCGGTGGGCATGAACCCCCGGTCCACCCCGGCGACGTACACCGGTATCTGGGACATGGTGCGCAAGCAGTACGCGAAGGCGCACGGGCTGGACGCGAGCCTGTTCAGCTTCAACGCCAAGGGCGCCTGTCCCGAGTGCAAGGGGCGCGGCACGATCACCACCGATCTGGCGTTCCTGGACCCGGTGACCACGGTGTGCGAGCTGTGCGAGGGCAGCCGTTATCGCGCCGATGTACTGGAGCACCGGGTGAAGGGCCTCGATATCGCCCAGGTGCTTGACCTCACGGTGGCCGAGTCCCGGGACCACTTCGACGACCCGGCCGTCGTACGCCGTCTGGACCCGCTGCACGAGGTCGGCCTGGGCTATCTGACGCTGGGCAGGCCCTTGTCGATGCTGTCGGGCGGTGAGCGCCAGCGGGTGAAGCTCGCGGACCGGCTGCACGAGCGCGGCAGTGTGTACGTGTTCGACGAGCCGACCACCGGGCTGCACATGGCGGATGTCGGCAATCTGCTGGCGCTGCTGGACCGGCTGGTGGACGCGGGCAACACGGTCATCGCCATCGAGCACGACCTGGACGTCGCCAAGCACGCCGACTGGATCATCGACATCGGGCCCGGTGCGGGCGAGCACGGCGGCCGGGTGGTGTTCACCGGTACGCCCGCCGAGATGGCGGAGTCCGCCGACACCACGACCGCCCGGTTCCTGAGGGCGTCGCTGCCCGCGGCGGAACCGTCCACCGCCTGACCCGTCCCCGTCCCTTCCGCCCCCCATATCTCCGTCACGACGACGGCCCGGCGCACCCGGTGTGCGCCGGGCCGTCGTGCGTCCACCCGACCTTCCGTCCGCTGGAGTCTGCATGCATGCCATCGACGAACTGAAGGACGTGCCCGCTCTGACCACCGCTTTCGAGACCGCCGCCGCGGTCGCGGCGGAGAAGACCGCGCTGGAGTACGGAACGGCCTCGCTCACCTACCGCGAGCTCAACGCGTCCGCGAACCGTCTCGCCCGCCGGCTGGAGCGCGAGGGGGTGACGCCGGGCAGCCGGGTGGGCCTGCACATGTCGCGGTCGCTGGAGCTGTACGTCGTCATCCTGGCGGTGCTGAAGGCGGGGGCGGTGGTGGTGCCGCTGAATCCGGCGCACCCGGTGTCCGTGCGCCGGGCGATCGTCCGTGAGGCGGCGCCACCGCTGACCCTGCGGGACGTACCGGCGGGCCTGGGGTCGGTGACCGCCGAGCGGGACGTGCACGAGCTGCTGTCCGACAGCGCCACGTACGGGAGCGGGAACCTGCCGGAGCCGGTGGACCCGGCGAGCACCGCGTATCTGATGTTCACCTCCGGGTCCACGGGCCGTCCCAAGGGGGTGCTCGTCCCGCACCGGGCGATCGCCCGGGTCGCCGAGCACAACGGCGAGGCGGAGGTGCGTGACGACGACTGCTTCCTCCAGCTCGCCCCGTACTCCTTCGCCGCGTCCACCACGGAGATCTGGCTGAGCCTGCTGCACGGGGCACGGGTGGTGGTACCGCCGCCGCAGCTGCCGTCGCTGCCGGATCTGGCGGCGACGATCACCGAGCGGAAGGTGACGTTCCTGAATCTGCCGTGCGGACTGTTCAACCTGCTCGTGGACGGCTACCCGCAGGCGCTGGCCGGGGTGCGCACGGTCATCGTCAGCGGTGACTTCCCCTCCCCCGTCCATCTCTCACGCGCCCTGAAGGCCGTCGGCGGCACCGTGTACAACGCGTACGGCTGCACGGAGAACTCGGCGCTGACCGCCGTGCACGCCCTCAACGAGGACGATCTGCGCCGCCAGGTGTTCCCGGTGGGGCTGCCGTTGCCCGGGGTGGGGCTGCATGTGCTGCGTGACGATCTCACCCCGTGCGGGCCCGGTGAGGTGGGTGAGCTGTGCGTCAGCGGCGCGGGGCTCGCCCAGGGCTATCTCGACCAGCCGGAGCTGACCGCCCGCAAGTTCCCCGAGCTCGACGGGACGCGGGTGCTGCGTACCGGCGACATGGCACGCACGACACCGGAGGGCGAGGTCGTGCTGTCGGGGCGGGCGGACCAGATGGTCAAGATCCGGGGCTTCCGGGTGGAGCTGCGCGAGGTCGAACTCGCCGCGGAGGAGACCGGCGCGGTGAAGCGGGCGGTGGTGCGCGCGGTGGACGCGGCGGACGGGCTGCGCGAGCTGGTGCTGTTCTGCACGACCGCCACCGGGGAGCCGCCCGGCACCGAGGCGCTGCTGTCGCAGCTGCGCGGACGGCTGCCCGACTACATGCTGCCCGCGCGGGTGCACCATCTGTCCGAGCTGCCGCTGAACCACAACGGGAAGCTGGACCGTATGGCCCTCCAGGAGCCGCGCGCGGTGCTGGTCGAGCCGGACGACGGGCAGGCCACGACGACGGCCGACGATCCGGTCGCGTCGACGGTCGTCGGACTGCTGGCCGGGGTTACGGGCCGCGAACGGATCGGCACCGCCGACTCGTTCGTGCTGTCCGGCGCCAACTCGCTCCAGCTCATCCGGCTCGCCGCGAACATCCAGGACGTGATGGGGGTGGGCGTACGGGCCGAGGACATCTTCCAGCACGACAACGCCGAGTCCCTGGCACGGCACATACGCGCGCTGCGGGACGGCACCGCCGGGGACGGCACGGCCCCGGACGGCGGACCCGCGGACGAAGAGACGGCACGGAGGTGACCGCTCATGACTGACCCCCTGCTGAGCGTCGTCCTGGACCGCTGGCGGCACACCACGGGCCGCCCGGACGCGACGGCCGACGACCCGTTCGCCGCGAGCCACGCCGACGCCTACGCCGCCGATCTCAAAGCCCTGCTGGGCCTGGACGTCGGCGCGCGCGACATCGCCCGGTGCGGCACCCCCCGCGCCCTGTCCGACCTGCTGCGCGCCCGCCGCCGGGAAGGCACCCCCCGTACCGGCCGGGCGGCCGGCACGGACACCGGGACCGCGCCGGGACCGGCAAGCGGAGCCACCGACAGCGGCATCGGCACCGCGACCGACGCGGAGACCGAGGCGACGTCCGGCCAGGCCGGGATCTGGTACGCGTGCGAGTTCGGTGACCCGACCGCGTACAACTCGCCCGTGCTGCTGCGTTTCCCCCGGTCGCTGGACGCCGGGCTGCTGCGGCGGGCGCTGCGGCATGTCGTCGCACGGCACGAGAGTCTGCGGACCACCTTCGCGATGGCGGACGACGGGCGGCTGATGCTGCGGGTGGCGGCCGAACCGGACTTCGGCTTCGCGACGGCGACCGCGTCCGGCGAGGACGCCCTCACGGCTCTGACGGCCGAGTTCGCGGGCAGGCGGCTGGACCTGCGGTCGGGACCGCTGCTGCACGTACTGTGCGTGGAGACCGGCACGGGCGGTACGGACGGTGCGGACGGCATGGCCCGTACGGAAGGCGCGGACGCCACGAGCGGTACGGAAGGTGTGGGCGGCACCGGGGGCGCGGGCGGCACTGCCCTTCTGGTGAACGTGCACCACGCCGTGTTCGACGGGTTCTCCTGGTCGGTCCTGCTGAACGAGTGGCTGACGCTCTATCAAGACCTCGCCGCAGGGGCAGAGTTCACTCCCCTGCCGGACGCCCCGCAGTTCCGGGAGGTCGTGACCGGCCGGACGGGCGGGCCGGACCCGCAGGCGTCACTGGAGCACTGGACGAAGCATCTCGCGGGCGTACCCGCGCTGCTCGATCTGCCGCTGGACCGTCCGCGCGGGCCCAGCGCCGCCACGGCACGCGCCGTACGGACCGTACTGACCGGCGCCGAGGCCGGGCGGCTGCGGGAGCGGGCGGCTGCGGAGGGCGTGACCCCGCTGATGGCGCTGCTCGCGGCATACGCCGTGCTGCTGCACCGGCACACCGGTCAGACGGATCTCGCGGTCGGGGTGCCGGTGTCGCTGCGCGACCGGGCCATGGACCAGGAGGTGATCGGGCACCTGGTCAACACGGTCGTGCTGCGGCACCGGGTCACCTCCGGGGACACCGTGCGGGAGCTGCTGGCGCGGACCCGCCGGGAGGTGCTGTCCGCGATGCGCCACAAGGACGCGGCGTTCGAGGACGTGGTGAAGGCGGTGGGCTCGGGCGAGGACGGCGGCCGTTCCCCGCTGTTCCGGACGATGGTCACGCTGATGCCCAGGGAACGCCGGGTGCTGGGGCATCTGGGGCTGGGTGTCACGGAGTGGCGGCATGTCAGCGGCGCCCCCAAGTACGACCTCGCGCTGATCGTGGAGGAGGGCGCCGAGGAGCTGGGGCTGACCTTCGAGTACGACCCGGCGCTGTTCGACACCGCGACCGTCGAGCGGATCGTGGGCCGGTTCCGTGTGCTGCTGGCCGACCTGCTCGACCGGCCGGGCGGTACGGTCGGTGAGCTGCGCTGGGTGCCCGAGCGGGAACTGCGGGAGCTGGCGGCCGTCTGGCACGGGCCCGCCGACGACCGGCCCGCGAAGGGGTCGGTGACCGACCTGTTCGAGGAGCGGGCGGCACGGTCCCCGGACGCCACCGCCGTCGAGACGGTGGACGGGACCGTCCTGTCGTACCGTCGGCTGAACACCCGGGCGAACCGGCTGGCGCGGGCCCTGCGGCTGCGTGGCGCACGGCCCGGGACGCGGGTCGGGGTCCTGCTGGAGCGCGGCCCGGAGGCGGTCGTCGCGCTGCTGGCGGTACTCAAGGCCGGGGCCTCCTTCGTGCCGCTGGACCCGGCCTATCCGGCGGAGCGGGTCGCGCTGATGCTGGCGGACTCCCGGCCCCGTCTGCTGCTCACCCGGGGGGTCACGGACATCCCGTGTCCCGACGGGACCGAGGTGTTCGACCTGGCCGCCGAGGCGGGGCGGCTGCGGGAGCTGGACGGGACGGACCTGCCGGAGCGCCGGCGTCCGGACGACGAGATGTACGTGGTGTACACCTCGGGGTCGACGGGACGGCCGAAGGGGGTGGCCATCCAGGACTTCACCCTGACCAATGTGGCGTACCGCCAGGCGGAGCTGTCCGGGCCGCGCGCGGCCTCACGGATGCTCCAGTACATGTCGCTGTCCTTCGACGTGTCCTTCGAGGAGATCTTCGGCGCGCTGTGCGCCGGGGCGACACTGGTCCTGACCGACGAGGAGACCCGGACGGATCTGCACCGGCTGGCCGGGTATCTGCGGGAGCGGCGGGTGGCCCGGATGTTCCTGCCGTACGTGGCCCTCCAGGAGCTGGCGTCCGTCGTCGTGCGCGGGAACATCCCGCTGCCGGAGCTGGCCGAGGTGTACACCACGGGCGAGCAGCTGGTGGTGACACCCGCGCTGCGGAAGATGTTCGGCCGCTTGACGGACGCCGGGCTGATCAACGCGTACGGGCCCTCCGAAGCGCATCTGTGCACCGCGCTGCGGCTGCCCGCGGACCCCTCGTCCTGGCCGGAGCGGCCGTCCATCGGGCACACGGTGGGCGAGGTGCGGATGTATGTGCTGGACGGGGACCGGCGGCCGGTGCCGTTCGGGGTGCCGGGCGAGCTGTACGTGGGCGGGCGGGTCCTGTCGCCGGGATATCTGAATCTGCCGGAGCAGACCGCGGAGCGCTATCTGCCCGACCCGTACGACACCACGCCGGGTGCCCGGCTGTACCGCACCGGGGACCTGGTGAAGTGCACCCCCCGGGACGGGTTCACGCATCTGGGGCGGGTCGACGAGCAGATCAAGATCCGGGGGCACCGGATCGAGCCCGCCGAGGTGGAGGCCGTCCTGGGTGATCTGCCGTCGGTGACCGCGTCGGCCGTGGTCGCGGTGGAGCACGGGCCCGGGGACCGGCGGCTGGTCGCCTTCCTGCGGTCCGACCCCTCGCCCGGCCCGGACGGCGAGCCGGAGCGTGAGCCGGACGAGGCCGCGTTGCGGCGGCTGCTGGGCCGCACGCTGCCCGCGTATCTGGTGCCGTCCCGCTTCGTGCGGGTCGTCCAACTGCCGACGGCGCCCAGTGGCAAGACCGACCGGGCGGCCCTGGCCGTCATGGCGGCGGCGCTGCCACCGCCGCGCGGGGCCGTGACCGCCGAACGTCCGCTGACGGAGACCGAGCAGGGCGTCGCCCGGGTGTGGGGCGAGCTGCTGGGCGGGGCCGGGAGCGGGCCGGACGACGACTTCTTCGGCCAGGGCGGTCACTCGCTGCTGGCGGTGCGGCTGCGCGGCCGGCTCCAGGAGGAGTACGGGGTCGAGGTCCCGCTGAGCGCGCTGCTCAGCCAGCCGACGGTGGCGGGTATGGCGGCGCGGGTGGAGCGGGCGCTCACCGGGGACAGCGGGCCGGACGACGCGGGCGAGCCCGATCTGTGGGCCGATGTACGGCTGCCGGACAGCGTGGACGTGTCCCACGGCGCGCGGCCCATGGGTCCGGGTGGCGCGCGGACGGTGCTGCTGACCGGAGTGACCGGCTTCCTCGGGGTCCATCTGCTCCGCTCGCTGCTGGCCGCGGGCTGTGTCGTGCACTGTCTCGTGCGGGCCGGCTCCACCGAGGAGGCGACGCGCCGCGTCCTGGACAGCGCGCGCCTGTACCGGGCCGACGAGGGGCTGGACCTGTCGCGGGTACGGGCGGTGCCCGGGGATCTGTCACGGGAGCGGTTCGGGCTGGCCGACGGGGTGTACCGGGAGCTGGCCGGCCAGGTGGAGGCCGTGTACCACGCGGCGGCGCACATCAACTTCGCCGCGCCGTACGCGTCGGTGCGGCCGACGAACGTGGACGGGTTCGTACGGGTCGCCGAGTTCTGCGCCGACACCGTGCTCAAGCCGCTCCACCACATGTCCACGCTCGCCGTGTTCTCTCCGGAAGGACCGGGCGGGTACATCGACGAGGACACCGTGCCGGAGGTGGCCGAGGGACTCGGTATCGGCTACGCGCAGAGCAAGTGGGTCGCCGAACGGCTCGCGATGGCGGCCCGCGAACGCGGGGTGCCGGTGACGGTGTACCGGATCGGGCGGATCGGGCCGGACTCCGTGAGCGGCGCGTGCCGCACGGACGACTTCTTCTGGCTCCAGATCAAGAGCTTCCTGCAACTGGGGCTCGCGCCGGAGGTGCCGGGGCCGCCGGTGGACCTGCTGCCCGCCGATGTCGTCGCGGACGCGGTCGTCCTGCTGTCCGGGGCCGAGGCCGCGTTCAACAGGACCGTGCATGTCTTCCATCCGGTCGGCATGGGCTGGGACTCGGTGTTCGCGGCCCTGGAGTCGCTGGGCCGGGCGCCCCGCATGGTGTCGGCCGACGAGTGGCTGGCGGCGCTGGAGGCGGGGCCCGCCGAGGACGGTGACCGTTCCCTGGCGAGCCTGGTGCCGCTGTTCCGTGAGGGCGTCATGGAACTGGCCGACCACAGCTACGGCAACGACCGCACGGTCCGGCTGCTGCGGGACCTGGGGCTGGAGCTGCCCGTCCCCGAACCGTCGTGGATCACCTCCATGGTGCGGTACTTCACCGAGACGGGCCAGGTCCCCGCACCGCGCGTGCCGTGAGGCGTACCGCGTGTGCCATGCGACGCGCAGCGCCCGGAACCGCACGGCCCCCCGTCGAGGACGTCAGGGCCCGCGGCGGAACCCCACCCGCCGAAGGCCGTCCCGCACCGGGGCCGACACCCCCACAGGAAGGAACCCCCCGTGTCAGAAGCCAGGCGCCGCGTCAGGGCCGTCATCGTGGGAGCCGGCCCGGTGGGCTGCCTCCTCGCCATCGAGCTGCGCCGACGCGGCTTCGAGGTGGAGATGCACGAAAAGCAGTCCGCCGGGACCATGACCTCCGCCGGGACCGCCCGCTCCTTCAATCTGACCCTCACCCACCGCGGGTCGAGCGCCCTGCGCCCGGCCCTGCGGGCCCAGCTCTACGAGGTGGGGCAGGTGCTGCGGCAGCGCACCGTGCACCACCGGGACCGTACGCCCACCCATCAGCCGTACGGGGTGCGGGACGACCACCATCTGCTGTCGGTGCCGCGCGCCGCGCTTCAGCGCATCCTTCTGGCTCAGGCGCTGGCCGCCGGGGCCGTGGTGCACTTCGGGCACTCCTGTGTCGCGGCGGACGCGCATCGCGCGGAGGCGGTGTTCGTGACCGGTGACGGCGGGGTGTGCCGGGCCACCGGGGACATCCTGATCGGCTGCGACGGCGCGAACAGCACCCTGCGTCATGAACTGTCGAAGTCGGGCGCGCGGATGCGTATCCATCAGGAGTACATCTCGCACGGCCATGTCGAACTGACGATGGAGCCGGATGCCGCGCGGGCACTGAGCCGGGACCGGATGCATCTGTGGCCGCGCGGCGACCACTTCCTCCAGGCGCAGCCCAACCGGGACGGCACCGCGACGACCACCTTGTTCATGCCGGTCGACAGCCGTGCCGGCGAGCTGCGGTTCCGGGCCTTCCCCGGGCGGGACGCCGTACGCGGGCACTTCGAGCGGGAGTACCCGGACATCGCGGACGCGCTTCCCCGGGTGGCGGGTGAGGTGTGGGACGCGCGCCCCGCGCTGCTGAAGGTGGTGCGCTGCGCCCCTTACCACTACGCGCGCGCGGTGCTCGTCGGGGACTCGGCGCACACGATGGTCCCGTTCTACGGCCAGGGCATCAATTGCAGCTTCGAGGACGCGGAGGTGCTGTGCGGGCTGCTGGACCGTCATCTGGCCGCCGACGCCGACCGGCACGGGGCGATACGGGCGGCGGTGGCGGACTTCAGCGAGCTGCGGGTGGAACCCGGCCAGGCGATAGCGGATCTGTCGATGGCGAACCTGGAGGAGCTGAACACCCATATAGACGACGAGCTGTTCCATCTGCGCAAGGGGCTGGAAGCGCGGCTGCACCAGCGCTATCCGCGGGACTTCACCCAGCTCTACCAGCTCGTCGCGTTCACCCGTACCCCGTACGACGAGGTCGTGCGGCGCAGCGAGCGGGACCGGCATGTGCTGGACCTGCTGTGCGAGAAGTACGACCCGCGGACCCAGGCCGACGAGATCATCGCGTGCTACCCGGACCTCGCCCGCGATGTGGAGAGCACCGCGTCGCCCGGGCCCATGCTGTCGCCGGGTCCCGCCGGGACCTCACGATCAGGGGAGCTGTCATGAGCGATCATCCGTACGACGTGGAGCTGGACCCCCGGTACACCAGCCCGGGGGCCCAGCCCGCCCAGTGGACCGAGACCCGGACCACGCTCGCCGAGGCGGAGCTGTACTGGATCTCCACGGTCCGCCCGAGCCCGCGGCCGCACATCACGCCGGTGGCGGGGGCGTGGCACGACGGTGCGCTGTGGTTCTGTTCGCAGCCGCACGAACGCAAGGTCCGCAACCTGGTCTCCAATCCGCGCTGCTCGCTGCTGACCGGTACGAACCGGATGGACAGCGGGGTGGACATCGTGCTGGAGGGGCAGGCGGAGCGGGTCACGGACGCGCGGCGGCTGGAGGAGGCCGCCGAGGTCTTCCGCCACAAGTACGGCCCGCGCTGGGACTATGTCGTGGAGAAGGACATGCTCAGCGGTTCGGTGGGCCGGTCGTGGGCCTTCTCGGTGGCTCCCCGGACGGTGTTCGCGTTCACCAAGGGCCTGGTCGCGCAGACCCGTTGGAGCTTCGCACCTTGAACAGCCGGGGCAGGGCCAGGTCGGCCACGCCCGGCGTCCGGTCCGGTTTCACCGGGCCGGGGGCCGGCTGGTCCGGCTCGGCGGCGGACAGCCCGAAGCGGAAGCCGACCCCGCGGATGGTGGTGATCCATTCGCTGTTGCCGAGTTTGCCGCGCAGGCTGCTGACATGGGTGTCGATGGTCCGGCTCTCCTGGACGCTGATCCGGTTGTCCGCCGGGTAGTCCCAGACGTCGGACATCAACTCCTGTCTCTGGAATATGCGTTCGGGTTCCGCGGCCAGCCGGTGGAGCAGGTCGAACTCCTTCCGGGTCAGGGTGAGCGTGGTCCCGTCCAGCCGGGCCTCGCGGCGCTTCGGATCGATGACGAGCGGGCCGAACCGCAGCAGTTCGGTCATCCCTCCCGTGGTCGGTTCGGTCGGGTTACGGGTGCCGGTGCGGCGTAGCACGGCCTTGATCCGGGCCACCAACTCGCGTGCCCGGTAGGGCATGTCGACGCAGTCGTCGCAGCCCGCCTCCAGCAGCAGCACCCGGTCCACCTCGGCCTCGGAGGAGGTGAAGCCGATGATCGGCACATCACTCACCTGCCGGATGAACTGGCACACCGACACCCCGTCGAGATCGGGCAGGTCGGTGTCCAGCAGCACGAGGTCACTGTCGTGGTGGGTGTCCAGCGCGATGCTGCCGCTGGCGGCGATCGCGGCGGCGTATCCATGCCGTTGCAGGTCCTGCTTGAGCGTTTCGACCGATGGACAGTCCGAGGCGACCAGGATGTGCGGTCTCGGGGCGGCGGGTCCGCGGCGCTCGGTCTGAGCGGCGGCCGGACCTCCCTTGACGCACGTGATCCTGCGTAAGTTCCGGCCCTCGCCAGACACAACAAGTCTCCCTGTTCGTGAAGTCCTTCTTCGGCCCTCAGTACGGACGTGACAGTGCCGTGCTCGCACCGCCTTCCCCGCGATCCACACACCATGCACAGTCCTTGCACACACCACGCAACGCGGAATCACGTCACCGTACGGCCGATGACATGCCGTCAGCAGTGTACGTACCGCTCCGTCCCGGCCGGGACGGCAGTGATCACGTTCCGCTTGCCTCGACGGGCGAACCGCCCTTGGAAGAAGGAGCGTGCCATGCCTACCCGCATTCTCGTGACCGGTGGTGCCGGCTTCATCGGATCGCACTACGCCAGGGCCCTGCTGGCCTCGGACACCCGGCCTCAGGTGACGGTGCTCGACAGCCTGACCTACGCGGGGAACCTCGCCAATCTCGCCGATGTGCGCGACCGTCCGGGGTTCCGCTTCGTGACCGGGGACATCTGCGACCCGCATATCGTGGACCGGGTCGTGGCCGACACGGACGAGATCGTGCATCTCGCGGCCGAGACCCATGTGGACCGGTCGATCACCGGCGGCGCGGAGTTCGTCCGGACGAATGTGCTCGGCACCCAGGTGCTGCTGGAGGCCGCGGTACGCCATGGGGTACGGCGTTTCGTGCAGGTCTCGACCGACGAGGTGTACGGCTCGCTGCCCGAGGGCTCATGGCCCGAGGAGCATCCGCTGGCGCCCAGTTCGCCGTACTCCGCCTCCAAGGCGGCCGGCGATCTGCTGGTGCTCGGCCATCACACGACGTACGGGCTCGATGTGCGGGTGACGCGCTGCTGCAACAACTACGGGCCCGGACAGTACCCGGAGAAGATCGTCCCGCTGTTCGTCACCCGGCTGCTGAACGGCGGCAAGGTCCCGCTGTACGGCACCGGTGGCAACACCCGGGAGTGGATGCATGTCGACGACCATGTCGCCGCTCTGGAGCGGGTGCGCACTGCCGGGCTGCCGGGCCGGACGTACAACATAGGCAGCGGCGTCGAACTCACCAACCGGCAGCTCACCGAAGCCCTGCTGGAGCACTGCGGCGCGGACTGGGACAGCGTCGAGCTCGTCCCCGACCGGCTCGGGCACGACCTGCGCTATGCGGTCGACAGCGGGCGCATCCGCCGCGAGCTGGGCTGGGAGCCGCGGCGCGACTTCCGCACGGCGCTGGCCGAAACCGTCGACTGGTACCGCAAGAACGACGACCGGTGGCCCGCCGCCCAGGACCACCGGCACCTCGCGCGCCCCTGAGTGCCCCTCACCGGAGCGCTCCCCGTTTCTCCCGTTCCACCCGGTGCCGTCCACCTCGTACCGGCTCACCCCGTATCCGCAAGGAGCGTTTCATGACGTCCGCACGACCCGACCACGGCGCCGAGACCGGCCAGAGCCCGCCCCGGGCGGGAATGCGGGAGTGGGTGGGGCTGGCCGTCCTGGCCCTGCCCGCGATGCTCATCGTGATGGACATGACGGTGCTGCACCTGGCCGTCCCCCAGCTCAGCGCCGACCTCTCGCCCACCGGCTCCGAGCTGCTGTGGATCACCGACATCTACGGGTTCCTGGTGGCCGGGTTCCTCGTCACCATGGGCAATCTCGGTGACCGTGTCGGCAGGCGCCGGCTGCTGCTGTTCGGCGCCGGGGCGTTCGCCGCGGCGTCCGTGCTCGCCGCGTACGCCACCACCCCCGAGGCCCTGATCGTCGCGCGCGCCCTGCTGGGGCTCGCCGGGGCGACCCTGATGCCGTCCACCCTGTCGCTGCTGCGGGTGATGTTCCTCGACGAGCGGCAGCGGACCATCGCCATCTCGGCGTGGATGATGTCCTTCACCGTGGGTGCCTCGATCGGCCCCCTGGTCGGCGGGGTGCTCCTCGAACACTTCTGGTGGGGCTCCGTGTTCCTCGTCGGCGTGCCGGTGATGGTGCTGCTGCTGACCCTCGGCCCGGTGCTGCTGCCGGAGTACCGCTCGCCGTCCGCCGGAAGCCTCGACCTCGCCAGCTCGCTGCTCTCCCTGGCCGCCGTACTGCCGGTGGTGTACGGCATCAAGCAGCTCACCCGGCACGGGGTGGAGGTACTGCCCCTGCTGGCGCTGGCCGTCGGTGTGGCGGCGGGTGCGGTGTTCCTGCGGCGCCAGCGGCGGCTGGCGGACCCGTTCATCGACCTGAAGCTGTTCGGCGAGCCGAGGTTCCGGGTGTCGCTGGGCGCCCTGGCCACCCTGTCGTTCGTGATGTTCGGCATCAATCTGTTCATCGTGCAGTCGCTCCAGCTGGTCCACGGGCTGTCGCCGCTGGAGGCGGGACTGTGGATCCTGCCGGGCACCGCGGGCGGTGTGCTGGGCACAGTCGTGGCCATCGCCGCGCTGCGCCGGGTGCGTCCGGCGTACATCATGGCCGCGGTGCTCGCGACGGCCGCGGGCGGCGCGGTCCTCGTATGGCTGGCCGACAGCTCGGACTTCGCCCTGCTGGTGACCGGTCTCGCCGTGATGTCCACGGGTATCGCTCCCGCGCTGAACCTGGGCACCGACATGGTGGTGAGCTCCGCTCCCCCGGAGCGGGCCGGTGCGGCCTCCGCCGTCTCGGAGACCAGCAACGAGTTCGGCGGCGCGCTGGGGCTGGCCGTCCTCGGCAGCATCGGCACCGCGCTCTACCGCGACCAGGTCGAGGACACCGCGCCCGCCGGTATCCCGTCGGACACCCTCGGCCCCGCCGAGGACACCCTGGCCAAGGCACTCGAAGTGGCGCGGGACCTGCCGGAGGACCTCGGCGCACAGCTCGTGGCGGCCGGCCGGGAGGCGTTCACGTACGGGCTGAGCGTCATCGCCCTGATCGCCGCCGTACTGGTCGCGGTCTCGTCCCTGCTGGTGGCCACCTCCCTGCGGCACGTCAGGCCCGGCGGCGGCGAGACGCCGGAACAGGGCGAGGGCCAGGAGCAGGAAGACGAGCCGGACGACCGGAACCAGGAGCAGGGGACGGACGGGAAGAGGGCGACGACCGGATCGGAGTCCACCGCGCTCTGATCCGGCTCCAGAAGCACAGGGCTCCCCCGCAAGACCTCCGTACGACCCCGTACGACCCCGTTCAGCCTCCAGAAGGCCTCCATCAGGCAAGGGAAGAGGGAACACATCCATGGACATCTCCCCCGGCACCTCCGGCCCGCCGCACACCGGCATACCGACGCCCGACGGCACCACGCGGCACACCGGCACGGCCTTCGGTGACGGGCCCGCTCCCGACGGCGGGCCGGTCGAACTCCGCGACGAGGAACTCGGCCGCACCTGGGAGGAGTTCAAGCTGTCGGGTATGCCGGACCTGCTCGGCGCGCTGCATCTGTGCCACGCGCTCCACGCGCTCGCGAAGTCCGGTCTGCTGGAGCGGCTGCGCGAGGGGCGGCACAGCACCGCGAGCGGTCTGTACGACGGAATGAACCACCGGGTGTCCTCGAACACGCTGCGCTATCTCGCCCTCAAGGGCGTACTGGAGCAATGGCGGGGCAGTTACCGGCTGACCCGGCGCGGCGAGCTCCTGACCTCGGACATCTCGCTGGCCCGGCTGGGCTTCTATCTGGAGGCCTACGGTCCGGTCGTCGGGCGCGCGGACGAGCTGATGACCGGCGCCGCGGAGTACGGGACCGATGTGCACCGCAGCAACGGACCGCTGAGCCGCCACTGCGGAACCGTCTTCGGCCGCTACTACACCCCGGTCGTACTGGAGGCGATGCGTGACCGGGGCGCCAAACGGATCATGGACCTGGGCTGCGGCGGCGGCCGGCTGCTGGTCGACGCCTGCCTGAACGATCCGGAGATCACCGGGGTCGGTCTGGACATCGCGCCCGCGGCGGTGGAGGTGGCCCGCGAACTGGCGCGGAGCCACGGCCTGGAGGACCGGCTGGAGTTCGTCGTCGGCGACGCGTTCGACCCGGGGACATGGCCCGAGGAGGTGTGCGCGGACATCGAGGTGATCACCGGCATCGGGGTGCTGCACGAGCACTTCCGGGACGGCGACAAGGCCGTCGTCGACATCCTGGACGCGTACGCGGACTTCCTCACCGGCGAGCGCATGCTGCTCATCGGTGAACCGGAGCCCCACTACGACGACCGGGAGAGCGACTCGGAGTTCTTCCTGATGCACGTCCTCACCGACCAGGGCTTCCCGGTGGACCGCGCCGTCTGGGCGGGGATCTTCGACCGGACCCGGCTGACCTGCCGCCGCACCCTCACCTGGGCGACCGCCGGACCCCGTATGTGCTTCTACGAGCTCGAACCGCGCGGCTGACGCGAGGGCCCTGGCCGCTCCCTCCCCCGTCTGCCCATGGACGGGGTTCCGGGTGGCCTCGGAGGGCACCCGAACCCCCGTCCATGGGTACACGCACACGCAGTGACACAGAAAGGTCCGACGCGATGAACGCAGGCATCCAAGCGGGAAGGCCGCAGCTGAGCGGCATCTTCGGCGCCGTCTCCTCGACACACTGGCTGCCGTCGGCGGCCGCCATGTCGGTGCTGGAGAAGGGTGGCAACGCCTTCGACGCGGCGGCCGCCGCCGGTTTCGTGCTGCAAGTGGTCGAACCGCACTACAACGGCCTCGGCGGCGATGTCCCGATCGTCTCCTACAGCGCGTCCACGGGCCGGGTGCAGGTGGTGTGCGGTCAGGGGCCGACCCCGCGGGCGGCGACCATCGAGAGCATCACGGACCTCGGGCTGCACCAGGTGCCGGGGTCGGGTCTGCTGCCCGCCGTGGTGCCCGGCGCGTTCGGGGCCTGGATGCGGCTGCTGGCGGAGCACGGCACCCTGCCGCTCGCCGACATCCTCGATCCGGCCATCGGTTACGCGGAGCACGGCCACCCCCTGCTGGCGGGCGCCGCCGACGCCATCGAGGTGCTGGCCCCGCTGTTCGAGACCGAGTGGAAGGAGTCGGCGCGGGTCTACCTCCCCGGCGGACGGCCGCCGGCCGCCGGTTCGCGGTTCCGCAACCCGGTGCTCGCGGACACCTACAAGCGGCTGCTGCGGGAGGCGGCCGCCGCGCCGGGCGGGCGGGAGGCGCAGATCGCCGCCGCCGAACGGGCCTTCTACCGGGGGTTCGTCGCGGAGGCGATCGACGCGTACGTCTCCTCCACCGAGGTCCTCGACTCCACCGGCCGCCGCAACAAGGGCCTGCTGACCGGCCAGGACATGGCCGACTGGCGGGCCACCGTGGAGGATTCGGCGCATCTGGCGTACGGGGATCTCACGGTCCACAAGCCGGGGGTCTGGTCGCAGAGCCCGGTCTTCCTCCAGCAGTTGGCACTGCTGGAGGGCTTCGACCTGCGCGGTATGGGCCTCGGCAGCGCCGAGTACCTGCACACGGTCGCCGAGTCCTCCAAGCTCGCCTTCGCCGACCGCGAGGCCTGGTACGGGGACCCCGACCACGCGGACGTGCCCCTGGACGAGCTGCTGAGCCCCGGCTACACCCGGGAGCGGCGCGCTCTGATCGGGGCGAAGGCCGCGTCGGAGCTGCGTCCCGGCTCCCCGGGCGGACGGCTGCCGCACATACCGCGGTACGGGTCGGACCCGGTGCCGCCCTCGCGGGAGCACTGGATGTCGCAGATCCACAACGGGCTGCCGACGGTGGTGCGGGCCACCGAGGCCCGCAACGACACCTGCACCGTCGTGGTCGCCGACCGGTTCGGCAACATGGTGGCGGCCGTGCCCAGCGGCGGCTGGCTGAAGAGCTCCCCGGTCGTCCCCGGCACGGGCCTGTCGCTGGGCACCCGGGCGCAGACGATGAATCTGGAGGCGGGCCACCCCAACGCGTTCGGCCCGGGCCGCCGTCCCCGCACCACGCTCAGCCCGAGCCTGGTGCTCAAGGACGGCGCGCCGGTGCTCGCGTTCGGCACCCCGGGCGGCGACCGGCAGGACCAGTGGACGCTCGGGTTCTTCCTCGCGGTGGCCGACTTCGGCCTCGATCTCCAGGCGGCGACGGAGACCCTGGCGTTCCACACCGATCACTTCGCGGCGTCGTTCACCCCGCACGAGTCGGCGCCCAGGCGGCTGGTCGTCGAGGCGGGCTGCGACCCCGAGGTGGTGGAGGAGCTGCGCCGCCGGGGCCATGAGGTGCAACTGGCGCCGGAGTTCTCGCTGGGCAAGGTGTGCGCGGTCGGTGTGGACACCGAGCGGGACCTGCTGCTGGCCGCCGCGAGTCCGCGTGGCCGCCAGTCGTACGCCGTGGCGCGCTGAGTCCCGCGCCGTCGCGCACCCACGGGAAGCGCACCGAAGAGAAGGGCACCGCCGGAGAGCGCACCCATGGAAATGCCCCGGCCGGACTCGCTCCGGCCGGGGACGTACGGATCCGAAGCGCGCCACCGAGGACGCGGGCAGCGGAACGGGGAGGCCCGGACATGATGTCCGGGCCTCCCCCACGCCTTTTCCTGAACGGTCCTTCCGGAAGAGCTCAGACGGTCCGCGGTCCGCGGTCCGCGCGGGATCAGCGGCCGTCGCGGAAGATGTTCTGACCGCGTGCGAGCAACTGGTCCGGGTCGTAGCGGCGCTTCGCCGCCCGGAACGCCGGCCACTTGTCGCCGAAGTGACCGCGCCAGTCCTCCTCGGTGAGCGGCACCGACCCGATCGGGTACAGCGTGCCCTTGTGGTGATCGCGGGTGCGGGCGTAGAGCCGCTTGTTGCGGGCGAGCATCTCGTCCACGAACCCCGGCTCGGGCCGCGTGGTGGCGGAGACCGTGTTGACATCGACGATGAACGCCCAGTCGGAGCCGTCGGGCCGGGGCAGCCGGGGGTAGGGGTTGTGGACCCGGGCGCGGCGCTGCGGGTAGATCAGTCCGGCGCCCAGGGGGCCGATGTCGCGCGGGGTGAGCGTCGTCATCAGCTCGGCGAGGTAGCTCTCGATGCGGGTGCCGGGCACCCATACGTCGAACCACGGCTTGACGAGCCGGTCCCAGTCGGCGGTCTGCCGCAGCGAGTCGATCAGGGTGTCGATGGTGAAGACGTGTTCCAGATAGCTGGTGTTCCGGATCTCCGGCACGCCCGACACCCCACCGATCACCGTCCGGTCGTGCGGCGGCTGATCCGGCTCATGGAAGACCGTGGCGTGGATCTTGTACGTCGGTGAGGTGCCGGGCGCGACGAACTCGGCGTAGACATGGTCGACGACGGGCCGTTCGATGAGGAGGCGCAGATCGCGGGCGAACGCGGCGGTGTCGTCGTACCCGAGCACATAGCTGCGGGCGCGCTGCTTGGCGGGGACGAGATCGATGACCGCCTTCGTGATGACACCGATCTGGCCGAGTCCGCCGAGTACCGACTCGAACAGATCGGGCTTGCGGTCCCGGGAGCAGCGCTCGATGTCGCCGGTGCCGGTGACGACTTCGAGTTCGCGGACATGGTCGACCTGGAGGCCGGTGTGCAGTCCGCCGACCAGACCGCCGACGCCTCCCACGGAGAGGGTGCCGCCGACGGTCAGCCCGGTGTAGCCGGTGAGGACGGGGGGCGTCAGCCGGGGCGTGTGCGCGTAGGCCGCCTTGGCGAGTTCCATCCAGTGGATTCCGGCGTCCACCTCGGCGGTGGTGGGACCGAGGGAGTGGATGCGCTTGAGGTACCGGTTCTCGATGACCAGACCGTCGGAGAGGCCCTGACCGTAGGTGGTGTGGGCCTGGCCGCGCGGGGAGACGGGGATGCCGTGCCGGCGGCAGAAGCGGATCATCCGGGAGATGTCTCGCGCGGAGCCGGGGCGCAGGACCGCGCCGGGGGTGTGGAACGTGATGTTGCCGAGGTCGGTGGCGACGGCCTCGCGGGACGGCGCGTCGAGGACGAGTTCGCCGTCCAGGGCGGGCGCTCCCGCGAACGGTGTCGCGGAGGAGGGCCGTTCGGCGGCCTGGGCCTCGGTGACCCAGCCGCGGCCGAGGGGGTCGAAGCCGACGACGGCGACGGCCGCGGCCGTCGCTCCGAGGAATTCACGGCGTCCGATCACATCGTCCCCCGGAGGGCGTCACGGTATTCCCGGCCCGGTCGGTCCCCCATCGATTCGGCTTGCGGGAAACGGCGGGAACGCGATTCTTCTGCGAGCCTTTCGAGCATGACGAACTCCTTCCAGGGAAATAGCGCGACCGCTCTTTCCCTGCGTCAGACCCTAGTCACCCCGGGATTACCGATACAATCAACTCTTTCGCAAGTTAATGTCAGAACGCCTTCAATCGAGTTTTATCGCCGCGGTCGCGCCGGTCCTGTCCGGTCGTCCCGGTCGTCCCGGTCGCCGCGATCGCGGGTGGGGACGAGGGCGGACGCCTCGCCGCCGCCACGGTGACCCGGCCGAGGCGTCCTCGGCGGCGGGCATCCGTGTGGCGCCGTGTGCGGCGTCCGCCCTCGGGAGCCGTCAGGCGTAGGTGTAGAAGGGGGTGTGGTCCAGCATGCTCTGCGGGGTCGTGTTGGGCCAGGGCGGCATGGTCTCGTTGAGGTCGATCACATCGACCGTGCCCCCGGCGGGGAGGTATTCGGCGCTGGTCGGGTGGAGCGCGTGCCAGTCGGCCCAGAGCTTGTCGACGAACGAGTGGTGCAGCCAGAACACCGGGTCGTTCGGGGAGACGCTCGACTCCATCTGACCCCACACCCAGGAGTGCACGCGGTTGTGCATGCTCAGATATCCCGCCGAGCCTTCGAGCGTGGCGCGGAAGCCCGCCGAGCCGTCACGGAAGGGCGCGGAGTCGTAGGTGGGAATGGCGAGCGCGGCGTCGACCTCGGCCCGGCTCGGGAGCGTGGGGACGCGGTAGGCGAGATTACGGGCGAGGAACGGGCGGCTGTCGACCTGGATGTTGATCGGCCATTTGCCGGCGGAGTACGCGAAGGGGCCGTCCATCACCTGGTCGTCCAGGGGGCGTCCGGTGCCGCCGAGGAGGTCCGGCGCCCAGACCGAGGAGGCGACGGTGTTGTCGGCGGTCCAGTCCCAGTAGGGGATCGACACCGACGCGTCGATCTTCTGGAGCTCGTTCTCGAAATCGATGAGGAACTTGCGGTGCCAGGGCAGGAACGACGGGCCGAAGTGACCCACGTAGACACCGGTGTTCATGTCGAGCGCGAAGCGCAGGCGGTGGGCGGCGACGAACTCGTCGTACACGCCTATGCGCTTGACCTCCAGCACGGCGTCGACGAAGGCCTTCTTCTCGGCGGCCGTGAGGTTCGCCTGGTTCTTGCGTACGGTCATGGAGCTGCTCCCGTCTCAGGCGGTGGGGTTGAAGGGGACGACAGAGGCGCCCTTGAGGGTGGTGACCGCCGTGCGCGCGGCGTCGAGCGGGGTCGCGAACCTCTCGTAGTGGTTGATCGCGCTGCTCCAGCCGCTCTTCCCGTGGCGCATCACCTGGAGCTCCCGGCCGTCGATCAGGACGCGGTACACCTCGTGACCCGCGTGGCCCGCGTGCTTGCCGTGCCCGGAGGCATGGGCCCCGGCCCCGCCGATGGGCTCGCCCTGGATGCGGCGGCCCTGGAAGACCTCGTCGAAGGACGCGTCCTCGCCACCGGGCGCCGAGCCCTCGCGCTTTCCCTTGTCCGGTGCGGTGTCCGCCCAGGCGGTGGCCACACCGGCGACCGCGATACCGGCGGCGACGCCGGTCACGGCCCCCACGGCCTGACGACGAGTAAGTCTGGACATGACAGATAACCCCCTGCGAATCGGCTGACGGCGACCCTGGGTTCATCGGGACCGCCGTGGCCATGCCTACACGGAGGGTGATGACCCGCGCAGGGGTGTCCGTTCGGTTGGCTCGCATACGGACACATCGGAGCAGGTCACGCGAGGGCCGACGGCAGTGATCTTCCTTCGCGCGCGCACTTCGCCCATCCCGGAAGAGGAGATTCCCCCGCGGATATGGCCTCCCTGTGAAGATCCTCCGGAACCCCTCGCTCTCGACGCATTACATGTAGAGCGCAAACATGACCGAAAACCGAGGCAACCACTTGTCGGGTACACCCGATTCGCCGGTTCCCGCTGCCGAGGCGGACGACGCGGGCTCCGGCAGCGGGCGCGCGGTCAACCGTCCGTCACAGCGGGGCCCGGGGTCCGGCCGCGGGGCGACAGGCTCTGCGCTCCCGCTCCGGACACCGCCTCGGCGCCGACGTGGACCGCGTACCGCACGGCCGGGGTGAGGCCGTCGCCCTCCGACAGCCGCCAGGCGAGCGCCGCGGTGAACGCGTCACCCGCGCCGGTGGTGTCCACCACCGCCACCTCCTCCCCCGGCACCCGGGTGGTCGTCCCGTCGCCTTCGGCGACCAGCGCGCCCTCCGCTCCGAGGGTGATGACGACGGAACGGGGACCGCGTGCGAGCAAAGCCACGGCGGCCTCCTCCGGTGCGGTGTCCACGCCCAACAGGTGGCGTGCCTCGTGCTGGTTGAGGACGAGCGGGTCGCAACGGGCCAGGACCTCGGCGGGCAGGTCGGTGGGCGGGGACGGGTTGAGCACCACACGGGTGATGGGACCGGCGGCGCCCACCGCCGCCGTGACCGTGTCGAGCGGTATCTCCAGTTGGAGGGAGAGCACGCGCGCGGCGGCGAGCCGTTCGCGCTGTTCGGCGATGTCCGCCGGGGACAGCAGGGCGTTCGCACCCGGGGACACGACGATGCTGTTGTCGCCGTCGGGGCCCACGACGATCAGCGCGGTCCCGGTGGGCCGGTTCCCGTACGGAAACGCGGGGAAGTCCACCCCGGCCTCGCGCAGGGCGCGGGTGAGCAGTGCTCCGTGGGAGTCGTCCCCGACCCGCGCGAGCAGGGTCACCCGGCCGCCCAGCCTGGCCGCGGCGACCGCTTGGTTGGCCCCCTTGCCACCGGGGTGGACGGCGAGATCGCCGCCCCGCACGGTCTCCCCGGGCAGGGGTCTGCGCCCGACCCGCACCACCAGATCGGCGTTGGCGGAGCCGACGACGACCAGCGGGGAGCGGTTCACCGGCGGGACCCCGGGCATCAGCGGACGCCCTCGGAGGCGCGGACGATACGGCTGACGATCTCGTCCGCGACGGTGACCAGGTCGGCGTCGGTGACGAGGGACACGGTGCCGTCCGGGTCGGGGTGGAAAGACGTCACTCCGTCGTCGGCGACGGTGACGGTGCCGCGTTCGGTGGTGTAGAGGTCGGGGCGCAGCATCGACAGCACCGTGATGGGGTCGTGCGGAACGCTCCACCCTTCCCCGGTGAAGCCGGTCCAGGCGTCGATCTCACGGGCGAGCGCGGTGCCGTAGGGGCCGGACGCGCGGATGGTCTCGATCCCTTCGGCCCCGATACGCACCCGGGTGGTGATCTCCAGACCGGTCACGACGGTACGGAGACCGGACGCGAAGACGGCTCGTGCCGCGGTGACGTCGCTGAGGATGTTGTGCTCCGGCTTGGCGCCGGGTCCGAAGTGGCCGCCCATCAGATACAGGGTGCGCACACCGGCCACGAAGCCCTCGTCGTGCGCGACGGCCCGGGCCACATTGGCGAGCGGCCCGATGGCGACGAGGTCGACCGCACCGGGGCGGGCCCGTACGGACTCGGTGAGGAAGCGGGGGGCGTCGATGTCGTCGCGCACCCGCTCGGCGGAGAGGTCGCCGAAGGCGTCGCCCTCATGCCCGGCCCACCACACCTCCCGTCCGGACAGGGTCTCGGCGGCGCCCGGGACCACGGTGAGGTCGTGCCCGGCGAGCGAGGCGAGCCGACGGGCGAGCCGGGCGCGCAGCAAGGTGTCGCCGTACACCGTCGTCGCCCCGCGCAACGACACCTCCGGCGAGCCCAGGAGGACGCCGAGGGCGAGGGCGTCGTCGACATCGCTGCCGATGTCGGTGTCGAGCAGGACGTCGTACGGTCGGGGCGCGATCATGGGGTACCTCGTGGGGAGTGCGGGAGTACGGGAGTGCGGGAGTGCTGGAAAGTGGGGGGTGCGGGTCAGGAGCCGCGGGGGCGGCGGTCGGTGGGGGCCGTGACGGCTACTTGAGGCCGCTGCCCGCGATGGACTGGGTGAAGTAGCGCTGGAGTCGCAGCAGGACCACCAACGGGATGACGGTGAGGACGACCGCCGCGGCGAAGACCTGTCCGTAGTCGACCACCATCTGGCCCTGGAGGGTCCCGAGGGCGATGGGGCCGAGCTGCTTGGCCGGTTCGGTGCCGATCAGGAGGGGCCACATGTACGACTGCCATTGGAACGTGAACAGGGTCAGGCCCGCGGCGATCAGGGCCGGCCGGGACAGCGGCAGGTAGATCCGGCGGAAGACGCCCCACCAGCTGAGGCCGTCGAGCCGGGCCGCCTCGACGAGTTCGCGGGGCACCGCGAGGAAGAACTGGCGCAGCAGAAAGATGGCCAGGCCGTTGCCGATGCCCGGGAGGATCAGTCCCGCGTAGGTGTTCTGGAGGTCCCAGGCGCGGAAGGCGGAGGCGAGCGGGATGGCGATGGCGTCGAACGGGATCATGAAGCTCAGCAGGATCACGGCGAACACGGCCCCGCGGCCACGGAAGTCGAACACGGCGAGCCCGAAGGCCGCGGTGGCCGACAGCAGCAGTCCGACGCAGACGGTCACCGCCGCGACGAGGACCGAGTTGAGCACCGCGCGTCCGAAGTCCCCCTGGAAGAGGGTGACGTAGTTGTGGAACGTCGCGTCGGTGGGGACGACGCTGCGCCAGGAGAGCGATTCGAGTCCGGCGAGCACCTTGTCCCCGGGGCGCAGCGACCCGGCCAGCACCCAGAGCAGGGGCAGGGTGAACAGCAGGCCGATCAGCACGGCGGCGATCAGCGGCGCGTGGCGCGCGGGCGATATCCGGCGGCGGGGGCTCCGGTGCGGCTCGCGGGAGCTCCCGTGCGTCGCGCGGGGGCTCCGGTGCGTTTCGATGGCCATGGCTACTCCTCGCCCTTGCCCTGCATCAGCCGGTACTGCACGGCGACGACGGCGAGCGTGACGGCGACCAGCACCACCACCTCGGCCTGGGCGTAGTGGATGTCGCCGACGCTGTAGGCGCGGCGGAACACGTCGTGCATCATCAGGTTGGTCGATCCGTCGGGTCCGCCGCCGGTGAGGAGCTGTACGGGGGCGAACACCAGGAAGTTGGAGACGGTGGCGGCGACGAGGACGAACGAGAGCGGTCGGCGCAGCAGCGGCAGGGTGATGTGGACAAAGCGCTGCCAGGCGTTCGCGCCGTCCATGCCCGCCGCGTCGTACACCTCCCGGGGGATGTCCTGGAGTCCGGCGATCAGGAAGGTCATCCAGTAGCCGACGCCGACCCATGACATCAGCACGATCAGTGCGTACAGCGCCTGTTCGGGGCTGGTGAGGAAGGGCTGGGCGGGGATGCCGAGCGCGCCGAGGAAGGCGTTCAGCGGGCCTTCGGGGCGGTAGAGGATGCCCCAGATGACGGCGGACACGGCGGGCGGCACGGCGATGGGCGCGAAGACGAGCGAGCGCCAGAACCGGGCACCGGCGAACCGCTGGTTGAACAGCACCGCGAGGCCCAGCGCGAGCAGTACCTGGAGCGGGTTGATGACCAGGCTGAAGAGCAGGGTCACCCGGGCGCTCTGCCAGAACTGCGGATCGGCCCAGAGGTCGGCGTAGTTGGCGAGACCGACGAAGCGGGTGACCCCGTCGGTCAGGCTGTGGTGCCGCAGGCTGCTGATGAGTGCCATCAGCGCGGGGAGCAGGCGCAGCAGGACGAGCGCGAGCAGGGCGGGTGCCAGGAAGTACAGGGCGAGTCGGCCCTGTGAGGGGCGGGACGGGCGCGTGGGGTGTGCGGGGCGCACGGGGCGCCGGCGGGTGGGGAGTCCGGTTCTCATCGCAGTCGCTCCCAGGTGCGCACCAGTTCCGCCGACGCCTTGGCGAGCCGGGGCCGGACGGGCGAGCCGTTGCGTATGTCGGAGAACGCCGAGCCCATGACGGTCTCGAACTGGGTGTAGCCGATGCTCCTCGGCCGGCTGACGGCCGTTTCGGCCAGTTCATGGCGCATGATCGCGGCCACTCCCTCGGTGCTGCGGGTGGCGGTGCGGTCGAGATCGGCCGCGTATCGGTCGAAGGCCCCGCGATGGGACGGGATGAGGGGTGAGGCGGCGACGGTGGCGAGGCTGCCTTCCGTGGTGAGGGAGGCGTACTCCATGAAGCGCAGGGCCGCGTCCGCGCGGCCGGAGTGCGGGTTGACGCCCCAGGACCAGGAGTCGGTGGGGGTCACGGCGCGGCCCCGCTCGAACCGCGGTTGTGGCGCGGTTCCCCAGGCGAAGTCCTTCAGGGAGGCGAAGGCTCCGAGGTTCCAGGGGCCGCCGACGAAGAAGGGCGCCCGGCCCGCGGTGAACAGCGAGGCCATCTCGAACGAGGAGACCCCGCGGGGGGAGAGTCCGTCGGCGAACAGCTTTCCGTACCAGGTCATGGCCTCGGTCCAGCCCCGGTTGGTGACGGCGGGGGTGAGCATGTCGTCACCGGTGATGCCGGGGCCGCCGCCCAGCGACTCGGCCAGCGGCTGGATGCCGTAGTAGGCGTCGGTCTGTTCGATGAGCAGCGCGTAGTCGGCGCCGGACCGGTCCATGGCGCGTCGTCCGGTCTCAAGGATCCGTTCCCAGGACCAGCGGTCGGCGGGGTCGGCGCCGGGTGCGGCGGCGCCCGACTTCTTGAGCAGGTCGGCGTTGTAGAAGAGGTACTGGGTGGAGGTCCACACCGGGAGGCAGCGCAGTACGCCGTCCCAGGAACTGATCTCGTACTGCTCCGGGGTCACCGCGGCGCGGGCCCGGCCGTCCACCGCGCGGAGATCGGTGAGGAATCCGCGGGCGGTGAGGGCGGGTACGCGTGGCTGGTCGACGCAGTACACGTCGATCGCGGTGTCCTTCGCGGACAGACGCAGTTGCAGTACGTCGTTGAGCTGGGCGGGCGGGACCGGGGTGTACTCCACCCGCAGGTCCGGATGGGCCCGCTCGAAGCCCTGGATCACGGGCCGGAAGGTGTCCGCCGTCTCGGGGCCGAGGAAGCGCACCGCTGTCCGGCCACCGGCCGGGCGGTCGTCCGCGCAGCCGGCGAGGACCGCGCCGGAAGCCGCGGCGAGCGCCGTGCCCAGCAGGCGTCTGCGGCTCAGGAGGCCGGTCATGGCGTCCGCTTCGGATCAGGGACCATCGCACGTCCAAATCGTTTTGCATGGGATGAGGGGCCCGGAGGGGTGAGGTCCGGGTGCGTTTGGACGGCACACTACAAAACGTTTTGCGGTTTGGATAGTGTGAGCATCCGAACCAGCGGCGCCGCGGCGCCCGGCAAGCGGGAGGGTGATGTGCACGGCACAGGCCGCGCGAAGATCGGGGACGTGGCGGCCGAGGCCGGGGTCAGCGTCACGACCGTGTCGCATGTGATCAGCGGGCGCCGGCCGGTGTCGGCGGCCACCCGGGCACGGGTCGAGGAGGTGATACAGCGCCTCGGCTACCAGGCCGACCCCTCGGCCCGGGGGCTGCGCACCCAGCGCACCCGCACCCTGGGGCTGGTCGTCCCCGACCTGGCGAACCCCTTCAACGCCGAGCTGGCCGTCGGCATGCAGGAGGTCACCCTGGCCCATGAGTACCTCACGGTCGTCTGCGAGGCACCCATGGGCGGGCCCTACCTCCCGGCCGTACTGCGGCAGCTGGCCGCGCGCCGGATGGACGGCATCGTGCTCGGCCGCTACGGCGCCACCCGCGCGGATCTCGCCCTGATCACCGGCTCCGGCGCCCGGCTGGTGCGCCTCGGCGGCCCCCTGGCGGCGGGTCCGGGCGATGTGGTGCGCGCGGCCGAGGTCGAGGGGATGCGGGATCTGGTGCGGCATCTGGTCCGCGACCGCGGCTACCGGCGCGTCGGGTTCATCGGCGGCGAACAGGGCGTCGAGCCCGGCGGAGAGCGCTTCCAGGGGTACCGGGAGGCGCTTACGGAGGCGGGGCTGGCCATCCCCGGGGATCTGGTGCTCTGGACCAGCTTCACCCGTGCGGGCGGGCGGACCGGCGCGGCACGGCTCCTGGCCGCGGCCGAACCGCCGGACGCCCTGGTCTGCGCCAACGACCTGATCGCCATCGGCGCCCTGGACGCCTGCCGGGAACGGGGGGTGGACGTACCGGGTCGGGTCGCCGTCACCGGCTACGACAACATCGACGCGGCGTCCCTGGTGTCCCCCGCGCTGACGACCGTGCTCAACCCGGCCCGTGAGATCGGCCGCTCCGCGGCGCGCATCCTGCTGGAGCGGCTGGACGGCGACGACGACGGACCGGCGCGGGAAGTGGTCCTCGCCCACCGGCTGGTGACCCGGGAGTCGGCCTGACCGCGCACGCCCCGGTACCGGGGCGCGCCGCAGGGCGCCGCTGTGGGAACAGCGGCGCCCTGCGGCGTCAGGTGTCGGACATCAGGCACCGGGCACCGGGCACCGGGCACCGGGCACCGGGCACCAGGCACCAGGCACCAGGCACCAGGCACGGGATACCGGACATCAGGTGTCACGTGTCAGTTCTCCGGCGCGGGGTCGCGCGCTACTTCTGCTGGGTCTTGCGGAGGGTGGTCAGGGCGTAGCAGACACCGAGGACGGCGGTGAAGGCGAGACCGATGCCCGCCGCCTGGCGCATGTCGGGGACCTCCACCGCGGTGGCGGCGACCGCGAGCACCCCGACCAGGGCCACGATGGCCAGCTTCCCGCCGGCCGGGACGCTGAAGCCGGTGAACTCCTCCGGGTGCGCCGTCCGGTGGCGCCGGAAGGCGATGTACGACGCGAGGATCAGCAGCCACACCAGCAGCACCGCGAAGAGCGCGATCGACATCATGATGCCGAACAGTCCGCTGACGTCGTAGAAGGCCAGCAGCGCGGCGGCGGCTATACCGACGGTCGACGCGGCCAGGGCGACGGCGGGGACACCGCGCTTGCTGAGCTTGGCCATCGGCGCCGGGGCCAGCTTGTCGCCGCCGAGCGAGTGCAGCAGCCGGGAGGCGCCGTACAGGTGGGCGTTGGCGGCGGACATCGCGGCGATGAGGACGACCGCGTTGGTGAGGGTCGCCGCGGCGGGCACGCCGACCTCCGAGAAGACCCGCACGAAGGGGCTCGTCTCGACACTTCCGTCGCCGTCCGCGAGCTTGCGCCACGGGATCAGCGCGAGGACCAGGGTGATGGCGAGGAGGTAGAAGAAGCTCAGCCGCCAGGCCAGCTGGCGCATCGCGGTGCGGATGGTGCGCTGCGGGTCGACCGCCTCGGCCGACGCGATGGCGACGACCTCGAAACCGGCGTACGCGAACATCACCACGGACATGGCCAGCCAGATCGAGCTCGCCCCGTGCGGCACGAATCCGCCGTCGTCGGCGAGGTTGGCGAAGCCGGTGGCCTCCGTGTCCGGCAGTCCGAAGAAGACCAGCAGGGCGGCGCACAGGATGAAGGCGCAGAGCGCCACCACCTTGACGGTGGAGAGCCAGAACTCGGTGGTGCCGAAGGACTTCACGCTGATGATGTTGACCGCGAGGACGATCGCGGCGATCGCCAGGATCGCCACCGACATCGGCACCTCGGGCCACCACCACCGGATGTACAGCGCGGAGGCGACGACCTCCGTCCCGATGACGACGACCGCGCTGAACCAGTACAGCCACCGGCTGAGGAATCCGGCCCACGGGCCGAGGTAGCGGTGCGCGATGGTGCCGAACGAGCCCTGGACCGGGTGGGCGGCGGACATCTCGCCCAGCAGGACGGCGATGACGGCGACCAGCACCGCACCGATGGCGTACGAGATGATCACGGCGGGGCCGGCCATGGATATGGCGGTGCTGGAGCCGAGGAAGAGGCCGGTGCCGAGCGCGGAGCCCAGCCCGATCATGGTCGTCTGCCGGTGGGTGAGGGAGCGGACCAGTCCCTCACCGGCGGGTGCCGGTGCGGCCCCTTCGGTGTCGGGGGCCGGTCTGACGCCGTCGGCGTCGGCGGGCGGTGCGAGCGGTGCGGAGTCACCGGGTGCAGCAGCCATGGCGGTGGTGCCCTTCTGAAGGATGACGGGGTTGACGAGCGGGTGAGCGGGTGAGGGGCTCAGAACTCGCTGTTGCGGAACGGCCTCGCGGGCGCGTCCCGGTCCGGCTTGCCCAGGACCTTCGGTGAGGACAGCGCGTAGATGCCGTGGTTGGTCAGCGTCCAGGCGATGTTGCGGTCCCACTCCACGTAGACGCCGTGGGTCTGGTTGCCGTACGCGTAGTCGGCGGTCGACGGGCCGTACGCCTTCGGGACGAAGTAGGCGGAGATCTCCGGCTCGGCGGGGTCGGAGACGTCGAAGAACTGCACGCCCGCGTTGTAGAAGCCGTAGCTCAGGACACCGGCGGTGTGCTGGCCCGGGTTGGTGTAGTAGCCGGTGCGCTTGGGGCCGAAGCTGCCGCGGCGCTGGCAGTAGTCGGTGATCCCGGCGGACCTCGGCGGGGTCGGACGGGGCAGGACACCGACGACACGGGGCTGCTTCGGGTCGCGGGCGTCGATCTGGTAGACGTCCTTGTACGGCTCGTAGCAGTCCTCGGTGAGCGGGTAGCCGGAGTAGTAGATCATCCCGGTCTTCTCGTACTGGGACACGTCGATGTTGTCGCCCTCGGTGCCCGCGACGGAGGCCGGCAGGTCGAGATGGCTCACGGTCCTCATGTTCGACGGGTCGGAGACGTCGAGGACCGTCAGGCCGTAGCCGCCCATGGCGGCGAAGGCGTAACGCCCGCCCTTCTCGACGGGCCTGGGCAGGAAGAGCGGCATCCGGGCACCCATCCAGCTGGTGCGGTTGCCGCAGCGCGGGTTCTCACGGTACGCGGCGTCCTCACCGGTGCGCTGACCAGGCAGGTGCCAGGTGTCCAGGAGCTTCGGGCGGGCCGGGTCGGACATGTCCCAGGACTGGTAGCCGGGCGAGTGCAGATTGGTCGGGTACTCGGTCCCGGAGTAGGTGTCGTCCGGCGCCGCGGCGATGAACATGTACTTCTCGCCGGTCCAGTACGGCACGTCGATCGAGCCGGAGCCCTGCTGCGCCTTCGCCGGGTCGGTGTTCAGCGGGTCGGCCTGCGTGGAGTCGGTGGAGACCGTCGTCAGCAGCTTCCAGTCCTTCTTGCGCGGGCCGTCCAGGCGGAACACCTTGAAGCCCTTGAGTCCCGGCTTGGCGCGCAGCTTCTTCACGCCCTCCGGGTTGTTGTACTTGTCCCCGGGCGGGTGGTCGGACAGTTCCGAGATCTGGCGCCTGCTCTCGAAGCTCTGGACCATGACGTACGCGTTGAGCCTCTTGTTCCACTGGATGGTGGAGGCGCCCCAGTAGTCGTGTGCCGCCCAGTCGCCGTTCGCCCGGGTCTCGTCACCGCCCACGTCCTTGCGGCTCATCCGCTCGACCACCTTGACCTTCTTGATGTCGGTGATGTCGTAGACGCGGCCGTCGGAGCGGCTGTACTGGAAGAGGTAGCGGCGGCCGTCGAAGTCGACGATGTTCTGCCAGGTGTGGAAGTAGTCGGGGGTGAAGTCGGCGCCCTCGTAAGCGGCTTCGACCTTCATGTTCTTGATGTACGAGCGGGTGTCGTACTTCTTGTTGCGGCCCGGGAAGTCGTGCTCGTTCTGCTCGTCGACCGGGGTGAGCGCGGGATGGCGGAAGCTGCCGTCCAGCTGCATGCCGTACGAGCCGGGGTCGGCCGGCCCGGGGCGGCGGTCCTCGCAGACGTCGAGGATGTTCGGGTCGGCGGCGACGGACTTCGCGCCGGACACCCCGGGGGCGAGAAGGGTGGCCGTGGTGGCGGCGGCGACCACCGCGGCCAGGGCGGCGTTTCTGCGGAGGGAACGCATGTGACGGTCCTTGTCTGAGAAGGAACGGAACGGGATATGCGCGCGATGTGCCCCTGGGGCGGGCGGATGGGCGCCTGATCAGGCGGGTGGGGACCTGACCAGGTGACGGTGGGCTGGGGACGGAACGGTCGGGGACCTAGGGGGCCGGAACCGTCCGGGACGGTTCGGACGACGGGCCGATCGGGCGGACGGGCGGGATCGGGTGGCGGGCGGGATCAGGTGACGGTGGGGCGCTGCTGGAAGGCGGGCGCCAGGTGCGCACCGCCGGTCACGACGGCGTGCAGCTCCTGTACCGCATGCAGGACGTCGGCGTGCGTGACGTACAGGGCGTTGAAGCCGAAGCGGAGCAGGTCGGGGGCGCGCATGTCGCCGATCACACCGCGAGCGGTGAGCGCGGCCACCAGCGGGTACGCCTCCGCGTGGCGCAGGGCGACCTGGCTGCCGCGGCGCTCCGGGTCGCGGGGGGTGGCCATCGTGAAGCCGAGGCCGTCGAGGAGGGTGTCGGCGCAGTCCTGGAAGAACCCGGTCAGCGACAGGTTCTTGGCGCGGACGGCCGTCATCTCCACCCCGTCGAAGGCCGTGAGCGCGGCTTCCAGGGCGAGCATCGACAGCAGCGGCGGGGTGCTGATCCGGGCGCGGCTGATGCCGTCCCCCGGGGCGTACGTGCCGGACATGGCGAACGGCTCCGTGTGCCCGTGCCAGCCGGTGAGGGGGTGGTCGAAGCCGGCCTGGTGGCGCCGGGCGACGTAGGCGAACGCCGGGGCGCCGGGGCCGCCGGAGAGGTACTTGTAGCCGCAGCCGACCGCGAAGTCCGCCTCGATGGCGTCCAGCTCGACGGGCAGGGAACCCGCCGCGTGGCACAGGTCCCAGTGCATCAGGGCCCCGGCGGCGTGCGCGGCGGCGGTGAGCGCGGCCATGTCGTACAGCTCGCCGGTGCGGTAGTCCACCGGGGCGTAGGCGGCGACGGCGACGTTCCCGGCCTCGGCGGCCAGTACCGCGGCGGCCTCCCGTGCCGGTACCCGGCGGACGTCGAGCCCGAGGAGGCGGCCCACCGAGTCGGCGATGTACTGGTCGGTGGGGAAGTGGTCGGGGTCGGTCAGCAGCAGCCGGGCCCCGGGGCGCATCCGGGCGGCGGCGAGCAGGGTGTTGAACAGCTGGACGCTGGTGGAGTCCCCGACCACCGTCTGGCCGGGGGCCGCGCCGATCAGCCGGCCGAGGGTGTCACCGGTGCGCAGCGGCGCCTCCCACCAGCCGTTGCCGTTCCAGGAACGGATCAGGTCGGTGCCCCACTGGCGGTGCACGGCGTCCTCGACGACCGCCGGGACGGCGGCGGGCAGGGCACCGAGCGAGTTGCCGTCGAGGTACACGACCCCGTCGGGCAGCAGGAAGCGGTCACGGATGTGGGCGAGCGGGTCGGCGGCGTCGAGCGCGGCGGCGCGTTCGGTCAGCATGGATGGTTCTCCGTGGTGGTGGGGTAGGGCGGTCAGGCGTCGGGGGCGGGGGCGGCGTCGCGGTCCCGGACGAGATCGAGCGCGATGTCGGTGAGCAGGTCCTCCTGCCCGCCGACCAGCCGCCGCCGTCCCGCCTCGACCAGCAGGTCGCGGGTGTCGAGACGGTGGCGCCCGGCCGTGTTCTCCGCGTGCCGCAGGAAGCTGGAGTACACCCCGGCGTACCCGAGCGTCAGTGTCTCCCGGTCGACCCGCACGGGTCGGTCCTGGGTCGGTCGTACCAGCTCCTCGGCGGCGTCCATCAGCGGGAACAGGTCGCAGCCGTGTTCCCAGCCCATGAGGTCGAACACCGCGACGGTGGGCTCCAGCGGCGCGTTCCCGGCGCCCGCGCCCTGTCCGGCGAGGGAGGCGTCGACGCGGTGCGCCCCGGCCTCCACCGCCACGATGCTGTTGGCCACCCCGAGGCCGAGGTTGTGGTGGGCGTGGATGCCGATCCCGGTGGCCGGGTCGAGTACGTCGCGGTAGGCGCGGACCCGGTCCCGTACGCCGTCCATGGTGAGCCGGCCGCCGGAGTCGGTGACGTAGACGCAGTGCGCGCCGTAGGACTCCATGAGGCGGGCCTGCGCGGCCAGCTCGGCGGGCGGGGCGAGGTGGGACATCATCAGGAAGCCCGACACGTCCATGCCCAGTTCCCGGGCCAGACCGATGTGCTGGGCGGAGATGTCCGCCTCGGTGCAGTGCGTGGCGACCCGGACCGACGTGACGCCGAGGGAGTGGGCGCGGCGCAGGTCGTCGGCGGTGCCGATACCGGGGAGCAGCAGGGTGGTGAGCCTGGCCCGGTCGAGCACCTCGGCCGCCGCCTCCAGCCACTCCCAGTCGGTGTGGGCGCCGGGTCCGTAGGTGACGGAGGAGCCGGAGAGGCCGTCGCCGTGGGAGACCTCGACGGCGTCGACGCCCGCGGCGTCCAGGGCGGCGGCGATGGCCCGGACCTGGTCGAGGGTGTAGCGGTGCGACACGGCGTGCATACCGTCGCGCAGGGTGACGTCCTGGACGTAGACCTTGGTCATCGGACCCGGCTCCGTTCGGCGAGGCGCTCGGCGGTGCGCAGCGCGGCGGAGGTCATGATGTCGAGGTTTCCGGCGTAGGCGGGGAGGTGGTGGGCGGCGCCCTCGACCTCCAGATAGACGGAGACGAGGAGCCGTCCGCCGCCGGCGAGCCCGGTCAGCGGGTCGTCGGCCGCGAGGGCGCGGAACTGCGGTTCCTGCTTGAGCCGGTAGCCGGGTACGTAGGCGGCGACGGACGCGACCATGGCGTGGACGGAGTCGGTCACCCGCCCGGTGTCGCAGTCGTCGACGACGCAGTGGACGGTGTCGCGCATCAGCAGCGGCGGTTCCGCCGGGTTGAGCACGATGATCGCCTTGCCGCGACTCGCGCCGCCGACCTGTTCGAGGGCGCGGGACGTGGTCTCGGTGAACTCGTCGATGTTGGCGCGGGTGCCGGGGCCGGCCGAGCGGGAGGCGATCGAGGCGACGATCTCCGCGTAGTGGACCGGGGCGACCGCGGCGACGGCGGCGACGATCGGGATGGTGGCCTGGCCGCCGCAGGTGACCATGTTGACGTTGCGGGCGTCGAGGTGCTCGTCGAGGTTGACGGGCGGGACCACGTACGGGCCGATGGCCGCCGGGGTCAGGTCGACGAGCGTCTTGCCGTACGGGGCGAGCGCGGCGGCGTTGCGGTGGTGCGCGGCGGCGGAGGTGGCGTCGAAGACCACGTCGATCTCGTCGAATCCGTCGAGCGCGATCAGTCCGGCCACGCCGTCCGAGCTGGTCGGGACCCCGAGTCGGCGGGCGCGGGCGAGCCCTTCCGAGTCCGGGTCGATGCCGATCATCGCGGCGGCGGTGACGTTCCCCGACCCTCTGATGATCTTGATGAGGAGATCGGTGCCGATGTTGCCCGATCCGATCACGGCTGCCTTCATCGGACGGCCTCCTTCGTCTGCCGGGCCAGTCCGAAGAAGCGGACGGCGTTGCCGCCGAGGACGGCCGCGCGTTCCTCGGGGGTGAGCGCGCTCTCGCGCACCAGACGGCCGATCTCCTCCTCGCCGAGCGGGAACGGGTGGTCGGAGCCGAGCAGTACCCGCTCCGCGCCCATCACGTCCACGAGGAGCCGCAGCGCGCCGGGGTCGAAGACGGCCGAGTCGACGGAGAAGCGGTCGGTGTAGTGCGAAGGCGGATGCGGGCTGTCGGCGCGCACCAGGTCGCGGCGGTGCCAGGCGTTGTCGGCCCGGCCCAGCAGGTACGGGAAGCTGCCGCCGCCGTGGGCGAACATCAGCCGCAGCGACGCCGGGAGGCGTTCGAAGGCGCCGGACAGGATCAGCGACAGGATGGTCAGATGGGTCTCCCCCGCCATGCCCGCCAGCCAGGCCAGCATGTACCGGGAGAACCGCGGTCCCGAGGGCAGGTCCCAGGGGTGGACGAGGACGGCCGCGTCCTGGTCGGCGCAGTGGGTGAGGAATTCGAGCAGCGCCCCGTGGTCGAGGTCGCGGTCGACGAGGTGGTTGCCGATGTGGACGCCGTGGAAGCCCTGGCTCATCGCCTCGCTGAGGGTCGCGCAGGCCGCCTCGGTGTCCTGCAACGGCACCTGGCACAGCGGGGCCAGCCGGTCCCGGTCGTGCGCGGCGTAGCTGAGCAGATGGGAGTTGACCGTGCGGCACCAGTCGACGCCGCGCGCGGTTTCGAGGTCGTAGCCGAACAGCATCGGGGTGCTGGAGAGCACCTGTACGTCCACGCCGAGCCGGTCCAGGTCGGCGACGCGTTCCGCCGGGTCCCACAGGGTGCGCTGGACCGGCCGGTACTCGGCGGCGCCGGCCATCATCATCCCGGTGCCCGGGCCGTCCGTGGTGCGCAGCCAGGGGCCGTCGTCGGAGCCGGTGAGCCGCCGGGACTCGGCGCGGCCGATCTCCGGGAAGACGTGGGCGTGCACGTCGACGACGGTCACGCGCCGGCCTCCTCGTCGCGGCGGGTGCGCGGGCGCAGCTCCTCGGGCCAGTCGCGGCCCGGGTGCACCGCGGAGCAGTGCGGGCAGGTGCGGGCGGCCTGGTCGGCGTAGAACGCGCCGAACACCGGCGGCAGGTCGTCGACGATGGAGGTGAGCTGGACCTCGCTGCGGTGCACCAGGTGGTGGCACTCCATGCAGTACCACTCGAAGGCGTCGAGGTGGCCCTGCGGGCGGGCGAACTCGACGACGAGGCCGATGCTGTCCTCCTCCGGCCGCTGCGGGGAGTGCCGCAGATGCGCGGGGGCGAGGAACACATCGCCCTCACGGATGTGGATGTCGCGCGGCGGGCGGCCCTCCTCCTCCATGACGCGGAGCACCATGTCGCCCTTGAGCTGGTAGAAGAACTCCTCGATGGGGTCGTCGTGGAAGTCGGTGCGCCGGTTGGGTCCGCCCACGACCGTCACCATCAGATCGGCGTCCTGCCAGATCTGGACGTTGCCGACCGGCGGCTTGAGCAGGTGCCGGTGTTCCTCGATCCAGGACTGGAGGTTGAACGGTGTCATGGTCATCGGCGCTGTTCCTTGCTCTGTGGGAGGTGGGCCACGGCGCTGATCTCGATCAGCAGGTGGGGGTGCGGGAGCTGGTGGACGGCGACGGTGGTGCGGGTCGGTCCGCTCTCGTCGAAGTACTCGGCGTAGACCTCGTTGTAGCCGCCGAAGTCGTTCATGCCGACGAGATACGTGGTGACCGACACCAGGTCGCCGAGTCCGCCGCCGACCGGGGCCAGCAGGCTCGCGATGTTGTCGAGCACGGCCCGGGTCTGGGCGCGGATGTCGAGGTCCGTCACGCCCATCGGGTCGGCGCTCGCGCCGACGAAGGTGCCGTCGGGGCGCCGGGAGCTCGTACCGGACACGAAGACGAGGTCGCCCGCGCGCCGCAGATGCGGGAACCGGCCGCGGGGCGGGGCGGCACCGGGGACGATCACGCGTCCTCCCCGGTGGTCCGGGCGGCCGCGGTGGTGAACTGGACGGTGCCGAGGCCCGCGACGGTCGACCGTACGTGGGTGCCGGGCGGCAGGGGCACGGCCGCGGTCGCCGCACCGGCGAGGATCACCGTGCCGGCCTCCAGCGGGCCGGTGAGCCGGGCCGCGGCGGCGAGGGCGCGCAGCGGGTGTCCGAGGATCGCCGCGGTGGAACCGGTCTGGGCGGGGCGTCCGTCGAGTTCCAGCAGGACGCCGAGGTTGGCCAGGTCGCGGGGGGCGCTCCAGGGCCCGACGACGTAGCCCGCGGCGGAGGTGTTGTCGGCGATCACCTCGGGGAGGGAGAAGCGGAAGCCGTCGTAGCGGGAGTCGATGATCTCCAGCGCGGGTGCCACGGCGGCGACCGCCGCCGCCGGGTCGCCGCCGGGGCGCAGGGTCGCGCCCAGGAGGAAGGCCACCTCGGGCTCGACCCGGGGGTGGATCAGCCCGGAGATGTCGTGGAGCCCCCCGTCGGGGATCTCCATCCGGTCCGTGATCCGTCCGTGGATCAGATCGTCCACGCCCATCTGCCGCATCTTGGCGATGCTGGTGAAGCCCAGCTTGACGCCGGTGAGCCGCTCCCCGCGGGCCAGCCGCCGGGCGATCAGGGCGTCCTGGACGGCGTACGCCTCGGCGGTGTCCGTCAGGCCGCTGCCGCCGCCGGGGAGCGGACGGGCGTCCAGCGCCGCGGTGTCGAGCGATTCCGCGAGAGTCATGATGTTCATCGGACGTCCCCTTCCTGGGCGTCGTGGGCTTCCTGAGCGGCGCGCCCGAAGGCCGCGCGGACCGAGCCGAGCCCGTCGACACGGGCCTCGAACACATCACCGGGCCGGGCGGCCGTCATGGGTCCGAGCGCGCCGGTGAGCACGGTGTCCCCGGCGCGCAGCGGGCGGCCGAGCCGGACGAGGGTGTCGGCCAGCCAGACGGCGGCGTGCAGCGGGTTCCCCAGGCAGGCGACGCCCGCACCGGTGGAGACGGGCTCGCCGCGGCGCTCCAGCACCATCCCGGCGGTCCGCAGATCGAGGTCCCGCAGCGGCACGGGCCGGGTGCCGAGGACGTACGCGCCGCTGGAGGCGTTGTCGGCGATGGTGTCCACGGCCGAGATGTCCCAGTCGCGTATCCGGCTGCCGACCACCTCGATGGCGGGCAGCGCGAAGGCGGTCGCGCGGATCACGTCGGCCACCGTGTGCCGCTCGTGGAGGAGGTCGTGTTCGAGGACCAGGGCGACCTCGGCCTCGGCGCGGGGCTGGAGCACCGAGCCCCAGGGGATCTCGGCGCCGTCCGGCACGGCGGTGTCGTCGAGGAGCGCGCCGAAGTCCGGCGTGCCGACGCCGAGTTGCCGCTGCACGGCAACCGAGGTCAGACCGATCTTCCAGCCGGTGACGCGCCGGCCCCGGGCGCGGCGGCGTTCGGTGAGGACGGACTGGACGGCGTAGGCGGCGTCCAGGTCCCCGGGCGGCAGGAGGTCGCGTACCGGGGCGCACGGGACACCGGTGCGGTGCGCCTCCTCCAGGCGTTGTGCGGCGCTCGCCACCTGGTCGGGCGTCGCGCCCGCCGCCTCACCCGTCGTGTTCACGGTCTCGTCCCTTGTGCTCACAGCTTCACGCACACATTCATCGGTTCGGAGAAGAAGTCGAGGGAGTGGTCGCCGCCCTCACGGCCGATCCCGGACGCCTTCACGCCGCCGAAGGGCGTGCGGAGGTCGCGCAGGTTCCAGGTGTTGACCCAGGCGATGCCGACATCGAGGGCGGGGGCCACGCGGTGCGCGCGGCTCACGTCGCCGGTCCACACCGTGGCGGCCAGCCCGTAGGGGCTCGCGTTGGCGAGGGTCAGCGCCTCCTCCTCGGTGTCGAACGGCGCCAGATGGACGACCGGGCCGAAGATCTCGTCCCGTACCGCCGGGTGGTCCTCGGGCAGTCCGGCGAGCACGGTGGGTTCCACCCAGAAGCCGCCGTCGCGCTCGTCCCCGAAGTGCGGCACCCCGCCGCCCGCGAGGACGTCGCCGTCGGCGGTGGCCCGCGCCAGATGGCCCAGCACCTTGTCCCGGTGGGCGGCGGAGACCATCGGGCCGTAGCCGGACAGTTCCTTCGCCCCGGCGGCCAGCGCCGCCGCGAACTCGTCGAAGACCGGACGCTGCACATACACCCGCTCGGTGCACAGACAGACCTGCCCGCTGTGCGTGAAGGCCGACCGGAGGGTCCCTTCGACGGCCTGTTCCAGATCGGCGTCGGCGAAGACGAGTCCGGCGTTCTTGCCGCCCAGCTCGAAGGAGACCGGCGCCAGCCTGGCCGCCGCCGCCCGCATGATCGCGGTCCCGGTGCTCGACTCGCCCGTGAAGGCGATGGCGTCCACCCCGGGGTGTTCGGTGAGCCACTGTCCGGCCGCGTCGGCTCCCGTGCCGTGCACGAGGTTGAAGACGCCCGCCGGAACCTGCGCCTCGGCCATCACCTCGGCCAGCAGACAGGCGGTGCCGGGGGTGAGCTCGGACGGCTTGGCCACCACCGTGTTGCCCGTCGCGAGGGCGGGCGCGACCTTCCAGGTGAGGAGCAGCAGCGGCAGGTTCCACGGGGAGATCACCGCGACGACGCCGAGCGGCTTGTGCACGGTGTAGTTCAGCGCGCCGCGCCCGTCGGGGGTGGTGGTGTGCCAGGACCGCTCGCTCCGCCCGGCCAGGAGGTCCGCGTACGAGCGGAAATTGGCGACCGCGCGAGGGATGTCGACGGTCGACGCCAGCTCGCGGGGCTTGCCGGTGTCGGCGCACTCGGCGGTGACGAACTCCTCGAAGCGCCGCTCGATCCCGTCCGCGATCCGGTGCAGCAGCCGCGACCGCTCCGCCGGGCTCCACGCCGCCCACGGTCCGCGCAGCGCTTCCCGGGCCGCGCGGACCGCCCGGTCGACCACCTCGCGGGACGCTTGCGGTACCTCGCCGACGGCGCTCCCGGTGACCGGGTCGACGAGCGGGAACGGCACGCCGGACGCGTCGAACCCGCCTCCTACGTAATGCCGCACGGGTGAAGCCACCTTGCAGACCTCCGATACTGGGCCGGGGAATGTCCGAAACTCGCCCCCCGGGGTGTGCCGGTATAGTGCACCCACCCAGCTATGCCGATCCAATGCCGATCGGTGTGAGAGCTATAGCGATCCTGGTATGTCGCGCTCCCCGCGCCGTCACAGGCCGCCCGCCTCCCAGGAAGGAGCCCCCGGATGGACCTCCTGGACGGCCGGCTCAAGTTCCGGCACCTGACCCTGCTCATAGCGGTCAGCGAGCACGGAAGCGTCGTACGGGCGGCCGAATCGCTGCACCTCACCCAGCCCGCCGCGACCCGGACCCTCCATGAGCTGGAGGCCATCGCCGATCTGCCGCTCTTCGTCCGCGTACCGCGCGGGATGCGGCCCACCGTCTACGGCGCGGCACTGGCGGAACACGCCCGCGCGGTGGTCGCCGAGGTGCGCCGGGCCGGGGAGCACCTCACCGGGCTGCGGCAGGGCCAGGACGGCACGGTGACCGTGGGCACGCTGCTGGCCGGCGCGAATGTCCTGCTGCCCCGGGCGGTCGCCGGACTCAAACGGGAACGGCCCCGGCTCACCGTCGTCGTACGCGAGGGCACCCCGGACGTCCTCCACCCCGCGCTGCTGGCGGGCGAGCTGGACGTCATCGTCGGCCGGGTGGGCTCCGCCCCCGCCGAAGGGGACGGACTGCGCCAGCGGATGCTGTACCGGGAGCCCATCCGGCTCGCCGTCCGATCCGGCCACCCGCTCCTCGACGCCGAGGGCGTCACACTCACGGACACCCTCGGGTTCCCCTGGATCCTGCCCGTCGAGCAGACCGCCCTGCGTCAGGAACTCGGCGCCCTCTTCGTGGACCGGGGCCTCGCCCTGCCCGCGGACCGCGTCGAATGCACGTCCATCCTCACCATGCGGGCGCTGCTCCTCCAGACGGACATGGTGGCGCTCCTGCCCGAACTGGTACTGCGCGAGGACGAGCACCTCGCCGCGCTGCCCGTCGAACTCCCCTCGGTGGGACGCACGGTGGGCACCACCGAGGCACCCCACCGCACCCGCACCCCCGCCCTCCAGGCGCTGCTCCACCACCTCGACCAGGAGGCGGTCCTGCTGCGCGAGACCCTGGGCGGAACACCGACGGCCGGTTAGGGCCCGTCCCGCGGATCTCGCGGGCGGCGGGCCACGTCACCGGGTGATGCCCCGGAGCGCGGTCCCGGCGTCGGCGAAGATCCGCTCCCGGACCGCTCGGGTATCGCGGCGACGGCGGGCCCCGCGACGGACGGGCCATGATCCTCCGGCGAACGGGCACGTGCTCCCTGGCTCCTGTTGCACGCCCGCTGAGAGGACGAAGCCGTTGACCCCGTCCGACATCGTGTACACGACCCTGGGTCTCGGGGCGCTCGCGGCGGCTGTGCTGCCCCGGCTGCTGCGGCGCAGACCGCTGTCGATGCCGATCGTGTTCCTCGTGATCGGCGCGGTGGCCGCCGCGCTGCCCGTACCGCTGCCGCAGGTCGATCCGGTGGCGGACCGGGTGTGGGTCGAGCATGTCACCGAGGTCTGCGTGATCGTCTCCCTCATGGGCGCGGGACTGGCCATCAACCGGCCCTTCACCCCGCGGTCATGGGCCGGGCCCTGGCGGCTGATCGGGATCACGCTCCCGCTCACCGTCGTCGCGACCGCCATGAGCGCCTGGCTGCTGCTCGGCTGGCCCGTCGCCGCCGCGCTGCTGGCGGGAGCCCTGCTGGCGCCCACCGACCCCGTGCTGGCCGCGGAGGTGCGGGTCGGTGAGCCCACCGACGACGAGAACGACGAGGACGAGGTCCGCTTCGCCCTGACGGCGGAGGCAGGTCTCAACGACGGTCTCGCGTTCCCCTTCGTCCTCGCGGCCGTGGCGCTGGCCGCCGCCGGGGGCGCCTGGTCGCAGGCCGGATGGGGGCGCTGGTTCGTCGTCGACGTCCTCGTCAAGGTCGCCGTCGGGGTGGTCGTCGGTCTCGCCCTGGGGCGTTTGCTGGGGTGGATGTTCTTCCGGGCCGGTGCGTCGGCGCTGCGTCTCTCCGGGCACATGGAGGGCTTCGTCGCCCTCGCGGCGACCTTCCTGTCCTACGGGATCGCCGAACTCGCCCACGGCTACGGCTTCCTCGCCGTCTTCGTCACCGCCTGCACGATCCGGGCCGCCGAACGCGACCACGGCTATCACAAGGTGCTGCACGAGTTCACCGAGCAGATCGAACGTCTGCTCACCGCGGCGCTCCTCGTCCTCCTCGGCGGCTACCTCGTCACCGGTGGGCTGTCCGAACTGACCTGGTGGACCGTCCTCGTCGCACTCGGACTCATCCTGGTCATCCGCCCCGTCACGGGCTGGATCGCACAGCTCGGCCTCCCGGCGGGCCCCCGGGAGAGAGCCGTCACCGCGGTCTTCGGCCTGCGGGGCATCGGCTCCCTCTTCTATCTCTCCTACGCCCTCGGCCACGACGACTTCGCGGGCCTCGCCGAAGAGTTGTGGGCGCTGACCGCCCTCACGGTCGCGCTGTCCGTCCTGCTCCACGGGGTGAGCGCGACCCCGGTGATCCGCCGTCTGGACCAGCTGCGCGGGACCCGCCCGACGGACACCCCGCCCTGAGCCCGGCTCCTCCGAGGGGCCGCGTGGGAACGGGAGCGCGCGGTGGCGAAGGACGCCCGGTGATCGCGCGGGACCGGGGGCCGGTCCCCCCGGGAGCGCTCCGGGCGGATTGTGACGATCCTGGAAGTACGGCCCGGACGGCTGGGTACCCGCATGTGGTCCGGCGGCGCGGGAGCGTGCGCGGTTGCCGCGTCGTCCCCGTCAGGGACGGGTCCGGCGGGCCCGCTCCGTACGGGCGGGATACGCGACCGGGTGTGGTCACCGTACGCGACGGGTTCGGCACCGCAGGTCGATACGCCGACGGGCCGCCCCGGGTGGAGGGGCCGCCTGTGGACGGAACGGAATCGGACCGGACGGAATCGGACCGTGCGAACGACGGGAAGCGGGCCGGACGAGAGGAGCGACATGGAGACCGGGCAACTGGAAGAACTGGGTCAGCAGCTGCGGGTGGACGCGGTCCGCGCGGCGGACGCGGCGGGGTCGGGACACCCCACCTCGTCGATGTCGGCCGCGGACCTCGGCGGCGTGTTGCTGGCGCACCATCTGCGCTACGACTTCGAGCGGCCCGGGCATCCGGGCAACGACCGGCTGGTCCTCTCCAAGGGGCACGCCTCTCCGCTGCTGTACGCGCTCTACCGGGCGGCGGGAGTGATCGACGAGGCGGAACTCCTCACGTTCCGGCAGGACGGCAGCCCCCTGGAAGGGCACCCCACCCCACGTCTGCCCTGGGTGGACGTGGCCACCGGCTCCCTCGGGCAGGGGCTTCCCGTCGGGGTCGGCATGGCGCTCGCCGGGAAGCGGCTGGACCGGCTGCCGTACCGGGTCTGGGTGCTGTGCGGGGACAGCGAGATGGCCGAGGGCTCCGTCTGGGAAGGCGCCGCGCAGGCGGCGTACGAACGGCTCGACAACCTGACCCTGATCGTGGACGTCAACCGGCTCGGCCAGCGCGGCCCCACCCGCGAGGGCTGGGACCTCGACACCTACGCCCGCAAGCTGGGTGCCTTCGGCTGGCACACGATCGAGGTCGACGGACACGACATCACCGCGATCGACACCGCCTTCCAGGAGGCCGCGGCCACGACGGACCGGCCCACCGCGGTCATCGCCCGCACCCACAAGGGCCGGGGCGTCGCGGAGGTGGAGGACCAGGAGGGCTTCCACGGCAAGCCGCTGCCGCACCCCGAACGGGCCGTCGAGGAACTGGGCGGGACCCGGTCCGTCCGGATCGACGTGGCGAAGCCGTCCGGTACGCCGACGACGACCGCCCCGGCCAGGACCGGCGGTGCCGCGACCACCCCGGTCTCGGCGCCCCGCTACCGGGCCGGGGACGAGGTCGCCACCCGGGACGCCTTCGGGGCCGCGCTCGCCGCCCTCGGATCGGAGCGGGACGATGTCGTCGCCCTGGACGGCGAGGTCGGTGACTCCACCCGGGCCGACGCGTTCGGCAAGGCCCACCCGGACCGCTACTTCGAGATGTACATCGCCGAACAGCAACTGATCGCCACCGCCGTGGGGATGCGGGCACGCGGCTACCTCCCCTTCGCCACGACGTTCGCCGCGTTCCTCACCCGGGCCCATGACTTCATCCGGATGGCGGCCGTCAGCGGCACCGGCATCCAGCTCTGCGGCTCCCACGCCGGAGTCTCCATCGGCCAGGACGGACCCTCCCAGATGGGTCTCGAAGACCTCGCCATGATGCGCGCGGTCCACGGCTCCACCGTCCTGTACCCGTGCGACGCCAACCAGACCGCCCGTCTCGTCCACCACATGGCCGGGCTGCCCGGCATCGGCTATCTGCGCACCAGCCGCGGAGCCTCCCCCGTCCTGTACGGCCCGGACGAGGACTTCCCGGTCGGCGGGTCCCGGGTGCTGCGGTCGGGCGACGCGGACCAGGTCACCGTCATCGGCGCCGGGGTCACCGTGCACGAGGCCCTGCGCGCCGCCGATCTGCTGGCGGCGGAGGGCATCGCGGTACGGGTGATCGACCTGTACTCGGTGAAACCCGTCGACGGCGGGACCCTTCGGCAGGCGGCGGACGCGACGGGCTGCCTGATGACGGTCGAGGACCACCACCCCGAGGGCGGCATCGGGGACGCGGTCGCCGAGGCCTTCGCCGACGGCCGCCCCGCGCCGAGGCTGATCCGCCTGGCGGTACGGAACATGCCCGCGTCCGCCACGCCCGCGGAACAGCTCCACCACTCCGGTATCGACGCCGCGTCGATCGCCGCCGGTGTGCGGTCGCTGGTATGAGACCGTCGGTGTGAGATCGGCGGTACGAGATCGGCGGTCGCGCAGGCGCCTCGTGCGCTGACCGCCGGACGGAGGGCCCTCACAGGAGACGGGTTCCGGGGGCGAGGCGGGGGGGGCGGGCCGACGACCATCGGGACCCATGTGCCGCCGGTGATGCCAGTGGTACCTGAAATGAAGTCGACGTACCGTCAATCTCTGTGAAAAAAAGAGCATATGAACAACACCTCTCAGTTCAACCGACGCAACTTCCTCAGCTGGAGCGGCGTCGCCGCACTGACCGTCGCCGGGGTCGGCTCGGGTGCCGGCGCCGCGTTCGCGAGCTCGGGCGCGGGCGCGGGCCCAGCCACAGGAGCGAACGCCGTAGGTCTGCCACCTTCAAAGCTGATCAGGGTCGAGGGCAACACCGGTCCCGCCTACTTCCGCGAGGAGACCCTGCGCGAAGGGACCGTGATCCAGTCCATAGGCTTCGACAACGTCAACCGCCGCCTCTACTACGCCCAGGTCATCCAGGGCGGCCGCAAGCTCCCCGGCGAGTCGGCGCCCGTCGCCGGTGACGTCCGTGACCTGCGCGGCGACCTGGCGATCACCGAGTGGACCCTCGGCGCCGACGCGGCGGACGGCAGCGGCACCGGCAGCGTGACGGGCTACATGTACCTGCGCGGCTTCGGGCACGGGGTGAGCTTCGGCGTCGAGCCGTCCGGCAGCAGCACCTACCTGTGGACCGAGGTCGACGCCGTCCAGGACATCGATGACATGACCAGCCGTGGCAAGCGGCTGTGCCGCTTCAAGTTCGCGAGTTCCGCGACACCCCTGGACGCCACCAACGCCTCGCTCCAGAAGTTCACCCCCGTTCCCGGCAGCTCCAACAACACCGCGAGTGTCGACCCGCTCAACAACCGCCTGGTCGTCCGCTACGACGCCGGCGGTATGCGCTACCGCGTCTACGATCTGCCCAAGGCCCGTGCCGGAGACTTCAGCACCCCGCTGGTGGAGGTCGCCGAACCCGCCATCCCGGTCGATGTCAACCGCTACGGCAAGCCGTCGTTCCAGGGGTACGCGGTGGCCGGCAGCTACCTGTACATGTTGCGCGGCAACGCCTACGGCAAGAAGCAGGACCACGACGACAACACCGCGACACCGGACATCGTCATCTCGCCCCCGGGCGAGGGCAACACCTTCCTCGCCTCGGTCGACCTGAACACCGGACAGCTCGTCAAGTCCTTCCACTCCAAGGCCGGCTACACCCTGCCCTTCCGCGAGCCCGAGGGCCTCGCCATCCAGATCCCCAAGATGGCCGACCCCGGTGTGTACCGCCTCTGCATGGGCTTCGCCTCCGGGGTGCAGAGCGGTCAGCGCAAGGCGTCCGTCTACTACAAGGACTCGCTCATCCAGCCCTGACCCCGGATGCGGTGGCCCTGCGATGAGGGGTGACCGCTGATCGTCCGGCCGAAGCCGAGCCGGTCCGGGCGGGGTCCCGGGGCTGCCGAGAGGGGCAGCGCGGGACCTTGTCCGGACCGGGCGACTGGAGGGGGCCGCGCTACTGCCAGGTCGCGGTGTCGGGGTCGATGCCGTGGGCGCGCGCGTCGGCGTCGACGATCCGGCGGAACCACGCGGCGAGCCCGGCGCGGATACCGTCGTAGTGGGCGGCGAACGCGGGATCGGCCTCGTATCTGCGGCCCAGGCAGACCTGCATCCGCCTGGTGAGGGGAAAGTACGAGGCGAACACCTCGCGGTGCCGCTCGACGAGTCGGCCCGCTTCCGGGCTGCCAGGTGCGACACCCCTGTCCATCGCGTCCCCGAGAGCACGGTCGAGGCCGTCCACGGCGTCGGCGACGGCTCGCCAACGCGTCGAGACCTGGCCGACGGTCAGGCCATCGGCTTCGGTGGCTTCAAGCATGCCGCTCATTGTCACCGCGGCGGCCCGTCCGGTGGGGAGATCCCGATGGCCGCGAGGTTGCGTGCCTCCTGGCTGTCCGGGGCGAAGGGCTTCGCCGCGGTGAAGACGATCCGTGCGTTCTCGGGGGTGATCACGGTGACGTCGCGGGTGTTCCAGGGCGTGTCCCGTGGACCGTCGACCGAGTCCGGGCGCAACGCGCGGCAAGCCTCGACCAGGGGATCGACCTGGCTGAGCACTCCCGAGAAGCTGAAGCTCATCGCCGGTGCCTGGTCCGCAACCTCCGCCGCCGGGACGAGGAGTACGTCCTGGAACGCCCACCGGCGCAGATGCACCAGTGTGCCGGGGATGCTGAACAGCTCGAAGAACCCGAGGCCGCGAACCCAGAAGTCCACCGACTCCGCCAGATCGCTGGTGGGGATCGTCACGAACGCGGGCATTCCGTAGATGCCACGGAACAGCTCCGGCGGAACGGCGTCCGGGCCGGGAGCGGGCACGGGACTCGTCTCGAACGCGTTGTAGTAATCGCTCATGCACCACACTCTTCAGCCTCACGCGACGTGAGGGTCAAGCCCCACCCGTCCGGCGGCACCGCCACTCCCCCCGGCCGCGTACCGGTCCGGTTCAGTCACCCATCAGAAGGATGCGGCGGCCCGGGGTCGTGGCTCCCGGGGCCGAGGAGAGGGACGAGCGTCCGGCGGGTACCGCGCGCTCCCGGCCCCAGGCGCGGATCTCCTCGATCCGCTCCGGGTTGACCCTGATCATCGGGACCGTGTTGGCGAAGGTGTCCTGTACGAAGGACGGCCTCAGGTTCTCCACCCCGCCGTCCAGCAGTGCCTCGGCGCCGACGTCGTGCAGGGCGGATTCGATGTCGGAACCGGCGAAGCCCTCGGACAGATCGACCAGCCGGTCCAGTTCGGCGGGCTCCGGGTCCTTGCCCAGATAGCGGCCGAAGTACAGCGTGATGATCTCCTTGCGGTCCTCGGGGTCGGGCAGGTCCACAAAGAACAGCTCGTCGAAGCGGCCTTTGCGCAGCAGCTCGGGCGGCAGACTGCGCACATCGTTGGCGGTCGCCACGACGAACGACCGCGACTGCGACTCCTGGAGCCAGAACAGGAAGTGGCCGATGACCCGCTGGCCCACCCCTGTCACCTCTCCGGCGCCACCGGCCAGTCCCTTCTCGATCTCGTCGATCCACAGCACACACGGCGCCACCCGGTCGGCGGTCTCCAGCGCGGCCCGCATATTGCCCTCGGACTCGCCCCAGTACTTTCCGTGGATGCTCGCCATGTCCAGCCGGTAGAGGGGGAGCTGCCACTCCTGCGCGACCGCCTTGGCCGACAACGACTTGCCGCAGCCGGGCACCCCCACCAGCAGTACCCCGCGTGGCGGGCGCAGATGGGAATGGCGCAGATCGGAGTGGATCAGCTGGTTCCGCCGCCGCAGCCAGGTCCGGAGGCTGGTCAGCCCGCCGACCTGGTAGTCGGCGTCCTTGAGGTGGATGCGTTCGAGCCCGGTGATGTCGCTGAAGATCCGATCCTTCGCCTGGGCCAGGGCGAGTACGTCCTCCTTCTTCACGGAGCCCTTCGCCGCGACGGTGGCCATGAGGTTGACGCACTCGGACTCGGTGGCGCCCGAGAGGAACTCGGCGGCGCGACGGGCGTCGTCCTCGTCCCACTCGATGGGGAAGCGGCCCCGGTGGTCGGTGAGGAAGCCGCTGAGGATTCCGTACATCTCCTCCGCGTCGGGCAGATCGAGCATCAGTCCCATCCCCAGCCGCTGGAGCCCGCTCCACACCGGGGTGTCGGACACCAGGACCACGCTGCCCATGTTGTTCTCCGCGAGCCGCGCCAGTTCGGCGATATGGCGGACCGCCGGTGTGTCCGAGGCGACATCGTGCGGGTCGACGAGGATCACGGTGGCGTTGGCCCGTGCGGCGAACTGGGAGGCGGCGAACTCCATGGCGCCGGTCAGCGACCGGTCGTCGTGGACGGCCGCGTGGGTGCGGAGGTCCCGCAGCCCGGTCGCCCTGGTGTAGATCCAGAACGGCATCCCGCTGCGGCTCGGCCGCCCCGCCGCCTCGCGGAGCAGCCGCAGGGCGCGCTGCTGCTCGATGGTGCGGAGCGCGATGACGGGTACCCGGGCGGAGACATAGCTGTCGAGGTGACGCAGGCTGTCGGCGTAGTTCGGCATACCGGCCTTCGGAGGGTGAGGGAAAGGAAAGGGGAGAGTGCGGCGCGCCGTCCGGCGGGGCGCGTGCGTGGAGTCGTCGTCCCGTGCGCGGGAAAGTCGTCCGGTGCGCGGGATCGTCGTCCCGTGGGCCGGGTTGTCGTCCCGTGCGCGGAAGGCGCTCCCGTGCGCGGGTGGCGGCATCCAATGTGTGGGAGTCGCCGGGACGTTGCCGGTCAGTCGGGCACGATGCGGCGCTTCGGTGCGGTGGCCGGGGCCGTCGACCAGTGGTCCGCGGGGGGATCACCGGCCGCGGGCGGGGAGGGTCGCGCGACTCCGGTTGTCCGTGCCGGTTCCCGTCCGTCTCCGCTGCGGGGGAACCGCAGGCGGCGGCGGAGCCGTGCGAACGGGGCCGGCGGTTCGGCGGGCGGGTCGGGCGGGGCGTCGAGGACCGAGGTGAACGCGTTGTCGCGCAGGGTCCGCAGCCGTTGGTCCACCCAGTGCGGATCGGTCCCGGAGCGGGCGAGTTCGCTGACCGCGTGCTCCATCTGGGTTTGCAGTGAGCGGATGTGCTGGTCCATCAGTTCGCCCAGCCGGGTGCGCAGGTCGTCGGGCAGCCCGGGGTGGTCCGCCAGGTCGCGGAGGGACCGCAGCCCGACTCTGGCCTGGGTGAGTTCCCGCCCGGCGGAGAACTCGTCGGGGGCTTCCCCGAAGGCGAGGGCGAACCGGCGTGACCATTCCGTGAGCCGTGTGTCGAGGGCGTCCAGGACATGGCGGGTGAGCCGTTCCCAGGTGTCCGCGTCGAACTGGTCGCGCTTCAGCCGGGGCAGTGCCGCCAGGTCGGCGGGCTCGTGCCGCGCCCAGGCGTGCAGTGCCCGCGTCCAGGACGCGTAGGGCCCTCCGTCGCCCCAGAACCCGCTCACGTCCCCTCCCCTGTGCCGGGCCGGCGCAGCAGGATCTCGCCGGGTGGCGTCGGTTCCCAGTCCGGCAGCCCCTCGACCACGCGGCGCCGCCGCTGGGTGGGACGGTCGCCCGGTCGGCGGGCGGCGGTGGGCGTCGCCCACGGGACGCCGCCCTGCGGGCCCGGTCCGGCCCATGGCGGCTGCCGGTCGGCACCGTCATCGTGTGCCGCTGTCGTCGCGTCGTCGCTCGTCATGCCGGTGTGCCCTCTCCCTGGACGGAACGTCCCCCGAACGGTGACCCGTTGTCCGTCGTGGTCCCGAGCGAGGCGATCAGTTCGGCGCAGGCCGTCTCCACCTCGTCGGCCTTCTTGAATCCCGAGTACCAGTCGGCCAGTTCGGCCGCGGCGGCACGCAGCCGGAGCAGCGATTCGGCCGTGGCCTGTCCGAGCAGTGCCCGGGCCTGCTGCTGGAGTCGCGCGGCGGCCCGCGAGCGCTGACGTATCCGCAGCCCCCATCCCAGGCCGACGACGGCCCCGCAGACGAGGGCCGCGAGGACACTGACCAGGCTCACGCCCAGCATCACGGCGGCGACCACGGCCACCGCGGGCACGGACTTCCGCAGCAGGGGGTAGCCGAGTGAATCGATGTAGGCCGCGCTGTGGCGGCCCCAGTGAGCGGTGAGCGACTGCTCCAGTTCCGCCAGCGGCCTGAGGAACGAACCGGTCCACAGGGGCAGTCTGAAGTTCTGCGCGCCGACGGTGTGGTCCGTGTTGAACCGGATCTGCACATCCTGCGGGACGGCGGCCCGGTAGTCCCGGGTGAACTGGGTGTGGGCCCGGAAGAGCCATTCCCGGCAGGCGCCGACGGCCAGCTTCCTCGTTCCCTCCGAGACGCCGATCGCCGCGGGGCTGAGCGCGGCGGTCGTCTGGAGCGTCAGGAGGTCCAGGGTGATGCCGTAGGAGGCCTCGTCGGCCTTGACCGCGGCATCGGCGGCGGCTGTGTCGCCCCGGTGGGTGACGACGGCCCGGTTGAGGGCGAGTTCCCGGCGCAGCGGAAGCTCTTCGTCGTCGTACTCCGACACGAGCAGGTCGAGGAGGTCGTCGACGGTGTCCTCCAGACGCGCCGCGAGCGCGGCCTCGTGGCCGAGGATGCTTCGGTACTTGTCGAGGAACAGTTGCTGGGTGCGCGCCCAGGACAGTACCCCGTCGAGGATGCTCCACTGCGGGGAGAACGCCGCCAGCTGGGGGAACTCCCGGGCCGCGGACGGTGCCCGCAGCGAGTCGACCTCCGCGCGCCAGCGCCGGGTCTGCGCGTCCTGCGTCTCCCGGTACTCGACCTCGTCCGCCATCATCGCGTTCCACCGGGTCAGCACCGCGGCGAGCACATCGCGGCCCGCGGCCCCGAAGGCCCCGTGGGCGACCGCCTCCAGGATGACGGTGAACTCCCGGCCCAGCGCGTGCGGATCCTGTGCCTGAAGGTAGTGCCGCAGCCAGCGCACCGAACCGTCGGCGCGGTCCTGGCGGCGGAGCACCAGCGCGAAGAAGAGCGAGGTGCGGTCCGGCGAGCGGCGGTACGCCTCCTCGACACCGCGCTCGCACAGCCGCGGGTCGTCCGCCGACCAGGAGGCCAGGGCGACGAGGGCGGGTGCGAGCCAGTAGCGCGGGGTCTGGATCATCAGCTGTTCGCTGACGGAACGTACGGTGTCCTCGGTCACCAGACCGACGTCGAAGGCCTGGAGGATGCCGGTCGCCGTGCGTCTGACCTGCTTGTAGTGGCCGAACTCATGGTCGACCTGGTCCTGGACGACGCCGATCCGGGTCTCCGCCCGCTGGATCCGGGCGTTCAGCTCGGCCGTGTGTACGTACTCCTTGAAGTCGTCCCGCAGTTGCTGGAGTTCACTGCGGGCCGCCTCCTGGCCGGCCCGGACGTTCTCGACCTGTCCCGCCACGATGTTGACGTGCTCGCGCAGCGCGTTGACCTGTGCGTCGACCTGCCGCACTTGGTGGCGGAGGGTGTAGTCGACGTCGTTCATACGGATTCTCCGATCATGCGTGTGCCCTGGTCCGTCAGGGACGGACGACGCTGCCGTCCTTGAGTACCGGTATGGCCAGTCCGTCGCTGTGGATCTCGATGTACGCGTAGGCCTCGGAACGGGCCAGCATCCGGGCGTCGGCGTAGGGCTCGGGGACCGTGTCGGCGGGTGCGAAGTGCCGCACGACCGCGTGGTCGAGATCCAGTTGGTGATCGACGAACGGCGGGCCGAGATAGCAGTGGGCGAGGAAGCCGAGCGGCACGCCGCCGTGGGCGGAGGCGTACTCCTGACGGATGTCGTCGATGACGCGGCGGGCCTGTGCCTCGTCGATCCCGCTGTCGAGCGCGGCCATGGCGTCGCGCAGCAGGCGTGAGCGCGGCAGGAAGCGGCCGTGCGGGGTGGCCTGCCCCGACTGCGGTGCCCCGTGCAGGGCGCTCGGTACCTCCGGTGCGCCGACGGTGTCGAGCCGTCGTCGTCGCTCCACGAATCCCATGTGTGTCCCCCGTCTCGTCCCGGACCGCGTGGTCACGGCGCGGGCCGGTCGTGCGGCCGTCGTCGGCCGGGCCCGCGGATCGGAACCGTAGGATAGTGAGCCCGGTTCCATCGTGCCGCCGGATCGGCGCATCACGGTACGTCCACCCTATATGCGCCCAGGACAGGGCCAGTTGACGCCCAAGGGTGCGCCGCTCGTCGAGCGGGAGGGCTGACAGACTCTCCGGTATGACGACGATTCATTCCCTCCTGGTGGGCATCGACGACTACCCGGCGGGGGTGGCACCGCGGTTGGGCGGATGTCTCAACGACATCGCCGGGGTCCGTCGTCTGCTGGCGGGGCGGGTGCCGGTGCCGGGCCCGCGGGTGCTGCTCGACCGGGAGGCGACCGTCGAAGCGGTCGAGCACGGCATCCGTGATGGGCTGGGTGAAGCGGGGCCCGGGGACACCGCGTTGTTCTGGTTCTCCGGGCACGGCACCGAGGCGCGGGCCCACGGGGCGGATCTGCTGATCGAGGCGACGGGACACAATCAGGCCCTGGTCTGCGCGGACGGTCCGCTGCCGGACAAACGGCTGCGGGCACTTCTCGACGGGGTCGCCGCACGCGGCGCCCATGTGGTGGCGGTCCTCGACTGCTGCTTCGCCGGCGGGGCGACCCGTGACACGGGGCTGACGGCCCGGTTCGCGCCCGCGCGGGACGAATGGGCCTCTGCGGCACCCGTGTCGGCGCGCGAGGCGGTCCCGTCTCGTCCGGCCGGGCCGCCGGGCCGGGGTGAGGTGCTGCTGCTGGCGGCGAGCCGCGCGTACCAGCCGGCCCACGAGGCCTTCTTCGACGGGCGTCGGCACGGGGTGTTCACGCACGCGGTGCTCGGCGTGGTCCGGGAGGCGCCGCCGGGCCTCACCTACCGGGAGGTGCTGTCCGCCGCCGACGCCCGGGTGCAGTGTTCGGGTGGCCTCCAGCAGCCGGTCCTCTTTCCCCCCGGGCCGGGCGGGGTGGCCGATCTGCCGTTCCTGACGGACGGCGTCGCGAGGGCGGACGGCGCGCATCTGCTGCGCCACGGGGCGGCGGGCTGGGAGGTCGACTGCGGGGCCGGGCACGGGCTGGGCGAGGGTGCCGCGGCGGGGGCCGCCGCAGCGGAGTTCGCCGTGGTGGATCGCGCCGTGGCGGACGGGGGTCCGGCGGAGGCGGAGCGGTCGGGGCCGGACGCGGCGACGGGGGACGTGCCCGCCGGGCCCGGGCCCACCCGCACCGGGGGCGGCCCGGCGTCGGGGAACTCCCGACCCGGCAGGCTCCTCACCGCGCGTACCGTGCTGGCGGACCGTACCCTGGTCGATCCGGTGGGCTGGGCCCCGGCTCCCGGGCAGGTCTACCCGGTGGCTCTCACCGCGCTGAACCTGCCCGCCGCGACGGTCACCGTCGTCCCGGCGGACGCCCCGGCCTCGGGTCCACCGGGCGGCTTCGAAGACGCCCTGGCACGGGCGCTCGCCACGGCCGGGCCCGGCGGTGGCCCCTCGCCGCTCCTGCGGTCGGTCCCCGACCCCCGGGACGCGGGCGATCTGCACTTCCGCCTGGAGGTACGGGGAAGCGCCGTACATGTCCTGCGCCGCGACGGCAGCCGTTTCGTCGCTCCGTTGCCGCTGTCCGCGCCCGGGGACGTACGGCGGATCGTCGACTGTCTGACCCATCTGACGCGCTGGCACCGGCTCCGGGACCTGACGCCACGCCCCTCGCCGCTCGACGGGCTGGTGCGGGTCGAGGTCGGCCCCTGGGGAGCACCGTCCGACCGGCTCCTCGTCCCGGACGGCAGCGGGGAGATCGTCTGCGCGTACACGCCGCCGGCCGCCGGCCGTGGTGACGCGCCACAGCCACCGCTGCTGTCCGTACGGCTGCACAACCGCTCACCGGACCGGACCCTGTGGTGTCTGCTGCTCGACCTGACGGACGGATACGCCGGCCATTCGACGCTCTACCCGGGGCACTTCATCGCCCCGGGGCACACCGGGCACGCCCTGGACGGGGAGCCCGTACGGTTCTCCCTGCCCGTGGGCCGCCCTCCGGTGCCGGGGGCGGAGGCGCGGGACTGGCTCAAGCTGATCGTCGCCGAGTGCGAGCTCAACACGGTGCCGTTCCATCTCCCGGCCTGGGCAGCCGGGTCGGCGGGCTCCCGGATGTCCGCCCCGGACGGCCGTGACGGTGTCCTGCGCTTCTCGCAGGCCCCGCCGCAGCCGGGTACGAGGGACCTGACGGCGGTCAACACCCGACCGTACGGCCACTGGACGACACGTACCCTCGCGCTGCGCACCGTCGTGCCGACTCCCTGACACCGACCGGCGATCGCGGCTTGCGTGCTCACCCGCGCCCCATGACCGTGCGACGGCGGCCGTCAATGGCCCTTGAAATCGGGTGCTTCGCACGCCGGTTTACTCCCGCCATACCAACTCTTGGCCTACCCAGTACTGTTGTCGGTTCGCGCTACAGCTACGGGAGGGAAAAGAGTTGGACGCCTCGATGACCATGTGGGTAATCACAGTCGCCACACTGCTGATACTCATCGCGGCCGATTTCTTCATCGGCGGGCGCAAACCACACGAAGTCTCGATGAAGGAGGCGGGCACCTGGTCGATCGTCTGGCTCGCCCTCGCCGTGCTCTTCGGTACCGGACTGGCCGTCCTGGGTCACGGACAGGCGTCCGGTGAGTTCTTCGCGGGCTACATCACCGAGAAATCGCTCAGCGTCGACAATCTGTTCGTGTTCGTGCTGATCATGGCGAAGTTCTCGGTCCCCACGATCTATCAGCAGCGCGTGCTGATGATCGGTGTGCTGCTCGCGCTGGCGCTGCGCGCGGTCTTCATCGCCCTGGGCGCCGCCGCGATCAACCAGTTCGCCTGGGTCTTCTACCTCTTCGGCGCCTTCCTCATCTACACCGCCTGGAAGTTCATCCAGGAGGCGCGCACGGACGAGGACGACGACGACTGGGAGGAGGGCCGTCTGCTCAAGGCTGTTCAGCGACGGGTACCTTCCACCTCCGAGTGGCACGGCACGCGGATGTTCGTCCGCGAGAACGGCAAGAAGCTCGCCACGCCGATGCTGATCGTCATGGTGGCGATCGGCCTCACGGATCTGCTCTTCGCGGTGGACTCCATCCCGGCGATCTTCGGACTGACCCAGGATCCGTACATCGTGTTCACGGCGAACGCCTTCGCACTGATGGGCCTGCGGCAGCTGTACTTCCTCATCGTCGGGCTGCTGAAGAAGCTGGTCCACCTGTCGTACGGGCTGTCGGCCATCCTCGGTTTCATCGGCGTGAAGCTGGTCCTGCACGGTGTCCACGAAACGACGAGCCTGCATGTGCCGGAGATCTCCACCCCGGTCTCCCTGGCCGTCATCGGCGGTGTGCTGGCCATCACCACGGTCACCAGCGTGATGGCGTCGAGGAAGGCGGGCACGAAGAATCCCAGCACCGCCGACCAGCGGGAACCGGCCGGGAATACGGACACCCAAGGCTGAGCCCCGGGGCGCTCGCGAAGTCGGGGCGGCCCTGTGGATGTGCGGGCCACGAGGGTGTGACGACGTTCGCCTCCGTGACATGGTCAGTCGGGCGAACGTCGCCTGACGCGCCGTCAGCGGCCCAGGTGCGTGAACCCCGCCCACGCGCTCAGGTCGTCCGGATCGACCCGCGCCGCCCGCGCGGCCAGCTCATCGGGGAGGCTGCCGGGCGGCTGCCGGTCCAGCCCCAGCATCCACAGCTGGGCCCGTCGCAACGCCCTTGCCGGAGGCTCCTGTTCACGGCTGAGGAAGTAGTGGGTCAGGAGCATCAGCACCGAGGTCGCCTCGTCCGGGACCGGCCACAGGGAGCCCACCACCGAGCGGGCGCCCGCCACCAGGAACGCGGTCGCCAGCGTGAACGCCTCGTTGTCCCCGTGCCCCGAGACATTGCTGCGGCACGCGGCCAGCAGCACCAGGGCGGGACCGGCGGAGCCCGTGCCGCCTCCCGCCGCGGTGAGGTCCTCGGCGAACAGGTCGCCGCCGTGCAGGGAGAGCCCCGCGCTGCGCCGGGCGTTGTCGGTGACCGAGGCATGGCAGGCCAGATGCAGTACCCCGTCCCGGCTGCCGCTCCCCCGCAGCCAGTCGAGCACCTCGTCCGGCGTCCCGGCACCTTCCGCCGCCCCGCCGCGGCGCCGCCCCACGAACGTTCCGTCCGGGTAGAACAGGCGCTGGACGGCGTCCGCCTCCTCCCCCGCGTACACCAGGTCCCCGGTCGGGTCACCGACGACCAGGGCGTCTCCCGCCCGTGCGGCGGCGGGTCGGGCGGCGACCTCGCAGAGCAACCGGGCGGACGCGGCGTACGAGAGGTCCGCGTCCTGAAGCGCGTAGCGGCGGCGGCCCCCGGCGGCCGGGCGGTACGCGGCGTGCCAGGGGACGAGCCCGAGCTTTCCCATCGGGACGAGGACGAGCCTCGGGACGCGGTCCGGGCGGCCGGGTGCGCTGAAGGCGTCGAGCAGCGGTCTCATGGCGGCGTACCACGCCCAGCCGCACAACCGGTCGAGCTGCCGACGCAGTTCGGGACCGCCGGATGGCCGGCCGGCCGCAGGGCCGGGGCCGCCCGGTGCACCGGGCACCGGTCCCAGGTCCCGGCCGCCACCGGGGACCGGGGCGTACTGCGCGAGCGGACCGGCCTGTTCGTCGAGTGCGGGCAGCGGCAGGACGTGCGTCTCACCGCCGGCGGTGACCACGACGGCCGAGCCGCTTCCCTCGTCCGACGTGGGCACCAGGTAGACCAGCGCGTCCCGGCCGAGGGTGCGCAGCGCTTCGGCGACGGCGGCGATGCCGGGCGGGTCGAGGAGCCGGTCACCGGAGTCGGTCGCGTCCGCCCGCAGCGCGGTGAGCACGCGGCGGCGCAGCGCGCTGGGGATGTCCCCCTCGCCGCCGCTTCGGAACGCGCCCGTGCCGCCCGCCCCGGTTCCGGCCGCGCGCCATTCGTCGGCCAGTTCGCCGAGACCGGCGGCGGCCAGCCGCTGCGGCACGGTCCTGGAGGTGGTGGCGGCGTGCAGGGCGAGTCCCCGGCAGGCTTCCAGCGCTTCGACGGCGGATTCGAGGGCGCCTTCCCGCAGTGCCCACGAGGCGACTTCGAGTGCTTCGGCGGTGGCCTCGGCGACGGCCTCGGCGGCATGGACCGTGGCGGACTGGAGGAGCGCGGCCCAGGCGTAACCGCGCAGCCCGTCGAGGCCCAGGGCCAGGGCCCTGGGCCGGTCCTGGGCAGCCGTGCGAGGCCGGCGGGAGGCCCGCTCCCGGTAGGCGCGGGCCAGCCCGAGCGCGGCGGAGGGCCGCAGCCGGTGCTCGGGCCCGCCGGTGGCCGCGTGGCACTCCTCGTAGAGGCCGATCGCCAGCTCCAGGTGCTCGTCCCGCTCGGCGGGGACGCGGAGCAGACGGGCCAGGGCGTCGTGGGCGGCGGCCAGCAGACCGGTGTACCGCAGGTACGACGGCGGATCGGACCGGGACAGCTCACGTGCCTCCTCGATCAGCTCCCGCGCCTCGGCGAGCGCCTCCACGTCCTCGTCCCGCACGGCGAAGGCCATACGGCCCACAGCGCTGTCGCCCAGGATCCAGGCACGGTGACCGGGAGGGAAGGAGAGAGTGGACCGGCGGAGTTCCTCGACGGTGGGCGGGTCGGGCAGCGTCGAGGGCGCGGCGCCGAGGCGCAAGGCGAGTCCCTCACGTCTCAGGATCATGCCGGTGAGATGCACCCAGATCTCCGCCCGGGCGGGATCGTCCGGTGCCAGCCCGGCACGGAGGGCGGCGGTCCGCGCGACGCACCGGTCCACCGCCGGGAGGTCCGCGCGCCGAACCGCTTCCCGCACCTGGAGGTACAGGTGCCCGGTCTCGATCAGCGTCGCCAGGTGCGGTGCCAGAGCGCGGTTGTCCAGCAGTCTCCGATGGATCTCGCCCACCGCCTCCAGGTCGTCGGCGGAGCCGTCCTCCTGACCCCGGTGCAGCCGGGCCACCAGACCGATGAGCTCGTCCGTGTAGTTGTCCGCTTCGCCGGAGGCCGGTCCGCCCAGCCCGGCCAGCTCCAGATGGGCGACGACCTCGTCCATCCCCCGCCCACGGCCCCGCCGCTCGTACTGGAGCAGCACGAAGCCCACGATCCGGTGTGCGTAGCGCTGCCAGACAGGGTCGTCCTTGTCCGTCTCCAGGATCGCCTCGATGAGCGTGTCGCGCTGCTCCTCGCTGACCATTGCCGCGTCAGGGTCCGCGATGAGCGCCGCGTTCAGCAGTTGCGCCGCGGCTTGCGCGCGGTCCCGGCCGCCCTGCTCCATCTCGCACCAGGACGCGTAGAGCAGGGCGAAGTCGTCTTCCCTGCGCTGCTGTCCCAGCAGTCCCGCGAACATCCCGGGAAGGTCGGGGTGCGCGTCGCCGAAGAACGGGCGGGCCGTCCCGTTCTCGGCCTTCTCCGCCCATTCGGCCATGAGAGCTCTGGCCCGCTCGTCGCTGAGGGCGCCGATGGCCGTCTCGTCCTGAGGCGTCAGCTGTCCGCGGTGCTCCAGCATCGTCCGGGCCCAGACCTGGAGCTGTTCCGCCAGGTCGGCCGTCTCAGGGTCCTCCGGCTCCTCCGCCAGTGCCAGGGTCGCCGCGCGTCCCGTCTCCCTGGCCCGTTCCGGGTCCTGGTCGCGGTAGTAGCGGATCTGCTGGAAGGCGGCCAGCACCAACAGCCGCTGGGGCTTGGCCGGATCACGGCCGGGTGGCGTCTCCCGTACCAGCCGCCGCACCATGGCTATGGCCCGGTCCTGCTGCTCGCCGTCGGTCTCCCTGCCCGCTCTTTCGAAGAGCACGCTCGCGAAGGCGTGCAGGAAGAAGGGTTCCAGCCGGTCCTCCGTGCCCGGCTCCGCCAGCAGCCTGCCCACGTCCGCCATCGCGGCCTCGCCGTGCGTCTGGTCCTTCCAGATCAGATAGACGCAGCAGTGCACGGCGGCGATCCGGATCTCCGCTTCCCAGGCCCATGTCCCGGTGTCCGCTCCGGTGTCCCGGGCCAGGGCGAACGCTTTCTCCAACGCCTGCTGTGCCGCTTCCAGTTCGGCGCGGTCCTGGGCGGTCGATCCGGCCGCGAACAGGGCGAGGCCCAGTCCGTACCAGCTGAGGGCCAGTTCCTCCGTCGGCGGTGGCATGCTCAGCGCGGCCCGGTAGTGGGTGACCGCGCTCCGCGCCGCCCTGACATCGGCCGTCATCCGGTGACGTTCCAGGAAGAGACAGCCCTGGCCCTGGTGGAGTGCGAGCAGGGTGCCGGGCTCACTGGACGGGTCCTCCTGCGGGGTCCGCGCCCATGGTTCGGCCTCGGTGTGCCGCCGGAGCGCTTCGTCGAGCAGCGCCGTGCGTTCCTCGACGCTCCTCCCCCGGCCCGCCTCGTAGCGGAGCCGTGCGGCGTTCGCCAGCAGGAGGTGTGCGACCGTACGGGCCCCGTCCTGTTCCCCGTCGTCGTCCGGGAGTGCGTCGAGGCCCTCGCTGAGCAGGTTCCAGGTGTGGCGCAGCAGCGGTGCCGTGGGCTGTTCGTCGTACTGGAAGCAGCGCAGATGGCCGAACATGACGCGCCACACGGGCCAGGGCCCGTCGTCGCCCGGTTCCTCGAAGGCCTCCTCGAACTCCTCGGTCGCCCGGACGAGCAGCGCGGGGTCGAAGGTCTCGCAGTAGCTCCGGTACGCGGCTTCCGCGGCCGTGGCGTGGGCGATCGCGTTCTTTTGGGACATCGGGGCGCCTCCCGGCTTTCAGGGACGGCCGTCGGCCGGGGGGAGTTGGACATGGTAGGGCTGGAGCACGGAGTTGAGCCACTGCTCGCCGTGCGGTGTACCGAAGTCCACCGGGTCACCGGCCGCCGCCTTCAGCACGTCCGGCGGGCAGCGGTCCTCGAAGAGGATCACCGTGCGCTCACCGGGTTCCCGCTTCGAGGACCAGAGCAGCCCTTGGGCACCGGGGCCGGTGTGGTGGCGGATCCAGTGGGCCCAGTCGCGGGTGTACGGGTACTCGTGGGCCTCCGTCTGGACGAGCCAGCTGTCCTGGTGGACGGCTGCCAGGTCCTGGGCCGTGGTCAGGGAGATCAGGGTGACATCGGTGGTCAGCAGCAGGGTGGAGAGCCGTCGGCCCGCGACCGCGACACGGGGGACGAGCCGCGGAGCGCCCGACGGGTCGAACGGTATGCCACGCAGCAGGGTCTCGCAGACGGCGGTGGCCGCCGCGAGCCCCGCGTAGAGGTATCCGTACCGGTCGCAGGCGGTGGAGTCGAAGCGGCCGCCCCCGTACAGACAGTGCGCGGGGACCGGGTTGAAGCCCTCCGGGGCCCGGTGTGCGGCGTGCACCCGGTACAGCCGCGTACCGGCGGCCAGCTGGACCTCGGTGGGGGCCCCGGACAAGCCGGCGGGCGGGCGGTATCTCGGCACGGCTACTCCTGCTCTGCCAACATTCGTACGGTGTCCAGGAGTTGCTGCTCGTCGGCGGTCCCGATGAGCGTCTCGGGACGGGCGTCGAGCCGGGCGTCGGCGGAGAGCCACCAGTCCGCCGCGCCCCAGGGGTCACGGTCCGCGGCCAGGATCTCGTTGACGGCGAGCACGATCGGCCGGGGCCGGTGTGCCGCGGTGAACTGGAGGCTCGGCAGCCGCACGGCTCCTCCTCTGCCGCGCAGCCGGATCAGCGCCGGGACGAAGGGGTCGGTGCCACCCAGCAGCACGGTGTCCAGGTCCAGGGCGGGAGCGGCCAGCAGGCGTTCGCGTACCGGGCCCAGCAGGGGGCCCACCATCCGGTGACCGTCGATCAGCAGGACGGCCAGGTCCTCGGCGGTGAAGCCGAGGTGGGTGACGCTCTCCGCGGCGGCGCCGGGCGGCGGCGCGGTGAGGGTGAGACGTGCCTGCTGTTCGCCGCCGAACAGTTCGGGAAGCCGCTCGGCGAGCAGGTCCACGGCGGCCAGCGCGGCTTCGTGCCGCTGCCGCCCGGTGTGCCGGCCCCGGTCGTCGTGGCGCGCCCGGGCCAGCAGCGCGGCCAGCCGCTCCCGCGGTGCCGGGCCGAGTGCTCCGGCGATCCGCTCCCACTGCTCGGCGGCGGCGGCGAGTACCGCATACGGATTCACTGCGTTCCCTGTTCCCTGTCCACTGGTGGGTCGTTCATCGGTGGGTCACCGGCAGGTCATCGGCGGGTCACTGGTGGGTCCTGCTCGGCGGTCCGGTGAGAAGTCGTTCCACAAGATCCGCGTTGGCGTGCCTACGCATCACGAAGTGGACCTCCCACGGCGCTCCGCGCGCCAGTTCCGCCTCGACCGCGGGCCACAGCGCACCGAAGCTCTCCAGCGGTGAGAGGCCACCGCGACCGGCGCCGAGGAGCGGCAGACAGAGGGAACGCAGCGGCGGGTCATGGTCGTCGGCCTCCCGGGCGAGGAGGGCGAAGGCGGCGGCCACGGAGCGGGTGACCACCGTGGGCGGGACGTCGTAGTCGTTGCTGTCGGGACGCGGGACGGCCACGGCCGCGTGGTACAGCCGTCGTATCCCCTGTTCGCCCAGTGCGCCGGCCGAGGTGGCGGCGACGGTTCCCGGCAGGGCCGCCCGGCCCGGCATTCCGTTCCGGGCGGCCCACCCCCACAACTCGTCGTGGACGGAGTCCTCGACGAGTCCCCCCGTAGGGTCCTTGCGTGCTCCCGCGCGTCGCAGGGTGGCGGCGACCGACGACTTGAAGGGCGCGGGCAGCGCGAAGTAGGTGTTGCACGGCGAGACCACGACGTCGATGTCCCGCAGCAGGTCCACCGAGTGGGTGTGCACCGTCACGGTGGTGCGGCGGCCGTGCACGAGCGGATGGAGCGTGCGGTGCGAGGCGGCGAGTCCGGGGAGCGCCACCGGTACGGCGCCGGGATCGGGGCGTTGCCCGTCCGCGGGGGCCGTTCCGGTCACGGACGCGGTGGCGGTGGCGGTGGCGGCGATGAGAAGGATGCGCTCCGCGATCTGACCCAGCACCATCAACTCGTGGTGCTTGCGGAACCGTTCGATGCTGACCCCGTACACCTGCGCGGCCCGGCGCCGGCGGTCGGCGGCCGGCCAGTCCCGGGTGCCCGCGGCGAGTCCGAGACTGTACTCGGCGGCGGTCTGCAAGGTGCCCCCGCCGATGCCCGCGACGGCGGTCCGCAGCAACTGCTCCACCGTGGCGGGACCCGTCGCGGTCCCGGCGTGACCCGGCCGGTGCACGATCCGGGAGAGCTCGGGAGTGCTGAGCGAGCGCAGTCCCACGACCCCGGCCCGTCTCACCATCCGCACCTCCGCCAGTACCGCCCCGTGTTCGGGCAAGGGAAAGGAGTGCGCCATGGCGGCAACAGTGTCACCCGCGCTCACCACGTCACAAGCCCGTTCGCTCCCTCCATTACACAGGTCGGGCTGGGCACGCCCCGGTCGTTCCCGGGTCGTTTCCGGGTAGGGGCCGTTCGCGGCGCCGCCGTCGGGAGGTGCGGGGCATGCGCTGGTCCGGCGCCCGGGCGGTCCGGCTCAGCCGCTCCGGCATGCGGGCGGTCCGGCATCCGCACGGTCCAGGTCCGGCATCCGGGCGCCGGTAATCACTCCCCGCGGAGGTCACGCCCCTCACCGGACACCGTCCGCGCCGGTCACTCCCCGCGGAGGTCCTTGACCCGGCGGAGCTTCCCGAGCGAGCGTTCCAGGGTCTCGGGCGGGACGATCCGCGCCTCGACGGTGACTCCCACCCCGTCCTTGACCCCTTGGACGATGGACCGGGCGGCGGCCTCCCGCTGCCCGGGGCCGGCCTGGGGCCGCGCCTCGACCAGGACGGTCATATGGTCCATCCGGTCCCGGCGGGTCAGCTCGATCCGGAAGTGCGGTGCGACGCCGGGGGTGCGCAGCACGATCTCCTCGATCTGGCTGGGGAAGACGTTCACCCCGCGCAGGATGATCATGTCGTCGCAGCGGCCGGTGATCTTCTCGATCCGGCGGAAGGCGGGCCTTGCGGTGCCGGGCAGCAGCCGGGTCAGGTCGCGGGTGCGGTAGCGGACGACCGGCAGCGCCTCCTTGGTGAGCGAGGTGAGGACGAGTTCGCCTTCCTCGCCGTCGGGGAGCACCGCGCCGGTGAGCGGGTCGACCACCTCGGGGTAGAAGTGGTCCTCCCACACATGCAGTCCGTCCTTGGTCTCCACGCACTCCTGCGCGACGCCGGGACCGATCACCTCGGACAGACCGTATATGTCGACGGCGTGGATGCCCGCGCGTTCCTCGATCTCGCGGCGCATCTCCTCCGTCCACGGCTCCGCGCCGAAGATGCCCACCTCCAGGGAGCTGGTACGCGGATCGATCCCCTGCTTCTCGAACTCGTCGAGCAAGGTGAGCATGTAGGACGGGGTGATCATGATGATCTCGGGCCGGAAGTCCTGGATGATCCGCACCTGGCGTGCCGTCATACCGCCGGAGGCCGGGATCACGGTGCATCCGGCCCGCTCGGCCCCGTAGTGCGCGCCGAGACCTCCGGTGAACAGGCCGTAGCCGTAGGAGATGTGCGCCTTGTGGCCGGGGCGGCCACCGGCCGCCCGGATGGAACGGGCCATCACATCCGCCCAGACGGACAGGTCGTTGTCCGTGTATCCCACGACGGTGGGGCGGCCGGTGGTGCCGCTGGAGGCGTGCACGCGCCGGACATCGGCCATCGGGACGGCGAACATCCCGAACGGATAGGTGTCCCGCAGATCGGCCTTCGTGGTGAAGGGGAAGCGGGACAGGTCACCGAGGGAACGGCAGTCGCCGGGCCCTGTCCCGGCCTCGTCGAACTTCGCGCGGTACAGCTCGACGTTGTCGTAGGCGTGGCGCAGCGTGGACCGCAGCCGGTCGAGCTGGAGTTCCTCCAGCTGCCGACGGGTCAGCCGCTCGGCGTCGTCCAGCAGGCCGGGAGGAATCACCTCGCCCCGCTTGCCGCCGGACGGGCGGCCCGGGGGCACCGAGGCCGTCGGTTCGCTGCTCATCGCGACTCCTTCGTCGTCGTGCCCGGTGTCCTGGTCACCGCCGTACCTTCACCACGCGCCGCGGTGTCTCCCGCCGGGCCCCGGGGCAGCCGGTCTCCCCCGGGCCGCCGCTCCCCCGCCGGACCGACGGTCCACGCCAACGACCCGACCGACCATTCGGTCACCGTGCGCCACGCCCAGTAATCCAGCCACCCCGCCGCCTGTCAAGGGTGGCCCGTCGGGGACATGCGACGGACAGCCACTCCCGTGCCGTCGCACGGACGGGGCAAGGCGGCGGGCAGCCCGGCCGACCGCCGCGCGCTGCCGGGCGGGGGCGGCGGACACCGGCACGACCCGTCCGGTCCGGTCCGGTCCGCGTGCCGGAACGGCGGCGTCCGCCGGCGGCGCATGGAGCAATTACCCTCTGATCCAGTGAAGTTGCCGCACCATCGAGACGGGACGAACAGCCATGACGGATCAGGAACGACACGAGCAGGAGATTCCTCGTGTCCCGATGACCGACGAGGAGATCGAAGCGGCGAACCTCGAAACAGCTCCTCGGCTCGACAGCGCTGTCCAACTGAAGGAGTACACCCCCGAATGGGCCACGGGGTTCGAGGAGGAAGCCGCCCGGATGAGCGAAGGGCTGGACGGACTGCCCCACCAGGTCGAGCACACCGGTTCCACCTCGGTACCCGGGCTGCCCGCCAAACCGGTCATCGACATCCTGCTGATCGTCCCGGACTCGGCGGACGAGTCCGCCTACGTGCCCGCCCTGGAGGCCATCGGTTACACGCTCGCGATCCGGGAGCCCGACTGGTACGAGCATCGCGTCCTGCGCAAGCCCGCTCCCGCCCCCGGCGCCGAGTCGGCCAATCTGCATGTGCTCTCCACCGGCTGCCCCGAGATCGCCCGTATGCTCCTGTTCCGCGACTGGCTGCGCACCCATACCGATGAACGGGACCTCTACGCCCGGACCAAGCAGGACCTCGCACGGCGGACATGGACGTACATGCAGCACTACGCCGACGCGAAGAGCGAAGTCATCGCGGCGATCCTCGAACGCGCGGACCGGGGCACAGCGGCGCACCGCGAAAGCTGAACCCCCTGTCCCCGCCTTCGGCAGCCCTTTCGGCTCATGGGTGATGCCGGTTCGCCGCGGGGACGGACCCTCCCCACCCTCCCCCGTTCTTCGTCACCCGCACATGGCTGCGTCCCAGTGGCCACGTCCGTAACACCAGTCGTCCGGACCCGCCTCGCACCGGCGACGAGCAGGGATTTCGCGGGTCACGAAACGGGCACTCCACCCACCCCTGGGCATGCCCCGCTCGATGATGGCCCCACGCCAATCCCTGGGGGGGACCATGGACACCCGCACCGCCGTCGCCACGATCGCCGCGCTACTGCTCTCGACGCTTGCCGCATGCGGCAACGACGGCCCCGACAAGACCACGATCCTGCCGCTGAGAACCACCAGCCCGGCCCCCATGCCCTCACCAGTCCACGACTTCGAGGACTGTCAGGCCCTCCTCGACCGCGCCTACCAGGCCGACGACGTCCGGGACGTGTCCGGGGAACCCGAGTGCGAGGCCCTGACGGCCGCCGAGTACCGGGAGGCCGTGGCCGCCGTACTCACGGAGCACAAGGACGAGATCCTGGCGTACGAGCCCACGCACACCGACAAGGCCGTCTGGGATGTCGCGTGGGAGGCGATCGGGCCCGCGCAGCGGAAGCGGATCTGCCGGGAGATCGAGGCGACAGGGGCGGAAGCCGTGGGCGTCGACCTCGCGGACGGTTCGGCCGGCCGGGGCGAGAACGAGGGGATCGCGCAGGCCGAGTACTACGAGAACGAGAAGTGCTGAGCGGCGGGTGGGCGTGACGGCGTCCCGGTCCGGCGTTCCGGTCGACGGGTGACGGGTGACGGGCGGATCGGCGTGGCGGGTCCGGCGGCGTCGGAAGCGGCGTTGCCGGCGGCTGCGGCGGAGGCACTGTCGGACCGGGCGCGGCCCTCGTCCCGGACGGTCCCATGGGGCCGCCGGGGCCGGGGTCCGCGTCAGATGTCGTCCAGGCCGAGCAGGTCGTCGAAGACGGCCGGCGGGGTCCCCGTGGGGTGGATCGCCTGTTCCGTCCACAGCACCTTGCCGGTGGCGGTGTATCGGGTGCCCCACCGGTCGGCCAGCTGGGCCACGAGGAACAGGCCGCGTCCGCCCTCGTCGGTCAGCGCGGCGCGGCGCAGATGCGGGGCGGTGCTGCTGCCGTCGGAGACCTCGCAGATGAGACCGGCGCCGTGGATCAGCCGTACGGTGATGGGCTGAGTGGCGTAGCGGATGGCGTTGGTGATGAGTTCGCTGAGGATCAGTTCGGCGGTGAAGGCGATGTCGTCGAGGCCCCAGGCCGCCAACTGGCGCGCGCACGCGTTGCGGGTCACGGCGACGGCCGCGGGGTCGGACGGCACCTCCCACTGCGCCACCGAGTCCGGGTCCAGCGGGCGGGTGCGGGCCACCATCAGGGCGATGTCGTCGCCCGGGTCCTCGGGCAGCATGGCGTCGAGGATCTCCTGGCAGGTCTCCTCCGGTCCGAGGCCCGCCCTGCCCGTGACGGCGGTCCGCAGGAGGGCGAGCCCCGCGTCGATGTCGCGGCGCCGGTCCTCGACCAGGCCGTCGGTGTAGAGGATGAGCCGGGCCCCCTCGGGCAGCTGGATCTGGGTGCTCTCCACCGGGAGCCCGCCGCCCGCTCCCAGAGGCGGTGAGGGGGAGAGCCGGGGGTAGTACGCCGTGCCGTCGGGGAGGGCCACGAGCGGTGGGGGGTGTCCCGCGGCGGCCAGGGAGCAGCTTCCGGTGATCGGGTCGTAGACGGCGTACAGGCAGGTCGCTCCGGTGACGTCATGGCTCTGTTCGTCGGTGGTCCGGTCCTGGTCCATCTGCTCCACCAGCTCGTCCAGATGGCTGAGGATCTCGTCCGGGGCGAGGTCGAGGGAGGAGAAGTTGTGCACGGCTGTCCGCAGTCGCCCCATGGTGGCGGCGGCGTGCAGACCGTGGCCGACCACATCGCCGACGACGAGGGCGACCCGGGCGCCGGGCAGGGGGATGACGTCGAACCAGTCGCCTCCGACCCCCGCCTGGGCGGGCAGATAGCGGGTCGCCACCTCCAGGGCGGTCTGGACGGGCAGACCGCGCGGCATGAGGCTGCGTTGCAACGTCACTGCCACGGAGTGCTCCTTGGTGTACCGGCGGGCGTTGTCGATGCAGACCGCCGCCCGTGCGGTGAGTTCCTCGGCGAGGGCGAGATCGTCGTCCTCGAACGGTTCGGGCTTCTCCGAACGCCAGAAGCTGGCCACGCCCAGCACCACCCCGCGCGCCGAGAGCGGGGCGCTGATCAGGGAATGGATGCCGTAGTCGACGATGCGCCGCGCGCGCTCGGGGTCCTGGGCGTGCCAGCCCGCGGCCCGGCGCAGATCGGGTTCGACGACGGCACGGCCGCTGGAGAGCCCCTGCGCCTGGGGGGTGGAGCTCACGAGCCGGATCAGCCGCCCCCGGGGATAGAGCGGGTGGTCGTCCCGGACGCCCGTGACGGCGGTGCGCCGCAGGACCCGTTCGGTGCCCTGGAGCTCGTCGCCGCGCAGGACGGGTTCCGCCAGGTCGACGGTGGCGAAGTCGGCGAACCGGGGTACGGCGGTCTCGGCGAGTTCCTGGGCGGTGCGCGGGACTTCCAGGGTGGTTCCGACATGTACGGAGGCGTCGTAGAGCACCCCCAGCCGGCGCCGTGCCGCGTCGGCGCTGCTGGAGAGGGCGAGCAGTTCGGTGGAGTCGCGCAGGGTGGCGACGCTGCCGTCCGGGCCGTGGCGCGAGGTGGGGCGCTGGTTGACCGCCAGCAGCCGTCCGCCCGCCTCGTGCATCTCGTCGGCGACGGCCCGGCCCGACGACAGGAGTTCGGCGACGCCGCCGGAGAGACCGAGGTCCGTCACCTTCCGGCCTTCGGAGCCCGGCGGGAGTTCGAGCAGCCGCTGGGCCTCGTCGTTGGCCAGGACCAGCCTTCGCTCCCGGTCGACGATGACCACGCCTTCCTTGACCGCGTGGAGCACGGCGTCGTGGTGGTCGTACAGACGGGTGATCTCGGCCGGGCCGAGTCCGTGTGTCTGGCGCAGCAGCCGTCTGCTGAGCAGGGCCGCGCCGGCCGTGGAGACGGCCACCGCACCGACGACGCCGCCGATGACCAGCGGCAACTGGTCGGCGGCGGCGCTGCTGACCTCGGCGATGGTGACGCCCGCACCGACGGCGCCGACCACGGTCCCGCCGCGGTTCCTGACGGGGACGTAGGCCCGGATCTGCGGTCCGAGCGTGCCCACCCGCTCCTCGACGACCGTGTGTCCGGCGAGGAGCGGGGTGATGTCCCGGGAGCTGGGCTTGCCGATACGGTCCGGAAGGGGATGGGTGTAGCGCAGGCCGTCGCGTCCCACGACGACCACGAAGTCCACGTCCGAGCCCTTCCGGGCGGCTTCGGCGCCGGGCTGGAGCAGGGCCGTGGGATCGGACGACTCCAGGGCGGGAGCGACACCCGGGGAGTTGGCGAAGCCCTGGGCGACGGCGAGCGAGCGGCTGGCGGCCTCCTGCTCGCTCTCCCGCTGGGCGAGGAGCAGCAGCAGTGCGACGGCTCCGGCGGCCAGCAGCACCACGACGACGAGTTGCAGGACGAACATCTGACCGACGACGCTGCGCACCCCGAGGACCGAGCGTCCGCGCGGGCCTTGGTCACGAGCGGCACCGGAGTCATGGGTGTGCTCCTGCGGAGTGGACGAGCCCCTTGACACTGCCATGTCGCATTTCTACAGGTTCGACGTCTCTTCGCCTCATAGGTCGGGCTCCGCGTATCGGGACGGCGCCGGTGATCATCGTCGGCGGGCGCGGTCACGCGGACGGGAAGCGGGCCCGTCGTGGCTGTGTCAGGAGCCGTCCAGCAGGCCGAGCCGGGCCGCGCGCACCCCCGCCGCGAAGCGGCTCTCGGCGCCGAGTCTGCGGACCAGGGCGGCGAGCAGTCGGCGCAGGGTGCGCTCCGAGCAGCCCAGTCGGCGCGCGATCGCCTCGTCCTTGGCGCCGGAGGCGAGGAGGGCCAGTATCTCCCGCTCCCTCGGGGTCCACTCCTCGGCCGGTTCGCCGCGGCCCGTCTCCCTCCCGTAGGGCAGCGAGACGTCCCAGTGGTGCTCGAAGACCCGGGCGAAGCACAGGGCGAGCCGGGTGCTGTGGAACAGGATGTCCTCGGGCGGTCCGGCCCCGTCCTCGGCGAGGTGCAGCGCGAGGACGGTCGTCCGGCGGTCGACGATGTTGAGCTGGAGGGGCACGGCGGCGGCGAGCCGGATCTCCGCGCCGTGGTCGGACAGCGCGGTCAGGAAGCGGGAGGCACCGGGCCTGCGCGCGGCACCGGCCGAGACGAGCAGCCGGATCGTGACGCCGCGGGCGAGCATCGCCAGGTCCGCCTCCAGGCTGTCCGCCAGATCCTCGGGCTCGGGGAAGGTGCCGCGCATGCAGAGGAGTTCGCCCTGGCACAGGACGTCCAGGTCGTACAGACGCTGGCGGAGCCGGGCGCGGTCGGTGAAGTACTCGGCCTCGACGGTCATGCGTCCGGACGTCTGAGGGTCGGCCACCAGGCGCAGCAGGCCCTGGACGGCGTCCAGACCGCGGTGGAACTGGCCGAGTTGGCGGCGCTGCTCGGCGACCAGTTCATGGAGCACCCGCTCCGGTGAGTTCGCGTGCCGCCGGTCCCGGTCGACGAGCCGCCGCGCGGTGAGCCAGTCCAGGATGTCCCCGGGCAGGACGTCCAAGGCGTCACCGCCGCGGTTGCGCTCCCGTCGGGCGGCCCTTCCCCCGGCTGTCCCCGGCCCGTCCCCGGCGTCCGCCCCGGTCCCGCCCGGCGCCGCCCCGTCCGGCGCGGACCCGGAGGAGGCGGGCGCGCTCCGGTGCGCGGCAGCGGCGTTCGTGGGCGACTCGTCGACGGCCATGGCCCGAACACTAACGGAGGCAGATCCCTTGGTCAGGGCCCTCGCGTTCGGCCGGGGCCGGGGGCCGCCGTGTCCGCAAAGGGTCACGCCTGTTTCGGCCGGGTCAACACATGGTTGACGCCGGTATGTTGTCGGCACACCCGGCGGCAACGGTGCTCCGGCGGGCGGTGATCCCGCCCGTGGACGTTCCGTGCCGGGTGGCCGGGGGTCCTGCGATGGGCACAGGCGATCCGGCACCGGTGGCCCTCCACCCCGCTCGGTCCGTGCGCCGCGCGGTCGCTCACCGCGTCGCTCACGCGGTGGGACGTGCCACCTCCCGCCGCCCCGTCCCGCGTCACGCGGCCCGGACCCCACGTCCGGATGAACGGGGTGCGCTCCGTACACACCCGGCCCGCGGCACAGTGCGGCCGGACCCAGAAAGGTGCACCCTCCACATGCGCAGAACCCACCTCGGCGTCCTCACCGTCGGAGCGATAGGTCTCGCCGTCCCGCTGACCCTGATACCGGGGGTCGGCTCGGCCGCCCCGGTGGCCGATCCGACCCCGGCGGTCAAGGTCGCCGAAGCTCCGGCCGGCAAGGAGATCAAGGGACGCTACATCGTCACCCTCAAGTCCGGCGCCGACCCGACCGGCATCGCGGAGAAGCGGTCGATCGACACCGCGTACGTGTACGACAAGGTCATCAACGGCTTCGCCGCGGAGCTGACGCCCGGCCAGCTGAAGGCGTTGCGTGGTGACGCGCGTGTCCTCGCCATCGAGGAGGACCAGATCGTCACCAGCACCGCGACGCAGAACAACCCGTCCTACGGTCTGGACCGGATAGACCAGCGCAGCGGACGTGACAACAAGTACAACTACGGCAGCACGGGTGCCGGTGTCACCGCGTACGTCATCGACTCGGGTATCGACGCGACCCACCCGGAGTTCGGCGGCCGGGCCCGTAGCGCCTTCGACGCCCTCGGCGGCAACGGCCGGGACTGCAACGGTCACGGCACCCATGTCGCGGGCACCATCGGCGGCTCGACGTACGGGGTGGCGAAGGGGGTGCAGCTGCGCGGGGTGCGGGTGCTCAACTGCCAGAACAGCGGTGCCAACTCCGCCATCATCGCGGGATTCGACTGGGTCCGGCAGAACGCGGTGAAGCCCGCGGTCGCCAACGCCTCCCTCGGCGGCGGTTTCTCCACCGCCCTCAACAACGCGGCCACCGCCCTGGCCCGCTCCGGGGTGCACACCACGATCTCGGCGATGAACAACAACCAGGACGCCTGCAACTACTCCCCGGCGAGCGCTCAGGACGCCCTGGCGATCGCCGCTTCGGACTCCGGCGACTCCAAGGCCGGATTCAGCAACTACGGCCGGTGCACCGACCTCTACGCCCCCGGGGTGAACATCGTCTCCGCCCGGGCCGGTGGCGGCACCACCACCATGAGCGGTACGTCGATGGCCGCGCCGCACGTGGCCGGGGTGGCGGCGCTCTACAAGGCGGTCAACGGCGACGCCCCGAGCACCACGGTCAACAACTGGATCATCAGCAACAGCACGGCCAACGCGATCCGCGGCAATGTCAGCGGTACCCCGAACCGGCTGCTGTTCAAGTCCACCCTCTGAGTCACCCCTGACCCGGGTGGCGATCGCGACGCCACCCGGGTCCCGGGCCGGTCCGCACCACCGGTCGGCGGTCTGCGGGCCGGGGCCCACCGTGGGTCACGGCTGTTCCGCCCGCTGACGACGGCCCGTCAGGCGAGGCCGGCCGCCCGGAGGGCCAGCCAGGTGCGGCTCGCCGTGTCCGGGTCGTCGAGGTCCGCGTCCATCAGCCGGGCGGCGGTCGCGATGCGGTTCCGCAGGGTGTTGCGGTGGACACCGAGGTCGGCGGCGGCGCGCTCCCAGTGGCCCCGATGGCGCAGATAAGCGACGACGGCACCGGCCAGATCGGCGCGCCGGTAGCCGAGGACCGGGTCCAGCGAGGGAGCCGCGGCAGTGCCGTCGTCGGCCAGGTCGCGCGAGGTGCCCGGCGGGACAGCGGCCAGGGTGCGGCTGAGCGCCGGGAGCTGCCGGTGCAGCTCGGCCGCGGCGGCCGGAAGGCCCAGCACGGCCCTGGCGCCGGGAAGCCGTTCCGTGGTCAGCCGCCGCACGGCGGCCCGCAGCGCCTGTGTGTCGTCCGGTCCGGCCAGGACCCAGAGCTCGTCCGGCTCGGCCACGGCCAGCAGTTGCCTGCCGGGGCCGACCGCCGGTTCGAGTACGTCGAGCACCTCGTCGGCACCACCGGTGAGCCCGGCCACGGCGAACAGCCGGACCCGGGCGGGGATCGCGGGCAGACCGAGGTCGGCGCCCAGGGACCGGGCCGCGTCGAGATGGCCGCTCAGCACCAGCCGGGCCACACAGGCGCGCGCGGTGCGTGCCGCCGCGACACCCCGGCGCCGCTGTTCGCTCTGGAGGGCGAGCAGCGCGCACGCGGTCAGGACGAGCTGTCTGTCGGGGGCCTTCATGGGGCGGGGGCAGCCGGTGGCGACGAAGCCGCTCAGCGGCCCGCGTCCGGTCAGCGGATGCAGCACGACGTCGTCGTCCCCCAGCGGGAACGTCGCGGAGGAGTGCGGGCCCGCCACCCGCAGCCGGGCGACCTCCGCGGCGATCCGCCGGGCGCTGGAGCGGTGTTCGCGCGGCCAGACCGCCACCACCTCGCCCTGCGGGGTGAGCTGGGCCGCCCAGCCCTCCACCGCGTCGGCGAGGGTGCGCACCACGGCGCGGACGGGCTCGGGTCCGGCCGCCGAGCGGATCAGTTCGCGGTGCGCGCCGAGAGCGGCGCTCAGCTGCTCGTGCCCGGCGGCGGCGGTCAGTGACCAGTAGGTGCGCGCGATGGTGAGGAACGGGGTGGGGGCGGGGACCGCGCACAGCGGCAGCCCGGCGCTCTCGCACGCCTCGACGAGGGTCCCGGGGACGGTGGTGTGCACGGGCCCGAGCCCGATGCCGAGCGCGGCGACACCACGGGCCGCCAGCCGCGCGGTGTACGCGCGGGCCTGCGCCGTCTGGCCGGTGAGCCCCATACCGGTGGTGAGCAGGAGTTCCCCGCCGGTGAGATAGGGCGTCGGGTCGGTCAGCTCGCTGACGTGGACGCCGGTGATGTCCAGCGGGGGCGCGAGCGCGGGGGTGACGGGTTCGAGGTCGGCCCCCAGCAGGCGTACGAGGTCGTCGAGCGCGGGCATGGGGCTCTCCCGGTGTCGGGTGCTGTGCGCTTCGCACAGCTTCCGGCCATTCTCGGATGGAACGTACAGGGATTTCCAGGGCCTTCGGCACCTAGTTTCGACAGCACCAGCGACCCGCCCATGGAAGGACGTCCCCGATGTCCCCTGCTGCTGTCCCCCCGGCCGAGGTGAATCGCGGTGCGGAGCCCGGGGCCGAGGTGAGCCGTGATCCGCGCACAGGCGCCGCGACCGCCGGGCCGCCCGCCACCGCGCCCGCGGAGCTGTCCGCCCTGCTCGCCGCCGCCGCGCGGGACGCGCACGAGATCGCCGCGACCGCCCCCGCCGTACGGGCGGCGTGGCTCACGGCCGTCGCGGACGCGCTGGTGGAGCACACCGATGAGCTGACCGCGCTCGCCGAGGCCGAGACCGCGCTGGGCACGGACCGGTTGCGCGGCGAGGTGGGCCGCGCGGCCGCGCAGTCCCGTTTCTACGGGTCGGTCGCCGTGGAGGGCGGCTGGCTCGGTGTCCGGATCGACGGACCGGCGACGACCGGTTCGGTGGAGCTGCGGCGGATCAACCGGCCGCTGGGCCCGGTGGCGGTGTTCGGCGCGGGGAACTTCCCGTTCGCGTTCGGGGTCGCCGGGCACGACACCGCGTCCGCCCTGGCCGCCGGGTGCCCCGTACTGGTCAAGGCGCACCCCGCGCATCCCCTGCTGAGCGCGCGGCTCGGCGTCCTGGTCTCGGCCGCGCTGCGTGGCGCGGGGGCTCCGGCGGGGGCGTTCGCCCTGGTCACCGGCTTCGACACGGGACTCGCCCTGGTGGACGCGCCCGAAGTGGCGGCCGTGGCCTTCACCGGTTCGCAGAGCGGCGGCACCGCGCTCGTCGAGCGGGCGGCCAGCCGCCCGGTACCGGTGCCCGTCTTCGCCGAGATGGGGACCGTCAATCCGGCGGTTCTGACCCCCGCCGCGGCCGCTGACCGGGCCGGGCTGACGGCCGCTGCGGACGGCTTCACCGGGTCGTTCACCCTGGGGCAGGGCCAGTTCTGCACCAAACCCGGTCTGCTGCTGGCCCCCGCGGGCAGCGGCGCGGCGGAGGCGGTCGCGGCGGCGCTGAAGGGCGTACGGCCCGGGTGGCTGCTGACCGAGGGGATCGCCGAGGCGTACCGGCGGGGTGTCGCCGATCTGCTGGCCGCGGGGGCGGAGCGGGTGGCCACCGTGGCGCCGTCCGAGGAGGGGTTCGCCGCCGCGCCGACGGTCCTGTCCGCACCCGCGCGGGCGCTGCGGCCCGGCTCACGGCTGCTGGCGGAGTGCTTCGGCCCAGTGGCACTGGTCGTGGAGTACGACGGCACGGCCGGTCTGCGCGAGGCGCTGGACACGCTCCAGCCGTCGCTCGCCGCCTCCGTGATCTCCTGCGGCCCGGCGGACCCCGACCTGCCGTGGCTCGTGGAGCGTCTGGCGGGGCGCACCGGGCGGGTGGTCGTCGACGGCTGGCCGACAGGGGTGGCGACCTCCTGGGCGCAGCAGCACGGCGGTCCCTGGCCCGCGACCAGCAGGCCGGACGCCACCAGTGTCGGGGCGGGGGCGCTGGACCGCTTCACCCGGCCGGTCGCCTATCAGAACGTGCCGCGGGCGGCCCTGCCCGAGGCGCTGCGCGACGGCAATCCCTGGCATGTGGTCCGGCGGCTGGACGGGGTGCCGGTGGCGGCGGCTCCCGCCGGGACGGGGGCCGGGGCGTGAGCGGGCCGCTGGACGGGATACTGGTCGCGGACTTCAGCCGGGTGCTGGCCGGGCCGCTGTGCACGATGACCCTGGCGGATCTGGGGGCGACGGTCGTCAAGGTGGAGCGGCCCGGTTCCGGCGACGACACCCGTGCGTGGGGGCCGCCCTGGTCGGCCACGTCCACGACGTACTTCGACAGCGTCAACCGCTCCAAGCTGGGCATCGCCCTCGATCTGACCGACGACACCGACCGCGCGCTCGGGCAGGAACTGGCCCACCGCGCCGATGTGGTGGTGGAGAACTTCCGTACCGGCTCACTGGACCGGCTGGGTCTCGGCTACGAGCGGGTGTCCGCCGTCAATCCCGGGGTCGTGTACTGCTCGATCACCGGGTTCGGCGGTGGCGCGGGTGCCGGGCTGCTGGGTTACGACTTCGTCGTCCAGGCCGTCGGCGGACTGATGAGCGTCACCGGCGAGACGGACGGCGACCCGGCGAAGGCCGGTGTGGCGCTGGTCGACGTACTGACCGGCAAGGACGCCGTGATCGGTGTCCTCGCGGCGCTGGCTGGCCGGGCCCGGACCGGACGCGGCTGCCGGGTGGAGGTCGATCTGCTGTCCAGCCTGCTGGGCTCCCTGGTGAACCAGGCCCAGGGCTTCCTGGAGACCGGCCGGCCGCCAGGGCGGATGGGCAATCGCCATCCCTCCATCGCCCCTTACGAGACGCTGCGCTGCCGTGACGGACTGCTGGCGGTCGCCTGCGGCAACGACGGCCAGTTCGCCCGGCTGGCCACCGCGCTCGGCGCGGCGGCACTGGCCGACGACGCGCGGTTCCGTACGAACGCCGCCCGGGTCGGGCACCGCGAGGAGCTGGTGGCGGCGCTGGAGGAACGACTCGCGCACGGCGACGCCGCCGACTGGCAGACACGGCTCACCGGGGCGGGGGTCCCGGCCGGGAGGGTCGGCACGATCGCCGACGGATTCGCGCTCGCCGAGGAGCTGGGCCTGTCCCCCACCGTGGCCCCGGCCGGCGGGGGGACGCCCACGGTCCGGCACCCGGTCACGTACTCCACCGGGCCGGTCCGCGAACCCTCGCCACCGCCCCGGCTGGACGAGCACGGCGACGCGGTACGCGCCTGGCTCGCCGGACCGGGAGGTGAGCCGCTTCCCAGCAGCGGCTGACCCGCCTCCGCCGCCCTCCCGAACCTCCGGGACCGCCGTCGCACCGCACCGCCCGTCCCCGTACCCGACCACCGGCCCAGCTCCGCGTCCGAAAGGCAGGACCCATGTCCACCGCATCCGGCAGAACGTCCGGCGCCGTCCGCGCCAAGTCCGATCCGCTCGACCTGGCGGGCATCGACGACATGCTCAGCCCCGAGGAGAAGGCGGTCCGGGCGGCCGTCCGGCAGGTCTGCGACACGGCCGTGGACCCCTATGTCGCCGAATGGTTCGAGAAGGGCGAGCTGCCCGCCATCCGGGAACTCGCCAAGGAACTCGGTGGTCTCGGCCTGCTCGGTATGCATCTGGAGGGCTACGGGTGCGCCGGGATGAGCGCCGTCGACTACGGGCTCGCCTGTATGGAGTTGGAGGCCAGCGACTCGGGCATCCGTTCCCTGGTCAGTGTCCAGGGCTCGCTGGCGATGTACGCGATCCGGCAGCACGGCAGCGAGGAGCAGAAGCGGCGCTGGCTGCCGCCCATGGCCGCCGGTGAGGCGATCGGCTGTTTCGGTCTGACCGAGCCCGACCACGGCTCCGATCCGGCCGGGATGCTCACCCGCGCCGTCCGGGACGGCGGTGACTGGGTCCTCGACGGCCGCAAGATGTGGATCACCAACGGTTCCGTCGCGGATGTGGCGGTGGTGTGGGCCCGGGCCGAGGAAGGGGTGCGCGGCTTCGTGGTGCCGACCGACACCCCCGGTTTCTCCGCCCCGCTGATCAAGCACAAGCTGTCGCTGCGGGCGTCGGTCACCAGTGAACTCGTCCTGGACGGGGTCCGGTTGCCCGGGGACGCGATGCTGCCGGAGGTGCGGGGGCTGCGCGGCCCGCTGTCCTGTCTGAACGAGGCGCGCTACGGCATCGTCTGGGGCGCGATGGGTGCCGCGCGCAGTTCGCTGGCGGCCGCCCTGGAGTACGCGGGACAGCGCACGCAGTTCGGCAAGGCGATCGCGGGCTTCCAGCTCACCCAGGAGAAGCTGGCCCATATGGCGGTGGAGCTGACGTGCGGCACCCTGCTCGCCCTGCATCTGGGACGGCGCAAGGACGGTCCGGGTCTGCGCCCCGAGCAGGTCAGCATGGGCAAGCTCAACAACGTGAACAAGGCGCTCGACATCTGCCGCAGCGCCCGCACGGTCCTGGGCGCCAACGGGATCTCGCTGGAGTACCCGGTGATCCGCCATATGGCCAACCTGGAGTCGGTCCTGACGTACGAGGGCACCCCGGAGATGCACAAGCTCGTCATCGGCCAGGCCATGACCGGACTGCCCGCCTTCCGGTAGGGAGCACCCGCCGCGGCCGAAGGCCCGGTGGGCGTGGTCGATCACCCACGTCCACCGGGCCTTCGGTGCGTGCGCGTACGCCCGTTGTCGGTAGCGGGCAGCGGGGTCGCGGCGGTCTCGGTGCGGCCGTCCCCTCACCGGGGCTGCCGGTCCGCCGTTCGGCGGGAGTCGCCCGTCGGGTGGTCGCCGGTCAGCGGGCCGGGGGCCGGGCCGTGTTCTGGCGGTAGCGCCGTTGCTGGCAGGCGCGTGAGCAGTACTTGCGGCGGCGGCCCCGCGCCGGTTGGGGGACGGGGCTCGCGCAGACATCGCAGCGAACGGAGACCGTCGCCGGGGTTTCGTCACGGGGCGGCGGCATTTCATCACGCTTGCCACGGCGGGGGATGGACTGCGCCGCGGCGACGAGTCCGGGGGTGGCGACGCGCCCGCGTGGTGTCTGGTCGATCAGTTCGCCGTCGAGGTCCGGGCATTGGCCGACGATGTCGTCGTCCGGGCATCCCAGCAGGTGCAGCAGATACGCGTGCGCGCTCCGCAACTGCCTGATCTTCTCCTCGATCAGCCCGGCCTGGCCCTTCACCGTGCGCTGCCAGTGCTGGTTCCTGCCACCGGCGGTCACGACGGCGGCCTGGTCGAGCGGCATCGTGCCGACCACGCAGCACAGATACGCCAGACCGATGCGGCGGAGTTCGGTCTCGGTATAGGTCCGTCGCCCGTTGACGCGCGGCGGTTCGGGGAGCACGTGCTGCGACTCCCACCATCGCAGGGTCGACGGCGCGAGGCCGTAGAGGGCCGCCGCCTGGCCGATCGAGACACCGACTGGATCGCTCATGCGCTCATTTGACATCAAGTGACCTTGAAGACTCAAGATTGAGGTGAGGTTAGGCATGCCTTACCGCACCCCAGGGTGACGGTGGAGGCTGCGTCGAGATCCATGGGGCCGTAGGACCGGCGACGGTGCCGGCGGCCCCCGGGGAGGAAGAGGCATGAGCACGACACCAGACGCACCAGCGGTCGACACCTCGCGGTCCTACCAGGAGGCCGACCCGTCCGCGGGACTCGCGAAATCCGGCGCTCTGGCGCGGTTGCTCGCACCGATCCGGACCCATCTCGTGATCTGCGCGGTCCTCTCGTCCCTGAGCGCGGCGGCGGGCATCGTGCCCTACATCGCCGTCGCCGAGATCGCGCGGATCATGCTCGAAGACCCCACCGGGGCGCACTCGGCCATCTGGACCTGGGTCGGTATCGGTGCGGCGGGTGCCAGCGTGTGGCTGGTGCTGCTGGTGCAGTCCTCCCGGGTGGGGCACTACGCCGACGCGGCGATCCTGCACGATCTGCGGGTGCGGATCGTGCGCCACCTCGGCGCGCTGCCGTTGGGCTGGTTCCGTCTCGCGGGCTCGGGCCGGGTCAAGAGGGCGATGACGGGCGACCTGGAGGAGATGCACGAGGTCATCGCGCACGCCCTCGGACAGTTGACCGGAGCGGTCACGGTGATGGCCGTCGGGACGGGCTATCTGTTCTTCGTCGATGTCCGGATGACACTGATCGCGCTGGGCGTACTGGGCCTCATGGCGGTCTGCTACCGCGTCTCCATGCGCTCCATGACGACCCATATGAACCGGCTGACCGCCGCCGACGCGCGGATCAGCGCGGCCAGTGTGGAGTACGCCGACGGAATCCAGGTGGTCAAGACGTTCGGCACCGGGGGCCGCGTCCTGCGCCGCTTCGACGACGCCGTGGACGAGCACACCCAGGCGTTCGCGGCATGGGTCGCCGAGGTGCGCTACAGCTCGGCGGCGGCACGGCTGTTCGGTTCGGAGATGGCCGTCCTCACCGCGATGACGGCCGCCGGGCTGACGTTCGTCGACCACGGGTCGCTCGGCGTCGCGGACCTCGTGGCGTTCCTCGTCGTCGCGGTCGGCATGCCGAACTCCATCCTCCCGGCCGTGACCGCCTCCCAGGGCGTGCGCAAGGGCCGGATGGGCGCGGCCAACATCGAGCGGCTGCTGGCCCGTCCGCCGCTGCCCGAGCCCGAGCTTCCCCGGGCACCGTCCGGTCACGGCGTCGAGTTCGACCGTGTCTCGTTCTCCTACGACGGGGTGACCACCGCGGTCGACAAGATCAGCGCCGTCTGCGCGCCGGGCCAGGTCACCGCGATCGTGGGGCCGTCGGGCGCCGGGAAGAGCACCCTCGCGAGCCTGCTGCCACGCTTCTACGACGTGTCGGACGGAGCGGTCCGGATCGGCGGCGTCGATGTGCGCTCGATCCCGTCCGCCGAGCTGCTGGCGTCGATGTCGCTGGTGTTCCAGGATGTCGCGCTGCTGCGCGACAGCGTCGCGGAGAACATCCGCATCGGCAGGCCGGGGGCGACCGACGAAGAGGTCCGCCGGGCGGCGGCCGCCGCGCACATCTACGAGGTGATCGAGCAACTGCCCGACGGGTACGACACGTTGCTCGACGCGGGCGGCGGCAGTCTGTCCGGTGGTGAGCGCCAGCGGCTGACCATCGCGCGGGCGATCCTGTCCGGCGCGCCGATCGTCGTCCTCGACGAGGCGACGGCCGCGCTGGACGCCGACAGCGAGTCGGCGGTCCAGGACGCGCTCGCCACCCTGGCGACCGGCAAGACGGTGATCGTGATCGCCCACCGGCTGCACACCATCGCCGGCGCCGACCAGATCCTCGTACTCGACAACGGACGGCTGGCCGAACGGGGCCGCCACGACGAGCTGCTCGCCCGCGACGGGCTGTACGCCCGGATGTGGGCCGCACAGGAAGGTGTACTCGCATGATCCGCCGTCTGTACCGACTGTGGCCGAATCCGCGGCTGCTGGCCCGGCTCTGGCTTCTCACCGCGGCCCAGGCCGTCCTGCAAGGGCTGATGCTCGCCCTGCTCGTCCCGGTCCTGGACGCCGTCGTACGGCCCGAGCCCGATCTCGCCGCGGCCACGCCGTGGCTGGTGGTCGGCGCGTGCGGCGCCGCCATGTACGCGGTGCTGAGCATCATCGCCACCCCGGTGGGATTCGCGGCGGCGGGAGCGCTCGCGGCGCAACTGCGCCGCCGGCTGATGCGCCATGTGAGCACCCTGACGCTGGGCTGGTTCACCGCCGAGCACAAGGCGCGGCTGGCGCGGGGGGTGACCGCGGACGTGGGCAACGCCGCGCATCTCGCCGTGACGATCGGCGGACCCGTGATCACCTCGACCCTGCTGCCCGCGACGGTCGTCGCCGTGACGTTCGCGGTCGACTGGCGGATGGCACTGCTGCTGTGCGTGATCGCGCTGGTCGCCTACGCAGCGCTGCGGCGGGCCGCGCGGATCGCGGAGATCGCGGAGATCGAGCTGGAGCGGGCGGCGACCGGGGTCGCCAGCCGGGCGATCGAGCTCGGCCAGGCCCAGCCCGTCCTGCGGGCCGCGGGCCATGCCGACGGCACACCCCGGATGCGGGCCGCGCTGGAGGACCACCGCGAGACCTACCGCGACGGCATGCGCCGCGCCAGGCAGCCGTTCTTCGTGTACACCGGCGTGATCATGGGCGGGTTCGTCGCGGTGCTCGCGCTGGCCGCGCAGCTGATGCTCACCGGGCGCGTCGGGGTCGCCGAGGCGATCGCCCTGCTCGTACTGGCCGCCCGCTTCCTGGAGCCGCTCGGCAACCTGATCGACCTCATCGGGGCACTGCGCGCGCTGCGCAACCAGATCGTGCGCATCGAGGAACTGCTGGCGACCCCCACCCTGCCCGTGCCGGCCGAGCCGGTGCGCGGGATCGAGACGGCCGAGGTCGAGTTCTCGCACGTCGACTTCACCTATCCGGGCGGTGACAGCCCCGCGTTGCGTGACGTGTCGCTGCGCTGCCGACCGGGCACCACCACCGCGCTGGTCGGGCCCTCGGGCTCCGGGAAGACGACGGTGACCCGGCTCATCGCGCGCTTCTTCGACATCGACGCGGGCCAGGTACGGGTCGGCGGCACCGAGGTCCGGGAACTCGACCCGGGTGTCCTGCTCGACGAGATCGCCATCGTCTTCCAGGACGTCTATCTGTTCGACGACACCATCGAGAACAACCTGCGCCTCGCACATCCGGAGGCGACATGGGACGAGCTGCGGGAGGTGGCCGCCGCGGCGCGGCTCGACGAGGTGATCGAGCGGCTGCCGGAGGGCTGGCACACCCGGGTGGGCGAGGCCGGCGCCCAGTTGTCGGGCGGTGAGCGTCAGCGGGTGGCGATCGCGCGGGCGATGCTCAAGCGGGCCCGGATCGTGCTCGTCGACGAGGCCAGCTCCGCGCTCGACCCCGAGAACGAGGCCGCGATCACCCAGGCCATCTCCAATCTCGGTGACGACCCCGCCCGCACGGTGATCGTGATCGCCCACCGTCCCGCCACCCTGGCCACGGCGGATCACGTGGTCTCGCTCGACGGGGGCCGGGTCGTGGAGGCCGGTACGCCCGCCAAACTGCTGCGCACGGGAGGGACGTTCGCGCGGCTCAGCCGGCAGTACGAGCGGTCGCGTCACTGGCGCATCGTCAGCACCGCGCCCTGACCCGTCCACGCGTCAGGCACCTCGACCGCGACATCGAATCAGGAGAACCCCCGCCCATGCTGTACACCGTCACCGGCCGCCGAGCCGCGCGAGCCACCGCCGCGTTCGCCGTGGCCGTGCTCTTCCTCACCGCCTGCGGCTCCGGCTCCGGTGGCGGGGGCGGGGACTCCACCGGCGGCGGGCCGGGCGAGGTGACGCTCGCCGGTGCCTACGGCCGGACCACCGTCCCCGTCACCGACGAGAAGGTCTGGGCACTCGATCCGAGGACCGCGACCGAGCTCCTCGCGATCGGTGTGACCCCCACCCATGTCGGCCGGTCCACGCACAAGGGCGACGCGGCCTTCCAGGCACAGGAGCGGTTGCTGGCCGACGAGGGGATCGAGCTGGTCGAACCCGACAAGGTCGAACTCGTCCTGGAGGCGAGGCCGTCGGTCATCATCGGGGAACAGAGCCTCAGCAGCGACGAGCTGGCCGAGGAGCTGAAGAAGATCGCGCCGGTGCTGATCACCCGGGCCACCGCGTCCTGGGAGGAGAACCTGCGCCTCCTCGGCCGGGCCACCGGCCGGGGTGAGCGGGCCGGGTCCGTCATCGAGCACCTCGACCGGGAGACCACCGCCACCAGGCGCGACATCGAGAAGGCGGGGCTGGCGGGCGAGACCGTGTCGCTGATGTCCGCGTGCGGAGAGGGGAACTTCTGCGCCTACGGCAGCGGCCGGACCGCCGGTCCGGTCCTGACCGACCTGGGGTTCAAGCGCCCCTCCGCGCACGGCCAGGACCGGACCGGCCTCAGTTACGGCTACACGAGCGTCAGCGAGGAGAAGCTGGGCGAACTGGTCGCCCCGATCGTCTTCGTCCTGTCCGGCTCCGTCCAGTACGGTGCGCCGGACCCGCTGGACAACCCGCTGTTCGAGGTCGGTGACGCCAGGACCGGCGTGGTCGACTTCGCCGCCTGGTACGGCTCCGGTTCCTTCGACGTGTCCTGGGTCCTCAACGACATCCGCGCCGTCCTGCTGGACGACGGGACCGTCACCGACCAGGTGAGCGGCGTCGAGCTGTTCGAAGAGCTCAGGAAGGCGGGCGCCTGATGCCGCGCGGACCGGCCCTGCGCCCGGTGCCCCCTTCCCGGGGGTTTCTCGGTCCCGCCGAGGTGCGCCGCTCCGGCGACCGCTCCGACGGTCGCCCGGCCCGGCTCCACACCCCCGGCGCCCTGCCCCGTCCCGCATGACGCTCGACAAGACCGGCCGCCCAGCCGCCTCGCGTACCCGCGCGGGCACCCGAAGACGCTGGACCGGACTCGCGTTGCTGCTCGCCGCGGTGCCTGTCGTCACGGCGCTGAGTCTGGCCGTGGGGGCGGGCGGTGTCCCGCCCGGGACGGTGTTCGACGTGCTGCTGCGTCCCGACGGCAGCGAGGCGGCCGTCATCGTCCACGAACTGCGGATACCCCGGACGGTGCTGGCGCTCGCCGTCGGTGCCGCGCTCGGGCTGGCGGGAGCGCTGATGCAGGGGCAGACCCGCAACCCGCTGGCGGATCCCGGTCTGCTGGGGATCGAGGCGGGCGCCGCGCTCGCGGTGGTGCTCGCCATCGCGCTGCTCGGCGTCGACCACATCGCCGGTTACCTGTGGTTCGGGCTCGCCGGTGCCGGTGCCGCGACCGTCGCCGTCCTGGCCGTCGGCTCCCGCCGGGGCGGACCCGACCCGCTCTCGCTGGTCCTGGCCGGCGCCGCGACGACCGCCCTGCTGACAGCCGTCACCCAGGCCTTCGTGACACGCGAGTCCCGCTCGGTCCAGGCCTACCGCGTCTGGGGGTCGGGCACGGTCATGGGCCGGGGGATCGACATCTTCCTCCAGGCCCTGCCCCTGCTCCTGCTCGGGCTGTTGCTGGCCGTCGCCGTCGCACCCGGGCTCAATCTGCTGCAACTCGGCGACGACGTCGCCCGGTCCCTGGGACAGCACCCGCTGCGGCAGAAGATCATGGGCGTCGCCGCGATCATGGTCCTGTGCGGTACGGCCACCGCCGCCTGCGGCCCGATCGGATTCATCGGCCTCACCGTCCCCCACGCGGCCCGCCGGCTGTGCGGGGTCGACCACCGCTGGGTGACCGCGTACTCCGCCGTTCTCGGTGGACTGCTCCTGACCCTGGCCGACACGATCGGCCGCGTCCTCGCACCCCCTTCGGAGGTCCACGTCGGCATCGTGACGGCACTCCTCGGCGGACCCGTCTTCGTGGTCCTCGTGCGGCGCGCCCGGCTGGTGCGCGTATGAGCGCCCGGCTCCGGGCCGCCGAGGCCCCGCTGCGCCTCGGGGGCGCCTCCTGGCTGCTGCCGCTGCGCTCCCTCGCCGCCACGCTCGCCGGTGTCGCGCTGCTCGTCCTGCTCGTCATCACAGACCTGGCGACCGGTGACTTCGGCATCGGTCCCGGAGCGGTGTTCCGCGCGCTGGTCATCGGCGGCGACCCCGCCCACACGCTGCTGGTCAGGGAACTGCGGCTGCCGCAGGTCACCGTGGCCGTCCTGGCGGGCGCCGCCCTGGGGCTCGCGGGGGCGCTGACCCAGACCTTCGCCCGCAATCCGCTGGCCAGCCCCGACATCCTCGGTGTCACCCAGGGAGCCTCGTTGGCCGCCGTGCTCGTCATCGTCGGGACGGCCTCGGAGGGGAGCGGCGGCGGACCGGTCGACGGGGCGCTCCAGCACTTCGGTCTCGTACCCGCCGCCTTCGCCGGGGGTATCACCGCGGCCGTCCTGCTCCGCGTCCTCGCCGGTGGGCGGGGAACCGACCCGCAACGGCTGGTCCTGACGGGCATCGCCGTCGGCGCGGTGCTCGCCGCCCTCACCCGGTGGGTGCTGGTCCGGGCCAGTATCGACGACGCGGCGAGCGCCCAGAGGTGGCTGTTCGGCAACCTCGACGGGCGCGGCTGGGACCACGCCGTCCCCGTCGCCGTCGTCCTCGCCGCGATGTTCCCGCTCTCGCTGCTGCTCGGCCGGCACCTCGGCGCGATCCAGCTCGGCGACGACACCGCCCGCGGACTCGGGGTACGGCTGCGTGCGACGCGGCTCCTGACCCTGCTGGCCGCCGTGCTGCTCGCGGCGGCGGCCGTCTCCGCCGTCGGGCCGCTGGGCTTCGTCGCGTTCGCCGTCCCGCAGATCGCCCTCCGGCTGACGGGCGGATCGCGGCCACCCCTCGTCGCCTCGGCGGTCTACGGCGCCTGCCTCGTCGTCGTCGCCGATCTGATGTGCCGCAACGTCCTTGCCTCGGGCGTCCCCGCCGGGGTCGTCACCGCCTGCGTCGGAGCGCCCTACCTGATCTGGCTTCTCGTGCGTACCAACCGGAGGACCACCGTATGACCGACCCGGCCGTTCACCGGCCCGTCTCCCGGCTGGGCGCCGAGGCTGTGACCGTCGGCTACGGCGGTGACCCGGTCGTCCGGAATGTCACCCTCGACGTTCCCGACGGGACGGTCACCACGATCATCGGCCCGAACGGATGCGGGAAGTCGACCCTGCTGCGCACCATGGCCCGTCTGCTCACGCCCTCCTCGGGACGGGTGCGCCTCGACGGGGAATCCGTGCACGACACCCCGACCCGGGAGGTGTCCGGACGCCTCTGCCTGCTCCCGCAGCATCCGGTCGCGCCCGACGGTCTCGTGGTACGCGATCTGGTCACCCGGGGGCGGCATCCGCATCAGCGGTGGTTCCGCCAGTGGTCACCGCGGGACGAGGAGGCGGTGGACCGCGCGTTGGAGCTGACCGGGGTGGCCGATCTCCGCGACCGGCGCGTCGACGAACTCTCGGGAGGCCAGCGGCAGCGCGTCTGGATCGCCATGACGCTGGCCCAGGACACGGAGATCATGCTGCTCGACGAGCCGACCACCTTCCTCGACCTGGCCCATCAGGTCGAGGTGGTCGACCTGGTGCTTCAGCTGAACAGGGAACGCGGCCGCACCGTCGCGATGGTGCTGCACGATCTCACCCTGGCCGCGCGTTGCAGCGATCTGGTGGTCGTCATGAAGGACGGCGCGATCCTGGAACGGGGAAAGCCGAACGAGGTGTTCACTCCCGGCATGCTGGCCGAGGTCTTCGGGCTCGACGCGGATGTGCTGTCCGACCCGCGCACCGGTCTGCCGATCGTCGTACCGGTGAACTCCCGTTCCGCCACCGCCGACCAGGTCCGGTCGCCGCGCGGCGCACCCGGTCCGCCGAGGTGACAAGGACGTGAGCGCGGCGGGTCGGGGTCTTCGCCATCACGGCCGCCCTCGGGAGGATCAGCTCGGGTCCGGGGAGGGTCGGGTCCTCACCGGACCGGTTCCCCGGCAGGGTGCGGGACCGTCCATGACGGGTGGGTGTTGACCTGGGCCACGGTGGCCTGTGCCAGCTCTCGGTAGCGGTGCGCGATCCGGTCGGCGTGGGCGGTGGGCAGCGGCCCGCCCCGGTCCGCGGCCCGCGCGATGATCTCCTCCGGCCCCAGGTCCCGATTGGCCGTCACGACCGCGTTGACCACCTCCCGGCGCATCCCGTCGTAGCGGCGCAGCGCGGCCACGGGACCGCTCTCCCGGGCCAGGCACCAGGCCAGCACCCGGGTGTCGACGACGGACTGCGATCCGCCGTTCATGCCCATGGGGAACATCGGGTGCGCGGCGTCGCCGAGCAGGGTGACCCGTCCGAAGCTCCAGCGCGGCAGGGGGTCGCGGTCGAGCATCGGGTATTCGAGGATCGCGGGTGAGCGCTCGACCAGCGCCGCGAGGTCGATCCACGGCAGGTCCCAGGACGCCAGGGCGGCGCGGGCCTCCGCCGTGGTGACGCGACGGCCGGTGCCGCCGGGGCCGGGGCCGTCGGCAGGCGGGCCGGACGGCCCGTGCCGTACCTCCAGCACCCAGTTCAGCAGGGGTTCGCCGCCCTCGGCCGCGGGGTCCTCGATCGGGTAGGCGACGAACTTCGCGCCGGGGGTGCCCCCGGCCACCACGATCGAGCGCCCGCCGAGGACATGCGGGTGGCGGGCGACGCCTCGCCACATATGGACGCCGTTGCGGTTCGGGGCGCCCTCGTCCGGGTGGAGTTGGGCGCGGACCGCGGAGTCGACACCGTCGCAGCCGACCAGTACATCGGCGTCGTCCACCACGGGCAGGCCGCTCGCGCGGTCCAGGAAGTGGGAACGGACGCCGTCCGCGGACTGCTCGAAGCGCTGGAACCGCAGCCCGGTACGGACCGAGTCCGGCCCCAGCCGCTCGCGCACCGCCGCCAGCAGCGTCATCTGGAGATGCCCGCGGTGCACGGAGTACTGCGGCCACCGGTAGCCGGCCGTGAGTCCCAGTGGCTCCTCCCACACCGGTTCGCCCGTCCGGTCGCGGTAGCTCAGCCGGTGCGGGGGGAGCGCGATGAAGGCCAGTTCACCGGCCAGACCCAGTTCGGCGAGTTCCCGGACGGCGTGCGGCAGCAGATTGATGCCCACGCCGACCGCCTCGACGGTCCGGGCCCCCTCGTACACCCGCGCCGGGAACCCCGCGGCGTGCAGGCTCAGGGCACAGGTCAACCCGGCGATGCCCCCACCCACGACAGTCACCTTCATCGGTCCGCCCCTGCCTTTCGCCCGGGCCGCGGGGCCCTGCCCAAGCGTCCGGCCACCGGACGGCGGGTGTCCAATACACAGCGGTGATACCAGCGGTCATGCTCGGTGATCGCGCCGGGGAACCACCCTCCGCACGGCTGTCGGGCACCACGGGACGGACCGGCTCCCGCCCGGGCTCGCGTGACAACAAGCTTTCTCGACAAAGGGGTTGATAACCTCGCGGCCATGGAGCTCCGCACCCTTGAGTACTTCGTTGCGGTGGCGGAGGAGGGGTCGTTCACCAAGGCGGCGGCCCGTTGTCATGTCGTTCAGCCCGCGATCAGCCAGCAGATCCGGTCCCTGGAGAGGGAACTGGGCGAACCGCTGTTCGAACGGCTGCCCCGGCGGGTGGTCCTCACCTCCGGGGGTGCCGCTCTGCTGCCGCACGCCCGGGACTGTCTGGCGGCGGCAGCGGCGGCGGCCCTGGAGTTCGCCGGCCGTGCCGGTCTGCTGGACGGGTCGCTCGCGCTGGGGACCGTGGGCGGTCTGGAGGGTACCCGTGTCCCCCGGCTGCTCGGGGAGTACCACCGCCGGTATCCCGGGATCTCCGTGAGTCTCATCGGGGCGTCGAGCCCGTCACTGCTGGGAGAGGTCCGCGAAGGGCGGCTCGACGCGGCCGTGATGGCGCCGCCGCCGCAGGGGCTGCCCGCCGCCGTCGGGTCGCGGACCCTGCTGGAGGACCGGATCGTCGCGGTCCTCCCCGCCGGGAGCCGGGCGGCGAACGTCCCGATGCCCCTCGCGGAGGCGGCCCGGAGCACCGTCATCAGTTACGGCCCCGACAGCGGGGTCCACGCGTTCATCCGTGACGCCTTCGCCGCGCGGGCGCTTCGGCTGGACATCGCGTACGCGACGAACGACGTCGCCCTCCAGGTCGCCCTGGTCGCGGAGCGGGTGGGCATCGCCCTGACCTCCCACGCGAGTCCGGTTCTGGCCACCGACCCGCGCTTCGTCGTCGTGCCGCTGGAACCCGCCATCCGGTTGCGGAAGGTGTTCGTCTGGCGGCTGGGCCCGCGGCTCGGCGCGCCGTTGCGGGCGTTTCTCGACCTGTGGACGGAACTGTCGGGAATTCCGGCCGAATGAGGGGGCAGGAGGACCAGGTGCTTCCGATGCCCGCGACCCCGCCCGAGGAGAGACATCATGCGTAATCCGGCTGCCTTCTGGACCGCGATCGCGGTCACCGTGGTCGCGGCGATCGGACTGCTGATCCTGTCCGCGCAAGCGGTCACCGGGGGCAAGGGCGGCTGGGTGATACCGACGGTCGCCGGGGTGGCGCTCCTGGCGGGTGCCGCCTTCCTCGTCGTCAAGACACCGAGGAACTGACGCGTCCCCTGGCTCCTTGGACGGGCCGTTCCCTCCTGTCGCGTCGCCGTGAGCGGCGTGCCGCAAGCGTTCTCCCTGTCCGTCGCGTCGCCGTGAACTGCGCACCGTAGGCGGCCTCCCTTCCGGGGCGCCGCGGAGTGCCGCCGCCCCCGTGCCGCCGGCCGCGGATCGCGGATCGCGGATCATCGGCCCGGGCGGGGCGGCCCGGTCGGGGCCCTGGGCCCGGAAGCCCGCCGTCCGGACCGCCCGAAGATGGTCGGCGCGGGTAGTTGGCCCGTACCAGTGGGTAGTCCAGCGGTACTCTCTGTCGTATTTGCTGCGCGGGGTGGGGAGTGGTCCACGGCAGGGCGGGCGGAGCGTGCCCGCTCCCGTCCGTGCCGTCGGTCCTGTCCGCTTCCGCGCGGACCGTATGCCTGGGGATCTGGAAGGTGGGGCATGGCTGAGGCGAGAACCCAGTATGCGGGGGCCGGGTCGCGTGGACCGGGTGGCTCCGGCGGCGTGGGGGAACCCGAGCTGCGGCAACTGCTGGCCGGGCTGACCGCGGTACGGGACGGTGATTTCGGGACGCGGCTGCCCGGTGAGGCCGACGGACTGCTGGGCGAGATCGCCACCGTCTTCAACGGCATGGTCGACCAGCTGTCCTTGTTCACCTCCGAGGTCACCCGGGTGGCGCGGGAGGTGGGCACCGAGGGCACGCTGGGCGGGCAGGCGGAGGTACCGGGCGTCTCGGGTACCTGGGCGGATCTGACCGACTCCGTCAACGCCATGGCGGGGAACCTCACCACTCAGGTGCGGGACATCGCACAGGTGGCGACGGCCGTCGCGAGGGGCGATCTCTCGCAGAAGATCGACGTGGACGCGCGCGGCGAGATCCTGGAGCTGAAGAGCACCGTCAACACGATGGTGGACCAGCTCTCCGCGTTCGCGGACGAGGTCACCCGCGTGGCACGCGAGGTCGGCAGCGAGGGCCGCCTCGGCGGACAGGCGGAAGTGCCGGGGGTGGGCGGTGTCTGGCGTGAGCTGACCGACTCGGTGAACTTCATGGCGGGCAATCTCACCGACCAGGTGCGCAATGTCGCCCAGGTGACCACCGCGGTGGCGAAGGGTGATCTCTCGCAGAAGATCACGGTGGACGCGCGGGGCGAGATCCTCGAACTCAAGAACACCATCAACACCATGGTCGACCAACTGTCCTCGTTCGCGGACGAGGTCACCCGTATGGCGCGCGAGGTCGGCACCGAAGGGCAGCTCGGCGGCCAGGCGGACGTCAAGGGCGTCTCCGGGACCTGGCGGGACCTGACCGACTCGGTGAACTCCATGGCGGGCAACCTCACCGCGCAGGTGCGGTCCATCGCCCAGGTCGCGACGGCCGTGGCCAAGGGCGATCTCTCGCAGAAGATCACCGTGACCGCGCGGGGCGAGATCCTCGAACTCAAGAACACCATCAACACCATGGTCGACCAGCTCTCCGCGTTCGCGGACGAGGTCACCCGTGTCGCCCGCGAGGTCGGCACCGAAGGGCGGCTCGGCGGCCAGGCCGACGTCAAGGGCGTCTCCGGGACGTGGAAGGACCTCACCGAGTCCGTCAATGTCATGGGTGACAATCTCACCGCGCAGGTGCGGTCCATCGCCGAGGTCACCACGGCCGTGGCGCAAGGGGATCTCTCGCAGAAGATCCGGGTCGACGCGCGGGGCGAGATCCTGGAGCTGAAGGAGACCATCAACACGATGGTCGATCAGCTCTCCGCGTTCGCGGACGAGGTCACCCGCGTGGCGCGCGAGGTCGGCACCGAGGGCAATCTCGGTGGGCAGGCCACCGTGCGGGGGGTGTCGGGAACCTGGAAGGACCTCACCGACAACGTCAATGTGATGGCGTCCAATCTGACGGGCCAGGTGCGGTCGATCGCGCAGGTCGCCACCGCCGTGGCCCGTGGTGACCTCTCGCAGAAGATCACCGTCGAGGCGAAGGGCGAGGTCGCGGCGCTCGCCGGGGTGATCAACACGATGGTCGACACCCTGTCGGCGTTCGCGGACGAGGTCACCCGGGTGGCGCGCGAGGTCGGCACCGAAGGGCGGCTCGGCGGCCAGGCCGACGTCAAGGGCGTCTCCGGGACCTGGAAGGACCTCACGGACAACGTCAACTCGATGGCGAACAACCTGACCGGGCAGGTCCGCAACATCGCCCAGGTCACCACCGCGGTCGCCAACGGGGATCTGTCGAAGAAGATCGACGTGGACGCGCGCGGCGAGATCCTGGAGCTGAAGACGACCATCAACACGATGGTCGACCAGCTCTCCGCGTTCGCCGCCGAGGTGACACGGGTGGCGCGCGAGGTCGGCAGCGAAGGGCGCCTCGGCGGACAGGCCGAGGTGGAGGGTGTCTCCGGGACCTGGAAGCGGCTGACCGAGAACGTCAACGAGCTGGCGGGGAACCTCACCCGCCAGGTGCGGGCGATCGCCGAGGTGGCCAGCGCGGTCGCCGAGGGCGATCTGACGCGGTCGATCACCGTGGACGCCTCGGGCGAGGTGGCCGAGCTCAAGGACAACATCAACTCGATGGTGGGCTCGCTGCGCGAGACGACCCGGGCCAACCAGGAACAGGACTGGCTCAAGTCCAATCTGGCCCGGATCTCCTCACTCATGCAGGGACACCGCGATCTGTCCGTGGTGGCGGAGCTGGTGATGGACGAGCTGACCCCGCTGGTGGCGGCCCAGTACGGCGCGTTCTATCTCGCGGACGAGGGTGCGCAGGGCGCGGAACTGACCCTGATCGGCTGGTACGGACGGCCGCGCGGCAGTATCACCGGCCGGTTCGGCGCCGGTGAGTCACTGGTCGGCCAGGCGGCCCGCAGCCGCCGTACGATCGCCGCCGACGAGGTGCCCGGGGACTATGTGATCTCGTCCGGACTGGGCGGGACCGCTCCCGGCAGTCTGATGATCCTGCCGATCGTGGTCGAGGACCAGGTCCTCGGCGTCATCGAGCTGGCCTCCTTCAGCTCGTTCACCCCCGTCCACCGCGACTTCCTCGACCAGCTGATGGAGACCATCGGCGTCAACGTCAACACCATCGTCGCCAACGCCCGCACCGACGAACTCCTCGTCGAGTCGCAGCGTCTCGCCGGTGAACTCCAGGCCCGCTCGGAGGAGCTCCAGGTCCAGCAGGACGAACTCCAGCGCTCCAACGCCGAGCTGGAGGAGAAGGCGGCCCTGCTGGCCACGCAGAACCACGACATCGAGACCAAGAACCTGGAGATCGAGCAGGCCCGCCAGGAACTGGAGACCCGGGCCCAGCAGCTCTCCCTGGCCTCGAAGTACAAGTCGGAGTTCCTGGCCAACATGAGCCATGAACTGCGCACACCGCTCAACAGCCTGCTGATCCTCGCCCAGCTCCTCGCCCAGAACCCCACCCGCAACCTCAGCCCGAAGCAGGTCGAGTACGCGGGGATCATCCACTCGGCCGGTTCGGACCTGCTCCAGCTGATCAACGACATCCTCGATCTGTCCAAGGTCGAGGCCGGCAAGATGGACGTCCATCCGGAGCGGATCTCCCTGCGGCGCCTGCTCGACTACGTCGAGGCGACGTTCCGGCCGATGACCACGCAGAAGAGCCTCGAATTCTCGATCATCACCGCGCCCGGTGTCCCCGGTGAACTGGTCACCGACGACTCACGGCTGCGTCAGGTGCTGCGCAATCTGCTCTCCAACGCCGTCAAGTTCACCGAGCACGGGAGCGTGGAGCTCCGGATCGAGCCCGCCGCGGAGCAGGAACTGCCCGCGGGCACGGACCACGGCGGACCCGTACTGGCCTTCCGGGTCAAGGACACCGGCATCGGCATCGCCGAACAGCAGCTCGAAGTGATCTTCGGCGCGTTCCAGCAGGCGGACGGCACCACCAGCCGCCGCTACGGCGGCACCGGGCTGGGGCTGTCCATCAGCCGGGAGATCGCCCAGGTGCTCGGTGGCGCGGTCACCGCCCGGAGCACGCCCGGCACCGGGAGCGTCTTCACGCTCTACCTTCCCCTCGCCCGGGCGGGCTTCGGCGACCAGGCCGACGGCGCCGACGCGGCCGGGACCGCGGCCCGTGAGCAGCATCCGGCGCAGTTGCCGCGGCAGCAGCGCCGTCTGCTGGTGATCGAGCAGCATCCCCGGGGGCTGCTCTCGCTCGTCGCGGAGAGCGCCGCCGCCGATCTCGCGGCCTCCGGGCACGAGAGGGGCGATCATCAGCCGGACCCCGCCGTGATCACCGCCGTCGGCGCGCAGGAGGCGGCCACCGCCCTGGCCGCCGAGCCGGTCCACTGCGTGGTCCTCGATCTCGATCTGCGCGACGGTGAGGCGTTGCAGTTCCTGGAGCACATGGACGGCGATCCCGCGCTCACCGCGCTGCCCGTCCTCGCGCACAACAACCGGCGTCTCGACCCGGCGCAGGAACAGGCCCTGGTGCGGCGGTCACAGACCCGGCCGCTGGAACTGCTGTCCGGTCTGGACGAGCTCCGCGAGCGCATCGCGCTCCATCTGGCCGCCGAGCAGCCCGGCAGTGTGCTGCCGCTGGTACGCGCCGAGGACGCGGGCCGGCTGGCGTCGCAGCCCGTCGACGCGTCCCTGGCCGACCGCACCGTGCTCGTCGTCGACGACGACGCGCGCAACCTCTACGCGCTCAGCGGCATCCTGGAACTGCACGGCATCCATGTGGTGCACGCGGAGAACGGCCGCAGGGGCATCGAGGCCCTTGTCCGTCATCCCCGTGTCGATCTCATCCTGATGGACGTGATGATGCCCGAGATGGACGGTTACACGGCGACGGCGGAGATCCGCCGGATGCCCGCCTACGCGGAGCTGCCGATCATCGCGGTGACCGCGAAGGCGATGCCGGGCGACCGGGAGAAGAGCCTGGCGTCCGGGGCGAGCGACTATGTCACCAAGCCGGTCGACGCGAACGATCTCATCAGCCGTGTCCGCCGCTGGTTGTCCCCCGGGCGGGTGACGACGTCCTAGAGGTGCCGGACCGTCATCCCCCGCCCCCGAGACGACCTCAGGCCAGGAATCAGGCAACCACGGTGAGCACCGCAGACGATCCCCGCAGACCCGCCCCGGACGGCCCGACGGCGCCCCCGGGCGGGCCCGGCCCCGAAGCGCGCCCGGAGGAACCCGCGGCGGACGGTACGCCGGCCGCGGACTCGCCCGTCAGCAGGCTGGCGGCCACGGTGGAACGCCTGCGGCGGGAGGTCAGGGCGGCCCAGGCGAACGCCGACGGGCGCGCCTTGGTGGAGCTGGCGAAGGGCGTTCTCGTCGAGCGGCTGGGATGCGGACCGGTGCAGGCCGCCCAGCAGTTGGCCGCGATCGCCGACCGGGCCGGTCTGACGCCCCTGGAGCTGGCGGCGGACATCGTCAACGAGGCCGCCCGTGACCAGGTCAGCCAGGTGGCCGCCGAGTTCGTCCAGCGCACCGCCTCTCCCCCGTCCGGCGGTTCGGGCCCTTCGGCGGCGGTCCGGCTGCGGACGGCGGAGAGCGGTGTGCTCGCCGCCGACGACACCGAGGCCATGGCCCACGCGCTGCTCGACAACGCCCTGCGTCCGCTCGGCGCGTGCGCCGTCGCGATCTGGACCGCCGCCGGGGACGGCTCGTTCGCCCTGAGCGGCTCCGCGGGCTTCACCCCGCAGGAGGCCGCGCTCTGGCACCATGTGCCGCCCGGGGTCGCCATTCTCGCGCGCCGGGCCCTGAGCGAACGCCAACCCGTCTTCCTGCACAGCCTGGCGGACACGGTGACCCCGTCGCTGGGCCGACGGGAATGGCCCCAGGGCGGCCGGATGGCCGTCCCGGCCGGCACCGGGGGCCGTCTGCACGGGGTGCTGGAGGTCTGCTGGCCCGATCCCATGTCCCCGCCGCCCCCTCAGATCCTCCGTCAGATCGAGGCGCTCGCCCAGCTGTGTGCCCACACCCTGGAGACCCGGCCCGGCCGCGGCGCCGCCGGGACGCTCCCGTATCCCGGTACCGAGCTGATCGACCTCGCTGAGGGGCTCAGCGATCCGGTGCTCCTCCTCACCCCGCACCTGGACGCCGAAGGACGGCTCGCCGATTTCCGTATCCGGCATGTGAACAGCCGGTTCACCGACCCGGCCGGCCGGCCGCCCGCCCAGGTCCGGGGCGCGCTGCTGCTGGAGGCGTATCCACTGGCCGCCGAGGAACACGGCCTGTACGAGCGGGTCGAGCGGGTCCACGCCACCGGTGAGCCGTTCCGGGCCGGGCACATGAGACTCACCGCGCTCGTCGACCAGGTGCCGCTCACCGTGGTCGCGGATGTCAGCATCAGCCGCCACAGCGGTGTCCTGGTCCTCGTCTGGCGTATCCAGGACGAGACCGTACGGCTGGCGAGCCTGTTGCAGCACGCGCAGCGCCTCGGACGGATCGGCGGGTTCGAGGAGAGCATGACCACGGGTGAGATCACCTGGAACAGCCAGCTGTTCGATCTGTACGGCAGGCCGGCCACCTCGGCGCCCCTGTCGCTGCGTGATCTGTCGGCACTCGCCCACCCGGACGACACGGCCGTCATCGACCGGCTGCTGCACACGGTCTTCGAGTACCGGCGGCCCTCGTCGGTGACCTTCCGGCTGCAACGGCCCGACGGCATCATCCGGCACATCCGTGTCATCGCGGAACCGGTCCTCGACACGGAGCAGCGGGTCACCACGGTACGCGGCGCCTACCAGGACATCTCGTCCCAGCACTGGACCGAGGTCGCGCTGCACGCCACCCGCGACCAGCTCGCCTACAGCGAGGCCGAGTCCGAGGAGCGCAACCGGCTGGCCCTCCAGCTCCAGCACGCCATCATGCCGCCCAGCCAGGGACCGCTCGACCTCACCGGTCTGAGTGTCGCCGTGCGCTACCGCCCGGCCGCCACGGAATCACTGGTCGGCGGTGACTGGTACGACAGCGTCGTCCTGCCGTCCCAGCAGATCCTGCTCTGCGTCGGTGACATCGCCGGACACGGCATCGGGGCGGCGACCAGCATGGTGGTGCTGCGCAACGCGCTGCGGGGACTGGCGGTCACCGGGGCGGGGCCGGGCCAGCTCCTGACCTGGCTCAACCTCGTCGCCCATCACCTCGACACCCGGGTCACCGCGACCGTCGTCTGCGGTCTCTACGATCCCCGCACGCGCGTACTGCGCTGGGCCCGCGCGGGGCATCTGCCGCCCGTCCTGATCCGCGACCGCGGCGCCCGGACCTTCCCGCTGGGCAAGGGGCTCCTCCTCGGCGCCGTGGCGGAGGTCTCCTACAGCGAACAGGAGATGCAGCTGGAGGAGGGCGACACCCTGTTGATGTACTCGGACGGGCTCGTCGAACGCAAGGACCTCGCGCTCAACGACGCCCTGAGTCATCTTCTCAGCGCCGCGGGCGGTCCCGACCGGCCGCTTGAGCGGCTGCTCGACGACCTCCTCGCCCACAGCCGGTCCGACACGGACGACGACACCTGTCTCATCGGCATCCACGTCACCTGACGGTCGGCGTCCGCGCGTCGGCGCGCACGCCGACGGGCCGTGGCGGACTCCGCCGCGGAGGAATCCCCGGGGAAAAACAATCGGGGAAATATCGGTGGGACCTTGTGTGTGAGCCCCCTTTTCCCGGGCACACGGAATCTCGGAGGTTGATACTAATGGTCCCGCTTCTTCTCGTTCTTCTGCTCGCTGTTCTTCTTCTCGGTGCCGGGTTCGCGCTGGAGATCCTGTGGTGGGTCGCCGCCGTCGTGCTGGTGCTCTGGGTGCTCGGCTTCATCGTCCGGCCCGCCGGACACGGCGGCAGCCGCGGCCGCTGGTACCGCTGGTAGGTACCGTCGGCAACGGTCATCGCACCCCGACGACCAGGCATGACCTCGCCGAACAGGGGCAGACGGCCCACGAACGGCCGCTGACCGCGACACGGTGCCGCCGCTGACCGCACCAGGCGGGACGGCGCACCGTGCGGGGCGGCCGTTGCGTCCGGCGAACCCTGACAACGAAAGAACACGACAGGCGCACCGGAATTAACCCCGGCCCGCTTCCTGTCCCCTTATTTTCTGTACGGATACCCATTCGACGTCCGGGCGGAATCATGCCCGCGCCGTCATCAGAAGGAGTTCTCGATGAACGACAATCTGTGGAACTACGTCCCCACCGCCGGCCATACCCGGGACGACGACCTCTCCGGTTACCGGGTCGAGGCGACCGACGGCCACATCGGCAAGGTGGACAAGCACTCCAACGACGTCGGCTCGCAGTACCTCGTCATCGACACCGGTGTCTGGATCTTCGGCAAGGAGGTCATGCTTCCGGCGGGCACCGTGTCCCGCGTCGACCATGAGGAGCGCACCGTCCATGTCTCCCGCACCAAGGACGAGATCAAGGCTTCGCCCGAGTTCGACAAGGACAGGCACCTCGGCGACCCCGCCTACCGCGACCAGCTCGGCGGTTACTACGGCTCCGGCCACTGACCCGGGCCGGTCCGCCGCACCCCACGGCACCGGGAACCGTACCCGGCGCGTTCCGAGGACCGGGACGAGCGCGGGGACCGGACGCCGACCAGCCCTGACACAGCGATGACCACCACCGAAGCGACGGCTGATGCGGGACCGCGACGACCGGGTCCCGCATCAGCCGCAGGTGCGCGCAGAGGAAGGCGACCGCCCCGATGACCCCGCCCATCACCCCGGCGAGGAAGGCTCCGCGACAGCGCGGGGCCTTCAGCCTGCGCCAGACGGCCCTGGTGTTCGCGCTGGCGGCCACCCTGCTCTGCGGCACCGGTCTGGCACTGAAGGCCGTCGCCCGGAACGCGGGTGAGCACCGGGGCTATGTGTACGCCGCGGGGCTGCTCGTGGTCATCGCCCTCATCGCCACCGTCCGGCGCACCCGCACCCGTCCACGCCCACGTGCCCGTACTCGCGCCCGTACCGCCCGGCCGCTCCGCGAGCCGATGGCGTCGGTGCCCGGACCGCGGCGGCAGCCGGACCACCCCGAGCCGGAACCGGAGCCGGAAGCGGTGCCCGCGCCCGAGTCCACGCCCGAGTCCACGGCGGAGATGTTCGGGGCCATGGACCCGCTGGTCTTCGAGCAGGCCATAGCGGAGCTCTGCGTCCGCGACGGCTGCCAGGACGTCGAGGTGAGCGGCGGCGCGGGCGACCTCGGCGCGGATGTGACGGGCCTGACCCCGGACGGACGGCGGCTGGTCGTGCAGTGCAAACGCTATGGCCCGGTCAACAAGGTCGGCTCCCAGGACATGCAGCGGTTCGGCGGCACCTGCTTCGCGGTCCACCAGGCGGATGTGGCGGTCCTGGTCACCACCGGCGAGTTCACAGGTCCCGCGGCGGAGTACGCCGACGAGTGCGGAATCCTCCGGTACGACAGCGAGGCACTCACCGCCTGGGCGGACGCCACCGGCCCGGCCCCCTGGGAAGCCGATCACCCGGCGCCCCAGGCCCGGTCGGCGGCGCGGTGACCTGAGCGGCGGTCCGCCGTCCGCACAGCGACCCGCACGGTGGGCCGCGGCAACGGATTTCGTCGCATCGGGGGCGTCACGCGACTAATTCCGGCAGAAATGTGGCGCTCTACCGACTGCATCGATAGCGTCAGCGCGGGGGCGCCCATCGCGGGGGCGTGCTCCGTCCGCCCGTCGGAGACCTCCTCGCCCGCGTGGACGAAAGACCCGATATGAAGCAGAACCCGCTACCGGCAGAGCTGCCCGGAACCGACCGCACCCGTCATCGCCGCCTGCGGGAGCAGGGCAGCGACGACCGCGGAGCGCTGGACGCCATCCTGGGCGCCGGATTCCTGTGCCACTTCGGCGTCGTGGTCGACGGACATCCGATGGTGGTGCCGACCGTGTACGGGGCCGACGCGCTGAACCTCTACTTCCATGGCTCCGTCGCCAGCAGGAGCCTGGTCGCCGCACCCACGGCGACCGTGTGTGTGACGGTCACGCATGTGGACGGGCTGGTGCTGGCCAGGTCGGTGTTCGAGCACGGGGTGAACTACCGCAGCGCCATGATCTACGGCACGCCCCGCGTCGTCACCGACCCCACGGAGAAGCTCGCCGCTCTGCGCTGCCTCACCGAGCAGAGCGCACCCGGCCAGTGGGACTACGCGCGCCGTCCCAGCCGAAAGGAACTGGCGGCGACCGTGCTTCTGGCGCTGTCCCTGGAGGAGGCCTCCGTCAAGATCCGTACCGGTGATCCCGACGACGGCGACGGCCCGGACGCCGCACTGCCGATCTGGGCGGGCACCCTCCCCTTGGTGACGACCTTCGGGAGCGAGCGACCCGACGCGGCCCTCCCCGAGGCGATCACCGCGCCACCCCACATCACCGCCCGGGTGGGGACCCGGCTCGGCTGAGCGGTCCACCGCGGGCCCACGGACGGCCGGCCACCTCCCCGTATCTGACAATCCGTCACATCACCTGCGCGAGGTGCGGCCGTCGGCCGCTCGCCCACGACCGCACCGAACCCGCATCTCCCGGCCATGACCCCGCGGTTGGCGAGATCGGCTCGATCGTATGGACCCCTCGCGGGCATGCTGCGATCCTTGGACCCATGAGCACAGAACGGCGCAGCCAGGCCGACCGGGACGAGATCACCGTCGAGATCGGCTACGCGCTGGTCAGCGCCTGCTTCCTCGGCGGCGTCATGTTCGCGGCGATCGCCGGTCCCGCCGCCGTCTGGGACCTGCCGCCCGCGGTCGAGAGGTTCATGCTGCTGGCGGGAGCCTCGGTCGGTGGGGTGCTCGCCGCGATCCGCGTCGTCCATGTGCTGTGGCGCCACGGACAGCCGAAGAACTGACGGCCTCTTTGGCGCCGTCGGCCGCGCGCCACTGCGCGTACCCGCGCGGCGCGGGCGTGGTGTGCCGCCCCTGGGGCCCCTGCCGCCTACCGTCCCTGTATGACCGGAACGGACACCCCGCCGGGCGGGAAGGCCGAGGCTCCCGAGAGCAGCGTGACCGTGATCGTGGCGGCCTCGGCGAACCTCGGGATCGCCGTGGCGAAGGCGGTCGCGGGAGTGGTCAGCGGCTCCAGCGCGATGCTCGCCGAGGCCGCCCACTCGGTCGCGGACACCGTCACCGAACTGATGCTGCTCGTCGCCCTCGAACGCGGCGACCACCCGCCCGACGAGGACCACCCCCTCGGCCATGGCCCCGAGCGGTACATCTGGGCGCTGCTCGCCTCCTTGGCGACCTTCGTCGGCGGTGGGGTCTTCGCCGTGTACGACGGTGTCCACACGCTCACCCATGGGGAGGAGCTGGGCGATCCGCTGCTCTCCTATCTCGTCCTCGGCGTCGCGTTCCTGCTGGAGAGCTGGTCGCTGCGCACCGGTGTCCGGCAGGCCCGTGCCGAGGCGGCCCTGCTCGGCGCACCGGTGGGCCACTATCTGCGCCACACCCCTGACACCGCGGTCAAGGCCGTGGTCATGGAGGACGCGGCGGCCCTCGTCGGGCTGGTCCTCGCCGCCGCCGGACTGCTCGGCGGGCAGCTCACCGGCTCGGGGGTGTGGGACGGCGTCGCCTCGGTCCTGATCGGTCTGCTGCTGGTGTATGTGGCCTGGGTACTGGGCCGCAGCAACGCACGGCTGCTGATCGGCCGCCCGGTGCCGCGCGCGATGCGCGAGGCGGTGGTGGAGGAGATCCTGACCGTCCCCCACATCGTGGCCGTGCTGGAGCTGACCACTCTGATCCAGGGCCCGCGCGAGATCCTGATCGCGGCGAAGGTCGACTTCCGGGACGCGTCCAGCGCCCGGCAGGTCGAATGGGCCTGCGAGGAGGCGGAGCAGCAGCTGCGCGAGCGCTTCCCCGCCATCCGCCGCGTGTACCTCGACCCGACCCCGGACCTGGGCCTCGATCCGGGTGCCATGGGCGGCTCGGCCTGACCCGCACGGGGCGGATCTGGACCTGAGCGCCCTTCAAGCCCGGACGGGCGGCGGGCACTTTGCGGCCCGGGAGAGTAGTACGGTGGCGTTACCGAGCGCACCTCGCACGCCGTCATCCGCTTCGGCGTCGCCCTCGGGGAACGGCAATACCGGAACGCCTCGCGTCCGGTCGGAAACGAGCCGACCCACATGAGTCTGATGAGTCTCGGAGTACTCGCCTCCTCGCACAAGGAGAACGAGTTCCGGCTGCCCCTGCACCCCAGCCACCTCGACCGGATCGCGCCGGACATACGCGCGAGGACCTACCTCGAAGAGGGCTACGGCGAACGCTTCGGCATCGCCGACGACGCGCTGCGACCACTCGTGGGCGGTCTGCGTTCCCGCGCACAGCTGATCGCCGAGTGCGATGTCCTGCTGCTGCCGAAACCGATGCACGAGGACGTCGCCGAGCTGCGCGAGGGCCAGGTGCTGTGGGGATGGCCGCACTGCGTGCAGGACGAGAAGATGACCCAGCTCGCCATCGACCGCCGGCTGACCCTGATCGCCTGGGAGGCCATGAACCACTGGACCTCCACGGGTGCCTTCAGCGTCCATGTGTTCCACAAGAACAACGAGCTCGCCGGTTACTGCTCGGTGCTGCACGCCCTGCAACTCGGCGGGCTGACCGGCAGCTACGGGCGGCGTATGCGCGCGGCGGTCATAAGCTTCGGCGCCACGGCGCGCGGGGCGGTCACGGGCCTGGGCGCCATGGGGATCTCCGATGTCACGGTGATCACCCAGCGCGCCGCCGCGGCGGTGGCCTCGCCGATGCCCTCGGTGGTGATGGGTCACTACGCGGAGGTGGACGGCGATCCGACGCGCCTGGAGGCGGTCACCGCGGCCGGTTCCGTCCCGCTGGCCGAGTACCTGGCCGGGTTCGACATCATCGTCAACTGCGTCCTCCAGGACACCGACGCGCCGCTGATGTTCGTCACCGAGGAGGAACTGGCGCTGTTCCGGCCGGGGACCCTCTTCATCGATGTCGCCTGCGACGAGGGGATGGGTTTCGAGTGGGCCCGTCCGACCACCTTCGGCGAACCCATGTTCACGGTGGGACCGGGGTGTCACAACTACGCGGTGGATCACAGCCCGTCCCATCTGTGGAACTCCGCCACCTGGGAGATCAGCGAGGCGCTCCTGCCCTACCTGCGCAAGGTCATGAGCGGTCCCAAGGCGTGGGACTCCGATGTCACGGTCTCGAAGGCCATCGAGATCCGCGACGGCGTCGTCCAGAACCCGAAGATCCTTTCCTTCCAGCACCGGTCGGGCGACTACCCGCACGCTCCCGAGGCCCCGGAATCCCGCTGAGCCGGCCCGGCCCGCGCGGACCGGGCGGTGTCGGGAGCTGATCCGGCGGCCCTCGGCCCTCGGCTCGCCGCCGACGGACCGAGGGCCGGGGCGGTGCCGTCCCGTCGGCCCACGGGTCTGCGAATCGGGGCAGGTCCGGTCCGGTCAGCGGTAGTACACGGCGGTCGGCCGGCCTTCGACCTCGTGGACCCGGACCGGGGTGTCGAACACGTCGGTGAGCACCTCGGCGCGCATCATCGCCCCGACCGTGTCGGAGGCCGCGATCCGGCCGTCGCGCAGGGCGATGATCCGGTCGGAGTAGGTGGCGGCGAAGTTGATGTCATGGACGATCAGGACCACGGTCTTGCCGAGTTCGTCGGCGGCGCGGCGCAGCTGGCCCATCATCCGGACGGAGTGCTTCATGTCCAGGTTGTTGAGGGGCTCGTCCAGCAGTACGTACCGGGTGTCCTGGGCCAGCACCATCGCCACGTAGGCGCGCTGGCGCTGGCCGCCGGAGAGCTGGTCGAGGTAGCGGTGCTGGAGGTCGCCCAGGTGGAGGAAGTCCAGGGCCTCGTCTATATGGGCCCGGTCCTCCTGGGTCAGCCTGCCGCGGCTGTGCGGGAAGCGGCCGAAGGAGACCAGTTCGCGGACGGTCACCCGGGCGGTGAAGTGGTTCTCCTGGCGGAGGATGGAGAGCGTACGGGCCACGTCCTGGGACGGGGCCCGGTGGACGTCGAGGCCGTCGACGGTCACGGTGCCGGAGGTCGGCTCGGCGAGCCGGCCGATGATCGTCAGCAGGGTGGACTTGCCCGCGCCGTTGGGACCGACGAGCGAGGTGATCCCGCCCGCCGGGATACGCCCGGACACCGGGCCGAGAACGGTGATGTCGCCGTACGCCTTGCGGATGTCGGTGAACTCGATCACAGGCTGCCCTTCCTGAGGAGATGGACGAGGAAGACGGCCCCGCCGAGGAACTCGATGACGACGGTGAGCATGCCGGAGGCGTAGAAGACGTGCTCCATGACGAACTGGCCGCCGACCAGCGTGAGCAGGCCGATGAGGAACGCCATGGGCAGGACGACGGCGTGCCGGTGGGTGCCCGCGAACTGGTAGGCGAGCATCGCGGTGACGAAGCCGAAGAAGGTCATGGGGCCCGCGAGCGCGGTGGACATCGCGATCAGCAGGGAGACCAGCAGCAGCATCACGGTCAGCTCGCGCTTGTGGGCGATGCCGAGGCTGGTGGCGGTCTCGCGGCCCAGCAGCAGGGTGTCGAGGCGGTACCGGCGGTGCCAGACGACCGCGCCGACGATCAGGCACACGGCTCCGGCGAGCGGCAGGTATCCGACCTCGGCGCTGGTGAGCCGTCCGAAGAGCCGGGTGGCCAGCACATCGTGCTCGGACGGGGAGAGCAGCCGCTGGAGGAAGTCCGACAGGCTGCGGAAGGCGAGGCCCAGCACCACGCCGACCAGGAGCATCACATGGATGCTGCCGTTGCGTCCGGAGAACAGCCAGCGGAACAGCAGCATGGTGAAGCAGACCATCAGCAGGGTCTGGGTGACGAGCTTGGGCATCCCGTCCGTCGCGGCGAGCACGCTGCCGCCGAACACCGCCACCAGCAGGGTCTGCGTCAGGATGTAGACGGCGTCGAACCCCATGATCGACGGGGTGAGGATGCGGTTGTGGGTGATGGTCTGGAAGACCACCGTGCCCACCGCGTGGGCGAAGGCGACGATCACCATCGTGCCCAGCACGGTCAGCCGGCGTTCGAAGGCGAACGCGAAGGTCCCCTCGATGAAGAGGAAGAGGAAGCAGACCACGGCGACGGCGACGAGTCCGGCCGCGAGGGCCAGTCGCGCGGCGACGGGCAGGCCCTTGCGGGGCGCCGTCGTGCCTCCCGCGCGCCCGGCATCGCTGGTGGCCTTGTCGTGCGGTGCGGTCGCGGTCGTCGGCGGACGGGTCTCAGACATGGGCCTTCCCTCGCTGACGCAGGATCATCGCGACGAACATCACCGCGCCGACGGCACCGAGCACCAGCGTCGCCGGGATCTCCATGGGGAAGACGACGAGCCGCCCGACGAGATCGCAGGCGATCATCAGGGCCACGCTCGCCAGCACCACCCACGGCAGATTGCGGCGGATGTCGTCGCCGCGCGCCATGGAGACGAGGTTCGGCACGATCAGCCCGAGGAAGGGGATGAAGCCGACGACGACCGTGGTGACACCGGTGGCCAGGGCGACCATGGTGAGCCCGATGAAGAGGATGCGGCGGTACGGCAGCCCCAGGCTGACGGCGGTGTCCCGGCCGAGACCGGCGATGGTGAAGCGGTCGGCGGCCACGTACAGGCCGACGACGATGGCTCCGACCGCCCACAGCGGCTCGTAGCTCCCGCGGACCACCGAGCTGAATCCGCCGGAGCGCCAGGTGGCGAGCATCTGGAGCAGCTGGGTGGACGAGGCGATGTACACCGTGACCGAGCTGACCAGCGCGCCCAGCATGATGCCCACGATCGGCACGATGACCTGCGACTTCAGCGCGATCCGGCTGAGGACGACCAGGAACACGAGTGCGCCGGCGAACGCGAAGAGGCTGGCGGCGCCCATCTTCACCAGCAGGGACGCACCCGGCGTGAGGACGGTGAGCAGCAGTACGCCCAGCGCGGCCCACTCGCTGGTGCCGGTGGTGGTCGGCTCGACGAAACGGTTCTGTACGAGCATCTGCATGATCACGCCGGAGACGGCCATGGCGGCCGCGGCGAGGATCAGCGCGAGCGTGCGCGGTACCCGGGAGATGAGGAACATCTCCCGGGCGTCGGGATCGGTGAACAGGGAGCGCGGGCCGATGTCGTAGCCGCCGATGAAGAGGGAGGCGATGACCAGGGCCAGCACACCGAGCGCGGCGGACGCGAGGGGAAGTCGGCGCATGGGGCTTCCGGGACGGATGAGGCGCGCGGCCCCGGGGTGCCCGGGGCCGCGCGGATGCGGGAGTGTCAGCCGGCCGCGTCGAAGGCGGTCGACACCGCGGTGAAGGCGTCGGTGTACGCCTGGGCGCCCTCGGTCAGATAGAAGTCGCTCGCCAGGTAGATCACCTGGTCCTGCCGGCGGAACGTGGTCTTCTCCCACGCCTCCATGCCGTTCACGATCTTCTTGGCCGCGACGGGCTCGGAGCCGTCCTCGGTGCCCACGGCCGCGTCGCGGTCCAGCAGGATCATCCAGTCGGGGTCGAGCTTGGCGAGGGTCTCGGGAGCCAGGCCGGAGTTGTCGTGGACGGACGTGCTCTCCTCGTCCTCGGCGCTCAGCACGTTCTTCAGGTTCAGCGGCTCGGCGAGGCGCCCGATCCGGCTGGCACCGTTGTCGATCTTGCCGGCGCTGGAGACACCGAGGAACACCGTCTCGCCCTTGGTCGCCGCGGCGGCCGCGCTCTTGGCCTTCTCCAGACCGTCGACGATCTTCTTGGCCTCGTCCTCCTTGCCGAAGATCTTGCCGAGGGTCTCGGTCTGCGCCTTCAGCGAGTTGACGTAGCCGCCCTCGGCCTCGTCGGACGGGGCGACATCGATCGTGGTGGTGATCTTGGCCAGCTTGTCGTGGTGCTCGGCGAACCGGTAGCCACCGATGATCAGGTCCGGCTCGCTCGCGTTGACGGCTTCGAGCTTGGGCTCGTGGTGGATTCCGGCGTCCTTGATCGCAGAATCGTTTTTCCAGTCCTCGAAGCCCTCGTCCGGCAGCAGCCCCTTGGGGACCGCGACGGGCTTGACGCCGAACGCCTTCAGCGTCGCGAAGGAGGTGCTGTCGAGCGCGACGACCCGCGCGGGCTCCTTGGGGACCTCGACGTCACCCTTGGCCGTGGTGACGGTGACCTTGCCCTTGCTCGCGCCCTTGTCCGACGAGCCGGACTCCCCGCAGGCGCTCAACAGGAGACCCGCACTCAGGACCGCACCGGTCGCTACGACGGTCTTACGAAAACGGACGGGACGCACGGCGGACGACTCCTAGGACTTACGGGCGGCCGACACCACCGAACGGCGTGGCCGGAAGAACCCTTGCTCTCAACTTTGCTTAGCCTAACCTAACCTCGAACGCCCCTTCCGACGGGTCCGCACCGGGGCTCCCGCGACTGCACGACGGAGCCAGGAGGTCGGCACGAGGCCCGAAGAGGCCGCCGCGCGCCCGAGGACGGCCGCCTCCGTGGCACCGCATCCGCCTTACCCGGAGGCATCCCCGGCAAGGCCGCGGACCCTCCTATCGGCGGGCGTGGCATACAGATCCATCGGCGGGTGCGGCGCGCGGACGGCCACGTTCACATTTCCTCCGCCGTTCTTCTTCCTGTTCCGCCGACACTTCCACCGCCGGAGCCGGGGATATTTTCATACCGAACTGCATTCACTCTCCCCGATTCCGGGATGATCTCCGGACGGTCACGTCGATCACCCCGAATTGCTGCTGCGGCGCGCGCTACCGGGTGGCGGGAATCGCTCGGAGGTTCCGACCGATCCGCTCATCGGTGTCCGGTACTGGACGGCCATCTCCGACCGTGCGGGGTCAGACCGTTCGCCGGAACGCTCCGTTGCCGTCGGCCCCCCTCCATGCACTCAGGGCGGTCGGTTCACACATCGGCCAACCGCCACGGATGCGTGGCATGTAATCGGGTCCCCGCAGAATTCGGAGTGGCATGCCGTTGACGAACCGATAATCGCGTCATGCTTCGGCTGACCAGATATCACTCTCCAGATGGCCGACCAAGGGGCTTAGCCTTTGATTCGCAGATCCACCAAGGGGGGAATTTGAGCAGGCGGAAGCACTTCGCAGTGCGCATCGGAGAGGCAGGAACGGGCGATACGGAAGATCATTCGGTAAGGCATTTCGCGCCGCCCCGGATGACGGCGCCGGGCACCGCCCCCTCATGGGCGGATCTCGCCGTGTCCGCCCTGATCACTTATGTCGCCTACGCCCTCGCCCCGGTCGACACGGACTCCCCGGGCGAGCAGCCCAGCCCGGCCGGCTGGCTGACCATCCTGATTCCGGCCGCGATGGCACTGCCCGTGTACACCGCGCTCGCCGGACGGCTGCGGCGGTCGAACCGCCGGATCTGGCCCGGACTGGGGGTCCCGGTGCTCTGCGGGGCGCTGCTCATGGTGGCGGCCATGGTCCCGGCGGCGGGCATCGGGGTGCTGTGCTTCCTGAGCGGCCTGCTGCTGCGGGGACCGCGCCGGACGGAGTCCCTGGACCCGGCGCTCTCCCCCGCGGCGGCCCTGGCCCTGCGCCGGCGCGTGGACGCCGCCCGGCAGGAGGAGCGCCGCCGGCTGCGCTACGACATCCACGACACACTGGGTCCGACCCTGCTCGGCATCAGACTGCGGTTGGACACGGCCGCCGCCGGTCTCGCGCACGACCCCAAGACGCGACGGCTGCTCACCGAGGCCGCGGCCGAGACACTGCGCGCGGCGCAGGGCGTCCACAGCATCACCGACACCGCGCCGTCCGGCGGCACGGACGGCGTGGGACTGCCCGACGCGCTGCGGCAACTGGTCAGCAGCCTGGGCGATTCGGCGCCGGAGATCACCCTGGAGGTTCCCAGTGGTCCGCCGCTCGTGGCGGCGGCCACGAAAGCGGCGCTCTATCGCATCGCGGCGGAGAGCCTGACCAACGCGGTCCGGCACGCGGGGGCCGCGCGCATAGACGTACAGCTGTCGGCGGATGGCGGGAACATGGTCCTGGAGGTGCGCGACGACGGCACCGGGGAGTGGGCCGGGCAGCCGCGCGACCACGGGATCGGCCTCGTCTCCATGGCCCGCAGCGCCGAAGCGGTGGGGGGCCGATGTACGGTCGGCCCGCGCCCCGACGCGTCCCCGGGGACCGTGGTGCGGGCCGTAGTGCCCCGAATACCCACGCGGCGGACCCGCCGGGACACGTCCCGGAGCGCCGCATGACCGTCGGGGTGTTCCTTGTCGACGACCATCCGATGTTCCGGGAGGGGATGCGGGCCGCCCTGGAGAGCAGCGGTGAACTGAAGGTGGTCGGCGAGGCGTTCAGCGGTGAGGACGCCCTGGACCTCGTACCGGAGCTGGGTTCCTCGGTGGATGTGGTCCTGATGGATCTGAGGCTTCCCGGGATCTCGGGGCTGGAGACGATCAGGGAGCTCACCGCGGACGCCGCGAGCGGTCCGGTCGGCACCCATCGGCCACGGGTGCTCGTCGTGTCGATGTCCGCGGAGGACGACGAGGTGGTGGCGGTCCTGCGGGCCGGTGCGCACGGCTATGTGACCAAGGACGCGTCGCGGGACGTGCTGCTGCGTGCCGTTCTCACGGTGGTGGAGGGCGGGGCGGTCTTCAGCTCCGACATCGCCCAGCGGCTCGGCACCTACTTCTCGGCGGTGCACGAACTGCCCAGCCGGGCCGCGTTCCCCCAGCTCACGGACCGTGAGCGGGAGGTACTCGATCTGGTGGCACGTGGCTACAGCAACCGACGGATCGCGCGTGCGCTCGTGCTCTCCGAGAAGACCGTCCGCAACCATGTCTCGCACGTCTTCGCCAAGCTCCAGGTCAACGACCGTTCCATGGCGGGGGTACGGGCCCGTGACGCCGGGCTCGGCAGATGAGCCGCCGTCACGCTCCCGCCTCCGGCGAGGCCGCCACCAGTCCCGTCTCATAGGCGACGATGACGAGCTGGGCACGGTCACGGGCCTCCAGCTTTCTGAGCAGATGGCCCACGTGCGTCTTCACGGTCGCGGGACTCAGATGCAACCACGCGGCGATCTCGGCGTTCGACAGTCCCCGGGCGATGAGCGTCAGCACCTCGCGCTCCCGCTCGGTCGTACCGGCGAGGACGCGTCCGGGAGGGCGGGCCGATTCGGGGGTGCGCACGAACTCGGCGATCAGGCGGCGGGTCACCGAGGGGGCCAGCAGTCCCTCACCGGAGGCGACGACGCGGATGGCCGCCAGCAGTTCGCCGGGCGGGGTGTCCTTGAGCAGGAATCCGCTGGCGCCGCCGCGCAGCGCCGCGTAGACGTAGTCGTCCAGGTCGAACATGGTCAGCATCAGCACCCGGATGTCCTTCGCCCCGGGAGCGGCGCAGATCCTCCGGGTCGCCTCGATACCGTCCATCTCGGGCATCCGTACGTCCATCAGCACCACGTCGGGCCGGGTACGCAGAGCCATGTCGACCGCCGTCACCCCGGTGTCCGCCTCCCCGACGACCTTCAGGCCGGGGTCGGAGTCCACCAGGACACGGAAGCTGCCCCGCAGCAGCGCCTGGTCGTCGGCGACGAGCACCCGGACCTGGTCGCGCGTCATACGCCGTCCCCGCTCTTGACGACGGGCTGGTAGGGCAGCTGGGCGCGGACCCGGAAGCCGCCGTCGGGCGACGGTCCGGCGGTGAAGGAGCCGCCGTACAGTGCCGCGCGCTCCCGCATCCCCAGCAGACCGTGCCGCCCGCTGCCGGGTCCCGGCCGGGCCGGTGGGTGTCCCTGCGGGTGCCGACCACCGCCGCCGTCGTCGCTGACCTCGATCGTCACCGTACGGCCGTCGGCGGTGACCAGGATGCGGCAGGACGCGGGGGCGGCGTGCTTGATCACATTCGTCAGGGCCTCCTGGGCGATCCGGTACACCGACAGTTCCAGTCCTTCCGGCAGGGTGTCCTCGGTGCGCAGTTCCATCTCGACGGTGACACCCGCCGTGCCCGCCCGCTCCGCGAGCTCGGGCAGCCGGGCCAGACCGGGGGCGGGGCCCAGTGGGCCGGGTTCGACCTCGGAGCGCAGGACGCCGAGCATCTGCCGCATCTCGCGGAGCGTGCTGCGGCTGGTCGCCTCGATGACACGCAAGGCGTCCTGGACCTCCTCCGGGCGGGTGCGGGCCACATGGTTCGCCACCGCGGACTTGACGGCGATCAGCCCCATGCTGTGGGTCACGATGTCATGCAACTCGCGGGCGATACGCAGGCGTTCCTCCGCGGCGGCGCGTTCGGCGACCTGCTCGGTGAAGTGCGCGATGGCCGCCCGCCGCTCCTTCACGGCACGCCCGACCGTCCAGGACCCCGCCATGGCCGCCCAGCCGAAGAGGATGAGCCCGGGGCCGTCGAGCCACCAGTACGGGGTGGTGGTCAGCGGGGTCCCGAGCGCGCCGGCGAGGCCGAGCATCGAGGCCGCGAGCCAGGGAATCCACCGCCGCGCGGGGTCGGTGACGGCGGCGGTGTAGAGCGTCAGACAGACCACGACGAATGGGTCCCGCACCATGTCGAGCAGCACGGAGGCCACGGCGAGGACGAGCGCGACACCCAGGGCGGTGAGCGGGAAGGGGCGGCGGACGGCGATCGGGAGGCCGGTCAGGGCGACGACCAGGCATTCCGCCCACAGCGGCACGCCCGGGTCCGCGGGTCGTACCTCGGTGAGGGCGGCCACCAGCAGCAGCGTGGCGTACCCGGCGGCGGCCAGGCCGTCGACGGCGATCAGCCCGCCACGGCTCAGACGGCGGGGCACAACGGGGAGGGGGCCGGGCGCTTGCACCGACCGACCGTACCCCGGGGTGATCTGACCACGCATCAGCCCGGGGTATGTCATACCCCGGGCTGAGAACGGGCCGCCGGCGGCGGTGGACCCCGGACCCCGGGTGGACATCCCGGTTCACGCTCCGGTCCGATGTGCCCGACCCCCGGAACGCGGGAGGGTGTCGGTGTGATCGAACTGAACGAACTGACCAAACGCTACGGCGAGACCGTGGCCGTCGACCGGCTGTCCTTCCAGGTGCGCCCGGGGCGGGTGACGGGCTTCCTCGGGCCGAACGGCGCGGGCAAGTCGACCACGATGCGGATGATGCTCGGTCTGGACCGCCCGACCTCGGGAGAGGTCCGGTTCGACGGCCGGCCGTACGCGCGGTCGGCCGATCCGCTGCGGCACGTCGGTGCCCTGCTGGAGGCCAAGGACGTGCACAGCGGCCGCACGGCCCACAACCATCTGCTGTGGCTGGCGCAGAGCAACCGGATTCCCCGGCGCCGGGTGCGGGAGGTGCTCGAACTCGTGGGTCTGGAGAGCGTGGCCGGGCGGCGGGCCGGGCAGTTCTCCCTCGGGATGAGCCAGCGTCTGGGGGTCGCGGCCGCGCTGCTCGGCGACCCGCCGGTGCTGCTGTTCGACGAGCCGGTGAACGGACTCGACCCGGAGGGCATCCGCTGGATCAGGGATCTGATGAAGGAGCTCGCCGGTGAAGGGCGCACGGTGTTCGTCTCCAGCCATCTGATGAGCGAGATGGCCCTCACGGCGGAACACCTCATCGTGATCGGGCGGGGGCGGCTGCTCGCGGACACCGGTATGAAGGAGTTCATCGCACGCAACTCCCTGACCTTCGTCCGGGTCCGCACACCGGAACCGGACCGGATGCACCAGGTCCTGACCGAGCGGGGCATCACGGTGACCCGGGCGGCGGACGGCGCGCTGGAGGCCGTGGGGGACCAGGCCGCGACCATCGGCGAGCTGGCCGCCCGGCAGGGGCTGACGGTGCACGAGGTGAGCGTGCAGTCCGCCTCGCTGGAGGACGCGTTCATGCGGCTCACCGAGCAGGACGTGGAGTACCGCTCCCCGGTCTCCCGCACCGTGGGCCAGCAGGGCGAACGGCAGCCCACCGGCCAGGGAAAGGAATCATGACCATGGGTGCGTCATGGGCGGTGCTCACCGCCGAGCTCACCAAGATCCGTACGGTCCGGTCGACCCTGTGGACGTTCGTGCTGACGTTCCTCGTCTCCGTCGTCATCGGCCTGTCGCTCGGGCTGGCCGTGCGCGGCACCTTCGACGACCGGACCCCGCAGGAGCGGGCGAACTTCGACGCCGTGTACACCGGGTTCCAGGGGCTCACCTTCAGCCAGATCATCCTGCTGGTGTTCGGTGTGCTGGTGGTGAGCACCGAGTACACCAGCGGGACGATCCGTACCTCGCTGGCGGCGGTGCCGCGGCGCGGTCTCTTCTACGGCGCCAAGATCACCGTCGGGACGCTGCTGGCGGCCGGGGTGGCCCTGGCCAGTGCCTTCATCACGTTCTTCGTCGCCCAGGCCGCGCTCGGTCCGCACAGCACCTCGTTCGACGCCCCGGGTTCGGCGCGCGCCGTGTGGGGCGCGGCGCTCTACATGACGCTGATGTGCGCCTTCGCGATGGGCGCGGCCACGATGCTGCGCAGTTCGGTCCTCGCCCTGGCGCTCCTGGTGCCGCTGTTCTTCATCGTGTCGCCGATCCTGAACATCATCCCGGGGGTGGAGAAGGCCGCCCGGTACCTCCCGGACCAGGCGGGTGCCGTCCTGATGCGGGTCGTCGAGCGGGACGACATGACCACGGCGTACGGACCGGGCACCGCGGTGCTGGTCCTCGTGGCGTGGACGGTCGCGGCGGTGCTGGGCGGCTACGCGGTGCTGCGCAGACGCGACGCGTGAGCGCGGGGGTCGCCGGGGCGCCCGGGGTGTCCGGTGCCCCGGCCGTGGGCGGTCAGGGGCGGTGGCCCGGCGGGTGCGGATGGCTGTCGAACGCCGTGTCCATCCGCGCGGGCGTCCGCCACCGCCACTGCCGGACGAGTCGCTGGGCGGTCCCGGTGGCCATGGGCGGGTTCACCAGATCCGGGTCCGGATACATCACCGACTGCACGGCCCATCCGAGGCCGATCAGCGGGTCGATCCGGTTCCACCGGCCGGGCGAGAGGCCGAGCAGGGTGTTCGCCCGGTTGACGGCGTGCCAGAGGTGCCAGGCGTGGGTCATCACGCCGTTCGCGCCGTACGGCATCAGATGGAGTTTGTTCCGGCCGGGCATCCGCGGGTCGTAGAGGGTGCCGTCGCCCATCCGGACGAAGGCCCAGGGCAGCAGGTGCTGGTGACGGCCGCCGTAGTGGTCGTCGAACAGCTCCAGTTGGAGCCGGGACAGGACCGCGTAGGCGTCCTTGACCGGCGCCACCAGGGACAGGTAGTCGCCCGGGAAGCCGCCCTCGCGCCGGATCTGCTGGTACCGGGCGTGCAGTGCGAACAGACGTGATCCGTCGCCCGGGCCGCCGACGGACCTGTCGATGGCGGCGTAGGCGTCCCGGACCTCCTGGGTCGCCTCGAAGGCGAACCGGACCTCGTACTGCCACCAGAACTCGTTGGCCCGCCGGTCCCCGCGCATCCCGGGTACCGGCGGGAAGTCCCGGTCCTGGTGGGGACCGGGGAGCGCGGACGCGGCCCACCCCGTCCCCGCTCCCGTGATGCCGAGGCCGGCTGCGGCCGTGGTGGCCAGCCCGGTACCCAGTACGCGCCTGCGGCTGATGTCAGGCATACGGACCCCTCTCCCATGGGTGACTGGTGATGACCCGAGAGATTGCAGCACGGTGGCCGATCGGCCGGACAGTGTCCTGGGGGAATACGGGACCGGGACGGGACGGATGGCTCAGGAGACCGGGACGCGATGCCTCCTACCTTGAGGTTGTCCATCCGACGGGCCGCCTCCCGTCCCCGCGGACAGCGGGACGGGGAGCACGTCCGTACACCTTCGGACCGAGGAGAGTTGACGATGATCGAGGACATCGAGATCTACGAGGCACCCACGCTGGTCGAGGTCGGGGACTTCACCGAGCTGACGCTCGGTACGCCCTGGGGCTGCCCGAACGACCTGGTCGGCTGGAACACGCCGTTCGCCTGCTGATGTGACGGCGTCGGCGGCGGGGCGCGGGGCCTGTGCGGCCCTTCGCCCCGCCGCCACCGGGTCCGCGGGCGTGCCGCGGCGGGCCCGGCCCTGATGTCCCCACGTCAGCGCTACTCCCGAGAAGGAACCATGGACTTCCTGATCCTCCCGGACAGCGAGGACGCCGCCGCGCTCGCCCAGGTCGGGGCGCAGCCGGGCGGCTCCCGGGACCGGAACGAACGCCGGGACCCGCGGGTGGTGCGGCACGCCTCGGGACGGCCGTGGGTGGTCGGCCACTGGGACGAGGACGAGATCGTGACGGTGAGCGCGGGGGACCGCCGGATCGTGCTGCTGGGCCGCGCCCGGCCCGCTCCGGGCACGCTGGAACGGCTGCTGGAGACGGCACGCTCGCTGCACGATGTGGACTCCCTGGCCCGTCGGCTACCGGGAAGCTGTCATCTGACGGCCTCCTTCGAGGGCCGGGTACGGGCGCAGGGCACCTTGTCGACCGCCCGGCAGATCTTCCATACCCGGGTCTCCGGCGTCACGGTGGCCGCCGGTGATCCGGCCCGTCTCGCGGCGCTCGCCGGGCGGGGCGTCGACGAGGAATCGCTGGCGTTGCGGCTGCTGACCCCGGGGCCGCCGTGGCCGCTGAGCCTGCGGACGGTGTGGTCCGGTGTGGCGCAGTCGGCCCCCGGCCACTGGCTGGAGCTGACCCCCGGCGGTGAGTGCCGCGCCCACCGGTGGTGGAGTGTGCCGGAGCCCGTCGCCCCGCTGTCCCGGTCGGCCGGCACGGTGCGTTCCGCGTTGCGTGACGCGGTCGGGGCCCGGGCCCGGGCGGGCACCGCCGTCAGCGCCGACCTCTCCGGCGGGATGGACTCCACCAGCCTGTGTTTCCTGGCCGCCGCCACCGGGGCGGAGCTGCACACCCATCACTGGCAGCCGCTGGACCTCGCGAACGACGACGCGCTGTGGTGGGAGCGGTCGGCCGCCGCGCTGCCGGACGCCCGCCACCGGTCCGTCCCGGCGGACCGCAGGCCGACGTGGTTCCAGACGCCGCCGGAGCACCACGCGGCGGGTGGCGGTCTGCTGGAAGGGCCGCTGGCGTGGCACCGCAACCACGCCCAGATGGAGTTCGTCGCGCGCGCCGCGGCGGGAGCCGGGGCACGGACGCATCTGATGGGGGTCGGCGGGGACGAGCTGTTCTCCCCCAGCCCCACGTATCTGTGGTCCATGGTGCGCGGACATCCGCTGACCAGCCTGCCGGATCTGAACCGGATGCGGCTGCTGAACCGCTGGTGGCTCGGCCCCACGGTCCGCGGTCTCCTGGACTCCAGGCCCTTCGCCGCCTCGCTGCGGGCCGTCGCCGACGGTCTCACCGATCCCCTTCCGCACCCGCGGGAACCCTCGTTCGGCTGGGGCGGGGTGCCCAGGATGCCGCCGTGGGCCACCGGGGACGCCGTCGCGACCGTACGGCGTCTGCTGGGCGAGGCCGCCGACGCGCGGCCCGGGCCGATGCACCGGGACCGGCATCAGCACCAGGTGATCGAGGGGGCGCTGGTGAGCGGCAGCGCGCTGCGCCAGATGAATCTCGCCCTCGACGGCACCGGCGTCACGCTGGAGGCCCCTTTCCTGGACGATCGTGTGCTCGAAGCGGCGCTCATGGTGCGGACCGAGGACCGGGTCGCCCGGGGCCGGTACAAGCCGGTCCTGACCGCCGCGATGCGCGGGGTCGTCCCCGCCCAGTTGCTCGGCCGCCGCAGCAAGGGCGAGTTCAGCGCCGAGGCGTACGAGGGCCTGCTGCGCAACCGGCGGCTGCTGCTGGAGCGGTGCGACGATCTGGAGCTCGCCCGGCTGGGGCTGGTGGACGCCGGCGCGCTCCGTGCCGGGCTGCTGGGTCCGAAGCCCGAGACCCGGGATCTGACGCCGTTCGAGAACACCCTGTCCTGCGAGGCCTGGCTGCGCGGGCCGGTCCGCACCGCCCCCGCGGCGGCATTGACGGCACACCCGACAGGAGAGCCACGATGAGTCTCACCCTGAGAACGGATGTCACCGCCACCGACACCGGCGGCGGGATGGTCCTGCTGGACCAGCGCGGCGGACGCTACTGGCAGCTCAACCCGGCCGGGGCGACCGTACTGCGGCTGCTGCTGGACGGGCGGTCGCCGCAGGAGGTCGCGGAGCGGCTGGCCCGGGACAGCTCCGTGGCCGCCGAGCGGGCGCTGAGCGATGTGCGGACGCTGGTCGACGCGCTGAGCGAGGCCCGTCTGGTGGTGGCGTCATGACGATGCCCGTCGCCTCCGAGCTCTCGGTCCGGCTGTCCTGGCACCGGCACCTCACCGCGCGCGGCGCGGTCGTCGTGGCGCGTCCCTTGAGTCTGCTGCCGCCGCGCAGGCTGGGTCAGGTGCTGCGGTTCGCCCGGCGGGGCACCCGTCCGGCGACCATCGCGCAGGCGCTCGGTGCCCGTCAGGCGGTGGTGACGGTCAGCGCCCGGTGCGCCGGGCAGGGCTGTCTCCAGCGGTCGATCGCGACGGTCCTGCTGTGCCGGTTGCGGGGGCGGTGGCCGGACTGGTGCACGGGTGTCCGTACCGAGCCGTTCCGGGCGCACGCCTGGGTGGAGGTGGGCGGCGCCGCGGTCGGGGAGGGCGACGACACGACCCTGTTCCACACGATGATGAGCGTCCGGCACCCGTCGGGCGAGCGGCCGTGACGGGGGACGCGGGGACCCCCGCCGTGCACGCCGAGGGGCTGTGCAAGCTCTTCGGCGACCGGGAGGCCGTGACGGGGGTGGACCTCAGTGTGCGGGCGGGTGAGATCTTCGGTTTCCTGGGCCCGAACGGCGCGGGGAAGAGCACCACGATCAGCATGCTGTGCACCCTGCTGCGGCCGACCCTGGGGCATGCCGCCGTCGCCGGTCATGACGTGGTCCGCGAACCGGACGAGGTCCGTCGCCGTATCGGTCTGGTCTTCCAGGAGTCCACCGTGGACGGCGATCTGACCGCCGAGGACAATCTGAGGTTCCACGCGGAGCTCTTCGGGATGCCCCGGCGCGAGGCGCGCCGGACGATCGCCGCGATGCTCGACATGGTGGACCTCACCGAGCGCGCGGGTACCAGGGTGCGTACGTTCTCCGGTGGTATGAGGAGGCGGCTGGAGATCGTGCGGGGGCTGCTGCACTCGCCGCATGTGCTGTTCCTGGACGAGCCGACCACCGGACTCGATCCGCAGACCCGGGTGGCCATCTGGGAGCATCTGCACCGGATGCGCGACGAGCGCGGCACCACCCTCTTCCTGACGACACATCAGATGGAGGAGGCCGAGCACTGCGACCGGATCGCCATCATCGACAACGGCGAGATCGTCGCCGAGGGTGCCACGGACGAGTTGAAGGCCGTGATCGGCGAGGATCTGATCACCCTGCGCACGGGGGACGACGACACGGCCGTGAAGGTGCTGCGGGAGCGTTTCCGGCTGGACGCGGCGGCCGGGCCCGGCGGGGTGCGGCTGCGGGCGGCGGACGGCGCGGCGTTCGTACCCACGCTGTGCGCCGAACTCACCGTGCCGGTGCACTCGGTGACCGTCGCACCGCCCACGCTGGACGATGTGTTCCTGCACTACACCGGCCGCACCATCCGGGAAGCGGAGACCGGACCGATGACGATGGCCGATCTGGTCGCCAGGAGGAGGTAGCCGATGTCAGGTACGGAGGTCGCCCACGCCGGTGGGACACGGGTGGCACAGCCGCCGTCGCCGCCGGGCCCCCGCCGGCCCGGCCACCGGGATCTGCGGACGCTCAAGGTGATGTGGCAGCGCGAGATGATCCGCTTCCTGGGCAACCGGTTGCAGATCGGGATGGGGCTGCTGACACCGCTGATGTTCCTGCTGATCCTGGGCACCGGCCTGAACGAGGTGGGCGCGGGCGGCGGGAGCTATCAGGGATTCCTCTTCCCCGGTGTGCTGATGATGGCGTTGCAGGCGCCCGCGATCGCGGTCGGGGCGGCCATCGTGTGGGACCGTCAGACGGGGTTCCTGCGCCAGATGCTCGTCGCCCCGGTGCGCCGCGGGACGCTGCTCCTCGGCATCTGTCTGGGCGGCGCGACCACCGGTGCCGCGTATGCCGCGATGGTGCTCGCCACGGCCGGGATCGTGGGCATCCCCTACCGTGCCGGGATGCTGCTCGTGCTGCTCGAACTGGCGCTGATCTCCTTCGCCTTCACAGCGATGGGGGTTTTGGCGGCGGTGTGCATCACACGGCCGCAGACGTTCCAGATCGCGGTGAGCCTGGCGATGATGCCGATGCTCTTCCTGTCCGGCGCGATGTTCCCGGCCAGCGGACTGCCCGGCTGGCTGGGCACCGCGGTGCTGCTCAATCCGCTGACCTACGGTGTCGACGCCGTACGCCGCACCCTCCCCGGGGACGGGGTCGTCGACTACGGCGGCCGGGCCGCGGGGCCCGAGCTGTGGGGCTGGGCCCCGCCGGTCGCGCTGGAGGTCGGTCTGATCGCGGTACTGGCCCTGCTGGCGGTCGCGGTGGCGGGTCGCCGTTTCACCCGCGCGGCGTGACCGGACGGCGCGCCGCGCGCCGTCCTTCGAGGGCCGTGGTGACGGCCTGCCGGTCGATCTTCCCGTTGGCGTTCAGGGGAAGTTCCTCCACCACGGAGGTGACGCGCGGGACCATGTACGCCGGGAGCCGGGAGCCGGGAGTCGCGCTTCGAGCGCCGTCCCGTGCTCGTCCCTCCTGGCCGGTCGGCTGCCGGTGTCCCGTCGGGGGCACCCGGCGGGCGGGATACGCGCGGGTCAGCCGGCTCCGCAGACCACGTATCCGTGGGGGGTGAGCACGACCGAGAGTTCCTGGCGGTCGTGGGGCTCGCCGCCCGACAGCTCCACCGTGATGTGGCTGTAGAAGGGCCTCAGTCCGAGCGTGGCGAAGTACCGGTCGGTCTCCAGCGTCAGCCGGGAGAAGCCGTCGATCTCCCCCGGGCTCACCGCGCACCCGGACCGTCCGTCCTCGCCCGTGATGCCCTTCCAGATCCGCCGCCAGCCGTCCAGACCGAACTGTTCGAGCCGGACCGACAGACCGTCGGCGGGCTGTCCGTTGGTCCCGTCCATGACGGACACCACAAGCTTCACGCCGCGTCGCCCTCTTCCTTGGGGTCGTGTGTCACCGCGTGGTGCCGTCCGCACCGGGCACACACCGTCCCCCCTCGCGCTACCAGGTCGCTACCGCTCACCTTTCACCGTGGCCGGCGCGGCTCGCGGGCGCAGCGCGGATCACCCTTCACGGCGGTCAGCGCCTGGCTCCCGGGCGCGTCGCGGAGGTCTCCAGCCGTGGCGCCGACGGGCCGTGCCCCCAGAGGGACCAACTCGGCGCCGGGGCTTCGGCCGACTCGGCGTCGATGTCCTTGAGCACCCGTATCGCCCGGTCCCGCCAGCCCGCCGCGTCGATCCGCTGGAAGATCTCCAGGGCGGCGGCCGTGTGTTCCCGGGCCAGGACGTAGCGCCGTTGTTCGGCGGTCACCTCGCCCAGGGTGAGCCGGATCCGGCCGGCGGTGAATCGTTCGTTGACGCGGTCCGCGATGGCGACGGCGCGTTCCAGCATCTCCAGGGCCGCGGTGTGCGCGCCCTGTCTGTGCCGCGCGGTGGCCAGGCCCCGCAGGGCGTGGGCCTCGCCCACCTGGTCACCGGCGGCGCGGATGCTCTCCATGCCCTCGGTGAAGGCGCGTTCGGCGGCTGCCAGGTCGCCGGTCTCCAGATGTGCCTCGCCCAGGCGGCAGAGCGTCTGCGCGCGGATGCGGTGGCCGCCGGAGTGCTGGAGGAGCGCGAGCGCGGTCTCCAGGGTGCGCTTGGCCTCCGTGACGAGGCCGCGGTCCAGCTGGATCTGCGCCATGCTGCCCAGGATGTGGGCCTCGGTTGTCGGGTCGCCCGCCTGGTCGAGCTTGGCGAGCGCCTCCTCGTAGCCGTCCATCGCCTCGTCGCGGCGGCCCCGCACCTGGTCGATGAAGGCGAGGTTGCGGATGGCGAGCGCCTGGCCGTGCCGGTCGCCGACCTCGCGGAACAGCTTGCGGGCCGCGCCCAGCCGGCTGCCGGCCTCGTCGAGGCGGTACTCGAACATATGCAGGGAGCCGAGTGAGTACAACATCGCGGCCTGGCCGCGGCGGTTGTCGTTGTGCCGGGTGACGGCCAGCGCGACCTCGTGTGTGGTGCGCCAGTCGTCGAAGTAGTTGTAGTTCTCGAACATCGTGACCAGCGTCAGGGCGAGGTCCCAGCACAGTTCGTCGTGACCCGCCGCGGCGGCCTGCCGTACGGCGGTGATCAGGCTGGTGCGTTCCTCCTCGAACCAGACCATCGGGTCGGCCACCTCGCGGTCGACCACCCATCGGTCCAGGGCGCGGCGCGGTGCGGTGCCGTGAAGGGCGTGGTCGCCCTGGTACACCCGGCGCTGGGCCTCCTCCAGGAGGTACAGCCAGGTGCTGAGCACCCTGCTGAGCACGGCCGCGCGCTGCGGTGTGCTCTCCTTCTCGGCCAGGCATTCCTGGGAGTAGACACGGACCAGGCTGTGCAGCCGGTAGCGGGCGCGGCAGCCGTCGACCAGCTCGACGTCGACGAGCTGCGCGTCGACCAGGCGTTCCAGGGTGTCCTCGGCCGTCGCCACGTCCGTTCCCAGCAGCGGCGCCGCCACCCAGGAGGAGAACTCCGTGGCTTCGAGGACGGACAGTCTTCGGAAGAGGCACTGGGCGTCGACCGGCAGTTCCTGGTAGGCGACGGCGAGGCTGGCGCGGACGTCGACCCCGCCGTGGGTCAGTTCGTTGAGCCGTTCGTGCTCGTTGTGCAGCCGGGCGACCATCTGGCCGAGGGGCCAGTGCGGGCGGGCGGCCATCCGGGCGGCGGCGATACGCAGTGCCAGGGCGAGGCCGTCGCAGAGGTCGATCAGCGCCAGGGCGCTGGGGATGTCGACCTGGACCCGTTCGGCGCCGATGATCCGGGAGAGCATCTGCAAGGCCTGTTCGGTGGTGAAGACGTCCATCTGGACGGAGTGGGTGCCTTCCAGGCCGGTCAGCCGGGACCGGCTGGTGAGCAGGACGGGGCAGTGGGGGGAGCCGGGCAGCAGCCAGCGCACCTGTGCCTCGTCGATCGCGTCGTCGAGCAGGATCAGGACGCGCCGGTCGGCGATGTGGTCGCGGAAGAGTTCGGCGCGTTCCTCGACGGTCGCCGGAATGGCGGCCCCGGGCACTCCGAGGCTGCGCAGGAACCGTTCCAGGATCTGTCCCGGTGCCACCGGCCGGCCGGACGGGCCCCGGAGTTTCGCGAACAGCTGTCCGTCGGGATAGCGGTCGGCCAGCAGATGGCCGAGGTGCACCGCGAGGGTGGTCTTGCCGACCCCGCCCTTGCCGGTGACGGCGATGATCCGCAGGCCGCACGAGTCGGCGGGGTCGGTCTCCAGGGCGTGACTGAGCTGGTCGACCAGTGCGTCGCGGCCGGTGAAGTCCGCGATGGCTCCCGGGAGCAGCCGGGGCACCCGGGGCGCCTCGGCGGCCGGAGCGTCCGGCGCGGGTGCCGGGGGCGCGGCGGGGGACGGCCGCGGGCTGTCCAGGGCACCGGACAGGATCTCCTCCTGCACCCGGCGCAGTTCCTCGCCCGGTTCGATGCCGAGTTCGTCGATCAGGACCTGGCGCCCGCCGCGGTAGGCCTCCAGAGCCTCGGCCTGCCGGCCGGAGCGGTACAGCGCGACCATGAGCTGGGCCCGCAGATGTTCGCGCAGCGGGTTCTGCATGACCAGTTCGATCAGCTGCTCGATGAGCTGCTGATGCAGGCCGAGTGCCATCTGGGCGTCCACCCACTGGTCCACGACGGTCAGCCGCTGTTCGTTGAGCCGGGCCACGGGCGCTTGCAGCGCGGTGCGCGCGGCGCCGCTGTCGACATGGATGTCCCCGCGCCACAGGGCCAGGGCCTCGGCGAAGACGGAGACGGCCTCCGCGTGGCGGCCGGACTCGGCAGCGGCGCGGCCGGCCAGCGCGAGGCGGTCGAAGACATGGAGATCGAGATCGTCGTCCGCGACCTCGGCGACATAGCCCCAGGGGCGGGTGTGGATCACATCCGTGAGCCCTGCTTTCGCCAGATTGGCCCGGACCATGGACACACAGATATGGATCTGGCCGCGTGCCGTGGACGGCGGGGAGTCGCCCCACACCGCGTCCACGAGCCGTTCGGCCGTGACCACCCGGTTCGCCTCCATCAACAGCAGGGCCAGCAGCACGCGCTGGCGCTCGGCGGTGATGGGGACGGAGCGGTCGGGACCGGTGACTTCCAGCGGTCCGAGCATGCGAAAGCGCATCCCTACTCCCCCGTACACACAGAAACGGCAGCCGGATCTCTCTGCTCGGCCATTGCTCTGGTGGAACGCCCGCTGATCAGCGATGCGAAAGCTAGCAAGCGCTCCGACGAATCGTCTAGACCAAGCCTCTCCCGTGGCGCGAAGGTGTCGCTCGCCGGGCAACCGACCGAGTATCGGACCGATTTGTCCGCTGATCTCTGGCTGGATTCAGCGGTTGCGCGCGGGTGGCCGACGGCGCGTCGGGCGCGCTCGGCGGCGCCGGGTCCGTGTCATGCCCGGTGCCGGGCCGACGGATACGGAACGCGGTCGTCCGGCGCCGGGCGTCGGCCGGTGACCCGGGTGACCGGACCTCCGGACCCGGGTGGGCACGGGTGGACGAGCGGGGCGCACCCGTGCCCGTTCCTCCGGGCCGTGCCCGTGCCTCCGGAGTCCCGTCACCGGACGTACGGGCGGGCTGGGCAAGCGCGTTCGGCCATGGCCAGGGTCATATGACGGTGCCTGCCGCGCTCCTCCCCGAGGGCCGGTGGTCCTCCCGGCGGCACGGCGGCCGCAGGTCGGGGCGCACCGGGGCCCGGGCCCTTCGTCCCGCCGGGGTGCCGTTCCCGGCGGTGCTCACCGGCCTTCGCCGAGGGCGCTCGCGGTACGGCGCAGCAGGACCCAGGAACGCTGTTCCTCCGCACCGCAGCGCACCAGGATCCGGTCATCCGGGCGCAGTTCGTCATGGTGAAGGGCATGATGCAGTTCCGGCCAGCCGCCGCAGGCTCCCGGGCCGTGGAAGCTTCGGTCCGCCGCGGGCGGGGGGCGTCCCTCTCCCTGGTCGAGGACGTGCAGGGGGCCGTCGCCGTCGCCGAAGCGCAGCGCCACGGCGGTCAGCCGCGGGGGCAGGGTCCCGGCGAGGGCGAACAATGGCTGGTCGACGACCAGGGCCGTCGCCCCGGAGCGGGCGTCCGCCCACCAGGAGACCAGGCCCACCACGGCGGTGCCGCCCAGATCTCCGAGATGGGTGAGGCCCAGGTCCTCCGTGACGGGCCACCGGCTCTCATGGACGAGCCGGGGCAGGGCCGCGCTGAGCATGTCCCGGTCGGCCGATGCCTGCACCAGGACGAAGGGCTGCGGACCCGGCGGCGGGCCCAGCCGGCTCAGGGCCGTCCTCGCGATGTCCTCGCCGTCCGGCGGTGCGGTGAGCATGCGCAGTTCGGACGGCGGCGCTCCGCTGTATTGCGCCACGGAGGCCAGGTACGCGGCGAGCAGGCCGTCGCCCTCGTCCTCCCGCGCCGTGTCCCAGCCGCCGAACAGTCCGGCCATGTCCTCGGTGTCCCGTGACCGCCGGGGGTCGTGGTACCGCGGGTCCTCCTCCGTGGCGACGGCGAGGGCGACCACGGACAGCAGGGGGGCTCCGGTGCTCACAGGGCGCCTCCGGCTCGCGTGGTCGTATGCCGCGGGGTGCCCACGGCGACGCGGACGCGGTGCGCGTCCTGCCGTCCTCGTCGTGTCATGGCGCGTCGTCCGTCACCTCGACGACGGCCGCCTGGAAGTAGGCGCCCATGCCCTGCGCGGCCAGTACGCACCGCTGGCCCGGCCGGAGTCGGCCGGTGCGGTCGGCGTGGTCGAGCGCGGTCAGCGCGTCCACTCCGAAGAGGTGGCCCTGATCGGGCAGCAGATCCAGGCAGATCCGCTCCATCGGGATGCCCAGCGCTCCGCCGACCGCGCGCCAGACGAAGGCGTTGGACATGTGCGGCATGATCCAGTCCACCTCGTCGCGGCGCAGTCCCGTCCGTTCCAGGGCGGCGTCCACCACGCCCGCCATGCCCTCGACACAGGCGGCGCCGAACGCCCGGCTCTCCTCCGGTGTCATCCGCAGATTGCGGTGGAACCGGTCGTCGCGGGCCGCCGCCCCGCCCAGATAGCGGTACCGGCCACGGTGGTTCGTCCCCTCGCGGCCCATGACGAAGGCCGCCGCGGCGTCCCCGCAGACCGCGACCCCCGGGATGACGCGGGACATGTCCCCCATGCTTCCCTGGTCGCCGCCGAGCACGAGCACGGTGTCCTCGGGAGCGGCGGACGGACGGCTCAGGAAGCGGTCGGCGAGGTCGGCGCCGCGCAGCACCGACGCGCAGTTGATCCGGGAGATCCCGTACACGGGGACCCCGGGCAGGGCGAGCCGGTCGCGGATCTCCGACACGAACTCGTCGTGATGCCCGAACGGCTGCACCAGCAGGGTGTGGCCGTAGAGCACCAGGGCGGCCCGCTGGCCGGCGAGGGCTTCCCGTCCGGCGTCCAGCAGTTGCTCCAGCAGGCTCTCCCCCGCGGCGAGCACCGGGCTGGTGCGCAGCCCGTAGATCCGGGTGAACAGCCGTCGTTCGGCCCGGGGCCGGTCGTACCGTGCCAGGATCTCGTCGACCCCGTCCCGCCCGTCGGGCACCCGTACCGCCACCCGGGACATGGTGATCGTCACGGTCCGTCCCCCGTCCGCGGCGCGCGGCCGCTCACGCCGCCTTCCGCAACTGGCCCACCACGTAGTCGGACAGGCTCCCGAACGACCGGAACACCTCCGCGTCGAGCTCGTCCGGGTCGATCTCCAGACCGATCGTGTCCTCCAGGGTCAGCAGCAGCTCCAGGACGCTCATCGAGTCCAGGGAGAGATCCTCGAACAGCCGGCTGTCGGCGTTCAGCCCCACGACCTCCCGCTGGAGAACCGCCTCCAGCGATGCCTTGATGTGCTCGGCGACCTCTTGCTGCTCCATGGCACGTCCTCCGCGAGGTGGGGCTGGCTGATGGGACCACAAGCGCTGTACGCGGGGAGCCGTCCGGTGTGCGCCACGGACGCGCCCCCGTCAGGGCCGCGGAGAGCACCTCTCGTTCCGAGGCTAGCGGGCCGGGAGCGGGCTGCTCCCGCCGCGCGGTTGGCAGCTACTTCCGGTCCATTCGATGTCATCCCGGGGTGTGCCGCCGCCGGTGGTGACCGGGTTCATGACGGCGGTGCACCGGGGCCGTTGTCATCGAGTGCGGGGGAAGAAGTGGTCCACGGGGCGGCGGACCGGGCGGCGGTGAAGTTCCTTGACACGGTCGGCATGGATTCGCGAGCCTTCATCGACCGGCCGACGGGCGGCTCCGCACGCTTCAGGGCCCGGGACCGAACGGCCTCCGGACGGCTTCGGGACGGCCCGGGAGGATCGGTCCTCCTGTTTCGTCCCGGGGCTTCATGGGAGCGACGGACGTTCCGGTGCGAAGGCGGGTCCGGCGACCGGGAGTGACCGGGTCCCACCCTTCCAGGGCCGTCGCCCGGCCACGGTGTCCGTCCCGCCCCGTCCGTGAGTCCACCGCGCAGAAGGAGTCCCCGTGTCGGCCCGAAGCCCCGTGCACCGCAGCGGAACATCCTCCGCACCGACGGTGCTCCGCCGTGCCCCCGTCCCCGTGCCCGGGGCGGGACCCGTCGCGTCCCCGGGGGTCGCGGCGAACAGGGCGGTCCACCGCGGGCCGCGGTCCGGCCCGAAGGGGTCGAAGTCGTCGTGACCCTCTCGCGGACCGGGACCGGCGTCGAGGACCGCGGTGGCCGTGCGGCGGACGCTGCGGGTGATCGCCTCCGGATCAGTGTGGCGGTGATGCACCACCCGCTTCGCGGGCGGTCGTTGACCGATCTGGTGGCGTCGTGCCGGCCGCTGGACGCGCGGGTCGTCATGGACCCCGACCCCACCGGGCCGCCCAGTCCGTTGCGGACGGCCAAACTGGCCTGGGCGTCGGTCGACCCGGGCGCCACCCATCATCTGGTGCTCCAGGACGACGTCACCCTGTGCCCCGGATTCGCCGAACAGCTCACCGCGGCCGTCGCCCAGCGGCCCGACCACGCCCTGGCGCTCTACACGAACTGGAACAGCCCCCACAACTCCTATCTGGTGCGCTGCGCGGCCGTCGCCGGGCAGTCCTGGGCCCCGCTGGGGCACCACGAGTGGGTACCGACCCTTGGCCTCGTCCTGCCGGCCGGGGCCGCCCGCGAGCTCGCCGCTCATCTGGGGCGATTCCCCGACGACTTCCGCGACGACGACGAGCTGGTGGTGGGCTTCTGCGCCCAGAAGGGGTATCCGGTGACCGCGTCGGTGCCGCATCTGCTGGAGCACGGCGGCGGGCCCAGCCTCGCCGGGAACGACGCGCACGGCCCGCGCCACGCCACGGTCCCGGTGGGAACCGCCACGCCGCCCGTCGAGCACTGGCAGCGGCCCGGACCGCGTGTGTTCCCCCCGCGCTCGGGCACGGTCGGACGGCCCTACGCGGTCGAACTCCAGGACTCGCGGTGCGCGGTACGGCTCCTGAGGCCCGGGGCCCGGGAGCCGCTGGAGCACCCCTTCGGCTGGGACTGGACCGACTGGGCCGGCTGGACCGGTGCGGACCCCGCCCGGGTCCGGGCCGATCTCCACAGCCTGGAGGAGCGGCGCGACCAGGACGCGGTGACGTCGCTGTCCCGGCCCGCGCGGACGGAACTGGGCGCCGCCGCCTGGCTGCTCGGCCACGATGTGTCACGCACCGCGTGGGACCGCCCGCCCGGCCCGGTGCGGCTACGGGACCGTGACGAGGCGTTGCGCTCCTGGATCCGTTCGGGGCTCGCGCCGCTGGACGCGGCCGAGCTGGGGCCCGGGGAGCTGGAGGGGACGGTGGAGTGGGCGCGCCGCGCGCTGGAACTGGGCCGGCGTGCCGGGAACGAGGCCGGTCGCCCGGGGCGGAGCGCGGACGGGTCCACCGCCCTGTCCCCGGCGGCCGGGCCGGACGCGGGGGTGCGCGAGGCCGTGTCGGAGATGGCGGTCAGGGAGGCGGCGATCCTGTCCGGAGCGGCGCCCCGGCCGCCCGCCACCTGGGCGCTCGTCCATCCCTGCCCCTGGTGCGGGGCCGCCCCCGGGGCGAACCTCCCGGAGCTGGCGGCGCGTCACTCGGGCGGCGGCGCGCTGTCGTACCTGGCCGCGTCGGACGCCCCTGACCCCACCGCGCTGCCCGGCGCGGACAGCGGCGCCGTGCTGGAACTGCTGAGCTGTGAACGCCCCACCGTACGCGGTCTGCTGGCGCTGGCGCACGGGGTCCGCGCGCACGGGCCCACCTGGTTCCGCACCCGTAGTACGGCGCTCCTCGGGCTGCTGTCCACCCCCGGGGCGGACCCGTCCGCGCCGGTTGCCGACGACCCGGCGCGGTGGGTGGCCCTGCTGCCCCGCCTGGCACGGGCGGAGGCCGACTGGTGGGACTCCCCCGGCACCGATCGGCGCCCCGGGAAGGGGATCCTTCCGGTGTCCTTCACCTCGGCCGCCGGGGTGCGCAGCGGCGCGCCCAGCAGGTTCCTGACCGCCCACGCGGCCTCCCCGGCCCTGGACGCGCTCGCCCAGGAGTACCGCCGCATCCGCTTCGACGCCGTGAGAGGGAGACTGTGATGCCCCGACCTCCGGACCTCGCCGGGGGGTTCGCACCGCGGACACCCGAGCGGGCGGGCGCCGCCGGACCGTGGTCGGTCCGCGCGTTCCTGTTCGACCTGGACGGCACGCTCGTCTCGTCGCTGGCGGCGATCGAGCGTCATACGGTGCGCTGGGCCCGGCGGGTGGGCGCCCGGCCGGACGAGGTGCTGGCCCGGTCGCACGGGCGCAGGGACACGGAGTTCATCCCCCTGGTCGCCCCCTGGGCAGACGCGGAGGAGGAGTTCCGCTGGCTGCACCGGCTGTCCGTCGAGGACACCGAGGGCATCGCACCCCTGCCCGGGGTGCGCGGACTCCTCGCCGCGCTGGACGCGGACCGCTGGGCGATCGTCACCTCGGCGGCCCGTGAGGTCGCGCTGAGCCGGCTGGCGGCGGCCGGTCTGCCCCGCCCGGTCCATCTGGTGTGCGCGGAGGACGTGGAGCGGGGGAAGCCGGACCCGGAGGGCTTCCTGCGCGGTGCCGCGCTGCTCGGTGTGCCGCCCGGTTCCTGTCTCGCGGTCGAGGATTCCGCGGCGGGCGTGGCCGCCGCGCGGGCCGCGGGGGCGCGGGTGCTGGGGGTCGGCGAGGCCGCGCGGCCCCCCGACCGCGGCGCGCACCTGGCCGATGTGGTGGTGCGGCCCGGACCCGACGGCGCGCTCCGGGTGTCCACGGCCCGCAGCGGCACCCGGTCCGTGGCCCGCTGACCGGCCCTGTCGCCGTACGGCCCGTGCGCGGCCCGTACGGCGACGATCCCCGTACGGCCCGTTCGTGGGGCTCCCCGGCACCTCGGTGCGGGGAAGATCCCGGCAGATCCCAGCGGAAACGGAGTACTCCGATGTCTTCCGTCGTCACGCACCAGCCCAGGGAACGGCGGGTGACGGTCCCCTTCACGGGGCCCGTCGGCGGTCGTGGCCCAGCGACCTGGGGGCAGACCGCCATCAGACGCGCGCTGCGCGCCCTGGAGCCCGACGACCATCAGTTCAACGTCGACTGGGGCGGCCTGGTCGAGCCCGGACTCACGGTCGAGGCGGCGCTGGAAGCGGTCCGCGGGCTGATGTACGTCCATGACTCGTTGCGCACCCTGATGCACGAGACCCCCGAGGGGACCTATACGCAGGAGCTCCGCACCGAGGGCGAACTGGAGGTCGGGCTGATCGCGGCGGACGGGACGGACACCCTGGCCGTCGCGGAGGCGCTGCACCGCAGGCTGTGCGGGCAGCGTTTCGACCCCGCCCGGGACTGGCCCTTCCGTGTGGGCCTGGTCACCCGGGGAGGTCTGGTCCGGTACGCGGTGATGACCCTGTCGCACACGGCGGTGGACGGTTGGGCGCTGCCCCGGCTCCGGGCCGATATGACGAGCCTGGTGGCCGGGGCCGATCCCGGGAAGCTGCGCGCGGGACGCGCGATGTGCGGCCCGCTGGACGAGGCGGCGTTCCAGCGCGGCCGGGCCGCGCTGCGGCGTGACGAGTCGGCCCGTTCCTTCATCCTCGGCAATCTCGCCCGGACACCGGCCCATCTCTACGGCGCGCCCGCCGCGGCCTCGGCGCGGGGGCCGCGCTACCGGTCCGCGGTGCTGCGCTGTCCCGGGCTCGACGGCGCGGTGGCCGCCACCGCGTCGCGGCTCGGGACGACCTCCTCGACGGTGCTGCTCGCGGCGGCGTGCTCGGCGGCGGCGCGTTCGGCGGACCGGTCCGACTTCGCGTTCCAGGTCATGGTGAGCAACCGTTTCGTGCCCGGTCTCGCGGATGTGGTGGCGCCGGTGGCGCTGGAGGGCGTGCTGTACCTGCCCGACTGCCGCGGCCCGATCGAGGCGCTGACGCCCCGGGTCTGGAAGGCGTCGGTCAACACGTACCGCTTCGCGTACTACGACAAGGACCGGCTCACCGAACAGCTCCGGGGCGCCCCGGCCGCGGACACCACCTGCTGGTACAACGACCGGCGCGGTGAGGCGGCCCGGGTGGCCGGGCCCGCCGCGGACGACGGCGAACCGGGTCCGGGGGGCGGCGCGGACGCCCCGGGTGTCCCGGCGCCCGAGGGGTCGCTGACGTGGAGCGTTCCCTCGGACCGGCAGGGCGGTGTGACGCTCGCGCTCCATGTGATCGACGCGCCGGGCGCGCTGGACCTCTCCCTCACCGCGGACACCACGCTGCTGGCGCCCGACACCATGGAGGAGTTGCTGCGGTCGATGGAACGGTCGGCCAGGGGCGGCCGGTAGCGGCCGGACCAGACGGACGCGAACGGCCTGTCATGAGGTCACCAGGAGAGGTCCGCCACCTGGGCCAGGGGGATGACGGTGATCTCCGGCCGGGCCCGGGTGGTGGCGAGCGCCGCCGCGTATCCGTGCTCCAGGGACAGGTCCGCGAGGTGGATGGGCCGGGTCGGCCAGTTGACCGGCGGGGTCCCGATCCGGGCGGTCCGGCCGTCCACCGACAGTTCACGGAAGGGGACATGGAGCAGTCCGTGGCCGGTCAGTTTGAGCGTCGCCTCCTTGCGGGCCCACAGCCGCAGCAGCGCGCGGCGCAGGGTGTCCCCGCCGGTCGCGGGAAGGTGCCGCCGTTCGGAGTCCGAGGCGAGCAGCCGGGTCATCCCGCCGGTCTCGATGGTGCGGTCACCGGCCTCCACGTCGACCCCGACCCGGGTGTCGGTCGACGCCGCCAGTACGACGAGTCCGGCGGTGTGGGAGACGGAGAAGTCGAGCTCCGGCGCGGCCGGGAACCACGGTTTGCCGTGCCCGTCGTCACGGCAGTGGAAGCAGGTGCGGCTGATGTCGGTGTGCTCGGCGGGCGTGCCCAGGTAGCGGGCCCCCAGGGTCCGCTGGAGCGCGCGGGAGGTGACGTACGTCGGCCGGACCCGTCGCATGGCGGGCTCCCGCGCCCGTGCCAGCTCGGACGGGGACAGCCGGCGTTCGGCGGCCGGGTGGGCGGTGTCCGCGTCCAGCACCCATATCCGCACCACGGCCCGGGACCGTCGCGCGGCGGGGCCGTCCGGGGTCGCGTCCCCGGGGCCGACCGGGGTCGCGGTGTCCTCGGGGCGGGGGGCGTGTCCGTCGCCCCGGGCCGCCGCGCCGGAGGGTCGGCCGTCTTCCATGGCGGGTCAGCCCTCCTCGATGGTCAGCCGGCGGGCGGCGCGGGCACCGGCCTGGAAGCGGCTGGTGGAGTCCAGCGTGCGCAGCAGGGCGGCGATATGGCGGCGGCAGGTGCGGACGGACATACCGAGTTTACGGGCGACGACCTCGTCGGTGTGGCCCTGGGCCATGAGCCTCGCGATGTCCTGCTGGAGGTCGTCGGTCACCTCGGCGTAGCCGGGTCCGCCGGGGACGAAGGGTGCCGCGCCGTCCCACAGCTGGTCCAGGAGTTCGCCGAGGAAGCGGACCACGTTGTCCTCGTGGACCCGCCAGGCGACGGGGTCGCCGTCCTCCGTCTCGCCGAACACGAGGGCCAGTCCCCGGTCGAACACCACAGCGGTCTGCGACAGCCGGGTCACCGTGCGCAGCTCGACACCGGCCTCGATCTGGCGGGCGGCCCTGGCCCGCGAGGCGAAGTCGGCCCGGCTGCGGTGTGCGCACAGCGCGCGGACGACGACCCCGCGGCGGGTCAGTGGGGCGCAGCCCTCCAGGAAGTCGTCCAGCGGGTCGCCGTCCTGGTGCGGGGAGCGCAGCACCAGGACCTCCCGTCGGCAGGTCTCGGCCAGGTGCCCCAGCAGTCCGCGGATCTCCGCGGGCCCGAAGAGCTGGTCGATGGAGCCGACGGGCAGCTGGGCGGTCCGCGGCAGCGGTGGGGCCATGTGGTCGAGCCGGTCGCGCAGCTGGTCGATGAAGTCCCGCCGGGCGTAGATCTCCCGCTCGATGGGCGAGATGAGCAGTGCCGAGGCGCGGCGGGGATCGACGGGCACCAGCCGTCCGCCGCCCGCCGGGTCGGCCCTGAGCAGACCCAGTTCGACCATGGACGCGGCGGCGGCTCCCGCGTCCCGTACATCCATGCCGAGGTCGTCCGCCGCCGACTGGACGGAGTCCAGGCCCCCTTGCCGCACGGTGTGGCAGTAGACACCGATCACCTGCTCGTCCCGTACCGATGGCGGACCGAACCGCGTGTGCACACTCGCCGACGTCACCGTGGTCTCCCCTCTTCCCGCGGCTACGGCCCGTCCGTTGACGCACCGCGCGGGCTCGGGGCCATACTGCGCGGACCGGCCATCGCCGCCCTGTCGTGTGCCCCGCCGCTCCGACCCAGCGAAAGCCCACGGAATGGCCAGGAAACGGACACTTCCTGTGTTCCGTGCGCGATAGAGCGGCGGTAGAACGCCGAAAGAGCGGAGCTCTACCTTTCCTCAGTGCGGTGGTGGGCGGGAGTCCCGTCCGCCGCCCCGCCCCCGGTCGGAACCGATCTCTCCCAGAGGTGACATCCATGCCCGCGTCAGTAGTGATACCTCGGCGGTTCCAGGACATCGTCAGGGCGTACCTTCCGTACGCCGGGGCCGGTGAGCTCGACGCGTCGCAGGAACTGGCGGCGCTGGGCCTCGACTCCATGGGTGTGGTGCAGCTGCTGGCCGCCCTGGAGGAGGGCTACGGTCTGGAGTTCCCCGACGACGCCCTCGACCAGGAGACCTTCTCCACGGTCGGTTCCCTGTGGCGGATGGTGTCCGAGGTCCAGCACGGCGATGAGTGAGGCCGCCGGCGCCACCCTGGTGACGAGCGTCGACGGGCTGGCCCTGCGGGGCGCTCCCGACCGGCCCGCCGTCACGTTCCAGGACACCACGATCGACTACGCCGAGCTGCGCCGCCGGGTGTCGCAGGCCGCGGCCGGACTGAGCGGCCTGGGCGTGCGGCACGGCGACCGCGTCGCCGTCTACATGGAGAAGCGGATCGAGACCGTCGTCGCCATGCTCGCGGTCTTCGCGGCAGGTGCGGTCCTCGTCCCGGTGAACCCCGTCTGCAAGGCCCCCCAGATCGGGCATATCGTCGACGACTGCGCCGCGAGCACCGTGATCACCACGGCCGAGCGGTACGGCATCGTACGGGCGGGGCTCGCCGGTTCGTCGACGGTCGGGCATGTCGTCCTCGTCGGCGGGGCGCCCGGCACGGACGACGGGCCGTGGCGGAACGTCGAGTGGGAGGCGCTGAGCGCCCCGGACGGGGGTGAGCCGCTGCCACCGGTCATCGACACCGGCCTCGCGGCCATCCTGTACACCTCCGGCAGCACCGGCTCCCCCAAGGGCGTCGTCCTCAGCCACCGCAATCTGCTCGCCGGGGCGGAGAGCGTGGCCACCTACCTCGGGCACACGCCGGACGATGTGATCCTCGCCGCGCTGCCCCTCAGCTTCGACGCCGGCTTCAGCCAGCTCACCACCGCGCTGCACGCGGGCGCCCATGTGGTGCTGACGAACTATCTGCTGCCCGTGGAGCTGGTGCGGCTGTGCGCCCGGCACGGCGTCACCGGGATCACCGGCATCCCGCCGCTGTGGATGCAGCTGACCGGCTGCCGGTGGCCGAGCGAGGCGACCGCGCGGCTGCGGTACTACACCAACACGGGCGGGCGCCTGCCGCGGTCCACCCTGGCCAGGCTGCGTGAGCTGTTCCCCGCCGCCCGCCCCTACCTCATGTACGGACTGACCGAGGCGTTCCGGGCCACGTACCTCGACCCGGCCGAGGCGGACCGGCGGCCCGACTCGATCGGCAAGGCGGTTCCCAACGCCGAGGTGTCCGTGGTCCGTCCGGACGGTACCCCGTGCGAGCCCTTCGAGCACGGGGAGATCGTCCAGCGGGGGGCGCTGGTGGCGCAGGGCTACTGGAACGACCCCGAGCGCACCGCGGAGCGGTTCCGTCCGGCGCCCGGCGCCACCGGTGCCGCGCGTACGGAGCTGGCGGTGTGGTCCGGGGACCGCGCCTATCGCGACGAGGCGGGCTTCCTGTACTTCGTCGGACGGGACGACGACATGATCAAGACCTCCGGCTACCGGGTGAGCCCGACCGAGATCGAGGAGGCGGCCTACGCCACCGGGCTGGTCGGCGCCGCGATCGCCTTCGGCGTCCCGGACGAACGGCTGGGCCAGCACACCGTCCTGGCCGTCACCGGTGACACCACGGAATCCGCGCTGCGTACCGCCATGGAGGCACGTGTGCCGCGTTACATGCTGCCCCGGCGTGTGGTGTTCCTGGAACGGTTCCCGATGTCGCCCAACGGCAAGTTCGACCGCGTCGAGACCCGCCGGATGGCGACCGCGTGAGCGCCCGTGGCACGGGCCCCGGGCTGTTCGAGCGGCAGGACGGCGCACTGGCGGTCGGCGGGGTCCCCCTCGACCGGCTCGCCGCCCGCGTCGGCGGCACGCCGTTCTTCGCCTACGACCGCAGGCTCGTCACCGAACGGGTGGCCGAGGTGCGCAAGGCGCTGCCCGCGGACATCTCGCTGAAGTACGCGGTGAAGGCGAACCCGATGCCGGCGCTGCTGGCCCATATGAGCGCGCTGGTCGACGGGTTCGACGTGGCGTCCGCGCGGGAGATGCGCCACGCGCTCGACACCACCGTCCCGCCGCACCGGATGAGCTTCGCGGGGCCGGGGAAGACGGACGCCGAACTGTCGGCGGCGGTGGCCTCGGGGGTCACCGTCGAGCTGGAGTCGGCGCGTGAACTGGCCCGTATCCGGCGTGCCGGCGAGGAACTCGGCATCCGGCCACGGGTGGCCCTGCGCGTCAACCCGCCGTTCGCGGCGCACGGTTCCGGGATGCGGATGGGCGGCGGGCCGCAGCAGTTCGGCGTCGACGCCGAACGCGTCCCCGAACTGCTGCGTGACATGGGCGACCTGGACTTCCAGGGCTTCCATGTCTTCGCCGGCTCGCAGAACCTGCGGGCCGACCGGGTGTGCGAGACCCAGCGGCTGACGGTCGAGTTGCTGCTGGACCTCGCGGAGTCGGCCCCCGGTCCCGTGCGCTACCTCAATCTCGGCGGCGGTTTCGGCATCCCCTACTTCGGCCGCGACCGGCCCCTGGACCTGGCACGGGTCGGGGAGAACCTGGAGACGCTGCTGGCGGAGCGGTTGCGTCCGCGGCTGCCGCAGGCGCGCGTCCACATCGAACTCGGCCGCTATCTGGTCGGCGAGGCCGGTGTCTACGTCACCCGGGTCGTGGACCGCAAGGAATCCCGCGGCACGACGTACCTCGTGGTCGACGGCGGTATGCACCATCAGCTCGCCGCCTCCGGCAACCTCGGCCAGTTCATCCGGCGCAACTACCCTGTCACCACGGCCCGTCCGGATGATCCGGCCGTCGGCACGGCGACCGTCGTCGGCTGTCTGTGCACACCCCTGGACCTGCTCGGCGACGCGGTGGAACTGCCGCACGCGGACGTCGGCGATCTGATCGTGGTGTACCAGGCGGGTGCCTACGGGCTGACCGCCAGCCCGACGGCGTTCCTCGGTCACCCGGCACCGGCCGAAGTACTCGTGTGATGCCGACCGTTCCCCCGCTGGAGAGTCCCTGGTGTTAGAAGCGACCGCACTCACCAAGCGCTACGGCGACGTAGCCGCCCTCAATGGTTTCACCCTGTCCGTGGCGGCCGGCGAGATCGTCGGACTCGTCGGCCACAACGGCGCCGGGAAGTCCACGTTCGTCGAGATCGTCTCCGGGCTGATCCGGCCCGACGGGGGCCGGGTCACCATCGGGGGCAAGGACCCGGTGCGCGCGCGGGCCACCGTCGGGGTCTCCCCGCAGAGCATCGCGCTGTACCGGTCCACCACGGTGCACGAGCACCTGCGGCTCTTCGGGGGTCTCGCGGGGCTGCGCCGCGGCGCGCTGCGGCGGGAGATCGATCTGCTGGTGTCCGCGCTGCAACTGGAGCCGTTCCGCGACCGGCCCGTGGGGGTGCTCTCCGGCGGCCAGCAGCGGCGCGCCCAGGCGGCGGTGGCGCTGATCCACCGGCCGCGGCTGCTGCTGATGGACGAACCCACCGCGGGCGCCGACCCGGAGACCCGCCAAGCCCTGCTCGACGTCGTCAAGGAGCGGGCCGGCGAGGGCACCGCGGTGATCTACACCACCCACTACCTGCCCGAACTGACGGAGCTCGACGCGACCCTCGCGGTGGCCCGGGACGGCCGGATCATCGCCCGGGGTACCAGCGCGGAACTGCTCGACGGGCTGCCCGGCGAGGTGCGGGTCACCTTCGAGGACGAGGAGGAGGTCCGCGTGCCGACGACCGATCCGACCGCCGCGCTGGTCGATCTGCTCAGCCGGGCCGACCGCCCGGTGGCGGGCGTCGAGGTGCACCACCCCACCCTTGACGACCTCTACAGATCGCTGGCGGTGGTCCGTGTCTGATGTGTTGCTGCGCAGCGGCGTCCTGATCCGGCACAACTTCGTCCTGCGGCTGCGCGACCCCGGCCAGATGCTCAGCTACATCCTGGTGCCGATGGTCCTCATGCTGGTGTTCAAACCGCTGTACGTGAAGGCGCTGGACGGCAGCACCCTGCAAGCGGTCACCGGCCCCCTGGTGATGTTCTCCGTCTTCGCCCTCGCCATCGTCGGCAACTCGATCATGCTGGAGCGCGAGTGGCGTACCTGGGACCGGCTGCGGGTGACCCCGGCGACCCAGACCGAGCTGCTGATCGGCAAGCTGGTGCCGATCTTCGTCGTCCTGGTGTTCCAGCAACTCGTCCTGCTGCTGTACGGCTCCTTCATCATCGGCCTGCCGGTACCCGGCCCGCCCGGGTACATCGCGCTGGCCGTCATGGTCTGGGGATTCACCCTTCTCGCCATCGGCTCGGCGCTCGCCACCGTGGTCCGCAGCCGCGGTGATCTGCTCCTGGCGACCGATCTGGGTTCCATCGTCGTCAGCTCGCTGGGCGGAGCCGTCGCACCGGTCGCCCTGATGCCCCCGTGGGCCGCCTCCGTCGCGCACTACTCCCCCGGGTACTGGGGGCTGACCATGATCCAGTCGGCGATCAGCGGCGACGGCGGTGAGACGCTGCGCGCGGCGGCCGTCTGCCTCGCCATCGGCGCCGTGTTCGGTGTGTTCGCCGTGTACCGGCTGTCGCGCGGATGGGGCCGCAGCCAGCTGCTCTGAGACCCCGTGGACCGATGTGACCCCGCCCGGGACGTGACGCGCACGTCCCGGGCGGGGTCACGGGGTCCTGCGCCCGGCGGGGATCAGGTCGCCGCCGGGCGGGGGACGCCGGTGGGTGCGATGTGCAGCCGCAGGATGTTGCTCGTACCGTCCATGAACTCGAAGGCGTGCACGTCACGGCACCACTTCTCCAGCAGCGGGTGCTCCAGCAGCGAGCCGGGGCCCAGCGCGTGCTCGACCCGTTCCACGACCTCGGTGGCGAGACGGGTGGCGTGCAGCTTGGCGACGGACGGCGGGCGCCGGTCGTCGGGCGCGTGGTCGATCCCGGCGGCGACGTCGTGGAGCAGGGCGCGGGCCCCGTCCAGCCGTGCGCGGAGCAGTTCACCGCCGGGCCATCCGGGGCGCCGCGCGCGGACGAGGTCGTGGGCGGCGTAGCCGACACCGAGTGCCTGCGCGGCGATCTGGACCCGCATCACGTTGAAGGCGCGGCTCGCCCCCCACAGCCCCCGGCGTGACGCGGGCAGATGGGCGCCGAGGACCGTCCCCGGGGTGACGGGCACCTCGTCGAAGGCCATCGCGCCGATGCAGGCGCCGCGCAGGCCCGACATTTCGAGGAGGCCGCCGGTGAGTCCGGGGGCGGGGCGGCGCAGGAGCACGGCCCTGATGGGCAAGGGGCCCGGCCCTGTGCGGGCGAACACCACACCGATCGTGCCCCTGGTGGCGTTCGCGACGTACCGCTTCGCGCCGTTGAGCCGGTGTCCGCCGTCGGGGTCGCGGTCGAGCCGGGTCTCCAGGGCGGTCGCGTCGCTGCCGTGCCTCTCCTCGGTCATACCGAAGAAGGACCAGGTGCGGCCGTCGGCGAGCGCGCGGTAGAAGAGGTCGCGCTGCTCGTCGCTGCCGAGGGCGTCCACGGCGAGTCCCGCCAGGGAGGGGCCGGTGTTGGCGCTGAGTATCCCGGCGTCGCCGCGGGCCAGTTCGAGGTTGGCCACGACGCGGGCCAGACAGCTGGACGCGTAGGCGCCCGCGTGCGGCGGCACGTCCTGGGTACGGAAGGGCTCCGGGGTGCTGGCGGCGCGCAGCAGGGCGAGGGTCGGTGAGTCCAGATGCGGGGCCATGTCGAGGGGATCGGCGTCCACGGCCGCCGCGCGGGCCCGCAGATCGGGCGCGATCTCACGGCACAGGTCCCGCAACCCGCGCAGGGAGGAGTCGAGTTCGATCACGACATACCGTCCCTGGCGATCCAGCAGTTGGCCGTCAGCCGGGAGACATGGGCGGCGCGCGCGGGACTGCCGGCCAGGAATCCGCTCGCGCCGAGGAGCTTGGCCGCCTCCCGGTCGTGGACGGTGAGCCGGTCGTGCACATCGGTGACGGCCACCGGTAGGTGTCCGGCCACTTCGAGGCAGCGGCGCAGGGCCTCGGCGGCGGTGACGAGGTCGGCGAGCACACCCGCCACGAGCTGTTTGCGGATCATCGGTTCGCCGCCGGACGTCCGGCCGGAGAGATGGTGGACGGCCAGGTCGGTCAGCCGCCGGGTGACCCCGATCCGGACCGCGCCGAGGCGGGCGCCGAACGCGGTGAGCTCCGGCCCGGGCGCAGGGCGGGTGCCGTCGCGTCTGACGAACGCGATGCCTTCGAGGTCCGCCATGCGATGGCGGATCACGGACGCGCCCGGGGCGAGCGCGGCGGTGGGGAGTGCGGCCACCCGGCCCGGTGGGGCCGGGCCGTCGGTCCCGGCGAGTGCCACCGCGAGTCCGGCGGCCAGTCCGTTCTCGTAGGCGGCTTCTTCGCACTCCGCGATGGCGTCCAGCATCGATTCCTCCGTGGCGGTCGGGAAGAGACGGTCGGCTGCCGGCTCTTTCCCCGCCCGGTCGGCTCCTCGCCGCTCGACACGAAGCCGGGAGGTGCGGCGGGCACACCTGGACGGAGCGCACCGGGAACTCCGGTTCCCGGAGCTTTGGTTCCTGGCGCACGCGGAACTCGCCACCGGCACCCTCCGACTGAGAATCCTGATTCGGCCACCGGGCGTCAAGGCGGTTCGGCAGGAAGATCGGAAACGTCCGGTGGCAGCATTTCACCGTCCGCAAGGCGCCATCGCCGGGCACTGCCGCGGCTTCGCGAGCCGCGCGACCATCGATCCGCGTACATCTACGGGTGGGAGGTGCGGATGACCGCGTCGAAGAGCGCGAACCTCTGCTGGGGGCAGCGGTACCACTGGCTGCGGTACCAGCAGGTGCCCGCCGGCTCGCGGCACGAGGCGCACATCACCGACACCTTCCGGCTGCCCGCCGGTACCACGCTCGCCCAGGTACGGTCCGTGCTCGGCTATCTCGTGCGCAGGCACGAGGTGCTGCGCACCGTGTACGACGCGCGGGCACATCCCTGGCCGCGGCAGCGCGTCCAGCCGCCGGCCCCCGTCACCGTCCACGAGGTGAGCGGTGAGCCCGACGGGACCCCGTCGCCCGCCGAGTTCACCGGGGCGCTGACCGCGGCCCCGTTCGACCTGGCCGCCGAGTGGCCCATGCGCGCCTGTGTCGTCACCCGCGGCGGGGTGCCCGACCGGCTCCATCTCGTCTTCAACCATGTGGCCTTCGACGATGTCGCGCTCGACGCGCTCCGCCGGGAGTTCGAGGCCGTGCTGACGGGCGTCCTGGACGGGCGGCCCGCCGTGCTGCCGCCCGTCCGGGACCAGCCCGCCGATCTGGCCGCCCGTGAGGCGGCCACTTCGGACCAGGCGGTCGAGGAGGCCCTCGGTCACTGGCGTGACGAGGCCGCGCGGCTGCCCGCCGACATGTACGCGCGCCGCCGCCGCGCGCCCGCGGTGGCCGGTGCGGCGCACAGTGCCTCGTTCACCTCGCCCGACCTGCTCGCGACCGTGGCGGGCCTCGCCGAACGGCACCGTGTCTGGCCCGCCGCGGTGCATCTCGCCGCGTACGCGGTGACCATGGCCGCCCACACCGGCGAGGACCTGGTGTCGCACCGGATGTACACCAGTCTGCGTGAGGACGGCGGCCGGGCGGCCCTGATGACCTGCCAGTCGAGTCCCGCGCTGGTGGCCATGGACCTCTCGGACGACCCGCCGTTCAGCGAGGTGCTGCGGCGGGCGGCGGCCAGGGTCGAGCAGGCGCTGGCGCACGCGCGTGTCCCGTACGACGGGATCGTCGAACTCCTCTCCCGTGAGTCCACCCGGCGCGGCCAGCGCGTCCAGGTCGCCTCCGAGCTCAACTTCCTCGACCACAAGCCCCGTTCGTGCGGGGTGCGGCGCGACAGGTTCACCCCGAACCCGGAGCCCGCGCACTGGGCGCGCTCCGGCTCCGACACCTACTTCCGCGTCTACGAGTGGCAGGACGGGATCACCCTGGTCCTCCAGGCCATGGACGCCGTCATGGACGCCGACGCGGTGGAGCGGTTCCTGCGCGGCTACGCGGCGCTCCTCGACGCCCACCGCGACCCCGGAGCGGATCTGCGGGCCGGTGAGGCCGCGCGGCGGATGGGGTTCGCACCGGCCCCCGAACGTCCCCTGACCCGGATCGGCCCGGACGCGGTGGATCTCGCGGAGACCCGGCGGGTGCTCCTCGGGCACCCGGCGGTCGCCTCCGTCACGGTGACCGCGGACCCGCGCGGGCTCACCGCCGAGGTGCTGGCCGCGGCGGATGTCACACCCGCCGCGCTGCGCGTCCATGTGCTCGGCGCCCTGCACGACCACCCCGCGGCACGCTGCCCCGGCCTGTTCCGCGTCACCGTCACCGGATCCGGGGCCCCGGAGGTGGAGGGCGACGGACGGACGGGCCCGGCCGTGTCCCCGGCCACCGACGCCGAACACGCGCTGACGGCGGTCGTCGCCGAGGTCAACGGCCTTGACGGGGTGGACCTGTCGGAGAGCTACACCGGGGCGGGCGGCCGGGCGCTGCGGACACCGCGGGTGGCCGCCGAGCTGCGGGCGCGCGGCTGGGAGGGCGTGTCGCCCGGCGATCTCACCGGCGTACGGCCACTGCTGACGCTGGCCCGGGCGATGGTGCGGTCCCCGTGAGCCGCGCCCGGGGCGCCGCCCGGGACACCGGTGCGGCCCGAGAGACCGGTGCCGTCCGGGACACCGGTGCCGTCCGGGACACCGGTGCCGTCCGGGACACACCGGTCGTGCCCGGGTGCCGTCCAGAAGGTGCGCGCCGGGGCCATGGGGCGCGGAACCCGGTGGACGGCCGTGTGGACGGCGGACCGATACGTGAGCGCACGAGCCAGTGGACCGGGAGGTCTCCGTGGAGGAAACCGCGTACGACTCAGCAGTGGCGCTCGTCGGCATGGCCGGACGCTTCCCCGGCGCCGACGACGTCGGTGCCCTGTGGCGCAATCTGCGGGCCGGGGTCAGTGGTCTGCGCCCCGTCACCGACGAGGAGCTCGACCGGGCCGGGGTGGACCCCGCGCTGCGCGCCGACCCGGCGTACGTACGGGTCGGCGGACCGGTGGACGGACTCGACCGGTTCGACGCGGCGGCCTTCGGGTTCAGCGCGCGCGAGGCGGAGACGATGGAGCCGCAGCACCGGCTGTTCCTCGAATGCTCCTGGGAGGCGCTGGAGCGCGCCGGGTACTGCCCGACCGAACCGGGCGTCCCTGTAGGGGTGTTCGCCGGTTGCGGCTTCCCCGACTACATGGTCGGGAACGTCTCCCATCTGGCGACGGAACGCGGCGCGGGGCAGCTCTTCGCCACCGGCAACGAACGGGACTCCCTGACCTCGCTGGTCTCGTACAAGCTGGGTCTGCGCGGGCCGAGTCTGACGGTGCAGACGTTCTGCTCGACCTCGCTCGTCGCGGTGCACCTCGCGTGCCAGAGCCTGCTGACGTACGAGTGCGACATGGCGCTCGCGGGCGGCGCCTATCTGCCGCTGCCCCAGCCGGCGGGCTATCTCCACGAGGAAGGCGGCATCCTCTCCCCCGACGGCCGGGTGCGCAGCCTCGGAGCGTCCGCGAACGGCACCGTCATGGGGTCGGGCGTGGGTGTCGTGACGCTGAAGCGGCTGGCCGACGCGCAGGCCGACGGTGATGTGGTCCACGCGGTGATCCTGGGCTCCGCCGTCAACAACGACGGCCGTGAGCGCGCCGGTTACGCCGCGCCGGGCGTCGAGGGACAGGCAGCCGTCGTCGGGACCGCGCTCGCCGTCGCCGGGGTGAAACCCGAGTCGGTCGGCTATGTCGAGTGCCACGCCGTGGGCACGGGGCTCGGGGACTCCATCGAGTTCGCCGCGCTCGGCCGGGTGTTCCGGACACCGTCCGGGACGCCGTGCGTGCTCAGCTCGGTGAAACCGTCCATCGGCCATCTCGACCGCGCCGCCGGTGTCACCGGACTGATGCGCGCCGCGCTGAGCCTGCGCCACGAGACGCTGCCGGGCACCGCGCACTTCGAGGCGCCGAACCCGACCCTCGCCTCGCTCGCCGACCGCTTCACGGTGCTCGCGCGGGACCGCCCCTGGCCGGCCGGTCCCGAACCGCGCCGCGCCGGGGTCAGCGCGTTCGGGGTGGGCGGCACCAACGCCCATGTGGTGCTGGAGCAGGCACCCGCGCGCGAGCCGCGCCCCGCGCCGCCCGGACCGCATCTGCTGACGTTCTCCGCGGGCGGCCCGCAGGCGCTCGACGCGCTCACCGAGCGGCTGCGGGCGCATCTCGACGAGCACCGCGAGGACGAGCTGGCCGATGTGGCGTTCACGCTCCAGATGTCGCGGGGCCGCTTCGCGCTGCGCCGCGCGGTCGTCTGCGCCGACCACGACGACGCGGTGGCCGCCCTCGCGGACCCCGCACGCCTGATCGACGGCGAGACCGTGCGCCGCGACCCGTGGGTACGGCTCACCCCGGGCGACGGCGTCCCCGACGCCTGGTGGTCCGAGCTGGCCGCGGCGGCGGACCGCCTCCTGACGGGCGGCGAAGGCGGGGGCGAGCGCACGGCCGGCCGGGACACCGCGCTCGCCGCGCTCGGCGGGGGGCTGTCCGGGGTCGGGGTGCGGGTGTGGTCCGACGGGGCCGTGGGCGCCACCGAGGAGGTCGTCGTCGCACCCGGTGGACGGACGGCCGCCGACTGGGTGCTGACCACGCTCGCGCGGCTCTGGCAGGCCGGTGCGAGCATCGACTGGGCCGCGCTGCACGCCGGGCGTGGCCGCCGTGTCGAGCTGCCCTCGTACCCGTTCCAGCGGTCGCGGCACTGGGTCGACGCCGAGCCGCCGCGGGAGCGGGGCGGTGCCCACCAGGGCGCCCCGGCGACCTTCCTGCCGGACTGGCGCCGCCGTCCGCTGCCGCTCACGGGCGTCGACGCGCGGCTGCGCGCCGCCGGACCCTGGCTGCTGCTCGCCGCCGACGCCCGGGGTGAGGCGCTGGGCGCGCGGCTGCTCCACGCGGGCGCCGAGGTCGTCACCGTCCGGCCGGGCGGGGGCTTCGCCGCGCACGACGACGGCGACTTCACCGTCCGGGCCGACTCGTCCGACGACCTCACCGCGATGCTGCGCTCCCAGCTCGTCACACCCCGCACGGTGGTGCACGGCTTCGCCCTGGCCCCGGACGGCGAGGACGGGGGCGGCCTCGCCTCCGCGCTCGCCGTGACCCGTGCGTACGCCGGGCGACCGGTCGCGCGCCCCGCGGCGCTCGCCCTGCTGACCTCGGGTGCCGTCGGCGTCGGCGGCACCGGCCCCGACCGTCCCGGGCACGCCGCGCTCGCGGCCTGGGCCACGCAGCAGCCGGACCCCTTCTGCCACCATGTCGACCTGGACGCGGGAGCCGACCCCGGGCAGGTGCTCGCCGCGCTGACGGTGCCGCACGAAGGGCCCGTCGCGGTCCGGGGCGACGAGGCGTGGGTGCGCTGCTACCAGCCCCACCCGCTCGCACCCGACGACGAGCACCCGTTCGCCGGGCCCGGCGAGACCGTCCTGATCACCGACGGGCTCGGCCCCACCGCGCTGCCCCTCGCGCTCCATCTGGCCCGCGCGCACGGCCCCCGGCTCGTCCTGACCACCCCCGTGCCGCTGCCGGACCGCGCGCACCGGGACCGGTTCGCCGACGACGACGGGCCCGTCGGACGCGCGGTCCGCGCCGTGGCCGCGCTGGAGGCGACCGGTGCCCCCCTGCTGGTGCTGCCCGTCCCGGCGGGGGACGAGGCCGCGCTGCGCGCGGCGGTCCGTGCCGCGGTCGACCGCTTCGGCTCCCTGGACGTGCTCGTCCACAGCGCGGGTCCGGACCCGGCGCCGGGTCCCGGCCTCCCGGAGGGGGTGCGGGCGGCCGTACGGGAGTTGCGGACGGTGATCCGGGTCGGCGCGGATCCCGCCGTCCGGCGGCGGGTGGTCCTCGCTCCGGCGGTGGCCGGGTCGGGCGCCGCGACCGCGGGCCCCTCCCCCGTGGGCGCCGCGCTCGCCGCGTACGCCGGTGCGGCGCGACCGCGCGGCGAGGGCCGGTGGACCGTCGTGACCCGGGACGCGGGCGACGACGGGGACCTGGGCGACACGGGCGAGCTGCTCGCACGGGCCGCCTCCGCCGGTCATCTCGCCGAGGTGATGCTCTCCACCCGGCCCCTGGCCGGGCGGTCGGTACTCGCGCCCGCCGACGGCCGGGCGGCGGACGCCGTCGTCGCCGACGAGGGGCCGAACCGTCCGCGCCCCGCGCTCGCCACCCCGTACGTGGAGCCCGCCGCCGGTCTCGAACGCACCGTCGCCGATCTCTGGGCCGCCGGTCTGGGACTGGACTCCGTCGGCGCCGACGACAACTTCTTCGAGCTCGGCGGGCGTTCCCTGGTGGCGGTCCAGCTCGCCCTGCGTGTCCGCGAGGCCCTGCGGGCCCCGCTGCCGTCGACAGCGCTCGTGGAACATCCGACGGTGCGTCTGCTCAGCGCCGAGATCACCGCACTGACCGGCGCCCGGAGCAGCGCCGACGACAACCGAGGACTTCCGCGATGAGAGAACCGGATCACCTCCGCACCGTGCAGCGCTTCGTACGGCGGGAACTGACGGGCCGGGAGAAGGAGCTCGACGTACCGGCCGACGTACCGCGGCCGCTCTACGGGCGGTTCGCCGCGACGGGTCTGATGAACTGGTGGCTGCCCGAGGAGCACGGTGGCCGCGGTCTGGGGCTGGAGGAGAGCGTACGGATCGTGTCGGCGCTCGCCTACGGCGACGCGGGCGTGGCCTTCTCGCTGTTCCTGCCGATCCTGGGGACCAGCATGGTCGACCGGTACGGCGGCGACGAGCTCCGGGCACGGGTCCTCGGTCCGCTCGCCGCGGAAGGCGGCTTCTGCGCCGCGCTCGCCAGCGAGCACGAGGCGGGCAGCGAGCTCGCCAGGACCGCGACGACCGTACGCGCGGACGGCGACAGCCTCGTCCTCGACGGGACGAAGGCCTTCGCCACGAACGCCGACCACGCGCGCTTCCTCGTCGTCATCGCCCGGTCCGCGGACGACCCCGACGCGTATCTCGCCGTCGTCGTGCCGCGCGACAACCCGGGCGTGAAGGTGGGGAAGCGGTGGGACGTCATCGGGCTTCGGTCGTCGGCGGCCCATGAGGTGACCCTGTCCGACTGCCGGGTGCCCGCGGCGAACGCGTTGCGCGGCAACGGTCTGCGGCTGCTGGAGACCGGTCTCAGCGCGAGCCGGATACTCATCGCCACCACCGCGCTGGGTATCGCACGCCGTATCCGTGACCTGTGCATGGACTACGCGAGGACGAAGACGGTCAAGGGCGCGCCGCTGGCCTCGAACGCGGTGTTCGCGGGGCGGCTCGGGCAGTTCGAGACGCTGATCGACGTGATGGCGAACCAGTGCCTGGCCGCCGCCCGTGAGTACGACGCCGTCGCCGCGCGGCCGGACGCCGCCGAGGAGTTCCTGCGGCAGGGCACCCTCAAGTCGGCGATGACCACGAAGATGTTCTGCGGCCAGAGCGGCTGGCGGATCGCCTCGGAGGCGTCGGAGATGTTCGGCGGTCTCGGCTACACCCATGAGGCCGCCATCGGGAAGCTGGTGCGCGACATGCGGTACGTGTCCCTCTTCGAGGGCGGTGACGACGTACTGCGCGAGCTGGTGTACCACCGTCATGTGGTGCCGGTGTCCAAGCGGTCCTGACGTTCGGCGCGCACTGCGGGCCCGGCCCCCGGGAGGGGCCGGGCCCGCTGTCCGTGCGGTCAGACGCCGAGCGCCTGGCGGAGGAACGCCTGGGTGGCGGAGGGCTGTTCGAGGACCGCGAAGTGCCCGCCTTCCAGGGTGTGCGAGGTGAAGCCGTGGACGGTCTGTTCGCGCCAGTCGGCCACGGAGTGCACGGGGACCCGCGCGTCGGCGGTCGCCGCGAGCGCGGTGACGGGCACGGTCAGCGGTGGGGCCGGCCGGTAGTGGTAGCTCTCCCGGACGGCGAAGTCGGCGCGGAACGGCGGCAGGATCATCCGCAGGACCGCCGGGTCGGCCAGCAGCCAGTCGGGGGTACCTCCTATGACGCGCAGCATCTCCACCACCTGCGCGTCGTCCATCGTGGCCACCGACGGGCGTTCGACGTCGTCGTCCCACTGCGGCGCCGGGGAACCCGACACGATCAGCCGCACCGGGTCGCGGCCACCGCGCCTGCGGATCTCCCGCAGCAGCTCGAAGCCGACGAGCGCGCCGAGGCTGTGCCCGTAGACCGCGTAGGGCTCGTCGCCCGCGTCGCCGAGGACGACCTCGGCGAGCTGGTCGACCAGGGTCTCCATGCGGGTGTGCGGTGCCTCGCCGAGCCGGGTCTCCCGGCCGGGCGGCTGGAGGGGGCACACGGCGACCGGTCCCACCCGCCCCGCCCAGGCGCGGAAGGCGGAGGCCGAACCACCCGCGTGCGGAAGGCAGTAGAGCCGGGGGCGGCCCTCCGGCGCGCCGTACGGCAGCCAGCGGCTCACCGGTGAGGTCGCGGTGGTCGCGGTCATCCGGGAAGCACCTCCAGCGCGACATAGCCGGGCGGTGCCTGGAGCTGCGACAGATCGGCGGCCAGTTCCACCTGGTCGCCGTCGCGGGCGACCTCGCGGAAGCCGCTGAACGCGTAGGTGATCTGCATCATGCGGTTCCTGCCGGTCTCCACGAAGTCCGCGCGCAGCCCCGCTCCGGCGTCCCGGGCCAGCCCCATCACATGGCCGAGCAGTACGGTGCCGACCCCGCGCGACATGACCCGGCACGACATCAGCATCATCCGCAGCCGCCAGTCGGGCGTGCCCGTGCCGACGAGCACCAGGCCGATCTTGCCGTAGCTGCCGTACCGGTCGGTGAGCGACGCGACGAGCAGCAGATGGTCCGGGGACTCGCGCAGCGCGTCGAGTTCGTCGTACGAGTACGTTCGGCCCGTCGAGTTGAGCTGATTGGTGCGGACGGTCAGCTCCTCGGCGCGCTGAAGGTCCTCGCGCCGGGCGGGGGCGATGGTGAACGTCATGTCCAGCCCGGCGAGGAACTCCTCGTTGGTGCCGACGAACCCGGTCTCCAGGTCGTCCCTGGCGAGCTGGCCTCGGTACATCCCGCGCCGCTGCGCCGACTCGTCGGTGACGAACCGCGGACTGAACTCGGGCCGGGCCAGGGCCTCTTCCAGCGCGGCCACGTCCACACAGGTGACCTCGGGCAGGGCGTACGCCACCTCGGCGAGTTCGAACTCCTGGTCGTCCACGAAGGCGAACGCGTCGAGGCCGAGGTTGAGCTTGGCCGCGATCTGTTCGACCGAGGCGGACTTGGCGTTCCAGGAGATCCGCGGGTACAGGAACATCTCGTCCAGGCCGAACTCCCGCAGCTTGGCCATCGCCGTGTCGTGGTCGTTCTTGCTGGCGACGGAGTGCAGCACGCCCAGCGCGTCCAGCCGGTGGATCTGCTCCACCACGGCGGGGCGCACGGTCACCTCGTCGTCCTCCAGCAGGACCCCGTCCCAGACGGTGTTGTCGAGGTCCCACACCACGCATTTGATCCGGCCCCGTACGGGTTTCTCCGGCGGGGCGGGGCGCCGGGTGTCCGCGTTCGTCGTCATCGCACCCACTCCTGGTACGCCTCACCGGCGATGGTGATGCGCTGGATCTCGTTGCTGCCCTCGATGATCTCCATGACCTTGGCGTCCCGGTAGAGCCGGGCCACCGGGTACCGCGTGCCGCAGCCGTTCGCGCCGTGGACCTGGACGGCCTCCGCCGCGTGCCGGGCCGCCGCGGTGGACGCGAAGTACTTGGCGACCCAGGTCGCCATGATGGTGGCCGGGTCCCCCTCGTCCTTGAGGCGTCCCGCCTCGGCGCACAGCAGCCGTGCCGCGCGCAGATCGGTGACCATGTCGGAGAGCTTCGCGCGGATCAGCGGCAGGTCCCGCAGCAGCGAACCGGCGACGGTGCGCCGCGAGGTGTACGCGGCGCACGCGTCGACACAGCGCTGGATGATGCCGACGGAGCCTGCGGCGACGCTGTACCTGCCCAGGTCGAGGGTGCCCGTGAGCAGCATCCCGGAGGCGAAGCCGCTCGGGCCGAGCAGGGCGTCGGGGCCCAGCGCCACCTCGGAGAAGCTGATCTCGGCGAGCATGGAGGCCCGGGTGCCGAGCATGTCCTCGATCGGGGTGACGCGCACTCCCGGTGTGTCGCGCGGGACGAGCAGGGCGACGGTGGACACCGGGCCCCGCGCGAACACCAGGAACAGATCGGCGCGCTGTCCGTTGGTCGTCCACTTCTTGACCCCGGACAGCACCCAGCCGCCGTCCCTGGGGGTGGCGGTGGTGGTCAGGGAGTCGGTGTCGCTTCCGGTGCCGGGTTCGGAGAGGCAGAACGCGCCGAGGGTGCGGCCGGTGGCGAGCTCGCGGCCCCACCGGTCGAGCTGTTCCGGGCTGCCCCAGCGCCGCAGTGCCCAGGACACCATGGTGTGCACGGTGAGCAGGCTGCGTACGGACGAGCAGCCCCGGCCCACCTCCTCGTGGATCGCGCCCAGGGTCACCATGTCGGTGTCCGCGCCGCCGAGCGAGGCCGGCAGGAACGGGGCCCACAGGCCCGCTCCGGCGATCCGGTCGAGCAGTTCGTCCGGCAGGGTGCCCGCGCGGTCGTACTCCTCGGCGTACGGCACGATGTGCTCGTCGACGAACGCCCGTGTCGTCAGGCGGTCGGGGGCGGCGCGGTCGGCCGGTGGGGGTGCCGTCAGCGGGCCGGTCATCGGTGGCCGCCCGCGGGGGTGGCCGCGAGCAGACGGTCGACGAGCTCCGTGATCGCCTTCACCGTGCGGAAGTTGTCGATCCGCAGCTCGCTGTTGGGCACCGTGACGGCGAAGGTCTTCTCGACGTGCATCACGAGCTCCATCGCGAAGAGGGAGTTGATGTAGCCGAGCGAGAAGATGTCCTCGGTCTCGGTGATCGGGGCCTGGGGGAACCGTCCTTCGATGAACGTCCGGATGCGGTCCGCGGTGGTGTCGCCCATGTCCGTTCTCCTCAGCTGTCGTAGGTGTAGAAGCCGCGGCCGGTCTTGCGGCCGTGCAGTCCCGCGTCGGTCATCTGCTTGAGCAGCGGGCAGGGCCGGTACTTGCTGTCGGCGTAGTGGTCGTACAGGACCTCGACGCTGTAGAGGATCGTGTCGACACCGATCAGGTCGGCGGTCTCCAGCGGGCCCATCGGATGGCCGAAGCAGCCGCGGAAGACCTCGTCCACGGACTCCGCCGTGGCGACGCCCTCATGGACGAGGAACGCCGCCTCGTTCACGGTCAGCATCAGGACGCGGTTGGAGACGAAGCCGGAGGCGTCCTTGACGTCGATCGCGTTCTTGCCGATCCCGCGCAGCAGTTCACGGGTCAGCTCGACGGTCCCGGGCGAGGTGTGGAAGCCGGGGATCAGCTCCACGACGGGCTTGGCGGGCACCGGGTTCATGAAGTGCACCCCGATGACCCGTTCGGGGTGGCGCCCCACCGCGGCGACCTTGGTGATAGGGATCGCGGAGGTGTTGACGACCAGGACGGCCGGCGGCGGGCAGATCTTGTCGAGCATCGTATGGACCTCGTGCTTGATCTCCCAGTTCTCCGTGACGTTCTCCACGACGACGGCCGCCCCGGCGAGCGCGTCCAGGTCCACCGTGGTGGTGATCCTCGCGAGGATCTCCTCCGGGTCCAGGGCGGGCCCGCCCATCAGGCGGCTCATCCGGCAGTTGCGGGTGATGGTCTCCCGCGCCGTACCGAGGATGTCCTCGTCCTTGTCGACAAGGACGACATCGTGTCCGTACTGCGCGAAGTTCTGGGCTACCCCGACACCCATGACACCCGCGCCCACTACGCCGATGAGGGTCATGACCTCTCCGTTCTCCGTGTCCGTGCTGGTCGGCTGTGTGCTGTTGTCCGTCGTCTCACGAGGTGCGGCGCCTGGCCGCGGCGGCCTTGATCGCGGAGCGGCGCAGTCGCCCTTGCGCGCCGCTGTCGCGGCCCGCGGGTGTGTCGGGGCCGGGGTCCGTCCCGTTCGGGGCGTCCACGACCTTCGCGAGCGCCGCGACGGTCGGCGCCTCGTGGAGGATGTGCGGCGGCAGTTCGGTGCCGGTGAACTCCGCGCGCAGCGAGGCCAGCAGGGAGATACCGAGCAGGGAGTTGCCGCCGAGTTCGAAGAAGTTGTCACCGGCGCCCACCCGTTCGAGGTGCAGGGCGCGGCACCAGATGGCGGCGATCCGCTCCTCGGAGCCGGGCGAGGGCTCCTGGAACGGGGTGACGAGTTCGGGCCGGGGATGGCGTTCGCCCGTCGTGCCCCGTGCTGCCGGGGCGGTCACCGCGTCGACGGTGAACCCGGTGCTGAAGCGCACCATCGTCGCCAGGTCCTGGGTGGACACCACGACCCGGCTCCCGCCGGTGGCCAGGGCGCGCAGCAGGGTGCGCCAGCCTTCCTCGAAGCCGATGCCGAATGTGGCGCGGTGGTCGCGGAAGAAGGTCCGCAGCTCGTCGTCGTAGCCGCCGAGTCCGTCGTCCCACGCGTTCCATGTCCACTCGCCCCAGTCGACGGCGAGCACCCGGCGGCCCGGCGCGGACAGCTGGGCCGCGTGGGCGTCGAGGTAGGCGTTGGCCGCCGCGTAGTCGACCTGGCCCGGTCCGCCGCCGGTGGCCGAGGTGATCGAGGAGAACAGCACCAGGAAGTCGAGGGGCACCTCGTCGTCGTGGCCGAACCGCAGGGCCTCGGCGATCGCGGTACTGCCCGCGACCTTCGGCGCCAGTACGTTCGCGGCGTCTTCCGGTCGCCGGAACTGCATCAGCCCGGTGCCCGGGACCCCGGCCGCGTGCAGGACGCCGTGCAGCGCCCCGAACCGGGCACGGGCCACCTCGACGGCACGCCGTACGTCGCCCGGGTCCGCCACGTCACCGGTGACGATCTCGACCTCGGCGCCCAGGGCGATGATGTCGAGCACGCGGCGCACCCGGTCGCGGGTGGTGTCGTCGGCGGGTTCGGCGCCCGACGCGATGGCGTCCCAGCGTTCGCGCGGCGGCAGTCCGCGGCGGCCGAGGAGGACCAGCCGGGCGCGGCGTTCGCGGGCCAGCTGCCCGGCCAGGCCGAGCGCGATGCCACCGAGGCCGCCGGTGATCAGATAGACGCCCCGCTCACGGAGCACGGTCCTGGCCGCGTCGAGCGGCTCGGGTACCACCGTGTCGTAGCCGCACACCCAGCGGTGTGCGCCGCGCAGCGCGACCGTCTGTTCCGTCCGGGGGCGGCGCAGTTCGGCGACGACACGGCCGGCCGGGGTGGTGGGCTCCACGTCGATCAGACGGGTGGTCACCGTCGGGTATTCGAGCGGGATGACCAGGGCGGGTCCCATGACGGTCGCAGCGGCGGGACGGGCCTCGGCGCCGGTCAGCACCTGCTGGGTGCCCGCCGAGACGATGTCGAGTGCCCAGCCGTCCAGGGAGAGCTCGCACGCGGCGCGGGCCAGGGCGACCAGGCTGTGCAGTCCGAGGGCCATGGTCCGCGGGTCGCCGCCGGGCGCGTCGTCGAGGGTCCACAGATGGACCACGCGCTCCAGTGCCACCCCGTCGGCGCGCAGCGCGCGCAGCAGGGCGAGCGCGTCGTCCACCTCGCCGGGCCGGAGGGTGAAGCCGTCCGGGCCGGCGCGGAACGCCGTACCGGGTCTGGCGACGACGAGTGCGGCGCCGTCGGACCCGGCCGCGGCCCGCAGCCCGGCGAGCACGGCGTCGGCGGCGCCCGCCGTCGAGTAGACCAGCCAGGAGGCGGGTTGCCGCGTGGCGGCCGGGGGCGGCGCGCTCTGCCGCCACACGGGCAGATGGAGCCACTTCTCCTCCGGCTGCCGGGGCACCCGGTCGAGGTCGGCGAAGGTGGTGGGTTCGGCGGGTACGGCGGAGGTGTCCGCGGGGGGTGCGGTGGTGGCCGGGTCGATCCAGTACCGCTGGCGTTCGAAGGGGTACGTGGGCAGCGGAATGCGGCCGGGGGCCACGTCGTACGGGGCCTCGGTGGCCGTGCCCCTGCCGTGGTAGGCGGCCCAGTCGATGTCCACGCCGGTCAGCCACAGCCGGGAGAGGCTCTCGGTGAGCACCTCGTCCGCCGGACGCGGGTCGGAGGCGCCGGGGAGCGTCGCCGTGATCAGCGGCCAGCGGTCCGGGGGGCAGCCCGCGGCGCGGATCAGGGCGGACAGCGACTGGCCGGGCCCGATCTCGACGACCGCGGCCCCGGGGTCGGCCAGCAGCACCTCGGCTCCGGCCGTGAACCGCACCGTCGCGCACATATGGCGCGCCCAGTAGCCGGGGTCCGTGACGAGGTCGGCGTCCGCGACGGCGCCCGTCACATTGGAGACGTACGGCAGTGTCGGCGGGCGGAGCGTGATGTTCGCCGCGATCCAGTCGGTCAGTTCCCCGGCGAGGGGCGCGAGCATCCGGGAGTGGAACGCGTGCGTGGTGCGCAGCGGCCTGGCGGCGGTCCCGGCCCGGGTGAGGTCGTCCGTGAGCTGTGCCATCGTCCGGGTGGGGCCCGCGACGACGACCGTCCCGGGGCCGTTGACCGCCGCGATGTCGAGCCCGCGCCCGGTGAGGCCGAAGCGGCTCTCCAGTTCCCCGGCGGGGAGCGGGACGACGGTCATCGCGCCGGGCTCGACCGTGCTGATCAACCGGGCGCGGTGGGCGACCAGCCGCAGCGCGTCGTCCAGCGACAGCACACCGGAGAGGGTGGCCGCCACGTACTCGCCCAGGCTGTAGCCGAGCATCATCGAGGGACGCACGCCCCAGGCCGTCAGGGTGGCCGCCAGCGCGTACTCCACGGCGAACAGCAGCGGCTGGGCCACCTCCGTCCGGTCGAGCTCGGCGGCGCGCGGGTCGGTGGTGGTGGCGCGGCCGAGCAGCGCGGCGAGATCGTCGCCGCCGCCGCGCGCGCCGGTCAGCAGACCGAGGGCGTCCACATCCGGGATCTCGTCGGCCAGGCGCTCCAGGCAGCTGTCGAGGTGCGTGCGGAACACCGGTTCACGCCGGTACAGCTCGCCGACGAGGCCGGGGTACTGCTCTCCGACACCGGTGAACAGGAAGGCGACCGGGCGGCCCTGTGCCGCGTCGGTGCGTACCGAGGGCGGGGTGGCGTCGTCGGCGCCGGTCAGCGAGGCGACGGCCGCCCCGACGCTCGGCACGACCGCGGCGCGCCGGTGCTCGAAGACCTTGCGTCCCTCCTGGAGGGTGAACGCCACATCGGCGAGCCGGGCGTCCGGCACGGTCCGCAGATGTTCGCCCAGCCGCCGGGCGGCCGTGTCCGCGGCGGTCGCGGTGCGCGCCGACAGGGGCAGCACCTGGAAACGCCGGGCGGTGTCCGGGTCGTCGGGTCCCGGCCCGGGGCGCCGCGGCGGTTCCTCGACCACCATGTGCACGTTGGTGCCTCCCATCCCGAGCGAGTTGAGGCCCGCGACCCGCGGCCGGCCCGTGGGCGCGGCCCACGGCTTCAGCTCGGTGTTGACGTAGAACGGGCTGTTCGCGAAGTCGATCTCGGGGTTGGGGGTGGTGAAGTGCAGCGTCGGCGGGATCAGCCGTTCGCGCAGCACCATCGAGGTCTTGATGAGCCCCGCGGTACCCGCGGCCCGGTCCAGATGGCCCACATTGGTCTTCACGGAGCCGATCGGGCAGTACTGGCGTTCCGCCGTGGTGCCGAACGCCCGGGTCAGCGCGGCCACTTCGATCGGATCGCCGAGCGGGGTGCCGGTGCCGTGCGCCTCGACGTAGCCGATGTCCTCGGCGCAAACGCCCGCGTCGGCCATCGCGGCGGCGATCACCCGGGCCTGGCCCGTGACGCTCGGCGCGGTGAACCCGACCTTGAGGGCGCCGTCGTTGTTCATCGCGGAGCCCCGGACGACCCCCCACACATGGTCGCCGTCGCGCAGCGCGTCGGAGAGCCGCTTGAGGACGACGACGGTCGCGCCGTCGCCGAACATCGAGCCGCGCGCCTTCGCGTCGAAGGTGCGCACATGCCCGTCGGGGGACTCCATACCGCCCTGGGTGTACAGATGGCCCGTCCGGTCGGGGACGCGGATCGACACCCCGCCGGCGAGCGCCATCTCGCATTCGCCGGAGCGCAGGCTCTGCACGGCCAGATGCGCGGCGACCAGGGAGGTCGAGCAGAACGTCTGGACCGCGACGCTGGGACCGTGCAGGTCGAACAGATAGGAGACGTTGGTGGTGAGGGAGTCCTTCTCGTTGCCGATGGCGATCTCGAACTGGGACACGTCGTCGCCCAGCCGGTCCTTCATCCCGAGCAGATAGGTGCTGATGTGCGTACCGCCGAAGACACCAACCCGGCCCCGGTTGTCGGGCCGGGCGTAGCCCGCGTGCTCCAGTCCTTCCCAGCAGACCTCCAGGAAGAGGCGCTGCTGCGGGTCGGTGAGCGCGGCCATGCGCGGGCTCATGCCGAAGAACGCCGCGTCGAAGCCGGTGATGTCGTCCAGGACGGGGCGGGCGGCGACATAGGCGGGATCGGCGAGCCGTTCGGCGGGGACACCGGCCTCCGCCATCTCCTCGGGCGAGAAGAACGTGATCGACTCGACGCCGTCGCACAGGTTGCGCCAGAAACGGCCGACATCGGCGGCGCCGGGGAAGCGGCCGCCCATGCCGACGATCGCGATACGGCGGTCCAGCTCCTCCTCCGGCACCGGTTCCGGCCGGGGGTCCGTCCGGGGTGTCCGCTGCCCGGCGGACGCCTCAGCAGCGGTGTCGGACACCGGCACCTCAGTGGTGCTGACGGCCGCCCTCGGGATCTCGGCGGCGTCGGCCACGGGAGCGGAGGGCACCGCAACGGCTGATGCTGGCAAGGGTGTTGAGCTGACGGGAGCGGCCGAGGTGCGGGCGAGATCGATCGCGGTGCCGAGCGCGCGGACGGTCGGCGCCTCGAACAGCGTCACCGTGGGCAGGCTCACGCCGAACCGCTTCTTGACCAGGCCCAGCAGATGCGGCACGAGCAGCGAAGTGCCGCCCAGGTCGAAGAAGTTGTCACGGGTTCCGACCGGGTCGATGCCGAGGACATCGGTCCACAGCTCCGCCAGGGCGCGTTCGGTGGCACCGAGCGCCGGGGTGTAGGGCTGCGGCAGTTCGGGGCGCGGGTGCCGGATGACCGCGTGCGACACCGGGGCGGTGACGCCCGTGGCGGGCCTCGGAAGACGGCCGTCCAGGTCCCCGACGGCGACGACCACGGCGGTCGGACGCCGCGCCACCAGCCGGTCGAGCGCGTCCAGCGCCTCCGCGTCGCTCATCGAGTACGTGACGAGGCTCGCGCCGATCCCGCCGTCGAGCTTGTCGAGCGTGCAGGCCCAGGTGTCCCAGCCGGCCGAGATCCAGCGGGTACCGCCGGGCGAGAGGTGTCCGCCGAACGCCGCGAGGGCCGCGTTCGAGGCGGCGTAACCGCCGAAGGTCACCCCGCCCAGCAGGGCGGAGGTCGAGGAGAACAGGACGCACCAGTCGGGGGCCCGGTCCGCGGGCAGCTCGTCGATCGTCGCGGCGAGCACCCGGGCGCCCTCGGTCTTCGCCCCGAAGTGCCGGGCGACGGTCGGCTCGTCCAGGTCGCGCAGCGGCCGGAACGTGTCGGTGCCCGTGTCGGCCGCTGCGTGCAGGACTCCGTCGACGCGAGCCCCGGCGAACAGTTCGCGCATCGCGGCGGCGTCGGTGACGTCCACCCGGGGCGTGGTGATCTCGGCCCCGAGCGCGCGCAGCCGGTGTACGGCGGCGCGGCGCGGGTCGTCGGGGTCGTCCGGCAGTCCGCGGCGGCTGGTGAGCACGACCCGGGCGGCGCCCTGGGCGACCAGATGTGCGGCGATGACGAGTCCGACGTCACCGAGTCCGCCGGTGATCAGATAGGTGCCGCCGGTCCGGACCGCGGGCGCGTCGGCGGGTACGTCACCGGCCTCCGTGGCCGTCTCGCCCGTACCGGTGGCCATGTCGCCGGTGTCCGCCGCCACATAGGCGGGTGTCCAGCGCCGCTCGCCCCGGTGGGCGACCAGCATCGCGTCGGACGGGCCGCGCAGTTCGGCGGCGAGGACGGCGGCGGCGGTGTCCACCGGGTACGCGGGGTCGAGGTCGACGCAGCGGCTGTCCAGGTCGAGGTACTCCTGGTTGGCGACGACCGGCAGTACGGCGACCGCCGCCTGGGCCGGGTCCGCGCTCCCCGCTCCGTCGACACCCTGGCCGCCGCGGGTCACCACGACGACGCGGCAGTCGTCCCCGCCCGCCGCGCCCCACCCGGCGAGCGTCCGTGACACGGCGTGGACCGCGCGACCGCTGTCACCGGGTCCGGTGTGGTCGAGCGCCGTCAGGTCCACGACGGTGACCGCGCCCTCGCCGCGCACGGCGGCGGGGTCCGTGGTCCCGCTGTCACCGCGCAGGGTCAGCACGTCGGCGCCGTCCGCGCGCAGCAGGGTGGCGAGCGCGTCCGCGGTCCCGGTGGCGTCGGCGACCAGCACGAACCGCCCCGTGCCGCCAGGGCCGGACACGGGCTCCGCCGGTGTCCACCGCTGGGTGAGCAGCCGTACGGACGTATCGGCCGTGCGGTCCGCCGCCGGAGCCGCCGGAGCCGTCACGGGCTCGGACGTGGCGGGCGGGTCGATCCAGAAGCGCTCCCGCTGGTACGGGTACGCGGGCAGCCCGGTCAGTGTCCCCTCGCCCTGCCGCAGCGCCGTCCAGTCCAGGGGGAGGCCGAGTTCCCAGAGCCGCCCCGCGGTCTCCAGCACCCGGGCCCGCCCGTCGCCGTCACCGTCGGCGGGCGCGGACAGGACGACGGGTGCCCGGTCGGCTCCGGAGGTCCGCCGTACGGCGCCGCCGAGCGGGCCGGTGCCCAGCTCGACACAGATGTCCACCCCGTGCTCCGCGCAGGTCCGCGCCACGGCGGCGAACCGGTCCGGGCCGTCGCCGGGTTCCGGCCGGTGCGACGGGTCGGCCGTGGGGGCGCTCGTCAGGACGGCGCCGGTGGCGGCCGAGACGACGGTGGGGCCCGGGGTCTCGCGCGCCTGCGGGGCGGGGGTCGCCCCGTCCGGGGACGGGGTGGCCGCGCCGTCGAGGAGACCGGACCGCGCGGCCACCAGCCGCAGCGCGCCGTCGAGGGTGAGCAGTCCGGCCAGGCAGGCGGCGGCGTACTCGCCGGTGCCGTGGCCGACGAGCACGTCCGGGGTGACGCCCTGGTGCGCGAGCAGCCGGGCGAGCGCGTACTGGGTGGTGAACAGCGCGAGCGGGACGAGGTCCCCGGCGCCGTCCGGCGCGCTGTTCCCCGTACCCTCGTCGGTGCCGTCCGTGACGCCGCCGCCGAACAGGGCGGGCCGCAGGGCGGCGCCGCACATCTCGGCCACGAGCGCCACGCACCGGTCCACCGCGGCGGCGAACTCCGGTTCGCTCTCGTACAGTTCGCGTCCGGCGTCCCGGGTCCGGCCGGTGTCACCGTCGTCGGGGAGCAGGAAGGCCACGGTGGGCCGCTTCCTGGCGCCGCGTACCCCGGGCGCCCCGGCCGCCGCCGCGAGGCGGGCGACCGCGTCGGTGGTGCTGGTGGCGACCACGGCGCGGCGGTACTCGTGTGCCGCGCGGCCCGTCTGGAGGGTGAACGCCACATCGGCGACACGGACGCCTTCCGCGCCCGCGGCCATCCGGGTCAGCTGCGCGCCGAGCGCGGCGCCGTCCGCCGCCGACACCGGCAGCAGGTGCGCCCTCGCGCGGGCGCCGTCCCGGGGCGGGGCGGCCGGTTCCGGCGCGGGAGCCGCTTCGAGCACCACATGCGCGTTGGTGCCCGACCAGCCGAAGGAGCTGACCCCGGCGATCCGCGGTTCGTCGCCGTCGGGCAGCGGGGTCACTCCGGCCGCGGGGCGGACCGTGTCGCAGGCGAGGACGGCCTCGGCGGGGACCGTCATGTTCAGGTTCGGCGGGACGACGCCCCGTTCGAGCACGAGCACGGCCTTGATCAGCCCGGCCACGCCCGCCGCGGCCTGGGTGTGACCGATGTTGGTCTTCACCGCGCCGACGTGCAGGGCCTGTTCGCGCTCCCCGGCGGCGAACACGTCCTGCAACGCGCCGAGTTCGATCCCGTCGCCGAGCGGGGTGCCCGATCCGTGCGCCTCGACATAGGCGACCTGGTCGGGCGAGGTCCGCGCGGCCGAGAGGGCGCGGCGGATCACATCGACCTGGGCCGCGCGGTTCGGCGCGGTGAGACCGTTGCTGCGGCCGTCCTGGTTGACGGCGGAGCCGCGGAGCACCGCGCGGACACGGTGTCCCGCCTTGATCGCGTCGGACAGCCGGGCGAGGACGACGAGTCCGCCGCCCTCGCCGAGCACATAGCCGTCGGCGCTCGCGTCGAACGTCTTGCAGAGTCCCGTGCGCGACAGCATGGAGGTGGCGCAGCCGTGCACGTACAGGTCGGGCTGCATGGCGAGGAATCCGCCGCCCGCCAGCGCGAGATCGCACTCGCCGCGCCGCAAGGCCTCGCCCGCCAGATGCACGGCGACCAGCGAGGACGAGCAGGCGGTGTCCAGGGCGAGCGCGGGGCCGCGCAGATCGAAGCGGTGGGCGAGCCGCCCCGCCACGACGCTCGCGGAGGTGCCCTGGCCCATGTACGGGTCGCTGTAGACGCCGGGGCCCTGCCGGTCCGCTTCGAGGCGCCCGTACTGGAGGGTGTCGGAGAAGCCGACGAGCACGCCCGTGCGGCTGCCCGCGAGTTCCGGCGCGGGTGTGCCGGCGTCCTCCATGGCCTCCCAGGCCAGCTCCATCAGGAGCCGTTGCTGGGGGTCCATGCGCAGCGCCTCGCGCGGGGGGAACCCGAAGAACCGGGCGTCCCATCCGGTGATGTCGGACAGGAAGGCGCCCCGGCGGGTGTACACCCCGTGTTCGGTCCACGGGTCGAGGTCGAAGCGCCCGTCGGGCACCTCGTCGACCACCGCGCTGCGGCCGGTGCGCAGCAGGTCCCAGTAGGCGTCGACGCTGTCGGCGCCGGGGAACCGGCAGGCCATGCCGATGACCGCGATGGGCTCGTCCCTGCGTGCCTCGGCCTCCGCGAGCCGACGGCGGGTGTCCGTCAGTTCGACCGTCACCCGCTTCAGGTACTCGCGGAGCTTGTCCTCGCCGACCATGTGTGAACCCCTATGTATTCGTGTGCGTGGGAAGCCGCGGGTCAGAGCTGCTTGTCGATGAAGGCGAAGATCTCCTCGTCGGTCGCGGCGTCGAGTTGTGCCGCGTCGGCGCGGGCGGCGGTGCCCATGCCGTCGAGGGCTGCCTGGAGTGCCGCCGCCACCCGTGCCCGCTCGTCGGCGTCCGCGTCCGCGAGCCGGGGGACGATCCGGTCGAGCGCCTCGCGGAGCAGGTCGGTCACGGACGGGGCCGACGAGGCGAGTTCGGCGACGAGCCGGTCCGCGAGCTGGGCGACCGTCGGATGGTCGAAGACCAGCGTGGCGGGGAGCTGGAGACCGCTCTCGGCGTTGAGCCTGTTCCGCAGCTCCACCCCGGTGAGGGAGTCGAAGCCCAGCTCGCTGAACGTCCGGTCCACGTCGATGTCCGAGGCGGACCCGTGCGCGAGCACCCGGGCCACCTGTGCCCGGACGTAGTCGACGGTCACCGGGCGGGCCTCCTCCCGGGAGAGTCCGTCGAGGCGTTCGGCGAGACCGGCGGACACGGGCGCGGCCGTGCTGTCCGTCCTGCGCGCGACCCGGACCAGGCCGCGCAGGACCACGGGCACCTCGCCGCCGTCCTCCGCGTGGGCGCGCAGCGCCGTGCGGTCCCAGCGGGCGGCCACCACGAGGGGGTCGCCCCCGGTCTCGCGGACGGCGGCGTCGAAGAGTTCGAGGCCCTGTTCGGCGGTCAGCGCCGTCACCCCGGAGCGGGCGAGGCGGACCTCGTCGGCGGCGGTGAGCCCGGCGCCCATCCCGGAGGGGGTGGCCCACAGCCCCCAGGCGACGGAGAGCGCGGGCAGTCCGGCGGCCCGCCGGTGGGCGGCGAGTGCTTCCAGGAACCCGTTGGCCGCCGCGTAGTTGCCCTGTCCCGCGTTGCCGAGGACGCCCGCGATGGACGAGAACAGCAGGAAGCTCCGTACGGGCATTCCGGCCGTCAGTTCGTGGAGCAGCCAGGCCGCGTCGACCTTCGGGCGGAAGACCGTGTCGATCCGCTCGGGTGTCAGTTTCTCCAGCATGGTGTCGTCGAGCACACCGGCCGCGTGGACGACCGCGGTGAGCGGCTTGTCCCCGGGCAGGGACGCCAGCAGTTCGGTGAGCGGGCCGCGCTCGGACACATCGCAGGCCGCGACCCGGACCGAGGCGCCGAGCTCCTCCAGGCTCCGGACGAGCTCGCGCGCGCCGTCCGCCTCGATGCCCCGGCGTGAGGTCAGCAGCAGATCGCGGACCCCCGACCGCTCGACCAGGCGGGTCGCGACGAGCGCTCCGAGCCCGCCCGTGCCGCCGGTGACGAGCACCGTGCCCGTGCCGAGGTCCGGCGCCGGATCGGGGGCCGGGGAGCGGCGTGCGACGCGCGGTACGCGCAGGGCGCCGTTCTCGACCAGGCACTGCCACTCCCCCGCGGCCATCGCGGCGGCCAGCAGGGAGCGGTCGGTGGCGGAGTCCGCCCTCGCGTCGGCCAGCGCGAACCGGCCGGGGTGCTCGATCGCGGCGGCCCGCACCAGGCCCCAGACGGCTCCGGCGGTCAGGGAGCGGTGGCCGGCCAGGAACACGACCCGGCAGTCCGCGAGCCGGTCGTCGGCGAGGTGGCGCTGCATGATGTCCAGGGCGTGGCCGGTGACCGCGCGTACGGCGGCGGGCACATCGGCGTCGGCATCGGCGTCCGCGTCCGCGCAGGGGACGGCCACGAACGCGGGCCGGGCGCAGGTCCCCGCGTCCACGGCGGCGGCCAGCTCCTCGAAGGTCGCGTAGCCGGGCAGTCCCGGTACGGGCTCCCCGACCACCGCCCAGCGGGCCGTGCCGTCGGGGGTGGCGAGGGGGAAGGGGGTCCAGTCGAGTCCATGGAATCCGGCGGGGCCCGCGGCGCCGCCCATCGAGGCGACGAGCGAGGCGACCGACACGGGGCGCACCCGCAGTTCACCGATGGTGAGCACCTCGGTGCCCGAGGCGTCGGCGGCCTCGACGGTGAGCCCGTCGGGTCCCGCCGGGGTCAGCCGCACCCGCAGCGCCGAGGCGCCCCGGGTGGCGAGCCGCACCCCTCCGAAGACGAACGGCAGCCGCAGTTCCGTGCCGTCGCCCTCGAAGAGGTACGGGTGGAACGCCGCGTCGAGGAGTGCCGGATGGAGGCCGAACCCCTCGTTCCGGGCGTCGGCCACCACCTCGACCTCGGCGTACAGTTCGTCGCCCTTGCGCCAGGCGGCGGTGACACCGCGGAACGCGGGTCCGTACGCGTAGCCCAGCTCGGCGAGCCGGTCGTAGGCGCCGTCGAAGGTGACGGGCACCGCGTCGGCGGGCGGCCATGCCTTCGCCCAGGGGACCGGGGCGGCGGCGGACGGGGCCGCCGAGAGGGAGCCGGAGGCGTGGGTCGTCCAGGTGTCGTCGCCGTCGGCGCGGGAGTACACCCGCACCGAACGGTCGGTGCCGTCCACCGCGACCTGGAGCGACAGGGCGCCCTCGGCCGGCAGGGTCAGCGGTGCCTCGAAGGTCAGCTCGTCCACCCGGTCGAACCCGGCCTGGCCGCCGGCCTCCAGCACCAGGTCGAGCAGGGCGGCTCCCGGTACCACCACGACACCGCCGATCACATGGTCGGCGAGCCACGGCAGATCGGCGAGCGCCAGCCGTCCGGTCGCCACCACACCGCCGTCGGCGGCGACATCGACCGCGGCGGCGAGCAGCGGGTGGGTGGATTCCCGCAGTCCCGCGGCGGTGATCCCGCCCCGCGCGGGCGGGGCGATCAGCCAGTAGCGTTCGCGGTCGAAGGCGTACGTCGGCAGGTCGACGGCCCTTCCGCCGGGCGCCGCCGCGGTCCAGTCGACGTCGTTGCCGGTCACGAACGCCTCGGCCAGGCAGGCGAGCAGCGCCTCGGGCTCCCCGTACCCCTTGCGGTAGGTGGCCGCCACGGTCGCCGTCGTGTCGGGCAGGCATTCGCGGACCATCCCCGACAGCACGGGGCGCGGGCCGAGTTCGAGGTAGGTGCCGGTGTCCGCGTTCGCCAGACGGTCGACCATCGGGCCGAACCGGACGGTGTTCCTGATCTGGTCCGTCCAGTAGGCGGGGTCGGACCATGACCGGTCGGAGCCCAGGTTCGTCTCGTGGTCCAGTCGGGGTTCGTGGAAGGTGAGGGCCGTCAGCCCGGCGGCGAACCCGTCGAGCATCGGCTCCATCAGCGGCGAGTGGAAGGCGTGGCTGACATCGAGGCGGCGGGTGCGCCTGCCGCGCTCGCGCCATCGCCCGGCCACGGCGAGGCAGGTTTCCTCGTCGCCCGAGAGCACCACACCGGCGGGGCCGTTGACGGCCGCCACGTCCACCAGGTGGCCGATGCCGTCGAGTTCGGGGAGCACCTCGTCGTAGGACGCGGCCACGGCGACCATCGCTCCGCGCGCGGGCAGGGCCTGCATCAGCGCGCTGCGCGCGGTGATCAGTCTGGCGGCGTCGGCCAGGTCCCACACCCCGGCGAGGTGGGCGGCGGCGATCTCGCCGACGGAGTGGCCCGCCACCCGGTCCGGGGTCACGCCGAAGGAGGTGAGGAGACGGAAGAGCGCCACCTGGTAGGCGAACAGGGCCGGCTGGGTGTAGTAGGTCCGGTCGAGCAGTTCGGCGTCCGCGCTGCCCTCGGCGGCCCACATGACCTCGCGCAGCGGGCGGTCGAGATGCGGGTCGAGCGCGGCGCACACCTCGTCGAGGGCGGCGGCGAAGACCGGGAAGGCGCGGTACAGGTCGCGTCCCATACCGGGGCGCTGGCCGCCCTGTCCGGTGAAGAGGAAGGCCGTGCGCGGCCCGCCGCGTGCGGTACCGACGGCGACGGGGGTGCCGGGGCGGTCGTCGAGGTGGCCCGCGAGGGCGTCGAGCAGTTCCGCGCGGGTGGTCCCCCATACGACGGCGCGGTGGTCGAAGCGGGCGCGGCTGGTGGTGAGCGAGTGGGCCACGTCCACGGGGTGGACCGTCCCGTCGGCGGCGACCCGGTCGTACAGCCGCCGCACCTGTTCGCGCAGGGACGCCGCGGTCCGCCCGCTGATCGCCCACGCGGTCGTGGTGTCCGGTCGGGGCGCCGTCCCGGCGGGGTCGGGCGGGGTGTCCGCGGGCTCTTCGAGGACGACGTGCGCGTTGGTGCCGCTGATCCCGAACGACGACACGGCGGCCCGGCGGGGTTCGTCGCCGCGGCGCTCCCAGGGGCGCGCTTCGGTGAGGAGTTCCACCGCGCCGGACGCCCAGTCCACATGGTGGGAGGGTTCGGAGACGTGCAGGGTGCGCGGCATCACGCCGTGCCGCATCGCCATGAGCATCTTGATGATGCCCGCGACGCCCGCCGCAGCCTGGGTGTGCCCGATGTTCGACTTCGCGGAGCCGAGGCGCAGCGGCCGGTCGGCGGGCCGGTCGCGGCCGTAGGTCGCGAGGATGGCGTGCGCCTCGATCGGGTCGCCGAGGGGTGTGCCCGTGCCGTGGGCCTCCACCACGTCGACGTCCTGGGTCTCCAGCCGCGCGTCGGCGAGGCTCTGGAGGATGACCCGTTCCTGGGAGGGGCCGTTGGGCGCGGTCATGCCGTTGCTCGCGCCGTCCTGGTTGACGGCGATCCCCTTGATGACGCCGTGCACCCGGTGGCCGTTGCGCCGCGCGTCGGAGAGCCGTTCCAGGAGCAGCACGCCCGCGCCCTCGGCCCATACGGCGCCGTCGGCGTCGGTGGAGAACGACTTGCAGACGCCGTCGGGGGCGAGCGCGCGCTGCCGGGAGAACGCCACGAACGAGTCGGGGGTCGCCATCACCGTGATGCCGCCCGCGAGGGCCGTGGCGCACTCACCGCCGCGCAGCGCCTGCACGGCGAGGTTGATGGCGACCAGGGACGACGAGCACGCGGTGTCGAGGGTGACCGCGGGCCCTTCCAGGCCGAAGGTGTACGCGACCCGGCCCGACAGGACGCTGGGGGCGCTGGAGATCAGCAGGGTGCCGTCCATGTCGTCGGGCATCCGCCCGAGGAACTGCGTCGAGTAGTAGTCGTACATCATCCCGGTGTAGACGCCGGTTCTGCTGCCGCGCGCCGACGCCGGATCGATGCCGGCGCTCTCGAACGCCTCCCAGCTGATCTCCAGGAGCAGCCGGTGGTGGGGGTCGGTCGCGAGGGCGTTGCGCGGGCTCATCTGGAAGAAGGGGGCGTCGAACTCGCCGGCGTCGTGCAGGAACCCACCGCGCCGGGTGTAGGTGGTGCCCGGCTTCTCGGGGTCGGGGTCGTACAGCTTCTCCAGGTCCCAGCCCCGGTCGGTGGGGAAGGCGCCCACGCCCTCCCGCCCGTCCTCGACAAGGTCCCAGAGGTCCTGGGGGCCGTTCACCCCGCCGGGGTAGCGGCAGGCCATGCCGATGACGGCGATGGGTTCGTGCTTGCGGGCGTCGTTCTCCGCCAGGCGGCGGCGGGTGTCGGCGAGGTCCAGGGTCGCCCGCTTGAGATAGTCACGCAGTCTGTCTTCGCCGGCCATCGCTGCATCCCTCGCGTCAGAGTCGGTTGTCGATGAAT
>NZ_LFBV01000003.1:488984-792784 GCF_001905345.1 Streptomyces uncialis
CCGAGGCGGCGTCGAGCTGCGGCAGGGAGTCGTCCTCGCCGGGGGGCGCGGTGAGTCGCCGGAGTGCCGCTTCGAGGGCCGCCGTGACCCTGGCGCGCTCGCCGGACGCTTCGTCGGAGGCGTCGAGCCGCACGGTGACGGCGTCGAGCGCTTCCCGGAGCAGTTCGTCGGCCGCCGGTGGCGCGGGGGCCAGTTCGCCGAGCAGGTAGTCGGCGAGCTCCGACACGGTGGGGATGCTGAAGACGAGCGTCGCCGGGAGCGGCAGTCCGGTGGCGGTGCGGAGCCGGTTGCGCAGTTCGACGGAGGTCAGCGAGTCGACGCCCAGATCGCTGAAGGGGCGTTCCAGTCCGATGTCGTCGGCGGAGTCGTGCCCGAGCGCGACCGCGACCTGGCCGCGTACGAGGTCGAGGACCACGGTGCGGGCCGCGGCTCTGTCGAGCCCCGCCAGCCTGACCGCCAGGGCGCCACCGGCCGGGGGCGCGCCGTCCGTCCGGGGAGTGCCCGTCCGAACGGCGCCGCCGGGAGCGGCGGTCTTCACTCGGCGCGCGGCGGGGACCAGGTCGCGCAGGACCGCGGGGATCGCGTCGTCGCCCGCGGCGGCCCGTGCGCGCAGCGCGGCCGTCTCCCAGCGGGAGGCGACCAGCAGCGCGTCAGGGGCTTCGCGCAGGGCCGTGTCCAGGAGGTCCAGGCCCTGTTCGCGGCTCAGCATCCCGACGCCGCCCGCCGTCAGCCGGGAGATGTCGGCCGCCGTGAGTCCGGCGGCCATCCCGGTGTCCGACCAGGGGCCCCAGGCGACCGAGACGCCGGGCAGTCCGAGGCCGCGGCGGTGTGCGGCCAGGGCGTCCAGGAAGGCGTTCGCCGCGGCGTAGTTGGCCTGTCCCGCGTTGCCGACCACCCCGGCGACCGAGGAGAACAGCACGAACAGGCGCAGCGGCAGGGTGCTGGTGAGCTCGTGGAGCAGCCAGCCCGCCTCCGTCTTGGGCGCCAGCACCGGGTCGAGCCGTTCGGGGGAGAGTCCTTGGAGGGTGGTGTCGTCCAGCACGCCCGCGGCGTGGACCACCCCGACGAGCGGCCGGTCCGCGGGCAGCGACGCGAGCAGCTTCGTCACGGCCGGGCGGTCGGTGACGTCGCACGACTCGATCCTGACCGTGGCGCCGAGCTCCATCAGGGCGGCGGCGAGTTCCCCGGTGCCGGGCGCCGCCGTTCCCCTGCGGGACGTCAGCAGCAGATGGCGCACCCCGTGGTGGCTCACGAGCCGGGCCGCGGTGAGCGCGCCGAGGCCGCTCGTACCGCCCGTGACGAGCACGGTGCCGCCCGCCAGGCCGGAGTCGGGTACGTCGCCCGGCCCGCCTTCGCCGGGGGCCGCGCCGGACGTACGGGCGACCCGGGGCACGAGGATCCGTCCGTCCTGTACGGCGATCTGCGGTTCGTCCGCGTCGAGCGCGGCGGCCAGCAGCGCCCATCGCCCCGGGCGGTCCGCGCCGACATCGGCGAGGACGAAGCGGCCCGGGTGCTCGGTCTGCGCCGATCTGACCAGGCCCCATACCGGGGCGTCGGCCAGTGCCGTGCGGGAGGCGGCGAGGACCAGCCGGGACTCGGCGAACCTTTCGTCGCCCAGCCACTGCTGCATCGCGTCCACGATGTCGTAGAGCGTCCGCCCCACCGCGTACGCCGGGTCCTCGGCCGCGTCGTCGGGGTCCGGGAGGTACGGCACGACGACGACGGACGGCGCGGGGCCCGCCGACGGTTCGGCCGCCGAGGAGAGTTCGTAGTGGAGCGGCGCGCTGATCCCGTCGTCCCCCAGTGCCCGGGAGATCACCTCGGCGCGCGGGTCGGTCCCGACGACGGCCCACCGGCGTGCGCCGAGGTCGTCGCGCGGGGGCGCGGTGAACTGCCTGGCGACCCAGTCGATCCGGTACGGGCCGTCCTGGGGCGCGGGCAGCACACTGTCCTTCGGCACCCGGCGCAGGGTCAGTTCGTCGACCCCGCCGCACCATCGCCCTTCCTCTTCGTACAACGCCAGCGCGTGCCCGCCACCGGCCGACGGGGTCAGCCGTACGCGCAGCAGGGCGGCCCCGCGGGTCGCCGTGCGCACGCCCGACCAGGAGAAGGGCAGCAGCAGCCCGGTGTCGTCGGGGCTGTCGGCGGCGTCGAGCACCAGGAGGTGCAGGGCCGCGTCGAGCAGTGCCGGGTGCAGCGTGAAGTCCCCCGCGCCGGCCTCCGTCTCCTCGGGCAGCCGGACCTCGGCGTACAGCCCGGGACCGTCGCGCCAGGCCGCGGTGAGCCCCCGGAAGGCGGGACCGTAGGTGTAGGACGCGTCGGTGAGCCGTTCGTAGGCGCCGGTCAGATCGACCGGGGTGGCGCCCGGGGGCGGCCACTCGGTGAGCGGAGGGGTCCGCGTGTCGCCGTCGGCGGGGGCCAGTGTGCCGCTCGCGTGCCGGCTCCAGCCCGTCCCGGGTTCGTCGGCGGGGCGGGAGTGGACGGCGAGCGCGCGCCGCCCGTCGTCATCGGCGCCCCCGACGGTGACCTGGATCTCCACCGTGCCGTGCTCCGGCAACGACAGCGGTGCCTCCAGGGTCAGTTCGGCGACCGGTCCGGCGCCGGACACGGCCGCCGCCTCCAGGGCGAGTTCCACGAACGCGGTCCCCGGCAGCAGCACGGCGTCGCCCACGGTGTGGTCGGCGAGCCAGGGCGCGGCGGTGCGCGAGAGCCGCCCGCAGAGCAGGAACCCGTCCTCGCCCGCCAGCTCGACGACGGTGTCGAGCAGCGGGTGCTCCGTGGCCCCGGCGGGCCGGACGGGGTCGGCGCCGTCCAGCCAGAACCTGCGCCGGTCGAACGCGTACGTCGGCGGCTCGACCCGGCGCCGTACCGGCCCGAGGACGGCGCCCCAGGCGATCGGGGCGCCCTGGACGTACGCCTGGGCGGCGGCCTTGAGGAACTGGTGCCGGTCCCCCGCGCCGCGTCGCAGCGAACCGACGGAGCCGCCCGCCATGTCCGCGCTCTCCAGGATCTCCTGGACCGCGCCCGCCAGGATCGGATGCGGGCTCACCTCGATGAACAGCGGGTTGGCGTACTCGTGGAACGCGCGGACGGCCGCGTCGAACCGGACCTCGCCCGCGAGGCTGCGGTACCAGTACTCGGTGGTCATCGTCGTACCGGGGACGAAGCCGCCCTCGCAGGAGGAGCAGATCGCGGTCATGGCGTCCGTCGGCTTCAACGTGCCGATGCGGTCGATGAGTTCGTCGCGTACGGCGGCCATGTGCGGGGTGTGGGAGGCGTAGTCGAGGGCCGTGCGCCGCAACCGGACGGTGTCGCCCCACTTGGCGGTGAACTCGTCCATCGCGGTCGGGTCACCGGCGATCACGGTGCTCGACGGCCCGTTGTCCACCGCCACCCACAGCTTGTCCGCCCAGGGCGTGAGCCGCTCCCGCACCTGGTCGACGGGCAGCGCCACCGACAGCACACCACCGGTGCCGTCGAGCGCGGACAGCACCTGACTGCGCAGCGCCGCGACCTTCGCGGCGTCGTCCAGGGAGAGCGCGCCCGAGACGTACGCGGCGGCGATCTCGCCCTGCGAGTGCCCGACCACCGCCGCGGGCTCGATACCGGCGGCGCGCCACATCTCGGCGAGCGCGACCATCAGCGCGAACAGGACCGGCTGGATGACCTGGGAGCCTTCGAGCGCGGGAGCGCCGTCGGCCGAGCTCAGCACGTCCCGTACGGACCAGCCGGTGTACGGGGCCAGCGCCTCGTCGCAGCGCTTCAGATGGGTGGCGAACACGGGGTCGTCCGCCAGCAGGCCGGCCGCCATACCGGGCCATTGGGCGCCCTGGCCGGGGAAGAGGAACACCGGTTGCGCGTCCGTCCCGGCGACCCCGGCCGACAGCGCGGTGTGCGGGGTGCCCGCCGCGAGCGCGGCCAGCGCCCCGGTCAGTTCCGTGCGGTTCGCGGCGACCACCACGGCCCGGTGGGCGAAGGACGGCCGACGGGCCAGCTGGGGTCCGGTCGCGGCCAGTTCACCGTCGGAGGCCGCCGCCGCGTAGGCGCGCAGCCGCTCGCCCTGCGCACGCAGCGACGCGGCGGACCGGGCCGAGACGACCCACACCAGGGGCCCTTCCGCGGATTCCCCGCCCGCACGCTCGCCCACGTCCTCGCCCGCGTCCTCGCTCAGCGGTTCGGCTCGTGTCGCGGGTTCGGCAGGTGTCTCGGGGGCGGATTCCAGGACGAGGTGGGCGTTGGTGCCGCTGATGCCGAAGCTGGACACCGCGGCGCGCAGCGGCCGTTCGCCGGGCGTCCATGCGCGTTCCTCGGTCAGCAGCCGCACCCGGCCGGCCGCCCAGTCGACGGCGGCGGTGGGTTCGTCCACGTGCAGCGTGCGCGGCAGGGTTCCGTGCCGCATCGCCATCACCATCTTGATGACGCCCGCCACCCCGGCGGCGGCCTGGGTGTGACCGATGTTCGACTTCACCGAGCCCAGCCAGAGCGAGGACCCGTCCCGCCGGTCCTGCCCGTACGTCGCCAGGATCGCGTCGGCCTCGATCGGGTCGCCGAGCGCCGTGCCCGTGCCGTGCGCCTCGACCGCGTCGACCTCCGCCGGGGTGAGCCGCGCGTCGGCGAGGGCCTGCCGGATGACCTGCTCCTGCGCCTCGCCGTTGGGCGCGGTCAGGCCGTTGCTCGCGCCGTCCTGGTTGACCGCGACACCGCGGATCACCGCGAGCACGGGGTGCCCGTTGCGGCGCGCGTCCGACAGCCGTTCCAGCAGCAGCACACCGCTGCCCTCGGCGAACGCGGTGCCGTCCGCCGACGCGGCGAACGCCTTGGCGCGGCCGTCGGCCGCGAGACCGTTCTGTCTGCTGAACTCCACGAGGTTGCCCGGGTTGGCCATCACCGTCACACCGCCGGCCAGCGCGAGCGAGCAGTCACCGCGGCGCAGCGCCTGGGTCGCGAGCTGGACGGCCACCAGCGAGGACGAGCACGCGGTGTCGACGGTGAGCGCCGGGCCCCGCAGACCGAAGGTGTACGCGATTCGTCCCGACGCCACGCTGAGCGCCGTCCCGGTGAGCAGATGGCCGTCCACGCCGCCGCCCGGCCGGTGCAGCCGGGGGCCGTAGTCCGTGGACATGGCGCCGACGAACACCCCGGTCCGCGAGCCCGCCAGCGAGGCGGGGTCGATACCAGCGCGCTCGACGGCCTCCCACGCCGTCTCCAGCAGCAGCCGCTGCTGCGGGTCCATCGCCAGCGCCTCGCGCGGACTCAGACCGAAGAACGCCGCGTCGAACGTGTCCGCGTCGTGCACGAAACCGCCGTGGCGCGTCGCGCAGGTGCCGGGACGGCCGGGACCCGCGCCGTGCAGCGCGTCCAGGTCCCAGCCGCGGTCGGCGGGCAGCGGCGAGATCGCGTCGGTGCCGTCGGCGACCAGCCGCCACAGATCGTCGGGGGACGCCACGTCACCGGGGTAGCGGCAGCCCATCGAGACGATGACGACGGGGTCGTCGTCCGGCGTGCCGCCCGCCGGGGCCCCGGCCGCGTGCGTCGTTCCCGGGGTCGCTCCGCTGACCCGGTCGCGCAGATGTCCCGCCAGGCGTTCCGGCGTGGGGAAGTTGAAGAGCACCGTCGTGGGCAGCCGCAGCCCGGTCGACGACTGGAGCCTGTTGCGCAGTTCCACCGACCCGGCCGAGTCGAGTCCGAGGTCCTTGAAGGTCAGCGACGGGTCCAGCTCACCGCTGTCGGCGTGCCCGAGGACCGCCGCGGCGGTCGCGGTCACCAGGTCGCGCAGTTCGGCGCGGGACAGGGCGGGCGGCCCGGCCACGGCCTCGTCGGACGGTGTGTCCTGCGGCCCGGCCGGAGCCGTCCCGGTGGTGGACGCGGCGCGCGGCGATGCGGCGCCCAGCCAGTGCCGCCGCCGCTGGAACGCGTACGTCGGCAGGTCCGTCGTCCGGGCCCCCGGTACGGCGCAGTGGATGTCCCAGTCGATGGCGGCGCCCGCGGTGAACGCCTCCGCGACGCTCCGCAGGAAGCGGTCCGGGCCGCCGTCGTCGCGCCGGAGCGTGCCGACGACCGCCGCGTCGCGCTCGGCCTCCTCCACCGTCTCCTCGATACCGCCGACCAGCACCGGATGCGGGCTGCACTCGACGAACAGCGCGCAGTCGCGGGCCAGCGCCTGCCGGGTGGCGTCCATGAACCGCACGGGGCGGCGCAGGCTGCGGAACCAGTAGTCGGCGTCCAGCCCGGCGGTGTCCATCGCCTCCCCGGTCAGCGTGGAGAGGAACGGCGTGGCCGTCGACACGGGCCTGATCGGCGCCAGCGCGTCGAGGATCTCGTCACGCAGTCCGTCGACGGCCGCGGAGTGCGAGGCGTAGCCGACAGGGAGGAGCTTGGTGCGGTAGCCGTCGGCGTCCAGCGAGGCGCGGAGCGCTTCGAGCCCTCGGGCCGTTCCGGACACGACGACGGAACGCGGGCCGTTCAGCGCGGCGATGCCGACCCCGTCCACCGAGACCAGCCGCTCGGTGACCACGTCGGCGGGTGCGCCGACCGACACCATGCCGCCGCCGGACAGCCGTCGGATCGCCCGGCTGCGCAGGGCCACCACCCGGGCCCCGTCGTCCACCGACAACGCGCCGATGGACGTCGCCGCGGCGATCTCGCCCTGGGAGTGGCCGATGACCATGCCCGGCTCGAAGCCGTGCGCGCGCCACAGTTCGGCCAGTGACACCAGGACCGCCCACAGCGCGGGCTGGACCACGTCGACCCGGTCGAGGCCGGGAGCGCCGGGCGCTGCGCGCAGTACGTCCAGCAGGGCGAAGTCCGTGTGCGGTTCAAGGGCCCGCGCGCACCGCGCGAGCTGTTCGGTGAACGCGGAGGGGCCGTCGTCGAGCAGGGCGCGGGCCATCTGAGGCCATTGCGAGCCCTGGCCGGGGAAGACAAGGGCGTGCGGTCCCGCCACGGCCCTGCCGCGCACCACCGATCCGCCGGGCCGGCCGGCCGCGAGGGAGTCGACACCCGCCAGCAGCTCGTCCCGGCCGGAGCCGAGGACGACGGCCCGGTGCTCGAACGTGGCGCGGGTACGGACGAGGGAGAGCGCCACATCGGCGGCCCCGGTCCCCGGCCGTTCCACCAGATGCGCGGACAGCCGCGCCGCCTGTGCGCCGAGGGCCGCCGCCGAGCGGGCGGAGAGCACCCAGGGCCCGCCCTCACCGGGCGCTTGCTCCCCGGTGTCCGTGTCATGGGCGGGCGGCTCGGCCAGGACCAGATGGCAGTTGGTGCCGCCCATCCCGAAGGAGCTGACACCGGCGACCAGACGCCCCTCGCGCGCGGGCCACCGCCGGGCGGCACGCACGACGTCCAACCGCAGTTCGGCGAGCGGGATACGGGGGTTGGGCGTCTCGAAGTTCAGACTGGGCGCGAGCAGGCGGTTCTTGATGCTGAGGACGACCTTGAGCAGCCCGGCGATACCCGCCGCGCCCTCCAGATGGCCGATGTTGGTCTTCGCCGAACCGACCAGCAGCTCACCGCCCTCGGGCCTGCCCGCGCCGAGCGCGGCACCCAGCGCCGCCGCCTCGACCGGGTCACCCACCTTCGTCCCCGTACCGTGCAGCTCCACGTACCGCACCTCGGCGGGATCGACCCCGGCCCGCCGGCAGGCGAGTCGTACGACCTCCTCCTGCGCGCGTCCGCTCGGTACGGTGAGCCCCTCGCCGCCGCCGTCGTTGTTGACCGCTCCGCCCAGGATCACGCTGTGCACGGTGTCGCCGTCCGCGAGCGCGGCCGACAGCGGCTTCAGCACGACCAGCCCGCCGCCCTCGCCCCGCACGAATCCGTTCGCCCGGCTGTCGAACGTGTAGCAGCGGCCGTCGGGCGACAGCGCGCCGAACCTCCCGACGGCCTCATCGCTCTCCGGGACGAGATTGAGATGGACGCCGCCCGCGATGGCCACCTCCGCGTCGCCGCGCCGCAGCGCCTCGCACGCGGTCTGGACGGCGAGCAGCGAGGAGCACTGCCCCGCGTCGAGCGTCAGACTCGGGCCGCGCAGTCCGAAGCGGTACGACACCCGGTTGGCGATGAGGCCGCGCTGCACACCGGTCATGGTGTGCGCGGTCATCCCGTCGGTGCCGAGGCGGTCATGGAGGTTCGCGTAGTCATGGGCGATGGCGCCGACGAAGACCCCGGCCGGGGAGTCCCGCAGCGCGGCCGGTGTCATCCGCGCGTGTTCGAAGGCCTCCCAGGCCAGTTCGAGCACGAGGCGCTGCTGGGGGTCCATCGCGGCGGCCTCGTTCGGCGAGATGTTGAAGAAGGCCGCGTCGAAGGTGTCCACGTCGTCGAGGAAGCCCGCCCTGCGCCGGCCGCCGGCCGTACCGGCGGCGCGGCGGCTCCCGGCCGCCTCGGTGACGGCGTCCCCGCCCTCGCTGAGCAGCCGCCAGTAGGCACCGGGGTCGGCCGCTCCGGGAAGCCGGCACGCCATCCCGACGATCGCCACCGGCTCGTCGGGTACGGAACGGCCCTGGAGAGGATTCGTCGATGCATCCATGCGAAGTGTCACCTCGGGAATCGCCGCGCGAAAGGTTCACGGAAGAGCGCTTGCCACCGCCGTCCAGTCCTCCTGACGGCCCCGGACCGACCGGTCCCGCCGCCCCGGTACGCCCGGGGTCCGGGCCGGCGGCGACCCCGGCCCTCCGTCCGGCGGGAGTTCCCGGGCACCCGGAACCTCTCCTGCCCGTGGACGACGGCGCCGAGGTGCCCCGGGCACGCCGGGGGACGGCACCGGCTAGCGGGAGCCGCGGTGGGTGCTGTACGAGAACGGGCTCAGGAACAGCGGGATGTGCAGGTCCACCGCGTCACCCGGGTAGTGCACGGACAGGATGACCTCGGTGTAGTGGGTCTCGAAGCCCAGGTCCCGGAAGTACTCGCCGGTGGCGAAGACCAGCCGGTACGCGCCCCTCGGCAGCAGAGCGGGCCCGAGCGGGTCGACCCTCCCCGCGTCATCGGTGCGGACGCGCGCCAGGGACGGCCCGTCGCCGTGCTCCGGGGTGTGCAGGGAGATCGCCAGACCGGACGCCGGGCGGCCACTGGTGGAGTCGAGGACCCGGACCGAGATGCTCACGGGACGTCGGTATCCGCGCGGCTCAGCTCCAGATGATGTCGAAGGCGGGGCCGGGATCGACAAGGTCTGAGGCAGCGGCGACCAACGAATTCATCTGGATCTCCCCGTTCGGACGTTTCGGAAACCGGCGGCTTCCCGTGGACCTGTCCAGTTCTACGAGGTGGCGTTCTCAACGCCCTACCAGATGTCTATCAAGGCCCGCCGGGCACGCGCTCAAGGCGTGACGGGAGGGTTCACCCTCCGCGTTCGCCGGGCCGGTCGGCCTCCCCCGGTCCGCTGAACTGTGGAACCGCACGACCGGGCCCCGCCGCTTCCGGTCCTCCGGAAGCGGCGGGGCCCGGTCGTGCATCGGCCGACGAACGTCACGACACGTGGTGCGCCGCCTCCACCGGGGGCGGCGCGGGGACCACGGCGGGGGTCGCCATGCCGTTCTCGTCCAGCGCGATCGGGCCCAGTTCGACGCTGCGGACCAGGACACCGGGAAAGTCCTCGAACCGCTCCAGTGCGTCCGCGATGGCGGCGGTGAGAGTGCCCGCACGGACAATGCAGATGAACCGGCTGTGACCCGGCCGCTCCGCCAGTCCCAGAGCTCCGTCGTGGAAGCGGTCGAGATGATCCAAGGTCTCCGACTGCTCCTCGGTCAGGGGAGCGTCCAGCACAAGATTGAAATGCCAATCACGAGGCACATCGCTGGTGGTCTCTGACGAACTCATCAATCCTCTTCGCTTCGGCTCCGGTGCTCCTGGGGGTGCACGAGACGCTCACGTGATCGTCGCAGGGACAGCAGATCACGAGACCCCAGGTGTGGCCGCTCTTCTTCCGCGTCACCTTCAGGCCCGCTCGCTCCGCACGTTTCAGCGCCGCCTCGACGTCCTTCTTCTGGTGCCGGTCTCCGAGTGCCATGGCATCACGTCATACGCACCGGCTGCGTGGCGTGCTGCCGACCGGACGGCGAACCACCCCATCGAGCTACGGACAGGGTCCGGTACGCGGCGATGAGCCGGCGCCCGGGCCGCCGCCCCGGACCCGGTCAGCGCTCCTGGGCCGCGACGAGGCTCGCCGGGCGCAGATCCGTCCAGTGCTCCTCGACGTACGCCAGGCACGCCTCGCGGGTGTCCTCACCGAGGACGGTCCGCCACCCGGCGGGCACCTCCGCGAAGGACGGCCAGAGCGAGTGCTGGTTCTCGTCGTTGACCAGGACCAGGAAGCGGCCCTCGGGGTCCTCGAACGGGTTGGCGGTCATAGGTCGTCACTCCTTGGGGACATGGCGGTGGACAGCTGCGGGGCGATGCGGGGGCGGGGAGTCCTCAGCGGACCGAGCCGATGCCGTCGGCGACCGGACGGGGTTCGTCCCGGACGGGCTCCGAACCGCGGTCGAGGATCGAGTCCAGGATCTCGCCGACCCGGATCGCGGTGTTGGAGAGCAGGGACGAGGTGATGCCGTGGGTGTGCTCGGTGCCGCCCTGGACGTAGATCCCGCACCGCAGCCCGGGATCGGTGGCGAGCCGGTAGTCACGCTCCACCCGTACCCGGCCCCGGTCGTCGAGACGGCAGCGGTCCGCGACCTCGCCCAGCAGGGCGAGGGGGTCGACCGGGCTGTAGCCGGTGGCGTAGACGACGACATCGGCGTCCAGCGTGGTGTCCTCGCCGGTGACCAGGGACCTGACGGTGGCGCGGACCTTGTCACCGACCTCCTCGACACCGGTGAGCCGCGAGATGTTGAGGAATCTCAGCCGCTCGGTGCCGAGCACCTTCTCCTGGTACGCCTGGCGGTACAGGTCGTCGATCAGATCGATGTCGACCACGGAGTAGTTGGTGTTGCCGTGATAGTCCATCAGCTTGCGCTTGACGTCGTCGGGGGCCGCGAAGTACTCGTCGACCGCGGCGGGGTCGAAGATGCGGTTGGCGAACGCGCTGTCGTCGGCGGGGCTGTAGCCGTAGCGCGAGAACACCGCGCAGACCTCGGCCTCGGGGAAGCGGCGGTGCAGATGGGCCACGTTCTCCGCGGCGCTCTGGCCCGCGCCGACGACGACGAAGCGGGCGGGGCGGGCACCGTCCAGACCGTCGAGTCTCGTGAGCAGTTCGGAGGTGTGCCAGACGCGGTCGGTCCGCTCGACACCCTGGGGCATCAGCGGGCGCAGACCCGTGCCGATGACGAGGTTTCGGGCCCGGTGGACCACCGTCTCGGACCCCGCGCGGGCCGTCACATCGAGGTACTCCACCACACCGTCGCGCACGACGGGTTCGACGGCGACGACCTCATGGCCGTAGGAGACCATGTCGTCGACCTTCGCGGCGGCCCACTCCAGATAGTCGTGGAACTCGACGCGGAGCGGGAAGAAGTTCTTGTGGTTGACGAAGTCGACCAGCCGGTCCTTGCTCTGGAGATAGCGTAAGAAGGTGTACTCGCTGGACGGGTTGCGGAGCGTGACCAGGTCCTTGAGGAAGGACACCTGCATCGTGGCGTCGTCGATCAGCATGCCGCGGTGCCAGCCGAAGCTCGGCTGACGCTCGAAGAAGTGAGCGGTGACGGCTTCCTGTCTCCCGACGCGCTCGTTGTGCTCGCGGAGCGCGATCGCCATCGCCACATTGGACGGCCCGAAGCCGATACCTATGAGGTCGTGTATCAGAGGTGTGTCGCCAGGAAGAACCTGTGACATGTCGCTCCCATTCGTACGGGACAGCCGCCTGTCGGACGGGGATGAAAGGAACACGGGCCGCCGGGCCCGCCATTGACACCGGGCAGCCGAATTTAGGTAACGCTAACCTTACTTGGACCGGCCTGTCGACGGCCCGGGCCGGGTATGCGAAGGATCACGGCATCGAACACGCCCGGAATCAGGGGCCGTTGCACCCTTAGGTAAGCCTTGCTTTACTTGGCGCGGTCATTCGCTCTCCCGAGGAGGAACCCCATGCGGGTCGTCATGTTCGGTTACCAGACCTGGGGCCACCGCACCCTGCGAGCCCTTCTGGACTCCGAGCACGACGTGGTGCTGGTGGTGACGCATCCGGCGAGCGAGCACGCCTACGAGAAGATCTGGAGCGACTCGGTCGCCGATCTGGCCACCGAGCACGGCGTCCCGGTCGTCATCCGCAACAGGCCGGACGACGAGGAGCTGTTGCAGCGGCTCAAGGAGGCCGACCCGGACATCATCGTGGCCAACAACTGGCGGACCTGGATACCGCCGAGGATCTACTCCCTCCCGCGGCACGGCACGCTGAACATCCACGACTCGCTCCTGCCGAAGTACGCGGGCTTCTCCCCGCTGATCTGGGCACTGATCAACGGCGAGCGGGAGGTCGGTGTCACCGCCCACATGATGGACGAGGTGCTGGACGCGGGCGACATCGTCGACCAGCGCGCCGTGACGGTGGGGCCCAGGGACACCGCGACCGACCTGTTCCACAAGACCGTCGACCTCATCGCCCCGGTCACGGTCGGCGCCCTGGCCCTGATCGCCTCCGGGCGGACCGGGTTCACCAAGCAGGACCGCTCCCAGGCCAGCTTCTTCCACAAGCGGGCCGAGGAGGACATCCGTATCGACTGGAGCTGGCCCGCCGATGTCCTGGACCGTCTGGTCCGCGCCCAGTCCGCGCCGTACCCGAGCGCGTTCACCTTCCACAAGGGCAAACGCCTGGAGGTCGTGTCCGCGGTCGTGTCGGAGGGCCGCTACGGGGGCACCCCCGGCCGGGTCTTCTACCGCGAGGGCGAGGGAGTGGTGATCGTCGCGGGCGCCGACGCCCGCACCGGCCGCAACCACGGTCTGGCCCTCACCCGGGTACGGACCGAGGACGGCCGCGAGCTGCCCGCGACCGAGTACTTCACCTCCATGGGCGGCTATCTCACCGGCCGCCCCTGACGGCAGCCGGTCCGGCCCGCACCGTCGGCGGCGCGGTCACCCACGCGCGGCGGTCCCCGCCGCCTCCCGGTCCCGCTGCGAGGATGCTCCCGTCAAAAGCACCGGACGCCCGGAGACTCCGGGCTCAGGGCCCCGGGCTCACCGAAGGTGGCGCGATGAGTTCTCGGCACGCGGTGGGTCTACAGGTCCGAGCAGCATCGGACCTTGGATGGGAGCGGTATGAACAGTCGTGGATTCGAGAGCGGGACCGGCACCCCGGAGCCCGAGCTCGTGGATCTGGAACCGGCGACGACAGCGGTGGTCCATGGGGTCGTACCGATGGCAGGTGTGCCGGACTTCTTCGACACGTCCTTCGGCGCCCTGGCCGGGACCCTCGCGGAACAGCGGATCACCGTGCTGGGCCCCGCCTTCGGGCTCTACCACGGGACACCCGGGGAGACCCTGGACCTGGAGGTCGGCTTCCCCACGGACCGGGCGGTGCGGCCCGAGGCGGGGGTCGTGGCGGGCTCGCTGCCCGGTGGCCGGGTCGCACGGCTCACCCATATCGGGGCGTTCGACGGCCTCGGCGCCTCCTGGGAACGGCTGCACGACTGGACGCGGGCGCGGGGCCTGACCATGGCGGAGGACCGGTGGGAGACCTACGTCACCGAGCCCTCCCCGGACATGGACCCGCGTGATCTGCGGACCGAGCTGAACTGGCCGGTGACGGGCTGACCGGTGGCGGGCTGACCGGTGGCGGGCTGACCGGTGACGGGCTGACCGGTGACGGTGACCGGCTGAGCCGGCCGAGGGCGGGCTGAGCGGCGGGCCGAGCGGCCCATGGGGAGGCGGCAAGCGCGCACTCGCTCGCGCCGGTTCGCCCCCGTACGCGCGGAGCCGGGCGGGGGACGGTCCGTCGGCCGACCCGGCCGTACCGACCCTCCCCCGCCCGCCGCTCACCCGGGTTCGCGGATGCCCACCCGCTCGCCGCGAGGGACATCCGCGGCGTCGTCTACCTCGGAGCGCCCACCCGGCGCAGCGCGGTCATCGCGATCACGGCGGTGCCCGCGGTGAAGACGGCGCAGACGACGGCGATCACGTTGAGCCCGCCGGTGTAGGCGTCCCGGGCGGCGGTCAGGACCTCCGCGCCGAGTGCGTCGGGCAGCGTCGGAGCCACCGTCAGGGCGCCTTCGAGGCCGGTGCGTATGGAGTCGGCCGCCTCGGCGGGGACGCCGTCCGGGACGGTGATCCGGTCGCGGTAGACCAGGGAACCGAGGCTGCCGAGCGAAGCGATGCCCAGCGCCACCCCGAGATGGCTGCTGGTCTCCTGGAGGGAGGCGGCCGAGCCGCCCTTCTCCGGCGGGGCGGAGCTGACCACCAGATTGGTGCCGAGCGCGCCGATGGGGCCGGTGCCGAAGAAGCAGACCACGAATCCGGTCATCAGCAGCGGCAGCCCGCCGACCGGATCGACGAACACCATGACCGCGTAGCCGCCCATCGCGAGGAGCAGCCCGCCCGCGATGACACCGGGCACCGAGAACCGCCGGGCGAGTCCGGGCGCCAGCATCGCGGAGACGATGGACGCGATCGCCGACGGCACCATCCACAGACCGGCCTCCACCGGGCCGAGCCCTTCGACCATCTGGAGGAAGCCGGTGATGAACAGATAGCTGCCGGACACCCCGACCATCAGCAGGGTCGTGAGCGCCAGGGACGCGGTGAAGGCGGGGTTGCGGAACAGCCGGACGTCCAGGACGGGGTCGTCGAGCCTGCGCTGGCGGGACACGAACACGGCTCCGACGGCGAGACCGGCGACGATCAGCGCGACCGGCAGGGTCCCCGGTCCCTCCTTGGCCATCTCCTTGAGGCCGTAGACGACCGGCAGGATCGCGGCCAGCGACAGCACCACGCTGACCAGGTCCAGCTTGCCGGTGCGGGGGGCCCGGTACTCGGGGAGCAGGAACGGGGCGGCGACCAGCATCACGAGCATGACCGGCACACCGAGGACGAACACCGAACCCCACCAGTAGTGCTCCAGCAGCAGTCCGCCGACCACCGGGCCGAGCGCGGTGCCCGCCATGAAGCAGCTGGCCCACATCGCGATGGCCCGGCCCCGCTCCTGCGGGTCCTGGAACATATTGCTGATCAGCGCCAGGGTCGAGGGCATCAGCGACGCAGCGGCGACACCGAGCAGGGCGCGGCTGAGGATGAGCATCTCGGGGCTGTCGGAGTAGGCCGCGAGCAAGGATGTGGCGATGACCGCGACCCCGCCCAGCATCAGCAGCTTGCGGCGGCCCACCCGGTCACCGAGCGTGCCCATGGTGACCAGGAAGCCGGCCATCAGGAACCCGTAGATGTCCATGATCCACAGGGTCTGCACACCGCTGGGCCGCAAGGACTCGGCGAGGTGCGGCAGCGCGAGGAACAGCACGCTCTGGTCGAGGGAGACGAGCAGCGTGGGCAGGGCCAGTACGGCGAGCCCGGTCCATTCCCGGGCCCCGGCCTTCGGTGGTGCGGCGGGAGGGGCGATGGATGACATGGGAATCCTTCCGTGATGCGCGGACGCGCTGGTGCGCGGGTGGTGCCGGGAGGGGTGAGCGGGTGACGCCGTTACGGGCGGACGGTGTTGTCCGGGACGGATCACGGACGGTGCCGGGCCGCACGGGGTCCCGCCGGGGCGGGAGGAGCGCGGCCGTCACCGCTCTCCTCGTCCACTCCTCATTCCTCGGCCACCACCATGGACGTGACCGCTCCCGGACTTCTCCCGGTCCTCTCTCGGCCCCCTCCCGGACGTCACACCCAGCCTTCGTCCGGCGCTCGCCCGGTGCGCCCCCGGACACCCCCGGCCCTTGCCGGGACTCGCCCGAACCGCTCCCGAACACCGCCCGGACCGCACCCGGGCCCTCCCCCGCCGGGCCGCGGCCCCGGCCGCGCTGTTGCCCACCCCGGCACCGGGTTAGCGTGATCACATGTACTTCGAAGTGCTCGGCCCGCTGGGCGTACGGACCGCGGACGGACAGCCCGTCAGGGTGCCGGAGCTCAAGGTCCGGGCCCTGCTGGCGAATCTGCTGGTGCGGCGGGACCGGCCGGTCTCCGCCGACCGGCTGATCGAGGATCTGTGGGGTGCCGGGCGGCCGGGCAATCCGGCGGCCGCGCTCCAGAACAAGGTCTGGCAGCTGCGCCGCACCCTGGAGGACGCCGAACCCGGCGGCCGGGACCTGGTGGTCTCCCGCCCGCCGGGCTATCAACTGCGCACCGCGCCCGACACGGTGGACGCGGACCGCTTCGACCGGCTGACCGCCCAGGCACGCGCGGCGGGCGACCCACGGGTGCGTGCCGGACTGCTGGCCGACGCGCTGGCACTGTGGCGGGGTCCGGCCTTCGCCGACCTCGCCGACGAGGAGTTCACCCGGGCCGCCCGGCAGCGGCTGGACGAGCAGCGGCTCACCGCGCTGGAGGAGCAGGCCGAGACCCGGCTCGAACTGGGCGAACACGGCCTGGTCGCGGACGGGCTGGGCGATCTCGTCGCCGAGCATCCGCTGCGGGAGCGGCTGCGCACCGTCCAGCTCCGGGCGCTGTATCTGGCCGGACGGCAGAGCGCGGCGCTCAGCGGCTACGCCGAGCTGCGCGCGCGGCTCGCCGACGGACTCGGGGTGGAGCCGGGCCCCGAACTGGCGGCGCTCCACCAGGCGATCCTCACCCAGGACCCTTCACTGACCGCGGCCGTCTCCCCCGCCGCCGTCTCCCCCGCCACGCTCTCCCCTGCCGCCGTATCGGCCGGTCCGCCGACGAACGTGCCGGCCGAGCTCACCGGACTCGTCGGCCGGGCCGACGCGCTGCGCGAACTGCGCTCGCTGCTGGCCGTCAACCGGCTGGTGACACTGACCGGCGCGGGCGGGGTCGGCAAGACCCGGCTCGCGCTCGCGACGGCCGCCCAGCTCGCGGACGGGTTCCCCGGCGGGGTCCGGCTCGCGGAGTTCGCCGCGCTCGAACCGTCCCGGTCCGGCGGTGAGCGGGTCATCGCGTCGGCGACCGGGGTGTACGACGTGGTCGCGGCGGCCCTGGGCATGCGTGACGACGCCCCGACGGGTCACGGCCGTACCGCCGCGCCGCTCTCGACCGTCGACCGGCTCGTCCGCGCGCTGGGCCGGGCACCGGCGTTGCTGGTGTTCGACAACTGCGAGCATGTGGTCCACGAGGTCGCCGAGCTGGCGGAACAACTGCTCGTCGCGGCGCCCGGACTGCGCATCCTGGCGACCACGCAGCGCCCTCTGGGTGTGGCCGGTGAGCATCTTCTGGAGGTGCCTCCGCTCCAGCTGCCTGAGCCCGCGGCGGACCTCGACCCCGACGCCGTACGCCGCTTCGGCGCGGTGGAACTGTTCGTGGCGCGGGCCGGTGCCTCGGCGCCCCGTTTCGTCCTGGACGCGACCACGGTGGACGCGGTCGTCGCCGTCTGCCGTCGGCTGGACGGGATTCCGCTGGCCCTGGAGATGGCCGCGACCCGGGTCCGCGCGCTGGGGGTGCGGGAGCTCGCCGCCCGGCTGGACGACCGCTTCCGGCTGCTGGCCGCGGGTACCCGTGGCGCCCCGGCCCGTCAGCGGACGTTGCGCGCGGTGATCGACTGGAGCTGGGAGCTGCTCGACGGGCCGGAGCGCGTGGTGCTGCGCAGGCTCGCCGCGCACGCGGACGGCTGCGCGCTGACCGCGGCCGAGGAACTCTGCGCCGGTGACGGGATCGCCCCCTCGGACGTCCTCGATCTCCTGGCCCGGCTGGTGGACTGTTCGCTGGTGGTGATGACCGACACTGCCGACGGGCCGCGCTACCGGCTCCTGGAGTCGGTGGCCGCGTACGGCGCCGAACGCCTCGGGGAGAGCGGTGAGGCCGAGGAGACGCGGGCCCGTCACCGCGCGTACTACACGGAGCTCGCCGAACACGCCGCGCCCCTGCTGCGGGGGCACGACCAGCGGCGGTGGCTGCGCAGGCTCGACGCGGAGCAGGCCAATCTGCGGGGCGCGCTGGAGAACGCCGCGCACGCGGGGGACGCCGTCCGGGCGCTACGGCTGGTGAACGCGCTGGCGTGGTACTGGCATCTGCGGGGCCGCAACCACGAGGCACGGCGGTCGCTGACGCTCGCGCTGTCCGTGGACCCGGCGGCGCCCGCCGCCCTGGTGGCGGCGGCGGGCGCCCTGCTGGGCGGTGTCCGCCTCCAGCTCGGCGGCGGCGACCCCGCCGCCGAGTACCGCGCCGCGCTGGAACCGTACGACGCGCTCGACGACCCGGGCGGGCGCGCCAGGATGGAATGGTTCCTCGCCTCCAAGCTCTACGGCGTCGCCGATCCGGTGGCCGCCGAGGAGCTGGTGGACCGGGCGCTGGAGACGTTCCGTTCGCTGGACGACCGCTGGGGTACGGCGGCGGCGCTCGGCAGCCGTACCTTCCACGCGAAGACACGCGGGGACTTCGCGGCACTGCGCCGTGACGGCGAGCGGAGCCTTGAGCTCTTCCGTGAGCTGGGCGACCAGTGGGGTCAGCTCCAGGCCATGGTGCCGCTGGCGAAGCTGGCCGAGGCGGTCGGTGACTACGGGCACGCCGAACGGCTCTACCAGGACGGGCTGCGGATGGCCGAGGAGCTGAAGCTGTGGCCCGAGTTCGTCTTCCAGCTCTCCGGGGTCGGGCGGCTCGCCCTGCTGACCGGACGGCTGGCCCGGGCCCGGGAATGCCATGAGCGTGCCCGGCGGCTGGCCGTCGAGCAGTCGGACGTGTTCGGGGAGCAGTACGCGGAGATCGGTCTCGGTCTCGGGGCACGGCGGTCCGGCGAACTCGACACCGCGCAGGCGCATATGGAGCGGGTGATCGAACTGCACCGGCAGATGGGGTACGAGCCGGGCGCGCCCCCGCTGATCCTCGCCGAACTGGGCTTCACCGCCGAGCTGCGGGGCGACGCGCCGACCGCTCTGCGCCTTCAGCGGGAGGGGCTGGCGGCCGCCCGGGCCACCGGCGATCCGCGGGCGGTCGCCCTCGCGCTGGAGGGTCTGGCCGGTGCGCTGTCGCTGGCGGGCCGCTGGTCCCGGGCGGCCCGGCTGCTGGGCGCGGCCGACGCCGCCCGGCGCGCGGTCGGGATTCCGCTGCCGGAGGGCGAGCGGGGCGATGTGGACCGTATCGGCGCGCGCCTCGCGACGGTGCTGGACGAGCGCGTCCATGCGGCGGAGTTCACGGCGGGCACCCGGCTGGACCCGGACTCGGCCGTACGGGAGGCGGAGGCGGAAGCGCGGGCGCAGACGCCGGACGTGTGCCCGTGACCCGGGGCCGTGGTGGGGCGCGGTGGGTCAGTTGCCGCGGCCCAGTGGGATGACCAGGGGTGTCAGGGACACGGGGTCCTCGATGATCCGGCAGGGCAGCCCGAAGACGTCCTCGACCAGTTCGGCGGTGACGATGTCGGCGGGCGGGCCGGTGGCGATCACCTCGCCGTCGCGCATGGCGATGATGTGGTCCGCGTACCGGCAGGCGTGGTTGAGGTCGTGGAGCACGGCGACGAGGGTGTGGCCGTCGCGCCGGTTGAGGTCACGGCACAGTTCGAGCAGTTCGATCTGGTGCGCGATGTCGAGGAACGTCGTGGGCTCGTCGAGGAGCAGCAGGGGGGTCTGCTGGGCGAGGACCATGGCCACCCATACGCGCTGGCGCTGTCCGCCGGAGAGTTCGTCGACCAGCCGGGCGGACAGATCGGTGACGCCGGTCGAGTCCATGGCGTCGAGTACGGCCTGCTCGTCCGCGTCGGACCACTGGCGGAGGAGCTTCTGGTGGGGGTGGCGGCCGCGGGCGACGAGGTCGGCCACGGTGATGCCGTCCGGTGCCAGTGAGGTCTGCGGGAGCAGGCCCATCCGCCGCGCCACCTCCTTGGCGGGGTAGGAGGAGATCGCCCGTCCGTCCAGGTGCACCAGGCCCGCCGTGGGTTTGAGCAGCCGGGACAGGGCGCGCAGCAGGGTCGACTTGCCGCAGGCGTTGGGGCCGATGATGACGGTGAAGGAGCCGTCGGGTATCCGGACGGTGAGGTTCTCGGAGATGGTCCGGGCGTCGTAGGCGAGGGTGAGTCCCTCGGCCCGCAGCCGTTGACCGGCGGGTGCGGTCGGGTCTGCTGCGGCCGGGTTCTTGTGGAGGGTGGTCATCGGTGGGGGTCCGTATCTGCGGGAGGTGGGTCCTGGCGGGGCGGGCGGGGGTTCACTGGCGGCGGGCCTCGCCGAGCAGCAGCCAGATCAGATAGGCGCCGCCGATGCTCACCGTCACGACCCCGACGGGCAGCTGGGTCGGTGCGAACGCCCGCTGGGCGACCCAGTCGGCGGCGACGAGCAGCGCGGCCCCCATCGCGGCGGACGGCAGTACGGAGACGCCCGGGGAGCGCACCAGGCGCCGGGCGAGCTGGGGTGCGGCCAGCGCGATGAAGGAGATGGGGCCCGCGGCGGCGGTGACCAGGGCGGTCAGGGCGACGCCGGTGACGACCAGGGCGAGCCGGTTGGGTTCCGTGCGCAGTCCGAGGCTGCGGGCCGTGTCGTCGCCCATCTCCAGCATGCGCATCCGGCCCGCCAGGAGGAGGACGACGGGCAGCAGGACGGCCAGGACCAGTGCGACCGGGCCGAGTTGTTCCCAGCTCCGTCCGTTGAGGGAACCGGCGCCCCAGACGGCCGCGGCCATCGCGGTCTCCAGGTCGGCCTTGATCGTCATCCAGGTGTTGAGGGACGCCAGCAGCGCACTGATGCCGATACCGACGATGATCAGCCGGAATCCCTGGACGCCCTGCCGGTAGGCGAGTACGTACACGAGGGCGGCGGTGGCGATGCCGCCCGCCAGCGCGCCCGCCGCGACCTGGTAGTAGCCGCCGTTCGCCAGCATGATGACGGCCAGCGCGCCGGTGTAGGCGCCCGTGTTGAAGCCGATGACGTCGGGGCTGCCGAGCGGATTGCGGGTGAGCGACTGGAAGATGGCGCCGCTGACGGCGAGCGCGGCCCCGCACAGGACGGCGAGCAGGACCCGGGGCAGCCGCCATTCGACGACGACCATATGGACCTTGGGCGTGGCGTCGCCGAGCAGTGCGCGGATCACGTCGCCGGGCGGCACGGTGTACTGGCCGCTGCCGAGCGTCAGGATGCCGAGGGCGGCGGTGGCGGCCAGCAGGAGCAGACAGATGGCGGTGGCGCGGGTGTCGAGGCGCAGCGAGAGCCGTCCGCCCCGGGTGTCCGGTACGCGCAGCACCCGGATGGGGCGTCCGAAGTCGACGGCGGGACGGCCGGACCGGGAGCGGGCGGGGTGGGGCGCGGCTCGTGGCGGATGCGGGCGGGGGTCCGGCCGTGGTCCGGTCGTACGGGGTTTCCTGGTCCTGGTGATCACAGTCCGCTCGCCTTCTGCCGTCGCACCAGCACGATGAGCACCGGGACGCCGACGAAGGCGGTGACGATGCCGACCTGGAGTTCGCCGGGCCGCAGCACCAGCCGTCCGACGATGTCGGAGACGAGCAGCAGGACCGGTGCCAGGACGAGGGTGAAGGGGAGTATCCACCGCTGGTCGGGGCCGACGATCCAGCGTGCGACATGGGGGATCATCAGGCCGATGAACGCGATGGGTCCGGCGACGGCCGTCGCCCCGCCGCAGAGCAGGGTCAGCGCGACGAGAGCCAGGGTCCGGGTCCGGGTGATGTTCACACCGAGGGCGCGGGCCGTGTCGCTGCCGAGGGCGACGGCGTTGAGCGGCCGGGCCAAGGTCAGGGCGAGCAGCAGTCCGGCGATGAGGAACGGCGCGATCCGGGCGACGGTCCCCATGTCCTGTCCGGCGATGGAGCCCGCCGCCCAGAACCGCATCCGGTCGAAGGTCTCGGGGTCCAGCAGGGTGATGCCGGAGGTGATGCCGCTGAGGACGGCGCCGGTCGCGACCCCGGCCAGGGTGAGCCGTACGGGGGTGGCGCCGCCGCGTCCACGGGAGCCGATGGCGTAGACGGCGACGGTGGCGAGGACGGCGCCGAGGAAGGCGAACCAGATGTACTGGCGCAGATCGGTGAGTCCGAACAGGGCGATGGCGAGGACGGCCGCGAAGGACGCGCCCGCGTTGACGCCGAGGATGCCGGGGTCGGCGAGCGGGTTGCGGGTGAGCGCCTGGATCACCGCGCCCGCGAGGCCGAGCGCCATACCGACCAGCAGGCCGAGCAGGGTGCGGGGCAGCCGCAGATCGCGGATGATCATATGGTCGTTGGAGCCGGTGTAGTGGAACAGTCCGTCCCACACGGCGGCGGGCGGCAGGTGTTTGGAACCGACGCCGAGGCTGAGCAGGGTCACGGCGAGCAGGGCGCCCACCGCGATCAGCAGCCACAGGGAGCGGCGGGCGTTGGTGGACGCGGCGCCGGGCGGCGGGGTGTCACGGGCCGCGCGGGCGCGGCCCTCGGTGGTCACTGCGGTCACGGTGGTCACAGCCCGGCTCGCTCCATGGTCTCCTCCACCGTGTCGAGGATGTCCTCGCTGCGTTCGATGCTCGCCTCGTCGCCGTCGGCGCCCTTGAGGGCGTGTTCCCGCATGGCGTCGTAGGCCTCGTCGAGTCTGCGCCGGACCTCGGGGTCGAGCGCGTTCCAGCGTTCCTCCCAGCGCTCGGACTCGTGCTGCCAGTAGCTGATGACCTTGTAGGCGCGGGCGGGCAGGCCGAGTTCGTGGCGCAGATAGCGGCGGATGCCCCGGACGGCGGCGCTCTCCCCGGCGACCCATACGTAGCCGGGGGCGGCGCCGGGTCTGGCGACCGCGCGGACGGCTTCCTCCAGTCGGCTGGGGCCGACGCCGTTGCCGGAGCCGGGCAGCCAGATGAACTCGGCGTCGGCGTCGGTGGCGATCGTCTGTTCGTGGGTGGCGTCGGCGATCTCGACGATCACGGTGGCGCGCAGGGTGGCGGGGAGCTGTTCCACGAGGCGTCCGACGGCGGGCAGTCCGGTCGCGTCGGCGGCCAGCAGGAGGTGCGTCGCGTCGGCGGGCGGGTCGTACAGTCCGCGTGGGCTGCCGATGCCCAGTTCGTCGCCGGGCCGGGCGGCCTTGGCCCAGGAGCTGGCGACGCCGCCGTCGTGCACGACGAAGTCGAAGGTGACCTGGCCGTGTGCGGGGTCGTACCGCCGGACGGTGTACCGCTCGCACGGTGAGCGGGTGACGCCTTCGGGGTAGGTCCAGTCGAGCTCGGGCCGGGGCAGGACGAGTTCCCCGGTGCCGGGGACGGGGAAGTGCAGGCGCAGGTACTCGTCGCCGACACCGGAGGTCTCGAAGCCGCTGAGGCCGTCGCCGCCGAGGACGATCCGGATCATGCCGGGGGTGACATGGGTGGTCGTGAGCACCGTTCCGCGGTGCAGCCGGTCCTTCATCGTCCGCTCACCCCAGGAGTTTCGCGGCGGAGACGAGTTCGTCGAGCAGCGCGGTGGCGGTGAACGCGAGTCCGGCGTTGCTGTAGTAGTTGAGGGGCGCGACGCGTCCGGCCCTGACGGCGGGCAGTTGCTGCCAGGTCTTGGCCTTGGTGGCGGGGTCGTCCGGGTTCTGGAGGATGATCAGGTCGGCCGGGGCGAACACGTCGAGGCGTTCCAGGCCGAAGAACCTGTTGGACTTGCCCCCCGGCTCACGCTCGGGGTCGTAGAACATGAGTTCCATGCCGAGGTCCCGTGCGACAGCGAGGTAGAAGCTGTTGGTCTGGGCCCAGAACTGGGGCTTCTGGGCGCCGGCGACGGCGATCTTCCGGCCCTTGAGCAGCCGTCCGACCTCCTGGCGGGCGGCGGCCAGCCGGGTGTCGTAGGCGTCGAGCTGCTTCTTGGCCCGGGGTGCGCGGCCGAGGCGGGTGAGCTGCTGCTCGGTGTGGCGGCGCCAGTGGGGGCTGAAGCCGCCGCCGACGACGAGGACGGGGGCGATGTCCTGGGTGAGGAGCTTGCGCTCCTTGTAGTACTGCCACCATTCCTCGCCGACGACCAGCAGATCCGGGTCCTGGGCCAGGATGGACTCGGCGCTGGGCTCGGTCTCGTTGCCCTCCAGGGTGCGGTAGCCCTTCGGAACCCTCTCGGCGAGATGGTTGCCCTTCTCCAGCCGGTATCCGGCGACGACGGGGTATCCGGCGAGCACCGCGAACTCCATGCCGGTACGCGGGTCGAGGGCGACGACGCGCTGGGGGTCGGCGGGGAGCTTCGCCCGGAAGTCCTGGTAGGCGAAGTCGACGGTGCCGGAGTTCTTCGCGCCGGAGCCGGTGACGGTGGGCCGGTCGTCACCGCCGCAGGCGGCCAGCAGACCGCCGAGGGTGAGGGCGCCCGCGCCGACCGCGAAGCGGCGCCGGGTCGGGTGGCCCGTCGCGGTGCGGAGCGACGGTCTGGCGAGTGGTGGTGCGGCCGGCATCGACGCCTCCGGGGCGGTACGAAGAATCGGGGAATATTAGGTAAGCCTTACCTATGAATAGTCGAACGGATGAGTGGGGCGCAAGCGGCCATGTCGAGCACACGCCATTCACTGTCGCCAAGAGGCCATTCGGCCAACCCATGGCCCGTTCACGACAGGGAATGGCCCGCCCGAGGGGACACCGCAGAGGGCGGCGGTACGGTCGGCTCCCATGCCCGCCTCCCTCGAAACGCCGTCCGCCACGGCGCCCCCCGCCCCGCCCACCCCACCTGCGACCGGCGCCCACGAGGTTGTGCCCGCCACCGCCCGCTCCGTACTGCGCCAGGCACTCACCGGTGAACGGCGGGGCCGCAGGCTGGCCGCCGCCTCGGTCGGACTGACCGGACATCAAGTAGCCGAAGCACTCATACCGGTCACCATCGGCGCCGTCATCGACCGCGCGGTCGCCACCGGCGACGCCGCCGCCCTCGGGCGCTGGCTCCTCGTGCTCACCGTGCTGTTCGGCGGACTGCTGCTGTCATGGCGGTTCGCCGCGCGGGCGGCGGCCCATGTGGCCGAGCACGGCGGCCACCAGGTCCGGATGGCCGTGGCCCGGCGGGCCCTGGACCCCCTCGGCACGGCCACCCGTACGATGCCCGGCGAGCTGTTCTCGCTGGCCACCGCCGACGCCCGGAACGTGTCGCGCTTCACCCACACCCTCAGCAGCAAGCTCGCCGCGGCAGCCGCGATCGTCACGGCCGCCGTGGCCCTGCTGCTGATCTCGGTGCCGCTCGGGCTGCTGGTCCTGCTCGGCACACCACCGGTGCTGGTGGCCATGCAGTATCTGAGCCGCCCGCTGGAACGGCGGACGGAACGCGACTACGCGTCCGCGGCGAAGGCCGGTGCCACCGCCGCGGATCTGCTCACCGGACTGCGGGTGCTCGACGGCATCGGCGCCCAGCCGCACGCCGCCCGGCGCTACCGCGAGGTCAGCCGCGCCGCCCTCGCGGCGACCCTGCGCACGGAACGCGCCCAGGCCGGGTACACCGCCGCCAATACCCTGGTCACCGGGGGATTCCTGGCGCTGATCGCGCTGGTGGGCGCGCGGATGGCGGCGCGGGGCACCCTCACGGTCGGGGAGCTGGTGGCGGTCGTGGGACTCGCCCAGTTCCTGCGCGGACCGCTCGTCGACGTGGCGTACTTCGGATCGGGTCTGGCCCGCGCCCGCGCGTCGGCCCGCCGGGTGGCCGCGCTGCTCGGCACCCCGCCCGCCGTCGAGGTACGGGACGCCCCGGCCGGGCCCACCGGGACCCCGGACCCCGAGCCCGTCGCACCCGCCCGTACCGCCGTGCTGAGCTTCGAGGAACTGACCGTCCACGCCCCGGCGGGTGCCGCCGGACCACTGACCGGGGTGTCGTTGCGCGTCGCCCCCGGCGAACTCGTCGGCGTCGTCACCGAGGACGCCGCGCACGCCCGCGCGCTGCTGGACTGCTGCGCCCGGCGGATCGACCCCGACGCCGGAACCGTCCGCCTCGACGGCGCCGACCTGCGCGGCACGGACCCGGACGCGATACGCCGTACCGTCGTCGCTCCCCCGCGTGACACCGCCCTGTTCGCGGGCACCATCGCCGACAACATCGCCCCGGACGGCCCCGGGACCACCGCGCGGACGATCGCGACCGCGCTGACCGCCGCCTGCGCCGACGACGTGGTCGACGCCCTGCCCGACGGACCCGCCAGCACGGTCGGCGAACAGGGGCTGACCCTCTCCGGCGGCCAGCGCCAGCGCATCGCCCTGGCACGAGCCCTGGCGACCCGGGCACCCGTGCTCGTCCTGCACGACCCGACGACCTCGATCGACTCCGTCACCGAGGCCCGGATCGCCGACGGGCTGCGCCGGGACCGGGCCGGACTCACCACGCTGCTGCTCACCACCAGCCCGACGCTGCTCGCGGTCTGCGACCGCGTCGTCTGGCTCCCCGCCGGCCGCCCCCAGGCCGCCGGTACCCACACCGGGCTGCTCACGGCGTCCCCGTCCTACCGAGCGGCGGTACTGGCATGACCACCGGACACGACCCCCTCCTGCCGGTCGCCGACACCGCCACGACCCGCCGCGCCGCCTTGCGGCTGCTGCGCCCGCACCGCGCCCGGACCCTGTGGGCGGTACTGCTGCTGGCCGCCTCCACCGCCATCGGGCTGGCCGGTCCGCTGATCCTCGGCCGTATGGTCGACGAGGTCGTCCGCCACGGCGGCGACGCCCTCGGCAGGCTCCATCTGCTGGGCGGGGCACTGGCCGCGATCGCCGTGCTCCAGGCGGTGCTGGGCGCGCTCAGCCACTATCTGGTGGTCCAGGCGGGCGAACACCTGGTCGCCGACCTGCGTGAGGACGTCCTCGACCGCGCGCTGCGCCTTCCCCCGAAGGACGTCGAACGGTCGGGGCGCGGCGACCTCGTCGCCCGGATCACCGGTGACGTACGGGTCGTCACCGAAGCGGCCTCGCAGGCCGTACCCGTCTTCGTGACCGCGCTGCTGGGCATCGCGCTGACCCTCGTCGGTCTGGGCACCCTCGACTGGCGGTTCGCCCTCGCCGCACTGGTCGCGGCGCCTGTCCAGATCCGCGCGCTGACCTGGTACCTCGGCCGTTCGGGGCCGGTCTACCGGGCCGAGCGGACCGCCGAGGGCGAACGCGCGCAGGCGCTCCTCGACGCACTCGGCGCGGCCGACACCGTCACCGCGATGCGCCGCGGTCCCCGCCATCTGGACGCCATCGCGGACCGCTCGCTCCTGGCCGTCTCGCACAGTCTGCGGGCGACCCGGCTGCGCACCCGCTTCTTCGGACGTCTCAACCTGGCCGAGCTGATCGGGCTGGCGGCCGTCCTCGCGGTCGGCTTCCGGCTGGTCGGCGAGGGAACGGTCACCGTGGGCGAGGCGACGGCCGCCGCGCTGTTCTTCCACCGGCTCTTCGACCCGGTGGGCCAGCTGCTCGGCGTGTTCGACGAGTTGCAGGAGGCGGGCGCGGGCCTCGCCCGGCTGGTCGGGGTGACCCAGGTGCCCCGCGCCGCCGAACCGGCCGACCCGCCGCACCCGCGCGACAGCTCCCTCGCCCTCACCGGGGTCTCCTACTCCCACCGTCCGGGGCTCACCGTCCCCCGCGAGGTGTCCCTGACCGTCGCACCGGGCGAGCGGGTCGCCCTCGTCGGGACGACCGGCGCGGGCAAGTCGACCCTCGCCCGGCTGATCGCCGGCGGGTACGAGCCGTCCGCCGGGACCGTCCGGCTCGGCGGTGTCGAACCCCGGGAACTGGGCACCGCGGCCACCCGCCGCACGGTCGCCCTGGTCACCCAGGAGGTCCATGTCTTCGCCGGTACCATCGCCGACGATCTGCGGCTGGCCGTCCCCGGGGCGGACGACGCGGCACTGGAACGGGCCCTGCGGGCCGTGGGCGCCCACACCTGGATCGGCGCCCTGCCCGACGGCAGGGACACCGTGGTCGGCGCGGGCGGTCATCCCCTCACCGCGCCTCAGGCCCAGCAACTGGCGCTGGCCAGGGTCCTGCTCCTGGACCCGCCGATCGTGGTCCTGGACGAGGCGACCGCCGACGCGGGCAGCGCCGGGGCCCGGACCTTGGACACCGCGACGGACGCCGTGCTGGCGGGCCGTACGGCGATCACGGTCGCCCACCGGCTGAACCAGGCCGCGTCGGCCGACCGGGTCCTGGTGATGGCGCGGGGACGGATCGTCGAGGAGGGCACGCATGACGGGCTGCTCGCCTCGGACGGCCCCTACGCCCGGCTGTGGCGGGCCTGGACGGCACAGCGGCCCCCGGCTAACCCGCCGCTGCCCGCCCCGCGAGCCCCGGGAGGTCCGTGAACCCCTCGGGGTCCTCGTGCCCCTGGTAGTCCGCGTACCCCGAGTCCTCGACGACGCCGAAGCACTCACCGGGCGTCCGCCCGGTGACCCGGCGGAACACCGCGACGAACGCGCTCGGGGTGCTGTACCCCACCCGCCGTCCGACCACCGACACCGGCAGCCCGCCCGCCAGATAGGTGAGCGCCGCCCGGACCCGCACCTGGATACGCCACTGCACGAAGCTCATCCCCGTATCGGCGGTGAAGACCCGGGTGAGGGTACGCACACCGCATCCGGAGAGCCGGGCGAACTCGGCGAGACCCCGGGGGTCGGCGGGATCGGCGATCAGCGCGCGGGCGACGACGAGCGCCCGCGCGTCGGTGGGCATCGGCACCTCGACCGCCGCGATCTCCAGCGGCTGGAGCAGGTCGAACGCGACCTGCTCGGCCCGGTTCCGCGCGGCGAGCGTCATCCCGTAGCGCCGCATGTGCAGCAGGATCTCGCGCAGCGCGGCGCAGACGGCGACCAGCCCCGGCCCGGCCCAGACCCCGGACCGCTCCGTGGCCGGGGTGAAGACCTCGCCCCGGAAGTACGTGGTGTAGAAGTCGCCGCCCGGCCCTGTGGTGACCTCGTGCACCGCCCCGGCCGGGACCCAGAGCCCCACGGTCGGGGGCACCGTCCACGACACCCCGTCCACCGTGGCCGTCACCGACCCGCTGACCCCCCAGAGCAGCTCATGGTCGAAGAGATGCGTGTGCGCCTCCCATGTCCGCCCGTGCGGATAGCGCTCACGGCGCATGCGTGAGGTGGATATCGCGTACGGCGCACGTACCTCGCGCCTCGCGCCCTCCCTCACCACCTCGGACCTCTGCACGCGCAGCACTATAGCTCCGCCCTGGTCAGGCACCCCTTCCGCGCCCACCCGCCGCACCGGTCACCCCGGCCCGTCGGCGCACCTCATATCCCGAGGCCCAGCATCGCCACGGAAAGGGGGAGCGCGGGCTCCTCGGGAAGCGGCGGGGGGTTCTCGTCGTGCTCGGTGTGCGTGGGCGGGACGGCCCGCAGGGCGCCGACCCCGCCCGCCGCCCACGGCGCGTCCGTCGGCGGGAGCGACAGCGTCACCCGCCGACCGGCGCCCAGGGTGGTCTCCAGCTTGTCCGTGTCGCGCGCCGTCACCGTGTCGCTCGTCCTGTCCGTGTCGCTCGTCCTGTCCGTGTCGCTCGTCCGCATGGCAATCCGCCTTTGTCGCAGGGACACGAGCCGGGAACCCGGCGTCACTTCCCTGACGGACAGCCGCACCGGAAGGTTCCCCGCCGCTTCCCGGGCCCGCCCGCGGGCAAGCGAACCCGGGGGCGGGTCCGGCAGATTCGCGTCCCGGGGCCGACGGCCGGCGTCCCCGGAGCGTCGCGGAATCGGTCGGTGCCCACGCGGGAACGGCCGTCGGCGCTCACGCCGAAGCCGCTCACAAGCGCGCAAGCGTTCAACGCGTGAACGACCCCGCCCGCCCGCACCCCTTCCGAACCCGCCCCCTGGCACGGATGGTGGAGGCAGGTGAGCGGGAGCTTCGGCCGGGGCCGGCACGTACAGGACCGTCCCGCCGGACGACGCCCGCCACGGGCCCCTCGGGGGCGGTGGCGAGGCCGGGCCCTGCCGGTGCCATGACACAGGAGCCTTCGCGGCACGTCGTCACGTCCCGCGGAGAGGACCGGCACGACGCCGGGAGCCTCACCCCACGAGCGATCCGAACACAGCGGCAACGCCCGGGCCCGGGAGGGCTTCGCCGGGCTGGATCCCGTCGCCCCGGACCCGGGCGTGCCGCACGGAATCCTGAAGCGAGGAGATGGCTGTGGAAAGCCAGTTCGACACAGCGGTGGCCGCATACGAGCACAGCGTCCAGGAGATGCCGTTCCGCGAACACATCGAGGCGTACAGCTTCCTGAACGCGGTCGGCGATGTCACCGGGCGCAGGGTGCTCGACCTGGGGTGCGGCAGCGGGCTGTACGTCCGACGGCTGCGCCGCGAGGGCGCCGCACGCGCGGTGGGGCTGGACGAGTCGACCGCGATGGTGGACTACGCGCGCCGCCGTGAAGGACGTGAGGGGCTGGGCGCGGAGTACCTCGTCGCGGACGCCGCCGCACCGTCCGCCGATGACCTGCCCGCCATCGAGGGGGCGTTCGACCTGGTCACCGCCGTCTACGTGCTGCCCTACGCCCCGACCCCGGCGGCGTTGGAGGGGCTCTGCGCCACGGCCCGGCGGGCCCTGCCCGAGAGCGGCGGACGGTTCGTGGCCGCGACCCTCAACCCCGACCACTCCACCGCCCCCGGCTGGTACCGGCCCTACGGCATGGAGCTCAGCGCGCGGGAGCCGGTGGGTGAGGGCACGAAGGGTCATCTGAAGGCGTGGGTGGGTGAGGAGGTCCTGGACGTGGACTACTTCCGGTGGTCGGCCGCCGCACATGAACGGGCGCTGCGGGCAGCGGGCTTCGACCGGATCTCCTGGATCCGCCCCAAGGTCTCCGAGCAGGGCCGCCAGGAGTACGGCGACGAGTTCTGGGCCGACTATCTGCACTGCCCGCACGCGTTGATCCTCCAGGCGGAGGCCGGCCCGCGGACCGCGCCCACCGCGTCCGACACCTCCCCCGCCCCCGACAGCTCCGACGGCTCCGACAGCTCCGACAGCTCCGACAGCTCCGACAGCGAGTGAAGTCCGGCAACAGACGTCACCCTCACCCTTCCTGGTCCAGCCCTGCTTGCCGGAGAGCGAGCGGCTGGCGGAGTGGGCCGGGCATGTGGGGCCCATCGAGGTGCTCATCCGGGCCGAGGCCGCCGGGGAGATCAGCGACGCCGAACTGCACGGCACGGTGTCGTACTTGTTCGTCACCGGCTCCGAACCCCTGGTCTCCCCGCTGGGCACGGGGTGGTCACCCCGCTGGTCCACCACCTCGAACTCGGGGACTGCGTCAAGGACCCCTCACTGTTCCTCGCCGTCTCGGCGCAGGACGTCCCCTGGGAACGGGACCTGTTCTTCACCAAGCCCGCACTGCTCCCGGCGGCCTGGGACCCCGCCGCCCACCGACCGCGACCGGCGCGCCGGGGCACAGCGCCGGGTACGGCCGCCCCGGCGTGCCGACCGAAGCGACCGCTGCGGCAACGCCCCTGCTCACCAGGGGTGTCACCAGGCCCCTGGTAAGGTCCGGCGAGGGGTCCACGACGCGATGATGAGGGTTCATGAAGCTGCTCCCGCTGTTCCTCCGACGGCCGATCGAGGCAGTGTACGAGCGCCGACTGGCCGCCACTCTGGCCGGACTGCCGCGCCCCCAGCACGTCGGGATCATGCTCGACGGCAACCGGCGCTGGGCCCGGCAGGCGGGACACGCGGACGTCCGTGAGGGATACCGGGCGGGCGGCGCCAAGGTGACCGAGTTCCTGGGCTGGTGCACGGCCGCGGGGATCGAGCACGTGACCCTCTTCATGCTCTCCGACGACAACCTCGGCCGTCCCGCCGAGGAACTCGGCCCGCTGATCGAGATCATCGAGGAGACCGTCCGGGACATCACGGCCGAGGGCCGTCGCTGGGAGGTGCAGGTGATCGGCTCCCTCGACATGCTGCCCGGCGCCGGCGCCCAGGTGCTCAAGGACGCCGCCGCCGTGACGGCCGGGCGGGGCGGGCTCAAGGTGGACGTCGCGGTCGGCTACGGCGGCCGGCGCGAGATCGTCGACGCGGTGAAGAGCGCCTTCGAGGAACACATGGCGGCCGGGGGCGACGCGGCCGAACTGGTCGAGCGGTTCGACATCGGGGACATCTCCCGGCATCTGTACTCGCCGACCGCCGCCCACACCGACTTCATCATCCGCACCTCCGGCGAGCAGCGGCTGTCCGGCTTCCTGCTCTGGCAGTCCGCGTACGCCGAGATGCACTGGGTGGACTGCTACTGGCCCGCGTTCCGGCATGTGGACTTCCTGCGCGCGCTCCGCTCGTACGCGAACCGCCAGCGCCGCTTCGGCAAGTGACCGCCCGTCGGCCGGCACCGGTGCCCGGGCGGGTCAGTGCCCGGACAGCCTGCGGAGCATTGCCCGTGACTTGCTCCGGGACGGGGACCGCGAGCTCGCCGAGCGGCCGATCCTTCGCCGGTCGGCCGGGGACGAAAAGCGGATACTGATCGCCGCCGATCCGGCTCGCCCGCCCGCTCCGGGACACCCTTCACCGGCACCACGACCGACAACCCGCCTGCGATGTCGGGCAGTTACCGCCATTTGCGGACGTTGAGGACAGCTTTCCTCGCGGCCGGGGCGGAAGTCCCGGGCCATGGACCAAGAGGGTGGCTCCGGTGACTGTCCGGCAGGCTCCGGGACCGGGATGATGGCGGCGAGGACCATGTCCTCGGCATACGCGGGCCGTTCCGGCAGCCTTCTCGTCATGACCGGCCCGCGCCCAGGCACGGGGGAAGGTCACCCCGTCGGCCGTCCCGCGGACAGCGTTCAGCCAGGGAGGACGGGGCCATGGCACGCCATCAACCCAATCAGCGTCTCGGAGTTCTGCTCAACGAGGCCGACTGGAACCCGGCCGACCTGGCCAGAGCGGTCAACGGCATAGGCAAGGCGCAAGGGCTGACGCTGCGGTACGACCGCACGTCGGTCGCGCACTGGCTCACCGGCTCCCGTCCGCGGCCCCCTGTTCCCGACCTGGTCGCCTCCGCCTTCAGCCGGCGCACCGGACGCCTGGTCACCGTCGGGGAGACCGGCCTCGCCCGACCCGGGCGGCCCGCCGACGACCCGCTGCTGGCGTCCGGGGCCGGGACGGACGACGTCGTGGACCGGCTGACCGTCCTCAGCCGCACCGACGCCGACCCCGCGGGCCGTCCACGGCTCACCGACTCCGCCTACAGCCTGGACCCCGACGCCTCCCCCGACTGGCGGCCCGGTCGGCCCCTGCCCGTCAGACCGCGGAGAACGGGTGCCCGGGTCACGGCCGCGGAGGTCAGGACGCTGCAAGAGATGTCCCAGGTCTTCGTGGACCTCATGGAGCGTTACGGCGGCGCGCACGCGCGCTCCGCGCTGGCCGCCTATCTCACCGACGACACCAGCCGGCTCCTGGTCGCCCCCGCGCAAGCCGCCCTGCGCAAGCAGTTGTTCTCCGGCGCGGCCCAACTCACGCATGTACTGGCCCGTATGACCATGGACGCCGGTCACCCCAGCCTCGCGCAGCGCTACTTCACCACGGCCCTGGGCCTCGCCCACGAGGCCGACGACCGCCGCCTGTACGCGATCACCCTGCGGGCCATGAGCCTTCAGGCCCTGCGTCTGGGGTTCCACGCCAGGGCGCGGCAACTCGCCGACACCGCCGTGGACACCGCCCGGTCCTCGGACGATCCGTCAGCACGGGCCTTCCTCCTGAGCCAGCGCGCCCTCACCCACGCGTACGCGCGCCACCGCAGGCAGGCGGTCGACGACCTGACGGCCGCCGAGGCGCAGCACGACCGGGCGACCGGTCCGCCCGGCCCCTTCAGCATGTATCCGCGCCCCGGCCTCGACTACCAGCGCGGCTTGGCCCTGCTCGCTCTCGGGGACGCGCCCCAGGCCGCACGGGCGCTCACCTCGTCGGCGGCGGCACGCGGCGCCGACCGGCACAGATCCGGTGCTCTCACCCATGCCCGGCTGGCCGCGACGCTCCTGCCCCTGGGGCGCCTGGAGGAGTCCTGCGTCCACTGGCATGTCTTCCTCGACCACTATCCGGGGTTGCGCGCCGCTCCGGCCGACCACGCGCTCAAGCATCTGCGTACATCGCTGCGCGGCTTCCGGGACCGGCCGGACGCGGCGGCCGTGCTCCACCACGCGCGAACCGTCACCCGTCCGAAGCCGGCCCCCTCGACGGACGGGAACACCGGGCCCGCCGGCTGACCGTCCCGTCCAGGGTGTCACCGGGCATTGCCTCCGCTCGGCCGCAGACGTGCACGGGCAACTGGCAGCCGACGCACCGGGAACAGGGATCGTCCGGGCCCACCGCCCGCCGTTCCGGCCGCGGCATACCCCTGAAAGGCTCCTCGGGCAGCGCCGGAGGGCTCAACGCGAAAGGATCGTCCACGCCCGCTGTGTACCGCACCCGGGCCCGGTATCCCGGGGAATCGCTGCACGGGAAGCGGACATCAACCCGCAGAATCGATTTTGACCGTGCTCCATCCATCCGAACCACGCGACCTCGCACCGCGTCCCGTTCCGAGGTCAGCGCCTCTTGTTCCCGGGCGATCATCACCTTCTGATGGGCGGGCCTCGGCGGCGAACCGTTCCCGCACCATCCCGGACGACCGGTCGCATTTCACATTTTTTGCCCCGTTTCGCGGCACCGGCGGGGGTTTCCATCGGCACGAGGTGCCTCAGAGGCCACCGAGGCCGGGTGAGCCGTCGATGACGATCCGCGGCGGTTCCGGGCCGGGCTCCGGTGGCTGCCACGGTGGTGCGGGCGCGGGGCGGAGGATGTGCTGGACGGGCAGGGAGTCCGGACCGGACCGGGCCACTTCGCACACCTGCCGGCGGTCGGCCGTCAGCGGGCCGTCGGCGGCGTCCGCGGCCCGTACCGCCGCTCGGCCGGCGTCGGTGACCTCACCGTACGAGCCGGTGCCGGCGTCGTATCTGTCCCGGTGCCGTCGGCCGGCCCACAGCAGCGGCGGATACACCAGGAGGGGCGGATAGGCGCGCCACAGCAGCGCGATGACGACGCCCGCGACGGCGAGCGCGGACGCCAGGCGCAGCGTTCGGGCGAAGCGGGCGCAGGCTCGGTAGTAGGCGCGGGACACCGGATGGTGGTGCAGTACGCCGACAGGTGCGAACCGGTCGCGCAGCAGGCCCGCGAGGACCAGCCGCTCGCGCAGGTCCCGTACGGGCGGGTCGCTGTCGAAGAGCTCCACCGGCCACGGCGACCGGCCGTCGTCGTCACGCCGCGCCGCCAACGCGCCGAGCACCGCCGCCTCGACGCCGTCGCGCGGCTCCCCCGAGGGCTCGGCCGTGATCCAACGGGCCGCCCGTGCGCGCACCGGCAACCGGCCCTCGGCGTGCATCCGCACCACGGCCACCACGGCGACACGTCCTGCCCCGCCGCACAGATAGGCCACTTCGTACAGGTCGAGCGGGGTGTCCGCCGACCGGGGCGGCCGTATCCGGGCGTCCAGGGCCCGGCGGGCGGCCCGCAAGCGGCGCCCCTCCCGGGCGACGGCGCCGATCGCGGCGAGGGCGACCAAGGTCCCGACGATGTACCCCTGCAATGTCCCCATCGGCCCCGCCCTCGTCGCAGCTTTCGGCGGTCCTCCCCCGGATGGCCTCCGGCCCCATGTCCGCCGAGGACGGCATGCCCGGGCGACGCCCATGGAACTCCTCGTTCCGGCGGGTCCGCGAGGCCGTCGACAAGGTCCGGGGAGCAAGGCGGCGAGCCACGACCCACGCCACCCGCCGGAAGAGCCGGTAAAGCAGGGAATGTCAGGCAAAATGCACCCACCATGACAGAGCTGACCCATACCGCCTCCGACGGGACCCCCTTGCACGCCGTCACGCTGGGCACCGGTGACAGCACGGTCGTCCTGCTGCACGGCGGCGGGCCGGACCACCACAGCCTGCTGCCGCTCGCCGCGCTGCTGGCCGACCGGCACACGGTCGTCCTGCCGGACGTGCGCGGATACGGCCGGTCCCGGTGCGCCGACCCGCTGCGCCACACCTGGGCCCGGTACACCGCCGACCTCGTCTCCCTGCTCGACCGTCTGGGCACGGCCCAAGCGGTCGTCGGCGGTACCGGACTGGGCTCGACGATCACCCTGCGCGCCGCCCTCGCCCATCCTGACCGCATTCGCGCGGGCATCCTGATCGGCGTCGAGGACATCGAGGACGACAAGGCCGGGGAGGCGCAGGCCGCCTTCCTGGACGCCTTCGCCGAACGGGCCCTCACCAAGGGCCTGGAGGCCGCCTGGGCTCCTGTCCTGGACATGTTCCCGCCGGTCATCGGCGCGTCGGTACGGGCCGCGATCCCCCGCTCCGACGCGGCCAGCGTCGCCGCTGCCGCCGCCATCGGCCACGACCGCGCCTTCCGCGACGTGACCGAGCTGCGCGCACTGCGCGCACCCGTTCTCGTCGTCCCCGGCACGGACGCGCGCCACCCCACCGCCCTGGCCGAGCAGGTCGCCCGTACCCTCCCGCGCGGGCGGCTGGCCCCGGTCGCCGTCTGCGAGACCCTGCGCACGCCGGAGGACCTCGCCCGCGCGGTGGGACCGCCCATCCGGGACTTTCTCGCCGAAGCCGACACCTGGGCGCGGCCCGCGCGGTCCGGCCAGGCGGCCTCGCCCTGACCTGGCGTCGATTCCCCTGCCGCACTGCTGGACGGCCGGCCCCGGATCATTCCGACCCGGCGGTCCGCTCCCGTGCCGTCAGCCGCCGCCGACTCCCGTCAGCGCGTACCGGGCGACTACCCCTGGTCGGCCGCGGCGATCCGCTGGGCGATCCGGGCACCCCGCTCCGTGGCGTCGTCGGCCGAGGAGAAGCAGACCGCGACGGCCAGGGGGCGACCGGCGGCGGTGCGGGTGTACGACAGGGCCCAGGTGACCGAGGCGGAAGGGACCCAGGTGTTCACGGACGCGCCGAGGGCGGAACGCAACTGGTCGGACGTACGCCGGGACACGGCCCGCCTGGCGGACTCCGGCTCCACGGGATCGACGAGCAGCTGAGGGTGGGGCCGGTTCCCGCCGTTGCCGATCGCCGCCATCAGCATCGCCATCTGGACCGCGGTGGCCTTGACCTCGAAGAGACCGTTGGCCGTGAGGGCGAGCTGTGTCGCGTTCTCGGGCCGGTCCGGCCATACGCTCTCGTCGACGCGCAGCGGGGTGTACAAGGTTTCCTGGCGGAATCCGAAGTCCGCGGCGGTCGACGCCAGCGCCTCGGCTCCCAGGTCGGACGCGATACGGGCGAAGACGTTCGCGCACGAGTAGCGCAGTGCGGTCCGCAGACTGGCGTCCGCGCAACGGCCGGGGTCGCCGGAGAACTCCGCCGTGCTCCCGGGGACGACATGGACGGCGGGACTGCGGGTCGGCGTGTCGACCGAAGCGAGCAGGCCCTTCTCCAGGGCGGCGGCAGCGACGACGGCATGGGCGGCCGACCCCGGGTTCTCGGTGTGGAGCAGGGGCCGGTTCAGCATGGGTTTGTCGTCGTCCTCGTGGAGCCGCTTCCACACCCTCTCTTCCGCGAACGTGTTCCCGCTGAAGGAACCGGGGTCGAACGACGGGGCGCTCACCAGGGCCACGATGTCGCCCGTCTCCGCGTCGAGGGCGATCGCGGCACCAAGCTGTCCGCGCAGTCCGTCGAAGGCGGCGCGCTGCACCGCGGGGTCGACGGTCGTCGCCAGATCCTTACCCGCTTCGATCTTCTCCCTCTCCAATACCTCCAGCCCGGCGACTCCGAACATCATCGCGCGGTATCCGGTGACGGCCGAGTACAACTCGCCGTCGGTGTAGGTGCGTTCGAACGGGACCTTGGCGATGCCGGTGGGCTTCGAACCGGTGACGCGGCGGCCGTCCACCAGCACGTCACCCAAGCCTCCGTCAGGCTTCGGGGTGGGGGGCTTGGTGTCCGTGGCGCCCTTGGCCGTTCCGGAGCCGGTCGGTTTTCCGCCGTCGGCCCCGCCCGGGGAGTCCGTGGAGCATCCCGACAGGGAAGCGACGAGCAGCGTGGCCATCGCGGTGGACACGGCGACGGAGCGGCGAGAGGGAAGCGGCATCCGATCACCCTAACAACCCTGGCCGCAGGGGGTTTGGGGCCGTGGCGCACCGCGTTCGGCCGGTTCTCGGCGCGGGACATGGGGGTGGACGCGCCGAGTTGGAGGGCGTTCCGTTCCTGGGATATAGTCGGTCATGTGCTCGCGGCCGTGATCCACGGCGGTGGGACCGGCGTTGGTGGTCCAAGGAAAGACACCCCACTTCCCGTGGGGGGATGCAGGTGCAAGGCCTGCCCAGCGCTCGATCAAGGCCCCGGCCTCCCCTCAGGGGGACCCGGGGCCTTTGGTATTCCCGGAAGGGGCGTCAGGTCCCACCGTCGGAACGGGACTCGGACTGAGGGCCGGAGGGTACGGACAGCGAGTTCCGGGGGCCGACGGTGAAGGTCGTGGCCGGGGCGGCGCTGGCCACCGTCACCACGGCCGCCCGCCGCCGGTCCGTCCACTCCAGCAGCCGGACGTCTTCCTGACCTGCTTTCAGCAAAGCCTCCCTGCGCACCCAGAGCCGCAGCAGCGCCGCGCCGGGATCCGGCCGGGCGGTCGCTTCCCGGATCTCGGCCTCGGGGAGCAGCCGGCTCAGCACCGACAGGGGGCCGGGCCGCCTGGCCGCGGGCTCTACGTCGACACCGACAGCGCCGGGGCCGACGGCCGCCGCGACCAACCCGTCGGTATGGCTCAGACTGACGCCGACCCCGGGGTGGGCGGGCAGATACGGGCGGCCGTGCCCGCTTCCCCCGCAGTCGGCGCAATACTGGGCCGGGGCCGCCTCCCGCAGCGGCCGTGCGGTGTACCGGGCGACGCACAGCCGCAGCAGCAGCCGCGCCGCCAGCACGTCGTCGCGGCGGCCCGGCAGTCTCGTCCGGGCGAGCCGCCGCAGCTCCCATGACGCGAGCAGACCCTCGTGCAGTTCCGGGTGGGCCAGGACCTCCGCGGTGGTCGCCACCACGGCCACGGCCGTCCGGCCCCGCGGCCTCGGACCGCCGGTCATGGGCGGGTGCTCATCCGGCCGGCGCGTGGGCGGCGGCGGCCGGTCCGGAGGGGCTCAGGAACCGCTCCCGTACCCGGCCGAGGGTACGGAAGTCGTCGATGGTGACCTGCTGGAGGTCGATGGTGGTGCCGGAGATGTCCTCCAGCAGATCGATGAACTCCAGGAAGTCCATGGAGTCGATCAGACGTGCCTCGATGAGGTCCTCGTCGGCGTCGATCCCGCCGTCGAGGCCGGGGTTCTTCTCGTGGAGCCACTCGGCGATACGTTCCATGGGGGTGGGCTCGCTCCTTGCTGTCCGAGGGATTGCCAGGGATTGCTGGGGGTGTTGGGGGGACCCCTGGAGGTCCGAAGGCCGGTGTCCGGGTTCGCCGGGGGGCGGTGGCCGGGCAACGGGGCGGGTCAGGTCCGGGCGGCGCCGAGTACGTCCAGTGCCTGCTCGGGGGTGCCATGGGCGAGGATCATCGCGTGGACCCAGCGTTCGACGCCGAAGGCGACGCAGGCGCTGTGGGCCGGCCCGTCGGCACCGGCACGGATGTCCAGCCGCTCACCGAAGAAGTTGCGGTGCCGGTTGACGGAGGCGATGGCCGTGCCGTCGGGGGCGCTGAACTCGTGCTTGACCGGGTCCAGCGCCATCAGCCGGGCGCGGGAGCCGCCCTTGTCGTAGAACGGGTCGTCGGCGGCGGCCCGGGTCAGTTCCAGACCCAGCCGTCCGGCCAGTTCCTGGACGAACACGGCTCCCTGTTCGAGGTGTTCGGTCGCGCCGGGCTTGGTGCCGAGGTACAGGACCTCCCGCATATGGAAGCCCCACAGCCGCCGCAGTCCTTCGTAGTGGGTCTCGTTGCGGAAACAGCGGCCGGTGGCGGAAAGGCGCAGTCCGTCCTCGCCGACGTCCTGGCCCTCCAGGGAGAGCAGCAGTCCGTAGCAGGTGGCGGAGGGGAGCAGATGGCCGGTCGGCCGGAGCGGCAGCTCCCCCGGCGGTTCACCGGCCGCCAGGCCGTCGACGGCCTCGGGGGCGAAACGTCCGGCGGACACCCCCAGATGGGGGAAGTTGCGGAAGTAGTCGAGCCGGGTCAGCCCTTCGACGGACAGCAGCGGCGGGCCCACCACCTCGGGGGCCTTCAGGCGTGCGGCCAGCCCGGTGAGCAGGTCGTCCAGACCGTGCAGCAGCGCGGTGCGGACCGGGTCCAGCGTGACCAGGCCGGGACCGGGGTTCTTCAGACAGCCGTCCGGCAGTGCCGTGACGCTGGGGGTACTCATGGGAAACCGCTCCCTGTGGACGTGGGCGAACGATCAGGGTGTCGGCCGGTTCGGCGGAACGGATTCGCCGCGTGGTGATGGCGGCGGCGCGAACGGCCTTGTATGTGGTCGCCGTTGACCTCAGCGCAGCGGGGAAGCCGACCGATGCCCCATCAGGGGCCGGAGCCGCGCATGGGGACACTAAGCCAGCCACTTGGGCATTGTCTAGACCAAAGCCACCTGGCCCGACGGTCAGCACCGACGCGGCCATTGTGGTCCGGAGCTGCCGTAACTCGGCTTACCAAACGGTGACTTGACAAGAGGGTTGGTCTAAACCAATCCTGCTGAAGGACGTGGTGACCGCACCTCCGCCACGGCGTCGCCATCCATCCATGCCGTCCGTCGCAAGCCCTCCGCCGAGGGCCGCCGCGTGCTGTCCGCCGGCCGAGGAGAAGCGCTTGTCATCGCTGTCCCTGTCCCCTGCCCCGCGCTTGACGTCCGGGAGCTCGGAACGCTTCCGGGGGTCCGACCGCCGGGCGGAAGCGGCATTCCGGTCGCCCGCGGCGGACGGCCGCGTCCGGGCCCCCGGCCACCACGGGAGCGCTCCCCCCGACCCCCACTTTGGAGGGGCCTTATGACGACATCCGTACCCCAACGCCGCCCGCGGCGCCCCTATCTGCACCGGGCGGCCTCGGACCTCCCGTACTTCAGCGCGGACGGCGAGTCCTATCTGGCGCAGACCACCTTGCGGGAGATGAGCAAGTCCCGGCCCCTGCGGGTGCTGTCCGAGGAGGACTTCGCGCACTGGCAGACCTATGGGTACGTCATCGTCCGGGAAGCGATCCCGGCGGCGTCGGCCCGGCGGCTGCTGGACTTCACCTGGGAGTTCCAGGGGCTCGACCCGGACCGCCCGGACAGCTGGTACGACGACCGGCCCTTCCGCTCCGAACTGGACCAGCAGTTGCACGTGTACGGCTTCGTGGAGGCGTACCACCACCAGCTGCTCTGGGACAGCCGCCAGGCCCAGCGGGTGTACGACGCCTTCGTCGACGTGTGGGACTGCGAGGAACTGTGGGTCACCCAGGACCGGCTCAACCTCAACCCGCCCAACGTCAAGAACCGTGACCGTGCCCTGATCGAGCCCACCGACCGGGGTTTCGACATCGAGCTGCACTGGGACATCGACACCACGCTCGGGGTGCCGCCGCAGCGGGTGCAGGGGATCATCGCGCTCAACGACACCCGGCCGGAGACCGGCGGATTCCAGTGCTGCCCGGAGCTGTTCCGGCGGTTCGAGGAATGGCGGATCGCCCAGCCCGCGGGCCGGGACCCCATCCGCCCCGCCGTGGACCGGACGGAGTTCCCCGTCGTACGGCCCGAGCTGCGCCCCGGCGACCTGCTGATCTGGAACGGTCTGCTCGCCCACGGGGTGGCACGCAATGTCTCGGCGGACTCCGTACGGGCGGTCCAGTACCTGTCGATGATGCCGGCGCTGGAGGAGCACGAGCGGCTCAGGCGGTCCCGTGTCGACGCCTGGCGGCATCTGCGCACCCCGCGCTGGAACCGCACCCTGGTCGGCGATCCGGTGCTGCACGAGTCCGAGCGGTACCCCACGGCCACCCTCGACGGACTCGGCAGCCGGCTGCTGGGCCTCACCTCCTGGAAGGACACGGACCAGGAGACGGCGGCCGACGGGCGGAGCGGGGACCAGTCGTGCGCCGTGTCTGTCTGACCCTCCCCACCGACCGGGCCTGCGCGGCGACCATCAGGGCGGTCGCCGAGGAGGCCGCGTACGGCGCCCGCCGTTTCGGTGTCGAGGTGTGTCTGCTGATCCTCGACTCCTCCGGCGACCAGGTGCTCGCGGAGCACCGGGAGGTGGTGGACGCGCTGGCCCCGGCACCCGGGGTGGTCGTCCACCATCTCGACGAGGCCGGGCAGCGGCGCTTCCTGCGGGAGGTGATCGCCCGCTCCGGCGTCGCCGCGCCGGAGCGGGTGCTCGACCTGATGCTGCCGGCCCGGGCGTCCTACGGTGCCTGCACCAACCGTGCCTTCCTGATCGCGGAGGCGCTGGGCTGCGCGTCGGTGCACCGCCGGGACTCCGACAGCCGCTACCAGTACCTGGACGGCGAGCCCGTCTTCCCCCTCCAGCACGAGCTCGCACACCTCGGGCGTCGGGCCGACGAGGTGGCGGGACTCGTGTCCCGGAGCAGGCTCGACCCCGCGTACGCGCAGCGGCCGGTGGCCCTGGTCGGCGGTTCCTTCGTCGGTGAGATGTCCGTGGACGTGGCGGAGATCCGCCGGCTCGACCCCGGGATCTACCGTGAAGTCGTCGGTTTGTCGGTCCCCGCCGGATATCCGGAGATCTGGCGCGGGAACCTGATCGAGGAGTCGTTCCGCGGCGCCGGGACCACGCCGTTCACCGGTGACCTCACCACGCTCACCAGGGTCGCCCCCACCCGGGTGGACATGTGCAACATCGGCTTCGACCGTGAGGTCTACGCCCGGGTGCCGCTGCCGCCCGCCACCGACACCATCGGCAGCGACTACTTCCTGATCCATCTGGTCCACGACGCCCGGCTGCCCGGTGTCCTGCACAACCGCCATATCGTCAACTTCCATACCGGTGAGCGGCGTTCGGACAGCGGGTTCCTCGCCTACCAGCTGCGGCTCGCGAAGTTCCTGCTGTCCACCCCGTACTTCGACGCCGTGTACGCGCGGATGAGGGAGGCCGGTGACGCGCTGCTCGACGCGGCGGGGCATGTACGCGCCGACGCCGTCGCGGAGTCGGTCAGGGACAGCGCGCTGCTGGAGCGGACGGACAACGCCGAACGGCTCGATGTCCTCGACCGCTCCTACCGGAAGCTGGGCGGCCGCTACGCCATGGCCGCGGACCTCTTCGCCGCCCGCCGCGACCAGTTGCTCGCCGAGGCCCGGACGGACATGGCGGAGTTCGCCTTCCTGATCGACGTCTGGGAACCCCTGACCCGCGCCGGTGCCGTCGCGGGGGCGGCGCACGCCCGGTGAACCCGGCCGCACCGGTCGGGCCTTCGCCCGCACCGGACCCACATCCCCCGCACCGCCACCCCGACCTGCCGGAAGCAGTCCGCGAAAGGCATCACATGAGCCGTCGTCCACGATCGACACCAGCGTTCCGGGCCGCACCGGCCCCAGGCCGGTGAGCGAGCGGGACTCCTCGCGGCCGAGGAGCACCCGGACCCGCACCGTCCCGTACACCGGCGGTACGGAACGCAGGGGCCCCGCCACGATGGGGCAGGCCAACATGATCCGCTGCGTCCTGCGGGACGATCCGGTGCACATCAACATCTACGATGTGTGGCCCGTCCCCGCCGGGACCCGGCTGGAAGCGGTGATCGACGCCCTGCGCGCGCTGGTGGTACGCCACGAAGCGCTGCGTACGACCTTCCCGCACGCGTCGGGCACCGCACCGTGCGAGCAGGTCGTCGCGGCCGAGGGGGAGTTCACGGTCACCGTCCTCGACCACGCCGAACTCCCCCCGGACGGCGCCCGGTACGCCACCACGGTGGCCCGCCGGGCCCGGGCCGGTCGCTTCCGGCTGGACCGGGAGTTCCCGCTGCGTGTCTCCGTCGTCGCCCAGGACGGCGCTCCGGCCTTCGTCGCCGTGACGGCCAGCCACGCGGCGACGGACGGCAGCGCCCTCGCGGTGCTGCGGGAGGAATGGCTGACCCTGCTCGCCGGCGGCACGCTCCCGCCGGTGACGGCCCTCACCCCGCTCGGCCTCGCCGCCGAGGAGGCGGCCCCGGCCGGGCTCCGCAAGTCCGAGGCGTCCCTGCGGTACTGGGAACAGATCATCCGCACCGGGCCCCAGGCCATGTTCGCCGAACCCCGTGCCACCGGCACCGACGTCCGGGTGCCGCAGCTCACCCTCCGTTCGCCCCGGGGCGCCGAGGCGCTGGCCCGGGTGGCGGAGCGCACCGGCGGGCTGCCGTCCACCGTGCTGCTGACGGCCTGGTGCGCGCTGATCGCCCACCGCACCGGCCAGACCACCTGTGTCGCCGCCGTGCCGACCTCCAACCGGTTCCTGCCCCGGCTGGCCCGCACGGTGAACACCGTGTCCCAGGACGCCCTGCTCTCCCTGGACGTCCAGGTCCCGTCCTTCGACGCGCTCCTGCGCAAGGCGTGGGGCGCGGCGCTCAACGCCTACCGGCACAGCCAGTTCGACGCGCTGCGCCTGTGGGAGATGATCGGGGACACGACGTACGAGCGGGGCAGTCACTTCGCGCGCGACATCGTCTTCAACGACGTGAGCACCCTGCCCGCCACCCTCGCCGCCGCGACCCCGGCCCCGGACGGCCCGGAACCGGAGCTGAGCTGGGGACCGGACCAGGTGCTGCCGACCCGCGTCCTGACCTTCGTCCATCGGACGGCGCCGGTGCTCCACCTCGGTATGTGGGTCGACCCGGGGCTGTTCACCCGGGACGAGGCGGAAGCCTTCGTCACCGGACTGGTGCGGCTGCTGGAGGCGGCCGGGACACAGGACGTGCCGTTCACGGACCTCACCGAGGTGACGGGGGTCCGGCCGGTCGGGCGTGACACCGGCTGGACCCGGGTCGACGGCTGCTGGGTCTCACCGCCCGCCGTGGCGGAGGCCCTGAGTCAGGCACTCGGCGGACTGCCCGTGCACGTCGCCGTGGACAGCCCGGACACGGACGCCCCGCCGGACACCGCAGACCCGGACACCGCGCCCTCGGACACCGCGTCCGAGGACCGGGCGGGTCGGCACCTCACGGCGTTCATCGCCTCCGACGGCTCCCCGCCGACACCGGAGAAGGCCCATGCCGCACTGATGGCCGCCCTCCCCGGCCGACCCGGACTGCTGGCCCCCCGCCGGTATGTGATCGTCCAGGGTCCGCCCGCGGAGGCCGACCGGAGCGATGGCTGGCTCCGGCAGCGGATTCTCATGGAAGGAACCGGCCGGGGCCGGGGAGATGTGACATGACGATCGACGACACAACCGTCCAGCGGGAGCCGGACTCCCTCCCCAGCCCATGGCGCTCCAGCCGCTTCCGGCTGTTCTTCACCGCCCGCAGCACCTCGCTGCTGGCCGACGGCATGCTGATGGTCTCGCTCACCACCGCCGTACTGGGAGCCGGATACGGCGCCGCCGGAGTGGGATACGCGCTGGCCGCGTGGATGGCGCCGATCGTGCTGCTGGTGCTCTTCGGCGGCGTGATGGCCGACCGGTTCACCCCGCAGGTGATGATGGTCGGCGCCGATGTGGTGCGGATGGTGGCCATGCTCGCGCTCGCCGCGCTGCTGGTCGCGACCGACGTACGGCTGTGGCAGATCATGGCGCTGATGGCCCTCAGCGGTGCCGCGACCGCCATGTTCCAGCCGGGGCTCGCGAGCATGGTCCCCCAGGTCGCGCAGGACATCCAGCGCGCCAACGCGCTGCTGCGGATCGCCGAGGCGATCTGCACCCTGCTCGGTCCGGGGGTGGCCGGTCTGCTCGTGGCCTACTGGGATGTCGCCGGGTCCTTCGTCGTCATCGCGGCGGCCTACGCGCTGAGCGCGCTGGGCCTCGCGCCGCTGCGCAAGCTGAGCACCGCCCGGGACGACAGCGACGCCCCCATGTGGCAGCGGCTGGCCACGGGCTGGCACGAGTTCCGGGCCCGCTCCTGGCTGTGGGGGGTCATCGCCGTCTGGGCCGTCTACGGTCTGTTCGTCTTCGGCCCGGCCCTGCCGCTCGGCGCGGCGCTGCTCACCGAGCAGCACGGGGCCAGCGGATACGGCTGGATCGCGTCCGCCGACGGCGCCGGGACCATCATCGGCGGGCTGCTCGGGATGCGGGTCCGGCCGCGCCGACCGCTTGTCGCGGGGGCCTGCGCCATGTTCTTCTTCGCGCTCAACCCGCTGGCGCCCGCGCTCGGCTGGTCCTTCACCGTGACGGCGCTCACCGGTGTCGTGGCGGGCTGCGGGTTCGCCTTCTGGGGTGTCATGTGGGCGACCAGCGTGCAGTCCCATATCCCGCTGGCCGTCCTCAGCCGGGTCTCCGCCTACGACGTCGCCGGATCGATCATGGTCATTCCGCTGGGCCGGGCGCTGGCGGGTCCGGCGGCCGAGTCGTTCGGGGCGGACCGCGTACTGCTCTTCTCCTCGGTCATGTCCTTCGTCCTCATCGCCGTCATGCTCTGTGTGCCCGCGATCCGCGGACTCGGCCGGGCACCGGAACGCTCCACCGGGAAGGAGGACGGCGGCGGCTGACCGGGGACCGGAGCGGACCGGCCCGAACAGGCCACCGAACCGTCAGTTCCGGACTTCGTCGGCTCCGCACTCAACGCCCCTGCCCACCGGACCCGCCTCTCCTGAGTGAGCGGGCCCGCGCGGGCCCGCGAACCTCGCTCAGGGGGGCATGTGTTCAACGGACAGCACAGACAACAGGGTTCCGGGGTGGCGGCGTTCGCCGTCGCGGTCTCCATGGCGCTGGTCGCCGGGACGGCCGTCGCCGCGAACGCCGCCGCGTCCCCGCCGCCCGACGGGGACGCGGCGGCACCACGGCAGAGGTCCGACGACCCGGTGTGGGTCACGCTGATCACCGGTGACCGGGTCGGGGTCGACGCCCGGGGCGAGGTCGCCGGATTCGAGCCCGCCGAAGGGCGGGCCGGTGTCCCCGTGCACACCCACACCGACCGCGGTCGCACCTATGTGGTGCCGCGGGACGCGCGCCGGCTGATCGCGGACGGCAGGCTGGACCGACGGCTGTTCGACGTCACCGGGCTGAGCGGTGCGCAGAGCCGGAAGGCGCACCGGGACGGGCTGCGGCTGATCGTGGAGTACGGGGGCGCCGCCGGTCCGGATGCCCGGAGGTCCGTGCGGGCCGCCGACGGTACGGAACGCGACCGGCCGCTGCGTTCCCTGAACGCGGACGCGGTGACCGGTACGCCGCGGCTGTGGGACACCCTCACCGAGGCCGGTCGCGGTGGGGCGCGGACCACGGCGTCCGGGATCAGCCGGATCTGGCTGAACGGCGTGGTCAAGGCCGCCCTGGAACGGAGCACCGGGCAGATCGGAGCGCCCCAGGCATGGCGGTCCGGATGGGAGGGCCAGGGCGTACGGATCGCCGTCCTCGACACCGGTGTCGACGCGGACCACCCCGATCTGTCGGGCCGGGTGATCGCGGCGCGGAACTTCAGCACATCCCCGCACACCACCGACCGCAACGGTCACGGCACCCATGTGGCGTCCACGGCCGCGGGCAGCGGAGCCCGGTCGAACGGTACCCACCGGGGCGTCGCGCCGCGGGCCGGGATCCTGAGCGGCAAGGTGCTGGAGGACAACGGGGGCGGCAGCGAGTCGGCCGTCCTGGCGGGGATGGAGTGGGCGGTCGAGCAGGGCGCGGACATCGTCAATCTCAGCATCACGGGCGACGCCGATCCCGCGATCGACCCGATGGAGGCCTATATCGACCGGGCGACGGCCGAGACGGGTGTGCTCTTCGTGGTGGCGGCGGGCAACGCGGGGCGGAACGTCATCGGCTCGCCGGGCAGCGCGGACGCCGCCTTCACCGTCGGAGCGGTCGACCGCGCGGACCGGCTCGCCCCGTTCTCCAGCAGGGGCCCCCGGTACGCGGGGGGTGTGGTCAAACCCGATGTGACCGCGCCGGGTGTGGGCATCGTCGCCGCCGCGGCCGCCGGCACCGGGGCCCCCGGCAGCATCCCGGGCTACACCGCGATCTCGGGTACGTCGATGGCGACCCCGCATGTGGCGGGGGCCGCCGCGCTGCTCAAGCAGAAGCATCCCGACCGGCGCGCGGCGGAACTGCGCGGCGCGCTCGCCTCGTCCGCCGCGGACACCGGACACACCGCCTATGAGCAGGGCACCGGCCGGATCGCCGTCGACCGGGCACTCGGCCAGACCGTGACCCCGACCGAGGTATCGATCGGCCTGGGCGAGCAGCGGTGGCCGCACGGCGACGACACACCGGTCACCGGGAAGCTGACCTATCGCAACAGCGGCCCGGCGGACGCGGTCCTCGATCTGGCGGTGGCCGGTCACGGTCCCGGGAACAGACCCGCACCGGCCGGGTTCTTCACCCTGGGCGCGGACCGGGTCACCGTCCCGGCCGGGGGGACCGCCTCCGTCGAGGTCACCGCGGACACCCGGGTGGGCGGCGAGGACGGCCACTTCGCGGCCACGGTCACGGCGTCCGGGGCCGGTTTGACCGTCCGGTCGACCGTGTCGGTCGAGCGCGAGGTGGAGTCGTACGACATCACCTTCCGGACCATCGGCCGGGACGGGAGGCCGAGCAGGGACTTCGGGGCGTTGGTGTCCTCCGTGGACTCGCTCGAACCGGGGTACCACTTCCTGTCGTCCGCCGACGGTGATCCCGTGGTCCGGCTGACCCGGGGCGAGTACGTGCTCGACGCCTGGGGTCCGGTCGACCCCGCAGATCCCACCAAGGGGTTCGACGCGCTGGTGCAGCCCAAGCTGGTGATCGACAGGGCGCGGACGGTCACGCTCGACGCCCGCCGGGCCAGGCCGGTGCGGATCACCGGGCCCGATCCCGGGGCCCCGCGGGCCGCGGGAGGGATGGAGTACGCCCGGACCGGGTCGGCCGGCGAGGACATCGGCGGGTTCTACCCCGGGGAGTCGTTCGCCACGCTGAACGTCGCGCACCTCGGGCCGCCGGTCACGGACGGGTCGCTGCGCCAGGGCTGGTACGGGCTCTGGCGCAAAGCCGACCGCACCGAGTACCACGCGGCTTCCGGCGGGCGGGTGGAACGGCTCGCCACCGGATACAGCCGCGTCTTCAGGCCCGCGGAGTTCGCCACGGTGAAGGTGGCTCTCGGGGCCCCGGCCGCTGGCAAAAGGGCCACTCTGGAGCCGAGCCCGCACTTGTCGGGCGGTCTCTGGGGAATGCGTGGCTTCGGTGTCGCGTGGCCGCTGCCCGACACCCGTACGGTGCGGCTCTCCACGGGCGACGGGGTGCGATGGAGTTTCCGCTTCGGCCAGCTCACCGGGGACGACCCGGGCGGCGGTGACCGGACGGAAGCGGTGCTGGAGTCCGGGCCCAGGACCTACCGGGCGGGCAGGATCCACCGGGAGACGTTCAACACCGCCGTCTTCGGTCCGCTGCTCGACCAAGGGTCGGGCTTCTCGCGTCGTGGCGATCAGCTGGTCCCCCGGATTCCGCTGTTCTCGGACGGCCGGGGCCACTCCGGAACGTCCGGCATCGGGTCCGCCAGGACCACGCTGTACCGGAACGGGACGAGGATCGGCGAGATCCCCGACGCGCTGACCGGCGGGAGGTCGGTACCGATCGGCCGGGAGGCCGGGCGGTTCACGCTCACCACCTCGGTGCTGCGCGACACGGCGACGGCCCGGGTGAGCAGCCGGATCGACGCCGCGTGGACGTTCCGGGCGGCCGCGGCGCCGACGGACGACGAGGTGATGATGCCGATCTCGACCGTGCGCTTCTCCGGTGCGCGGGTCGGCCCGGACAGCACCGCCCCGGCCGGCGCCGTCCAGCGGATTCCGCTCCAGGTGCACGGCGCCGCGGCGAACGGCAACGTCAGGTCGCTGACCGCGCACGCCTCGTACGACGGCGGTCGGACATGGCGGGAACTCACGGTGACCGGGGCCAGGGCGACGGTGCGGAACCCGGCGAGGGGCGAGTCGGTCACCCTGCGTGCCCGGGTGACCGACAAGCAGGGCGGCACCGCGAGCGTGACCGTGCACGACGCCTTCTTCGGCGGGTAGGCGTCACGGCGCAGGGTGCCGCGGGTGCGGCGGGTACGCCGGTGCACCGGGTACGACGGGTGCGCGCTGACGGCGGTGGGCCCGCCGGGACCCCTTGCACCGGGTCCCGGCGGGCCCGCGTCGTACCGGGTCCCGGCGGACCCGCGGCGCTCGCTCACGTCCGGCCCGCGCCGGGTCCGTCGGGGCTCAGAGGCAGCTGACGGCCTCCTCGTACTCCAGGCGGGGCAGCCGTTCGAACCAGGGGTTGTCGCCGGGCTTGCCGATGTTGACGACGAGGAACGACCTCAGCCGGCCGTCGGGGAAGAACTCGCCGTCCACGCCGTCCGCGTCGAAGCCGCCGAGCGGGCCCGCGGCCAGACCGGCGGCACGGACCGAGAGCAGGAAGTAGCCGGCCTGGAGGGCGGAGTTGAAGCGCGCGTGCTCCTGGTGCCCCACCGGGTCCGATTCGAGGGCTTCCTTCAGCTCGGGCATGAAGGGCAGCAGCCGCGGGATGTGCTCGCTGTACCGGGTGTCGTAGGCGAGGACGGCGATCACGGGGGCCGAGACGCTCTTGGCCCGGTTGCCCTCCGCCAGATGCGGGATCAGCCGCCGCTGGGCGTCGCCGGAGCGCAGGAAGAGCACCCGCAGCGGGTTGGTGTTGGCCGAGGTCGGTGGCCACTTCGCGAGCTCCCAGATGGCCCGGAGGGTCTCGTCGGGGACGGGCTCGTCGGTGAAGGAGTTCGCGGTGCGGGCGCCGGTGAACAGCAGACGGCGCGCTTCGGCCGCGAGCACGAGGTGTTCCTCGTACAGGTCGGGCGTCGGGGGTGTGTTCATCGTGAGGGTTTCCTTTGCCGGTCTCTGTGGGGGCGATTCCCGGGAACGGGCGGGGCCGGGTGTCCGTCCCGGGGGCGGTCACCCGGAGCTCGATGGGGTGACCAGCCAGCAATCTAGTTCGTTCTGCAACGAACCATAACACCACCCGCACCGCCTCCGGACAGGCAATCCCCTGGACGCCGCCCCCGGAGAGCGCCCCCCACCTGCGACGCTTGACCCCTGACCGGAGTCCCGCTTACCTTCGTTGCAGAACGAACTACATAGGCGGCCCGACACGATCGGACCACCGGTCCGGCGACTGCCCCGCCGGACCCGCACCCACCGGAAGGACTCCGGATATAATTCGTTGTGGAACCAACCTTTCGGAGGGGCCATGAGCCTGCGGAACACCCACGAGGAGCGGGAGACCACGGCCCGCGAGGTCGACGGCCCGCGCCGGGACACCCCGTCGGACACCCCGGCGGGCAGCTCGCCCGCCCGCCCGCTGAACCGCGCCGAGCGGGCGGCCTGGCTCGGACTCCTCTCCACCCATCTGCGACTCCTGCGCACCCTCGACCGTGAGCTGATGACGGCCGAGCGCCTTCCCATGTCCTCCTTCGAGGTGCTGCTCACCCTCGCCGAGGCCCCCGGACGCCATCTGCGGATGAAGGAGCTCGCCGCGTCCCTGCTGATCAGCCGCAGCGGGCTCACCCGCATCGTGGACGACCTCGAACGCCAGGGCTTCGTCGAGCGGCGCAAGTGCTCCACCGACGCCCGGGGCTTCGACGCGGTCCTCACCGAGGCCGGGACCAGGGCGTACCGCCGGGCCCGCAAGGTTCACCTCAGCAGCCTCCGGGCCGAGTTCCTCGACAAGCTCACGCCGGAGGACCTCACGGCCCTCGGCGGCATCTGGCGCACGGTCGGCTTCGACGACTCCGCCACCACCTGCTGACCGGCCGCGCCGGACCGGCGGGCCTCCCCTCCCGGCCGCCCGAAGGGGCCGTCCGCTCAACGGAAAGCACCACATCCTCATGACCGACCACGGACACGACCTGCGGTTCGGCGCGTTCCTGACGCCGACGGCCGAAGGCCACGACGACCTCGTACGGCTGGCCACGCTCGCGGACCGGAGCGGACTGGAACTGCTCGGTGTCCAGGACCACCCCTACCAGCCCGCGTTCCTCGACACCTGGACCCTGCTGACCCATCTCGCGGCCCGGACCGAACGCGTGACGCTCTTCCCGCACGTCGCGAATCTGCCGCTGCGCCCGCCGGCCGTACTGGCCCGCTCGGCCGCCACCCTGGACATCCTCAGCGGCGGCCGGGCCGAACTCGGCATCGGGGCGGGCGCCTTCTGGGACGCCATCGCCTCGCTGGGCGGCCCCCGCCGCACACCGGGTGAGGCGGTGGACGCGCTGGAGGAGGCGATCACCGTCATCCGCGCGATGTGGACGCCCGGTCCCGGCGTGGACTTCGAGGGCCGTCACCACTCCCTGGCGGGTGCGCGCCCCGGCCCGTTCCCGGTGCATCCCCTCGGTATCTGGGTCGGCTCGTACAAGAGGCGCATGCTCGAACTCACCGGGCGGCTCGCGGACGGCTGGCTGCCCTCGTCGATGTACGCGCCGCCGGGCGAACTGACGGCCATGGGCCGCGCCATCGACGACGCCGCACTCGCCGCGGGCCGTGACCCGGCGGCCGTCCGGCGTATCTACACCGTCGCCGGACGCTTCTCCCGTCTCGCCTCGGACGGCTTCCTCGACGGGCCGCCCGAGCAGTGGGCGCGGCAGCTGACCGAGCTGGCGCTCACCGAGGGGATGAGCGGATTCGTCCTCGCCCCTTCCGGGGCGGACCCCGAGCGCGAGCTGCGCACCTTCGCCGAAGAGGTGGCGCCCCTGGTCCGGGAGGCCGTGGGCGCCGCCCGGGGCGGCTCCTCCCCCGCCCCGGACGACGACGCGGCGGTGGAGCTGACGCGGGCGCCCGAGCACATCGACCTGTGGTCCGCCGACCCGCTCGGCGAGGCGACCCGGCCGCGCGCGCCCAAGCGGCCCGCGACAGCGGGCCACCCCGGTGGCACGGGCACCCGGCTGGTGCGTATCCATGACAATCTGCGCCAGGAGATGCGGCAGATCCGTGACGCGGTGGCCCAGGTGGCGGCGGGCCGGCAGGACGCCGCGTCGGCCCGCTCTATGATCAACAGTCTCACCCTGCGGCAGAACTACTGGACCCTCGGTTCGTTCTGCACCGCCTACAGCCGTACCCTCACCACGCACCACACCATCGAGGACCAGTTCATGTTCCCCGAGCTGCGCGAGAAGCAGGACTCGCTCGGGCCTGTCGTCGAGCGGCTGGAGCAGGAGCACGAGGTCATCGCCGAGGCGTTGTCCCGGCTCGACGCCGCGCTGGTCACCCTTGTCCAGGACGACAGCCGGATGGGTGAGGTCCAGGACCTGACCCAGGTACTGGACCGCATCCTGACCTCTCATCTCGACTACGAGGAGGAGGAGTTGGTGGAGCCGCTGGACCGGTTGCGCATCAACGTCTGAGCATCCTCGCGGGAGTCCCGGTCGGGCCGGGCGCGGTGGTCGAGCAGCAGGAAGACCTCGCGGACCCGGTCCGGCTCCCCGGGGAACTCGAAGGTGCCGATACGGGTCGGCCCGCCCGGGCCGAGGGCCCCGAGCGGCGCCGGGCAGCTCCACCTCGCCGTGGAACAGGCCCGGGTAGGTGCCGCCCGCGACACAGCGCACCGTGATCCGTGCACAGGCGCAGGGACCCGCGCAGGAGTGCGGCGCGGGCCGGAAGACCAGCTCGATCCAGGCGCCCGGCCGGGCACCCGGCGCCTCGACGAGCACACCGATCCGGTCCACATGGGTGACACGGCGGGCCGGTACGAGCGGGAACATCGCCGGGGTGAGGGCGAGTTCCAGCTCGCGGCGTTCCCGGCCGCGCCGGGTCAGCGCCGCCCAGGCGTCGGGCAGATCGCGCCGGACGTCGAGCAACCGGCGTCCGTCGCCGGGCAGTCGGCCGCGGGCGGCGTCGGCGGCCGCCCCGCGCAGCGGTTCCCCTCCCTCGCGTGCCGTGTAGTTGAGGCGCAGGATCACATCGGAGAGCGAGTCGGGGTCGAAGGTGTTCGTCCCACGGCGGTCCGGGGCCGGTAGCGGGTGATGTCGTAGGTGACCCCGGCGACCGTCCGGGGCCGCCGCGGCGGACGGCTGTCGGCGTCGAGACACGGCACCAGGTCCTCGGCGCCCGACAGGAGGAACACGTCCGTGTCACCGGAGTCGTCGTCGTAGGCCGGTACGCCCTTGTCGGTCCGGCGGGTCACGGCGGGCAGATCGAGACTCCAGCCGATACCGAAGGGGCCGTTCCCGGTCCCGGTGTCGTAGGTGAGGCGCAGTCGCGGGGTGGAGTCCCCGCGTCCCGGGCTCAGCGGCAGCGGGACGGTGAGGGTGGCGGTGCCCGTCGCGGGGCTCACCGAGAGCTTCTCCCCCATCCCCCGGACCGCGCCACCGCCCTTGGGCAGGCTGATCACGGGCGCCTTGAAGGGGGCCGTGAGGTCGCCGCGCTCCGCACCGCCGGGCCCCGGGGGCGTCCCGGCCGGTGAAGGGCCCGGGTCTTCCCTCGTGTCGCGCGCGCCGGGAAGCGCACCGGCCGGCAGATCGGGAGAGTCCATGGACACCGCCTCCCAGAACACATCGCGTTCCGTGCCCCTTACGGGACAGGGCGATTACCGCGCATGTTCCTCACGAAGCCGTGCTCCGACCTCACCCCTTGAGCGGACCGGACCCGTCAGGGTCCCGTACGGCGTCCGGGCCCGGATCGGGGTCGCTGGTCCGGGCGCCCGGGGTACGGGTCGCCGGGCCGGGGGTCGCCGGGCCGCGGGCGTGTTCCCCGGACGGCTCCGCCTGCGGGGGCGCCGCGCCGGTCGGGCGGACATGGCCGAGCGCGCGGGCGGAGACCACGGCCAGGGCCGCGACCAGAGCGGCGCCGACCAGAGCGGCGATGTTCATGCCCGCGGTGAACGCTTCGCGCCCGGTCTCCAGCAGCCGGTCCCCCACCGCGGCGGGCAGTTCCCGTGCCGCGGCGGTCGCGCCCGCCAGGGTGTCCTCGGTGTGCCGCACCGCGTCCGCCGGGACGCCCTCGGGCAGGGAGCCCTCGATCCGGCCGCGGTAGACGGCGGTCCCCAGGCTGCCCAGTACCGCCACGCCCAGCGAGATGCCCAGTTCGGTGGCGGTCTCCGACATCGACGCCGCCGAGCCCGCCCGGCGCGGCGGTACGGAGCCCACCACCAGATCGGTGCTCAGCGCGGTCATCGGGCCCGCCCCGAAGAAGACCAAGGTGATGCCGGTGGCCACGAGGACCGGCCCCGAGTCCGCGCCCGCCACCGCCATCGTCAGATAACCCGCGACCGCAACCGCCAGTCCGCCCGCCACGACATGACCGGGCCGCGACCGACGGGCCAGGGACGGCGCGACCAGGGAACCGGCGGCACTCGCCACGGCCGTCGGGATCAGCCACAGCCCGGCCGTCAGGGGCGGCAGCGCGGCCACCAGCTGGAGGTACTGCGTGGCGAACAGATAGAGGCCGCCGCCCGCCGCGGTGGAGACAAGGATGATCAGCAGCGCGGCACGGAAGGACCGGTCACCGAACAGGCCCAGGTCCAACAGCGGTTCGTCCAGCCGGAACTGACGGCGGACGAAGAGCACCACGAACACCGCACCGGCCACGATCGCGACGACCGGCGCCGGCCCGAAGCCGTCCTCGGCCGCCCGCTTCAGACCGTAGACCGTCGGGAGGATACCCGCGAGGGACAGCGCCACACTGGTCGGATCCGGCCGCCCCGCGTCCCGCGTCCGGTACTCGGGCAGCACCTTCGGCCCGACCACCAGCAGCAGCACCATCACCGGCACGGCCGGCAGGAACACCGACCCCCACCAGAACCACTCCAGCAGGACGCCACCCACCACCGGCCCGATGCCCATCCCGGCCATGAAGCAGGAGATCCAGACCGAGATGGCCACCGCCCGCTGACCGGCGTCCTTGAACATATTGCTGATCAGCGACAGGGTCGACGGCGCCAGCGTCGCACCCGCGACCCCCAGCAGCGCACGGCCGAGGATCAGCGCCAACGGGCTGGTGGCGTACGCCGCCAGCAGCGATGCCACACCGAACACGAAGGCTCCGATCAGCAACAGCCTGCGTCGGCCGATGCGGTCACCGAGCGTTCCCATGGTGATCAGGAATCCGGCGATCATGAACCCGTAGATGTCCATGATCCACAGCAGCTCGGAGCCGGTCGGCCCGAGATCCGCGCCCAGTTGCGGGGACGCGAGGTGGAGCACGCTCATGTCCAGGGCCAGTACCAGGGTCGGCAGGGCGAGCACGGCCAGGCCGGTCCACTCCCGTCGGCCGGCCCGGGGACCGGCGCCGGTCGGGGTGTCGGTGTCCGCGCGGGGTCCTCGCGGGGCGGGTGTCGGATCGATCGTCATACCGGTCAGCCAACCGCCCGCAGGCGGCACGGCCGATGGCTGTGGCGCCGGGAACGATGTGCGTTCGTCCAGCCGCTCCGCCCTCCCGGGGCCCGGCAGTAGGATCACGCGGTGGACGCGCTCGCCGACCTTCTGCACGGAACGAGCGCCCGGGGCGCCGTCTTCGGGCGGTCGGTCCTCGATCCACCGTGGTCGCTGCGGTTCGTCGGCGGCGCCCCGCTGTCACTGATGACCATGCTCTCCGGCACCGCCTGGGTACTGCCGGAGAGCGCCGGGCCGGTGCGCGTGGAGCCGGGCGACCTGGTGGTCGTGACGGGTTCCGCGCCGCACACCGTGGCGGACACACCGACAACGGCGCCGGACATCGAGGTGCACGGCCCGGACCGGTGCGTGACGGCCGGGGGCGTCGATGTCACCGGGGACGTCCGGCTGGACCTGCGCACATGCGGCGAGCGCTACGAGGGATCGGCGATGCTGCTCACCGGTATGTACCGCGGGGGCGGGGAGGTCGGCGACCGGCTGCTGAGGGCGCTGCCGCCGGTGCTCCGGGTCCCGGCCGCGGACCGGCACCGTCCGATGCTGGACCTGGTCGCGGCGGAGGTGGCACGGGCCGAGCCCGGCCAGCAGGTGGTGATCGACCGGATGCTCGACCTGCTGCTCGTGCACACCCTGCGGGCGTGGTTCGCCCGGCCCGAGGCGCGTGCGCCGGGCTGGTACCGGGCACTCGGCGATCCGGTGGTGGGTGAGGTGCTGCGGCTGATGCACGACGATCCGGCGCGGCCGTGGACGGTACGGGCGCTGGCGGAGAAGGCGGGCGTCTCCCGGTCCGCGCTGGGCCATCGCTTCACCACGCTGGTGGGCGAGCCGCCGATGGCCTATCTGGCGGGGTGGCGTGTGTCGTTGGCGAGCGACCTGCTGCGGACGACCGACGCCACGGTGGCGTCCGTGGCCCGCCGGGTCGGCTACGCCGACGCGTTCGCGTTGAGCACGGCGTTCAAGCGCATCCGCGGGATACGTCCGACGGACCACCGGCGAGCGGCACCCCCGGACACGCGGGACCTTCCGGCCGCGCCTTCCTGAACTGACGCGTCCCCGCCGCCGGACGAGGGAGAGGGCACCGCGGGGCGCGGGTGCGGGGCGGGTGCAGGTGCGGCCGTGCGCGCGGTTCAGAGGCGGCGAAGGTTCGGGGGGCGGCGGTCCAAGGGGGCGGCCCGCTGTGCCCCGTGCCGGTAACGCTGTGACCTGCGGTTCGGGCAGCGGCCCGCGCGTCCCCTTTGACGGGCCGTCGCCGCCCGGCGGACCCCGGGACCCTCGCCGCCTCCTTCCCTCACCAGCCACCGGGATCGGTTGACGGCTGCCCGATACACGCCTAAATTTGCTGCACTTTAGATCGTTCGATGAACCAATGTTCATTTTTCGGTTGTGGGAGGTTCATCAGTGACTCGGCAGGCAGTGGTCGGCATCGACGCCGGCACCACCGCGGTCAAAGCCGTTGTCCTGGCCCGGGACGGCGAACAGCTCGGCTGGTCCCGGGCGCCGCTGCGGGTCACGCACCACGGTGACCGGGTGGAGCAGGACATGGACGAGATCTGGTCCGCGGTCGGTGACACCGTGCGGGCCGCGGTCCGGGACGCCGGTGACGGTGTCGAGATCGTCGCGGTCGGTGTGACCGGTCAGGGCGACGGAGCCTGGCTGGTGGACGGGACCGGGCGCCCGTGCGGCCCCGCGACGATCTGGATGGACGGCACGGCCGCCGCCCGGGTCACCGCGTGGGAGCGGGACGGCCGCGGCGACCTCGTACGCGACATCACCGGCTCGTCCCTGTTCCCCGGCGCGCTACCGGTGCTGCTGGAGCAGCTGGAGGCCGACCACCCCGAGCGGCTGGACCGGGCCGCGCACCAGCTGAACTGCAAGGACTGGATTCGCTTCCGGCTGACCGGGGAGATCGCCACCGACGCGTCCGACGCGTCCCGCACCTACCTCGACGTCACCACCGGCACCTACTCCGACGCCCTGCTGGAGGGGCTGGGACACCAGCGCTTCCGTTATCTGCTCGCCCCCGTACGGCCGCCGCACGAGGCGGTGGGCACGGTCGGCGCACCGGCCGCGCGTGCCACCGGGCTGCCCGAGGGCGTTCCCGTGGTCGTCGGCCTGGTCGACGCCGTCGCGGGCGGGGTCGGACTCGGCGCGGTCCGGCCGGGCGACGCCTATCTCATCGTCGGCACCACGGCCTTCGCGGCGCGGGTACGGCAGGACGGCCGGGGCCCCGGCCCCGAAGGGCGCATCACCCTGGCGACCGGGCTGGGCAGCGTCCTCGAATGCCTGGCCCCGATGGCGGGCGCGCCCAACCTCGACTGGGTCCGTACGGTGACCGGCCCGGACGGCAGCGGCTGGCCGGACCTGGAACGGCTGGCCCGAGCGGCCGGACCGGGGGCGGGCGGTGTCCTCTATCTCCCCTACGGTTCGCCCCAGGGGGAACGCGCCCCGTTCGTCGACCCGGCGGCCTCCGCCGCCTGGGTGGGGATGAGCGTCCTGACGACCCCGGGGCAACTGCTGCGCGCCGTCTACGAGGGGATCGCCCTCACCCTGCGCGAGTGCCTCGGGGAACCGGTGACGGGCCGGACGCTGCGGATCGCGGGCGGATCGGCCTCGTCGGACCTGCTGTGCCAGGTACTGGCCGATGTCACAGGACGGCCAGTGGAGCGCTCCACCGCACCCGAGCTGGGAGCCCGCGGGGTGGCCGCGCTGGCCCTGGTCGCGGGCGGGGCGGCCGCCGATCTCGACAGCGCGCTCGCCGCCCTGGGCCGGCCCGCCGCCACCCTCACCTTCCGTCCCGACCCCGCCCTACGGGATCTGCACGACCGGCAGGCGCGCGCCTTCGCCGCCGCCAGGGACGCGCTGCGTCCCGTCTGGCCTTCCCTGCGGGATCTGCGGAGCCTCACCGGGGCTCCGTCCTCCCCGTCCCCCACCACGGAGTCGGCGCCCGCCGCCGATGGATTGGAATCCCTGTGACCCACGCGTCGCCGCGTCCGCGGCTGCTCATCACCGCGCCGTTCGACCCGGCCGCCACCGCACGGCTGGCGGAACTGTTCGACGTCGAGACGGTGGAACCCTCCATGGAGGGCGCTTCCCTCGCCCGGCCGCAGCTCGCCGACCGACTGGCGGTGGCCGACGCGGTGGTCTGCGAGGTCGACCAGGTCGACCAGGCGGCGCTCGACGCGGCGCCCGCGCTGAAGTTCGTCGTCACCTGCCGGGCCAGCCCCGTCAACGTCGATCTGCCCGCCTGTACCCGCCGGGGCATACCGGTGGCCACCACCCCGGCGCGCAACGCCGAGATCACCGCCGATCTCGCCTTCACGCTCATCCTGTCCGCCGTCCGCCGCACGGGGGCCGCGGAGCGGTGGATGCGGGACGGGAACTGGCGCGCGGACGATGTCTTCGAGCCGTACGCCCGCTTCCGGGGGATCGGTCTCGGCGGGCGCACGCTGGGCATCCTCGGCGGGGGTGCCATCGGGCGCCGGGTGATGCGCCGCGCCCTGGGGTTCGGTATGAACGTCCTCGTCCACGACCCGTTCCTCGCGCCGGGCGCCCTCGGTGACGACGCGGAGATCGTCGGCCTCGACGACCTCATGGGCCGGTCCGACGTCATCACCGTGCATGTGCCGCTCAACGACTCGACGGTGGGGCTCGTCGGGGCGCGGGAGATCGCCCTGATGCGTCCCGACGCCTATCTCGTCAACGCGGGACGGGCGGCCGTGGTGGACGAGGAGGCCCTGATGGCCGCGTTGCGCGAGAAGCGGATCGGGGGGGCCGGTCTGGATGTCTTCTGGACCGAGCCGCCGCCGGCCGACTCCGAGCTGTTCCGGCTCGACAATGTCACGCTCACTCCGCATATCGGTGGCGCGTCCGACGATGTGGTCACGGAGCACTCGCGGATCGCGGAGCGTGCGTTGCGTGCCTGGGCCGTCGGGGAGGAGCCTGCGGCGGTGGCCAACGCAGGGCCGCTTGCCGCGGGTTGACCGGTCGGCCGTCTTTGGTTGCGCCCCCGGGTTTTCGCTCGGGGGCGTCCCCTTTTGCCTGGGCGCGCCCTTGGGGTCCCTGTGCTGGGCGCGCTTCGTTCCTGTGCCGTCGTTCGGGGGTTCGCGCGGTTCCCCGCGGGTCGCCTTCGCTTGCGCTTCCGAGGTCTGTCCGGCGGGACGCACTTCGGTTCTGTGCCGTCGCTCGTCGGGTGCGCAGTTCCCCGCGGGTCGCCTTCGCTTGCGCTTCCCAGGTCTGTCCGGGTGGGCGCGCTTGTTCCCTGTGCCGTCGCTCGTCGTTTTCGCGCAGTTCCCCGCGCCCCTTTGGGGCGCGTTCTGCCGGTCCTTCGGGTCGGTGCCGGTCGGGATTCTCCGTCCTCGCTCCAACGCGCTCGGTCGGACGTCCCCCTTGTCCTGCTGAAGAGCATCGGAGTCTGCGGGCAGAGATTCCCGCCCACCCCCTCCCGCAGCACCGCGACCGCGAGAGGAGAGGGGTTCCGCGAGCGAAGGCCCGCACCTGACGGACAGCCCCAAGTGGGCGCCCCTTCAGGGGCGCGGGGAACTGCGCGAGCAACCAAGGACCACCCGCACCCCAACGGGAACCGCAAGGGGCGCGACCTCAGGGGCGCGGGGAACTGCGCAAAACGAGGACGGCCCGCACCCGAGTAGCGACCGCAATGGGGCAGCATCCAGGGGCGCGGGGAACTGCGCACCCACGAACGACCCGCACGGGGACAAGTGCGCCCAGCACAGGAGACCCAGGGGCGCGGGGAACTGCGCACCCACGAGCAACCCGCACGGGGACAAGTGGGCCCAGCACAGGCAACCCAGGGGGCGCGAGCGAAGGCGACCTGCGGGGAACTGCGCACCCCACAGGCGACCCGCACGGGGAACAAGTGGGCCCAGCACAGGCGACCCGTGGGGCACCGTTGGGGTGGGGGGTGGGTCAGGCGTGGTGGAGGGACGCCAGGGCCTCGGACGGGAACGCCGCCGTGGTATCGCCCAGGGCGAGAGCACGATACGTGGCCACCGCGGCCTCCTCCAGATTCATCGCCCGCCGGAAGGCCATCCCGATGTCCGCACCGAGCGAGGAACACCCGTGGTGGGAGAGCACCATGCAGTCGTGGCGCAGCGCCTGCTCGGCCGCGGCCTCGGCGAGTTCGTCGGAGCCGTTGGGGTGGTACGGCACCGTACCGACGGAGCGGACGTAGTAGGCGTGGTCGAGGCTGATCAGCCGGATCGGCGCGCCGACCGCGTCGAGGAGGACCGCGTGCTGGGGGTGCAGATGCACCACGCAGTTGACGTCCGGGCGCACCTGGTACGTGCGCTGGTGCAGCTTCCACTCGCTGGACGGCTTCGCCGCGCCACCCGTCCGTTCCCCGGCGAGCGTCATCACGGTGAAGTCCGCCTCCTCCAGACGGTCGAGCCAGGTGCCCGCGCCGGTGACGACGAACTCGTCGCCGCCGGGCAGCCGCGCCGACAGGTTTCCCCCGCTGGCGAGCACCAGTCCGCGTTCCACGGCGATCCGGCCGACCTCGGCCAGCCGCTCGCACAGGTCCTCGCGGGTATGAACCGGCTTCACATCATGTCCTTTCGTACGGCGGCGGGCCGTCGGACGGTCCGGCCGCTCGGGGTGTTCATGACGGCGCGTTCGGCGCCACGCCGGCGGCTGCCAGCAGTTCCTCCGCGGTGGCGGCATCGGTCACCAGGACGTTGATGAGGCCCTGCCGCAGCGCCACCTCCAGGGCCTGGCGTTTGGCCGCCCCCCGGGCGACCCCGATCCGGACGGGTACCGCCCGCAGCTGCTCCAGGCTCAGTCCGATGAGCCGTTCGTCCACCTCGCCCGGCACGGCGGCGCCGTCCGCGTCGAAGAAGCGGCCGGAGATGTCCCCCACCGCGCCGCGCGCGCGGATGCCCGCGAGCTCGGTGGCGGTCAGGCCCTGGACGAGCAGACCGGCGTCGGCGGTCGTCCCGCCGATCCCGGCGATCAGCGCGTCCGCCGAGACCGCGCGTTCCAGGGTTTCCTGGACGGCCGGGTCCTCGCGCCACACCCGGGCGGCCTCGGCGGAGCGGGCCAGCAGCGGGGCGGGGAGGTGGTAGGCGTGCCCGCCCGCGGCGGCGGCGAAGGCGAGGGCGAGTTCATGGGAGCTGGCGGCCCGGGAGATACCGCCCTTGCTCCCGGTGAGCGGGACGAAGTTGACGTCCGGGGCGGACGAGGGCCGCAGATGTTCGGGGATCGTGGCGACCGATCCCGACAGGCCGACCGCGATGGTCGTGCCCTCGTCGAGGAAGGCGCTGACGCAGTCCGCGGCCAGTGCCCCCAGGGAGTGGGCGGCCCGGCTCTCGTCGTCGAAGGCCGGGCCCACCCATGCCTGCCGCAGGGCGTAGGCGCTGCCCAGGGCCGATTCCAGGCCCACGAACAGATGGTCGTCGCTGTGCACCGTGATCTCCACGATGCCGACCCGGCGGGCCTCCGCCAGCAGCCGGGTGACCTTGATCCGGGAGAGCCCGCACAGGTCGGCGATCTCCTGGTGGGTCAGTCCGTGCTCGTAGTACAGCCGCGCGATCTTGCCCAGCGGTGGTCTCTTCTGACCGGTCGCTCTGTCCATCGATCCTCCGTTCGGAGCCTGCTCTGCCGCTTCCGCCGGTCAGGGGGCCGCTGACCAGCACAGCGGCTGTCGCGTCACCCCGTACGGGGAACCCGCCCGAGGCTTGACAGCCGCAGGGGTGCCACTCATATTACATGCACTTTGGTTCGATTATTGATCAGATGTTCACGCGTCTGTTGTGCACGCCGGAGGACACATGCCCACCTCGCCCCACCCCACGGCCGGCCCGGCCGTGCCCCGCCCCGGATTCCTCGAACGGCAGGGGATCGTCCGGCCGCTCGCCTTCGGCTTCCTCGCCGTGATGCTGTTCATGGTCGGCGACGGCATCGAAGTCGGGTTCCTCTCGCCCTACCTGGAGTCGCGCGGGCTCTCCGGCAGCGAGGTCGCCCTGCTCTGGACGGTGTACGGCTTCGTCGTCGCCGTCGCGGCCTGGCTCTCCGGCGCGCTCGCCGAGGCGTGGGGGCCGCGCCGGGTGATGCTGCTGGGCCTCGGTATCTGGGCCGTCTTCGAGGTCCTCTTCCTGACCGTCGGTGTCGCGGCCGGGAACTACCCGCTGATGCTCCTCACCTTCGGTATCCGCGGGCTGGGTTACCCCTTCTTCGCGTACGGCTTCCTCGTCTGGATCGCGATGGAGACCCCGGGCGACAAGCTCAACCGCGCGGTCGGCTGGTACTGGTTCGCCTCCACCATGGGCCTCGGCGTGATCAGCTCCTACTTCGCGGGGGCGGTCATCCCCGTGATCGGCGAGATGGCGACCCTGTGGCTGTCCCTCGCCTTCGTCGCCGCCGGTGGTCTGCTGGTGATCTTCCTGGTCCGGGCCCGTGTCACGACCGCTCCCCCGGACTCCACCAAGGAGTCCGTCGCCAAGATGTTCGGCGCGCTCACCATCGTCAGGACACATCCCCGGGTGGGCGTCGGAGGTGTGGTCCGGATGATCAACACCCTCTCGTTCTACGCCTTCGTGGTGTTCCTGACCTCCCATATGGTCAACGACGTCGGTTTCTCCACGGCGCAGTGGCAGACCATCTGGGGCACCATGCTGCTGGCCAATGTGGCGGCCAATCTGCTGTCCGGGTACGTCGCCGGGTGGATCGGCAGCGTCAACACCGTCGCCTGGGCCGGCGGACTCGGCTGTTTCGTGACCGTGCTCGCGCTGTACTACGTGCCCGAGGCGGTCGGGCCGAGCTTCGGCATCACCCTGGCCGTGGCCATCGTCTACGGACTGGCGCTCGGCGCGTTCGTCCCGCTGTCGGCGATCATGCCGATGCTCGCCCCGCGTCATATCGCCGCCTCGGTCGCCATCCTGAACCTGGGCGCCGGACTGAGCCAGTTCGCCGGATCGGCCATCGCCGGGCTGGTCGGGCCGATCGGTATCGAGGGCACGGTGTGGGTGATCGCCTCCATCTATCTGGTCGGCCTCGGGCTGACCTTCTTCCTCAAGGAACCGGGGACCGTCGAGGACCCGTCCCCGGGGAACGCGCCGGAGCCGTCCGCGACGGACGCCGCCGCTCTGCCGCCCACCAAGGTGGCGGTGGGAGCGCGGCGGGCCGACTGAGTCCCGCGCCGCCGGACGCACGAACCGGCGCGGATGACATCCCCGGGAGCCGGGGACCGGTCGTACCGGTCCCCGGCTCCCACTGTGTGACCGCCCGTACCCGTCCGGTCTCGCCCCTACCCGACCGCCCGGCGGCGGACCTTCGGCGCTCGGACGCCGGTCATTCATCTGCCGGCCGCCCCTCGGTCCGTACACGCGCGTTCAGTGTGGATGAACGCGCGTTCATCCATCTGCCGAAGGGGCCCCGCGCACAGCGCGACCAGGGCCGGAACGGAACGAACCGATGCGCAGGACCCTCACGGCCGCCGTGGCCACGCTCCTCACCGCGACCCTCGCCGCCGGATGCGGCTCACCGTTCGGCGGGAGCGGCTCGGATGACCCGGAGACCCTCGTCGTCTACAGCAACTCCGTGTCCGACGGGCGCGGCGACTGGCTCAAGAAGGAGGCGGGCAAGGCGGGCCATTCGCTCCAGGTGGTCGACCTCGGTGGCGGTGACGTCCAGAACCGGCTGCTCGCCGAGAAGGCGAACCCGGTGGCCGACGTCACCTTCGGACTGAACAACGTCTACTTCGAGAAGCTCAAGGAGGCGGAGGTCCTCGGCGAGTACACCCCCGCCTGGGCCGATCAGGTCGATGCCGCGCTGGGCGACGCGACCGGCAAGCGGTTCTGGCCCATCGTCCGTGAGCCGATCATGCTCGTCCACGACAAGGCCGCCTATCCGGAGAAGGGCCAGGCGCCCGCCGACTGGCCCGATCTGTGGACCAAGGAGGAGTTCCGGAAGAAGTACGAGGTCCCCACCGAACTCGGCGGTGCCACCACCCAGATGGTGCTGTCCGGCATCCTCAGCAGACACCGTGACGACCGGGGGGACCTCGGGGTCGGCCAGGCCGGTTGGGACGCCGTCGAGTCGTACTTCGAGCACGGTGTGCCCTCGGTGACGAACACCGACCTGTACGCGCGGATGGCCGACGGCAAGGTCACCGCGGGCCAGATGTGGCTCTCCGGGAAGGCCACCCGTGAGGAGCAGTACAAGATCCGGACCGAGGCGGTCCGGCCGGAGACCGGCGTTCCGATGGTCGTCCAGCAGATCGGGCTGGTGAACGGTACGAAGAAGGCCGGGGCGGCGAAGAAGTTCATCGACTGGTTCGGCGGCGCGGAGGTACAGGCCGCCTGGTCCCGGGAGTTCCACACCGCCCCGGCCAACAAGGGCGCGCTCGCGAAGGCGGACGCCGGAGCCGTCGAGGAGACCGACTCCTTCACCGAGCAGGACATCGACTGGACGTTCGTGGCCGCCCGGCTCGACCGGTGGACCGAGAAGATCGAGCTGGAGTACCTGCCCAACTGACCCGGCCCCGCACCTGGAGCGGTCGCCCGGCCCACCGAGGCACGACGGCCGCCCCGCACTCCTCACGGGCACGCAACAACCCCACTCAGGCCCGGTCAGCCCCACTCGGCCCCACTCGGCCCCACTCGGCCCCACTCGGCCCCACTCGGCCCAAGGATCGACATGATCAGCTTTGACGATGTCTCGGTGCGGTTCGGCACCTTCGAGGCGTTGCCCTCCTTCTCCCTCCATATCGGGGAAGGGGAGTTCTTCACCCTGCTCGGACCCTCAGGCTGCGGCAAGAGCACGGCGTTGCGCGCGCTCGCCGGGTTCGTGGACCTCAGTGCCGGTGACATCCGTGTCGCGGGCCGGAGGATCACCCATCTCCCGAGCGGCAAGCGCGAGGTGGGGATGGTCTTCCAGAACTACGCGCTGTTCCCCGGTATGAGCGTCCGCGAGAACATCGCGTTCGGACTGCGCGCCCGCGGACGGCCCAGGGACGAGACCGACCGGCGCGTCGACGAGATCGCCGAACAGGTCGATCTCTCACAGGAACAGCTCGCCAAGGGGGTCGCCGAACTCTCCGGCGGCCAGCAGCAGCGTGTGGCGATCGCCCGCGCCCTGGTCATGCGGCCGAAGGTGCTGCTGCTCGACGAACCGCTGTCCAACCTCGACGCGAAACTCCGCCGCCAGCTGCGCGTCCAGCTCAAGGAGCTCCAGAGCCGGTTCGGGATCACGACCGTCTACGTCACCCATGACCAGGACGAGGCCCTGTCCATGAGCGACCGGATCGCGGTGATCGACAAGGGCCGGATCGAGCAGGTCGGTACGCCCGAGGACATCTACGAACGGTCCGCGAGCGAGTTCGTGTGCACCTTCATCGGTGAGGTGAACCGGCTCGGTCCCCAACTGGTGGGCACCCTCGCCGCCCGGGGCGCCTCACGGCTCGACCCCGCCGATCCCACCTATGTCCGGATCGAGAAGGTCGGTCTCGCGAGGGACGGGGAGCCGTACGACGGTATCGCCGTGCGTGGGACCGTCACCTCGCGTACGTACCACGGCACGCACAGCGTGTATCTGCTGCGGACCGAGCACGACAGTCTGCGGGCCGTGGTGCAGGACGGTGCCGGGCCGCTGATACGGACCGGGCAGGAGGTCGATGTGGTCTTCGACCCGGCGACCCTGATGCGCTACCCCGCCCCCGTCGCGGCCCCCGCCCCCGTCGCGGCCTCCGCCCCGGTCGCGGACTCCGGGGTCCGGGCATGAGCCGCTCGCTGCGGGCCATGCTCCGCTCACCGCTGGTCGTCGTCACCGGCGTGGCGCTGCTGTGGTTCGTGTTCACGTTCATGATCTACCCGAACGCCGTCATGCTGAAGGAGGTCTTCGCACCGCAGGGCGCGTTCAGCACCCGCGCGTTCGAGAAGCTGATGGCGTCGGAACGCGCGATGGACTCGCTGCGCAACAGCTTCGTCCTGGCGGCCGTCCTGACCGTCACGGTGAACGTCCTCGGCGTCTTCATCGTCCTCGTCACGCGCTACTTCACCGTCCGTGGTGCCCGGCTGCTGCGGCTCGGGTACGCCACGACCCTGGTCTACGGCGGTGTCGTGGCCGTCTCGGGCTACACCTTCGTCTACGGGGAGAACGGGTTCGTCACACGTCTGCTCCTCCAGGTGTTCCCCGGTCTGGACCCGGCGTGGTTCTCGGGGATGCTCGCGGTCGTGGTCGTGATGACCCTGACCGGTACCGGCTATCACATGCTGTTCCTGTCGTCCGCCCTCGCCCGGATCGACCACCAGACCATCGAGGCCGCGCAGCAACTGGGCGCATCCCCATGGCGCGTCCTGCGCACGATCGTGCTGCCCGTCCTCAAGCCGACGCTGTTCGCGGTGACCGTGCTGACCTTCCTCGGCGGGCTGGCGGCGTTCGCGGCGCCGCAGGTGCTCGGCGGCCGGGAGTTCCAGACGATCACCCCGATGATCCTGACGTTCTCCGGCAACCCCGGCTCCCGTGACCTCGCCGCCACCCTCGCCCTGGTCCTCGGGCTGGCCACCCTGCTGCTGCTCGCCGTGCTGAACCGGCTCCAGGCCGGGGGCACCTACTTCTCGGTGTCGAAGGTGCCGACGGCGCTGAAGAAGCAGCGCATCGGCCACCCCGTGGCAAACGGCGCCGTTCATCCGGCCGCGTACGCCCTCTTCCTCGTCTATCTGATCCCGCCGCTGCTGATCGTGGTCTTCTCGTTCACGGACGCCGCGACGATCGCGTCCGGTGACCTCGGCGCCGGCGGTTTCACCCTCGACAACTACCGGCGGGTGCTGACGGACGCCGCCGCGTACCGGCCGTTCGTGGTGAGCGTCGGCTACGCGGCGGTGACCGCGGCCGTCGTCATCGCCATGATGCTGTTCGTCGCCCGGGTCCTCCAGAAGTTCGTCAACGCCGTCACGATCACCGTCGAGTACCTGCTGCACATCCCCTGGGTGCTGCCCAGCACGCTGACGGCCCTCGGGCTGATCATCACGTACTCCGTGCCCAGGCTCCCGGTGGGCGAGACCGTACTGACCGGGACGGTCGGGCTGCTGGCGGTCGCGTACATCACGGCCAAGATCCCGTTCACGCTGCGCATGCTCAAGGCCGCGTACGCGAGCATCCCCGCCTCGCTGGAGGAAGCGGCCACCCTGCTCGGCGCCGGTACGCTGCACACCTACCGCCGGGTCCTGCTGCCGCTGGTCCTCCCCGCGGCGGCGGCCGTCAGCGCGCTGAACTTCACCGGTCTGCTCGACGACTACGACACCGCGGTGTTCCTCGCCCATCCGCTCCACCAGCCCCTCGGTATCGCGATCCAGAACGCCACCCGGGGCGAGGGCGCGAGCGACGCCACGGCCCTGACCTTCGTCTACACCGTGCTGCTGATGGCGATCTCGACCCTCGCGATGTGGTTCGTGTACGGCCGCAACAGCGGTACGGGTGAGCGGCGTTCACGGTTGCGTACCCGGGGCAGGACGAGGACCGGGCCGCCGGTTGCGGTGATCCCCGACACCGTCACCGCGGGAACCGCCCCCACCGCCCGGACCACACAGACCGCCCCGACCGGCTGACGGAAGGAACCACGTGCTCGGACAAGCTCAGTACCAGGACGTCAACGCGCTGCTGAACGCGCACCTCACGCGGCGCACCCCCCTGATCGCGGCGCATCGCGGCACCGGTCTGGGGAACATCCAGGAGAACACCGCCGAGGCCGTCGAAGCGGCGTTCCGGCAGGGTGCCGACATGGTCGAGTTCGATGTCGTCCGCTCGGCCGACGGGGAGTTCTTCCTCTTCCACGACGGCTACGAGCGACACGCCTTCGACCGCGACATCGATCTGCGCACCCTGCCCGCCGGGGAGATCCGCGAGCTGCGCTACCGCTGGACCCGCCATGACGCCGGCGTCACCGGGCTGGGCACCCTGCTCGAACACTTCCGGGGCGACGCGCTGTTCAACGTGGACCGTTCCTGGTGGTACTGGGACGACCTGCTGCCGTTCCTGGACCGCTACGACATGGCAGGGCAGCTCGTGCTGAAGAGTCCCGTCGAGGAGGTGTGGCTGGAGAAGCTGCGACGGCATCCGGTGAAGTACCCGTTCCTCCCGATGGTGCGTTCCCGCGCCGACATCCACGCCGTCCTCGGTGATCCCGGCGTCAACCTGGTCGGCGTGGAACTCCTCCCCGCGTCGGCGGACGACGAACTGGCCGGCCCCGCCCTCGTCGCCGAACTCCGGGCGGCCAAACTGGCCTGCCTGCTCAACGCCATCAACCTCCCCAACGGCGTCCCCCTCTTCGCCGGCCTGGACGACCACACCTCCGTCCTCGGTGATCCGGCCGACGGATGGGGCAGGCTGATGGAGCACGGCGCGGACATCGTCCAGACCGACTGGCCGGACCTGCTGGCCCGGTACCGCCGGCAGGTCCACGGGACGGCACCGAGGCGGCACGGCCATCGGGGCGACGCGCCGCGGACCCCGCGACGGACGGGGTGAGCGGGTGCCACGGCCGCAGCCGGAGTCCGGCGACGCGTCACCCCTGAAGGTCACGATGGAGACCGTCGCCGCGGCGGCCGGTGTCTCCCGCGCCACCGCGTCACGGGTCTTCCACGGCTCGACCCCCGTGGCCCCGGGTACGAGGGACGCGGTGCACGCGGCGGCGAAGACACTCGGGTACGTCCCCAACACGATGGCCAGATCACTGGCCGCGCGTGGCTCCGACATCCTGGGTCTGCTGGTGCGCGACCCGACCAACCCCGCCTACGGGCTCCTCTTCAGCGAGTTGCAGACCCAGGTGAGCCGCGCCGGACTGGAGATGGTGACCGTGGCGCCCTCACGCGACGAGGGCGCCCGGTACGAACGGCAGGCACTCAACCGGCTGCTCGGACTGCGGGTAGGCGGGATGTTCGTGGCCACCGGGGTGATCCGCGCGGAGATGCTGGAACCGTTCCTCGACATCGTGCCGGTCGTCGTGGTGGGACGCCCCGAGTCGCACCCCCGTATCCACAGCGTGTCCTACGACGAGGACGGCAACGCGGCCCAGCTCGCCGACGCCGTAGCGGCGCACGGGCACCGGTCCGTGGCGGTCGTGACGCCCAGCGCCGCGAACTCCGTGCCCGAGCACCGGCGCGGCGTCGCGATGGCCCGTCGGCTGCGTGAACACGGCGTCCGGGTGCATCCGGTCGCCTCCCCCACGTTCGGGCGGGCCGAGGAAGGCGGGCTGGACATCCTCGGCCTCCACCGGTCGGGGCGGATCACCGCCGCCATGTTCCCGTCCGACTGGCGGCTCCTCGCCTTCCTGCCCCTCGCCCAGGCGGCGGGCCTCCAGGCACCGGACGATCTGTCGCTCACCGGGTGCGACGGCGTCCTGCCGGGCATCGATCTACTGGGATTCACCACCGTACGCATCCCGGTGGAGCGGGCGGCCCGGCGCGCGGTGGAGGTCATGAGGGCGCTGCGGGACAACCGGACCCGGACACCGACCGAGCACGAACTGCTGCCCGGCACCCTGGTACCCGGCCGCACCCTCGGCCCGGCCCCGCACCCCGTGTGACGAGATGCCGGAACGACGCCGTCCCTCACCCGCGGTGTACCGGCCGCGCCGCAGGAAATCGGGTCGCGGCCCGGCTGGGCACCTTGCTAGACATGGCGCATGACCATCGAGCTGCGGGTCCTGCGCGCGTCCGAGTGGGACGGCTGGTACGACGGGCTGAACCTGGCCTTCGGCGGTGTCCCCCAGTCCCCGGAGAGGCGCGAGCTGATCCGCGACATCACGGTGGCCGAGCGCTCACTGGCCGCCTGGGACGGGGATCTGTGCGTCGGCACCGCCGGTTCGTTCCGCTTCGGGGTGGCGGTACCCGGCGGAGGGCTCGCCGTGATGGCGGGGGTCTCCCTGGTGACCGTCGCCGCCACCCATCGTCGGCGGGGCGTGCTGACCTCGATGATGCGCCGCCAGCTGGACGACTTCCGCGCCTGGGGCGAACCGCTCGCCATCCTGGGCGCGTCCGAGCCCGCCATCTACGGCCGTTTCGGCTACGGCCCGTCGACTCATCTACTGAAGGCGGACATCGACACGTCCCGGGTACGGCTCACGGTCCCCGAGGGCACGGACGAGGTCGGGCTGCGCGAGGTCCCGCCGGGCGACTCGCTGGCCGACTGCGAGGCGGTCTACGCCGAACTGGTACCCGCCCGCCCCGGGATGATCGCCCGGCTGCCCGGCTGGGAACGCCTCGGGGTCCTCGACGTCCCCGAGTTCCGGGAGGGCACCTCCCACCTCCGGTGCGTCGTGGCCGAGCGGGACGGCCGGACGACCGGCTACGTCCGCTTCCGGGTCCGCCCCACCTGGGACGACGCGGGCCCCAAGGGCTCCGTCGAGGTCCAGGACCTGTTCGCGCTCGACCCGGCCTCCCGTGCCGCGCTCATGCGTCATCTCTTCGGCATCGACCTCACCTCGACCGTCAGCCTGGGCAACTGCCCCGTGGACGACGCCTGGCAGCACCTCGTCTCGGACATCCGGCGCTGCGCCGTCCGGATCAACGACGGGGGCCATGTCCGGCTGGTGGAGGTCGGGGCGGCACTGGAGGCGCGGACCTACCGGGTGCCGGTGGATGTCGTGTTCGACGTCAAGGACGCCTTCTGCCCGTGGAACGAGGGCAGATGGCGCCTGTCCGGCGACCCGAAGGGCGCGACCTGCGAACGGACCGGCGACCCGGCGGACCTCGCCCTGGACGTCCGGGACCTGGGCACGGTGTACCTGGGCGGCACCCGACTGACCGAACTGGCCGCGGCCGGACGCGTACGGGAGCTGCGCCCGGGCGCACTGGCGGAGGCGACGACCGCCTTCACGAGCGACACGGCCCCCTGGGTCCCGCACGACATCTGAGCGGGGGGGACGGGCCGACGGGCGCCGACCGGGTGGCGGACGGCGGACGCGTTCCCGCTGTTCAGCGCGCCGTGCCCGCGCCGACGCCCGGCGTCAGCGTGAGGTCCACCGGCGTGGTCATCGGCCGGTCCGCGCGCGGCGACGCATCGGTGAGCTCGAACAGCATGGCTCCGCGCGCAGGCAGGCAGCCGAACAAGTCGTCCCGGAAGTGTGGCCCGACAGCGAACGCCCCCGCCGGGCATCGTGACGCGGCAGACGTACTCTGAGCGGCATGCACGACGACCCCGCCGAGTGCCGTTGCGTCATATGCCACGACTACGGAGACCGGCACGAAGCAGATGCCCTGGACCTACGAACCCTGGAACATGTCCTGGGCCATGGTTGGAGCGTGGTGACGGTTCCCCCGGACGAGGAAGGCCCTGGGTTCGCGTACACGATCGGGCTCTGGCACTCGTTCCGTACTCCTGAAGTGGCCATGTTCGGCCTCGACATCCACGTGATGCGTACGTGCCTCAACACCCTGGGACAGCGGGCCGCCCAAGGTAGGACGCTGTCTGACGGCCAGCGGTGCACGGACGTCATAGCGCACCATTCCCTTGCCCTGAAGGCTGTCGATCCCCGCTGGCACCGCACCTTCTTCGGCAGCGCGATCTCGTTCTACCGGCGCCCGCCGTTCCCCGTCCTCGAAGCGGTGTGGCCGGACCGTGAAGGCCACTACCTCTGGCAGGACGAGAGCGGCCACAGCTATCGGAAGTCCCAGCCGTGGCTCTGGCTGGAGCCCGCCGAGCATCCCGTCGGCGTCTGGACCACCCCACTCTGAACCGCGCGCGACGGGAGCCGGCGACTGTCCGGGCCACACGCCGGAAGACGCGACGGCCGTCGTCGCCAGGGTGCCCTACCTCATCCATCGGTGGCATCGTCCGGCGCGACGCTTCCGCGATTGCTTCCGTCCCGAGGGCATCGAGCAGCGTACTCACCTCACAGCCTTCGTCGCGGTGACGTGCTTCCTTGGTCGGAGCACCCGATCGGACGAGGGGCGTCCGTACGTCCGGTAAATGCCCAGGCGGGTAAACCCGTTCGAGATGCCGTTCGAGCTCGTGGCACTATGTGCGCCATGACGACCAACCGAAAGGCCCATGCCGCGTAGACGGCCAAGGCGGGTCCGGGCCGGGATCCCGGATCGGCACCAGTCACGGAATACGAGACTGGTCATCGACCGCCTCTCCCAGCGAACAGTTTCCGAGATCGTTCGTCTCGAACGCACGCGGAACTATCTCCAACCAGGGGACGTAGGAGCGGCATTGCGTCTGTGGAAGGACTACGTCCACCGCACCGAGCGCGAGCTCTGGCGCGACGACGAGCTCGGCCACGTGGACTGGTACTGCTGCGGCAACCCATTCAGGGCCCGCATCCTCCTCGACGGCGCGATGCAGGCGATGTCGCAGCGCGGGGCTCGCGAGCTCCGGAAGATCGTCGAAATGCTGGACGAAGCCCTGGGCCCATCCGTCCCAGCCACAGACCGCCATGGACATCGAACAAGCTGAGAACCCGTCCGTGAGCCCTCAACGGCACCCCGGTGGGCTGATTCGCCCACCGGCGCTGGTGGGCGAATCAGCGCTCTACGCCCGCCCGGACGGATGGACCTGACGCTGTTGTCCGGAGCACCGTCGTGGGCACGGAGCGGTGTGCGGCGTATGTCATCGGCAGGCCCGGGAAGGTCTTGGCAGATGGAGAGCGAGCTCAACTCCTCTGCCACACAAGGGTGTAGCGCCAGAAGAGCCTTCGGCGCAGCCGGGCGCCGGGCAGGACCCGGTGGGCTTCACGGGCGATGTCCGGGAAGCTCATGTCCGCGGGCCGGACCTTGGCGGTCATCGCGACCGGTCGGGCTGCCCCGCGTCCCCTGTTCTTCAGCAACGCCATGGCCACGTTCAGCACGGCGGACACCATCGCGAGCAGCTGGTCACCGAGCGTCTCCGGCTTCGCGACGCCGACGATCACCAGGGTTCCGCCGGGCGCCAGGCGGTCGCGGAAGCGGGTCAGGGTCTCGGTGAACGGCAGATGGTGGAGGGTGGCGACGCAGGTGATGACGTCGTACGGGCCCGGTGGAATCCCCTTCGGCGCTTCACCGACCTGGTAGGTCACCGGAGTTGCCGGGTCGGTGAGCTCCTGTGCCCGGGCGACGATCGCCGGGTCGGCGTCGAGTCCGTGCACCGACCCGGCACGTCCGGCCAGAAGCCTGACCAGATCACCACTGCCGCAACCCACGTCCAGGGCCTTGCCGAAGCGCTTGGGCAACTGCCGGAGCATCCAGCGGTGGTAGTGGGCGTTGTGGTCCCACGGACGGGCCGCATGGAACCGGTCGAGTGCGCTGAGCACGCGGGGCATCAATGTGGTCATGGCATCAGTCCATCATCCGCCTTTCTCGTCCGCCGACGATGCCCCAACCGGGAGCGGTGATGGTGCGAGCAGCTCCGGAGTACGCCCGGCAGGCGGGGCCTGCCGGGCGCTGAACCGCGACCCATGACCCGCGACTCGGACGGCGATGTCGACGGTGTCCCGAAATCCGGTTTACTCCATGGTGGACTGGCACCTCCGACAGCGGAGTTGGCGTCCGGCGCGGCGGCTTCGCCGCGGCCCCGCGCGAAACGCTCCGCGTATCCGGCGTCGAAGGAGTCACCTTGCGTTCAAGGAACCGGCGGATTCGTCTCTCCGCCCTGGGCATCGCGGCCGTGGTCGTCGCGACAGCGGCCGCGCCCGCTCCGGCCGCCGGGAGTCACAGCGGCACCGCGCGGGAGAGTGGCTGGACCAGGGCGTGGGGCGCGGCCCTCCACCGTCCGGTGGCGCCCCTGCCGGGGTCCTGGCCCAACTGGGCCTGGGACGGCTTCGCCGATCAGAGCGTCCGTCAGGTGGTCCGGGTCGGGGCCGCCGGGTCGGAGGTGCGGGTCGAGGTCTCCAACCGGTACGGGCACAAGCCGCTGCGACTGACCCGGGCGAGTGTCGCCAGGGCGGCCGAAGGAGCGTCGGTCCGGGCCGGGTCGGTCCGGGAGCTGCGGTTCGGGGGCCGGTCCTCGGCCGTCGTGCCGGTCGGGGAGCAGTGGTCGTCCGATCCGGTGCGGCTCCCCGTACGGCCTCTGGAGAAGCTGACCGTCACCCTTCACTTCGCCGGGGGCACCGGTCCGGTCACCTATCTGGAGGACGGGCTGACCAACGCCTACCGGGCCGCCGGTGACCGTACGCACCACACCTCGGGCGATGCCTTCGACGAGACGAGCCAGGCCCACTACCTCGTACGGGGCGTCGAGGTGCGAGGGCGGCGGACCGAGGGCGCGGTCGTCGCCTTCGGTGACTCGATCACCGCTGGCTGGGGTTCCACCCCGGGCGCGGACCGCCGGTACCCGGACCGGCTCGGTGAGCGGCTGCTCGCCGACGGGCGACGGCTCAGCGTGGTCAACTCCGGGATCAGCGGCAACATGCTGCTCACCGACTCGCTGTGCTACGGCGACAAGGGCACCGCGCGCTTCCGGGACGACGCGCTCGGTCTGGCGGGTGTCCGGACGGCCGTCGTGATGCTGGGCGTCAACGACATCGGGGGCGGCGGGCTGCCCGACCGGGGCTGCGGGGTGCGTCCCATCGTGAGCGCGAAGCAGCTCATCGAGGGACACCGGAAGCTGATCCGGGCCGCGGACCGGCGGGGAATCACCCTCATCGGGGCCACCCTCACCCCGTTCAAGGGGTACGGCCCCTACTACACCCCGGAGAAGGAGCGGGTGCGTGACGCCGTGAACCACTGGCTCCGGACCAGCGGGGCGTACGGCGCGGTGGTGGACCTCGACCGGGTGCTGGCCGATCGCCGCCCGGGGCACGGTGACGAGATGGCCCCGGTGTTCGACTCGGGGGACGGGCTCCACCCGGGGGACGCGGGGATGGACGCCATCGCGCAAGCCGTCGCGGATCACCTCCGGTAGCCCCGATGCGAGGCTGAACTGTGGGCCCGGCCGCTTCGTCCTGGGCTCGCCTCGTAGGTCTGTCCGGGCCGATCCGGGCCGGACCCGGGCGGTCCTTCGTTCACGGTGCGCGGAATCCGCCCGCAGCACAATGTGACCGGCTCTTCCCTCGTCTCCCGTTAGCGTCGGTGGATGGAGCTCACACGGATCACCTCCGATGTCTGGCAGTTGCCCTTCCCGGTCGGCAACGTCCACATCGTGCGTCTGCCGGACGGGTACGCCCTGATCGACACGGGTGTGCCGGGCTCCGCCCCCGCGGTCCTGGAAGCGCTCGGGGAGCTCGGCGCCCGGCCCCAGGACGTACGGCGGATCGTGCTGACGCATTGCCATGTCGACCACATGGGCTCGGCCGCGGATCTCGTCGAGGCGACGGGCGCCCAAGTGCTGGCCGGTGCCCTGGACGCCCCCTTCGTCCAGGGCACGGCCCCCGAGCCCGAGGCGGTGCTCACCGCCTCGGAACGTGCCCTCCACGAGCAGGTTCTCGCCGGGTTCGACAAGGCGGACCAGCCCGCCCTGAGGCATGTGCCGGTGGACGTGGAGCTGCGCGACGGTGACCTTCTCGAAGGGTGGGGCGAGCCGGTCCGCGTGCTGCACGTCCCCGGCCACACCCCTGGGAGCGTCGCCCTCCATCTGACGTCCAGCGGTGTGCTGTTCCCCGGTGATCTGGTCGCCACCGCGGAAGGCCGGGCGATCCTCGGTCCGTTCAATGTGGACAGGGCCGAGGCCATCGCCTCGTTCCACCGGCTCGCCGCGCTGGACGTGGACATCGTGTGCGTACCCCATGGCCTGCCGCTGACGGAGAACGGGAGCGCGGCACTCCGCGCGGCCGCTCCGGAGAACGACTGGCTCTGAGCGGTCGGCGGTCGTCCCCGCTCTCCGGTCAGGGGCGGGGCGGGGCGACGGGCTCATGAGCGGTGGAGCTGGTGTGCGCACAGCGGTGCGTGGTTCCCCGTACCCGCGAGGCCCCCAAGGGACGCGGGGTACCGCGCGATCCACGAACGACCCGTTCAGGAACGACCCGTACCGGAACGGGTCGGCCCAGGGACGGGATTCCCGGCGGTGCGAGCGAAGGTGACCGGCGTTCGAGTTGTTCAGCGTCCGCGGTGGTGGGACACCCCCGTCCGGTGATGGATTCATGGATCTTGCTTTGCTTGGGTCGCTCCATGTCCACGTACACAAGGCCGCGCGCCCGCATCGCGGCCGCCGTCGTCATCGCCCTCGCCTCGCTCACCGCCGTGAGCGGCCCGGTGTCCGCCGCTCCCGACCCGGGCGCGGCGGTGAGCGCGAGTCCCACCCGGGCCGAGCCCGCCCCCCTGCGGCGCGTGCCCTCGCCGATCCCCGGGCAGTACATCGTCACCGTACGGAAGGGTGCGAGCCCCCAGACCGCACTTCAGCAGGCCGTGCCCGGGGTGAAGCCGCTGTTCACGTACTCCGCCGCTCTCAACGGCTTCGCCGCGAAGCTCAGCCCCGCTCAGCTCACGGCCGTCCGCGCGCTGCCGGCCGTCGAGGCGGTGGAGGAGGACGGCACCGCGTCGGCGACCCCGGTGCCCGCCGCCGGCACCCGTCTGCCCGCCTACAGTTGGGGGCTGGACCGGATCGACCAGCCGTATCTGCCGCTGAACCAGCAGTACAACGTCAACGGCACCGGGTCGGGCGCGACCGTCTACGTGGTCGACTCCGGTATCGACTTCCAGCACTCCGAGTTCGGCGGCCGGGCGGCGCCCGGCTTCGACTCGATCGGTGACGGCCGCAACGCCGCCGACTGCAACGGACACGGCACCCATGTGGCCGGGACGGTCGGCGGGGTCACGTTCGGTGTCGCCCGCCATGTGAAGCTGGTCAGTGTGCGGGTCCTGGGCTGCGACGGCCGGGGCTCCTGGTCCGGGATCATCGCGGGCTTCGACTGGGTCGCGCAGAACGCGCGGCAGCCCGCCGTCCTCAACGCCTCCCTCGGCGGGGACCGGACGGACGCCGTGAACAACGCCGCCGACAATGTCGCCGGGCGCGGTGTCCTGCCGGTGATCGCGGCGGGCAACGACCACAAGGACGCCTGCTCGGTCTCCCCCGCGAGCGCCACCTGGGCGCTGACGGTCGGCGCGACCGATCACCAGGACAAGGAGACGGACTTCAGCAACTTCGGCTCCTGTCTGGATGTGTACGCCCCCGGCCAGGCCATCGTCTCGGCGAAGCTCGGCGGCGGCAGCACCGCGCTGAACGGCACCTCGATGGCCAGCCCGCATGTGGCGGGGGTCGCCGCCCTGTACAAGTCCCTGAACCCCGGCGCCGGGACCCAGCAGGTGGGCAACTGGATCATCGAGCAGTCGGTCAAGGACATCCTCACCGTGTCCAAGAACTCGCCCAACAGGCTGCTGTACACCGGAACTCTCTGACCGCTGCGCTTCGCTCGGACATCCGGCCGGGACACCGCGACGACCACGGTGTCCCGGCCGGACGCCGTCCCGGTCCCGCCGTTTCGGGTCGGCGGTCGGCGGTCGGCGGTCGGCGGTCGGCGGTCGGCGGTCGGCGGTCGGCGGTCGGCGGTCGGCGGTCGGCGGTCGGCGGTCGGCGGTCGGCGGTCGGCGGTCGGCGGTCGGCGGTCGGCGGTCGGCGGAGTGTCGGTGCCCCCGTCATCGAGCACTGCGTGACGCGTGGCTCAGTCCTCGCCGGACGTGGGGCCCGTCGCACGGACCGGGCTGTGGGGCGCGGCCGACGGTCCGGTGCCTCCCGGGGCGGAGGCGGGCGTGGGGCGGCCGGGCGAGCGCAGCAGGAACGCCCCGGCGGTCGTCGCCGCGGCGCCCGCGAACGCGGCCGTGGCGGCGGCCAGCGACGCGCCGGCGAACCCGACCGCCCCGGTCAGTGCCGCGAAGGCGAACGGCGCGACGGTGGCGCCCGTGTAGATGCCGACCTGGACGGTGTGCCCGGCGTGCTCCGCCTTGTCGGGTACCAACCGCAGTGCGGCGGCGAGGAGCAGTCCGGTCCAGCCCCAGCCCGCGGAGAAGGCGAGCACCGCTCCGGCCAGGAAGGCTGTCGGTGAGCCCGTCGAGATCAGGGCGAGCCCGATGCCACCGGTGGCCATCATGGCGGTGATCACCGCTGGGTTGTGATGGGGTGCCCGGTCGGTCAGCGCACCCGCGGCGAGTCGGACGGCGATGGCGCAGAGCGCGCTGAGCGACAGCAGGTTCCCGGTGAGGGTGCCCGACAGCCCGGCTTCCGCGCCCAGTTGGACGAAGTACGTGGCCACCGCGTTGTTCCCGGCGGCCGACAGCGCGGCGGCCAAGGCCCACAGTGCCAGTACGGGCCCGACGCTCCGGGAAGCGGTGGGACGTACGGTCGGCGTGGCCGGGGTACCGGTGCGGGGGACGGTCAGCGGGGTGAGTGCCGCCGGGATCATGGCGACGAGTCCGGCGACGGTCATGGCCGTGCGCCAGCCGTGTCCCGGGACGGCGAAGGCGACGAGCAGGCCGGGGACGAGGGTCGCCGCCGCCAAGGCCGCGCCGACCGTGCCCGCCGCCAGGGAGCGCCGGTGCCCCGGGACTCCGGCGACGATCAGCCGGCCCGCGGCGGGCTGGACAAGTGCGTTGCCGAGGCCGCCCACGACCAGGAGGGCGGTGAGGGTGGCCGCGTCGCCCGCCCGTGACACCCCGAGCATGACCGCGGCGGCGATCAGGGAGGCCGTCGCGAGGGTGGTGTGCGTCGGAAGCCGGGCGGCCGTCCGCTTGGCGAGGGGCGAGCCGAGCGCGGTGGCGGCGTAGAAGGCGGTCATGGACAGTCCGAGTCCGGTGCGGGACATGCGCAGTTCGGACCCGATGCCGGGGGCGAGGGCTCCGACGGCGAACCCCGGCATGACGGTGACCGTCGCTGTCAGCGCGGCGGTGAGGACGCCCGGCCAGACCCGGGCGCGGTACTTGGCAGGGGAGCGGCGCGGCGAGGGCACGGTCATGTCCGGCTCCGGCGGGTCACGCGTCGACGGGGTGCCAGACGGGGCCGTCGGCTCCCGGACGGACGTGTCCGAAGACCACGTCGGCGAAGTGGTTGCCGAAGCCGATGGTGCCGGGCTCCTGGAGTTCGGCGACCAGCCGGTGGCGGAACCGGGCGGACAGCGCGGGGTCGTGGTCGGGGGCGGCGGACCACTGCGGACGGGCTGTCTGGACCGGTGAGTGCAGGGCGTCACCGAAGGCGATGAGGCGTCTGCCGCCCGACTCGATCACATAGCCGGTGTGGCCGGGGGTGTGTCCGGGCATGTAGCGGACCCGTACGCCGGGGAAGACCTCCTGACCGTCGGTCACGGTCCGGACCCGGGGTTCCAGCGCGGCGAGTGCTTCGGCGGAGGTGCCGTGGGCCGCGAGGAGATGGCGCCCGGACCACTCGGGTTCGGTCACGAGGAGTTCGGCGCCGCTGAAGGCGGGCCGGTCGCCGCCGGGGGCGGGGTGCCCGGCCCAGCCGAGATGGTCGATGTGCAGATGGGTGAACGCCACCGCCTCGATCGTCCCGGGTGGGCGGCCGAGGCGGGCCAGATTGTCCAGGAGCGCTCCCCCGTGGATCGCGCCGTACGCGTTGCCCGGCTCGGCCGGAGCGGACCGCGGACCGAATCCGGCGTCGATCAGCAGGGCCCGGTCGCCGCTCTCCACCAGCAGCGAGCCGATACCCGCGACGAGATGGCCGGAGTCGTCCAGGTACTCGGGGTGGGCCGCCCACCACGCGTCGGTGCTGTCCGGGAGCCAGCCGCGCGGGGTGAGCCGCACCGCGCCGTCCGGAACGTAGGTGACCCGTGTCCGGCCGAGTGTGAGCGACCGGATTCCCGACGGCCTGCGCAGCCGCTCGGTGTGATGCGACGTGGTGGAACGCATGCGCGCTCTTCCCTCTCCCTGGACGGTGTGGGGCGGCGCCGTGGGCCGTGGGCCTCGGCGGTCCGATCACCGTATGCATCAAGCTTGAATCATGCAAGCTTGCAATATTCAGGCTGGATGGTCTTGTTAGAATGAGCGGTATGACGAACCCGGAACCGCAGGCCGTCGCCGAGCGCGAACTGTGCGGCCTGGTGAACGGGATGGCCCACCAGATCGCGGAGCATGTCCGGCAGCGCGCGCTCCGCCTGGGGCTGACCGCGCCGCAGGCGACGGCGCTGCGCGAGCTGACCGGCCCGATGACCATGCGGGAACTCGCCGAACGCATGAGCTGCGAGCCCTCCAACGCCACCTTCGTCGTCGACAAGCTGGAGAAACGGGAACTGCTCGAACGCCGGCCGCACCCCACCGACCGGCGCGCCAAGCGGCTGGTCCTCACCCCCCAGGGCACCGCCCTCCGCGAGCGGCTCCTCGAACTCCTCGGCGAGGACTCCCCGCTCTCGGGGCTCACGCAGGAGGAGCAGGGAACCCTTCAGCGCCTGCTCGAACGGGCCGTCATCCGCCCCTGAGCCCGCCCGTCCGACGGACCGCGACACCGCCGCACACGCCCCTCCGCGGCGCACCCACCGACCCCCTCGGCGCGCCCCGCGCCGACTGAGTCCGTCCGCGCGCCACCCGGTGACGGGCCGTCAGGAACAGGATCACCCGATCGGTAGCACGGAACCGGAATACCCGGCCGCCGACCGGGGGTTGGGCCCGACATGGCAAACACACTCTTCGATCCGCACACCCTGCTCGCGGACAGCGACCTCGGCGTGCTCGCGACCATCAAGTCCGACGGCCGACCCCAGCTCTCACCCGTCATGCCCGCCTATGACCGCACCGCCGGGGTGATCCGGATCTCGACGACCGCGGGCACCGCCAAGACAGCCAATCTGCGCCGGGACCCGCGCGCGGCGCTGGAGGTGACCGGTCCGGACGGGCGGTCCTGGGCCACCGCCGAGGGCACCACCACCCTCGTCGGCCCGGGAACGGACCCGGACGGTCCCGAGGTCCAGGCGCTCGTGGACTACTACCGGGCCGCCGCCGGGGAACACCCGGACTGGGACGAGTACCGGTCCGTGATGGTTTCGGACCGGCGGGTGCTGGTGACCCTGGCGGTCGAGAAGGTGTACGGCGCCGACCTGCGCTGACGGACTCCGCCGCCCGACGCGGTGGTCGCGGCGGGCGGCGGACACGGATCCCGGCGGGCGGGTCCCAGCAGGTACGGGTACTGGCGGGTGCGGGTGCCGAACCGGTACGGGTCCCGCTACCCGTTCCCGGCGGGCGGGTCGGCCAGGACGCCCCGGAGGAGACCGGTGGCCTGCCCGACCTCGATGAGATATCCGTCGGGGTCGCGCAGATAGCAGCGCAGTTCGGCCTTGCGGTCGATCGGCGGGGTCAGGAACTCCGCGCCCTTCCCGCTCCACAGCCGGTAGCAGGCATCGATGTCGGCCACCCGGATGTTGAGGAAGCTGGTGGCCGTGTCCGGGTCGTCGGGCGGCCGGAGGGTGACTCCCGGTTTGTCGGGGGTGGGGCCGCCGCCCGGGTTCATGATGAGCCAGCTGTTGGCGAGCTTGACGATGCACGGGTTCTCGGCGAGGACCACCTCACCGCCGAGGACATCGGTGTAGAACGCCCGGGAGCGGGCCACATCGGCCACGGTGAGGAAGTGCGTGAGCAGCAGTCCGGTGGCGGGAACCGGGAGGTCTTCCTGGCGCATGTCGGTCACCCATCTGTCGGTCGCCGGTCAGTCGGTCGTGCCGGACCCGGCGCTGTCGGCCGCCGGTCCGCCCGTCGCCGTCGCCTCCGAACGGACCGGATGGACCGGCCCCGGCGCGGGGCACGGCACCGGCCCCGGGTGGCGTGGCGTGGGTCTCGCGGACCGGTTGCCGGGCACGGGGCCGCCCTCGGCGGGGCGGACGTGGCCCGGTCCACCTTCATCATCGGCCCGTGGGCACCGGGGCGAAAGCCGGGACCGTCCGACCGGGCAAGCGGGGCGCACCGCCGCGAAACCCGTGTGCCCGGCTCCCGGGGACCATCGTCCCGGGAGCCGGGCACAGGGCCCGGCCGGAGCGCCCCGCCCGTACGTACCGGGCGGCGCTCCTCGTACCGTCGGCGCGCTACAGCGGCAGCGCGTCGTGCCGGATCAGTGCCGCCACCGTGCCCGCGCACAGGGCCGTCGTCCAGCAGAGCAGCAGGATCGGCCGCCGCCGTGCGGCGAAGGCTTTGTCCCACTTGGACGCGTCGCCCGAGCGGACCGCGGACCTGACCATCAGGGCACGGCCCAGGGCGAACGCGAGGCCGCCCAGCGGTGTAGCCCACCACGGACCCACCAGGACGAGCAACGCGATACAGGCGTACGGCAGATGCGACGGGACGAAGGTGCGCATGCCCGTGCCCATCTCGAAGCCGAACTGAAGGGCTCCGGTGCCGTCCGTGCGGACCACGATGTCACTGGGTACCAGCCGGGCGTTCTGCGGCATGCGGAACGGCAGCAGCCGCACCTCGATACCGAGGAACAGCACCGTCGTGACGACCAGGGCGATCGTGCGTACCCTGTCCGGCGCCAGTGACTGGACGAGTACCGCGGGCAGCAGGAGAAGCATTCCGGTGGCGAATCCTCCGAAGAACAGGCCCCGGACGAAATACTCGACATTCTTGGTTCCCCGCCAGACCGACGAGGTCAGCAGACCCGCTGAGTTGTGGCTTCAAACGGAGCCCGAGAGCGAGAAACCCGCCGCGATGCCGACCGCGCAGGCGGCGACCGCGGGCAGTATCCCGTGCAGCGCCTGGGTGCCCCACTGAGCGCCCGCGAACGCGACCGCGGTGAACAGCAGGGTCAGCGCCCCGGCCGTCAGCGCGGAGACGCCGGGGGTGCGGGGGCGCCGGAGGGCGGGTCGGTGCGTGAGTGCCATCCGAAGTCCTTTCCCGGCCGGTGGCCGTCGCGGGGAGCGACGACGGCCACCGGCGCGTGCGTGAAGAGGTGCGGCTACTTCTTGCAGCTGGTCGTGTGGCGCGTCCGGTGGCCGGTGGCGTTGGTGATCGCGTAGAAGTACCCGTCCCAGCAGTGGACGGTGGTGCCGTTGCTCTTCGTCCAGTACCAGCCGGCGTATCCGCCGCAGGCCGCCTCCCAGTTGTAGTCCTCGGTGTACGAACCGAAGTTCTTGCTGTCGGTGCGGTGGTAGCCGTCGGAGGCGCAGAACCGGCCGGAGATGTACTGGCGGCCCCAGCAAGGGGTGTCACCGGCGACGTTCACGCTCATGCAGTGGCGGGGGTGGCGGGACCTGCGCGTCACCGCGTGGGCCGGACCGCCGGCGATCCAGCCGAGGCCGGTGAAGGCCAGGGTGGCGGCTCCGGCCATGGCCGTGCGGAGGAAGGTGCGGCGCCCGAAGCCGCCGTTCTTCCCCGGGGTCCCGGACAGCTCCGTGGTCGGTCTGCTGCTGCCGCCCGATGTGGGTGACATGGTCACTTCGGGGATGGACTGGAGGAAGGCGGTGCTCATGATGCGACTCCCGTCGTGGATGCGGTGACCGGTGCGGAGGTGAGGTGTTCCGCGGTGAGGGCGGTGAGGGTCTCGGCGGAGCCCACGGGCTCCGCCGACAGCAGCGCGCCGTCCGCGTCGAGGAGCAGCAGCGCGGGCTGGTAGGCGAGCAGCAGCGGGGAGGACAGCTCGGCGCCCTGGCGGATCTCGCCGGCGTCGGCGTCCTTCCAGCGTCCCGAGTTGTCGATGTCGATCAGCAGCGTGCGGTGTCCGGCGCCGCTCAGGGCGCGCCGGATCGCGGGCCAGGCCGCGACGGCCTCCTCGCAGGTGGGGCAGGTGGAGGAGACGACGAGCGCCAGGGTGCGCTTCGCCGCGGCCGGTGCGGCCAGGTCGGGCCACCGGCGGGCCGGGTCCGAGCTGGTGGAGCCTCTGGACTCCAGGGCGCGGACCTTGCCGACCAGTGCGGCGTACCCGAAGGTGAGGAAGGCGATGGCGGCCCAGGCGAGGACCAGCAGGACGACGAGAACGCTCTGCACCGATCACACTCCCCAGCGCACGTCGAGCGACTGGAGCAGTTCCTCCTGGTCGACGGCGCCGACACCCAGGTTCTTGTCGGTCTCGTCGTCGATGGTGCAGACGGCCTTGGGGCCGGCGTGGATGTACTTGCGTCCCCGCAGCACCCCGTCGACCTCCAGCGACTTCGCCCAGACGTGACCGTGCTCGACGGCCTTGCCGGGCTCGGCCGGGACGAGACCGGTCGCGTCCTCCGCGGCGTACATCGTGACGGCGCCGCCGGAGGTGAACTTGACCCCGTACAGGCTCCAGGTGGTGGTGTCCCCGCCGCGGGGGGTCACCACGAGGCCCGCGGCGGTGTCGGTGAGCACGAGCTGGTCGAGGACGGTGGTGACGGCGCCGGGGTCGACCTGGTCGTCGGGGAAGGACATGATCAGACAGTGGTGCGGGCCGGTCCAGATCCCGTGCCAGCCCTCGCCCCCGGAGTGGAGCAGGATCTGGAGCGGCTGGTTGTCGTAGGTGAGCTGCTGGACGATGTTGTTGCCCTGAGTCTCTATCAGGACGCCCGGGTAGCCGCGGTCGGTGATGGCGATGCCGACACCGATGGTCGCGCCGACGAGGCGGAAGTTCCAGTACCAGTCGTCCTGCATCGAGCGGGCGCGGCAGGCGAAGGACACCCAGCGCCCATTGGGCGCCAGAGCCTTCGCGGACAGGGCCGTGGACTGCATGGGTCCTCCAGGAGGGAGCGGAGCATGGCCGGCCGCACCGGAGGTGCGGCCCGCAGACACCGTAGAAACCCCTTCTGGTCCGCCGCTGTCCCGCGGCTGTCGGTTCCCTCGCCGTCCGCTGTCGCCTCGCCGTCCGGCGTCTGCTCTGCCGCTCCCGGCCGGCTGACCGTTCGCTTACCGGCCGCTTACACCTCGCTGACAGCGTGTTTCCTGAGTGTTTGCGTTCGTTGACAGACCAGATCCCGCCTTGGAAGATCCTGTCCGGAGGTGTCCGTCGGCCGGTGCCGGCCCCGGTCTTCAAAACCGGTGGACGTTGTCCCTTACGCGTCAGCGGGTTCGACTCCCGTCCACCTCCGTCCCAGCCGTCCGCGCGGGCGACCACGCCCGGGAGAACGTTCGAGTGTCAGGAGCGCCATGGGCAAGGCCGACGTTCCCGGTCGCATACCGTCCGTGCGCGAGATCATGGACGATCCGCGGCTGCGGGCTGCCGCCGCCGGTCTCGGCAGGTCAGAGGCGCGTGAGGCGGCCCGCCGGGTGCAGCGGTCGTTACGGGGCGGGCACCGCCCGCTCGCCGAGGCGGTGGCGGACGCCGTCGCCGCGCTGCCGCCCGCGCCCACGCGTCACCGGCGGGTCCTCAACGCCACGGGTGTGCTGGTGCACACCAACCTCGGCCGGGCCCCGCTGTCCAGGGCCGCCGTAGACGCGGTCGCCTATCTCGCGGGCACCTCGGACCTGGAGCTCGATCTGGCGCAAAACCGCCGTGGGCGACGTGGCCGCGGCGCGCTCGAAGCCCTGCACGCCGCGGTACCGGCCGCGGAGGCCGTCCATGTGGTGAACAACAACGCCGCCGCGATGGTGCTCGTGGCGACAGCGCTGGCTCAGGGCGCGGAGATCGTCGTGAGCCGTGGCGAACTCGTGGAGATCGGTGACGGTTTCCGGCTTCCGGAACTGCTGGAGAGCACCGGCGCCCGGCTGCGCGAGGTGGGGACCACCAACCGCACGACGGCCGACGACTACGCGCGGGCCATCAACGACAACACCGCCCTGCTGCTGCGTGTGCATCCCTCCAACTTCGCGATGAGCGGGTATGTGAGCAGTCCGTCCGTACGTGAACTCGCCTCATTGGGTCGGCCGTTGGTGGTCGACATCGGTTCGGGTCTGCTCGCGCCGCATCCCCTGCTGCCCGACGAGCCGGACGCGGCGACGGTGCTCGCGCAGGGCGCGGCCCTGGTCACGGCGAGCGGCGACAAGCTGCTGGGCGGGCCGCAGGCGGGGCTGCTGCTGGGGGAGGCCGCTCTCGTGGAGCGGCTGCGGCGGCATCCGCTGGCCCGCGCCCTGCGGACGGGCAAACTGACGCTGGCCGCCCTGGAGGCCACCCTTCGCGGGCCGGTCCCGCCGCTGCCGGCCGCGCTGTCGCGCTCCGTCGGGGAACTGGGCGACCGCGCCGGGGAGATGGCGCGGCGGCTGTGCGGCGCCGGTCTGGACGCCGTCGCCGTGTCGACGGAGGCCGTGGTGGGCGGGGGCGGGGCACCCGGCGTGGCGCTGCCGTCCGCCGGGGTGTCGCTGCCCGACGGCCTCGGGCCGCCGCTCCGGGCGGGCCGGATGCCCGTACTCGGTTGTGTGCACAAGGGCAGGCTGGTGCTGGATCTGCGGACGGTCGAGGAGGAGGACGACGAGCTGCTGATCGGCGCGGTGCTGGACGCCTGGGGTCTGGTCGCCCGCCCGTCCGCCGCATCCGCACCCGCATCCGCATCCGCATCCGCCAGGGCCATAACGGCGACCGCCGGAGCCCTCAAGGAGCCTGCCGCAGCCGTGCCGGAGACCGCCGGGACCGTCACGCATTCCGCCACGAGGGCCGCCGGGGCCGTGGCGGAGGCCGTCGCGGGGGCCGGGCCGTGATGGTCGTCGTCACGGCGGGCCACGTCGACCACGGCAAGTCCACCCTGCTGCGTGCCCTGACCGGGACGGACCCCGACCGCACCGAGGAGGAGCGCCGCCGGGGGCTCACCATCGACCTGGGTTTCGTCTGGACCTCCGTCCCCACGACCGGGGACGACCCGGCCGGGGACGACCCGTACGTGGACGAGCGGGACCGGGACGACCGGCACGGCGACCTCCGGAACAAGGACCACCGACGCGACGGCATCGGGGACGGCGACCATCGACGCGGCGACCCCGGCAAGAAGGACCATCGGCGCGCGGCCGGACAGCTCGGCCCCGGACCGGACTCCGTCACCGCGGACGCCATCACAGCGGACACCGGGGCGGGGGGCATCGGGCACGGTGGCCTCAAGGACGGCGAGCGCCGTGACGAGCGGGTCGCGTTCGTGGACGTCCCCGGCCATGAGCGCTTCCTGGCGACGATGCTGGCGGGCGCCGGACCCGCGCCGCCCGTGCTGTTCACCGTCGCGGCCGACGGCGGATGGATGCCGCAGTCCCAGGAACACGCCCTCGCGCTCGACGCCCTGGGGGTGCGTGACGGCATCCTGGTCATGACGCGCTGCGACCTGGCCGACCCGGGGCCCGCCCGGGACCGGGCCCGCGCCGCCCTGTCCGGCACGGGCCTCGCCCGGCTGCCGTCCGTCGCGGTCAGCGCCCGCACCGGCGACGGACTGCCTGAACTCGTCCACGCGCTGGCCGCGTTACGGGACCGGATGCCGCCGCCGCGTCCCCGGGCGCCCGTACGCCTCTGGGCCGACCGCGCGTTCACCCTTCCCGGGCACGGACTCGTCGTCACCGGCACCCTCCAGGAGGGCACCCTGACGAAGGGCGATGTCCTGGACGCCGGTCCCGGCCGGGCGCGGCTGACCGTCCGGGGACTCCAGGAACTCGGCCGTACGGTCCGCGCGTCCACCGGACCGGCGCGGGTCGCCGTCAATCTGCGCGGCGATCCGCCCCGGGAGGGCCTGCGCGGGACCGCGCTGTGTCCGCCCGGGACGTCCCTGCACTCCGCGGTGGCCGATGTCCGGCTGGGCGGTCCGCTCCTCGGGCGGGCGACCGCCGAGGTCACCGTGCACATCGGCTCCGCCGCCGTGCCCGCGCGCGTCCGCCGCTTCGGCAGGGGCACCGCCCGTCTCACGCTGACGCGCCCGCTGCCCCTGCGCGTCGGCGACCGCGCGGTCCTCACCGCGCACCGGCGGGTCGTGGGCAGCGCCGTCGTCCTCGATCCCGTACCGCCGTACGTGGGGCCGCGCCGCGCGGGCGGGGCGCGGGCGGCGGCGCTGGCCGGGCATCCCGGCACGCCCGACCCGGAGCACGAGATCGCCTCCCGGGGCTTCGTGCGGCTGGACACCCTGCGCGGGATCGGGGTGGACACCACCGCGACCGCGCCCGTCGCGGGCGGCTGGCTCGTGTCGCCCGCCGAGCGCCGCAGGATCGCCGGGGAGGTCTCCGCCGCCACCGCGGACGGCGAGCCCGTGGACGCGACCGCGCTCGGCGCGCGGCTGGGTCTGCCGGACGGGGTGCCGCTCGGTGCGCTGCTGCCGCCCGCGCTGGTGCTGCGCGCGGGCCGCGTCGTACGGACCGACGGCGCCGGACCGCTGTCGGCGGCGGCCCGGGACCTGGTCCGGTCGCTGGAGGCCGCTCTGGCGGAGGGCTCCTTCGGGGCGCCGACCCCGGCGCAGCTGACCTCGCTCGGCGTCGGCGGCCACGATCTCGCGCTCGCCGTGCGGAGCGGACGCCTCGTCAGACTGTCCGGCACGGTTCATGTCGCGGCCCGTGTACCGGAGGCGGCGGCCAGGGCTCTCGCGCCCCTGGGTGCCGGGCCGTTCACCGTCTCCGAGGCGCGGCGGATCTGGAACGTGCCGCGCAGGATCGCCCTCCCACTCATCGAGTACCTCGACCGTGCCGGAGTCACCCGGCGCGGTACCGACGATCTGCGCACGCTGTGCGGCGCGAGGGAGGACGGCACATGGACGACATCAGGATGACCCGGTACGGACGGGGAGGCGGCTGCGCCTGCAAGATCCCGCCCGGTGAGCTGGAGACCTTACTCAAGGGGCTCACCGACGACGCCCGCGCGGGGGACGCGGGAGAGCTGCTGGTGGGACCCGAGCACGGTGACGACGCGGCCGTGGTGCGTCTGGGCCCCGGGCTCGCCGCGATCTCGACGGCGGACTTCTTCACCCCGGTCGTCGACGACCCGTACACCTGGGGCCGGATCGCCGCGACCAACGCGATGTCCGATGTGTACGCGATGGGCGGCACGCCGGTGATGGCCGTCAACCTTCTCGCCTGGCCGCGCGAGACGCTGCCGATGGAGATCGCCCGTGAGGTGCTGCGCGGCGGACTCGACGCGGCGCGCGCCGCCGGCTGTCCGGTGGCGGGCGGGCACAGCATCGACTCGCCGGACCCGCTCTACGGCATGGCCGTGACGGGCACCGCCGACCCGGCGCGGCTGATCACCCTCGACCGGGCCGAACCCGGCCGGCCCCTGACGCTGACCAAACCGCTGGGGGTGGGGGTGCTCAACACCCTTCACAAGGCCACGGGTGAGGTGTTCCCCGAGGCCGTCGAGGTGATGACGACCCTCAACCGCGACGCCTCGGCCGCGGCGACGGCGCGCGGCATCCGGGCCGGGACGGATGTCACGGGCTTCGGTCTGCTGGGTCACGCCCATCGTATGGCGCGGGCCTCGGGGGTGACCCTCGCCATCGACGCGGACCGCGTCCCCGTCCTCGCGGCGGCCCGCTCGGCGGTCGCCGCCGGACACATCAGCGGCGGCAGCCGGCGCAATCTGGACTGGGTCGCGCCGCACGGCGATCTGTCGGCCGCCGACGAAGCGACGGCGCTGCTGCTCGCGGACGCCCAGACCTCGGGCGGTCTGCTGCTGGCGGGCGAGCTGCCCGGCCATCCGGTCATCGGGGAGGTTCTCCCCTTCCAGGGCAGCACCGTCCTGCTCCGCTGAGCCCGGACGCCGGATGACCAACAAGGAAACGGGGGCAATCATGCGGAGAGCCGAGGACACCGACCCAGCACTGCTCGGCCCGGACGCGGGACGGCCGGGCGGGTACGAGGAACCATGGCCCGCCACCGGGGAACACCCGCCGGTGCCCGGGGATCCGCCACCGGTGGCCGGAACGGCCCACTGTGTCGGCATCCTCGGACCGGTGGTCCTGCTCGGCCCGAACGGGAGCACCGCCGCCCCGTCCGGTTCCGTCGTGCGGGCCCTGCTGGGCAGCCTGGCGCTGGCCCACCCGCTGCCGGTGAGCGCGGACTCCTTCGCCACCCGGCTGTGGCCCGACCGGACGGCGCCGCAGGCGAAGCAGAGCCTGCACACCGGGGCCCACCGGCTGCGTTCCTGGCTGCTGGCCGCGACGGACGGCGGTATCGGCGTCGTCACCCAGCCGTCGGGGTACGCGCTCACCGGCGGGGACCTGCTCACCGACCTCGCGCGGTTCCGCCGCACCGCCGAACAGGCGCGTCAGCTGTCCGATCCGCTGCCGCGGCTGCGGATGCTCCAGCACGCCCTCGCCCTGTGGCGGGGACGGCTGCTGGAGGGCGTACCGGCCGAGTGCGTCGACCATCAGGCGCATCAGTCGCTGACGCTGGAGCACACGGACCATCTCCAGGACCTGGCCCGGGCCGCGCTGGAGGCCCGCCGCCCCCGGGAGGCGATCGTGGCGGCCCGGCGGGCCTGCGAGGAGGACCACTTCAACGAGTCGTCCCACGCGCTGCTGATGAACGCGCTGACCGCCGCGGGCATGCGGGTCGCGGCGCTCGATGTGTACGAGCACATGCGCAACCGGCTGAGCCGGTCCCTGGGCATCGCCCCCGGGGAGATCCTCGTGCAGGCCCGGGGCCGCGCGATCGGCCGCTGAGCCGGGGACGGGCGCCGCCGGGCCGGGTGCCGTGCGCCGCGGCCCGGCGGTTCGCCTGTTCGGCCCCGCCGGGAGGTGTCCCGGCGCGGGATGCGGGTCGCGGCGGGCAAGGTGCTGATGGACCGCAACGCGCCGGACGCGCTGCTCGACACGGCCCGCTCCGGGTACGACGACTCGGAGGCCCTGCTGGAGCGCTGGCACGGCAAGGGCAGCTACCTGTACGCGATCACCCCGAGGTTCGCCCCGACGAGCACCCCGGAGCAGCTGGAGGCGGCGGGCGCGCTGTGGCGGGAGCACCCGGACGCGCTGGTGCACACCCATGTGTCGGAGAACACCGGGGAGATCTCCTGGGTGCGGTCCCTCTTCCCGGAGCGCCGCGGCTATCTGGACGTGTACGACCACTACGGGCTGCTGGGGCGGCGGGCGGTCCTCGCCGCTGTTCAATCTGCTGTCCGACCACTGGAACAACCGCCGGATCCCGGCTGTCGTCGGGGTCCTCCTCCAGGCCGCGGCGGTGACCCTGCTGATCTATCTGCCGACGGAGACCAACAGTGTCTCCGTCGTCACCATGTTCACCGTCGGGCTCTTCGCCGGCGCCCATATGCTCGGCTTCACGGTGGCCGGGGAATCCGTGCCCGGCGCCCTGGTCGGCAGCTCCGCCGCCATCGTCAACGGGGTCTGCTTCATCATCGGCGGTGTCCTCCAGGCGGTCCCCGGGCGGCTGCTGCCCGACAGTCCCGATCTGGCCGACTACGGTCACGCGCTGCTGATGATGCCGATCCTGCTCGTGCTCGGCGCGCTGGCCGGGCTGTTCCTCAAGGAGACCGCCACGTCTCGCGGGTGACGGGTCGGGGCGGTCATCCGGGGGGCGGCGGCGGGCCCGCGAAGAGGGCGAGGAGCGCGAGGTCGTCGGTGGCTCGGCCGCCGGTGTGCCGGCGTACGTCGGTGATCAGGAAGTCGAGCAGTTGCTCGGGGCCGGGGAAGCTCCGGCCGCGCAGCCGGGCGGGCGGGTCGTAGAAGACGCCGTGGGTGTCGCGTGCCTCGTCGAGCCCGTCGGTGTGGAACAGCAGCATCGACCCGTCGGGCAGCGGGTGTTCGTCCGTTCGGTCGGGCCAGCTGCCGAGTCCGGCCATGCCCAGCGGCAGGGCCGGGGCCGTGGGCGGCAGCCGGGTCACCTCGCCGCCGGGGCCGAGGATCAGCGGGGCGGGGTGGCCGCGGTTGACGAGCCGTACGGTGGCGGTGCCGGGCGGGATCTCGCCGAGGACCGCGGTGGTGAAGGACTCCGCGGCCTCGGCCGTGCCCCGGCGGGTCGCCTCGCGGCTCATCGCGCCGTCGAGGCGCCCGGCCAGCGCGCGCAGCGATGTCTCCTGGTCGGCGGCCTCCCGGAACGCCCCGATGGCCACGGCGACCTCGGCGACGGCGTCCAGGCCCTTGCCCTGGACGTCCCCCACGATCAGCCGTACCCCGCGCGCGGTGTCCTGCACGGCGAAGAGGTCGCCGCCGATGAAGGCGTCCGCGAGCGCGGCCTCGTAGCGGACGGCGACCGACAGCGCGCCGACCTGTGCGGGCGGGGTCGGCAGTACGGCCCGCTGCGCGGCCTCCGCGACGACCCGGGCGGAGGCCAGCCGCTCACCGCCGCGCCGGACGACCTGGTTGATCAGCAGTGCCAGGGCGGCCACGGTGATGAGGGTGACCTGTTCCGTGTAGGACTGCGGCGCGGCCAACGAGTGCTCGTAGGCGTGCAGCCCGGCGAGGACGACCACCGACACGAGGCTGATCAGGAGCGTCGGCAGCCAGGAGAAGAACGGGGCGGCGATCAGGGGCGCCGCGGACAGCATCGGGACTGCCGTGTACTCGGTGGGCATCATGATGTCGTACACCGTCCCGGCCACGATCATCACGGCGGGCAGTACGGAGACGAACAGGGGCACTGTCGGGCGGGTCTGCGCCAGGTCCACGCGGGGCCTTCCTGTCGGGGTCGTCGGTCGGGTCCGGCCCGGGAGGCCGGTCCGCCCCCGGCGGCGGGGCTCCGGGCGGTCCCGGCGGCGGGGCCGTCCGGTACGGCCGGCCCGGGGGGACGGACCGGCTCGCGCGTACCGGTCCGGGTGGGCGGTGACGCACCGTCGGCCAACCTTGCCAGAGCCGCGCGCCGACAGCCCGGCCACACGCCATGCGACGGCGAGCCCCGGGGCGAACCGCCGGTCCCGCCGCGACGCCCCCGGGTCACCGCCGCCCCGGGTCACCGCTGCTTCCGGTACGGCGCCCCCTGCGGCCCGCGCGTGTGCCGTGCGGGGCGCCCGCTGTCCGGCGGGGGCCGGAACGCGCCCCGGTACGCCCGCCGAACGGGGCAAGCGGCGGTGTACGTACGTCCGTCCGCCCGTCGATGATCCGAAGCGACCCGATCCACCGCTGTCGCCCAGGAGGCCCCGTGCCCGTCGCCGCCCTCGACCACTCCGAGACCGGATACAGCCCGCGTCAGGCGTACTGGCTGGCCAGGGCCGCCCAGGCCGCGTACGCGGACGAGGACACCGCCCGGGAGGAGCTGGCCGGGTGGGGCTTCGACCGCTTCCGGCACTTCCGGACCCCGCACGCGGCGCCGTTCCCGCTGGAGGACACCCAGGCGTACGTGGCCGGGAGCGACCGGATGGTGATCGTCGCGTTCCGGGGCACCGAACCTGCCGTGCTGAAGGACTGGCTGTCCGACGGGAACACCCCTCCCGTGCCGGGGCCCGCCGGGAAGGGGCTGGTGCATCTCGGCTTCCATCTGGCCCTCGCCTCGGTCCACGCGGAGGTCCGGGACACCGTCGTGGAGTTCGGCGGCGCGGGACGCAGCGTCTGGCTGACCGGGCACAGCCTCGGCGGCGCGCTGGCCATGCTCTCGGGGGCACGGCTGCGTTTCGAGGACCCGAACCTCAGCCCGCACGGCGTCTTCACCTACGGTCAGCCGCGCACCTGCGACCGGCTGCTGGCGACGGCGTACAACGACGCGTTGAAGAACCGCACCCACCGGTTCGTCAACAACAACGACATCGTGCCGCAGGTGCCGCCCGCGCCGGTGTTCTCCCATGTCGAGCGGCTGCGGTACTTCGACGCCGACGGCAGGCTGCACGACCGGATGCCGTTCGCCGCCGGGGTCGGCGACAGGATCGGCGGGATGACCACCGACGCGTTCGCCCCCGCCTCCGACGGTATCCGGGACCATCTGATGGCCGCGTATCTGACGAACCTGGAGAAGAACGTGCCGCACTGAACGCGCCCGCCCCGGCGCACCGCCGTGCCCACCTCCACGGCGGCCGTCCGGAACCGTTGCACTAATCTGCAACGGTGCTGTGCCCGTGCGTGCCGCAGGCCCGGCCGGGTGGGGGATTCGAGGAGGGTGGACGGCTGTGGCGGTGCCGCTGTACCAGGCGAAGGCCGAGTTCTTCAAGATGCTCGGACATCCGGTGCGTATCCGGGTGCTGGAGCTGTTGCAGAACGGACCGACGGCGGTACGTGATCTGCTCGCCGAGATGGATGTCGAACCGGCCGCGCTCTCCCAGCAGCTCGCCGTGCTGCGCCGGTCCGGGATCGTCACCGCCACCCGTGAGGGCTCGACCGTGGTGTACGCGCTGGCGGGCGGGGACGTGGCGGATCTGATGCGGGCGGCCCGCCGGATCCTCACCGAGATGCTTGCCGGTCAGAACGTGCTGCTGGAGGAGCTGAGGGACGCCGACGTCGAACCCGGCTGACCCCGGCGGTGCCGGGGACCCGGCCGGTCGGGGAACTCCAAGCCCCCTCACCTCGTGCGGAGTTGCAGAATTCTGCAATTGACTACATCCTGTACGCGCTGGAGTGACCCGGGCCCGGCCGCCGTGGGCGGGGCGTCGTGCCGGGCGAATCGTGGAGGGGTCCGAGGATCGTGTCGGTTCCGCTGTGTCAGGCGAAGGCCGGTGGCCCGCCGGGCCGTCCGGATCGGTCCCCGGGTGCGCGCCTGGCGGTGCCCGGGTCCCGGGGGGCACCGGACCGGCCGCCCGTCGCGGGACCGGGCACCCCGAGGACCACGCGATGACGTTCCTGCACACCATGCCCGAGGGCCTGCCCCTGCGGAACGTCCTGTCCCTGCCCGCCGCCGGGAGCGCCGTGCGCACGGCGCGCGAGGTCACCGAACAGGTGCTGACCCAATGGGGCATCAGCCCCCGGCACCCCAGCGCGGACGCGGCGCTGCTGATCCTCGGCGAACTGGTCACCAACAGCGTCCGGCACGCGGCGGACCACTGCCCGAACCTCACCGTCATCCACACCGCCGGGCCGGGCACCCTCGCCTTCGGCGTCCATGACCGCCACCCCTATCAGCCCGCGCTGCACGGCGCGGTGGCCCACACCCCCGGCTCGGGCCTCGCGATGGTCACCGAACTCACCCTGGGGCTCGGCGGCACGGCGGTCGTCCGGCCGGACTCGGACGGCGGCGGCAAGAGCATCTGGATCACCCTTCCCCTGTAGCCGCCGCCCCGGCGGAGCCGGGACGTGTCCACAGGCCCGGACCGGCCCACGCGGAGGCCACGGACAGCACACGATGGCGGTGGCCCGGGGGTATCCGCGCGGCCGTGGTCCCGGACCGCGCGAGCGGCTCGGGACCGGCCGTCGGGCCGGTCTCGTGGCCGATGGCGCGGCAGTGCGGGGAGATCCTCGGGCCATGGCAGTTGAGGGTCTGGGAGGGGTCGTCGCGGTTGAGGTCGAAGACGGCGAAGGCGGGGGCGTCACCGACGGGTTTGCGGTCGATGAGGATCGACAGCGACGTGGGCGGCGCCGGTCGCGCGAACTCCACGACATCGGCGTACACCTGCACGGAGCCCCGGCCGACCCGCACCGTGCCGGGTACGCAGCGGAAGGAGTTGGCGTACGTGGTGGTCCGTCCCGCGACGGTGAACAGTTCCCCGCTGATCACCCGCGAGGTGTCTGCGGCCTCCAGATCGATCCGCAGATCCACCCGGTTCGCCCCGTCGCTCCAGGAGTAGCGTCCGGAGAACGGCTGGCGGAGGGTGGCCATGTCGCCGGTCAGCTGGGCCAGGCCCCGGGTCAGGGTGTGCAGCGGGCCCCGGCGTTCCACCCCGGCGACCCAGTCGAGGATCAGTCCGTCCACGCCCTTGACCAGCAGGGAGCGGCGGGTGCCGTCGGCGGCGGGAGGCAGTGCGAGCAAGTGGTCGAGGCCGTGGGTGAAGTCGGCGGGCAGCGCCGCCCAGCCCGGCGCTCCGCCGTCCGGTCCCTGGCTGATGGGCACGTCACGGACGACCCCGGTCGCCCAGTTCAGGGTCAGGACGCGGTCGGCCTTGAAGAAGTACGTCTGCCAGGTGCCGTCGGCGTGGCACGGTGCCTGGAGCATGACGTCGACCCCGGAACACCAGTCGGCGGGGAGCAGTTCACCGAGGGTCCTGCTCCGGGGTCCGAGGCGCAGCCGGGTCCATCCGCTCATCTCATGCATCCCGCTGTCCCACTTCGCCCAGGCGTAGGTGTCGCCGTGGAAGAGCAGGAGTTGTCGTACGCCGTTCGCGTCGGGCAGTTGTAACGCGCCTTCGGCACAGCTGGTCCACACCCCCCGCAGCCAGCCGAGGGCTCCGTCGTACGCGGTGGTCAGGGCGCCTTTGTGGAGCTGTGCGTCCTCGCCGACCACGAGGGCCTGTTCATTGGAGACGAACAGCGCGTTCCATCCTCCCGTGGTGTGCGGAGCCATGTGCGACACCGTGTACTGGTATCCGGTCGGCTTGTACCTGAAGAGCGGCACGGGCGTTCCCCTTTCGGGCGGGTCGCGTGGGCCGGAACGGCTCCGGCGGTCGTTCGCCGTCACCCTGCCCCGCTCCCCCGGCGAAAAGTCCGATGGGCCGGAAATCGCCGGGCCGGGCCGGGGCGTTCGGCGGGTGCGCCTCATCCGAGCAGCGGCGATCCGCTTCCGGGCGGTCACCGAGGGCCGTGCCCGGACCGGCGCACGGCCCGCCACTGACGGGAAGAGGCTCCCCCGGTGCGCCCCGACCGCCTCGGGCCGGGGGTCGTTCACGGCCGGTGGGGCCGGGGCGGGTGTACGGCCCCACCCGGGAGCGGGGCGGGCGGACGGCCGACGGGGGCGAAGTGGGCGTACGGCCGACGGGAGCGGGGCGGGCGTACAGCCGATGGCAGGGGACGGGTGTACGGCGCGGTGGGGAGCCCGGGGGTGTGCGGCCGGTGGGGCCGTTGGCGTCCCGGGGCGTGGTGCGGGCGGGTGGTCAGGGGGCTCTCAGGGCGCGGACCGCGAGCCTCGCCGCCGTGCCGATCGCCGCGTCGGCGGCGGGCTGGCGGGCGGCGGTGCGGGCGGAGCGGGTGAAGACGGCCACCGCGTACCGGCCGCCGTCGGGGTACTCGACCACCCCGGCCTCGTTGCGGACGGTCGGCAGGGTGCCGGTCTTGCCGTGGACGCGGACGTCGTCGTACGGGAATCCGGAGGCGAGCCGGTGGGGCCACACCTGGAGGCCCAGCACCGCGCGCAGTTCGCGGGCCCGCCCCGCCGAGCACGCCTCGTCCCGCCAGAGCGCCGCGAGCAGCCTGGTCATCTCCCGGGGGGTGCTGCGGTTGGCGCGGGCCGGGTCGAGGACCCGCAGCCGTCCCAGGACCGCCGGGTCGGACGCCAGCCGGGCCGGGTCGCCGCCGGAGTCCTCCTCGATGGAGGCGATGAGGTCGCGCATGGTCTGCACGGCGACCGTGCGGCGCAGCCCGAGGGCGCGCATGGCGTCGTTGACCGCGTCGAGTCCGACACGGTCGATGAGCAGGTCGGCCGCCGCGTTGTCGCTGACGGTGAGGGCCATCGCGAGCAGATCACGGACCGACATCCGGACCGGGCCGCTCAGCATCGACAGCCCGGTGGGGCCGGGGGTGCGGTCGCCGGGCAGCGACTCCAGCTGTTCGTCCAGGTCCAGGCGGCCCTCGTCGGCGAACCGCTGGACGGTGACCGCGAGGCACAGTTTGTGGACGCTGGCCGTGCTGACCGGGGTGTCCGCGGCGACGGCGACCTCGGCGCCGTCGCCCAGGTCCAGTGCGTGCATCCAGCCGGTGACCCCCGCGTCGGTGAACACGGACCGGATGCGGGAGCGGACACCGGTGCCCCGCGGGGTTCCTTCCCCGGGCGCGTTCATACGGTGTATCCGTAGGCGGGGCCGGGCAGCGTGGTCCGCCGGGCCGCGGCGGTCTCCATCACCGGGACCATTCCTCCTCGTTCGGTGAGCACGCTCCGCGCCACCTCGGCGAACAGCCGTACCACCGGATCGTCCTGCCGGCCGCGCAACCAGGCGGCGGACACCTGTTCCAGCAAGGGTTCGCCCTCCAGGGGATGCCAGGCCGTGCCCGGCGGCAGCTTGCGGTCGCGGGTGGCGAAGGTGACGGCCGTTCCGGAGAGGACCATGCCGTCGACGAACTCGGGGTCCTGTCCGGCGATCACCGTGCCCGGCTCGAAGCCGTGGCGGCGGCAGACCGCCAGTATCTCGGCGTGCAGGGCGGGCGCGGACGGCTGGGGGAACAGCACGAGGTCGAGTCCGCTGAGCGAGGCCAGCCCTACCGGCCCGCCCGCTCCCTCGTGCGGCGGCGGGGCGCCGGGCGGGCCGCAGCCAGCTCCCGGGGTGTGCGGCAGCACCACCCCGTACGGCCTGGACAGGACCTCGCCGAGGCCGAGTCCCGACACGTCGACGGGGTACCGGAGCACTCCCACGTCGAGCGTCCCGGCCCGCAGTTCGGTGAGCTGGGTGCCCGCGCCGAGTTCCCGCAGGGCGAGCCGGACACCTGGCGAGCCGTCCCGGAATCCGCCGACCAGGGCCGCGACGACGGCGCTGCCGAGTTCCGGCGGCACGGCGGCGCGCAGCACCCCGGCCGCACCGCTGCGCACCCGGGCGGCGACGCCGAGCAGGGTGTCGGCCCGCTCGATCAGGGGCCGTGCCTCGGCGAGCAGCAGCCGTCCGCCCTCGGTCAGTTCGACGCCCCGGCTGGTGCGGTCGAAGAGGCGCACGCCGAGTTCCCGCTCCAGCCGCTGGATGCGCTGCGAGAGCGACGGCTGGGCCATCCCGAGCCGGGCCGCCGCACGTCCGAAGTGTCTTTCTTCTGTAACGGCGACGAAGTACCGGACATGTTTGACCAGGTCCACGAGCAGCGATCATAGCCGTTCCGCTATGGGGGCGGACGGGATAGGGCTCTTGGCCCGGGAGCCGTCCGGCCTGCTGAGCTGGGGCCATGTCCGACAACAACAACGACGACGACAACGACGACAACGACTACAACGCGCACCACGGCCGCACGGCCTCCGGCCACGGCTCCGGTACAGGGTCCTCCCGGCCCCGGCGGCGGCTGCTGCCCGTGGCCGTCGCCCTGGTCGTCCTGGCCGGGGGCGGCACGGCGGCGTGGAGCCTGCTCGGCGGGGACGACGGGAAGCCCGACGCGCGGACCGCCGCGGTCGACGGCTTCCTCGACGCGTGGGCCCGCGGCGACGCCGACCGGGCCGGAGCGCACACCGACCGGCCCGCGGCGGCCTCCGCCCGGCTGACGAAGCTCGCCGAGGACCTGCCGGCCCGGAAGGTCTCCCTCGTCCGGGGCGCGCCCACCGATCAGGGCGGCCACCGGTTCCGTGCCACGTTCCGTCTGCCGGGCGGCGGCACCTGGGCCTACGACTCGTCGGCGCCCGTGGTCCGCGCGGACGGGCGCTGGGTGGTGCGCTGGAGTCCCGCCGTGCTGCATCCCCGGCTGACCGAGGGCAGCGAACTGGCCCTGCGGCCCGACACCGGGAACCGCGGGGAGCTGCGGGCCGCCGACGGCAGCCCGCTCGGCGGGCTGGCCCCGGCGCTGGTCGGCAGCCCCGGGAAGAGCGGTCTCCAGTACCGCTACGACAAGCGGCTCGCCGGGAGGCCCGCGGACTCGGTGGCCATCGTCGGCACCAGCACCGGCCGGACGCTCGCCACCCTGCACACCGCCGAGGGCCGCCGGGGCGAGCCCGTGCGGACGACCCTGGACCCGGCCGTCCAGCGGGCCGCCGAGGGGGCGCTGAAGGGGCTGGACAAGAACGCGGCGGTCGTGGCCGTACGGCCGAGCACCGGGGAGATACTCGCCGCCGCCGACAATCCGCCCACCGGCGCGAACCGTTCCCTGCGCGGACGGTACGCGGCGGGCTCCGACTTCAAGGTGATCACCGCCGCCGCGCTGATCGGGAAGGGGGTACGGGGCGACACCCCGGTGCCCTGCCCGCGCTACGAGCGGGTGAACGGCCAGCGCTTCGAGAACCAGGACCTGTTCGCGCTGCCCGCCGGGTCGACGTTCCGGGAGGGCTTCGCCCGGTCCTGCAACACCGGCATCATCGGGCTGCGCGACCGGCTGGACGACGACAGTCTCAGCGAGGCGGCCGGATGGTTCGGCATCGGCCCGGAGTGGAACGCGGGCACCACCACGTACGACGGTTCCGTGCCGCGCACCACCGGCGAGAACGACAAGGCCGCCGCGATGATCGGGCAGGGCCGGGTGGAGGCGAGTCCGCTGGTGATGGCGTCGGTCGCGGCGACGGTGAAGGACGGGACGTTCCGTCAGCCGGTGCTGGTACCGGACGCGGCCGGGAAGCGCGCGAAGGCCACGGCCCCGCTGCCCGCCGGTACGGCGGCCGAACTGCGGTCCCTGATGCGGGCGGTGGTCACCGAGGGTTCGGGCGAGGCGCTGCGCGGGCTGCCCGGCGAGCCGGGCGCCAAGACCGGCACCGCGGAGTTCGGCACCGATTCGCCGCCGCGCACCCACGCCTGGTTCATCGGCTACCAGGGCGATCTGGCCTTCTCGGTGCTGATCGAGGACGGCGGGTCGGGCGGCGCGGACGCGGGTCCGGTGGCGGCGGAGTTCCTCGAAGCGGTGGCCGCGGGCGGCTGAGCGGGCGGCGGGTGGCTGAGCAACGGGCGGCTCGGCGGGTGGCGGGCGGCCGAGCGCGGGCGGCCCAGCGGGTGGCGGGCCCTGGCCGGACGCACCGTCGCGGGGGCGGTGGTGGCCCGGTCGGCGCCGGGCGGGGCCTGGGCCGGGCGGGACCTGGGCCGGGCGGACGGTGCCAGGCGGGCGGGGTACGGGCGGGCCGAGGTCGGGCGGAGCGGGGCCGGGCGGGCCGGGGCCGTCAGGGGCGGGGTTCCGGGCCCGCGGTGTCGAGGGCGGCGCCCGCCTGGTCGGCGAGGATCACGGCGACGAGCCGGGCCGTCAGGGGCGGGGCCGTCCCCTCGGCGGGGGTGAGCATGAAGCGGCCCTGGTAGTGGCCGTTGCCGATGGCCCGCAGTTCGATCTCGCCCCGGGGCCAGCCCCGCTGGTCGACGTCCCAGCGGCGGCGTCCGGCGCTGACCCCGCCGTCCTGCTCAAGCCGGGGCGGGTGGCCGAGCAGGGAGCCGTACTCGAAGCGGCAGTCGCGCAGCTGGAGCAGTTCGGTCAGCTGGCCCTTGACATGGGTGACGACCGCGTCGGCGGAGGTCGTGGCGCGGGCCAGTTCGGCGGTGTCGTGGATACGGGCGAGGTCCGCCGCGCCGGTGACCACGACGACCTCCAGACGCCGGGCCCGGGCGCCCAGCTGGGACACCACCAGGCCGACGGCGAGGAGCAGGACGGCCGTCTCGACGTCGTCGGCGGCGTCGATACCGAGGCTCTGGTAGGGGCGGGTGAGGAGGAAGTCGAACCACACCGCGGCGGACACCGCGGTGAGCGCGCCCGCCACCCGGTTGCCGCCCGCCGCGACAGCGACGACGACCACGACGAGGACCAGTGCCGCGTTGGTGTGCGACAGGCTGTCCCGGAAGGGCACGAGCAACAGCGCGACCAGCGGCGGGCCCACCAGGGCGGCCACCACCGCGACACGGTCACGCAGGGGGTACTTGGTCACTCCGTCACCTCCGCCCCACTGCTTACCACGGAGGCTCCCGGCAACCGGGGCGCCGCGCCCCCTTGAGGGCGCGTTCCACGGTGACCCCGGGCGGGCCGTCGTGCGGCGACCGTCGCGCTTGGTCGCCCAGGTCCGCCGCGCCTACGATCCGTGCATGAAGAACCCTCCTCCGGCCTCGCGCCCGCAGCCCCTGACGCTTCGCTCCGGCCGTTCCGACCGGATCTCGCTGGAGGACGGAGCCGTTTCGCTGACGCGGGGCGCGGTCCGAAGGCGCATACCGCTGACGGCCGTCGAGGAGGCCCGGACACCGGACGGCCGGACCCTGGAGATCGTGCTGACCGCGGCTCCGGGCAGGGCGGCGACCACGTACCGCTTCACGAGCCGCTACGCGGCGACGCTGGCCGCGCTCCGTGACGCGGTCAACGCCGGGCGGCCCCCGCGGGACGTGCACACGCCCCGTGTCGACGGGGAATCACTGGTGGAGGTCGTGGCACGGGAAGCCGCGGTCCGGCTCCGCGACGACATGCCACGGGTCCGCCGCCTGATCGGTGTCGCGCTGTATCTGGCGGGCCTGGCGCTGATGCTCGTGGCGGGGGACGGGGACGCCGTCCTGTACTGGGCCTTCGGGGCGGTGACCCTGGCCGGGGTGGTGGGATCGGTCAAGATCGTCAAGGGGCTGTGGCTGCGGATCGTTCTGCGGGGACGCGGCGTCACCGTCACGGCGGAACACGAGCTCTCCGACGACAGGAAGAACCTCTACCGCTTCACCGACACACAGGGTGTGGAGCACCGGGTTCCGATCGGCTTCGACACACAGAGCCATCAGCATCCGGAGCAGATACAGGTGACGTACGACCCGAACCGCCCCGGACGGGCCACGTCCGTACTGCCCTCGTCGGTCGTCCTCGCCCAGGTGAGCGGGCTCGTGCTGCTCGGTGTCCCGGCGCTGGTCTTCACCGCGTACGTGTTCCTCTATCTGCCGGTCGAGGTGCTGTTCCTCTGAGCGCCGCGCCCCCGGCGCCGGTCACGCGGCCGTCACCGTCCCCTCCACCTCCGTCAGCAGCCGCAGCGCCCGCGTCACACTGTCCGGCCGGGCGGGCAGCAGCGGCAGCCGTACCTCGGCGGTGGGGATCAGGCCGCGTTCGTGCAGGACCCCCTTGACGACCGCGGGGTTGGGTTCGCGGAACAGCGCGGCCGACATCCGGGCCAGGGCGTGCCCGAGGTCCCGGGCCCGTACGGTGTCACCGGACCGCCAGGCGGCGGCGAGTTCGGCGAACCGGCCGGTGGCGAGATGCGCGGAGGCGAGGATCGAGCCGGAGGCGCCGAGCGCGAGGAGCGGGGAGACGAAGACGTCGTCGCCCGCGAGGACGGAGAACCCGGGCACCGGGTCGCCCAGCAGTTCCATGGTGTCCTGGGTGATGGCGCCCGGTGCGTACTTGACTGCGGCGACGCCGGGAATCCGGGCCAGCGCGCGGAGCGCGTCCACGCTCAGCGGCAGCCCGGTGCGGTAGGGGATGTGATAGACGATTAGCGGGACGGGGCAGGCCGCCGACAGCCGGGTGAAGTGGGCGACGACGCCTTCCTCGGACGGGCGGGTGAAGGCGGGGACCGTCACCAGCGCCGCGCTCGCCCCGGTCCCGGCGAGGCCGGCCAGCGCCCGCTCACCGGCCCGGGTGTCGTTGGACCCCGCGCCGACCGTCAGGTGGGCGCCGCGTTCCTCGCAGACCCGGGCGCAGACCTCCACGACCGTCCGCCGTTCGTCCGCGTCGAGCACGGCGGTCTCGCCTGTCGTGCCCAGGGCCACGAGTCCGGTGGCGCCCGCGTCCAGGGCGGCACGGGCGAGCGCTTCGAGTGCGTCCGCCGCCACCGTCCCCTCGGCGGTGAAGGGGGTGATGAGCGGTACGTGGAGCCCGTCGACGGGTGTGTGCCAGGTCATGTGGCAAGGGTGGTCCGCGGGGTAGCGGTAGGTCCAGTTCGCGTTTCCGAGCCGACACGTAAGCTGAACTGATGCTCGATGTCCGGCGTCTGCGTCTGCTGAGGGAGCTGTCGCACCGGGGCACCATCGCCGCGGTCGCGGAAGCGCTCTCCTTCACGCCGTCCGCCGTCTCCCAGCAGTTGAGCGTCCTCGAACGCGAGGCGGGTGTCGCCCTGCTGGAACGATCCGGGCGGCGGGTCGCGCTCACGCCCGCCGGTCAGCGGCTGGTGTGCCGTACGGAGGACGTGCTGGAGCGGCTTGAGCTGGCCGCCGCCGAACTGGCCGAGGCGCGGCACGGCCCGTCGGGTCCGTTGCGCATCGGGGCGTTCCCCAGCGCGACCCGGGCGATCCTGCCCGCCGCGCTGACCGTGCTGGACGCCAGGTATCCGGGGCTGGAGCCCCTGGTGTCGGAGACCGATCCGGCGCGGGTGGCCGACGCGCTGCGGGCGGGTGACCTGGATGTCGCGCTGCTGCACGAGTACGACTTCGTGCCCGCGCCCACCGAGCCCGGACTCGCGGTCGAGCCGCTGTGCGCCGAGCCGATGTACCTGGCGTCGGCCGCTCCGGCCCGTACGACGGGGACCGGGCTGTCCGTGCTCGCCGGGTGGAGCGCCGCCCCCTGGATCACCGCGACGCCCGGGACCCTCTGCCACACGATGACGGTACGGGCGTGCCAGGCCGCGGGCTTCACCCCCCATGTCCGCCACCGGGTCGACGACTTCACCACGGTGCTCGCGCTGGTGGCCGCCGGTCAGGGGGTCGCTCTGGTGCCGCGTCTCGGGCTGGTGGACGTACCGGCCGCCGTCTCGCTGACCCGGCTGCCCGTGCGGCGGCGCACCACGATCGCGTACCGCCGCGGCGCGGGACGGCATCCGGCGATCACCGCCGTGGCCGAGGCGCTGCGCGGCGCGGTCCCGGCGGAGCTGGCCGGGGGGTCGTGACGCCGACGGGGTGGTGCGACGGGCACGGGGGCGGGGCCGGTGCCGGTGGGGCGGTACTGAGGATTGGCCCGGGCTGATGGCGGCCGGATGGTGTCGGGGTGACGGCCGCCGCCGTTCGGTGCCGGTGGCGACCGGGGTCGTGGCCGTGCCGACCGGCGCCCCCCGCGCGACCGGACGCGATCAGTACGGGCCGGCCGGGGCCCTGGGCGCGTGATCCGGGCAGTCCGGTGCGGAGCAGCGCGCTGGTGGGTGTGCGAGCAGGGCCGTGACGCGGTCCCGGGAGCGGTCGTCGGCGGGTGTGTGGACGACGATCCGGGTCTCGGGGGTGCCGGCGAGGTCGAGGCTCGTGCTGGTCAGCCGTACTTCCCCGACCTCGTCGTAGTGCAGGACCCGGGTCCTGGGGCCGGGCTCGGCGACGTCATGCGCGCTCCACATCCGGGCGAACTCAGGGCTGGCGGCGGCCAGTCCGTGGACGAAGCGCGTCCAGGAGGGGTCGGTCAGATGACGCCCGAACGCCGCCCGCAGCATCGCGACCATGGGGGTGACATCGGCGATCGGGTCGATGAACAGATTGCAGCACGACCTCGCGGTGAAGTGCTGCCGGAGCACATTGCGGCGCTCGGGCGGTTCGGCCACGAAGCCGTGGAACAGCCTCGCGTACGTGGCGTTCCACGCCTTCAGATCGAAGCGGCTGGAGTAGACGGCGGCGGCGAGCGGACCGAGGGCGTCGAGGATGAGCTGCACCTCGGGGCCCAGGGGGCGTTCCTCCACGGCAGCGGTCGGCGGGACGGTGGGGACACCGGCCAGCCGGTACAGGTGCTCGCGTTCGGCGTGGTCGAGCCGGAGCGTGCGGGCGACCGCGTCCAGTACCTGGGTGCTGGCGTTGATCGGGCGGCCCTGCTCCAGCCAGGTGTACCAGGTGACACCGACCCCGGCGAGCTGGGCGACCTCCTCGCGGCGCAGTCCCGGGGTGCGCCGTCGGATGCCGGGCGCGAGACCCACGTCGGCCGGGGCGACACGGCCCCGGCGGCTGCGCAGGAAGGCGGCCAACTCGGCCCGGCGCGAAGGTCGGTGGCTCGATACCGGTGCGGTGGTCATCCGGCCATCCTGACCGAGGGCCGGTACGGGTACCAGGTGCTGTCGGTACCAGGATCACCGGGCTTCTGCCACCGTTCCCCTCCGCGCCGCACGCTGCTCGGCATGACCACACCCAGTTCACCGGCCACGGCCCTCCGGGGCGGGACGCGGCCGCTGCTCCTCGTCGTGCTGGCCGGGCAGTTCATGGCGATCCTCGACGCCACCATCGTGACGGTGGCGGCGCCGTCCGTCCGCGCGGATCTGGGCGCCTCCGGGGCGGCCCTCCAGTTCGTCGTGGCCGGGTACACGGTCGTGTACGCGGTGCTCCTGGTCACCGGCGCGCGGCTGGGCCGGATGTTCGGTCACCGGCGGCTGTTCCTCATCGGGCTCGCCCTGTTCACGGTGGCGTCCCTGGCATGCGGTCTCGCCGGGACGACCGAACGGCTCGTCGCCTTCAGGCTGTTCCAGGGTGCCGGGGCCGCGCTGATGGTGCCCCAGGTGCTCAGTCTCATCCAGCTGGCCTTCGCGGGCGCGGCCCGCGCGCGGGCCGTCAGCGCGTACACGACCGTGCTGGCGGGCGGGGCCGTCACCGGGCAGGTGCTCGGCGGGGTCCTGACCGGCGCGGACATCGCGGGCTCCGGCTGGCGTCCGGTCTTCCTGGTGAACGTGCCCATCGGGCTCGTACTGCTGGTGGCCGCGGCACGTCTGCTGCCCGTGGACCGGCTGCCCGCCGACCGTGCCCGGGGCGCGCGGGGACTCGATCTCCCGGGGCTGCTGACGCTGTCGTCCGCCGTACTGCTGCTGGTCGTGCCGTTGACGGTGGGGCACGAGTGGGGGTGGCCGGTGGAATGCCTGTTGATGCTGGCGGGCAGTGCGGTGTTCTTCGGTGTGTTCGCCGTGACCCAGCGCACCGCGGCCGTGCCGCTGCTGCCGCGCGCGGTGCTGCGGGCGCCGGGGGCGGTGCCCGCGACCATGGCCGTCTTCCTGATGATGGCCGGGTACGCGGGGTTCCTGTTCGCCATGACGCTGTACTTCCAGGGCGGTCTCGGGCTGTCCCCACTGGCGGCGGGTCTGGCCTTTGTCCTGCCCGCCCTGGGATTCGGGCTGGTGGGGCTGAACTGGCGGCGGGTCCCTGCCCGGTACCACCACGGGCTGGTCCCGGCGGCGCTGGCCGTGTCGGCCGCGGGCTACGCCGGTGTGGCTCTGGTCGCGTCCGGGCTCGGCCCGGCCGGTCCGCTGTACCAGCTGTCCGCGACTCTCGCGGGTGCGGGGATGGGTGCGGCGTACGGTCCCGCGCTGCACGCGGCGCTGTCGCGGGTGGCGCCCCGGGACGCGGCGGACGCGAGCGGGCTGACGGCGACGGCGACCCAGCTCGGGCAGGCCGTCGGGGTCGCGGTGCTGGGCGGTGTCTACCTCGCGATGGCACCGTCCGCCACGTCGTCGGGTACGGCCGGGGCCGGGGCGGCCGTCAACCTCGTCGCCGCCTGCCTCATGCTGCTGGCCGGACTGTGCGCCGCGTTCATCCCCCGCCGCTGACCGCACACGCCGGGCTGTCCGCGGCCGGGCGGGGCGTTGTCCTGCCACGGCCGCCGGGGTCGTCGGCCGTGGCAGAGGCCGTCGGCCGCCGGTTCAGGTCGCCGGGTTGTCGGCCGCCCGTGCCGTCAGTAGCCCGCCGGGTGGAAGCGTCCGCCCTGTTCGACGCCCGCCCGGGCGAGGACGAAGTCACGTGAGCGGTCGACCTGCTGGACCACCTTGCGCTCGTCGACGCCGACGAGGCGCCCGCCGGACTTCACCCGGCGCCCGGCGACCCACACGGAGTCGACCAGTCCGGGATGGCCCGCGAGCACGACCGCGCCCGCGGCGTTGTTCATCGGCGCCATCTCGATACCGTCCGCCCGGAGCTGCACCACGTCGGCGTCCTTGCCGGGGGTGAGGGACCCGATGCGGTGGTCGAGCCGGAGCGCCTTGGCACCGTTGATGGTGGCGAACTCGATGGCGTCCTTGGTGCTCACCGGCAGTTGCTCGTCCAGGGTCTCGCCTCGGCGCGCGGCGTCCGCGTGGGCGAAGGCGCGTTCCACGAGGAGCACGGTGCGCATCACCTGGAAGAGATGGCCGCTGTTGCAGGTGGCGATGTCGATGCCGAGGCTGGGGGCCATGCCCACGTCGAGCAGGCGCCGGGTGGCGGGCCAGCCGTGGCCCATCTGCATCTCGATCTCGGGGGTCATCGCGGCTGAGCAGCCGGAGTCGGCCATGATCCGGAACTCGTCGTCCGCGAGCGAGTTGCAGTGCGCGCACACCACGTCGGGGCCGAGCAGTCCGTTCTCGGCGAGCCAGGCGACCGGGCGGTCGCGTCCCCAGGCGCCGTCACCGACATGGACGGAGATCAGGACGCCCAGCTCCCTGGCGAGTGCCCAGTCGTCGAGGGTGACGTCCTTGGTGGCGTACTGGGGACCGCGCAGGGCCATCCCCATCCGGACGAGCTGGTCGTCGGAGGAGAAGTGCTGGGCGCGTACCCGGCGGGCGTCGGCGGCGTTCGTCGGGCGGTCGCTGACCGGGAGCCATTCGTCGTTGCTGTTGCCGTAGCACATGACGAATCTGCCGTGGGTCGCCTTGAGGGCCTCGACCGCCGCGTCCGCGTGCTCGGGGGTGTTCATGTTGTGCGACCAGTCGAGGACGGTCGTCACACCGCCGTTGAGTGCCTCGTAGGCCCCGGCGAGGTTCCCCGCGTAGACGTCCTCGGGCCGGAAGTGTCCGCCGAGCTGTACGCGTACCCCGGCGAAGTACTGGCTGAGGGTCCAGTCGGCGGCGATGTTGCGCAGCACGGTCTGCCAGAGGTGGCGGTGGGTGTCGATCATGCCCGGCATCACGATGGTGCCGCGCCCGTCGACGATCTCCGCACCGTCGGACGGCAGGTCGTGTCCGACCGCGGCGATCCTGGTGCCCTCGATGAGGAGGTCGGCACCGTCGAGGTTCCCGAGGGCCGGGTCGACGCTGATGATCGAGGCGTTCTGGATGAGGGTTCGCTTCACCACGTTCTCCTCTGCATTGAGCTGGGCTGCCCGCACGGAGGCCGGGGGGTGTGGTGGCGCCTCTCGTCGTCCGGTGAGCGTAGGAACGCGCCGCGCGCACTGTCAAGCCTCACTGGACATGTGGCGCGGGGTGGCGCGTCGGGCCGCGCACGGCTCCCGGCAACGGGCGCGGGCGGGCCGGGCGTTGGGCGGCGACCACCACGGGCGACCTCGCGAGGATTACCGTACGTGATGAAGTGTGCAGTTCAGAGGAGTACGGGGAGGAGTATTGGGGGGCTTTCTGCGGCCCCTCGGGCGGGGAGGCCCGTAGCGCGTCCTGGAGGCGCGTCGCCGCGCTCCCGGGACCGTTCCGCAGGTGATGCGGCGGGCGGGGCGATCACCTTCGTGCAGTCTGGCTGCACATCCGGGTGTGCGGTCTAGACTGACACGCGTGACGCAAACGACCCCCGCACAGGCCCCGGACCCCCGTACCGCAGCCCTGGGCGGGCGGCTGAGGTCCGCGCGTCAGGCGCGGGGCGAGTCGGTGCGCGGGCTCGCGCGCCGGATCGGCTGTTCGGCGAGTCTGCTCTCCCAGATCGAGCTCGGCAGATCGGCGCCCTCGGTGGGAGTCCTCTACAGCCTGGCGGGCGCACTGGAGGTGTCCACCGACTTCCTGCTCCGGCCGGGGGCGGCGGCGGACCCGGCGGGCGGGGGCGGCCCCGGCGCCGCCGGGCGGCGCTCCGGTACGCCGGACATCCCGGCCTCCGACGGCTTGCGGTCGCTGCGCAGACTGCCGCCGTCCTACCCGGCGCAGATCCAGCGGGCCGACGGCCGCCGCGCCCTCGACTTCGGCAACGGTGTCCGCTGGGAACGGCTGACGACGGTGTCGGACGCCCAGGTCGACTTCCTGGAGATCGTCTACGAGCCGGGGGGCTCCTCGGACGAGGACGGTCACGGCGCGGGTCATGAGGGCTTCGAGTACGGAGTGGTGACCGAGGGCGAGCTGACCGTCCAGGTCGGCGACGAGGAGTGCGTACTGGGGGTGGGTGACTCGATCTCGTTCGACTCGCGCACCCCGCATGTCTTCGGGAACACGGGAACGGTGACCGCGCGCGCCATCTGGTTCGTCGTCCACGACACCCTGCCCGGGAAGCGCTGACGAGGCGATGGGAGCACCCTCGCGGCCGGCCTTCAGGGCCGGACCGAACTCCCGTGCATCACCCATCATTTGGCACACTGGGCCGAAGGCGGTCGTCCCGTGCGCGCGGTGGCGCTCCCCGCGGGAGGCAAGGGTGAAGGGGAAGCGATGAAGATCCTGGAAGCCGTCACGTTCGACGTGGTGATGCGGCACTTCGCGCAGGAGCATCCCTTCGACGACACATACGCGGACAACTACAACGACGACGCCGAGGTCAACCTCCGCGGCGCCGAGCGGCTTCTCGGCGGGCTGTGGCACAAGGTGCTGCTGGAGCGCGCCGAGCTGTTGTCGGTGGTCCTGCCCTGGCACGTGGGTGAGTACGGCGAGGTGGAGCTGATCCCGCCGACCGGACTGACCGTGGCCGGGACCGCCGACCGGCTGCGCGCGCTGGACTCCTCGTACGCGCGGACCAATCCGGCGTGCGCGCGGAAGCTGGAGTACCAGTCGGGCTCGCCCCGGCAGCCGGTGTTCCTCAGCACCCGGACGGTGCCCGGCGCCGACTACGACGAGATGACGGCCCGGGAAGGGCTCATCCATCTGGACGGGCTGCACCGGATGCTGGCGTGGGAGCGGAGCGGTGCGGAGATGGCCGGGGCGGGGGTCCCCGCGTATGTGGCGGGGCTGGGACCCGCCGAGGTACTTCGGTACTCCGACGGGCCCGCCCGCGAGTACGGGATCGTCACCCCCCGCCCCTAGCGCCGGTTCCCCGGCGCGCGCAGGTCGTCGCGCTCCGGCGTATCGGTCGCCATGCGGGGCTCGCGTGATGCCAAGTTCGCTCCAACGTTGCCGATGTGGCGATGAGGCCGCGCAACGGTCCGCGGGCGTTCCATGCTGTGGCTCTCCCTCCGGCCGCCGCCGGGGTGAGTCATGGGCCGCGATCCGGCGGACGTCCGGCACGCGGCCCCGACGGAACAGGGATGCGATGGACCCCTCACGCGAGCCGCCCCGGGCGGCCCCGGCGTTCCCACTGACGGCTCCGGCCGGGACGGAGGACGGCCATGGGTGAACTGCGGCCCCTCGGGGAGGGCCTGACACCGGAGTCCCGGGCGCTGGCCCAGGCGTTGCGGGAGCTGTTCGACGGGCTGGAGGTGTCGGTGCGGCGGTACGCGGCGCGCCGGACCCGTGACCCGGGGACTTTCTCGCGCTATCTGAGCGGGGCCCGGGTGCCGCCCTGGGAGGTGGTGACGGATCTGTTCACCGACCTCGCCGAGCACCGGGGGCGGCCCGCGACCCCGGAGGCCATCGAGCATGTCCGGGGACTGCACCGCGCGGCGGTCGCCACGGGCGCGTCGCCCCGGCACGCGATGGAGGTGCTGGAGCAGCAGCTCGCGGACGCCGACCGGGTCTCGCGCCGCTCCAGTGTCCGGGGCGACGTCCTCGGGGACGCGCTGCTGGACCGTCAGCACCGGATCGCGGATCTGGAGGTGCGGCTGAGCCAGCTGGAGGCGGAGTGGAGCGCCGAACGGGAGCGGGCGGACCGGCTGGCGTCCGCCCACCCCGATGTGTCGGAGCTGCTGCGCGAACGGGACACCCTGCGGGACGAAGTGGCCCGGCTGGGGTCCGAACTGATTGCGGCGCAGAAGCAGCGCGGGGAGGCCGAGGACCGGTGCGAGCTGCTGGAGCGGCAGTTGGAGGCCATCGACCGGGCGCAGCGGTCCTCGGTGCCGCTGCCGGGCGCGGCCCCGGCCGCGCGGGGCATGCCGAAGATCCTGGCGGTGGACGACCAGCCGCACAATCTGCTCGCCATGAGCGCGGTGCTCGCCACCCTCGACCAGGAGCTGGTGGCGGTCTCCTCGGGCCGGGAGGCGCTCAAGGCGCTGCTGCACCACGACGACTTCGCGGTCATCCTGCTCGATGTCCAGATGCCGGAGATGGACGGCTACGAGACCGCCGCGCACATCAAGCGCAGACGTCGCACCCGGGATGTGCCGATCGTGTTCCTGACGGCGATGGGCGCGGACCCGGAGCACACCGCGCGCGGCTACGCGGCCGGAGCGGTCGACTACATCGCCAAGCCGTTCGATCCCTGGGTGCTGCGGGCGAAGGTGGCGGTGTTCACCAGCATCTTCCTGGAGCGCCGCCCGTGAGACCGGACGGCGGACCCTACGGCCAGGCCACCAGTTCGAGGAAGACCAGGTACGCAGCCAGGGCGAGGAACGGCGCGGGCGCCGCCATCAGCGCCCGGCGTGTGCGTGCGGAGGTCCGCCACGGCAGGGCCCAGGACGTGACCAGCAGACCGCCCGTGAGGGCCAGGATCCCCATCGCGACGAACAGGGCGGGAGCGAAGCTGTCGTCGAACCGTGCCGCGTCCGCCGCGTCGCAGGAGCCGCAGGCCATCGGGGAGAAGAGGACCGTGGTGGCGAGGAGAAGTGCGGACGGGAGGGCCGCGAGGGTTCCGGTCAGCGGGGCGATCCAGGCGAACCGGTCGCGGGGCGCGACGGCCCGCGGAGCCCGGACGTGGGCGGGACGAGCGGCGGCCGGGCGGACCGGGGCGGTACGGACGGGCTCGGGGTGGGGGTGGGGGTGCGGGTGCGGGGGGTGTGCGGGCATGTGTCCAGCCAACCGCCCCGGCCCCGGCGCCGCCTGAGCACCGCTACCCAGACGCCGCGCGTCCGGTACTCATACGGATGCCGCGCGTCCGGTACTCGTAGCCGTTGCCGTGCGTCCGGTACTCGTACCGTTGCCGTGTGCCCGTACCCGACTCGCCCCGACGCACGGCGTCTTGGCCCTGCGGCGGTCCGGACCGGAGGGCGGGGGCGGGGGCGGGGGCGGGAGCAGGGGCGGGCGACACAGGCAGGCAGGCAGGGCCGGACGGCGAAGGCGGGTAGCGAGGACCGGGGCGGCGGACGGGCGGGCGCAAGGTAAGGCAGGCGGGTCCGGGCCTGGGGCAAGCGGCCGGACGGGTCAAGGTTTCCGGGTGGGTCGAGGTGTGGGGTGGGCGGTGAAGGCGTTCAGCAGCTCGCGGCGCATGATCTTCCCCGAGGAGGTCTTCGGCAGATCGGGGACGAAGCGGATCAGCCGGGGCCGTTTGTAGGCGGCGAGCCGGGGTGCGGCGAAGGCGGACAGTTCGTCGGCGGTGGCGGTGGCACCGGGCGCCAGGACGACGTACGCGCAGGCGAGTTCGCCCTTCACCGGGTCCGGTACGGGGCCGACGCCGACCAGCGCGACGGCCGGGTGCTCGGCGAGGACGCGTTCGATCTCCGCCGGGTAGACGTTGTAGCCGCCGGTGATGACCATGTCCTTACGCCGGTCGACGATGAAGACATGGCCGGTGGCGTCCATGGTCGCGATGTCGCCGGTGCGCAGCCAGCCGTCGCTGTCGATCGCCTCGGCGGTGGCCCCGGGGTCGCCGTGGTAGCCGAGCATGACGAGCGGGCCGCGGACCATCAGTTCGCCGGGTTCGCCGGGCGGGGCGTCGCGGGTGGTGTCCGCCAGGTCGGCCACCCGGGTCTCGACACCGGGCAGGGAGACCCCGATGGAGCCGGGCAGCGGGGGCGCGTGCACGGCGTGGGTGATGCCCAGACCGCTGATCTCCGTCATCCCCCAGAGCTCGATGAGGGGGGCGCCGCTGCGCCGCTCCCAGCGGCGGATGGTCGCGGTGGGCATGGTCTGGCCGCCGACCGTGCAGCGGGTGAGGGACGACAGGTCGGCGCCGTCGAGCGACGGGGCGGCGAGCATCATCGCGTACATCGCCGGGACGCCTTCGAACAGGGTGGCGCGGTGCTCGCCGATCAGCCGCAGCGCCTCGGCGGCGTCGAAGCGTTCCATCAGGACGACGGTCCCGCCGACGAGGAACGTCCCGTTGATGACGACGTTGCCGTAGACATGCGGGGCGGGCAGCGCGGTGACGACGACGTCGTGCTCGGTGCGGCCGTGCATGGTCGCGGTGAGCGCGCAGTTGAGCAGGACGGCGCGGTGGCTCTGCACGGCGCCTTTGGGGTGCCCGGTGGTGCCGGAGGTGTAGCCGATGGTGCAGGGGGCGTCGGGTTCGGCCGTCCGGTGCGGGGCGGGGCCGTCGGTGGCGAGGAGGGCGTCGAAGGCGACCGTGTCCTCGGCCGGACCGCCGAACGTCACGACCAGGCGGGGCCCGGTCGGGTCGCCGCCCGCGCCGAGGACGGCGGGGGCCTGTTCGGCGGAGGTGAACACGGCGGTCGAACCGCAGTCGTCGAGCACATGGGCCAGTTCGGCGGGGGTGAGCATGACGTTGACGGGGTTGACGACCGCGCCCGCGCGCAGCGCGCCGTGGTAGGCGGCGATCCACTCCCAGCGGTTCTGGGCGTAGAGCGACACGGTCCGGCCGGGCCGGACCCCGTGGGCGGTGAGTGCGGCGGCCACCCGGTCGCAGGCGGTGTCGAGTTCGGTGTAGGTGAGGGTGCGGTCCGCCGTGATCAGGGCGGTGCGGTCGCCGTGGCGGGCGGCGGTGTGCCGCAGGATGTCTCCGGGTCCGTTCATCCGAGCCTCCGTCGGGGGGTCCGGCGCGCGCTGGGCCGGGGGTGCGGTGCGGTGGTGGGCGGTTGGGCCCGGGTCATGGGGCGCGCCGGCCGGGGACGCTGTCGCGCAGCAGCCGGGTGCAGGGGTGGCGGGGATCGTCCAGCACCTGTGCGGTGGGGCCCTGTTCGACGATGTGGCCGCGCTGGAGGACCAGGACGCGGTCGGCGATGTGCCGGACGACGGCCAGGTCGTGGGTGATGAAGAGGTAGGCCACGCCGGTGGCGTCGCGGATGTCGGCGAGCAGGTTGAGGATCTGGGCCTGGATGGACACGTCGAGGGCGGAGACGGCCTCGTCGAGCACGATCACCCGGGGGTCGGCGGCCAGGGCGCGGGCGAGGGCGACGCGTTGGCGCTGGCCGCCGGAGAGCGCGGCGGGCAGCGCGTCGGCCTGTCGTGCGTCCAGGCCCACGGAGGCGGCGATCCTGGTGGCGCGGTCGGCGCGTCCGGCGCGGTCGAGGGAGGTGTGCAGCCGCAGGGTCTCCGCGATGGCGGCGCGGGCGCTCTGGCGGGGGTCGAGGGAGGTGTAGGGGTCCTGGAACACCATTTGGAGCTGGGCGCCGCGCCGGTGGCGTTCGGCGGAGCCCCGGGCGGGGCGGCTGCGGTCGGTGCCGAGGACGGAGACGGTTCCGGCGGTGGGGTGTTCGAGGCCGGCGAGTATCCGGGCGGCGGTGCTCTTGCCCGATCCGGACTCGCCGACGACGGCGAGGCACTCCCCCGCCGCGAGGTGGAAGTCGGCGCCGGCGAGGGCGACGAAGCCGTCCCGGGGGCGGCCGGGGAGCCGGGGCCCGCCGGTCGGGTAGACCTTGCGCAGACCGGTGACCTCGACGACGGTCTCGGGGCCGGTGCTCATCGGGTGGCCTCCCCGGGGGCGGGTGCGGCCCCGATCTCGGTGACGCGGTCGCAGCGGACGAGTCCGCCGTCGTGCGGTGCCAGGGGCGGGCGGGTCTCCCGGCAGGGGTCGGCCGCGTGGGTGCAGCGGGTCGCGAAGGCGCAGCCGGGTGGCGCCTCGAAGGCGGAGAGGGGGCGGCCGGGGATGACGGGCAGCCGGGCCGCGCGGGTGCGGGTGCCGGGCCGGGAGGCGAGCAGGCCCCGGGTGTAGGGGTGGAGGGGGGCGGTGGTGAGGAGGTCGGCGCGGTGGACCTCGTGCAGGGAGCCCGCGTACATGACGGCGATCCGGTCGCAGCAGGCGGCGGCGAGGTCGATGTCGTGGGTGATGAAGACGAGCGCGGTGCCGTTCTCGCGGCGCAGTTCGTCCAGCAGGGCGACCACCTCGGCCTGGGTGGTGACGTCGAGGGCGGTGGTGGGTTCGTCGGCGAGGACCAGCCGGGGTGCGGCCAGCAGGACGGAGGCGATCATGACGCGTTGGAGCATGCCGCCGGACATCTCGTGCGGGTACTGGCGCAGGCGCCGGGTGGCGTCGTCGATGCCCACCCGGTCCAGGATCGCGGCGGCGGCGGTACGGCCGGCGCGTCCGGCGGGGCCGGTCTCCGTGAGGAAGTCCCCGATCCGCTGCCGGGGGTCGAGATGGGCGCGGGCGTCCTGGAAGACCATGCCGGTGCCCCGGCGGGCGGTGGCGGCGGCGGCCCGGCCCGCGCGGCCCGGGGCGTACAGGTCGGTGCCGTCGAGGAGGACGGTGCCGCCGACGGCGCTGCCCCGGGGCAGCAGTCCCATGACGGTGCGGGCGGTCATGGACTTGCCGGAGCCGGACTCACCGACGATACCGAGGGCCTCGCCGGGTGCGAGGTCGAGGGTGATGTCGGTGACGACCTCCCGGAGGGTTCCGGCGACCGGGACGCGCACCGACATTCCGTCGAGGCGGAGCAGTGGGTTCATCGGGTCCTCCGGGCGCGGATACGGGAACGGCGGGCGCGTCGGGGGCGGGTGCCGTCCGCGAGCCGGTCGCCGAGGAGGGTCAGGGCGACGACGGTGGCGACGATGAGCGCTCCGGCGTACACGACCTGGGACGAGTGGCCCTGGAGGACGGCCTGGGCGTCGTTGACGAGGACACCCCAGTCGGCCTGGGGGCTCTGGACGGCGAGTCCGAGGAAGGAGAGCGCCGCGAGGTCCATGAGGGCGCCCGCGAAGGCGATGGGGAGCTGTGCGCCGACCACGGGCGCGATGTTGGGCAGCAGATGCCGTACGCAGATCGCGGTGGCGGAGTGGCCCTGGACGGTGAGTGCGGCGATGTAGGGCATGGCGCGCTGGCGCAGGGCGGCGCTGCGGGCGACCCGGGCGACGTACGGGAGGTAGGCGACGGCCAGGGCGAGGACGGCGGGGGTCTGGCCGGGCCGGAAGACGGCGACGGCGAGGACCGCGAGGAGGATGGCGGGCAGCGAGAAGACGATGTCGAGGAAGCGTCCGGCGAGGGCGTCGGCCCAGCCGCCGCGCCAGGCCGCGGCCAGCGCGAGCGGCAGTCCGACGACAAGGCTGAGCAGGACGACGAGGGCGGGTCCCGCGAGGCTGGTGCGGGCTCCCCACAGCAGCCGGGAGAGGATGTCGCGGCCGGTGCCGTCGGTGCCGAGGAGGTGTTCCCCGCCGGGCGGGGCGTACACGTCGAGCAGGTTCTGGGCGTCGGGGTCGTGGGGTGCGACGAGTGGTGCGAGGGCGGCGCCCGCCACGACGAGGACGATCCAGGCGAGGGCGACGAGCCCGGTGACGCCGAGTCGGGCGCGCAGCCGCCGGACGGTGGTGGTGACGGTGGTGGCCGTCCGGCGCGCGGGGCCGGGCCGTTGCGCGGCGGCCTTCGGTGACGCGGGTGCCGTCGGTGCGGTCGGTGCCGTCGTCATGGGGTTCCTCCCTGGCGCAGCCGGGGGTCGAGGAGTTGCTGGGCGACGTCCACGAGGAGGTTGACGAGGACGAAGCCGGTCACCATCAGCAGGGTCACGGCCTGCACGGTGGGGAAGTCCTTCTGGTTGACGGAGCCGATGAGCAGGGACCCCATGCCGGGCAGTCCGAACGCGTTCTCGACCACGACGGTCCCCGCGAGCAGGGCGGCGACGAGCAGTCCGCCGACGGTGATGAGCGGTGGCGCCGCGTTGGGCAGCACATGGGCGCGGATCACCCGCCGGGTGGGGACGCCGCGGGCGCGGGCGGTCTCCACGTACTCCTTGCCGAGTTCGGCGCGGACCGCCGCCCGGGTGACCCGGGCGAGCAGCGCGGACGAGATCAGCGCGAGGGACAGGGCGGGCAGGACGAGCGCGTGGAGGGTGCCGGGGAGTCCGGGGCCGCCCGCTCCGTACGCGGGGAACCAGCCGAGGCGGACCGCGAGGACGGAGATCCCGAGGGAGGCGGCGACGAACGCCGGGACGCCGGCGGCCGTCGCGGTGGCGGCGGAGACCAGGTCGTCGGTGCGGCCCGGCCGCAGGGCCGCGAGCAGCCCGAGGCCGAGGCCGAGGACGGCGATCAGCACGGCGGTGACGGCGACGAGGGACAGGGTCGTCCCGTAGACGGCGTCGATCCGGGCGGCCACCGGCTGGTTGCCCACGAAGGAGGTGCCCAGGTCGCCTTGGAGGACGTCACCGAGCCAGTGGAGGTAGCGCACCATGAACGGGTCGTCGAGCCCGTACTGTTCCCGGACCGCGGCGCGGCGTTCGGGGGTGGGCGTGCTGTTGCCGAGCAGCACCGACTCGGGGCTGCCGGGGGCGAGGTAGAGCCCGGCGAAGACGACGAAGCTGGACACCGTGAGGGTGACGAGCAGCCCCGCGAGCCGTCCGGCGAGGAATCGTGTCATGGTGCGCGCTCCGGGTCTCAGGGGGCGCCGACGGCGGCGGCCCAGGGGCGGCCCATGTACCCGAAGGTCAGGGGCACTCCGGCGACCTTGTCGCTCAGGTAGACGGTGGCGCGGGGCGCGACGATCGGTATCCAGGGCAGGTCCTGGGCGAGTCGCTCCTGGGCCTCGATGAGGAGGTCGGCGCGGGCCCGGTCGTCGGTGGTGCCGAAGGCGCGGGTGATCCGGTCGGCGACCTCGGGGTTGTCGTAGCCTCCGTAGTTCTGGGGGCCGTCGGGGGTGGCGATGAAGCCGTACAGGAACGCCGGTTCGGTGATCTGGATGTAGTTCATGGTGAGGAAGGCGTCGTAGGGTTCGCGGGCGGCGGGGTCGATGAACATCTCCCCGTACTGGGCGAGGGGGAGACCGACGATCTCCATGTCGAGGCCGATGCGTTCGGCGGTCTGCTGGAGGGTGGTGGCGACCTCGGCGTACAGCTCGATGCCGGTGGGGTAGGCGAGTTTCACCTTGCGGCCCTCGGCGCCCGCCCGGGTGATGAGTTCCTTGGCGGCGGCGGGGTCGGCCTTCACGGTGAGCTCGTCGTAGGCCCGCTGGAACCGGTCGCGGGCGTAGCCCCAGGTGCCCGGTCCGGCGACGGCGTACAGCGGGTCGGCGGCGGCGGAGAAGATGCTGCGGGCGATGCCTTCCCGGTCGAGGGCGCGGGAGAGGGCCTGGCGGGTGCGGGGGTCGGCGAGGGGGCCTTTCCTGAGGTCGCTGACGACGAGGTCGAGGTTCTGCGGTGAGCTGCCTTCGGCGCCGGTCCAGAGTGTGCCGCCGTTCGCCTTGGCGAGGGTGGGCACCAGCGGGGAGGGGATGTTGAAGCCGCCGTCGACGGCCTTGCCCGCGATGGCGTTGCCGAGGGCCTTGGCGCTCGCGGGGAAGACGAAGGTGACCTTCTTGGAGCGCACCGCGCCGGCGTCCCAGTAGTGGTCGTTGCGTTCCATGGTGAGGTCGCCCGCGCCGTCGAAGGAGGTGACCCGGTAGGGGCCGGTGCACAGCACACCGGCCTTGGGGGTGCCGAGGTCGGCGCCCTTGGCCTTGGCGTGGGCGCGGCTGACGACGGAGCCGCCGAGGGTGGCGAGGACCTTGACGAAGACGGCGTCGTCGGTGCGGAAGGCGATCTTCACGGTGGCGGCGCCGGCGCCGGTGCCCGCGGTGATGGAGGCGACGTTGGCGTACAGCGAGGCGTACGAGGAGACGGTCCTGGTGTCCCTGTTGCGTTCGAGGCTGTACACCACGTCGGCGACGGTCATCGGGGTGCCGTCGGCGAACTTGACGCCGTCGCGGACGGTGAGGAGCAGGGTCCGGGGGTCGGGCTGTTCCCACTTGGTGGCGAGGCCGGGTTCGAGGGTGTAGTCGCTCTTGACCCGCAGCAGCGACTCGCAGATGTTCGGCAGGACGGTCTGTTCGGGGTAGTCGGCGTTCTTCACCGGGTCGAGGCTGTAGGGGGCGCGGTAGTCGCCGTACCAGGTGTAGGAGTCGAGGTCGCCCTGGGCGGCGGGGGTGTCGGAGCGGTCCTTGGCGAAGGCGGTGGGCGCGGCGGCCTTCCCGCCGCCCCCGCCGCCGCACGCGGCGAGGGTGAGGGCGGCGGTGACGACGGCGGCGAGTACCGCGGTGCGCACGGGTCTTGGTGTGGTGGGGCGGGGTCTCGCGGTGGTGAGGGTCATGAGGGTGGTCCCCTTCGGTGGCCGCTGCGGGCCGTCGGCCGGCTCTACTGGGCGGGGCCGTCGCAGACGGTGAGGGTGAGGTGGGTGCGGTCGCCGCCGGTACGGAGGGTCTGTTCGGCGGGGCTGAACGCGGTGGCCTGCCAGAGGTCGCCGTCGGTGCCGGGGTGGGGGGCGTAGAGCGGGAAGTCGCTGCCGCAGAGCTGGAGTCGCAGCCGGTGGCCGGCGCGCAGCCGGTAGCCGGTGTGGCCGAGGTCGACCCGGGCGGCGAGGGGTCCGCCGCCGGGGATACGACGCTGACCGCGCACGATCATCCGGGCGGTACCGTCGGGTGCGACGTCGTGGAGCTTGACGAAGAGATGGCCGGCCGCGGCACTGGTCCCGATGTCGACGGTGGCGGTGACGGGGCCGACGAGGTCCAGGGGCGCGGTGACGGGCGCGCCGGTGAAGGTGAGGACGTCGGGCCGGTCGTGGACGGACTGCTCCTCGGGGTACTCCTGGAGATGGACCCAGGGGTCGCGGACCGGGGAGGGCACGGGGTCGAGCGGATCGTGGGTCCAGCGGACGGCGGCGGGTTCGCGTTCCCGGGCCTCGGTGAGGGTGCCGCCGTCGGCGCCGGTGGTGGCGAGTGCCGCGTCCGTGGGGTAGAGCCGCAGTTCGCGGGCGGCGGGCGGCGGCCAGGAGGTGGCGGTGCGGGTGCCGTCGTGGCCCTGGTACCAGGTCGCGCGGGGGAAGGCGGCGGTGTCCCCGCGTCCCGCGACGAAGGTGTCGAGGAAGTCGAGGGTGCGGCCCAGATAGCGGGGCAGGACGGCGTCCAGGACGCGTTCGTCGAGGGCGTGGTCGTGCTCGGGGCGGACCGGTGCCTGGTCGAGGTGGTAGGTGTGGTGGTCGCAGGCGTCCGCGTCGAGGTAGGTGTGCGGAGCCCAGCGCGGGTCGGCGAGCTGCGCGGTGTGGTCGCGCATGGAGGCGTCGATCAGGTTGTCGAACCAGCCGACGCGGTGGAGCACGGGCACGGGCCGGGCGGCGAACGGCGGCCGGGTACGGAAGGGGTCGACGGGTGGCCGTCCGGCGATGACTCCGTCGACGGCGGCGGAGCGGTGGCCGATCGCGGTGAAGGCTTCCTCGAAGAGGTCGCGCAGCGGCCGTACCGACCAGTCGACCTCGTAGGCGTACAGGCCCTGGTCGACCCACATATGGGCGAAGTAGTTGGCGTGGTAGAGGGACAGGGCCGCGTCGGGGGTGGTGCCGGTGAGGCCGCGGAGGTCGGAGATCTCCAGGCTGGTGACGCGCGGGACGATCGCGCGCAGCGCGGGGTGGCCGCTCGCGGCGCCCGCCCACTGGGTGTAGCCGTGGTAGGAGTCGCCGACCATGGCGACGGAACCGTCGGACCAGGGCTGTGCGGCGATCCAGTCGAGGGTGTCGTAGGTGTCCTCGATCTCGTGGACGAAGGGGACGGTGTCGCCCTCGGAGCGGAACTTGCCGCGGACGTCCTGGGCGACGAGGACATAGCCGCGTTCCAGGTAGAGCGGGGCGAGCTTGTGGACCGCCATATAGGCGCTCGCCTTGTCGTAGGGCATCCGGCTGACGACGGCGGTGTGCTTGCGCGGGGACGCCGGGAGGTACACGTCCGTCGCGAGGCGGACGCCGTCGCGCATGGGGACCATGTGCTGTTCGGCGCCCGCGTGCAGCGGGGACGGGCCGACCCGCAGGAACTGGAAGGTCATGGGATATCTCTCTGGACGGCGTTCGGGAGGGCTAGAGATTGCGGCGGTAGTCGTCGGCGAGGTCGTCGTCGAGGAGTGCCGCGGTGAGTCCGGCGATTCCGAAGTGGGCGGCGGCGATGGTTCCGCCGGAGGGCAGCAGACCGGCGAGGGCGCGCGGTTCGTCGTCCCACAGGCCGGAGCGGATGACCGCCTTGGCGCAGTGCAGATACGCCTGTTCGACCTCGACGACGGTCGCCAGCTTCGCCGGGCGGCCCCGGGACTCCAGCATGGGCAGCAGCGCGGGGTCGTCGGTGGGATAGGCGCGCCCGTTGACCCGCAGGGTCTCCGCGTAGCCGGGCACCAGGAACAGCAGTCCCACTCCGGGGTTCTCGGTGATGTTGGTGAAGGTGTCGGCGAGTTGGTTGCCGGGCCGGTCGGGGATCAGCAGGGTGCGGTCGTCGAGGACCCGGACGAAGCCGGGGTGGTCGCCGCGCGGTGAGCAGTCGGTCGCCCCCGTGAGATCGGCCGAGGCGACGACGCAGAACGGCGAGTGGGCGAGGAACAGCCGGCAGTGGTCGTCGAGCCGGTCGAGGACCTTCTGCCGCATCACCGGGTCGGGCGTGCCGACGATCTCGCGGACCCGGTCCAGACCGATCCGGCGGGGGCGGCTGGGCGCGGGGCGCGTCCGTACGGGGGTCGTGGTCATAGGTCCAGCTCCAGTACGGGGGTCAGGGAGCGGGAGACGCAGGGGTACATCACCTGGGCCGTGTCCCGTTCGGCGGCGTCGAGGATGTGGTCGCGGTGGTCGGGGGTGCCGGCGCGGACGGTGACCTCGCAGCTGCCGCAGACGCCCTCGCGGCAGGAGCCGTGGACCTTGGCCCCGGCGGTGAGGAGCGCGTCGAGGACGCTTTCGTCGGCGGGCACCTTCACGGTGGTCCCGGAGCGCACGCAGCGCACCTCGACCGGTTTGTCGTCGGTGCGGGCGGGGGCGGCGGGCGGTTTGAAGCGTTCGACGTGGGCGCGCAGGCCGTCGCGTCCGGCGCAGTGCCCGGTGAGCGCGTCGAGCAGGCCCTCGGGTCCGCAGCAGTAGACGGCGAGCGGCTCGGCGCCGGGTGCCGGACACGCGGCGTCGAGGGTGTCCGTGAGCGGCAGTGCGCCGTGCTCGTCGCGGGCGGAGATCCGCACGCGCTCTCCGTGCGGGGCCAGTTCGGCGAGGAACGCCATGGACGCGCGGCTGCGTCCGCCGTACAGCAGCTGCCAGGGGGTGCCCCGGTGGTGGGCCTCGCGGAGCATCGGCAGGATCGGGGTGATGCCGATGCCTCCGGCGACGAAGAGGTAGCGGGCGGCGGGCAGCAGGGGGAAGTTGTTGCGGGGGCGGCCCGCCGCGACGAGCGCGCCGGGGCGCAGAAAGCGGTGGATGTACTCGGAGCCGCCGCGTCCGCGTGGTTCATGGAGGACGGCGATCCGGTAGGCGCCGGTGTCGGCGGGGTCGCCGCACAGCGAGTAGTGGCGTTCGACGCCGGTGGGCAGGGTGAGCCGCAGATGCGCGCCGGGCCGCCAGTCGGGCAGCGGCCGGCCGTGCGGATCGGTGAGGGTCAGCGACAGGACACCGTCGGCCTCCCAGCACAGTCGGGTCAGCCGCAGCCGCAGGTCGCCGCCCGCTTCCGGGGCTCCGTCGGCGGTCATGGGGCGCCGTCCCGCTGGTGGACGGGGACACCCTCGATCAGGGTCAGGTCGACCCGGGTGTCCGCGATCCGGTTCACCGGCCCCTCGAACGGGTCGCGGTCGAGGACGGCGAGGTCGGCGTACATCCCGGGGGCGAGGGTGCCCGTCGTCCGGTCGCGGTGGTTGATCCAGGCTCCGGCGGCGGTGTAGGCGCACAGGGCGTCGGCGAGGTCCAGCCGCTGTTCGGGCAGGAAGGGCCGCTCGATGTCGGTACCGGGGGTGGTGCGGTTGACGGCGACATGTATCCCGGCGAGCGGGTCGGCGCTGGAGACGGGCCAGTCGCTGCCCGCGACGAGGGTGGTCCCGGCGGCGCGCAGCGCGCCGAAGACATACTGCCGGGCGGCGCGTTCGGCGCCGAGGAAGGGGACGGTGAGTTCGGCCATCTGCTCGTCGTGGACGGCCCACAGGGGCTGCATGTTGGCGGCGGTCCCCAGCCGCCGGAAGCGGGGTACGTCGTCGGGGTGGACGAGCTGGACGTGCGCCAGGTGATGCCGGTTGTCGCCGTGGTGGCCGGCGTTGTGGGTGCGGGAGTCGTGGGTGCCGACGCTGTGCGGGTCGGCGCCGTGGGTGCGGGGGCCGTGCGGACCGGGGGTGTGCGGACCGGTCGCGATGGCCGGGGTGCCTTGGTGGCGGGCGGTCATGGCGGCCTCGACCGCGTTCAGCGCCTCCCGCACGGCACGGTCGCCGATGGTGTGGAAGTGGACCTGGAACCCGGCGCCGTCCAGGGCGGTGACGGCCCGGTCCAGTTCGGCGGGCGCGAGGTAGCTGTGGCCGCTGCCGGGGCCGTGGGCCGCGTCCGGTGCGGGCAGATAGGGGGTGAGCAGCGCGGCGGTGAAGTTCTCGCAGACGCCGTCCTGCATCACCTTGACGGTGGTCGCGCGGAAGCGCCCGACATGGCCGCGTTCACGGCGTTCGACGAGTTCGGCGAGCTGCTCGACGCCGCGTTCGCGGTCCCACCACAGGGCACCGGTCACCCGCCCGGTGAGCCGGCCCGATCCGGCGAGCGAGAGATAGGCGGCGAGCGGGTCGGGGTAGCTGAGGTAGGCCCCGATCAGGGCGTCCTGCCAGCCGGTGACCCCGAGCGAATGCAGATGCCGCTGCCCTTCCAGGAGGGCCTGTTCGTACTCCTGGGCGGTGATCGGCGGCAGATGCCGGGCGACGAGGTCCGCCGCGCCTTCGTGGAGGGTGCCGGTGGGGGTGCCGTCGGAGGCGCGCTCGATCCGGCCGTCGGCGGGGTCGGGGGTGCGGCGGTCGATCCCCGCGAGTTCGAGGGCGCGGGTGTTCACCCAGGCACCGTGCCGGTCCCGGTTGAGCAGGAAGACGGGCCGGTCGGGGACGACCGCGTCCAGCGTCGCCCGGTCGGGGGTGCCGGACGGGAAGTGGTCCATGGACCAGCCGCCGCCCACCACCCAGGGCCGCCCGGGGTGCCGGGCGGCGTACTCCGCGACCAGCCGGGCGGACTCGGCGGGGCCGACGGCGCCGGGCAGATCGCAGCGGGCGCGTTCCAGGCCGCCGAAGACGGGGTGGGCGTGCCCGTCCACGAAGCCGGGCACGACCATGCGTCCGGCCAGATCGACGATCTCGGTACGGGGGCCGGTGAGGGCGCGGGCCGCGGGAGCGCCGAGGGCGACGATCCGTCCGGCGCGCACGGCCAGGCCGTCGGTCCAGGAGCGGGCCGCGTCGGCGGTGAACACGGGGCCGCCGAGAAGGACGAGGTCGGCCCGATCCGCCGCGGACCGGGTGCCGCGGGCGGCGGGCGGCTGGGTGCGGGTGTCGGTCATTCGGATCGGCCTGTTCCGTGCGGAGGCGGGTGACGGGTCGGGGGGAGCTGTGTCCGGGGGTCCGGGTGGGGTGAGGTGAGGTGAGGTGAGGTGGAGCGGTGTCCCGGGGGGGCGGGGAGGCCGGGGTTCGGTGCGGGCGCCAGGCGCGGGGTGGGCGCTGGGGTGGGCACGGGGTGGGCGCCGACACCGACGCCCACGGCGGGGTCACCGGGTCACCGGGTCACCGGGTCACCGGGTCACCGGCCGGATTGTCCGGTGGGGCGATGGCTCCGAGGAAACACCTCGCGCCACCCTCTGTCAATGCCTTGGACTAAGCCTTTGTCCAGGGTGCGCTAGCATGGCGGCTCCCTGTCTTTGCGAGGCAACCACCCCCCGTGACGCGGCGAAACGAGATGATGAACCGGTGACCACACCACCCGGCCGCACCGCCCCCACCGCACGGCGTCCCCGGCTGCGCCGGGGCGCGCTCACCCCCGAACGCATCGTGGACGTGAGTCTGCGGCTCCTGGACGAGCACGGCACCGACGGCTTCACCATGCCGCGACTGGGCAAGGCGCTGGGCGCCGACCAGACCGCGGTCTACCGCCATTTCGCGGGCAAGGACGAGATCCTGCTCGCCGTCGCCGACCGGCTGCTGGAGGAGGCGCTGACCGGGTTCGAGGCGCACCCGCACTGGTCGGACACCCTCGCCGATGTGTGCCGCCGGGTGCGCGGCGCCTATCTGGCGCATCCTGCGGCGGCGGCGCTCTCCGGTCCGCGCACCACCCGGCGGCCCGCCGAGATGCGTGCGGCCGACACGGTGATCGGAGCGCTCGGCGACGCCGGGTTCGGGGCGGCCGAGGCGGCGCTGCTGTACCGGGTCGTGGCGGACTTCGCCCTGCTGTGGTCCGGCGGGGAGGCCGCGTTCCACAGCCTGGACGCCGAGACGAAGGCCCATGAGGCGGACGGCTGGGCCCGCGCGTACCGCGCGGCGGACCCGCGCGAGTACCCGCACATCCACCGGGTCCGCGACCCGCTGTTCGAGGTCGACTCGGCAGATGTCTTCGAGACGGCACTGCGGCTGCTCCTCGACTCCATCGAGCAACGGGCCCCCCGACCCCCGCAGACCTGACCCGCCCGGTCCGGGCCCCGCCCAGCCCAGGCCCGGGGGCCCGACCCGCACAGACCGGACCCCGCGGACCCGCCCCCGTACGGGCACGTCCACCCACCCGCACCGCATACGACGGGCCGCCGTTCCCGAAGGAACGGCGGCCCGTCGCGCTGTCCGGGTGGTCACCAGGACGACTTGGTGACCCCCGGGAGGAATCCGGCGTGCGCCTGCTCACGCATCCGGACCCGGGAGAGTCCGAACTTGCGCAGATGACCCCGGGGCCGGCCGTCCACGCTGTCGCGGTTGCGGACGCGGGTGGCGCTGGCGTCACGGGGCTGGCGCCGCAACTCCCCGAGGGCGGCCCGGCGCTCGGCGGCCGTGGACGACGGGCGGCGCACGATCTCCTTGAGCTCGGCCCGGCGCAGGGCGAACCGCTCGACGACCCGCTTGCGCTTCTCGTTCTGCGCGATCTTGCTCTTCTTCGCCATCAGAGCTTCACCCCCCGGGCCCGGATACGGACGACGGCGGCCTCGACGCCGATGAGGTCGACGGTCTTGACCCCCTTGGCACTGAGGACGAGCCGCACATGACGGCCCTCGCTCGCCAGCCAGTACCGCTTGCGCTGGATGTTGGGGTCGAAGCGGCGCGAGGTACGCCGGTGCGAGTGGGAGATGCGGTTGCCGAAGCCGGGCCGGGCGCCGGTCAGTTGGCAATGGGCGGACACAGATGCTCCTGCCTCTCGGGGGACGGGGACAGCTCCCTTTTGAAAATGGAAACCATTCCCATATAGTAGGGGCTCACGGCCCGCCCGAGCACCACCGAGCACGACCGAGCACGACCGGGCACCACGAAGCACCGTCGAAGGCGCCGTCGGACGCGCCCGGAAGACACCGGCCCCGGCATGGCGGTCAGGCCACCGCCCGTGTCGGGACCACCCCGCCGCCGGGCGCGCGCCTGGCAGCCCGGCCAGACCCGTCAGGCCCGGAGCGGACACCCCGCCCGCTCCTCCCGATCCCCTCCCCGACCCCAGACCCCCGACCCCTCCGAAGGACCCCGCGATGCAGCAAGGAATCCATCCCGCGTACGGCCCCGTCGTCTTCCGCGACAAGGCGGCGGGGTACGCCTTCCTCACCCGCTCCACCATGACCAGCGACAAGACCGTGACTTGGGAGGACGGCGCCACCTACCCCGTCGTCGACGTCGAGATCTCCGCCGCGAGCCACCCCTTCTACACAGGCACCGCCCGCGTCCTGGACACCGCGGGACGCGTCGAGCGGTTCGAGCGCCGCTACGCCCGGCGCGGGACGGCGAACTGATGGAGGACAGGAACAGGCTGCCCGTCGTCATCATCGGCGGACTCCACACGGATGCCCGCAAGGAGGTCGTCGACGGTCTCCTGCGGCGAGTCCCGGGCAGCGTCGCTCTCCACCACGACATGGCCACGGCGTACGACGGCACCGTGCGGCGCAGCGTCCGGGACGCCTCCGGCGAGCTGTCCCGGGGCGAGGCCCCGCTCGTCAACGACTGCGCGTGCTGCGCGCTGCGCGAGGATCTCGTCCCCGAGCTCCGCGCACTGGCCACCGGCGGTACGACCCGGCTCGCGATCGTCGAGCTCTGGGACTCGGTCGAGCCCCGGGCGATGGCCGAGGTCGTCGTCGCGCACGGTGGCGACGAGCTGCGGCTCACCAATGTGGTGACCGCGGTCGACCCCGCGCTCGTCCTCGCGTACCTCGCCGACGGGGACGATCTCGCGGATGTCGGCCGCGCCTCCGCCCCCACCGACCAGCGCACCGTCGGGGACACCTGGGCCCGGCAGCTGGAGTACGCGCCCGTCCTCGCGCTCGTCGGCGGTGAGAGCGCCGACGACGAGGACCACGCGCTGCTCGCCCAGCTCCACCCCACCGCGCGGCGGGTGCCCGCCGGGTCGGAGGAACTCGTCCGGCTGGCCTTCGCCGGTTTCGACGTGGAGAGCGCCGCCGCGGCCCAGCATCCCGCCTGCGCCCTGCTCCCCCAGGAGGCGGACGAGGCGGGTGTCGCCACCTTCGTCTGGCACCGGCGCCGTCCCTTCCACCCGGAGCGGCTGTACCTGGCGCTGGAGGACCTGTGCTGCGCGGCGGCGCGCAGCCGCGGCCGATTCTGGCTCGCCGACCGGCCCGACACCCTGCTGGCCTGGGACGCCGCCGGGGGCGCCCTGTGCGTGGAGAACGCCGGTCCGTGGCTGGCCTCCCTGCCGGACGCCGCCTGGGAGATGGTGTCCCCGACCCGGCGCGCCGCCGCGGCGCTCGACTGGCACCCCGAGCACGGCGACTGCTGCCAGCACCTGGTCTTCACCTCGCCCGGCCTCGACCGGGACGGTCTGGAGCGGCTGCTGGACTCATGCCTGCTCACGGACGACGAGTACGCGGCGGGTCCCGACTCGTGGAAGCACCTGCCGCCCGCGTTCGACACCCTCCTCGACCCCGTCCCCTGACCGCGGTCCGTTGATCGCGCCCCCCTGACCCGCAGTTCGCAGCTCCCGTAGGAACGACCCGCCGGACCAGCCGGTCGGCAGGCAGGCAGAAGGAAGGCACCCATGGCCCGTCGCCAGGACCCCCGCGCACCGCGCGCGCCGCGACCCAACCCGCTCGACGCGGCGGGGATCACGTACATCGACTACAAGGACACCGATCTGCTGCGGAGGTTCATCTCCGACCGGGGCAAGATCCGCAGCCGGCGGGTCACCCGGGTGACCGCCCAGCAGCAGCGGCAGCTCGCCGCGGCGATCAAGAACGCACGGGAGATGGCGCTCCTACCCTACTCCGGCAAGTAGTCCCCACCGAAAGACTTGTGACGGCAGTCCAGGAGGACCCCATGGCAGTTCCGAAGCGGAAGATGTCCCGCAGCAACACCCGCCACCGCCGCGCCCAGTGGAAGGCCACGACTCCTCAACTGGTCCCGGTCACCGTCGAGGGGGCCGTGCATCAAGTGCCGCAGCGGCTGGTGAAGGCGTACGAGCGCGGCCTGTTGCGTCCCGGGGACGTGTGAGAGCCGCCCTGCACGCCCGCCGGTGAGGACCCCGGGCCGGACGGTGGTCGCAGCCACGGCACCGTCCGGCCCGGCCCCCCACCTGGGGGAACGACGCTGGAGCACCTGCCCGGCATACGGACAACGGTCGGAATAACCTCCAGGACAAGGGAGTTGGAGCGGCGAACCCACCGACCACCCTGGTCCGGGATCGGGCGCCGCGGTCCCCCCGGCGGCCCTGGCCGGGGTCCGAGACCGGAGCAGACATGACCACCGAAACGGACCGTGGCACGACCCGCTCGTTCCTCTTCGTCCTCGGCAGTTCCCGCGCCGACGGCAACTCCGAGATCCTCGCCAGAACCGCCGCCGCGCAGTTGCCCGCCGACATCCCGCAGCACTGGGTGGACCTGAACCGGACCCCGCTGCCCGACTTCGAGGACGACCGGCACGACACCGGCACCTGGCCGAGCGGGGAGAACGAGGAGGAGCTGCGCCGGGTCACCACGGAGGCGACCGACATCGTCATCGTCTCCCCCCTGTACTGGTACAACGTGTCCGCGCAGACCAAGCGGTATCTGGACTACTGGTCGGGCTGGCTGTCACTGCCCGGGGCGCGGTTCAAGGAACGGATGGCGGGGCGCACCCTGTGGGGTGTCACGGTCATGGCCGATGACGAGGAGGTCGTCGCGGACGGGCTGGTGACGACCCTTCACCACACCGCCGCGTACATGCGGATGGGGTTCGGCGGGGTGCTGCTCGGCAACGGCTCCCGGCCCGGACAGATACGGGACGACGAGCGGGCCATGCTGCGCGCCAAGACGTTCTTCCAGAGCGCGACACCGCCCGCCCTCTTCCCCTACGAGGAGGGGACGGCCGCCGAGGAGTCATGACGCACTCCCCCGCCGGGCCCGGGAGGGGCCGCGCAAAGGGTGTTCAGCTCGCGGTGACCTTGGCCAGGAAGGCATCCAGGTTGCCCGACATCCGCGCGACGCGCTCCTCCAGGGTCAGCGACTCCTCGTAGAAGCCGGACCGCAGCTTGGGCTGCCGCTTGCCGCGCAGATACAGGGAGCACGCGAGGTCCGCGCAGAGATACACACCCGCCGTGTTGCCCTCACGGCCCCGGGCGCCCGCCAGCGGGGCCGCGAGCAGGGCGACCCCCGACGAGGCGTGGGCGGTGAGGCAGATCTGGCACAGGCTGGACCGCACCGCGCTGGTGCGGCGCACGGAGGGCACCCGCAACGAGATGCCGAGCGGCCCGCCGGGACGCGGCAGTACGAGGTGGGCCCGCAGCGGGGCCCCGGGATCGACCCATCCCAGGAAGTCCAGTTCCGCCCAGGGGAGGTCGGCGAAGTCGAGCGGCAGCTTCAGCCGCGCGGCCTCCCCCTTGGTGCAGTTCACGAAGGACGAGCGGATCTGTTTCTCGGTGAGCGGTTCCACGGGCGCCGACCCTACGCCCCGGGCCCCGCGGCCCGCACCCGCATTTCCGCCCGGCCCACCCACGCCCGGCCCACCCACGTCCAGCCCGCCCACGCCCGGCCCGCCCACGCCCGGCCCGCCGACCAGGACGTACGGCCACGGGCTCTCACCGCCGCCCCGCGCCGGACGCCCTGGGCGGGTCGGCCACCGCCCCGCACCGGACGACCCCGGACACCTCACCGCCCCGCGCCCCCGGCCATGTCGGTGCCGCCACCGGGTTCCGTGATCGGCGACACTGCGCGATGTGTCGGATACGCGGGATGACCGGGGGGCGGGGACGGGTCCGCCGGGCCCCGCCGCCCAGCTGCCGGGGCTGGGCGACGAGCAGGTGCGGGCGCTGCGCCGGGTGGGCCGGGAATGGGGGCGGGTGTCGGCGGCCCCGGAGGTGTGGCGCGCCGCGCTGCCGGTCGATCCGGACCTGGGGAGGTTTCCGCCGCCCGCCGAGATCAAGCCGCCCCGGTTCGGGCGGCTGGTGCCGATCTCGCCGCTCGGACCGCGCTCCGCCGGGGAGCGGGTCGACACGGAGGAACCGCCGACGGGCCGGTCCGCGCGGGCCGGGGCCCTCGTCCGGCGGCTGGTGCTGGGGGCGGCGCTGCGGAGCTCCGCCGTGGTGACCGAGCGCATGCGCAAGCTGCTGGCGCTGCCGGTGCTGTCCGCGGACGCCCTGTCGTCGGTGGCCTACGGTCCGGAGGCCCTGCTCGCCGTACTGGTGCTGGCGGGGACGGCCGGGCTGGCCTACTCGCTGCCGGTCTCCGGGGCGATCGTGTTCCTGATGCTCGCGGTCGGGCTGTCGTACCGCCAGACGATCCGGGCCTATCCGCACGGCGGCGGCTCGTACATCGTGGCGAGCGACAATCTGGGACGGGTGCCCGGTCTCGTCGCCGCCGCCGGTCTGATGACGGACTACGTGCTCACCGTCGCCGTGTCCATCGCCTCCGGGGTCGCGGCCATCACCTCGGCGGTCCCCTCCCTCGCCGGGCAGACGGTACCCATCGGCGTCGGGGTGATCGTCCTGCTGCTGGCGGGGAACCTGCGCGGTATCCGGCAGGCCGGGGCCCTCTTCGCCGCCCCCACCTACGCCTTCGTCGCCGCGATGCTCACCCTGATCGCCTACGGTCTCGTGGACGCGGCCGGCCGGGGCTTCGAGGCGCGTCCGGCTCCGCCGCTGGGCGTCACCGAGTCCGTCGGGGTGCTGCTGGTGATGCGGGCCTTCTCCTCCGGTGCCACGGCGATGACCGGGATCGAGGCGATCTCCAACGCCGTCCCCGCGTTCAAGCCCGTCGAATGGCGCAACGCCCGCACCACCCTGACCTGGATGGTGGGCCTGCTGATCGTGATGTTCACCGGGATCAGCCTGCTGATCCATCTCACCGGGGTGGTGCCCGGCTCCGGGGAGACCGTGCTCTCCCGGCTCGCGCATCTGGAGTTCGGCGACGGATGGATGTACGTCTTCGTCCAGACGGCGACGGCGGCCGTGCTGCTGCTGGCCGCCAACACCTCGTACAACGACTTCCCCCGGGTGCTGTCACTGCTCGCCCGTGACGACTGCGCGCCGCGGGTGTTCATGCGGCTCGGCGACCGGCTCGCATACAGCAACGGCATCCTGCTCCTGTCGCTCGCCGCGGCCCTGGTGTTCGTGGCGTTCGACGGGCTGACCGCGTCCCTGATCCCGCTGTACGCCGTCGGGGTCTTCCTCGCCTTCACGCTCTCGCAGGCCGGGATGGTCGTCCATTGGTGGCGGCTGCGGAACCGGCACTGGCGCAAGAGCCTGGCGTTCAACGCGGTGGGCGGGGCGCTGTCGGCGCTGGTGTTCCTCACCGCGGGGATCAGCAAGTTCACCTCGGGTGCCTGGGTCGCCATCGTCGCCGTCGGACTGTTCCTGCTGGTCACCACCCGGATCAGACGGCACTACCGGGCCGCCCGCGACGCCCTGCGGCTGCATCCGCACACCGTGGAACTGCCCGCCCGTACGGCGCGGGGCCCCCTGCCCGCGCGGGGCTCGGCACTCACCGAGGGCAGCGGCGCGGACGGCGGCGGTGAGGACGAGGAGATCCCCGAGGAGATCCGTCATCTGTCGGTCGTCGCCATCGCGACCCTCGACCTCGCGGGGATGCGGGCCCTCGCCTACGCCGCCTCGCTCCAGCAGCCCGTCCTCGTGGTCCACATCAGTCTCACCGAGGACGAGGCCAGGCGCTTTCGCGGCTACTGGTCCCTGTGGGGCGACCATCTGCCGCTGGAGATCGTCATCTCGCCCTACCGCGCGGTCGTCGCCCCGCTCGTCCACTATCTCGAAGCGCTGCACCGGCAGCATCCCGAACTGACCCTCACCGTGATCGTGCCGGAGATCGTCACCCGCCGCCGCAGACACCGGTTCCTGCACAGCCGTACCGCCACCCGGCTGCGCCGCGCGCTGCGCCCCCTCCCCAAGATCGTCATCACCACCGTGCCCTTCCACCTGCCCGTATAGGCCGGTGGTGGCGCCCGGTCGCGCGCCGCGCGCCGTCCGGGACGAGCCGGAGTACGGTGGATCCGAGGCGGCCGGCGGACGTTTCCGGCGGGTGCCGGACTCCGGTGGACGCCAAGGCAAGGCGGCCCGGTCCGTGCGGTTCGCCCGGTGCGGGTGACCGTGGTCGGGCGGTCGGCCGTCCGGCGGTGTGAGTGATCGCCCGTACGAAGCCCTGACGCGCCCCCGGACAGGCCCAGGGACCCGCTCCCCGCGTCGGCCCGGGTTCCCGCACGAAGGAGGTCCGCCCGGTATGGATGCGGAACGTGCCCGCCGGATGGTGGCGGCGCTGCGTGAGCGGGGGGTGATGGCCCATCTCGTGGAGGCCGGTGTCTACGAATTCGGAATCCGGGTCGTCCTCGACACGGACATGGAGGCGCTCTGGGACGTCGACGGGGCGGCGGGACTGGACGCGGAGATCGTCAGCGAAGGGGTCCTCGTCGGGTTCGTCCCCCATGTGCCCGGTTCGGAGGACTTCTCCGAGGAGCGGCTCGTGGACACCATCGCGACGACGGTCTACGACCCGGAGGGCCTGTCCCCGCCCGCGGACGGCACCTCCGCTTCCGGTCACCCTCCGGCTCCCGGCCGGAACACCGGTACCCCCTCCCCCGGCGCCCCACCGCCCGCCGCTCCCCCGGTCGCCCGGTACCAGCGCCGCGGTCACTGGCTCCGGCGGAACCGGCACTGACCACTGACCGGGTACGAGCCGTACGCACACCGGTCCGCGGTGCGGGTCGGTATCCGGTCCCGGTCGGTACCCGGTCCGAGGTCAGTACCCGCTACGAGGTCGGGGACCGTAGAACTCCCGCCGTGCGACGCGCTCCTGACGGCACGTCCGAGGCGTAGGGGCCGTACGAAGTGCCCGGGACCGGCACGCAACACCCTGTCATTTTTGGATTAGCCTGTCCTTACTCGGCCTGAAGGCGGCGGGAGGGCGGGAGACGCATGGGCACGGTCACCGAGCGGGTCGCGGGACCACCGAAGGCAGCGCCACGGCCGCCCGGACGGCGGTTACCCGCGCGGGCGTCGGGGCTGGCCGGCTGGCTCGCCGTCCTCTTCGTCGTCCTCCTCGCCTCCGTGGCGATCGGCACCAAGGACATCCCCCTGGCGACGGTCCTCGACGCCCTCGTCGACCACGACGGCAGCAGCCCGGACCAGGCCCTCGTCCGTGAACTGCGTTTGCCGCGCACCGGGTTGGGCCTCGTCACCGGAGCGGCCCTGGGTCTCGCCGGGGCGCTGATGCAGGCACTGACCCGCAACCCGCTGGCCGATCCGGGCATCCTCGGGGTCAACTCCGGTGCCTCGGCGGGCGCGGTGCTCGCCATCGGTTTCGCGGGGTTCCAGCACTTCAGCGGGTATGTGTGGTTCGCGCTGGCCGGGGCCGGGCTCGTGTCGGTGATGGTGCATCTCATCGGCTCGGCGGGGCCGGGCGGCGCGACCCCGATCCGGCTGGTGCTGGCCGGGGCCGCGCTGTCGGCGGCGCTCACGGCCCTGGTGACGGCGGTGCTGCTGATGCGGCCGGAGGTGTTCGACGCCTTCCGGTTCTGGACGGTGGGATCGCTCGCCGGGCGGCAGGCGGACACCCTGTGGCAGGTCCTGCCGCTGCTGCTGGCCGGAATGCTGCTCGCCCTGGCGCTCGCCCGGCCGCTGGACGCCCTGACCCTCGGCGACGATGTCGCGACCTCCCTCGGGGGACGGCCCGCCCGGACCCGGGTGGCCGGGGTGCTGGCGGTCACCCTGCTGTGCGGGGGCGCGACGGCGGCGGTCGGCCCGATCGCCTTCGTCGGCCTCGCGGTCCCGCATCTGGCCCGGCGGCAGTCGGGCCAGGACCACCGCTGGATCCTGGCGTACTCGGCGGTGCTGGGAGCGGTGCTGCTGCTGGCCGCGGACGTGCTGGGCCGGGTGCTGACCCGGCCGGGCGAACTGGAGGTCGCGGTGGTGACGGCGTTCCTCGGGGCGCCCGCGCTGATCGTGCTGTCCCGACGGAACCGGAGGTCCGGGCGATGACCGCCACCGCCTCGCGTACGCGCACCCGCACTCCGAAGCAACGTCCCCTGCGGACCCGGACCCTGCGGACCCGCAGGTTCTCGGTACGGGTCCGGCCACGCGTCCTGGTCGTGGGCGCCGCCCTGCTCGTGGTGACGGCCGTGGCCTTCGTCCTGGCGTGCGTCACCGGCGACTTCGGGCTCCCGGTGCCCGAGGTGCTGCGGGTGCTCGCGGGCGGCGGCGAGCCCGGGGCCCGGTTCATCGTGGTGGAGTTCCGGCTGCCGCGTGCCGTGGCGGGGCTCCTGGTGGGCACGGCTCTCGGGGCCTCGGGCGCGCTGTTCCAGTCCGTGACCCGCAACCCGCTCGGCAGCCCGGACGTCATCGGCTTCGGCAGCGGCGCGGCGACCGGGGCGCTGATCGCCCTCCTGATGTGGCACACGAGCGCCCTCGGGACCTCCGTCGCCGCGGTGGCGGGCGGGGCCGTGACGGCGGCGGTGGTGCTGCTCATCACCTGGCGCGACGGGCTGCACAGCCAGCGGCTGATCATCGTCGGCATCGGGATCGCGGCGATGGCGACGGCGGTCAACGCGTGGCTGCTCAGCCGCTCCCGTGTCCAGGAGGCCGAGGTGGCGCAGCTGTGGCTGACGGGCACGCTCAACGGCCGTACGTGGGACCAGGTGGCCCCGCTGGCGGTCGTGCTGGCGGCGCTGCTGCCGCTCGCGGTGGCGCAGAGCCGGGGGCTGGGGATGCTGAGCCTCGGCGACGACACGGCCGAGGCACTCGGCACCCCGCCGCGGCCGACCCGGGTCACCGCCATCGTGACCGGGGTGGCCCTGATCGGCGCCTCGACGGCGGCGGCGGGCCCCATCACGTTCGTCGCGCTCGTCGCTCCGCAGATCGCCCGCAGGCTGACCCGCGCGCCCGGTCCCGGGATCGCCACGTCCGCGCTGACAGGCGCGCTCCTGCTGACGGGCGCGGATGTGGCGACGCAATGGGCGCTGCCGTCGGTCGAGGTGCCGGCCGGTATCGCGACGGGTCTTTTCGGCGGGGCGTATCTGGCCTGGCTGCTGACCCGGCGCGGTGGACCGCGTGACTGATATCCCCCCTGCGCGGTAGACCACTTGACGGATATTAGGTAAGCCTTGCCTATTAATGACTGTCTGTCGTAAAGTCGCCCCCGGCGGCCCGCAGTGCGAGGGCGGCCGTGTCACGACGATCCGGGGCTGTGGGCACGGGGATGGGGAGAACGACATGAGGCGCGCGAACGGCACCAGAACGACGGCGGCCTTACTGACCGTCGGACTGCTGTGCACGACGGCGACGGCCTGCGGTGCGTCGGACGACAGCGGCGACGGCGAGACGAAGTCGACGGCGAAGGCGTCCACCGGGGTGGACGGCGGCGACGCCTTCCCGGTCCAGGTGAAGCACTCCCGGGGCACCACCGAGGTCTCCTCCGCCCCCAAGCGTGTCGTGGCGCTCACCACGATGGACCTGGACGCCGCGCTCTCCCTGGGCGTGACCCCGGTCGGCGCGGGCAAGGACCCGTTCGCCCCCAAGGGCATCAGCCCCTGGCTGACGGACGAACTCGACCCGGCCGCGACCGAGTTGTTCAGCACGACCCCGGACGTCTCCTACGAGAAGGTCGCGGCTCTGGACCCCGATCTGATCCTGGCGACCGGGGACTACGCGATCGGCGACCACTACACGCAGTTGAGCAAGATCGCCCCGACGGTGGCCCCGCAGAAGTCCGCCGCCGAGGACAGCTGGCAGACCCGGGAGAAGCAGATCGGTTCCGCCCTCGGCAGGAGCGAGGACGCCGAGCGGCAGATCGGTGTGACGGAGGCCGCGATCTCGGCCTCCGCGACCAGGCATTCCGGACTCAAGGGCAAGACGTTCTCGGCCTCGTTCGGGTACTCCCCGACCCAGATCGCCACCCTGGCCTCCCCGAAGGACTTCGCCGTGAAGTTCCTCGAAGCGCTCGGCCCCAAGGTGACACCGTCGCTCGCGGGCACCGAGAAGACCGCGACCAAGGTGCAGCCGGGCATCCTGAGCCCGGAGCAGGCCGAGAAGCTGTCGGCCGATCTGGTGGTGATCGGCTTCAACTCCCCGCAGGTACGCAAGGCCCTGGAGGCCAACCCCGCGTTCACCGAGGTGAAGAAGTCCGGCACCTACCAGGCGGTGAACAGCGAGACCATCACCCTGCTGCGCAATCCGTCGATCCTCGGCATCCCCTGGCTGCTGAAGGAGCTGGACCCCGCGCTGGCGAAGGCGGCCAAGTGACCCGCACCGCGGCACACGTACGCGCACCCGGGAGCACGGCACGGCCCTGACCCGTCCGCGGACCGACCCCGTGTGCGGGACGATCCCGCACACGGGCCCATGACAGCCGTTCACCCGGACCACACGCATGCCGTATGGCCCCGGTGACACGGCGATCGATGGACAGGACCTGGTTCCCCCAGCACCGGAACCGGGTCCTGTTCGCTGTCCGGGCCCCGAGGTGAGCGCGCCACGACCCCGCACGGATCACGAGCCACCCGCCCCGGGTACCGGCCCCGGCACGCACAACACCCGGACCACCGACCAGGCGTCAGGCACACAGCAGCACCCCGGGTACAGGTACGGCACGCGGACCGAGGCAGCGCACGGCCGGGTGAGCGTCGCGCGCACAGAGCGGACGCACCTCTGACGGACCGCGCCCGTCGGGACGTACCGCGCGAGGACCGGACATGCCGAGGAGACATCTCCGCGGCCGTCGGCCGTCGCCGACGACTGCGCGCGTACTGCCCGGCGCCGTCGGCGGAGCCGGGTACGGGTCTTCCGGCGGGCCGTGCCGGAAGGGCGGGGCGCTGTCGCGATCCGTCCGCGGAGGGTTGGGGCGCGGGGGACGGCGACGAACGGGGCGCGACCGGCGGGCGGTCATGGGCGGGACCGCCGCCGGGGCGGGGCGCTGATCCTGGGGGAGGTACCGGAACTCCGGGCACGAACGGCTGGTCTGCGCGCGACGGCCCCTTCCAGGCCGGCCGCGCGGTCGTACCGGCGCTGGAAGTGCGCCGTCGCGTGGGCCGCGTCGCGTCGAAGGGCCGTCACGGCAGGTGTGACCACCCTCGACGCCGGAATAGTATGGTAAGCCTAACCTCTTTTCAACTCGCTGTCATTAAGTGCCCGGAGGCCCCCGGACCGGCCCCTCCGTGAGTCGCGCGCCCCCGCGAGCGCCCCCCGAAGGGCAGGGCCCGGGCGCTCCCGGGGGCGGGTCCTGGGCGCCTCCGCGCGGTCGGGGACAATGGGGGGCATGGCTGACACGCCCCCTGATCCCCCGCACCGGCGCCCGGAGCTGAACGCCCGGCTGAGGGTGCCCAAGCTCGGACGCCCGTCCCAGGTCGGCCGGCGTTCCATCGTGGACGCCGCCGTCGAGGTCGGCTTCGACGAGCTGAGCGTGAGCGCCGTCGCGCGGCGCCTCGGGGTGAAGCACTCCACCCTGTACCGGTACTTCTCCAACAAGGAGGAGCTGATCGCCGCCGCGGCGGACCAGGTGGTCGCCGGGGCCGACTGGCCGTCGCCCTGCGCCGGCTGGCGGCCGTATCTGCGGGCCGTGGCACGGGCCGCCTTCCGGCTGTTCGAGGAGCACCCGGGGCTGGCGACGCATATCGCCGCGCTGCGGGTGGGGGTCCGGGAGTTCGCCCGGCAGGGCGCGCGGACCACGGCGGTCCTGGTCGACCTCGGCTTCGACCCCGAGGCCGCGGCCCTGGCCCAGGACCTCGTCAACGAACAGGTGCTGCTGCACTTCCTCACGGGGCAGCGGACCGGCCGGCCCGCGACCGACCCCGAAGGGGTGGCGGAACTGCGCCGCGCGATGCTCGACGACATTCGGGAAGTGACCGATCCGTCGATCGAGGCGGCATTCACCCGCATCCTCAACGGATCGTCGGCGGACTGGTTCGGCCGCAAAATCGAGGTGCTCCTCGACGGAATTGCCGCCTCCGCCCCCGCCTCGGCACCGGCTGTCTGATCCGGTTCCGCGCGGCGGCCGTCCGATCCGGTGCGCGCACCGGGTGCCGGATCCCGCTTCCGTCAAATCGCGTACGGGGCACGGAAATGCGGTCTTGCGTGAAAAGGCGACCTGCGCCTAGGCTGGCGTCCGCTATCGGGTTCAGCGCGGTATGGAAGACCGTGCGGGAATCCGTGGCCGAACTCAGCACGCCATGAATTGCCCGGGTCCACACGCTTTTCCCGAAAGCCGCGGGCCGGTGGCACACCGTGCACGGCAGGTGTGACGGTCAGGCGTTTTCCGGCCGCCTTCCCCGGGGCCGTTCGACCGGCGATTTCCCTAGGTGCGACGTCGTCGTTCTCCCGTCACCGTCCGCCCTCTCCCCCGCGCGTCCGCCTGGCTCCCACCCATGGCCCGGCGCGCTTCGTGCCGTCCTTCGACGCTGCTTCCAGCCCAGAGCCCTGACCGAACGCCGGCGAAAGGTACAGCCATGCCCGAAAAGAACGACACGCCCGCGCCCCGTACCGTCGCCCGGTCGCTCGCGGAACTGAACGGCGACCCGAACGCGATCCTCAAGGCGTACGCGGCCGCTGCCCCCTTCCGGGCCGCGACCGCCGAGGAACTGACGACCCCGGACAACCCGTACCGCCGCCCGGTCCGGCCGGACGACCTCGGCTGGCTGGACTACTCCAAGGTGCTCCCGGCCGATGAGCAACAGCTGCTCAGCGGGCTGCTGGGGCACCGGATGCTGCGCAACGCGTACGACGCGGAGCACGGTCTGCTGCCTCCCGACGGGAACGCGGCCGCGCGGGCGGACGGGGCGGTCTTCCACGCGCCGGACACCCGGCTGCTCGCGGCGCTCGCCCGGCCCGTGCTCGAACACCATCTCTTCGGCTTCCTGGAGGAGGGCCGGGAGCCGCTCGCCGCGCCCACGGTGGACGCCGTCAAGGCCGGGGTGCGGGCGTACCGCGACGGGCTGCGCGACGAGCCGCCGACGGCGTTCGCCACCGCCACGAGCGTCAAGGACGCACACGGCGCGGGCGTGTATCTCCTGTTGCAGCTGGGCGCCTTCCTGCCCGCCGCGTACACCGCAGTGGCCCGGGGCGCCCTGGCCGAGACCGGGGCGGCGCATCCGGGGCTGCGCCCCTTCCTGCTGTCGGTGTGGCAGCGCTGGACCGAGGCCGCCGACGACTACCGGGCGCTGTGGACCGGGGCGGGGCTGAGCCCGTCCGCCACCGCGCACTGGCAGTTCCTGCTGGGCTCCTCGCTGGCGCGGGGCAACCATCTGCTGGGGCTGGGGCTCGACGGCGGCAGGCCGGGCCGGCTGCTGGGCGCCCTCGCGCAGTTTTTGATCGAGCGGGAGACGACCGCGGCCCCGCTGGCCGCGACGCTGCGCGACACCCTGGGCCACGCTGTCCCGTACCCCCGCCCGCCCGCCGCGGGTACGGCCCTGGAGCCGGACGACCTGGTGGACCGGCTGCTGGGGCCGCTGCCCGGACTGTTCGGCGAGCCCTTCGTCGTCGCGTTCCACGAGGGGTTCACCGACGCCGTCCGCTACGCCCGTGCCTGGGACGCCGATCTGACGGCGCAGCTCGCCTGGGCGGACCGCGTGGACGACTTCAAGACGTACGCCGAGCGCATCCAGGACCATCTCACCACCGAGAACATCGAGGTCGACCTCGACACGTTCGTGGAGAGCCATGAGGAGACCTCGACGACCCATGTGCACGACGACCACCGGCTCGTGATGGTGGAGAGCGGTCAGATGCACTTCTGGCACAACGTCACCCACCGGATCGCGCTGTCCGAGGGCGACAAGCTGCTCATCCCCACCTCACGGCTGCACGGTTCCGTCGTGCTGTCGGGTACGTGCGTCTACCACCAGCCGATCATCCCCGAGGACATGTTCCAGAAATTCACCACCGACTGAGGGGAATTCGTCCTCCGCTGCTCGGCATCCGTGACGGGATTTGATCGGAGTATGAATTCGCCATGCCCTCAAGCACCCCCGCGAACCATTCAGGAATGACGTCCGGAAACATCCGGGAGAGCGAGCCGGAGAACAAGTTTCAGCACGCACGCGATTCCTTGCTCGCCACGCTCCCCGAACTCACCATCGGTGAAATACCGCACTGGGGCCCGCGGAGCGCGGAAGGTCTGCTGTCGACCGTGGTCTCGCAGGAGCGGCCCTTCCCCTGCACCTTCGCGGTGGCCGCGGCACGCAAGAGGACCCTGCGGTTCGGCTTCGTCGACGGCGCCGGGGACCGCGGCGACTGGGCGGCGCTGCCCGATCTGCTGCGCCGCTATCTGGAGGGCTACCAGGCCCTCGGCAAGGACACCTCGTTCGTGGTGTTCTTCCGGCCCGAACCCGACGGTGCCGCGCTGCCGCTGGACGGCTTCCGGCAGCGGTTCTGGGACGTGCTCGGCTATCTCGCGGACAAGGACAGCAGTCCGTGGCCCGCGGAGCTGCCGACCGACCCCGACGACCCGCTGTGGGAGTTCACCTTCGGCGGGGTGCCGATCTTCGTCGTCTGCAACACCCCGGCGCACGGGGAGCGGCGCAGCCGGCATGCCGCGGACTTCATGATCACGTTTCAGCCGCGCTGGGTGTTCGAGGGGCTGGAGGCCGACTCCCCCCGGGGCGCCGCGGCCCGCCGTACGATCCGGGCCCGGCTGCGGGCCTACGACACGGTGCCGCCCTCCCCCGCGCTCGGCAGCTACGGCGACACCGACAACCGCGAGTGGCGGCAGTACTTCCTTCCCGATGCCGACGACGGCCCGCCCGGGGCGTGGGAGCGCTGTCCCTTCCTGTCCGCGCGGACGCTTCCCGGGCCGGCCGCGCGGGCTCCCCGGCGGCCGGACACCCCGGACCATCAGGCCGTGCGCAACGACGCCGGCCGGTTCTCCGTATGGCCGTCCGGGCGGCGTCCGCCCGCGGGCTGGAGTGCCGTGGGACCGCCCGGGACCCGCGCGCAGTGCCTGGCCAGGGCCGCGGAACTGTGGGGGGAGCAGCGGTGAGCACCGACGACGAGCGGTACGCGCCCTTCCCGCTCACCGACACGCAGCGGGCGTATCTGCTGGGCCGGGGCGACATGTTCGCGCTGGGCAATGTGTCCACCCACGCGTATTTCGAGTTCGACGGCGATCTGGATCCGGAGCGGTTCGCGACCGCCTGGCGGCTGCTGGTCGAACGGCACGACATGCTGCGGGCCGTGATGCTGCCGGACAGCATGGAGCAGCGGGTGCTGCCGGACGCGCCGCCCTTCGTGCCCGATGTGGTGGATCTGCGGCGGCTGTCCGTGGCGGCGCGCGAGGCGGAGCTGGCCGCGTTGCGTGAGCGGCTGTCGCACGAGGTGCGGCCCGCCGACCGGTGGCCGCTGTTCGGGGTGACCGTGGCGCGGCTGCGGGACGACCTGGTGCGGGTGTTCATCGGCTTCGACGGGCTGGTCTGCGACTTCGCGAGCTGGCATGTGCTGTCCGGGGAGCTGTCCCGCCTGTACACGGACCCCGGGGCCGTGCTGGAGCCGCTCAGCGGTTCGTTCCGTGAGTACGTGCTGGCGGAACGGGCGCTGCGTGACGGGGAGGAGTACCGGGAGGCGGAGGCGTACTGGCACAAGCGGATCGCGGAGCTGCCGCCGCCGCCCCGGCTGCCGCTGGCCGCCGACCCGGGACAGCTGGCGCGGTCGCGTTTCGTGCGGCGGGAGGCGGAGCTGCCTCGGGCGGACTGGGCGCGGCTCACCGCGCGGGCCAGGTCCGCGGGGCTGACCCCGTCGGCCCTGCTGCTCGCCGTGTTCGCGGAGGTGCTGGCGGCCTGGAGCGAGGAGGCCCGCTTCACGGTCAATGTGCCGCGGATGAACCGGCTTCCGCTGCTGGCGCGGGTGGAGCGACTGGTCGGGGAGTTCGCGTCGTTCTCGCTGGTCGAGGTCGACAACCGGGCGCGGGACACCTTCGAGGAGCGGGCGCTGCGTATCCAGCGGCGGTTGTGGGAGGACCTGAGCCATCATCAGGTGTCGGGCGCGTGGATGCTCCGGGAGCTGGCGCGGCTGCACAACAGCATGGACCGGGCACGGATGCCGGTGGTGCTGACCAGCACGCTGGCCTGGGCCGACCCGGAGGGCACCGCCCTGGACCGGATCTGGACCCAGGTGCACGGGGTGTCGCAGACGCCTCAGGTCTTCCTCGATGTGCAGCTCGACGAGCGGCAGGGGCGGCTGGTCTACAACTGGGACTCGGTCGACGAGCTGTTCCCGGCGGGGATGCCGGAGGCCATGTTCGAGGCGTTCCGGGCGCTGCTGGAGCGGCTGGCGCACAGCCGGTGGCGCTCCACCGGGCTGGAGGTGCTGCCGCCGGACCAGCGTGCCCGGCGGGAGGCGGTCCGGGGCCGTCCGAGGGAGCTGCCCGCGGTCCCGGCGCACGCGGCGTTCCTGCGGCGTGCCGCCGAGGACCCGGGACGCACGGCGGTCGTGACGTCCGCCGGGGAGCTCGGGTACGGGCGGCTGGCGCGGCGGGCGGCGGGGGTCGCGAGCCTCCTCACGGACGGCGGCCGCGGGCCGGGGCCGGTGGTGGGGGTGCTGCTGGACAAGGGCCAGGAGCAGGTGGTCGCGGTGTACGGGGCGCTGCTGGCGGGCGCCGCGTATCTGCCGCTGGACCCGGCGATGCCCGAGGTACGGCGGCGGGCCGTGCTGGCGGACGCGGGGGTGGACACCGTGCTGGTCCGGGGCGGCGGACCGCACGGCGGGCTGCCCGAGGGGGTGCGGGCGGTCGCGGTCGACGGGGAGCTGCCGGACGTACCGGTGCCGGTGGTGGAGGAGTTGCCGCAGGGGCCCGGGGATCTGTTGTACGTGCTGTTCACGTCGGGTTCGACGGGCACGCCCAAGGGGGTGATGGTCGAGCACGCGGGGATGGTCAACGCCCTGCGGGAGACGGAGGAGACCTTCGGGGTCGGGCCGGACGACACGGTGCTGGGGCTGACCGCGCTGCACCACGACATGTCGGCGTTCGACCTGTTCGGGGTGCTGGGCGCCGGGGGCACCCTGGTACTGCCCGATCCGGGCGCCGAGCGCGACCCGGCGCACTGGGCGGAGCTGCTGCGCCGGCACCGGGTCACCTTGTGGAACAGCGTCCCGGCGATGCTGGAGATGATGCTGGACGACCCCGGTGCGGCCGGGGCGCTGGCCTCGCTGCGGCTCGCGTTCACCGGAGGGGACTGGATTCCGCCGGAGTTGGTGCGGAGCCTCGCCGAACTGGCTCCGAACGCGCGGCTGGTGGGCGTCGGGGGTCCGTCGGAGACGACGCTGTGGAACATCTGGCACCCGGTGGACGCGCTGGACCCGGCGGTGCCCGGGGTGCCGTACGGCAAGCCGATCGCCAACACCGCCTATCACCTGCTGGACGAGCGGCTGCGGGACCGACCCGACGGGGTCACCGGGGAGATGTATGTGTCGGGGGTGGGGCTGGCCCGCGGCTACTGGCGGGACACCGAGCGCACCGCGGCGGCGTTCCTCGTCCATCCCGACACCGGTGAGCGGCTGTACCGCACCGGGGATCTGGGCCGGTATCTGCCGGACGGGGCCCTGGAGTTCGTGGGCCGGGCGGATCTCCAGCTGAAGGTACGCGGGCAGCGGATCGAGCCCGCCGAGGTCGAGGCGGCGCTGGCGCTGCACCCGGGGGTGGAGCGGGCGGTGGTCACCGGGGTACCGGCGGACGGCGGACGGCGCGGGTACAAGGCGCTGGCCGCCCATGTGCTGGGCTCCGGTGGCGGCCCCGATCCCCGGGAGCTGCGGGCGCGTCTGCGGGAGCGGCTGCCGGAGCACATGGTGCCGGCCGCGTTCCTGCGCGTCACGGCGTTCCCGCTGACCGCCAACGGCAAGGTCGACCGGGCGGCGCTGACCGAGGCGGCCGGACGGGCGGCGCGGCCACCGGCCGGGCCGCCGCAACCGGCCGGGGCGGCCGGCGGGCCGCTGGAGCTGCTGCTGGCCGAGGAGTGGTCGCGCGCGCTGGGTGTCGACGGGGTGGGGCCCGACGAGGACTTCTTCGCGCTGGGCGGCGACTCGCTGCTCGGCGCCCGCATCCTCACCCGGCTGCGCGGGATCTTCGCGGGCGAACGGCTCACCGCCCGGACCCTGTTCGAGACGCTGACGGTCACGGGTATGGCCGAGGCCCTGCGCGGCGCGGAGTCCGCGCCGGGCCGCCTCGACCTGGTCGCGCGGCTGCACCGGACGGTGTCCGCGCTGTCCCCGGAGCAGACGGCCGCCGCCCTCGACGAACTGGGGCGGTCATGACGGCATCGGGGCCCGGCGACGGGCGGACGGCACGGCGAGCGGGAGGACGGACGGACATGGGCGGACAGGACGGAGCCGGGGACGGTGGTCTCGGGCCGGAGCAGCAGCGGCTGATCCGGTTGCTGCTGGAGCGGGAGGGCGGCGCCCCGGCGGCGTCCGGCATCCCCCGGCGCGGCGACGACGGTCCGGCCGTGCTGTCGTCGGCGCAGTACCGCATGTGGTTCCACCAGCACGCGCAGCCGGACAGCCCCGCGTACAACCTGGCGGTCGCCGCCGAGCTGACGGGGCCGCTGGACCCGGCGGCGCTGGAGGCCTCGTTCGCGGCGGTCGCGCGGCGGCACGAGGTGCTGCGCACGGTGTACCGGCCGGGGCCGGACGGCACCCCGCTCCAGCATGTCCTGGCGTCGGCGCCACCGCCGTTCTCGGTGGTGGACGTCACCGCGGACGCGCTCGACGCGGCGGCGTCGGCGTACGCGGCGCGGCCCTTCGACCTGGCGGTGGCGACACCGCTGCGGCTGCGGCTGTACCGGCTCGCCCCGGAGCGTCATGTGCTGCTCGTGGTGCTCCATCACATCGCCTGCGACGATCTGAGCTGGGCCCCGCTGTTCGCCGGGGCCGCCGCGGGCTACCGGTCCGCGCTGCGCGGGGAGGCGCCGCCCGCACAGCCGCTGCCGGTGCAGTACGCGGACCACGCGGTCCATGAACAGCGCCGCGAGCACAGCGGTACGGCGTTCTGGCGCGAGCGGCTGACGCCCGTCCCGGTGCCCGCCGCGCCGATGCCGGATCTGCCGCGCCCGGCCCGGCCGGGACCGGCCGGGGCGCGGGTGACGCGTCCGCTGCCGGCCGCGCTGCACAAGGGGCTGGGCGCGCTGGCGAGGGCCGAGGCGGCGACCCCGTTCATGGTGGCGTTCGCCGGATATCTGGTGCTGCTGCACCGGTACACCGGGCAGAGCGATCTCGCGGTGTGCACCCCGGTCGTCGACAGGGAGGACCCCTCGCTGCGGGACCTCGTGGGGAACTTCGGCAACAGTCTGGTGCTGCGGGCGGAGGTGTCCGCCGACGACGACTTCCGGACGGTGCTGCGCCGGGTGAAGGCGGAGTGCCTGGCCGCGTACGCCCATCAGGACGTGCCGTTCGAGCGGGTGGTGGAGGCGGTCCGGCCGCAGCGCAGCGCGGGCCGCCATCCGCTGGCGGACACGATGTTCTCGCGCCGGGTGGCGGGTCTGGGCGCGCTGGAGCTGCCGGGTGTCGAGGTGCGGGAGCGGCAGGTCCACAACGGCACGGCCTGCTTCGACCTGGCGGTGGAGGCCGTCGACGACGGAAGCACCACCGTACTCGGTGCCACGTACCGCACCGAGTTGTACACCGGCACCACCGCCGGGGCGCTGCTCGCGCATCTGGAGACCCTGCTGGCCGGTGCGGTGGCGGACCCGGGGCGGCCCGTCGCGGAGCTGCCGTTCCTGCTCCCCGGGGAGCGGCACAAGGTCCTGGTGGAGTGGAACGACACCGACCGTCCGGAGCTGCTGGCGCCCGCGACCCTGCACGGTCTGGTCGAGGACCAGGTGCGCCGTTCACCGGACGCGCAGGCGCTGGTGGCCGACGGGGTGCGGTGGTCGTACGCGGAGCTGGACGCGGCGGCCGACCGGCTCGCGGCCCGGCTCGGCGCGCTGGGCGCCACGGCCGGGCGGCTGGTCGGTATCCATCTGGAGCGGTCGGCGGATCTGGTGGTGGGGCTGCTCGCGGTGCTCAAGTCGGGTGCGGCGTTCGTCCCGCTGGAGCCGTCGTGGCCGCCGCGCCGGGTCGAGGAGGTGGTGAGGAACGCGTCGCCGGTGGCCGTGCTGTCCCGGGACGCCGACGGCTGGGGTCCGGTGCCCGCGGTGGACCCGTCGGCGGAGCCCGGCGGCTCCGTCCCCCGGGGACCGGCCGCCACCGTCACCGCGGACGATCTGGCGTACGTCATCTACACCTCGGGCTCCACCGGGTCGCCGAAGGGCGCGATGCTGGGGCACCGGGGGATCTGCAACCGGCTGCCGTGGCAGGCGGAGCTGCTGGGGCTGGGGCCGGGTGACGCGGTGCTGCACAAGGCGCCGCTGGGCTTCGACATCTCCGTCAACGAGATCTTCCTGCCGCTCGTCTGCGGGGCGCGGCTCGTGCTGGCGCCGCCCGGCGCGGACAAGGACCCGGACCGGCTGATCGGGCTGATCGCCGACGAGGGCGTCAGCTTCGTCTATGTGACGTCCACGATGCTCGACGCGATGCTGGTCCGGCCGGACACCGGGCGGGCCGCGCGGACGCTGCGTCATGTGTGGTGCGGCGGCGAGGTGCTGACCCCGGAGCTGTTCGACCGGTTCCGGACCCGGCTGCCCGACAGCACGATGTACCACGGCTACGGGCCCGCCGAGACCACCATCGGGGTCAGCTGCGAGGTGTACCGGGGGGCGGACGCCCGGACCGGGATCACCATCGGGCGGCCCAACCCGAATGTGCGGATGTATGTGCTGGCGCCCGGTCAGCGGCCCGTACCGCCCGGTGTCCCGGGGGAGATCCATGTGGGCGGGGTGCAGGTCGCCGAGGGCTATCTCGGTGATCCGCTGCGCACCGCGGACCGGTTCGTGCCCGATCCGTTCGGCGGCGTCCCCGGGGCTCGGCTGTACGCCACCGGGGACCTGGGCCGGTTCCGGCACGACGGGGTGATCGAGTTCCTGGGCCGCGCGGACCATCAGGTGAAGATCCGCGGCTACCGGATCGAGCTGGAAGAGGTGGAGTCGGTGCTCGGCCGCCATCCGGCGGTGCGCCAGGCGGTGGTCCTGGTCCGGGAGGACACCCCGGGCACCCAGCACCTGGCGGCGTACTGCCTGGCGGCACCGGACCGGCCCGCGCCCGGTGAGCAGGAGCTGCGGGTGTGGGCGGCGGAGCGGCTGCCGGAGTACGCGGTGCCGCACTCCGCGCAGGTGCTGGCCGAGTTGCCGCTGATGCCGTCGGGCAAGGCGGACCGGGCGGCGCTCGCCTCGCTGCCCGCGGCGGCCCCGGTCGTCGCGCCGTACGTCCGCCCCCGGGAGGGGCTGGAGCAGGCGGTGGCGGCGGTCTGGGCACGGGTGCTCGGGGTGCCGGAGGTCGGCGCCCGGGACAACTTCTTCGATCTGGGCGGGCATTCGCTGCTGACCCTGCGGGTGCAGGCCGCGCTGGAGGCGGAGCTGGGGCACCGGGTACGGGTGGTGGACCTGTTCTCCCGTCCGACGGTCGCCGATCTGGCGGCGCTGCTCGCCGCGGCCTCCGGTGACAGCGGGTCCGGCGGCGTGGACCGGGCGGTACGGGAACGGGACGAGGAGCTGGCCCGCCGTCGGCGGGCGGCACGGTCAGCGGGGGCCGCACGCCGGACCCGCGCCAGGGAGGGACGGCCGGATGGCTGAGCGGCACGACGACGAGGGGCCCGACCCGCGGTTCAGTGTGGCCGTCATCGGGCTGGCGGGGCGGTTCCCCGGCGCGGACGGCACGGGCGAACTGTGGCGGTCGCTGCTGGCGGGCGACGAGGGGATCACGGTCCTCGACGAGGCGCAGCATCTGGCCGCCGGGGGTGATCCGGCGCTGCTCGACGACCCCTACCATGTGCGGGCCGTCGCGGAGATCGCCGGACTGGACCGGTTCGACGCGGAGTTCTTCGGCTACTCCCCGGCCGAGGCCGCGCTGCTGGACCCGCAGCAGCGGATGTTCCTGGAGGTCGCCCATCACGCGTTCGAGGACAGCGGCTACCCGCCGGGCGGACATCCCGGGGCGGTCGGTGTCTACGCCGGTTCCGGACCGAGCCGGTACTTCACCACGAACCTGGCGCCCTGGTACGCGGGCCGCCCCGGTTCGCTGGACCACACGGCCGCGCTGTCCGCCAACTCGGCGGGCACCCTGCCCACCCGCGTCTCGTACCTGATGGGGCTCACGGGCCCCAGCATCAGCGTGGCGACGGCCTGTTCGACGTCGCTGGTGGCGGTGCACCTCGCCTGCCAGGACCTGCTGGCGCAGCGCTGCGATCTGGCGCTCGCGGGCGGGGTGGCGCTCAATCCGCACGCCCGGCTCGGCTACCGCTACGTCCAGGACGGCCCGTACTCGCCGGACGGCAAGGTCCGCGCCTTCGACCGGCGGGCCGCCGGGATGCTGCAAGGGGACGGCGCGGGGGTCGTGGTGCTCAAGCGGCTCGCGGACGCGCTGGCCGACGGGGACACCGTCCGGGCGGTCGTCCTCGGTTCCGCCGTGAACAACGACGGCGACCGCAAGATCGGGTTCACCGCGCCGAGCACCACCGGGCAGACGGAGGTGATCGTGTCGGCGCTGCTGGAGGCCGGGGTGTCCCCGGCGTCCATCGGGTACGTCGAGGCGCACGGTACGGGCACCCCGGTCGGCGACCCGATCGAACTGACCGCGCTGCACGACGCGTTCGAGCGGGCGGGCGGCCATCCGGGGGGCTGCGCGATCGGGTCGGTGAAGACCAACATCGGTCATCTCGACGCGGCGGCGGGCGTGGCGGGGCTGATCAAGACGGTGCTGGCGCTGGAGCACGGCACGATCCCGCCCACCCTGCACCTGGACGAGCCGACCGAGCTGTTCGACTGGGCGGCGAGTCCCTTCGAGCCCGCGGTGACGGCCCGTCCGTGGCGGGTGCCCGGCCCGCGGCGCGCGGGTGTCAGTTCCTTCGGGATCGGCGGCACCAACGCCCATGTCGTCCTGGAGCAGCCGCCGTCCGCGCCGCCGTCCGCGCCCGGCCGGGAGCACACACTGCTGACGATCTCGGCGCGCACCCCCGCCGCGCTGGACGAGACGGCCCGTCTGCTGGGCGAGCGGCTGACGGCCGGACCGGCGCCGCGGCTCGACGACATCGGCCACACCCTCGCCGCCGGCCGCACCGCGCACCCCTACCGCCGCGCCTTGGTCGTACGGTCCGCGGACGAGGCCGCCGAGCGGCTGCGGGAGACCATCGGGGCCGCCGCGGAACCGGCGCGGCAGCGGCCGGTGGTGCTGCTGCTGCCGGGCGGCGGTGTCCACTACGACGGGATGGGCCGGGGTCTGTACGCGACCGAGCCCGTGTACCGGGAGACGATCGACCGGTGCGCCGGGATCCTGCGGCCGGTGCTGGGCCGGGACATCAGGGACGCGCTCCTGGCGGAGGCCGCCGCCTCCCGGGACGGGGGCGAGCACACCGCCCTGCTCGACGGGACCGCCACCGGTCACCGCGCGGCGTCGTTCCCGGCGCTGGTGGCCACCGAGTACGCGCTGGCCCGGGTGCTGGAACAGCGTTACGGCGTGACCCCGGTGGCCCTGCTCGGGCACAGCCTCGGCGAGTACACGGCCGCCTGCCTGGCCGGGGTGATCGCCCTGGAGGACGTACTGCCGCTGGTCGCGGAGCGGGAGCGGCTGTTCGCCTCGGTCGGCGGGACCAGTCTGAGCGTGCGGCGGGGCGAGGACGCGGTGACGCCGTTCCTCGCGCCGGGCCTCGCGGTGGCCGCGGTCAACGGCCCGGACGCCTGCACGGTCTCCGGGCGGACCGACGCGGTGATCGCGCTGGAGGCCCGGCTGGCCGCCGCCGGGGTGGACCATCACCGGCTGCGGGTGCCGGTGGCCGTGCACTCCCCCGTCCTCGACCCGGTGCTCCCCGAGTTCCGGGACCTGGTGGCGGGCATCCGGCTGAGCAAGCCCCGGGTCCCGTACCTGTCGAACGTCACCGGCACCTGGATCACCGAGGAGGAGGCCACCGACCCCGAGTACTGGGTGCGGCACAGCAGGCGGACCGTGCGGTTCGCGGACGCGCTGCGGACCCTGGGCGACGCGGCCCGGCCGCCGGTGCTGCTGGAGGCCGGTCCGGGCGGCGGGCTCGGCAAGCTCGCCCGGACCGTACTGGGTCCGCGGGTCCCGGTGGTGGCCGCGCTGCGGCACGCCTACGCCGAGCAGGACGACGGGTCGTTCCTGCTGGGCGCGCTGGGCGCGCTGTGGTGCGCGGGCGCCGAGCCGGATCTGCCGGCCCTGTGGCGCGGGACCCGTCCGCGCCGGGTCCCGCTGCCCGGATATCCGTTCGCCCGCTCCCGGTTCTGGATCGACCCGCCGGGCGGGGGCCCGGTCAGCGGCGGCCCGGTGCCGTCGTACACCCCGGCGGACGACGGCTCGCCGTCGGTGGCGGCGGCGGTCGGCACGCGATCCCGGTCCGGTCCGCCGGACGACAGCCCGCTGGGGCGGGTGACCCGGCTCTGGGAGGAGTCGCTGGGCGTCACCGGTATCGCGCCCGACCAGAACTTCTTCGACCTCGGCGGCGACTCGATGCTGCTGATGCGGCTGACCGGGCAGGTACGGGACGCCCTGGGCGTCGACCTGTCGGTACGCCGTCTGTACGTGGGCGACCGGCTCACCGTGGCCGGATTCCTCGCCGAGGCCGCCGAGCACAACCGGACCGGGCCCACCGGGACCGGGCCCGCTGACGCCGGGACGCCCGCCGGAGCGGCTGCCGGTCAGTCGTCCCCCGCCGACTCCCCCACCCTCTCGCCCGCGCCTTCCCCCGACCCTTCAGCAGCAGCAGCAACAGCAGCTCCTCCGAACGGACAGGACGAAGAATGAGCCAGGAAACCCCCGCCCTCCCGCCCCGACTGCGTCTGATCGAGATCATCTCCGCGGGCTGGGTCTCCGCCGCCGTGTCGGCGCTCGCCGAACTGGGCGTCGCCGATCTGCTCGACGAGCCGCGGACCACCGCCGAACTGGCCGAGGGCAGCGGCACGGACCCCGACGCGCTGGAGCGCTTCCTGTACGCCGCCGCCACCGCCGGGGTGGTGCTCGCCCGGCCCGACGGCCGGTTCGCGCTCACCGAGGTCGGCGCCGTGCTGCGCTCCGACCATCCGACGAGCATGCGCGAGATGTGCCGCCTCACCGGGATGGAGGAGTTCGCCCGGACCTGGGCGAACGCGTCCCACACCGCGCGCACCGGCGCGCCCGCCTTCGACGCGGCGTTCGGCCGCTCCCTGTGGTCGCACATGGGGGACGGGGAGAACGCCGAGTTCTCCGGGGTGTTCCACCGGGCGATGGCCGAGTCCGCCGCCGCGCACACCGTCAGCTCGGCCTACGCGTTCCCCGACGACGCGCATGTCGTGGACGTCGGCGGCGGCCGGGGCGCGATGCTCGCCCAGCTGCTGACCGCGCGTCCCGGGCTGACCGGGACGGTGTTCGACCTGCCGGGCGCGGTGACCGGCGCGGCGAAGGTGCTCGCCGACGCGGGGGTCTCCGCCCGGGCCACCGTCACGGCCGGCAGCTTCTTCGACGGGGTTCCCGAGGGCGGCGACGTCTATCTGCTGAGCCGGGTGATCGGCAACTGGAACGACGAGGACTCGGTACGCATCCTGCGGGCCGTGCGCGCGGTGATGCGGCCGACGTCCCGTCTCGTGATCGTCGGCCATATGCCGACCGGCGAGGACCGCACGCACTACGTACGGGCGCTGGACCTGTACATGTTCGTCCTGCTCCAGGCACGGCTGCGTACCCCGGAGCAGTACCGCGAACTCTTCGCGCGGGCCGGGCTTGAGCTGTCCCGCACGGATCTGCGGCCCGACAGCGAGTCCCTGGTCGAGGCCCGGCCGGTCTGATCCCCGGCCCCTGCGCCATGACAGGCCCCGCACATCAGACACCGGTGGAAGGAGCAGCGATGCCGAACAGCACCGTGGCCGAAGGATTCGTTCCCTGGCCGGCCGGCTTCGCCGAGCGGTACCGCGCGGCGGGCCACTGGCGCGGTGTCCCGCTGGGCGGGCTGCTGCGCGAGGCGGCCGGGGCGCACGGCGAGCGGATCGCGGTGGCCGACGAGCACAGCCGCTGGTCGTTCACCGCGCTGGACGACGCGGCCGACCGGACCGCCGCCGGACTGCGCTCGCTCGGTGTCGCGCCGGGCGACCGGGTGGTGGTGCATCTGCCGAACCGGACGGAGTTCGCGGTGCTGTGCTTCGCGCTGTTCCGGCTCGGCGCGCTGCCGGTCCTCGCGCTGCCCGCGCACGGCCGGACCGAGATCCGGTATCTGAGCGAGCTGTCCGGGGCCGTCGCCTATGTGGGTACGGGCGGTGCGCGGGCCCCGGACGGTCCGCCGGTCACCGAGGGGCTGCGCGAGGCGTGTCCCTCGGTGCGGCATCTGGTGACCGTCGGGGAGGCGGGCCCCGGCGAGGTGCCGTTCGGCTCGCTCACCGCGCACGAGCCGCTGGCCGGGCCGGACCCCGACCCCTCGGGGCCCGCGCTGCTGCTGCTGTCCGGCGGTTCCACGGGGCTGCCGAAGCTGATCCCGCGCACCCATGACGACTACGCGTACAACGCGCGCACCATGGCCGCGTGGTGCGGGCTGACGCCCGACGACACATATCTGGCGGTGCTGCCGGTCGGCCACAACTTCCCGCTGGCGTGCCCGGGGCTGCTCGGCGCGGTCGTCGCGGGCAGCCGGACCGTGCTCACGGAGGTCGCGAGTCCGCCGGAGGTCTTCCCGCTGATCGAACGGGAGCGGGTGACCGTGACCGCGCTGGTGCCGCCGCTGGCGGCGCTGTGGACGAAGGCCGCCGCCTGGGTCCCGGCGGATCTGGGCAGTCTGCGGCTGGTACAGGTCGGCGGCGCCCGGCTGCCGGAGGCGACGGCCCGTGCACTGCCCGGCGCGCTGGGCTGCGGGCTGCAACAGGTCTTCGGCATGGCGGAGGGGCTGCTGTGCGCCACCCGTGCCGACGACCCGCCGGAGGTCGTGGCCACGACCCAGGGGCGCCCCGTCTCGCCCGACGACGAGATCCTCGTCGTCGGGGAGGACGGCGCCCCGGTGCCCGACGGGACCACCGGCGAACTGCTCACCCGGGGCCCGTACACGCTGCGCGGCTACTACCGCGCCGAGGCGCACAACGCCGTCGCGTTCACGCCCGACGGCCACTACCGCTCCGGTGATCTGGTGCGGCGCACGGCGGCGGGCGACCTCGTCGTCGAGGGCCGGGTCAAGGAGCAGATCAACCGCGGCGGGGAGAAGGTTTCCCCGGAGGAGGTGGAGACGCATCTCCTGAGCCATCCGGCGGTGGACGCGGTGGTGGTGGTCGGGGTCCCCGACGACGTGCTCGGGGAACGGGTGTGCGCCTGGGTACGGCCCGCCCCCGGCGCCGATCCGGCGGCGCTGACCGCGCCGGTCCTGGCCGACCATCTGCGGGCCGCGGGACTGGCCGCGTTCAAACGGCCCGACCAGGTGGAGACCGCCGGCGGCTGGCCCGTCACCGGGGTCGGCAAGGTCGACCGGCGGGCCCTGACCGCGCGGGGCGCCGAACGGTCCCGCACCACGCACCGACCGCACCAGCCCCCCTCGAAGGCCGAGCGACGGAGTCCCGCATGACATCATCCCCGCGGCTTTACCACACCCTCTCGACACCCGTGCCCGGTGATCCGCTGACGGTCGCCGTCCGCCTCGCGATGCGGGCCGCGGACACCCCCCATGTGCTGTACGAGCGGCACGGGACCTGGTCCGTCGCGGTGGGCGCGGCGGCCGAGCTGACGGTCACCCCGGCCGAGGTGCGGCTGAGCGCGCCGGACGGGGAGCGCACCGCGCCCTGGGAAGGACATCCCGGGCCGGTCGTACGGCAGTTGCTGGCCGGGCTGCCGTTCGAGGACTGGCGCGCCTACGGCACGGCCGCCTTCGAACTGGCCTACGCGGGTACGCCGTCACTGGCCGAACTCCCAGGCGACCAGGTGCTGTTGCGGCTGATCGTCCCGGCGGTGGAGACCCGGATCACGGACGGCACGGCCGTGATCCGGGCCCTGGACCCCGAGGCGGCCGAACGCACGGCGGCGGCCCTCGACCCGACCGCGATCGAGGTCGGCCGTACGGTGCCGGTGGATCTGGCGGGCGAGGACTCCGAGCTGTACCTCAAGGCGGTCTCCAGCGCGGCGCAGGAGATCCGGGAGGGCCGGGACGGCAGCCCCCGCAAGGTGATCCTGTCGCGTTCGGTGCCGGTCCGGGAGCCGGTGGACATCGCCCGCACCTATCTGCTGGGCCGCTCCCGCAACACCCCCGCCCGTTCGTTCCTGCTGGGTCTGGACGGACTGCGGGCCGCCGGGTTCAGTCCGGAGATCGTGCTGGCCGTCGACCCCGGCGGACGGGTGCGGACCCAGCCGCTGGCCGGGACCCGGGCGCTGACCGGGGAGGCGGGCGAGGACGACCGGCTGCGCCGGGAACTGCTCGCGGACCCGAAGGAGTTCTACGAGCACGCGGTGACGGTCCGTACGTCGTTCGGCGAGCTGGCGGACATCTGTGTCCCCGGCTCGGTGGCGGTGCACGACTACATGTCGGTCAAGCCGCGCGGCACGGCGCAGCACCTCGCCTCGGAGCTGGCGGGGACGCTCGCCCCGGGCCGCGACGGCTGGGACGCCCTCGCGTCGCTCTTCCCCGCGGTCACGGTGTCCGGGGTGCCCAAGTCCGCGGCCAACGTCTGCATCCGGCGGCTGGAGCGCGATCCCCGGGGGCTGTACGGCGGCGCGGTGCTCACCGTCGACCAGGACGGCTCGTTCGACGTGGCGCTGGTGCTGCGGTCCGTGTATCAGCGGGGGGAGCGCACCTGGCTGCGGGCGGGGGCCGGGATCGTCGGGCAGTCGCTGCCGGAGCGGGAGTTCACGGAGACCTGCGAGAAGCTGCGCAGTGTGTCCCTGAGCGTGGTGGCGGCCCAGGCACCCGGCGCGGACGCGGCGGCACCGGACCGGGCGGACCGGGACACGGGGCTGAGCGTCGAGCGGATGCGGGCGGACATCGCGGAGGCGCTGCGCTGCCCCGTCGAACTGGTCGATGACGAGCGGTCGTTGATCGCGCAGGGTCTCGACTCGGTGGGCCTGATGACGGTCGCCAGCAAGTGGAGCGCCTTCGGGGTACGGCTGAAGGTGGCGGACCTGGCCCTGGAGCCCACGCTGGCCGCCTGGGGGGAACTGGTACGGGCGCAGCGGGACGGTGGCACGCCACGGTCGGCGGTCTGACCGCCCAGGTGGCGCCGGACGGCCCGACTCGTGCCGAACCGCCCAGGTGGTGCCGATGGCCCGGCGCGGCGATCGCGCCGGGCCATCGGACCGGCCGGACCCGGGAGTGTGCGCAGCCCAGTCGCCACTCCCGTGTCCAGCCCGCTCGGGGTCGGGCCGGCCCCACCCGTACCCGCCCCGGTGATGGTCATCTCGGTGGTGGTGCGGCCTGGTCCGGGACGCCGGGGGCGGTGGCGTCCGTACCGGTGGTGGGTGTAGCCCGGGTGGCCTTGGCGGGGGTGGCCTTGCCGGCGGCGTTCGTACCGGTCGTGGCGGTACCGGTCGTGGCGGTACCGGTCGTGGCGGTACCGGTCGTGGCGGTACCGGTCGTGGCGGTACCGGTCGTGGCGGTACCGGTCGTGGCGGTACCGGTCGTGGCGGTACCGGTCGTGGCGGTACCGGAGGCGTCCGGCGGGGAGGAGGCGGACTCCCCGGTGGGCGGGGTACCAGGTGCCTGGGTCTCGGGCACGCGGGTCTCGGGGGCGTGGGTGTCGCAGGCCGGTTCGTAGGTGGCCGGGGTCGCGGGGACATGGGTGCCGGGTGTCGGGGTCGGGGGGACCGGTTTCGCGCAGATCGGGGTGTCGGAGACCTGGGTGCCGGGGGCGGGGGCGGGGGCGCGGTCGGTCAGGCCGTCGAGCACCAGGTCGAGCTTGCGTCCGAACCAGGCGCGCGGGGAGCAGACGACCGCGTGCTCGATGGGTCCGCGCAGCCGGGGGTCCAGCAGCGGGGTCGCCGCCTCGATCCGGCCGCGGCGGGCGGTGAGCGCGCCGGTGCCGTCGGCCCGGGGGCCCGTGGTGATACGTCCCAGCAGGAAGGTGTCGAGGGCCAGTTCACCGATGACGTCCACCGCGAGGACCGCGTCGATGGGCTGGAATCCGCTCTCCAGCAGCCGCACCGCCATCCGGTCCATCCGGATGGCGAGCGCCGGGGGCGAGGTGGGCTGGACGACGACCGCCTCGGCGAGACCGGGATGCGCGGCGTACACACCCCACAGCCCCCAGGCCCCGGAGGCCAGCCGGGCGCGCCAGCCGTGCCCTTCGGCCTGCTGCGGGACACGGGCGAAGCAGGTTTCGACAGCGGCGGCCACCATCTCGTCACGGTTGGCGAAGTAGCGGTACAGGGTGGACGGCCGGATACCGAGCCGCTGGGCGACCGAGCTGACCGTGACGGTGCCGAAGCCCTGTTCGACGACGGCCGCGAGGACGGAGTCGCGGTCGACCAGAGGGCGCCGCCCCGGGCGGCCCCGGGCCGCTGTCACCGTGTCACCTGCCGGGCGAGCTGCCAGCCCTGGGCGCTGCCGCGCTCCCGCCAGAAGTCGGCGTAGCGCCCGCCGAGGGCCAGCAGTTCCTCATGGGTGCCGCTCTCCGTGATCCGTCCGCCGTCGAGGAAGACGATCCGGTCGGCGCGGACCACGGTCTGGAGCCGGTGTGCGACGACGACCAGGGTGCGGCGTCCGGTGAGGGCGTCGAGGGTGTGCTGGACGGCGGCCTCGTTGGCGGGATCCAGTGACGAGGTCGCCTCGTCGAGGAGCAGCACGGGCGCGTCCTTCAGCAGGGCACGGGCGAGGGAGACCCGCTGGCGTTCGCCGCCGGACAGCGCGGTGCCGCCCTCGCCGACGGGGGTGTCCCAGCCCTGGGGCAGCCGGGCCACGATCTCGTCGACCCCGGCCAGCCGGGCGGCCTCCGCGATCCGCGCGTCGTCGGCGTCGGGCCGGCCGACGGCGATGTTCTCCCGGATGGTCGCGTCGAAGAGGTACACGTCCTGGAAGACCAGGGAGACCTGGGTGCGCAGTTGCTCACCGGTCAGGTCGCGGACGTCGACGCCGCCGAGCAGCACGGCTCCGGTGCCGGTGTCCCAGAAGCGGGCGAGGAGCCTGATGAGGCTGGTCTTGCCGGAGCCGGAGGGTCCGACCACGGCGGTGGTGGTGCGGGCGGGCAGTTCCAGGGTCACCCCGTCGAGGACGGGGACACCGTCGTCGTAGCCGAAGCGGACGTCCCGCAGGGTGACGGAGGAGTCGGCGGGGCCGGGGCCGGGGGTGGTGGGCTCGGGGAGGGGCGCGGTGGACAGGACGGCGTCGATCCGGTCGAGCGCGCCGCTCGCGGCACGCAGGCCGGCGCCGAGTTCGGCCATGCCGGAGACGGGTTCGGCGAACCGTACGACGAGGACCAGGGTGGCGACGAGTTCGGCGATGTCGGCGCCGCCGCGCAGTCCGAGCGCGGCGCCGGTCACGATCACCGAGGCGACGGCGAGCAGGACCACCGCGCTGAAGGCGGTGCGGCCGGGCGCGGTCCGGGCGGTCTGGGCCCGCGCGGCGGCGTCCTGTTCGGTGAGGGAGCGTTCCAGCAGCGCGCGGCCGCGGGCGCCGCCGCCGGTGGTCCGCAGGACGGGCTGGGCGCGGACGTACTCGACGACGCGTTCGTTGGCCGCCGCGGCGGCGGCGTCGACGGCCTCGTCGGCGCGGGCGGTGGCGCCGACGGCCCAGCGGTAGGCGAGGTACATCACGGGGACACCGGCGGCGGTGGCGACGGCGAGCCGCCAGTCGTAGAAGACCATCGCCACGATCACGGTCAGCGGGGTCAGGACGGCGGACAGCAGGGGTTGCAGCAGATGGGCCAGCAGCCCGCGCACCTGCGGTACGCCGCGTGACGCCAACTGTCCGAGCCTGCCGACCTGTTCGCCGGAGAACCAGCCGAGCGGCAGGGTGGACACATGGTCGCCGAGGCGGTGGTAGAGGCGGTGCGAGACGGCCAGCGCGACCTGGAAGCCGATCATCTGCTGGAGGTAGTGGGCGACGGCGGTGGCCAGGGCGACGACGGTGAGGGCGGCGGCCCAGGGCCAGGCGTCGCCGGGATCGTCACCGAGGAGACTGCCGAGCAGGGGGACGACGAGGACGAACGCGGCGCCTTGCAGGACGCTGTAGACGATCAGCGCCACGAACTGCGCGGTCATCGGGCCCCGGCTCTCGGGTCCGGCGACCTGGAAGAGCTTGCGGATCATCGCGCCACCTCGGTCCGTGCGGCGTCGGCCGCGTCGATGTGCTGCCGTTCGGTCGCCCACAGCCGCGCGTACAGGCCGCCGAGGGCGAGGAGTTCGTCATGGGTGCCCTGTTCGGCGATGCGGCCCTCGTCCAGGGCGACGATCCGGTCGGCGGTGGCGACGCTGCCCAGCCGGTGGGCGATGACCAGGACGGTACGTCCGGCGATCATGGTGGACAGGGCCTTCTGGACGGCGGCCTCGGACTCGGGGTCGGCGTGCGCGGTGGCCTCGTCCAGGACGACGACGGGGGTGTCGGCGAGCAGGACCCGGGCGATGGCGAGCCGCTGGGTCTCGCCGCCGGAGAGCCGGGCGTCCTCCCCGATCACCGAGTCGTAGCCGCGCGGGAGTTGCTGGATGCGCTCATGGACGCCGGCCGCGCGGGCCGCGTGCGCGAGGTCGGTGTCGGTGGCGTCGGGTGCGGCGAGACGCAGATTGTCGGCGACGGAGGCGCGCAGGAAACGGGCGTCCTGGAGGACGAAGCCGACGTAGCGGTAGAGGTCGGCGCTCGGGATGTCACGGACATCGGTGCCGCCGATCAGGACCTGGCCCCGCTGGGGGTCCGCGAACCGCAGGGCGAGGGCGGCGAGGGTGGACTTGCCCGCGCCGGAGGGTCCGACGAGCGCGGTGACGGTGCCTTCGGGCAGGACGGCGCTGATGTCCCGCAGCACGGGGGCGGCGCTGTCGTAGCCGAAGGTGACGTCCCTGAACTCGACCTGGTGGCCGTCGGGCCGCAGCGGGGTGGCGGTCTCGGGCAGCGGTTCCACGGCGAGGAGTTCGCCGACGCGTCCGGCGGCGGCGCGCGCGGTGCGCAGGGTGCCGCCCGCGAGGCCCAGGGTGAGGACGGGCGCGGTGAGACCGAGGCCGAGGGTGAGGAACGGCACGAGGTCGATCGGGGCGGTCCAGCCCTGGCCGACGAAGAGGGTTCCGGCGAGGGCGACGACCAGGAGGGTGGTGACCGGTGAGACGACGGCGCCGCTGAGCGACTGGATGCGCAGGATGGGCCGCATCGCGGAGCTGAAGGTCTCCAGGTAGTTGTCGGCGGCGGTGGCGAACCGGGCGTGCGCCCGGTGGGCCTGCCCGAACGCCTTGACCACGGCGATGCCCTGCACGAACTCCACGACGGCGGAGTTCAGCCGGCCCATCGCGGCGCCGATGGCACCCATCCGGGAGCCGGCCGCCCGGGTCGCGGCCCGGTATCCGGCGTAGTAGAGCGGGATGCCGATCAGACAGACCAGGGTCAGCCGCCAGTCGACCGTGGCGAGGCAGAGCGCGGCCGCGACCGGGGCGGCCACGGCGACCGCGAGATCGGGCAGCGCGTGGGCGATCAGATAGTGCATGTCCTCCACGTCGTCCTGGAGGGTGGCCTTCACCTTGCCGCTGCCCTGGCGGCCGATCCAGCCGAGCGGCGCCTTGGAGAGCCGTTCGGCCATGGCCCGGCGCAGCAGGGTCTGGAGGGTGGTGTCGGCGCGGTGCGAGATCGCGACGGCCGCCCCGTTGCACAGGAACTGGACGGCCACCGCGCCCAGGGTGACCGCGACGACGGTCCACACGGTGGCGCGGTCGGGCGCCGCCTCGCTCAGTTCCAGGGCCAGCGGATACACCGCCGCGAAGGGCACCAGGCCCGCCAGCGCGGCCAGCACGGACAGGGCCGTGGCGGTGACGATCCTCGGCCGTACCGGGGCGAGGAGCTCCCCGAGGGTGGCGGGTGGACCGCCAGGCTGATCGGACATCAGGGTGCTCCAGAAGGGCGGGTACGAGCGGTGCGGGGCGATCGCGGTAGGGGGCGGCGGCGCGGGCGGGCCGCCGGACACGGTGCGGGAGGTGGCCGGCCGGTGGTGCGGGCCGGGTGTCGCGCTTCGGTCATGGCGGACCCCTGGGCAGACGGAGGGAAAGCGCCGACCCCGGCGCGGGGGATGGCCCGAGGCCGACGCAGCGTTAGTTTGCAACAGGTCGTCATTAATCGGCAAGGCCCGCCTAACCAGCCATGAAGCGGGAGGGCGCCGCCGAGGTCGGTACGAACACGCCTCACGGCCGGGTGGGGCGCGTCTGGAAGATCCCGCCCCGGACTTCCCGTGGTTGAGCCGCGCGGCAGGTCAGAGCGTCGCGGATGATCGCGCGTACTGACGGGATGTCAACGATCTCGCGACATCGCTCGGTTGACCGGGAACCCCCAGGAGGGCCGGGACGTTTTGATGACAGCTTGACGCAATTGATTAAGGTACGACTTACCGACGGCCCGGAGCGGTGCGCGGGCGGACTCCCCGTTCACCGGGGCGAGGCGGAGGCAGTGTGGGAGCGGTACACGGGCAGGGGACACACGCCGGGCCGGAAGCGGCCTGGCTGCGCCCCCTGGAGGCACGGCCGGACGCCACCTCCCGGCTGATCCTCCTCCCGCACGCGGGTGGCTCCGCCGGATTCTTCCGGGACTGGCCGAAGGCACTGCCTCCCGACATCGAGGCGTGGGCCGTCCAGTACCCGGGCCGTGAGCGCCGGATCAAGGAGCCCCCGGCCCGGAGCCTCGACGAGCTCGCCCGGGGCGCGGCGGACGCGATCGCCCCGCTGCTGGACCGGCCGACGGCCGTGCTGGGACACAGCATGGGGGCGACGATCGGCTACGAGGTGCTGCGGCTGCTCCTCGCGGACCCGGGGCACGCCCGTGCGCTCGTGCACTTCTTCGCCTCCGCCCGGCAGGCTCCCCACCATCCCCGGGACCGGCAGGTGCATCTCCTGCCCGAGGAGGAGTTCCTTGAGGTGCTGCGCCGACACGGCGGGGTCAACGCGGAGGTGCTCGCGGAGCCGGATCTGAGGGATCTGTTCCTGCCGATCGTCCGCGCGGACTACCGCCTCGCGGAGACCCATGTACCGACACCGGTGTCCCCGCCACTGCCGCTGGACCTCACCGTTCTCACCGGCACGGCGGATCTGGCCGTCGAACCGGCGGCGGCGGCCCGCTGGGCGGACGTGACCGCCGGGTCGTTCCACCACGAGGTGCTCCCCGGGGACCACTTCTTCCCGGCCGCGCAGCTCCCCGCGGTGGCGTCCGTGGTGACCCGGCGACTACGGGTGTCGGCGGCGCGGCCGGGCTGAGCGGGTCGCCTTCGCTTGCGCTTTTGAGGTTCCCCATGTGCTGGGCGTACTTCGTTCCTGTGCCGTCGCTCATCGGGTTCTGCGCAGTTCCCCGCGGGTCGCCTTCGCTTGCGCTTCCCAGGTCCGTCCGGCTGGTCGTACTTCGTTCCTGTGCCGTCGCTCGGTGGTTTCGCGCAGTTCCCCGCGCCCCTTTGGGGCGCATCCGGTCGGTTCTTCGGGTCGGTGCCGGTCGGGATTCTCCGTCCTCGCTCCAACGCGCTCGGTACGACGTCCCCCTTACCCGACTGAAGAGCATCGGAGTCTGCGGGCAGAGATTCCCGCCCACCCCCTCCCGCAGCAGCGCGACTGCGAGAGGAGGATGGCGAAGAACAACAGCAAGAGGCTGAGGCGCCCCCAAAGGGGCGCGGGGAACTGCGCACCCCCGGACGACCTGTACAGGAACAAGTACGCCCAGCACAGGAAACCTCAAAAGCGCGAGCGAAGGCGACCCGCGGGGAACTGCGCACCCACGAACTACCTGTACAGGAACAAGTGTGGTCGGCCGCTCAGCCGGTGGTGACCCCGTCGGTCGCCGCGCCGACCAGCACCGCGTCCAGCAGCCCGGGATAGCGCGCGTCCAGGTCCACCCGCCGCAGCGTCAGCAGATTCTCCCGTCCGGCAGGCTCCTGCCGGATGACCCCGCTGTCCCGCAGCACCCGCCAGTGATGCGTCATCGTCGACTTCGCGGTGATGCCGAGAACCCTCAGCACGCTGCCGCAGTTGTGCTCACCCCCCGCGTCGAGCACCCGCACCGCCGAGAGCCGCACAGGGTGGCCGAGCGCCGACAGGACACCTTCGATCCTGATCTGGTCACGGTCCGGATGGCGGTAGGTCATGGTCCCAGCGTACCCGGACAGTCGTACCGTCTCGCGGGCACCGGTGGCCGCACCCGCCGGTACAGCCGGAACCCGGCGACGGCGACCAGCAGATACGCCGGGACGAGCAGCGCGGCGTCGGGCGACGACAGCTCCGCCGACCAGCCCGCGCCCCGGGCCTCGCCGTCGAACACGACCCGGTTCACGGTGAGGAAGACCAGATGCGCCCCGATCGCCGCCCCCAGCGGCGCTGGTCCCGGTACCGCGGTGCGCGCCACCACGAGGGCCGTCCCGAAGACGGCCAGCAGGATCAGATAGTCGGCGGTGGACTGCCCCGGCGGGGCGAGCCCGAGCGGCGGGACCTCGTCCTCACCGAGGGCCCGGCCGACCACGGCGCGAACAACCGTCGAGGCACCGGGCACCAGCAGGAACACCACCGTCGTCGCGAGGCCCGCGCACAGCCCGCGGAACCGTTCCCGCAGCGCGGCCCAGGTATAGCCGCGCAGGGTCACTTCCTCGGGCCACGCCTCCAGCAGCAGGGCGACCACGCCGTTCGTGACGAGGAATCCGGCGAGGGTCACGAGGTCGGGAGCCGACCAGCGCAGCAGCCCCGCCGCGGTGGCCGTCCCCATGACGAGTGCCGCCGCGGCGGCCGTCACCCCCGACCCGGCGAGGAAGGCCCGGAACATCGCGCGCGGTCCCCCGGTCCCCAGCAGCCGCGCGGGGAGTCGCGCACGACGGGCGGCGAGCAGCACGAGTGGGGTGGCGATGGCGCTGACCAGCGCCGCGGACACCAGCCGGGCCGGCACTCCGTCGAGGCCCGCCGCCTTGGTGAGCACCGAGCCGACGGCGGTACCTGCTCCCAGCGCGGTCGCCATGACGAGGCCGCCGAGCAGTGCCCGGCCGAGGGACCTGCTCCGTGAAGGGAAGGCCCTTGGTTCACACCGCGCTGTCATGTCTCCCTCGGGGCTGGGGTCGGGACTCGGGGTGGCGCCGAGCGGGCGGCGCCAGGACGACCACTCTTCCTTTCCGTCGTACGTGCCGCGTCGTCCTCACCGGGGAGATCGCTCTGCATCGTTCGATGCAGCGGCCATCGCAGCCGCTTGCCTTCAGTACGACTGTACGTGAATATACGAACAGTCATCCATGGCACGCACCCGTTGAAGGAGCACCCCCGCATGTCTCCCAACCCGACCCGGCCACGCCCCGGCTGGACGCTCGCGTTACTGGCCCTGGCCCAGCTGATGTACGCCCTCGATCTGAACATCGTCTTCGTCGCGCTCCCCGAGATCGGCTCGGCTCTGGGATTCCCTGGCCAGACCCAGCAGTTGGTGGTCAGCGCGTACGTCGTCTTCGCGGGCGGCTTCCTGCTGCTCGGTGGGCGGGCGGCGGATCTGCTGGGCCGCCGCCGGGTGTTCGTCGTCGCCCTGGCCCTGTACGCCGTGTCCTCGCTGGCGGGCGGTCTCGCGCGGAGCCCGGAGTTGATCGTCGCGGCCCGTGCGGTGCAGGGGATCGGCGGCGCGCTGCTGCTGCCCGCGACACTCGCGCTGATCAACACCCTCTTCACGGAGGGTCCGGCGCGCAACCGGGCCCTCGCCGTCTGGGGCGGCGCGGGCGCCAGTGGGCTGACCATCGGCGCGCTGCTCGGCGGAGTGCTCACCGAGCAGTTCGGCTGGCCCGCCGTCTTCTACGTCAATGTCCCCCTCGCCGTGGTGATCGCGGTGGCCACCCTGTTCGTGATCCCCCGTGACCCCGAGCGCGGCGAGCGCCGCGCGTTCGACCTGCCGGGGGCGCTCGGTGTCACCGCCGGTGCCACCCTGCTGGTGTTCGCGCTGGTCCAGGGCCCCGAACTGGGCTGGGGCAGCCCGGCGGTGCTCGGCGCGTCCGGGCTGGCCGTGGTCGCGCTGGTGTTCTTCGCCGTCGTCGAGACGCGCAGTGCCGATCCACTGCTGCCGTTCCGGCTGTTCCGCAACCGGAGCCTCACCGCCGCGGTGGCGATCACGTTCCTGTACATGGCGACGTTCGGTGTGCTCCCGTACTTCCTCACCGTCCTGATGCAGACCGTGCACGGCTACACCGCGCTGGGGACCGGACTCGCCTTCCTGATCCCCTCGGTCGCCATCGCCGTCGGCACCCAGCTCGGGGAACGCGCGGTGGGCCGCGTGGGGGTGCGCACGACACTGGTGACCGGGTTCGCCGTCGGCGCCGTCGGGACGGCCGTCCTCGCCCTCGGCTTCGACAAGGACGCCGGATACGGTCTGCTGGTGCCCGGTCTGATCGTCTCCGGCCTCGGCCAGGGCATCGTCTGGACGGCGATGTGGATCACCGCGGCCACCGGCACCGCGCCGGAGGAACAGGGTGTCGCCAACGGAGCCGCCTCCACCGGGCTCAACATCGGCAACGCCATCGGACTCGCGGTGTTCACGGCGCTCGCCGACCGGGGTACGGACGGCAAGAGCGGTGAGGCCCTGCGCGCGGCCACCGCCGACGGGGAGTTCCTGGTCGTGCTGCTCACCGCGGCGGGAATGGCGGGCGGTCTGCTCATCGCGCTGACCCTGCGGCGGCCGCAACTCAGCGCGTCCGCCGGTACGGAGCCGGGTGCCCCGCCCGCCGACACCGAGCCGGAGAGCCCGCCCGCCGTCACGGTGCGCTGACCCCGGGGCGGGTGTCCGATGTCCCCGACGGCCGTCCGGCCCAGGGCACCCGCCGCCACCAGGCATTTCGTCCCGGGCATCGGGCATCCCGGTCAGGGAGGGCGCCCGCCGCGCCCCGTCGGCCGCCCGGGACAGCCCTTAAGGGAGCCGGTCCCCGTAGTCGCCCTGGCGGTTGACCCGGCCGGAGGGCCCCGCTGGATACCGTGACGGAACCGTGCACGGGACCCTGTCAGCAGAACGATTCATCGGAGAACACAGTGAGATCAGTGACGTCCCGGGCCGAGGCCGGGGAATCCGGCAGACCCGCCCGCCCCGCCCCGCGCCGCACCCGGCGCGCCGTCCTCACCGCGGTGGGCACCGTCCTCGCGCTGGCCGGTTCCCTGGGCACGGCCGCGGCCGTGCCCACCGCACCGGACACCCGGGCGGCGCGGAACGCCGCGCCGGCCGACGGTGTGTGGCGCATGGACGGCTACGGGCTGTTCGTCACGGTCAGCGGTGGGGTGCTGCGCACCTGGGACACCACGGCCCTCAGCTGCCTGCCCGGTCTGACGGCGACCCGGCAAGGTGCGCCCGGCCCCGGCGGGGAGGTCCGGTTCGGTTCACCGGAGGCCGTCCTCATCGTGCGGCAACGGGGCACCGACCGTGCGACCCTGGCCGTCGACGGCGGGGTGGGCACCCGTGACATGCGCCGTGTCCCCGCGCTGCCCGAACTGTGCGGGCGGGCCCCCGCGACCGGGCCGCTGGCGAACTTCGACGTCTTCTGGCAGACGTTCGAGGAGAACTACGCCTTCTTCGCCGCCCGGGGCGTGGACTGGGACGCGGTCCGCGCGAAGTACCGGCCGAAGGTCACCGCCCGGACGACGCCCGCCGAACTCTTCGACATCCTGGCGGAGATGACCGCGCCGCTCCAGGACGGGCATGTCGCCCTGGAGGCGGACACCCCGGAGCTCACCCGGTCCGCGCGGGTGGGGCGTGAGGGGACGGTCGCGCCCAGCCCGGAGTACGACGAGCGGGTCCGCGAGTTCATCGAGCGCCGGGACTTCGGCGGGGTGCCGCTTGAGAGCCATGCGAACGGCGCGATCGGTTACGGCGAACTGCCCGGCGGGATCGGCTACCTGCGGATCAACCGCTTCACCTGGTACACCCCGGACGCCCCCGTCTACCAGACGGACGCCGCCGAGCTGACCAAGGTGCTGGACCGGATCGTCACCCGGGCCCGTACCTCCGGTCCCGGCGCGTGGCGGGGTCTGATCGTGGACATCCGGGTCAACGCCGGCGGCATGGACCAACTGGGTCTGTCGATCGCGTCCCGGCTCACGGACCGTTCGTACCAGGCGTACGCCAAGCAGGCGCGCAACGATCCGCGTGACGACACCCGGTTCACCCGGCGGCAGACGATCGGTGTGGTGCCCGCCGCGGGTGTGCCCCGCTACACCGGACCCATCGCGCTGCTGACCGGTGGCTCGACGGTCAGCGCCGGGGAGACGTTCACCCAGGCACTGTCGGAGCGCCCGTCGACCGTCAGGATCGGGGCGAACACGCAGGGCATCTTCTCGGACGTGCTGGGCCGTACGCTGCCCAACGGCTGGAAGTTCAGCCTCTCCAACGAGAGGTACACCAACCCGCGCGGCCGGTCCTTCGAGGGTCCGGGCATCGCCCCGCATGTGCGGACGCCGGTGTTCACCGAGAAGGAGTTCGCCGCGGGCCGTGACTCGGCCTTCGACCGCGCCAAGGCACTGCTGAACGCCCGCTCCTGACCGGCAGCCGCCCCCGCCGGACGCCCTGACGGGCCCGGCGGGGGCGGATCGCTGAGATCATCCGTGCATGAACATGCGCGTGGAAGCCCGGATGGTCGCCGTCCCCGGGGGCCGGGTGACCCTGTCCGACCGCCGGACCCGGCGCAGCTGGCCGGTGGACCTCGCGCCCTTCCGGCTGGCCGCGACGCCCGTGACCCAGGAGTGGTACGCGGAGGTCACCGGCGGCCGGCCGGGAACCGCCCGGGGCGACCGGCTGCCCGTCGAGGGCGTCTCCTGGTGGGACGCGGTCCGGTTCTGCGACGCCCTGTCCGTGGGCGAGGGGCTGACGCCGGTGTACGGGGCGCACGACGACGTCACGGCCGTGGAGCCGGACCCCGCGGCCGACGGATACCGGCTGCCGACCGAGGCCGAGTGGGAGCACGCCTGCCGCGCCGGTACCACCGGGGCCCGCTACGGCTCGCTGGACGAGATCGCCTGGCACCGGGGCAACTCCGGTGAGCGGCTCCATGAGGTGGGCGGTCGGCTGCCGAACGCGTGGGGCCTGTACGACATGCTCGGCAATGTGTGGGAGTGGTGCTGGGACGTCTACGACGCCGAGGTCTACGGCTCGTACCGTGTACTGCGCGGCGGCGGCTGGTTCGACGAGCGCTGGAGCTGCCGGGCCTCGGTACGGCGCCGCAGCCATCCGACGTTCCGGATCGACGACGTGGGGTTCCGCGTGGCCCGGTCCGCTCCCCGCTGAACTCCGCGCAACGCCACTGTGTACGGCCCCCGTTCCCGCTCCGGCGGCGGTCGTCCGGCGCCTGGAGTCCGTCGGCCTCGTGTGTCAGTGGCAGCCCTTACCCTTCGGCAATGCGGAGAGAGCTGGCGCACAAGAGTCGCGCCCGGTCCCGGGCGGACGTGCCGGGTCGGGCCGCGGGGCGTTCTTGTCGGCACCCCCTCGGCAGAGCCCGTTCATGCGTTCTCACACACGTACACGCAAGCGTAAGGCGAGAGGGAATGGCGACGCTTGAGGAGATCAAGGCACTACTGGGAGAACCCCGCTTCCTTTGGTCCGATCCCGAGCCCTGGAACCTGCTGGAACAGGAACTCGGGATCACCTTCCCCGCCGACTTCCGGGCCATCACCGACGCTTATGGCCCGGTACTCATCAACGACAAGTTGCGCCTGGACCACCCTGGCCATCCGTTCAGGAACCTGGGCAGGAGCATCAAGGAGGAGATCGAGTACTGGCTTGAGGCAGAAGAGACGGGGATCCTCCCCGGCAGGGCCGGAACCGGCCCCGGAGAGCTGCTGCCGATCGCGACAGGGGCGACAGCGGAGTACATCTTCCTGCGAGTACCGCCCGAGCCGTCAGCGCCTTGGGCCATAGGCATCCAGGAGTTGGATTCCTTCGAGTTCGAGCTCTACCCGATGACGTTCAGCGACTGGCTGCTGGCCTATCTCAAGGGCGAGGACGTCCTGGTGGGTGCCACCCCTCCGGCCCGCCTGTTCTATGAGCCTCTGACCTGAAAGCTGTACCGGAAGGGCACATATCACGATATCGGCGCGGAGCGAGGTGCTTGGGTTGCACCTTCCGTAGCGGCATGTGGTCCGGTGGACCTGCGTCCCGACCCCTTGAGGAGAGGTCCCTGCTCATGCGTTCGTCCTTCATGCCACCCCGCCAGGTCAAGATCGGTGACGCGGCGGCCTTCGTCGGCAGCACGCCACGGGCGATTCGCCATTACCACGAGATCGGCCTGCTCCCCGAGCCCGCGCGGGGTGGCGACGACCGTCGCCGCTACGAGTACGAGGACATGATCCGCCTGCTGTGGATTCGCAAGATGGCCGACGCCGGGATCGCCCTGGACGATATCCGTGACGCCTTTACCGGCGGTACGGATTCCGCCGGTGCGGACAGCGGAGAAGATTTCGCGGGAACCCTGGAGCGGTTGGAGGAAACCCTCGCCGAGCAGGAGGCGAAATTGCGGCGGCAGCGGACCGCCGTGCAGCGGATGCGCACCGAAGGCAGCCGGATGGGTCTGCTCTCCGACTTCGTCACCGAACGGCTCAAGCACCTGCCCGAGGGCTCCCTGCGTCAGGCGGACCTGGACATTCTGCTGGTCACCGAGCGGATCTTCGGTCCGCTCGGTGCGGCCGTCCAGGCCGGCCGCTTCATCGCCCTGGCCACGCATCCCGCTCTGCGGGAGTATTCCGACCGCGTCGATGCCGCCGAGGAGGCACTGGACGACAGCGTCGCCGTCGATGATCCACGGGTGGCCCAGGTGGCCGTCGAGCGGCACGCCTTCGAAAGCGCACTCCACGCCGTCATCGAGGAGTCCGGCCTGGGTGAGGACGACGATGCCCTCTTCGACGCCTGGGACGTGTTGCACCCCGAGGACGGCGAGGACGAGGCCGATCTCGGCTCCGGCAGGCGGGAGGCCGGTTCCATGAGCGCGTTCGAAGCCGTCGGCAAGATGCCCTACGACCTCTCCCCGGCCCGGGTGCGCTGCATGGAACTGGCCGAAGAACTGTCCGCCCAGGACCCACCCGCTGCCTGGAGCAAGGCCGCGGGCCTGTCGGTATCTCCGGCTCCGCACAGCTGATCATCGGAGCCGGAGCCATCTCCGTGTCCACAGCCGCGCCGGAGCCGGATGGATGCGACGGTGCCGGCGTACGGACGATCCGCCGTACAGGACCCGGCTAGCGTCGTGCGCCGAGCGCGGGGAGCACCGTTTCCGCCACCCGGTACGCCTCCTCCAGCAGGGGGTTGCCCGACAGGATGAACGTATCGACGCCGAGCGACCCGTACTCCGCGAGCCGTTCCACGACCTGTGCGGTGGAGCCGACGACCGCGGTACCGGGGCCCGGCCGGAACAGGCTCATGCCCGGCCAGATGTTGCGGTGCTCCTCCAGGTCACGGGCGCGGGCCGGGACCCGGCCGCCGTGCCGGAACTGGCGCTGCCAGCCCACGCCGTCCTCGGTCGCCTTCACCCCGAGCTGCCGGGCGTAGGTGGCCTCGCTGGTGACCTCAAGGAGGCGGTCGGCGGCCGCCCATGCCTCGTCCTCGGTGTCCCGGACGATCAGATGGACCCGCAGTCCGATCCGCAGGACGCGCCCGTGGGCGGCGGCCCTCTCGCGCACCCGGTCCAGCTTCTCCTTCAGCAGATGCGGCGGCTCGGCCCAGGTCAGATAGACGTCCACGTGCTCGGCCGCCATCTCGACACCGGCCGGGGACGAGCCGCCGAACCACAGCGGGATGTGCGGTTCCTGGACGGGGGTGAGTTCACGCAGCGACGCGCCCGCGTCCCGCAGGTCGTAGTAGCGGCCCCGGTGGTCGAACACCTCGCCCGCGGTCAGCCGTTTCACGATCGACCAGTACTCGGCGCTCAGCGCGTAGCGCTCGTCGTGCTCGACATGGAGTCCGTACTCCCGCAGGGACGCGGTGGAGCCGTTGACGACGTTGAACCGCAGCCGTCCGCCGAAGAGGTTGTCGAACGTGAGCGCCATCTTGGCCAGCAGGGTGGGGGCGATCAGTCCGGGGTGGACTGCCAGCAGCGGCTTGAAGCCGGGGCCGGTCGACGCGGCGAGCGCGCTGCCCAGCGGCCAGACGTCGTGCAGGTCGGTGGCCAGCAGCGCGCCGCTGTACCCGAGCCGTTCCACCGACCCCGCGAGCTGCTGGAGATAGCGCAGGTCCACGGGGCGGCGGCCCTCGGGTTCCCACGGGTAGGGCCCTTCGCGGGGGATGACGTACCAGAGGAACTCGGAGGTCATCGGCCGGCCGCCGTACGCGCCACGGCGTGCGCGGTGGTGACCGGGCGGGGCAGGAAGCCCGCGCCGTGCAGGATGTCGGCGGCCTCCTGCTGCTCGGCGAGGAACACCTCGGTGACGGGTTCGATGTGCCAGGGCAGGGCGCGCAGGGCGGTCTCCCAGTCACCGGTGTCGCCACCGAGGCCGTCGGCGGCGATCAGGGCGGCCTCGCGGGGGTGCGCGGCGGCCCAGTCGTCGGCCTGCTGGAGGGCGGTGACCAGGGCGGCGACGACCTCGGGGCGCCGCTCGGCGAAGTCGCGGCGGGCGAAGAACACGGAGCGGTCCGTGATGACGTCGCCGGAGCGCAGCAGGACGCGGGCCGATCCGGTGCGCAGGGCGGCGGCGAGGTCGGCGCCCTGGGTGATCCAGCCGGTGATGGTGCCGTCGGCGAGGAGCCGTGCGCTGTCCGGCCCGGCGGGGGCGGGGGTGAGGTCGGTGGCGTAGGAGAGTCCGGCCGTGTGGAGTGCCTTGGCGAGCAGATGGGTCTGCCAGGAGCCGATGCCGAGGTGGACGGTGCCGCCCTTGAGTCCCGTGATGTCGTGGACCGGTCCGTCCGCGGCGACGAGCAGCGCGCCGTGGTCGGGGCGGGGCGCGGAGACGGCGGTGTAGACGATGTCGTGCCCGTCGGCCTGGGCGCTGAGGGGTGGGGTGGAGCCGGTGCCGCCGAAGTCGAACACCCCCTCGCTGAGCAGGGTGCCGGTAGTGACGCCGTTGGTGTAGTGGTGGAAGGCGACGGTCTCGCCGAGGGGTTCGAGGGCCCGCTGCGCGTGGTCGAGCCGGGAGAGGTAGGTCAGGGTCGGGTTGTTGGCGTGGACGCCGATGGTGACGGTCATGACAGGGTCGCTCCGGTGGGTTCGTGGGCTTCGGGTACGCGGGCTTCACGGTCAGGTTCATGAGCGTGCGGTGGTGACGGCGGCTTCGCGCGGACGTCGGGTCCGGCGTCCGGCTCGGCGTCCGGCTCGTGCTCGGCGTCCGGCTCGTGCTCGGTGTCGGGCTCGGTGGGTGTGAGGACGTGCCGCTCGGGTTGCTGGTGGACTCCGAGGTCGCCGAGGAGTCGTCGGCGCAGGGCCGCGAAGGCGGGGTGCGCGGGGTCGCGGGGGTGGGCGATGCCGACCGTCTCGTCGGTGACGAGATGTCCGTCGCGCAGCACCGCGACCCGGTCGGCGAGGCGGACGGCCTCGTCGACGTCATGGGTGACCAGCAGTACGGCGGGCCGGTGGCGGCGGCAGAGCTCCCCCACGAGGTCCTGCATCTTCAACCGGGTCAGCGCGTCGAGCGCGGCGAACGGTTCGTCGAGCAGCAGGAGTTCGGGGCGGCGTACCAGTGCCCGGGCGAGGGCGACCCGCTGGGCCTCGCCGCCGGACAGGGTGCCGGGCCAGGCGTCGGCGTGCGAGGCGAGGCCCACCTCGCGCAGGGCCCGCAGTCCGGTCTCGCGGGTCGCGGCGCCGCGCGGCATGGCGACGACGGTGTTGGCGAGGACCTTCTTGGAGGGGACGAGCCGGGGTTCCTGGAAGACGATGGTGCGGACCCCGGGCACCAGGACCGTGCCGCCGTCGGTGCGGTCGAGTGCGCCGAGGATGCGCAGCAGGGTGGTCTTGCCGCTGCCGCTGGCGCCGAGCAGGGCGACGAACTCCCCGCGGGCGATGGTCAGATCGAGTCCGTCGAGGACAGCGCGACCGGCGAACACCCGCCGCAGGCCCCGTACATGGACGGCGGTGTCGTTCATCGGACCGCCCCCAGGGTGCGCCAGGGCATCAGCAGCCGCTCCAGCAGCCGGACGATGCCGTCGGCGGTGAGTCCGAGCAGGGCGTAGACGAGGATGCAGACCGCGAGGACGTCGGTGCGGGCGTACGCCTGGGCCTGCGACATCAGATAGCCGATGCCCGCGGTGGCGTTGATCTCCTCGGCGGCGACCAGCGCGATCACGCTGAGGGTCATGGACAGCCGCAGTCCCGACAGCAGTGAGGGCAGCGCGCTGGGCAGGACGACCTCACGGACGAGGGCGAGCCGTCCCATGCCGAAGGAACGCATCGCCTCCAGGAGCTTGCGGTCGGTGCCGCGTACGCCGCCCGCGGTGCTGACGTACATGGGGAACGTCGTCGCGAAGGCGATCAGCAGGATCTTGGCGGTCTCGGTGATCCCGAACCAGACCATGAACAGCGGGACGAGGGCGAGGAAGGGGATGGTGCGCATCGCCTGGAGGGAGGAGTCGAGGAGTTCGTCGCCGGACCGGCTGAAGCCGGTGGTGACCCCGAGGACGACGCCCGCGACGAGTCCCAGCAGCAGTCCGGTCCCGGAGCGGGTGAGTGAGGCGGCGAGGGCGTCGGGCAGTTCGCCGTTGCCCCACAGCTCCCCCACCGCGCGGACGACGGCGGGGGGTCCGGCGAGGATGTCGGGGGTGAGCAGTCCGGTGGCGGAGGCGGTCCACCAGGCACCGATCAGCAGCAGCGGGCCGAGGGCGCGCACGGTGAGGGAGACGGCCCGGGGCCGGTCGCGGGGCAGGTAGGGGCGGGGGGTGACGAGGTTCCCGGGCGGCCGGGTCGCGGTGCTCATCCCAGGGCCTCGATGTCGAGGATGTGGGGCTTGATGTCGACGGGCTTCGTGAGGACCTTCTGGTCGAGGTAGAAGCGGGCGACGGACTCGAAGCGCGCGATGTCGTCGGCGGTGATCGGTTCGACGGTGCCGCCCTCGCGCAGGATACGGAGCTGGAGTTCCCTGGCGGCGCCGGTGACGGCGGTCGGACCGCGGTCGGTGAAGACGTTGACGTACTTCTCCGGGTCGGCCCGCTGGGCGGCGCTGCCGGTGCGGAGGTAGTCGTACAGGGCCTTGACGACCTTCGGATGCCGCTCGGCGAAGCCGGTGCGCACGGCGTGGAAGCTGTAGTTGTCGGAGCCGACGGCGGCCCCGTCGGCGACGAAGCGGGAGTCGCCGCTGCCGAGTTCCGCGACGGAGTAGGCGGCCCAGGAGGCCCAGGCGTCCACCTGGCCGGTCTTGTAGACGGAGGCCGTCTGGTCGGGGCGCAGATAGACGCGTTCCACGTCATCTGCCGGTACGCCGTGCCGGGCGAGCGCCTTGAGGAGCAGGTACTCGCCGGTGCCGCCCTGGTTGACGGCGACCTTGCGTCCGGCGAGGTCCTTGACGGTGCTGATCCCGGAGTCCTCGCGGACCAGGATGCCCTCCCCCGCGCCGTCCGGTTCGATGGCGCTGAAGAGTTTGAACCCGGGCTTCTGGGTGAGGGCGGTGACCCCGGAGGTGATCGACCCGGTGGCGATGTCCAGCTGTCCGGCGTTGAGCGCCTGAGCGGCGGGGGCGAACGGCCCGCTGCTGCCGGTCCATTCGACACGGGCACCGGCGGCGTCGAGGGCCTTCGCGAGGCTGCCGTCCTTCTTCCCGAGGGCGAGGACACCCGAGTTCTTCGGGTCGGGGATGCGGACGACGACGGTGCCCTTGTCCCCCGCGCTGCCCTCCGCGGCCCCGCCGCAGGCGGTGACGGCGAACAGGGCGGCGGTGACGGCGAGGGCGGCGGCCGTGCGCACGGCCCGGCGGGTCAGGGTCGTCGGGGCGGTCAGCTGGTGAGCCATGGATGGTCCTCGGTGGTGGCGGGGCGGCGGACCCGGTCGGTCGCGCCGCGGAGCGGTTCGGGGACGGCCCAGTCCCGTACGTCGACGGGTGCGGCGAGGAAGCCGTGGCCGCGCAGGGCGTGTTCCTGCCGGGCGAGCAGGTCGAGGCGTTCGTCGGAGAGGTCGATGCGCAGATCGCGATGGCCGCGGGCCCGGTAGGCACCGGCGACGCCGGTGGCGCCCGCGCCGGTCTCCCGGCTCAGTACCCGGGCGAGGTCGTCCGGGTGGCCGGCCGCCCAGTCGGCGGCCCGGACGAGGACGGCGAGGTAGCGGGCGACCAGGTCCGGCCGCTCGTCCAGCAGGCTCTCGCGGACGGTGATCGGGCGGGGGGTGCCGTTGTTGACCCTGGTGCGCCGGTCGGGGTGGTCGTCGAGTTCGACGGCGATCCGCGCGCCGTACCGGGCGGCGGCCTCGACTGCGGTGGCGCCCTTCGCGTAGACGGCGTCGACGGTCCCGGCGCGCAGGGCGGCGAGTTCGGCGGACCACTGTGCGGCGTGGGCGTCGGCGGGTACGTCGACGGGGACGGTGTCCGCGAGGGTGAGCCCGGCGGTGGACAGCGCGCCCTCGAAGCCGCGCAGGGCCATGGCCCGCCAGAAGTCGATGGGCAGCGGATGCCGGGGGACGGCGAGCCGGCTGCCCTTGAGGTCCGCCGCCTCATGGATGCCGGAGTCGGCCGCGACAAGGACGACCTGGCGTTCCTCGATCCAGGTGAGGCCGATCAGCCGGGTGGGTTCGCCACGTGAACGGGCCCACAGGGCCGGGACGTTGCCGCCCTCGCGGAAGAGTCCTTCGAGCGCGTGGGTGTAGTGGTGGTCGCGGGCGGTGGCGGCGGGCGCGTCCTGGAGGGAGCGGACGGAGATCCCGTCGGGGGTGAACTCGTCGGCCAGCCAGCCGAGATCGGCGGCGATGCCGGTCGCGGTGGGCACGGGGCATCGGGTGAACCACAGGGTGGCGGGCGGCGTGGATCGCGTCATGGGCCCTTCTTGGCCAGGGGTGCGGATGGTGACCGCGGCACGGAACAGCGCGGCACAGGACGGTGGACGGGCGTACGCCGAAGCGCGCCGGGGCGTACGGAAGGTGGTGCGGGAGGTGCGGCGGACGCGGTGGGATGCGGGACGACCGGTGCGGGGCGGTGGGTGCACGGGTCCGGCGCCGACCGGGACAGGGCGGGTGCCGACCGGGGTCCGGTCGGAGCAGGCAGGACGCCGGTCGGGTGCCGCTCAGGTCCCGACAGGGCGTGCCGGAGCGGCACGTGTCAGTGGGACGTGGCCCGGCCGTACGCGAGCCCCCGCGCGCGGGACTTCACACGGTGGAGCGGGCGGGGCGGGTGCGGCGCGGGGCCGGTGTCCGGGTCAGCGACAGCCGGAGCTGGCGACCCGGACCAGGTCTATGTGGCGGCGGCTGCTGAGAGCAGGCGTCACCGAGGGCACCAGGGCGGTGAAGGTCCGGCGGACGGTCACGGCGGCGCTCCTCTCGACGGGTCGGCGGGGTCGGTGCGCCGACTCTGCCACGGCGCTTGCCCCACGGACAAGTCGCTTCCCACATCGTGGGACACCTGGTCCATGAACGGGCCGACGCGAAGCCCCACCGCTCCCCCGCATCTCCATCAAGTAGCAGGGGAAGGCAAGTTGACCGGACCTACGGCCACGGGGGAAGCTGCCACATCATGGGAAGCTCTTCCGATGACGCCTCGACTCCCCCACGCCCGGCGCGAGGCCCCGGGGCCGCACCGCCGTCGGCGACCGGCCGTCCGGCCGTACCCGCCGCCCCCTCGGGATCGCAGGCCGTGAGCCGGGCGCTCGGCGTGCTGCACTGTTTCCGCGACAGCGGCTCCCCGTTGAGCGCCTCGGACATCGCACGCCGCACCTCGCTGTCCGTCTCGACCGCCCACCGGCTGGCCCGGACCCTTGTCGCGGCCGGGTTCCTCGAACAGGACGCGCACACCGCCCGCTACCGGCTGGGCCCGGCCGTCACCGAACTCGGTCAGCTCTCGTACCACCAGCGCGGGCTGCATCTCACCGCGCCCGAACTCGCCGACCTCGCGACACGTACCGGGGCCACCGCCGATCTGGCCCTGCGGGACGGTGTCCACGCGCTGATCCTCGTCGGCGGTTCGGTACGCCACGACACCGGTGCCGGACTGCGCAGACCGCTGCACTCCACCGCGCTCGGCAAGGTCCTGCTCGCCTGGCCGGGCGACGATCCGGACCCCGTCGGCACGCTCCCCGGGCTGGCCGCCTTCACGGACCGCACCATCGTCGACGCGGACGCGCTTCGCGCCGAACTCGACCGGGTGCGCGAGCGGGGCCACGCCGTCAACGACGGCGAGTCCGCGACCGGTGTCCGCACCCTCGCCGTCCCGGTGTTCGACCACACCGAACGTGCTCGGTTCGCCCTGGCGTTGCGCGCGACCCCGGCCGTGCTCACCGACGACCGGCTGGCCTGGTTCACCGACCAGGCCCGGGCCTGTGCCGCCGCGCTGGAGGTACTGCTGCTGCCCCCGGCCGAACGCCGCACCACGATCCGGCCGTGACGTACCCGTTTGCTGACAGCAGGGTGGGGATCGTACGGAAGGGCCGTGGGGGCACCTCCCGCAGTCAGGATCGTGTGCGGACGGGCTTCCTGGCAGGTGCCGTGGGACGCCGCGGCCGACCCGCGCGCGTTGCCGGACACGCCCGCGAACGACGACGACGCGTCCCGCTCCCGGCCACCTGTCCTCGCCGTCGCCGGGAGCGGGACGCCACGATGATCGCCGAGCGTCTCGCCGAGAAGTTGAACGGACGGCGCAACGCTGGTTAGGCTCACCTGAGTTGCCTCCGACCGGGGCAGATCCGACGGAGGGGGCGGGATGGCGCGAGCGCGATGCCGCCGCGGACACGCGGCGCGGGTCCGGGTGTGAACGTACGGAAGGAAGCCGCGTCCGACGGCGGCGGCATACCGAGCGGCGGGCCACGGACCACGCCACGGGCCGCCGGTGAGGTCACCGTTCCGGCGCGGACGGCCGTTCGCCGCCGGGCCGCGGCGGTCCGCTGGTACGGGCTCGTCCTCGCGGCGCTGGCCCTCGCCCTGGTGTGTGCCCTCAGCCTCGCGGTCGGCGCGCGGAGCATCCCGCTCTCCACCGTGTGGGAGGTCCTCGCCCAGGGCCGTGGCGGCGAGGAGGCGTTCGTCGTACGCCGGTTGCGGGTGCCGCGTACCGTGATCGGGCTGCTGGCCGGTGCCGCGCTGGGGCTCGCCGGAGCGCTGATGCAGGGACTGACCCGCAATCCGCTGGCCGATCCGGGCCTGCTCGGGGTGAACAACGGGGCATCGGCCGCCGTGGTCGTCGCGATCGCGTTCCTCGGCGTCGGCTCGCCCCTCGGCTACGTCTGGTTCGCCTTCCTGGGGGCGGCCCTCGCGTACGCGGTGGTGTACCTGCTCGGCTCGTCGGGCCGCTCGGCCGGCCCGGACCGGATGGTCCTCGCCGGAGCGGCGATCAACGCCACACTGATCGCGTTCGTCTCCGCCGTGGTCCTCCACGACATCCGCGCCTTCGACGCGTTCCGGTTCTGGGCGGTGGGATCGCTCGCCGGACGGGACATGGAAGTGGTGCGGCAGGTGGGCCCGCTGATCCTCGCCGGTGTGGTGACCGCGCTGTGCCTGGCCCGTCCGCTCAACGCGCTGGCGCTCGGCGAGGAGACCGGCCGCGCGCTCGGCGCGCACACCGAACGGACCCGGCTGGCGGGCGCGGTGGCGGTCGCCCTCCTGTGCGGGGGCGCCACCGCGGCGGCCGGGCCGATCGCGTTCATCGGGCTGGCGGTCCCCCATCTCGTACGGATGGTGACCGGCCCCGACCAGCGCTGGGTGATGGCCTACTCCCTTCTGCTCGCGCCCGTGCTGCTCCTCGGCGCCGATGTCGTCGGCAGGTTTCTCGCCGCACCGGGTGAGCTGGAGACGGGTATCGTCACCGCGTTCCTGGGCGCGCCACTGTTCATCGCGCTCAGCCGCCGGCGCCGGATCGCGGCGCTGTGAGCGCCGTACGGGGCCGGTCCGGTGTCCGGCCGGTGACGGGGAGGGTGCTGCGGACCCGTTCGGGGTCGCTGTCCCTGCGGCTGCACGCGCGTTCGCTGGCCGTCGGGACGCTGCTGGCGCTGGTGACCTGTGTGCTCGGGCTGTTCTGTCTGACCACCGGCAGCTACTCGGCGTCGTCCCGCGACGTGGTCGCGACCCTGTTCGGCGGCGGCCCCGCGGGCCTCGGGTTCATCGTCAACGAACTGCGCCTGCCCCGGCTGCTGGTGGCCATGATGGTGGGGACGGCGCTGGGGCTCGGCGGGGCGATGTTCCAGAGCATCTCGCGCAACCCGCTGGGCAGCCCCGACGTGGTCGGCTTCACGACCGGGTCGGCGACGGGCGCCCTGGTGGTGATCCTGCTGCTCGGCGGTGGTCTGCGCGGTGTCGCCGCGGGCTCGGTCGTCGGCGGGCTGCTGACCGCGGGGCTGGTCTACGGGCTGGCGTTCCGCCGGGGTGTGCAGGGCTTCCGGCTCATCCTGACCGGGATCGGCACCACCGCGATGCTGGCCGCGTTCAACTCGTATCTGCTGACCCGCGCGACCCTCAACGACGCGCAGACCGCGCAGCTCTGGCTGACCGGCAGTCTGAACGGCCGCCGCTGGGACCATGTGGTGCCGCTGGCGCTGGCGTTGCTGCTGCTGGTGCCCGTCGCGCTGTCGCTCGGCCGCCGGATGTCCCTGCTGGAGATGGGGGACGACACCGCGCGGGCGCGTGGGGTGCCCGCCGAACCGACCCGGCTGGCGCTGCTGGTGACCAGTGTCGCGCTGACGGCGGTCGCGACCGCCGCCGCCGGGCCGATCGCCTTCGTGGCGCTCGCCGCCCCGCAGCTCGCCCGCAGGCTGACCGGGTCGCCGGGGGCCGGACTGGTGCCCGCCGCGCTGATGGGCGCGCTGCTGCTGACCGCCGCCGATCTGGCCACCCAGCGGGCGCTGGCCCCGACGCAGCTCCCGGTGGGTATCGGCACCGCGGCCCTGGGCGGGCTGTACCTGGCCTGGCTGCTGGGCCGGGAATGGCGGCGCCGATGACACGCGCCGCTCGACCAGGACCGGACCGGGCGCCAGGTCCGGCTGCGCCGGGGAACCACGGAGAGGGAACGACATGAGCGACTCCGCGCGCGGTGTCCGGCTGCGCGGCGAGGGGCTCACCCTCGCCTACGACGAGCGGGTGGTGACCGACGCACTGGACATCGCCGTGCCCGACGGCTCCTTCACGGTGATCGTGGGCCCCAACGGATGCGGCAAGTCCACACTGCTGAAGGCCCTGTCCCGGATGATCAAGCCACGGGCCGGGACGGTCCTGCTGGATTCCGCGCCGATCGGCTCGTACTCGACGAAGGAGGCCGCGCGGCTGCTCGGGCTGCTGCCCCAGACGTCCACGGCGCCCGGGGGCATCACCGTCGGCGATCTGGTCGCCCGGGGCCGGTTCCCGCATCAGCGGCTGCTGCGGCAGTGGTCACCCGCCGACGAGGAGGCGGTGGTGGAGGCGATGGAGATGACCCATGTCCTGGACCTTGCCGACCGGTTCGTCGAGGAGCTCTCCGGCGGGCAGCGCCAGCGGGTCTGGCTCGCGATGGTGCTCGCCCAGCAGACCGGCATCCTGCTGCTCGACGAGCCGACCACGTTCCTCGACCTGGCGCACCAGGTGGAGGTCCTCGACCTCTGCTGGGACCTGCACCACCGGCGGGGGCACACCCTGGTCCTCGTGCTGCACGACCTCAACCAGGCGTTCCGGTACGCTACGCATCTGATCGTGATGAAGGACGGCCGGATCGAGGCCCAGGGCGATCCGATGGAGATCGTCACCCCGGAACTGGTACGGGACGTCTTCGGACTCGACTGCCGGATCATCCCCGACCCGGAGGTCGGCACCCCGTTGGTGGTCCCCGCGGCCCGCCCCGACGACCCGCGCCGTATCACCGCGCGAACGCTCCACGCCAAGCCGGTACGCCGGGGCGACTGAGCCCCGCGATCCGCAAGCGCCGCCCCGCAGGCACGGGGCGGCGCGGAACCACCGAGCATCCGCACCCACGGGACAACGCCCGCCCGAGGCCACCCGGTGCGTCCCCGCACGAACGAGTACGCCCACGGTGCCGACTCCAGGGACCGCGAGGAGCCCCGCGTCCGAGGGGATGCGGCTCGGACAACCCTCAGCCGAGCGCCTCGCGCAGCAGCGGCTCCAGCCCCTTCACCGCGTACGGGATGCTGAGGACGGAGGCGCTGGAGAGGGCCAGGCCGACGGACGGGTCGGCGGGGAAGACCAGCCGCCCTTCGCGGGCCGCCTTCATCTCGGCGACCTGCGGGTACTGCTTCAGTGTGGCCGCCAGCGGGAGTTGCTGCTGGCTGAGCAGGATCACCACGTCGGCGTCCGCGTCGCCGGTGTTCTCTGCGGACAGTTCGACGAAGTACTTGTCGTCGCCCAGCTCCGTCACGTAAGGGGACGGCTTCAGGCCCAGTGCGGTGACGATCTGCATCCGGGTGTCGCCCGTGGTGTAGACGCCGGCCTTGCCGCCGAAGGCGAGGAGGATGGAGACGGTCTTCCCGGCGAAGCCGGGGTTGCGGTCGGCGGCGGCCTTGAGCAGCGACTCGGTGCCCGCCACCAGTTCGTCGCCCTTCGCCTCGCGTCCCACCGCGCGGGCGATGAGCCTGGTGGACTCACGCCACGGGACACTGTTCGCCGCGGCGCCGCCGGGCAGGCCCACGGTGGGGGCGATGTCGGTGAGGGTGCGGTACTCCGTCTCGTCGCCGCCCGACTGGACGTTGACGATCAGATCGGGGTCGAGGGAGGCCACCTGCTCGAAGTCGAAGGGCGGCTTGAGGAAGGACGGGGTCCGCCCGCCGAGTGAGGGCTCCGCCCAGCTGCCCACGCCGCGCTTCATCGTGGGGATGAACTGCCACAGGCCGACCGGGACGACACCGAGCGCGAGGAGCACGTCGTGGTCGGTGCGCCCGAGGGAGAGCACCCGCTCGGGCCGCTCCGTGATCCGCACCTCGCCGAACTTGTCCTCGACGGTGAGGGGGAACGCGCTGCCGCCGGAGCGGGACGGCCCGGCCGGGGCGGGCTCGTCGTCGCCGCATCCGGCGAGGACGAGCGACGACCCGAGCGCGGCACCCGCGGAGAGCAGCTGGCGGCGGCGCAACGGTATCCGGTGCGGCGGCCGTTCGCGGTCGATCGTGGTGGTCATGGTGTGCCCCGTCCGTCGGTGGTGGAGTGACCGGACGGCGCGGCGCCCGGCAGCGGCCCGTACCGCTGTGCGCGTACCGGGCAGGGACCGCGGTCCGCCGAACGGACGACCGTGCGGCCGGGCCCCCGCCGGTACGTGCGGGCCCACAGGGATCGCACCTTAGTCAGGCAAGGCTTACCTTGGCAAAGGGAATCCGCCGGTCGGCGGGCGGAGTTGGCCCGTCGGCGGACGTGGAGACGGTCCTGGGCAAGCCGGTTCGGGCGTCCCGTGGCGCAAGCCGCTCAGCGGAAGTCCTGGGCATGGCCGAGCATCCATGGGCGGAAGGTGCGGGCGGGCCGGCCGGTGACCCGCACCGGCCCTGACGGCTCCCGGGCCCCGCGTGACCGGGCGGCCCGGGGTCCGAGAGGGCCTGTGGGAGCGCGGGGACCAGGACGACCGGAGCGGTCAGGGGATCAGCACCACCTTGTCGGCCTCGCCGGAGTCGAAGAGACGGAAACCCCTGGGCGCCTCGGCGAGCGACAGCCGGTGCGAGATGACGAAGGTCGGGTCGAGACGGCCGCCGCGGATGAGCCGCATCAGGGTGTCCCGTTCGGCGATCGGGTCCCCGACGGCGAACCGCAGGGTGAGTTCCTTGGCGAACGCCGTCCTGGTCGGCAGGGGCATCGCGTCGGAGGCGTGCGCGCCGACCGCGCAGACGGTGCCCCGGGGGCGGACGAGGTCGAGCGCGGTCAGCAGCGCGGTGTCCGTACCGACGGCCTCCAGGACGGCGTCGGGACCCTGGCCCTCGGTGAGGTCCGCGATCAGCCCGCGCAGGTCGTCACCGGGGGCGAAGGTGTCCGCGCCGCGTCCGGCGGCGATCTTGCGGCGGCGCTCCAGCGGGTCGACGGCGAGGACCCGGCCCGCGCCGAGTATCCAGGCGGCCTCCAGCGCCATCAGGCCCACCGGTCCGCAGCCGACCACGGCGACGGTGTCCCCGGGGCGCACCCCGGCCCCTACGGCACAGGCGTAGCCGGTGGCGAGGACGTCCCCGATCAGCAGGGCCCGTTCGTCCCCCACGTCGTCGGGGATGGGGTGGAGCACGGTGTCGGCGAAGGGGACCCGCACGTATTCGGCGTGTCCTCCGGGGACCGCGTGGTCGCCGACGACGGTGTCGTAGCCGAACAGCGCGACCTGGGGGCACTGGTAGTGGTGGCCCAGTCCGCAGGCGCGGCAGCGTCCGCAGGCGATGACGTCCGAGGCGACGACCCGGTCGCCGGGCCGCAGCCCGTGGGCCTCGGGTCCGACGGCCTCGACCACTCCGGTGAACTCGTGTCCCGTGACGGTGCCCGGGGTGAAGGTGTCCATCTCACCTCGGTAGGGGTGCAGATCGGTGCCGCAGATCGCGCTGCGGACGACCCGGACCACCGCGTCGCGCGGCTGCTCCACGCGGGGTGCGGGGACATCGTCGTCGATCGCCACCCGGTACGCCCCGTGCCAGCGCAGCGCTCTCATATGTCCTCCTGGCGGGGGCCGAGGGGCGGGGTGTCCCGCCAGAACAGCAGCCGGACGTCCTTCGGCTCCAGCGACACCTCTTGCGTGGTACCGGTCCCGCCGGTGGGCGGTGCGGGGCGGCGCAGGGTGGTGCGGACCGGTTCGGGCGCGTGGTTGACGACCACGGCGCAGCGTTCGTCGCCGTGTCCGAGGACGGTGGTCTCCACGCACGGGTCGTCGGCGGTGAGGGGTGCCACCACCGCGGCGGCGCGCGCGATCTCGGCGTAGAGCTGGTGCCACGGTGCCGTGTCGAGCCGGTGGGGCGCGTTGAGCTGGGCCTCCAGCGGGGCGTTGAGGTAGTAGGCGGTGCCCCGGCCGAGGCGGTGGCGGGTCAGGGCGGGTGAGCCGTCGGCGAAGGTGGCCAGCACATCGGCGCCCGCCGCGTCGAGGACGGGGACCGGTCCGGGTTCCCAGTCCAGCGGAAGGCTGACACCGGCCCAGGTGAGTTCGGCGTGGGACGCGGTGTCCAGGGTGAAGTCCCGGACGCGGACCCCGAAGAGTTCCTCGTCCCCGGCGGCGTCGAGCACGCTCCCGGTGGTGTAGAGGAGGGTTCCGCCGGAGCGGACGTACCGTTCGAGCCGCTGCCGGTCGGCGAGCGTCAGCCGGCGGACCGAGGGGCAGATCAGCAGGGTGTGTCCGTCGGGTTCGGGGCCGCCTGCGCCGAGGAACTCGTGCGGGAGGTGGGCCTGTTGCAGCAGCAGATGGGCGTAGAACGCGGCGGGCGCGTCGCTGCCGGCCGGGGTCAGATAGCCCGCGTCGCCGCGTGGGGTGTGCTCGGGGAGCAGGACGCCGACGGGGGCGGGCAGGGGACGGAATCCGGCGAGTTCGCCGCGGACCCGGCGGGCGAAGGCCCGGTACTCGGTGAGCGCCGGTTTCTCCCGGCCGTCGGCGGTGAGCAGCCCGACCCGGCGCTCTCCCGGCCGCAGGGCGTACGGTTTGGCCTCGGTGGTGAAGTCCTGCCAGCACCAGACGGCGGTGCCGACGGCCCCGGCCGCGAACGCGCTGTGCGCGGCGGCCCGCAGATACCGGGCGCCGGTGGCCTCGTCGCAGCCGTAGCTGCCCAGTTCGTCCACGAGGACGGGCCGGTGGGCGGTGCCGCGCCGCACCAGGTAGGGCACGAACGCGCTGGCCTTGCGGGCGTCGTTGGACTCGATGTGGAAGGGGGTCCACAGCGGGAAGCCGTGCAGTCCCACCAGGTCGAGGGGGTCCGCGTGCTCGGGGCGGAAGGCGTGCGCGCCGATCACCGAGGAGGGTTCGTTGGCCTGGAGGACGAGTGCGCCGGGGTGGGCGTCGCGGATCTCCGTCGCGAGCCCGGCCCACCAGGCGCGGGCCTCGCCCGGGTCGTAGGAGGCGGCGGAGGCCGGGTCGACATGGATGATCTCGTCGCCGAGGTCGTACGCCAGGATGTTCGGCGCGTCCCGCAGCGCGGTGGCGGCGTGCCGGACGAACGCGCGCTGTCGCTCGGCCACTTCGGGGTCGCGCCACAGGTCGCGGCCGTCGAGCCAGGGCGGGTCGAAGCGCTGGCCGTTCATCCAGACGGTGAGCAGCGAGGGCAGACAGAGCAGGCCGTGCCGGTCGGCGGTGCGGACCAGTTCCCGCAGCCGGTCGGTCATCAGCGGGTCGTGGCCGCCCTCCTTGGGTTCGAAGTCGGCCCAGAAGACGAAGAACCGTACGGTGTCGATGCCGAGTTCGGCCATCCGGCGGAAGTCGGCGTCGACGCGGGCGCCGTCCCAGTCCCGCCAGTAGCCGCAACCGGTGGGTGAGGGATGGTAGTTGACGCCGATGCTGAAGAAGGGGCGGCCGTCGCGGTGCGGGACGCCGTCGACAAGGGTGACCTGGGTGTTCACTCGGCCGGACGCCATGCGGCGCTCACCGCCTCGGCGACCCGCCTGACCTGCGGGCTGCCCATCCCGGCGTGCATGGGCAGGGAGAGTTGCCGTTCCATGATGTCCTCGGTGACGGGCAGACTGCCGGGCCCCACGTCGTAGCGTTCGCGGTAGGCGGTGAAGAGGTGGGTCGGGGGGTAGTGGACGGCGGTCTGCACGCCCGAGGCGCGGAGTTGTTCGCGCAGCGCCTCGCGGTCGATGCCGGGGGGCAGCACCACGGGGAACAGATGGTGGGCGCCGTCCTCGACCGGCCGGTCGGCGTACGGCACGACGAGGCCGGGGAGCCCGGAGAGCCGTTCGCGGTACTCGCGGACGGCGGCGCGGCGGTGGGCCTGGGCGGCGGGGAACGCGTCGAGCTGGACGCGGCCGATGGCGCAGGCGATTTCGCCCGGGCGGTAGTTGAGTCCGAAGCCGTCGACGTCGTACAGGGCGGGTCCGCCGTGGTGGCGGCGGTGGGCGCTGACGGTCAGGGCGTGGGAGCGCAGCCGCCGGACGGTCGCGCGCAGGGCGGGGTCCCGGGCGACGACCATGCCGCCTTCGCCCATGGCGAGGTTCTTGGTGGCGAAGAAGCTGTAGCAGCCGATGTCGCCGACGGTCCCGAGCATGCCCTGTGCGGTGGCGGTGGCGGGGGCGTGGGCGGCGTCCTCGATCAGGGCGAGTCCGTGGGCGCGGCACAGGGCGCCGAGGGCGGTGAGGTCGGCGGCGTGTCCCGCGTAGTGGACCGCGACGACGGCCCGGGTGCGGGGGGTGATCCTGCGGGCCACGTCGGCGGGGTCGATGCCGAGGTCGTGCGGGCCGTGGACCTCGGCGAAGACGGGGGTGGCGCCGGTCAGCGCGACGACGGCGGCCGTGGAGACGAAGGTGAGCGACGGCATCACCACCTCGTCGCCGGGGCCGAGCCCGAGGGCGAGGACCGCGAGGTGCAGGGCGGCGGTGCCGCTGCTGACTGCGACGGCGTCCTCGACGCCGAGGGCGGCGGCGTACTTCCCCTCGAAGTCCTCGGTGACGGGACCGGAGGAGAGCCAGCCGGAGCGCAGGACCTCGGTGGCCGCCTCGATCTCGGCGTCCCCGAACACGGGCTGGTACAGCGGGATGTCGAAGCCGGTCATACGCCGTGCACCTCCGGTCGGGACGCGGCCGGGCGGGCCGCGGTGTGGCGTTCGGCGGCCGGGGCGCCGCCCAGGTAGCGGGTGCGGTCGGCGCGCAGCGCCTCGGAGGCGAGGGCGAGCTGTTCGGGGGTGCCGATGTCGCGCCATTCGCCGTCGTGGACATAGCCCTCGACGCGTTCGCCCTTGCCTCGGGCGTGTTCGAGGAGGGCGGGCATGTCGTACGGGCCGTGCGGGAGGTAGTCGAGGAGGGCGGGTTCCAGGACGTAGACGCCGCCGCTGACGAGATAGCTCAGCCGGGGTTTCTCCTGGAAGTCGGTGACGCGTTGCTCGTCGTCGATCTCGACGACGCCGTGGGCGATGTCGGTGGCCTGGCGGCTGAGTGCGACGGTCGCGATGGCCTGCGATTTCTTGTGCCGGGTCCACAGGTCGGCGAAGTCGATGTCGGTGAGCAGGTCGGCGTTCATCACCAGGGTGGAGTCCTCGAACGGCGGTAGCAGGGCGAGGGGGCCCGCCGTGCCGAGGGGTTCGTCCTCGTGCCGGAAGTCGAGTTCCAGACCGGACCAGTGGTCGCCGCCGAAGGCGGCCCTGATGGTGTCGGCGCGGTAGCGGAGCGACAGGGTCACATGGGTGAAGCCGGCGCTCCTCAGCTGCGCCAGGATGATGTGCAGGATGGGTGTGCCGTCCACCGGCATAAGGGGTTTGGGGACGGTGAGGGTGGCGGGCCGTAGCCGGCGGCCCTCGCCGCCGGCCAGTACCACTGCTCTCATCGGAGCCTCTCCGTCTTGCGGCGGGTGGCGATCAGCGTGCGGTAGACGGTGTCGACGCGGTCGGCGATCGCGTCCCATCCGAGTTCGCGGCGCACCCGGTCCTGGGCGTGGCGTCCCATGGCGTGCCGTTCGGCGGGGTGGGCGAGGAGCCGTCCCACGGCTTCGGCGACGGGCCGGGGTGCGGGGTCCACGAGCAGTCCGTCGCGGCCGTGGTGAACCACCTCGCCGCTGCCGAGGAAGCGGGAGGCGACGACGGGTTTGCCGCAGGCCCACGCCTCCACATAGACGAGCGGGAAGATGTCGACGGTCGACGGGACGCACACCAGGTCGCAGGCGGCGAGCGCGCTGTGCTTGGTGTCCTCGTCGACCATCCCGAGTTCCACGATCCGCGGGTCGGCGTGGCGGGCGAAGAGGGCGGCGCAGTCGTTGTCCCAGCGGGGGCCGAGGAACACGAAGCGGGTGTCCGGGTGCTGCGCCCAGATGCGGCGGGTCGCCTCCAGCAGGGTGACGTAGCCCTTGGAGCGCATCTTCCGGCCGAGGAACAGCACCATCGGTCCGTCGATACCGTGTGCGGCGCGGAATCCGTCCGGGTCGGCGGTGCCCGGGAGATGGGGTCCCTGGCCGACGATGTGCAGGGCGGACGCGGCGACCCCGGCGCCGTGCAGCATGTCGTGTTCGGCGGTGGACAGGGCGAACACGGCGTCGGCGGCGCGGCAGCCGTCCAGGACGGTCTCCCGGTCGGGCCATACCTCGGGGGCGGACGCGGGGGTGACGGCGAACGGCACTCCCCAGGCGCGGGCGAGGTCCAGTCCGGCGGCGATGTCCCTCGGGTGGAAGGCGTCCACGGCGTGGACGACGTCCGGGGGCACGGCCGCGTCGGGGGTGGCGGGCAGGGGTTCCACCCGTACGCCCGTCTCCTTCATGAAGCGGGCGGTGTCCTCGCCGACGGCGCCGGTCCAGATCCCGGTGTCCCAGCCGCGCCCGCCCATGGACGCGGCGAGGTGCTGGGTCATCAGTTCGGCGCCCGCGCGTCCGGGGAAGTAGCCGCGGTGGACGTACCGTACGCGCACCCGGCTCACGCTCCCGTTCCGCGCGCGGCGAGGTCCTCCGCGTACCAGGCGTGGGTGCGGCGCAGCCCTTCGCGCAGGTCCACGGCCGGCCGGTGTCCGGTGAGTTCCCGCAGCCGGGTCAGATCGGGCAGCCGCCGCTGGGGGGACAGCGGGGGCGCGGACCGGATGTCGAGTTCCGGATGGCGTCCGACGGTGTCGAAGGTGTGGCGGGCGAGGTCCTCGATGACGACCTCCTCCTCGTCGTTGCCGACGTTGACGAGCAGGGTCTCCTTGGTGGGCAGCGCGGTCAGCGCGACGATCGCCTCGACCGCGTCGGTCACGTAGCAGAACGCCCGGGTCTGGTCGGCGCCGTGGATCTCGAACGGGTCGGCGCCGCTGAGGAGCCGTTCGATGAACTGCGGGATCACATGGTCGTAGCCCATCCGGGGCCCGTACACATTGTGGAAGCGGACCATCCGCAGGGCGAAGCCGTGGGTGCGGGCGTACGTCCGGCAGAGCACTTCGCCCGTGATCTTGCTGAAGCCGTACGAGGAGCGGGACACCGTGGGGTCCGGCATCAGCAGCGGTACGTCCTCGGTGGTGGGCACGGGCGCGGCCCCGGCCTCCACGCTCCCGGCGTACGCCTCGCTGGAGGAGGCGAAGCAGAGGGTGGCCCCGCTCAGTCCGGCGAACCAGTCGAGGAGGTGGATGGTGGTGAGCAGATTGGTGCGCAGCACCCGGCGGGGGTCGTCGTTGGAGTGGACGACGCCCACGACCGCGGCCAGGTGGTAGACCTCGGAGTAGTCGTCGGCGAGGAGTCCGGGCGGTACGGGTGTCGTCAGGTCGTGCTCGACGAGGGTGACCCGGCCGAGCAGTTCGGACAGCTGGGCGTCGGAGCGGCCCCGGCTGAAGTCGTCGAGGAGGGTGACGTCGCAGCTGTCGGCGAGCCTGCGGGCCAGATGCAGTCCGATGAAGCCCGCGCCGCCGGTGATCAGGATCTTCTTACGCACGACCGAGCCTCATCGCCTTCGTCGAGGACGGGAGGACCCGCCAGGTGTCGTAGACCACCGCGGGCGCCGCCATCCGGGCGACGAGGCCGTCGGCGTCGAGGTCGCCGTACCGGACGTGGTCGTTGAGGAGGATCACCGCGTGGGAGCCGGTGAATCCCTCCGTGATGCCGGTGACCTTCACACCGAGGGCTTCGATGCGCTCGGGGGGCACCACGAAGTCATGGCCGACGATCTCCCCGACCCGGCCCCTCAGATACTCCAGCAGCGGCTCGTACGGGGCGCCCCGCAGGTCGTCGGTCTCGGGGCGGCCCTTGTAGGCGAACCCGGAGAGCAGCACCCTGGCGGTGGCCGGGTCCTGGCCCTGGTCGCGCAGTGCGGCGAGGACGCGTTCCCCGACGAGACGCGGCATGGACTCGTTGAGGGTGCGGGCCGCGGTCACCAGGTCGGGGGTGTGGTCGTGCCCGGCGACCGAGTAGCGCAGCAGATAGGGGTCCTTGGTGAGGCAGCTGCCGCCGACGAAGCCGGGCTTGTGGATGGTGGGCCTCGGATAGTCCTGGTTGGCGGAGCCGATGACCTCCATCGCGTCGAGGCCCAGCTTCTCGGCGATCAGGGCGACCTCGTTGCCGAAGCCGTAGATGAGGTCGGTGTGGCAGTTGCAGACCAGCTTGATCAGTTCGGCGGTCTCCAGCGACGAGACCTGCACGACCTCGTCGGTGAGGGTGCCGAAGAGGTCCGCCGCGCGCTTGGTGGCCTCGTCGGTCAGTCCGCCGACGATCTGCGGCAGCGACAGGATCTCCGCGAGTGCCTGGCCCTGGATGGTGCGTTCCGGGCAGAAGGCGAGCAGCGGTTCGGGGGTGCGGCGGCCGAGGATGGGCAGCACCAGACCGCGTGAGGTGCCGACCGGTACGGTGCTGCGCACGATGACCACGGTGGTGTCGTCGATGCCGTCCGCGATCGACTCGGTGGCCGACCGCAGATGGCTGAGATCGGGTGTGGTGCCGCCCGTCTCGATGGGGGTGCCGACACAGATGATGACGACGGGCGGCAGGGCCGCCCCGTCGATGTCGGAGGTGACGGCGAAGGTCCCCGCGCCGACCCCTTCCGCGACGGCCTCGGCGACCCCGGGCTCCGCGAGCCGGAGTTCGCCCCGGGCGAGTTCGCCCGCCACGGCCGGATTCCGCTCGTAGCCGAGTACACGCCTGCCGGTGGTCAGCAGGGCGGCGGCGAGTGTGACGCCGACGTAGCCCAGCCCGACGACGCAGATGTCGAAGTCCTCGTACGACCTGCGCGATTGCATGGATCATCTCCCTGGGTACGGCTCGGTCATGGTCGGGTGCGGCGACGCCGTGCGTTCACGGTCCGCCCGGCGCGGGCACCGACGGCTTCTCCAGGGTCTGGAGGCCGCCGTCCACCAGATGCCAGAAGAGGCTCTCCCCCAGTTCGGCCGAGGCGCCGGTGGTGGAGGACAGGACCCCCTGGTGCGAGATCGCCGCCTCGTCCACGGGGTGCCGGTACACCCCCGCCGCGGGCGGACTGGGGTTGACGGGGCGTTCCGGGCGGACCACGTCCGGCCGCAGGTACATCATCAGACTGGTCTCGGTGACCCCGGCGTGTTCCGCGTGCCACCCCGGGAACGCGGGGAGGTGCTCACCGAGCCAGCCGTCGGTCACCAGGCTCCACCAGCTGAACGCGACCACCTCGGTCGCGGGGAACAGGGTGCCCGGCGCACAGCCGTCGAGCGCCTCGAACAGCAGGCCCTCGTTCTCGTAGTGCCCGTTGACGACGACGAGCCGCGCGGGCCGCAGCCGGGCGAGGGAACGCAGCGCGTCGGTCAGATAGTCGATGAACGCGGCGCCGCCGATATGGACGGTGCCCGGGAAGTGCAGTCCGCCGCCGCTGTGCGGCAGCGACCGGGCGGACAGCGGCTGACCGGGCAGCGCGAGTCCGCCGGTCTCCGCCGCCAGCTGCCGCGCCAGCGCGTCGGGGATGTCCATGTCGACCGACAGCGGAAGGTGCGGTCCGTGCTGTTCCAGACCGCCCACCGGCCAGACGAGGGTGGCGCCGCGGACCCGGTCGGGCACTTCGGGGCTGGTCAGATCACCGTACCGGGGTACGTTCGTCGCGCGTTGCCGCATCGCTCTCCTCTCCTGTCCTGGTGACGCTGCGCCCCACCACGTCCGCGACCGTGCCGCCGCGGGCGGCCAGCCAGCGGTCGAAGCCCTCGCGGATCTCAAGGAACGTGGTGTGCATCCGGGTGTGCAGCGCCGTGTACACCTGGACGGCGTCGGCGCCCACGCTGAGGTACTCCGCCACATCGGCGGCGTCCCGTACCCCGCCGCTGCCGAGCACCGGGACACGGAGTCCGGCGCGGCGCAGTGCGTAGATCTCGGCGAGGACCAGCGGTTTGATCCCCGGCCCCGAGTAGCCGAACGCCCCGCCGAGGGTCACTTCCCCGGTATCCGCGTCGACCGCGAGCCCGGCGATGGTGTCGCTGAGGGTGATGGCGTCCGCGCCGGCGGCCAGGGCGGCGTCGATGCGTTCCCGGGAGTGTTCCCCGATGGCCAGTTTGACGCTGATGGGTACGGGGGTGACCCGGCGCACCGCACGGGTGTACGCGGCGACGCGCTCGGGGGTGTCGTGCAGTCCGTCGGCTTCGTTGAGGCAGGAGATGCCGAGTTCCAGGGCGGGGCTGCCCGCGTCGGTCACCCGTGCGGCGAGGGCCGCGAGTTCTTCGGGTGAGTCGGCGTGCACGGAGGCGATGACGGGGAGCGCGTCGTCCGCGAATCTGCGGAGCATCGCGCACCATTCGTCGATCCCGCGCCGGGAGTAGGTGGTGCTGTTGAGCATTCCGGTGGGCAGCCGCAGCAGTCGTTCCTGCCCGGACGGTCCGGGGCTCGGGTGGATGGTCTTGGTGACGACGGCGCCCGCGCCGGCGTCGAGCAGCCTGCGGATGTTGCGCTCCTGGTCGGTGAGCAGACCCGAGCCGACGACGACGGGCGAGGAGAGCCGCAGCCCGAGGACACGCACCGCGGCCGGTCCGTCCGGGGCGGCACTCACTTGGTCATCACGACCTCACGTCCCAGTTTGTCGATCAGCCGGAGCAGTTCCACCGGGTCGCGGTGGGCGACGGCCAGGTCGAGGACGGTGACGTCGGCGACCGACGGCAGCCCGCGCAGCAGATGGCTGGCGTTCGCGGCGAGCGGCGCGGGGGTCACCACGACGATGGGCTTGCCCAGCGCGGAGGCCCAGCCGAGTTCGACATGGGTGCCGTCGGTGCGCATGAGGTCCCCGTCGCCGTCGACCGGCAGCACGGGCACGAACACATCGCAGCGGCGCATCCAGCCGAGGTCGCGCACACTGACCTGGTCCGGGGTGAACAGGGGGGTGTCCTCGCCGAACTTCTCCGCGACATGGGCGGAGAACACGGTGGCGCCCACCGCGGTGACCCTGCCGATGATGCCGCTGATGGCGTCCTGCAACGGGGTGTGGAACCCGTCGTCGCGGATGGCGTGCTGGATGGGGCCGCCGACGAAGACCTTGACCCCGGTCAGGTCGATGCCGTCCGTCTCGTCGACGCCGACCCGTGTGGTGTCACTCATGACGTCTCCTGCTCTGATTGGCTAAGCGCGAAGTGGTGGACCTTGAGCTGGGTGTACTCGTTGAGGCCCCAGCGGCCGTACTCGACGCCGATCCCCGAGTGCCGGTGACCGCCGAAGGGCACGTCGTGGCGCAGCGCGCCGTGGGTGTTGACCCACACGGTTCCGCTGTGGGCCCGGGAGGCCAGGGCCTTCGCCTCGGTCTCGTCGCCCCACAGGGAGAACCCCAGTCCGTAGGGGGAGGCGTTGGCGCGGTGGAGTGCCTCGTCCAGGTCGTCGTAGGGGAGGACCGGGACGACCGGGCCGAACTGCTCCTCCTCCTCCAGGCGGGTGCCGGGCGGGAGGCCGGTGACGACGGTGGGCGGGTAGAACCATCCCGGCCGGTCGGGGACCCGGCCGCCGGCGAGGACCCGGCCGCCGGAGCGCACCGCGTCGTCGACGAGCGCGGCCACCCGGTCGCGCTCGTCACGGCTGACGAGCGGACCGTACTCGGTGGCCGGGTCGAGTCCGTCGCCGAGCACCGCGGAGCGGGCGAGTCCGGCCATGGCCTCGGCGAGCGCGAGATGCGTGTCCCGGGGGGCGTAGACGCGTTTGACGGCGGCGCAGTACTGGCCGGTGTTCGCCATGGACCGCTGGAACAGTTCCCGGGCGGTGGCGACGGGGTCGGCCCCCGGCAGCACCACGGCCGGGTCGTTGCCGCCGAGTTCGAGCACGATCCGTTTGAGGTCGGTCGCCGCCTGCCGGGCGATGGCGCGGCCGGTGCCGACCGAACCGGTGAAGGACACCAGCCGCACGGTGTCGTGGACGGTGAGCCGGGCCCCGAGTTCCGCCGCGCCGTTGACGACCTGGAGGACACCGGGCGGCAGCACCCCGGCCAGCACCTCCCCCATCCGCAGACTGGACAGCGGGGTGACGGGCGACGGTTTGAGGACCACGGTGTTCCCGGCCAGCAGGGCGGGCGCGATCTTGCACACGGCCAGCAGGATCGGGAAGTTGGAGGGCGCGATCGCGGCGACGACACCGTGCGGCACCCGTTCCAGGGTGACGTGGGCGGCCCGGTCGTCGACCAGGTTCCTGGAGGTCAGTTCCAGTCGCGCGGTCTGCGCGAACCAGTCGGCGGCGAGCTCGACCTCGGCACGGGCGTGCCGCAGGGGTTTGCCCTGCTCCCTGGTGAGGAGATCGGCGACGGGTTCCACGGCGGCCCGCAACGCGCGATGACAGGCGAGCAGCCGTTCCTTGCGCAGTTCCGCGGGCGCCGCCGCCCAGCCGGGAAAGGCGCGGTCCGCGTCGGCCAGGACGATGTCGAGTTCCCCGGCCGTGCAGACCGGGGCGTGCGCGAAGACCTCGCCGAGCGCGGGGTTCTCCACGGGCGCCGTACCCGGGGGCGGGGGACCGCCCGGCGCCGGGGCCACGGTGGTCGCGGACGGTCCGGCCGCGTGGGCGCACATCAGCCGTTCTCCGTCCGTGCGAGCGGGCCGGCGGTACCGGGCCCGGGATACGGGGGGTTGTCTGGTGGGGTCGAGGGGGACATCTGCTCCCGCCTGATCGGGGTGACATAGAGCGACGTAGGACGACATGGGCAGCGTGAAACGGCGTGGTGCGGCGAAGCGGGCACTGCGGGGGTACGGGCCGCCGGCACACCGGCCACGCCGACCCGTCGAGGACGGGATCCGGGGCGGTGCGCCGGGAACGCGGCACGGGGCCGACCCGGGGAACACCTCGACCGGTGGAACGACTTCGGGCGTGCGGCCGGACTTCGCAGCGGGAACAGGAGTGGAACGATTCCGGTGGGTACCGTCCGGCGTCGCGCTGCCGGATCACCCTCCCGGGACCGTCACCCCTGTGCCGTTGCGCCCGCCCGGTCCGGCGGCCCGTCGAACAGTCTGACCGCTGGGCGGGACGACGGGCACCCCCACTTCCGACCATGGCCATCCGGCTACACCGACAGCGCGACCAAGCGTGTCTGCTGCTCGCGGCCACGGCCGGGCATCCTCACTCACGAGGGCGCGTCCACGGAGACACGGGCCGTGGGCGCGCCCCACCCATGCCGTGACGTGGGCGGGTTGACGGGTGCGGTGGACGGAGCGCTGGACAGCGGATCCTGGTTCGGTGAGCCGGTATGCCGTCGGGCCGTCGGGCCGGAACCGGTACGCGCCCGGTCGTAGCCGTGCCGCACCGTCCGCCGTACGGCCCTCTCGTCACGGGACCCGCCCGCGCCCGGCGTCACCGTAGGCGCGGCACGTAGGCGCGGCACGTAGGCGTGGCCCCTTGGATGACGTCCGCTCCTGGAACACCGGTGTGCCGCAAGGCGGTTGCGGCGGCGCGATCAGCCCGTGAGGGATCTCAGGAGAGGCTCAGGCACCCGGACCGGCCGCGCCGGCCGGGGCTCGCCGCGCTCGCGGCCCGCCGCACGGGACGGCCTCGCGTACGGCGTCACCCGTGCCGCCCGAGCCACTTGGCGGCTCCCCTGCCGGACATGCCACCCGGACACCACCCCCGCCGGCCCCCGCTCATGGGGACCCCGCACACGCTTGCGCACGGCCCGACGGGCCATCTTCGTCGTGATGAGCGGTAGTTCCGGCCAGCCGCTGCGAAACGCCACGCACCTCAGGGGAGTTCGGTGCTCGGAGGCTGCTGGAGATGGTGACGGTGTGCGGGCCCGGGTGCTCCGTGCGGGCACCGCTTCCAACGTAGCGATCGGGCGCCCGGCCGTCACCGGCTCGTACGGGCCTGCCCCTCCGGCTACACCGACCGTGCGCCCGGCAGGCGCTTGCCCGCCGGCCCGGCGGGGACGAGCATGGACGTGCGAGGACTTCCCGGGCTTCCCGAACCGCTTCGACGCGCCGCGGCGGCAGACCGCTTCGACGGACCGACCGCTTCGATGTGCTGTGGCGACGGGCTCCGGGCCGGGTGTTCCCGCGACGGGAGCCGTGCGGCACGGGAGTTGACCGCGCGGCGGGTGCATCATGCGGGCGGTGCGGGAGGAGTTCCGCTGCCACCCGGGACGTCCGCCCAGGTTCGGGGTACCGGGCGTCGCGGGCGGGCTTCCGGGCCGGGTGTCGCGGGCCGGGCGGCGGCGGGCGTGTCGGCACGCCCGCGCCGGGCGGCCTCAGTAGCTGATGAGACCTGTCTGGAGCGCGGTGACCACGGCGGCCGTCCGGTTGGGGGCGCCGAGCTTGAGGAGCAGACTGGCCACGATCCGCTTGACGCCGTGGCTGGAGATGCCCAGACGACGGGCTATCTGCTTGTTGCTGAGACCTTGGGCGAGCAAGCGCACCACTTCGTCCTCGCGGCCGGTGAGGCTCACCTCACGCCGCCAGCGTGACGGTCCGGGCTCAGCGACGCGCTGGAGGAGCGCCCTGGTGAAGGAGGTGGGCATGGGCACCTCGCCGGCCATCGTGCGCTGGAGGGCGTCCTCGACGGCGGAGGCGGTCAGTTCGCCCTCGACCAGGAAGCCGTCCGGGACGGACGGACCGGACAGCAGGTCCTCGCGCACCTGGGCGTCGCTCAGCAGCAGCAGTACTTTCGGGCGCCGGCGCCGGCAGTCGACGGGCACCCCCCTGCCGGGGCCGTAGTCGGCCTCGTGCAGGAAGAGGATGTCGACAGGGGTCGTGTCTAACGTGCTCTCCACCTCGCTCCAGTCACCGCAGTTCCTGACCTCTCTGACGATGGGGGTCGTCGACAACACGGCTCGCAGGCCGAGTCGCAGCACACCATCACGGACGAAGGTGGTCACGACGAGCTGCCCTCCCGGGGCGGGGGTGTCGCACAGCACCTGACTCACCCGTACTCCTCCTCACTGGTACTACATATGTCAAAGACATATGCCGTTCTCGCGGGGCCGCACTGCCGCCGGACCGGGTGGCGTTTCAGGCGTGTCCGCCGTCCCCGTTCACCTTGTTGCCGAACATGCGCATTGGCCACACCTGTTCAACGGCAAGCTCTCACCGTACCCAGGCAGATCGTTTCGCTCAACCACACAAAGGTGGCACGACGACTTACGTATGACGCCCGCAACAATGGGGCACTTCGAACACCTCCGCGATATTGGTTGAATATTCACCCAGCGCCACACTCCGGCCCCGTCCGGACAGGCTTTCGTTTCCCTTGAAAAACAAGTACTTTCCTTGCCGCGGCACCCCGGCGATGTATTTCGTCGCCGCCCGATCCCCCGACCACACGCACCCGAGTACCTACCCACGAGGTGATCCGCACACCCCTGACCGGGTCCGTCACCCTTGGCGACCCTCGACGGCCGAGGGCCGGACACATCGTTTCGCCACGCGTCGCCGCGTGTGAATTCCCGCCGAATCCGCGGACCGACGCGCCTGTGCGACCGGTCGGCGAGCGGTTTACCCATGTCTCCGCGGCGGCCCCCGCAGCCGCCTCACCGCACCCCGGCACGCGGCGGGCGGGGCCTTTTCGGGCCACCGGAAATTCGTGCGGACACCGGAACCAGAAATCGATGGACCATGACCAAAAAACATGTTCCGTACGGCATCAATATTGTGGACACGAATCCGGCCGAGGAGCGGCCCCCGTCCGCCGCGGCGGCAGCGAAGGAGTGCCGATGAGCACCGGGACAGCCATGAGCGCCGGTACATCCGCGGACGGCGAGGACCCGGCCGGGCCCGCGGGCCCGGCCCCCGGCCGCGGCGAACGGGAGGGTGTCGGCCGGGAAGGTGTCGGCCGGTGGCTGCTGGGACAGACGCGGCCCTTCCGGCTCGTCATCGCCGTCCATCTCGCGGGCAGCCTGATGTGGCAGGTGCTGTCCGCCGCGATCCCGCTCACCGTCGGTCTCGGCTTCGACGCGGTCCTCGGCGGCGAGCGCCCCGACCTCGGCACCTTCCACCTCGTGGTCGCCGTCCTGCTGGCGCTCGTCGTGGTCCGGGGGGTGAGCGGCGTCGTCGCCACGTACTCCCTGGAGTCGTTCGCGAGCGGCCTGGAACGCGAGGCCCGTCGGCAGGTGTTCGCGGGTCTGCTGCGCAAGAGCCAGGGCTGGTTCGACCGGCGGCGCGTCGGTGATCTGTCCGCGCGCGCCACGGGGGACGCCGAGTCGCTGAACCTGATGGTCTCCCCCGGCTTCGACATGGCCGTCGACCTCACCCTCAACATCCTGATGCCGGTCGCCTTCATCGCGCTGATCGATCCCCGGCTGCTGCTCTCCCCCGTGCTCTTCGTGGTGCTGTTCGCGGTGGCCCTGTTCGAGCACGGGCGACGGCTGGAACCCGTCTCCGATCTCACCCGGGAGCGCTTCGGCTCGATGACGGCCCAGGTCACCGAGAGCGTCGCCGGGATCGAGGTGGTCGAGTCGGCCGGGGGCGTGGAGCAGGAGCGGGCCCGGTTCGCCGCCCGCGCCCGGGAGTACCGGGACGCCGCCGTGCGCCAGGCGCGCGCCCAGGCGCTCTCCCTGCCACCGCTGTTGCTCACCCTCGCCACGGCGGGTGCCCTGGTGCACTCGGTGGCGCTGCTGCGGGCGGGTGCTCTCACCATCGGTGAACTCGTCGCCGTACTCGGCCTGATGGGCACGCTGCGCGCGCCCACCCAGCTCGCGTCGTTCAGCATGGGGCTCATCCACCTGGGCGCGGCGGGCGCCCGGCGCATCATGGAGGTCGTGGCCGACCCGGACGACGAGGACGAGCGCGGCGGCACGCACCGCGCGGCCGTCGCCGGTGAGATCGTGATGGAGAACGTCAGCTTCGGGTACGACCCCGGCGTCCCCGTACTGCGGGACGTCTCCTTCCGGGTGGCCCCCGGGTCCACCGTGGCGGTCGTCGGGCCCACCGGCAGCGGCAAGTCCACCGTGCTGCGTCTGCTGAACCGCACCTACGTCCCCGACCGGGGACGGGTCCTGGTGGACGGGGTCGCCACCACCGAGTGGGACACCGGATCGCTCAGGTCCCAGATCGCGGTGGTCGAGCAGGACGTGGTCCTCTTCTCCCGGACCATCGCCGAGAACCTGAGCGCCGGGGCGGACACCGGCGCGGACCGCTCCCGGCTGGAGTCGGCGGCCCGTACCGCGCAGGCGCACGACTTCATCATGGCGAGCGAGCACGGCTACGACACGGTGGTCGGTGAACGCGGCGCCACCCTGTCCGGCGGGCAGCGCCAACGGCTCGCCATCGCCCGTGCGCTGGTCGCCGACCCCCGGGTGCTCGCCGTGGACGACGCGACCAGCGCCGTCGACAGCGTCACCGAGCACGAACTCCAGCTCGCGATGCGGCAGGCCGCGGCGGGACGCACCACGTTCCTGATCACGCCGCGGCTGTCCCGTGTCCGGGCGGCCGACCACATCCTCGTCATGGACCGGGGGCGGATCGTCGGCCAGGGCGGCCATGAACAGCTGCTGGACGGCTGCCCGTTGTACCGCCGGATCTTCGCGCCCTATCCGGGCGAACCGGGGCGGGCGGCCGTCCCGCGCCGCCCGTCCGTGCGGAAGGGGACCCACCTATGACGCATCCGCTGGACGGCACACAGCCGGAGGAGCGCGAACGCCGGTACGGCGACCGGGAGCTGGTCCGGCGGATCACCCCCTACTTCCACGGTCGGGGCGCGGCGGTGGCGTTCGTGACGTGCGCCGTGGTCGTCTCCGCGGTCGCGGGCAGTGCCGTACCGGTGCTGCTGGCCCGTACCGTGGACTCCGCCCTCGACGGCGGCGAGCGGCCGGTGACCGCGCTGGTGGCGGCGATCCTCGCGGCGGGGAGCGTGGCGTGGCTGTGCGCGTATCTCCAGGAGCGCCGGACCGCGACGCTGGTCGGGGATGTGGTGCTGGCCCTGCGGGAGCGGGTGTTCGGGACGGTGATGCGGCAGGACATGGCGTTCCACGACGCGCATCCCACCGGGGTGGTGGTCAGCCGGGTCACCCATGACACCCAGGCGTTCGCGACACTCACCGCCCTGGTGCTGGCCCTGCTGGGCCAGGTCCTGATGATCGTGCTGGTGATGGCGGTCCTCTTCGTCATCAACGTTCCGCTGGCGCTGCTGACCGCGCTGGTGGCCGGGATGATCGTGCTGGTGAGCCTCGGCTTCCGGCGGGCGGCTCGGGAAGCGTCGCGGCGGCAGCAGCGGACCCTGGCCGAGGTGAACGGCTTTGTGCAGGAGACCTTGCGGGGCGTCGCCGTGACGCGCAACCACCAGCGGCAGGGATCGGCCGAGGCGGGGCTGCGGGAGGTCGACCGGCGCTGGTACCTGGCGAGCGTCCGGCTGAACCGGTTGTTCAGCGGGATCTTCCCGCTGCTCCTCTCGCTGACCGGGCTCGGTACCGTCGCCGTGGTCCTGGTGGGCGGCCGGGCCGTCGCGGCGGGTGGGATGTCGGCCGGTGAGTGGGTGCTGTTCCTGGAGGCCCTGGCGCTGTTCTGGTCGCCGCTCACCAGCATCGCGGCCTTCTGGAACCAGCTCCAGCAGGGCCTCGCTGCGGGCGAGCGGGTGTTCGCGCTGATCGACCGGGAACCGGCGGTCCGCCGGCACGGCCGGGTCCCGGTGACCCGGTTGCGGGGCGCGTTCGAACTGCGCGATGTGCGTTTCGCCTACGCCGACGGGCACCCGGTGCTCAAGGGGGTCGATCTCACGATCCCGGCGGGCCGGACGGTCGCGCTGGTCGGTCACACCGGCGCCGGGAAGTCCAGTCTGGTGCGGCTGATCACCCGCGCCTACGAGTTCCAGGGCGGTGAACTCCTCGTCGACGGGCAGGATGTACGGACCCTGGACCTGGCGGGATACCGGCGCAATCTGGGGGTGGTCACCCAGACACCGTTCCTGTTCTCCGGCACCGTGGCGGAGAACATCGGGCGGGGCCGGCCCGGCGCCGGGCCGCGCGAGATCGAGGCCGCCGCCCGCGCGGTGGCGGGCGGCGACTGGGTCGACCGGTTGCCCCAGGGGCTGGACACCCGTACCGACGAGGGCGGGGGCAACCTCTCGACGGGACAGCGGCAGCTCGTCGCACTGGCCCGGGTCTTCCTCCAGGACGCCCCCGTCCTCGTCCTGGACGAGGCGACGGCCAGTCTCGACCCGCTGACCGAGGCACAGATCCAGGAGGGACTCGACGTCCTCACGGCGGACCGCACCGCCCTCGTCGTCGCCCACCGGCTGCCGACGGTCCGCAAGGCCGATCTGATCGCCGTCGTCGACGGGGGCCGGATCACCGAGCAGGGCACCCATACGGAGCTGCTCGCCCGGAACGGCTCGTACAGCCTGCTGTACGACCGGTACTTCCGTCATCAGCGGCCCGACACCGACCCCGCCGACCTCCCGGCTCCCTTGCGGCCGGTGCCGGTGGGACCTCCGCCACGGGGACGGCGGGCGACGGCGGCCGACGGCACGGGGCCGACGGACGCGGCGCGCGGGGAGGAGGGGGCCGTGGACGCCCGCCAGGGCTGAGCTCCCGGCCGGGTCCGTCCCGCCCGGCCGAGTCCGTCCCGCCCGGCCTGGTCCGTCCTGCCCGGCGGTGTGCGCGGTCCGGCGGTGTGCGACGCGGTCCGGCGGTGTGCGCGGGGCCGGGCGGCGCGCGCGGCCCGGCGGGTCAGCCCTGCGGGAGGTGGCCTTCGGTGTACTGGCCGACGTACTCGCCTTCCGCCGGGACGACCGTGATCACGTCGATCAGCACCCCGTCGGGCGCGGCGACGATGAAGTGCCGCTGGCCGAACTCCTCCGTGCGCGGCGCCAGGAGCTCGGTCAGTCCCGCCCCGCCCACCAGACGCCGGTGCTCGGCGTCCACGTCGGCCACCTCGAAGTTGAGCAGGAGGCCGCCCCGGACCGGGGTGCGGTACCCCTCGGGGACGGTCGGGTGGTCGGGGTCGAGCAGGGCGAGTTCGTAGTGCGGGGCGTCGGGGCGGTGCAGGCTCACGTACCAGTCGGCCTCGAACGTCACCGCGAAGCCCAGATGGCGGGTGTAGAAGTCGCGGGAGGCGGCCACGTCACGGGTGCAGATGACGGGGTAGAAGCCGCCGAGCGTGTTCTTCATGACTCAAGTCCCTTCGTCGTGGGTGCGCGTGGCGTGCCGCACCATTTCACATACCTCGGGTATGTGAAGTCCGGCGCTAACATACCCGGGGTACGCGAAAATGGGAAAGGCGGTACCGCGATGGCGGTGAACCGGGCGGAACAGCGGGCGGCGACCCGGCGGGCCCTGCTCACGGAAGGGCGGCGGCGGTTCGCGGCCGACGGGTACCACGCGGTGGTCCTCGCCGAGGTGGCGGCGGCCGTGGGGGTCACCAAGGGCGCCGCGTACCACCACTTCGCCAGCAAGGCCGGGCTGTTCCGGGCGGTGGTCGCCGAGGTCCAGCACGAACTCGGGGAACGCGTCGCGGACGCGGCGATGGCGCACCCCGACCCCTGGGAGCAGCTGCGCGCGGGCTGCCGCGCCTTCCTGGCGGCGGGCGCCGACCCGGCGGTCCGGCGGATCGTGCTGGTGGACGCGCCGACCGTGCTGGGCTGGGACGAGTGGCGGGCCATGGACGAGGACTCGTCCGCACGTCATCTGGCCGAGGCCCTCGGGTCCCTGGTGACGGCCGGGATCATCGCCGACCAGCCGGTGGAACCCCTGGCCCGGCTGCTGTCCGGCGCGATGAACGAGGCCGCCCTCTGGCTGGCCCGTACGGACGGACCCGGAGCGCTCCCGGACACCGAACGGGCCCTCGACCGGCTGCTGGCGGGCCTGCGGAACTGAGCGACCGCCACCGGACGTGGCCCGGATCACGGAAGTTCTCCCGCCTCACCGGCGTTGACGCCCTCCGGGGCGGTACGGCGCGTCCGCGCCTTCGGCGCCACCCCGGAGCGGATGAGGGAGAGCGGATGGCAGGCATGAGGGCCGTGGTCCACGCGGGACCCGGCGGACTCGCCGGGGTACGGGTGGGCGAGGCCGACATGGCGGTGGCGGGCCCCGGGCAGGTCCTGGTCCGGCTGCGGGCGGCGGGGCTCAACCACCGCGACCTGTTCGTGGCCGCCGGGCGGTCGCCGCACGATCCGCCGCTCGTCCTCGGCGCGGACGGCGCGGGGGTGATCGTCCAGGGTGACGGACCGGACGGGCTCACCGTGGGCGACGAGGTGATCATCGACCCCACGCTCGGCTGGGCGGACCCGTCGGACGTCCCCGAGGTGCCCGGCATCCTCGGCGGCCCGGACGACGGCACGTTCGCCGAGTACGTGGCCGTCCCCGCGCACAACGTCCTGCCCAAGCCCGCCCATCTGGACTGGGCCGAGGCCGCGGCGCTGCCGCTGTCCGCCGTCACGGCCTACCGGGCGCTGTTCACCCGTGGCGGGCTGCGGACCGGGGACCATGTACTGCTGCCCGGGATCGGCGGGGGCGTGGCGACGATCGCGCTCGCGATGGCCAAGGCGGTCGGCGCCACCGTCACCGTCACCTCCCGCAGCGAGGACAAGCTGCGCCGCGCCCGGGAGTCCGGCGCCGACCACACCCTGCGCAGCGACGCCGACTGGTCCGCCGCCCTTCAGCGGCCGGTGGACCTGGTGGTGGACAGCATCGGCTCGGCGACCTTCGGCTCCGCGCTGGCCGCACTGCGCCCCGGCGGGCGGCTGGTCACCCTGGGCGCCACGACCGGCGAGGAGGTCACGCTGTCGCTGCGTGAGCTGTTCTTCCGGCAGATCAGCGTGGTGGGCACGTCGATGGGCAGCGCCGCCGAGTTCCGCGAGATGCTCGCGCTGGTGGCCGAGCACCGCCTGCGCCCGGTGGTGCACCGGACCTTCCCGCTGGACGGGGGCGCGAAGGCCCTCGCCGAACTGGCCGAGGGCAGCCAGTTCGGCAAGCTGGTGCTGACCATGGACTGACGGAGTGACGGAGTGATGGACCGACGGGACAGGTCCTCCCGTACGGCCGGGGGGGGGCCGGTCCCGTCAACGCGCGGGGCGCCGCCGCACCGGGCCCCCGGGCGTCCCCGTCTCCCCGTCGAACCACCTGCGGCTACCGCGCCCAGCGCTGTCGGGCGGGTCCCGGGTGTCACGACGACGCCCCCGAACCCGCCCCCGGCTACCGCGCGCAGCGCCCCCGCGCGGCCTCCGCGATCGCCACCCGGGGGGTGAGCGGCCGGGCGGGCAGGCCCGAGGCCACCCGCAGCGCGTCGGGTTTGGGCACCTCGCCGGTCAGACTGCGGATGCGGTCGGTGAACCCCGGTTCGGGCAGCGGGAGTTCGACGTCGTCGTCCACCCAGTCGACCGCGGCCGGGATGTAGTCCATGACCGCGTAGACCATCGCCGGGACCCGCCAGTCGTCCCGGGTGCGCAGGGCCCCCAGTACCCGCAGGGTGGTCGTCAGACTCGCGTCGGCGGCCTCCAGGTCGAGGACGCCTTCGGGCAGGCCGGTCAGCAGACCCCTCGGCCCGCCGACCGCCGAGGGCTCCGTCAGGCGGGCGCCCGGACGCTGGACGTACCACCAGCTCGCGGGACCGTCCTCGCCGAGCGACAGATGGTGGAGGTACAGGCAGTACACGGCGGCCTGGTCACCCGCGCCCGCGGCGTACTGCCACCAGAAACGGGCGGCCTCGTCACCGGCCTTGAGCTGGAGCAGACAGCCGAGCAGCAGCGCCCCGTCCGGCTCCGGCAGGGTCTGGGTGAGGAAGTTGCGCAGCCCGTGCAGCGCCGCGTGGGTGACCACGGTCTCGCACAGGGTGGTCAGCTGACCGGCCGCCACCAGCCGGTCGTCCCGGGCCGGGCCGGACCCGGCCTCGGCTCCGGGGGCGGGTGCGCACGGCCCGGCCCCGCGTACCGCGATCCGGGCCTCGGCGGCGGCGATGTCCTCACGGGTGCAGGGCACGTCGTCGACCAGGCGGGCGCGGGTGAGGCGGTCCAGCAGGTCGTCATTCACGGTTGCGTCCCTCCATGGAACGGTCCGGCCCGAGGATCTCCCGCAGCCTGCGCCGGGCGTGCCGGTCCGTGGAGCGCACGGCGGCCTGGGAGATCCCGAGTTCGTCGGCTATGCGGTCGACCGGCAGGTCGAGGAGATACCGCAGCACGGTCACGTCCTGCTGGCGGTCGGGGAGCTGGCGGACGGCCCGCATCAGGGTGAGGGACTCCTCCAGCTGGGCGATCGGGTCGCTGGAGGTCCGCAGCGCGACGGTGTCGAACGCGGCCTCGTCGAGGGGCTGGGTCTCGGGCCTGCGGCCCCGGTTGTGGTCGGCGACATGGTTGCGCAGCACGGCCCAGGCGTAGCGGTCGGGGCTGTCGCTGCGCAGCACCTGGGGCCATTTTCGCAGCAGTTTCTCGAAGGCCGCGTCGACCGCCTCCTCCGCGTCCGCGCGGTTGCGCAGGAAGGCGCGGGCGTAGCGGAGATAGGCGGGGCGGTGCATCTGGTGGAACGCCGAGAAGTCCAGCGGCGGTGCCTGGGGCATCAGGGTGAGACGACGGGGCGTGCGGGCGCCGTGGTTCTGGTTCACCGTCCCTCCGGTCCGCCGCGGTCGCGGCTGATCTCGCTGAACCCCGCTTTCACCCCGGCCGCCGCGGCTTTGCGGAGGAGGGTGATGGTGTCGCGCCCGAGTACCCGGACCGCGACGGCCGCCATGATGACGTCTGCGGCAAGCCTCATGCTCATGAAAGGATCGGTTCCTCTCGCTGCGGATCGGCTACCGCCCGCCCCGGGGTGGCCGCCGGGAGTGCGCCCGGCGCGCTCCACCATGCAGGACTGATCTCAACGGTCGTTCTGTGCAAAGGCAATCGTGCCCCCGGCCGTCCGGATGCCGCGCTCCGGGCGCTTCGTTGCCCCGTCAACGGGTTTGCCCCGCAACTTCGATCATCCCGGGCCGTCCGGTCCACCGTTCCCACCAGCGGACGGGCGGGCTCCCCGGCCATCGAGGGGTGTTTGCGCAACGCGAGCAAACAGCCGTGGCGGTTTGACGGGTGACGCAGGTCACATCGGCGCGGAAGCTTCTCGGCGGGCGAGGAGCTCCCCACGCGAGCTGCCCCGGGACGGCGCGACGACGACCCCGCGCGAGCGGACCCGGACGCCACGAGAACTTCGGGCGGCGGCCCGCGCGCCGGGCCCGCGCATCGCGACCCGCCCCGGACCAGCCCCGGGAGCCACGCCGCCCACCTCACCCCGACGCCGACCTCCACACGCCCACCGAGGCACCCCACCCGGCCGCACCCGAGCCCCAGCGAACGAGGCTTCCCGCCCATCGGTCAAGCCACTTCCCCCGCACCAGTACCACCGACAGCACCATCCGACCCCAATCCCCCACGGAACGTGCGGTAACCCCTCGACCACCCCGACCCCCTGGACCTACTATGAGGCGATTGGCTTAGCCACTTACCGCTCAGCCATGTACCGATGGAAGCGAAGGGACACACCCTCCGTGGACGGGTCCGCCCGTCCCGCCGTCCCACCCGTCCACCCAGCCCCGGAGCCCGCAATGAAACTCGCCGAAGCCCTCGACCTCTGCCCGACCGAACTGCTCGTCGACGGCGTCTGGCGGCCCGCCTCCGACGGCCGCCGGATCGACGTCCACGACCCGGCGACCACCGAGCGCATCGCCTCCGTGGCCTCCGGCGACGAGTCCGACGCCCGCGCCGCCGCCGACGCCGCCGCCCGCGCGCTGCCCGGCTGGGCCGCGACCCCGGCCCGGCAGCGGTCCGCCGTGCTGCGCCGCGCCTTCGAGCTGATGACGGAGCGCGCCGAGTACTTCGCGACCCTGATCAGCGCGGAGAACGGTAAGGCGCTGCCCGACGCGCGCGCCGAAGTGGCCTACGCCGCCGAGTTCTTCCGCTGGTACGCCGAGGAGGCGGTCCGGCTCGCCGGGACCGTGCAGCACGCCCCCGCGGGCGGGTACCGGATCGTGGTGGACCGGGCGCCCATCGGGGTGGCCGTCCTGGTGACCCCCTGGAACTACCCCGCCGCGATGGCCACCCGGAAGATCGGCCCCGCGCTGGCCGCCGGGTGCTCCGTCGTCCTCAAGCCCGCGAGCGACACCCCGCTGACCGCGCTCGCCGTCGGCGCCCTGCTGGCCGAGGCGGGCGCCCCGGCCGGGGTGGTCAACGTGGTGCCGGCCGACCGCTCGGGCCGGGTCGTCGGCGCGATGCTCGACCACCCGGCCGTACGCAAGCTGTCGTTCACCGGGTCGACGGAGGTGGGCCGGCGGCTGCTGCACAGCGCGGCGGACCGGGTGCTCAGCACCTCCATGGAGCTCGGCGGCAACGCGCCCTTCCTGGTCCTCGCGGACGCCGACCTCGACGCGGCGGTACGCGGCGCCATGCTCGCCAAGATGCGCAACGGCGGCGAGGCGTGCACGGCCGCCAACCGGTTCTACGTCCATGAGTCGGTCGCCGAGGAGTTCGCGAGCCGCTTCGCCGCCGCGATGGCCTCGCTGCGGGTCGGGCCGGGCCTGGAGGAGGACACCGAGGTCGGACCGCTCGTCAACGCCGCGACGAGGGACAAGGTCGCCGAACTGGTCGCGGACGCCGTCACCCGCGGCGCCCGGGTCCGCACCGGCGGACGCGCCCCGGACCGTACCGGGTACTACTACGAGCCCACCGTGCTGGACGAGGTGGCCCCCGGGTCGGCGCTGCTGACGGAGGAGATCTTCGGCCCCGTCGCCCCCATCGTCCGGTTCCGCGACGAGGCCGAGGCGATCCGGCTGGCCAACGACACCGAGTACGGGCTGGTCTCCTACGTCTACACCCGCGATCTGCGGCGCGGACTCGCCGTCTGCGGCGCGCTGGAGAGCGGCATGGTCGGACTGAACCGCGGCATCGTCTCCGACCCCGCGGCGCCCTTCGGCGGGGTGAAGCAGAGCGGGCTCGGCCGGGAGGGCGGCCACGAGGGCATCCTGGAGTACACGGAGACCAAGTACATCGCCACCGACTGGTGAACCGCTGACCGGTGAGCCGTCCGCCACCGGTACCGAGGGCCCGTCGCCGCACCGGCGACGGGCCCTCGGCGTTCCCGGGACCCGGCCGACACGCACGGGTCGGCCGGCACACACGGGTCGCCCGGCACACACGGGTACGGCCACCCGGCAGGCACACGCGTACGGCCCGCGGCACGCCACACGTACGGCCCTTCGGACCGCGTCCGGACAGCACGGAACCGCCGTGCGCGGGCCCTCGCAGGACAGGGCGTCGGCTCGCGCACGGCGGGGTCGGAAATCAGGGGTCCGGACCGGGGTGGACTCAGGGGCCCGGCCCGGACCCCCGCGCCGGGGGCCGCCGCACCGGGGTTCGTCCGGCGGCCCCCGGACGTCTCATCGGGTGGAGTCGTCCCCGGAACGCATCCCGGCCGCCCGCGCCTCGACCTCGAACAGCGCCGCGTAGTCCTCCTCGGCGAAGCCGTGGCCGATCGCCGTCTGGATCAGCTGGTGGACCATGCTGCTCACCGGCATCGGCACCTCCAGATGACGGGCGGCGCCCAGACCCAGGTCGAAGTCCTTGCGGAGCATCTTGTTGTTGAAGGTGGGCGTGTAGTCCCGCTCCACCAGGGCGCGGCCCTTGTGCTTGATGAAGGTGGAGCCGAGCACCGAGCCGTTCAGGAAGTCGATGAACGCGCCGCGCGGCACCCCGCCCTTCTCCGCGAGGGTGGTGACCTCCACCAGCGCCTGGGTGATCATGCCCAGCATCAGGTTGTGACAGATCTTCACCAGCCGGCTCTGCTCCTCCGGGCCCGCGTGCACCACGGTAGGGGCGATCAGCTGGAGGTACGGCAGCACCCGGTCGTAGGTCTCACGGGGGCCGGAGGCGACGATGGCGCCCATCCCGTCCGCGACCATGTGCGGGTTGCCGCTGATCGGCGAGGCGAGGAAGTCGACCCCGGCCGCCCGGCAGGCCGCGCGGACCTCGCTGGACGCCTCCGCGGAGACGGTCGAGCAGTCGACGATGACCGACGGGGTCCTGTCGGCGCTCAGCAGCCCGCCCTCGCCGGTGACGACGTCGATGAGGTCCTGGCTCGCGGACACCATCACGAACACGATGTCGGCGTCCGTGAGTCCGGTGATGGCGGGGACCGCCTTGGCGCCCTTGTCGACCAGCGGCTTGGTCTTGGCCGCGGTGCGGTTCCACACCGTGAGGTCGGCACCGCCCGCGAGCAGGCTCTCCGACATGACCGTGCCCATCCGGCCGGTGCCGAGCCAGCCGAGCCGCTCGTTACGGGATGCACTCATGGTTGTTCTCGCCTTTCGAGGGGGTGTTTCGAGGGTGTGAGGTACTGCGGTGGATGTTCGGTGACGCCGGGGCTCAGGCGCCCATGGCGGCGCCGATCGTGGTGACGATCCGCTCCACGGAGGGAATCGCGAGGTCCTCCAGCGCGTCCGCCGACGGCAGCGGGATGTGCGGGGTGGTGATGCGCACGGGCGCGCCGGTGAGCGCGTCCCAGCACTCCTCGGTGGCCAGTGAGACGATCTCGGCGCCCCAGCCGCACAGCCGGGGGTTCTCCTCGACCGTGAACAGCCGCCCGGTGCGCGAGGCGTGCCCGAGGATCGTGGGCGTGTCCAGCGGGACCAGGCTGCGTACGTCGATCACCGCGCAGTCCAGCCCGCGCTCGGCGTGCAGCCGCTCGGCTGCCTCCAGCGCCTTGGGGACCATCGCGGCCAGCGCGACGATCGTGGCGTCCTCGCCCTCCCGGCGGACGACGGCCCGGCCCAGCTCCTCGACGATCTCCCCGTCGAGGTCGGGGATCTCCTCCTTGCTGGAGTACAGGGCCTTGTGGTTGAAGAAGATCACCGGGTCGTTGTCGCGGACGGCGGCCGCCATCAGCCCGACGACGTCACGGGCCGTGGCGGGGGCGACCACCTTCAGGCCGGGGATGGCCATGGCCCAGTTCTCGATGGACTGCGAGTGCTGCGCCCCGAACCGCAGTCCGGCGCCGTTGCCGCACTGGATGACCAGCGGGAAGGACACCTGGCCGTCCGACATGTAGCGGGACTTGGAGATCTCGTTGGCGACCAGGTCCCAGCAGACCGCGAAGAAGTCGCTGTACATGATCTCGGCGATCGGCCGCAGCCCGGTCATCGCCGCGCCCATCGCCGCGCCGAGGATGGCCTGCTCGCTGATGGGGGTGTCCCGCACCCGCAGCGGGCCGAACTCCTCCAGGAGTCCCGCGGTGGTCTTGAACACCCCGCCGGCGGCGGCGACATCCTCACCGAGGAACACCACCCGCTCGTCGCGGCGCATCTCCTGCGCGATGCCGTGCGCGACGGCCTTGCGGTAGGTCAGTACGGTCATGGGGCCAGCCCCTCCTTCTGCTGCGCGGCCTGGTCGGCGCGCGGCTCGGTGCGCCAGGCGTGGCCGCCGTCGCTCCAGACATTGGTGTAGAGACGGGACAGATCCGGCCAGGCGCCGCCCTTCGCCTCCTCGGTGGCCGCGTCGATCTCGGTCACGATCTCGGCGTCGACCGCGTCCAGCTCGGCCGGGTCGAAGCCCCGGCCGATCAGCCGCTCCCGGTAGGTGATCATCGGGTCCTTCTCCATCCAGGCGCGGACCTCGCCGGGATCGCGGTACTTCGCCGGGTCGGCCCGGGAGTGGCCGCCGTGCCGGTAGGTGACGGCCTCGATCAGGGCGGGCCCGCCCCCCGCGCGGGCCCGGGCGATCGCCGCGGACGCCGTCAGGTACACCTCGTCCGGGTCGTTGCCGTCGATGACGACGGAGTCCAGGTTGTAGGCCGACGCGCGGTCGGCCGCCGGGTTCTGGACCGCGGTGACGCTGTCGATGCGGGTGTACTCCATGTACAGGTTGTTCTCGCACACGAAGACGACCGGCAGGTTCCAGATGACGGCGAAGTTCAGCGCCTCGTGGAACGCGCCGATGTTGGTGGCGCCGTCGCCGAAGAAGCAGACGGTGACCTGTTCGGTGCCCCGGTACTGGGCCGACCAGGCGGCGCCGTTGGCGATGACGAGCTGCGCGCCGATGATGGCGTACGAGCCGAGGATGCCGCGTTCGGCGTCGATGAGGTGCATCGAGCCGCCCTTGCCGTGCATCAGCCCGTTGTCCCGGCCGAGGAGTTCGGCCATCAGGGGGGCGAGCGGGGTGCCGCGGGCGACGAGGTGGTTGTGGCCCCGGTAGGTGATGAAGGAGTAGTCGTCGGGCCGCATCGCGGCGGCGACCCCGGCGGCGACGGCCTCCTGGCCGATCCCGAGGTGGGTGGTGCCCTTGACCAGGTTCTGGAGGAACAGGTCGTACGCCCGCTTCTCGAACTTTCGGGCGGTGGACATGGTCCGGTAGAGGGAGAGCGCTGTCTCCTCGGACACGTCCCCGCTCACGGGTCCCGTGAGCGGCGCAAACGCGGCGCTGGTGTCGACGGACATGGGTCCGCACCTTTCTCGACGGCGGGTCACCGGTGCCGCTCGTGGCGGCTGCCGGCCCGTCGCGTCGGCTCAGTACTGGTTGGCGATGAAGAGTTCGTCGGCCGGGAAGCGGGTGAGGATCTCGACCCCGGTGGCGGTGACGACGACCTCCTCCTCGATCCGGGCGGCGGAGACGCCGTCGGTGGCGGGGCAGTAGGTCTCCAGGGCGAAGACCATGCCCTCCTCGATGAGCATCGGGCTCTCCAGCGAGGTGAGGCGGCTGATGATGGGCCGCTCGTGCAGGGCGAGACCGAGGCCGTGCCCGAAGAGCAGCCCGAACGCGGTCTTCTCGTCCTGGACGCCGATCTCCTCGGCGGTCGGCCACAGCCGTGCGACGTCGGCGGTGGACACACCGGGCCGGATGGCGTCGATGGCGACGTCCATCCATTCCCGGGCGCGGGTGTAGGCGTCCCGCTGGACGGTGGTGGCACGGCCGACGTTGAACGTGCGGTAGTAGCACGTCCGGTAGCCGTTGTAGGAGTGCATGATGTCGAAGAACGCCTGGTCTCCCGGGCGGATGATGCGGTCGGAGAAGTTGTGCGGATGCGGGTTGCAGCGCTCGCCGGACACCGCGTTGATGGACTCGACGTCGTCGGAACCCATCTCGTAGAGCCGCTTGTTGGCGAGGGCCACGATCTCGTTCTCGCGGACGCCGGGCTTCAGTGCCTCGGTGATGTCGTGGTAGACGCCGTCGACCATGGCGGCGGCCATCGACAGCAGGGTGATCTCGTCGCGGTTCTTGATCTGCCGGGCGTCGAGCATGGTCTGCTGGCCGTCGCGGATGTCGAGGCCCTGGCGGGTCAGCTCGGTGTGCATCGGCAGGTCGAGCAGATCGACCCCGACGGGCATCCCCCCGACACCGGCCTGGGCCAGCCGGTCCTTGATCTCCGTGACGGCGCGTCCCATCAGATCGGCGTCCGGGGGGACCGCGCCGCGCATGGTGGTCCACGAGGAGAGACAGTTCTCGGGCTTCATCCAGGGCGCGTACATCCGGTTGTGCACCGCGGCCGAGCCGAAGTCCCACAGGATCAGCTCGCCGGTACGGGTGTAGATCGCGTACCGCGACAGCTTCTCGCGGGTCCACTCACCGATGGATATACCGGTGAGGTAGCGGATGTTGTTGTTGTCGAACACCAGCACCGCGCCCAGCTCGCTCGCCTCCAGGGCCTGCTGGATACGGGCCAGCCGGTAGGAGCGCAGCCGGTCGAAGTTGACCCGCTCCTCGAAGTCGACGAGGCCGTGGCCGGGCGCGGGGGCGACGGGCAGCGGAGGGGTCGGGGGAACAGCGGAGGGGCTCATGGGGTCTCCGTGTACGAGGGGGCGGACAGGTGGGCGGGTGCGGTGGGGTGGGCCGGCCGCGCGGAGGGCGCGGCTCGGGGGGCACCGGAGGGGGCGGAGGGACGAGGGGTGGGTCCGTCGCCCGGACCGCGCCGTCCGCGGTCCGGGCGACGGGTCAGGGGGCCGCCACCGGGACGGGCCCGGTGTGGTGGCAGGCCGCGAGCGAACCGGACGACGTGCCCGTGACCGGCAGCAGCACCGGTCCCTCGGTGCGGCACAGGTCGTCGGCCCGGGGGCATCGGGGGTGGAAGGCGCAGCCCGGGGGCGGCGCGAGCGGGCTGGGCAGTTCGGCGTCGGTGGCGAGTTCCCGCCGCCGCGCCGAGCGCTCGGACTGGAGTGCCGGGTCGGCGACCAGGGTCGAGGCCAGCAGGGTCTGGGTGTAGGGATGGGCGGGTTCCCGGTAGACCCGTTCGGCCGGTCCGGACTCCGCGAGCTGTCCCAGGTACAGGACCCCGATGTCGTCGCTCATATGGCGGACGACCTCCAGGTCGTGCGCGATGAACAGATAGCTGACGCCGAGTTCGCGCTGGAGTTCCTTGAGCAGGTTGATGACCTGGCTCTGGGTGGACACGTCCAGGGCGCTGACCGGTTCGTCGCAGACGATGAGCCGGGGCCGGGTGGCGAGGGCCCGGGCGATGGCCACCCGCTGGCGCTGGCCGCCGGACAGTTCGTGCGGGTAGCGCTGGGCGTGGAAGCCGGAGAGCCCCACCCGGTCCAGGGAGTCGGCGATCTCGCGGTGGCGTTCGGCGCCGGACAGCGGGCGGTGCCGGGTGAGGGCCTGCCCGAGGGTGACACCGATGGTCTGCCGCGGGTTCAGCGAGGACAGCGGGTCCTGGAAGACGACCTGCACGTCCCGGTTGAACGAGGGCGGGGTGCGCCGGCCGAAGGCGGCGATGTCCTGGCCGTCGAAGAGGACCCGTCCCTCGGAGACCGGGGCGAGGCGCAGGATGGCCCGTCCGATGCTGCTCTTGCCGGAGCCGGACTCCCCGACCAGGCCGAGGGTGCGTCCGGCGCCGATGGTGAAGCTGACGTCCCGGACGGCGGTGAGCAGCTTGGGCTTGCCCGTCATGCCCCGGCCGAGCTGGTAGCGCACGGAGAGGTTCTCGACGGAGAGCAGCGGGGCCGTGCCGTCCGGCGCGGGGCCGGTGGTGTCCGGGGCGCGGTCCGTGGCCTTGTCGTTCATCGGGCACCTGCCAGGTCGAGTTCGGAGGCCCGCAGACAGCGCACCCCGTCGATGTCGACCGGCACCGGTGTGGTGCGGCAGGCGTCGGTGGCGTACGGGCAGCGCGGGTGGAAGCGGCAGCCCTGGGGCCAGTCCCAGGCCGGGGGGACCCGTCCGGGGATGGTGGCGAGCGGCTCGTCGCCGTTCCCGTGGTGCGGTACCGCGGCCAGCAGGGCCTCGGTGTACGGGTGCCGGGGAGTGGCGAACGCGTCCCGTACGGTGCGCTGTTCGGCGATCTGGCCGGCGTACATGACGGCGATCCGGTCGCAGCTGTCGGCCACCACACCGAGGTCGTGGGTGATCAGCAGCAGCGACATCGACAGCCGTTCCCGCAGTCCGGCGAGCAGGTCGAGGACCTGGGCCTGGATGGTGACGTCGAGCGCGGTGGTCGGCTCGTCCGCGATGAGCAGCTCCGGGTCGCAGGCCAGCGCGCCGGCGATGACGACCCGCTGGGCCATGCCTCCGGAGAACTGGTGCGGGTAGTCCTTGAGCCGTTCCCGGGGTGCGGGGACGCCGACGAGGTTGAGGAGTTCGGCGGCCCGTTCGGTGGCCTGGTTGCGGTTCAGGTCGCTGTGGGCGCGGATGGCGTCGGTGAGCTGGCGCCCCACGGTGTGCACCGGGGAGAGCGCGGAGCCCGGGTCCTGGAAGACCATGCCGACGCGTCCGCCGCGCACCTTGCGGAGTTTCTCGCCGCGCAGTCCGGCGAGTTCGGTGTCCTGGAGCCGGATGGAGCCGGAGGCGACGGTGACGCCCCGGGGCAGCAGTCCGAGGATCGCGGAGGCGGTGATGGACTTGCCGCAGCCGGACTCGCCGACGAGGCCGAAGGTCTCGCCGCGGTTGATGTGGAAGGACACCCCGGAGACGAGCTGGGCGCCGCCGGGGTCGGTGACGGTGAGCCCGTCGAGGCGGAGCAGGGCGTCGGCGGGTGCCGGTGCGGGGCCGCGGACGGTGGTGAGTGCCGTGGCGGTCGCGGTGGCCGGGACGGCTTCGGCCGTGGGCCGGTCGGTGACCGTGGCCGTGGCCTTCGCCGTGCTGTCCATCGGGCCGTCCGCCGCCGGTTCGGCCGGGGTGTTCGCCGGCGCGAGGTCGGTCAGGGCGGCCGGGCCGATGCCGGTGGGGTCCCCGGGCCCCGCCGGGACGGTCGTCCCGGCGGGGGCCTTGGACCTGCCGGGCCGGGTCGCCCCCGCCGACCGGGGCGACCCGGCGTCCCTCAACCCGTCCCCCAACAGGTTGAAGACCAGGACGCTCAGGGTGATCGCGGCGCCGGGCAGGATCGCGAGCAGCGGGTGCTCGGCGACATGCTGGCGGGACGCGTCGAGCATGGCGCCCCAGCTCACCGCGGTGGTGTCGACGCCGACGCCGAGGAAGCTCAGGGTCGCCTCGATGAGCAGGGCCGTGCCGAGCGCGATGGACGCCTGCACGATGAGGGGCGGCGACACGTTCGGCAGCACCTGGCGGAACATGATCGACAGGGGGCGCAGTCCGAGGACCCGGGCGGCGTCCACGTACAGCTTCTCGCGTTCGGCGAGGACCACGGCGCGGGTGATGCGCATGAAGCTGACGGCGAAGATGAGTCCTACGGCGAGCATCGCGTTGCCGAGGCCGTTGCCGAGGACGGCGACCAGGGCGAGGGCGAGCAGCAGGGCGGGGATGGACTGCATGACGTCGGCGATCCGCATGCCGATCCGGTCCCACCAGCCGCCCCGGTAGCCGACGAACAGTCCGAGGCCGACGCCGAGGACGAGTCCGATGGCGACGGACTCGCCGGAGGCGAGGAGCGCGGTGCGGGTGCCGTAGATCAGCCGGGTCAGGGTGTCGCGGCCGAGGTCGTCGGTGCCGAGGAGGTGGTCGGCGCTGGGACCCTGGAGCTTGTCCGCGACGCTGATCTCGGTGGGGCCGTACGGCGCGATGAGCGGGGCCGCGAGGGCAAGGGTGATCTGGAGGGCGAGGAAGGCCAGACAGATCACGGTGACGGGCTGCCGCAGCAGACGGCTGAAGGTGCCGGCCCGTGCCTGGTGGGTGCTCATTGAGGCCTCACCTTCGGGTTGATCACGCCGTACAGGACGTCGGCGCCCAGGTTGACCAGGAGGACGATGACGGCGACGAGGACGATGGAGCCCTGGAGCACCGGGTAGTCGGCGCGTACGACGCTGTCGATGAGGAGGGTGCCGAGGCCGGGGACCGCGAAGATCCGTTCGATGACGAAGCTTGCGGCGACCAGGACGGACATCTGGATGGCGATGACCGCGAGGACCGGGACCATGGCGTTCTTGGTGGCGTACCGCAGGACGATCCGCCGCCGTTTGATGCCGCGGGCCAGCAGGGTCTGGACGTACGGCGACTCCAGGGCGTCGATCATCGCGCTGCGGGTCTGCCGGGCGATGACGGCCGCGGTGTGGGAGCCGAGGGCCAGGGCGGGCAGGATCATGCCCTGGAACCAGGCGGCGGGGTCCTCGGTGAGCGGGGTGTAGCCGACGACGGGCAGCCAGCCGAGGTTGACCGCGAAGACCAGGACCAGCAGCATCGCGAGCCAGAAGCTCGGTACGGCGAGTCCGAGGGCGACGACGGTGGTCAGCAGCCGGTCGGCGACGGTGCCGGGGCGCAGTGCCCCGAGCACCCCGAGCGGGACACCGACGGCCAGGGCGATGACCATACCGGCGATGGCGAGCGACAGGGTGATGCCGATGCCGGTGCCGATGGACTCGGTGACGGGGACGCTGGTGTAGAGGGAGGCCCCGAGGTCACCGCCGAGGGCGCCGCCGAGCCAGTCCACGTACTGCTCGAACAGCGAGCGGTCGAGGCCGAGCTGGGCGGTCATGGCCGCCTTGTCCTCGGCCGGCGCGCCCTCGCCGAGGATCTGCGCCACCGGGTCGGTGGGCGTCATGTGCACCAGGCTGAAGACGAACACCGACACCAGCAGCAGGGTGGGAAGTGCGGACAGCAGCCGCCGCACAAGGAACTTGGTCACCGGACCGGTCCCAGGTCCGGGACCGGTCCGCCCTGCGCGGCGGCGTCGGCGAAGACCCGCTCGCGGACCCGGCGGGTCGCGGCGCCCGCGGCGGTGGGGTCGAGGTCGGTGAGGACCTTGCCCCGCTTGCGGATCCGGCCGCCGACGATGACGGTGTCGACGTCACGCGGGGTGGTCTGGAGGACGATGTGCGCGGCGGGGTCGCCGAGGGCGACGCCGTAGGGCTCGGTGTCGACGAGGACGACGTCCGCGAGCCGGCCGGGGGTGAGGCGGCCGAGTTCGTCGCCGAGACCGAGGTGGGCGGCGGCGTTGACGGTGGCGAACTCCAGCATGTCGCGGGGCTGGACGAGGGGGACGCCGGGGCTGTGCTCCAGCGGCCAGCGGCCGGCCTCGCGTTCGGTGGTGGCGTCGACGTTGCGCATCAGCAGGAAGGTGAGGCGCATCGCGGCGAACAGGTCGATGGAGACCCGGGCGTGGGTGTCGATGCCGAGGCTGGGGCGGGCGCCCGCGCGGTGGGCGCGGTTGAGGATGGTCATGGACCGGCCGCCGCCGAACTCGCCCTCGGGGGTGAAGGAGATACCGCCGCCGCAGGCCGCGAGCGCCGCCAGCTCGCTGTCGTCGGCGGCGTTGGCGTGCGCGGGGACGATGTCGGAGCCGAGGAGTCCGGCCTCGTGCAGGGCGCGGATCTGGCCGGGCGGGTTCTGGTGGACGCTCATCCGCATCCCGAGTTCCCGGGCGAGCAGGATCTCCTTGGTGACGCGGTCCATGGACCCGTACTCGATGGAGCCGAGCGCCATGCCGACCCTGAGCAGTCCGTCGCCGCCGAGGTTGATCTCCTCGTGCAGGCGCTGGACGTGCTCCAGGCGCCAGGCGTGGTCCTCGGGCGGGGCGCCGAAGCTGCCGAGCATGCCGTAGGCGAAGAGGGCGCGCTGGCCGGTACGGCGGTGGGCGCTCAGTCCGGCCTCGGCGGCCTCGGGGGACATGACGTTGTGGCAGAAGTCGAGGACCCCGGTGACTCCGGCGTCGAGCATCTGGACGGAGCCGGAGAACGTGGCGTCGTGGATGTCGTCGGGGCCGAAGTGCTCGCGGAGGTAGAAGACCTCGCGCTGGTAGTCGTCGCCGGTCCAGCCCCGGGCGTGGAGTCCCTTGAGGGGGGTCTGCCAGGCGTGCATATGGGTGTCGATGAGACCGGGGATGGCGATCATGCCGCGGGCGTCGATGACCTCGGCGTCGCCGGGCACCTGGTCCGCGAGGTCCGGTCCGACGGCGGTGATGCGGTCCCCGGTGATCAGGATGTCACCGGTGGTGAGGTCGCCGTAGCCGGGGTCCATGGTGAGGACGGTGGCGCCCTTGATCAGCAGGCGGCGCTCGTCGGTCGAGGTGTTCTCAGGCACGGCTGACTCCCTGGGTGACGGGGTGGGCGACGGGCAGCTCGGCGAAGGGCTTCGCGGTGTGGACGATCCGGCCGCCCACGAGGGTCAGCACGGACTCGATGCGCGGGATGACCTCTTCGTCGACGGTGAGGTAGTCGTCGCTGAGGACGGCGAGGTCGGCGAGCAGACCGGGTTCGAGGCGGCCCCGCTCGTTCTCCTCGAAGCTGAACCACGTACCGGAGGCGGTGTAGCCGCGCAGCGCCTCCTCGCGGGTGAGCAGATGCCGCGGGTCCAGGGTGTCGTTGCCGGTGACGGTACGGCCGTTGAGGAACCAGGCGAGGGTCGCGAAGGGGTTGTACGAGGCGACCCGCATGGCGTCGGAGCCGAGACCGAGCGGGATCCCCCGTTCGATGAGGGTGCGCAGCGGCGGGGCCTCGGCGACGGTCTCGGCGCCCCAGGCGGTGATGGCCTCGTCGCCCTGGAAGCGGAACAGGCCCTGGGCGAGGACACCGGCGCCGAGGGCGGCGATCCGGTCGACGTCGACGGGCCGCAGGGGCTCGGCGTGCACCAGGGACCAGCGCAGATCGCTGATGTCGTGCTCGGCGTGCACCTGCTCCCAGGCGGTGAGGACCGCGTCGATGGTCTCGTGGTGGTGTGCGTGGGTGTGCACGGTCCAGCGGTTGCGGGCCAGGTCGGTGAACATCTGCCGGAGCTGGTCGCGGACCTCGTCGTCGATGACGACGGGGTGGGCGATCTTGTCGACGGTGCGGTACAGGGCGACCTCGCCGGAGCCGATGACGCGCAGCATGTTGTCGCCGACGTCGAGCGGGGTGAAGCGGAGGTAGCCGGCGAGCTCGTCCATCTCGGTGCCGGCCCGGGACGCGTGGACTGCGAGGCGGCTGCGGACGGTCAGCAGACCGCGGCGCCAGGTCTCACGGATCGCGGGGTAGGCGTCGGGGCCGCTGTTGAAGCCGCCGCCGTCGATGGCGCCGGTGATCCCGAGCCGGTTGAGCTCGCGGGACATCTCGGCGGTGGAGGCGACCTGCTCCTCGAAGGTGGGGCTCGGCATCCGCCGGTAGAACCACTCCATCAGCGGGGTGCCGTTGACCTTGCCGGTGAGTTCGCCGTCGGCGCCGGTCTCGAACGAGGCCGGGTCGAAGCCCTCCTCGGCGAGTTCGCGGACCAGTGCGTGGTCGACGCCGAGGACACGCATCGCGGCGGTGTTGAGGACGGCCCAGTCGTAGAGGAACTGTACGTAGACCGGGTTGTCGGGGGCCGCGGCGTCGAGTTCCGCGCGGCTCGGGCCGCGGTTCTCGGGGAACTGGGCGGGGTGCCAGCCGCCGATGACCCTGATCCAGCTGCCGGCGGGGCGCTCGGCGGAGCGGCGGGTGATGGCCGCGAGTCCGCTCTCCAGGGTGAGCTCGTCCTCCCAGCGGACCTCGTCGCGCCAGGTGCGTCCGGCGCGGACGATGTGGACGTGCGAGTCGATCAGCCCGGGGACGACGCGCCGCCCGGCGAGGTCCACCACGGTGGTGCCGGGACCTGCGAGGTCCTCGATCTCCCGGCTGGTGCCGATCGCAGTGATCCGCTCGCCGCTGACGGCGACGGCTTCCACCTCGGCGCTGCGGGCGTCGGTGGACATGGTGGTCACGCGCCCGTTCAGGAGCACCAGATCGGGGTGCGCGGCGGAAGGCGGTGTGCTGCTCATGGGTGGGTTCTCCATCCGGGGTTTACGGAGGGTGGGTACTGAGAGGTGCACAGCGGGGGGGGGCGGCGTGGGGCTCCGGCGCCTCGTGCGGCGTCCTGCGGATGCCGTGGGAGGCGGGCCGGGGTTCGGTGGGGTGGGTCCACCCGGCGGATCGGCTGCTGTGGTGTGTGGTTCTCGTGACGCGTGGTGCCGGTGGTACGTGATGCGTGGTGCTGGTGGTGCTGGTGATGTTCGTGGTGCGTGGTGCCGGTGACACGTGTGTGGTGCTGTGCCGCCTGGTTACTGCCTGGTCACCGCTTGGTTCTCGCGACGGGTGGCGTCGGCGAGGGCCGCGTACGGGGTTGCCGGGTGCAGCCGGCCGGGCGGCGGGTCGGCGAGGGCGGACCGGGGTACGGGCGCACGGTCCGTGCCCGCGGTCTGCGGGTGGCGCGGGGAGGTTCCCGCGCTCCGGGGACGCGGCGTCCGGTCAGCCCACGATCTTGGCGTCCTTGTAGCGGAAGACCGCCACGTCGTTCGTCGTGGAGACGATGTTGTCGACCTTCTTGGGGTTGTACGCCCAGAAGCCGGAGTAGTCGAAGTAACCGCAGTCCAGCGCTTCGTCGTTCACTATCTTGGACATCTTCTTCCAGGCCGTCTCGCGTGCGTCGGGGGTCTTGGCGGCAAGGCCCTCCTCGGCGGCGGCCGTCAGCTCCGGGTACTGCGCCTTCAGCGGGTTGCCGGGTGCGGTGGGCGCGAACTTGCGGTTGTAGTAGTCGTAGGCGCCCGAGCGGGAACCGTCCGAGAGGATGGAGGCCGGGTACTTGCCGTTCTGGTAGGTGCTCAGGAACTGCGGGAAGTTCGGCAGTTCGAGCTCGACCTCGATCCCGATCTTCTCCATCTGGCTGCGGAACAGCTCGGCGATGGTGCGCTGGGTGTCATAGCTGATCAGGGTGAACGACTTCGGTGCGCTGCCGGCCTCGGACAGCAGCTTCTTGGCCTTGGCGAGGTCGAAGGGGTATCCGCCGAGCGCCGCGTCGTAGCCGGGCTGGCCCTCCGGGATGCGCTGGAGGTGGGTCTTGCCCTTGCCGCCGAGCGCCGCGTCGATGTAGTCCTGCGGGTTCATCGCGTGGCAGATGGCCTGACGGTACTTCTTGTCCTTGAACACGCCCTCCGTGTCGTACATCTGGAGGTGCCAGAGCACGGACGGGAACCAGGTGGACTTGAGTCCTTCCTTGTCCGCGCGGGACGCGAGCGGGGGTGTGGTCCAGACGACGTCGAGCTGTCCGGCCCGCAGCGCGTTGTAGAGGCTGTCGGGGTCGTTGATCTGCGTGATCTCGACATTGGCGGGTCCGACGGACTTCTTGTCGTAGTACTTGTCGAAGGCCTTGACCGCGGTCCGCAGCCCCTTGGTGGTCTTCGCGGCGTCGAAGGCCCACGGGCCGGTACCGGCCGGCTTGGTCTTCCAGGTGCCGTCGGCGAGCGCCTTGGGCGAGACCATGAACATCCCCAGCCGGGCGAGGTTGTTGATCAGGCTGGGCGCGGCCTGCTTGAGGTCGATCCGGACGTGGGTGGCGTCCACGGCGGTGATCGTCTTCACGGCGTCGAGCTGGCTGCGGTACTGGCTCGGGCTGCTCTTGACGCGTTCCAGGTTCTTGACCACGGCCGCGGCGTCGAACGGGGTGCCGTCGTGGAAGACCACGCCCGAGCGGAGGGTGAGTTCGATGCGCTCCGGCGTCTCCTTCCAGGAGGTGGCGAGCTGGGGCTTGAGGGTGAAGCCGTCGGGGGCCACGCTCATCAGCGGTTCGTAGACCAGCGAGGAGAACGTGCTGTTCTGCTTGTTGACCGTGTCCCAGTCGTCGAACTGCTGGTTGGTGCCGACGCGCAGGGTGCCGCTCGGTCCGTCCCCGGAGGTCTTCGGGGCGCCTGCCGAGTCCTTCGTACCGCCGCACGCGGTGAGGGTGACGGCGAGGGCGGTGGCGAGCAGGGCGCCGCCGGAGCGGACACCGGGGGTTCTTGTCCGGGCCGAGCCGGCCCGTCTGCGCGAAGTGGACCGTTCATTGACTGTCACAGCGAGAACCTCCACACAAGGTTGTGCGCCCTCCTGGAAGGGGCTTGTGCGCTATAGTGCACGCTCCGTGCAGCATTCTTGTCAAGGGTTAAATCAAACCCCACCCCAATCTGAAATATCGCCCCCGATCGGGTGACAGCTGTGCACCATGTCAGCCATGCTGTACAGCGGTGCACACTCCTATACAGTCGGCATGTGCACGAAGACACGGGAGCGACCGGACCGACCGCACCAAGAGAAGCAGGAGCCGCCATGAAGCCAGCGGGGGGAAGTCCCGGACTCGGCGCGCGACTGAGGAGGGTCCGTTCCGAACGCGGCCTGTCCCTTCGCGAACTCGGCCGGCTCGCGGGCTGCTCGGCGAGCCTGATCTCACAGGTGGAACGCGGCCAGACCGCCCCGTCCGCGGGCGTGATCTACGGGATCGCCAACGCGCTCGGCATCTCCCTCGACTATCTCTTCGGGGTCGGCGAGGACAGTACGTCCCCCTCCTCCGCGCGCCGGGCCGACGAGCCGCGGTCGGCCATGGCGGCGAACGGGACCGCGCCCCGGCTGGCCATGGCGGTCGGCGCGGTGGCGGCGTCCGGTCCGGGCCCCGGCTCCGACGGTCTGCCGGACCCCGACGGCCTCCCGGACCTCGATCCCGTACCCCCGCCGTCCCTCGCGCTGCCCGAGGAACCGGTGGTCCAGCGCCGGGGCCGGCGGCGCACCATCGATCTGGCGAGCGGGGTCCGCTGGGAGCGGCTCACCCCCCAGCAGGACGCGCGGGTGGACTTCCTGGAGGTCGTGTACCAGCCCTTCGGCCGGTCGACCGACAGCCGTGCCCCGATCCGCCACGACGGCCGCGAGTACCAGCTCGTGCTGCACGGCACCCTGCACGCGGACGTCGGCTTCGAGACCTACGTCCTGGAGGCGGGCGACTCACTGGCCTTCGACTCCGCGACCCCGCATCAGTACCGCAACATGTCGGACCAGGAGGTCCGGGTCATCTCCGTGGTGGTCCACCACACCGCGTGACGCCCTGGGGGCAGCCGGTCCGGCCGGCTGCCCGCAGGGTGGGTCTCAGGAGGGCAGGAGGGGGCAGGTCAGGGGGCGAAGTCCGCCAGGGCCGTGTCCAGCACCCGGCGGGCGGCGAGCCCGGCCGCCCCGGGCGGTGAGCAGGCCAGTACGGCGTGCTGCTTGCCGTCGGTCCCGGTGAAGACCCGGTCCACGCACTCGCGGACCTCGCCGACATCCTCGTTCCGGTACGAGTAGTGCAGCTCGGCCGCGTCCCCGGACGGGTTCTCCGGGCCGCTGTCCACCCGGCCGAGGGCGAGCCGCCGGTAGTCCTCCCGGGACTTGAGCGGCCGCTCCGCCAGGCCGACCGCCTCCAGCGGGTCCGCCCCCGACGCCCCGAACACCTGCACCAGACCACGCTGGTCGGGCGACCGGTAGAACACCGACCCGTCCTCCAGCGAGTGCTCCCAGCCCTCGGGGACGGCGATCGTGAACCCTCTGGTGGGCTCCGTGACCCGGACGAACCCCGGTGAAGGGGACTCCCCGCCACCCGGCGCCGTGTCCTCCCCGCCCGGGGTCGTGCCATCGGTACCGTTCGTGCCGCCCGTGCCGTCCGGCGAGTCCAGCGACGCACCGCCGCCCGTCGGCGAGGTCTGCGAACCGCCCGTCGCGGGCGGTGACCAGTGGTAGCCGGTGCTGTCCGTCCGCCGGGACTCGTCGCCCCCGCCGCCGTCCCGGTCCGCGGTCAGCCACAGCACCACCCCCGCCACGGCCAGGACCCCGCCGGCCACCAGGGCGATCACCGGACCCCTGCCCCAGCCGGGACCGCCGCCGGGAGCGGGGCCGCCGCCCCACCCCGATCCGCCGCCCCACCCGGGGCCGCCCGCCTGCCCGGGGCCGCCCGCCCAGCCGGGGGCGGGCGGCGGCCCCTGCGGCCCCGGGTCCCGCTCCCAGCGCTGGGTCTCCGGATTCCACCGGGGTACGCCCTCGCTCATGTCAGCCGCCCAGCAGCGCGGCGAGCAGTTCGGCGAGGGCCACGCCGGAGACGAGGGCGCCGGCGACCTGCCCCGCGTCGGCCAGGGAGTCCCGCAGGAGCGCCAGCCTGCCGGGGCCCGCGCCGCCGGAACCCGTGATCTCCGCCTCGGTGGCCACCAGTTCGGCGTCGAGGATCTGGGCGTCCCGGGTGGCCTCAAGACGCGTCAGGTCCGCACGCAGCGCCCGGACCGCCGCGAGCAGCTCGTCCTGTCCCGGACCGGCCGTCCCGGGAGGCGAGTTGGTGGTGGTCGCGGAGCCATGGGAGCCGAAGTTCAGTGCGCTGTGGGACACGGAACCGATCCGTATGCCCGCGCCGGGTCCGTCCCGCTCACTGCCGTCGCTGCTCATTTCCCGTCCCCCGGTTCGTGTTGTTGTCCGTGACGGCGGTGGACCGTTCGCCGAAGCCGAAGGCGCTGTTGCGCGCCGACTCGATGTAGACCCCGCCGCTGACATTGACGATCTTCTGCTCGAAGGCGGCCGTCTGCCAGCCCGCGTCGTACAGAGCGTGCTTGACGCCCTCCCCCACCCGCTCCTGGATGCTCTGAAGATAGCGCCGTACGTCCATCCACTCGAAGAGGGACGCCTCGTCGCTCGCGCCCAGTTCCCGGACGGCGAGGGCCGGACCCTCGGGCAGCGCGCCCCTGTTGCCCTCGACCGCCACGTTCCAGCCGCTGCCCGACCAGCCGCCGAGCAGGGCGACGGACCCAGCCAGCGACGACGGGGTGCGGGTCAGCGCCCGAACCGCCTTGCTGAACGCGCTGTTGTGGACGTAGCGGTGTGCCGTGCGGTCGGCGTCCCGGAACTCGCGGAGCACCGGCAGCAGCACATAGGGCGCGACCTCCAGCATCAGCATGCCGCCCTGGGTGTGGACGCGGACGTACACGGTGACCATCAGCTCGCCCTCCCAGCCGCCGACCCTGATCCGCAGGAAGTGGCGGCGGGCCTCGCCGCCCTCCTCGATCGCCTCCCGGCGCTGCACCGCGAAACGCTCGGCGTCGTACGGGGCCTCCTCGCGGCGCCGGAGTCCGTCGGGCGGCAGGAACACGCACTCGTCGACCTCCAGCTCCCGCAGCCGGTCCCGCACCACCTCGGCGGCCCGCGGTGATCCGTGCGGGGAGGGTGTGCGCAGGGCTTCCACCAGCGGGCGGACCCGCTCCAGCGCCGCGCGGTTGTCCACGGGCTCCGGCTGATGCCCCGCGCGGGGGCGCAGTTCCACGGTGAGCGTCCAGGGCTCGTAGGGCTCGCCCGCGCCCCGGAAGGGGTCGGCCGAGTCGTAGATCGCGAGCGGTGAGTGCTGCTCCCGGCGCACCAGCGCCAGCAGCCGACGCGCACGGCCGTCCCGTACCGCCTCGGCCGGATCGACGGTGGGGTCGGGGAAGTGGGCGGCGGACAGCGGTCCGTCCATCAGCCGGGCGAAGCCGCCCTGCCGGAGCCCCACGAGAACGGCGATCACCAGGAACGGTACGTACAACGGCACCAGAGGATCGGGCCAGTCGATCCAGGCGGAGAGCTCTCTCCACGGCACGAACGAGAAAAGCATCGCCGGCGGGTGCAGGAGGAGCCCCAGGAGGCCGGACCCGAGCTGCCGGGCCTCGTCCCAGAAGGGGAACATGGTCAGCATCGCCGCCACCAGCATCAGCGTGACGTACCAGCGCAGGACGGTGCCGAGGGCGCGCAGCAAGGGCGATGCCCGGCGCAGTCTCCGCCGCGTCCTCGACACGGCGGTGAACAGCAGCGAGGGCAGCATGATCCAGAGGAATTCCCCGCCGGTGAGCGGCAGGGCGGCGACCCATACCGCCAGGATCGCGAGCGCCCACCGCAGTTCCAGCCGACGGGCCAGCAGGGCGTGGGCGAGGACCCGGGCCGCGTCGATCCCGAACGACGGTGCGGCGAAGCGCTCTTCGTGTACGTACAGCTCGTTGATGACCGTGTCGCGGAACCGTTTGTCGAGATGGGTCCCGGCGCACAGATAGCGGCACGCCTCGCTCGCCTCGGGCCGGACGGGGCTCCGCACCGTGACCCGGTCGGGCCGGTCTGCTTCGTCCCGCTCGTCCTGCTCGTCGGACCAGCCGGGCCCATCGGGTCGGTTGGGCGGGGCGGGCGGGTCGAGCTCGTACCGCTCATCCGGCTCGTCGGGGCGGTCGGGCTCGTCCGACCGGTCAGGCGGGTCGGGGCGGTCAGGCGGGTCGGGGCGGTCGGGGTCGGCCCGCTGACCGGGTACCGGGCTCTCGCTCATCGTCCCCGTTCCTCTCGTACGCGCCGCCGTACGTTCCGGCCGGGTGGGACACAGGAGTTCCTCTGCCATTCCCCGGTGGGGTACCACTGAACCCCGGGATCGGATGTTCTGGTCGGGGCCGTCCACGGGGGTGCCCGGCCGTCGGCGACGCGGTCGGGGTGACGCGGTCGGGGTGACGCGGTCAGCGGGGTCGCGCTGGGCAGGTCGCGGTCGATGGCCGCGCTCGACGGGTCGCGGTCGCGGTGGGTCGCGGTCGCGGTGGGCGCGCGTGGCGGGTGGCGCGTCGCGGGTGGGCGCGCGTCGCGGGTGGGCGCGTCTCCGCCCCGCACTCCCCACACTCCCCGCCCTGCGCGCTCGGCCTTGCCCCCACGCGCCGCCATCGGAAGCACATGAGGCTGATTCCCCCCGGGCGGCACGGCGTACCGGGCCTTCCGGTACTCTGCCGCGCTCACCGTATTGCGGAGTGCGGATTCATCCCCCAGGATTCACTCGGGGCGACCGGCCCACGCCTTGAACTTCGTTCAATCCGGATACATCGACAGGACGGCACAGCGCTCCCCGGGGTGAATTCCCGGCGCGCGCGGCGGTTTGAGTTCCCCATATCCGCGCTCGCGCCGTAACCCACTCCCCCGGACCGGGAAGCAGTTCTTCCCGGGATTCCGTACCGAGCGGAAATACGGTGTTCTTTCTTTCGCCGGACGATCGTGCGAACAAACGGTCAGAGGGATTGTCCCGATGGCCGGAACGAACGGATTCCCGGCCATCACCCCATGGAGACGCATTCCCTTTGCGCCCCCGGAGTCCCGGCTGCGGCAGCGGGCAGACGCGTCCGCGGCCGTGACGGCCAGGGGCACCACGGGGGGCGCGTGGCGTCCGGCGGGGGAGCGTTGATGTGCGGGGAGAGCGAATCACCGGCGCTTGCGCGCGGGGGTACGCCCACCGGACCGACGGAGCCGCACGCCGACACCACCGTGACCGTCCGGGCGCCCCGACGGATCACCCCCTCCCGGCGACACGGCGACGGGGCACCGGAAACCGCGAATCGCGCCCCGACCGGGGAGTTCCGGACCGCCACGGCGGGGCGTGCGCGGCACCGGAGGGGAGGAAGGTGACGCCGGGCGCTCCGGAACGTGCTCCGTCCCGCTCGGCCGCTCCGGCGTACGCCGCCCCGGGCAGGGGGACATGTCGCCCACGAAGCCCGCTACGGGTGGCTGTTCGCCCGTTCCTGTCCGGTCGTGTCCCCTCTCTGACCGCTCGGGCGGACGGCCCGGCGCGGCGGCGGACGCCCTCCCGCTGTCATCCCGCCCACCACGGGCCGCGCGGCCCATACCTTCCCGCCACCCCCTGCCGTACCACTCCGCACCCCCTCCGACCACGCCCCTTCCGCACCCCGGTGACATCCGGAACCCGTGACCGCGGCCCGGTACGTCCCGGGGGAATCCGCCACGGACCGAAGGGCGCCGCACGGGCTCCCGTCCACGCCCGCGGGGCAGGACCGGACCGGCCCCCGCGCGGACCAGGGTCACCACTGCGGCCGTCCGCGCCCGCCGCCCACGACCGGCTCCTCCCGTCGTCCCCCAGCCGACGCCGCGCCCCCAGGCACCCCGGCAGCCCCTCGGGCCCCCTTGCCCACGGCACATCACATAGCCGTTCATTGGCGCCAGATCGCCGCATACCGACTTCCAAACCAGGGGGCGCGCCGACGACATGAAATGCGCCAGCTCGGAATGTCGTGACCCCGTCCGGAAGATCGCGCCCGTAATGCCTTGTGCGACAGCCGCCCCGCAGGACGCACCCTTCCCGGAGTCGCTGACCGGTGCGTATGCTGAGGAAGCTGCACCGACCGGCAAGGAATGCGCACCGACTTACCCACACCTGTTCACCGGACCGAATCCCACGGGAAGCATTCACGCAGCCGGTACTTGTTACGGCTACGGCTGTCGGTAACAGCACCGGACGTCACGGAGAACCAGCGCACATGGTCGACAGCACCCGCCGCAATGACGTGTCAACGAACGCGCCGCCGGATTCGAATCCCCCGGCGCCCACCGCCCTGTGCCCGATGTCCGTGGCACCCGAACACCGAGGGCGGTCGGCCAGAGCGTTCGACCTCCCCGGGACGCGGCCCGGGCAGCCGGTCCGGCGGGACCAGCGCGGCACCGTACCCGGACCGTGGTGCGCGGTACCGGCGGCCGGGCGGGAGCGTCCGACGGAGCCCCGTGGCGACGGAACACCCGACGCACTCAACCCTCACCCCCACGTGCAGGAGAGATCATGAACGGGAAGACCCTGGAAAAGCCTGACGACCCAGTCCCCCAGTTCCCGCCGGCCGTGGGCCGTCCGCTCCGTGGCCGCGACGGCCATCTGGAGCAGATACGCGCCTCGTTGCGGGCGACCGCCGAGAGCCGCCAAGGCGGCATCACCCTCCTGGAATCCCCCGCGGGAAGCGGCAGGACACGGCTCCTCCAGGAGACGGGCGCCCTCGCCGAGGGACTCGGCTTCACCGTGATCGACTGCTCCGCCGGGGGCGCCTGGCGCGGCGAGGAGGCGGCTTCGCCCGCCGTCGGCGCGGGCCGGGCCGTCGCCCCGCGGGTGCCGCGCCCGGTACGTCCGGCGGGCCCCGTGCAGGTCCAGGCCCAGATCGACGCGGGGCTGCGGCGCGGCCCGGTGCTCGTGCTCGTGGACGACGCGCAGTGGGCCGACCCGGTGCAGCTGCGGACCCTGTGCGGACTGGCGCTCAAACTGCTGGCCGCTCCCGTGCGGTGGCTGCTCACGATGCGTACGGAGGACGCGCGGTCCGCGAACAGCCTCCTGCTGCGCAACCTGACCATCCACCGGGCGGAATGGCTCCCGCAGCTCGACGCGCTCGACGACCGGGCGGTCACCGAACTGATGGGCGACCTCCTGGGCGCCCGTCCCAGCGACGACGTACGGGCCCTCGGCGAGAGCCTGGGCGGCAGCCCGCAGGCGATCGTGGAGCTGGTGCGCGGTCTGCTGGACGAGCAGTGCCTGCGGATCACCGGGGGCACCGTGTCGCTCGTCGCGGAACCGCTCGCCTCCGGCTTCACCTCCGCCGTCGCCCCCGACCCCGGGGCGCATCTGCCGCGCGCGTTCCTGCGGCTGATGCACGACCGGCTCGACCGGCTCGCGCCCGGCACCCAGCGGCTCCTCCAGGTCGCGGCCGTCCTCGGTCCGTCCTTCATGCCGCGCGACCTGGCGGAGATGGCCGACGAGCGACCCGTGCAACTCCTCGGCCCGCTCCAGGAGTCACTGGCAGCGGGACTCCTCACCAGCGGCACCGAGGAGTTCTCCTTCCACCGCGAACCGATCTGGTACGCGGTGCTGGGCACCGTTCCACCGCTGATGCGGTCCCTGCTGCACCGGCAGGCGGCGAACATGATCCTCGGTCAGCTGGGGGACGGCACCGCCGCGGCGGTGCATCTGGTGCACTGCGCCCAGTCCGACGACGACCAGGCCATCACCACCATCCGGGAGGCGGCGGACCGGCTGCTCCCGGTGTCCCCGCAGGCCGCCGCCGCGCTCGCGCTGCGCGGTCTGGAGATCACCACGCCGACCCAGCCCGAGCACATCGCGCTGGCCACCACGGCGACCGCCGCGCTCGTCCGCTCGGGCAGTCTGCACCGGGCGGTGGACGTCGCCGAACGCGTGGTCGCCGGACACCGGCGCGCGCATCCGGCGCGGCCCGGCGACGGCGCCCGCCAGGACGCCCGGACCTGGCCGCTGCGGGCCTGGCTCGCGACCGCGCTGCTGCTGCGCGGGGAGGCCGCCTCCGTACCGGGGATCCTGTGCGACGCCGCGGCGGGCGGGCCCCCGGACCCGGCCGCGGACGGGGCGGGCCCCGGCCAGGGCAGCCCGTCGCCGCTGCTGCTGCGGCTCACCATGCTGTCCCACACCGACGAACGGGCCGCGCTGGCGGCGGCCGACGAGGTACTGAAGGACGAGTCCGCCCACGAACGCGACGTGTGTACGGCGGCCCGCAACATCCGGGCGATGTCCCTGTGGGGCGACGGACGGATCGACGAGTCGCTGGGCCTGCTGGAGCGCACCCCCGCGCACGGTGACGACGGCACCGGCATCTGGCAGAACAACTCCCTGTGGAACACGGCGTGGATCCTGATCAAGCTCCGCGACCTCGACGGGGCCGCGGTCATGGTCGAAGCGGTCCGGCGCACCATCGACGCCGACTCCAACGGGGTACTGGACCCGTTGCAGTTCGCGTTGCGGTCCTGGGTGAGCTTCGCCCGGGGCGACCTGGCCGAGGCCGAGCAGCTCGCGCGGGCCGGGATCACCGCGTCCGACGCGGCCCGGATGCCGCTGTGCGAACCGCATCTGCGGGCCGTGCTGGTGGCCGTGGCGCTGCGCCGGGGTGATCTGGCCGAGGCCCTGGAACGGCAGGGCCACTGGGAGTCCGCCACCGTGCCCGGCGGGCCGTCGCGCCCGTGGTGGGCCATGCGGTGCCTGATCACAGCGCAGGTGACGGCCGCGCGGAGGGGGGCCGAACAAGCGCTGGAGGTACTGCGGGACGCCCGTCACGACGAAGGGCTGCGGCGACGGCTGGTGCTGGAGGACCCGTCGGCGACGGCGTGGTGCGTCCGTACCGCGCTGGCCGCCGGGGACCGGGAGTTCGCGGCGCGGATCGCGGACTGCGCCGGGGAGGTGGCGGCGCTGGCCCGGACGCGGCCCGCGACGGGTGCGGCGGCGGCGCATGGGCGGGCCCTGCTGACCGGCGATGTGACCCTGCTGGCCAGGGCCGTCGACGGGTACGGGGACCCCTGGGCCGTCGCCTCGGCCACCGAGGATCTGGGCGTGCTGCTGTGCGGGGGCGACCGGGAGGGGGCGATCGGCGCGTTCAACGCGGCCATGGCCGGGTACGACGGGCTGGGCGCCAAACGCGACTCGGCGCGGGTGCGGCGGCGGCTGCGGCGGCTCGGGGTGCGGCGGCGGCACTGGAATCTGGTCGCCCGGCCGCAGACCGGCTGGGACAGTCTCACCGGGGCGGAGGAGAAGGTGGCGCAGCTCGTCGCCCGGGGGCTGACGAACCGGCAGGTGGCCGGTGAGCTGTTCATCTCGCCGCACACGGTGAGTTTCCATCTGCGGCAGATCTACCGGAAGCTGGCGATCCAGTCGCGGGTGGATCTGACCCGGATCGTGTGTGCGCCGGGGGCGAGAACGGCGCCGGCGCCGTTCGGGGCCGAGTAGGCCCCCGCCGTGCGCCCCGGGAGCCCGCCAGGGGCCGAGCCGCGTTCCCTGGCGGGGCCTTCGGGGGGGCCGTCGTGCGTTCCCGTGCGGGTCGCCTGCACCGGGCCCGGGGTGGTCGCCGCCCCGGGGACCCGGTCCGTTGCGGGTCGCCCGCACCGGGTGCGGGGTCCTGGGCTCCCCCGCGGACCCGTTCCCGTGCGGGCCGTCTTCACCGGGCGCGCCGTCTTCGCCTTCCCGGCGGCCCCGGTCCGGTCCTGGTCCCCCGCACCGGGCGCGGGGTCCTGGCCTTCCCAGGGGACACGGTCCGGTAGCGGCCGGGGGTCAGCTCCCGGCCGTTACCGCGGTGATGAGCCGCTGGGGGGAACGGGTGGGGGTGATCCCCGTGCGGCGCAGGCCGGCGGCCGCGAAGAGGGCGTCGTAGTGCGGGAGGTCGCGTTCGCGGCCCGGGAGGACCGCGAGCATGTTGAGGTCCAGGAGGGGGGCGAAGCCGGGCTCGCCGAGCGGGCCCAGGGGCATCTCCACCACGATCACCCGGCCCCCCGGGTTCAGCGCGGCGCGGCAGTTGCGCAGGATGGCCGTGCAGGCGTCGTCGTCCCAGTTGTGCAGGACCGCCTTGAGCAGGAAGAGGTCGCCCCGGGGCAGCGGGTCGAAGAAGGAACCGCCGACCACGGTGACCCGGTCGGCGAGTCCCGCCTCGCGCGCTTCGGCGCGGGCGGATTCCTCGACGGCGGGCAGGTCCACGACCACCCCGCGCGGTCGTGGGTCGCCGCGCAGCAGCGCGTGCACCAGCGCGCCGTTCGCGCCCCCCACATCCACGGCGACCCCGACGCCGTCCGTGTCGATCAGGGCGGCGACCTCCTCGGCGAGCCCGGCGGTCAGTTCGGTCATGGAGGTCGCGAAGCGTTCGCCCTCCTCGGGGTGGGCGAGGAAGTGGGCCCAGATGTCCCGGCCGAGGGCGGCCCCGGTCTGCGGGGTCCCCGACCGTACGGCGTCGGGGAGCAGGCCCCAGGGCAGCCAGTGGCCGGGTGAGCCGTGGACCAGCGCGATCGTCCGCAGGGAGTGCGGGGTCCCGGCGCGCAGGGTGTCGAGCAGGGGTGTGCGGTGGAACGCGCGCCGGTCGTCCGCCTCGGTGAGCCCCAGCGACGCGCACGCCCGCAGCAGCCGGGCGACCGCGTCGGGGTCGGCGTCGATCCGCGCGGCGAGTTCGGCGGCCGTCAGCGGGCCCTCGGCGAGCTGGTCGGGGATCGACAGCTCGGCGACGGTCCGGACGATCTGGGTCACCCAGTAGCCGGTGATCATCGACATCATCCGGTCGGCCGGGGCGGGCCCGGTCCCCCCGGGGTCGGCTGCGCTCATGTCGGGTCCTTCTCGTGGTCGGCGGGGCGGGCCGGGGGTGTGCGGATGTGTTCGGGGCGGAAGCCGACCCCGATGACCCTGCTCATCAGGAGCTGTGCGGGCCGGAATCGTTCGAACAGCCGGGGCGCGGGCGGCTGTCCTGAGCCGTTGAGGGTGGTGTCGATGCCGAAGCGCTGGGTGGCGCGTTGCAGTCCCTGGGAGAGGGCGGTGGCGACCAGTCTGCGCCGGCGGACCTTGGTGAGGAGGCTGTCGTCGAAGGCGGCGCCGGTGCGCTGGGCGCGCAGCAGGGGCGCGCAGAGGGCGTTGGCGGTGGCGACGGCGTCCTGGACGGCGAGGTTGACGCCGAACCCGGCGACGGGGGACATGGCGTGTGCGGCGTCCCCGATGAACAGCAGTCCGGGCCGGTGCCAGCGGGCGAGCCGGTCGATCCGGGCCTCCAGCAGGCTGATGTCGTCCAGGGAGCGCAGTTCGTGGACCCGGTCGGCGAGGAAGGGCACCAGTGCGGCGAGGTCGGCGCGGAACGCGTCGAGTCCCGCGTGCCTGACCCGGTCGAAGCCGCCGCGGGTGGTCTCGTAGGACATCTGCCAGTAGGTGCCGCGGTCGGTCGCGCCGAAGATCTTGCCGTTGCCGACCCGGACGCAGATGCCCTCGTCGGGGTCGGTCGGCCGGCGGGAGATCCGGAAGAAGCCCACGTCGAGGGAGGAGCCGATGAGTTTCGGCCGGGCGCCCACCGCGGCCCGCAGCGCCGAGTGGCGGCCGTCGGCGGCGACCACCAGGGCGCAGCGGAGGTCGGCGGCGCCGTCGGGGCCCCGGGTCCGTACGCCGCTGACGCGGCCGTCGGTGTCGCGCAGCACCCCGGTGGCCGCGGTGCCCATCAGCAGCCGGTACGCGGGGTGGCGGGCGCTCTCGGCGGTGATCAGGTCGAGGAAGTCCCATTGGGGGACGAAGGCCATGTAGGGGTAGGGGACCCGTAGCCGGCTGAAGTCCGCGATGTCGATGCGGTGGCCGTCCTGGATCACCCCGATGGTGGTGACCTTCTGGTGCGGGAGCGCGTGGAAGCGGTCGATGAGGCCGAGCTGGTCGAGAACGCGCAGGGTGGCGGGGTGGACGGTGTCGCCGCGGAAGTCGCGGTGGAAGTCGTGGTGCTTCTCCAGGACGACGACGTCCACGCCGGAGCGGGCCAGCAGCAGGCCGAGCATCGCGCCCGCGGGGCCGCCGCCGACCACGCAGACGGTGGTGCGGGTGGGAGCCGGGCCGCTCATCACATCTCCCGGGGGTCCATGGTGCGCAGCCGGTCGCCGATGAAGGCGAGGAGGTCGGCCACGGCGGGGGTGAGTGCGGGGCAGCCCCGGGCGAGGGAGGCGGTCTCGTCGAACTCGCGGGCCAGCCAGGCGGCGGCCACATCGGGCCGGGCGATGTACTGGGGGACGGTGCCGAGTTCGAAGGAGGGTCCGGCGGTGCGGCCGGGGCGTCCGGAGGGCAGGGTGACGACGAGTTCGGCGACCGGGCGCAGTACGCCGGTCATGATGTCCAGTGCCCAGTTCATGAGCCGGGAGCGGCGCAGGCTCTTGTCGGGGCTGTGGCCGAAGTGCTGGACCATCAGGTGCATGGCCAGGGCGTAGGAGCGGTTGAAGACGGTCATGGCGCGGCGCGCGGGTTCGTGGGTGACGGGGTCCTTGGCGGTGCTCCGCAGGTCCAGGGTGGGGTTGCGGAGCACGGGGTAGGCGGGGTTCCAGGGCACGGCGCGGCCGTTCGGTCCCTGCGCGCGTTCGTGGACGAGGGCGTCGGAGATCCGCAGGAAGGTGTCGAAGTGGGAGTCCTCGTCGGGCAGGACGGAGGGGATGGAGCCGCCTTCGCCGTGTTCGGTGACGAAGTCGATGGCGAAGACGGCGCTGGTGACGTCGTCCACTTCGAGCTGGTAGTCGGGGTGCACGGCGTTGACGGACTCCCGCATGAACAGATGGTGTTCCCCGCCGCCGCGGCCCTTGCGGACGAGGAACGCGCCGGGGACGCGCTGGATGCCGTCGCGGATCGCGGCGTACAGCTCGCTGAGCGATCCGTAGCGGTAGGCGGTCCCGCCGTCGGCCGTGGAGTCGTTGCCCGCGATCTCCTGGGTGAGGGTGTGGGGCTGTTCGAGGGCGATGAACCGCTGGACGCTGCCGAGGCCGAGGGGTTCGAGGGAGAACTCCAGGGGGACGTCGATGCGGTGGTTGAACGTCCCGAAGTCGATGTCGGGCACCTGGAAGGGGGCGCCCATGGCCATGAGGATGTTGTTGATGGCGAGGAAGTGCATCATCTCCTCGCGGGCGACGTTGGTGAGGCTGCCGCGGATGCCGTTGCTGAGGGTCTGCGGGCCTTCGCCGCAGGCGAGGAGAAGCTGGGCGGGGGTCCATTCGCCGCGCTCGACGTAGTGGCGGGCGGCGCCGTGGGTGGGGACCGAGTACGCCGCGTACAGGTACTGGATCATGGTGGCGAGTTCGATGGCCGCGGCCTGGCGCAGGGCCCGCAGCAGGGCGTCGCGGGTGGTGATCGTGCCGGGGGTCCGGTGCGGGGGGACGAGGACGGGCGGGGTCTGCCGTTTCGCCTCGTCGGCGAGCATGTACCGCAGCAGCAGCCGGATCTGAGGGGCGCTCAGATCGCGGGTGGAGGGCATGTAGAACGTCCGGTCCCGGTGTTCGGGGGCGCTGACGTGCCAGATCAGCCGGGCGTATGTCTCGACCTTGAACTCGTCGGCGAGGCTGAGCACCTCGTCGCTCATGAAGGAGTAGAGGAGTTCGTAGGGGGCGAGGGCCTGGCGGTAGACCAGCGGGAAGGTGATGGCGCTGTCGGGCAGGTCGTCGAGGTGCCAGTGGTCGGGCAGCACCCGGACGGCGATGCTGCCGGCGGCGGGCCAGTAGCCGAGGTCGTCGTCGTGGTCGTAGCCGCGGGCGGCTGAGCCCGGCTCGGCGGGGTCGGCGGGGGGCTGTTCACCGGCGGGGAGCAGCAGGACCAGGGCGGCGCCCGCCGCGGCGCCCCGCAGGGTGAGGGTGCCGTGGCCGTGTTCGTCGGTGGACAGCAGGCTGTCGGCGGTGTAGTCGGCGCGGCCGGGGGCCAGGAACGCGGTGACGGGGATGTCCGCGGGGCGGGCGTCGGGCGACTGCGCGGCCGGGTCGAGGGGCAGCGCGCGGGGGTTGGGGTACTGCTGGACCCGGATGCCCGTGGCCCGTGCGGGGCGGCCCCGGACGTAGGAGCGGACGGGCACCTGGACCGCGAAGTCTTCGCCGGTGCGGGGGTTGGGGTGTTCGAGGAACAGCGCCGCCTCGTCGGACTGGACGACGGTCTCCTCCTCGTCGGCCAGTACGGTGCCGTCCGGCGAGGTGATCCGCAGCGGGCCGGCGGGTTCGCCGGTGCGGCCGTCGATCCGGTCGAGGGTGAGCAGTCCGCCGGTGCGCCGGTAGCCGGCGCCGAGGTAGTCGGCGCCGCGGACGACGGCGACGAGGGTGCCGTCGGCGGCGCGCAGCTGGAGGTCGCCGAGGTCGGCGAGGGGTCCGGTGCGGTGGGTGGGGCCGGGGCCGCGCAGCGGGGCGCGGCCGGTGACGGGCAGCGCGGTGACGAGGTTCGCGGTGACGTGCTCGTCGTCCACGCGGACGGTGAGGTTGTGCAGGGGTGCGTGGTGACCGGCGGCCCGTACGCGGCGGCCGGTGAGGAGCCGTCCGGCGGGGTAGGTGCGCAGTTCGTGGGCGTGCCAGGGGGCGAGGACACCGCGCAGGTCCCAGAAGTCGGGCTGGTCGTTGTCGGTGGGGGTGGACATGTTGGACAGGGCGAGCTGGACGACGAGTCCGTCGGCGGCGCCGGAGTCCAGGAGGTCCCGCAGCGCGGTGAGGGCCGGTGAGTCGGCGGAGCCGTCCAGCCAGTGCAGTCCGGTGCCGCGTTCGACGGCGAACTGGTGGACGACGGAGCGGCGGAACCGGTCGGCGAGGGGGTGCGGGCCGACGTCGTCGATGTAGCGGGCGTTGGGCCAGCGCGGCGGGCTCATACCGGTGACGTCGCCGGTGAGCAGATAGCCCACGTCGTGGGAGCGGCCGAGGCGGCCGAGGGCGAGCTGGCCGATCATGACGGTGGTGGTCCACGGGGACGCGGGGTCGACATCGAGGACACGGCAGCGGTTGACGGTGCCCGCGGTGTAGTCGCAGAAGTGGCCCCACAGGTCGACGGCGCGGCCCACCAGCGGGTCGTCGGTCGCGGCGCGGCCGGGGGTGTGTTCGCAGCCGGTGACCCGGGCGTCGATCCAGAAGTGGCCGTTGCCGCCGAAGTTCCAGCCGGTGGTGGTGGAGAAGCGGCCGTCGGGGGTGAGGGTGCCGTCGGGTTCGTAGCGCTCGCCGCGGGCGCGCAGCAGGTCGTGGTACTCGCGGGCGGGGCGTTCCAGCGGGAAAGGGCCGTCGTCGGTGAGGGCCCGCCCGGTGGCGAGGTCGTACAGTCCGGAGCGGGGGCCGGTGGGCAGCCGGGTGACGGCGGCCCCGGCGAAGTGCACCCGGGGCACGTCGAGCACGCTCACGGGGCGTCCCAGACGGCGGCGCTCATGGTGGGGATGAGGTCGCGGGTGATTCGCACTCCGGGCAGCTGTTCGCGGTAGGCGCGGACGAACTCGCCGTAGGTGAGCGGCATATGGGCGGCGCTCATCTCCAGCCAGCGCGGGTGGAGCATCATCCGCAGCGAGTCGGCGGCGGCGTCCGCGTCGCCGGAGACCTCGTAGATGGTGCGCGCGGTGTCGAAGGCGTACGTGTCGCGTTCGGCGGGCGGCGCGGCGTCGGTGTCCGTGCCGGTCGCGTCGGGCCGGGTGACGTCGATGACGACGAGCCGGCCGCCCGGGGCGACGAGGTCGCGCAGCCGGGGCAGCACCCGGGGGGCGGGGCCCAGATGGAAGACGGCGTTGACGGACATCACCAGGTCGAAGGTGCCGTCGGCGGCGGGGGTGAGGTCCAGCGCGCTGCGGTGCTGGTAACGCACCGGGACCCGGGCCGGTTTGGCGGCGGCGATGTCGAGCATCCGGCGGGAGATGTCGACGCCGACCACCTCGTCGTAGCGTTCCGCGAGCATCACGCAGTTGTTGCCGCCGCCGCAGCCTATGTCGAGGGCCCGTTGCCCCTTGGGCAGCTGGCCGACGAGCCAGGAGCGGACCGGGCTGGTGGCGCCGTCCCGGATGCTGGTGAACCGCTCGTACAGGTCCGCGAGGTCGTCGAAGTACGGCTGTGGTGGGGGCGGGACGGGGGCCTGGTCGGTCATCTGCACGTCCTCGGCGGGTCGGGGCGGGCCTCGGCGCCCGCCACGGGCAGGCCAGAACCTATAGTCCGGTCCCGGCGGCCGGAAGCGGTGGCGGCGGCGGTGCGCCGGATACCGCGCACTCGCGTAGGGTGCCGGGCCGCGCGGGGGCCCGGGGTCACCTCCGGCGGGCGGCGGGCGGGGCCGCCGTCCGCCGAGAACCGTCCGCCGGGTCGTGCGACGCGCGATGCGGACGGCCGCGCGCGCCGGGGACACTCGGGGCCGGGGGTCCCGGGACCGGCTCCGGGACCGACTTCCACGCTGTGAGGTCCTATGCGTGACGCACACGATTGTGACGTCCTCGTCGTCGGGGCGGGTCCGAGCGGACTGACCGCCGCGCTGGCGCTGGCGCAGCAAGGGGTCCGGGTCAGGGTCGTGGACCGCGCCGCGGGGCCCGTGGAGGAGGCGCGGGCGGCGATCGTGCACGCCCGCACGCTGGAGCTGCTGGACCGGCTCGGGGTCGCGGCGCAGGCGGTGGCGCGGGGGCTGCCGATCACCCAGGTGGCCATCCATGAGCGGGGCCGGCACGCGGGGCGGATGCCGCTCGCGGGCGCGGGCACCGCGGCCTGGACCCGGTTCCCGTACGCGCTGGCGCTGGAGCAGTTCGAGACCCAGCGGTTGCTGGTGGAGGCGCTGGCCGAGCACGCGGTGGACGTCGAGTGGGACAGCGCGCTCGACTCGCTGGCCGACACCGGTGAGGGGGTACGTGTCACGGTGCGGCGCACGGACGGCGAGGAGACGGTGACGGCGCGCTGGCTGATCGGCGCGGACGGCGCGAGCAGCACCGTCCGGCAGTCGCTGGGGCTGGAGTTCGGGGGGCGGACGTATCCGCAGAGCGGGATGCTCGCGGATGTCGTGCTGGACGCCGATCTCGGGGTGCGGGGGATGCGGCTGAACCTGACCCGGGGCGGTTTCGTCGGCATCCTGCCGCTGGCGAGCGGGCGTTGCCGGCTGTTCGGGGTGGTGCCGCCGTCGGTGCACAAGGCCCAGGAGCCCGTCGAGACCTCCCACGAGGCGTACGCGGCGCTGGAACCGGAGGTGCTGCACCGCTGGTTCGCCGACTACTTCCGGGTGGACGCGCGGCTCCAGGAGATCGTGTGGGCGTCGATGTTCCGTTTCCACAGCCGGATCGCGCCGCGGTTCCGGGTGGGCTCCTGCTTCCTGATCGGGGACGCCGCCCATATCCACAACCCGGCGGGCGGGCAGGGGCTGAACCTGGGGGTGGGCGACGCGGTCAATCTGGCGTGGAAGCTGGCGCAGGTGGTGCACGGCCAGGCGCCGCCGTGGTTGCTGGACACCTACGAGTCGGAGCGGCGGCCCATCGCGCGGACCGTCCTCAAGCGCACCGATCTGGGGTTCCGCGCGGAGACCGGCGACGGGGCGGTCGCGGTGTGGATGCGGACCCAGGTGGCGGCCCGGGTGGTCGGCGTGGTCAGCCGTCTCGCGCCGGTGCGGCGGATGTTCTTCCATATGTTCTCGCAGCTGTGGATCGGCTACCGGGGTTCACGCGCGGTCGCCGCCGCCCGGCCGGTGACGGGCGGGCTGCGGCCCGGCGACCGGGCCCCGTACGCGCTGCTGGCGCGGGCCGGTGACGGGACGGGCAGTGTGCTGGACCTGACCCATGGCAGCGGCTATCACGTCCTGGGGTTCGCGGCGGACCCCGGCGCGGCGGGGCTGGACGTCCAGGAGCTCGCGGAGCTGCTGGACGACCGCTACCCGGGGATGGTGACGGTCCACGCGGTGCCGCCGCAGGAGACGGCGGCGTACCGCGCGTACCAGGTGAAGGGGGCGCGGCTGGTGGTGGTCCGGCCGGACGGGCATCTCGGGGCCGTGGTGGACCTCCCGGCCCCGGACGCCGTCGGCGCGCTGGTCGCCTTCCTCGACCGGGTGCTGCTGCGGGCGACCTCGCCGGAGGTCAGCGCAGCCGCAGGGTGAGCCGCTCGGGCCCGTGGAACACGAGGTCGTACGGGTAGTGGACCTCGTCGACCTCACTGTCGCCGAGGGCGGCCAGGGCGCGCAGCAGCAGTCCCAGTCCGATCTCGATCTCGGTGCGGGCGAGGCCGGCGCCGAGGCAGTAGTGGACGCCGAGCCCGAAGGCGAGGTTGCGTCCGCCGCGGTCCAGGTCGAGGGTGTCCGGGTCGGGGAAGCGCGCCGGGTCGCGGTTGGCGGCCCCGAGCACGGCGAAGAGCTTGCTGCCGCGGGGTACGTGGTGCCCGCCGAGCACCACATCGCGGTAGGCCCAGCGGGTCACGGCCTGCACCGGCGGGTCGAAGCGGACGAGTTCCTCCACCGCGGGCGCCGGGACGAGCGGCGCCGCCCGCAGCCGGGCGAGCTGCGCGGGCCGCGCGGTGAGGGTGAGGACGGACTTGCTGAGGACGTTGGTGGTGGTCTCGTGGCCCGCCGTCATCAGATGCACGCAGGTCGCGACGATCTCCGCGTCGGTCAGCGGTTCGCCCCGGGTCTGCGCCGACACGAGCAGCGACACCAGGTCGGCGGCGGGTTCGGCGCGGCGCCGGGCGGCCAGTTCCAGGAAGTAAGAGGTGAGTTCGCGGGCGGCGGTCTCGGCGACGTGGTGCGCGTCGGGGCGCAGCGCGGCGCGGCTGCTGCTCGCCTGCTGCACCCCGACGGCTTGTTCGCGCAGCCAGGCCCAGTCGGTCCGGTCCACCCCGAGCAGTTCGGAGATCACCAGGATCGGGAAGGGCGCGCTGAACCGTTCGACGAGGTCCACGGTCCCGGTGCGGGCGGCCTCGGCGGTGAGTTCGGCGAGGAGGCCGACGGCGATGTCCTGGATCCGGCCGCGCAGATCGGTGACGACACCGGGGGTGAACTCCCGGTTCAGCAGGGACCGCAGTTCGGTGTGGCGGGGCGGGTCGAGGAAGACCAGCCAGTTCTCGACCATGCTCCGCAGCGCGGAGTGGCCGTTCGGGACCGTCGCGGGTGGGGCGCCGCCGGTGGCGCGGCGGGGGCTGCGGCCGTAGACGGGGGCGCTGAGGACCTTGGCGACCTCGTCGTGGCCGAGTACGTAGAACGTCGGTGCCGTACCGTCCGGTTCGGCCCGGTGGACGCGGGCGGCGGCGCGGTAGCGGCGGTAGACCGGGTAGGGGTCGGCGAGGCGTTCGGCGGGCCAGCCGGTGAGGCCGAACGGGGGCAGGGCGGCGGGGGCCGTGGCGGGGGTCATGGCGCTCCCCCGGTGCCGCTGGCGCCCGTACCGGAGTCCGTGCCGGTACCTGCGCGGGTACCCGTACCGGTCCCCGTACCCGCGCCGGTGACCCGGGCGGCGACGGCGGCGGGGTCGTCGGGCAGTTCATGGCCGCGCCACGCCACATGTCCGTCGGGGCGGACGAGGACGAAGGGCCGCTCCAGGCTCTCGACGACCTCGGGGACCTCGCAGTGGACGACGGTCAGCGGGACGCGCCGGTCGGCGAAGGCGCGGGTGAAGCCGTCGGTGCGGGCCGAGCGGGTGCTGGACATCAGCACGAACCCGTCGCCGAACAGGTCCAGGGTCGACGTCCCGGGCTTCACCCAGGCGTGCGGGGCGCGGGAGCCGGGCCGGGAGTTGGGCCGCCGGTCGTCGTGCGCGTCGGCGGGGACGGTCGGATCGGGGACGACCAGGGGGGAGTCGGCGTAGCTGAAGCCGAGATGGATCTCCGGGGCGTCGAACTCCTTGGCGACCGGCCCGGCGGCGAGGTCCGCGCCCAGGGAGCGGCGGTGCCGTTCGCCCTCGGGGGTGTCGTCGTTGAGTTCCCCGGGGATCTCCCGCGCCCAGGCCCGGACGAGATGCCGGTTGGCCTCCTCCAAGCCTTCCAGCGCCACGGGCCGCCGCTCGGTGGTGTAGCTGTCGAGGAGTCCGGGGCCCGCCCAGCCGTCGAACGCGGCAGCGAGCTTCCAGCCCAGGTCGGCGGCGCCGCAGATCCCGGTGTTCATCCCGAAGCCGCCGGAGGGCGACAGGGTGTGGGCGGCGTCCCCGACGAGGAACACCCGGTCCGCGCGGAAGTTCTCCGCGACCCGGTGCACCAGATGCCACTGGTTGTCGGACAGCACCTCGACGGGGGTGTCATGGGCGATGGCCCGGCGGACCAGGGTCTCCGCGTCGACCAGCGAGTCCGGGTGGCCCAGCAGGCCGACGGTGAGCCGGTACAGGTCCTTGCCGTCGAGGGCGCGCAGCGGGAAGCGCAGGGCGGAGGACATCAGCAGATAGAAGAAGTTGGCGTTGCGTTCGCCCAGTTCCTCGCGCAGCCGTGGCGCCCGGAAGAGGATGTTGCGGCAGACCCGGGTGCGGTGGCGGGCGGGGGCCTCGATACCGGCGTCCTTGCGGACCTGCGAGGAGGTGCCGTCGCAGGCGATCAGATAGCGGGCCCGCAGGGTGGTGGTCCGGCCCGTGGCCTCGTCGGTGAGCCGTGCGGTGACGCCGTCCGCGTCCTGGGTGAAGCCCGTCATCCGGGTCCGCATCCGGACCGGGCCGCCGGGGTGCACGCCCAGTTCCTCGCGGAGCAGGGGGCCGAGCCAGTGCTGGGGGCAGATGGCGTCGGGTTCGGGGGTGTGCCGGAACGGGGCGCGGGTGTCCATGGTGCGGCGCGGCAGCCGGTACAGCTCATGGCCGCCGACCCGGGTGACCCAGACGCAGTCCAGGGTGTGGTCCCCGGGCCAGCCCGCGCCGCGGACCCGGTCGGCCATGCCCCAGCGGCGGAAGAACTCCATGGAACGCGGACCGATCGCGCTGACCTTGGGGTGGGTGACGCTGCCGTCACCCGCTTCGACGAGGGTGAAGTCGACGCCGCGGGACCGCAGTTCCAGACCTGTGGCCATACCGGTGGGGCCACCGCCGACGATCAGTACGCCGGTGTCGTGCGAGGGGTTCATCGATCCTCCTGGGGATGGTCCGCCCCGGCCGTCCGCCGGGCTCATCGCGCGCCGCCCGCGCCCACCCGGTGTCCCGGCGCCGTCACCCCGCGGTTCAGCGGGACATGGCCGTGGATCTCCCGGGCCGCGGTCAGCCCCGACTCGATCGCGCCCTCGATCCACGCGGGGGTCGAGGAGCAGTGCTCGCCGGCGAAGAACAGGGCGCCCTGCGGCGCGGCGGCGAGCCGTCGTTCCTCCTCGGCGGTGTCCGGGTCCTTGCTCCACCGCACGGAGGCGGCGCCCATGCTCAGCGGGTCCTCGCCCCACACCTGGCTCCGGGCGTCGAGGACCATGCCCGGGGAGGCCAGTTCGGGGTGCATCGGCTTGAGTTCACCGAGGACGGTGGCGACGCGCTTGTCCTTCGGCACCTCGCTGAGCGCCTCCGCGTCGGGGCCGATGGTGTAGCTGGCGAGCAGCGCGGCGCCCAGCCGGGGGTCGCTCTCCACCGGCGGGTAGTAGGTCTGGCGGGTGAGTCCCCCGGTGAAGGAGCCGCCGCCGCTGATCCCGTCGTTCTCCCAGAACGCCTCCCGGCAGTGCAGGGCGATCTTGGTGGCGGGCCAGTACTGCATGTCGTTGACCACCGCGGTCTTGTCGTCGCCGACCCCGGTCAGCGGCATCCGGCGCAGTACGGAGAACGGCAGGGTGCACAGGACGTACGGGCAGTCGAACCGTTCCGTGGACAGTCCGTGCCGGGTGTCGACCGTGACCCCGTCGGGCCGTGCGTGCAGCCCGACCACCCGGCGGCCCCAGCGGACGGGTCCGCGCAGCTGGGCGACGAGCCGTCTGGGTATCTGGTCCATCCCGCCGTCCAGCCGGAACAGCGCCGAGGACGTCTCGGTGACGACGTCGTCGAAGAAGTAGCGGAACCGGCCGTGCGCGGCGAACCCCTGGTGGTGGGCGAAGAACCGGTTGAGGTCGATCCGGGTCGCGGCGCCGCCGACGAGGTAGGGCCGGACGTCGATGCCGGCGAGCAGGCCGAGGAGTTCGACGGGCAGATCGGTGTGCAGTCCGCGTCCGAAGGTGCCGGGGGCGACCGCGTGGACGCTCGCCGCGAGCCAGGCCGCGCACAGCAGGGTCTCGGGCCGGTGGTCCGGGCCCGGCGGCAGGCTCCGGCGGAACTCCTCGACGAGGACCGGTGAGGCGTCCCGGACCCGGACGTGTCCGGCCGGGGTCGCCAGATAACTGGCGTCGTCGGAGAAGAGGGTGCGGAACTGCCGTACGCGGTCGCTCAGCCGCAGCCGGTCGATCCACTGCATGGTGAGGTGGTGCGAGGCGGGGATGCGCATGGCGCCCAGTTCCACGAGCGGTCCGTGGGCGCGTCCGCTGAACCCGTGGGTGCGGACCCGGCCGCCGGGGGCGAGTCCCGCCTCCAGCACCTGGACGCGATGGCCCAGGCGTTCCAGTTCATGGGCGGCTATCAGCCCGGCGATACCGGCGCCGACGACGGTGATCCGTTTGGGCCCCGGTGGCGGATGCCCGGCGGACGCGGGCGGGCGGGGGATGGTCGAGAGGGGCGGGTACGGGCGGGTGACGCCCGTGGCCGCCGAGCCGTTCCTGCGCACCGGACTCCTTCGGCAGAGGGGACGGGACCGGGGAGGGCGATGGGCCGTCCCGGGTGCCGGGGCCGAGGTGACGGCCTCCGCCATCCGCGACGGGACTTCGTCCGGAGCACCGACCGTCAGGGCGGTGGAACCCCCGGCCCCTAATCTTGTGGACCGGCGACCGCGCCCACATCCCCACTCACCGGGGGCCTTTGACGGTTTGCGGTGGCCCTGCGGGGCCGGTCGCGTGCGGGGCGGTCGTCCACACCGTGCGAGCCGGGGGAATCCGGGGGCCGGACCACCCACGGGCGCCGGGCGGGGGCACGCTGGCGCTCCGGCCCCCGCCCGAACGGAGTGTTGTGATGTCCGATGCGACCCTGCCGGCGAACCCGCCGGACACCGGCGCGGAGGTCCTCGTCCGCACCCATGACGGACTGCGGCTCGCGGGCACGCTCCTGGTACCGCCGGGGCATCACGACGGCTCCCGGGACGCGGCGCTGTTCCTGCACGGGTCGGGTGCCGACCGGGAGCAGGGCGGGCTTTTCACCCGGGTCGCCCGGGGTCTGGCGGACGGCGGGGTGGCCACACTCCGCTTCGATCTGCCGGGCCATGGGCACAGCGAGGGGCGGCAGGCGGAGCTGAGCCTGTCCGGGCTGCTCAATCTGATCGGCTCCGGGCTGCGGGAGCTGCGGGAGCGGACCGGTGCCGCCCGGATCGCCGTACTGGCGGCGGGACTCACGGGCGGGGTGGCCGCGGGGTACGCGGCGCGGCGCGGCGACGAGATCGGCCGGCTGGTGCTGTTCGATCCGCTGATCGACTACCAGGAGCACTTCACGGCGGATTCGCCGCGGTGGCGCGGCGGCCGGCTGACCGAGCCCGCGGGCCGGACGCTGCTGGCAGACGGCGCGCTCGCGTCTGCCTGCGGACTGGCGGCGGGCCGGGCGATGCTCAACGAGGTCTTCTGGCTCCAGCCGCGCGGGGTGCTCGGCGCGGTGACCGCGCCCACCCTGATCGTGCACGGTACGGGCGCGGCACGGGTCCCCGTGGCGTCGTCACGGTCGGCGGCCGGGGCGCTCACCGCCGAGCACCGTCTCGTGGAGCTCCCGCCCGGCGGGGACGCGCTCGCGGGGGCGGTGTCGGCGGCCCTCGCCTGGCTGCTGCCCGCGGCCACCGACGCGGGCGACGACGCCCCTGGGTGACGTTCCTGGGCGACCTTCCGTCGGTGGACGCCGTGCCCGAGTCGGGCGTACGCGTGGAGCCGTGCCCTAGCCGTGCGGAGCCGTCGAGGCGTGCGGAGGCATGCCGAGCTGTGCCGGCGGGCCGCCGTCAGGTCGTCCAAGAGGCCGTCCAGGGGCCGTCCAGGAGACGGCCGTCAGGGGGCCACCCACGAGACGGTGTCCACGTCGGGCAGGGGCCACGCGGCGTACCGGCGCAGCCCGTACAGCAGGGGTCGCGGCGGGCTCCTGTGGTGGACCGCGGTCACCTCCCCGAACACCACGGCGTGGCTGCCGACCACCTGGTGCCCGCTGACCTCGCAGTCCGCGACGGTGTGCGCGTCCTCGACCAGATGCGGTCCGCCGCCCGTCACCGGGTACTCCCAGCGGACCTGGTCGAACCGGTGGGGCGCCCCGGACGCGAACAGTTCGGCGGTGGCGCGGGCCCCGTCGTGGAGCAGGTTCACCGCGAAGGCGCTCCGGCGGAGCATCGCGTCCAGGGTGGGGCTGCCGGTGCGCACACAGACCAGCAGGGTGGGCGGGGCGAGCGACACCGCGCACACGGAGGAGCACGTCATGCCCCACGGGCGCCCGCCGTCGGGGTCCGTGGCCGTGAGGACGGCGACACCGCTGGGGAACCCGGCCATCAGGGCGCGGAACCGGGTCGGGGTGATCTCTGGGGACAGTTTCACGGAACACCGCCTGTTCGCACGAGCGGCTCCCGGGAGGCCGCGTGGTGGTCGATGAGGGAGAGCAGCGGTCCGGTCAGGACGGTGGTGACGAGCGCCATGACCAGCATCGCGAGGAACAGTCCCGGGGTGAGGATGCCCGCCGCCCAGCCCACCTGGAGGACCACGATCTCGGTGAGTCCGCGGGTGTTGACCAGGACGCCGACCCGCAGCGCGGTCCGGCGGTCCTCCCCCGCCCACAGCGCGCCGAGGTATCCGCCGCCGACCTTGCCGACGATCGCCAGCGCGGTGCACAGCAGGGTCGCGGACCAGGGCAGCGAGCCCGCCGATTCGGTGAACAGGGTGATCCCGGTGCCGACGAAGAACACCGGGAGCAGCACCCGGCCGACCCGGGCGACGACGGCGACCGCCCGGGTCCAGGGGCCGTCGGGGTCATGGGGGACCATGACGCCCGCGAGGAACGCGCCGAGGACGGCGGTGAGTCCCGCGCCGTGGGCCCCGGTCGCCGCCAGCAGCGCGAGCCCGCCGAGCAGCACGGCGGCGGCCGTGGGGCGGCGGGCGGCGGCCGCCGTGATCCGGGGGCGGGCGAGTGCGCGGCGGCCTCCGTGCGCCAGCAGCAGCCCGACGGCGAGCGCGGCGAACGCCCCGGCCACCCCCCACAGTCCCCCGGCGGCCAGCCCCAGCGCGACGGCCAGCAGCAGCCACGCCACGGTGTCCAGCAGGATCGCGGACATCAGGGCGAGCGGCGCGGCCCGGCCGAGCCCGGGCCCGCGTTCGTCGATGACACAGGCGAGGACGGGCACCGCCGTCACGCTCATCGCCACGGGCAGCATCACCAGCAGCGCGGGCAGCGGCGCCGTACCGGCCAGGCCCGGCGGGCCGAGCCACAGCACCCAGCCGGCGAACAGCAGCCCGGTCAGCAGCGGCAGCAGGAACACCCCGGCGCTCACCCGGCCGAGGGCCCGGTTCGCCGGACCGGCCGGGCCGTGCCGCAGCCCGTGGACGACACCGACGAGGAACAGCACCAGCCCCGCCTCACCGACCCGGGCCAGCGGGACGGCGAGATGGTCCGGCAGCAGCCGGTCGAAGCCCGGTCCCCCGAGCAGGGCGAGCAGGGCGGGCCCGGCGCACAGGCCGACCAGTATCTCCCCGATCACCAGCGGCAGCCGCAGCCACCGCGCGACGGCCCGCCCGGTCAGCGCGACCAGGCCGAGGGCCCCGAGCAGGGCGGTCAGATGCAGTACTGACCACAGCAGATCGATCGTCATCGCCACGGCTCCGGCCGCCGCCGCTCAGCGGAACTGCGCGAAGTACGCGTACTGGCTGGGCAGTGTGCGCCGCAGATCCTCGGCCTGGGTGGCCAGCAGCCGGAACTCCCGCTGCGCGGCGGACGGGTCGAGCATGCGCAGCGCGGGTGAGGGTTTCAGCGGGATTCCGCCGAGCCCGAGCACCATGCACACATAGGAATAGGCCTCGAAGCCGTGATAGTGCGGATACACGGATTCCGGGTGCGGGAGTTTTGTCCGCCACTGTTCGACGCGTTCGGCGAGGGAGTCCGGGATCTTCCGGGTCTTGGTGTCCCGCCAGTACTCGTTGTCGGCGCGGGCGGCACCGTAGTAGTGCAGGACGAGGAATTCCCGGACACCGTCCATGCAGCGGTTGACGAGCGTGTTGTACGCGCTGCGCAGGGCGGGGTCCCAGTCGGCGTCGGGGAAATGCTTCACCAGTTGCTCGATGGCGTGCTGGATGAAGAAGATCCCGGTGGATTCCAGTGGTTCGACGAATCCGGAGGACAGTCCGACGGCGACGCAGTTGTTCACCCAGGAGCGCCGGCTGCGGCCGATCCGCATCCGGATGTGGTTGGCCTCCAGATCGTCGGCGGCGGGGCCGACGAACCGGCGCAGGGTGCGCTCGGCCTCCTCGGGGGTGCAGTAGTCGCGGGCGTAGACGTAGCCCGTGCCGACCCTGCCGAACAGCGGGATGGTCCAGATCCAGCCCGCGGCCTGCGCGGTGGAGGTGGTGCAGGGGCGCAGCCCCTCGCGTTCCATGTCGACGGGTACCCGCAGCGCGACGGCGCTGTCGTTGGGGAGGGTGTCCTGGTACGACTCGAACGGCTCGTCCAGGGCGTCGTTGATGAGCAGCCCGCGGAAGCCGGTGCAGTCGACGAAGAGGTCCCCGGCCAGGTCACCGCTGCCCCGGGTGGCGACATGGCTGATCCAGCCGCGCTCGTCCCGGGCGACGTGGACCACGTCGTCCACCACGTGCAGCACCCCGCGCGCGACGGCGTAGTCCCGCAGGAAGTCGGCGAGCAGCGCGGCGTCGAAGTGGTACGCGTACGGGAACTGGGTGCCCTGTTCGGCGAGTGTGCTGCGGCCCGCGGGGCGGTCGGTGAGGTCCCCCTCGAACAGGGCGCCGTCCATGTGGCGGGGCGAGCGCATCGTGTCGCACAGGGTGCCGACGAGGAAGCACTCCTTGTCGAACCGTTCGGTGGCGCCGCCGTCGGCCAGCCACCAGTCGGGGAGGGTGAACCCGTCCACCACCCGCTGCCGTTCGAAGGGATGGTAGAAATGGTGGCCCGGTGCCCGCCAGTTCTCGAAGCGGATACCGAGTTTGTAGGTGGCATTGCACGCGGGCATCCATGTCTCCTCGGAAAGCCCGAGGTATTCGAAGAAATGCCGCACGGTGCTGAAGGTCGCCTCGCCGACTCCGATGGTCCCGACCCGGGCGGATTCCACCACCGTGACGGATATCCGCTCGCCGAACGCGGCGCTCAGATAGGAGGCCGTCATCCAGCCCGATGTTCCGCCACCGACGACAACGATGCTCTCCAGCATGGACAACCTCCGGGAACGGTCTCCGGTTCGAGACACGGACGGGCGGGGGCGACGCAGTGGGAATTCACGACGGCCGCCCCTGCTAATGTCCTCGGAAGGCTAGGCGCAGCGGTCGCCGCGCGGGGTCCCGGCGCCGGGCGGGAGCGCGTGAACCATGCGCACGCGCGGGCTGGAACCGCGCCCGACCGGGCACGCCGCGAAGTGACCCGCACACCCGGTGGTCGCGCTGAGGGGGTGCGCACGGTACGCCGGGGCACCCGTCCGCGCTCCGCGCGCGCTCCGTCCGCCGCGAAGTCACGCCGGCCGTACCGGTGCTGGTGCCGGTGCCCGGACCCGTACCGACGCCCGCGCCCGTGCCCTGGCCGATGTTCCTGCCGCTGTCGCGGCCGTCGGCGTAACCGGCTCCGGGTGCGGGGCGTTGGTGCGGTATGTCTACCAGTCACGCTCCGTCGCCGCCGTCCTCCCGGAGCGGGACGCCGTCCATGCTGCGGCTCGCGACGGCCTCGCTCGCCGGGACCGCCGTCGAGTTCTACGACTTCTTCATCTACGGCACGGCCGCCGCGCTGGTGCTGGGGCCGCTGTTCTTCCCGTCGTTCTCCCCGCTGGCCGGGACCATCGCCGCGTTCGCCACGTTCGGCGTGGGCTTCGTCGCCCGGCCCCTCGGGTCGGTGCTGTTCGGCCATGTCGGGGACCGGTACGGGCGGCGGCCCGTGCTGTTCGCGTCGCTGCTGCTGACCGGGGTCGCGACGGTCGCCGTGGGATGTGTGCCGACCTACGCGTCGATCGGGATGGCGGCGCCCCTGCTGCTGCTGGTGCTGCGGTTCGTCCAGGGCATCGGACTGGGCGGTGAGTGGGGCGGCGCGGTGCTGCTGACCGCCGAGCACGCCCCCGCCGGTCGGCGCGGGCTGTGGGGCAGCTTCCCGCAGATGGGTCCCCCGCTGGGGTTCCTGCTGGCGAACGGCATGATGCTGCTGCTGACGGCCACCCTCACCGACGCGCAGTTCAACTCCTGGGGCTGGCGGGTGCCGTTCTGGGCGGCCGGACTCCTCGCCGCGGGCGGTCTGCTGCTGCGCTCCTCCCTCGCGGAGACCCCCCAGTTCAAGGCCCTCAGCGAGAGCGGGGAACGGGCCGCCGCGCCCGTCGCCGAGGTGCTGCGCGGCCACTGGCGGCTGGTACTGCTGACCGCCGGCGCCCTGTCCAGCGGATACGCGGTGTTCTACTCGGTGTCGACCTGGGCGCTCGCGTACGGGACCGAGGTGATCGGGGTCAGTCCCACGCTGATGCTGCTCTGTGTGATGGTCCCGGTGGCGGTGAAGGGGCTGCTGACGCCGGTGGCCGCGCTGCTGAGCGACCGGTTCGGGCGGCGGCCGCTGTGCCTGGCGGGCAGCGCGCTCGCCGTGGTGTGGATGTTCCCGCTGGTCGCGCTGCTGAGCACGGGGGAACCCGTGCTGATGTCCCTGGGGTTCATGGTGGCCCTGATCGCGTTCGTCACGATGTTCGCGGTGATCGCCGCGTATCTCCCGGAGCTGTACGAACCCCGGGTGCGGTGCACGGGCGCCGCCGTCGGCTACAACCTCGCCGGGGTGCTGGGCGGCGCGGTCACCCCGATCGTGGCGACCGCGCTGTCCGGCGGCGGCCGACCGCCCTGGGGTGTCGCCGGGTGGCTGACCGGGGTCGCCGTGCTGAGCCTGTGCTGCTTCGCCGCGCTGCCGGAGACCCGGCCCCGGCCCACGGAGGCGAAGGACGCCGGACGGCCCGGGGAGGAGGAGCAGCCCGCCCGGGTGTGAGCCGACCCCGGGTGCGCGGACCGTCGGCCGGCCCCCACGGCCTACTATTGGCCTGCGTTCGCGCGGTGTCGGAGGAGGAGCAGAGGATGCGTCGGCTGGGGGATCTGGAGGCGGAGATCATGGACCGCCTGTGGCGCTGGGAGCGCCCGGCGACGGTCCGGGAGGTCGTGGACGACATCAACAAGCGGCGTCCGCTGGCGTACACCACCGTGATGACGGTGGCGAACATCCTCTACAACAAGGGCTGGCTGCTGCGCGCGAAGGAGGGCCGCGCGTGGGTGTACACCCCGGTCCGCAGCCGTGAGGAGTACGCGGCGGCCCTGATGGAGGACGCCCTGGGCGCCAGCGAGGACCGCCCGGTGGCCCTCGCGCACTTCGTGGAGCAGATGAGCCCCGAGGAGGTCGGCGCGCTGCGCAAGGCGCTGCGCGCGGCCGGGCGGCAGGACCGCGCGTGAGCACGGCCCCGGCGCTGTTCGGCTACGCGGCGGCCGTCGGGGTGCTCGCGCCCGTCCCCCTGTTGCGGGCGCGCTGGCCGCACCGCGCCCCGGCGCTGGCGCTCGCCCTCTGGCAGGCGCTCACCCTGTCGTTCCTCGTGTCGCTGGCGCTGGCCGTCTACGACGTCGTGGTGCCCGCCGGTCATCTGCACACGGAGATCGTGGGGCTGCTGCACAGTTGCGGGGTCGGTGACCCGGCGGCCGTCCCGGCGGCCTCGGTGGCGGCGCGGCTCGCCATGGCGGCGCCCGGCGCGGTCGTGGGTACGGTCGCGCTGGCCGTCGCGGTGGAGGTGCTGCGGGGTCGGCGGGCGCGGTCCCGGCACCGGGCGGTGCTGGACATCGTGGGACGCCGCTCGCGGCGGCTCGGCGCGACGGTGCTCGACCATGACCGGCCCGCCGCGTACTGCCTGCCCGGCCGCGGCCCCCGGGTCGTGGTCAGCGCGGGCGCCCTGCGGCTGCTGTCGGACGACCAGCTCGACGCGGTCCTGCTGCACGAGCGCGCCCACATCACGGGGCGCCATCATCTGGTGCTCGCCGCGGCCGGCGGGTTCGCCCGGGTGTTCCGGTGGCTCCCACTGGCCCGGCACGGCAGGGAACAGACCGCGGTCCTGCTGGAGATGATCGCCGACGACCGCGCGCTGCGCCGTCAGCCCGGGGATGTCCTGGCGGCGGCGATGTACGGGATGGCGACGGCGACCGCCCCGGCGGGCGCGTTCGCGGTGGGCGGCCCCACCGCCCTGCTCCGGCTGCGGCGCGTGCTCGCCCCGCGCCACCGACCCCCGCTCGTCCTGCGGACGGGCCTGGCCGCGGCCGCGGCAGCGGTCGTGCTCCTCCCGCTGGCGATGGGCTGTCTGCACGGCGTCGGCTGACGCCCGTACCCGGCCGCGTACCCGGTCCCCCGCCGCTCCCGCGTATCCGGTGCCCGGGATTGTGGGCCGAACTACGAATCTACTAAGTTGTTGACGATATCGACGTCACAACCCCACCGGCACGTGCGGCGGACGCCCGCCCCGGCGTCCGCCGCCCCGGTGAGCGAAGGAGTGGTCCGCCATGGGGACGCACCGCCGACCGAAGCCGCCGAGCCGTCCCCGGCTCGCCGTCCTGGCCGCGACGGCCGGGACCGTCTCGCTGCTGCCCACCCAGGGGCAGGCCGCGCCGAAACCCTCCCTCGACGAGGTACGCCAGCAGGTGGCCGCGCTCTACGAGGAGGCCGAGGCGCCGACGGAGGAGTACAACGCGATCCTGGAGCGGAAGGCGAAACTCCAGAAGGAGGCCAACGCGGCCCAGCGGCGGATGGCCGACCAGCAGGCCGAGGTCGACGAACTGCGGGCACGGATGGGGCCCATGGCGGCGGCCCAGTACCGCAGCGGCGGGGTCGACCCGACGCTCGGACTGTTCCTGTCGGCGGACCCCGACAGCTATCTCGACCGGGCCCAGACGCTGGACCGCATGAGCGCCCGCCAGGCCACCGAGCTCACCGCCCTGGAGTCCAAGCGCCGCGAGCTCGCCCGAACACGCGCCGAGGCGGGACGGAAGGTGGGCGCGGCGGAGAAGGCGCGCGAGCGCCTCAGCGGCAAGAAGGAGGAGATCCAGGGCAAGTTGGGTGCGGCGCGGAAGCTGCTCAACAGCCTCACGGCCGAGCAGCGGACCCAGTTGCGGGAGGCGGAGAAGAAGGAGGACAAGGCCGCGGGCAACAGCGACAAGCCCGCGGCGTACCAGGGCTCGGCGAGCGGCCGCGCCCGCGACGCGGTCCGCTTCGCGTACGCGCAGCTCGGCAAGCCGTACGAGTGGGGGTCGACCGGCCCGGACTCCTTCGACTGCTCGGGGCTCACGGGAACGGCGTGGCGCACGGCCGGGGTCTCACTGCCGCGCACGGTCATCCAGCAGTACTCGGCCGGTCGCCAGGTCGCACGGGAGGACCTCCAGCCGGGCGACATCATCTACTGGTACAACAACACCCAGCACAACGGGATGTACGTGGGCGACGGGAAGGCGATCCACGCGCCCCGCACGGGCAAGAACGTCGAGCTCACCCCACTGGACTCGATGCCGTACTTCGCCGCCACGCGCCCCTGACCCGGGGTGCATCCGGTCTCACCGACGATCGGAGGCATCGAAGGGGCTCCGGCCGGGCACCACTCGCGCGCCGGGCACGTTGATCGGCTGGAGCCGCCGGAACGACTCACGAGTGAGCGCGACATCGGCAGTGCCACCCTCGGGATGCGGATCACGACCTCCGGTCGCGTTGGCGATCGAGATGGTCGATCAGTTTCACCTCGCTGCGGCGCAGTCGAACACGCTCGTCCGCAGGCAGGGATCCCAGCGCGTCGACGAGGACACGCGTTCGGGGAATCCGGACCATCGCAGCGGAGTAGATCCGGCACCCGGAACACCAGGCCAAGCCGACGCACCGCTCGAACATCGAGGACTCAGGCTCATGGAGACGGAACTGGTAGGAGCGAACGGGTGTCCCGCAGGCAGCGCAGCTTCGGCGATCGCCGTGGCTGACCGTGTCCCAGGACGCGACCTTGACCCAGCGCTGCCGCCCGGTCGGTGCTCTTCAAGTCGTCATGCCCAGCATTCTCTCCCATGGCGACCACCAGATGGTTCTGTGCACTGCCCGAAGAGGCTCCCGCTGCTGAAGAATCTGACACATTCGCTGGACGAAGGCGCTGACAAGTCACCTGGACGACCATCAAAGCCGCAGGTCAGCGCGGCACCAAGCGGCAAGCCGAAGCGGAACCCACCGGACGCGGCGCAGGTGCCGATCGGAGATGTCACCGGCCAACCGATCTTTCGTCGACTCGCCGGTCGGCACGCTCTGTGCGGTCGTCGCTGGGCCAGGACCGTTTGCGGCGTCCGCTCAGCAACGCACAGAGAGCAGCGATGTCGGACGGCGCGGCCGTTCAGCGGTGCCGCACCCACACGTTCGGCTCCACCAGCACGCCCTGATCGGTCGCGCGGTCGATCACGAGGGGAGCAAGGGCCCCCGGGACCACATAGCTACCGGAGGCCGGAAGGGCGAACCCGACCCACTTCTCCCAGTCGGCGACCGAACCCTTCATCGTCATGGAACGCTCGGCGGAACGCAGCACGCGGGCGCCCATCCGATGGTGGGTCCTCAACCACGGGTCCGACGGAGCGCCGTCCGCCCGGGTCCAGCTCATGAACTCGTCCATCGCGGTCAGCGGATAGCGCGCCTTCGAAGCCGGCCGCACCGGGGCGATGACGCGCGCCAGACCCTCTCGCTCCCCGGCCCCCGCGAGCAGGCCGAGCATTTCGGAAGCCAGGCCACGACCTTGCAGATCTCCACGGACCTGAGCCGCGGCGATCACCAGCGTGTCGGCCCGGCCGCCCGCCTCACGCAGTGCGACCGCCCGCACCAGCGACTCGTCGTATCCGCCGGGCAAGTCGTCGAGCGATCCGTCCCAGCAGACGGGGACACCCCACCCGCCCGCCACGATCCGGTCCTCACCGTCGACCAGGAGGAGGTTCAGCTCCCCGAACCACTGCCGGACCCTGTCCATCTGCTGGTCGGCGACAGGGTCGTGAAAGATGAACTCCGGCCATCCCGCGCTGAAGATCTCCTCAGCCCGCTCATGCAGATCAGGCCGGTCATCGAAAGCAAAGGTTCGCAGATCCACAGCGCCGGAGCCTACGTTGCGTCGGCAGCGGTCGCTCAGAATTTCGCCGGACATCGCGTCACGGCTGGGCAGACCCATGACTGCCGGTTCGTTCGCTTCGACGTGTCAGGGGCGCCGCTCGTACACCGTCACCCGTCGTCCGAGGACCTGACGATCCGCCACCGCGGTGAAGAACGTCCGCAGCACCGACATCTTCGCCTCGTCCCGCGCCCCGGACACCGGTCGGGCCACCTCGTGCGCGTCCGTGACCAGCAGTATCCGCCGCTGCGTGAGGAGGTCGGCCCTTATCCGGCCGGGGCCCGTCTCCAGGCCCTTCAAGGTGCCCGATGCCGCGGGGCTCTCCGCCAGGGCCACATCCCGCAGGTCTGCGAACGCGTCGGGTGAGACCAGTGCCGTGTCACGCCGTGCCGCCGGTATGAAGAGCACCGCGTCCCCGGGCTTCTTCAATCGCCTCACGTCCGCCGCCACCGCCAGGACGTCATCGATCCGGCTCGCCGGGGAACGCTTGGCCTGCAACTGCGGCAGGAGCGCCGACACCGCCGCCACGACCGCCACCGGGAGGAGCCACGACGACATCCGCTGGAACCTCTTCGCGACGGAGGCCACTGCCGCACCCAGCGCCGCACCGATCAGCAGCGCCAGACCCAGCAGGCCGAACAGGACATAGCGGTCCAGGTACAGCGGGCGGAACAGGGAAAGGCCGATCAGTCCGATGTGCGGGACCGCGAGCAGCGGCAGGCCGACGGCCGCGACCGACAGCCGGCCCGAGCGTGGCCGGTCCGCGACGGCCCCGATGGCGGCCTCGACCTCATGCCGCGAGCGCCGTTCGACGGACGGTTGTGGGTGCGAAAGTACCCCGGGCCGCACCGCACGGGCCGCCGTCGGAGCCCGCCTCCGCACTCTTGGCGCAAAGCCGCCCAGCCGCTCGGCCACCATCCGTGCCAGCGACGAACAGCACTGCCCTGCAAGGAAGTTCGCCTCGGGCGCGTGAGTCGACACCCGGGCCTTCACGCCCTGGAGGAGACTCCGAGGCGGCCGACGGGCGGCCAAGGTACGGGTTTCGGTGGCGCCGGGCCGGACCCCGCTCACGGGTCACCACGTCACCAGGACGTGAGTCCCGACGAGGCGGACCGGCGGCTCTCGTCCGGAAGGAAGTGATCCGCGTCGGCCGCATTCGACTACTAAACTACTTAGCAATAGTATGGCTCAGGCACCGCGCACACCGGGTGGTCCGCCCGTGCGCCGCCCCCTCGGCGCCGACAGGAAGGCGGGCGGGCGCCCGGTGCGCGGTGCCGCCGGGTGGCGGGCGGGTGCCGTCGGGCGCGCGGCATCCGGCTGCCCACCCGGGCACCCGGGTGCCGTCGGCCATGTCACGTCACGCGGGCCGGGCGTCCGGTGCGAGGCGGACGCCCTTCTCCGCCAGGGCCGTCAACACCGGTGCGTACATACGGGACTTGATGGTGGCGAGGGGGGCTCCCGCCTTGGCCAGCTGGGCGCGGGCCAGGTCGACGGCCGTGCCACGCAGCGTGTCCGCGTCGACCACCCGGTCCACGATCCCGGCGGCGAGGGCGTCATGGCCTCCGTAGCGGCGGGCGGTGACCATCGCCTCATGGGCGGTGCGCGGGTCCAGACGGGCCTGGATCAGCGCGGACATGCCCGTGGTGAACGGGATCCCCAGGTCGGCCTCGGGCAGGCACCAGTAGCCCCGGTCCGCGCGCATCACCCGGAGGTCGTGCGCCAGCGAGAACATCGCCCCCGCCGCGAAGGTGTGCCCCTGGAGCGCGGCCACGGTGACCATCGGCAGGGTCAGCACCCGGGCAAGGAGCGCCTGGACATCGGCGACGAAGGCGTCGGCGCGGTCCGGGTGGGCGAGGAACCAGTCGAGGTCCAGGCCGTTCGACCAGAACCGGCCGCGCGCCGTGGTCACCAGGGCGCGCGGGCCGTCGGCCCGCTCGGCCTCGTCAAGAAGGGCGTCGACCTCGGCGGCCCAGTCGGGGTGGAAGCGGTTCTCGGTGTCCCCGAGGTCGAGGACGAAGACGCCGTCCTGGCGGTCAAGGGTGGGCATGGCGCTGCTCCTTCAGGGTCGGGGCGCGGACGGGTCCGGGGCCGGGGCGCGCGGGGGACCGGTCAGTCCGTCCGTACGATCCGCTCGACCGCCGCCGTGACGAGCGCGTCGCGCTCCTCCTCGGAGAACACGCCCGGGAGCGTGAGCTGTTCGACGATGAGCCAGTTGAGGGCGAGATACAGCAGCCGTACGGCAGTGGCGTCGCCGGGCAGCCCCGACTGCTCGTGATAGGCGACATTGGCGGCGACGTCCGCACTGACCCGTTCGGTCAGGATCGCCCGCAGAGCGGGCCGCCGGGTCGCCTCCAGCCGCAGCTCCAGCAGGGCGAGATAGCCGGTACGGAAGGAGCTGACACGGCCGACGAGTTCACGCATGAGTTCCGCGTAGGTCTCCCGGTCCCGGCTCGCGGTGCGGTGCCGCGTGATCGTCGCCTCGTCCGGCTGGAGGCGTTCATAGACCCGGGCGCCCGCCTGGGTCAGCAGATCGTCGCGGTTGGTGAAGTAGTTGGACGCCGTTCCGGTGGGGACGGCGGCCGCCACGTCGACCGCCCGGAAGGTGAGCCCGCGGGCGCCCTCGCCGGCCAGTACCTCGATCGCCGCGTCCACGAGGGCGGCTCGTCGCTCGTCGTTCCTGCGCGCCATTGACATCACTCCACATGTAGTACTACATTCCCACCACTACAAACATAGTACTGCACAACGGGGAGCCTCTTGCGCAAGCTCGTGTACTACATCGCCGCGTCCCTCGACGGCCGGATCGCCGGCCCGAAGGGCGAGTTCGACTTCTTCCCCACAGGGGACGCCCAGCAGTCCGCCGCGTACGCGGGGTGGGTCAACTCCCGGCTGCCGGAGACCGTCCCGACCGCCATGCGGGAACCCGCCGGTGTCGCGGACGTACCCCCCGCCCGCTTCGACACCGTGCTGATGGGACACGGCACCTACCGCGACGCACTCGCGCTCGGCGCCCCGAGCCCGTACGCCCATCTGCGGCAGTACGTCGTCTCCCGCACCCTCGGCGCCGCCCCCGATCCCGCCGTGACGGTGGTGGACGGCGACCCGGTCGGCTTCGTCCGCGCGCTCAAGCGCGAGCGGGGGCGGGACATCTGGCTGTGCGGTGGCGGAAAGCTCGCGGGCGCGCTGCTGCCGGAGATCGACGAACTGATCCTCAAGAGCTATCCCGTGGTCGCCGGGGCCGGGGTCGCGCTGTTCGACGGGGGCTTCGACCCGACGCCGTTCCTGGCCGCCGACCGCGAGGTGTTCCCCAACGGGGTGAGCGTCACCTGGTACACGGCCCGGCGGTAACGGCCCGGCGCGGTACGCGCCCTGCGCGGTACGACGCGGTGCGCGTCCGGTGCGGCGGCGCACGGGTTCACACCGGGCGCCGGGTGCCGTCCTCGCGCAGGACGGACAGCAGTTCACGGGCGGTCAGCGCGGCCTGGAGGCGCAGCGTGACCTCGGGGTCCAGGGGATCGGCGTCGAGGAGTTCACGGATCTGGCCCACCCGGTAGCCGACGGAGTTGCGGTGCAGATGCAGCAGTTCCGCGACGGCGGCACGGCTGCCCTTGGTCGCGAGCCAGGCGCTGAGGGTGTTCACCCATTCCTCGCGCTCCAGGATCGGGCCCAGATGCTGTTCCACGAACGCCTGAAGGCGCTCCGGCGAGACCCCGAACAGCAGTTGGGCGAGCCCCAGCGAGGCGAACCGCAGCTCCACCTCCCCCGGCCGGCGGCGCAGCAGTCCGAGGACGGTCTCGGCGTCCCGGAAGGAACGGGCCGTCTCACGGACGTCCGAGACGACCGGGCCCGCCGCCGCCAGCACCGGGAACTCGCCGACCATGCCCTGGAGGCGGACCCTGATCCGGGTGATCTCCCGGTCCATGTGCCCGGCGAGCACCGCGAGGCCGAACCGGCCCTCCTGGCGGACCGGCATCTCCAGCCAGGACAGGGCCGTGGACCAGGTCCGCTGATTGGGGCCCGCGTACGCGAAGACGACCGCCGCGTGAGGCTGTTCCAGCCGCAGACCGAAGCGGGCGGCGGTGCGTACGACCTCGGTGTGGTTGCGCAGCGCGCCGTAGCGCAGCTCGTCGATGAGCCGTCCGCCGGTCTCGGTGGTGGCGGCGGCGACCGCGTCACGGCGTATCGCCTCGATGGCCACGGCGGTCGAGGCCGCCCGCAGGACCACCTCGTCGTCCGGGTCGGCGGGGGACCGGGCACCGCCCAGCAGCAGGACACCCACCCGGCGCTCCCCCGCGCGGACCGCTCGCGCGCTGGCGTGCCAGCCGGTCTCGCAGGTGACGGGGACCACCCCGTCCTCGGCGAAGACCCGGGCGACACCCACCGGGGTCATCGCGGTGGCACCGTCGTCGGTGGCGGCGAGCACCCCGCCGTGCACCCCGATCAGCCGGACGGGACGCCCGGTGTGCTGGGCGATCGCCCGCAGGACCGCGGACCAGCCGTCGCCGGACAGGGCGAGGGTGTTGAGCCGGCGTTCGAACACCTCGGCCCCGCCGGGGGTGCGGGCGGGGCGGACCGGTCTCCCGATTGTCTGGTTCATGTCGCTCCACACTGTTCGGACGACGGATCGTCCGGCCGCTCGACACGGTGTCCCTGTCCATGGATGACGCCCACGGTCCAGGATGTCCCCCATAGGCCCCATACGGTGAAATCCCCGCATCGGCCATATCGGTACCGGGAACGTATCTCGTTGCGATCGTCCGCTCTACCCCCTCCACCTCTCCAATCGCGCGAACGCCCGGCCCGGGTGAGTCCACCGGAGCGCCGCTGACGCGGGGCTGTCCGGCGGAAGTCGTCCCGTCCCGGGTATCGCATGGTTCCGGCCACCCGTGGCACGATGCGCGAATGCTGACGAACCATGGGATACCCGGTGATTCCGCCGACGTGACACGGGTGAAGTCCGCCGCGCGGGCCGCCGTCGACCGCGCCACGGACGAGCTGGTCGCGCTGAGCCACCGGCTCCACGCGCACCCCGAGCTGGGCTTCGAGGAGGAGCGGGCGTGCGGCTGGCTGGGAGAGGTCCTCACCGCGCACGGGTTCACGGTCACGGCGGGCGTCTGCGAGCTGCCGACCGCGTTCGTCGCCGAGCGCGGGAGCGGTCCGCTGGTGATCGGGATCTGTGCCGAGTACGACGCGCTGCCGGGCCTCGGGCACGCCTGCGGGCACAACGTGATCGCCTCCGCCGCCCTCGCCGCCGCCCTCGCGCTCGGGGCGGTCGCCGACGAGATCGGGGTGACGGTACGGGTGTTCGGTACCCCCGCCGAGGAGAACGGCGGCGGCAAGGTCCTGATGCTGGAGCGGGGCGCCTTCGCGGGCGTCCACGCGGCGATGATGGTCCACCCCGCGCCCCGGGAGCGGCTCGATCCGGTGTGCCTGGCGCGGGCGCAGCTCGGGGTGCGCTACGAGGGGCGGGCGGCCCACGCGTCCGCGTGTCCCGAGGACGGGCTCAACGCGGCGGACGCGCTGACCGTGGCACAGGTCGCGATCGGGCTGCTGCGCCAGCACATGACGCCCGACCAGCGGGTGCACGGGATCGTCACGACCGGGGGGCAGGTGCCCAATGTGATCCCCGAGCTGACGGAGGCCGCGTTCTATGTACGGGCCGCGACGCTGGACGGGGTCGGCGCGCTGGAACGGCGGGTGCGGGCGTGCTTCGAGGCGGGCGCGGTGGCGACGGGGACCCGGTTGACGATCGGGTCCGACTCCCCCACGTACGCGCACTTCCGTCATGATCCTGTTCTCCTTCGTGCGTACGAGCGCAACGCGGTGGCCCTGGGGCGGGTCTTTCCGCCGGTCACCGCGGAGGACGACCGGCAGGCCGGGTCCACGGACATGGCGAACGTGTCGCTCGCCGTGCCCGCGATCCAGCCGCTGGTGTCCATCGGGTCCGGGGCGGTGGGGCTGCACCAGGCGGGGTTCGCGGCGGTGGCCGCGGGGGCGGCGGCGGATCGGGCTGTGGTGGAAGGGGGGCTCGCGATGGCTTGGGCGGGGGTCGATGTGGCGCGGGCGGTGGCCTCGGGCGGCGGCGTGGGGGTCCTCGGTTCCCCCTGACCCGTTCCGTGCGGGGCCGGTTCCGGTGGGTCCGGTCGTGGGGTGCGTGTTCCGGTGGGTCCGGGTGTCGGGTGCGTGTTCCGGTGGGTCCGGGTGTCGGGTGCGTGCTCCGGCGGGTGCTGTCGGGTGCGCCCCTTCGGGGCGATTCTGGGCGTCGGACGGGACCTCCACGGCTGTACGGGGTTTCGCGCAGTTCCCCGCGCCCCTTTGGGGCACCCCACCTGGGCCTGTCCGGTCCGTGTGCCTTCCGGCGGGTGCCGCTGTCGGGTGCGCCCCTTCGGGGCGATTCTGGGCGTCGGACGGGACCTCCACGTCTGTACGGGGTTTCGCGCAGTTCCCCGCGCCCCTTTGGGGCACCCCGCCTGGGCCTGTCCGGTCCGTGTGCCTTCCGGCGGGTGCCGTTGTCGGGTGCGCCCCTTCGGGGCGATTCTGGGCGTCGGACGGGACTTCCACGGCTGTACGGGGTTTCGCGCAGTTCCCCGCGCCCCTGTCGGGGCACCCCGCCTGGGCTTGTCCAGACGGGGCCTGTTCCGGCGGGTGCCAGTGCTGAGTGCGCCCCTTCGGGGCACCCCGCCAGGTCCTGGTGGGTTCGGTCAGGGGGCTGTTGTCACCTTTGCCTCGGTCAGGTAGGACTCGACGTTTCTGCGGGTCTCCGTGACGCTGTCGCCGCCGAACTTCTCCAGGACCGCGTCCGCGAGGACCAGTGCCACCATGGCCTCGGCGACCACGCCGGTCGCGGGGACGGCGCACACGTCGCTGCGCTGGGCGATCGCCTTGGCGGGGTCCCCCGTGCTCACGTCCACCGTGGACAACGGTCGGGACAGGGTCGAGATGGGCTTCATCGCGGCGCGCACCCGCAGCGTCTCGCCCGTGGTCATGCCGCCCTCGATCCCGCCGGTCCGTTCGGTGATCCGGCGGACCGCGAGCCGCCCCGGGTCGCCGCCGACCACGCCCTCGATCTCGTCGTGCGCGAGTGAACCCCGGCGGGACGCCGTGGTGAAGCCGTCGCCCACCTCGACGCCCTTGATGGCCTGGATGCCCATCAGGGCGGCGGCGAGCCGGGAGTCCAGCCGGCGGTCCCAGTGGACATGGCTGCCGAGGCCCGGCGGCAGCCCGTGGACGACGACCTCGACGACACCGCCGAGGGTGTCGGCGTCCTTGTGGGCGGCGTCGATCTCCGCGTCCATCGCGGCCGAGGTCGCCGGGTCGAGGCAGCGCACCGGATCGGCGTCGACGGCGTCGCGGGCGCCCCGGACCGGGACCAGTCCGTCCGGCAGGGCCACCGAACCGATCCGGACCACATGGCTCAGGACCTCCGCGTCGAGGACCTGGGTGAGGAACGCGCGGGCCACCTCGCCGAGCACGACCCGGGCGGCGGTCTCTCGGGCGCTGGCCCGTTCCAGCACCGGACGGATGTCGTCGAAGCCGTACTTCTGCATCCCGGCGAGGTCGGCGTGGCCGGGCCGGGGGCGGGTCAGCGGGGCGGAGCGGCCCCGGTCGGGGAACCGGCCCGGTTCGTCGTAGCGGCGGCCGTCGGCGTCCGCGGGGTCCGGGGACATCACCTCCGACCACTTGGACCACTCGGTGTTGGCGACGCGCACGGCGACGGGGCCGCCCATCGTCCGTCCGTGCCGGACGCCTCCGTTGATCTCGACCTGGTCGCGTTCCAGGCGCATCCGCGCGCCGCGGCCCTTGCCGAGACGGCGTCGGGCGAGCGCGTCCGCGAGGTCGTCCGTCGTAATGCCCACTCCCGCGGGCATCCCTTCCAGTACCGCGGTCAGCGCGGGTCCGTGGGACTCCCCCGCAGTCAGCCAGCGCAGCATGTTCCCAGCCTTTCGTCGTCGTTCGTCCGTCGTGCGTGGGGGCACGGGGTCCGGCCCCGGGCCCGGTCCGTTCACCGCATGAGCAGCGTCACCCCCGCCACCGTCCCGACCGTGACGACCACCGCGCGCAGCACGGCGGGGCTCACCCGGCGGCCAAGCGCGGCGCCGAGGAGCGCGCCGGGGACGGAACCGGCGGCGATCAGCGCCACCGGCAGCCAGGCCACGTCCGCGGTGAGTGCGAACAGCACCGCGGCGATCAGGTTGACCAGTGCCTGGAGGAGGTTCTTGAGGCCGTTGAGCTGCCGCAGGTCGTCGTCCAGCGCGATCGCGAGCGCGGCGAGCAGCAGTACGCCCTGGGCGGCGCCGAAGTAGCCGCCGTACACGCTGACGGCGAGGACGGCGGCGGGCAGGGCGCGTCCCGTGGTGCGCGGGGGCCGGGTGGCGAGCGTCCCGGGGGCGGGGGCCTGGGCGTGCCGCGCCCGACGGGCGGCGACGAGGCGGGTGAGCCGGGGCTGAAGGGCCATCAGCAGTGCGGCGAGCAGCACCAGGGCGGGGACGACGGCGCCGAAGGTGTCGGCGGGCAGGGCGAGGAGCAGCAGGGCGCCGGTGAGTCCGCCGAGGACCGCGGCGGCGCCGAGCGGCAGCAACCGGTGCCGCTGGGCGGCGAGTTCGCGGCGGCAGCCGTAGACGGCGCTGAGGGAACCGGGGGCCAGGCCGATGGTGTTGGAGACGTTCGCGACGACGGGCGGGTGGCCGAGGGCGACCAGTACGGGGAAGGTGAGCAGGGACCCGGAGCCGACGACGGTGTTGAGCGTGCCGGCCGCCAGTCCGGCGGCCAGCACGAGGACGATCTCGAACGCGGTCACGGGACGGTGGCCACTTCCACGGCCGTCGCGGTGGAGCGGGTAGCGGACGAACGGCCGTGCGGGACGGGCGCGGGGCGGGGGGCGGCGCAGGTGGTGCGGGCGGCCGGGCCGGGATGGGTGTCGCCGGGGACGAGGACGACCTTGCCCATGGTGGCGCCGCTCTCCAGGCGGTGGTGCGCGGCGGCGGCCCCGGCGAGCGGGAGCAGGGTGTCGACGACGGGTTCGAGGTCGCCCTCGACCCCGCCGCCGTCCCCGAAGCAGAAGTCGATCATCGCGCCGAAGTCGGCGTACCCGCATGATCCGGCGCCGAGCAGGGTGATGCCCCGGTGGAAGGCGTGCGGCAGGTCGAACTCGGCGGTGCTGCCGGTGGTGTCGCCGCAGAACACGAGGCGTCCGCGCAGCCGCAGGGCGTGCAGGGAGGGCTGGAAGAGGGCGGGCCCGATGTGGTCGAGGACGAGGTCGACCCCGGCGCCCCCGGTGGCCTCGTGGGCGCGGGCGGCGATGTCCTCGGTGCGGTTGTTGATGACGACATGGGCGCCGACGTCCCGCATATGGTCGAGCTTGGTGTCGGAGCCGGAGGTGACGAGGACCCGGGCGCCGATCCGGCGGGCGATATGGACGGCGGCCATGCTCACCCCGCTGCCGCCGCCGTGGACCAGGACGCTCTCGCCCGCGCGCAGTTCACCGCGGACGACGAGCGCCTGCCAGGCCATGCCGTACGCGGTGGGCAGCGAGGCGGCGGCGACATGACCGGTGCCGGGCGGCAGGAGATGGGTGTGGGTGGCGGGTACGGCGACGAGTTCCGCGTAGCCGCCGGGGCGGTTGCCGCCGATGATCCGGACCCGGCCGCAGTAGGCGTCGTTCCCTGCGGCGCAGTCACCGCAGTCGCCGCAGGCGATGGTCGGGTTGACGACGACGCGGTCCCCGACGGCACGGCCGGTGGTGCCGGGGCCGAGGGCGACGATGTCGCCGGAGACGTCCATGCCGGGGATGTGCGGCAGCCGGAAGCCGGGCAGGACGCCGGGGCCGCGCCGCTGGATCAGGTCGAGGCGGTTGACCCCGGCGGCGCGGACGGCGACGAGCACCTCGCCCGGGGCGGGTTCGGGGTCGGGCAGGGTGCGGAGCTCAAGGGTCTGAGGTCCGCCGTGGCGGGTGTGCATCACGGCTTTCACACGGTCCCCCGGACAAACGGCCGGCCGAGCGCGCCGGGGGCCCGGTGGCTCTTGGCGAAGAACATCATGGCGAGCAGGGCGAGCACATAGGGTGCGGCGATCAGGAGTTGGGCGTTGAGCTGGAGGCCGAGCGCGGGCAGCGCGAGCCGCATGGCGTCGGCGGCGCCGAAGACGAGACAGCCGGTGAGGGTGCCCCGCAGCGTCCAGCCGCCGAAGATGACGGCGGCGATGACGACGAAGCCGCGGCCCGCGGTCATGTTCTGGTTGAACATGCCCACCTCCCCGACGGCGAGGTAGGCGCCGCCGAGTCCGGAGAGCAGCCCGCAGATGAGCAGGGCCTGGCGGCGGCGCTTGCGGACGTCGATACCGGTGACGTCGGCCGACCGGGGGTTCTCCCCGGCGGCCCGCAGTTCCAGGCCGAAGCGGCTGCGCTGCACCAGCCACCAGACGAACGGGACCAGGGCGACCAGCAGATACACGGGCCAGCGATGGCTGAACAGGACGGGTCCGAGCAGCGGGAGGTCGGAGAGGAAGGGGATGTCGACGGCTCCGACCTGCTGGTTCTTGTCGAGGTCGACGGAGTCGAGGAGGAAGCTCGTCAGACCGAGCACCAGCGCGCTCAGCACCAGGCCGACGACGTAGGTGTTGACGCCGAGCCGGTGGCTGAACTGGGCGTGCACGAAGCCGACGAGCAGTCCGGCGGCCATCCCGAACAGCAGTCCGGTGGCGGCGGAGCCGGTGACGGTGGCGCCGAGGACGGCGCTGAAGGCGCCGCCGAGCATCATGGCCTCGACGGAGATGTTGATGGTTCCGGCGCGTTCGGCGATGTACTCGCCGCAGGCGGCGAAGGCCAGGGGCACGGTGAGCCGTACGGCGCTGGCGAGGACCACGGAGGACTCGTCGATCATGGTGCCTCCTCTCAGGCTTCCTTGGTGCGGGCCGGGACACGCCGCCGGATCTCCGCGACGGCCGTCGGGAAGACGACGGCGAGGACGAGCAGCGCGGTGACGACGGCGACGATGTAGCGGGGGATGCCGGTCGCGGCGAGGAAGCCGCCGCCGGCGCGCAGCGCCCCGAAGAAGAAGGCGACGGGGACGGCGTGCAGCGGGTTGTCCTTGGCGACGAGGGCGACGAGGAGTCCGTCGAAACCGACGTTCCCGGCGAAGCCGTCCTGCATGCGGTAGCCGCTGCCGGTGAGCATCACCCCGCCCGCGGCCCCGGCGAAGGCGCCGGAGGCGAGGAGTGCGCCGCCGCCGACGACGACGGCGCCGACCCCGGCGCGGTGGGCGGTGCGGGCGTTGAGTCCGAGGAGCCGGATCCGGAAGCCCCAGCGGGTGCGGGTCAGCGCGAAGTACACGGCGACCGCGAGGACGACGGCGAGGAAGATCCCGGCACCGATGTTGAAGCCGGGGAACTCGCCGAAGCGCGGCAGCCACACCGATTCCCGGAGCATGTCGGACTGGGAGGTGGTGGTCTGGCCGGGGACGGCGGTCTCCCGCAGCAGATAGTCCCGGTTGACGGCGAACGACACGACCTGGTTGGCGACGAAGATCAGCAGCAGGGTGCTGATGACGACGTCGACCCCGCGCCAGTAGTGGAGGAGGGCGGCGACGCCGGCCCACAGGGCGCCGCCGAGCGCGGCGCACAGCAGGATCATCGGCAGGACGAACCAGCCGGGGCCGGGCATGAAGAGCCCGACGCCCGCGCCGAGCGCGGCGCCGATGACGACCTGTCCCTCCTGGCCGATGTTGAAGATCCCGGCGCGGGCGGCGATGACGGAGCCGACGGCGACGAGCAGCAGCGGGGCGGCCTGGTCGACGCTCTGGCCGAGGGCCGCGCCGCTGCCGAGGCTGCCGTCGAACATCGCGACGGCGGCGTCCTTGGGGGACTTGCCGACGACGGCGACGAGGATCGCGGCGATCCCGAAGGCGGCGGAGAGGGAGAGGACGTACAGCGCGGGGGTGCGCAGCCGCTCCGTGAGCGGTGGGCGCGGCGGGGGCGCGGGTGGTCCGGGCGTGCCCGCCGCGCTGTTCGCGCGGGGCGCCTGGAGGAGTCCGGTCATGCGGTCTGGCCTCCCATCATCAGGCCGAGGCGTTCGATGTCGACGTCGGCGCGGTCCATCCCGCCGACGACCGTGCCGCGGTGGATGACCGCGATCCGGTGGGAGAGGGTGAGGATCTCGCTGAGCTCGGTGGACAGCAGCAGGATCGCGATACCGCCGCGGGCCGCCTCGTGCAGCCGCTCGGTCATGTACTCGATGGCCCCGATGTCGAGCCCGCGGGTGGGCTGGGCCGCGACGAGCACCCGGGGCCGGGCGGAGAGTTCCCGGGCGAGGACGACCTTCTGCTGATTGCCGCCGGACAGCAGCCGCATCGGGGTGTCGGGGGACGGGGTGGCGATCTCGAAGCGCTCGATGAGTTCGCGGGCCCGGGTGACGAGTCGGCGTCTGCTGAGCAGTCCGCGCCGGGTCACGGTCCGCAGGTCGGCCAGTACGAGGTTCTCGGCGACGCTCATGTCGAGGACGCATCCGGAGGCGTGCCGGTCCTCGGGGATGACGCCGATCCCGGCGTCGTGCATGGCGCCGGGGCGGCCCGCGGGCACGGTGGTGCCGTCGACCTCGACGCTGCCGGAGGTGAGCGGCAGCAGACTGGAGAACAGCTCACCGACGGCTGCCTGTCCGTTGCCCTCGACCCCGGCGATGCCGAGGATCTCCCCGGCCCGCAGTTCGAGGGAGAGTCCGCGCAGCAGCGGTATCCGTTCGGGGCCGACCGCGTGGGCGTCGCGGACCCGCAGGAGCACACCCGTGGCGGCGGGGTGCGGTGGGCCGGCCGATCCGGGCCCCGGGTCGGCGTCCGCCCGCCGGGACGCGGGGACGGCGGGCAGGGGTGAGCCGTACGCGGCTCCGGTACGGCTCACCCCCGGCCCGTCGCCCGAGCCGGACTCCCCCGCCCCGCCGGTCGGGGCGGTCCCAGGGGTGGCGGCCGGGGTGGCCGAAGTAGCGGGCAAGGCCGCCGGGGTGGCCGCCGGGGCCTCGGTGTCCGGTTCCTCGCGGACCTCGACGGGTGAGCCTCCGGCCGGTTCGGTGCGGCCGGGTTCGATGAGGGCGTCCAGCGCGCCGACGGCGGTGGCCGCCGTCCACTTGGACAGTTCCCGGCCCACCATCTCGCGGGCGAGGGAGCGTTCGTCGGTCCCGGCGGTGGTGCGCCGGGCCACGACGCGGCCCTGGCGCATGATGGTGACCCGGTCGGTGGCGTGGACGATCTCGTCCAGCTTGTGGCTGATGAGGATCACGGCCTTGCCCTGGTCGGCCGCCGCCCGGCGCAGCACGGTGAACAGGTCCCTTGACTCCTCCAGGGTGAGTACCGAGGTCGGCTCGTCGAGGACCAGTACATCGGGGTCCCGGCGCAGGCACTTGACGATCTCCACCCGCTGGCGTTCCCCGGTGGACAGGTCCTCCACCCGGGCGTCGGGGTCGACGGCGAGTCCGTAGCGCTCCCCGACCTCGCGGACCGCCGCGCGTACCCGGTCGCGGTCCACCCGGCCCCGGTCACCGAGGGCGATGTTCTCCCAGACGGTGAGAGGGCCGACGAGGCTGAAGTGCTGGTGGACCATGGCGATACCGCGGGCGGCGGCGGTGAGCGGGTCGGTGATGTCCTCGTCCCGGCCGCGCAGCAGGACCCGTCCGGAGTCCGGGACGACCAGGCCCAGCAGGATCTTCATCAGGGTGCTCTTGCCCGCGCCGTTCTCACCGAGGAGACCGTGGATCTCCCCGGCGGCCACGCTCAGATCGACCTCGCCGCAGGCGCGGACGGACCCGAAGTGCTTGGAGATGCCGAGCATCTGGAGCACGGGCACGTCCGCGGCCATGACCGGCGCGGTCGCGCTACCGCTTGCCCGCGACGGCGTCATCGACGTTCAGCCTTCCGCTGCCGATGTCCTCGATGAGCTTCGCCAGCTTGGCCTCCTGGTCACCCTTCGGCTCACAGAGCTTGACGGTGGGGACGGGGTCCTTGCCCAGGTGCCACTCACGGGCCACGCCCATCCGCAGGGTGCCCTCCTTGAAGTCCTTGAGCGCTCCGGCGAAGTAGGCGCCGGGGCTGAAGACCACGGACACCGCGTACTTCACACCGCCCGGTTCGGGGGTGCAGCGGTCGGTGCCGGGGGTGAGGGCGGGGACGCCCTTCTTGTTGGCGATCCGGGTGACGGAGTCGGTGGCGCCGCCGAGGTAGGGGTAGATGACCTTGACGCCCTGGGAGAGCTGGGCGTTGGCGGCCTCGTTGGCCTTGCCGGAGTCGTTGAAGTCGCCGGTGTAGTTCTCGACGAGTTCGGCGTCGGGGACGACGGACCTGATACCGGCCTTGTACGCCTTCGCGACGGCTCGCGCGAAGTCGAGGTCGGGGCCGGTGATGTAGCCGGCCTTCTTGCCGCCGTTCTCCTTGAGGATGAGTCCGGCGGCGTAACCGGCGGCGTACAGGCTCTCGTTGATGAAGTCGAGGGACTGGGTGAACGCCGGGGTCTGCTTCACGCCCTGGCCGCCGCTGATGTACCAGGCGACGCCCTTGCACTGCGGTTCGGTGGACGCGGACAGCGCGTCCTTGAGCTCGCTGGCGCCGATGGCGATCAGGTCGACCCGCTGGAGGCACAGGTTGCGGGCCTGCTGGACGGCGGTGGCGGGGTTGATCTTGTCGACGATGGTGAGCTTCCAGTCGTTCTCGTCGGCGAACTTCCGGGACTCGTCGACGAAGCTCTGGTAGTAGCCCTTGTCCTTGGTGTCGCCGGGGCTCATCACCCCGATGACGACCTTGCCGTCGCCGTTCACATCGGGCTCGCCCGCGGGCACTGTGCCGTCGGCCTGCGTGGTGGTGGCCGCTCCCCCGCTGCTCTTGCCGGCGGCCGGGGTGGCCTTCGGGCTGTCCGTCCGTGTCTCACCGCAGGCGGTCAGCAGCAGTCCCGGCGCGATGACCAGGCCCGCGACAGCTCTCAGTACTTTTCTTCGCATCGCACTTCTCCAGACGACTCAACGCGGATTCGGTGTCACGCGGACCCGGTGGCGGGTCCGCGGACCGTTCGAGGGTGCTGCGGGAGCTGCTAGGAGTGGGGGGTGCTGTGGGGCCCTCAAGGTGGGGCGGGCGGATCATCCGGGGTGGGTGCCCGGTTCGGCGCCCCACTGGATGATCTGGACATAGTTGCCGTCGGGGTCGGCGAGGGTGCCGATCAGTCCGAAGGGCATCTGCTCGACCTTGCGCACCCAGGTGACGCCGAGGGTGAGCAGATGGGCCTCCAGGGCGCGGCAGTCGTCGACGTCGAGGTTGACGATCACCCGGGCGGCGTCCGCGTTGGGCCCGGAGACCTCGCTGTGCTCCTCGATGAAGAGCTGGACGTCCCCGAGGGGGAAGGCGCCGCCGTCGTTCTCGGTGACCGAGAAGGCGGAGCGGTACCAGGACTTCATCTGCTCGGCGTTCTCCGAACCGATCAGCAGGCTGCCGATGCGCACGGTGTCCTCCAGGATGCGTGGGTGGGTAGGCGGGTGGCGCGTGGGTGAAGTGGCGCGTGGCGCGCGGGTGAGTGAGGCGTGGGCGGCCCGGTCAGCCGCCGAGGTACTCCTCGCGGGGCGGGGTGAAGATGTCGAGGATCCAGGTCTCGCCGTGCTCGGGGTCGCCGATGAAGAGGCTGTCGCCGTGGTCGTGGCCCTTGGGCGCCCAGTAGACGTCGCCGGGGCCGAGCGTCCGCCGCTCGTCGGAACCGATCCGGAAGTCGAGCTTCCCCTTGAGGACGACGCCCCACTGCTCGTTGTCCGGATGGTTGTCGTACGGGGTGGGGCCGCGGCCCTCCTCGATCCGCCAGAAGGTCAGCATCATGTCGTCGCTGGACCAGACGCGGCGCCGGAAGCCGGGCCGCACCTCCTTGAACTCGGCGTCGTCGAAGGCCCAGACGTGCTGCGCGTCCTCGGTCGGCCGGTCGTCGTCACTCATGGGCGGGTCCGTCCTCTCTGTCGTGCGGGTGCCGGTGCCGGTGCCCGCGCCCCGCGGTCCGGGGAGCCGAGAGCCGGGGAGCCGGCCCCGGCGGCCAGCGGGCGGCCCGTGGGTCAGAACATGCGGGCGATCATGTGTTTCTCGACCTCGCCCAGATGGTCGGCCGCCGCGAGCGCGGCGGTGTGCGGGTCCCCGCCCGCCACCCCGGCGGCGATCCGTACATGGGCCAGGCAGGCTTCCGCGATGACCTCGCGGACGGCCCCGGCGTTGTCCTCGGCGTCCAGCAGCGAGGAGAAGTCCTCGGAGGCGAACACCGCGTCCAGGGCCTTGCGGTACAGCTCGTGCAGGGTGGGGTTGCCGCAGGCGCGGGCCAGGGCGAGATGGAAGCGGCGGTCGAGGTCCCGGAAGTCCTCCAGCCGCATGCCCGGCCCGAACTCCGCCGCGAGGGCGGTGATCTGGGCGCGTTCCGCCGGGTCCGCGCGGGTGGCGGCGAGCCGCGCGATGGCGACCTCCATCACCTGCCGTACCTCGAACAGTTCGCTGATGTTGCGTTTGCGCCGGTCCTCGCCGCCCAGCGGCATGTCGGGCAGGGAATCGGCGACGACGAAGCGGTTGCCCCGCTTGGTGACACAGCCGAGGACGACGAGTCCCTGGACCGCTTCGCGTACCGAGGTGCGGGCCACACCGAACTGTTCGCACAGCGTGCGCTCCGCGGGGAGCCGGGACCCGGGCGCCAGACTGCCGTCCCGGATGCCGTCCAGGAGCGAGTCCCTGATCTGCTCGGGGACCGTGGCGCGGGAGACGGGGGCGAAGCGCTTCGGGTCCATGGGGACGGCCTCCGGTCCTCGTGGTGGGTACGCCCGCCCGGAGGGCCGGCGCGGTGCGGTGTCCGGTGGGCACCGGGACGGGGCAGGGCCAGGGCCTAGACCGCGCCCGTGACGGATGCGAAGCGGCGCATCTCCGCGTCGATGTCCAGCGGGCGGACGATGGCCTGGTGCGCCTCGTCGCCCCAGTGCTCGGCGGGGACCAGCCACATCACCTCGAACTCCAGTCCGTCGGGGTCCGTGGCGTACAGGCTCTTGTTGGCGCCGTGGTCGCTGGCGCCCTTCAGCGCGCCGGCGGCGGCCAGGGTGTCGCGGGCCCGGGCGAGGGCCGTCAGCGAGGGGACCTCCCAGGCGATGTGGTACATGCCCACGGTCCGGGAACCCGCCTCGGACGCCTTCGCCTTGTCGCCGATGGTGAAGAACGCGATGTCGTGGTGGTTGTCCGAGGCCGGGGCGCGCATGAAGACGAAGCTGCCCGGCGGGCCCTCGATGACCGTCTCGAAGCCCAGGACGTCGTGGTAGAAGGCGGCGGTCCTGCGGGCGTCCCGTACATAGAGGACCGCGTGGTTCATACCGGTGATCGCCATCGTCGGCGACTCCTTCCGGTGGTTCGGTGGGCCGGTTCGTTCCGGACTGATGGTCTGACGGTCAGAAGGTATGGACGCCAGGCCAGGGGGGTCTTTGGTTCAGGAGCACAAAGCGGGGATTCAGCCACTGTGCACGGAGATGTTCACGGCCTTGATCCGGGTGTACGCGTCGACCCCGGTACGGGAGAATCCGCTGGCCCGACGGGGTTCGCCCCGGCCGCCGTTCATATCGGGCGCGAAGTGGCAGTTGACGTTGACCTCGCCGCAGTCGAGGGTGTCCGCGAAGCGGAACGCGCGCTCCAGGTTCCCGGTGAACACCGTGCCGTTGAGCCCGTAGGCGGTGCCGTTGGCCAGTTCACCGGCCTCCCGCTCGGTACGGAACGGCATCGCCGCGAGCACCGGGCCGAAGACCTCCTCCTGTTCCAGCTCGCAGCCGCGCCGTACCCCGCCGAGCACGGTCGGCGCGGCGTACGCCGGACCCAGTCCCGGGGGCAGTTCCGGGGTGCCGACCAGGGTGGCGTCCCCGGCGCCGAGAGCGCGGCTCACATAGCCCCGTACCCGGTTCGCGTGCCGTTCGTGGATCAGCGGGCCGATGAACGTCTTCGGGTCGAGGGCGTCCCCCACCGGCAGCGTCGCCGCCGCCGCGGCGACCGAGCGCACCACGTCCTCGTACACCGACTCCTCGACCAGCAGCCGGCTGCCCGCGACACAGACCTCGCCCATGTTGACGAACGCGGCCATCATCGCCCAGCCGACGGCCTGTTCCAGATCGGCGTCGGCGAACACCACGACCGGGGACTTGCCACCGAGTTCCAGATGGACGGGGGTGAGGTTGCGGGCGGCGGCGGCCATCACATGGCGGCCGGTCGCGGTGCCCCCGGTGAGGCTGATCAGATCGACCCGGGGGTCGGTGATCAGCTGTTCCCCGACGGTGGCGCCGGAGCCGAGGACGATGTTCAGCACCCCGGGCGGCAGACCGGCGGCGGTGAGCAGACGGCCCAGCTCGACCAGGGTGATCACCGCGTCGGCCGGGGGCTTCGCCACGATCGAGCAGCCCGCGGCGAGCGCGGACGCGATGCGCTGGCTGCCGGTCATCAGCGGCCCGTTCCACGGCAGCAGCTCGACGACGACCCCGGCGGGCTCCGGTTCACGGACGGTGAGGACACGCGGCCCGCCGCCGGGCAGCAGTTCCGGCGGGAAGGTCGCCCGGCGGACATCGCCGTGCGCGGTGCGGGCCACGGCCGCCGCGTAGGAGAAGGCGTTCGCGGCCTCGTAGACGTCATTGGTGAGCGCGCCGGACACCGCCTTGCCGGTGTCCAGGGCCTCCAGCGCGGCGAACCGCGCGGCGTCCGCGCGGATCGCCGCCGCGGCGGCCTCCAGCACCTCCGCCTTGCGGGGGCCCGGCATCCGCCGCCACACCCCGGTGTCGAAGCTGGCGCGGGCCGCGCCGATCGCGGCGTCCACCTCCTCGGCGGTCGCGGCCAGATAGCGGGCGGGCCGCTCCCCGGTGGACGGGTCGGTGATCGGCAGGGGGGTGCCGCCGGTGGCCTCACGGCCCCCGATGAGCTGCGGATAGGGGTCCGTGCTGAGCCAGCCCGGACGGAGCCGGGGCTCGGCTCCGGGCTGCGGGCCGGTGCTGTGTTCCCCGGCGGACATCGCGGCGGACATCGCGGTCACTCCCTCTCGGCTGCCTGGCCGTGCGATACGAACGCAAGTCAGGCTGGTCGCAGCGGGGAGCCGCCGCATCGTGTTCCCGGCATGGACCGGGGGGCGTTGATTGTGCTCCCGGCCACGATGTCCGGCGGCCCCCGGCGGCCTAGTGTCCGTGGCCATGGTGAGCGAACAGGAGCCGCACGGCCCGCCCCCGGAGCGCCCCGATCTGCTGGTGACGGGCGGCGACGTGGTGACGATGAACGCCCGCCGCGAGATCCTCGCGGGCGGCGCGGTCGCGGTGGCCGGGGAACGTGTCCTGGCGGTCGGCGCGACCTCCGCGCTGCGGGAGCGCTGGCCCGGCACCCCCGAGCTGTCCGCCGACGGCTGTGTCGTCACCCCCGGTCTGGTCAACGCCCACCAGCACCACACGGGCGACCCGCTGGCCCGGGCCCGGATCCCCGACGATCTGCCGCCCGGCGCGTCGGTGGGGTCCTGGGCGATCCCCCTGCACCGCGCGCACACCGCCGCGGACGACGGACTGTCGGCGCTGCTGACCTGCGTGGAGAATCTGCGCAACGGGGTCACGACCGTGGTGGAGGCGGGCACGGTCGCCCATCCGCACCGGGTCGCGGACGCCCTGCGCACCGCCGGGATACGCGGCACGGTCGGCACCTGGGGCTGGGACGTGCCGGGGGCGCCGTTCGCCGCCCCCGCGCCGCGGGTGCTGGACCGGCTGCGCGCACTGGTGGAGACGTATCCGGCGGGCGGCCGGGTCGAGGGCTGGGTCACGCTCGTCGGGCACGGGCTGGCCAGTGACGAACTGCTCGCCGGGGCGGCCGACCTCGCACGCGCCACGGGTGCCCCGATGACCATGCATATGTCGCCGTCGGCGGCCGACCCCGCGCACTATCTGGAGCTGACCGGCCGCCGGCCGGTGCTGCACCTCGCCGACCTCGGGGTACTGGGCCCGCATCTGCTGCTCGCCCACGCGGTGTGGCTCGACGACGCGGAGGTCGACGCGCTCCTGACCAGTTCCACGGCCGTCGCGTACTGCCCCTGGGCGTATCTGCGGCTCGGGCAGGGGGTGACCCGCGCCGGGCGGCACGCGGAGCTGTTCGAGCGGGGCGGACGGCTCGCGCTCGGCACCGACGCGCAGAACGCGGGCGACTCCTCCGACATCCTGAAGGCCGCCGCGCTCGCCGCCGGACTCGCGAAGGACATGCGCGCCGACCCCACCCGGTTCGGCGCCGCCGAGGCCCTGGAGCTGGCGACGATCCGGGGCGCCGAGGCGATCGGGATGGCCGACCGGATCGGTTCGCTGGAACCCGGCAAGTACGCGGACCTCGTCGTCCACACGACGGCGGGACCCGAGTGGACACCGCGCGGGGACATCGCCCATCAGCTCGTGTGGTCCGCCGACGGCCGCTCCGTACGGGACGTCCTCGTCGGCGGCCGGGTCGTGGTCCGCGACCACCGCTGCGTCACCGTCGACGAGACGGAACTGCGGGCCGACGCGGCGCGCGCGGCGGCGGACCTGCTGCACCGTTCGGGCGTCCCGGTCCGGTCCCGATGGCCCGTGATCGCGGCCCACTGAAGCGTTCCCCACCCCACCTCTTCCGTTCCGTCCTCTCGCATCCCCTAGCACCGGGAGTCGTTCTCATGAAGATCGCCGTCATCACCGCCGCCGAACAGGTCTCGCTGCGGGAGGAGCCCGATCCGGTCGCGGGAGCACGGGACGTGCTCGTACGGATCGGGGCCTGCGGTCTGTGCACCATGGAGCGCAGGCTCTATCTGGGCACCAAGCCGGTCTATCCGGTCGCCGCCGGGCACGAGGTCGCGGGCGAGGTCGTCGCCGTCGGCGCGGAGGCCGAGGGGCTGCCCGGCTCGCCCCGGGTCGGTGACACGGTCACCCTCGATCTGCTGACCCGCTGCGGGACGTGTGTCTCGTGCCGCCGGGGGCGCAGCGCCCTGTGCAAGCGCCCGCAGGGCGGCGCGCTGTCGGACGGCACCGTCTCGATGGGCGCGGGCCTCGCGGAGCTGGTCCGGGTGCCCGCCGCGCAGGCGTTCGGGACGGGTGCGGCGCCGGTGCGCCACGCGGTCATGGGCGAACCCCTCGCGTGTGTCACGCACTCGGCCCGGCTCGGCGGGCTGCGGGCCGGGGACCGGGTGGCCGTCGTCGGCGCGGGTTTCATGGGGCGGCTGCATCTGGCGCTGGCGAAGCTGCGGGGCGCGGCGTCCGTGGGGCTGATCGACATCAGCGAGGACCGGCTGACGGAGGCGCGTGACGCCGGGGCCGACTGGACGAGCACCCCGGACGCGGCGGTGGCGACGGGCGGCAAGCAGGATCTGGTGTTCGTGACGGCGGGTGCGCCGGACGCGCTGGAGACGGCGCTCGCGCTGTGCGACGACGGGGGCACGGTGGTGCTGTTCGGCGCGTTCCCGAAGGAACTCGTCGCGGGGGTGGGCCCCGACGCGATCCACCACCATGAGCTGACCGTCCTCGGGGTGTTCAGCCATGAGCCCGAGGACTGGACCGAGGCGGCGGCCCTGATCGCCTCCGGGCGGCTCGCCGCCGACCTCGACGCGCTGGTCACCGCCGAGTTCCCGCTGGCGGAGGCGGACGCGGCGCTCCGGCTCGCCGCGAAGAGCCCGGTCTACCGTGTCCTCGTGGGCGGCTGAGCGTGCCGCCCGTGTCCGCCCGGGTCGTCGTCGGGGTCGACCTGGGGAGCAACTCCGCCCGTGCGCTGGCCCTGGACCCCGGGGGGAACAGCCTCGGCAGCGCCACCGCGCCCTATCCGGGTGCCGCGGACTGGACCGCGGGATGCGCCGATCCGGCGGGCTGGCTGGCCGGTGCGGTCGAGTCGGTGCGCCGGCTGGCCGCGCGACTGCCCGCGGCGGCCCGTCCGGTGGCGCTCGCCTTCGGCGGGCAGAGCCCGACGACGGTCGCGGTGTCCGACGGCGGTTCCCCGGTCACCGCCCTGACCTGCCGTCATCCAGCGGGGGCGCAGGGGTCCCCGGTCGCCCAGCACCAGGCGCAGCGGACGGTGCTGCGCGCGGACGACCCGGACGGCACACCGTGGCAGCTGTACGACTGGGTCGGAGCCCGGCTCGGGGCGGACCGGTACCAGTCGCGCTGGACCGGTGATCCGCTGCTGGACGGTTACGGGCCCGTCGCCCGGACCGGCACGGTGACCGGGACGACCACCGGCACCGAGGGCATGGCGCCCGGGATTCCGCTGGTGGCGGCGGCGCAGGACGCGTATCTGGCGTTCTGGGCGGGGGGACTGGACCGGCCGGGCCGGGCAATGGACCCGGGCGGCCGGACCGGCGGCCTCGCGGTGGCGGTCGCCGCGGGTTCACCGGCCGCCGACCACTACGCGCTGCCGAGCGCGGTGCCGGGCCTCGACATCGTCGGCGGGCCGGTCGCCGCGCACGGACTGATGCTGGAGTGGCTGAGCTCCCTGACCGGCCGGGCCGTGCCGGATCTGCTGCGGCTGGCCGCGCGGGTGCCGCCGGGCGCGGGGGGCGTCACGGTGATCCCGTATCTGGAGGGTGAGCGGGCGCCGCGCTGGAACCGCGCGCTGCGCAGCGAGATCCACGGGCTGTCGTCGGCGGCGGGTCCGGGGGAGCTCACCCGGGCGGCGCTGGAGGGCGCCGCGTACGGGCTGGCGCACATCGCGCTGGGGCTGGCCGCGCACGGGGCGCCCATCGACACGCTGGTGTGCGCGGGGTCCCCGGCGCGCAGTCGGCTGTGGTGCGGGGTGAAGGCCGCGGTCCTCGGGGTGCCGGTGGAGGTGCCGGAGCCGGTGGACGTGGCGGCGTTCGGGGCGGCGCTCGCCGCGGGCGCCGGGGCGGGCTGGTGGCCCGTGCCCGGCGCCGGGGCGGGCGGGGACTGGCCGCGTCCGCCGATGACCGTGATCGATCCGGAGCCGGACCCGGTGTACGCGGAGGGGCTGCGGCTCTTCCTGGCGCTCGGGGACGCGGAGGTGGCGCGTCTGTCGGCTCCGGTGAACACCTCCACCGCCGCGTGAAGGGCCCGCCGCCCGGTGGCCCCTGTCCGTCCCGCCCGGAGAACGGAGTCCCGATGCCCAATCCCGTGATCTTCATGGATCTGCCGACGCCCGATGTGGAGGCCACCTCGCGCTTCTACGCCGAGCTGTTCGGCTGGACCTTCAACCGCCGCCCCGCCGGGGAGTTCCACGAGGTGCTGCCCGGGGTGAAGCCGAATCTCGGCATCCACCGGGAGGACCGTCCGGTCACCGGTCCGGTGCCCCGGATCTATGTGATGGTCGACGAGCCGCCGGCCTGTCTGGAGAAGGCCGTCGCCGGTGGCGCCACGGTGCTCTGGGAGGAGAAGCCGTGGGCGGAGTTCGAGGCCCGCTGCGCGGCGTTCCGTGACCCGTGGGGCAACGAGGTCGTCCTGTGGCGTGACAAGGGGACGTACTTCAGGAGCGGTCACGCGCCGCGGACCGGGTGACCGCCGCCGGGCACCGGACGCGGTCGGCAGAGCAACCGAAACGATCCCAGGAACCGAGGAACCACCCCATGGCCAACACCCTTGTCTTCGTCGACCTCCCCAGCACCGATGTCGAGGCGTCCACGGCGTTCTACCGTGAGCTGTTCGGCTGGACGATCAACCCGCGCCCCCAGGGCGTCTTCCATCAGGTGGTCCCGGGCGAGGGGCTGCACCTGGGGCTGTTCAGCGAGACGGAGCAGCACCCGGACCCGGCGCCGCTGCCCGCGCAGCCCCGCTCCGGTCTGCACACCCGGGTGTACATCCTGGTGGACGGTCCGCCCGGCGACTACCTCAACAAGGCGGTCCTGCTGGGCGCGACGGCCCTGTGGGAGCAGACCTACTGGGAGGAGTTCAACGGCCGGCACGCCTCGTTCCTCGACCCGTGGGGCAACCAGATCGTGGTGTGGCGGGCGAACTCCTGACGCCCGCGACTGCCGGGCCGGGACCTCGCGGGGGACCGTCCGGGCCGGGACCCCGCGTACGACCGGGGTCCCGGCCGGAGCCGGGTGTCCGACCGGGGTCAGGAGGTCGGCCGACGCATGATGCGCGGGGCCGTCCGGCGGGGGCCGAGGCGGCTCGTCCGCTGCCCGGCCGCGGCCGTGTCCTCGGGCCCGGCCGCCCGGGAGGGGGGCGGCCCGGCCCGGTCGCGTGGCGGCGGTCAGGCACCGCCCCCGGGCAGCGCGCCTTCGGGCAGCGCGCCTTCGGGCAGCGCGTGGGCGCGGCGCCGCAGTGCGGCGTCCGTCAGCGCCGGGGACGTCTGGTCGGCGTCCCCGGGGTTGAGGTCGGTACCCGGGGCGACCAGCTGGTCGAGCCGGTCCATCACGTCCGGGGCGAGCCGTACCGACGCCGCCGAGAGCTGAGCCGCCAGCTGCTCCTCGGTGCGGGGTCCGACGATCGCGGACCCCACCGCGGGATGGGCGAGCACGAAGCCGAGCGCCAGCTCGATCATGGTGTGCCCGGACTCCTCGGCGAGCCGGGCGATCTCCTCGACCACCGCGAGCTTGCGGGCGCGCACACCCCGCTGCCCGTGGTCGAAGTGCCCGGCGTTGCGCACCGCCCGGGAGTCGGCGGGGGCCGGGACCCCGGCGCGGTACTTCCCCGTGAGCCATCCGCCGTTCAGGGGGCTGTACACCAGCACGCCCATCCCGTGCCGCCCGCACGCGGGCAGGGCCGCCGCCTCCGCGTGCCGGGCGAGGACGGAGTACCCGAGCTGCTCGGTGCCGAAGGGTTCCAGACCGTGGCGTTCCGCGGTCCACCGGGCCTCCACGATGCGGTCCGCCGGGGTGGCCGAGGCGCCGATCGCGAGGATCTTGCCCTGGCGCACCAGATCGCCGAGGGCGCCGAGTGTCTCGTCGAGCGCGGTCCCGAAGTCGGGCCGGTGCAGCTGGTAGAGATCGATCCGGTCGGTGCCGAGCCTGCGGAGGCTGTCCTCGACCGCCCGGGCGATCCACCGGCGGGACGCGCCACCGGTGCGCGGGTCGTCGGGGTCCGTGCGCTCACCGAACTTCGTGGCGAGGACGACCTCGTCACGGCGGCCCTTCAGCGCGCGGCCGACGATCTCCTCGCTCTCGCCGAAGGCGTACACATCGGCGGTGTCGATGAAGCCGATGCCCGCGTCCAGCGCGGTACGCACCATCCGGGTGCAGGCGTCGTGGTCCGGGTTTCCCCAGGCGCCGAACATCATCGTGCCCAGACAGAGGCGGCTGACCCGCAGTCCTGTACCGCCGAGGTTCACAGAATCCATGTCCCGAGCCTGACAGCTCGCCCCGCGCGTACCGATGTGGCCGGGGAGCAGCAAGGGCGGCCCAGGTTCGTGCCTGAAGCACATACCGGGGCGGTGGGCCGCGGACCTACCTTCGAGCTCATCACAAGCATCAAGAGCACGCAGTCGGTGCAAGCAAGTCAAGTGTTTGGGGAGGAAGCCGTGCTGGACCGGATGACCGCTTCGGAACTCGCCCTGGACGAGCAGGTGGCCGCGGGCCGGGCCGCCGGGCCGGCGCGGGAGAGCGACGGACTCGTCGAGTCACCCCTGCCGAGCGACATGCTCCAGCCGTGGGAGGTGTGGAGCCAGGAACTGTTCGACCTGGAGATGATCCGGGTGTTCGGCCGGTCCTGGGTGTGGCTCGGGGACACCGAGGACCTGGTGAAGCCGGGCGACTTCATCACCGGGCGGATCGGCACCCAGTCGGTGCTGGTGGTGAAGCAGCGGGACGGCTCGGTCAAGGGCTTCCTGAACAACTGCCGGCACCGCGCCTCCGGGGTGGCCTTCGAACCGGCCGGGAACTGCGGCAAGGCGTTCGCGTGCCCCTACCACGCCTGGACGTACGGCCTGGACGGAAAGCTGCTGTCGATCCCGGACCGGGAGCGGATGTACGGCCCGGACTTCCCGATGAACCGGTACGGGCTGGTGCCGATCCGGGTGCACATCGCCTTCGGGAAGCTGGTGTTCGCCTGTCTGTCGCGCAAGGCGCCCTCCTTCGAGGAGTGGATCGCGCCGCTGCTGCCGCGCTACGAGGCGTACCGGATCGACGGGTACCACCGCTACCACCGCGAGCTGAACGACGAGTACCCGATGAACTGGAAGGTGTTCGTCGAGAACTCGAACGACGACTACCACGTGCGGTTCGTGCACCGGCGGCTGAACAAGGTGCGCAAGCAGATGGACACCATCGTCCGCTTCCAGGGCCGGACGACCAGCGGCTACAAACCGCACAGCGACAACTTCGATCTGTCGCTGGGCCGCACCGACCTGAACGAGGAGGATCTGCGCGGCAGTTACGCGGAGTTCGTCTATCCGAACCTGACGCCGCTGCCGTACGCCTCGCAGCTGATCATGGTGCGGGTGGACCCGATCGCCCCGGACCGGAGCCGGCTGGTGTCGCGGATCTACGGGCTGACCGAGGACATCGGGCTCCAGGAGCGGGAGCTGGTCAATCTGGAGCTGACCAACAAGGAGGACACCGACATGGTGACCGTCCTGATGGAGAACCTCCGCTCACCGTTCTACCGGGTCGGCCCGCCGAGCACCTGGGAGGGCCGGGCCCGGCACATGATGCGTCAGATCCGCGAGGACGTGGCGACCCCGCTGGCGCCGGACGAGTTCGAGGGACCCGTCGGCTGAGGGGACGGGCAGCGGCGGCCGGTACGGCCGCGAGCGGGGCCGCCGAGGAACGAGAGACAAGAGGAGTGGTGACCGTGGCCGACACGGAACCGGGCAGGAAGCTCACCGAGGCCCGCTGGACCCATATCGCGCTTCCGACGAGCGATCTGGAGGCGGCGGTCGAGTTCTACACGTCCTTCACCCCGCTGGTGGTGGTGGCCCGGCACCAGGACAAGGACGGCGCCAACGCGTGGCTGTCCAACCAGGGCCAGGTCGAGACGCCGTTCGTGCTGGTGCTCGTCGGGTTCGACAAGGACAAGGGCAGGAAGCAGCCGCAGCTCAGCCCGTTCGCGCACCTCGGGATGGAGGTGCCGAACCGCTCGGACGTGGACGACACCGCGGCGCGGGCCCGGGAGGCCGGCTGTCTGCACTGGGAGCCGATGGAGCTGCCGCCGCCGGTCGGTTACATCTGCGCGCTGAACGACCCGGACGGCAATGTCGTCGAGATCTCCCACAATCAGCGGGTGTTCGAGGAGGTCCGCACCCTCTGGGGCTCCGGCGGGGACCGGTGAGCGGGTCCGCCCCGGCCGCCGGCGCGGGTACCGCGCAGCGGACCCGGGAGGCCGTGGAACGCTATATCGCCGCGCTGAACAGCGGGGACCCGGACCGGATCGCGGGGCGGGTGACCGCGGACTTCCACAACGAGCACACCGCGTCGCTCGGCCGCAGTGTGCGCGGCCGGGCCGCGTACCGGGAGCGGCTGACGGGATTCCTCGCCGAGTTCGAGGAACTGCGGTACGAGGTCGAGGACCTGATCGTGGACGGTGACCGGGCCGCGGTGGCGTATCTGATGACGTTCCGCTGGTCGGGGGCCGCGCACCGGCCGCGGATCAGGATCCGGGGGATGTTCCGGTTCCGGGTCAGCGGCGGGGAGATCGCGCACCGGGTCGACTACTGGGACAGCGGCACCTTCCAGCGGCAGAGCACCGAGCAGCGGCGGTGGCGGACCCGGCCGGAGCAGGACGGGTAGCCGGCCGGGACCGCCGCCCGGATGACGTGTACAGCGACGAAAGGAACGATTGTGCAGACCCATTCCGCCCTCGGGGCGGGCAAGCTCCGGCGGATGCGCCGGATGTTCGGCGCGGACGGCCGGGCCGTCTTCGCGGCCATCGACCACGCCGCGTACATGGGTGAGGGGCCGCCGCTCGGGGAGCCGATGACGCGGATCGCGCAGGGCCGCCCGGACGCGGTCCTCGCGACCTGGCATCTGGCCCGTGCGTACGCCGAGGTGTTCGCCGGCGCGGGGCTGGTGCTGCGGGTGGACGGCGGTTCCTCCGAGATCGGTGAGTTCGCCTCCGGCGACGTCAACGCGATCATGCATCTGCCGGAGGAGGCGCTGCGGATCGGCGCGGACTGCGTGGTCGTCCTCGCCTTCCCCGGGGCGCCCGACGAGGATCTGTCGCTGAAGCGGCTGGCCCGGCTCACCTCGGAGTGCGAGCTGCTGGGTCTGCCGGTGATGGCGGAGATGATCCCCGGCGGCTGGGCCAAGGCGGTGCCGTGGACCACGAAGAACGTGGCGCGGGCCGCGCGGATCGGCGCGGAGCTGGGCGCGGACATCATCAAGACGGTGTGCCCGGGTCCGACGGAGGAGTTCGCGGAGGTCGTCGCGGCGACCCCGGTGCCGGTGGTGGCGCTCGGCGGTCCGAAGACCGACAGCGAGGACGAGGTGGTCGCGCTCGCCCGGGGCGTGGTCGAGGCGGGCGGCGCGGGTGTCGCGTTCGGCCGCAACGTCTGGGGGTCCGCGGCGCCGGACAAACTGGTCGCGCGGCTGCGTGAGGCGGTCCACGGGACCTGACCGGACCGGTCGCGCCCCGTACGCACCGTGTGCGGGACCTGAAGGGTCCCGTGTCCCGCGCAGTCGATGCCCATCACGCGTACGGGGCGCGGCCACCCCCGCCCACCACCTCCCCTTTTCGCCCCTGGCCGCCGCCTCCGCCCCGGTCCCGGGCGGCCCGGACGGCTTGCCCGTACCCTCCGGGCAGGCCCGCGCCGCAGCGGCCCGCGGAGTTCCCCGCACGGACTCCCGCCGGCCCCGGCGCCCGGTCCCGGTGGGCCGACGCGCCGGTCGCGCGGCCCACCGGGACCGGCCTTCCCACCCCATGTCTCTCCCCCGGCCCGCGCCGGGCGTTCCGGTGCGGTATCCGGTACGGCGTCCCGGGCCGCGTCCCGTACGGCCGGTGCCCCGGGCGTCCGCACCGGACGACGCGAGAGGCACGGCTAGCCGCCGGACCGGCTCCCCGGAGCCCCCCTTGCGGGACCTCCCTGCGATCTCAGGAGTCGCGATCATGTCCAAGCAGGTCAGAGCCGTCCCCTCGGTGGTGATCCGGTTCGCCGGTGACTCCGGTGACGGTATGCAGCTCACCGGTGAGCGGTTCACCGCGCAGACGGCGGCCTTCGGGAACGATCTGGCGACGCTGCCCGACTTCCCCGCCGAGATCCGCGCCCCCGCCGGCACCCTCCCCGGGGTCTCGGCGTTCCAGCTCCACTTCGCCGACCACGGGGTGAGCACCCCGGGCGACAGCGCGGACGTACTCGTCGCGATGAACCCGGCCGCGCTGCGCGCCAATCTCGGACATCTGCGGGACGGCGCCCAGATCATCGTGGACGCCGACCGGTTCACCCCGCGCGCGCTGACGAAGGCGGGATACCCGGCCGATCCCCTGACCGACGGTTCGCTGGACGGGTACGTGCTGCGGCCGGTGCCGCTCACCACCCTCACGGTCACCGCGCTGAAGGACTCCGGGCTGTCCCGCAAGGACGCCGAGCGGGCCAGGAACATGTTCGCGCTGGGTCTGCTGTCCTGGATGTACCAGCGGCCGACCGAGGGCACCCGGACCCATCTGGAACGGAAATTCGCGCGGAAGCCGGAGATCCTGCGGGCCAACCTCACCGCGTTCGGAGCGGGTTGGAACTTCGGTGAGACGACCGAGGCGTTCGCCGTGACCTGCACGGTCGCCCCGGCGCCCGCGCCGCCCGGTGTGTACCGGAACATCACCGGCAATCTCGCCCTGTCGTACGGACTGGTGGCCGCCGCCCAGCGCGCCGGGCTGCCGCTGTTCCTCGGCTCGTACCCGATCACACCGGCCTCCGACATCCTGCACGAGCTGAGCCGGCACAAGGACCTCGGGGTCACCACCTTCCAGGCGGAGGACGAGATCGCCGCCGTCAGCGCGGCGCTGGGGGCCGCGTTCGGCGGATCGCTCGGGGTGACCACGACCTCGGGGCCGGGGATCGCGCTCAAGGCGGAGGCCGTCGGGCTCGCGGTGACCCTGGAACTGCCGCTGGTCGTCGTGGACGTCCAGCGCGGCGGGCCCTCCACCGGGCTGCCGACCAGGACCGAGCAGGCGGATCTCCTCCAGGTGCTCCACGGCCGCAACGGCGAGTCGCCGCTGCCGGTGCTCGCGGCGAGTTCCCCGGCCGACTGCTTCGACACGACGCTGGAGGCGGTACGGATCGCCCTGGCGTACCGGACCCCGGTGGTGCTGCTGTCCGACGGATACCTCGCCAACGGCTCCGAGCCGTGGCTCGTCCCGAAGGCCGCCGAACTGCCTGACCTGTCGGCCGTGTTCTCCTTCGCGACTTGCCCCAACGGCACGGCCGCCGACGGATCGCCGCGGTTCCTGCCGTACCTGCGGGACCCGGTCACCCTGGCCCGGCCCTGGGCGGTGCCCGGCACCCCGGGTCTGGAACACCGGATCGGCGGGCTGGAGAAGGCCGACGGGACGGGCGACATCTCCTACGACGCGGACAACCACGAGTTCATGGTGCGCGTCCGGCAGGCGAAGGTCGACGGGATCGTCCGGGACCTGCCGCCGCTGACGGTGGACGACCCCGGCGGGGACGCCCGGGTCCTGGTGCTCGGCTGGGGCTCGACCGCCGGGCCGATCGCCGCCGCGTGCGACGCGGTCCGGGCCGCGGGACGCCCGGTCGCCCGGGCCCATCTGCGGCACCTCAACCCCTTTCCCGCGGAACTCGGGGACATCCTCGCGGCCTACGACCGGGTCGTGGTGCCCGAGATGAACCTGGGTCAGCTCGCCCTGCTGCTGCGTGGCCGCTATCTGGTCGACGTGGTGTCCGTGACCCAGGTGCGCGGGACCCCGTTCAAGGCCGCCGATCTGCGGACGGCCGTCGAGAAGGTGATCTGCGATGTCTGAGACGGTGACCACGCCATCCGGCGCCCGGGGCCCGGGGCTGGAGCTGACGGCGAAGGACTTCCGCTCCGGTGAGGAGGTCCGCTGGTGCCCCGGCTGCGGCGACTACGCCGTCCTCGCCGCCGTCCAGGGGTTCCTGCCGGAACTGGGACTGCGCCGGGAGGACATCGTGTTCGTCTCCGGGATCGGCTGCTCGTCCCGCTTCCCGTACTACATGAACACCTACGGTATGCACTCCATCCACGGACGGGCACCCGCGATCGCCACGGGCCTGTCCGTGTCCCGGCCGGATCTGTCGGTATGGGTGGTCACCGGGGACGGCGACGCCCTGTCCATCGGCGGCAACCATCTGATCCACGCGCTGCGCCGCAATGTGAACATCACGATCCTGCTGTTCAACAACCGTGTCTACGGCCTGACCAAGGGCCAGTACAGCCCGACCTCGGAACCCGGGAAGATCACCAAGTCGTCACCGATGGGCTCCGTCGACACCCCGTTCGAACCGGTGGGTCTGGCGCTCGGCGCCGGTGCCGGGTTCGTGGCCCGCACCATCGACTCGGACCGCGCGCATCTGACCTCGGTGCTCCGGGAGGCCGCCCGGTACGAGGGCACCGCGCTGGTGGAGATCTACCAGAACTGCAACATCTTCAACGACGGCGCGTTCGAGGTCCTCAAGAACCGGGCGACCCGCGACGACCATCTGCTGCGGCTGACCCACGGGGCGCCGCTGCGGTACGGCGCCGGGGGCGCGCGGACCGTCGTACGCGGGCCGTCCGGCGCGCTGACCCCGGCCGGCCGGGACGGCGCGGAACCGCCGGGCGAGGTGGTGCACGACGCCCATGACCCGGACCCGGCGGGCGCGTTCGCCCTGTCGCGGCTGCCGGAGAACGGCGGTCCGGCCCCGGTCGGCGTCTTCCGCTCGGTGGCCAGGCCCTCGTACGACCGGCTGGTGGCCGACCAGCTGCGCCGGGCCGCGGCCGACGGCGCCGGCCGCGATCTCGACACGCTGCTGACCGGCCGCGACACCTGGACCGCCGGATGAGCCGCCGCCCGGCCCACCGCCGCCCCCGCTCCCCCCGGCCGCCCTCTCCCCGTCCCCCTTCGCGCCCCAGGAGGTGCCCATGGCCTATGTGATCGGGACGAACTGCGTCGACGTCAAGGACCGCGCCTGTATCGACGAGTGCCCCGTCGACTGCATCTACGAGGGGGACCGGATGCTGTACATCCACCCCGGCGACTGCGTCGACTGCGGCGCCTGCGAACCGGTCTGCCCGGTCCAGGCCATCTACCCGGCCGACAGCCTGCCCGCCGAGTGGCAGTGGCATCTGACCGCCGCGGCCGAGGTGCTGTCCGGCCATCCGGACGAGCCCTCGGCGGGCCCGGTGCCCGATCACCGGGACGTCACCCTGCTGCCCCCGAAGCCCGACCCCGTATGACCCCCGGACCGGGACGGACCCTCCTTCCCGCCACGACCAGAGAAGAGGCCAGACGTGACTGATTGGCGCCTTGCCGTGGACATCGGCGGCACCTTCACCGATGTCGTCCTCCTCGACGCCGACACCGGACGTGTCGTCGTGGAGAAGACGCTCACCACCCCGGCCGCGCCGCTCGGCGGCGTCCGGGCCGGTGTGCTGTCCGCACTGGACAAGGCCGGGATCTCCCCCGGCGACATCACCCGCCCCATCGTCCACGCGACCACCCTGATCACCAACGCGCTGATCGAGGGCAAGACCGGCCGCGCGGCCCTGGTCACCACCGACGGTTTCGGTGACACGCTGGAGATCCGCAGCGAGCACCGCTACGACATGTACGACCTCCAGATCGAGTTCCCCGCGCCGCCGATCCCCCGCGACCTGGTCTTCGAGATCAACGAACGGACCTCGGCGAGCGGCGCGGTCCTCACCCGGCCGACGGAGACAGGGCTCGACACCCTCGCCGAGGAACTGCGCCGGCACGATGTCGAGGCGGTCGCGGTCTGTCTGCTGAACTCGTACGCCAACGCCGGGAACGAGCGGCTGGTGACGGAGGGGCTGGCCAAGCGCCTCGGGGTGCCGGTGTGCGCCTCGCACGAGGTGACCCCGCAGATCCGTGAGTACCCGCGCATGATCACCACGGTGTGCAACGCGGCGACGATGCCGGTCATCGGCCCGTATCTCAAGGAGCTCCAGGACTGGCTCACGGAGACCGGGTTCGGCGCCTCGGTGCTGATGATGCTCTCCAACGGCGGTGTGGTCTCCGCCGACGACGCCAGCAGAGTGCCGATCCGGCTGGTCGAGTCGGGTCCGGCGGCGGGCGCCCTGGCGGGTGTCTGGTACGCGCGGCGGCTCGGCGAGGAGCGGCTGTTCTGCTTCGACATGGGCGGCACGACCGCCAAGTCGTGTCTGATCGAGGACTACCGGCCCGAGCTGACCAACGAGTTCGAGGTGGCGCGGGTCTACCGCTTCAAGAAGGGTTCCGGCTACCCCTGTTCGATCCCTTCGGTCGACCTGGTGGAGATCGGCGCGGGCGGCGGCAGCCTGGCCCGGGTGGACGGCCTGGGTCTGCTGAAGGCGGGTCCCGACTCGGCGGGCGCGGACCCGGGCCCGGTCAGTTACGCCCGGGGCGGGACCGTCCCGGCGACCACCGACGCGGACCTGGTGATGGGCCTGCTGGACCCGGAGTACTTCCTGGGCGGTGAGATGCCCCTGGACCTCGCGGGGGCACGCGACGCGTTCACGCCGCTCGGCGAGCGGCTCGGCGCGACCGCCGACGACACGGCGGTCGGGGTGTACGAGGTCATCAACCAGAACATGGCGGCCTCGGCCCGGATGCACGCCGTGGAGCGCGGTATCGATCTGCGGGGCGTGGCGCTGATCGCGTTCGGCGGCGCGGGACCCGTGCACGCGTGCGGGGTGGCGACGCTGCTGGAGGCGCCCCGGGTGATCTTCCCGGTGAACGCGAGTGTGCTGTCCGCGTTCGGCACGCTGGTCTCCCCGGTCCGGATCGACCTGGCGCGGTCGATGGTCCGGGCCCTGGACGGGCGGGTCGACGCCGACCGTGACCTGCTTCTGGAGGACATGCGCCAGGAGGGCCGCCGGGTGCTCGCGGCGGCGGGCGCGGCCTCGGGGGATGTGCACTTCCGCTACGGCCTGGACGCCCGCTACGAGGGCCAGGGCAACGAGATCACGCTGTGGGTGGGCGAGGGCGCGGCCTGGCCGTCGTCGCTGGCGGAGACCCTGGAGCTGTTCCACGGCGAGTACGAGAAGATCTACGGTCTGCGCATCCCCGATGTGGGGGTCGAGGTCGTGACCTGGCGGGTGGCGGCCTGGTCGGACGCCCCCGGGTTCGAGGTACCGGCCGTGGCCGCCGGCAGCGGTACGCCGGTGCCGGACCGGCACCGTCCCGCCCGCTTCCGCCGGGGCGAGGAGCCCGTACCCGTCCCTGTGTACCGGCGGGCCGAACTCGGCGCGGGCGACCGCTTCGAGGGGCCCGCGCTGGTCGAGGAACGGGAGACGACATCGGTGATCCCCGGTGGCTGGAGCTGTGAGGTCGCCGCCGACGGGTCGATCGTCGCGACCGCGACCGCGCCGGCCGAGCGGTCTGTCACCGTCGAGCAGAACGAGGAGGTCTCCGCATGAGCCGTACCTTCGACGCCATCGAGCTGGAAGTCCTGTGGGGCTCCCTGGTGGCGACCGTCAACGAACAGGCCAAGGCCCTTCAGCGGTCGGCGTTCAGTCCGATCGTGCGGGAGGCGGGCGACCTCGCGAACGCGCTGTTCGACCGGCGCGGCCGGATGGTCGCGCAGGCCGTGACCGGGACGCCCGGCCACATCAACTCCCTCGCCATCGCGTGCCGCAACATCCTGGACCGGCACCCGGTCGACTCCCTCACCCCGGGGGACGTCCTCATCACCAACGACCCGTACCAGACGGCGGGTCAGCTCCTCGATGTGACGGTGCTGGTCCCGGTGTGGCGGGGCGGCCGGGTCATCGGCTTCTTCGGCTCCACGATCCACCACACCGATGTCGGCGGGTACGGCATCGGCGCGGGCGCCCGGGACGTGTTCGAGGAGGGCCTGTGGATACCGATCAGCAAGCTGATGACGGCGGGTGTCCGCAACGAACCGGTGTGGGACTTCATCCTGGCCAATGTCCGCCAGCCCCAGCACATGGCGGGTGATCTGCACGCGCAGATGGCGTCCGGCGAGGTGGGCGCGGTCCGGCTCCAGGCCCTGCTGGACTCGTACGACCTCCCGGACGTGGAGGAGCTGGCCGACGAGGTGATCCGCCGCTCGGAGGACGCCACCCGGCGGGCGATCCGTGAACTGCCGGGCGGGGTGTACCGGGCGTCGTCGGTGCTGGACCTGGCGGACGGTTCGGAGATCACCATCGAGGTCGCGGTGACCGTGGACGCCGACAAGGGCGAGATCCTGGTCGACTACGCGGGTTCGTCGGGCGCCAGCCCGTTCGGGATCAACGTCGTCAAGAACTACACCCACGCGTACACCACGTTCACCCTGCGCAGTCTGCTCAACCCGGAGATCCCCAACAACGCGGGCTCGCTGGCGCCGATCTCGGTGGAGGCGCCGGAGGGCAGCATCGTCAACGCGCGGCCGCCGTCCCCGTGCACGGCCCGCCATGTGGTGGGGATGTTCCTGCCGATGCCGCTGCTCCAGGCGATGTCGCAGGCGCTGCCCGACGCGGTGATGGCGGAGGGTTCGGCGGCGGTGTGGACGATGCAGGTCAGCGGCCATGACGCGGAGGGCAAGCCGTTCATCACCGCGATGTTCACCTACGCGGGCGGGGTCGGCGCGCGGGCCACCAAGCCGGGGCTGTCGACGACGTCGTACCCGACGGGTGTGTCGGCGGTGCCGCTGGAGGTGGTGGAGGCGTCCGCGCCGATCCGGTTCCTGCGCAAGGAGCTGCGCCGGGGTTCGGGCGGCAAGGGCGCCCAGGTCGGCGGGATGGGCCAGACCATCGAGTTCACCGTCGACTCGCCCTCGCCCTGGGTCCTCAACGCGGTCACCTCCCGGCTGGCCCGGGGACCTCTGGGTGTCTTCGGCGGCGGCGCCGGGGCGACCGGCCGGTTCCTGGTGAACGGTGAACCGGTGCGCACCCAGGCCCGGATCACGCTCCAGCCCGGGGACGTCGTCCGGCTGGAGCTGCCCGGCGGCGGCGGGTACGGGCCGGTCCCGGCGACCGCCGCGGTGTGACCCGCGCCCCGGGCGCCCGGGGTGTCCCCGCACACCGGCGGGCCGCCCCGGGCTCCCGGCACCCTGACGTACCCCATCCGCATCGGACCGGAGGCTGACATGCCCGGCACACCACCCACCTTCGCGGACCGCTGGGCGGACACCGCCGCGGCCCTCCCCGGGACGACGTTCCTCGTCTGGGAGGCCCCGGACGGGAGCGTGACCCGGTGGACGTACGGCGCGTTCGACGACCTGGTGGCCCGGGTCGCCGGGGGCCTGCGGGAACGGGGGGTCGTCCGGGGTTCCCGGGTGGGTGTGGCCCTGCCCAACTGCCCGGCGTACGTGGCGCTGTGGCTGGCGCTGGCCCGGCTGGGCGCGGCGATGGTGTGCTCCGATCCGTCGGCGCGGGCCCCGGAGTTCGCGGAGCAGTTGCGCCGGACCGGTGCGCGGCTGGGGTTCTGCGGGCCCGAACAGTACACCGAGTACCGCCGGGGGGCGTCGGCGGCCGGTGCCACAGCGTACGAAGTACCCCTCACGGATGTCGAGTTGTCGACATTGACGGGCGAACAGCGGGTCCGGGAGTCCGAAACGGTGGCGGACGACGTCCTGGGGCTGATGTTCACCTCGGGGACGACGGCCGCGCCCAAGTGCGTGATGGTGACCCAGGCCAACTACGTGTTCGCCGGGGAGGTGATGGCGGCGGCCTCGGCGCTGCGGACGACGGACCGCCAGCTCGTGGTGCTGCCGCTGTTCCACGCCAACGCCCAGTACTACTCGTTCGCCCCGGCGATCACCAGGGGCGCGAGCGTCGCCCTGATGCCGCGGTTCTCCGCGAGCGGACTGCTGGCCCAGGCGGCCCGCCACCGGGCCACCCATCTGAGTCTGTTCGCCGCGCCGATCCGGATGGTGCTCGCGCGCGGCGCGACCCCGGTGAGCGGGCTGTGCGTCACGCACTGCTGGTACGCGCAGAACGTCACCGACGAGCAGTACGAGCGGTTCGCCGCCCTGATCGGCTGCCGTCCGCGTCAGCTGTACGGCATGACGGAGACCGTTCCGGCGGTGCTCACCAACGGCGCGGTCGGCCCGCAGCCCCGCTCCATGGGGGTGCCCACGCTGGGCTGCCGGGTGACGGTACGGGACCCGGGCTCGGGCCGGACGGCCGGGACCGGCGAGGAGGGCGAGGTGTTCGTCGGGGGTGAGCCGGGCCGGACGCTGTTCGCCGGGTATCTGGACGACCCGGTGACGACGGCGGCGTCCTTCCCGTTCGGCGACGGCTGGTTCGCCACCGGGGACCGGGCGCGGGTGGACGCGCGGGGCAGGTTCTTCTTCGCGGGGCGGCGCGGCGATGTGCTGAAGGTGTCCGGCGAGAACGTGTCGCTGGTGGAGGTCGAGGCGGTGCTGGCGGACCATCCGGGGGTCCTGGAGGCGGCGGTGGTCGGTGAGCCCGATCCGGTGCGTGACGAGGTGCCCGTGGCGTATGTGGTGGCCGTACCGGACTGCGCGCCGGACGCGCTGGACGACCTCGCCGCGTGGTGCGCGCGGCGGTTGGCGAAGTCCAAGCGTCCGGTGCGGTTCGAGCGGGTGCCGGAGCTGCCGCGCACCTCGGTGGGGAAGATCCGCAAGTTCCGGCTCACCGAAGGGGGCCGTCCATGACGACCTGGCGTTTTCCGTTCGCGTCACCGGACCGGCTACCGGCGGCCACCGCGCTGGCCGATGTGCTCCAGCTGCGGGGCGCCACCGGCTGGCTGACCCCGCCGCTGAGGCCCGTCCGGCGCGGCCCGGCGGTCCCGGTCCTCGCGGCAGCCCGTACGGTCCGGCTGGCCCCGGGCCCCGGGCCGCACGGGCTGGGCCCGTTGCGGTCGCTGCTCGGGGAGGATCTGACGGGCCGGGTGCTGGTGATCGCCGGGGCGTCGCACGTGCCCGGGGCGGTGTGGGGCGAGATCCTGACGGAAGCGGCCCTCGCGCGCGGCGCGTGCGGGGCGCTGGTGGAGGGCCTGGTCCGGGACGTCCCGGCGCTGGAGCGGCTGGCGTTGCCCGTATGGGCGCTCGGCGAGGCGACGGCGGGACCGGGCACCGGGGTCCATGTCGCGGAGGTGGGCGGCCCGGTGTCACCGGGCGGCGTGCCCCTGACCGACGGCACGCCCGTCCTGCTGGACGACGGCGGGGCGGTGGCCCTGCCGGACGCGCCGGACGAGGCGGCCACGCTTCTCGCGGACGCGGCGGCGTACTCCGCCGCCGAGGAGGAGGTGCTGGCCGCGCTGGGCGCGGGCCTGCGGATGCCGCTGGCCTACCGCCCGAAGGCGGCGCTGGTCACCCGGCTGCGGGGCCGCGGCCCCACCGGGTGACGGGGGCGGTTCCCCGCCCGGACGGCGACGCCGCCGCTCCCCCTCCACGGCTACAGCTCCACCCACACGACCTGGTGATGGTCGGAGTCCCGGGTGCCCCAGGCGCCGGACAGCGCCTCGACGATCTCCAGCCCCCGGGGGTGCTCGCGCAGCGAGTGCGGCGAGCCGGGTGTGCTCTCCCGGCTGTGCGCGCCCCGCTGACCGGGCATGCACACGCACGGCCCGCTCTGGACGGTGAGCCGGACCGTGCCGCCCGGCCAGTGCTGGACCTGGCAGTGGACACGGCCGTCGGAGGGCAGACCGCGTTCGGCGGGGCGGTGCCGGACGGCGTGGGTGACGAGCTCGGACATCAGCAGGGTGGCCGTGTCGGTGACCTGCGGGTCCACCCGCCAGCGGGCGAGCGCGGCACGGGTGTGGGACCGCGCCTGCCGGGGGGCCTCCGGACCGGCCTCCACCCAACGGCTGAGGGTCCGGGGGCGTTCCCCCGCCCCCGCGTCCCCCGGCGGCACCGGCCGCCGGGTGGGGGGCTCGTCGTCCGTCATGATTTCAACGATCCACGCAATGCGCGCGTTCCGCAATATGCATACATAAAGTAATAGGGTGTGACGAAGAGTGTGATCCGCTCAGGCCCCGAGGAGCCCGACCGTGACCGACCCCACGCCCGCGCGGCGGGCACCGACGGGCGTGGACACGAGCGTCCCCCACTCCGCGCGGATCTGGAACTTCTGGCAGGGCGGCGAGTACTTCTACGAGGCCGACCGGATCGCCGGGGAGGCTTTCGCGGCCGAGGTGCCCGAGATCCGCGAGCTGGCGCTGTCGAGCCGTCAGTTCCTGCGCCGGACCGTGCGCTGGGCGGTGGCCGGGGCGGGCCTGCGCCAGGTGCTCGACCTGGGGGCGGGACTGCCCTCCGCGCCGGACGTCCATGAGATCGCGCGGACCGTCGACCCGCTGTGCCGGGTGGTGTACGTCGACAACGACCCGATGGTCACGGCCCACCGGGCATCCGGTCCGGACAGCGCGCCCGACGACGCGACCGCGTACGTCCACGCCGATGTCCGGGACACCGCTCATGTGCTGGCCGAGGCCGCGCGCGTCCTGGACCTCGGGCGTCCCACGGCGCTGGTGCTCAGCGACATGCTGGGCCACATCAGCGATCTCGACGAGGCGTACGGCGTGGTGGAACGGCTGGTCGGGGCGGTCGCGCCGGGCAGTCTGCTGGTGCTGAGCCACAGCGCGCCCAGTTCCCTGCTGCCCCGGCTCGCCGCCGCGAACGACGCGTACGCCGGCAGCGGCGGCACCCCCTATGTGCTGCGGACCCCGGAGCAGATCGCCGGATTCTTCGAGGGGCTCGAACTGGTCCCGCCCGGCCTCGTCCCGATGCCCCGCTGGCGTCCGGACGGCAGCACCCTGAGGAGTACGGCGGATGTCGGCTGGGGCGCGGTCGCCCGGATCGGCTGACCCGCAACGTCCCCGCAACGTCAGGCACGGCACCCTGTCGGGCAGGGTGCGCCATCGACAGGGCCGCGCGAGGGCCGGGACGGCGTACCCGTGGCCCGCCCACCGGACGGGCCGTACGCGCCCCCCGTAGCCGAGCCCCGGGACACCGTATGGACAGCACGGACCCCACCGGCCCCCCGCCCGCCCGGGTGGAGCTGACCCATGCCGCGGCCGAGCTGCTGCGCCGACTGCGCGCGGAGCACGGGCCGCTGATGTTCCATCAGTCGGGCGGCTGCTGCGACGGCAGCGCCCCCATGTGCTTCCCGGCGGGTGAGTTCCGTACCGGCGACTCCGATGTGCTGCTCGCCGAGCTGAACGTCGAGGGCTGCCGCGAACCCGTCCCGTTCTGGATTTCGCGCAGCCAGTTCGCGGTGTGGAGCCACACCCGGCTGATCGTCGACGTGGTGCCGGGGCGCGGTGGCGGCTTCTCCCTGGAGGCACCCGAAGGAGTGCGATTTCTGATCCGTTCGCGTCTGGTCGGCACGTAGTCACCCCTGACACGGCCCTCCTTCTGATGGACTCGCTCACCGACCGAAAACCGGCCTTCCGGACAGAAGTTGGCGCGGCGGCCGGCGGAAGGAGCGCGATCAGTGACAGAACGCGGTACGGGAGCCCCACCCCGGCTCGGTACGGAGCGCCACGACGGACCCGCCGCCCGCACCCGTGAACGCGGGCGGTTCAAGGCTTTGCTGGCGGTGGGCCTGACCTGTGCGGCCCTGACCGGCACTGCGCTGTCCGCCGCGCCGCAGGCCAGCGGCGCCCAGGCGGGCGAGGCGTTCGCGGGCGCCGCGAAGCGCCCCGGAAGCGTCAAGGTCCACGGCGCCCCGCCCGGCGCCCACGGTCTGCTGGGGGTGACCGAACGGATCGCCACCGGGGTGACGTACCGGCACTACGACATCGGCACCCCGCGCGGCACCACCCACGCCCATCTGCTGACCGTCGATCTGGGCGACCCCGGGGTCAAGGTCGATCTGCTCTACCCCTCGGTGGTGGGCGGCCGGGCCACCGTCTCGTCGCTCGCGAACACGGGCGGCGCGATCGCGGGTGTCAACGGCGACTTCTTCAACATCACCGAGGCGCAGCACCCCGGGGTCTCCCCCACCTACGCGCCGGTGGGCCCCGCGATCGCCGCGGGACGGGAGTTGAAGGCGGCCGTCCCGCGCAAGCAGCGCTTCGGTCCGTCGCTGCCGCCCGGCACCAGCACCGAGGACGTGCTGGGGGTCGACACCGAAGGCCGGGCGCGGCTGGACCGGCTGCGGCTCGACGGCGCGGTGACCACCCCCGGCGGCACGCTGAAGCTGCACGGCCTGAACCAGTACGCCCTCAAGGTGGGCTCGGTCGGGGCGTTCACCGCCGACTGGGGCAGCCGTTCCCGGGTCCGCGCGACCTGCGGCAGCGACACCAAGCGCGGCGATCCGTGCAGCGACGACACCCATGAGGTGACCGTGCGCGGCGGCGAGGTCGTCGCCACCCGCGCCACCCCGGGTGACGGACGTGTCCTCCAGGGCACGACCGTGCTGGTCGGCCGGGAGGCGGGCGCGCGTGAGCTGCGCAAACTGTCGGTCGGCGACCGGGTGACGGTGCGCCACCGGCTGGTTCCGTCGGTGGCGGGGGTGGCGTACCGGTTCGCGATCGGCGGGCACCCCGTGCTGCGGGACGGGGCGCCGCTCAGCGGGCTGGACACCTCGGCGTCGGCCGTGCGGACGGCCGTCGGCATCGACGCCGCCGGGCGGCGGCTGCTGCTGTTCGCGGTGGACGGGGCGAGCGCCTACCGCAAGGGCCTGACCATGGCGGAGCTGGCCCGGGAGCTGCGGGACGCGGGCGCCGACGACGGGTTCAACCTCGACGGCGGCGGCTCGTCCACCCTCGCGGCCCGTAAGGCGGGGGCGACCCGGGTCACGGTGCGCAACCACCCCAGCGACGGCTCGGAACGCATGGTCGCCAACGGGATCGGGGTGTTCGCCACGGGGTGAGATCCCCGTCCCCGCCACCGGACGGGGCGGGCACCGGGGAGCGCGCACCCCGTCGATCGTCGTACTTACCCTACGATCGGCGGGGTGTGCGCATATGTCATGGTCGCCGAGGACGACGAGAAGCAGGCCGAGCTGGTCCGCCGCTATCTCGAAAGAGAGGGCCACGGTGTGACGCTGGTCCATGACGGACTGGCGGTCCTGGAACGGGTCCGGCAGCGGGAACCGGATCTGATCGTGCTCGACGTGATGATGCCGAAGGCGGACGGCCTGGACGTGGTGCGGGTACTGCGGGCCGAGGCCCGTACCGTGCCCGTGCTGATGCTGACGGCCCGCAGCACCGAGGACGATCTGCTGCTCGGGCTGGACCTCGGCGCGGACGACTACATGACCAAGCCGTACAGTCCGCGCGAACTGATGGCCCGGGTACGCACCCTGCTGCGGCGCACCGCCCGGCCGGTGCCCGCCGCCGCTCCCCCGGCGGTCCGGACCCTGGCCGTCGGCGCGCTGGTCGTCGACCCGGACCGCCATGAGGTCCATGTCGACGGCGGCGCCGTGGAGTGCACACCGGGCGAGTTCCGGCTGCTGGCCGCGATGGCAGCCGAACCGGACCGGGTCTTCAGCCGGCAGCGGCTGCTGGAGGAACTCCACGGCTTCGACCGGTACATCAGCATCCGCACGGTCGACGTGCATGTGATGAACCTCCGCAAGAAGATAGAGCGGGCCCCGCGCCGTCCGGCCCGGCTGCTCACCGTCTTCGGGGTCGGCTACAAGCTCACCGATCCGGAGCGGGGCCGTGGCGGGCCGGGCGGGGCCGGGCGACATGCCCAGGCGTGAACGAAGGCGCGGCAAAAGGGCGGAGCGCCGGGCGGAGCGCGGCTCACGGCTGCCGCTGCGCAAGAGCCTGCTGGGCCGGTTCCTCGCCGTGTCGGCGCTGGTCGCCGCGTGTTCGGTGGCGGCGACCGCGTGGATCGCCGTGCAGACGACCTCCGGCGCGATCGAGCAGGAGCAGGGCCGGGCCATCGCGGACGACGCGCGGGTCTACGACACCCTGCTCGCCTACGGCGCCACGCACGCGGGGTGGGAAGGCGTCCAGCGGACCGTGGACGAACTCGCGGAGCGCACGGGACGCCGGGTCACCCTCACCACCAACGAGCAGCGGCGCCCGCTCGCGGACTCCAGCGACCGGGCCGTCCCGCCCGCACTGCCCCCGCATCCCTCCGCGGTCGTCAACCCGCTGGCCGTGGACACCGCCCTGTCGGGGCTCACGTCGGGCGGTCCGGGCACGGACCCCGTCACGAGCCGTACGACCGTGACCCCGGGTCCCGTCCGCGAGGGGGACCGGGGCGGGCCCGTGCCGGCTCCCCGGACTCCGTTGAAGGAACCCGCTCCCGTGCCCTCCGCGAGGCCCGGGGTCCCCCCTCGGATCGACATCGCGGGATCCGCCGAGGTGCTGCCCTCCCCGCAGGGCGAGCGGACGGCCGCCGAACTGGCGGCCGACCGGATCGACCCGAGAGCGGTGGGACCGTTCGCGCTGTCCGCGGCCGACCGAGGGGTGCTGCGGGCGCTCGCCGAGCGGCAGGCCCGTTGCTACACCGACCGCGGTTTCACCGTCACCATCGTCACCGGGCCCAGCGGCCGTCCCCGGCTGGAGACCGAGCGGCCGTCCACGACGGCCGACCGCGACGTCTATGTGACGGATGAACTGGACTGCGGCACCGAGGCGCTGGCCACCCCGACGGCGTCCGAGCGCAAGGCGCTGGACACGCTCAACGACCTCACCAACGCCTGTCTCGACCGGCGGGGCCACGCCGAGGTGGAGGTGGCCCTGGATCTGACGTGGTCCTCCGGGTCCCGGGCCGCGAAGTCACGCGCGGACGGCGGGGACCGTCCGGTCGCCACATGTCTGGAGAACGCCCGGCTGGAGCAGCTCGCCTCCCATGTGGCGGAACCCGCGCTGCTGTTCCTCACCGCCCCGGACGGCGGCGCCGAATCCAACTTCGATCTGTCGCCCGCCAACACGGCGAAGATCGCGGGAGCCGCGGCCCTGGTGCTCGCCCTGACGGTCGGGGTGTCGGTCCTCGCGGGCACCCGGCTGGTGCGTCCGCTGCACGCCCTGACCGGTGCGGCCCGCCGGATGCGGGACGGCACGGACGGGGACCGCTGGACCCCGGTACGGGTACCCGCCGACAGCGAGATAGGGCGGCTGGCTGCCGCGTTCAACGACATGGCGGCGCACCGCACCCGGCTGGAGGAGCAGCGCAAGGTGATGGTCAGCGATGTGGCGCACGAGCTGCGGACCCCGTTGAGCACCATCCGGGGCTGGCTGGAGGGTGCCCAGGACGGGGTGGCCGAACTGGACAAGGCGCTGGTGGCGTCGCTGCTGGAGGAGGCGGTGCAGCTCCAGCACATCATCGACGACCTCCAGGACCTGGCCGAGGCGGACGCGGGCGCCCTGCGGCTGAGCCCGGAGCCGGTACGGGTCACGGAGCTGCTGACCCAGGTCGCCGCCGCGCACCGGACCCGGGCGGACGCGGCGGGCGTCACCCTGACCGTGCGGACGGAGGCGGACCCCGTGACGGGGCGGGGCGGCGGGCCCGGCGAGAGTGTGACGCTCCCTCACCACGAGGACCCGTGGGCCGATCCGGTCCGGCTGCGGCAGGCCGTCGGGAACCTCGTGTCCAACGCGATCCGGCACACCCCGTCCGGTGGTGAGGTGTGTGTACGGGCGTTCCGCCGTGGCCCGGACGGTGATCTGGTCGTGGAGGTCCGGGACACCGGGGAAGGGATATCCGCGGAGCAGCTGCCCTATGTCTTCGACCGTTTCTGGCGGGCCGAGAAGTCCCGCAACCGGCGTACCGGCGGCAGCGGTCTGGGGCTCGCGATCGTCCGGCGGCTGATGGAGGCGCACGGCGGGACGGTCGACGTGTCGAGCGTCGTCGGCGTGGGTACGGTCTTCACCCTGTGGTTTCCCATGGCGGCGCGGTGGGACCGGGCCACCGGCCCGGACACCGACGGTCGGGGCGTTCCCGCCGGTGGCTGAACCGGTGGCGGGTGAAGCGGTGGCCGGGTGAAGCGGTGGCGGGTGAGCAGTGGCCGGGTGAACCGGTGGCGGGTGAGCCGGTGGCCGGGGTGATGCGGTGGCAGGTGTGCCGGGGGCCGGGGTGATCCGGTGGCAGGTGAGCCGGTGGCGGGTGGGGGCCGCGCGCGGCCTGATGCGATCAGCACAGCGAGCTGACAGGTTCCTCACAACTGCCCGGCAGCCTTGCGGCATACCCGGGAGGACGGCACCACCGGCCTTCCCGGGTACCCGTAGTCCCTGCTGAAAGGCAACCACGTCATGTCCTCTCGCTCCATCCTGCGTCGTGCGACGCTGCTCACCGCGGCCATCGGCGGGGTGCTCGCCCCGGCCGGCGCGGCCGTAGCGTCCGACGGCGCGCCGGACCGCAGCATCTCCGTGTCCGACCCCGGCTCCCCCGCCAAGGCGGAGGTCGTCCAGCCCGACCGCGAGGCCCCCGGCGACAAGGTGACGGTGACCCCGCGCGGCGGCGTCGCGGCCGGCGCGGCGACCCAGCCGCCGCGCTCGGCCCCTGCTCCCGAAGCGGCTGCCGGCTCGACACCGGCACCGCGTGTCGTCGACGGCAAGCCGGCCGACAAGAAGATCTCCCTCGCGCCCCGTGGCGGGGTCGCCGCCGGTGAGCCGACGGCCACCCCCGCACCGCGCGTCGTCGACAGCAAGCTGGCCGACAAGAAGGTCTCCCTCGCCCCCCGTGGCGGGGTCGCCGCCGGTGAGCGGGTCGCGGCCGAGGGCGGCGGCTCGACCGCCGTCGCCGGTTCCGCGGCCGGTCTGGTGATGCTCGCGGGCGCCGGGACCATCATGCTGCGCCGCCGCGCGGCGCACCGCAACGGCTGATCCGCCCGGGTGGCGCCGCTCCGTGCGGCGCCACCCGTCCGCGTCATCCGTCCGCGCGGCCCGGACACGCGCCGCGTCCCCCTCCCGAGACCCGGAAGACCCCGAGGCACCGTGACGCCGACCCGCCGCACCCCGCAGGGCCCCGAAGGGCCCTCCTCCCGTCCCGCCCGGCTGTTCGGGCCGGTCCACCGCGTACGGCGGGCCGGCGCGCTCGCGCTCCTCGCGGTCACCCTGACCGGCACCCTCACCGCCTGCGGAGCCGGTACCGGTGACGAGGGGACGCGCTCCGCGCCGACCTCGTCCGCCGCCGGTTCGGCCCCCGCCACCGAAGCGCCGTCCGGCACCCCTTCCCCCGGCCGTACCGCCCGGGGCGACGAGGTACCCGCTCCCACCGAGGTGACGATCCCGTCGATCGGGGTGTCCTCCACGCTGATGTCCCTCGGACTCAACAAGGACGGCACGGTCGAAGTCCCCCCGGCCGACCAGGGGATGACCGCCGGGTGGTACACGGGCCGTCCGGCCCCGGGACAGCCGGGCCCCGCGGTGATCATCGGCCACAACTCCACCCGGCACGGCCCCGCGGTCTTCGAGAAGCTGCACCAGCTGCGCGAGGGCGCCCGGATCGACGTCCGTGACGCGTCCGGCGGGACCTCCCGGTTCACCGTCACCGGTACGGAGACCGTCAGCAAGAAGGCGTTCCCCACCGAGCGGGTCTACGGCGCGACATCCGAGCGGGTCCTGCGGCTCATCACCTGCGACGGCGACTTCGACGCCGAGGGGCACCCGGTGGACAACCTGATCGTGTACGCGGAGCTGCGCCCCTGACCGCTTCAGCCACGGCGTTGCTGTCGTGCGTCGAGGTACGCGGCGAGGCCCGCCAGGTCGTCGGTGTTGAGGTGGTCCACCCCGGCGGCGAGGAGTTCGTCCCAGACGGCCTCCCGCTGCGGTCCGGGTGCGTCGGGTGTGGCCCAGAACCGCACCCGCAGGCCCCGTGACCGGGCCTCGGCGGTGACCCTCCGCAGGGTCTCGCGCTCGGTCGGCGGGACGGGTCCCGCGCCCCGCCAGGTGAAGTGACGGCCCCAGTTGTCGCTGATCAGCGGGACGAGCGAGGGGCGGACCGCGGGCCCGAGGTCGGTGAGGCGGCCGTCGTGGAAGGCGTACCGGTACCGCTGAGCCGCCATCGGCTCCCGGGCCGCCCGGTCCCCCGAGACCACCACGGTGACCGGTCCGCGTCGTACCCGTCCGGCGCGGTACGAGCTGAGGAGCCCGGGGTACGCGCGCAGCCGGCGGTCCAGGGCGTGGTACGCCGACACGCCCTCGGTCTTGAGGTCGACGAGGAGTTGCAGGGACAGCCGGGAGCCCCGGTACACGGTGCCGCGGTGGGCCCGGACCCGGGCCGCGAGCGGTGCGAGGTAGAGCGCGTCGAGGGTGCGGGAGGGGTCGAGGTCCACCGGGTCGTGGGCCACGAGGAGTTGGCCGTCCACGAGGTGTACGTCGGCCTCGACGCTGGTGAAGCGGTGCGCCAGGGCGTCGTGCAGGGGGCGGGGGTGGGCGAAGTCGTTGTGCGCGTGTGCGTGCCGCAAGGGCCTGGGGTTCTGGGTGGCCCGTCCCTGCCCTCGCGCCTCGGTGGACCCGACCGCCCGGACGGTGAGCCCTCCCCCGAGCCCGGCCAACACCCGCCGCCGCTCCATCCCGCCGCCCCCTCCCCGTCGCTCACGCCCCCGGGTTTCCTGTGCTTGGCGCACTTGTTCCTGTGCGGGTACTCGTCGGGTGCGCAGTTCCCCGCGCCCCTGAGTCTTCTGTGCTTGGCCCACTTGTTCCTGTACAGGTTCCCCGCACTCCTAGACGAGTCATTCCGAATGCTGATGGTGTGTTCGGGAACGCGGACAGGGCGTCCAAGAT
>NZ_LFBV01000004.1 GCF_001905345.1 Streptomyces uncialis
GTTGCTCGCGTCCACTGTGTTGGTTCTGAAACCACGAACAACCAACACCCCCCTGCCCCGACCAGTGATGGTCGTGTGGGCCGGTGGGGGTGTGCGGGGTGTGTTTCGTAGTGTTTCGGTGGTCATAGCGTGAGGGAAACGCCCGGTTACATTCCGAACCCGGAAGCTAAGCCTTACAGCGCCGATGGTACTGCAGGGGGGACCCTGTGGGAGAGTAGGACACCGCCGAACTAACTTTATAGAAGGAGCAGGTACCGGATCTTATGATCCGGTACCTGCTCCTTTTTTGTTTGCTTCATCCGCCGTTCATATCGTGGCGTGAGCATCATCGGCATGGGGACAGTCGCAATACTGCGTGCCGCCGGGATCGGACCGGGGGACGAGGTCGTCGTACCGTCGTTCGGGGACATCGGGTTGGCCGGCGCGGTGGTCGCCGTGGGGGCGGCACCCGTGTTCGCGGACATCGACCCGTCGTCGTACTGCCTCGACGCCGATTCCGTGGCCGCCATGGTGAGTCCACGTACGGTCGCCGTCGTCGCCGTGCATCGCTTCGGGCGGCCCGCCGACCTCGGCCGGCTCCGGCAACTGGGGCGACGGCACGGGCTGCTGGTACTGGAGGAGGACGACGAAGACACCTCGCCGGATGCCTTGGGCGTCGGTGAGCTGGACGAGCTGGAACAGGTGCGGCTGCGGCGGGCGCGTGCCGCGTACTTCGACTCCCGGCTGCGTGGGGTACGCACCCCGCCGCACGGCGACGGGCATACGTACCGGAGCTATGTCGTCCGGGTGCCGGGGAACGGCCGGCCCGACCGGGACGCGTTCGCCAGGGCGCTGCGGGCCCGGGGCGTCGAGTGCGCCGTGCCGGTGCGGACGCCCGTGCACCGGATGCCGGGCTTTCGGCGCGGGGTGCTGCTGCCGGAGACGGAACGGGCCGCCGCGGAGACGCTGGCGCTGCCCATGGCCGCGTCCCTGACGTGGCGCCAGGTCCGGCGCGTCGTCGCCGCGTGCAACGCGCTCGGCGGACCGCTCCGGGCCGAGCCGGGATTCCGGATGGCCGCCGCTTTCTGAACCCTCCCGCTTTCCGGACACCCGCGGGAACCGGGCCGACGGTCGGGCGGCCGATGGTGCCGAACACCCCCGCGTTCGGGGTATGATCTATTCCGTTGCCAAGCGGGAAACACCGCGAAGCGACAGGCCCCTATAGCTCAGTCGGTAGAGCGTCTCCATGGTAAGGAGAAGGTCAACGGTTCGATTCCGTTTGGGGGCTCAGCGCAAAAGGAAGGCCCCGGCCGATCGGCCGGGGCCTTTTGTGTGCCCCGGAGGGCCCGGCCTCAGATCTGGAGGCCGGGGACCCGCATCACGAGGATCGCCATGTCGTCCGAGGGGGCCGCGGTGGCGAAGCGGTCCACCGCCCGCATCACCCTGGCGGCGACCGCGCCGGCCGTGAGACCCGTGGACGACGCGAGCACCTCCGCCAGACCGTCGTCGCCCAGCATGCGGCTGCCCTCACGGCGTTCGGTGACGCCGTCCGTGACGCACAGCAGGACATCCCCCGGGTCGAGGGTCACCGTCTGCTCGTACAGCTCCAGGTCGTCCATGACGCCGAGCAGCGGCTGAGGTTCGGCGGCGGCCTCGACCGTGCCGTCCTGGCGGAGCCGCAGCGGGAGCGGGTGGCCCGCGCAGACCACCTTGAGTACGGCGCTGCCGTCCTCCTGCGGCCACAGCTCGCCGTACAGGAGCGTGAGGAAGCGGCTGCGGGCGCCCTCGTCGAGGATCGCGGCGTTCAGCCGTTCCAGGACCGCCGGGCCGCTGAAGCCCTCCCGGGCGAGCAGCCGCAGCGCGTGCCGGGCCAGACCCGTCACCGCGGCGGCCTCCGGGCCGGTGCCGCAGACATCGCCGATGGCGAAGCCGTAGGCGCCGTCACGGATCGGGAAGAGGTCGTAGAAGTCGCCGCCGACCTCGTTGCCCTCGCCCGCGGCGCGGTAGATGACCTCCACCTCGACGCCCGGGATCTCGGGCGTCTGCGGGGGCAGCAGACTGCGCTGGAGCGACTGGCTGATCGCCGTGCGCTCCGAGTACAGCCGGGCGTTGTCGAGGGCGAGGGCCGCTCGGCGGGACAGGTCCTCGGCCAGCTCCAGGATCTCCTGGCGGAAGTGGTCGTCGGCCGGCCGGCCGAGGGTCAGCATGCCGATGACCCGGTTGCGGGCCACCAGGGGCAGCACCACGGTCTCGCCGCCGACCGACGAGGCGGTGTTGTGGACGGACATCGACTCGGGGTCGAAGCTGCGCCGGGAGGTGCCCCGCGCGGCCTCCTGCGCGGCGCGGGCGGGAGCCGTCCACACCCGGGCGCCCGGGGTCGGTACCGGGTCGGGCGGGGCGATCCTGGACAGCAGCTCCTTGAGCCCGTCGATGCGGTCCTCGTCCTCGTGCAGGACGTACGACAGGAACGGGTCGGAGGCCTGGTCGGCGATCGTGTAGACCGCGCACCAGGTGGCCAGGGTCGGGACGGTCATCTGGGCCATCAGGGCGAGCGTCTGGTCTCGGTCCAGGGTGCCCGCGAGCAGATCGGACGCCTCGACCAGGAAGCTCAGCGAGCCGCGGCGGAGCCGTTCCAGCTCACCGAGTCGGGCCGACTCGACGGCGAGGGCGATCCGGTCGGCGGCGAACTGGAGGCGCAGGGCCTCCTCGTTGGAGTAGCGGTCGGGGGACTCGGCGGCGACCCCGAGGGAGCCCGTGAGGCGTCCTTCGACCTTCAGCGGGACGGTGACGACCGAGCGCATGCCCGTGCCGATGAGCAGCGGAACGGCGCCCGGGACGACCGACAGATCCTCGTGGACGGCGGGCATCCGGGCGGAGCCGTACCGGCCGGGGCCCGCCTCGACGGGGACCCGGGCGAAGCGCTGGCGGGCCGAGGGCAGTCCGGTGGACGCGCGGACCTCCAGCTCCGTCTCGTCGTCGGTGGCGAGCAGCAGGAACGCGGCGTCGGCGTCGAGCATGTCGCGGGCGCGTTCGACGGTGCGCTGGAGCAGTCCGTCGAGGTCGTCGGGGGCGGGGGAACCGATGAACACCTCGAACGGATCGGCGGGTCCGCTGTCGGGGAGGGCTCCGGTGTCCGCCGCGGGGAGCCGCAGGGGTGTCTGGATGACGGCGCGTTCGTGGTCGCGGACGAGCAGACAGACCGTCGAGGGTTCGCCGTCGGTGTCGCGTACCCGCAGATGCGAGGCGTAGACGGGGACGACCCGGCCCGCCGCGTTGCGGATGCCGTAGCTGCCCTCCCAGCGGGAGAGCTGGAGGGCCTCGGCGATGCCGGTGCTGGTGCCGGGGGTGTGGGGCCAGGCGGCGAGGTCGGTGAGCGGTTTGCCGATGACCTGGTCGGGCTGGTGGCCGAAGAGTTCCCCGGCGTCCTCGTTCCAGGCGGAGACCGTGGCGGCGCCGTCGATCTGGATGACGGCGACCCTGACCCGGCCGTCGGTGACGGGGAGCAGGGCCACGGGCAGGCTGGGGCCCGCGCTGCGGGTGCCGACGGGCCGGTCGGGCAGCTCCATCAGGAACCAGACGCGCTTGTGGGAGGGGCTGTACTCGACGCCCCAGCGTCCGGCGAGGGCCGCGCAGAGCTGGAGGCCGCGGCCGCTCTCCCGGTCGGGGCTGCCCATGTCGCCGGGGGAGTGCTGGAGCGGGATCTCGCGTTCCGGATAGCGGTCGGCGACCTCGATCCGCACGGTGTCGCCGGAGCGCAGGCACAGCACCTCGGCGGACGTACCTGCGTGGATGACGGCGTTGGTGACGAGTTCGCTGGTGAGGACGACGGCGTCGTCGATGATGTCGGCGAAGCCCCAGCCCTGGAGCGTGTCCCGGACGAAGGAACGGGCCGTTGCCACGGATCTGCCCGCGGGTGGGAAGGTGGCGGCCGCGCGCGCGGTGATCACAGAACTCCTTGTCCGGGATTCGACGTGCTGTGCTCCCGGGCCGGCGTCACGCCGGGTCCGGGGTTCCGGGGGTTGCCCCCCGGGCAGTTGCAGTCCGGTGGTCATGCTGGGGCCGCGCCTCCGATGCCCGCTCGTACTTCTGCCACCTTCCTGGCCGGGCGGGCCGGGACGGGTGGACAGCCGCATGCCAGGTTACTTACCTTCGCGGTCCGTGCGGATGCCACCCGTCAGTGATTCCACCCCCAGGGTGTGGCGGCGGTGTGCGAAGCTGCCGAACTGTTATGGCCTGGTTCCTTCGGGGTGAAACACTGGGCAGGCTTCAGAGGACGGTCCGAGGCACGAGGTCGACCCTTCAGGGAGGGACACGGTGGAGTCTGGCGCGGCAGCGCGGGGCACGAGCGCGCGAGGCAAGGGCGGACAGTCCGTGAAACGGGCACGCCCCGCGCGTAAGGGGACGACCCCCGTGGAGACGGCTGAGCTGCACCGTCTGCTGGCGGCACTGGAGTCGATGCGGGACGGCAACTTCCGCAAGCGGCTGCCGGTGGCCGGTGACGACGTACTCGCGGAGATCGCGACCGTCTTCAACGAGGTCGCGGACCGCAATCTGCATCTCACGGGTGAGCTGGCACGGGTGCGGCGGATGGTCGGCCGTGAGGGAAAGATCACGGAGCGGCTGGACACGGGCCCCTGCGAGGGGTCCTGGGCCGCCGCGATCAACGCGTCGAACGCGCTGGTCGACGATCTCGTACGGCCGGTGTCCGAGGTGGGGCGGGTGCTGTCCGCGGTGGCGGAGGGCGATCTGGAGCAGCGGATGGAGCTGCGTCCGCACGGGGCGAACGGCGCCGGGCTGCCGCTGCGTGGTGAGTTCCTGAAGGTCGGCCGGACGGTCAACAACCTGGTCGACCAGCTCTCGACGTTCACCGACGAGGTCACCCGGGTGGCCAGCGAGGTCGGTACGGAGGGCAAGCTGGGCGGTCAGGCCCGGGTGCGGGGGATGTCCGGTTCGTGGAAGGACCTCACGGACTCCGTCAACACGATGGCGTTCCGGCTGACGGCGCAGGTGCGGGACATCGCGCTGGTGACGACGGCGGTGGCCAAGGGCGATCTGTCGCGCAAGGTGACCGTCCATGTCGACGGCGAGATGCTGGAGCTCAAGAACACCGTCAACACGATGGTGGACCAGCTGTCGTCGTTCTCGTCCGAGGTGACGCGGGTCGCGCGTGAGGTCGGTACCGAGGGTGAACTGGGCGGCCAGGCCAAGGTGCCTGGTGTCGCGGGCGTGTGGAAGGACCTGACCGACTCCGTCAACCTGATGGCGGGCAATCTCACCGCGCAGGTGCGGGGCATCGCGCAGGTGACGACGGCGGTGGCCAACGGTGATCTGTCGCAGAAGGTGACGGTCAGCGCGCGCGGCGAGGTCGCGCAGCTCGCCGAGACGATCAACCAGATGACCGAGACGCTGCGGACGTTCGCGGACGAGGTCACCCGGGTGGCGAACGAGGTCGGTGCCGAGGGCCGGCTGGGCGGTCAGGCGCAGGTGCCGGGCGCGGCGGGTACCTGGAAGGACCTCACGGACTCCGTCAACACGGTGTTCCGCAATCTCACCACGCAGGTGCGGGACATCGCGGCGGTGACGACGGCGGTCGCGAACGGTGATCTGTCGCAGAAGGTCACCGTGGATGTCGCGGGCGAGATGCTGGAGCTGAAGAACACCGTCAACACGATGGTGGACCAGCTCTCCGGCTTCGGCGCCGAGGTGACGCGGGTGGCCCGCGAGGTCGGGGTGGAGGGTGAACTGGGCGGTCAGGCCCATGTGCAGGGTGCCGCCGGTACCTGGAAGGACCTCACGGACTCCGTCAACACGGCGTTCCGCAACCTGACCGGTCAGGTCCGCAACATCGCGCAGGTCACCACGGCGGTCGCGAACGGTGATCTGTCGCAGAAGGTCACCGTCGATGTGTCCGGCGAGATGCTCCAGCTGAAGAACACCGTCAACACGATGGTCGATCAGCTGTCGAGCTTCGCGGACCAGGTCACGCGGATGGCGCGGGACGTGGGTACGGAAGGGCGGCTCGGCGGCCAGGCGCGGGTGGACGGCGTCAGCGGTACGTGGAAGGAGCTGACGGACTCCGTCAACTTCATGGCCGGGAACCTGACGTCGCAGGTGCGGCAGATCGCGCAGGTGACCACGGCGGTCGCGCGTGGTGATCTGTCGCAGAAGATCGACGTGGACGCGCGCGGGGAGATCCTGGAGCTGAAGAACACCATCAACACGATGGTGGACCAGCTGTCCGCGTTCGCGGACCAGGTGACCCGGGTGGCCCGGGACGTGGGCACCGAGGGCAGGCTGGGCGGTCAGGCGCAGGTGCCGGGGGTCGCCGGGGTGTGGCGCGACCTCACGGACTCCGTGAACGGGATGGCGTCGAATCTGACGGGTCAGGTCCGCAACATCGCGCAGGTCGCCACGGCGGTCGCGCGTGGTGATCTGTCGCAGAAGATCGACGTGGACGCGCGCGGCGAGATCCAGGAGCTGAAGAACACCCTCAACACGATGGTGGACCAGCTCTCGAACTTTGCGGAGCAGGTCACCAGGGTCGCGCGTGAGGTCGGTACGGAGGGCATCCTCGGCGGTCAGGCCGAGGTGCAGGGGGTGTCCGGTACGTGGAAGGACCTCACCCAGTCCGTCAACTTCATGGCGAACAATCTGACGATCCAGGTGCGCAGCATCGCGGAGGTGACGACGGCGGTCGCCCGGGGTGATCTGTCGAAGAAGATCACGGTCGACGCCAAGGGCGAGATCCTGGAGCTCGTCACCACCGTCAACACGATGGTGGACCAGCTGTCGAACTTCGCGGAGCAGGTCACCAGGGTGGCCCGTGAGGTGGGTACCGAGGGCAATCTTGGCGGTCAGGCGCGGGTGCCCGGGGTGACGGGCATCTGGAAGGACCTCAGCGACAACGTCAACCTGATGGCCAACAACCTGACCAGTCAGGTGCGGAACATCTCGCAGGTGTCGGCGGCCGTCGCCAACGGCGATCTCACCAAGAAGGTCACCGTGGAGGCGCGCGGCGAGGTCGCGCAGCTCGCGGACACCGTCAACACGATGGTGACGACCCTGTCGTCGTTCGCGGACGAGGTGACCCGGGTGGCCCGCGAGGTGGGCACCGACGGCATCCTGGGCGGTCAGGCGCGGGTGCCGGGGGTGTCGGGCACCTGGAAGGACCTGACCGAGTCCGTGAACTCGATGGCGTCGAATCTGACGGGTCAGGTCCGCAACATCGCGATGGTCACCACGGCCATCGCCAAGGGTGATCTGACCAAGAAGATCGACATCGACGCGCGCGGGGAGATCCTCGAACTCAAGACGACCATCAACACGATGGTCGACCAGCTGTCGTCGTTCGCCGAGGAGGTGACCCGGGTCGCCCGTGAGGTGGGCACCGAGGGGCAGCTCGGCGGTCAGGCGCGGGTGCGTGACGTGGACGGGACCTGGCGGGACCTCACCGAGTCGGTGAACGAGATGGCCGGGAACCTGACCCGTCAGGTGCGGGCCATCGCGGCGGTCGCCACGGCGGTGACCCGCGGTGATCTGAATCTGAAGATCGACGTGGACGCGGCGGGCGAGATCCAGGTCCTCCAGGACAACATCAACACGATGATCGCGAACCTGCGGGACACGACCATCGCGAACAACGAGCAGGACTGGCTGAAGGGCAATCTCGCCCGGATCTCCGGTCTGATGCAGGGCCGCCGTGACCTGGACGACGTGGCCGGGCTGATCATGAGCGAGCTGACGCCGGTGGTGTCCGCGCAGCACGGGGCGTTCTTCCTGGCGATGCCCATCGACGACGGCCAGGACATCGGCTCGGCGCAGGACGACGCCTACGAGCTGCGGATGCAGGGTTCGTACGGCTACTCGATGGGGTCCATGCCGACGTCGTTCCTGCCGGGCGAGACGCTGATCGGGACGGCGGCCAAGGAGAAGCGCACGATCCTGGTGGAGAACGTCCCGCCGGGGTATCTGAAGATCTCCTCGGGGCTCGGTGAGGCGCCGCCCGCGCATGTCATCGTGCTGCCGGTGCTGTTCGAGGGAACGGTTCTGGGGGTGATCGAGCTGGCGTCGTTCCAGCCGTTCACCCAGATCCAGAAGGACTTCCTCAACCAGATCGCCGAGATGATCGCCACGAGCGTCAACACGATCAGCGTCAACACCAAGACGGAGGTCCTGCTCCGGCAGTCGCAGGAGCTGACCGAGCAACTGCGGGAGCGCTCGGCCGAGTTGGAGAACCGGCAGAAGGCGCTCCAGGTCTCCAACATGGAGCTGGAGGAGAAGGCCGAGCTCCTCGCCCAGCAGAACCGGGACATCGAGGTGAAGAACACCGAGATCGAGGAGGCCCGGCAGGTCCTGGAGGAGCGCGCCGAGCAGCTCGCGGTGTCGATGCGCTACAAGTCCGAGTTCCTCGCGAACATGTCCCATGAGCTGCGGACCCCGCTGAACTCGCTGCTGATCCTCGCGAAGCTGCTCGCGGACAACGCGGACGCCAATCTCACGCCGAAGCAGGTCGAGTTCGCGGAAACCATCCACGGCGCCGGTTCCGATCTGCTCCAGCTCATCAACGACATCCTCGACCTGTCGAAGGTCGAGGCGGGCAAGATGGACGTGTCCCCGACCCGGATCGCGCTCGTCCAGCTCGTCGACTACGTGGAGGCCACGTTCCGGCCGCTCACCGCGGAGAAGGGTCTCGACTTCTCGGTGCGGGTGTCGCCGGAGCTGCCGGCCACGTTGCACACCGATGAGCAGCGGCTGCTCCAGGTGCTGCGCAACCTGCTGTCGAACGCGGTCAAGTTCACCGACTCGGGCGCGGTCGAACTGGTCATCAGGACGGCCGGGTCGGACGTTCCGGTCGCGATCCGCGAGCAGCTCCTGGAGGCGGGTTCGCTGGGTGACGCGGACGCCGATCTGATCGCGTTCTCCGTCGCGGACACCGGGATCGGGATCGCCGCGGGCAAGATGCGGGTCATCTTCGAGGCGTTCAAGCAGGCGGACGGGACGACCAGCCGCAAGTACGGTGGTACGGGTCTCGGTCTGTCGATCAGCCGGGAGATCGCGCGGCTGCTGGGCGGGGAGATCCACGCGGCGAGCGAGCCCGGCCGCGGGTCGACGTTCACGCTGTATCTGCCGCTGCACCCGAGCGGGCTGCCGCCGCACGGGTACACGCAGATCGCGCCCGCGATCGAACCGGGTTCCGCGCTGCCCGAGTTGGAGGCGCCCTCGGTGCTGACGGGGACCCCGCCGGAGGTGCGTTCGTACCGGGACACCCAGAACGGTCCCGCCGCGAACTTCCGCCGCCGGCGCAGGGCCGCGGTGCCCACGCCGGGGCTGCGGCAGCCCGCCCCGCCCTCGGGCCGGCCGGGGGCGGCGCCGGGCGGTCGGTTCCCGGAGCTGGGCCGCGCCTCGGGCGGCCGGGACGACACCGGACAGGACAACGGGCAGGAGCAGCAGCTGACTTCCGCGGTACGGAGCTTCGGCTTCGACGGCGAGAAGGTGCTGATCGTCGACGACGACATCCGCAATGTCTTCGCGCTGACCAGCGTCCTCGAACAGCACGGTCTGTCGGTGCTGTACGCGGAGAACGGCCGGGAGGGGATCGAGGTCCTGGAGCAGCACGACGATGTGACGCTGGTGCTGATGGACATCATGATGCCGGAGATGGACGGCTACGCCACGACGACGGCGATCCGCCGGATGCCGCAGTTCGCCGGACTGCCCATCATCGCGCTGACGGCGAAGGCCATGAAGGGCGACCGGGAGAAGGCCATCGAGTCGGGGGCGTCCGACTATGTGACCAAGCCGGTCGATCCCGACTATCTTCTGACCGTGATGGAGCGGTGGATGCGGGAGGAGTGAACCGCGGGCGCGGTTCCCCGGAATCGTCGGCTGACTCCGGCCGATCCCGTGTAGAAGTGCGGGATTCGGGGAACCTTCTGGACCCCCGCGGCGTTTTTGCTATGTGCACAGTGACATCGCGGTGACAGGGTGTGGCGACAGGTGGGGTGCGGCTACGATGACCGGCACAAGAACGGACGGCGCTACAGAGTCGTCCTCAGGGGCGGCGCCCGGCGCACTGCCGGGACGAGGAGGGCGGGCCATGGTGCAGAAGGCCAAGATCCTCCTGGTCGATGACCGGCCGGAGAATCTGCTGGCGCTGGAGGCCATTCTCTCCGCGCTCGATCAGACACTGGTGCGGGCATCGTCCGGGGAGGAAGCGCTCAAAGCACTGCTCACGGACGACTTCGCGGTCATCCTGCTGGACGTACAGATGCCGGGCATGGACGGCTTCGAGACCGCCGCGCACATCAAGCGGCGGGAGCGGACCAGGGACATCCCGATCATCTTCCTGACCGCGATCAACCACGGCCCGCACCACACCTTCCGGGGTTACGCGGCCGGTGCCGTGGACTACATCTCCAAGCCGTTCGATCCCTGGGTGCTGCGCGCCAAGGTGTCGGTCTTCGTGGAGCTGTACATGAAGAACTGCCAACTGCGGGAGCAGGCGGCCCTGCTGAGGCTTCAGCTGGAGGGCGGCGCCCGCGCGGGGGACGGCGGCAAGGAGCCAGCGGGTCTCCTCGCGGAGCTGTCCGCGCGGCTGGCGGCGGTCGAGGAGCAGGCGGAAGCGCTGTCGAAGCAGCTCGACGACGACTCGGCGGACGCCGCCGCGGTGGCGACGGCCGCTCATCTGGAGCGCAAGCTCACCGGTCTGCGCCGCGCCCTTGACGCGCTGGAGCCCGGTACGGGCAGCGGCGCGGCCGCGCTTCCCTCGCAGAACTGAACACCGGCCGCCGAGGAAACCGGGCGGGCCCGTCCTGAAGTCGGGCGGGTCCTTTTGGTGTGTGTGGTCGGGTCTTTCGGTAGGAGGCCCCCGGGGCCGCCTCGGGTGCGTGCGTGCTCCACGGCCGGGTGAGCGGGCGTCAGGACCTGCGGACGCGGCCGCCAGGGCCTGCGAACACGGGGCCGGGACCTGCGGATGCGGCAGTCAGGACAGGCCAACGCGGAAGCCGGGGCTGGTGGACACGGGCGTCAGGACCCATGGATGGGGAGGCGTCAGTTCCTGTCCTCCGTGACAGCGACACGAACGGGTGAAGCCGTGGGCACGGGTGTCCCCTGTGTCCCGCACCGGTAACCTCACCTCCATGGCCCCACGTCAGCCCGCAGCCAAGAAGCCGCCCGCCAAGAAGGCGACCGCGCCGGCCAAGGCTCCGGCGAGGAAGGCCGCGGCCCGCAAGCCGCCCCCGGGGAAGGCCCCGGCCCGGAAGGCCCCCGCCAGGAAGCCGACGGCCAGGAAGCCGACGGCCAGGAAGTCCGCGCCCAAGCCCCCGCCGAAACCGGCGCCCAGTCCGACCGGCGGCCTCTACCGGCTCGTCCGCGCGCTGTGGCTCGGCACCGCCCACGCCGTGGGCGCGATGTTCCGCGGGATAGGGCGTGGCGCCAAGGGCCTCGACCCCGCCCACCGCAAGGACGGGCTGGCGCTGCTGCTGCTCGGGCTGTCCCTGATCGTCGCCGCGGGGACCTGGTCGAATCTGCGGGGCCCGGTCGGTGATCTGGTCGAGATGCTCGTCACGGGCGCCTTCGGCCGCCTCGACCTGCTCGTCCCGATACTGCTGGCCGTGATCGCCGCCCGCCTCATCCGGCACCCCGAGCGGCCCGAGGCCAACGGACGGATCGTCATCGGTCTGTCCGCGCTGGTCATCGGCGTCCTCGGCCAGGTGCACATCGCCTGCGGCGCACCCGCCCGCAGCGACGGTATGCAGGACATACGGGACGCGGGCGGCCTCATCGGCTGGGGCGCGGCGACCCCGCTGACGTACACGGTCACCGCGGTCCTCGCGGTGCCGCTGCTGGTACTGCTCACGGTCTTCGGGGTGCTCGTCGTCACCGCGACGCCCGTCAAGGCCGTTCCCGAGCGGCTGCGGTCGCTCGGGGTCCGGCTCGGGCTCGTGCAGCCCGGCCCCGACGACCTCTCCGACGGGTACGACGGCTACGGCGAGGACGACTCCCGCTACGACGACCAGTGGCGCGAAGCGCTGCCCGCGCGCCCCGGACGGCGCTCCGCGCCCCCGGAGGCGTACGACCCGGGGCAGGACGAGGACGAGGCGCCCGTCCGGCGCCGCAAGCCGCGCAAGGGCCCCGCACGGCCCGCCGGGGACCGGCCGCAGGACGCGGTCGACGTGGCCGCCGCCGCTGCCGCCGCCCTCGACGGGGCCGTCATGCACGGAATGCCGCCCTCGCCGCTCGTCGCGGACCTCACCCAGGGCGTGGGCGTCGAACGCGACCCCGAGCCGACGCCGTCCGTGCCGCCCGCGCGTGTGAAGGGCGCCCGGATCGACGAACCGCGCGGCACGTCCGCCGTACCGGACCTCACCAAGTCGGCGCCCGAGAAGCACCGGGAGCTGCCCCCGCGCGCGGAGCAGCTCCAGCTCTCCGGCGACATCACGTACTCGCTGCCGTCCCTGGACCTGCTGGAGCGCGGCGGTCCCGGCAAGTCGCGCAGCGCCGCGAACGATGTCGTGGTCGCCTCGCTCACCAATGTGTTCATGGAGTTCAAGGTGGACGCCGCGGTCACCGGGTTCACCCGGGGGCCCACGGTGACGCGCTACGAGGTCGAGCTGGGACCGGCCGTGAAGGTCGAGCGGATCACCGCGCTGACCAAGAACATCGCGTACGCCGTCGCCAGCCCCGATGTCCGCATCATCAGCCCCATCCCCGGCAAGTCCGCCGTCGGTATCGAGATCCCGAACACCGACCGCGAGATGGTCAACCTGGGGGATGTGCTGCGGCTCGCGGACGCGGCCGAGGACGATCACCCGATGCTCGTCGCGCTCGGCAAGGACGTCGAGGGCGGCTACGTCATGGCCAACATGGCGAAGATGCCGCACATCCTCGTCGCCGGTGCCACCGGTTCCGGCAAGTCGTCCTGCATCAACTGTCTGATCACCTCGATCATGGTGCGGGCGACACCGGAGGACGTCCGGATGGTGCTGGTCGACCCCAAGCGGGTCGAGCTGACGGCCTACGAGGGCATCCCGCACCTGATCACCCCGATCATCACCAACCCCAAGCGGGCCGCCGAGGCGCTCCAGTGGGTGGTCCGCGAGATGGACCTGCGGTACGACGACCTCGCCGCGTTCGGCTTCCGCCACATCGACGACTTCAACGCGGCCGTCCGCAGCGGCAAGACCAAGGCCCCGCCGGGCAGCGAGCGCGAGCTGAAGCCCTATCCGTATCTGCTCGTCATCGTGGACGAGCTGGCCGATCTGATGATGGTCGCCCCGCGGGACGTCGAGGACTCCATCGTGCGGATCACCCAGCTCGCGCGCGCGGCCGGTATCCATCTGGTGCTCGCGACCCAGCGGCCCTCCGTGGACGTGGTCACCGGGCTCATCAAGGCCAACGTGCCCTCCCGGCTCGCCTTCGCCACGTCCTCGCTGGCCGACAGCCGGGTGATCCTCGACCAGCCGGGCGCCGAGAAGCTCATCGGCAAGGGCGACGGCCTCTTCCTGCCGATGGGCGCCAACAAGCCCACCCGGATGCAGGGCGCCTTCGTGACAGAGGCCGAGGTCGCGCTGGTGGTCCAGCACTGCAAGGACCAGATGGCGCCGGTGTTCCGGGACGACGTCACCGTCGGCAGCAAGCAGAAGAAGGAGATCGACGAGGACATCGGCGACGACCTCGACCTGCTGTGCCAGGCCGCCGAACTGGTCGTCTCCACCCAGTTCGGGTCCACGTCGATGCTCCAGCGCAAGCTCCGCGTCGGCTTCGCGAAGGCCGGGCGTCTCATGGACCTGATGGAATCGCGCGCCATCGTCGGCCCCAGCGAGGGTTCCAAGGCACGTGATGTTCTGGTGAAGGCCGATGAGCTGGACGGAGTGCTCGCCGTCATCCGGGGGGAGACGCAGAACTAGGACCGGTCGTCGCGACGGAGTACGCGCGTCGGGCGCCGGCGGTGCACACGCCCGGTGCTCACGCTGTACGCGCGGTCCCGGCGGTGTCCGCGCGCCGTGCTCGTCGTGCTCGCGCCGGGGTGTGCGCCGGGCCCGCGGAAGGGTCCGGTCCGCCGGGCGTGCACCGGCCTGTACGACGGGTCCGCCGGGCGGTCGTGGCACCACACGTCCGCCTGGGTCAATCCGGCATCACTCGTTCGGGAATCCAGGGCAACCGTTTCCCGGTCGCGTTCGTCAAGTTGAGGGAAGGGACAACCATCCGCCACCACATCCGGGAAACCGGCCATTCCGATGGCGTACAAAGTCGTACCGCCCGGTTGCCCCACCCTTTCGTAACCCCCCTAGACTGAACCTCCAGCAGGTGGCTCACGCTCGAAAGGCGCCCCCGTGTCCATCGGCAAATCCCCTGAAGACGACCACCCGACCGAGGACACCGGTCCCGCCGGTGCCCCGGCGGACGACGGCCCCACGATCGGACGCGTCCTTCAGCAGGCGCGTATCGAGGCCGGGCTGACCGTTGACGAGGTCAGTGCCGCCACCCGGGTGCGCATCCCGATCATCCACGCCATCGAGCAGGACGACTTCAGCCGCTGCGGCGGCGACGTCTACGCGCGCGGGCACATCAGGACCCTCGCGCGAGCGGTGCGTGTCGACCCGGCGCCCCTGCTGGAGCGGTACGCCACGGAGTACGGCGGCCGTCCCGCGCCGACCCCCGCCGCACCCCTGTTCGAGGCCGAGCGCATCCGGCCCGAGCGGCGCCGCCCCAACTGGACCGCCGCCATGGTCGCGGCGATCGTCGCCGTGATCGGTTTCGTCGGCTTCACCGCGTTCAACGGCGGCGATGACGGCGCGGGCTCGCCCACCGCCGGCGGCTCCGCACCCGCGGCCAGCAAGCCCGCGGCCAAGCCGAGCACCGGTGCGTCGCGGCCCGCCGACCCCAAGCCCGACCCGTCCGACAGCGCGATCGCCGCCGCCCCGCAGGACAAGGTCACCGTCAAGGTGAGCGCGCCCGACGGACGCAGCTGGATCTCGGTCAAGGACCAGAACGGCCGCACCCTCTTCGACGGTCCGCTCGAACAGGGCGACGCCAAGTCGTTCGAGGACAAGCAGCGCATCGACCTCGTCCTCGGCAACGCCGGAGCCATCGACCTCGCCGTCAACGGCAAGGCCGTCGAGGACGATTTCCAGCCCGGTCAGGTCGAGCGCCTGACCTACACCAAGGGCGACCCGGCGGCGGGCTGACCCCACCGGGCGCCGCCTCCGGCGGCGGCCTCCCGCACCCCGTCGGCGCAGTACACAGGACAGCGGGACAGCGACACGGCAGGACACAGCACGGCGGCACAGCAGGACAGCGGCACGACGTACGGCGGACCCCGGGTCGAGGGGTCCGCCGTACGTCGTGCGGGAGCCCCGAAGCGCCGCCCGAGGCGCGGGCGAGGGGTGTCACCGGGACGAAGTAGTCTTGAGCCCATGCCCGAACGCCGCACCGTCGCTCTCGTCACTCTTGGCTGCGCCCGTAACGAGGTGGACTCGGAGGAGCTGGCAGGCCGCTTGGAGGCGGACGGCTGGCAGCTCGTCGAGGACGCCGAACAAGCGGACGTCGCCGTCGTCAACACCTGCGGATTCGTCGACGCCGCCAAGAAGGACTCCGTCGACGCCCTCCTGGAGGCCAACGACCTCAAGGGACACGGGAGAACGCAGGCCGTCGTCGCGGTCGGCTGCATGGCGGAGCGGTACGGCAAGGACCTCGCCGAAGCGCTCCCCGAGGCCGACGGCATCCTCGGCTTCGACGACTACGCGGACATCTCCGACCGCCTCCAGACCATCCTCAACGGCGGCGTCCACGCCTCCCACACCCCGCGTGACCGCCGCAAGCTGCTGCCCATCAGCCCCGCCGAGCGCCAGCGCGCGGGAGCCGGGGTCGCCCTGCCGGGCCACGCGCCGGTGGACACCCCCGCCCCCCTCGACCTGCCCGCCGGGCTCGCCCCCGCGTCCGGTCCCCGGGCACCGCTGCGCCGCAGGCTCGGGAGCTCGCCCGTCGCGTCCGTGAAGCTGGCCTCCGGCTGCGACCGGCGCTGCACCTTCTGCGCCATCCCGTCCTTCCGGGGCTCCTTCATCTCCCGGCGCCCCTCCGACGTCCTCGGGGAGACCCGCTGGCTCGCCGAGCAGGGCGTCAAGGAGGTCATGCTGGTCTCCGAGAACAACACCTCGTACGGCAAGGACCTCGGCGACATCCGTCTCCTGGAGACCCTGCTGCCCGAGCTGGCCGCCGTCGACGGCATCGAGCGGGTCCGGGTGAGCTACCTCCAGCCCGCCGAGATGCGCCCCGGCCTGATCGACGTGCTGACCTCCACCGAGAAGATCGCCCCCTACTTCGACCTGTCGTTCCAGCACTCGGCGCCCGCCGTGCTGCGGGCGATGCGCCGCTTCGGGGACACCGACCGCTTCCTCGGACTGCTCGACCAGATCCGTGCCAAGGCGCCCGAGGCCGGTGTCCGGTCCAACTTCATCGTGGGCTTCCCCGGCGAGACCGAGGACGACCTGGCCGAGCTGGAACGCTTCCTCACCCACGCCCGCCTCGACGCCATCGGTGTGTTCGGCTACTCGGACGAGGACGGCACCGAAGCTGCCACCTACGAGAACAAGCTCGACCCCGACATCGTCGCCGAGCGTCTCGCGCGCGTGGCACGCCTCGCCGACGAGCTGACCGCGCAGCGCGCCGACGAGCGGCACGGCGAGACACTGGAGGTACTCGTCGAGTCCCTCGGCTCCGCCGCCACGCCCGGTGACGACCTGGACGCCGACGAGCCCGCGCTCGGGCGCGGCGCGCACCAGGCACCGGAGACCGACGGACAGGTCCGGTTCGTGAGCGCCGCCGGGCTCACCGTGGGCCGTATGGTCAGGGCGAGGGTGGTGGGCACCGAGGGCGTCGACCTCCTGGCGGAGGTCATGGAGCTGACCACGAGCGGCGTAGGCACCGAGGAGGCGGCCAGATGACCGGAGTCCCGGCATCCGCGGCGGGCGGTCCCGGCAGGCCGGCGCCCGGCGGCAAGCTGGGCGCCGCGGCGGTCAACCAGGCCAGCCTGTGGAACATCGCCAACATCCTCACCATGATCCGGCTGCTGCTGGTACCCGGCTTCGTGGCCCTGATGCTGGCCGGCGGCGGCTACGACCCGGCGTGGCGTTCGCTCGCCTGGGCCGCGTTCGCCGTCGCCATGATCACGGACCTGTTCGACGGTCATCTGGCGCGGGCGTACAACCTGGTCACCGACTTCGGCAAGATCGCCGACCCCATCGCCGACAAGGCGATCATGGGCGCGGCGCTCATCTGCCTGTCCTCGCTCGGGGATCTGCCCTGGTGGGTGACCGGGGTGATCCTCGGCCGCGAGCTGGGCATCACCCTGCTGCGGTTCGTCGTGATCCGTTACGGGGTCATCCCGGCCAGCCGGGGCGGCAAGCTGAAGACCCTCGCCCAGGGCACCGCCGTCGGGATGTACGTCCTGGCGCTGACCGGGCCGCTCGCCACCCTGCGGTTCTGGGTGATGGCGGTGGCGGTCGTCCTGACCGTCGTCACCGGTCTCGACTACATCAAGCAGGCCGTCGTGCTGCGCAGGCAGGGCATCGCCGAGCGGCGCGCGCTCGCCGCCACCGCGGTGGCCGCCGCGGACCGTGAGGCCGAGCGGTGAGTCAGGAGGCCGCCGAGGTGCTGCGGCTGCTGCGCGCGCGGGGGGAGACCCTCGCCGTCGCGGAGTCGCTCACCGGCGGTCTGGTCGCGGCGGGTATCACCGACGTACCCGGCGCGTCCGCTTCCTTCCGCGGCGCGGTGACGGCGTACGCGACCCCGCTCAAGGAGCGACTGCTCGGGGTGGACGGCGATCTGCTCGCGGTCCGCGGGGCCGTCGACGCCGAAGTGGCGCTCCAGATGGCGGCCGGCGTCCGTACCGCCCTCGGTGCCGACTGGGGGGCGGCCACCACCGGGGTCGCCGGACCCGAACCGCAGGACGGCCGGCCGGTCGGCACTGTGTACGTCGCCGTGCGCGGGCCACAGGACGGCGGCAAAGTGGTCGCATTGCGGTTGAAAGGCGATCGGACGGAAATCCGTAGGGAGAGTGTACGCAGCGTGCTCGCTCTCCTACAGGATCGGCTGTCCGGTGAACAGGCGGGGAATGAGCGGGCACAGGATACGGAAGAGAACGGGGGGACTTGATGTTTGCAGCCCTGAGTGAACACGACATCGCTCCCCGCACGGCCGCCGCGCAAGGCGGTACGGTGGGGCGTGAAGGATGCGGCTACACGGTCCGAGGAGGGAGCAACCGATGATTCTGCTCCGTCGCCTGCTGGGTGACGTGCTGCGTCGGCAGCGCCAGCGCCAGGGCCGTACTCTGCGCGAAGTCTCCTCGTCCGCCCGAGTCTCACTCGGCTATCTCTCCGAGGTGGAGCGGGGGCAGAAGGAGGCATCCTCCGAGCTGCTCTCCGCTATCTGCGACGCGCTTGACGTACGGATGTCCGAGCTGATGCGTGAGGTCAGCGACGAGCTCGCGCTCGCCGAGCTGGCGGTCTCGGCTGCGGCCGAGCCGGTGCCCGCGGGGGTGCGCCCGATGCTCAATTCCGTCTCGGTGACCGGTGTGCCACCGGAACGGGTCACGATCAAGGCGCCCACGGAAGCGGTCGACGTGGTCGCGGCCTGACGGCTTCGCACGTCCTCGCCGGTCCTTCCGCGGGACCGGCGGCTTTTCGTAGCGCCTTTTGACGCTTGCAGGGCCCCGTCCGGGGTGGTTCCACGGTTCGTCCGTGGGGCTGCTCCCGGGCGGGGCCTTCGTCTTTCCGGGTGCTGCGGGGTTCCGGGCAAGCTCCCAGGGTGCTTGCCGGCGCTTTACTCGTGCTTGCTTGCCGGTGCTTTCTCGTGCTTCCGGGTGGGTTGCCGCAGGTCGGGACGCTGGGGGACGGTCGCTGGGGTCGGTCGCCGGGGTGGCGGCGTCCCGTGTGCCAGGTCACAGATCGGCCTTGGTTCAGGTGACCCCTTTTGGGCAGGTGTGCCATGGTTGAAGATGCATGATCCCGACTGTGGAACCGGAGGACTGGGATGTACGTGGTGAAGAGCCCGTTGTCCGACGCCGACATGAAGACCGTGGCCGACGCGCTCCAGGGCGCGCTGGTCGATCTGGTGGACCTGTCCCTGATCGCGAAGCAGATCCATTGGAACGTCGTCGGCCCGCGCTTCCGCTCGGTCCACCTCCAGCTGGACGAGGTGGTGGACACGGCCCGACTGCACTCCGACACCGTCGCCGAGCGCGCGTCGACCCTCGGTGTCCCCCCGGACGGCCGTGCGTCGACCGTGTCCCGCACCAGCGGGATCGCGGACGTGCCGGACGGCTGGATGAAGGACACGGACGCCGTCGGCACGCTGGTGAACGCGCTCGGCGCGGTGATCACCCGGATGCGGGAACGGGTCGGCGTCACCGCCGAGGCCGATCCCGTGAGCCAGGACATCTTCATCGGGATCACGGCCGATCTTGAGAAGCACCACTGGATGTTCCAGGCCGAGAACGGCTGAGGCCCCGGGCCGTGGGGGCGTCCCGCGGTTCGCGCGGTGCGCCCAGCGGTGTGTCCGGCGGTGCGGCTTGCGGTGCGTCCAGCGGTGCAGCTTGCGGTGCGTCCGGAGGTGAGCCCGATGGCGCGCTCTGCGGTGGGCCCGGCGGTGGGCCTGGCGGTGGTGAGCCCGGACGGGCGGTGACGCCGTCGGTTCGCGCGTGGGTGCCGAGGGTGGCGCGTGCGGTTCGCGGGTGGCTGCCGTCGGCTGTGCGGGTGGTTGGAGTGGGTGGAGGCGGCGGTTCCGGTGCGCGCAGAGCGGCGCGCTGGGCCGCCGCCGCTGTCTTAGGTGCGCTCTGGTGGTGGGCGGTGCTGCGGCTCGCACTGGCCCCGGACGCCGGGGTGCTGGAAGGGGCGGTCGCCGCCGGGGGCTGGGGTTTGAGCCTGCTCCCGGTCCACTGCGTGTCGCGGGACGAGGCCGCCCGTACGGTCCGCCGGGTGTGGACGGTACGGGCCCCTGGGCGCTGACGCAGACGCAGACGTTGACGTGGGCGGAGGACGGCTGCCGGCGGGTGTGCGGGGGTGGGTGCGGGAACGTGTTGTGCGGGTGTGCCTGCGTGTTCCGGTGCGGGTGCGGGTGCGGGTGCGGGTGCGGGTGCGGCTTGAGGGTGGCCGGGGGACGGTTGTTCGGTGTGATGGTGCGGCGGGTGCGGGGTCAGGTCGGTGCGGGGCCGGGCTGGCAGGTGGGGCACCAGTACGTGGGGCGTGGGCGGGAACCGTCGCCCTGTTCGGCGCGGCGGATCGGGGTGCCGCACCGCCGACAGGGGCGGGGTGCCCGTCCGTAGACGAAGAGCCTCTGGTCCTCGCGCCCCGTGGTCGAGCGGTTCGGACGGTCCTGATTGGCGACGAGCAGCCGTCGCGCGAGTTCCGGGGTGTGGGCGGCGATGTCGGCGGGCAGGGCGCCGACCGGGGTCCAGGGCGTCACGCCGAGCAGGAAGCACAGCTCGGACTTGTAGACATTGCCGATCCCGGCGAGGTTGCGCTGGTCGAGCAAGGCTTCACCGAGAGGGCGCTCCGGTAGCGCGAGCAGGTTCACCAAGGCCTGGTCCGGGTCCCAGTCCGGACCGAGGAGATCGGGTCCGAGATGGCCCACGGCCCGGTGTTCGTCGCTGGTGCGCAGCACGTCCAGTACCGGCAGCCGGTAGCCGACTGCGGTGGACCGGGAGGTCCCGAGGACGGCACGGATCTGGTGGGTGGGGCCACCGCGCCAGCGTTCGGCGGGGCCGTAGACCTTCCAGGAACCGTCCATCCGCAGATGCGAGTGGACGGTGACCCCGCCTTCGACACGGGTGAGCAGATGCTTGCCACGCGGCACCACCTCAAGCACCGTCCGGCCCGTGAGGTCCACGGTGGCGAACCGGGGAACCCGCAGGTCGCAGTGGGTCAGCATCTGCCCGCCCAACGCGCGGTCCAGACGCCGCGCGGCCTGCCGGACGGTGTCTCCTTCTGGCATGGCTCCAGGGTCGCACGGGGGTGGGGGCGGGCGAGGCCGACGGTGGGGGGACGGGTGACGGGACGGGTGTCGCGGTCGGTGCCCGGTGCCCGTGCCGCGGGTCGGTGGCAGGTGGTGTCCAGTGCGCCCAGCGGCTCGCGGCTCGCGGCCGGTGGGTCGCCGTGCCGTCATACGCGCAGGCGCAGGCCCTTCGGTGTCGCGTGGAACCCGGCCGCTTCCAGGACCGTGCCCACGGACGAGGTCAGGGCCGGGGTGCCGTTGACGCGTTCCACGGTGACCGTCCCCAGGGAACCCGCGCGGGCGGCGGTCGCCAGGGCCTCCGCCGCCGTCACCAGCCGGGCGTCGTGCCGGTCGGCCGGGGTGTCGGGGTGGGTGGGCCAGGCGAGCAGGGTCTTGCCGCCGCGCTCCATGTACAGCGCCAGCTCACCGTCCACCAGGACGATCAGGGAGCCCGCCTTGCGGCCCGGCTTGTGCCCCGCTCCCGTCGGGGGCTCGGGCCAGGGCAGCGCGGCACCGTACGCGTTGGCCGGGTCGGCGGCGGCCAGCACCAGCCCGCGCGGAGCATCCGAGGGCCGCCCGCCGGGACCGGTACGGCGATGGGGCGGCGGGGTGACGCCGCGGTCGGCCGCGGTGGGGCGGCGGCCCCCGTTCTCGTCGAACGGGAAGTCCTCCAGGAAGTCCGGGATTCCGGGCCGGGCGATGCCCGGCCCGCCCGCCCCCGGGAGGCCGTCGGCTTCCCGCGTGGCGCCGGGGGACCCAGCCATGGCGCCGGGGAAGTCGCCCGACGCGCGGTCCCCGCGCTCCCGCGCGGTCGCGATGGCCCGCAGCCGGTCGACGGCCCCGTCCATCGCGAACTGCGCCGCGCCCAGTCCCTCGACCACATAGCCGCGCCGGGCCTGACCGCTGTCCTCGAAGACCGACAGCACCCGGTACATCGCGGAGAACCCGCCCTCGACGCCCTCCGCCGCGACGGCGCCACGGGTCACCACCCCGTGGCGGTCCAGCAGGGTCCGGGCGAGCGCGTGCGCGCGCAACGTCGCGTCGGGTTCGGCGGCGGGCAGGAGCGACCAGCGCCCGGCGACCGTGGGCGGGCCGCCGCGCGACACGGGTCGGGCACCCGCGGTGAGAGCGCCGTACCGCCCCCGGGGGACGGCCCGGCGGGCGCGATGCGCCGTCGACCCGGCCGTGCGGCCCGAGCCGAGGAGCGCCCGCAGGGGCGCGAGGGTGTCGTTGGTGAGCCTGCCCGACCAGGTGAGCTCCCAGAGGGCATCGGCGAGTTGGGGATCGGCCGCCTCGGGATGCGTGGTGGCCCGTACCTGGTCGGCGATCTGGCGGAAGAACAGCCCGTAGCCACCGGAGAGGATCGCGAGGACGGACTCATGGAGCCCCGTCAGCTCCAGCGGATGCGGCGGCGGAAGGAGCAGCGGCGCCGCGTCCGCCAGGTACAGGGAGATCCAGCCGTCCTTGCCCGGCAGGGCTCCCGCGCCCGCCCATACGATCTCCCCGGCCGCGGTCAGCTCGTCCAGCATGGTGGGGCCGTATCCGCCGACCCGGGACGGCAGGACCAGCTTCTCCAGCGCGGACGCGGGGACCGAGGCACCCTGCATCTGCTCGACGGCGCGCACCAGCCCGTCCGTCCCCCGCAGCCCACCGCGCTCGCCGACGTGCTGCCAGCGCGGCAGGAACTGCGCGAGCGCTGCCGGGGGCACCGGTTCCAACTCCTGCCGCAGCGCGGCCAGGGAGCGCCGGCGGAGCCGGCGCAGCACGGATGTGTCGCACCACTCCTGGCCGATGCCCGCCGGATGGAACTCGCCCTGGACGACCCGGCCGCTCGCCGCGAGCCGGTGGAGCGCTCCGTCGGTGACCGCCGGGCCGAGCCCGAACCGGGCCGCCGCGGCGGCCGAGGTGAACGGACCGTGCGTGCGCGCGTAGCGCGCGAGCAGGTCGCCCAGCGGGTCCTTGACGGGCTCCGTGAACGCTTCCGGGACCCCCACGGGCAGCGCTGTGCCCAGGGCGTCCCGCAGTCTGCCCGCGTCCTCCACGGCCGCCCAGTGCTCGGCCCCGGCGATCCGCACCGGGATCGCCCGCCGCGCGCCCGCCAGATCCCGGGCCCAGCTCTCCTCCGCGCCCCGCTCGGCCAGCTCCGCCGCCGTCAGCGGGCCCAGCAGCCGCAGCAGGTCCGCGACACCCTCCGCGTCCTTCGCCCGCCGGTCCTCGGTGCGCCACTGGAGCTCGCGCTCCAGCTCGGTCAGCACCTCCGCGTCCAGCAGTTCCCGCAGCTCGGCCTGGCCGAGGAGCTCCGCGAGCAGCCGGGAGTCCAGGGACAGGGCCGCCGCGCGCCGCTCGGCGAGCGGGGAGTCCCCCTCGTAGAGGAACTGGGCGACGTAGCCGAACAGCAGTGAGCGGGCGAAGGGCGAGGGCTCGGGTGTGGTGACCTCCACGAGCCGGACCCGGCGGGACTCGATGTCCCCCATGAGCTCTGTCAGGCCGGGTACGTCGAACACGTCCTGAAGGCATTCGCGGACCGCTTCGAGGACGATCGGGAAGGACCCGAACTCGCTCGCCACCTCAAGGAGCTGCGCCGCGCGCTGCCGCTGCTGCCACAGCGGGGTGCGCTTGCCGGGACTGCGGCGCGGCAGCAGCAGCGCGCGGGCCGCGCACTCGCGGAACCGGGCCGCGAACAGGGCCGATCCGCCGACCTGGTCGGTGACGACCTGGGCGACCTCGCCCTTGTCGAACATGACGTCCGCGGCGCCGATCGGCGCCTGCTCCGAGTCGTACTCGGTGCCCGCCCTGCCCGGTTCCCGGTCGAGGAGGTCCATGCCCATCAGATCGGCGTCCGGGAGCCGCAGCACCAGACCGTCGTCCGCGTGCATGACCTGGGCGTCCATGCCGTACCGCTCGGCGAGGCGGGCCCCGAGGGCGAGCGCCCACGGGGCGTGCACCTGCGCGCCGAACGGGGAGTGCACGACGATCCGCCAGTCGCCCAGCTCGTCCCGGAACCGCTCCACCACGATCGTGCGGTCGTCGGGTACGTGCCCGCACGCCTCCCGCTGCTCCGACAGATACGCGAGGACGTTGTCCGCGGCCCACGCGTCGAGCCCGGCGGCCAGCAGCCGCAGCCGGGCGTCCTCCTCGGACAGGGCGCCGACCTCCCGCAGGAACGCGCCCACCGCGCGGCCCAGCTCCAGCGGACGGCCCAGCTGGTCGCCCTTCCAGAACGGCAGCCGTCCCGGCACCCCGGGAGCCGGGGACACCAGTACCCGGTCCCGGGTGATGTCCTCGATCCGCCAGGAACTCGTACCAAGGGTGAACACGTCCCCGACGCGGGACTCGTAGACCATCTCCTCGTCCAGCTCACCGACCCGGCCGCCGCCCTTCTTGGGGTCGGCTCCGGCGAGGAACACCCCGAACAGCCCGCGGTCGGGGATGGTGCCGCCCGAGGTGACGGCGAGGCGCTGCGCGCCGGGGCGGCCCGTGACCGTACCGGCCACGCGGTCCCACACCACGCGCGGACGCAGCTCCGCGAACGCGTCGGACGGATAGCGGCCCGCCAGCATGTCCAGCACCGCCGTGAACGCCGAGTCCGGCAGCGACGCGAACGGGGCGGCCCGGCGGGCCAGCGCCAGCAGGTCGTCGGCCTGCCAGGTGTCCATCGCGGTCATCGCGACGAGCTGCTGCGCCAGTACGTCCAGCGGGTTCGCGGGGATGCGCAGCGACTCGATCGCTCCGACGCGCATCCGTTCGGTGACCACGGCGGACTGCACCAGGTCGCCCCGGTACTTCGGGAACACCACACCGGTCGACACCGCGCCCACCTGGTGTCCCGCGCGGCCGACCCGCTGGAGTCCGGAGGCGACCGACGGCGGCGACTCCACCTGGATCACGAGATCCACCGCGCCCATGTCGATGCCCAGCTCCAGACTGGACGTGGCCACCACGGCGGGCAGCCGGCCCGCCTTGAGGTCCTCCTCGACCAGCGCCCGCTGCTCCTTGGACACCGAGCCGTGATGGGCGCGCGCGATGACCGGGGGCGCCCCCTGGGCCGCGCCCGAACCGCCCATGAGCTCGGCGGGGGAGTGCGCCTCGTCGAGCGGGACGCCCGTCGCCCGCTCGTACGCGATCTCGTTCAGGCGGTTGCACAGGCGCTCCGCGAGCCGCCGGGAGTTCGCGAACACGATCGTGGAGCGGTGCGACTGCACCAGATCGGTGATGCGCTCCTCGACATGCGGCCAGATCGACGGCCGCTCACCGCCCTCCGCGGCGTCCGAGGCGGGGGAGCCGCCCAGCTCACCCAGATCCTGCACCGGCACCACCACCGACAGGTCGAACTCCTTGCCCGACGGCGGCTGCACGATCTCCACCCTGCGGTGCGGCGACAGATAGCGCGCGACCTCGTCCACCGGGCGGACCGTGGCGGACAGGCCGATACGCCGCGCGGGCCTCGGCAGCAGTTCGTCCAGCCGCTCCAGGGAGAGCGCCAGATGGGCGCCGCGCTTGGTGCCCGCCACCGCGTGCACCTCGTCCAGGATCACCGTCTCCACACCGGCCAGGGCCTCCCGGGTGGCCGATGTCAGCATCAGGAACAGCGACTCCGGGGTCGTGATCAGGATGTCCGGCGGGCGGGTCGCCAGGGCGCGGCGCTCGGCGGGCGGGGTGTCCCCGGACCGGATGCCGACCCGCACCTCGGGCTCCGGCAGTCCGAGCCGGACGGACTCCTGGCGGATACCGGTCAGCGGGCTGCGCAGATTACGTTCGACGTCCACCGCGAGGGCCTTCAGCGGGGAGATGTACAACACCCGGCACCGCTTGCGCGGATCGGCGGGCAGGGGCGCCGAGGTGAGCTGGTCCAGCGCGGCCAGGAAGGCGGCCAGCGTCTTGCCCGAGCCGGTCGGCGCGACGACCAGGACATCGGAGCCCTCACCGATCGCGCGCCACGCACCGGCCTGGGCGCTCGTGGGCGCGGAGAACGCCCCCGAGAACCAGCCGCGGGTCGCGGGGGAGAAAGCGTCGAGCGCGGACCTCACCATGCCCCCATCCTGCACCCCGCCACTGACAATCCGCTCCGACCTGGGCAAACGCCCTGGACCCGGCGTGGTGCGGGGACCCGTCCCCCGAGCCGGGCGGGCCCGGTGGCACAGAATGGGGCCATGTCCGGAGAGAGGGAGCGCGCACGGCACTGGCGGTACGCGGAACTGCCCGGTGTCGACCTGCTGCGGGCCCGTTACATCAGCAAGACCTTCGTGCGGCACACCCACGAGCACTTCGTGATCGCCGCGATCAGCCAGGGCGTCGAGATATTCCACCACGGCGGCTCCGACCAGTACGCGGGCCCCGGAAGCCTCGCCCTCGTCAACCCGGACACCTCGCACACGGGCCGCGCCGGAGGGCCCGAGGGCTGGCGCTACGGGGCGGTCTACCCCAGCCCCTGCCTGGTCGCCGAGATCGCCGCCGAGACCACCGGCATCCGGGGCGCGCCGGGTTTCACCAGCCCCGTCCTGGACGACCCGTACGCCGCGGAGCTGGTGCACCGGGTACTGCGGGCCGCCGACGAGGGCAACGCGCTCGCCGCCGACACCCTGCTGCGGGTGGCGGTCACCCGGCTGCTGCGACGGACCGGGGGCCCGCTGCCCCAGCGGACCGTCCGCTCCGCCGGAGGCGGCGTCGCCGCCCGCGCGCGTGCCGTGCTGGAGGAACGCATGGACCGGCCCCCGACCCTGGAGCGTCTCGCCACCGAGCTGGGCACCGGCCCGTTCGCCCTGCTGCGCGCGTTCCGCGACGCCTACGGCATGCCCCCGCACACCTGGCTCACCGACGCGCGCGTACGGCGTGTCCGCCGACTCCTCGACGACGGCACCGCCCCCGCCGACGCGGCCGTCGCCGTCGGCTTCACCGACCAGCCGCACCTCAACCGCCACTTCACCCGGATCGTCGGTGTCCCCCCGGGCGCCTACCAGCGCGAGCGCAAGAACGTACAAGACCCGACCGCCGGGCCGCCGTACCGTCGGTGACGTGGCAGAACAGACAGCGCCCGCACGCGCGGGCACCCCATCACCGGCCAAGAGCGACGCCGCCGTCGTCAGGGACGCCCTGGGCGTCGGGGTCGCCGTCGGACTCTCCGGCTTCGCCTTCGGCGTGACCGCGGCGGGCAGCGGCCTCACCCTGCTCCAGACCTGCGCCCTCAGCCTGCTCGTGTTCACCGGCGCGTCCCAGTTCGCGCTGGTGGGCGCCCTGGCCGCGGGAGGCAACCCGTACACGGCCGCCGCCGGGGCGTTCTTCCTCGGGGTCCGCAACACCTTCTACGGGCTACGGCTCTCCCAGTTGCTCGCCCTCCCGCGCGCGGTACGCCCGTTCGCCGCGCACTGGGTCATCGACGAGACGACGGCCGTCTCACTGGCCCAGCCCACCCGGCGCGCCGCCCGGATCGGCTTCACGGTGACCGGGGCCACCCTCTACGTGCTGTGGAACCTCACCACCCTCCTCGGCGCGCTGGGCGCCGAGGCCATCGGCGACACCGACGCCTGGGGGCTCGACGCCGCCGGACCCGCCGTGTTCCTCGCCCTGCTGGCGCCCATGCTCACGTCCACCACCGAACGCGCGGTCGCGGCCCTCGCCGTCGTCATCGGCCTCGGTCTGCTGCCCGTCCTGCCCGCCGGCGTGCCCGTCCTGCTCGCCGCGCTGGCCGCCCCCGCCGTCCTGTACGTCGCCGGCCGACGCTCCCCCGCGCGGGAGGACACCACGGACGACGCCCCCCATGGCACCGACGGGCGCGACGCCCACAACGGTCACCACCCGGACACCGCCGCGGACCCGGGCACCCGCACCGAGAGCGCTACGGGTACCGGCACCGGGACCGGCGCGGACACCGGCGACGACACGCACGACCAGCGCGGGGACGACCAGCGCGGGCGCGACGGCACGGGACAGGCGGAGCGATGACCGTATGGATCGCGATCGGCCTCACCGCAGTCAGCTGCTACGCGGTCAAGCTGCTCGGGCTGCTGGTGCCCGCGGGCGTCCTGGAGCGCCCGCTGGTCCGCCGTATGGCCGCCCTGGTGCCCGTCGCGCTGCTCGCCGCGCTCACCGCGCAGCAGACCTTCGCCGACGGCCGTGCCGTGGTCCTGGACGCCAGGGCCGCCGGGCTCGCCGCGGCCGCCGTCGTGCTGCTCCTGCGAGCCCCGTTCCTGTTCGTCGTCGCCGCCGCGGTGATCGTGACGGCCGGGGTGCGGGCCATGACCGGCTGAGCGGCTCCCCACGCCCGGCTCAGCCGATGGGCCGGCCGTGGGCCCGCAGCGTCCGCAGCGCGTCCAGGGTGACCAGGGGACGCCACTCCAGGGCCGTCCCCGGGGCCCAGAGGCGCCAGTGGATGGGCCAGCCCCCGTCGCTCTCCTGCTGCGCGGACAGCACGTCCAGCGACCGTGACATCTCGGCGTCCGTGAACCACGCGCGCGCCAGCGACCCGGGCGAGCGCGCGAAGTGGTGCGGGAAGTGGTGCTCCCGGGGCGCGTAACCGGGCGCCACGGGGAAGTCATCCAGCCGGTCGGGGTCCAGGACCGCGAGCCGCTGCTCGCGCACCAGCCGCCCCAGCCGGTCGGCCGCCGCCTGCGCGCGCGGGCGGTCCGGCACCGAGTCCAGGAACACGATCGCGGCCTCGACCTCGTAGGGGTGCGACTTCTCCAGCGACTCGACGGTGTGCCAGCAGAAGTCCGTCGCACGGAACAGCCAGGCGTGCCAGACGTCGTTGCGGTGCAGCAGTCCCACCACCGGGCCGGTCGCGAGGAGGTCCCCCGGAGGGTTGTCCACGATCGGCACGAAGGGTGCCGACGGATAGGCCCGCTGACGGGGCAGTACCGAGGGCAGCGCGCCGTCCGGGGTCGACACGGATGTCAGATGGCGGCACAGCCGCTCCACGCGCTGGCCGCCGCACCGCCCGATCGAGTCGAGGACGCCCAGCGCGTGGGCGGCGTGCAGCGGCTGGCTCACGGGTCCCCTGAGGTCCGGTTCGTCGCCGTAGCCGCCGTCCTCGGTGCGGTAGGCGTCGAGAGCGGTCTCCACGGCGTCGGCCCCGCCGTCGCCCGCGCCCAGGAACTCGTAGGCGAACCGGCGCTGCTCCAGCACCCGCGCGGTGAGCCACAGGAAGTCCGCCGCACGGGCGAGCGGCGTGTGCGCCGGGACGGGCTGCGGCGCCCCGGTCCCCGGGGCGGGGCGCGATGCCCCGGTGGACGTCGTGGGCAGGGGGAAAGCTCCGGATTCGGCCATGGCACGACCGTAGGGCCCGCCGCCCGCGCGAGGAGGCGTACCGGCTCGGCTGCACTCTCAGGGGCGGGATACTGGACGCATGCGGTTGACGGTCTTCAGACAGCGGATGACGGATCACTTCGGCGCCGGGTACGCAGACTCGTTCGCGCGCGACCATGTGATGACGGAGCTGGGCGGACGCACGGTGAACGAGGCGCTCGACGCCGGCTGGGAGGCGAAGGACGTGTGGCGCGCGGTGTGCCACGCGATGGACGTGCCCGCCCATCGGCGCTGATCACCCCCGTACCGGCCACCCCCGTACCGGCCACCCCCGTACCGGCCACGGCCGCCCGGGGACGACCCGCCGCCCGCACACGCGTGTGCGGGTCGCGCGTGGTCGCTCTGTGGGCCCACGGACAGCCACCACCCACGCACGCGCGCGGGTCGATGGACGACCCTCTGGGCCCGCCCGCGCGGGCCCCTGAGTATGCCCACGCACTCCCGCGGACGGTGGTTTCCGAGGGCGATGGGGTGGATTTCGTACACGGTGGGCGAGACTTGGGCCGTGGCACCCATTGACGAGACCGCGCGCATAGCCCAGGAACCCGCTTCGGAGGGCGCTCCGCCGCCCCCGCCCCCGCCGGGCACGGTGGCCGACCACAGCACCCGTATGCCCCGCTGGCTTCCCCGCGCGATCGTGCTGGCACTCGGGCTCTACGCGAGCTTCCAGCTCGGGAGCTGGGCGTTCCACCAGCTCACCGGGCTGCTGATCAACATCCTGATCGCGTTCTTCCTGGCCCTGGCCATCGAACCAGCCGTGAGCTGGATGGCGTCCCGGGGGATGCGCAGGGGGGCCGCCACCGGCACGGTGTTCCTCGGGATCGTGGTCGTCACGGCCGGTTTCGTGCTCCTCATGGGCTCGATGCTCGCCAGCCAGATCACGAGCATCGCCGAGGACTTCCCCAAGTACCTCGACTCCGTCATCAACTGGAGCAACACGACGTTCAGCACCGAGCTGAACCGCGTCAAGATCCAGGACAGTCTCGTCCGCTCGGACTGGCTCCAGAAGTATCTCCAGGACAGCGCGACGGGCGTCCTCGATGTCTCCGCGCAGGTACTGGGAGGTCTGTTCCAGCTGCTGACGGTCCTGCTGTTCTCGTTCTACTTCGCGGCGGACGGGCCACGGCTGCGGCGCGGGGTGTGCTCGGTGCTCCCGCCCGCGCGGCAGAGCGAGGTGCTGCGCGCGTGGGAGATCGCCGTCGACAAGACGGGCGGGTACCTGTACTCGCGCGGGCTCATGGCCATGGTGTCGGGCGTCGCGCACTATGTGCTGCTCCAGACCCTCGGTGTGCCGTACGCGCCCGCGCTGGCGGTGTGGGTCGGGCTCATCTCGCAGTTCATCCCGACCATCGGTACGTATCTGGCCGGTGCCCTGCCCATGCTGATCGCGTTCACCGTCGATCCCTGGTACGCGCTGTGGGTCCTCCTCTTCGTCCTCGTGTACCAGCAGTTCGAGAACTATCTCCTCCAGCCGAAGCTGACCGCCAGGACCGTCGACATCCACCCGGCCGTCGCGTTCGGCTCGGTCATCGCGGGCACGGCGCTGCTGGGCGCGGTGGGCGCGCTGATCGCCATCCCCGCGGTGGCGACCCTCCAGGCGTTCCTCGGGGCCTATGTGAAGCGGTACGACGTCACGGACGACCCCAGGGTCCAGGGGCACCGGCGCAAGGGGGCCAGGGGTGTGCTCACCCGGGTGCGGACCGTGCTGAGCGGTGCGGCGGCCCGGACCGGCTCCGCCGCTCCCGCCGCCTCCTCCGGCGCGGGAACCGTACCCAAGGCCGACACACCCGCCGGTAACGGGTGAAAACACCCGCCGGTAGCGGTCGGCGGCAGCGGGCCCGCGCCGGACAGTGAACCTGCCGGGCACCCTTTCGGGCGGTGCCCGGTCCCGCTCCGGGGCATCTCCCCGCCCTGCTCGGGCCCTTCCCCGCCACGTGCCCCGCCCCAGGTCAGGACGTGTGGCGGGATGAGTGGCGGGGCCGGTTCAGGCCCGCCCGTACCGGCCCGGACGTACGCTCGGTGGTGCCGCGTGGCTCGCTTGACACCAAAATCGAACATCCGTTCTTATGGGTGTCCGGGAGATGTCCAGCGGCGCTTCCGCCCCGAGTTATCCACAGGCTGGACCGGGCGTCGGGACCCATTGTCAGTGGCAGGCGTTAGCGTCTTGAACGTGAAGCGATCGACTCAAGTAAATCGGGTGGAACCCATGGCAGCAGGAACCGACCGCGAGAAGGCGCTCGACGCCGCGCTCGCACAGATTGAACGGCAGTTCGGCAAGGGCGCGGTGATGCGTCTGGGTGAGAGGCCGAACGAGCCCATCGAGGTCATCCCCACCGGATCGACCGCGCTCGACGTCGCCCTGGGGGTCGGCGGGCTGCCGCGCGGCCGGGTGGTGGAGGTCTACGGGCCGGAGTCCTCCGGCAAGACCACGCTCACCCTGCACGCCGTGGCGAACGCGCAGAAGCTCGGTGGGCAGGTGGCCTTCATCGACGCGGAGCACGCCCTCGACCCCGAGTACGCCAAGAAGCTCGGCGTCGACATCGACAACCTCATCCTGTCCCAGCCCGACAACGGCGAGCAGGCCCTGGAGATCACGGACATGCTGATCCGCTCCGGTGCTCTCGACCTCATCGTCATCGACTCCGTCGCCGCGCTGGTGCCGCGCGCGGAGATCGAGGGCGAGATGGGCGATTCCCACGTCGGCCTCCAGGCCCGGCTCATGAGCCAGGCCCTCCGGAAGATCACCAGCGCGCTCAACCAGTCCAAGACCACCGCGATCTTCATCAACCAGCTCCGCGAGAAGATCGGCGTCATGTTCGGCTCGCCGGAGACCACCACCGGTGGTCGCGCCCTGAAGTTCTACGCCTCGGTGCGGATCGACATCCGCCGTATCGAGACCCTGAAGGACGGCACGGACGCGGTCGGCAACCGCACCCGCTGCAAGGTCGTCAAGAACAAGTGCGCGCCGCCCTTCAAGCAGGCCGAGTTCGACATCCTCTACGGCCAGGGCATCAGCCGTGAGGGCGGTCTGATCGACATGGGCGTGGACCACGGCTTCGTCCGCAAGGCCGGTGCCTGGTACACGTACGAGGGTGACCAGCTCGGTCAGGGCAAGGAGAACGCCCGCAACTTCCTCAAGGACAATCCCGATCTCGCCAATGAGATCGAGAGGAAGATCAAGGAGAAGCTCGGTGTCGGTGTGAGGGTGGAGACCCCGGCCGTCGAGCCGGCCACGGACGCGGCCGTCCCCGCGCCCGCGGAGGACGCCAAGACGGTTCCCGCGCCAGCGGCCAAGATGACCAAGGCCAAGGCCACGGCGGCCAAGAGCTAGCCCGTGACACGGCGAACCGACTGGCCGGACCCCTGGGAGCCCGCCCGCCCCACGCGCCACGCGCGCGCGTCGGACGGCGACCGGGAGGACGACCCGGCGGCAGAGGAGTCCGGGGCCGTCCACCCCGGGCCCGGTGCCGTCGGTGCACCGGCCCATGAGGAGCACGGGCGCGGCGCCCGCCGGCGCGGCCGCCCCCGTGCCCACCAGGACAGCGGCTCCCCCTCCTCGTCGAGGGCCGAGAAGGGGGAGCCGCCCGGGGACCCGGCCGAGCGGGCGCGCGGGATCTGTCTGCGTCTGCTCACCGGCACCCCGCGCACCCGCAAGCAGCTCGCGGACGCCCTGCGCAAGCGGGAGATCCCCGACGAGGTCGCCGAGGAGGTGCTGTCCCGCTTCGAGGACGTCGGCCTCATCAACGACGGCGCGTTCGCCGACGCCTGGGTCGAGTCCCGTCACCACGGCCGGGGCCTCGCCCGGCGCGCCCTCGCCCAGGAACTGCGCACCAAGGGCGTCGACGCCACCCTCATCGAGGAGGCCGTGTCCCAGCTGGACTCCGACCAGGAGGAGTCCACCGCCCGCGAGCTCGTGGCCCGTAAGCTGCGCGCCACCCGTGGGCTCGACCGTGACAAGCGGCTCCGCCGCCTCGCGGGGATGCTGGCCCGCAAGGGCTACTCCGAGGGCCTGGCCCTCAGAGTCGTACGCCAGGCACTGGAGCAGGAGGGCGAGGACACGGACGAGTGGGGGTACCCGCAGGAGTGAGCCGGGCGCCCCGCCGGGCTCCGGCCCGGCCGCACAGGTCGTGGGCCGCCGCAGGCGCGGGCCAGCGCAGGCGTGGGCCGCCAGGGAGGGAGGGCACCCTTCACCCGGGCGCCCTCCACGACGGACCGTTAGCCGTTAGCCGTTAGCCGTTAGCCGTTAGCCGTTAGCCGTCAGCCACCGCAACCGGCCACCGGCCTGCGTACCCGCTCACCGCCCGTTCGTCGGCGGAAGAGGAATTAGTTCGCCGTCCTGGGGTGGGCCGCCTCGGGTTCCGTGACCGGCAGTCGTGCCGCCTTCCACGCCTGGAACCCGCCGATCAGATCCGTCGCCCGGTGCAAGCCCAGCCCCCGCAGCGACTCGGCGGCCAGGCTCGACGCGTAGCCCTCGTTGCAGACGACCACCACCCGCAGGTCGTGACCCGTCGCCTCGGCCGCGCGATGGCTGCCCTGCGGGTCCAGCCGCCACTCCAGCTCGTTGCGCTCGACCACGAGGGCCCCGGGGATCAGCCCGTCACGATTCCGCAGGGCCGCGTACCGCGTGTCGACCAGCAGGGCGTCACCGGCCCGCGCGGCGGCGTACGCCTCCTCGGCGGTCACCCGGTCGAGTCCGGCGCGCGCCTGCTCCAGCCGGTCGTCGATGGACACCTTCGCCGGACGGCCGTCGGTCTGGAGGGAACCGCCGGTGCGGCTGCCCCGGGCCGACTCCTCCCGGCGGACGTCGTCCCTCTCGGATCGCGTCACGGATCGCGTCACCGTGGTCGGCGTACCTTCGTCGCTCACTGCCAGTCCTCCGGACGTTCGACCTGCTCCAGTCGCAGGACCTGCCCCGAGCGGCTGAAGCGCCGGATCCGGGGCAGCGGCGGGTAGTAGGCGTGCACGGAGACGGCGTGTTCGGTCACCGACTCGTTCAGCACCTCGTGCACATGATGCTGGCCGAAGGCGCGTCCCTGGCCGGCGGTCAGCCGTCGTTCCCGGTCGAGTCCCTCGGTGAGTTCGAGGGTCCGCCAGCCGTCGCTGGGCAGTCGCGCGCTCAGGGAGTGTTCCTTCAGCTCACCGCGCGCGGTGAGGAAGGCGCCGACGGACTCGGCGTGGTCGTGCCAGCCGGTGCCCGTCCCGGGCGGCCAGCCGATGAGCCACGCCTCACTGCCTCCCGGGCCCTCGATCCGGACCCAGGTACGGCCCTCGGGGTCCAGGGGCAGGGAGGCGATGAGGCCGGTGTCCGCGGCGGCGCGGCGGACGAAGTCGAGGAGTTCCGCCTGCGCGGGGGGTCGCACGGACCCGGGGGCGGAAGAGGAGGGGGCTACGGACGCGGAAGGGGACACGGTGCCGTCCTGGAGGTTCGCAGGGGTCACGCGCCGGACACGGACGGGACGCGGCGTACACGGAGGTACGCGCGTACGGAAAGCGGAACCGTACGGCGGCGGCGTGGGAAGAGGGGAGCGAAGTCAGCAGGACGAGCGACACACGCAGCCCGCGTAGCGGACGAGGTCCATATGGACCCTCCGCCACAGGCGCACATCGGTGTCGGTCACGTTCCGGAGTAGACCATGGTGCCGAAAGACCGGTCAACCGAGTGTCGCAGTACGGACGTCGCACGGGGCAAACGGCCACGGAGCGTGTGCGATCCGGCGTGCGCCCCGTGATCCGGTGCCCCGACCGACCCCGTCAGGACGGTCCCGCCGGGTCGGCCGGGACGCCGGTGCTCCCGGTGCTTCCCCCGGGAACACGCCCACGCGCGCGGGGTGTCATCCGGCGTCGGACGTCTCCGTGGCCTCCCCGGCCCCGCCCAGCGCGATATCGGCCGCCGCGTACAGCGCGCCGGGCTGGACGCCGTTGAAGGCGGCCACCAGATGTCCGTCCGGACGGATCAGCAGCACGGTGTGCGCCGCGGCCCGGGGGTACGACTCCGTGACGAGGAGTTCGGCACGGCAGGGGAGCGCGGCCACCGCCGCCGTGAGCCGGGGCATGATCCCGGCACCGGCCCAGTGCCGCCGTTCCCACACCCCGGTGCCGGGCGCGACCAGGAGCACGATCAGATGGTCGAGGCCCAGCCGCTCGCGCAACCGCACGAAGGAGCCGTCCTCTGCCGTCACCCGCACATCCACGGCGAGCGCCCCCACGGGGGTGCCCACCGGCACGGATTCGGGGAACGGCGCGGGGGTCAGGGGTGAGCCCGCGTGGGTGCCGGGCGCGCCGAGCGGGCCGCGCCCCAGATGACCGTCCGTGAGCAGGGCGTCATGCCCACGGGTGGTGCCGGGGACATAGGCCCGCAGCCCGCCCGACCCGCGCAGCGCCGGGAGCGACTGGTCGGCGGCGCGCAGCCGGGCGGCCACCAGGGCCCGGCGCTCGGTCTGATAGCTGGCCAGCAGTTCGTCCGAGGGGCCGTGGTGCCAGGCGTGGGCGAGCTTCCAGGCGAGGTTCTCGGCGTCGCGCAGCCCCTCGTCGAGACCCTGGGTGCCGAGGGCGCCGAGCAGATGGGCGGCGTCCCCGGCGAGGAAGGCCCGTCCGACGCGCCATCGGCGGGCCAGCCGGTGGTGGACGGTGTGGACCCCGGTGTCGATGAGTTCGTAGGGCGGTGTGACTCCGCCGTTCCAGCCGGTGAGGGTCTCGTGGACACGTGCGACGAGTGCCTCGGGGGTGACCAGTTCGTTCCTCGGGGGCAGCAGCCAGTCGAGGCGCCACACCCCGTCGGCCAGTGGCCGGCCGGTCACCTCGCTGCCGGAGAGCCGCCAGGGCGGCATTCGGTGCAGCAGCGCCTCGCCGGCCCAGGGGAGTTCGGTGCGGAGCGCGGCGACCGCGTGGCGTTCGACGGCGGTCCGGCCCGGGAAGCGGATGTCGAGCAGCTTGCGGACGGTGGACCGCGGGCCGTCGCATCCGACCAGGTAACTGCCGCGCCACCAGGTGCCCTTGGGGCCCCGGGTGTGGACGGTCAGACCGGACCGCTCCTGTTCGATCGCGTCCACCCGGCTGTCGACGGAGACCTTGACGAGGGTCTCCTTGGCGATCGCGTCGCGCAGCGCGGCGGTCAGCGAGTGCTGGGCGAGGTGGACCGGCGACGGATCGGCGTCGTCGAAGGTGACCTGCTGCACCAGCTGCTTGCGGCGCTGGGCGCGCCAGCCCGTCCAGCGCGTCCCGACGCCCGCTTCCGTGAGCGGGGTCCCGGTCAGCCGCTGGACGAGCTGCGCCGTGTCGTCGCGCAGGACAGCGGTCCGCGCGGGGCGCTGCTCGTCCTTGCCGGGGCCCTCGTCGAGCAGGACGCACGGTACGTCGTGCCGTGCGAGCGCGAGGGAGAGCGTGAGCCCCACCGGGCCCGCTCCGACGACGATCACCGGGTCCACGGTGTGGCGCCCCCTGCCCGGAGAGGTGTCCGTGACGGCTGGTCAGATGTACGGAACGTACTGCGGCGGAACAACGGAGCAGGGTGCGCGATCACAGAACGTATGCAACCCATTGCCGGTGCTTGCGTCAAGCGACGAAGGCAGTGGCGAGCACGCCACTGCCTTCCTGGGCACACATTCAGCTCACACGACGTCAGATGACCACGTTACGCGACCTGTGCCGCGCCGCACACCCCGCCTCGGACCGCCCGGCCGGGCGCGGTGCCGGGAGCTCTCAGGGAGCCGCCCGGGGAGCCCTCTGGAAGGCCGCCGAGCCCGAATGAAGCCCCCGGAAGGCCGCCCGGGAGCCCCCAGGGAGACCCTGCGGACTCCCGGGGCGGCGCCAGGGCGGCCGTTCTCAGGGCAGGTCGGACTTCTTGACGCCCGCCGCTTCCACGGCCGGGCCTTCCCCGGCCGGCTGGGCGGGGATCATGTCCGAGGGCTCCGGACCGGTGGTCGCGGCGACCGCGATCCCGGTCTTGGTCCGGCTGCCGCGTCGCTCGATCCAGCTCGCCAGCGACGCCAGCGCCAGACAGAGGGTGACGTAGATGGCGCCCACGACGATGACGACGGGTGTGATCGGGTTCTCGCCGTTCACGATGATGTTGTTGGCCATCTCGCGGGCCTCGAACAGCAGCTCCGGGTAGAGGATGATGTAGCCGAGCGAGGTGTCCTTCAAGGTCACCACGAGCTGGCTGATGACCGTCGGCAGCATCGAGCGCACCGCCTGCGGCAGCAGCAGCATCGTCATCACCTGCGACTTGCGCAGACCCAGCGCGTACGCCGCTTCCACCTGTCCGCGCGGGACGGCGTTGATCCCCGCGCGCAGGACCTCCGCCTGGACGCATCCGTTGTAGACGCTCAGCCCGATGACCAGGGCCCAGAAGGCGGTGTTGTCGCCGATGGGGCCGAGGCTGTCCCGGTAGGACAGGAAGACGACCCACAGCGCGTAGATGGTGATCAGCAGCGGGATCGCGCGGAACAGCTCGATGAACCAGGTGGCGGCCAGACTGACCGGCTTGTGGTCGGACAGCCGGGCCACCGCGAGCAGCAGCCCCAGCACCAACGACAGCAGGCCCGCGATGGCGAACACCTTCAGGGTGCTCAGCAGGCCGTCCCGGATGTCGGCGCGCACCCCGGCGTTGTTGAAGATGTTCCAGACCTCGGGCTCCAGCTGGCCCTTGACGTTCAGCCGGTACACGGCGAACACGATCAGGGCGAGCACGGCCGCGGAGCCGACCACGGTGTAGACGCGGTTGCGTACGCGGGCCTTGGGCCCCGGTGTGTCGTACAGGACGCTCGAACTCATCGGGCGACCCCCATGCGTCGCTCCAGCAGCCGGAACATGCCGCTGATGGTGAAGGTGATGATCAGGTAGCCGAGGGCCACCCACAGGAAGATCCAGGCGATCGCGAAGCCCTGGTCACTGAGGAGTTTCTGGACGCCGAACAGTTCGGTGGCGCTGAAGGCGCCCGCGATGGCGGAGTTCTTCGTCAGCGCGATGAAGATCGAGCTGAGCGGCGGCAGCACGGTCCGGGTCGCCTGGGGCAGCACGATCAGCCGCAGGGTCTGGAAGAACGACATCCCGAGGGAGCGCGCGGCCTCGGCCTGGCCCAAGGGGACCGTGTTGATGCCGGAGCGCACGGCCTCGCAGACGAACGCAGAGGTGTAGCAGCCCAGTGCGAGCAGGGCCTTCGTCCAGGGACTCAGCCCCGGCATGAAGATGACCGGCACCACGAACCAGGCGACGAGGAAGAGCAGCGTCAGGGGGGTGTTGCGGAAGAGGGTCACCCAGGCCGTGCCGAAGTAGCGCAGCGGGGGGACGGGGGAGACACGGAATCCGGCGATGATGACACCCAGCAGCATCGCGAGCAGCCCGCTGGCCAGCGTCAGCAGGATGGTGCCGATGAAACCCTCGCGGAACTCCGGGAGATGGTCGAGCAGTACGTTCACGGGGATGTCCTCGTGGGCGGCGGGCGGGCAGGGAGGGCCGCCGCCGGACGTGTCCTGGGGAGGAGCCGTCCGGGGCGGCCGGAGTGCTGCCGGGGAACCGGGGACCTCCTCACGGCCGTCGGAGGACGGCCGCGGGAGGTGTCAGGGAGCGGCTCAGTAGCGTTCGAGCGCCGGGGGCTCGATGTACGAGGAGCCGGACAGGCCGAGCGTCGCGTCGTACGCCTTCTTGTAGTCGCCGTTCTTCTGGTGCGCCTCGACGGCGTCCGACACGGCGGTCCGCAGGGCCTTGTCGTCCTTGTTCATGCCGATGCCGTAGGGCTCCTTGGTGAACGTCTTGCCGACCACCTTGAGCTTCTCCGGGCGCTGCGCGGCGTAGCCCTTGAGGATCGCGTCGTCCGTGGTGACGGCGTCGACCTCCTTGTTCAGCAGCTGCTGCACGCACTCGGAGTACTTGGAGAGCTCGACCGTCTTGGCGCCGTACTTGGGCTTCTTGATCTCCGTGAGCGGGGTGGAGCCCTTGATGGAACAGACCGTCTTGCCCTTGAGGGAGTCCGACCCGGTGATGGCGGTGTCGTCCTTGCGGACCAGCAGGTCGGCGCCCGCGAGGAAGTACGGACCGGCGAAGCCGACCTGCTTCTTGCGCTCGGGGTTGATGGTGTATGTGCCGACGTACAGGTCGACCTCGCCCTTGGAGATGGCGGTCTCGCGGACGTTCGAGTCGACGGTCTTGAACTCGATCTTGTCGGCCGCGAAGCCGAGGTCGGCGGCGACCATCTTGGCGATCTCGATGTCGAAGCCGGACCGCTCGCCGTCGGTGGCCTCGAAGCCGAGGAACGGCTGGTCGTTCTTGGCGCCGATCACGAGCTTGCCCTTGCCCTGGGCCTTCTTGAGGACCGGGGAGTCCACGGCCACGTCCTTGGCGACCGTGTAGGTGGGCAGCTTCGGGGCGTCCTTGCCGTCGGTGCCCCCGGCGGGCTTGTCACCGGCGTTGCCGGACTCGCCGCCGCAGGCGGTCAGGGTGAGCGCGAGTACGGCGATCGCCGCCACAGCGGCGGAGTTGCGGAGCTTCATCAGGGGGCATCCTTCGTGTCGGCGGGAACAGCGAGATCGGCGGAGCGGCGGAATCGGCGCGTACGGCGTTCGTCGGGGCGCGGGCACCTCGCCCGCGGTCCGAAGTGGCGGAAGACGCCCGGGAAGGGCCTTGGAGGGCCTTCCCGGGGCGTCTGCGGCCGTCGGGCGGCCGGGCGGAGGTCAGTGGTGCAGGATCTTCGACAGGAAGTCCTTGGCGCGGTCGCTGCGCGGGTTGTTGAAGAACTGCTCCGGGACCGCTTCCTCCACGATGCGGCCGTCGGCCATGAAGACGACCCGGTTGGCGGCGGAGCGGGCGAAGCCCATCTCGTGGGTGACGACGACCATCGTCATACCGTCACGCGCGAGCTGCTGCATCACCTCCAGGACCTCGTTGATCATCTCCGGGTCCAGTGCGGAGGTGGGCTCGTCGAAGAGCATCACCTTGGGGTCCATCGCCAGCGCCCGCGCGATCGCCACGCGTTGCTGCTGACCGCCGGAGAGCTGCGCCGGGTACTTGTCCGCCTGAGTGCCGACACCGACGCGGTCCAGCAGCGCGCGCGCCTTCTCCTCCGCGGCCTTCTTCTCGGTCCTGCGGACCTTGGTCTGCCCCAGCATCACGTTCTCCAGCACCGTCTTGTGCGCGAAGAGGTTGAACGACTGGAAGACCATGCCGACATCGGCCCGCAGCCGGGCCAGCTCCCGCCCCTCCTGGGGCAGCGGCCGGCCGTCGATCGTGATGGCACCCGAGTCGACCGCCTCCAGCCGGTTGATCGTGCGGCACAGGGTCGACTTGCCCGAACCGGAGGGCCCGATGACGACAACGACCTCACCACGGGTGATGGTCAGATCGATGTCCTGGAGCACATGCAGCGCGCCGAAGTGTTTGTTGACGTTCTTCAGCACGACCAGTTCGTCGGCGGTGGGTGCGGCGTCCTTGGTCACCGACACTTCAGTCATCGGCCATAGCTCCGTCCTCGTCGGTTGGGAGGACAGTAGTGACGCTCCGATGCCATAGTCAGTACATCTGAGGGGAACTTGAGCATAACGATCTGATCGCGCACACTCACGTTGTGTGAGGATCGCACCACGCTCGCGTACCGGGTGGGTAACGGAACGCGTCGTGCCTCCGATCGCCCTTGACGTGGTCCTTTGTCATCGGAGTGGATGCGTGGACACGTGTGGGAACGGGAATCGCGCGTGCGTACCGGCGGGGGTGGGACAGCGTTCACGGGGAATCGGCCGCGGCTGTCCCGTCCGGCGTCCCGGTCACGTCCCGTCCGGCACCCCCGGTCGCGGCGGACCGGCGCCCGCCGCACAGCGTGGTCCGCCCGGCGACGGGCACCCGCGCGTGGGGCACACTCCGCCTCACCGCGGGGCACGGTACGCCCGGTCCCCGGACCGGCACCCGCCCACCGACAACAGGTGTACAGGCCGACGACGACGTACGGACGTACCGGAACGGAACCGAACGTGAACTGGAGGGAGCCCGCATGAGACTCCTCCTCGTCGAGGACGACGACCATGTCGCCGCCGCCCTGTCCGCGGTGCTGGCACGGCACGGCATCCGTGTCGTCCACGCCCGCAGCGGTGAGGAGGCCCTGCGCGCGCTGCTGCCCGACACGGCACCCGACCAGCCGCCGTTCGCCGTGGTCCTGCTCGACCTCGGGCTGCCCGACCAGGACGGCTACGAGGTCTTCGGCAAGATCCGCAAACGCACCGGCACCCCCGTGATCATGGTGACGGCACGCTCCGACGTACGGTCCCGGATACATGGCCTCAACCTCGGCGCCGACGACTACGTCGTCAAGCCCTACGACACGGGTGAGCTCCTCGCGCGCATCCACGCCGTGAGCCGACGCGGCGCCCCGGGCGAGACGGCCACCACCGCGTGCGACGAACTCCGGCTCGGGCCCGTGCACATCGAACTGCCCAACCGGCGCGTCAGCGTCGACGGCACCCCCGTCCAGCTCACCCGCAAGGAGTTCGACCTGCTGGCACTGCTCGCCCAGCGCCCCGGTGTCGTCTTCCGGCGGGAGCAGATCATCAGCGAGGTGTGGCGCACCAGCTGGGAGGGCACGGGACGCACCCTGGAAGTGCATGTCGCGTCCCTGCGCTCCAAACTGCGGATGCCCGCCCTCATCGAGACCGTCCGTGGCGTGGGCTACCGGCTCGTCGCCCCGGCACCGTAGAGGCCGAGGGTGCGCGCACGTCTTCTCCCGCTGCTCATCGTCCTGATGGCGGGTGTCCTGCTCGCCCTCGGCTTCCCGCTGGGGGCGAGTGTCGCGGCACAGGAACAGCAGACCGTCGTCATCGACCGGATCGACGACACGGCACGGTTCGCGTCGCTGGCCCAGTTCGTCACCGCGCGCGGCACCGGCTCCCGGGTGTCCACCACCGACGAACGCCGGGAGACCCTCCAGCAGGAGCTCTCCCGCTACCACGAGGTCTACGGGATCAGGGCCGGCGTCTACTTCCGCGACGACGCGCCCATGGCCAGCGCCCCCGCGAACTGGGCCCTGCCCGAACAGGGCGACGTCCGTGACGCGTTCGACGAGGCCCTGCTGTCGCGCCCCGGTCACGACCCCGCGCAGGTGTGGCCCTGGGAGCGCGGCCGACTGGTGGTGGCCTCCCCGGTCATCAGGGACGGCGACGTGATCGCCGTCGTCGTCACGGACTCGCCGACCGGGCAGATGCGGTACAAGACCCTGCGCGGCTGGCTGCTGATCGCCTTGGGTGAGGCGGCGGCGATGCTCGTCGCCGTCGGCGCCGCGCTCCGGCTGACCGGCTGGGTCCTGCGCCCCGTCCGCGTCCTGGACGCCACCACCCACGACATCGCCACCGGGCGGCTGAAGTCACGCGTGGCGCCCTCCGGCGGCCCTCCGGAACTCCGACGTCTGGCCCGGTCGTTCAACGAGATGGCCGACAACGTCCAGGACGTCCTGGAACAGCAGCGCGCCTTCGTCGCCGACGCGTCCCACCAGCTGCGCAATCCGCTGTCGGCGCTGCTGCTGCGCATCGACCTGCTCGCCCTGGAGCTCCCGGAGGACAACGCCGAGATCGCCTCCGTGCGCACCGAGGGCAAGCGGCTCGCCCAGGTCCTCGACGATCTGCTCGATCTGGCCCTGGCCGAGCACGCCGAGGCGGATCTGCGGCTCATCGACGTCGGCGCGCTCACCGCCGAGCGTGCCGACGCGTGGCGGCCCGTCGCCGACGACAAGGGCGTCCACCTGCGGCACCGCACCCCCGCGGTCACGGCGTGGGCCGATCCGATCGCCCTGTCCAGCGCGCTGGACGCGGTCATCGACAACGCCCTCAAGTTCACCCCCGGGGGAGCGGAGGTGGGCGTCACGGTCACCGCCGAGGGAGGCTGCTCCACGATCGTCGTGACGGACGGCGGCCCCGGCCTCACCGACGAGGAACTGGCCAGGGTGGGGGACCGGTTCTGGCGCAGCGCCCAGCACCAGAACATCAAGGGCTCGGGCCTCGGCCTGTCCATCGCCCGCGCCCTGCTGACCCCCGGCGGCGGACGTATCGAGTACGCCCGTGACGAGCCGGGCGGCCTGCGGGTGACCGTCACGCTGCCGCGTACGCGGGGCGAATGACGGGGGAGCCTTTCTGAGGGCCGAGGGCCCTCCAGGCGTCCGGGGCTCCGCCTGGCCCCCGGAACGGGCTCCACGGGGCGCCCAGGGCCCGCCGGAGCCGTCTCTGACCCTGGGGGCGAGGCATCTCCTGGTCGCCGGCGCCGGGTAACGCGGGCCAGGGCCAGTGCCGCGAGCCTCGGCCGACCGCGTGGTCCGGCCGGACTGGTGCCGGACGTCCCTACGGCTTCACCGAGCGGTAGTAGCTCCGGGCGCCGTCGTGCAGCGGCAGCGGGTCGGTGTAGAGGGCGGTGCGCAGATCGACCAGCTGGGCCGCGTGGACCCTGCCCCCGATGTGGTCGCGGCTGTCGATCACGGTGCGGGTGAGCCGCTCGGTCAGCTCGGGATCGAGCCGGTCCGTGGTGACCAGCAGATTCGCCACCGCCAGGGTCGACACCGCGGTGCCCTGCTGCGCCGACGGGTATGCGTCGGCGGGCATCACGGACGCCCGGTAGTAGCGCGAGGCGCCGCCCTGGTCGTGCAGTGCGTCGACCAGGTCACCGAGCTCCACGAAGCGCACGTCGAACTCCTCCGAGAGCTCGCGCACCGAGTTGGTGGGCAGACCGCCGGACCAGAAGAACGCGTCGATGTCGCCGCCCTTCAACGCGCTCGTCATGGTGTCGATCCCTATCGACACCGGCTCGATGTCGCGCTGCGGATCGAGCCCCGCCGCCCTCAGCACACGGTTCGCGATCAGCCGGACCCCGGACCCCACCTGGCCGACCGCGACCCTCTTGCCGCGCAGCTGGTCCGCCGCCAGCACAGAGGAGCCGCGTGGCACGACGAGCTGCACGTAGTCGTCGTACAGGCGGGCGCAGCCGCGCAGCCGGTCCGCTCCCGGCCGGCCGTCCAGCCGGTACTTCTCGACGGCGTCCGCCGCGGCGACGGTGAAGTCGGCGGACCCTGAGGCCACCCGCCGCACGTTCTGCTGGGAGCCCTCGCTGGGGGTCAGCGTCACGTCGAGGTCCGGCACGTCGCGGGCCAGCGCGGTCCGCAGCAGCTTTCCGTAGCGCTCGTAGACGCCGGACCGCACCCCGGTGCTGAAGGTGACCTCGCCCCGGGGGGAGTCCTCCTCCAGCGGCAGCACCCACCACAGCAGCAGACCGAGCACGACGAGCGCCCCGGTGCCGCCCCGGAGGGCGCGGCGTCGGTCGATACGGGGCAGTGCCGGGAACATGGCCGCGATCCTGCCAGGCCGGGGCCGTGGCTGGATAGTGTTCATCGGGGTACCGAACCGGTCCCGGGTGCGGCGCCCGCGCGGGCGCGCCAGGTGTCCGACGGGCTCACCGACAGGTTTCCCGTCGAGGTCCGCCACCGCGTGGAGGACGGCCTGGCGGACCGGCCGACCGCAGCCCTTACCCTGGACAGGTGAGCGGTAACGACGTGGCTGGCGGAACAGTGGACGGTTTGAAAACGTACGAAGTGCGCACTTACGGGTGTCAGATGAACGTCCACGACTCCGAGCGACTCTCGGGGCTGCTGGAGGGCGCCGGATACGTCCGCGCGCCCGAGGGCGCCGACGGCGACGCCGATGTCGTCGTCTTCAACACCTGCGCCGTCCGGGAGAACGCCGACAACCGTCTGTACGGCAACCTCGGCCGCCTGGCCCCGATGAAGACCAAGCGCCCCGGTATGCAGATCGCCGTGGGCGGCTGCCTCGCCCAGAAGGACCGCGACACCATCGTCAAGCGCGCGCCCTGGGTCGACGTGGTCTTCGGCACACACAACATCGGCAAGCTGCCGGTGCTGCTGGAGCGGGCCCGCGTCCAGGAAGAGGCGCAGATCGAGATCGCCGAGTCGCTGGAGGCGTTCCCCTCGACCCTCCCGACCCGCCGAGAGAGCGCGTACGCCGCGTGGGTGTCCATCTCCGTCGGATGCAACAACACGTGCACGTTCTGCATCGTCCCCGCGCTGCGCGGCAAGGAGAAGGACCGCCGGACCGGCGACATCCTCGCCGAGATCGACGCGCTCGTCGCCGAGGGCGTCTCGGAGATCACCCTCCTCGGGCAGAACGTCAACGCGTACGGCTCCGACATCGGGGACCGCGAGGCGTTCAGCAAGCTCCTGCGCGCGTGCGGCACGATCGACGGTCTCGAACGGGTCCGCTTCACCTCGCCGCACCCGCGTGACTTCACCGACGACGTGATCGCCGCCATGGCCGAGACCCCGAACGTCATGCCGCAGCTCCATATGCCGCTCCAGTCGGGCTCCGACCCCGTCCTCAAGGCCATGCGCCGCTCCTACCGCCAGGAGCGCTACCTCGGCATCATCCGGAAGGTCCGCGAGGCGATCCCGCACGCCGCGATCACCACCGACATCATCGTGGGCTTCCCCGGCGAGACCGAGGAGGACTTCGAACAGACCCTCCATGTGGTGCGCGAGGCCCGCTTCACCCAGGCGTTCACGTTCCAGTACTCCAAGCGCCCCGGCACGCCCGCCGCGGAGATGGACGGCCAGATCCCCAAGGCCGTCGTCCAGGCCCGCTACGAGCGGCTGGTCGCCCTTCAGGAGGAGATCTCCTGGGACGAGAACAAGAAGCAGGTCGGCCGCACCCTCGACCTCATGGTCGCCGAGGGCGAGGGCCGCAAGGACGGGGCCACGCACCGGCTGTCCGGCCGCGCCCCCGACTACCGCCTCGTGCACTTCACCAAGCCCGACGAAGAGGTACGCCCGGGTGACGTGGTGACCGTGGAGGTCACCTACGCGGCACCGCACCATCTGCTCGCCGAGGGCGACGTCATCAAGGTGCGCCGCACGCGCGCGGGGGACGCCTGGGAGAAGCGCACCGCTCAGCCCGCCGCGCCGTCCGCCGGAGTCATGCTCGGCCTGCCGGGCATCGGTGTCCCCGCGCCCCTGCCCGCCGCCACCGGGGGCGCCTGCGGCGGTCGGTGACGGCTGCCGCGCGGGGGGAACGACGCCGACGCGCCACACGTGCGACACGTGCGGTACTCGTGGTGAGCTCCTGACCGCTGGGCGGGGGGCCTGTCCGCGCGTACGGTCACCGCGGCCGGTGGGGTGCCACGGTCGGGCGGCCCTCCCGCGCGTGGGCGCGCTGGGACATCACCCGCGCGCGGGACTACCCTGCCGATCATGCTTGTCGCCGCCGCCGTCTGTCCCTGTCCACCGCTCCTCGTGCCCGAGGTCGCCGCGGGAGCCGCCCCCGAACTGGACGGGCTCCGTGCCGCGTGCGACGAGGCGCTGCGCACCGTGCTCGACGCCCGGCCCGAGCTGATCGTGGTCGTCGGCCCCGGTCCGGCGGCCGACTCCGCCTGGCACGACCAGGGCGCGCCAGGCAGCTTCCGGCCGTACGGCGTCGCGGTGGACGTACGGCTCGGCGCCACACCCGCGGGCGGCGCCGGGGTGCCCGTACTGCGGTCGCCGCTTCCGTTGTCGCTGACGGTGGGGGCCTGGCTGCTGGAGCGGGCGGGCTGGCGGGGCCCGGTACGCGGGCTGGAGGTCGGTGCGGGCCGCGAGTGGCCGGCCAACAGCGAGGACGGGGTCCGGGTGGCCGCCCTGGCCGAGAGGGTGGGGCTCCTGGTGATGGGCGACGGCAGCGCGCGTCGCGACCTCAAGGCGCCCGGGTACCTGGACGAGCGGGCCGAGGAGGCCGACGCCGGTATCGCCGCGGCACTCGCCCGCACCGGCACGGACCATTTCCTCCCCTGGCTGGACGCGGACCTGGCCCGGGAGCTGATGATCTCCGGACGGTCCCCTTGGCAGGTCCTGGACGGCGCCGCCGGCCCGGCCCTCGGGGGGCGGCTGCTCTACGACGCGGCGCCCTACGGGGTGGGCTACTTCGTGGCGTCCTGGAGCTGAACCGCCGCGGCGCCCTCGGGAGCACGAGTGACGGTTGCGGGCGGTGGGTCGACCACGGGGAGCGGGTGGCTGGCGGACCACGGGGGGTGGCGGCTGATGGGGCGGGACGCGCCCCATCAGCCGCCCAGATCATGCCTCAGGCCGCCGAGTCCGGTCCAGGAGGCGTCCGGCCTGCCCGCGGTGCCCCCGCCGCCGTCAGCGGGGCCGGTACGGCCTCCGGCGGGCCTTGGGCGTCCTTGGACCCGGGCCCTGCGGCGCGACCGTCCGCGGACCGTTCCCCGGCCCCGGCCCCGGCCCCGGGTCCCTGCCCGGCCGGGCCGCTCGTGGCACTCGGTGGGGCGGCGCCGTCCGGTGGGGGTTTCGTGGTCGGCCGGTCCAGGGTGTCCTCGGCCTTGCCGGAGCCCGGGTGGATCTTGTCGCTGTACTCGCGACCGAGGCCGGGCCGATCGGACGGCAACCGGATCGGTGAGCGGGCGACCGCTACTTGCGGGCGCCCTCACCCGCTTCGTTGTCCGCCGCCTGCTCGGCGGACTGCTGCTTGGGGATCTCGACGGGCTCCGCCACCGCCCCCGTCCTGCTCGTGCAGCACCCGGCGGCGTCCGGGGTCTGCGCAGCCTTCGCGGACTTCTCCTGGACATCACTCCGGGGAGCGTCCTCGGTGCGGGCCTCCGGCGTGTCCGAGGCGGCCGAAGGGGCCGAAGGGGCCGACCCCTCTTCGGCCGGGGCGTCGGCTGCCGGTGTCACATCCGCAGCCTTGGCCGTCGACGCCTCCTCCGCACCCTTCGGCTTGCGGAGAAACCGTGCGAAAACGCTCATAACTACTCCATACCCTGCTCGTTCGGGCGAAATCCCTCGCCGTCCGGTGCGTCCCATTGCGTCGCCCCGGGTTCCCCGTTCTCGAATCCGGCGCCAGGACCTCGCAACAGGCAACGACCCCGCGCGCGTGCCGTCACGTAACTCGTTCGGGAAGGGGCGTGAGGTTTGCGAGACTGGGGCGGTGAGTACCGCACCCCCCGCGCCGCGGGTCATCGCCGTCGTCGGGCCGACCGCGGCAGGAAAGTCCGATCTGGGCGTCTTCCTCGCCCAGCGACTCGGCGGCGAGGTCGTCAACGCCGACTCGATGCAGCTCTACCGGGGGATGGACATCGGCACCGCCAAGCTGACGACCGGGGAACGCGGCGGTGTCCCGCATCATCTGCTGGACATCTGGGACGTCACGGTGACCGCGAGTGTCGCCGAGTACCAGCGCCTCGCCCGTGCCGAGATCGACCGTCTGCTCGCGGAGGGCCGCTGGCCCGTCCTCGTCGGCGGTTCCGGCCTCTACGTCCGCGGCGCCATCGACCACCTGGAGTTCCCCGGCACCGACCCGGTCGTGCGGGCCCGGCTGGAGGACGAGCTGACCCTGCGCGGCTCCGGAGCCCTCCACGCGCGACTGTCGGCCGCGGACCCCGACGCGGGCCGCGCGATCCTCCCGAGCAACGGCCGCCGTATCGTGCGCGCCCTCGAAGTGATAGAGATCACCGGCAGGCCGTTCACGGCCAATCTTCCCGGCCACGAGTCCGTCTACGACACCGTGCAGATCGGTGTCGACGTCCCCCGCGCCGAACTCGACGAGCGCATCGCCACGCGCGTGGACCGTATGTGGGAGGCGGGCCTGGTGGACGAGGTGCGGGCACTGGAGGAGCGGGGACTGCGTGAGGGCCGTACCGCCGCCCGGGCCCTCGGCTACCAGCAGGTGCTCGCCGCGCTCGCGGGGGAGTACGGCGAACGGGAGGCGCGGGACGAGACCGTCCGCGCCACCAAGCGCTTCGCGCGCCGCCAGGATTCATGGTTCCGCCGCGACCCACGGGTCCACTGGCTCAGCGGCGCCCTGCCGGATCACCGGGAACTCCCGGCACGTGCCCTGGCGTTGCTCGAACGAGCGGTCACAGCCTGATCACGTGATGGCATCGGGACGCTCCGGCCGTCATCCCGGCCCCCTGTGCCGTGCCATCATCGAGCGACGATCGACCAGTGAAGTCCGAAGTGGGAGGGCGCGTGGCGATGGAGGCCGGCCCTCGTGACACCGCACCAGGCGACCAGCGCGGGACAGCGCGTGCGGACGCCGCCCGCACCCCGCGGGTACCGCCCCAGGCGGGCGACGGACTCACCCCCGACGGACCCGACAGCATCTCCGGCATCGTCCCGGTCGACGGCCTCACGGCCGACGTGATCGACACCGGGCCCGAGGTCGAGGTGGAACTGCGGCCCCGGGGCAAACTGCGGTTGTGGCAGCTCGCCCCGATCGTCGGACTCGGCGCTCTCGGCTCGCTGATGTTCGCCTTCCCGCTCGCCTTCGAGTTCGGTGACGGTGGTGCGGTCGTCGCCATGCTGGGGTTGCTCATCTGCTCCTGCGCCGCGGGCTGGGGCATGATGGCCGCCCGCCGGGTCGGCTACACCTGGCCGGGCCTGCCGCAGCGCGGCTCCGGCCGCCGCCCCGACTGGCGGGTCATCGCCCTCTACGTGGTCGTCGTCGCCGCTGTCATCGCCCTCGCCGTGTGGCGAGTGGCCCGCCTGCGCTGACCCCCGTCCGGCTCGCGCCACTGAGGTCGACCCCCGGGGCTTGTCCGAGCCCTCGCGCGGGGCGACGCTCTCCGGCTGCACCCGCCCCATGGCCGCCTAGGGCACCCGCGTACGACACCCGCCTGTGGGTCCCGACCCGCATGGCACCCGCCCGTGGCAGCGAGCCGCGCAGCGCACCCACCCGTGTCCCCGATGGCAGCCCCGCGCGCGGGACATCGAGCCCATCCCGTGACGTCCCGCGCGTGGGACGTCGTGTCCGCGTTCTCCCCGCACTCCTCGAAGAACCTTTCGAGACGCCGCCTCCGGGGCGCGCGCAACGGGGCGCCCGAAGTCGCGTGGCGCCCCCCACGGCTACGCCGTACGGCTGAAAAAGCTCACCCTGGCCGGAACCCATCTCCCCGTTCCCGGATGTGTAAACCCACGATCACTCCCACGAACGGGTGATCCGTTTCACGCTCGTCGAGAGCCGGTCCGCCGGACGTGGTGAGCTCGGTAGCATCAAGCACCGGCCCGGACGGGAGACCACCCGCACACCTCCAGCAGTTGAACGCCTGGAGGCGACCTTTCCGCACCGCCGGTCGACGCAGCCGGAGGTGCCCATGAGCGCGGAGGCCACAAACCCTGCGACCCCAGACTCCCTGACGCCCGGAGCCCACCGCAGGCGCGGCCGCCCCCGCATCGACCTGCGCCGACTGGGCCGCGCCGCCCTGCTGGGGCCCGCGAGCAGGGACCGGCTGCCGGACGCCATCGGGCATGTGGTCGAAGCCCACCGTGCCCACCACCCCGACGCCGCGCTGGACGCCCTGCGCCGCGCGTACGTGCTCGCCGAGTCCTCCCACCGGGGACAGATGCGCAAGAGCGGTGAGCCGTACATCACACACCCGCTCGCCGTCACCCTGATCCTCGCCGAACTCGGCGCGGAGACCACCACCTTGACCGCCTCGCTGCTCCACGACACCGTCGAGGACACCGAAGTGACGCTGGAACAGGTACGCCAGGAGTTCGGCGAAGAGGTCTGCTTCATCGTCGACGGCGTCACCAAACTGGAGAAGGTCGACTACGGGGCCGCCGCCGAACCCGAGACCTTCCGCAAGATGCTCGTCGCCACCGGCAACGACGTCCGGGTGATGTCCATCAAACTCGCCGACCGGCTCCACAACATGCGCACCCTCGGCGTCATGCGCCCCGAGAAACAGGAACGCATCGCCAAGGTCACCCGGGATGTCCTCATCCCCCTCGCGGAACGCCTCGGCGTCCAAGCGCTCAAGACGGAGCTGGAGGACCTCGTCTTCGCGATCCTCCACCCCGAGGAGTACGCGTACACCAGGCACCTGATCGCGGAGAACGACGCCCGCGCGGACGACCCGCTCACCGAGACCGCCGACGCGGTACGCGCGGTCCTCAGGGAAGCGGGCATCCCGGCCGATGTCCTCATCCGGCCACGGCATCTGCTCTCCGTGCACCGGGTCCGCCTCAAGCGCGGCGAGCTGCGCGGCGCCGACTTCGGACGCCTGCTGGTCCTCGTCAACGAGGACGCCGACTGCTACGCGGTCCTCGGGGAACTGCACACCTGCTTCACCCCGGTCGTCTCGGAGTTCAAGGACTTCATCGCCGTCCCCAAGTACAACCTCTACCAGTCGCTCCACACCGCGGTGGCCCGCACCGACGGCGAGGTCGCCGAAGTCCTCATCCGCACCCACCAGATGCACAAGGCCGCCGAAGCCGGCGTCGTCGCCCTCGGCAACCCGTACACCGGCACCGACGAGCCGGTTGCCGTTCCCGTCGCCGCGGCACCCGGCACGGCCGACGCCACCCTGGGCGGCATGCTGCCCGAAGGCGAGCGCGCCGACCCCACCCGGCCCGGCTGGCTCTCCCGGCTCCTGGAATGGCAGCGCGCCGCGCCCGACCCCGACACCTTCTGGTCGACGCTGCGCGCGGACCTCGCCCAGGACCGGGAGATCACCGTCTTCCGCACCGACGGCGGCACCCTCGGGCTCCCGGCGGGCGCCACCTGCGTGGACGCCGCCTACGCCCGGTACGGCGAGGACGCCCACGCCTGCATCGGGGCCCGCGTCAACGGCCGTCTGGCGACGCTCAGCACCGTGCTGCGGGACGGCGACACCGTCCATCTCCTCATGAGCCAGGACACCTCGTCCGGGCCCTCCAGGGAGTGGCTGGACCACGCGGTAACCCCCGGCGCCAGGATCGCCATCGGCCGCTGGCTCGCCGCCCACCCCGACGACACCGAGACCCCCCAGAACGCCCCCAGGACGCCCGTGACGGCTCCCTCCGCCCGCCCCGGGGCCGCCGGGGCCGTCGTGGACCTGCCCGGCGCCTCCGTCCGTCTGGCGGGCTGTTGTACGCCCGTGCCCCCGGACGAGATCACGGCCTTCGCCGTCCGCGGGGGAGCGGCCACCGTCCACCGCGTCCGGTGCTCCGCCGTCACCCGCATGCTGAGCGCGGGACGCCCCGCCGTCGGCGTCCGCTGGGGAGACACCTCCGAGTACCGCGTCACCCTCGTCGCTGAATCGTTCGGCCGCCCCCATCTGCTCGCCGACCTGACGGAGGCCATCGCCCAGGAAGGCGTCGCGATCGTCTCGGCGACCGTCGAGCCCCCCGCCCGTCAGCAGGTACGCCACACCTACACCCTGCAACTCCCCGACGCCGCCCGGCTCCCCGCCCTCATCAAGGCCATGCGGAACGTCGCGGGGGTGTACGACGTCAGCCGCGCACAGCACCCGGCGGGCGCCGCACCGTAGAAGCACCCTCCACGCGCGCGTGGAGGGTGACGGGCCGGGACACGACCCGCGCGCGTGGGTCTCGTTCGGGTGCGCCTGGCGCGCGTCGCCACGGCACGGGGGCCGACCGCTGGTAGCGGTGATCCATGTTGCTCATCGACCGTTCCAGGGCCCCCAGGCCGTCCCGGCCGCCCGGCCCCAAGGCACCCCGGACCAGAGGCGCGCTGCTCGCCGTCGCCGCCACCTTCTCCCTGGTCGCCGCGAGCGTCCCCGCCCCGGCCGTCCCGCTGGGCGTCGGCGACCGGCTCTTCCCGAACCTCGGCAACCCCGGCTACGACGTGACCGCCTACGACCTGTCCTTCACCTACCCCGGCAGCAACGACAAGCCCCTGGCGGCGGTGACCCGGATCGACGCCCTCGCCGTCGACCGGCTGGAGCGGTTCAACCTCGACTTCGCGTACGGCCGGGTCACCTCCGTCGTCGTCAACGGCGCCCCCGCGCGCTGGGCGGCCGTCGAGGAGGACCTGGTGGTCACCCCCGCCACGACCGTCCCACGGGGCACCCACCTGCGCGTCACCGTGCACCACACCAGTGATCCCGCACCCGGCGGAGACCACGACAGCGGCTGGGTCCGCAGCACCGACGGGCTCGCCATGGCCAACCAGGCCGACGCCGCCCACCGGGTCTTCCCCTGCAACGACCACCCTTCCGACAAGGCCGACTTCACCTTCCGTGTCACCGCTCCCAGCGCCCTCACAGCCGTCGCGAACGGACTGCCCGCCGGTGTCACCCGGGACGGCGGGACCACCACCTGGACCTACCGCACCGTCCACCCCATGGCCACCGAACTGGCCCAGGTGTCCATCGGCGCCTCCACCGTCGTCCACCGGGACGGCCCGCACGGACTGCCCCTGCGCGATGTCGTCCCCACCAAGGACCGCGACACCCTCGAACCCTGGCTGCGCCGCACCCCCGAACAGATCACCTGGATGGAGGAAAAGGTCGGCGGCTACCCCTTCGAGACATACGGGCTGCTGGTCGCGGAGGCACGCACCGGGTTCGAACTGGAGACACAGACCCTGTCCCTGTTCGAACGTGACCTCCTGCTCGGCGGGCGATACCCCGACTGGTACATCGAATCGATCATGGTGCACGAACTCGCCCACCAGTGGTTCGGCAACAGCGTCACCCCGCGCGCGTGGTCCGACCTCTGGCTCAACGAAGGACACGCCACCTGGTACGAGGCCGTCCACGCCGACGAGAACGGGCACCGGCCGCTCGAAACGAGGATGCGCGACGCCTACCTCAGATCCGACGAGTGGCGGGCCTCCGGAGGACCGCCGGCCATGCCCAAGGCGGCACAGCCCGGCCAGAAGATCAGCATCTTCCGACCCATCGTGTACGAGGGCAGCGCGCTCGTCCTGTACGCCCTGCGGCAGAAGATCGGCCACCGCGCCTTCGAGCGGCTCGAACGCCTCTGGGTGACCACCTACCGTGACCGCACGGCTACCACCGAGAACTTCACCGACCTGGCGTCCGCGGTCTCCGGGCGCGACCTGCGCGACTTCTTCCAGGGCTGGCTCCACGGCACGACGACACCGCCCATGCCCGGCCATCCCGAATGGAGCGATCCACCGCCCCCGGCCACCTCGCGCGGCGAGTCGCCCGACGCCGAGCCGACCGCCCCGACGGCCCACCACCACCGGCCATGACGCCGACCGCCCGGCGATGCCGGCCTCACCTGGTGAGGCCGCCCCGGCCGAACCGCGCACGGGCCTGTTCCTGCCCCGCCTGCTCCGGTCCCGCCTGCTCCGGTCTCGCCTACTTCGGCCCTGGCTGCTCCGCCCGCCCGCCCGCCCGCGGGCGGCACCGGCTCCCCGGCCACGGTCCGGTCCGGGCCGGGCGATGGACACTGCGGAAAACCTCAGTGCGCTCTGCGGAAAACCTCAGTGACGAGACGGCCCGTGCCGTGCGACCATCATCAGGTCGGCGACGCCTCCGCTTCCACGAGGAAGCGCGGCCGCAAGCGGGACCTCCGGGAATCTCCGGACGGCCCCGCACGTTGACGAAGTGACGGGCATCAGCTCGTCGTACGGTCGGGTCGGCACCCGTCCAGCCACCTCTCCCCACGGCGTAAGGATCAAATGACCTCCTCTTCATCCCCTTCCCAGGACACGCAGAACTTCGCTCAGAACTACACCGAAGGTCTTCGGGCCGATGCCCTGATGGAAGAGGACGTCGCCTGGAGCCACGAGATCGACGGCGAGCGGGACGGCGAGCAGCTCGACCGCTCCGAACGCGCGGCCCTCAGGCGCGTGGCGGGTCTCTCCACCGAGCTGGAGGACATCACCGAGGTCGAGTACCGCCAGCTCCGCCTGGAGCGTGTGGTTCTCGTCGGGGTGTGGACCTCCGGCACCGCACAGGACGCGGACAACTCCCTCGCGGAGCTCGCCGCCCTGGCCGAGACCGCCGGCGCGGTGGTGCTGGACGGCGTGATCCAGCGCCGTGACAAGCCCGACGCGGCCACGTACATCGGTTCGGGCAAGGCCCGCGAACTGCTCGATCTGGTGATCGAGTCGGGCGCGGACACCGTCATCTGCGACGGAGAGCTCTCCCCGGGCCAGCTCATCCACCTGGAAGACGTCGTCAAGGTCAAGGTCATCGACCGTACGGCCCTGATCCTCGACATCTTCGCCCAGCACGCCAAGTCCCGTGAGGGCAAGGCGCAGGTCGCGCTCGCGCAGATGCAGTACATGCTTCCGCGACTGCGCGGCTGGGGTCAGTCGCTGTCCCGTCAGATGGGCGGCGGCAAGGGCGGCGGTCTCGCCACCCGAGGCCCTGGTGAGACCAAGATCGAGACGGACCGGCGCCGTATCCGCGAGAAGATGGCCAAGATGCGCCGGGAGATCGCGGAGATGAAGACCGGCCGCGAGATCAAGCGCCAGGAACGTCGGCGTAACAAGGTCCCCTCGGTCGCCATCGCGGGCTACACCAACGCCGGCAAGTCCTCCTTGCTGAACCGGCTGACCGGTGCGGGAGTACTCGTGGAGAACTCCCTCTTCGCCACCCTCGACCCGACTGTGCGCCGGGCCGAGACCCCGGGCGGCCGGGTGTACACGCTCGCCGACACCGTCGGATTCGTCCGGCATCTGCCGCACCACCTGGTCGAGGCGTTCCGTTCCACCATGGAAGAGGTCGGGGACTCCGATCTCATCCTGCACGTCGTGGACGGTTCCCACCCGGCGCCGGAGGAGCAGCTGGCCGCCGTGCGCGAGGTCATCCGCGATGTCGGCGCGACCCATGTGCGCGAGATCGTCGTGATCAACAAGGCGGACGCGGCGGACCCGCTCGTCCTTCAGCGACTCATGCGGATCGAGAAGCACTCGCTCGCCGTGTCCGCGCGCACCGGCCAGGGCATCGAGGAACTGCTCGCGCTGATCGACTCGGAACTGCCCAGGCCCGAGGTCGAGGTCGAGGCCCTGGTGCCGTACACCCACGGTCAGCTCGTCGCCCGCGCCCATTCCGACGGCGAGGTGATCTCCGAGGAGCACACCCCGGAGGGCACCCTGCTCAAGGCCCGGGTGCATCAGGAACTGGCGGCCGACCTGGCGCCGTACGCTCCCCAGGCATCGGCCACAGCCTGATCCGGTGAGGAGCGGGGGCGGCGCCTGAGTGCTCCGCCCCTTGCTCGTCGTACCGGGGACCTCGCGGCACCGCCGCCAGGCCCGTAGCAGTCATGATCGACGGCCCTGTGCCGGTCCTCCCTGGAGGACCGGCACAGGGCCGTCGTCGTCGGGCGGACAGGGATTCCGCCTCCGGCAACCCCGGCACCCCGGCGCCCACCGGGCCCCGGCACCCGGCACCCGGCACCCCGGCGCCACGACGGGGTGGTGCTGATCCCGGGGGACCAAGCACCACCCCTTCGCCTTCCAAGGCCAAGCCGTGCTTGCCGGATGGGTGTGGCGTCCATTCCGTCCAGGCCCGACAGCCTGCCCGGGTCCGTCACCGCCGGATGCCGGATACCAGCCGTCGGACGGCTATGGCTACGGCTACGGCTCCCGACTGCCGGACACCGGCCGTCGGGAGGCTACTGACCGGCGAACTTCTTGCTCACCGCGTCGTACACACCCTTCGCCTCCGTGCCCAGATTCGGCCCAGCGAGCCAGCCGGCCGTCACCGGGCCGATCGAGGTGTTGGAGACAAGGGCGGGCTGACCGTCGGAACCCTCCGCGATCCAGCCACCGCCGGAGGAGCCGCCCGTCATGGTGCAACCGATCCGGTACATCGTCGGCTCGTTCGCCGAGAGCGACAGCCGTCCAGGCGTGTCGGGGCACTGGAACAGCTTCTGTCCGTCGAACGGTGCCGAGGCGGGATACCCCTTCGCCGTCACGCTCCCGATCTCGGACGCCTCCGGGGCGTCGAAGTCGACCGGCAGCGCCGCGCCCACCGTCTCCTCCAGCGATCGTCCGTCGCCGCCCTCCTCGGGCGTCACATGCAGCACCGCGAAGTCGTACGGGGCGCCCTGCCCACCGGTCGGACCGCCCTGCTCGATCCACTGCGTCGACGTCTGCGCCCAGTTGGACCACCACACACCGAGCGGAGCGACCTCCTCGCGGGCCGCGCTCTCCAGCTCCGCCGACGACTTGCCGTTGTTGTTGTACGACGGCACGAACGCGATGTTCCGGTACCAGCCGCCGCTCTTGCCCGCGTGGACACAGTGCCCGGCCGTCCAGACGAGGTTGGACTTGCCCGGGTTCGCCGGATCCTTGACGACCGTCGCCGAGCACACCATGGAACCGTCGGGGCCGTCGAAGAACACCTTGCCCGCCTCGGCCGCACCCGTCCGGTACGGCGCGGTCACCGGCTGCGCGTCCACCGGCTCCGGCGTCGGATCGGTCACCCCCTGGTCGTCGGAGATGTCGCCCTCCTCGACCCCCTGGTCGGGCTGCTCGGCGTCACGCATCCGATCCGGGTCCCACAGACCGTCGATGATGGGGTTGACGTAGTCCTGCGCCTCGCGCAGCCACTTGTCCTTGTCCCAGTCCTTCCAGGCGCCGTCCCGCCACTTGTCCAGATCGATCCCATGATCCTTGAGACGGTTCTTGATGTCGTCGGGTATCTGGATCTTGCCGTCGTCGGCGGCCTGGCCGGTCTGCTGACCGCCCACGGTGTCGTCCTCCGAACCGCAGGCCGTCGCGGTGAGCGCGAGGGCCGCGCCCAGTGCGACCACGGCCGTCAACGGCCTTCTACGGCGCGCGCCCCCTTCACGGCGCGCGGTGAAGAGCGGGCGTATGGATCGCATGGTGTGACTCCCCCTGGCTTCGGGTCCTGTGTACTGCCGAGTGCGGCGTCCGGTGGACCGGACGAACGGCGCCATGAGTGACGCCACCTGCTCCGATACAGCCGAACGGCCCCCCACACTATGCCGGTGCGGTGGGGGACGGCCGACGGAACCGCAACGGTTCCGTCACGGCAAGGATCTTCCGATCACCCGTGATCCCCGGCAACTCCCGTCGTTGGTACGTACGGGGGACTCGCTGACGGCGTTCATCCCCCTGCCCACCCGCCGCCCCGGCGGGCAGACGACATCCGTAGCGGGAGGAACAACAGCCGTGGCCATGACCGAGCCCGCGCCCTCGGCGGTGACCACCGCCCATGAGGGCATCCTCCGCAGACAGTCGGCCCGGGAATCGGCGGCACGCACCTACGCCCGTGCACTGCCGATCGTGCCCGTCCGGGCTCGGGGACTGACCATCGAGGGCGCCGACGGGCGGCGCTACCTCGACTGCCTGTCCGGAGCGGGCACCCTCGCCCTCGGCCACAACCATCCCGTCGTCCTCGAAGCCATCCGCAAGGTGCTCGACTCCGGTGCGCCCCTGCACGTCCTCGATCTCGCCACCCCCGTCAAGGACGCCTTCACCACCGAACTCTTCCGCACCCTGCCCGAGGAGTTCGCGCGCCGGGCCCGAATCCAGTTCTGCGGCCCGGCCGGTACGGACGCGGTGGAAGCCGCCCTGAAACTCGCCCGGACGGCCACCGGCCGCGACGGACTCCTCGCCTTCACCGGCGCCTACCACGGGATGACCGCGGGGGCGCTCGAAGCGTCCGGCGGCGCACGCGACGTACGGGTGACCCGGCTGCCCTATCCACAGGACTACCGCTGCCCGTTCGGGACCGGCGGACCTCACGGCGCCGAACTCTCCGCGCGCTGGACGGAGTCCCTTCTCGACGACAGCAAGTCCGGTGTCCCCCGGCCCGCCGCCATGATCCTCGAACCCGTCCAGGGCGAGGGCGGTGTCATCCCCGCCCCGGACGACTGGATGCGCCGGATGCGTGCCGTCACCGCCGCCCGCGACATCCCCCTCATCGTGGACGAGGTCCAGACCGGGGTCGGCCGTACCGGAGCCTTCTGGGCCGTCGAGCACAGCGGGGTGACGCCCGACATCATGGTCCTCTCCAAGGCGATCGGCGGCAGTCTGCCGCTCGCTGTCATCGTCTACCGGGACGACCTCGATGTCTGGGGACCGGGCGCCCACGCCGGCACCTTCCGCGGCAACCAGCTCGCGATGGCCGCGGGCACCGCCACCCTCGCCCATGTCCGCGAGAACGGGCTGGCCGAACGCGCCGCGCAGCTCGGTGCCCGGATGCTCGCCCAGCTCCGGGCCCTCGCTGCCGAGCAGCCCTGCATCGGTGACGTCCGGGGCCGTGGCCTGATGATCGGGGTGGAACTGGTCGACCCTGCGGCAGCGGTGCTCACCGCCCCGGGACCACCACCCGCCGCCCCCGAACTCGCCGCAGCCGTCCAGCGCGCATGCCTGCGCCGCGGTCTGATCATCGAGCTCGGCGGCCGGGACGCCAGTGTCATCCGCCTTCTCCCGCCTCTCAATCTCACCGACGAACAGGCGTCCGCCGTGCTCGACCGACTGGCCGACGCGATCACCACCACCGCCCGCACCCTGTCCACCGGACGCTGACCAGCCATGCCCCCGAGCCTCTCCCCACCTGCCCGCTCACTCCACGACCAGGCACCCAGGGCCCGGACCTGAGCCCCAGAGATCACGCCCAGGCCGGCTCCAGGGAGCAGGCCGGCCCAGGGTCGGACCGGCCTCAGGTCCAGGTCGGCCCCAGGACCGGTCACGCGGTCCGGCGCACCGGGAGCCGGCGCATGTAGCTCGTCCCGACTGCCCCACCCCCACCCCCGCCCCGCCGCATTCCCGGACCCCCGCAGGAAGCCAAGAAGACTGAGTAACCGGGCCCGTCGTCGCACAGGCCGGACAACCCTCCAAGGAAGCCCTCGTGAACGCCAACCCCGCACCCGATCACCCTCCCCACCTCTCGGTACGGGGCCGGAGCGCCGTACCGTCCCTGTCGGTGGCGGAGCCCCGTACGGTTCCCCGGCAGAAGGGGGGAAGCCACGGGACGGAACGGCTGCGTGGTGCCACCGCCGACCTGCTCGACCACCCCGACCCCTGGATCGCCGCCCAAGCCGCGGCCACCGAGAACCTCCTTCGCTGCTGGGTCCGGGAGCTGAATCTGACCGCCCCCGCACACGGCGTCCTGCGTATCCCCCTTCCGGCGAGTGCCACCGCCCTTCTCGTCGCCGTCCGGTACTGGTCGGCCACCGGATGGCACCGCTTCGGCCCGCCCTACTTGGAAGGCGCCCCCGAGACGGCGCCGCCCATCGACGCGGTGACGCTGGCCGCACTCCTCGGCCGTGAAGCACCCGGCCACACGGACACCACGGACCTCGCCGGACGGGTCGCGGACTCGGTCCGCCGCACCTCGTCCTTCGTCACCGACCGACGGCACCGACCCGAGGACGGCCCCGACACCTTCCTCGCCGGCGAGCAAGCGCTGCTGCTCGGACACCCCCTGCACCCCACCCCGAAGAGCCGCGAGGGCCTCTCGGACACCGAATCGGATCGCTACTCACCCGAGCTGCGCGGCTCCTTCCCCCTGCACTGGCTCGCCGTCGCCCCTTCCGTGCTGGCCGGTGACTCGGCCTGGACCGAACGCGGTCGCGCCGTCCCCGCGCCGCAGCTCACCGCCCGTCTCGCCGGTACCACCCTGCCCCTGCCCGACGGCTGGGCCGCGCTCCCCCTGCACCCCTGGCAGATGCGGGAGCTCACCCCGCGTCCCGATGTCGCGGACCTCTTCGACTCCGGACTCCTGCGCGACATGGGCGCCCATGGCCCGGCCTGGTTCCCCACCTCCTCCGTGCGAACGCTCTACCGGTCCGGCGCCGCCGCCATGCTCAAACTGTCGCTCGGACTGCGGATCACCAACTCCCGCCGGGAGAACCTCCGCAAGGAACTCCACCGCGGAGTGGAAGTGCACCGACTGCTCCGCAGCGGACTCGCCGAGCAGTGGCAGACGGCCCACCCCGGCTTCGACATCGTCCGAGACCCGGCCTGGCTCGGTGTGACCGGAACCGATGGACAAGCCGTGGCCGGACTCGATGTGATGATCCGCCACAACCCGTTCACCAGCGATGTCGCCGCGATCTGTGTAGCTGGGCTTGTCTCACCCAGGCCCACAGGCCACACCACCGACCGGCCCCATGACCAGCCGACCGCCCGGGACAGCATCGGACCGCTACCAGGAACCCCTGGCCGGACCCCGGACCCCTCCGCCGGCCCGATGCGCTCCCGACTCGGTGAGATCATCACCCGGCTCGCCGGACGCACCGGCCGACCACGCGGAGCGGTGGCCACCGAGTGGTTCCTGCGGTACCTCCACCATGTGGTCCGTCCGGTGCTGTGGCTCGACAGCGAAGCGGGGATCGCCCTGGAAGCACACCAACAGAACACCCTCCTGCTGCTGGACCACGACGGCTGGCCCATCGGTGGCCGGTACCGCGACAACCAGGGCTACTACTTCCGCGAGTCGCGCCGCGCCGAACTCGACCGCAGACTCCCCGGCGTCGGGGAGCAGAGCGACACCTTCGTCGCGGACGCCGTCGCGGACGAGCGCTTCGCCTACTACCTCGCCATCAACAACGTCCTCGGTCTGATCGGCGCCTTCGGGTCCCAGCGGCTCGCGGACGAGCGACTGCTGATCGCGGCCTTCCGCCGCTTCCTCACCGACGCCGCCACAGGACCCACCCGACTGCGCTCCTCCTTGCCACCACTGCTGTTGGACTCCCCGGTCCTGCGCTGCAAGGCCAACCTGCTGACCCGACTGCACGGCCTGGACGAACTCGTCGGCCCGGTCGACACCCAGTCCGTCTACGTCACACTCACCAACCCCCTTCATCTCTGTGGAACATGACCGCTCCCTCCGCTGAGAGGACGCCACCGTGCCACCCACCGACGCCCAGCCCGCACCCGGTGTCGACCCGGTAGGGGAGACTCTCGACCCTCGCACCCCCCGTTCCGTGCTCCGGCCCGGACAAGGACCCGACGGTGCGACTCCGGCGACAGCACCTGCTGGCGACGACCTCCTGAACGGTCTGGCCGACTGGTGCCCCGCCACCACCCCGGCAGGCAGCTTCCGGCTGATCCCCGTCTCGCTCGGCCGGGACCTTCCGCTCATCACCCACTGGATAAACGCGCCCGCTGTCGACGCCTACTGGGAACTCGCCGGCCCCCCGTCCGTCAGCGAGCGGCATCTGCGCCCCCAACTCGACGGTGACGGACGCAGCGTCCCCTGTCTCGGCGTCCTCGGCACCACCCCCATGAGCTATTGGGAGATCTACCGGGCCGACCTCGATCCGCTCGCCGATCACTACCCCGCCCGTCCTCATGACACAGGTGTTCACCTCCTCATCGGGGGAGCCATACGACGCGGACGCGGGCTCGGCTCCTTGCTGATCAGGGCCGTCGCCGACCTCATCCTCGACCATCGGCCCGCCTGCTCCCGGGTGGTCGCGGAGCCGGATCTGCGCAACATCCCCTCCGTCACCGCCTTTCTGCGAGCGGGGTTCCGACTCACCGCCGAGGTGGCCCTCCCCGACAAACGAGCCGCATTGATGGTCCGGGACAGATCCCCTGACGATCCGCTGTGCCCCCATCACTCCTAGTACACCGCCCGACCCGATCCGGTTCCGCCCCGAGGAGCACCCGTGCCGAGTCCGTACGCCGAACAGCCCTCCGGCGCCGTAGTCCCGCCGACCGTCCCACCCGAGCTGACCAGCGAGAACTGGGCCCGGGTGGGCCGACGCCTGCTGGCCAAGATGCTCGGGGAGTTCGCGTACGAGGAGATCATCCGGCCGGTGCCGGGCGTGGACCCTGCCCCGCTCCCGGGCCACGGAACGTCACCGGTCCAGGGATTTCTCCCCGGCGGGGAACCCCTGGCGGGCCACGGCACGCCGCCCGCTCACCACGGCTCGCCGTCCGCCCGCATGTCGTTCCCGCACCACGGACCCGTGCCACCCCCGCGCACCGACGACGACCTCCACGGCGACATCGCCCCGCCCTACCTCCTGCCGGACCGCGCCGAGCGATTCGCACCCTTCACCCTGGTCCTCGACGCGCCGACCACCCACCTGACCTTTCACGCCCGCCGCTACGCCTACGACAGCTGGCAGGTGGACCCCGAGACGATCACCCTCACCGAGGCCGGGGCGTGGCCCAAGCCGTTCGGTGATCCGCTGTCGTTCCTCGCCCGGGCGCGCAAGACCCTCGGGATCGACGGCGCGACCCTCGGCCATGTGATCCGCGAACTGACCGCCACCCTCGCCGCCGACGCACGGCTCGACCACTTCGCGCTCTCGGCGGCGACCCTCGCGGACCTCTCGTACGCGGACCTCGAAGGGCACCAGACCGGTCACCCCTGGCTCGTCCTCAACAAGGGCCGTATCGGGTTCTCGGCCACCGACACGAAACGCTGGGCCCCGGAAGCCCGCACCCCGGTCACCCTGCCGTGGCTCGCCGTCCGCCAGGACCTCGCCACATACCGGGGCGTGAGCGGCCTCGACAGGGCCGCCGACCTCTATGCCGCGGAGCTGGAGCAGCAGACCCGGGACACGTTCGCCGCGACCCTCCGGGCCAGGGGGGTCGATCCGTCCGGCTACCTCTATCTGCCGGTGCACCCCTGGCAGTGGGACGACATCGTGCTGACGCTCTTCGCCCCCGCGGTGGCCGCCGACGCGATCATCCCGCTCCCCACCGACGGTGACCAGCGACTGCCCCAGCAGTCCATCCGCTCGTTCCTCAACGTCACCCGACCCGACCGGCACACCCTCAAACTGCCGCTGTCCGTCCTCAACACCCTCGTCTGGCGCGGGCTGCCCACCGAACGCACCCTCGCGGCTCCCGCCGTCACCGCCTGGATGCTGGGGCTGCGGGACTCCGACCCGTTCCTACGGGAGGAGTGCGGCGTGGTCCTGCTGGGCGAGGTCGCGTCGGTCACCGTCGAGCACCCCGTCTACGACACCCTCCGGGAGGTGCCGTACCAGTACAAGGAACTGCTCGGCGCGATCTGGCGCGAACCCCTCGGCCGGCACCTCGCCCCGGGCGAACGCGCCCGTACCCTCGCCGCACTGCTCCACACCGACCCCGGCGGCACGGCCTTCACCGCGGAACTCGTCGCCCGCTCCGGCCTGCCCCCGCACACCTGGCTGCGCCATCTCTTCGCCGCCCTGCTGCCACCGCTGCTGCGGTTCCTCTACAAGTACGGCACCGTCTTCTCACCGCACGGCGAGAACGCCATCGTGATCTTCGACGAGCGGGACGTCCCGGTCAGGCTCGCGGTCAAGGACTTCGTGGACGACGTCAACGTCAGCTCCGAGGCCCTGCCCGAGCACGCCACCATGCCCGACGAGGTCCGCGAGGTGCTTCTCACCGAGCCGCCCGGATACCTGATCCAGTTCATCCACTCCGGGCTCTTCGTCGGCGTCTTCCGCTACCTCGCGCTCCTGTGCGAACAGCAGCTCGGTGTGCCGGAGGCCGACTTCTGGTCACTGGTACGGGCCGAGATCCTCCGGCATCAGACCCGCTTCCCGGAACTCAAGGAACGGTACGAGACGTTCGACCTGCTGACCCCCGAGATCGCCCGCCTGTGCCTGAACCGGAACCGACTGCACCTCGACGGCTACCGGGACCGCGCCGAGCGCCCCCACGCCGCCGTCCACGGGACCGTGCCCAACCCGCTGAGCGGCACGTGACCGGCGCGTTGTCAGTGGTGCCCCGTAGGCTGGTCGGCCTATGACGAAGCCCTCACTCCCCGACCTCCTGCATGCCGCCGTCGACGCTGTCGGCGGTACGGAGCGCCCCGGCCAGGTGACCATGGCCGAAGCCGTCGCCGAAGCTGTCGACGACGGCTCCCACCTGCTGGTCCAGGCCGGTACCGGCACCGGAAAGTCCCTCGGCTATCTGGTCCCGGCCCTCGCCCAGGGCGAGCGTGTCGTCGTCGCGACAGCGACCCTGGCACTCCAGCGGCAGCTGGTGGAACGCGACCTTCCGCGTACGGTCGACGCGCTGCATCCGCTGCTGCGCCGCCGCCCGGAGTTCGCGATGCTGAAGGGCCGGTCGAACTATCTGTGTCTGCACCGGCTCCATGAGGGCATGCCGCAGGACGAGGAAGAGGGCCTCTTCGACCAGTTCGAGGCGGCGGCACCCACCAGCAAGCTCGGCCAGGACCTGCTGCGGCTGCGCGACTGGTCCGGCGAGACCGAGAACGGCGACCGCGACGACCTCACCCCGGGCGTCTCCGACCGTGCCTGGGCACAGGTCTCCGTGTCGTCCCGGGAGTGCCTCGGCGCCTCACGCTGCGCGTACGGGGCGGAATGCTTCGCGGAGATGGCCCGGGAGCGCGCCAAGCTGGCCGAGGTCGTGGTCACCAACCACGCGCTGCTCGCCATCGACGCCATCGAGGGTGCCCCGGTGCTGCCGCCGCACGAGGTGCTGATCGTCGACGAGGCCCATGAGCTCGTCTCCCGGGTCACCGGTGTCGCCACGGGCGAGCTGACCCCCGGCCAGGTCAACCGTGCCGTCCGCCGCTGCGCGAAGCTCGCCGACGAGAAGGTCGCCGACCAGCTCCAGACCGCCGCCGAGGGCTTCGAACGGGTCATGGAGCTGGCGCTGCCGGGTCGTCTGGAGGAGGTCCCGGAGGACCTCGGATACGCGCTGATGGCCCTGCGGGACGCCGCGCGGAACGTCATCGTGGCGCTGGGCTCCACACGCGACAAGTCCGTGCAGGACGAGGACGCCGTCCGCAAACAGGCCATCGCCTCCGTCGAGACGGTCCACGCGGTCGCGGAGCGGATCACCCTGGGCTCCGAGTACGACGTGGTCTGGTACGAGCGGCACGACCGCTTCGGGGCCTCTCTGCGGGTCGCTCCGCTGTCGGTGTCCGGGCTGCTGAGGGAGAAGCTCTTCGCCGAACGCTCGGTGGTGCTCACCTCCGCGACACTCAAACTGGGTGGCGACTTCAACGGCGTGGGCGCCTCCCTCGGACTCGCGCCCGAGGGCACGGCGACCGCCGAGGGCGATCAGCCCGTCTGGAAGGGCATCGACGTCGGCTCGCCCTTCGACTACCCCAAGCAGGGCATCCTCTATGTCGCCAAGCATCTGGCCCGGCCCGCCCGTGACGGCGACCGCGCCGACATGCTGGAGGAGCTCACCGACCTGATCCAGTCCGCCGGTGGCCGCACCCTCGGGCTCTTCTCCTCGATGCGCGCCGCGCAGAACGCCGCCGAGGAACTGCGCTCGCGCATCCCCGAGTACCCGATCCTTCTCCAGGGCGAGGAGACACTGGGCGAGCTGATCAAGAACTTCGCGGCAGACCCCCGGACCTGCCTGTTCGGCACGCTGTCCCTCTGGCAGGGGGTCGATGTGCCGGGCCCGAGCTGCCAGCTCGTCGTCATGGACAAGATCCCCTTCCCGCGTCCCGACGACCCGCTGATGAGCGCGCGCCAGAAGGCGGTGGAGGAGGCGGGGGGCAACGGCTTCATGGCGGTGGCCGCCACCCACGCGGCGCTGCTGATGGCCCAGGGGGCGGGTCGTCTCGTCCGGGCCTCCGGCGACCGGGGGGTCGTCGCCGTCCTCGACTCCCGGCTCGCCACCGCTCGCTACGGCAGCTACCTCAAGTCGTCGCTGCCCGAGTTCTGGTACACCACGGACCGTGATCAGGTACGTCGCTCGCTCGCGGCGATCGACGCGGCGGCGGACGACGCCAAATAGCCGACCAGCGTTCGCGGGCAAGAACAGACCCCGGAACCAGGCGCAGGAGGTTCCGGGGTCGGCCAGGGGGAGTGGGCGTGTGGCCCGGGGGAACGGTCAGACGCGTCGGAGTACTGCCACGACCTTGCCGAGGATCGTCGCCTCGTCGCCGGGGATGGGCTGGTACGCGGAGTTGTGCGGCAGCAGCCAGACGTGGCCGTCCTCGCGCTTGAAGCGCTTCACGGTCGCCTCGCCGTCCAGCATCGCGGCGACGATGTCACCGTTCTCCGCGACGGGCTGGCGACGCACGGTCACCCAGTCACCGTCACAGATGGCCGCCTCGATCATGGAGTCACCGACGACCTTGAGCACGAAGAGCTCACCGTCACCCACGAGCTGCCGGGGGAGGGGGAACACATCCTCGACGGACTCCTCGGCGAGGATCGGGCCACCGGCCGCGATCCGGCCGACCAGCGGGACGTACGACGCGGCCGGCTTGCCCGCGGTGTCCGTGGGCTGCGCGGTCGACTGGTCGGACCCCCGTACCTCGTACGCGCGCGGGCGGTGGGGGTCACGGCGCAGGAAACCCTTGCGCTCCAGGGCCATCAGCTGATGGGCCACCGATGAGGTGCTGGAGAGGCCCACGGCCTGGCCGATCTCCCGCATGGACGGCGGATAGCCCCGCCGCTGCACGGAATCCCTGATCACCTCGATGACGCGGCGCTGCCGGTCGGTGAGGCCCGAGCTGTCCGCGCGGATGCCTGGAGGTCGCCCGGGAAGGGAGCGGGCGGGCTTGGGCCCCTCCGGGTTCGTGGCTGCGTCTGTCATGGCGTGCACCGCCTCAAGTCGGCCCCGGGTACGGTCCTGGGCGGTGATCGTGGCGCTGTTTGCGGTGGTGGTCATCTCGGCGGCCCCTCTCGAATGTGCTCTCCCTAGCTAGCCAACGGTAGTTGCTTTCGAAAGGTTGCGCCAAACACACGTTCGAGTGAAAAACCGGGGAGAGACTGACGCGATCGCATGTCCAGGTGTATGGACGACAGTCGGTCGCTTGAGCGGCCCGACGTGGCCCCCGCCGCGCTTCACCGCCGGGGCGGGCTCGCGCGAGGGCTCCGTACCGGGCCTCAGTCTGCCATCCTGGTCGGCGTCGGCAAGGAGGCGCCCCTGTCCTCGGACCGGGGCCCGGGGTCGCTACGGTGGGTGGGGTCCGGACGTCGGTCACTCTGTGTGGCCGCCGCCCCGATCGGGGAGTGTTTCGCCCTGTCCGGTCGGCCCGTGCCGCCCGGAGCGGTCGTCCCCGATCCGGTGGAGTGCGGGCCGAGGTGCCGTGCCGGGCCGAGTGCCGCCCGATGGCGGCCGGTCATGGGGGCGGTGCGGTGGCGCGCGTCCTGAATGCCCGTACTGGGGCGGCCGGCCTCGCCGGGAGGCTGTCGGATCACGACACGCGCAGACGGCGAATTGCGGCCAAACCCCAGATCTAGTGGTTGGATTGCGACAGCAGCCCAGAAGTTGTGGTCCCGAGGTCTTCGCCTCTCCGGTCATCGCCTATGCTGGGGGCTGCTTCGAGGGACCTGCGGGTTCCGCGAGGCCATGGAGACGTGCCGCGAAGGAGGCTTGGACGTAATGCACTGCCCCTTCTGCAGGCACCCCGACAGCCGTGTCGTCGACAGTCGTACGACCGACGACGGTACGTCGATCCGCCGACGCCGTCAGTGCCCGGACTGCTCCCGTCGTTTCACGACAGTGGAGACGTGCTCACTGATGGTGGTCAAGCGCAGCGGAGTCACCGAACCCTTCAGCCGGACGAAGGTCATCAACGGCGTGCGCAAGGCATGCCAGGGACGGCCCGTCACGGAGGACGCCCTCGCCCAGCTCGGCCAGCGGGTCGAGGAAGCGGTGCGGGCCACCGGGAGCGCCGAGCTGACCACCCACGACGTGGGACTGGCCATACTCGGCCCCTTGCAGGAACTCGACCTCGTCGCCTATCTGCGTTTCGCGTCCGTCTACCGGGCGTTCGATTCGCTGGAGGACTTCGAGGCCGCCATCACCGAGCTGCGGGAGCAGCCGGACCGCTCACCCGCCGCAGGCGCGGGGGCGGAGGCCGAGGCCACCGGGCGCGCGGCGGGGCGGACGGCGGACGTTCCCGCACCCGCCACGGCCAGCGGCTGACACACACGCCGGACCGGGTGGGGTCACCCGGGGCGACCGGACGGTCGACGGCGACCACAGATCTGCCGGGGGCGGCACAGTGACGCCTCCGGTGCGTACACATCACACCGTGCCACGGGAAGAACGAGGCACTTCAGGGCGTTATCGCCCGATACAGGGAGGCGGCATGACAGAGACGGCGAGCGGCCCGGCGCGGGGTTCCCGTGCCAAGGGGGCGAAGGCCACCAAGGGGCTGCGTATGGAGCGCATCCACACCAGCCCGGGTGTGCACCCGTACGACGAGGTGGCCTGGGAACGCCGTGATGTCGTGATGACCAACTGGCGCGACGGCTCGGTCAACTTCGAGCAGCGTGGCGTCGAGTTCCCCGACTTCTGGTCGGTGAACGCGGTCAACATCGTCACCAGCAAGTACTTCCGCGGTGCCGTGGGCACTCCGCAGCGTGAGACCGGTCTGCGGCAGCTCATCGACCGCATCGTGAAGACGTACCGGAAGGCCGGTGAGGACTACAAGTACTTCGCCTCTCCCGCCGACGCGGAGATTTTCGAGCACGAACTGGCTTACGCCCTGCTGCACCAGGTGTTCAGCTTCAACTCTCCGGTGTGGTTCAACGTCGGTACCCCTCAGCCGCAGCAGGTGTCCGCCTGCTTCATCCTGGCCGTCGACGACTCCATGGAGTCGATCCTCGACTGGTACAAGGAAGAGGGAATGATCTTCAAGGGCGGCTCCGGGGCGGGTCTGAACCTGTCCCGCATCCGTTCCTCCAAGGAACTGCTCTCCTCCGGCGGCAACGCCTCCGGCCCGGTCTCGTTCATGCGGGGTGCCGACGCCTCCGCGGGAACGATCAAGTCGGGCGGCGCCACCCGTCGCGCGGCCAAGATGGTGATCCTCGATGTCGACCACCCCGACATCGAGAACTTCATCGAGACCAAGGTCAAGGAGGAGGAGAAGATCCGCGCCTTGCGTGACGCGGGCTTCGACATGGACCTGGGCGGCGACGACATCACCTCCGTCCAGTACCAGAACGCCAACAACTCCGTCCGGGTGAACGACGAGTTCATGCGGGCCGTCGAGAACGGCGACAAGTTCGGCCTCCGCGCGCGGATGACCGGCGATGTCATCGAGGAGGTCGACGCCAAGTCCCTCTTCCGCAAGATGGCCGAGGCCGCGTGGGCCTGCGCCGACCCGGGCATCCAGTACGACGACACGATCAACCAGTGGCACACCTGTCCCGAGTCCGGTCGTATCAACGGCTCGAACCCGTGCAGCGAGTACATGCACCTGGACAACACGTCGTGCAACCTCGCCTCGCTGAACCTCATGAAGTTCCTGAAGGACGACGGTCAGGGCAACCAGTCCTTCGAGGCCGAGCGTTTCGCCAAGGTCGTCGAGCTGGTCATCACCGCGATGGACATCTCCATCTGCTTCGCCGACTTCCCGACCCAGAAGATCGGTGAGAACACCCGGGCCTTCCGCCAGCTCGGTATCGGCTACGCCAACCTCGGCGCCCTGCTGATGGCCACCGGTCACGCGTACGACTCCGACGGTGGCCGGGCCCTCGCCGGTGCGATCACCTCCCTGATGACGAGCACCTCGTACCGCCGCTCCGCCGAGCTGGCGGCCGTGGTGGGCCCGTACGACGGGTACGCGCGCAACGCCGAGCCGCACCAGCGGGTCATGCGGCAGCACGCCGACGCCAACACCAAGGCCATCCGCGTGGACGACCTGGACAGCACGATCTGGGCCGCCGCCACGGAGGCGTGGCAGGACGTGATCCGCCTCGGCGAGAAGAACGGCTTCCGCAACTCGCAGGCGTCGGTGATCGCCCCGACCGGCACCATCGGTCTGGCCATGTCCTGCGACACGACCGGCCTGGAGCCCGACCTGGCCCTGGTCAAGTTCAAGAAGCTCGTCGGCGGTGGGTCGATGCAGATTGTCAACGGCACCGTGCCGCAGGCCCTGCGTCGGCTCGGCTACCACGAGGAGCAGATCGAGGCGATCGTCGCCCACATCGCCGATCACGGCGTTGTCGTCGACGCTCCCGGTCTGAAGCAGGAGCACTACGAGGTGTTCGACTGCGCCATGGGCGAGCGCTCCATCTCCGCGATGGGCCATGTCCGCATGATGGCCGCTATCCAGCCGTGGATCTCCGGCGCTCTCTCCAAGACCGTGAACATGCCCGAGTCCGCCACCGTCGAAGAGGTCGAGGAGATCTACTTCGAGGCGTGGAAGCTGGGTGTGAAGGCGCTCGCGATCTACCGCGACAACTGCAAGGTCGGTCAGCCGCTCTCCGCGAAGAAGAAGGAGACCGCGAAGGCCGAGATCACCGAGAAGACCGAGGGCACGATCCGTGCCGCGGTCGAGAAGGTCGTCGAGTACCGCCCGGTGCGCAAGCGGCTCCCGAAGGGGCGTCCCGGCATCACCACGTCCTTCACCGTGGGCGGCGCCGAGGGTTACATGACCGCCAACTCCTACCCCGACGACGGGCTGGGCGAGGTCTTCCTCAAGATGTCCAAGCAGGGCTCGACCCTCGCGGGCATGATGGACGCCTTCTCCATCGCGGTCTCCGTCGGCCTCCAGTACGGGGTGCCGCTGGAGACGTACGTCTCGAAGTTCACCAACATGCGCTTCGAGCCCGCCGGGATGACCGACGACCCCGATGTCCGGATGGCGCAGTCGATCGTCGACTACATCTTCCGACGGCTCGCGCTGGACTTCCTGCCCTTCGAGACGCGCTCCGCGCTCGGCATCCACTCCGCCGAGGAGCGTCAGCGTCATCTGGAGACGGGCTCGTACGAGCCCACCGAGGACGAGGTCGACGTCGAGGGTCTGGCCCAGTCGGCACCCCGCCAGACGGAGCCCCTGAAGGCGGTCGTGACCCCCAAGGCGGAGTCGCCGGCCGTGCAGCCCGCTCCTCAGCAGGCGCACACCAGCGCCGAGCTGGTGGAGATGCAGCTCGGTATCCAGGCGGACGCACCGCTGTGCTTCTCCTGCGGGACGAAGATGCAGCGCGCCGGCTCGTGCTACATCTGCGAGGGATGCGGCTCGACCAGCGGTTGCAGCTGACCGTGTGAGGTCCGGACCCGCCTCGGCGGGGCCGGACCGGGCCGGTGGGGCGGGGAGCACACGACGATGTGCTCCCCGCCCCACCGGCATTCCCGAGCGGTTTCCGCCCTGGGTGCCGAGGCCTTCCGCTCCGGCCGCGGTGACCCGTTTATGCGATGCCGGTCGGCTGTGCGATGCCGGTCGGCGCGGCCCACCGCTCACGCCAGACCGCCGTGGACGACGAACGGCTCAGGGGTTCATCACTCGGCCCATCTGCTCCGCGAACGACGCCGGATCGGCGTCGAACCCCTGGACGATCCGGCGGTACTGCCAAGCACCCGAGGAATCCCGGGTGAACTCGGCCACCGTCGTCGCGTTCCGCTCCCGGACCTCGACGAAGTCGTGCTGGGCGATGTCCGTCGGGCCGGTACGGATACGGACCGAGGCGTTCACGATGTCGCCGAAGGTCAGCTCCTGGGCGGGCTGCTGGATGGCGACCCCCACGACCACGCGCTCGAACCTCGGGGCGAGCCGGTCCAGTTCGAGGATCATGACCTCGTCGTACCCGAAGCCCTGGCCGGTACGGCTGTCACGGTTCAAGGTGATCGTGCCGTCCGGCGAACGGCTGCCGAAGTACACCAGGTACTCGGGGGAGCCGTAGGGCGCGTCCTTGGCGTACGCCGCCGCGATGATGTCGAGATCGTGCGCGGACGTACCTGCGGGACTCGGGTCCCACCGGACGCCCACTTCCACTTTCGCGAGCCCCTTGTTGAGTCCGCCGCTCACCAGTTCCCCCTCCGGTCGAGGTCAACTTCCGCATGCCATGTCTGTGTTGCCCTCCATGGTGCCACGCACCACCGACAGTGCCCGGTCGGATACCGCACGCGCAGGGGCGTGAGCGGTGAAGGACCCGCGTACCCCGCTCACGGGAGGACCGAGGGGGCGCACTCCACCGGAGCATGGTCCCCGCCACGCTCCGCGGCCTTACCATGGCGCGGTGCTGGTCAAGTGGATTCGCTGCACCGTCGTCGACCGTCGTGGTTTCGAACGAGGGCAGCGGAAATGGGCGGGGCTTCTCGGTGAGCCGGGGTTCCGGGGGCAGGGCGGCGGCTGGAGCCGGACCCGGCAGGGTGTCGCCCATGTCTTCTCGTTCTGGGAGAGCCGTGCCTTCTACGACTCGTTCATGGCGCGCTCCCATGACCGGCTGGCCGCCTCTCAGGCCGGGACGTTCACGAACGCGCAGGTCAAGCTGTTCGACCACCGCTTCGATGTGAAGACCGGATTCGAACCCCGCTTCACGGAATGCGATCTGCTGCGGGTGGCCCATTGCCGGGTGCACGCCGAACGGGCCGAGCATTTCGCGCTGATGCAGGAGAAGGTCTGGAACCCCGCCATGGCTGGTTCGCCGGGCATGGTGCGCGGTCTGTTCGGTGAGGCGCCGGGCAGCGAGTTCCTGATCCTGTCCATGTGGCAGTCCGACGCCGAGCACGGCAAGTACCGTGCCGAGCGGGTGGAACGACTTTCCCTGCGCGCGCAGACGGAGGCTGATGTGGCCGCGCTGAGCGGGGACATCGTGGACATGGAGAAGGGATGGACCGTCTGACCCGGGGCTGCGCCCGACGAGAGGAGCCCGACAGGGCGGCCCCACCTGTGTGAACGTTTTCGGCCACCGCCGGCTCGGGAACCGTTCGGACGTCCCCGCGGAGGACGACCCGCCGCGCGACCCCCGGACAACCCCTCGAACGGCGAAGCGATCTAGGGTTTCCGTATGGTACGACCACGCCGCATCGTTCTTGTCCGGCACGGGGAGTCGGAGGGCAACTCCGACGACACCGTCTACGAGCGTGAGCCCGACCACGCACTGGCCCTGACCCACACCGGGCGACGGCAGGCGGAGGAGACGGGCAAGCAGCTCCGGGACCTGTTCGGTCCCGAGCGTGTCAGTGTGTACGTGTCCCCCTACCGACGCACCCATCAGACACTGCGCGCCTTCGATCTCGCCCCCGGGTCGATGCGGGTCCGAGAGGAACCGCGACTGCGCGAGCAGGACTGGGGCAACTGGCAGGACCGCGAGGACGTACGCCTCCAGAAGACCTACCGCGATGCCTACGGCCACTTCTTCTACCGCTTCGCCCAAGGCGAGTCCGGGGCCGATGTGTACGACCGGGTGGGCGCCTTCCTGGAGAGCCTGTTCCGCAGCTTCGAGGAACCGGACCATCCGCCCAACGTCCTGCTGGTCACCCATGGACTGACCATGCGGCTGTTCTGCATGCGCTGGTTCCACTGGAGCGTCGCCGAGTTCGAATCGCTGTCCAATCCCGGCAACGGCGAGGTCCGGGTCCTGGAACTCGGAGCCGACGGCCGGTACACGCTGAACCGCCCATTCGAACGCTGGCGAGAGCCGGAACCGTACGGAATCACCGGATAGAGTGATGAAGACATGACCGCTGCCACCGAACCCGAACAGCGCCTGGGGCGAGCCCTCGCCAGTCTGCGCGGCCTCTCCGTGGGGGACGCGCTCGGCTCCCAGTTCTTCGTCCCCGCGAACCATCCCCTCCTGAAGCGTCGTGAACTGCCCGCAGGTGACTGGCAGTGGACCGACGACACCGAGATGGCCTGCTCCGTCGTCACCGTGCTCGCCGCTCACCAGCGCGCCGACCAGGACGCGCTGGCGCTGTCCTTCGCCGAGCGCCATGACTTCGACCGTGGCTACGGCCCCGCCGTGAACAGGCTGCTGAGGCTCGTCCGCGAAGGTGGCGACTGGCGTGAACTGGCCGCCGCCCTCTTCGAGGGTCAGGGCTCCTGGGGCAACGGCGCCGCCATGCGGATCGCGCCTCTCGGCGCGTGGTACGCCGACGATCCCGAACAGGCGACGCACCAGGCCGAGATCTCCGCCTACCCCACCCATCAGCACCGCGAGGCCGTCGTCGGCGCGATGGCGGTCGCCGCAGCGGCCGCCCTCGCCGCGGCTCCCTCGGGGCCGCCCACCGCCGAGGAACTGCTCGACGGTGTCATCGCCCTGATGCCGCGCAGCGCCGTGGAAGCGGGACTGAGGCGAGCCCGGGACATGCTCGACTACGGCGACCCGGGCACCGTCGCCGCTGTCCTGGGGTGCGGCCGACGGACCAGCGCCCATGACACCGTCCCGTTCGCCCTGTGGTCGGCCGCCCAGGGCCTCCGCGACTTCGAGGCCACGTTCTGGCAGACCGCACAGGTCGGCGGGGACGTGGACACCACCTGCGCTATCGCTGGGGGAGTGGTGGCGGCCGCGGCGCCCGGCGCCCCGCCCGCCGCGTGGCTGGAACGCACCGAACCACTGCCCGGCTGGGTACCTCTTCGGCTGCCCGGCTCGGACGGCGTCCCGAGCACGTAACCCCACCGCCCGAAGCCAACCTGGCACGCTCCGGTGCCCCCGCTCGCACGATGGCCAGGGCTCCGCATCGTGTCGCGGCCCCGCGGCTCGGTACTCGCTGTCGCCACCCCGGCAGGGAGATGCCGTGGCGCGACGGGTCGGTCGGCCGGCCCACGGGCCGGACGCGTTGCCCGGAGTTGTGCACGATCAGCCTTCGCCCTGCCATCCTGGCCTCCCACCCCTGGCGACACTTTCACCGCATCGTTTCCCCGCCCCCTCCCAGGGCCTTTCGCCCCACCCGTACCAACTGTCACGGTCGTGCCACAGGGTGGTCTCCCACCGTTTCCCCGACCCGGTCCGCGTCCTACGCTGGCGCTCGCACGTCTGTCGATCATGGATGGCGTGCTCCGTATGAGGACCTGCTCCCCACTGCTTCGGCGTCACACGTGTGCCGGGAGCGGAGTGGAGGGGCCCGTGACCGAGAAGCCTGTGCCGTCCGATCGGCCGGAACCCGCTGATTCCAAGAAGCCACCCGGGACGACCGTGCGCTCCGGGCCCGTCGCGGCGGACTTGCCGCTACCCGGGCCAGGGGTCTCCCCGGCCGTCTCCGAACCGGCGCCGGCGCCCGACCCCGCGACCCCCGGTGCGCTGTCGGCCACGGACCCGATCGTTCCGAAAGGGGCCACTGCCGCGAAGGGCGCGCCGAACGAGGACCCATCCGCCGTGCCCCGTCGTGCATCGGCCAGGACCACGTCCCCCCAGGAGCAGTCGCCGGTCGGGCACTCCCTCCCTTCGCGGCCCGGTCGGAACCATCCGCAGGTAGCGCCCCTCGATCAGAGGATCGCCGCACTGCGTGGCGACCCACCCGCCGCGATCCGCGCGGCCACCTTGTGGGCCGTCCTCGCCACCGGTGTCCTGAGCACGCTTCTGCTGGGTGACGGCATCGGCCTCAACCTCCTGATCGTCGCGCTACCGGCGTCGCTCGCCGCCTACTACGCCGCCGAGCAGGCGGGGAGGCGGGCGCGCCCCTGGACCTTGCTATGGGGCGTCGGCGGGGTCGCCCTGCTCGTGGTACCCGTGCTCCGTGACGCGGCATGGCCCTCCTTCCTCGCAGTCGCCACGGCGTTCGGACTCGGGGCACTCGCCCTGCACGGTTCGCGCACCTGGGCGGGAATCGCGTTGAGCGCCGTGGGCCTTGTCGAGGCCGTACCTCGTGGACTCGTCTGGGGCTGGCGCGGGCTGCGTGCCCGAACGGGCGACACCTCCAGCCGGGTCGGTCCCGCGCTACGTGTCTTTGGAGTCACGGCCGGATTGCTGCTCGTCTTCGGGGCGCTGTTCAGCGCGGCCGACGCGGCTTTCGCCGACCTGCTGGGCAGCCTGGTGCCCGACACGTCCCCGTCCGACGGACCGATGCACCTCCTTCTGCTTGCCGCAGGGCTGGCGGGCGCTCTGGGGGCTGCCTACACGGCCGCCGCTCCGGTGAAGTGGGACAAGGTCTCGCCGACTCCTTGGCGCGCTCGTGGCCGGGCGGAGTGGGCCTTGCCCCTGCTGGTGCTCAACGCGCTCTTCGCCGCGTTCAACGCCGTCCAACTCGCCGTGCTCTTCGGTGGCTACGACGCGGTTCTGGACAAGACCGGCCTCTCGTATGCCCGATACGCCCGCCAAGGCTTCTGGCATCTTCTTCTCGCCACCCTCCTCGTGCTGGTCGTGATCGTTGTCGCCCTGCGCTGGGCGCCGCGCGGTGGACCGCGTGATCGCGCACTCGTCCGGGGAGTGCTCGGAACCCTCTGCGTTCTCACGCTTGTCGTGGTCGCGTCCGCGGTGCGGCGGATGGACATGTACGTCGAGGCATACGGTCTGACCCGGCTGCGGATCTCGGTCGTGACGGTCGAGCTGTGGCTGGGTGTCGTGATCCTGCTGATCATGGCGGCCGGTGTGTGGGGCGCGCGGTGGCTTCCGAGGGCCGTCGCCGCCAGTGCCGCCTTCGGAGTACTGGCCTTCGGACTGGTGTCCCCGGACGCCCTGATCGCCGAGCGCAACGCCGAACGCTATGAGGAGACGGGCAGGCTCGACCTCCAGTACGTCAGGGAGCTCTCCGCCGATGCCGTCCCTGCCCTCGACTCATTGCCCGAGCCGCTTCGCTCCTGTGCGCTTCAGGTGATCGACGAGGATCTGCGGTACGAAGACGATCCCTGGCACGCCACTAGCCTTGGTGTGGTCCGGGCGCGCGCCGTTCTCAAAAATCGCCCGGTGAAGGCGACATGGGAACAGTGCCAGGAGGCGGCACACGCGACGGCGTATCGGTGACGGGTGGCAGCGGAGCGGGTGGTCGGCAACAGAGCCGACCGTGGCCCCGGCCGCGGTGACAGCTCTGCCGGATCTCTTCTGCGGACCTTGGCCGACTCGGCCTGGAGGAGCATGGCCAAGGCGGCTACGGCGATCGCGGGGCCGAGCACGCTGATGACCTGGGCGAGATCCGGGGTGAGGAACCTCCACGCATCCTGGGCGCGGGGCAGGGCGATAGCGGAGCTCACGACGGTGGCGGCCAGCATGGTCATGAGCTGGCAGGCCGCGATCGCCATCGGAGCGGGGCCCCGGCGCCCGAAGGGGCGTCCGGCACCCGGCTTCGCGGAATGGTTCAAGGGAAAGATCGGCATGAATGAGTCCCCCGGAAAATAGTGAACGCCCTCGTTCACTGTTCTTCCACCGTAGGGAGGTCGCGATAGTGAACGCAAGCGTTCACTGGGGATGTCCCTCGTTCGGGTTACCCGCACCCGCACCCGCACCCGCACCTTCCGCCCGCCCACAGCCCTTCCGCCCGCCCACGGCCCTTCGGAGACTTGAAGATGGACAGTTCGCGCCGACCCGACAGCCCTGCCCCGGCCGGCCCCTCCCGCCGCCGTGGCGCGGTCCTGGAACACGCGATCCTCGAAGCGGTCCTCGCGCAGCTCGGTAGCGTCGGATGGAGCGCGCTCACCATGGAGGGGATCGCCGCCGAGGCCCACACGGGCAAGGCCGCGATCTACCGCCGCTGGCCGTCCAAGGAGGATCTGGTCGCCGACGCCCTCCGGGTCGCGCTGCCGATGTTCCATGGCGCGCCCGACCTCGGAGGCGTGCGCGACGATCTGCTGAGTCTCTGCCTTCGAATGCGCGAGGTCATGTACTCACGATCCGGGATGGCCTTGCGTTCTGTGATTCACGAATGCGATGCGGCAGCCGCGGACCGGTTCCACTCGGTGATCGACGAAGGTGTGGTCGAGCCCGGCGCGAGGCTGATCAAGGAAGTCATCTCCCGTGGTGTGGAACGTGGAGAGGTCCGACCCGAAGCTCTGGACGACTACGTCTGCGATGTCATCCCCGCCCTCATGATGTACCGATCCAAGATGTGCGCGAGCGAATGGACGGAGGGTGAACTGACGCGGATGATCGACCGGGTCATGGTCCCGCTGCTACGTCCCACGGACGCCTGGCGGCAGCGGAGTTGAGCTATCGGCCCCGATTCGGGGTGCGGTGCCGGCCCTGGGGCGGCACCGTCGGTCGCGCGGTTACGCCCCTCGTCTTCACGCGGGCGGGTGGTCATCCGGTCACGCCCCATGCGGCCGTGCCGTCGGGCGGCTGGGGCGCCCACGCTCCCATGCGTCGGGTGGTCAGGGTGTCCGCAGCACAGCTGGCAGCCTCCGATCAGCCCTGGTGAGGCGTGGTCGGCCCGCGGTCGCGACGTCCGGCGTCGCTCCGTCCGGTCGCGGAACGGCCATCGGTATCGCGGTTGGCCGGGACCGGTGTGTCGGCGGGTGAACCGGGCGGCGTAGGCTGACAGACGTCATGGCATACGAACCACCCACGCACACCGTCGAGCGCTCACTGCGCGCCACCACGGGAGCGAAGGTCATCGCGGGTGTCGACGAAGTGGGCCGCGGGGCCTGGGCCGGACCTGTCACCGTCTGCGCGGCGGTCACCGGACTGCGGCGCCCCCCGGACGGCCTCACGGACTCCAAGCTGATCACCCCCAAGCGGCGCGCCCCGCTCGCCGCCGAGTTGGAGAGCTGGGTCACCTCCCATGCCCTCGGCCACGCCTCGCACGACGAGATCGACGCCATGGGCATGACGGCCGCGCTGCGGCTGGCGGCCGTACGCGCGCTGGAGGCGCTTCCGGTGCGACCCGACGCGGTGATCCTCGACGGCAAGCACGACTACCTGGGCGGGCCTTGGCGTGTGCGTACCGTGATCAAAGGCGACCGCTCCTGCGTCGCCGTGGCCGCCGCGTCCGTGATCGCCAAGGTGCGCCGCGACAAAATGATGGCCGAACTGGGGGTCGACCATGCAGACTTCGACTTCGCGGCCAATGCCGGTTACCCGTCACCGGTGCACCAGGCCGCGCTGGCGGAACGGGGCCCCACCCCGTACCACCGGCTGACGTGGGCGTATCTTGATGCGCTGCCCCAGTGGCGGCATCTCAAGAAGGTCCGCAGCTGGGCGGACGAAAGCGTTCCGGAGATCGAGGGGCAGCTCGGCTTCGACTTCTGATCGTTCTCGCTCGCACTCATGTGCCACCCGCCGACGCGAGCCGCACCGGCGTTCGTTAGATATCAGTTCATTCCTCTCATTCCCGAGGAGCCTCAGATTCACGAGAGTGCCCAGGGTCCCCGCGCCACTCCGGCCAGCGGCCGTACCGCGCCGACCCCTCGTCCCGTACCCGGTCCTCGTCCCGTGGCGCCACCCCGCCCCGGCCGTCCGGGTCCGCTGCGGCCCACGCCACCCGCGCAGCGCACGCCGCGCGAGTCGTCGACCGCCGAGCCGGGGCCGTCCGCCCCGGTCGCGACTGCCGCCGTTCCCGGGCAGTCGGCCCCCGCACCCGCTTCCCGGGCGTCGGCCACTCCTCAGCTCCAGCTCATCCCGGCCTCGGCCGAGGGTGCGCTGGACGCCGCTGAGGAAGCCGTCGACCTGCTGCTCGACTCCGGTCGGACCCCGAGTGAGATCCTGGTGATCACCACCGGCGATCCGCACCCCTGGGCCGCGCACGAGTTGTCGTTCGGTGAGCACGCCTACTGGGCACAGCACGACGCGGGCGAGGATGTCTTCTACGCCGACGCGGCTGCCCTCGACCGGGCCGCGTCCCGGCCGGTCGTGGTCGCCGCTGTCAATGGCGGTGCCGACTCCGTCGCCGCGACCGCCCTGCCGCTGGCCTTGGCCAAGGCGGGCGCTCTGCTCATCGTCTGCGGTGAGGCCCAGCGCGTCAACGCGATCCTGGGCGTCGGCGTCTGACCGGTTCCGGTGTCCGCACCCGGGAGTTCGCCGGGTGCGGACACCGGAACCGGCTGTACGTGTGTGACTCCCGGGTTCCGTGCGACGGCGCGGCCGGGCCCGATGTGCTCGTTGATCGGCCGTGGCCGGATATGTGCCTTGCCTCGCGTCCTTCGGGTGCCCGCGCGGTTCCCTCGGGTCCACGACCTGGTGGGCGGGTGAGGTCGCCGTGCTCGGAGGCCTCACCGCCCTGGTTGTCGCGGTCTCAGCGGGCCGCCGCGCGGCGCAGCAGATCCGAAGCGGCGCCACCGGCTCGTGGCTGAGGCGGAGCGAGATCCGTGACGAAGTCCTGCGACGACGACAGGGAACTCGGGCGACGGCCGCCACGGCCCTCACCGAGAACCTGCCATCCGTCACGGGTCAGCGTGATGTACGCCCCGCAACGCAATCCATGCAGGGTGCACGCGTCGCGCAGTCCCCACATCCAGGCACCGTCCTCCTCGGTCCAGCGGGCGTCTCCGTCCCGGCAGTAGAGCAACACCGCGGTACGGACCGGGGTACGGCGCCGGAGATCGTGCGGGATCACCCGGCGGAGCTGGGCGAGCAGGGCGTTGCGGAACACCCACCCGTCCGCCGTCGGGGCGCGGCGGGTGAACGACGCGCTGGCGTTGAGCCGTTCATCCGGGTCGAGGACCGCGACGACCGCGGTGGCGGGTGTCGGACGGTGTCGGGCGTGGAGCCCGCTGACGACCTCGCGCGGATTGCGCAACAGCGGAATCCCGGCCTCTGCCCATTCGGCGGGTTCGAGCATCCGGGCGAGTTGGTTGGCGGCGTCGGTCGGCATGTTTGCACGCGTCGGGGACGCAGACATCGATGCCGCCTTGGACGGAGCGAATCCGAAGGTCACGGCCCTCCCTTCGGCTACGCGCCCACACACTGGGGGCGGGGTCGGACGTGGGGGAGCGCACCACGGCGAAACCCTCTTGGGTGACGGGCGAGCCGCAGGGGAGCAATGCCAATTCTTCCCGTCGTATTGGCTTGCGGCAACGAGCAATTGGGACTGTCGACCCATGTGTTGCCATTCGTCGCTTATATCCCTGACCCGAAGATCTCGGGGCGACGTGTCCACCCGTTGTTTCCCATGATCGCATCCCACCGTCACCCGTGACGCCGTGCGCCGGGGCAACGCGCCCCAAAGGCTGCTCGCCCGCCGGGAACGCAGGTCAGCCCTGCACCGCCAGCACCAGCGGCAGCACCGCCGACGCCCCCGCACGTCTGAGCAGCCGCGCGGCCACGGCGAGCGTCCAGCCGGTGTCCGTCTGATCGTCCACCAGCAGGACGGGGCCTTCAGCGGCCTTCAACGCCACGGACAGCTCCGGCGACAGGACCAGAGCGCCGTCGAGGACCCTGAGCCGCTGGGCGCTGTTGCTCCTGGGGACATGCGCGGGTTCGTGTCCCGGGGCGTACTCGATGGTGCCCAGCAGGGGGAGGCGCCCTACGTCGGCGATACGGGCACCCAGTGAGTGGATCAGACCGGGCTTGGCGCGCGAGGTCATCGTCACCACGCCGACGGGGCGGGGCATCGCGTCGGGAGCCTTGGAGGCCCAGCCGCCCGGCCCCTTGGCCCAGTCGGCGAGAACCTCCACCACGGCCTGTGCCACATCGTCCGGGATCGGCCCGTCCGGCGCGTCCGGAGCAAGCATGGGACGGAGCCGGTTGCCCCAGCCGATGTCGGAGAGCCGGCCCAGCGCACGCCCGGTCGAGGCCTGCTCGGTCGCGGGGATGCGGCCCTTGAGCGTGATCCCCACGGCGGACAGCCCCGTGGGCCACATCCGGCGGGGTTCCACCTCAGCGCCGGGGCGGCGCAGCTCGTCACGCGCGGAGTCGAGCGAGGAGCCGGAGACCTCCGCGCTGAACCGGCCGCCCGCACAGTTGTCGCACCGGCCACAAGGCGCTGCTTCCTCGTCGTCCAGCTGACGGCGGAGGAACTCCATGCGGCATCCCGTGGTCCGTACGTACTCCCGCATCGCCTCCTGTTCCGCCGATCGCTGCTTGCTCACCCACGCGTAGCGCTCGCTGTCGTACGCCCAGGGCTCACCGGTGGAGATCCAGCCGCCCTTCACGCGCCGCACCGCGCCGTCCACGTCCAGGACCTTCAGCATCGTCTCCAAGCGGTTGCGCCGCAGTTCGACCAAGGGCTCCAGCGCGGGTAGTGAGAGGGGCCGCCCGGCTGCCGCGAGGACGTCCAGCGTGCGGCGGACCTGGTCCTCGGAGGGGAAGGCCAGCGAGGCGAAGTACTGCCAGATCGCCTCGTCCTCCTTGCCCGGCAGCAACAGCACCTCCGCGTGCTCGACGCCTCGGCCCGCGCGTCCGACCTGCTGGTAGTAGGCGATGGGGGAGGCGGGGGAGCCGAGGTGGACCACGAATCCGAGATCCGGTTTGTCGAAGCCCATCCCGAGGGCGGAGGTGGCGACCAGTGCCTTGACGCGGTTGGCCAGCAGATCGTCCTCCGCCTGCTGACGGTCGGCGTTCTCCGTCTTGCCGGTGTACGGGGCCACGATGTGCCCGCGCTGACGGAGGTAGGCGGTGACCTCCTCGGCGGCCGCGACGGTCAGGGTGTAGATGATCCCTGAGCCCGGCAGGTTGTCCAGGTGCTCGGCGAGCCAGGCGAGACGGTGGGCCGCGTCGGGCAGTTCGAGGACGCTCAGGCTCAGGCTCGACCGGTCCAGCGGGCCTCGGAGCACCAGCGCCCCCTCGCCCTCCTTGGAACCCGGCGCGGACGGGTGCCCGCCGGTGCCGAGCTGCTCGGCGACGTCCGCGGTCACCCGGGCGTTCGCCGTCGCCGTCGTGGCCAGGACCGGTACGCCGGACGGCAGGTCGGCCAGCATCGTCCGTAGCCGTCGGTAGTCCGGCCGGAAGTCGTGCCCCCAGTCCGAGATACAGTGCGCCTCGTCGACCACCAGGAGTCCGGTCGCCGCGGCCAGCTCGGGCAGGACGTTGTCCCGGAAATCGGGGTTGTTCAGCCGCTCGGGGCTCACCAGGAGGACATCGACGGTGCCCGCGCCGATCTCGGCCTGGACGGTCGACCACTCCTCCGGGTTCGACGAATTGATCGTGCGGGCGTGGATACCCGCACGTGCCGCGGCCTCCACCTGGTTTCGCATGAGCGCCAGCAGGGGGGAGACGATCACCGTCGGGCCGCCGCCGCGTTCCCGCAGCAGCGCGGTCGCGACGAAATACACCGCGGACTTGCCCCAGCCGGTGCGCTGCACCACCAAGGCCCGGCGTCTGTCGGCGACCAGCGCCTCGATGGCGCGCCACTGGTCCCCACGCAGCCGGGCGGCCGGGTCGCCGACGAGCCGGGAGAGGACGGTGTCCGCCGCTGTACGCAGGTCTTCGTTGTTCATGCCCCCATGCAACCTGATGGGTCCGACATCGCGCGACCACACCTCCCTGACCTGTGGACAAGTAATGTCGTGTCCCTGTCGTGGGTTATCCACAGGCAGAACCGGAATCTTGAGTTCCGCGAGATGGTCGCCACATGACGAACCACAACGGAGCAACCGGTCCCGCCGAGCACCAGCCGGACCCGCACGGACCGACCCCGGTATCCCGCCCGGCGCACGGCGCTCACCCCGGCGGACCCGGTGTCCCTGGCCTCGGTGGCGCGGTCGACCCGATCGACTGCCCCGAGCCGGACACCCCGATCAAGGTGCGATCCGCCTCGGAGCTGGCGGACGCGCTGCCCTACATCCTCGGTTACCGCCCGGAGGACTGCGTCGTCCTGCTGGGGCTCCGCCAGCGGGACGGCTACGGACGCTTCGGCGGTCGCGTCCGCCTCGGAATCCCCGCCCGAGCCGAGGACTGGCCGGCCGTGGCACGCCAGCTGGCGCGGTCCCTGATCATCGGAGGCGAGCACCGCGGGGACAGGTCCGACGCCATCGTCGTCTTCGTCTGCAAGGAGCCGACGGAGGGCGAGACAGGCCGGCGCGTGCGCGACCGGCTTCAGCTCTTCGTCCAGCTTCTGCGCACCTCGTGCGGTGACTTCGGGGTGCCGGTGGTCGAGGCCCTGTGCATCTCCGACGGTCGCTTCTGGTCCTACTGCTGCCCGGGTGGATGCTGCCCGCCCGAGGGGACGTCCATGGGACTGCCGGGCTCCTCCGCGCTGGCCGCGGCGGCGACCTACGCCGGACTTCAGGTACGCGGATCGTTGAAGGAGTTCCAGGCCCGGCTGCGGCCGAAGGACGGCGCCGCCCCCGAGCAGGAAGCCGCGCTCGACGCGGCACGTCGCACGCTCCGACCGAGGATCGACGACGAGACGAGCCGACCGGCCGTGACCACCGCGACACTCGATCTGGCCCGCCGTGCGATGGTCCGCCTGGCCGACCGGCCCACGACTCCCGGCCGGATGGACATGGACGACCAGGACGACGCACTGCTCACCCATGACGAGGCGGCGGCGCTCATCGTCGGACTCCAGGACCGCGAGACCCGCGACGAGGCCGCGGAGTGGATGGAGGGAACGGACGCGGAGCTCGCCCTCAGGCTCTGGCGGGCGCTGGCCCGTCGCTGCGTCGGCCCGTACGGCGATCACGCCGCGGCGCTACTGACCCTCGCGGGCTGGGCCGCCTGGTCGACGGGCGACAGTCTGGAGGCGCGTGAGGCGCTGGCCATGGCACTCGCTGCGGACCCCGACTACCTGTTCGCCTGGCTGCTGCACACGGCATGCAACGAAGGGCTCGGTGCCGAGGCGATCCGCGAGTGCATCAGGCGGGGTCGAGCCGAACGCGAAGCGGCGGCCGAGGAGCGCGCTGCCGCTGCCGCTGCCGGGGCTGGGGCCGAGGATCGCGGGTCGGCTGTTGGCCATGAGCCGACAGACGTGGACGACGAGGCCACAGGTGCGGACGGCGAGCAGACAGCCGCGGGCCAGGAGCTGACAGCCACGAACCGTGAGCTGACAGCGGTCGAGCGTGAGGCCGAGGCCGCCGAGGGCATGGGCTCCTCCCGCCCCGTCCTGCCCGCCGTGGGGGCCACCGCCCTGAGGTCGTCGCGGACCGGGGCCGCCCTCCGGCGAGCCAATGCCCGGCAGCGGGCGGCCGGAGGAGCCCGCGGCCCGCGTCCCAAGGGGCCGTCCACCCGTCCCGGCGGCCGCCCGGCCCGGTCGGGCGGTAGCCGGAGGCAGCGATGAGGGCACCAACACTCCGGGCGCGCCTCAAGTGCCTGTGCCGATCATGGCCCGGGTTCGCAGCCCGAACGTGCTCAGGGCCCGGGCGGCACCGGCGCCGGGCGGTTCGCCGCGCAGGTGGGCGCACCGGGCGGGCGATCCGGGTGGCGCCCCGGCGTGGCCAGGGATTGCGAACGAATCGGTCGGTGGCTCGGCGAGGGAGTGTTTATCGTCAGGCAGACGACTATGATCACGAGCATGCCGCCCTACGACCCGTCAGCTTTCCCGCCCTTCGCCGTCACCGTCGACCTGGTGGTACTGACCGTGCGGCGCGACGCCCTGTGCGCGTTGGCGGTGCGGCGCGGTGAGGCGCCGTTCCAGGGGCGTTGGGCGCTCCCCGGCGGGTTCGTGCGTGCCGATGAGGATCTGTCGTTGGCCGCGGCGAGGGAGCTCGTCGAGGAGACCGGGCTCTCCGCTCATGATCCGTCGACCCCGACACAGGCCCAAGGTGCGCATCTCGAACAGCTCGCGACCTATGGCGACCCTCAGCGGGACCCCCGGATGCGGGTGGTCAGTGTCGCGCATCTCGCCCTCGCGCCCGATCTGCCCGCGCCCCGCGCGGGCGGCGACGCGAGCAACGCACGCTGGGCTCCTGTGGAGGAGCTTCTCGCCTCAGGGGGATACGGGCGCGAAGGGGAGCAGGCCGCTCCACTGGCGTTCGACCACGCGAGGATCCTGACCGACGGGGTGGAGCGCGCCAAGTCCAAGATCGAGTACTCGTCGCTCGCCACCGCCTTCTGCACACCGGAGTTCACCGTGGGGGAGCTGCGCAGGGTCTATGAGGCCGTCTGGGGCGTGGCCCTGGACCCCCGGAACTTCCATCGCAAGGTGACCGGAACACCCGGCTTTCTCGTTCCGACGGGTGGCACGACCACGCGCCAGGGGGGTCGTCCCGCGCAGTTGTTCCGCGCGGGCGGCGCCACACTCCTCAATCCGCCGATGCTGCGACCGGAGGTCTGAGCGTCCTGAGGCCGGCCGCCGCAGACGGCGAGGTTCGGGTGACGATGGGCCCTGACCGGTTCTGTACGTTCCTGATCGGCTACCGGGGCAACACTCAACGGTGGTCGATGCCCGAAAAGTCTGGAATGTCGCGCTATCTTGCTGGGGTATCCACGGGGTCGTCCGTCCCCGCCCGGCGGACGGCCTCGCTCGGCTGACGGCCCCCGCCGCCGAGACGGTCGCCCCTCCCGTGAGAGAAGCGATGATCCAGGCCATCGGACTGACCAGCACACCGCGCAAGGAGTCTCCGCCGGCCGTCGACGACGTGTCGTTCGAGGCTCCGACGGGCCGGATCACGGCACTGCTCGGCGTTCCCGGTTCGGGGAAGTCGACGACCCTGCGTCTGATGCTCGAACTCCAGCGGGGGCGGGGCGTCGCCCATTTCCGGGGCCGCCCCCTGCACCGTATCGCCCATCCCGCCCGCGAGGTCGGCGTCGTCCTCGGTGAGGTACCGGGACACCCCGCACGTACGGTGCGAGGGCACTTGAGGATGCTGTGCGCGGCCGCCGGGGTGACGATCCAGCGTGCCGACGACGTGTTGGAGACCGTGGGGCTGGTCGGCCAGCGTGACGAGCCGTTGGGCATCCTCTCCCGCGCCCTGGACCGCCGTCTCGCGGTCGCCTGCGCCCTGCTCGCGGACCCGCACACGCTCGTGCTGGACGCGCCCACGCACGGCCTGTCCGCGCGCGACCGGTCCTGGCTGCACGGCGTCCTGCGCGCCCACACATCGCTGGGCGGCACCGTGCTGTTCACGACGGACGACGCCAAGGAGGCGGCCCGGAACGCGGATCGTGTCGTGACGCTGGGGGAGGGGCGTGTCGTCGCCGATCAGGAAGCGACAGATTTCGCCAGGACACGACTGCGGCCGAGGGTCGCCGTACGCAGCCCGCACGCCGCCCGTCTCGGACTGCTGATCACTCAGGAGGCGCGCTCCGCGAGACGTTCGGTCGAGGTGGTGCAGGAGGGCGGCAACCGGCTCTCGGTGTACGGAAGCAGTTGCGCGGACGTCGGTGACGCCGCGTACCGGCACGGCATCCTCGTCCATCAGCTCGCCGACGAGACGGGGGACATGGGACCGGGAGGCGCTACGGACACCGACCCGGCCACCGCCGTCGCCGCCGACCCCGCCGCCGACCCCGCCGCCGACCCGGCCACCGCCACATCCAGCGCCGCCGACCCCGCCGCTGACCCGGCCATCGCCACCGACTCCGCTGTCGACACTCGCTCACCCCACTCCGTCGGCGCGGCCATCAGCGACGACGGACTGGGCGTGCCGTACGTACCGGCCCATGCCGCCCTCGAAGGCATCGGGCTCGAAGGCGCCGTATCCGACACCGCCGAACCGCCGGTCACCGAACTTGAGGCCGCCGCCCCCGACCCCACCGCCCCCGACCCCACCGGGCCTGACCACACCACCTCCGAGCCCAACGGCCTTGCAGTCACCGATCCAGGCCCCGAACGCCACCTTCCTGACCACGACCGCCTGGACGTCAACGACCACGCCCTCGACCGCAACCTCCCCGACCACGAAGGCCTTTACCGTACGGACCCCGACCCCGACCCCGACCCCGACGGCAACCTCCCGGCCCGCGAAGACCTTGAGCGCACGGACCCCAACCCCTACCCCGCCGATCCTGAAAGCCCAGGTCCCGGCCCCGCCGAATTCGCCTGCCCAGAGTCCACCTACCCCGAGCCCGCTCACCCAGAGTCCACCCACCCAGAGTCCACCCACCCAGAGTCCACCCACCCAGAGTCCACCCACCCCGAGCCCACCTACGCCCAGCTCGCTCGCCCCGAGCCGGCCCACCCCGAGGGCCAGGAGCAGCCGCAGGCCACCGCCGCGCTCCCCGCCGACGTACCGGACACCGCTCTCCCCGCAGGCACCTCCCACCGCACCGCGCCCCCCGAACGACCCCGGAGCCAGCTCACGGCCCCCCATCCCACGGCCCCCCATCCCACGGCCACGGGCCCCTCTGTCCTCCGCCCCCCCGCCCCGTACCCCGATGGCGGCGCGGATCTCTCGCTGCTGCCACCCGCCATCACCGTGCGCTCCGTACGCGTTCCCCTTCGGCCGCTGCGGTACGAGCTGCGTCGTGCCGCCGGGATCGGCGCCGGCTACCGCACCGGCGCGGCGGTGTTCGTCACCTCGGTGGTCCTCGCCCTCTTCCTGGCCCGGAACGGTCACACCTCCCACGCCAGACTGCTGGCGGCCTGGCCCGTACAACTGCCGCTGCCGCCCGCCGCCCTGGGGGCGGGACTGCTCGGCGCGCTGGCCTTCGGCGACGAGTTCCGACACCCCGCCCTCGCCGTGGACCGCGGGAACGTCCCCCGCCGGCTCGGGCTGCTCGGCGCCAAACTCGCCGTCGCGGCGGCGACCGCGCTGCTCCTCGCGCTGCTCACCGTGGGCTGCGACGCTCTGGCGCTCCACCTCGTGTACGGACAGGAAGTTGGCGTAGTTCCCCCGCACTGGCCCACTCTTGTGGCGAGTTGGGGCGCATTGGTGATCGGATGCGCCTGGGCAGGGGTTCTCGCGGCCGGGATCTTCAAGTCGACCGCCGCGGGGCTGGCGGCCGTCGTCGCGGTCCCGGTGCTTGTCGGTCCCGCGGTGCAGCAGGCGCTGGCGGGGCCGACAGTGCGCACCGCGATGGGTCTCCCGGCCCGATTGCGTGACCTCACCATGTGGCCGTTCGGGACCGAGCGATATCTCGCCGCAGGTCTGCGGATGATCGTTCAACCGGTCGGGAGTGCGTTGACGTTGTCACTGACGGCCCTGCTGTGCGCGTATCTGCTCATGACCGTACGCAGCAGGGCGCGTTGACGACCGAAGTTGCCCTCTTGGTCGGCCGCCGGACACAACTTCCCGGGTGGCGCTCACTTCTTTCCGATAAGGCGTCAATTGCGAAGAGGTGAGCGATCACCCTTTCGTGTGCTTTTCACCAAAGACCTCAAGGCGCCTGAGAGCAAGGCCGACAAAGGTTCCGTGAGTACCCTTGCGCACACCATGATGACCAACGCCCGTTCCACAGAGTCCGGCATCGCCGGACCGGGCGAACTCGACCGCTACCCGTACCCGCAGGCACCCGCCGCCGAACGAGCCGGCGCCTCCGTGTGGGACGGCGCAGATCAGGAACTCGGCCGCGTCGGCCGCCGTACCGCGGGCACCCGCGGCCGCGGTCTGCACGGCCAACTCGTCCAGCAGCTCGGCCAGATGATCGTCTCCGGCGATCTGGGCGCCGACCGTCCGCTCGTGCCCGAGGAGATCGGACAGCGCTTCGAGGTCTCCCGCACCGTCGTACGGGAGTCCCTGCGGGTGCTGGAGGCCAAAGGGCTCGTCAGCGCCCGCCCCAACGTCGGCACACGTGTACGGCCGGTCAGCGACTGGAACCTCCTCGACCCGGACATCATCGAGTGGCGGGCCTTCGGCCCCCAGCGGGACGACCAGCGCCGTGAGCTCAGCGAGCTGCGGTGGACGATCGAGCCGCTCGCGGCCCGTCTCGCCGCCGGGCACGGACGTGAGGACGTGCAGCAGCGGCTGACGGACATGGTCGAGATCATGGGCCACGCCCTCGGTCAGGCCGACACGATCACCTTCGGCCGGGCGGACGCCGAGTTCCACGCCCTGCTGATCCAGCTCGCGGGTAACCGCATGCTGGAGCACCTGTCCGGGATCGTCTCGTCCGCGCTCCATGTCTCCGGCGGTCCTGTCACAGGCTGTGACCGTCCGCACGAGCACTCGCTCGCGCACCACGCCCGGATCGCCGAAGCCCTCGCCCAGGGGGACGCCGCCGCCGCCGAGGCCGCGATGCGTCAGCTGCTGACCGTCCACCCCGAGGTGGAGCGGGTGGTTCCCGCCCCCCGGGAGCACTGAGCGGACCGTTCCGCTCACCTTCGCGCGGGTCATCCCGCGGTCGGCGGTTCCCACGCGTGAACCGCGTCCGCGAACGGCCCTCGTGTGTCTGCCCCAGGGAACCGTTCCGCCAGGTGTCGTCCGTATCGCCGCGCACGAGCGGCGCCGCGGTCGCCCCGGCGAGGCGTACGGGCACCCGCCCGCCCGGTTCCCCGCCTCCTGCGCCTCTTGCACCTCTCGCGTTCCCCCGCGACGGCCACGCGCGTGTGCCTCGCGTATCCGAACTCCGTGTGCACACGTGGCACACCCCCGGCACAGCATCTGATGCGGGCCGGACCCTCCCCGGCGGCCGCACCCGGCCCGGCGGCGGGTCCGGCCGCCGCGCTTTCCGGGGCGTACACGCGACGACTCCCGCTCCGCCGTCCTCCCCGAGGCCCCGCCCCACCTGCGACGGCACCCATCCCGCCCGGCCCCACGACGGCACCCGATACCCGCCCCGCCCGGTCCCGCCCCGCCGGCCCATGGAACCGCCCCGCCGCAGCAACCGAAACCATCCCGCGACGGCACCCGCCCCACGAACGGCACCCGCCCCGCCCAGCTCTGCCGCAGCTCATTTCTCGCCACCGACGGCTCCCGCCGGCCCTCACCCGCTCCCCGCCGGTTCCCCTCCGCCGGTCTTTCCCGTCCGCCGCCGGACCCCCGGCCCGCAGCCGGTTCCCGGTCCCGGGGAGGGTGTCCCCAACCGCCCCGGGGCGGTTGCTCCGGGTGGTCCCATGCGTGGTTTGAATCGAACGGGGAAGCATCCCTTCTACCCGGCAGGTGTGTGCTGGTCCCGACCGTCGCACACCCGACCGGCCCCGTGTCCGCCGACCGTGCGGTCCGTCGGTCGGTCATCGGGCCCGGTTGCCCCGCTCGGCGGCCCCGCCAGGTCAAGAACATGACCTAATGCGGCGGCGACGGATCGAGGTGGGGCAGACAGTCGCAAAACCTGACCACTTCTGACCGTATCTAGAAGCTTTTGTATGCTTACGGGGTGTGACTCGGGCCACGCAGATTGGGCGTAACGCTCCTGGGAACTGCGCGATGACCTAAGAGGTGACAGTCGAGGAGGGAATGCAGCAGCCGCCGATGGCGCTGTGAATCTCCTGGACCACGCCCGCGCCGCCGGCCCATCCCTAGTCGGCGGTCGTCGGTCCCAGTCCGTTGTGGACGGGGCCGGAAGCCGTTTTCCAACGTTCCGAGAGGTTGTTCGTGTCGGCCAGCACATCCCGTACGCTCCCGCCGGAGATCGCCGAGTCCGTCTCTGTCATGGCGCTCATCGAGCGGGGAAAGGCTGAGGGGCAGATCGCCGGCGATGACGTGCGTCGGGCCTTCGAAGCTGACCAGATTCCGGCCACTCAGTGGAAGAACGTACTGCGCAGCCTCAACCAGATCCTCGAGGAAGAGGGTGTGACGCTGATGGTCAGTGCCGCGGAACCGAAGCGCACCCGAAAGAGCGTCGCAGCGAAGAGTCCGGCCAAGCGGACCGCCACCAGGACCGTGGCCGCCAAGACGGTCACGACCAAGAAGGCGGCGACCGCCCCCACCGCCGCGTCGGGCGACGCGTCCGACGCCGAGGGCGCGCCCGCCAAGAAGGCCGCCGCCAAGAAGACGGTGGCCAAGAAGGCGGTCGCCAAGAAGACCGCTGTCAAGAAGACCGCGGCCAAGAAGGCGACCGGCAAGAAGGACTCCGACGAGATCGTCGACGACGAGTCGGCCGAGGAGACCTCGGGTACCCCCGGCAAGCCCGGTGAGGAGCCCGCGGAGGACGGGAGCCAGGGCTTCGTCCTGTCCGACGACGACGAGGACGACGCGCCCGCGCAGCAGGTCGCCGCGGCCGGTGCCACCGCCGACCCCGTCAAGGACTACCTGAAGCAGATCGGCAAGGTCCCCCTCCTCAACGCCGAGCAGGAGGTGGAGCTGGCCAAGCGCATCGAGGCCGGTCTCTTCGCCGAGGACAAGCTCGCCAACGCCGACAAGCTGGCGCCCAAGCTCAAGCGCGAGCTGGAGATCATCGCCGAGGACGGCCGCCGCGCCAAGAACCACCTGCTGGAGGCCAACCTCCGTCTCGTGGTCTCCCTGGCCAAGCGGTACACGGGCCGCGGCATGCTGTTCCTGGACCTGATCCAGGAGGGCAACCTCGGTCTGATCCGCGCGGTGGAGAAGTTCGACTACACCAAGGGCTACAAGTTCTCCACGTACGCCACCTGGTGGATCCGTCAGGCGATCACCCGCGCGATGGCCGACCAGGCACGCACCATCCGTATCCCGGTGCACATGGTCGAGGTCATCAACAAGCTGGCGCGGGTGCAGCGCCAGATGCTCCAGGACCTGGGCCGCGAGCCCACCCCGGAGGAGCTGGCCAAGGAACTCGACATGACCCCCGAGAAGGTCATCGAGGTCCAGAAGTACGGCCGTGAGCCCATCTCCCTGCACACCCCGCTCGGCGAGGACGGTGACAGCGAGTTCGGTGACCTCATCGAGGACTCCGAGGCCGTCGTGCCCGCCGACGCCGTCAGCTTCACGCTGCTCCAGGAGCAGCTGCACTCCGTGCTCGACACCCTCTCCGAGCGTGAGGCGGGTGTGGTGTCGATGCGGTTCGGTCTCACCGACGGTCAGCCGAAGACCCTCGACGAGATCGGCAAGGTGTACGGCGTCACCCGTGAGCGCATTCGCCAGATCGAGTCGAAGACGATGTCGAAGCTGCGCCACCCGTCGCGTTCGCAGGTACTGCGCGACTACCTGGACTAGATCGCGACCACTCGGATCGGATCCGGGGCCACTCGGATCAGGTCCGGGATCAGCGGGATCGGATCCGGGGCCACCTGGACGGGATCCAGGATCACCGCCGACCGGTGCGGACCGGACGGACGGTCTGCGGTCGTCCATCGGTCGGCACGCCGGCCGGTGACCGTGGCCAAGGGCCCGGCTCCTTCGTGGAGCCGGGCCCTTCGGCATGCGCGGGTGCGGGTCCGGTACCGCTGATCGACGCTGGGTGGGAGATCGCGACCCTGAGTGAGGAGAGCGCATGTCCCGTCCCCATGCCCGCGCCCTGACCGGTGTGCTGGTCCTGACGGCCGCCGCCACCGTGCTGCCCCTGGCCCACCCGCGGCCCGCCGCCGCCGACAGTCTGGTGGTGGGCGGACAACCGGCCGACATCGTCCACAGTCCCTGGGTGGTGGCCCTCTCCAGCCGTGACCGGTTCGGCGGTACCCGTGCCGGACAGTTCTGCGGCGGTGCCGTGGTGGGGCCCACGACGGTGCTGACCGCCGCGCACTGTGTGGGGCCGGAGGTGCTCGGCACGTCTCCCGGCGAGGTCGGTGATCTGGCGGTGATCGCGGGCCGCGGCGATCTGCTGGCCGGTGGCGGGACGGAGGTCCGGGTACGTGACACCTGGGTCAGCCCGGAGCACGACCGTACGACGAACGCGTGGGACCTCGCCGTGCTGACCCTCGCGGAGCCGCTGCCCGACAGCCATGTGATCCCCATGGCGGAGTCCGGTGACCCCGCGTATCGGGCAGGTACCCCCGCGGCCGTCTACGGCTGGGGGGACGCCACCGGACGGGGCGACTACGCGCGGAGCCTGCGGGTCGGGCGGGTCGAGGTGCTGCCCGACGAACTCTGCCAGGACGCGTACCCCGGTGGACCCGAAGGCCGGTATCTGGCCGATTCCATGCTCTGCGCCGGGGTGCGCGAAGGGGGACGGGACGCGTGCCAGGGCGACAGCGGTGGCCCGCTCGTCGCGGAAGGACGGCTCATCGGTCTCGTCTCGTGGGGGAGCGGCTGCGGCAGGGCCGGCAGCCCGGGCGTCTACACGCGCCTCTCCGCCGCGCTGGGCGAGCCCGAGGTGTCCGGGACCGGACCGGCCCCGGAAGGTGCTGAGCGAGGCGACAGGGGCCGGGCAGGGCCTGTCATGGCGCGCCTCCCCGGTGGCACCACCCCCGAGTCACCGGAAACCGCCCGGCGCTGACATTCGCCCGGCCGCCGGGCGCTGGTACCGCCGGGCGCTGGTACCGCCAGGCGCTGAGACCGCCCGGCGCTGGGAGCGTCGGGCGGTGCGGGAACGTGAACGGGCGGCCACCCCGCGTACGGGGTGCCGCCCATTTCGCCGGCCTGGGCCGGTGCTGGCTCGTCGGTGGATGCGAGGTGTCAGCGTTCTTGCTGCTCCTCGGCCGAGGCCGGGACGGCGGTCAGGCGCTCCGTCTCGTCCTGTATCTCAGCGGCGATCTTCTTGAGTTCCGGCTCGAACTTGCGACCGTGGTGGGCGCAGAAGAGCAGTTCACCGCCGCTCAACAGGACGACGCGCAGGTAAGCCTGGGCGCCGCAACGGTCGCAGCGGTCAGCGGCCGTCAGCGGGCTCGCGGGGGTCAGAACAGTAGTCACGTCGCCTCTTCTCTAGCTCGACGAGCTGTCGTACCAGGGTCAACATCCAACCAGGCCGAAAACGTTCCCGCTCGCGGCTTCTCCTCGAAAATTTCTCCCCGAGGTGGCTGTCTGCTGCCCATTGGCGGCGAATGTGCCGTATTGCGTGTCTATGTGTCTTACGGGTTCGCGCGGTTTGCATGGGGTCCGGTCCTCCCGGCTGGCTTGCCGGTTGTTCAAGAGGACGTGCCCGGAGCCTAAATGGTTCATGCCTCGAAGGGAACGTGATATGCCCTTCACTCCATCGAGGCATCGAACAAGCATGCGACTCTGGACTAGGCTGGTTCTGCGCGAGGGTGGCGTGACAACGGCTCTACCAGGGCTCGGTACCCTCTGAGCGGCAACCGAAGCCGGGCCCTTACCCCAAAGGGTCGTATCTGAAATTCAGCGAGGAGCGAACCGCGTGACCGCCGATACGTCCGTGCCGTCCACTGCGCTGCTGACCGGAGCAGACCGGGACGGTTCCAACTACACCGCGCGGCACCTGCTCGTCCTGGAGGGCCTCGAAGCGGTTCGCAAGCGGCCCGGTATGTACATCGGGTCGACCGACAGCCGTGGCCTGATGCACTGCCTCTGGGAGATCATCGACAATTCCGTCGACGAGGCCCTGGGCGGCTACTGCGATCACATCGATGTCGTGCTGCACGACGACGGGTCCGTCGAGGTCCGTGACAACGGCCGCGGCATCCCCGTGGACGTGGAGCCGAAGACCGGGCTGTCGGGTGTCGAGGTCGTCCTGACCAAGCTGCACGCCGGTGGCAAGTTCGGCGGCGGCTCGTACGCCGCCTCCGGTGGCCTCCACGGCGTCGGCGCCTCCGTCGTGAACGCGCTCTCGGCGCGTCTGGACGTCGAGGTGGACCGCGGTGGCAGCACCCACGCGATCAGCTTCCGCCGGGGCGTTCCCGGGGCCTTCGCGAAGCCGGGGGCGGAGTCGCCCTTCGAACCCCACAGCGGTCTGCGCAAGACCAAGCGCGTCCCCAAGGCCCGTACCGGCACGCGTCTGCGCTACTGGGCGGACCGCCAGATCTTCCTCAAGGACGCCAAGCTCTCCCTGGACACCCTGCACCAGCGCGCGCGGCAGACCGCGTTCCTGGTGCCCGGCCTGACCATCGTCGTCCGCGACGAGTACGGCCTGGGCGAGGGCGGCAGCAAGGGCGAGGAGTCCTTCCGCTTCGACGGCGGTATCAGCGAGTTCTGCGAGTACCTGGCCACCGACAAGGCGGTCTGCGACGTCCTGCGTTTCTCCGGCACGGGCAGCTTCAAGGAGACCGTCCCGGTCCTCGACGACCGCGGCCATATGACACCCACCGAGGTCACCCGGGAACTCGGCGTGGACGTGGCCATGCGCTGGGGCACGGGATACGAGACCAAGCTCAGGTCCTTCGTGAACATCATCGCCACCCCCAAGGGCGGCACCCATGTCACCGGATTCGAACGCTCCGTGACCAAGACGATGAACGAGGTGCTCCGCGGCCAGAAGCTGCTCCGGGTCGCCGAGGACGACATCGTCAAGGACGACGCCCTGGAGGGCCTCACCGCGGTCGTCACCGTACGGCTGGCCGAGCCGCAGTTCGAGGGGCAGACCAAGGAGGTCCTCGGTACGTCGGCCGCCAACCGCATCGTCGCGGCGGTCGTCGCCAAGGAGCTGAAGGCGTTCCTGACGTCCACCAAGCGGGACGCGAAGGCGCAGGCCCGCTCGGTGATGGACAAGGCGGTCGCGGCTGCCCGGACCCGGATCGCGGCTCGTCAGCACAAGGAGGCGCAGCGTCGGAAGACGGCGCTGGAGTCGTCGTCGCTGCCGGCGAAGCTGGCGGACTGCCGCAGTGACGACGTGGAGCGCAGTGAGCTGTTCATCGTGGAGGGTGACTCGGCGCTGGGTACGGCGAAGCTGGCCCGCAACTCCGAGTTCCAGGCGTTGCTGCCGATCCGGGGCAAGATCCTCAACGTCCAGAAGTCGTCCGTCTCGGACATGCTGAAGAACGCCGAGTGCGGGGCGATCATCCAGGTCATAGGAGCGGGTTCGGGGCGTACCTTCGACCTGGACGCGGCCCGGTACGGGAAGATCATCCTGCTCGTGGACGCCGATGTGGACGGCGCGCACATCCGCTGCCTGCTGCTGACGCTGTTCCAGCGGTACATGCGCCCGATGGTCGCTGCGGGGCGGGTCTTCGCCGCCGTGCCGCCGCTGCACCGGATCGAGCTCGTCCAGCCCAAGAAGGGCCAGGACAAGTACGTCTACACCTACTCCGACCGGGAGCTGCGTGACACGCTGCTGGAGTTCCAGCGCAAGAACGTCCGCTACAAGGACTCCATCCAGCGCTACAAGGGGCTCGGTGAGATGGACGCCGACCAGCTGGCCGAGACCACGATGGACCCGCGGTTCCGGACCCTGCGCCGGATCAACATCTCCGATCTGGAGTCCTCCGAGCGGGTCTTCGACCTGCTGATGGGCAACGAGGTCGCCCCGCGCAAGGAGTTCATCACCAGCTCGGCGGCCACCCTCGACCGTTCGCGTATCGACGCCTGATCCGGCCGTCTGCCGGTCCGGTCCGGTCCGGTCCGGGCCGGGCCGGGCCGTACCGGCCCGGGTCGTACCGGCCTCGGATCGGCTCGGGTCGTACCGGCTCCGGTCGGTCCGGGATGGGGCCGAATCAGGTCGGGCCGATCCCGGTCGGGGTCGTGCCCGCCGCGCGCGTCCGCCGCCGCGGACATGCTTCGTCGCCCTCCCCACCCGGGTTGCGCCGTCCGGGACGGGAGGGCGACGTGTGTTCCGGGACGACCTGGACGACCGGCCCCTCGGGACGACCGACGCGCGCGGGCCGGGGCGCGGGGCCGGAGGGGGTCGGCGTCAGCGGGGCGACACCCAGGCGTAGCGGTGCTCGGGCCGTCCGGTGTCGCCGTAACGCAACGTGAGCTGGAGCCGGCCCGCCTGCTCCAGATGACGGAGGTAACGCTGGGCGGTAGAGCGACTCAAACCGGTCTGGGCGGCCACCTCGTGTGCGGACAACGGCTGAGCGGCACGGTGCAGAACGCCGCATATCAAATCGGTGGTGGGAAGCGAGTGACCGCTCGGCAGTCCCTGGGGCGGGGTCGTCGTGGTCGTGCGCAGCGCGCCGAAGATCCGGTCGACCTGCTCCTGTGCGGCCATCCCGCTGCCGCCCACCCGGTCGACCGTGCGGCGCAGGGCGGCGTACGCCTCCAGGCGGCTGCGCAGCGCGTCGAACGTGAAGGGCTTCACCAGGTAGTGCAGGGCGCCGAGCCGCATGGCGTCCTGGATGGTGGTCACATCGCTCGCCGCCGTGATCATGATGACGTCGGTGCGATGGCCGAGCTGACGCATGTGCTGCACCAGCGACAGCCCGGTCCGGTCCGGGAGGTAGTGGTCGAGCAGGACGAGGTCTATCTGCTCGCGTTCCACGGTGGCGAGCGCCTGGGCGGCGTCGTGGGCGCGACCGACCACACGAAAGCCCGGGACTTTGGCCACGTAGCGGGCGTTGATCTCTGCGACTCGGAAATCGTCGTCCACGACCAGGACGTCAATCATCGACCGGGCCTTTCTGGTTAAGCCCATGGTGAGGCTTCGTGTTCTAGCGCGCGCAAAATGAGCACAACAGGGGTTTGCAATCAGAAGATGGGCCAGCGCGCACAAGGATCGCACTGCGACGCACATCGCACTTACCGTGCCGGGCCATGAGCACAGAAACCAACCGGGCCACCGGGTCACGGACCGCGGGCGGGGAGTCCTCGCGCGGCACGCTGCCCGGAGCCGGGAAGCGGAGGTGCCCCGAGGGGCCGGACGCCACGGTGGTCGAGGACCGCTGAGCCCGGCACCGAACCCTGAGCGCGACCCGTCGACGGGGCACCGCCCCCGACGCCGGGGTGACGGACCGCTCTTCCGTCACGGGAGCGTGAACCCGTGAGCGGCTCGCATCGTGGCGGGCGCTCGTGGGCGGCCGACGGCCGGTCGACCGTACTCCGGTCCGCCGCCCGTCCCGTTCCGGTTCCCGTCCCCCGCCCGGCTTTGTGCCCACAGTCGCGCTGTACGCCCCGCTGCGGGCCTCCGAGACCGCATCCGTCCCCCGGGGCGGACCGAAGAACCCCAGGCCCCTGGCGGGGCTCTGAGGCCGTTTCATCTCACAAGGACGTGATGCGCATGCGGGACACCACCAGATGGGCGTCGGCCGCCGGTGCGGGGATGATGGCGCTGGGCGCACTCGTGGGGCTCTCATCGGTCAGCGGCGGAGGTGTCGGCGACGACGGCTCCCGCACCCCGCGTCATGTGGGGACGACCGTCGACGAGGCGGAACGCCGTGAAGCGCCCGTGAACCGGCGCTCGGGCCGTACCCTGCCCGCCGACTTCGGCACCACGACCGGGGCCCGGTCCGCCACCACCGACGGCTGAACCCCGGCCACCGACGCGGCGCCGCACCGTACGAGGTGCGCCGCCCGCAAGGCCCGTACGCGACCGCCGCGCACCGCGCGCCGCGACCGCTCGGGCCCGCCACGTGAGCCCCCGCGCCACTTCCCCCGCCGCGCGGGGGCTCACCCCCGGGTGGCCCACCGGTACCGGTGCTCGGGGCGGCCCGTGTCCCCGTACCGCAGACTGAGCCGGACCCGCCCGGCGCGCTCCAGCAGTTTGAGGTAGCGCTGGGCCGTCTGCCGGCTCAACTGGGTGCTGTCGGCGAGTTCCTGTGCGGACACCGGTCCTTCGGCGGACATCAGCACCCTGCGCACCAGTTCCGCGGTGGTGGGGGAGTGGCCTTTCGGGAGTTCGGGTTCGGCGGACACCGTGAGCGCGCCGAAGATCCGGTCCACCTCCGCCTGTTCGGCCTCGCCGCCACCCCTGAGGGTGCGCTGGAGGGCCGCGTACGCCTCCAGCTTGGTCCGCAGCCCGGAGAACGCGAACGGCTTCACCAGGTACTGGAGAGCGCCCAGCCGCATCGCCGCCTGCACGGTGCCCACGTCCCGGGCGGCCGTCACCATGATCACGTCGGTCTCATGGCCGCGCTCCCGCAGTCTGCGGACCACGTCCAGCCCGGTCTCGTCGGGCAGATGGTGGTCGAGCAGCACCAGATCGACCTCGTCGGTCTCCACGCAGTGCAGCGCCTCGGCGGCGTTGTGCGCCTTCGCCGCCACCCGGAAACCGGCGATCTTCTCGACGTACGCCGCGTTGACGTCCGCCACCCGGATGTCGTCGTCCACCACCAGGACCGCGATCACCGCACCTCCTCCGCGCTCGCCAGCGGTGCCTCCGACAGGGCCTCCGGCAGCCGCACGATGAACTCCGCGCCGCCGTCCGGGCCCTCGCCGACCTCGGCGCCGCCGCCCTGCCGCTCGGCCAGCCGGCGCACCAGCGCCAGACCGATGCCGCGCTTGCCGCGCGCGGGGATCTTCTTGGTGGTCCAGCCCTCCATGAAGATCGTCTCCCGCTGCTCCGGCGGGACACCGGGACCGGTGTCCCGCACCCGCAGCACCGCGGCCCGGCCCTCCGCCCGCAGCACGACCTCCACGCGCGCGTGGGGCGATCCGGACGAGGCGTCCAGCGCGTTGTCGACGAGGTTCCCCACGATGGTGACCAGCCCACGCGGGTCGATCAGCCGGTCCGGCAGCGAGGTGTCCGGGGACACCGCGAGCGTCACACCGCGTTCGGCCGCGACCGTGGCCTTGCCGACCAGCAGGGCCGCCAGCAGCGGGTCGTGGATCTTCTCCGTGATCTGCTCGGCGGTCACCCGGTGGGCCCCGGCGACCTCCCCGACGAACTCGACGGCCTCGTCGAACATCTCCAGCTCCAGCAGCCCGAGCAGGGTGTGCATACGGTTCGCGTGCTCATGGTCCTGCGCGCGCAGCGCGTCGATGAGACCACGGGTGGAGTCCAGCTCACGGCCGAGCTGCTCCAGCTCGGTACGGTCACGCAGCGTGGCCACGGCGCCGCCGTCGTCGGTGGGCATCCGGTTGGCGATCAGCACCCGCTGCCCCCGCACGGTCACCAGGTCCGTCCCCGTCACCCGGCCCGCGAGGACATCGGTGGTGCGGCCCGGGCCCAGCGCCGAGTCCAGCGACTTGCCGACGACCTCCGTGCCGAGGCCCAGCAGCCGCTGCGCCTCGTCGTTGAGCAGCCGGATACGCCCGCCGCGGTCCAGGGCCACCACACCCTCGCGGATGCTGTGCAGCATCGCCTCGCGCTCCGCGAGCAGCGCGGAGATGTCCGAGAAGGCGAGGTCCCTGGTCTGCTTCTGCACCCGCCGGGAGATCAGGTACGCCGCCAGTGCCCCGACCGCCAGCGCCCCGCCCGCGTAGGCGAGCAGGCTGGGGATCGTGTGGAAGAGCCGCGCCCGGACGCTGTCGTACTCGATGCCGACGGACACCGCGCCGATGATGTCGCCGCTCGCGTCACGCAGCGGCACCTTCCCGCGCGCGGAGCGGCCCAGGGTGCCGTTGTCGATCTGCATGATCTCCCGGCCCGCGAGCGGGACGCTGGGGTCCGTGGAGACGACCTTGCCGATCTGGAGGGTGTCGGTGTGCGACCAGCGGACCCCGTCCATGTTCATGATCACGATGTACTCGGCGCCGCTCGCGTGCCGTATGCGCTCCGCGACCGCCTGCACCGGACCGTCGACCGTCGGTAGCGAGGTCTTCATGTCCGCGGCTATCTGGGGCTGGGCCGCGGTGGTCTGCGCTATCGCCAGGGCGCGCTGCATGGCCTGGTCGTCCAGCTCGTTGCTGAGGGGCGCGAGGAACAGGCCGGTGGCGAGCACCACGACTCCGCCGGCGATCGCCAGTTGCATCAGGAGCACCTGCGAGAAGACCCGGCGGGGCAGACCGAGACGCAGGCGCCGGACGGGGGGGGACGGGCTCATGCGTACGAACGGTACGGGGCGCGGGCGTCCCAGTCGAAGCCCCTGTGGTGCGGATCTCGTGGCTTTGCTGTGCTGGGTCCTTCGGCGGCGCGCCGTTCAGCCCTCCGCGGCGGTGACCAGCTCACGTACCGCGACGACGTCCATACGCGCCGGGGTCGCCAGGGCGGCCCCGCAGCTCTCCGGCCGGGCGGGCAGGGACGCCCCCCGCGCGACCGTGACACGCCACGTACGGCCGTCCACGTGCCGAACGGAGACCTCCCAGCGGGGAGCGGCCCCCTCGGTCCGTTCGACGCTCAGAACGCCCGCTGCGGCCTCCTGGGCCGCCTTGCGGACGGCCAGCTCCGCCGCCTGGCCCGGACGCTCCCACGCGGAGCCGCCCCGGCAGCCCTCCGTCACGATCCGGCCGTCGGTGACGGCCTCCAAGATCTCCTTGACGAGCGGGGCCTCGACCCTGCCGTACGCGTAGCCGTACGGCAGCACCAGCAGCGTCGGCGAGAAGCGGTGCCCACCGAGGTGGGTGACCTCCCAGACGCCGCGCTCACCGGAGTCGGTGAGCTCCTGGGCGAGCGGGCGCCCCAGCAGGGCGCAGCAGCGGTCCCGCTTGCCGTTGGTGCAGACGAGGATCAGGGGGGCGCCCGTGTGCGCCCGCCCGTCCAGCGCCCGGTCGAAGCCGTCGGCGTCGCCCGCGCCGAGCGCCCCGAGGTCCAGGCCGAGCAGCCGCGCCGGGTCGTCGATGTCGGCCTCCCGCAGCCAGGTCCCGCCCGGCACGGTGTGCGCGGCGTACACCCGGCGGGTGCCGTCCGTGTGACGGTCCGCGTGCCTGCCCGGTCTGCGGATCAGCGCGATCCGCACCCCGGTGCCCTCCGCCACCGACTCCAGGGCACGCCCCACCGCCGGGTCCAGATGGCTCGCCGTCAGCGCCTTGGCGCCCCAGGGACCGGGCTGTTCGAGCAGCAGCCAGGTGCGGGCCGTGGCCGCGGTGCCGGCCAGCGGTTCGTCGGAGCTCCGCGAAGCGGTTGCGCACGTACTCACAGAGGTGAGCCTAACCTGACGTGCTCGACGGGGACTTCCGGGCGCGGCCGGTCCCCGTCGGTGACCTCCCGCGCGCGGGACGTGGCCCTGGCCCGCTCGGAGGCCGACGGGCGACCGGGAGTGTCCGGGCGCCCTCGTATCCTGGGACCGGGCCGGGTCCCGCCCTGGGTCCGGGCCGGTCCCAGGTGCCCCGGCGGTGCCGGAAGGGCTCCAGCGGGTGCGTGCGAGCGTGCGTGGCCCGAGCAGCAGTGGCCCGAGCAGCAGGAGAGAGCGCGCGTTGAGTCAGCAGCAGATCCCGGTCGTCGTCCTCGCGGGCTTCCTCGGGTCGGGCAAGACCACCCTCCTGAACCATCTGCTCCACACCAGCGGGGGAAGCCGCATCGGAGCGATCGTCAACGACTTCGGCAGCATCGAGATCGACGCGATGGCGGTGGCCGGCCGGCTCGGCGACTCCACGGTGTCCCTCGGGAACGGCTGTCTGTGCTGCGCGGTCGACGTCAGCGAACTCGACGCCTATCTGGAGCGGCTCACCCGTCCCGCCGCCCGGATCGACATCATCGTCATCGAGGCCAGCGGCCTCGCCGAACCGCAGGAACTCGTCCGGATGGTCCTCGCCAGCGACAACCGGCGGATCGTGTACGGAGGGCTCGTCGAGGTCGTGGACGCAGTCGAGTTCGACGCCACCCGCGAACGCCATCCGGAGCTCGACCGGCATCTGCGGATCGCCGACCTCGTGGTCGTGAACAAGGCCGACCGGGTGGACGACGGGGCGCTGGGCCGGGTGCTGGGGACGGTCCGGGGGCTCGTCGACGGCGCGGCCGTGGTGACCTCCGTCCACGGGCGGGTCGACCCCGAGCTGCTGTTCGACCCCAAGGCGGTCCGTGAACGCGTCGGACAGCTGACCTTCGACGACCTCGCCGCGCTCGCCGGTGACGGCTGCGAGGAGGCCGCACCGGGTCACGGACACCCGGCGGCGCATCCCCACACCGGCTACGAGACGGTGTCCTTCACCGCCGACCGGCCCCTGCACCCGCGACGGCTGCTGGACTTCCTCGACAGCAGGCCGGACGGGCTGTACCGGATCAAGGGATATGTCGACTTCGGGGCCGCCGACCCGCGCAACCGGTACGCCGTCCACGCGGTGGGCCGCTTCCTGCGCTTCACCCCGGAGCCCTGGCCGTCCGACGCGCGGCGGCTCACCCAGCTCGTCCTCATCGGCTCCGGCATCGACACCGGGGAACTGCGCGCCCGGCTGGACCTGTGTCCCCTCGGCGACGCGGAAGGCGCCGTCGAGGAGCACGTCATGTGGGGAGTGCTGCGCTACGTCCCCGAGCCGGAACCCGACGGGGACGGGTCCGGTCAGGACGACCCCGCCGACCCCGCCGACCCGGCCGAACTGGGCGACCCGTACGGCGACGGGTGACTCACCGCGGGGTGGACACCGCGGACACCGCCCGCCCCTGAACCGTCCGCACGCGCGGCACCCGCGCATCGCGGTCACCGGCGGGACCATCGCCCCGGAACCGTCCACGCGCGCGGGGCACCCGAAGGCGCCACGCGCGCGTGGCGGGCCGTCACACCGGGCCCGCGACCACCGAGACCGTCCTGCCGAGGGGCAGTCCGGAACCGTCCCGTCTCGGGTCCGGCTCCGGCATGTCCACCGGAGTGCCGTTCTTCTGCGCCGCGCGGGGGGGCGCCGCGCCCGCCCACGCCAGACTCAGACAGTCCTCGCCCTTCAGGAACCGCTGGCAGCGCACACCGCCCGTGGCACGGCCCTTGCGCGGGTACTGGTCGAACGGCGTCAGCTTCGCCGTCGTCTGCACCGAGTCGTCCAGCGTGCCGCGTGAACCGGCGACCGTGAAGACCACCGCGTCGACCGCGGGGTCGACCGCGGTGAACGAGATCACCTTGGCGCCGTCCGTGAGCTTGATGCCCGCCATGCCTCCGGCGGGACGGCCCTGGGGACGCACCTGGGACGCCTGGAAGCGCAGCAACTGCGCGTCGTCCGTGATGAAGACGAGATCCTCCTCGCCGGTACGCAGCTCCACCGCCCCGACGATCCGGTCACCGTCACGCAGGGCGATGACCTCCAACTCGTCCTTGTTCGTCGGATAGTCCGGCACCACACGCTTCACGACACCCTGGGCGGTGCCGATCGCCAGACCCGGTGACGCCTCGTCGAGCGTCGTCAGACAGACGACCGTCTCGTCACCCTCCAGGGTGAGGAACTCGGCGATCGGCGCGCCGCCCGACAGCACGGGCGCCGAAGCGGTGCCCGGAAGCTGTGGCAGATCGACCACCGCGATCCGCAGCAGCCGCCCCGTGGAGGTGACCGCGCCGACCTCCCCGCGCGCGGTGGCGGGCACCGCGGACACGATCACGTCGTGCTTCACCCGGCGACCGCCGTCCTCCGAGGACGTCTCGCCGTCGGCCGTACGCGCCAGCAGGCCCGTGGACGACATCAGGACACGGCACGGGTCGTCCGCGACCTGGAGCGGCACCGTGGCCGCGGGGGTGCCGGAGGACTCCAGCAGGACCGTGCGCCGGTCGGTGCCGAACTTCTTCGCCACCGCGGCCAGCTCACCGGAGACCAGCTTGCGCAGCTCGGCGTCCGAGTCAAGGATGCGCGTCAGCTCGGCGATCTCCGCGTTCAGCCGGTCGCGCTCGGACTCCAGCTCGATCCGGTCGAATTTGGTCAGCCGGCGCAGCGGGGTGTCCAGGATGTACTGCGTCTGGATCTCGCTCAGCGAGAACCGCTCGATCAGCCGCTCCTTGGCCTGCGCCGAGTTGTCGCTGGACCGGATCACCCGGATGACCTCGTCGATGTCGACGAGGGCCACCAGCAGACCCTCCACCAGATGCAGCCGGTCGCGGCGCTTGGCGCGGCGGAACTCGCTGCGGCGGCGCACCACGGTGAAGCGGTGGTCCAGATAGACCTCCAGCAGCTCCTTCAGACCCAGGGTCAGGGGCTGGCCGTCCACCAGGGCGACGTTGTTGATGCCGAAGGACTCCTCCATCGGCGTCAGCTTGTAGAGCTGCTCCAGGACGGCCTCCGGGACGAAGCCGTTCTTGATCTCGATCACCAGCCGCAGACCGTGCGCACGGTCCGTGAGGTCCTTGACGTCCGCGATGCCCTGGAGCTTCTTCGACCCGACCAGGTCCTTGATCTTGGCGATCACCTTCTCGGGACCGACCGAGAACGGCAGCTCCGTCACCACGAGACCCTTGCGGCGCGCCGTCACCGCCTCCACGGAGACGGTCGCACGGATCTTGAACGTGCCCCGCCCCGTCTCGTAGGCGTCCCGTACCCCCGAGAGGCCGACGATCCGGCCACCCGTCGGCAGATCGGGGCCCGGGACGTGCTTCATCAACGTCTCCAGGTCGGCGCCCGGATAGCGGATGAGGTGCCGTGCCGCGGCGATGACCTCGCCCAGGTTGTGCGGCGGCATGTTCGTCGCCATGCCGACGGCGATCCCTGACGAGCCGTTCACCAGGAGGTTGGGATAGGCGGCCGGGAGAGCCACCGGCTCCTGCTCCTGGCCGTCGTAGTTCGGCGAGAAATCGACGGTGTCCTCGTCGATGGACTCCGTCATCAACGTGGCGGCGTCGGCCATCCGGCACTCCGTGTACCGCATCGCGGCCGGAGGGTCGTCATTGCCCAGGGAACCGAAGTTGCCATGGCCGTCGATCAGGGGCACCCGCATCGAGAACGGCTGCGCCATCCTCACCAGCGCGTCGTAGATCGACGCGTCACCGTGTGGGTGCAGCTTGCCCATGACCTCGCCGACGACCCGGGCGCACTTCACATAGCCGCGGTCCGGGCGCAGGCCCATCTCGTTCATCTGATAGACGATCCGGCGCTGTACCGGCTTCATACCGTCACGTGCGTCCGGCAGGGCACGTGAGTAGATCACGGAGTACGCGTACTCAAGGAAGGAGCCCTGCATCTCGTCGACGACGTCGATGTCGAGGATCTTCTCCTCGAAATCGTCGGGCGGCGGGGTTTTCGTGCTGCGGCGGGCCATCGCTGCTGCGGCTCCTTCACAGTGTGTGCCAGGGCATCGAACGGGAACGGACGCGGACCATTGTGGCCCGACGCACCGACAACGCGGACCGCGACCCGTCCGTACGGTGTGTGCGACGGCCGTCGGACGGACCCGCGGACGGGCCCCGGCGACGTGTTCCGCCGCCTCGCGCGGCCGGCGCGCGGCGGGGACGGCACGATCCGCGCCGCTCGCTCACGGCGTAGCCGGGCCGGGAACTTCGCCAGGTGTCAGCACGCTTGCATACAGTGGCAGAACCGGCAGGAACTTCTTCTGTTTCCGCGATCGAAGGGACGTACATGCCCATGGGTCACACGGCCACGCAGGCCGGCTCCGGCGGCCTGACAGCGACCGAGCACCGCCTGGACAACGGCTTGCGGGTGGTGCTCTCCGAGGACCACCTGACCCCGGTCGCCGCTGTCTGCCTCTGGTACGACGTCGGCTCACGCCACGAGGTCAAGGGCCGTACCGGCCTGGCTCACCTTTTCGAGCACCTCATGTTCCAGGGGTCGAAGCAGGTGGGCGGCAACGGCCACTTCGAACTGGTCCAGGGCGCCGGCGGCTCCCTCAACGGCACCACCAGCTTCGAGCGGACCAACTACTTCGAGACCATGCCCGCGCACCAGCTGGAGCTGGCGCTGTGGCTGGAGGCCGACCGGATGGGCTCACTGCTCGCCGCGCTCGACCTGGAGTCCCTCGACAACCAGCGTGACGTCGTCAAGAACGAACGGCGTCAGCGCTACGACAACGTGCCCTACGGCACCGCGTTCGAGAAGCTCACCGCCCTCTCCTACCCGGAGGGCCACCCGTACCACCACACGCCCATCGGCTCGATGGCCGACCTGGACGCGGCGACCCTGGAGGACGCCCGCGCCTTCTTCCGCACCTACTACGCGCCGAACAACGCGGTGCTGTCGGTCGTCGGGGACATCAATCCGGAGGAGACCCTGGCCTGGGTCGAGAAGTACTTCGGCTCCATCCCGGGTCACGACGGCAAGCCCGCCCCCCGGGACGGCGCGCTGCCCGACACCATCGGTGAGCAGCTGCGCGAGGTCGTCGAGGAGGAGGTGCCCTCGCGCGCGCTGATGGCCGCCTACCGGCTCCCGGAGGACGGCACGCGCGCGTGCGACGCCGCCGACCTGGCGCTCACCGTCCTCGGCGGCGGCGAGTCCTCACGCCTGTACAACCGCCTCGTGCGCCGCGACCGCAGTGCGGTGGCCGCCGGATTCGGGCTGCTGCGTCTCGCGGGCGCCCCCTCGCTCGGCTGGCTGGACGTGAAGACGTCCGCGGGTGTCGAGGTCCCGGACATCGAGTCCGCCGTCGACGAGGAGCTGGCCCGCTTCGCACAGGACGGGCCCACCCCGGAGGAGATGGAGCGCGCCCAGGCGCAGCTGGAGCGCGAGTGGCTGGACCGGCTCGGGACGGTCGCGGGACGCGCCGACGAACTGTGCCGGTACGCGGTGCTGTTCGGTGACCCGCAGCTCGCCCTGACGGCCGTCCAGCGCGTGCTGGACGTCACCGCCGAGGAGGTCCGCGAGATCGCCGGGGCACGGCTGCGCCCCGACAACCGCGCGGTGCTCGTGTACGAACCCACCGACCAGGGCGACCAGGACGAGGCCGCCGACACCCCCGAACCCGCCGCCGCGGCCGGCGGACACGCAGACGAGGAGGCCGCCAAGTGACCACCCAGCCCACCGTGACCATGGACTTCCATCCTCAGCCGCAGGCCGGCGAGGCCAAGCCGTGGGCCTTCCCGGCGCCCACCCGCGCGACCCTCGGCAACGGCCTGACCGTGCTGCGCTGCGACCGTCCCGGTCAGCAGGTCGTCGCGGTGGAGATCCTGCTCGACAGCCCGCTGGACGCCGAACCGGCCGGACTCGACGGTGTCGCCACCATCATGGCGCGTGCCTTCTCCGAGGGCACCGACAAGCACTCGGCGGAGGAGTTCGCCGCGGAGCTGGAGCGCTGCGGCGCCACCCTCGACGCCCATGCCGACCATCCCTGTGTGCGGGTCTCCCTCGAAGTGCCCGTCTCCCGGCTGCCGAAGGCCCTCGGGCTGCTCGCGGACGCCCTGCGCGCGCCCGCCTTCGCGGACAGCGAGGTCGAGCGCCTGGTCCGCAACCGCCTGGACGAGATCCCGCACGAGTCGGCCAACCCGGCCCGCCGCGCGGCGAAGGAGCTGTACAAGCGGCTCTTCCCGGCCGAGGTACGGATGTCCCGGCCGCGGCAGGGCACCGAGGAGACCGTCTCGGCGATCGACTCGGCGGCCGTCCGCGCGTTCTACGAGCGGCATGTGCGGCCCGCCACCGCGACGGCCGTCATCGTCGGGGACTTCACCGGTGTCGACGTGGACGAGGTCCTCACGGACACCCTCGGCGCCTGGACGGGCGGTCAGGCCGAGCCCCGGCCCGTGCCCCCGGTGTCCGCCGACGACACCGGGCGGGTCTTCATCGTGGACCGTCCCGGAGCGGTCCAGACCCAGGTCCTCATCGGCCGGGTCGGCGCCGACCGGCACGACCGTGTGTGGCCCGCGCAGGTCCTCGGCACGTACTGCCTGGGCGGCACCCTCACCTCGCGGCTGGACCGGGTCCTGCGCGAGGAGAAGGGCTACACCTACGGGGTGCGGGCCTTCGCGCAGGTGCTGCGGTCGACGGCGGACGGATCGGGCGCGGCGATGCTCGGCATCTCCGGTTCCGTCGACACGGGCTCCACCGGCCCGGCGCTCGACGACCTCTGGAAGGTCCTGCGCACCCTCGCGCGGGAGGGCCTGACGGACCCCGAGCGGGATGTCGCCGTGCAGAACCTCGTCGGGGTCGCCCCGCTCAAGTACGAGACGGCCGCGGCCGTCGCGGCCACCCTCGCCGACCAGGTCGAGCAGGAGCTCCCGGACGACTTCCAGGCGCAGCTCTACCAGCGGCTCGCCGCGACCGGCACCGTGGAGGCCACCGCGGCCGTCGTGAACGCCTTCCCGGTGGACCGTCTGGTGACCGTCCTCGTCGGGGACGCGGCGCAGATCGAGGAGCCCGTGAAGGCCCTCGGCCTCGGCGAAGTGACCGTGGTCGGCGGCCAGTAGTCCGCCCGCTTTCCGTGTCACCCCGGCCCCCGGCCGGTCGGCCCGTCCGACCGGCCGGGGGCCGTCGTACCCCGCCGTGAGCCGCCCCACGGACTCGCGTGGGGGCCGACGCCGGGATCGAGGTCCGCCAATCCGACCGCCGCCCCACGGGCGTGTGTGGGGGCGGTGCCGCGTTCCCGCGCGCCTTGGCGCCGCCTCATCCGCCGTCAGGAACCGGCCACCGCGCCCCGGTCCGGCGCGTCCGGCAACGACTCCTTTGTCCTGAAACCGGTGCGCTGCCCCGTCCCGGGTGTGGCGTGCGCTACAAAATCGATGATTCGTTTGTCGATCGAAAGATCCTCCCCTTAGCGTCGGTCCGGCTGTTCGTCGTGCAGTACGCCGCACCCGCGGCAGCGGGCAGTCATCGCCGAGTCCCCGTACGGCGCGAGCCAGGGGAGCCGGGGACCCAACCGTCCCTGGGGTGAATCGGACGCCCGTCGCCTCGCGCGGAGGGGGCCCGTAGGAGACCTTCCTGCTCCGAACCCGTCAGCTAACCCGGTAGGCGAGAAGGAAGGAAAGGACCACCCACTCCATGGCGTTCACCCGCGCCACCGGGAAGCACCGCCGTCCGAGCAGAATGTCGCGGACCACCGCGAACGTCGCCGGCGTCGCCACCCTCACCACCACCGGTGTCATCGGTACCCTCGCCTCCCCCGCGCTCGCCGCGGAGGACACCTCGCTCGAGGACACGGGCCTCACCAAGACCATCTCCATCGGCGACGCGGTCGCGGGCGAGATCGACGCCCAGGCCACCGCCCAGCAGATCGCGGCCCAGGAGAGCGCCGCCAAGGAGCACGCCGAGGCGGAGGCCAAGCAGCGCGCCGCCGAGCAGAAGCGCCAGGCGGAGGCCGACGCCAAGAAGGAGCGCGAGGCACGGGAGCGCGCCGCGCGCGAGGCCGAGCGCAAGCGACTGAACACCTTCGTCAGCCCGATCGCCGGCAGCCATGTGTCCACGTCCTACGGCGCGGGCGGCGCCGTCTGGTCCTCGGGCACCCACACCGGTATCGACTTCCACGCCGAGACCGGCACCGTCGTGCAGTCCGTCGGCTACGGCACCGTCGTGGAGGCGGGCTGGGGTGGCGCGTACGGCAACAACGTCGTCATCAAGATGCACGACGGCACGTACACCCAGTACGCGCATCTGCTCTCCGTCGCCGTACAGGCCGGCCAAGCCGTCACCACGGGTCAGCAGATAGGCATCTCCGGCGCCACCGGCAACGTCACCGGGTCGCACCTCCACTTCGAGGCCCGCGCCACCGCCGACTACGGTTCCGACCTCGACCCGCTCGCCTATCTGCGCGGACACGGCGTCAACCTCTGAGCGCGCCGCCCGGCCCCCGGGGCGCGTCCGGCGGACCCGCCCCGAGGACCGGCGCACACCCCCCACGCGCGCGCATGTGACGGACGAGGGCACAGGGACGACCTCCCGTCGCGCACCCCCCGAAAGCCCCGGCTCCACGCCGGGGCTTTTCGCTGTCCCGTACCGCTTCGGTTGTCCAAAAACATCATCGGAATACCGTGCGCCGTCGGAAATCGCCGCGCGCTGCAATAGAGTCTCCGGATCAGCGGCGATCGACCGCGACTCGCGGTGATTCAGGCGGAGGTCCGGTCATGCGTATTCCCGCGCACTCGGTATGCACGGCCATCCGGGACGACATCATCAGCGGCGCGCTGGAACGCGGCAGCAGACTCACCGAGGAGGTCCTCGCCCGCCGCTACGGTGTCTCCCGCGTCCCGGTGCGCGAGGCGCTGCGCACCCTGGAGGCGGAGGGGTTCGTGGTGGCGCGGCGCCACGCGGGCGCCTGCGTCGCCGAACCGACCGTCCAGGAGGCCGCGGACCTGCTGGACGCCCGCGCGCTCCTGGAGCCGCTGGGGGCCGCCCGCGCGGCCCAGCGCCGGACCGACGCGCATCTGAAGGTGCTGCGCGGACTCGTGAAGCTCGGCCAGGACCGGGCCAGAAGCGGGACCAGCGACGATCTGCGGGCCCTGGACGGCTGGTTCCACGAGACCCTCGCCCAGGCGTCCGCCAGCCATCCCCTGACCTCGCTGCTCACCCAGCTGCGGCACAAGATCGCCTGGATGTACGTGGTCGAGCCCGCCGCGTACCCCGCCGAGACCTGGACGGAGCACGGCGCGATCGTCGACGCGGTGGCCCGCGGTGACGCCGAGCGGGCCCGCGCGCTGATGGCCGCGCACACCGAACGCGCCGCCTCCGCGTACCACCGGCGGGTCCCGGGCCGCCCGGAGCCCCGCAACCGCTCCCGGCTGTCGCCGCACCCGCAACATCCCGTACACACAACAGGCGGCCTTCGGTAACAAAGCGGCCTTATACAGGGAAGCGCAATTCCGGAAGCGGTATTCACATGGACCGTGAGAATGCGGATCCGGTCCGACGGTGCGAAATCGCCGTGCCCATTTCCGGTGAATTCCTGATGGTGCGATCGGTGTCGGTATTTGTTGTGGCGCGGTTATGGACGCGTGCCGGCAGGGCCCCGGGGCGGCAGCAGGGCGACGAAAAGGGCGATGCCCGCTGTCGCGGACATCGCCCTGTGCTCACCGTGACCGGGGTCGCACGCTCCCGGTTCAGACGGTCTCGGGGAGCTCGTCCAGACCCTCGGCGACCAGCTTCGCGAGCCGGTCCAGCGCCGCGTCCGCGCCGTCCGCGCCGGATGTCAGGACGACCTCCTCGCCGCCCTGGGCGCCGAGGCCGAGCACCGCGAGCATGGAGGCGGCGTTCACCGGGTCGCCGTCGCCCTTGGCGATCGTCACCGGGACGCCGGCAGCGGAGGCCGCACGGACGAAGATGGAGGCGGGACGGGCGTGGAGACCCTCGGCCCAGCCGACGTTGACGCGGCGCTCAGCCATGTGATGCCCTTCGGGTGCTCAAGGTTGCGATTCGCTGTGCATGGTTGTCTAGACCAGTGTCCCACAGCGGGGTACGCCGACCCCGGGCCGACCGGGCCGCGTGTCCGTGTCCGCTTCACCTGAGGGGGCCACCTCCGGGCCGCGCCCGCCCCACCTGCGGGCCCCCTCCCGGGCCGCGTCGCCCCCCGGCCGGGAGATCCACGCCGGACCCCCTCCGCTCCGCCCCCCAAGCCTTCCCCGCACCCCCTCGCGCCCCGCGCTGAGGCCCGCCCGGCCCGCCCCGCCGACCGCCGGAAGCCCTCGGCCTCCGCCCCGCGCCCGACCGGGGCGCGACCCGTACGCTGGCCCCATGCAGACCCCGTCGGACCGGCATGAGTACCCCGCGCACTGGGAGGCCGACGTGGTGCTGCGCGACGGCGGCACCGCCCGGATCAGACCGATCACCGTGGATGACGCCGACCGGCTGGTCAGCTTCTACGAACACGTCTCCGACGAATCGAAGTACTACCGCTTCTTCGCGCCCTACCCGAGGCTGTCCGACAAGGACGTGCACCGCTTCACCCACCACGACTTCGTGGACCGGGTGGGCCTCGCCGCGACCATCGGCGGCGAGTTCATCGCCACCGTGCGCTACGACCGCATCGACGCCGTCGGACGGCCCGCGACCGCCCCCGCCGACGAGGCCGAGGTCGCGTTCCTGGTGCAGGACGCCCACCAGGGGCGCGGGGTGGCCTCCGCGCTGCTCGAACACATCGCCGCCGTCGCACGGGAACGCGACATCAGACGCTTCGCCGCCGAGGTGCTCCCCGCCAACACCAAAATGATCAAGGTCTTCACGGACGCCGGCTACCAGCAGAAGCGCAGCTTCGAGGACGGCGTGGTCCGGCTGGAGTTCGACCTGGAGCCGACGGAGGCGTCCGTCGCCGTGCAGCGGGCCCGGGAACAGCGCGCCGAGGCCCACTCCGTGCAGCGGCTGCTGCGCCCCGGTTCCGTCGCCGTCGTGGGCGCCGGACGGGCTCCCGGAGGCGTCGGCCGCACCCTCCTCGGTAATCTGGTCGCCGCCGGATTCACCGGCCCCCTGCACGCGGTCAACCGGGCCTTCCCCGAGGACCTCGCGGAACTCGACGGCGTACCCGCCCACCGGTCCGTCGCGGACATCCCGGGCGGAGTCGACCTGGCCGTCGTGGCCGTGCCCGCCGAACATGTCCCCGCCGTGGTCGACGAGTGCGGGGCGCACGGCGTGCGAGGACTCGTCGTGGTCTCCGCCGGTTACGCCGACCAGGGCGAGGAAGGCAGGGCGCGGCAGCGCGCGCTGGTGCGCCAGGCACGCTCGTACGGCATGCGGATCATCGGCCCCAACGCCTTCGGCGTCATCAACACCTCCCCTGCCACCAGCCTCAACGCCTCCCTCGCGCCGGAACTGCCGAGGCCCGGCCGGATCGGCATGTTCGCCCAGTCCGGCGCGATCGGTATCGCCCTGCTGTCCCGGCTGCACCGCCGGGGCGGCGCCGTGACCGGCGCGCACGGCGTGTCCACGTTCGTCTCGGCGGGCAACCGCGCGGACGTGTCCGGCAACGACGTGCTCCAGTACTGGTACGACGACCCCGACACCGACGTCGCCCTGATGTACCTCGAATCCATCGGCAACCCGCGCAAGTTCACCCGGCTCGCCCGGCGCACCGCCGCCACCAAGCCCCTGGTCGTCGTCCAGGGCGCCCGCCACAGCGGGGTGGCGCCCCTCGGGCACGCGGTGCCCGTGACCCGGCTGCCGCACGCCACGGTGTCGGACCTGCTGCGGCAGGCCGGTGTCATCCGGGTCGACACCATCACCGAACTCGTCGACGTGGGCCTCATGCTCGCCGGTCAGCCGCTGCCCGAAGGGCCACGGGTCGCCATCCTCGGGAACTCCGAGTCGCTGGGCCTGCTCACGTACGACGCCTGCCTGTCCGAGGGCCTGCGCCCGCTCGGGCCGCTGGACCTCGGCACGGCCGCCACCCCCGACGACTTCCGGGACGCGCTGGGCCGGGCCCTCGCCGACCGGACCTGCGACGCCGTGATCGTCACGGCGATCCCCCGGGTCGGTGAGGGGCAGGGCACCGACGAGGACCTCGCCGACGCCCTGCGCGCCGCCGCCTCGGCCCATCCGGCGAAGCCGGTCGCCGTGGCCCATGTGGAACTCGGCGGACTCGCGGAAGCCCTCTCGGAGGCCGTCGGGACGGGACCGGGTGCCGACGACGCCCAGGCCCGGCCCCGCACCCCCGCCCCGCACGCGGCACCCGCGCCCCGCCCCGCCTCCGCCGAAGCCCCCACACCGGCCGCAGCACCCGCCCCCGCCCCCGCCGAAACCCTCGCCGCGGCGGTCCGTATCCCCGCCTACCCGGCCACCGAGCGGGCCGTCCGCGCGCTCGGGGAGGCCGTGAAGTACGCCCAGTGGCGCCGGGAGGCCGCCGATCCCGGCCGGGTGCCCGAGTTCGACGGTGTCGACAGCGGTGGGGCGGCCGAACTGATCGGGACACTGCTCGGTGCCGCGGACGACGACCCGAGCGGGTTCACCCTCCCCGACGAAGCCGCCCGGGAACTGCTCGCCCGCTACGGCATCGGCGTCCACACCACGCTCCCCGCGCCCACCCCGGACGAGGCCGTGGCGGCGGCCCAGCTCCTCGGCTACCCCGTCGCGCTCAAGGCCACCGCCCCGCATCTACGCCACCGGGCCGACCTCGGCGGGGTCCGGCTCGACCTCGCCGACGAGGACCAGCTGCGCCGCTCCTACACCGAACTCTCCGACAGCTTCGGCAGGCCGACGGAGCTGCGGCCCGTCGTCCAGGCCATGGCGCCGCGCGGCGTCGACACCGTCGTCCGGGCGGTGATCGACCCGGTCGCCGGCGCGGTGCTCTCCTTCGGTCTCGCCGGAGCCGCCTCGGAACTGCTCGGGGACACCGCGCACCGGCTGATACCGGTCACCGACCGCGACGCCCGGTCGGTGGTGCGCGCCATCCGTACCGCGCCCGTCCTCTTCGGCTGGCGCGGTTCGGCGCCCGCCGACACGGACGCCCTGGAGGAACTCCTCCTACGGGTGTCCCTGCTGGTCGACGAGCACCCGGAGGTGGTCGGCATCACCCTGGAACCCGTCGTCGTCGCCCAGCACGGGCTCTCCGTCCTCAGCGCCTCCGTCCGGCTCGCGCATCCGCCCGCCCGTGACGACCTGGGACCGCGCACGCTCCCCGCGTACTGACCGCGCACGCCTCCCGCCGGGCCTGATCCGGGTCCGGCCGTCCCCACCCGGGCGCCGGCGGACCGCCTCGCGGCGAGTGGCGTGAACCTTTCCCTGTGTGGCGCCGCCCACTCCCGCCCACCAGGTCACCTCTTCGGTCACCTCAGGCACGTGCGGGGGCCGTAGGATGGGCGTCATGGCCAAGACCAGTACGACGACCCAGGGGCTGCGCACGGCGATCGAGCGCAGCGGCTACTACCCGGCTCTTGTGGCCGAGGCGGTGGAGGCCGCGGTCGGCAGCGAGCCGATCGGCTCGTACCTGGTCCACCAGGAGACCACCTTCGACGCCAACGAGGTCCGCAGGCACGTCACCGTGCTCGTCCTCACCGGTACCCGCTTCATCGTCAGCCACACCGACGAGCAGGCCGCCGACGGCACTTCCCCGACGCCGTACGCCACCACCTCCACGGAGTCCGTGAAGGTCGAGCGCATCTCCTCCGTCGTGGTCAGCCGGGTGGTCGCCAACCCGGAGGCGTACAGCCCCGGCACCCTGCCGCGCGAGGTCGTGCTGACCATCGGATGGGGCGCCGTCTCCCGGATCGAGCTGGAGCCCGCCGCGTGCGGTGACCCCAACTGCGAGGCGGACCACGGCTACACCGGGAACTCCACCGCCGACGACCTCAGCCTGCGGGTCAGCGAGGCCGGTGACGGTCTGGACGCCGTCCGCCATACGCTGGCCTTCGCCCAGGCCCTGTCCGAGGCGACCGTGGAGACCAGCCGCTGATGGCCCAGCCCGACTGGGACCCGGTGGAGCCGCTGCCCATCGGCTCCGCGCCCGTGCCCGCCTACGGCTCGGGCTCGCTGGCCGATCTGCTGCCCACCCTCGCCGCGGGAATGGGCGTCCCCGGGACGACCGCCGCGATACCGGAGCTGACCCCAGCCGACCGGAACTGCGTCTTTTTGATCGACGGGCTCGGCTGGGAACAGCTCAAGGCCCATCCCGAGGAAGCACCCTTCATGAGTGCCCTCCTCGGCAGCTCCTTCGGTGGCACCGGCCGCCCCCTCACCACCGGCTTCCCGGCCACCACCGCGACCTCGCTGGCCTCGGTGGGCACCGGACTGCCGCCCGGGGCGCACGGACTGCCCGGCTACACCGCGCGCAACCCCGAGACCGGCCAGCTGATGAACCAGCTCCGCTGGTATCCCTGGACCCCGCCGGAGGTCTGGCAGCCCTATCCGACGGTCTTCCAGCTCGCCGACCGGGCGGGCGTCCACACCGCGCAGGTCTCCGCACCGCACTTCCAGAACACCCCGCTCACCAAGATCGCCCTCAGCGGCGGCACCTTCCACGGACGGCTGACCGGCGAGGACCGGATGGACCTGGCGGCCGAGCAGCTCGCCGCGGGGGACCGCTCGCTCGTCTATACGTACTACTCCGAGGTCGACGGCAACGGACACCGCTACGGCGTGGACTCCGACGCCTGGCGCGGCCAGCTGATGTACGTCGACCGGCTGGTGCAGCGGCTGGCCGAGCAACTGCCGCCGCGCACCGCGCTCTATGTGACCGCCGACCACGGGATGCTCGACATCCCCTTCGGCCCCGAGCACCGCATCGACTTCGACGAGGACTGGGAACTGCGCGCGGGCGTCGCCCTGCTGGGCGGCGAGGGCCGCGCCCGCCATGTGTACGCCGTCCCCGGTGCCGCCTCCGATGTCCTCGCCGTATGGCGCGAGGTGCTGGGGGAGCAGTTCTGGGTGGCCGGCCGGGACGAGGCGGTCGCCGCCGGGTGGTTCGGCCCGAAGGTCGACGAGCGGGTGCTGGGACGGGTCGGTGACGTGGTGGCCGCCGCCCGCGACGACATGCTGATCATCGCGAGCGAACGCGAGCCCAAGGAATCCGTCCTGGTGGGCAACCACGGCTCCATGACCCCCGTCGAACAACTCGTCCCCCTGCTGCAAGTACGCTCCTGAGGGCCCGCGCTCCGCGCGCCGCCCGTCCCCCTGGGAACGACCGCGACCCGCGGCGGGTTCCCACGCCCCCGCCCCCGAAAGGTGCTCACCTCCCCATGTCCGAGCTGGTCTTCTTCTGCGGAACCATGGACTGCGGGAAGAGCACGCTCGCGCTCCAGATCGAGCACAACCGGTCGGCGCGCGGCCTCCAGGGAATGATCTTCACCCGCAACGACCGCGCGGGGGAGGGCAAGCTCTCCTCACGCCTGGGTCTGGTCACCGACGCGGTGGAGGTCGCCGCGGACTTCGATGTCTACGCGCATCTGATCAGCGTGCTGTCCCAGGGCAGCCGCGCCGACTACGTCATCGCCGACGAGGCGCAGTTCCTGTCCCCGGAGCAGATCGACCAGCTCGCGCGCGTGGTCGACGATCTGCGGATCGACGTCTACGCCTTCGGCATCACCACCGACTTCCGCTCCAAGCTGTTCCCCGGTTCGCAGCGTCTGGTCGAACTGGCCGACCGGGTCGAGGTCCTCCAGGTCGAGGCGCTGTGCTGGTGCGGGGCACGGGCCACGCACAACGCGCGCACCATAGGCGGACGCATGGTCGTCGAGGGCGCCCAGGTCGTCGTCGGGGACGTCAACCAGGCGGCGGACGAGGTCGGGTACGAGGTGCTGTGCCGCCGCCATCACCGGCGCCGGGCGACAGCGGCCACCGCGCGCGCGGGCGCCCTCTCCCCGGACGTACTGCCGGTGGACAGCCCAGCCGTGAACTGACCCCCGGCCGTTGAACCGGCCCCCCGGCTGGCGACCGTCCGGCCGGGAACCGCAAGGCCGCCGACCGTCAGCCCGTGAAACGACCGAACCCCGGAACGCCCATGAGCGTTCCGGGGTTCGGTCGTTTCACGGCTCAACCACCTCAGCCCGGCCTCAGCCCAGCTCGACGAGGGCGAACACTGCCCCCTCGGGGTCGGCGACGGTCGCCGCCCGTCCCTGGTCGGACGCCGCGGGCGGATGCACGACCCGGCCGCCGAGCCGGGTGACCAGCCCCACGGACGCGTCGATGTCGCTGACCCCGAACGAGGTCAGCCAGTGGGCGCCCCGGTCCCGCGGCAGGGTGCCGACACCGGTGACCGTGGCCACGGGCTTCCCGCCCAGCAGCAGGTCCAGCCGGTCGACCCCGCCCGCGGTCGGCGCGCGTTCCTCCGCGTAGCCGAACACATACCGGTAGAACGTCGCGACACTCCTGGTGTCGCGGGTGATCAGCTCGTTCCAGACGGGTGCCCCGGGCACTCCTGACACGGCCGCGCCCAGATGGGCCGCGCCCTGCCAAATCCCGAACACCGCGCCCGCCGGGTCCGACGCGATGGCCAGCCGTCCCGCGTCCGCCGCGTCCAGCGGTCCGACGGCCACCGTGCCGCCGCACACCCGCACGGTGTCGGCGGTCCGGTCCACCCGGTCCGACGCCAGATACGGTGTCCACGCCACCTGAAGACGGGCACCGCCCGGCAGTTGCCCTATTCCGGCGACCTCCTGTCCGTCCAGCAGGGCCCTCACATAGGGGCCCAGCTGCTCTGGGCCGGGACGGAACTCCCAGCCGAACAACGCTTGGTAGAACTCCTGGGTCGCGGTCATGCCGTGCGCCATCAGACTCACCCAGCAGGGTGTGCCGGGAGCGCGCCGGACCTGTTCCGCGCCGTCCCGTCGGCCGGCTTCCTGCCGTGCCTCGGTCATCGTCGGTCTCTCCTTGGTCTGCCGGTCGCCGTCGCCATGGAGTGGTCGTCGAGCGACCTCACTCGGTCATTTCTGCGCCGTGGGGCAGTCAATGCCGATCATTTGTACACCGGGTACGCAGCCCCGTACAGCGAGTGCTCAGCCACGCCCGGCCCACTATGCCAGCCGCGGACGGCCGCGTCGGCCGCCCGTGCGCCAGGATGGGGCCATGAATGCCATCATCTCCGCATCCGAACTCGCGAGCGACCTGACGGGCCCGCGTCCGCCGGTGGTGCTCGACGTCCGCTGGCAGCTCGGCGGCCCCTCGCTGCGGTCCGCCTACGAGCAGGCGCATGTACCGGGTGCCGTGTTCGTCGACCTGGACGCCGATCTGGCGGGTCCCGCCGGCGCGGGCGGCCGCCATCCGCTGCCGGACGTGGCGGAGTTCGGCGCGGCGATGCGCGCCGCGGGGGTCGACGCCGACCGGGACGTGGTCACGTACGACGGCGGTCAGGGCTGGGCCGCGGCGCGCGCCTGGTGGCTGCTGCGCTGGACCGGGCACCCCTCGGTCCGGGTCCTGGACGGTGGTCTGGCGGCCTGGGAGGGCCCGCTGGAGGCAGGAGAGCCGGAACCGGAGCCGGGGAGCTTCCGGCCCGCGCCGGGCGCCCTCCCGCTGCTTGACGCCGACGGCGCCGCGGCGCTGGCCCGCACCGGGCTGCTGCTCGACGCGCGGGCGGGGGAGCGCTACCGGGGCGAGGTCGAACCGATCGACCGCGTCGGCGGTCATATCCCGGGCGCGGTGTCCGCCCCCACGAGCGACAACGTCACCGCGGACGGCCGCTTCCGCTCCGCCGGTGAACTGACCGGGCGGTTCGGGTCGCTGGGCGTGTCGGAGGGACGCCGGGTCGGGGTGTACTGCGGGTCGGGGGTCTCCGGGGCGCACCAGGTGCTGGCCCTCGCGGTCGCGGGTGTCCCGGCGGCCCTGTACGTGGGCTCCTGGTCGGAGTGGTCGTCGGACGGTTCCCGTCCGGTGGCGACGGGTCCGGAACCCCAGTAGCCGATGGCGGGATGAGGGGCGGTCACCGGGGGTGGCCGCCTCGCGCGCGTGGAGCGTGTCCGCCGCGCCACCCGGCCGGGCGGCGTGACGGACACGGATCGTGCAGGTCGGGACGCGGGGTCAGTCGGGCTTCTTACGGCGGGTGCCGAAGACGATCTCGTCCCAGCTGGGCACCGCCGCGCGGCGGCCCGGCCGGACGCCGTCCGCCTCCGCCTGCCGGTCGGTGGCCCCGACCAGCCGGTCCCGGTGGCTCGTGACGGCACGCGGCATCAGGACATCGGCGTAGGCGGACCCGGCCCCGGCGGAGGCCGCCGGGGCGGGCGGCTCCTCGGCCTCGGGGTCGGCCTCGGGCTCGTCGGCCTGGTGCTCGGCGGTGGCCGCCGGGGGGCGTTCCGGTACGACCATGTCGCCGCGGAAGCTCGGGACGGCCTCCAACAGGCTGGTGAGCGAGTCACGGTTCTGCTCGGCGGTGATCTCGTCGGACTCCCCGGGCGGCAGTCCCGCGCGGTCCGTCTGCCGGTCCAGGGCGCGGTCCATCGACCGGTCGCGGGGCAGCCGGGCGATGCGAGGGACGAACGGGAAGCTCGGCTCGGGCGCCGCCATGTCGTCGGTCTCGCCGATCAGCGAGCGCGCCTCTTCGTCGACGGCCTGCACCAGACGGCGCGGCGGGTCGTACGTCCAGCTCGCGGCGTGCGGTTCACCGGCCACGCGGTAGACGAGCAGCACCTCCCAGGTGCCGTCGTCGCGGCGCCAGGAGTCCCACTGGACGGTGTCCTTCTCGGCACCGCGCAGCACCAGGCGCTCCTGGACGGCCTCACCGAGCTGGGGTCCGGCGTTCTCCCCGGGGCGGCGTACCGGTGTCTTGCGCGCCCGCTCGGCCATGAAGGCACGCTCGGCCAGGACGGGGCCCTCGAAGCGGCGGACCCGGTCGACGGGGATACCGGCGAGCGAGGCGACCTCTTCGGCGCTGGCGCCAGCGCGTATACGGGCCTGGATGTCACGGGGCCTGAGGTGGCTCTCCACCTCGATCTCGATCTGGCCGAGGCGGGGTCGGTCGCCACGTACGGCGGCACGGAGACGTTCGTCGATCGGAAGCGTGTACTCCGTGCTGTCCGCAGCCTTCAGCACCAGCCGTGTGCCGTCATTGGAGACGGCCACGACACGCAGTTCGGGCATGGGGACCTCCCGGGTGGTGCCTGCCGACGTCACGTGCGTCGCTGCTTCCGCTAGTCGAGTGTGGCCTGCCCGGGTGCGGCCTGCCACAACCTTGCCGAGATGATTCGGCGTGTCGGGCGAGGGCCCGGGGCCGCCGTTATGACACGGTGACCTGATCGCAACGCTAAGTGACCGTGATGGTCGCCCTGTGCAACGAGTCCCCTCCCGGGTGGGTCTGGAAGGCTCCGGGCACCCCTGTGGGGGACCGGACCCAGGGCTCGCAACAGTACTCCATTCGGGCCACCCGGGGAGACCGGCACGCCGCCGAAGTTCTCGTGGAGGGCGGGAGTTGATGCGCGCGCGAGCCGCCTTCCGGGGCCGGAACACGCCGCTGAGCTCGACGGATCGACGTGGCAAGCTTCACGTAATCCCCCTAAACGGAACTAATCACTTCGTGTGTACGTCCCTTTCTCGTGCAAGACGTCGAGAAAGGCAGGCTGGGTACGGAGATGCGTGAGAAGCCGGATACCGGCAGGCGGTCACAGGGAGACGAAGGGAGCCGAGCGCGCCGGCCGACGCGCACAGCGGAAGATCACCCGGTGCCGACGGGCTCCGGGGTGACGGAAGCCGCGAATGCGGAGAGTGACGGCAGGAAGCGGCTGGACCTGAGTGTTCCTCAGGTCGCGGGCAGCGCGGTCGCCGCGGTGGTGGCCGCCAAACTCGCCTCCAACGTCGGTGTCTACGGCACGATCATCGGCGCGGGACTGGTGAGCATCGTCGCCACCTGTGGAGGTTCGGTCTTCCAGCACTTCTTCGCGCGCACCGGTGAACGGGTGCGTGGCGCGGCCGTCCAGTCGATGCCGAGGGCACGTCAGGTCCCGTTCCCCGGCGGTCCGGAGGGTGTGCCCGGCGATCCCGACCCGACCCGCGTCATCGACACCCGCGACCCGGCGCGTGCCCAGGTCCCCGGTCCGGCCCGCACCCAACTGCTCGCCGCCGTGGACCCGGAGGCCACCGCACGGTTCGGCACGGCCGGCCCCGGTCACCCACCCGCGGGGGACACACCCACGCGTCTGCTCGGCACGGTGCGCCCGTCCCACCCGCACGGCGACCGGGCGGACCGCGGTGGCGGTCCGTATGGCCCGCACGACGGGGACGGTGTCGGCGGTGACGAGTACGAGGAGTACGGCGAAAGCACGGTGCACCGCGCGCGTACCCGCCGCTGGAAGCGGCCCCTGATCGCCGCCGCGGTGGTCTTCGGCGTGACCATGGGCGGTATCACCACCTATGAACTCGTCTCGGGGGAGACCTTCAGCGGCGGGGGCAAGGGCACCACCATCGGAGAGGCGGTCACAGGCGACAGCGGTCGCGGCGCACGCCCCGACGACCCGGCGCCCGCGCCCGAGGCGCCCGCCGAGGAGCCGTCAGGCAGCCCCGGCCAGGACAGCACGGACGGCGGGGAGGACACCGACCGGGACGGCGACGGCGGTACCGACCCGACCGCACCGACGCCCGAGGGCGACCCGGGGACCGGCGGGCAGCAGAGCGAGCGGCCGTCGGACGAGCCCAGCACCGAACCGGAGCCCAGCACCGGCCAGGACGGCGGCCCGGGCACCGCGACCCCGCCCGGCACCGGCACCGGGAGCACCCCGCCCCCCGCGCCGACCCCGTCGCCCTCGACGGGCGGCCCCACACAGTCCGTCCCCGAGCAGCGCCAGGGCACCACACCTTCGCCCTGACGGACCGGGAACCGACGGATCCTGGAACCCAAGGACCCAAGAAGCCGACGGATCCGGGAGGTCGGCGTACCCAGGAGGTCGGCGGCCCCGGGAGCCGATGGACCCAGGAGGTCGGCGGACCCGGGAACCGGCGGCCCCGGGAACGACGACGCCCTCCCCGCGCGCGGGGAGGGCGTTCGCCGCTCCGGTCGCGCCGGGTGCTCAGTCGCCCAGGACCCGCCGCAGATAGTCGTTGCCGAACCGCCGCTCGGGGTCGAGCCGGTCGCGTACCGCGGTGAACTCACCGAAGCGCGGGTAGACCTCGGAGAGGTACTCCGCGCCCTGGGTGTGGATCTTGCCCCAGTGGGGGCGGCCCCCATGGGCCGTGAAGACACGTTCCGCGGCGGTGAAGTACGCCTGGTAGGGGGTGCCCCGGTACATATGGACGGCGATGTACGCGGTGTCCCGCGCGGACGCCGTGGACAGCGGGATGTCGTCGGCGGGCGCGGTACGCACCTCCACCGGGAAGCTCACCCGCAGCCCGGACCGCTCGACCATGGTCCGCAGTTCGAGCAGCGCGCTCACCAGCGCCTCGCGGGGGACGGCGTACTCCATCTCCATGAAGCGCACCCGGCGCGGGCTGGTGAAGACCTTGTACGGGATGTCCGTGTAGGTGCGGGCCGACAGGGCGCGGCTGGAGACCTTCGCGATGGCCGGTATCGCGGCGGGTATCACGCGTCCCACGCTGTTGACGGCCTGGAAGAGGCCGTTGGAGAGCAGCTCGTCCTCGATCCAGCCGCTCACCGGCGGGACCGGCCGGGCGGGACCCGCGCTGCGGTTGTTGCGCTTGGTGCTGCAATTCGCGGTGTGCGGGAACCAGTAGAACTCGAAGTGCTCGTTCTCCGCGACCAGCGCGTCGAAGTCGGAGGTGACCCGGTCGAAGGACATCGGCTCCTCCCGCGCGGTGAGCAGGAAGACCGGCTCCACCGCGAACGTGATCGCCGTGATCACCCCGAGCGCGCCCAGTCCGATCCGGGCGGCGGCGAAGACCTCCGGGTTCTCCTGCTCGGAACAGGTGAGCACCGACCCGTCGGCGGTGACCAGTTCGATGCCGCGGATCAGGGCGGACGTCGACGCGGAGTCCCGGCCGGTGCCGTGGGTGCCGGTGCTGGTGGCGCCCGCGACGGTCTGCACCATGATGTCGCCCATGTTCGTGAGCGAGAGCCCCTCGCGCGCGAGGGCGAGGTTCAGGCGGGCCAGCGGGGTGCCCGCCTCCACGGTGACCGTCATCGCGGCGCGGTCGATCCGGCGGATCCCCGTGAGCAGACGGGGACGGATCAGCAGTCCGTCCGTGACGGCGGCCGCCGTGAACGAGTGCCCCGTACCGACGGCCTTGATCCGCAGACCGTCCTCGGCGGCCTCGCGTACGGCGTCGGCGAGTTCGTCCACCGAGGCGGGAGTGACCTCCCGCGCCGGTCGGGCCGTGACGTTCCCGGCCCAGTTACGCCACGCGCCGCTCTTCCCGTTCGCCATCTCCGAGGGCCCCTCCCCGCTGTGGAGCCGGCTGCTTCAGCCGGCGGTATCCCAGGAACCCGACGATCACCACGACGGCACCGGAGATCCCCGGCACCACGTACCCGGCCTCGGCGCCCCGCGCGTCGATCACCCAGCCCGACGCCGACGAGCCGAGCGCGATACCGACCGCGAGCCCCGTGCTGACCCAGGTCATGCCCTCGGTCAGCTTGGCGCGCGGCACGTGCTGTTCGACCAGGGCCATCGTCGTGATCATCGTCGGAGCTATCGCCAGCCCCGCGACGAACAGCGCCACGGCCAGGACCGGCAGGTTCCCTACCAGTTGAAGCGGGATCATACTCACGCCCATGGCACACACACCCAGCAGCCATCTGCGCGAAGGGTCGCCGGTGAAGCGCACCAGACCGAACAGGACCCCGGCGAGACAGGAACCGGCGGCGTACAGCGCGAGCACGACACTCGCCAGCGCCTTGTGGCCCTCCTCGTCCGCGTAGGCCACGGTCACCACGTCCACGGCCCCGAAGATGGCCCCGGTGCCCACGAACGTCGCCACCAGTACCTGGAGCCCGGGGGAGCGCATCGCGGAGCCCTTGGTGTGGTGCTCGCGGGACTGGGGGACCGGCTCGGTGGCCCGCAGCGAGGTGAGCCAGAAGACGCCCACCGCGAGGAACACGGCCGCGAGCAGCGGGCCCGCCTCCGGGAACCACACCGTGGAGAGCCCGATGGAGATGATCGGGCCGAAGATGAAGCACGCCTCGTCGATCACCGACTCCAGGGAGTAGGCGGTGTGCAGCTGCGGGGTGTCGCGGTACAGCACCGCCCACCGCGCGCGGGTCATCGAGCCGATGCTCGGGGTGAAGCCGATCAGTGCCGAGAACGCGAAGAGCGTCCAGTCCGGCAGCGACATCGACGCCGACAGCAGCAGCCCCGTGGCGGCCACCAGGGTCACCAGCGTCGCCGGACGCAGCACCCGCCGCTGACCGTGCCGGTCGACGAGCCGGGAGACCTGCGGACCGATCACGGCCGCCGACAGCGCGATGGTGGCGGACAGGGCGCCCGCGAGGCCGTAGCGGCCGGTGAGCTGGGAGACCATCGTCACCACGCCGATGCCCATCATCGACAGCGGCAGCCGCCCGATGAAGCCCGCGGCCGAGAAGGCCTTGGTGCCGGGGCTGGCGAAGATCACGCGATACGGGCTGGGCACGGCACGCTCCGTTGCGGGCCCGCGACGGAGCCGGTCAGGCATATGGATGGCATATACAGCTTACGTGGCGGCCCGACCGCCCACGGCACCGCGTGGACGGGCGCACCACAGCGCGGACGGGCGGCCACGAACCGGCCGCACCCCGGGGACGGACACCTCACGCGTATGGCCGTTTCGGTCCTCCCGGTACGGAGTGGCAGGATCGAAGACATGCCCGACACGCTCGATCCCACACCGTACGACGCCCTGCTGCTGCTGTCCTTCGGCGGTCCCGAGGGCCCCGACGACGTGGTCCCGTTCCTGGAGAACGTGACCCGGGGCCGCGGCATCCCGAAGGAGCGGCTGAAGGAGGTGGGGCAGCACTACTTCCTGTTCGGCGGCGTCAGCCCGATCAACGACCAGAACCGCGAACTGCTCGGCGCCCTGCGCGAAGACTTCGCCGACCACGGCCTGGACCTCCCCGTGTACTGGGGCAACCGCAACTGGGCGCCGTATCTGACGGACACCCTCCGCGAGCTGGTCCAGGACGGCCGCCGGCGTGTGCTGGTCCTGGCGACCAGCGCCTACGCCTCGTACTCCGGCTGCCGCCAGTACCGCGAGGACCTGGCGGGCGCCCTGGCGACCCTGGCCGACGAGGGCCTTCCGCTGCCGGGCGTCGACAAGCTGCGGCACTACTTCAACCACCCCGGCTTCGTACGGCCCATGATCGACGGAGTCCTCGCGGCCCTCGACGACCTGCCCGCGGACGTGCGCGCGGGCGCCCGGCTCGCCTTCACCACCCACTCCATCCCGGACGCCTCGGCCGACACCTCGGGGCCGGTGGGGGAGCACGGCGACGGCGGGGCCTATGTGGCCCAGCACCTCGACGTGGCCCGGCTGATCGCCGACGCCGTGCGCGAGCGCACCGGGGTGGACCATCCCTGGAGCCTCGTGTACCAGTCACGCTCCGGCGCCCCGCACATCCCCTGGCTGGAACCGGACATCTGCGACCACCTGGAGGAGCTGCACGCCGCCGGGGCGCCCGCGGCGGTGATGGTCCCCATCGGGTTCGTCTCGGACCATATGGAGGTCCTCTACGACCTCGACACCGAGGCCACCGCCAAGGCCGCCGAACTGGGCCTGCCGGTCCGCCGCTCGGCCACCGTCGGCGCCGACCCCCGGTTCGTCGCCGGGGTCCGGGAGCTGGTGCTGGAGCGGGCCGCGACGGAGCGCGGCCGGCCGGTGGAGCGCTGCGCCCTCGGCGCCCTGGGACCCAGCCACGACCTGTGCCCCGTCGGCTGCTGTCCGGCGCGGGCCCCCAAGGCGGCGGCGGCCGGCGCCGACAGCCCCTACGACCAGCGGCGGGGCGAGGGCCGGGGCCGCGAGAAGGAGACGACACCGTGAACGAGCGCGTACGAGCCACCGACGAGCTGACGGCCGAGCTGCTGGACGTGGCCCTGGAGGCCGCCCGCCTCGCGGGTGACCTGCTGCGGGACACCCGGCCCGCCGATCTGGGGGTGGCCGCGACCAAGACCAGCGCCGTCGACGTCGTCACCGAGATGGATCTCGCCTCCGAGAAGCTGATCACCGGGCTGCTGGCCGAGCGCAGGCCGGACGACGGCGTGCTCGGGGAGGAGGGCGCCGACCGTACGGGCACCTCCGGCGTGCAGTGGGTGATCGACCCGCTCGACGGCACCGTGAACTATCTGTACGGGCTGCCCAGCTGGTCGGTGTCCATCGCCGCCCGCAAGGACGGCGAGACCCTGGTGGGGGTGGTCCGGGCCCCGATGCGCGGCGAGACCTGCCGGGCGGTCCTCGGCGGCGGGGCCTTCGTCAACGACGAGCCCGCGCGTACCCGCCCCGCACCCCCGTTCGAGAGGGCCCTGGTGGGCACGGGTTTCGGCTATCTCGCCGAGCGGCGCGAACAGCAGGCCGAGGTGGTGCGCCGGCTCATTCCGAAGGTGCGGGACATCCGCCGCGGCGGATCGGCCGCGATCGACCTCTGCGACGTGGCGACGGGACGACTCGACGCCTACTACGAGCGCGGTCTGAACCCGTGGGACCTGGCGGCGGGCGATCTGATCGCGCGGGAGGCGGGCGCCCTGACCGGTGGCCGTCCCGGTGAGCCCCCGTCCGGTGACCTGGTGGTCGCGGCCCCGGCCGGTCTCTTCGCACTCCTCCAGACCCGACTGGACGAGCTGGGCGCCTGGCACGACTGACCGGGACCCCCTCCCGGGCCCCCCATGGGCCTGTACGGCGCGTACAGGCTGTACGGGCCGGGAAGGCACCCGCATGGCCCCGGCAGGGCCGCACGAACGGAGCAGGGCCCGGCGAAGCCGCCGGGCCCTGCGTCTCACGTGTGCTGTGTCCGCCGTCCCCGGAGACCGTCCAGGGTTCTCCCGTGGCGCGGACGCAGGTACGGCCGCCGGCCGTGTGCCTGCTCCCATGGGCACCGCCGGGCGGACGGCTCCCACGGTGGTGGCTCAGACTCGCGCGCCGCCGAGTTCGACCTGGACGCCGTGCTCGGCGGCCAGACGGCGGAGATCGTCCAGCTCGGACTGCTCCACCTCGACAAGGAATTCGTCGCCGGTCTCGCGGGCCCGGGTCAGGTCGGACTCGGTCGCCCTTATGCGCTGCACGAGTCCTGCGGTGAATGCGTCCATGGTTGCGCCCCCTCGTCCTGGGTCGTGGGTCGATGGCACGGGGGTGTGCCCTGGGAAGGGGCGATCACGACTGTCGCAGCTCTGCGGAAAGCTGTTCATGGCGTGCCATATGCACAGTGTGATCGCGGGTGTGTGGTCGTCCTCCCCCCACGCTCTTCCACGGAAACCTGAACCCCGCGAGAAAATCCCCCATTCCCGGGCCCTTCCACAGGCCGTTCCCGCCTTACAGCCGGTTTATGACCGAAAGAGGCAGGATGGAGCCCCACCCCACGATTTTCATGTCGCCCGTCCGCGCCCGCGAGCGCGCGGGCGCCTAAGGAAGGACTACGACGTGCGCGTACTCGTCGTCGAGGACGAGCAGCTTCTCGCCGATGCGGTGGCCACCGGGCTGCGCCGGGAGGCCATGGCCGTCGACGTCGTCTACGACGGCGCCGCGGCCCTGGAGCGGATCGGTGTGAACGACTACGACGTCGTCGTCCTCGACCGCGACCTCCCGCTCGTCCACGGTGACGACGTCTGCCGCAGGATCGTCGAGCTCGGCATGCCGACCCGGGTCCTGATGCTCACCGCCTCCGGCGATGTGAGCGACCGGGTCGAGGGGCTGGAGATCGGCGCCGACGACTATCTGCCCAAGCCGTTCGCCTTCAGCGAGCTGATCGCGCGGGTACGCGCGCTCGGACGGCGCACCAGTGTGCCGCTGCCGCCCGTCCTGGAGCGCGCGGGCATCAAGCTGGACCCCAACCGCCGCGAGGTCTTCCGCGACGGCAAGGAGGTGCAGCTCGCCCCCAAGGAGTTCGCCGTCCTGGAGGTCCTGCTGCGCAGCGAGGGCGCGGTCGTCTCGGCGGAGCAGCTGCTGGAGAAGGCGTGGGACGAGAACACCGACCCGTTCACCAATGTCGTCCGGGTCACCGTGATGACGCTGCGCCGCAAGCTCGGTGAGCCCGCCGTGATCATCACCGTCCCCGGCTCCGGCTACCGGATCTGAGCACATGGCCGCTACACCGCCGCCGCCCACGGCGCCCCCGAAACCCACCTGGGACCCGGCACGTCCCGAGCCGCCCTTCCCCTGGCTGCGCCCGACCATCCGGATACGGCTCACGCTGCTGTACGGCGGCATGTTCCTGATCGCGGGCATCCTGCTGCTGTCGATCATCTACCTGCTGGCGGCCCAGGCCATCGGGGTCGGCAACAAGATGCCGTTCACGATCGTCTCCGGCGAGCTCCAGGTCTCCAGCCAGAGCTGTCCCGACCTCGCCGACACCCCGCGCACCCAGGACGCGATCAACGACGCCCTGGCGCAGTGTTTGAACCACCGCCGTCAGCAGGCCCTGGACGAACTCCTCAGCCGTTCCCTGATGGCACTTCTCGGCCTCAGCGTCATCGCCTTCGCCTTCGGGTACGCGATGGCCGGCCGGGTCCTGTCGCCGCTCGGCCGCATCACGCGCACCGCGCGCCAGGTGGCCGGTTCCGATCTGACCCGGCGGATCGAGCTCGACGGCCCGGACGACGAGCTCAAGGAGCTCGCGGACACCTTCGACGACATGCTGGAGCGCCTTCAGCGGGCCTTCACGGCCCAGCAGCGCTTCGTCGGCAATGCCTCCCACGAACTGCGCACGCCCCTCGCGATCAACCGCACCCTGCTGGAGGTCCATCTCTCCGACCCCGAGGCGCCGCCCGAGCTGCACCAGCTCGGCAAGACGCTGCTGGCCACCAACGAGCGCAGTGAGCAGCTGGTGGAGGGTTTGCTGCTGCTCGCCCGCAGTGACAACCAGATCGTGGAGCGCAAGCCGGTGGACCTCGCCGAGGTCGCCTCCCGCGCCATCGACCAGGCGCACGGCGAGGCCCAGCAGAAGGGCGTGGAGATCCGCGGGGAGCGCGCGCCCGCGGTGGTCCAGGGCAACGGCGTGCTGCTGGAGCGCATCGCGCTGAACCTCGTGCAGAACGCCGTCCGCTACAACGTCCCCGAGGACGGCTGGGTCGAGGTGACCACGGAGGTCCAGCACGGACAGGCGGTCCTCGTGGTGTCGAACACCGGCCCGGTGGTCCCCGCGTACGAGATCGACAACCTTTTCGAGCCATTCCGCAGACTGCGTACCGAGCGGACCAACAGCGACAAGGGTGTGGGTCTCGGTCTTTCCATCGCCAGGTCGGTGGCCCGGGCGCATCGCGGCCGTATCATCGCGGAGCCGCGGGAAGGGGGAGGGCTCGTGATGCGTGTCACGCTCCCGATCTGACACACTGCCCTCCGACACGCAGGGGATGTTCGCTTTACGCGGAATTTTCGGGACCTGTTCCCGGGAAATCCGTGTGTGATCGATCACAAGAGCGAGAATCCCGTTTTCTACTCTCCGTGATCGGTAAAGCCGCTGACGGGCCTGGAAAGTCCGGGTTTTCAGGGGTCCTGATCACGGGAAGTACACGGGGTGGCGCCCGTGAGGTGCGCCATCAGGACCGGATAGGGTCCCGATCGCCATCCACGCGGATCACCCCAGGGGGGTCCGTTCGGGTGTCGATTGAGTAACAGACCTTGATGTGAGGCAAAATCTCCGCCTCAGGTCGGGCACAAGTCCGGCCTCTCACGCGTTACGTGCGCTGAGACACCCGCAGACACCCAGAGGGGGAGAGCGATATGGCAACGGATTACGACACCCCACGCAAGACCGATGACGATCTCAACGAGGACAGCCTCGAAGAGCTGAAGTCCCGGCGCAACGACAAGTCGGCGTCGACCGTCGATGTCGACGAGTTCGAGGCCGCGGAAGGATTGGAGCTCCCGGGAGCAGACCTCTCGAACGAGGAGCTGGCCGTCAGGGTCATGCCCAAGCAGGCGGACGAGTTCACCTGCATGAGCTGCTTCCTGGTCCACCACCGCAGTCAGCTGGCCAGGGAGAAGAACGGCCAGCCCATCTGCCGCGACTGCGACTGAGGAGGGGTCGGCCGTGACTGGCTCGACCCCACCCCGGAAGCGCCGCTTCCTGAAGCGGGGAGCGGACACAGGACCGTCCGACGGCGCGCGTGACCACGAGCGGGGCCACCCGGCCTCGCTCGAAGCGCGCGACGATCGGGACGGTTCCCCGGGGCAGGCAGGGGTCATACGAGGGGCGGACGCAGAACAGTCCGGAACGGCGGCATGGGCGGACGCCCTGCTGGCCGCCGGGGCGGTTGTGCCGTCCGACCCGCACAGCGGGCCGCCAGGGCCCGCCAAGGGCCGCGTGGCGGCCGTCCGGGACGGCGTACGCGACGGCGTCCGCAAGAGCGGCAGCCGGGCCAAGGCGGGCCTGGCGTTCCTCGCCGACCGGATCATCGAGAACGCACCACGGGTACCCGTCCGCGATCTTGAGACCTTGCGCGCCCAGTTCCCCGGCCTCACGCCGGAGCAGCTGGCCGACAAGCTCGTCTCCGGCGCGGCGAACGCCACCTCGACGGTCGGTGCCGGGGTCGGCGCCGCCGCGATGATGCCCGTCCCGCCCGCCATGCCCGCGGAGATGGCCGCCGAGATCACCGGCGTCGCCGCGATCGAACTGAAACTCATCGCCGAGCTGTACGAGGTGTACGGCCGGCGCCCGCCCGGTGGCGTCAAGGAACGCACCACCGTGTACCTCGCCACCTGGTCGCAGGAGCGGGGCATCGACGTGACCAAGCCGTCGACGGTCAACGCCGCTCTCGGCGTGCACATGAAACGCGAGCTGCGTCAGCAGATCATGAAGCGGATGGTGCGCAATCTGCCGAACCTGATGCCGTTCATGGTCGGCGCGGCCGTCGGTGCCGTGATGAACCGGCGGGACACCAGGAAGCTCGCCACCCGTATCCGGGCCGATCTGCGCAAACAGCAGATCCCGTGGAGAGAGCTGACCGACCTGCCGCGGCTGCCCGCGCGCGGGCGGCGGGGCGAGCTGGAGGACGACCCGGGCCGCCGCGAGATCGAGGGCTGAGCCCCGCGGGAGCGGGCGCCCGGGGTCCGGACAGGACCCCGGACCGGCTGACGGGGTACGGGATCAGACCGTACGGGCGGCCGTCAGCGCCTTCGCCAGAGCCTCCGGATCACGTGTGGAGACATACACGTACGGTGTCGGGTCCTCCGGGTCCGTGACCGGCACCCGCAGCGCCGTCGGGATGTAGCTCCGCAGCAGCATGTGCGCGCGCGGGTCCGCCCGATGGGAACGCCAGGCGCGGGCCTCCTCCGCGTCCAGCGGCTGCGGTTCCCCGAGCGCCGACAGCGGGATACGCGCGTCACCGATCACCAGCGACCCCGCCACGACCCTGATCCGGACCGAGCCGTACGAACCGGCCAGCAGCCCCACGGCCGCCGTACCGCCGACCAGACCGCCCAGCATCGGCAGGGTGCCGAGCGGCAGCAGGATCAGCGCCATCGAGACCCCCGCCAGCACCGCGACCACCCACCACGAACGGGGCGTGGTGAGACGTTCTTCGTAAGGGGGTGCGGAAAGCTCCATGCACGCAAGCTTGGCACGCTGCGCGGGGCCCGCCAGGAGCGGGGCCCGCCCGTCCGGGGACGGCCGCGCGGACGGGTAAGGTCTGCGCCTGTGAGTGGTACTTCTACGGTCCTGACGCCCCCGGCGGACGCCACGGCGCCGGTGCGGCATCCCGACGCCCCCGCGCCCGGCGAACTCCTCGGCTCCCACTACGACCAGTGCTTCGGCTGCGGCGGGGAGCAACCCCACGGACTGCACCTCGCGACCCGTGCCCGCGACGGTGTCCGGGTCACGGCCGAGTTCACCGTACGGCCCGCCCACCAGGGCGCCCCCGGGCTCGCGCACGGCGGGGTCCTCGCCACCGCGCTCGACGAGACCCTCGGCTCGCTGAGCTGGCTGCTGCGGGTCATCGCCGTCACCGGCCGGCTGGAGACCGACTACGTCCTGCCCGTGCCGGTCGACACCGTCCTGCACCTCGACGCCGAGGCCACCGCCGTGGCCGGCCGGAAGATCTACTGCCGCGCCACCGGCCGGATCGGCGGTCCCGACGGCCCCGTCGCCGTACGCGCCGAGGCCCTCTTCATCGAGGTCAAGGTCGACCACTTCATCGACAACGGCCGCCCGGAGGAGATCCGGGCCGCCATGAACGATCCCGACAGCGTCCGGCGCGTGCGCGCCTTCGAGGTGAACCCATGATCGGCACCGAGGGTGTGACGCGCCCCGAACTCCCTGTGATGCTGCGGCGCATCGACCCCGACGTACCCCTCCCGTCGTACGCGCGGCCCGGTGACGCCGGGGCCGATCTGCGGACCACCGAGGCATGCGAACTCGCCCCCGGTGAACGGGCCGTGCTGCCGACCGGGGTGGCCATCGCCCTGCCCGAGGGGTACGCCGCCTTCGTGCACCCGCGCTCCGGACTGGCCGCCCGCTGCGGTGTCGCCCTGGTGAATGCCCCAGGGACGGTTGATGCCGGGTACCGTGGGGAGATCAAGGTGATCGTGGTGAATCTCGACCCGCGCGAGAATGTGCGGTTCGAACGATTCGACCGGATCGCTCAACTGGTTGTCCAGCAGATCGAGAGGGTCCGCTTCCAAGAGGTCGCGGAGCTTCCCGCTTCGGCACGGGCCGAGGGGGGCTTCGGCTCCACCGGGGGCCACGCCTCGGTGGGCGGCGCAGGCGGGCCCGTGGGTGGGAATCAATACGCATCGGTCGGAACCGACCGGGAAGGACATTGACGTGTTCGGACGTCGCAAGAAGATGAGCTCCGCCGAGGACGCGGCGGACGCGGCGGACGCGGCGGGCGAGGCCGAGCAGGTCGTCGACGCCGACGCGGCGGACGAGGCGGAGCGCGTACGGCTGGAGCCGGAGCCGCGCCCCGACGGACCTTGGGACAGCACCGAGGTCGGCGAGCCCGGCGAGGGCCGGGTCGACCTGGGCGGGCTCTTCGTGCCCGGGGTCGAGGGCATGGAGCTGCGGGTCGAGGTCGCCGGTGACGCGATCGTCGCCGCCACCGTCGTGCTCAAGGACAGCGCCATCCAGCTCCAGGGCTTCGCCGCCCCCAAGCGTGAGGGCATCTGGGGCGAGGTACGCGAGGAGATCGCCTCCGGGATCACCCAGCAGGGTGGCGTGATCGACGAGGTCGAGGGGCCGCTCGGCTGGGAGCTGCGGGCCCAGGTGCCCGTACAGCTGCCCGACGGCACCGGCGGCTTCCAGGTCGTCCGCTTCGTCGGTATCGACGGGCCGCGCTGGTTCCTGCGGGGAGTCATCTCCGGTCAGGGCGCCGTGCAGCCGCAGGCCGCGGGCCTGCTGGAGCAGATCTTCCGGGACACCGTGGTGGTGCGCGGTGACGGCCCGATGGCGCCCCGTGACCCGATCGTCCTCCAGCTGCCCAACAACGCGCAGATGGTGCCCGAAGGGGTGCAGCAGGAGGACCAGGCCAACAGCCGGTTCTCCGGCGGAATGGGACAGCTGGCCCGGGGCCCGGAGATCACCGAGATCCGCTAGACCCCTGACATCGGGCCTGTGCCCCGCCGGAAGCCGCTGCGCTCCTTCGGCGGGGCACAGCTCTGTCCGGGGGCGGGCCCGGGCCCGGTGCGGGGCGCCCCCGCTCGTGCGCCTGGTCCGCGGGCCCGGCCGTGCACGTTCCCGCACGGGTTCCGTGGGCGCCGCACGACGGTGCGACCTCCGGTCCGCCGACCGCCGGGGCTCGCGTCACGGGGTGGGCGGGGGATACTGTCGGCTGATCGAACGCGGGTCCGGGGAGGGGCTGTGGTGCAGGGAGTCGGTGGGCTCAGCGGTACGGCGGTGGCCCCGGGCGGGCCGGACACCGGCGGCCCCATGCTGCGGGTGGACAACCTGCACCGTTCGTACGGCACCGGAGCGGCCGCCGTCCACGCGCTGCGCGGGGTGTCCTTCAGCGTGCCGCGCGGTGAGCTGGTCGCGCTCAAGGGCCGTTCCGGATCGGGGAAGACCACCCTGCTCAACCTGGTCGGCGGTCTCGACACCCCCGACCAGGGCTCCGTCCGGGTCGACGGCCACGACCTCGCGGAGCTCGGTGAGAACGAGCTCCTGGAGCTGCGCCGCGACCGGGTCGGATTCATCTTCCAGTCCTTCGGGCTGATCCCGATCCTCAGCGCCGCCGAGAACGTCGGGGTACCGCTGCGGCTGCGCAAGGCCGACCCCAAGGAGCGCGACGAACGCGTCTCCCTGCTGCTCTCGCTCGTCGGGCTCGCCGACCACGCTCTCCAGCGGCCCGGGGAGCTCTCCGGCGGACAGCGCCAGCGCGTCGCCATCGCCCGCGCGCTCGCCAACCAGCCGTCCCTGATCATCGCGGACGAGCCCACCGGCCAGCTCGACGCCGAGACCGGGCACGCCGTCATGGAACTGCTGCGCGCGGTCGTCCGCAGCGAGGGCGTCACCGCCCTGGTGGCCACCCATGACACGGCCCTCCTCGACCTCGCGGACCGGGTCCTGGAGCTCAGCGACGGGGAGATCACCGAGGCCGTCTGACCGGCCCGGTACGTCCCCCTGCCCCTGCGTGACCAGCACCTCCTCTCTCCGTGCACACCCGTATCAGGGTTGCGTCAAGGACCCCACCCGATCGATCACACGTCCGATTTGTCGGACTTCATGGCTGTACCGTCGGAGCGCGGCCGACGCCGTGTGCGGTCATGAGTGGAAGACAATGGGGCCATGGGACGCGGCAAGCTTCGGATCTATCTCGGTGCGGCGCCGGGTGTGGGCAAGACGTACGCGATGTTGTCGGAGGCGCATCGTCGGGTGGAGCGGGGTACGGACTGTGTGGTGGGTTTTGTGGAGCATCACGGGCGTCCGCGTACGGAGGTGATGCTGCACGGCCTGGAGCAGGTGGGGCGTCGGGAGCTGGTGTATCGGGGTGCGGTGTTCACGGAGATGGATGTGGACGCGGTGCTGGCGCGGGGTCCTGCGGTGGTGCTGGTGGACGAGTTGGCGCATTCGAATGTGCCGGGTTCGCGGAACGGCAAGCGGTGGCAGGACGTGGCGGAGTTGCTGGCCGCGGGTATTGATGTGGTGTCGACGGTGAACATCCAGCATCTGGAGTCGTTGGGTGATGTGGTGGAGTCGATCACGGGGGTGCGGCAGCGGGAGACGGTGCCTGATGAGGTGGTGCGGCGGGCGGATCAGATCGAGTTGGTGGACATGTCGCCGCAGGCGTTGCGGCGTCGGATGGCGCACGGGAACATCTACAAGTCGGACAAGGTCGACGCGGCGTTGTCGAACTATTTCCGGCCGGGGAACCTGACGGCGCTGCGTGAGCTGGCGCTGCTGTGGGTCGCCGACCGGGTCGACGAATACCTCCAGGCATACCGGGGCGAGCACAACATCCGCACCACCTGGCAGGCGCGCGAGCGGATCGTCGTCGGTATCACCGGCGGTCCGGAGGGCCGGACGTTGATACGGCGTGCCGCGCGGCTCGCGGAGAAGGGCGCGGGCGGAGAGGTGCTCGCCGTCTACATCTCCCGCAGCGACGGCCTCACCGCTGCCTCCCCGAAGGAACTCGCCGTCCAGCGCACCCTCGTGGAGGACATGGGCGGCACCTTCCACCACGTCATAGGGGACGACATCCCCTCCGCGCTGCTGGAGTTCGCGCGCGGGGTCAACGCCACCCAGATCGTGCTCGGGTCCTCCCGCCGCAAGGCGTGGCAGTACGTGTTCGGCCCCGGGGTCGGTGCGACCGTCGCCCGGGAGTCCGGACCCGACCTCGACGTGCACATCGTCACCCATGAGGAAGCCGCGAAGGGCCGCGGACTGCCCGTCGCCCGGGGCGCCCGGCTCGGCCGCCCGCGGATCATCTGGGGCTGGCTCGTCGGGGTCGCCGGGCCGGTCGTCCTCGCGCTGACGCTGTCCAATGTCGACGCCGACCTCGGTCTCGCCAACGACATGCTGCTGTTCCTGTCGCTGACGGTCGCCGCCGCCCTGCTCGGCGGACTCCTCCCGGCACTGGCGTCCGCCGCCTTCGGGTCCTTCCTGCTCAACTGGTTCTTCACCCCGCCGCTGCACCGCGTCACCATCGCCGACCCCAAGAACATCGTCGCCATCGTGATCTTCGTCGGGGTCGCGGTGGCGGTGGCGTCGGTGGTGGATCTCGCGGCGCGGCGCACCCATCAGGCGGCCCGGCTGCGCGCCGAGTCGGAGATCCTGTCCTTCCTCGCGGGCAGTGTGCTGCGCGGCGAGACCACCCTCGACGCACTGCTGGAGCGGGTCCGCGAGACGTTCGCGATGGAGTCGGTGGCCCTGCTGGAACGTGCCGGGGACGGTGAGCCGTGGACCTGCGCGGGCAGCGTCGGCCCCGCCCCGGTGGAACGGCCCGAGGACGCCGACGTCGACATGCCCGTCGGCGACCATATGGCGCTCGCGCTCTCCGGACGGGTGCTGCCCGCCGAGGACCGCCGGGTCCTCGCCGCGTTCGCCGCCCAGGCGGCCGTGGTCCTCGACCGCCAGCGCCTCCAGCAGGAGGCCGAACGCGCCCGCACCCTCGCGGAGGGCAACCGCATCCGCACCGCGCTGCTCGCCGCCGTCAGCCACGATCTGCGCACCCCGCTCGCCGCGATCAAGGCCGCCGTGTCCTCCCTCCGGTCCGACGACGTGGCCTGGTCCGACGACGACGAGGCCGAGCTGCTGGCCGCGATCGAGGAGGGCGCCGACCGGCTCGACAACCTTGTCGGCAACCTGCTCGACATGTCCCGCCTCCAGACCGGCACCGTCCAGCCGCTGATCCGCGAGATCGACCTGGACGAAGTGGTGCCGATGGCTCTCGGCGGAGTCCCCGAGGACAGCGTCGGCCTGGACATCCCGGAGAGCCTGCCGATGGTCCGCGTCGATCCGGGGCTGCTGGAGCGCGCCGTCGCCAACATCGTCGAGAACGCCGTCAAATACAGCCCCGAGGGCCAGCGGGTCCTCGTGGCCGCGAGCACGCTCGGCGACCGGGTCGAACTGCGCGTGGTCGACCGGGGCCCCGGCGTCCCCGACGACGCCAAGGACCGTATCTTCGAGCCCTTCCAGCGCTATGGTGACGCCCCGCGCGGTGCCGGCGTCGGACTCGGGCTCGCCGTCGCCCGTGGCTTCGCCGAGGCCATGAGCGGCACCCTCGCCGCCGAGGACACCCCCGGCGGCGGCCTCACCATGGTCCTCACGCTCACCGCGGCGGCCGGCCGCGCCCGCCCGCGCGCCGAACTGTCCGCCCAGGTCACCTCATGACCGCGTACTCCTGCCGGACCGGGGACGTCCCGGGCCCCGGACAACCAGAAAGGCAGGCGCCCATGACCCGGGTGCTCGTGGTCGACGACGAACCCCAGATCGTCCGCGCGCTCGTGATCAACCTCAAGGCACGGAAGTACGAGGTGGACGCCGCCCCCGACGGGGCCACCGCGCTCCAGCTCGCCGCCGCCCGCCATCCCGATGTCGTGGTGCTCGATCTCGGGCTGCCGGACATGGACGGCGTCGAGGTGATCAAGGGCCTGCGGGGCTGGACCCGCGTCCCCATCCTGGTGCTGTCCGCGCGCCACAGCTCCGACGAGAAGGTCGAGGCGCTCGACGCGGGCGCCGACGACTACGTCACCAAACCGTTCGGCATGGACGAGCTGCTGGCACGGCTGCGGGCCGCCGTGCGACGGGCCGAGCCGACGGGCGGCGGTGAGGACGACGTGATCGTCGACACCGCCGACTTCACCGTCGACCTCGCCGCCAAGAAGGTCAACCGCGGCGGCCGTGACGTACGGCTCACGCCCACCGAATGGCATCTGCTGGAGGTGCTGGTCCGCAATACGGGGCGGCTCGTCAGCCAGAAGCAGCTGCTCCAGGAGGTGTGGGGGCCGTCCTACGGCACCGAGACCAACTATCTGCGGGTCTACATGGCCCAGCTGCGGCGGAAGCTGGAGTCCGACCCCTCGCACCCCCGGCACTTCATCACCGAGCCGGGCATGGGGTACCGCTTCGAACGGTGACGCCGCCACGGTGACCCCGCCGAGGTGACCCCGCCGAGGTGACCCCGCGGTGACGGCGCGTGTCATGGTGACCTCGCCGTATCCGCCTGCGCGATGCGGGTGGGTGTCCTCGGGGCGCCGGTGGCGGGCGGGACGGGCGCCGTGGCCGTCCGCGAGCACGGCGGTGCCTGGCCGGGCCGGGTACCGGCGCGCCCCGGTACCCTTCGGGTATGAGCGCTGTCCCACGTTCCGAGAAGCCGACGGGCCGGTTCCGGCGCATGCTCGACCGGCTGGCCGACATATCGGCGTCCCAGGAGGACATCGAGTCGGAGGAGCTGCGCGAGGACACCGAGACGGCCGGGTGCGTCCGGATCGGCGACTGCCGCGACCGCGAGGTCGTCACCGTTACTGGTACCTTGCGCACGGTCACTCTGCGCCCCCGGGCGGGAGTACCCGCCCTGGAGGCGGAGCTGTTCGACGGTTCGGCCGCGCTCGACGTGGTGTGGCTCGGCCGGCGCTCCATCGTCGGGATCGAACCGGGCCGCAAACTGATCGCGTCCGGCCGGATCGCGATGAGCCACGGCCGCCGGGTGCTGTTCAACCCCAAGTACGAACTCCGACCCCTTGGACGGGAGTAGCCGGTGACGTCCCTCGACAAGCCGACCGACCACCGGAACGCAGACCCGGACGGCACCGGTCCCACGGCCGGGGACGGCGCCACGGGCGGTGACTCCAGAGCCGTGACCGAGGCGGCGCTCTTCGAAGCGTTCGGCGGGGTGCGCGGGATGGTCGAGACGGTCCTCCCCGGACTGCTCTTCGTCACCATCTACACGATCAACAAGGATCTGCACATCTCCGCGATCGCGGCGCTCGCCGTGTCGCTGCTGCTGGTCGTGGTGCGCATCGCCATGAAGGACACCGTCAAGCACGCCTTCAGCGGTGTCTTCGGGGTCGCCTTCGGTGTGGTCTTCGCGATGATGACCGGCAACGCCAAGGACTTCTACCTCCCGGGCATGCTCTACACGCTGGGCCTCGGCCTCGCCTACATCATCACCACGCTCGCGGGCGTCCCCCTGATCGGACTGGTCCTCGGCCCGGTCTTCAAGGAGAACCTCTCCTGGCGCACCCGCAACCCCGGCCGCAAGAAGGCGTACGCCAAGGCCAGCTACGCGTGGGGCGCGATCCTGCTCGCCAAGTGCGCGATCCTCTTCCCGCTGTACCTGTGGGCCGACACCACCCAGCTCGGCTGGGTCCTCGTCGCGCTGAAGATCCCGCCGTTCCTGCTCGCGGTCTGGCTCACCTGGGTGTTCCTGGCCAAGGCCCCGCCGCCCATCGACGTCTTCGCGGAGCTGGAGGCGCAGGAGGAGCGCGAGAAGGCCGAGAAGGCGGCGCGTGCCGCCGCCCCGGCCGGGGACGACCCCGGCCACCGGACGTGACCCCGGTGGTGCGCACGGCCCGTGCGTGACGTAAGCGCGACAGTCCGCGCGTGACGTAGGTGCCTGAGAGCGTGAGAGAGGGGGCGCCCGGAGTGATCCGGGCGCCCCCTCTCGTCGTTCCTCCGGGGCGCGGTACCTCAGTCGTCCTCAGGTCCGCGGCGGACCGACAACAGGTCCTCCAACTGCTCCTCGCGGGCCTGCGCCGCGACGAACAGCAGCTCGTCGCCCGCCTCCAGCGAGTCCTCCCGGGTCGGGGCCAGTACCCGGGTGCCCCGGATGATCGTGACGAGGGAGGTGTCCTGCGGCCATGCCACGTCACCGACCCGGGTGCCCGCGAGCGCGGACTCCGGCGGCAGCGTCAGCTCGACGAGGTTGGCGTCGCCATGGCTGAAGCGCAGCAGCCTGACCAGATCACCGACGCTCACCGCCTCCTCGACCAGGGCCGACATCAGCCGCGGTGTCGACACGGCGACATCGACACCCCAGGACTCGTTGAACAGCCACTCGTTCTTGGGGTTGTTCACCCGGGCGACCACCCGGGGAACGCCGTACTCCGTCTTCGCGAGCAGCGAGACGACCAGGTTGACCTTGTCGTCACCGGTCGCCGCGATGACCACGTTGCAGCGCTGGAGCGCCGCCTCGTCCAGCGAGGTGATCTCGCAGGCGTCGGCGAGCAGCCACTCGGCCTGCGGGACGCGCTCGACGGAGATCGCCGTGGGCGCCTTGTCGATCAGCAGGATCTCGTGACCGTTCTCCAGCAGCTCACCGGCGATGGAACGGCCCACCGCGCCGGCTCCCGCAATGGCGACCCTCATCACTGACCGCCTTCCTCGGGGCCCTCCGCGAACGCGGCCTCGACCTTCTCGACATCGTCCGAACGCATCATCACGTGCACCAGATCGCCTTCCTGGAGCACGGTCTGCGAGGTCGGCAGGATCGCCTCGCCCAAACGGGTGAGGAACGCGACCCGTACCCCTGTCTCGTCCTGGAGGCGGCTGATCTTGTGGCCCACCCACGCGGTGGTGGTGTGCACCTCGGCGAGCTGGACACCGCCCGTCGGGTCCCGCCACAGCGGCTCGGAGCCGGACGGCAGCAGCCGGCGCAGCATCTGGTCGGCGGTCCAGCGGACGGTGGCGACCGTCGGGATGCCCAGCCGCTGGTAGACCTCGGCGCGCCGGGGGTCGTAGATACGGGCCGCCACATGCTCGATCCCGAACATCTCGCGGGCCACCCGGGCCGCGATGATGTTGGAGTTGTCGCCGCTGGAGACTGCGGCGAACGCGCCCGCCTCCTCGATCCCGGCCTCCCGCAGGGTGTCCTGGTCGAAGCCGATACCCGTGACGCGCCGGCCGCCGAACCCGGAGCCCAGGCGCCGGAAGGCGGTGGGGTCCTGGTCGATCACGGCGACCGTGTGGCCCTGCTGCTCCAGGGTCTGGGCGAGAGCGGAGCCCACTCTGCCGCAGCCCATGATGACGATGTGCACGACCGTCCTTCCGGCTGTCGATATGTCGTTGACGTGGATCTCGTCGGCGCCACCGCCCGGCCGCTCCGCCGTGGAGGAACCGTTCGGTGTCGTTGGTTTGGTTGACGTCGTGGTGGACGCCGGCGTTGTCCGGCGTCGGTGGCGGACACGGTGTCGCGGCGGACCGCGATGCCGTCGGGGTCGGTCGGGGTCAGGAGAGGGCCGGGCCTGCGGACTTGACCCGGGCTTTACCAAGTCCCCCCTGATCGTGACGACTCAGGCTTAACAGGGTCTCAGACCGGGGCCCAAGCTACACACGCGCGGTCGGGGGACGGCACCCGCCCGCACCGCCGGGAACGGCATCCGATCGTCACCATGACTTCTGGGGTGGTGGGTGGGCGGCCCCCCGTTCGAACGCTTACGATCCCTTGCGTGTCCAAACTGACCGACGTGCCCAAACGGATCCTCATCGGGCGCGCCCTGCGCAGTGACCGGCTCGGTGAGACGCTCCTGCCGAAGCGCATCGCTCTCCCTGTCTTCGCGTCCGACCCGCTCTCCTCGGTGGCGTACGCGCCCGGTGAGGTGCTGCTGGTGCTCTCCATCGCGGGCGTGTCGGCCTACCACTTCAGCCCCTGGATCGCCCTCGCCGTCGTCGTCCTGATGTTCACGGTGGTGGCCTCGTACCGTCAGAACGTGCACGCCTACCCCAGCGGCGGCGGCGACTACGAGGTGGCGACCACCAACCTCGGTCCCAAGGCGGGCCTCACCGTCGCCAGCGCCCTGCTGGTCGACTACGTGCTCACCGTCGCCGTGTCCATCTCCTCGGGGGTCGAGAACCTCGGCTCCGCGATCCCGTTCGTGGTCGAGAACAAGGTCCTCGTCGCGGTCACCATCATCGTGCTGCTCACCGTGATGAACCTGCGCGGGGTGCGGGAGTCCGGGAAGCTCTTCGCGATCCCCACCTATGTCTTCGTCACCGGGGTCTTCCTGATGATCGCCTGGGGCGCGTTCCGCGGGCTGGTCCTCGACGACACGCTGAAGGCGCCCACCGCCGACTTCGAGATCCAGGCCGAGCACCAGGGGCTCGCGGGATTCGCCCTGGTCTTCCTGCTGCTGCGGGCCTTCTCCTCGGGCTGTGCGGCGCTCACCGGTGTCGAGGCCATCAGCAACGGCGTCCCCGCCTTCCGCAAGCCGAAGTCCCGCAACGCCGCGAACACCCTGGCGCTGATGGGACTGCTCGCCGTCACCATGTTCTGCGGGATCATCGGCCTCGCCATGGCCTCCGACGTCCGGATGGCCGAGAACCCGGCCAAGGACCTCGTCCACGACGGCGCCCCGGTCGGGGACGGCTATGTCCAGGACCCGGTGATCTCCCAGGTGGCGGCGGCCGTCTTCGGGGACGGCACCTTCCTGTTCGTGGTCCTCGCCGCGGCCACCGCGCTGGTGCTGTTCCTCGCGGCCAATACGGCGTACAACGGCTTCCCGCTGCTCGGCTCGATCCTCGCCCAGGACCGCTATCTGCCGCGCCAGCTCCACACCCGCGGCGACCGGCTCGCCTTCTCCAACGGCATCGTCGTCCTCGCGGGCGCCGCGACCCTGCTCGTGGTGATCTACGGAGCCGACTCGACCCGGCTGATCCAGCTCTACATCGTCGGGGTCTTCGTCTCCTTCACCCTGAGCCAGACCGGCATGGTCCGGCACTGGAACCGCCATCTGCGCACCGAGAACGACCCGGCCAAGCGCCGCCATATGAAGCGCTCCCGGGCGATCAACGCCTTCGGCGCGTTCTTCACCGGCCTGGTGCTCGTGGTCGTCCTGGTCACCAAGTTCACGCACGGCGCGTGGGTCGCGCTGCTCGGCATGGTCATCTTCTACGCGACGATGACCGCGATCCGCCGCCACTACGACCGGGTCGCCGAGGAGATCAGCGCCCCCGAGGAACCGACCGACGACGTGGTCCGCCCGTCCCGGGTGCACTCCATCGTCCTGGTCTCCAAGCTCCACCGCCCCACCCTGCGGGCCCTCTCCTACGCCAAGCTCATGCGCTCCGACACCCTGGAGGCACTGAGCGTCAACGTCGACCCGGAGGAGACCCGGGCCCTCAAGGAGGAGTGGGACCGGCGCGCCATAGACGTCCCGCTCAAGGTCCTCGACTCGCCGTACCGCGAGATCACCCGCCCGATCATCGAGTACGTCAAGAACCTGCGCCACGAGTCCCCGCGCGAGGCCGTCAGCGTGATCATCCCCGAGTACGTGGTGGGCCACTGGTACGAGCACCTGCTGCACAACCAGAGCGCGCTGCGGCTCAAGGGCCGGCTGCTGTTCACCCCCGGGGTGATGGTGACCTCGGTGCCGTACCAGCTGGAGTCCTCCGAGGCGGCCAAGAAGCGGGCCCGCCGCCGCCAGGAATGGAGCGCGCCGGGAGCGGTGCGCCGGGGCCCGGTGGAGAAGCGGTCACCGAAGGAGCCCACGGCGAAGAAGTGACGTCCCCTGCCGCCGCGGCCCGCCCCGGGTCCGAGGTGGTGAGCGGCCGGACGGCGCCCACGTAGACTGGTGGGCTGTTGTCCGGCCGCATTTCCTCACCCAGTAGTGGAGTCACCCCGCCATGCAGGAAGAACCGAAGAAAACGCTGGTGGGTCAGGAGTACGAGGTCGAGGTCGGGCCCGTCGCCCACGGCGGGCACTGTGTCGCCCGCACCGACGACGGTCAGGTGCTGTTCGTCCGGCACGCGCTGCCCGGGGAGCGCGTGCTCGCCAGGGTCACCGAGGGTGACGAGGACTCCCGATTCCTGCGCGCGGACGCCGTGAAGGTGCACGACCCGTCCAAGGACCGCGTGATGGCCCCCTGCCCGTACGCCGGGCCGGGCCGCTGCGGAGGCTGCGACTGGCAGCACGCCAAGCCGGGCGCGCAGCGCAGGCTCAAGGGCGAGGTCGTCACCGAGCAGCTCCAGCGGCTCGCGGGGCTCACCCCCGAGCAGGTGGGCTGGGACGGCACGGTGATGCCCGTCGAGGGCGACAAGCTGCCCGTCGGCCAGGTGCCCGCGTGGCGCACCCGGGTGCAGTACGCGGTCGACACGGAGGGCCGTGCCGGGCTGCGGCGCCACCGCTCGCACGAGGTGGAGCCCGTCGACCACTGCATGATCGCCGCACAGGGCGTGACGGAGCTGGGCGTCGAGGCACGGCAGTGGCTGGGCATGGCGTCGGTCGAGGCGATCGCCGCGACGGGGTCCCAGGACCGTCAGGTGATCCTCACCCCGCGCCCCGGGGCGCGGCTGCCGCTGGTGGAGCTGGACCGTCCGGTGTCGGTGCTGCGCGTCGACGAGCACGACGGCGGGGTGCACCGGGTGCACGGCCGCCCCTTCGTCCGCGAGCGGGCCGACGACCGTACGTACCGGGTGGGCAACGGCGGCTTCTGGCAGGTCCACCCCAAGGCGGCGGACACCCTGGTGAAGGCGGTCATGCAGGGCCTGCTGCCCCGCAAGGGCGACACCGCGCTGGACCTCTACTGCGGTGTCGGCCTCTTCGCCGGAGCGTTGGCCGACCGGGTCGGCGAGCAGGGCGCGGTGCTGGGCATCGAGTCGGGCAAGCGGTCGGTCGAGGACGCCCGGCACAATCTGCGGGACTTCCCCCGGGTACGGGTGGAGCAGGGCAAGGTCGAGCAGGTGCTGCCCCGCACCGGCATCACCGAGGCCGACCTGGTCGTCCTCGACCCCCCGAGGGCGGGCGCGGGCCGCCGCACGGTCCAGCACCTGGCGGGCCTCGGCGCCCGCAAGATCGCCTACGTGGCCTGCGACCCGGCCGCCCTGGCCCGGGACATCGCGTACTTCGCCGAGGGCGGGTACAAGGTGCGGACGCTGCGGGCGTTCGACCTGTTTCCGATGACGCACCATGTGGAGTGCGTGGCTATTTTGGAGCCGGTGAAGAAGGACGCGTGAGCTGGGGATTGCCGGTGTGCGTGAGGTGCGGTGGGGGGGCGTTACGGGCGGTGTCCTGACGCGCGTTCGGCCCTCGTCCCGGCGCGTGTTCTGACGGATCGCCAGCACCGTGTTCGAGCAGGTGACATAGGCGCCGGGCCCGCGTCCCGAGACGTGGCATCGTGAAGTCCTGACTGTTCGCTGCCATGGTGTGCCGACGCCCATGGCAGCGGAAACCGTCCGCGAGCGCCCCTGGATACCCCGGGGACGGGCGTGGACGACTGCTTCCGGTAGTGCTGGCCCGCGTCGGTGAGTCCGGCGCTCCACTGTCCCCGTCGCCCGGCTCCAGCAGCCCGCGCCCCTGCGGAGCCCGACAGCTGGTCCTGTAGGGCTGTTTTCCCGGAGCCGATTCGGGCACGCTTGCCCGATCGACCGCAACACCGCCGGCCGACCTTCGTCGAGCTGCTGCTTCACATGGACTCCGCCTCGGTCGATCGGGAGATCCGCATGCTGCCTTCCACGGGCCTGGCATCCTCCGGAGTCCGGTGGGACAGAGGTCCGCAAGATGACATTCCGGTGTGAATCGGCCAACTGTTTTCGACCCTGTCTGCGATCCTGTTCGCTGCGGGACAATGGCCGGCAATGACCGCCACCACCATCTCCCGGGAACCGCTGCCGTACGGGTTCAGCCCCTTTGCCCACCTCACCGTGCAGAACACAGACCTCTACCGTCAGGTGATGGGGGCCTTCGTCGTCGCCAAGGAGCGCTTCGCCGTACACCTGCGCCCCGAGGATGTGTACACGGCCCTGCCGGCCGAGGTGCGTCCCCCCGACCTGGACGCCTTGGTGAAGGCGCTGGAGAGCCTCGTGGGCTGGGGCAATCTCCGCGCCGATCCCGACACCGCGCGTGTCACCGCCGTGGAGGACTTCTACCGGAAGCGGTTCATCTACCAGCTCACCCGGGCCGGGGAAGCGGCCGAGGAAGCCCTGGGCGTCTACGACGACGCGCTCGGGCGGCGTGGCGCGCTGCAGGCCGTCGCCCTGCACGACATCATCACCCAGTTGCGGGCCCTCCTCGTGCTGGCAGCAGAGGAACAGCCGGATCGGGCCAAGATCCACCTGGCTCTTGACGTACTGGCCAGCCGGTTCGCAGCTCTGGCCGACAACGCCCGAGCCTTCATGGGGTCCTTGCAGCAGACCATCGACCTTCATGACGTCGGAGAGGAAGTGTTCCTCGCCTACAAGGACCGGCTGATCCAGTACCTGGAGCGGTTCATCCAGGATCTGATCACCCTCGGCGGGCGCATCGCCCGCCTGATCCTGGAACTGGAAGACGTCGGACGTATCGAACCGCTGCTTCGGGCAGCCGCTGCCCGTGAGGCTGCCGACGCCTCACCGGAGGAGGCGGACCACGCCGAGGGGGAGGCGTACCAGCGCTGGTACGGGCGCTGGACCGGGCTCGCAGCGTGGTTCATCAGCAGGGAGGGGCGTGAATCGCAGGCCAGGCTGCTGCGCGGTCGGGCCCTCGGCGCGATTCCCCAGCTCCTCGCGGTCGTACGGTCGCTGAACGAACGCAGGGCCGGGCGCTCGGACCGGTCCGCCGACTTCCGTACCCTTGCCCGGTGGTTCGCCGAGGCCCCGGACGACGACGCCCGGCACCGGCTGTGGCGCACCGCCTTCGGGCTGTACCCCGCCCGGCATCTCACCGTCGATGCCGGGACCCTCGCCGCCCGCGCAGCACTGCCGGTCCCCACGGCCACTCCCTGGGCCGACGCCGAGCCGTTGCGGATCAGCCCGCAGCTGCGCCGTACGGGCAGCTATGAGCGCCGCGGCAAGCCACGCAGGGTCGAGAACCGGGAGGAGTCGCGCCGCAGACTCGCCGAGGTGGCCGCCAAGCAGGCCGCCGAGACCGCGGCGGCACGCGCCCGGCTCGTCACCGACGGAATCACCCGGCTGTCCGGACTCGGTGAACTGGACCCGGCGTCCTTCGGGCTCTTCCTCCAGTTGCTCGGCGACGCGCTGGCCACCTGGCGTCCCGGTATGCGCCACACCGTGGCCACCAGCAACGACGGCTCCATGGGGATCCGGCTCAGCGCGCTCGCCGACGGCGGTACGGCAGAGATCCGGACGGCTGGGGGCGCTTTCCGCGGTCCCGACCACCTCATCGAGATCATCGACCTCACGGACGGAGGCGAGGACCGATGAACAGCACCCCGCTCGCCGAGGTGCTCGACGGCCAGCACGCGGCTGACCTTCGCAAGGCGGCTCGTGCCCTGCTGAAGCAGCCACTCCTGCTCGCCCGCGGCCGATACGCCGACGAGTTCCGTCTCGTCCGTCGGCACGCCTCGGAATTGCGCGAATGGTTCGACCGCAACACCGGTTGGTCCCTCCAGACGGATGCCGAGGCGGCTCGGCTGCGCAAGATACCCGGCGTCCTCAGCGACCCCACGCACCCCGCGCGTGATGCGACCCGTGCGGCGGCCCCCTTCACACGCCGCCGATACGTCCTGCTCTGCCTCGCCCTCGCCGCCCTCGAACGAGGCGAGGCCCAGATCGCCCTCGGCCGCCTCGCCGACCAGGTAGTCCTCGACGCTGCGGACCCTCACCTCGCCCGCGCGGGCATCCAGTTCACCTTGGACCGCCGCGACGAGCGCCTCGACCTCGCCGCTGTGGTGAGACTCCTGCTCAGCCTGGGTGTGCTGCGCAGGGTGGCCGGCGACGAGGAAGCGTACGTCAGCGGAGCGGGCGACGCGCTGTACGACGTGGAACGGCGCGTGCTGGCCGGGCTGCTCGCCGCGCGGCGCGGCCCCTCCACCGTGCACGCCGAGGCTTTCGCGGACCGCCTCGCCGAACTCGTCTCCGAGACCGCTCTGGACAGCGACGAACTGCGCTTCCGCGCGATGCGGCGCTCGCTGACCCGCAGGCTCCTGGACGATCCGGTCCTTTACTACGACGAGCTGACCGACGCGGAGCTCGGTTACCTCACCCGGCAGCGCGGGTTCCTCACCGCCCGGATCACCGAGCTGACCGGACTGGTTCCGGAGGTGCGCGCGGAGGGCATCGCGATGGTCGACCCGGACGACGACCTCACCGACGTCCGGATGCCCGAGCAGGGAACCCACGGCCACGTCACGCTGCTGCTCGCCGAGTACCTGGCAGCCTCGGACGCTCCCCTCACCACCCATCAACTGGGTCTCCGGGTCCGGGAACTCGCCGCCGAGCACGGCGGATTCTGGGCCAAGTCCGCGCGGGATCCCGGCATGGAAGCCGAACTCGTGGAGCAGGCCGTCGCCCGGCTCGCCGCCCTCGGGCTGGTCTCCCGTACCGCCCACGGCGTGGCACCGCGCCCAGCCCTCGCCCGGTACGCGGTCGGCGAGGCCGTCGTACTCGAACCCGGCACCTCACGTATGCCCGCGCAGCGAAAGGCCAGCAAGCCGTGACCCGCCTCCCTGATCCCCTGCGCTCCCGTTGGCAACCCTTGCGCATCGGACTCGTCGACCTCTTCCACTACGACGTGGAGGAGTTCCACTTCAAGGATGGTCGCCTGCTCCTCCGGGGGAACAACGGCACCGGCAAGTCCAAGGTGCTTGCCCTGACACTGCCCTTCCTGCTCGACGGCGACCTCACCTCACGCCGTGTCGAACCCGACGGCGACCCGGGCAAGCGGATGGAGTGGAATCTGCTGCTCGGCGGCGAGCACCCGCACTCCGAGCGGCTCGGCTACACCTGGATCGAGTTCGGCAGGGTGGACGAATCCACCGGCGAGCGGCACTTCCGTACGCTGCTCTGCGGACTGAAGGCAGTCAGCGGGCGGGGTATCGCACGCCATTGGTACGCACTCACCAGTCAGCGCGTCGACCACGGTCCGGCACCCGCCGCCGAGGCGTCTCTCAGCCTGCTCGACGCCACCGGCACGGCCCTGTCCAGGGACCGTCTCGCTGAGGCCCTCACCGGGCACGGCATGGTGTACGACCAGGCCAGGACCTACCGCAGGGCCGTTGACGAGGCCCTCTTCGGACTCGGCGAGCAGCGGTACGGCGCTCTGGTCGACCTGCTCATCCAGCTGCGCCAGCCCCAGCTGTCCAAGCGCCCGAACGAGGCAGCCCTGTCCCGAGCCCTCACCGAGGCCCTGCCGCCCATGGACCAGGCGGTCATCGCCGACGTGGCCGAAGCCTTCCGCTCCCTGGACGAGGAGAAGGAGGAACTGGCGGCCGCCACCGCCGCGGAGCGGGCCGCCACAGCCTTCCTGGACCACTACCGGCGCTATGCCCGGATCGCCACCCGCCGACGCGCCCGCACCCCACGCGGGGAACACTCCCGCTACGAACACATCCAGCGGGACCTCGTCGAAGCACAGGCCCAGCAGACCCGTGCCCAGGAGGCACGGGCGGCGGCGGAAGAACGGATCACCGCCCTGGAAGAGACCCGGGCACGCTTGCGGGCCCAGGACGCGGCCCTGCGCGAGGGCCCCGAGATGCGCAGTGCCCGGGAGCTGGAGCAAGCGGCCAAGGAGGCGGAGCGGACCGATCGCGCCCGCATCCAGGCCCGGGACGACCGGCACCAGGCCGCGGGCCTGCACTCCCGGGCGCTCGGGCGGCTCACCACGGCCGAGAACCGGCTGGGGGCGGCCGAACGGCTTGCCGAGGACACCTTCCGCACCGCACGGGAGGCGGCCGCCGCCGCACGTATCGACCTACCGGGGGACGACGGGCAGCGGTGGCCTGAACTGCGGCTCGCGGCCGACCAGTCGATGGATCGCGGGCATCGTGCGCTCGCCCATGCGGAGGACCTCGCGGAGACGGCTGAGCGGGCGGCCCAGGGGCAGCGGCAGGCTTCCGTCCGCCTCGACGAGGCGGATACCGACCTCGACCAGACCGTCGCGGCGCAAGGCCAGGCGGAGGAAGCAGCCGCACGGGCAGCGCGGGCACTGCTGGACGACGTACGAGAGAACGCGCGCGCCTGGACCGAGCTGGTCTGCCCCGACCCGGTCGGCCTGCTCGACGAACTCCAGGACTGGACGCGACACCTCGACGGGCCCTACCCGGCCCGCGTGCACGCGGCACGAGCGCACAGCACGGCCTCGGCGCGACTGGCGGACGAGGCGGCCGACGCGGCGCGCCGGACGGCGGAGCTGGAGGTACGTATCGGCCGGTTCCGCGAGGAACTCACCATGCTGGAGGCCGGCGGCCGACGAGGTCCCCGACCGCCGCTCAGCCGCACACCCGGCCTGCGCGAGCGGCTCTCAGGCGCACCCCTGTGGCGCCTGGTGGACTTCCACGACCACCTCCCGGAAGCGCAACGCGCCGGACTGGAGGCGGCGTTGGAAGCCTCTGGACTGCTTGACGCCTGGGTGCTCCCCGACGGCACCGCCCTCGCCGCGGACGGGTACGACGTACTCCTCGCTCCGCTGACCGGTCCGGTGGCCGGGCCCTCGCTCGGCGGGCTGTTGCGCCCAGCCGTGGACAGCGGCGACGCGCAGGCCGCGGCGGTGGGCGAGGACACAGTCGCACGACTGCTCGCCGCCATCGGCGTGGGAGGCGACGGCGGAACGGACACATGGGCGGGGCCGGACGGGCGCTTCCGGGTCGGCCCGCTGACCGGCCGCTGGGCCAAACCGGCCGCCGAGTACGTCGGGGAGGGGGCGCGGGAGGCGGCGCGACGGGCCCGCATCGCCAGCTTGCGTGCAGAACTCGGCGCTCTCAGACTTGAGTCGGACACCCTCGTGGCGCGGTCCGAAGGGGTCGCCGCACGCCGCCGCACCCTCGATGCCGAGCTGGCCGGCGTACCCGAGGAGAGCCCGCTCACCCGGGCGCACGCCCAGGTGACCGCTGCCGTCGAGGCGGTGCGTCGCACTCGCTCACGGCGCGAGGAGCGAGCCGCCGACCTCCTGGAAGCGGCCGGGCGGGCCGAAGCGGCCACCACCGAACTCGCGGGAACCACGGCCGAACTCGGTCTGCCGGCCGACCGCGCGGGCCTTGCCGAGGTGCGCCGGGCCCTTGGGTCCCTCGCCTTGTCCCTGGCCGCCTTGTGGCCGACCCTGCGTGAACGCGATGAGGCGGCCCTCCAGGCCGAGGAGGAACGCACCGAGGTCGCGCAGGCCGGGGAGCGGACCGCCGAACTCACCTGGCGCGCCGACGAGGCCGGGCGCGAGGCGGTGGCGGCCGACGAGCGGCACGCCACCCTGCGCTCCACCATCGGCGCCGCCGTCGTCGAACTCGAACGCCGCCTCACCGAGACCGCCGAAGCCCTGCGGGCCTGCGAGGCGGACCAGAGGACCACCCGGCAGCGCCATGGCGACGCCGACCGCGAAGCGAGCAAGGCCGAAGGCCATATCGAGCGTCTGGAGAAGAACCTCGCGGAAGCCGCCGGGACACGGGCGGAAGCCATCGCGGGACTCCAGCGGTTCACCGCCACCGGCTTGATCAAGGTCGCCCTGCCCGACCTGACGGTGCCGACGGCGGGGGACACACCCTGGGCGGCCACCCCGGCGATCACGCTCGCCCGAGCCATCGAGTCCGGGCTGGCGTCGACCGACGACTCGGACAGCGCCTGGGAACGCGTACAGCGGCGACTGAGTGAGGAACTCAAGACCCTTCAGGACACCCTGTCCCGGCACGGGCACACCGCCTCCGCCCGGATGGTCGAGGACGGCATGGTCGTCGACATCGTCTACCAGGGCCGTGAACGCGCCGTACCGGAGCTCGCGGAGGCACTCACCGCCGAAGTCGGCGAACTCACCCGTATCCTCTCCGCCCATGAACGGGAGATCCTCGAAACCCATCTGATCACCGAGGTCGCGGGTACCCTCCAGGAGCTCATCGGGGCCGCCGAACGCCAGGTGCGGGACATGAACGCCGAGCTGGATGACCGCCCCACCTCCACAGGGATGAAGCTGCGGCTGGTCTGGCGGGCCTCCCGCAAAGCCCCCTCCGGTCTCGCCACCGCCCGTGAGCGGCTGCGCCAGTCCGCTGACGCCTGGACCCCGGAGGACCGGGCGGCGGTGGGTGAGTTCCTCCAGACACAGATCGCCCGGCAGCAGACGGACGACACCTCCGGCAGCTGGCTCGAACACCTCACCGCCGCGCTCGACTACCGGGCCTGGCACGAATTCGGGGTCGAGCGGCACCAGCACGGCCGCTGGGTCCCGGCCACCGGCCCGGCCTCGGGTGGCGAGCGCGTCCTTGCCGTGTCCGTACCGTTGTTCGCCGCGGCTTCCTCGCACTATGCGAGCGCCGGCAGTCCGTACGCGCCACGCCTGGTCACCCTCGACGAGGCTTTCGCGGGAGTGGACGACGACTCGCGCGCCAAGTGCCTCGGCCTGCTGCACGCGTTCGACCTGGACGTGGTGATGACGAGTGAGCGCGAGTGGGCATGCTACCCGCAGGTGCCCGGCGTCGCCATCGCCCAACTCTCGCGGATCGACGAGGTGGCGGCGGTACTCGTCACCCGCTGGGAATGGGACGGCAACCGAAGGATCCGCCGAGAGGACCCGGTGCGGTCGCAGACTCCGAAAGCGGGCCCGCTCGCGGAGGCGACAGCCGGGCCGGAGCCCCTGTGGACCTGACGTCCGCCACCGGCCCGGTCGACGGTGCCCGGCTGCGCCGTCTGCTGGGCGATCCCGCCCTCGACTGGCTGGTCGACCGGGTGCGTCGGCGCTTGGAGCGTGAGCAGCCTCTCACCGGACCCGTCTCCCTCAGGGCGCCCATGCCGGACCAGCGGGCCGCAGCCTAGCTGCTGTTGGGCCGCTCCCCCGGAAGGGGGCGCTCCCTGACCATCCGGCTCGACGAGGTGGACGCCGTCCTGCGCCGCTCCGGGATCAGTCCCGGGGGCCTGGCCGCAGCGGTCGTCGCGCTCACCGGGCCGACCGTCCTGCTCGGCCCGTCCCGCCAGGCCGAGGAACGGGCCTGGCAAGAGGCGTTCGCCGTGACCGACGCTCTCGCGGACCGGACCCCGGGCCTTGCCGGATGGGCGGGCCGGCTCCGGGGCGACGGCCTGGTACGCCGCCTCGCCGGCACGTCGGCCGCAGCTCAAGACCTCCTGGATCAGGTCGCCACTGTTCTGAGTGCTCTGCCGGTAGACCCGCCCGTCTCGCTTCCCGCCTTCGCGGCACGGCTGCTCGGTGGCGCCCACGCCCTGGACGACGGCACCCCTTTGGCCACCCTCACCCTCTCGGGCATCCGAGCGCTGACAGGCTTTCCCGACGGGACGGGCGCCGCATGGCGCCGGGAGGCGTGGGCATCAGCGGGTCTGCTCCGCGACGAGCTGTCCTCGACGGTCCTGACACTGAACCTGCGGGGCACGCCCGCCATGGACTGGATGGCCGACGCGGGCGAGCCGTCCGTCCTCACTCTCCGTCAGCTCATCCGCTGCCCCGTCGCCCTTTCCGTCCCGTCGGTGTGGATCTGCGAGAACCCGGCGGTCCTCGCAGCGGCAGCCGACGTCCACGGGCCGGATTCCGCTCCGCTGGTGTGCGTCCAGGGACAGCCGTCCGCCGCGGCGCTCACCCTCTTGAGCCGGCTGAACGAGGGCGGGGCAGCACTGCGATACCACGGGGACTTCGACTGGGGCGGGCTCCGTATCGCTTCCGCACTGCTGCGTCGCGTGCCCTGGCGGCCCTGGCGCTATACGGCTGCCGACTACCGTGCCGCAGCGCTCGCAAGGCCCGATGGCCTGCCACTCGCGGGGCCGCCGGCTGAAGCTCCCTGGGACCCGGATCTGCGGCAGGCCCTCTTGCAACTCGCTGTACGAGTCGAGGAGGAGACGGTCCTCGACGTGCTGCTGTCCGACCTTGCGTGAAGTCGGTGGTGAGTGTCGTCGGACATGCCTGTCGGCAGTTGCGATCGGGGTGTACGGGAAGAGGGAGGGAAGGCGCCCACCAGGCACGAGAACGGCTCCACGTACTGGCTGGATCGCTTGTTCATGGATGCGGACGGCTGCCGACCCTGGTGGAGGTCAGGCGGGCACCCGAACCCGCGTACGGCGGAAGTCGTGGCTGGACAATCGGCTACGCGGCCGACGGGGCACGTGACCGCGACGGGTTTGCCGCCCGGGGCTCAGCCAGGTGCCATCAGGACAGATCGATTCTCTCGGGCGATTCGGGGACGCGGTATCCATCGGATGGTGGGTCCGTACCCGCGGGAGGGAAGGACCGCTCGTCGATGTGACCGGGCTAGTCGAGGTCCCGTTTGCGCTCCGCGAGACATCGGAGCCAGAGTGCGTACGCGCGGCGGGCCTCATGAACCGACTCGTCGGCGAACACTGGCTCGGCGAAGCCGACGTCGGCCGCCTGTCGCACCACGCGCACCAGATGGGCAGCCACATCGCCGAGCCGCTCGGCGTGGGCGTGCCGCAGCCGTGGTGCCAGCTCCGCTCCCCGTGCGGCCATGGCTATCAAGTCCGTGAACCTCTCCTCGTCCCGGTAAGCAGAGGGGAGGCCGGGAAGGTCGACGGACGTGAGGGGCCGGACCGTGGACGGTGTCTGTCCGGCTTCCTCCTCGCGTCCGAGGAGGCGGTTCAACAGGGTGCGTGGGCCGTCCGTGTCGCGTACGCGGGCGGATGTGGCTTCCAACGCGTCGAGCTGGGGAGGGATCTCGTCTGCCGCCTCGGCCGCGAGCAGTTCGCCCAATCGGTCGGCGATGGCACGGCCTGTCTCCGATGCCTCGTCGATGACTTTGTCGCAGTCGTCGAGTTCAGTGAAGGCCCGCTCGGCCGTGCGCACGGCCGCGAGCACCATGGCAGCCTTGTCGCCGTCGAAGCGGCCCACCGCCTGGGCCAGCTGAGAGCCCGTCATGGAGACAGCGGCGGCCAACTCGTCGGTGTGCGGATGCCTGGCCGTGCCCTCAGGTGTTCTGATTCCCACCGTTTCCCCCTTGCTGTGACGGTGTCCTCGCTGTAGATCATGGGCAGCGGTTGCCGCCTGAGGCAATCCATGGCCGGAACCCGTGGCTACCCGGTGCCGTCGTTGGCCGGAAATGGGTTACATCCCGTCACAGTCGATCATCCGGGCCACAATGCCTCCATGCCCATCCATGAACCGAGGCGGTCGGCTTCAGCGACGGAGGTCGCGGGGGCGAGGACGATCCTGTCCCGGGCCTTGCCCGGACCCGGGCACCCCGGTCGGTCCACGCCCGATCGGGCAGACACGTGTTCCCAGCCGACCCCCGGTCACCGGCTACCCCGGTTGCGCGCCGACCGTGCAGGTCGCGGGCGCTCGGCCGCCTGACCGCCGCGCCACCGTACCCTTCGCAAGATCGACCGAACGAGTCACCGCATCAACACGGACGAGGAGCCCGATGGGCGAGGAATACCCGGAGTTCCAGTTGCGCCTGCCGCACGGCGGGCCGACGGCACACGGGCGGCTGCTCTCCGAGATGGGGACCAACGGCAGCCAGAAGATGGTCGTGCTCGCCGGGTCCCCGGCCCGCCCGGATGTCGTGCCCTCCTTCCTCCTGCGGACGCCTTCCTCACACAGGCTGCGGGAGAAGCTGATCGCAGAAGGCGCGATACGCGAGACCACCACTTTTCCAGGATGGCTGGAGGTCGTCCGGGACGTCGAGTGCAATTCACCGTCCGCCGCGGGCGACATCCTGATGGGGCGCAGCAGCAACGGATGGCTCGAGTGGAAGACCGCTGACGGCCGGCCGCTCGCCGATTTTCTTGAGCAGGTCTGGTCGGGTCCCAGTCGCGCGTGGCTCGTGAGGGGCGTCCACCCCGCGGGCCCGGACCTCGTGCAGCGGGTGTGGCTCCCTGAGGGCAGGGTGACGCTCGCCGCGCCCTGGCTTCGGCCGGAGGTCGTCCAGGGCGTCAGCAAGGAGCAACTGCGCACCTTCGTCGACGAGGACTACGAGTCGACCGCTGCCTACAACGAGAAGGTGCAGCTCGTCGACGAACTGCATGCCTTCTTCTCCCGGATGCGGCCGGGGGACACGGTGTGCGCGGTCTCCGAGGGCCGCCTCTACATCGGAGAGGTCACCGGAAGCGTCGAGCAGCGCGTCGCCGAGGACGGCGGCAGCAATCTGCGGCGGCCCGTGGAATGGGGCAGGGAGGGCTTCGCGCTGGAGACCCTGCCCGAGGAACTCCGCCTGCGGCTGTTGCTGAAGCACGAAGTGGTGGACCTGACGACGTCCAAGGCCATCATCGATGGTCTGGGCGTCAGTGATGAAGAGCTCGTGGAGGAGGCCCGGGACACCACAGCCGAGTCCGGAGCCGAGCCCGCGGCCCTCACCGCTCGTCGCGAGGTGGAGCTGCCCCGGCCCACGGAAGAGCTGCGGGAGAGGCTCAACGTCCATCACGTGGACTGGTTGCAGGAGATCAGGGATCTCGTGGAGGACGAGAAGCAGCTGATCTTCTACGGCCCGCCCGGGACGGGCAAGACCTTCCTCGCGCAGGAGATCGCCGAGTACCTCGGTGCCGGGCGCGAGCAGGTGAAGCTGGTCCAGTTCCACCCCTCCTACGCGTACGAGGACTTCTTCGAGGGTTTCCGTCCCATCGAGGACCCCCAGACACACGAGGTCGCCTTCCGCCTCACCGCCGGCCCGCTGCGTGAGTTCGCCAAGGTGGCCGGCCGTGAGGGAAACCGGCACGTCCCGCACTTCCTGATCATCGACGAGATCAACCGGGCCAACCTCGCCAAGGTCTTCGGTGAGCTGTACTTCCTCCTGGAGTACCGCGACCGCTCGGTTCGGCTGACCTATTCGGGGGAGGACTTCTTCCTCCCCCGGAACCTGTTCATCATCGGCACCATGAACACGGCCGACCGCTCGATCGCCCTCGTGGACGCGGCGATGCGGCGGCGCTTCGCCTTCGTCGAGCTGTCTCCGCGTATCGAGCCGACCGCCGGGCTGCTGCGCCGCTGGCTGGCGGCCGAGGGCAGGGGTCCCGAACCGGCCGAACTGCTCGACGCGCTCAACGCCCGGATCGATGACGCCGACTTCCGGATCGGACCCTCCTACCTGATGAAGCCGGGAGTCTTCCGGGACGGCGGGCTGGAGCGGACGTGGCGGACCAAGATTCTTCCGCTGCTGGAGGAGCACCACTACGGCGACGACGTGGACATCGAAGGCCGCTACGGGCTGCCGGCGCTGCGCCGTGCGGTCGCCATGGGTCACGAGAAGACGAGTGAGGGGTTCGACCCGGAGTGACAGTCCTCGTCTCCCTCGTCGAGCACGCGCCTGCCAGGGGGTTCCCACTGCCGGACGCGGTCGGCCGCGCGCTGGCCGGCCTGAAGATCCTCGGAGAGGCCGCGCCCGACGCCCATGAGCCGGGAGTGTGGCGTCTGCGTGCGGGGAGCCGTGTCGGGGCGGTGGCCGTCGCGGTTCCCGGTGTGGAGACGGTCACCGTGCGGATCACCCCCAAGGTGCCCGTCCCACGCCTCTTCTTCCTGCTCGGCTACAGCAAGGACCCACACGGCTGGCGGGACGGCACGGTCGATGCTGCCGAGCACACCGAACTCCTCCCCGCTCTTGCCCATGCCGTCGAACGGCAGACGGACCGGGCTCTGGGACGGGGCCTGCTGCAGGGCTACCGGAGCGTCGAGGAGTCGTCCTTCGTCGTACGGGGCCGCGTTCGGGAGACCGAGCAGATCCGGCGCCGGTTCGGCATGTCTCTGCCGGTGGAGGTGACATACGACGAGTTCACCACCGATATCGCCGAGAACCGGATTCTGCGTTCCGCCGTCGATCGTCTGCTCCTCCTTCCAGGTGTGCCCAAGGCCGTACGGACGCGCCTGGTGCACCAGAGGGCACGGCTGGCGGACATCACACCGGTCGTACGGGGACAGGCGCTCCCGCTCTGGCGACCGACCCGTCTCAACACCCGCTACCACCAGGCCCTCCACCTCGCCGAGGCGGTTCTGGACGGATCATCCGCCGAGCATCGGCCCGGCGGGCTGCGCATCGACAGCTTCGTCTTCGATATGAACCGCGTGTACGAGGACTTCGTGTGCGTGGCGCTGCGGGAGGCGATGCGGCCCTACGGCGGACGGAGTGTCCTTCAGGCCAGGGGCACGCACCTGGACGAAGGCCATTCCGTGCGCCTGAAGCCGGATTTCATCTGGTACACGGGCGCAGGGGTGCCAGGCATAGTGGCTGACGCCAAGTACAAGGTCGACAAGCGGCGGAGCTATCCGAACGAGGATCTCTATCAGATGCTGGCCTACTGCACCGCGTTGGGGCTGACCGAGGGCCACCTGGTCTATGCGAAGGGCAATGCGCCGCACGCCAGTCACCGGGTACGCCGTGCCAGGACGGTCCTGCACCAGCACGCCCTCGACCTGGACCAACAGCCGGCACTTCTGTTGGCGGAAGTCCGGGCACTGACACGGCGTATGGTCACGGGTGCCGGTGAAGGCGGCTCGTGACGGCGGATGTACGGCATGAGCTGATGGTGGGCTCCCGCAGGCCGTGTTGGTCGAACATCGCCATCAGCCTTGGTCTGCGTCGCTGAAATCCGTTCGCAAGGTGGCCGTGCGGGTGGTGAACGCGTTCTCCACCGTCGCCGAGCAGGGCGTGCAGCAGCCCCGGAATGCCCTTGCGCACGGGGCCGAGGTCGTCAGCGGTGGTGGCCACCCGCGGTTCCGGTCGGCGGCGCGGAACGTGTACGGGTGGGCTTGTCGCGTGGCGGGCGAGGTGTGCGAAGCCGCCGTTCTCCCGTCCTGACCATGCCTCTCCTGCCGCACGTCTCCACCGCGGACTACGGTCCGCCCGTTCGGACCGTCTGCCGTCCCCCGGCCGTGACCACCGCGCCCCCCTCCAGCGTCACGACCCGGTCCGCCCCCGTGAGGCCCGCGCGGGCGTGGGTGATCAGGAGGGTGGTGCGGCCGTGGGTGGCGGTGAGGATGTCGGTGAGGACCGCGGTGGCCGTGGCCGGGTCCAGGCCCTCCGTGGGTTCGTCGAGGACGAGGACGGGTGGGTCGGCCAGCAGGGCCCGGGCCAGCAGGAGGCGTTGGCGCTGGCCGCCCGACATCGCCGCGCCGTTCTCGCCGAGGACCGTGTCCCAGCGGTCGGGCAGCGACTCGATCCAGTCCAGGAGCCGGGCCCGGTCCGCCGCCGCGCGCAGATCGCTGTCCGTGGCGTCGGGTCGGGCCAGGAGCAGGTTGGCGCGGATCGTGGTGTGGAAGACATGTGCGTCCTGGGTCACGCCGGTGATCGCGCGGCGGACATCGGTGCCCGCGCAGTCGCGCAGTTCGTGTCCGCCGACGCGGATGCTCCCCGACTCGTACGGGACGAACCGCATGAGCGCCGCGATCAGCGTGGACTTCCCGGAGCCGCTCGCGCCGCGCAGCACCACCCGGCGGCCGGGCGGCAGCCGCAGGTCCAGCCCGTCGAGTACCGGGGGACCGCCCGGGTGGTGGCGCACCCGCAGGCCGGTGATCTCCACGCCGAGCGGCCCGTCCGTGGGGAGCGGGACCGGGTCGGTCGGCTCGGTGACCGGGGGCGGGGTGTCGAGCAGGCCGGCCAGCCGGTGCGCCGACGCGCGTACCTCGGCGAGCCGGCGGGCGGCGGCCGGCAGCGGCGTGAGCGCGTCGAAGGAGAGCAGCGCGAGGACCGCGAGCACGGTGAGATGCGGCGCGGGCACCGCGCCTGCCGCGTGGGCGCGCAGCGCGAGCCAGGTGACGCCGACCGTCGCGGCGCCCTGGAACAGCAGGACCACGGCCGAGGCGAGCGAAGCGGTCAGCGCTCCCCGGCGTTCCAGCGCGGCGATCCGGGCCGAGGCCCGACGGGCCCGCTCCTCGGCCCGGCCCCCCGCCCCGTACGCGGCGAGATCGGCCGCCCCCCGGGTCAGGTCGAGGGTGAGCGAGGCGAGTTCGGCGCGGGCAGCCTTCTCCGTCCGGCCCGTGCGACGGGACAGGGCGAGCACCAGGGCGGGCACGACGAGTCCCGCCACGGCCAGGGAGAGGCCGAGCAGGACACCCGCCTGCGGCAGCAGCACCGCGGCCGTCGCGGTGGCGGTGACCGCGACCGCGACCGCGGCCGACGCCGGGATCAGCACCCGCAACAGCAGATCCTGCGCGGCGTCGACATCGTCCACGAGCCGCGTCAGCAGATCGCCGCTACGAAAGGCCGGGGTGCCCGCCGGGGCCAGCGGCACCAGCGACTCGTACACCCGCGTACGGAATCCCGCCACGGCCCGCAGCGCGGCGTCGTGGCCCAGCAGCCGGTCGGTGTAGCGCAGCGCTCCGCGCCCCAGGGCCAGGGCCCGTACCGCGACGATCGCGACACTCACCGAGGCCAGCGGCGGCTGTTCGGCGGCGCGGGTGATCAGCCAGGCCGCGGTCGCCATCAGCGCGGCACCGGCGAGTTCGCTGCCCGCCGAGGCGAGCGCGGCGGGCAGCAGTCTGCGCCAGTACGGGAGCAGGTGGCGCAGCAGCCGGGAGGTGGGGCGGGGTCCGCGCGTACGGACGGGGTCCGCGATCCTGGGGTGGGGGGTCATGCGGTCGCTCTTCCGGGTCCTGTGGGCATCATCCCTACGGGCCACGAGGGCACCCTTTCGGGTCATGGGGCCACCTTTCCCTTCCCGGGTGCGGGTGCGGGTGCGGGTGCGGGTGCGAGTCCGAGTTCGGGTTCGGGTACGGGTTCGGGTACGAACGCGGGTACGAGTTCCGGTTCAGGTCGGGGGAGGACGAGGCCGCCTGCCCGTACCGTGATGATCCGGTCGGCGTGGGGCAGCAGGCTGGTGCGGTGGGCGACCACGATCGAGGTCCGGCCGCGCATCAGGTCGACCGTGGCGCGGGTGACGGCGGCCTCGCTCTCCGGGTCGAGATGGGCGGTCGGTTCGTCGAGGAGCAGTACGGGGGCGTCCATGAGGAACGCGCGTGCCAGCGCGATCCGTTGACGCTGACCCGCCGAGAGCCCGGTGCCGTGTTCACCGAGCGGGGTGTCGTACGCCTGCGGCAGCGCCTCGACGAAGAGGTCCGCCGACGCGGCACGGGCCGCCCGCCGCACCTCGGCGTCGCTCGCGTCGGGCCGGCCCAGCCGGATGTTGTCCGCGACGGACGCCGCGAACAGGTGCGGGCGCTGGGGCACCCACGCCACTTGGGCGCGCCACGCGTCGAGGTCGGGCCTGACCTGGTCGCGCGGGCAACGGTTGGGCGGGCAGCGGTGGGGCGGGCAGGCGTCGGGCCTGGCGAGGTCGGGCGGGCAGGGGTCGGGCTGGCAAGCGTCGGGCGAGCAGTGGTCGGACGGGCAGGGGTCGGGCGGGACGGCGTCGGGCGTGACCAGGTCCGTGCCGCCGAGCGTGACCCGGCCCGACGCGGGTGCCACGAAGCCGAGCAGCAGCGCCAGGAGCGTGGACTTGCCCGCGCCGCTCGGTCCCACCAGGGCGATGTGTTCGCCGGGGCGCACGGAGAGGGAGACGTTCCGCAGGGCGGGCGCGGCCCGGTCCGGGTAGCGGACCGTGACCCCGTCCAGGCACAGAGGCGCCGTACGGGCGTCGGGCATACCGCTGACCGGGTCACCGCGGGTGTCGCTGACCGGACCATGGCGGGTGCTGGCGACCCGGTCTTGGCGGGCACCGTTGACCGAGCCATGGCGGGCACCGCTGACCAGGTCCCGGCGGACGCTGCCGACCGGGCCACGGCGCGTGGTGTCGCGTACCGGACTGCGACGGGTGCCGCTTGCCTGGCCACGGCGGGTGCCGTCTGCCCGGCCACCGCGGGCGTCACGTCCCGGCGTCGGGGCCTCGTCGTCGAGGATCGCGAAGACCCGTTCGGCCACCGCGATGCCCTCCGCGCTGTTGTGGAAGGCCGCGCCCATCGCGCGCAGCGGAAGATACGCCTCGGGGGCGAGGAACAGCACGACCAGTGCCGTACGCAGGTCGGTCCCGCCGCCGAGCAGCCGCAGTCCGACCGGGACGGCCACCAGCGCCACGGAGAAGGTGGCGACCGTCTCCAGGACGAATGAGGACAGGAACGCCACCCGAAGTGTCCGCATGGTGGCCCGCCGGTGGGCGTCGGCCATCTCGCCCACCACCCGGGTCTGGTGCCGCTCACGGCCGAACGCGCGCAGCGTGGGCAGTCCGGCCACCACGTCCAGGAAATGGCCGCCCAGCCGTGCCAGCAGGCGCCATTGATGCGCGGTGCGGCGAGCCGTGTGCATCCCGACCAGCGCACCGAACACGGGGATCAGTGGCAGCGTCACGACGACGATCAGCGCCGAGGTCCAGTCGGTCCACCACAGCCAGCCGACGACCGTGAGGGGTACGACCGCGGTGGCCGCCATGGTCGGCAGGTACCCCACGACGTACGGGTCCAGGGCGTCGAGACCGCGGGTGAGCAGGGTCGCGGTCTCGCCGTGGCGGCGGGCCGCCATGTGTACGGGGCCGGTCTGCCGCAGCCGGGCGGTGATCCGGTCGCGCAGGCCGCGCTTGAGATCGGCCGCCGCGCGCTCCGCGAGCACCCCACGGGTCCAGCTCAGCAGGGCGCGCGACGTCATGACGGCACCCAGCGCGGCCAGGGTCGCCGTCCGGAACCCGTGCCCCGCGAAGCCGTCCGCGAGGACCGTCGCCAGCAGGCTCACCTGGACGACGACGAGCCCCGCGCCCAGCAGCGCCAGCACCGCCGAACACGTCATATGGCGGCGCAGCGCGGGCAGTTCCCGCAGCATGCGGCGTTCGACCGGCTTCATCCTGGGACCTCTCGTGACATCCGCGGATCGGGGGAAGTGGTGGTGAACGTGGCCGGTGGCGGTGGCGGTGGCTCAGAAGTAGCGGGGGTGACGGCGGCCCGTCCGGCCCCGGAAGAGCCACCAGCTCCACAGCTGGTACGCGAAGATCACCGGGATCACCACGACCCCGAACGCGGTCAGGATGGTCAGCGTGGCGCCGTCCGAAGCGGCCTGCTGGACCGTCAGTCCGCCGCCGGCCGTGTCGACCAGGACGTACGGATACTGACCGGCCCCCAAGAGCGGTACGGGCAGCAGGGTCGCGGAGCACGTGGCCGCGAACGCCCGGACCCGGTGTCCGCGAACGAGGCACCACCAGGCGACGACGAGGGCCGTCGCGAACAGGGCGGCGAGGACCGCCGAAGCCGCCCGGTTCGTCATCGACGCGCCCGCGCCGAAGAGGGTCAGCAGCAACGCGAGGGAACCCGCGGCGCCCACCGCACGCAGCAAGGCGGCTCCCATCTTCCCTGCCCTGGAAGCGAGTTCCGGTTCCGAGCGCAACGCGACGAAGGCCGCCCCGTGTGCCGCGAACAGCAGCGCGGTGGTCACCCCGCAGGCCAGCACGAACGGCGTGAGCACGTCGTCGGTTCCGATCCGGACGTATCCGTCCGCCCGCCGTGGCACGCCATGGAGCAGCAGACCGAGGACGAGTCCCCAGCACAGGGCGGGCAGCGCGCCGCCGAACACGATCAGCGCGTCCCAGCGGCGGCGGCCCCGGGCGGTACGGGCGCGACCACGCAGCTGGACGGCGGCGTTGCCCAGGACCAGACCGACCAGGATCGCCACGATCAGCGGGTACAGCCCGGACAGCAGGGTGCCCTCCAGGTACGGGAAGGCGCCGAACAGGACACCGGTGAAGGCGACCAGCCAGACCTCGTTGCCCAGGAAGAACGGTGCGATGGCGTCGAGGGCGGCGTTCCGGTCACCGAGGCCGTTCCTCCCTTGGACTCCGGCGTCCTGGCCGTCCCGTGCGTCCCGGGAGCCGAGGAAGGGGTGCAGCATCTGCACGCCCTGGTCGTAGCCGCCGAGCACGAAGTACCCGGCGAGCAGCAGCCCGAGGAGGAGCAGCCAGAGGGTCTCCAAGCTCATCTCGCTCAACTTTCCATGAGAGGGGGGATCGTCCCGGCAGGTGGGTGGAGGGCAGTCAGGTGGTCGATCCGGTTCGGGCCGGATTCGGGCCGGGGCGGGCGCGGCCGTGCCGGACGGGTGGCTCAGAAGGCCGGGACCGGCTGCTCATGACCCGCGCCGTCCGCGGGTCCTCCGGGACCCGCGCCTCCACCACGTCCCCCGGTCCCGGGTCCCGCGCGCGGCCCGGGTACGTCGTCGGGGAGCGGTTCGGTGGTGCCCAACTGGGTGGCGTCCGGTCCGCGGCGGGCGTAGCGGGTGATCAGGGTCCAGTTCGTCACCGCCAGTGCGACGAAGACGGCGATGAACAGGACGCAGGACGCGATCAGGGAAGCCCTGCTCACGGGGGAGAGCGCGTCCTCGACGGTCAGTTCGCCGTAGATGATCCAGGGCTGACGGCCCATCTCCCGCAGGGCCCAGCCGCCCAGCGAGGCGAGGAACGGGAACGGGATCATCGCGATCATCAGCAGGGCGAAGCGGCGCCCGCGCCACAGGCGGCCCTTCCACAGCAGGCCGACGGCGACGAGGGTGACCGTGGAGATGCTGTAGCCGATGAGTGTCATGCTCTCCATCGAGAACCGCAGCCAGTCGTGCGCGAACACGTAGTCGCCGGGACCGTGCTCCTTGACGAGCGCGGCTTCCACCCGGGCGACATCGCCGTTCTCCAGGGCGGCCATCTTCATCGGCTGGTTCCGGCGGATCAGCGGGACCTGCATCTCGCCGACCGTGGCGACGAACCAGGCGGCGGGCGTGCCCACCAGAAGCCCCAGCCGCATGGAGCCCCGGAACAGTTCGGTGTCCTTGGTGCCACGGCGCAGATGGAAGGCGCTGATCCCCATGACCAGGACGGTGCCCGTCGTCAGCGCGGCGAGGGTGATGTGGGCGAGGGCGATCAGCGCGTTGGGGTTGGTGAGCAGCGCCCAGAAGTCGGTCAGATAGGCGACGCCGCCGCGGACCTCGTGGCCCACGGGGTTCTGCATGAAGCCGTTGGCGACCATGATCCAGTACCCCGACGCGTACGCGGTCAGGGTGACCAGCCAGATCAGCGTGATGTGCGTACCGCGCCCCAACCGGCCCCAGCCGAAGATCCACATCCCGAGGAACGTGGACTCGGCGAAGAAGGCGATGAGGGTTTCGAGTGCCAGTGGGGCGCCGAAGACATTGCCCGCGTACTTGCTCAGTCCGCTCCAGCTGAGCCCGAACTGGAACTCCATGACCAGGCCGGTGACGATGCCGACCGCGTAGTTGATGACGTAGAGCTGGCCCCAGAAGCGCGTCATGCGCTCCCGGACGGCTCTTCTGGCGGGGTCCCGGGTGAAGACGGCCCGGGTGTGCATGACCGCCACGAGAGGGACGAGCCCCATGGTGAGGATCACGAACAGCCAGTGGATGCCGGTCGTGGCCGCGAACTGGAGCCGGGCCAGCTCCGCAGCGCTCATGATGCGACCTTTCGGGAGTGGTGGAAGTGGTGGAAGTGGTGGAAGGGGCGGGGGAGGTGGAGTGGTGCGGGCGGGGTCCCCGCTTCGCGTGTGCAGATGCCGGGCGCCGTTGCCCGTCACCTGTGCGGTGACCCCACTGGAGACCGTAGGGAGAATCGCTTATGCGTTCCAAGACCGGTTTCGCCATGTGAGGATGACTCCAGAGGCATCAGTGGAGGTGGACCGTGGATCTGTTGCAGTTGCGCTACTTCCAGGCCGTCGCGCGTTACGAGCACATGAGCCGTGCCGCGGAGGAACTGCGCGTCGCCCAGCCCTCGCTCAGCCGCACGATCGCCCGGCTGGAGGCCGACCTCGGCACCACGCTCTTCGACCGGCGGGGCCGCCGTATCCGGCTGAACGAGTACGGCGCGATGTTCCTGCGCCATGTCGACCGCGCCCTGAGCGAGCTCGACGACGGCCGCAGGGCCCTGCTCGACGCCCGCGACACGGGGCTCGGCCGGGTCGGCGTGGCCTCGGAGACCCTGCTGACGATCACCCATCTCCTCGGCAGCTTCCGGGCCGCGTACCCCCGGGCCGATGTACGTCTCCATCAGTCGACGGCGGAGGAGATGGACCGCCAACTGCGCGCCGGGGAAGTCGACTTCTGCGTCGCGTCACAGCCGCTGACCGGCGCGAACCTCGATTCGGTGGAGCTCGCCCGTGAGGAGGTGCTGCTCGCGGTGCCGCGCGGGCACTGGCTCGACGGGCGGGAGAGCGTGACGATCCCCGAGATCGCCCACGAGCCCTTCGTCACCACCCGTCCGGGCCACTGGCAGCGCGCGCTCCTCGACCGGATGTTCGCGTCCGAGGGGCTGACCCCGCTGCTGTCCTGCGAGGGCGACGAGCCGGGTGCCAGCCAGGACATGATCAGCGCCGGCCTCGGCATCGGTCTGATCCCCGCCATCTCCCGCCGGGTCGGCACCGAGTCGCATGTCCCGGTCGCCTGGGTCCACATGGTCGCGCCGGACTGCCACCGGGTGCTCACCCTGGTGTGGAACCGCGACACCTACCTCTCCGACGCGGCCCTCAAGTTCCGCGAGTTCACCACCAGCAGGCCCTTCATGACGCACCGCCTCCCGGACCCGCGGCGCGGCCGCGCCCCCCGCCGCCCCTCCTGACGACCCCTGGCGCGCCCAGCACTCCTCTGCTAACTTCCATCGCGCTGCCGTATCCCTGGCCGAGGACGTCGCGTGTCCGAACGGTCCGGTGTCCGATACGGGTCGGCAGGGGTGTCGCGTCCCCCACCGGCCATCAGCGACTTTCCGCGTACCTTCCGATTCCCCCTGACCGGCATCCGTGCCCCCGCGCACCCTCGTGCGCCGCCGGACGCCATCGAGGAGCTTCGCCATGCCCGAAATCACCTATGTAGCCGTCGACGGGACCGCGTGTTCGGTCGAAGTCCCCCTCGGGACCAGCGTCATGCGCGGCGCCGTCTTCAACGACATCGACGGCATCGTGGCCCAGTGCGGCGGCAACGCGCAGTGCGCCACCTGCCATGTCTACGTGGACGAGACCTCCCTGGACGCGCTGGAGCAGGCGCAGCCGGAGGAGGAGCACATGCTCGGCTTCACCGCCGCCGACCGGCTGCCCAACAGCCGGCTGAGCTGCCAGCTCAAGGTGACCGGCGCCCTGGACGGACTGATCGTCCACCTGCCCGAACGGCAGTACTGATGACGGCCGCCGTACGGCCCACGCGGCCGGAATCCGTCGTCGTGGTGGGAGCGGGGCAGGGCGGGTTCCAGACAGCGGCGTCCCTGCGCGAGCACGGATACCCGGGACCCATCACGCTCATCAGCGCCGAGGACGCGCTTCCTTACGAACGCCCGCCGCTCTCCAAGACGTATCTCATGGGCGAGGCGGACGAGTCGCAGCTGTGGCTGCGGCCCGCCACGTACTACGTACGCCGGTCGATCGACCTGGTCAGGGGCACGGTGACGGGAATCGACCCGGTCGCCCGCACGGTCCGTCTCGCCGACGGCTCCGGGTACGGGTACGGCCATCTCGTCCTCGCCACCGGAGCCCGGCCGCGCACACTCGGTGTGCCGGGGGCCGGACTGCGCGGAGTGCATGTCCTGCGTACCGCGGAGGACGCCGTCGCGCTGCGGGCGTCACTCGCCTCCGCCCGGCACGCGGTCGTGGTGGGGGCCGGGTTCATCGGGCTGGAATTCGCGGCGGCGGCGCGAGAGTCGGGCTGTGAGGTGACGGTCGTCGAGGCGCTGGACCGCCCGCTCGCCCGGACCGTCTCGGCGCGGACCGCCGGGCACTTCGCACGGTTGCACCGGAGCAAGGGCACCCGGTTGCTGTGCGGTCAGGGGGTCGCGGCCCTGCACGGGGGCCGTCGCGGGGCGGTGACGGCGGTGGAACTGGCCGACGGCCGAAGGCTCCCCGCCGACCTCGTCCTGATCGGTGTCGGAGTCACCCCGCGCACGGAACTGGCCGCCGCGGCCGGTCTCGCCGTGGGCGACGGCATCACCGTCGATTCCCGGTTGCTGACCGGCGACTCCCACATCTCGGCCATCGGCGACTGCGCGGCGTTCCCGCAGGTCCGCTCCGGAGACCTGCGGCGGCTCGAATCGGTCCAGACCGCCGTCGGTCACGCCCGGCTGGTCGCGGCCCGGCTGACCGGCGCACCGGGCTCCTACGAGGAAGCGCCCTGGTTCTGGAGCGACCAGTTCTCGACGACGCTCCAGATCGCGGGACATGCCGAGGGCCACGACGCGGAGGTCCTGCTCGGCGACGGCCCCAGGGCGTTCTCCGTCCTCCTGTTCAGAGGCGGAACCCTGCTGGCGGTCGAATCCGTCAACCGCCCCGTGGACCATCTGGCGGCCCGCCGACTCATGCAACCGGGGGCCGGGCTGACCCTCGACGAGGCGAGGGGGGAGGGCTTCTCGCTCCAGGACCACGTGGCGAATCGCAGCGGAGGCTACGCGGGCTCCGTCGGCTGACCGGCCTCCGCCCGGGCGGAGGCCGGTCGTCCTGGGTCGGCCCCGCTGCGCCGTCGTTCGGTGGTTTGCGCAGTTCCCCGCGCCCCTGGATGCTGCCCCGTTGCGGTCGCTCTACGGGTGCGGGTGCGCCCTCGTCTCTGCGCAGTTCCCCGCGCCCCTTTGGGGCGCATCCGGCTTGTTCTTCGGGTCGGTGCCGGTCGGGATTCTCCGTCCTCGCTCCAACGCGCTCGGTACGACGTCCAGTGGCTGTACTGGTGGCGTCGGAGTCTGCGGGCAGAGATTCCCGCCCACCCCCTCACGTGAGTCCTGCGACTGCACGGGGAGGAGTGTGAAGAACAACCTCAGGGGGCGCCCCCAAAGGGGCGCGGGGAACTGCGCAAAAGACGAGGGCCGACCCGCACCCGAAGAGCTACCGCAAGGAGGCAGCATCCAGGGGCGCGGGGAACTGCGCACCCCACGAGCGACCCGCACAGGGACAAGTGCGCCCAGCCGGACAGACCTGGGAAGCGCGAGCGAAGGCGACCTGCGGGGAACTGCGCACCCCACGAGCGACGGCACCGGGACAAGTGCGCCCCGCACAGGAGACCCAGGGGCGCGAGCGAAGGCGACCCGTACTGGACGGGCAACCTGAACGAGTACCGCGAGGGGCCCCAGGGCTACTTCGCCAGGTTGCCGGTCTTTCGTATCGCGAACCATGTTCCGCCCACGCCTTGGCCATTCGTGTCACCCGGATTCAGGTCGCCGGTGAACCAATAGAGCGGCCAGCCGTCGATGGTGAGTTGTACCCCGCCGTCGTCCGGGCGCCGGTACGGAATGATGAGCTTCGGATCGATATCCTTCGCGTTCTTCAACGCCGCCCTTGCCAGCATTTTCGCGGGCTTCCACTTCTTGAGGCAGGAGTCCGCGCACGCGGGCTTCTTCGGCGAGGCCCTGTCCTTGGTGAAGCGGTACAGTGTGCGGCCCTCGGCGTCCCTGACGATCTCGCCCAGCCTCGCGTCGTCACGTGTCGACAGCGCGGGCAGGGGCTCGACGGGCGCCGGGGCCGGGGCGCCGGCCTTCGTGCCGTCCGGGGCCGCCGCGAACCAGGTGCCGCCCACCCCCTGCCCCTTGGCCCGGCCGGGCGCCGTGTCCTCGGCGAAGCGGTACAGCGGCCAGCCGTCCAGTGTGAGCTGCTGGGAACCGTCGGCGCGGGTCACCTCGCCGAGCAGGGACGGGTCCATGCCCCGCGCCGCCCGGGCGCCCGTGGCGAGGACCGGGGGCCACATCCGCGCGCAGCCGCCGTCGCACGTGGAGTTGGACGGCCTCGCGGCGTCGTTGTCGAAGCGGTACAGCGTGCGGCCCTCGCTGTCCGTCACCACCTTCCCGAGTGCCCCGCCCGTCCGCACACCCAGCTTCCCCGCCGCCGACGGTCCGCTTCCCGCGTCCGGGGACGCCGTATCCCTCTCCGCCGTCCCGGGCGACGAGGCGACCGTCGACCGCACCGAACCCGGCTCGCCCTGGCCGCTCCCGCAAGCGCTCAGCAGGGCGAGAGCGGTCGCCGTCCCGGCCGCCGTGACCGTCGCGCTCCGCGTCTTCCGTGGGTTCCGCATGACTGCTCCTGTTTCCCGTTCATGGAATTGCCTGGGTTCTTCGACCGCTTGCCGGTGCGGGAATGAGTAGCGGTCCGGTGAGTGGGGTTCAGATTCCGGTGGGGAGTGTTCTCGAATTCCTGGGACGGGAATTCCGTACGGGCGTAGCCGTCCTCGCGTCGGCGGGGCAGTGGGCCGGGACCGTCACCCGCAGGCCCAGCACCCCCAGATCCACGGTGCCCCCGGGCTCCGCGTACCAGCGCCAGTGGGCGCCTGGGACGTCACCGACCGTGAGGACCGTCCAGCCGCCGGGCGGCGCGGCCAGTTCGGTGAGCGCCCGTGCCTCCTCGGGCCCCGGGGGCTGGAGCATCAGGAGGAAGCCGGTCACCCCGCCGGAACGGGCCGAGCCGAGAACGGGTCCGATGCCGAGATCCTCCGCCGTCGCGAAGACCTCCGCGGGCGCGCGGTCGCGGACATCGCCCACCGAGGGGATACGTACCAGCCCGTGCTGTCCGGGCAGCACACCCGCCGGTGGGCCGACGATCACCACAACGGTGTTCTGCCAGGGCGGTTCCAGCAGCCCGAGGGCCAGGGCCGCGACGGTGTCCCGTGCCACCCGCAGATCCCCCCGCACGCTCAGCGCGCCGTCGAGCTGGCCGAGGCCGACCATCACCTGGGCACCCCGGCCGTCCACCCCGAGCCGCGCCAGATGCGGCAGCGGCAGGACCGGGTCGGGCGGCGCGGGGCCGAGGGCCGGCGGCAGCCCCTCCCGCTGCCAGTGCGTGGTGTCGACGACGGTCCAGGGCTCCGGCGCGGTACCGGTCGGCGGACCCGACACACAGGCACGCAGCCGGTCACCTTCCGCGAGCACCGTGTGGACGCGGACCGGCGCGTCGGGAGTACCCGCCGTCATCAGCTCCTCCAGCGCGTGCCGGACCACCACCGGGGTGCGGATGTCCGCCGCGAGCTGTCTGGCCAGCGCGCCCCGGCGACGGCGCACCACGGCCAGCGCCATGCTCCGCGGCCACCGGGAACGTGACACCCGGGCCATTCCGGCCACGTTCACCGCCGGACCCCGCGTTGCGCCCGCCGCTCCCTTCCCCGGCCCCCGCGCCACCCGCGACATGCCCGTCCCGGAAGCCCGAACCGCTCGGCCCGTACCCGCTCCCGGACCCCGGGCTCCACCCGGCCCCCACGCCCCACCCGTCCCCGACGCCCGCCCCCGGCCGACACCCACTGCCCCCGCCGACCCCACGGCCCACGCCGCGCCCGATCCGACCAGGACCGCCCCCGACGCCCCCGCCCCGCGCGGCACCGACACCGGCACCGGGGCCGGGTTCCGGCGGACGAGGACCGCCAGGGCCAGCGCCGCGACGCCCGCCGTTCCGCCGACGAGCACGGGGAACGGGACCGGGTCGCCACCGGACGTCGACGGACCGGCGGACCTGCCCTCCACCGCGACCTGCACGTGCGGCGCGGCATCCGCCCGACCGGCGTCCGGTCCGGTGGCCCCTGGCCCGTCGGGCAGCACCCCGAAGCGGACGCCGGGTCCCTCCGCGTCCACGGGCAGCCGCAAGGCGAAGCCGGGCACGACCTGTTCCGCTCCGGCGAACACCTCACCGTCCGGCAGCACCCGCCCCGTGTTCAGCACCAGGATCTCCTGGACGCGGTCGCCGTCGCCCAGGGTCCGGGCCGCGATGCCGACCAGGGTTTCGGCCCTGCCGCCGTTGTCCTCGGGCGCCTTGACGACATAGAACTTGCTCAGTTCGTCCACTGCGGGGAGGGTCCCGGGCGCCCGCGCGGAGATCCGGCCGACCCCCGCGGCCCGCACCCCCGACTCCACCCCTGCCCGTGCCTTCGGGGCCACGGCCGTCCGCACCCTCGGTTCCGCGGCCGTCCAAGTCCCCGGCTCCAGGCCCGTCCGGACCCCCGGTCCCAGGCCCGTCCGTGTCCCCGGGCCTGTCGCAGCCGGTAGCTCCAGTTCCCTGGCCGCCGGAGCGCCCGGCCGCGCGTGGGCCTCCGTGGGCAGCGCCAGCACTCCGGCGAGGGCGGCGCCGAGCGCCACCCCGTACAGTGCCACCGGCCGCGCGGCGGGACCCCGTACCGATCCCAGCCGATGGGCGAGTGACCGGGTGTTCCCGTTCCGGTTCCCCTGCCGTCGAACGGTGGCAGGCGCGGTCGTCCTCCTGGGCGCGTCTCGCATCTTCCCCGTCTCCTTCTCCGCCGGATTCCCGGGCCGCCGGGCAGGCCGTGCCGGGTCCGCCCGCCGCGCCGTACGCGCGCCGTACGGCTCACGTCGGGGAGCACACGGACGGTGGGCCCGGTTCGGTTCAACGGTTCGCCGAAGGGATTTCACGGGCATTCGGCCCGAGACGATACTGAACCGCGCTTCAGTTGCGCACGTGTCGGATGCGAGGGGCCGACTCCCTTGCCCAGGAGGCCCGTTGATGACGCGAGGACACCTGCGGGGGCAGACGTGGGGACACCCGCGAGGACAGACGTGGGGACACCTGCCTGGATACCTGCGACGACGCACCGCGCGACGAGTGGGCCCGGCGTTCGGCGACGCCCCCGCCCCGGCTCCGGCACGCCCCCGCCCCGGCTCCGGCACCGCCCCGGCGACGGCCCTGCGCCGGCTCCACCGCCTCCGACGACGGCCCCGCCACCGCCCCCGGCATCCCGGCGAACCTCCGCATCCCGGCGATCACCCGCACCCCGGCCAGCATCCCCACCCCCGCCAACCTCCCCACCCCGGCCGGCATCCCCGTCTCAGCCGGTCGCCGTCGGCGGCCCGTACCCGAAGGAGAACGTCGCGGTCACCGTGTCGAACAGCTCGTGCACGCGCACGACCAGCGGCAGGTCCGGGCTGAAGCACAGCACGACGAGCACCCGCCGGGAGCCCGGCACCGGCACCACGGTGTGCATGACCAGCAACCGGTACGGGGCCCCGTCGGCCAGCTCGCCCTCCTCCACCCCCATCAGCCGTCGGACGGGCCCGACCCGGGGCAGTGTCTCCGTGCTGAAGGTCCGGGCGCCGCCCCTCGCCCACTGCCGCCCCGCCGCCGGAAACCGCCTGGCCAGCGCGTGCGCGGAAGCCGCCTTCCCGGGCGGCGGGGTGACGCTGAAGATCATCACCCCGGCCGTCAGGGGCTCGCTCCCGTCCGACGGCGTGGTGCCCGCCGCGTACAGCGCCCCGCGCCGCCGCGCGCCCTCCAGGATGCGCCGGGCGCCGCTGACCCCTTCGTCGGACCGGCCCCCGCCCGGCCCGCCCGGCACCCCACCCGGCCTACCTGGCCCGTCCAACCCGCCCGGCCCGCTCACTGCTGTCCCGCGCCGGATCTCCGCGCAAGCCGGGGGAGTCCCGTCCTCCGGCAGGTCGTACCGCGTCCACGTCCCGGGAACCGCGATACCGAAGGAATCCGGCTCACCACCCGCCCCGGGCACTCCGGTCGCACCACCCGCCCCGAGCGCCTTGGTCACACCGTTCGCCCTACCCACTCCGGCCACATCACCGGCCCCGCGCACCCCGGTCCCCTCGCCCGACTCGCGCACATCACCCACCCCGGTCACCCCGCACATTCGGCCCGCTCCCCGCACCGCGACCACCCCACGTGCCCTGGTCACCCCATGCCTCCGCCGCTTCGGGCCGCCCTCATACCGGTCGGTTCGCCCGTTCGTCCGGGCGGCGCGGCCGTGGGCCGCTCGTCGTCACCGGAAGCGTCGATCTCGGCCATCGGCCCTCCTGACCGCGCGGAAGGGCGGGCGGAACCCGCCTCACCCCGGGCACGGACGGCGGTACGAAAAGGTTCAACCACCGTTGTTGAACACCTGGGTGAAAGCTGGAACGCTGACATCGTGGTGAGGCAACTCCCTTCTATCAGGGGCATGTTGACGATGAGGTCAGCGCTGTTGGCGCTGTGCCTCGGACTTGTCGTCACGGGTGTCGTGGCCAACCGGCCGGCCGGGCCGCCCGCCTCGCCGCCGGAGGGCTCCTACACGGCCCTCGCGGACATCCCGGACCCGGCGCCCCTGCCGCGCCCCGGGCCGGACGCGGCCACCGGCTCGCTGTCGGTGGACTGCGGACGCAACGAACGCGGCCACCGCAACACTGACAACGTTGTGGTCTCGCCCGGTCTGGTCGGCGGCGCGCACCACACGCACGACTATGTGGGCAATGTGTCGACCGACGCGCTGTCCACCGACCGGAGCCTGGCCGCCGCCGCGACGACCTGCGCGGGCGGCGACCGCTCCGCCTACTACTGGCCCGTGCTGCGCCGCCTGGACCGGCACGGGCCGGACGCCGAGGCCCATGGCGGCGGCAGACACGGCAACACCGGGGAGATCCTTGTCCCGTCGGCGGTCCGGGTGGAGTTCCACGGCAGTCCGGTGAGCCAGGTGCTCGTCCCGCCGAAGGGGCTGCGGATGATCACGGGTGATCCGGTGGCGGAGACCACCGACCGCGGCCTGGCCCGCGCCCAGTGGGGCTGCTCCGGCCATCCGGAACGCTTCACCACGGACTACCCCACCTGTCCGGCGGGCAGCGGCGTCACCCGTACGTTCGACTTCCCGAGCTGCTGGAACGGGTTGCATACGGACAGCCCCGACCACCGCTCGCACATCGTGTTCCCCCTCGCGGACGGCGGTTGCCCCCGGGCGACCTTCCCGGTGCCGAGGCTGCGGCTCACCCTCACCTACGACATCCCGGCCGGGGTGCGGTTCGCGGTCGACTCGTTCCCCGAGCAGCGGCGTGCGCCCGTCACCGACCACGCGATGTTCATCGGCGTCCTCAGCGACGCGCGCCGCGCCGCGCTCACGGACTGCGTCAACGAGGGCCGGCGCTGCCGCGCGGTCCGTCCGGGGGCACCGGGCGCCTCCGGGTGAACCGGCCGCACCCGCCGTCCGTGTTGAACGCGTCGGACAGGCCAGGACGGAGTGAGTGGATGGCGACACTGTGGTCGCGCACTCGGCAGCGGACGAGTGACGAGGTACTGATCAGGGCTCTCTACGAGGAACACGGCAGAGCCCTGCTCGCGTACGCCGGGCGGCTCACGGGGGACCGCGGCGCCGCGGAGGACGTGGTGCAGGAGACGCTGATCCGGGCCTGGCGCCACCCCGAGATCATGGTGAACGGCAAGGGCTCCGTGCGCGGCTGGCTGCTGACCGTCGCCCGCAACATCGTGACGGACCGGTACCGGGCGAAGGCGGCGCGGCCCACCGAGGTCGCGGAGTCGCCCGGCACCGGTCCGGTGGAACGGGACCACGCCGAGGCGGTCGTGGACTCGATGGTCGTGATGGAGGCACTCGACCAGCTCTCCGCGGAGCACCGCGACGTCCTGGTGGAGATCTACTTCCGGGGGCGGACCGTAGCGGAGACCGCGAAGTCCCTGGGGATACCGGCGGGTACCGTCAAATCCCGTTCACACTATGCCTTGAAGGCGTTGAGACAGCTCTGCACGGAGAGACCCGGGACAGCGAAGCTGGCCGTGGTGAAGGAGGCGGCGGCATGAGCATCCAGCAGCATGACAACACACTGCTCGGCGCCTATGTGCTCGGCGCCCTGGACGAGCGGGAGGTGCGCACGGTCGACGAACATGTGGAGGCGTGCGGGGATTGCCGCCTTGAGCTGGCGGCGCTGGAGGAGATGGAGTCCACCCTCGGCGAGGTCCCGCCCGAGGCGTTCCTGGAGGGGCCCCCGGAAGGGGGCGAACTGCTGCTGGGCCGCACGCTGCGGCAGGCGGACGCCGAGCGGACCCGGGCGGGTGCGCGGCGCCGGGCGGTCGTCGGCGCGGTCGCGGCGGTGGCCGCGGCGGCGGTCCTCGGCGGCGGGTTCCTGTTCGGCCGGGGCACCGCGGACCATGAGGTGGCGGAGCCGGACCGGGGGGCGGTGCCGACGGCGACGCTGCCCGTCGAGGGCACCCGGTTCGCCTCGGCCACCGACCCCGGGACCGGTGCCCGGATCGCCGTCCGGATGACCCCGGCCGTCGGCTGGGTCCGGGTGAACGCGGCGGTCAGCGGGATTCCCGCCGGGGAGCGCTGCCGGCTGGTCGTCGTCGCCGGGGACGGCACCCGGGAGATCGCCGGGAGCTGGCTCGTGGCGGGCGCGGAGAAGGGCGCCAATCTCGACGGCTCGGCGGCGGTGCCCCCGGAGGACGTCAAGGAGATCCTGGTGGAGAACGACAAGGGCAAACAGTACGTTTCGGCGCACATCGTCTGACGTGATCCACCCCGGGGCCGGAGGGGCCCCGGGTTCCGGGTCAGGGGCCGGGGCCGCGGCGGGTTCGCGGTCCCGGCCCGGTGCGTGTCCGGTCGGCGCGCGGCCCCGGCCCGGTGAGCGTCCGGTCGGCGCACCGCCGCCCGCCACGGTGACCGCGCCACCCTGATCGTGGCGGTGCGGGGGTGGCCCCGGCCCGGTGCGTTTGCGCGGGGGAGCGGGAGGGCGTGCCGGGGCGAAGGTGACGCTGCGTCACCTTCGTGGAGTGTGCACCGGGTTCGCGGGGCGGGGCCGGAGTGGTCCGTGATCGGCTGGAATCCGCCGGTGACCGTGGCACTCGCACGATCTCTTCGCAAAGTGTTCATCTTGTGGTGGATGTGGCGCCGGGTGCGGCCGGGAAGTTTCGCTCTCCTTGAGCGGAATGACAGATTCCGGTTCTCTGATGCCCTGTCATGTCCTTGCAGAAAAAGGCGAGGTGGCGGGCGCCCCGGGCGGTACGCCGTGCGGTGCGGGCGGTGCGGTGGTTCCTCCGCCGGGGTCCCGGGGTGGTCCCCGCGGCCCCGGCCGCCGAGGTGATTGGCATATACATGAGTAGGTGCCGGAAGGTCCTGGATGCGGTAACTGTCCGGGTGCGCAGCGTGCTCCCGGGGCCCGTGGACACTTGCGTGCGGGATGTGCCCCGCTGGTACAGTGTGTGATCTTCCATGTGGGCTGACGGCGCGTTAGACGCGCCCGGGGGAATCAGCCGCTCGGGCCCCGTCCCGGAGGAACGTTCTCCGCACCGGACGGCACGGTCCGCGTCTCTACGAGTCGCGGGGGGTGCCCCCGGCCGGGGAAGAAGCGACCGCTCCTGCCGGGATGTCACTCGAAGAGAGTCTCATGACGTCATTTGTGCAGGACCCTTTCTTCTGGGTCCTGGTCACCGTAGTGCTGGCCGCCATAGGCGGGGTCCTGCGGGCACGGCAAACGAACATCGGGCTGCGCAGACGCAATGCCAACCTCAAGAACGAGAACGAGACGCTGCTACGCCAGCGCAACGAACTCGGAGCGGCGCACAGCGGTCTGCGCAACAGCCACGCCAGCGAGCTGGCAGAGGTCCGCAAGGACGCGGAGGAGGAGACCAAGGCGGTACTCAAGTCGGCCATGCGCACCCTTCAGGGGCTCGCCGACGAGCAGCAGCTCGTCATCGAGAAGGTGCAGACGAAGTACGGGGACGACCCGGAGATGCTCGTCGACCTGATGTCCATCGACCACACCAACAGCCAGTTCGGGCGCCGGGCCCAGGGCATCGCGGTGCTGTGCGGCGGCTGGCTGGGGCGCCGTGAGACGGTCGCCTCCGTCTACGACGTGGCCCGCAGCGCCCAGGGCCGAATACGGCAGTTCGACCGGGTCCAGATCCATGCCCAGGTCAACTTCTCGGTCGTCAGCAAGGTCGTCGAACCCGTGGCGGTCGTCCTCGCGGAGCTGCTCGCCAACGCGACCAACTACTCCGCCCCCGGCGCCCCCGTCGAGATCAACATCCAGGCCGTCCCCAAGGGCGTCTGTCTGATCGTCGACGACGCGGGCCTCGGAATGGGCCAGGAGGAGAAGGACCGGGCGTCCGCCCTCCTCTCCCCGCAGTCCCCGATCCATATATCCGGGCTCGGCAATCCGCCGCAGTTCGGGTTCGCCGTCTCCGGCATGCTCGCCGCCCGTTACGGCTTCAAGGTGTCCGTCGACTCCGTGTCCCCGTACGGAGGTGTACGCGCGGTGATCCTGCTGCCCGACGAACTCCTCACCAGCGACGCGCCGCCCGCGCCGGCCGTCGTCGGCTACGAGGCGCAGGACGGTGTCCCGCAGATCTCGCAGCGCAGGGCCCCGGCCGAGCCTCCGCAGGCCCAGCCCACCCCTCTCTTCTCCTCGGTCCCCGGATCAGAGGCGTACCCGGGACGCGGTACCACCGCCGGTGGTCTGCCCAAGCGCCGCAGGCAGCGGTCGGTCGCGGTGGTACCGCAGCCGGCGGCCACCGCCGAGCCGCCCCGCAGCCAGGAGGAGACCGCCTCACTGCTGGGCGCCTTCCAGCGCGGCACGCTGACCGGGCGCGATACGAAGTCGACCACGGAAGGACCTGACCACCAGTGAACCCCGATCTGTCGTGGGTGCTCAACGACGTGCTCCAGGTGCGCGGGGCGCGGCACGCGATCCTCGTATCGGCCGACGGTCTCCTGCTGGAGCACTCCAGCGCGATCGGCCGCGACGACGCGGAGACCGTCGCCGCCGCCATGAGCTCGATGCAGTCGCTGAGCCGGGCCGTCGCGCCGTTCATCGGGGGCGGGACCACGGGCCGCTGGCGGCAGACCCTCCTGGAGTACGAGGACGGCTGGATCTTCCTCATCGCGGCGGGCAGCGGTGCCTATCTCGCGGCGGCCGCCTCCGCCGACGTGGACATGGAGTCCATGTCGTTCCGGATGCAGCAGCAGGTGGGCGCCCTCGGCAAGGCGATGACCTCGCCGCCGCGCCAGAACGCGGGCAGCGACATATGACCGCGCCGGGCGAGGAGCAGCCGGTCAGCGGCGGCTTCATCCGTTCCTACGTCATCACCGGCGGGCGGACCCTGCCCGACGCCGAGGAGCTGTCCCTGGTCACCCTGGTGACCATCGGTGCCGACCGGACGCCTCCGGCCCGTCCCAGCCCGGAGGTCCAGGCCATCTGGACCCTGTGCGTGGGCGGCTATCTGTCGGTCGCCGAGGTGGCGGGCCGGCTCGGGCTGCCGGTCGGGGTGGTCAGGCTGCTGCTGACCGACCTCGCCGACCAGGGCCATCTGCTCCGCCGTGCGGCGCCCCCCGCCGCCAAGCTCGTCGACCGGAAGATCCTCGAAGAGGTGCTGCATGGACTCCAACGCCGGTTCGGCTGAGAGCGTCTACGTACCGGAGGCGGTACGCACGGCCGCGAAGATCCTCGTCGTCGGCCACTTCGCCGTGGGCAAGACGACGTTCATCGGCACGCTGTCGGAGATCACACCGCTGCGCACCGAGGAGAAGATGACGCAGGCGTCGGCGCACGTCGACGATCTGCGGGGGGTCACCGGCAAGGAGACCACCACGGTCGCCCTGGACTTCGGGCGGCTGACGCTGAGCGAGGAGCTGGTGCTGTACCTGTTCGGTACACCCGGCCAGCAGCGGTTCATGCAGTTGTGGGAGGACATGGCGCGGGGAGCGCTGGGAGCGCTGCTCCTGGTCGACCCGTCACGGCTCACCGAGTCGTTCCCTGTCATCGACCTGATCGAGAAGTACGGCCTCGAGTACGCCATCGCGGTCAACAGCTTCGAAGCGGACAACGGGCATGCCGAGGAGGAACTGCGCGAAGCGCTGGATCTGCTGCCGCACACCCCCGTCGTGTTCTGTGACGCACGTGACCAGAACTCGTCGGCCCAGGCACTGATCACGCTCGTCCAGCACCTGCTCGCCCGGACGTCCTGACCCCCCACGGCACTTCGTCATCCACCGCCCGGGGCCCCCGCGTGGGCCCCGGGATCACCCTGAGGAAACACGCATGGACGCACATTCGGGGTCCACCCCGCAGACCCCTCCTCCCGGGTGCCCGATGCACCAGGGGCGGACACCCCTGTACGGGGAGGAGTTCGCCGCGGACCCGTACGGGACGTACGACCGGATGCGGGCCCAGGGCCCCGCGGTGCCGGTCGAACTGGCGCCGGGTGTGGACGCCACGCTGGTCATCCAGCACGAGGCCGCCCTGCGGGTCCTCCAGAACCCCGCGCTGTTCGTCCGGGACTCCCGGCGGTGGCGGGCCCTGAACGAAGGGCGGGTGCCGCTCGACAGCCCGGTGCTGCCGATGATGTACTACCGGCCCAACTGCCTGTTCTCCGACGGCGCCGAGCATCTGAGGCTGCGCAAGGCGGCCACCGACAGCCTCAACCAGCTCAACATGAACCGGCTCACCCGGGACGTCGAGCGCGTCGCCGACTATCTGATCGACCAGTTCAGCGAGCGGGGCGGCGCCGATCTGCTCCGGGACTACGCCAAGATCCTCCCGATGCTGCTGTTCAACCAGCTCTTCGGCTGCCCCGCCGACATCGGTGACCGGATGACCCGGGGGATCGCCGGGATCTTCGACGGCGGCCAGGACGCGATCCGCGCCAACGAGGAACTGACCTCGGCCCTGCTGGAACTCGTCGCACTCAAGCGGCGCAGCCCCGGCGAGGACGTGACGACCTGGATGATCCAGCACCACGCCGGGCTCACCGACGAGGAGCTCAAGGACCAGCTCGTCACCATGATGGCGGCCGGCATCGAGCCGCAGAGCAGCCTGATATGCAGCGCCGTGCTCCTGCTGCTGAACGGAAGCGGCACCGGGCACGGCAGAGGCACCGGACTGCTGGTCGAGGACGCCCTCGACAACGTCCTGTGGAACAACTCGCCGCTCGCCAACTACGCGACGCACTTCCCGGTCCAGGACATCATGCTCGGGGACATCACCCTGCGGGCCAACGACCCGGTCGTCATCAGCTTCGCCGCGGCCAACACGGACCCCAGCCTCACCGACGCCCGGCTCACCCTCAGCAAGGGCGCCCATCTGGCGTTCGGCGCGGGGCCGCACACCTGCCCGGCGAAGTCCCCGGCCCGGGTGATCGCCATCGCGGCCATCGAGCGCATCCTCAACGCCCTGCCGGACCTCGCCCTCGCGGTGCCCGAGGAGAAGCTGGAATGGCGCCCCGGCCCCTTCCACCGGGCCCTCGTCTCGATGCCGGTGCACTTCAGCCCGGTGCCGGCCCGCCGGGTCCCGCCCCGGCCCGCGGCCCCGGCCCGCGCCGCCGACGGCATGATGCCCGGCCCCCAGGGCGCCAGGACCGAACCGCGGAAGCAGAAGGGCTGGTGGAGTTCCTTCCTTGATGTCTTCCGTATGTAGGAAGCGCACAAGAAGGGCACATCCACGGAGGCCCTGCGACTATTCTCCGGGAAGGTGACACAGGCAACACTCAGAGGCTCATGACTTGGGTAGGAGGGTGGGTAGGTTTCGCCCGCCCCCCTCCCCTCCCAGTTCAAGGAGCCCCTGAGTGACTTCCGTGGGTGAAAGAGTCGACATATCATCTGATCGCCGTGCCGTCGTGTCCCTGATGCGACGACTGCGGTCACCCGAAGGGCAGGCAAACCCCGCGGGGATCTACGACGCTTTGCACGCGATGGGCGACGTCGTCCCCGCCCCGTGGAACGCCTATCTCGTCACCGGCTACGAGGCGTGCAGCCAGGTGCTGCGCGGCAGGAACTGGCTCGCGCTCGACGCCGCGTGGCAGGAGCGCCAGCCCGAGAACTACCGCTGGCACAACCGGGCATCGTCGGACATGAACAAGACGCTCACCCGGCTCAACGCCCCCGACCACCCGCTCCAGCGACGCTGCCTGGGCAATCTCTTCGGCCGGGACACCATGAACACGCTGACCGACCAGGTCGAGAAGGACGTCGGGCGGCTGCTCGACGGGCTGTCGGACGCCCTGGCCCACGGTGAGGCCGACTACGCGGACCTGGTCGGGGAACGGCTCCCGATCAGTACCGTCGGCGGCTGGCTGGGCATCCCGGCCGAGTCCCACCCGAAGCTGGTCCGGCTCGCCCATGTCCAGGCCTACTCGCAGGAACTCCTGCCCTCCCCGGTCCAGCTCGCCGACGCCTGCGACGCCAGCGCGGAACTCTGGGACTTCTTCGCCGCACTCGTCGACGAGCGCCGGGCCGCCCCCGCGGACGACACCGTGTCCCACTGGATACGGGACCTGGACGCCGCGGAACCCGACCGGGAGGTGGTCGACGAGATGCTCCGCGCGCTGACCTTCTTCATCGCCCTGGCCTCGCTGGAGACGACGGCGACGTACCTCTCCAGCATGGTCTGGCAACTGCTGCGCGAACCCGGCCGGTGGTCCTGGCTCGCCGACCACCCCGAACACATCGACCACGCCCTGGAGGAGGTCCTGCGCTACGACCCGCCCATACGTTTCAACACCCGCTACGCCCAGGAGGACATCGTCCTGGCGGGCGTACCGATACCGAAGGACAGCATGGTGCATGTGATGTACGGCGCGGCCAGCCACGACCCCCGGCGCAACGAGGACCCGCACTCCTTCGACATGCTCCGCCAGGGCAGCCATCTGAGCTTCGGCGCGGGATCCCACTACTGCATGGGCCCCGCCCTCGCCCGGCTGGAGGCCAGGGCGCTCCTCGTCGGACTGTTGAAACGCTTCCCCGGACTGCGGGTCACCTCGCCCCCCGTCTACGAGCCGCGGATGGCGATCCGCCGGGTGGCCTCCATGGGCGTGTCGGTATGAGCGAGGCGATCGCCGCGCCCCTCCCGCCCGCCGCACGGACCGGGTGTGTCGCCGTCACCCGTGACGACGCCGTTCTCACGGTACGGCTCGACAGCCCTGGCAACGGCAACGCGGTGTCCGAGGCGATGCTGGACGAACTCCTGGCCGCCCTCGTGGACCCGGACCCCGAGGTCCGGGTCATCGTGCTGTCCGCGGCGGGCGACGACTTCTGCCTCGGCGGGGACCGTGCTGAGTTCGGACTCCTGGCGGAGGGCGACCCCACGGGGCGTCAGGTGCAGCGGATGGGGACCAAGGCCCGCCGGGTGGTCGAGGCTCTCACGGACAGTCCCGCCGTCACCATCGCCCGGGTGCAGGGACGGGCCATCGGCGCGGGACTCGCCCTCGCCCTCGCCTGCGACCTGCGCGTCGGCGCCGAGACGGCCACCTTCCGGCTGCCGGAACTCGCCCTCGGGATGCCCACCGCGTGGGGCGGCGCGCTGCCGCGGCTGCTGCACGAGATCGGCGCGGCACGGGTACGGGAACTCGTCCTCACGGCTCGCGTGTTCCGCGCCGAGGAGGCCCACCGGCTGTCCGTGCTCCAGAAGGTGGTGCCGGAGGAGTCGCTGGACGCCGCGGTACGGGCCTGGGCCGGGCCGATCGTGCGCCGCCCCGCGATGGCTCTGCGGATCACCAAGGCGATGCTCACCTCGTACACCGCGCCGACCCGGCTCGCGGACCCCACGGGCCTGGACGCGGAGCTGCTGGCCGCGGTGGTCGGCGCCCGGTACCACGCGCGGCCCGGCGAGACCGTCTGACACCCGCTCCCGAGGGCGCCGGGCCGGCCGACCGGCCGGGCGTCCTCTCCTGGCCCGCCGGGGGTCACCTCACAGCGGAGGGCTCGCGGGCGGGGGCCCGAGAGTGGTGGTGCCGGGCGCCGCGCGATGCCCGAGCCCGGTACGGTACGCGTCCAGCGCGGCCTCGGTACGGCCCGCGCGGCGCAGCAGATCCCCGAGCAGCCGGCAGATGTCCGCCAGATCGCCCGCCGCACCCGCGTGTTCGAGCAGGGCGAGCGCCCGTACGTAGTGCTCCTCGGCGCTCTCCGTGTCCCCGCGCCGCTGCGCGATGAGCCCGAGCAGCCGGTGCGCGCCGCCCGCGTGGACCGAACCCCGCTCCGGGCTCAGCCCCCCGAGCAGTTCCCCGAGCAGCGCCTGCGCCTCGGTGTCCTTGCCGCGCCGGTGCAGCACCCCGGCCAGCTCCACCCCGACCTGATGGGTGTAGAGGGTGGCCCGGCGGGCCGTCAGCATGTCCCGCGCGGTGCGCAGTTCGGCCTCCGCACGCTCCAGATCGCCGTCCTGGGCCCGGACATAGCCGCGCATCCAGTGGCACAGGGCGAGCTCCGCGCCGATCTGGAGCTGCTGGTAGTAGGCGGCGGCCTTGGCCAGCGAGGCGTCGGCCTCGGCGGCCCGGCCCTCCGCGATCAGCGTACGGGCGACCCCCCGGTGCATCCGGGCGACCAGGGCCGGGTCCGACACCCGGGGGGCGAGCGCGAGCGCGAGTTCCGCCGCCTGGGCGGCCCGCGCGTGGGCGCCGAGGTCCATGTACGGGCCGATGGCCGCCGTGTACAGCAGCACCAGCGCGTCGGGGTCGTGCAGCCCGGACGCGTTCAGCTCGTCGAGCGCGTTCTCGACCAGGTAGCAGGCGTAGCGGAGTTCTCCGGCCAGCAGATGCGCCAGAGCGCGGCCCCGGATCGCGGGCACCCGCCGCGGCAGCGGCACCCCGAGCCCGGTCAGGACGGCTTCCGCCGCCTCGAAGTGCTCACGTGCCGCGTCGAGCTCGCCGGTCTCCAGCGCGCACTGGCCGAGACCGACCAGGGCGGTCGCGCGTTCCTGGTCCAGCCCGTGCCGTCCGGCCTCCCGGGCCAGCTCCGCGTACCGTTCGGCGGCCCGCGCCGGGTCCTGGGTGGCGAGGACGCGCTGCGCCTCGGTGAGCCGCAGCCGCAGCCCGGTCGCGAGATGGGCGGGGCGTCCGGTGGCCAGCTCCTCGTAGCTGCTGCCCAGCCGTTCGGCGAGATGACGCAACGCCTTCTCGGAGGGCTGGACCCGCCCGGCCTCCAGGGTGGAGATGTACGCGGCGGTGTACGCGGGCTCGGCGAGCTGGCGCTGGGTCAGCCCGAGCGCGGCGCGCAGCCGGTGCACCCGGCGGCCGATGGCCCCGGGGGAGCCGTCCGGGGCGGAGGGGGCGGCTGGGGTGTCGGCGGCGGCTGGGGCTTCCGGGTCGTTCGGGGTGTCCGCAGTGGTCACGGTCGCGGTGTCCGGAGTGTCCGCGGCGGGCACGGTCGTGGGCACGGTGTCGGGCGTGTCCGGGGCTTCCCCGGCCGCCCCGGTGAGGTCCCCGGCGGTGTCCGGGGCCGTGCCGGGCGGGTGGTGCGGTGCGGGGCCGCCGCCGGATGGTCCGTCCGCCGTTCGTCTGCCTGTCGCCCTCTGCGCCACTGCCGACCTCTCCCCGCTCCGTCGTCCCACGATCAGGCCCATGACGTGCCGTCACGCCCCACCAGCCTAGGGCCGCACGGATGCCCGGCCCGCGCGCCCGATGGGACGGCCGCTCTCGCGACCGACCCTCCGGACCGGGCGGAACCTCCTCTGGGCCAACCGATCCTGACGGTGCTTCCCCGTGCCGTACCCGCTTTGGGCCTTGCGCCCGGCGTCCGGCGATTCTAAGTTAAGCCGTGATTCAACTGCGTTTAAGAACGCAGTTAAGCACTGTACGGCCCGTACCGTCCCCGGCCGTACCCCCTGCCCGATCCGGCTCCTCAACCGGCCTCACCACGGCCGGGCGCGGTCCGGTCCGCCCGCCACCCGGACGGACCCGGACCGCGCCACCCCGGTGGCCGCCCCCCGCAACGCCCCGCCCCGATCCACGCACCCAGGAGACTCCCGTGCGCATACGTCCCCGCGTCGCCGCCGTCGGCGCGACCGCGCTGCTCTGTGTCGCCGCCACCGCGGCCGGCCCGGCGGCCGCCGCCCCCGAACCGTCCGGCGCGGGCGCCGGGAAGGTGTCCGTCGAGTACTTCCCCTCGCCGGACGCCGAGGGCAGGTACACCGAGGTCCCGGCCTCCGCGCCCGGCAGGCTCACCGCCCAGAAGCGGTCCGCGCCGGACCGGGCCCCCGCCCGGGCGGCGGTGGGCGCGATCCAGGACACCGGCCCCACCGACGCCCGGCTGGACCTCGTCGTGATGGGTGACGGCTACACCGCCGGCCAGCAGGGGGACTTCCAGGCCGACGCCAGGGCCAAGGTCGAGGCCGTCTTCCAGATCGAGCCGTACAAGAGCTACCGCGACCTGTTCAACATCTGGGTCGTGGACGCCGTCTCCCAGGAGTCCGGGGTGTCCGGCGACCCCACCAAGGGCGTCGTACGGAACACGGCGCTGTCCTCGTACTTCTGGTGCGGTGACATCGAGCGGCTGCTGTGCGTCGACATCGACAAGGTCAGCGCGCACGCCGCGCGGGCCCCGGCCGCCGACATCGTCTTCGTCCTCGCGAACACCACGATGTACGGCGGCGCGGGCTACAGCGGCGTCCAGAACGACGTGGGCTACGACGGCATCGCCACCATGTCCTCCGACAACGACCGCGCCACCCTGATCGGGGCCCACGAACTCGGCCACTCCATCGGCCATCTCGCCGACGAGTACACGTACGACAGCTACGGCCGCTACCAGGGCGCCGAGCCCGCCGACCGCAACTCCTCCGTCCACCAGGCGCCCCACCAGCTCGCCAACCGCGTCAAATGGTGGCGCTGGATGGGCGAGCAGGACCCGGCCGGCGGCACGGTCGGCACCTACGAGGGCAGCGGCTACCACCCCCAGGGCCTGTACCGGCCCACCGAGAACTCCCTGATGCGCAAGCTCGACACCGACGCCTTCAACCACGTCGGCCGCGAAGGCATGATCAACGGCTTCTACCGCTACGCCAAGGCACTCACCACCACCACACCCACGGACCGCCCGGTCCGGTCGGACCAGCGGCTGCGCGCCCGGCTCGCCGACTTCGACCGCAAGGGCATCGCCCGGGTGGAACTGCGCTGGTACGTGGACGGGGCCGAGGTCCGCAAGGCACGCGGGGAACGCGTGGTGACACCCCGTGAGCTGGGCGTCCGCAAGCACCGGGGCCACTGGCACGGCAGGACGATCACGGCGAGGGCGGTCGACACGACCTCCGCGATCCGCGACCCGCAGGTACGGGAAGCCGCGAGCAGCACGGTGACCTGGACCATGGCCCGGTAGCCGGTAGCCGGTAGCCGGTAGCCGGTAGCCGTCAGCCGTCAGCCGTCAGCCGTCAGCCGTCCGCCGGAGGCGGGTGGGCGCGGACCGCCGGTGCCCCGAGGTCAGAGCCTCGGGGCACCGGCGGTCCGGGAACAGGATCGGGATCGGGATCAGGACTGCGGCGAGTACGCCACCACCCAGTCGGAGTCCCGGTAGTGGGTGGACACCCCGGTCCCCTCCTGGGACTTGTCCGGCGGTCCGGAGCTGGGGAACAGCGAGGGCGCGACAGGACGTCCCAGCCGCTCCTTCCACCCGGTCGCCCACTTCGCGAGATCCGGGAACGCCTCCCGGACCGCGGTCCGGTTGACGAAGCTGTACTTCGGGTGGATGAACCCCGTCCGGAGCTCGTCAGCGGTCAGCTTTCCGTCGTTCTTCAGCTCGTCCCACTTCTTACGGGCCTCGGTCACCATCACATCGGACGACACATGGAGGTCACCGTCGCTGGGGCCGACCGGCTTCCCCTTCTCGTCGAGCGCCCCCAGCTTGTACAGCGTCTCGAAGGGACGGCGGGCCGGCCGCTCGGCGGGCGGGGTGGAACCCATCCACTCCCGGAACCGCTCCAGCGCCACCGGCTGCCCCGCCAGCTCCCGCTCGGTCGGGAAGTTCTTGTGGCGGCCCGAGAAGAAGAACGCCCAGGATCCCTGGAGCCGTACGTCGTAGTCCTGGGGACGTTCGCAGGCCCCGCACAGCGCCGTGTACAGGGACGACGACATGTCCTTGAACTGCTGCGGAGTGGTGCCCAAGGGCGCCTGGTAGCGGCGCCACCAGTCGACCTGCCGCCACTTCAGCCCGAGGAACGCCAGGTCCCGGGTCCGGACGCGGTACCCCGTGTCGTCGCGCGGCCACGCGCGGAGCCCCGCGCGCTGACTTCCCGGGACCCTGCCGTCGGCGTCGATGAGCCCCGCGCTCTGCGCCGCCCGGCGCCGCTCGGCGAAGCCGGGGTCCGCCTCGACGGCCGTACCCGCACCGACGGCCTGCCCGTGCGCGCCGCCGAGGGGCCGAGGGGCCGCGACGGCGGTCGGCGTGACCGAGGGACCCAACAGAACGAGAGCCGCGGTGGCCAGTACTCCCAGCCTCCGACACCGATGTGACACCGTCTACCTCCAGCAGGATCGGACATGTGGTCCGCGCTCCTCGCGATCCACATGCCGGTCAACGTCCGCCCCGACCCGCGGACACGGCCCTGGAGTCCGATTTCGTCCTCCCGGGCGGCCCGCACCGGGGCCCGCCGTGCGCCTGTGCCGCTCGCGGTGCGGGACCGTGCGCGTACGGAACGTCCCCCGCCCCGGGCTCCCGTCGGACCCGCCCCGCCCCGCCCGGCCCGGCCTGAGCACGCGCCCCTGGACGCACGCCGCCGGACCCGCGCTCCGGACCCCGCCCGCAGTACCCCGCAGTACCCCGCCGTGCCGCCACGGGTACGGCGGGCCCGCGCGGTGTACAACGGAAGGTGTCCCCCGGTCCGGGGCGTGCCGACGGATCTCCCCGGGCCCGGCCCAGCAGTCCGTCACCGTACGGGAGGCGGCGCCCGCCATGCCCAGCGTCCAGCACTACGGCCAGGAGTACATCGACGGCAGCCGCGCCCGGATCACCGCCCGCGTCGCGTCGTACCGGCGGCTCGCGGCGACCGCCGCCGAGCTGGGCGGGGAGGCGAAGATCGCCTTCCAGACCTCGCTGCTCGCGTTCGAGCCGGTCTTCTTCAACGATCTGCTGCTCGCCCTGGAACTCCACTTCGCCCACCGCGCGCCCGGACCCCGCGACGCCTACGGCGACCCCCTCGAAGAGGTACGGCTGCTGAGCGAGGCCCTGCTGACGGGGGACGGCACACTGCGCGCCGACCCCGGTCCGGACCGGCAGTCCTCGGTGCTGGGGCTCGCCGCGGGGGACCGGGTCCGGCTGCGCGAGGCGGACTTCGTCCGGCTGGCGGCCGCGTTCTTCACGGAGGCCGAACGACGGCTCCGCTAGCGCTTCGGTACCGCCGTCCGCCCCTCCCGCCCCTCGGCCCCCATGGGGCGCCGGGGTGCTTCCCCGGCCCGGCGACGGCCGTGGCGGCGTCCCGGTAGATTCCCGTTCCGTGCGTACATCATCTGCTGACCCCACTGGCCCCATCGGTTCCACTGGCACCGCCGCGTCCTCCGCCCCGTCGCCCGCGCGGTTCGTCCGGGAGTTCCACCGGGCGTTCGGGCTCGAAACCGGCAGCGTTCCCACCGAGGTCCCGCCGACGCTCGCCGCCCACCGGCACGACCTGCTGGCCGAGGAGGTCGCCGAGGTGGCGGAGGTCGCCGTGGACGGACCGCTCGACAAGATCGCCCATGAACTGGCGGACGTGGTCTACATCGCCTACGGCACCGCCCTGGTCCACGGTATCGACCTCGACCAGGTGATCGCCGAGATCCATCGCGCCAACATGACCAAGCTCGGTCCCGACGGCACACCCCAGGTACGCGCCGACGGCAAGGTCCTCAAGGGCGACCACTACGTGGCCCCCGATGTGTCGGCGGTCCTGCGCGGCCAGGGCTGGGACCCGGCCGGGGGCCGCCCCACCGAAGGCTGAGCACCCCTTGCGTACCGTCCAACGTCGCGCCGTACCGGGTGAGTTCCCGCGCGGCGCGACGCGGTTCGGCCATGTCGCGGGGAGTTGACCGCCCCTCAGCCGACGGGACCCGGCCGGCCCCGTCAGCAGGCCAGTCGTTCAGCCGCCCGCGGTGCGGCCGAGCACGGACACCCGTCCGTCCAGGTCCGCGCGAGACACCCCGCCAAGGAGGATTTCCGTGCCCCGGTCGCGGGGTACGTCCTTCGTACGACCGTCGGATTTCCGTCGGCGGTCGACTCCCACCCGTGTCGCTGTTGGGCCGATCGGGTGAGGTGACGTAAGAATGGTGTGGTGCGTAAGACGAGTGCGAGCCAGGACGGGGTGGGCCGTTGAACAGCCACGACGTCACAGATGAACAGTGGGAGGGGCTCGCCCAGGTCGTTCCGCTCCGGGGGCGGGACGAGTGGCCCTCATGGCCGGGCCACCGGGCCGAACGCGAACCCGAGACCGAACCCAGACGCCGTTTCGTGGTACTGCGGGTCAATGTCTTCTCGGATGCCCGAGAGGTCGCCGAGACCCTGATGTCCGGCATCCCGGTGCTGCTGGACCTCACCGGCGCGGAGACGGATGTCGCCAAGCGGGTGCTGGACTTCAGCAGCGGGGTGGTGTTCGGCCTGGGCAGCGGGATGCACCGGGTCGACCGGAACGTCTTCCTGCTGGCCCCGCCCGGCACGGAGATCAAGGGCCTGGTCGCGGGCGCGTCGTTCCCCTGACCCGGCCACCGCGCCGACGGCCGCCGGGCCGGGGGCTGCCGGAACTGATCCGGCAGCCCCCGGCCCGGCGTTCCCCCGTTCGTAGGAAAGCCGTACGGAGGTAACGGTTCGCCGCCACCGACGGTCCCTACCGTCCAGGGATGACCCCGCTCACCCTTGCCGGGGCCGCCCCGGTCCTGCGACCGCCGGTCCGGCCCGGCCTCACCGAACTGCGTCTCACCGCGTGCGCCGCGCATCTGGGCACCACCTTCGGATGCGGCCCGCTGACGTTCCTCAGCGGCCCGAGCGGCAGCGGCCGTACGAGCGCCCTGCGCGGGTACGAGGCACTCGCGCGGCTCGGCGGCGGTGCCCCGCTCGACGAGACGTTCCCCGACCCCGGCGCCTGGGTACCGGAACGCGCCCGCCCCGACCCGCAGCGGCGCCGGGGGTTCCGGCTCGGCTGCACCACCGCAGGCCCGGCCGGTCCGGTGCGGCTCGACCTCACGATCCAGGCGGAACCCGAACTGCGGCTCGTGGCCGAACGGCTGACCACCGCCGACGGCACCGTCCTGCTCAGCAGCGCGCTGCGCGACCCGCGCCGCCGCACCGTGCAGGCCGCCTGGCACACCGGCGGCGGCGCCCGGGTGACCCATGCCCCGCTCCCCGACGACCGGCTGGGCACGGCCCTGCTGCCACTGCGGGTCGCGGGCAGCACCGAAGGACAACGGCTGGTGCTCGCCGCGGCCGAACAACTCGTCGTCTCCCTGCGCTCGGTGTTCGTCTGCGATCCGCGCCCCGACCGGATGCGCGCCCTTGCCATCGCGACCCCCGCCACCGCGCCCGGCCGTGCCGGAACGCGTCCGGGTCCGGAGCACGGACGGCTGCGGACCGACTGCGGGAACCTCGCCGCGGTGCTGCGCCGCACCCGCGCGGAATGCCCCCAGCGGCACGCCAGGTTCGTCGTCGCCGCCCGCGCGGGATGCGCCGGTCCCGTGGCCGATGTCCGGACCGAGGACCGGCCCGACGGCACGGTCCGCGCGGTGCTGGACCGGGGGGACGGCCATCTCACGCCGCTGCACCGGCTCGGGGACGGCGAGTTGCGCTATCTCGCCCTGGCCCTGGTACTGCTCACCGGGCCCGGGGTGCTCGACGTGGACCCGGTGGCCGAGGTCCCGGCCGCGTTCCAGTGCCTCACGGTCCTCGCCGACGACTTCGACCGCTGTCTGGACAACCGGCAGACCCGGGCGCTGGCCCGGCTCGCCGCGTCGATGTGCGCACGCGGCCATGTGCGGCTGGTGGGCTCGGTACGGGACGCCACGGCGGTCCGGGAGGGCGTCGCCGCCGCCGGAACGGCCGCGGACGGACACCACCCGGCCGGTGACGGATACGGGGCCGGTGACGGATACCGGTCCGAGGGCGGACACGGGTCGGAGGCCGGGATGCTCACCGTGGTAGACCTGGGACGGTGATGCCGACGACCCCTCAGCCCCCCGGTTCTCCGCACCCCCGCCACCCCGGCGCGGGGCCGTCCGCCGTACCGCCCGCGCCCGGATGGCCGGGACCCGACGGTGACGGCGACGGGCCCTCGGCGGCGGAACTGGGCCGCCGGCTGGTCGCGTTCGCCGAGGCCCGCCACTGGCAGCCGTTCCACACCCCGAAGAACCTGGTCGCCGCGCTGAGCGTCGAGGCGTCGGAACTGGTCGAGATCTTCCAGTGGTCGACCCCCGAGGAGTCCGCGCGGGTGATGGAGGATCCGGGGCAGGCACACCGGGTCAGGGACGAGGTCGCGGACGTGCTCGCCTATCTGCTCCAGTTCTGCGCGGCCGTGGGCGTGGACCCGCTGACGGCGCTGGCCGCGAAGATCGAACGCAACGAGCAGCGGTTCCCGGCCCCCACGCCCGGCCGTTCCGACGGCACGGACCGCCCCGCACCTGTGGACGAACCGGAGCGCACTCCTCCCCGTTAGTCACTCTCCGGAGTGGTGGGCGGTGCGTGAATCGACTTGTTGTCCACAGATTTCGGCCTTCCTCTGGTTCTTCGTCTCAGATGCGCTCACTCTGGGTAATGGATTGAGGAGAGGTGCCAGGAGGTGTTCCGCCTCCCGGTATCCAGGAAGGCGGGGGCAGCGCTATGGACGCGGTGCGACTCATCAAGGCGACCGGCGGGGCACTGGCGGCGAGCGAGGACGCCGCGGAGGTCATGGTCGAGTCCTGGCAGGCCCAGGCACTGGCCCAGGCGGTGGGCAGCAGACTCGCCGTCACGGGGCTGTCCGAGCTGCGGGGCGAGGCGCTGGGGCTGAGCGAGATCGGCGGCCGGGGCTGCTCCGCGCTGCACATCCCGTCCCTGGGCCCCGACGGCATACGCGCCGCGCGGCTCACCGGGATCGCGGACGTCCATGTCACCCTCCACGCCCTCGGCGATCTGCTGGGCGAGGTCGGTATCGCCCTGGTCGGCATCGCCAGCGCGGCGGAGGACCAGGGGGCGTACTGGCAGTGCATGGAGGCGATCGACGCGGCCGACGAATGCCGTGACCGCGTCCTGGAGATGATCCGCCGCCTCCCGCCCCCGGACCGCACCCTGCCGGGCCGGGACCTGGGCGCGCAGAGGTGGTAGCGGCGGCCGAGGGCACACGGCGTGGGGTACGCGGCCTTGTCGGGCGGGCGGTCCGTCGGGCACGCGGGCTGTGGGACGCGGGAAGCCGGTGGCGGGCGGGACGGGGTGCGCGGAGCCGCTGGTGTGTGGGGTGGGATGTGCGGGGCCCGGGTGCGCGGAGCCGCTGGTGTGTGGGGCGGGGTGCGCGGGGCCCGGGTGTGCGAGGCCGGGTACGGGCGGCCCTTGGGCGCGCCCGTACCCGGTGCGGCTCACGCCACGTGCGGCATGACCTCGGCGGCGATCAGCTCCAGATGGTCCAGGTCGTCCAGGTCCAGCATCTGGAGGTACACCCGCTGCGAGCCGACCGCGGCGTACCGGCCCAGCTTCTCCACGACCTCGGCCGGGGAGCCCGCGAGCCCGTTGGCCTTCAGCTCGTCCACCTCACGGCCGATCACCGCCGCCCGCCGGGCGACCTCCTTGTCGGTGCGGCCCACACAAGCCACCAGCGCGTTGGAGTACACCAGCTCGGAGGGGGCCCGCCCGGCCTCCTCGGCGGCGGCCCGCACCCGGCCGAACTGCCGCTCGCTGTCCTCGATCGACGCGAAGGGGATGTTGAACTCATGGGCGAAGCGCGCGGCGAGCGCGGGGGTGCGCTTCGCCCCGTGCCCGCCGATGAGGATCGGCAGCGGGGACTGCCGGGGCTTCGCCAGTGCGGGGGAGTCCTTGAGCTGGTAGTACGTGCCGTCGAAGTCGAAGCGCTCACCGACGGGCGTGTTCCACAGCCCCGTCAGGATCTCCAGCTGCTCCTCCAGCCGTCCGAACTTCTCCTTCGGGAAGGGGATGCCGTACGCCGTGTGCTCCTCCTCGTACCAGCCGGAGCCCAGGCCCAGCTCGACCCGGCCGCCGGACATCTGATCGACCTGCGCCACCTGGATCGCCAGCACACCGGGCAGCCGGAACGTGCCCGCGGTCATCAGGGTCCCGAGCCTGATCCGCTCGGTCTCCCGGGCCAGACCGGCCAGGGTGGTCCACGCGTCCGTGGGACCGGGCAGCCCGTCCACCGCCCCCATGTGGAGATAGTGGTCCGACCGGAAGAACGCGCTGTAGTTCAGTTCCTCCGCGGTCCGCGCCACCCGGAGCAGCGTGTCGTACGTGGCGCCCTGCTGGGGCTCGGTGAAAACTCGAAGATCCATGCCCCCATCATGCCCGCCGCCCCCCGGTCCGGCCCGGACCGGGGACGTCACCGCTGGTCAGCGGGGTGCCCCGGCACGGCGGGCGCTCCGCGTCCCGGGGCCGGGGCACGGAGCGCGTACCGCTCACAGCCGGGGGTCGACCGGCTCCGACTCCAGGGCCAGTACCGCGAACACCGCCTCGTGGACCCGCCACAGCGGCTCCCCCTCGGCCAGCCGTTCCAGCGCCTCCAGCCCCAGCGCGTACTCGCGCAGTGCCAGCGAGCGCTTGTGCCCGAGGTGCCGCGAGCGCAGCCGTTCCAGGTGCTCGGGACGGGTGTACTCGGGTCCGTAGACGATCCGCAGGTACTCCCGGCCCCGGCATTTGACGCCGGGCTGCACGAGCCGGTCCCGCGCGCCCCGCACCAGCGCCTGGAGCGGCTTGACCACCATGCCCTCGCCCCCGGCGCCGGTCAGCTCCAGCCACCAGTCGACACCCGCGCGCACCGACTTCTCGTCCCCGGTGTCCACCATGAGGCGCCGGGTGCCCTGGAGCAGACCGGTCGGGTCGTGCTCCACCAGCCGGTCGAGGAGGGCGAGCTGTTCGTCGTGCGGCAGCCCGGCCAGCGACCGGCCACGTACCGCGAGGATCTGGAACGGCGCGAGCCGTACCCCGTCGAGACCGTCGGTCGGCCGGCAGTACCGGCGGTACGCCTCGGTGAACGCGGCGGTGTCCACGGCCCGTCCGCGCTGCGCGTCCGCCAGCCCGCCGACGTCGACACCCCGCGCGGCGGCGGCCTCCAGGGCCGCGACCGCCCTCGGCAGGGCCGCGCCCGCGGCGGCGCCGACCGCCGCGTACTGCGCGCGCAGCAGCCCGGACGCCTTCAGCGACCAGGGCATCAGCTCCGCGTCGAGCAGCAGCCAGTCGGTGTCCAGCGCCTCCCAGAGCCCGGCCTTGCCGGCGGCCGTCCGCAGCCGTCCCAGAAGTTCCTCGGTGAGCGCCGCGTCGTCCAGGAAAGGGCGACCCGTCCGGGTGTAGAGGGAGCCGGTGGGACCGTCGACCCCGAACCGCTCACGGGCCGCCGCCGCGTCCCGGCAGACCAGGACCACCGCCCGGGAGCCCATGTGCTTCTCCTCGCACACCACCCGCGCCACCCCGTCGGCCGCGTACTGGGCGAACGCCTCCGCCGGGTGCTCCAGGAAGCCGTCCTGCCTGGAGGTGGCGGTCGGGGCCATCGTCGGCGGCAGATACGGCATCAGCCGGGGGTCGACCGCGAACCGGCTCATGACCTCCAGCGCCGCCGCCGCGTTCTCCTCGCGCACCGCGACCCGGCCCCCGTACCGGGTCTCCACGGTCCGGCGGCCGTGCACGTCGGACAGGGCCAGGGGCCGTCCGTCGTGCCCGCCGGGCACCTCGGCGACCAGCGGCCGGACCGGCTCGTACCAGACCCGCTCGGCCGGGACGTCCACCAGCTCGCGCTCCGGATAGCGCAGCGCCGTCAGCTTCCCGCCGAACACACAGCCGGTGTCCAGGCACAGGGTGTTGTTCAGCCAGCGGGCCTGCGGCACCGGGGTGTGGCCGTACACGACGGCCGCGGCGCCCCGGTACTCCTCCGCCCACGGGTAGCGCACCGGCAGCCCGAACTCGTCGGTCTCCCCGGTGGTGTCCCCGTACAGCGCGTGCGAACGCACCCGGCCCGAGGTACGGCCGTGGTACTTCTCCGGCAGACCCGCGTGCGAGACGACGAGCCTGCCGCCGTCCAGCACATAGTGGCCGACCAGCCCGTCCACGAACGCGGCGACCTCCGCCCGGAACTCCTCGCTCTCGCGCTCCAGCTGCGCCACCGTCTCCGGCAGCCCGTGGGTGAGCCGCACCTTGCGGCCCTTCAGCCAGCGGCCCAGCTTGTTCTCGTGGTTGCCGGGCACGCACAGCGCGTTCCCTGCGGAGACCATGCCCATGACCCGGCGCAGCACCCCGGGACTGTCCGGTCCCCGGTCGACCAGGTCGCCCACGAAGACGGCCGTACGGCCCTCGGGGTGGACCCCGTCGGCGTAGCCGAGCGCGGTGAGCAGTGTCTCCAGCTCGGAGCGGCAGCCATGGACGTCCCCGATCAGGTCGAACGGTCCGGTGAGGTGGGACAGGTCGTTGTACCGCTTCTCGGTGACGATCCGGGCCGCGTCGATCTCCTCGGTCCCCCGCAGCACATGGACCTTGCGGAAGCCCTCGCGCTCCAGTCCCCGCAGCGAACGCCGCAGTTCGCGCTGGTGACGGCGGATCACATGCACGGGCATGTCCGCGCGGTCGGCCCGCTCGGCGTTGCGCCGCGCGCACACCGCCTCGGGCACGTCGAGCACGATCGCGATGGGCAGGACATCGTGCTCCCGGGCCAGCCGGATCAGCCCGGCCCGCGCCGAGGACTGCACATTGGTGGCGTCCACGACGGTCCGGCGGCCCGCCGCGAGACGCTTGCCCGCGATGTAGTGGAGCACGTCGAAGGCGTCGCCGGACGCCGACTGGTCGTTCTCGTCGTCCGCGACCAGCCCCCGGCAGAAGTCGCTGGAGAGCACCTCGGTCGGCCGGAAGTGTCTGCGGGCGAAGGTCGACTTGCCGGAGCCGGACGCTCCGACGAGCACCACGAGGGACAGATCGGTGACCGGCAGCGTGCGGGCGGGAGCCCCCGGCGCGGTGACGAGCGCGGTGTCCGGTGCGGTGTCCGGTGTGGCTACCTGCGCGGCGTGCCGAGCGATGTCTGGTCCGGTGTCCGGTGGGGCGTCCCGCGTCGTGTCACGTGAGGCGTTCTGGGGCGTGGCCCGGTCGGTGTCCCGTGCTGCCCGCGATCCGGTGTCCGACGCGGACCCCGCGCCGGTGTTCACTGCGTCGTTCATGCCGCTCCGTCCTCCCTCACCGCGTCGGTGGGCGCGTTGCCCGTGTGCGAGACATTGCCCGCGTCCGCGAGAGTGCTTGCGCCTGTGCCCGCGAGAGTGCCCGTACCCGCCCGCTCGGCCGTACGCGCTGTCGGGTTCGCTTCGTCGTCCCGCTGGAACAGGGCGAGCTGGGTGGGCGGGCCCACCTCCGGGTCGTCCGGTCCGACCGGTCGCAGCTCCACGGTGTAGCCGTGGCGCCGGGCCACCGAGCCTGCCCACTCCCGGAACTCGTCGCGACGCCACTCGAACCGGTGGTCGCGGTGGCGTACCTGCCCCGCGGGCAGCGACTCCCAGCGCACGTTGTACTCGGAGTTCGGGGTCGTCACCACGACCGTCCCGGGGCGCGCGGCTCCGAACACGGCGTACTCCAGCGCGGGCAGCCGCGCCGGGTCGACATGCTCGATCACCTCGCACAGCACGGCCGCGTCGTACCCCTCCAGCCTGGGGTCCGTGTACGTGAGCGAGCCCTGGAACAGCGTCACCCGCGCCGCCTGCCGCTCGCCCATCCGGTCCAGCCGCAACCGCCGCGCGGCGACCGCGAGCGCCCGGGTCGACACATCGACCCCCGCGATCCGCGTGAAGCGCGGGTCCTTCAGCAGGGCCTGCACCAGCTGTCCCTGACCGCAGCCCAGATCCACGACCCGCGCCGCGCCGCTCTCACGCAGCGCGGCCGTGATCGCCTCCCGGCGGGCCACCGCCAGCGGCACGGGCTTCTCCTCGGTGTCCGTGGCCTCGTCGACGGCGTTGTCGATCTCCTCGATCCCGGTGCCGTCGCTCTCGGCGAGCCGCTCCAGCGCCAGCCGTGCCAGCGCGGTACGCGCCAGGGCCCCCCGGTGCGACAGATAGCGGCCCACGATGACCTGCTGCTCCGGGTGGCCGGCCAGCCAGCCCTCCCCGGCGCGCAGCAGTTTGTCGACCTCGTCCGGCGACACCCAGTAGTGCTTGGCGTCGTCCAGCACCGGCATCAGTACGTACAGATGCCGCAGGGCCTGGCCGAGGGTGTGTTCCGTGCCCTCCAGGACCAGGTCCACACAGCGGGAGTCGCCCCACTCGGGGAACCGCTCGTCCAGCGGCACCGGGGTCGCGGTGACCGTCCAGCCGAGCGGCGCGAACAGCGCGCGCACCAGCTCGGGGCCGCCCCGCGCGGACAGCGAGGGCACCTCGATCCGCAGCGGCAGCGGCTGCGCGGCCCGCTCGGGCATCGCCTTGCACCGACCGCTCAGCGCGCTGGAGAACACCCGGGCGAGGGCCACCGCGAGCAGCGAGGTCGCCGCGTAAGGACGGTCGTTCACATAGCTCGCGTGCGTCGGATCGGGGGAGCCCCCCGGGCCCTTGCTCCGGCGGACCAGCGCCACGGGGTCGACCTCCAGCAGCAGCGCCGCCGTGCAGCGCCCGGGCGCCGCCTCCGGGTAGAAGACGTGCGCGGTGCCATGGGACGTGGAGAACGCCTGGCAGCCGTCCGGGTGCTTGTGCAGCAGGAATCCCAGGTCGGTCGCGGGACGCTCGGGGGTACCGGTGGTGGTGACGGTGAGAAGCACCTGTACGAGTATTCCCCCGCCGCCCGTCCGGAGCGAGGGACTTTTCCCGCGTACACCCTGCTCCCGCCCGGCCGGACCCGCGAGGGGGAGTGCGCCGTACGGGGCCGGGCCACCCGCGCGGACGTACCGCCGGAAGATCACCTGAGTGGCCCGGCGCGGGCGGCGGTGACCTGCGGTGATCCCCTGCGGACGGGGCGGTGGGGCGGGCCGCCCCGCTGGTGCGGGGAGCCGGTGGAGATGCGCTCGCACCCGACGGACCGTCACATGAGGGTGCGACGGCACCGGCTCTCGTCAGCGTGCGGGCAAGGCCCCGCACGCGGCTGGCGCCTGACGGAGGATCAAATGAACGCTCGACGCATGCTGGCCTCGGCCGGGGTGGCCGCGGCCACGGTCGCCCTCACCGCGCCGCTCGCCTTTGCCACCGGCACCCCGGCGGGCGGGGAGCCGGGACCGCGGCCCGGCGCGGAGACGCTGTCGTTCTCGCCGAACCCGGTCCGGGCCGGGAACCACACGACGGTCCGCACCTTCTCCTGCGGCAACAGCCGGTCCGCGACGGTCAACACGGAGTCGCTCGGCGGACGCCATGTCCGGCTCACCCGGGACGGCCGCGGCGGCGACGGCCGTGACCAGGACGCCGGGCGCGGCCAGCAGCTCGGGGGACGCGACGAGCTGAGCGGACGCCTCGACGTGCCCTGGAACACCCGCCCCGGCCGTTACAACGTCCACGGGACGTGCGACAGCGGCGCGCGTCTCACCGGAGTGCTGGAGGTCGTGCCCTCGGGCGGCTCCCACGCGGGGTTCGGCGGTGACCGGGACGGCTCCGCGGTGGCGACCGGTGCCGGAGCCGTACTGATCACCGGGGCCGCGCTCGGCGGCGGATACCTGTACCGGCTGCGGCGGGTGCGGCAGGCCGTCTGAGGTCCGCCGCCCGGGGGCGGTCGGGGGGCCTGTGCGCGGCGGGTGACGAGGAGGGTTCGGTATGGATCGGTATACGGGCGGTTCGGGCCGTGCGGGTGTTCCGGCCGTTGCGGGTGGTACGGAACAGGGCCGTGACGAGGGCGAGGTGCTGCGGGCGGCCCTCGCGGCCCATGAGCGGGCGAGCCGCGCCGAGACCGGCAGACGGCTGCGCGTGGGCTGGTCCTCGATGGCGCTCGCGGTCCTCGTCGGAATCCGGCTGGTGCAGGGCGAGCCGCCCGCCGAGCCGCCACGGCCCACGCCCGCCGCGGCCGTCCGGGCGGCACCCTCCGGCCCGGCCGCCCGGAGCGCCCACGCCCCCCTCGCCGTCAGCCGCCCCGCCCGGGTCCTCGTCCCGGCCGTCGGGGTGGACGCGCCGCTCCAGGACATCGGGTACGACCCGCGCGGGCAGATCGCGGCGCCGCCGCCCGACCGGCCGGACCTCGCGGGCTGGTTCGCCCAGGGCCCCACCCCGGGCGAACGGGGCACCGCCGTGATCACCGGCCATGTGGACACCCGCACCGGCCCGGCGGTCTTCTACCCGCTCGGCGCCCTGGACAAGGGCGCGACCGTCGAGGTGCCCCGCGCGGACGGCCGGACCGCCCTGTTCACCGTGTACGGGATCGAGGTCCTCAAACGCGACGGGTTCCCCTCCGAGCGGGTCTACGGCGATCTGGGGCGCGCCGAACTCCGCCTCATCACCTGCGGTGGGACGTTCACCGGTGAGGCGGGCTACGACGCCAACGTGGTCGTCTTCGCGACCCTCAGCGGAGTCCGCTGAAGCCTTCCGGCGGGTCAGGGGTTCTTGGGGTCCCCGGGGTCTCGGGGTCCCGTGGGCCTGTGGGCCTGTGGCCGGGTGGTGCGCGGTTCCCCGCGGGGCGCCTTCGCTTGCGCCTCCGGGTCCTCTCGTGCGGGCGCACTTGTTCCTGTGCGGGTCGTTCATGGGTGCGCGGTTCCCCTCCCGACCGGATCGGTCAGGTCGAGCAGTTCCTGGACGCCCTGCGGACCGTCGCGGGCGGGGGCACGGTCGTCGACCCCGAGGTCGTCCGCCAGTTGCTGCGCCGCCGCCGTGACCCGCTGGAACGGCTGACGCCGCGTGAGCGCGAGGTGCTGGCGCTGGTCGCCGAGGGCCGGTCCAACAGCTCGGTCGCCCGGGAACTCGTCGTCTCCGAGGCGGCCGTGGTCAAGCACATCGGCAACATCCTCGCCAAGCTCGACCTGCCGCCCGCCGGAGACACCCACCGCCGGGTACTCGCCGTCCTCGCATACCTGCGCGCCTGAGCGCCGCCCGAGCAGCGCCTGAGCCGAGCTGAGCCCGAGCCGAACCCGAGCCGAACCCGAGCGGCGCCTGAGCCGAACCCGAGCGGCGCCCGACCGGCGCCCGAGCGACGGCGGCGACCCGCGCGGCGCCGCCGCCGACGAGCGCCCCTCCTCCACGGGCCGGGCGGGCTACCGTCGGCGGATGAGCGAACGCCGCGCCCGATGCGCCGCGTCGGGGAAGGATGGCTCCATGGGATTCCACGTCGACTCCGAGACCGGACGGCTGCGCCACGTCATACTGCACCGGCCCGACCTGGAGCTGAAACGGCTCACGCCCAGCAACCGCGACGCCCTCCTCTTCGACGACGTCCTGTGGGTGCGCCGGGCCCGCCAGGAGCACGACGGGTTCGCGGACGTCCTGCGCGACCGGGGTGTGAGCGTCCATCTGTTCGGTGACCTGCTCACCGAGTCGCTGGAGGTGCCGGAGGCCCGGGAGCTGGTCCTGGACCGGGTCTTCGACGAGAAGGAGTACGGTCCGCTCGCCACCGATCATCTGCGGGCCGCGTTCGCGCGGCTGCCGTCGGCGGAGCTGTGCGAGGCGCTGGTGGGCGGGATGACGAAGCGTGAGTTCCTGGAGCGGCACGCCGAGCCCGTCTCCGTCCGCTTCCATGTGATGGAGCTGGACGACTTCCTGCTGGACCCGCTGCCCAACCACCTCTTCACCCGGGACACCTCCGCGTGGATCTACGACGGTGTCTCCATCAACGCGATGCGCTGGCCCGCGCGGCGCCGCGAGACCGTCCACTTCGAGGCGATCTACCGGCACCATCCGCTGTTCCGGCCCGCCTCGGCGGGCCCGTTCCACATCTGGTCCGAGGGGCAGACCGACTACCCGTCCACGATCGAGGGCGGGGACGTCCTGGTCATCGGCAACGGCGCGGTCCTCATCGGGATGAGCGAGCGCACCACCCCGCAGGCCGTCGAGATGCTGGCGCAGCGGCTCTTCGCGGCCGGTTCCGCGCGCACCACCGTGGCGCTGGACATGCCCAAGCGGCGGGCCTTCATGCACCTCGACACGGTGATGACGATGGTCGACGCCGACACCTTCACCCAGTACGCCGGTCTCGGGATGCTCCGCTCGTACACCATCGAACCGGGCGACGCAGCGCATGAACTGAAGGTCACCGACCATCCGCCGGAGCAGATGCACCGGGCGATCGCCGCCGCTCTCGGCCTCAGCGAGATCCGGGTGCTCACCGCCACCCAGGACGTGCACGCGGCGGAGCGGGAGCAGTGGGACGACGGCTGCAACGTCCTCGCCGTCGAACCGGGGGTCGTCGTCGCGTACGAGCGCAACGCCACGACCAACACGCATCTGCGCAAGCAGGGCATCGAGGTCATCGAGATCCTCGGCAGCGAGCTGGGCCGTGGCCGGGGCGGCCCGCGCTGCATGAGCTGCCCGCTGCAACGGGACCCTGCGTGACCGGGGTGACCGGGGTGACCGGGGTGGACTGAGCGACCGCGTGACCGCGTGACCGGGCCGGGCGGGGTGCGGGCCCGTTGCCCGGGCACGCGAGGACACAGGACACCGAGGGACCAGGACACCGAGGGACTGGGGGACCCGGGGACCGGGAGACCAAGAGCATCAGCGCATCAGGAGACCAGAGGACCGAGGAGGCCGGCGGACACCAGGGGACCAGGGGCGGCAGGGGACCGGGGTGCTTGCATAGAAATGTGACCTGTCGTATAGACTTCCAAGTCCTCCCACCTCTTCGTCAGCCGTCCACGCCCCTGGAGCCCAGCATGGTGACTGTCCCGACCGGTTTCACCGGCCGTCACTTCCTCAAGGAGGTGGACTTCACCGCCGACGAGTTCCGGGCCCTGGTCGCCCTGGCCGCAGAGCTGAAGGCGGCGAAGCGGGCGCGCACCGAGACCCCCCTGCTGCGCGGCCGGAACATCGCCCTCATCTTCGAGAAGACCTCGACCCGCACCCGCTGCGCCTTCGAGGTCGCCGCCGCCGACCAGGGGGCCGCCACCACCTACCTCGACCCCTCCGGCTCCCAGATGGGGCACAAGGAGTCGGTCAAGGACACCGCCCGCGTGCTCGGCCGGATGTACGACGCGATCGAGTACCGCGGCGACAGCCAGCCCGCGGTCGAGGAACTCGCCGCGTACGCGGGTGTCCCCGTCTACAACGGGCTGACGGACGACTGGCACCCCACCCAGATGCTCGCCGATGTGCTCACCATGACCGAGCACACCGCCAAGTCGCTCGACCGGGTCGCCTTCGCCTACCTCGGTGACGCCCGCTTCAACATGGGCAACTCGTACCTCGTCACGGGCGCGCTGCTGGGTATGGACGTCCGGATCGTGGCGCCCCAGGCGTACTGGCCCGCGCCCGCCGTCGTCGCCCGTGCCCGCGAGCTGGCCGCGGCCAGCGGTGCCACCGTCACCCTGACCGAGGACATCGGGCAGGGCGTGCGCGGCGCCGACTTCGTCGCGACCGATGTGTGGGTGTCGATGGGGGAGCCCAAGGAGGTGTGGGACGAGCGGATCGCCGCGCTCGGCCCGTACGCCGTGACCATGGACGTGCTGCGCGCCACCGGCAACGCGGACGTCCGCTTCCTGCACTGCCTCCCGGCCTTCCACGACCTCGGCACCCAGGTGGGCCGTGATCTGTACGAGCGGCACGGACTGGAGTCGCTGGAGGTCACCGACGAGGTCTTCGAGTCGTCTCACTCCGTCGTCTTCGACGAGGCGGAGAACCGCCTGCACACCATCAAGGCCGTCCTGGTGGCGACCCTGTCCGACCCGGCGGAGGCCCGGTCCGGCAGCTGACGGGCGGCGGCTCCTCCCGGCCGCCCGCATCCCGGTCCCGGTCCCGGTACCCGTCCCCGTACCCGTCCTGACTCTGGCTCTGACCCTGGCCCTGGCCCGTCCCACCGCTCGCCGGTGGAGCGGCGTTCAGCGGTGATGGCGTGTGTACAAGGCACACGTCAGGCGGCTTCCCGACAACTCCCACCGGTCGGTCGACGCGGTCGAGCGGTACCTGATGTTCTTCACGCCGAGGGACCAGGGGAGCGCGGAGCCGTCACCGCGCCGGAGAGGACACAGCATGGAGAACACGACGAACGGGACCCCCGCGCTGAGCGAGGACGCCGGGTACGGGGTGGCCGAGCACGGGGTCGAGGACGGCTGGGGGAAGGTCGCCGACGTGTTCCGCGCGAACTTCGCGGGGGAGCCCGGCGAGGTCGGTGCGGCCTGTGGTGTCTACGTGGGCGGGCGGCCCGTCGTCGATCTGTGGGGCGGCCTCGCCGACCGCGAGGCGAACCGGCCGTGGCGCGGGGACACCATCGTCCAGGTGGCGTCCACGACGAAGGGTGCCACCGCGATCTGCGCCCATATGCTGGCGCAGCGCGGTGAGCTGGATCTGGACGCCCCGGTGGTCCGGTACTGGCCGGAGTTCGGTGCCGCGGGCAAGGAACGGATATCGGTGCGCTGGCTGCTGTCGCACCAGGCCGGACTGCCGCTCGTCGACGGACCGCTGACGTTCGAGCAGGCATGCGACTGGGACCCGGTGATCCGCGCGCTCGAAACGCAGGAGCCGCTGTGGCGGCCGGGTACGGAGCACGTCTACCACAGCGTCACGTACGGGTTCCTGGTCGGCGAGGTCGTGCGCCGGATCTCCGGCAGGTCGCTCGGTACGTTCTTCGCCGAGGAGGTGGCCGCCCCGCTCGGACTGAGCGCCTGGATCGGGCTGCCCGAGGAGCAGGAGGACCGGGTGGCCCGGATCGCGGCCGCCGCGCCGTTCGGTCTGGAGGAGCTGATCGCCGGGATGGCCGCGGCGACCGGGCTGGACCCGGACACGGTCGTCGCGTGGGTCGAGGCCGTGTGGGGCGCCGACTCGGTCCAGGCCCGCAGCGGCGAGCTCGGTGGCGCGCTGGACAACACCTCCGACTACTACACCACCCGGGCCTGGCGCGCGGCGGAGTTCCCGGCGGCCAACATGCTCTCGGACGCGCGCTCGGTGGCCCGGATGTACGCCGCCACGGTGAGCGACGTGGACGGTGTCCGGCTGCTCGATCCGCCGGCGGTCGAGCGGGCGACGGCCGTCCAGACCGGCGGCACCCGGATGCACGGGCTGCCGCCGGGGCTCGACATCCCGGCGGAACGCTCCTTCAACATGTCGCTCGGGTTCTGGCGGGCCTGCCCGCCGATGCCGATGCTCGGGCCGGGGTCGTTCGGCCACCCGGGCTCCGGCGGATCGATCGGCTTCGCGGACCCCGACGCCGGTGTCGGTTTCGGCTATGTCACCAACCTCTGGAACTTCCGGCCGGACGACCCCCGGGCGGCGAACCTGGTCAAGGCCGTCCGGGACTGCCTCGGGTGACGCACCGGCGACCTCGGGTGGCGCACCGGCGACGGCGCGTCGCGGTTCCGGGCCGGTCGTCCCGCGGCGGGGGCCGTCGCGTCAGGCGGGCCGCGGGCGGGGGAGCGCGGGCAGCGTGAACCACACCGCCTTGCCGGACTCGGTGGGGCGGTGCCCGCAGGACGAGCTCAGCGCGCGGATCAGCAGCAGTCCCCGTCCGTGCTCCTGCCAGGGGTCCGGCGGTCCCGCCGGATCGGGCCGGGTGAGACTGCCCGGCGGACACGGGTCGGGATCGTGCACCTCGACCTGACAGCCGCCCGACCGCAGCTCGACCACCAGCTCTATCGGGTCGTCGCCCGAGGTGTGTTCCACGGCGTTCGCCACCAGCTCCGCCGTGAGGAGTTCCGCGGTGTCGCAGTCGGCGGCGTGCTCGATGTCCGCGAGCGCGGTCCGTACGAGCGCACGTGCCACCGGCACCGCGGCCGCGGAATGCGGCAACGCGATACGCCAGGAGGCGGGAGCGGAATGCTCGTACAAGGCGAATCCGATCGGGCGAGAATGGTTCTGCCGTCAACCAAGGAAATGGTACGGGGTGCCCCCGCCCCACCGACGGCAGGGCGCCCCCACGCCCTCCACCCCAGGTGGGACCCCCCGCCCGGTACCGCCACCGCACCGTTCCGGGACCGGGTGCCGCCCCGCCCCGGCCCCGCCGACCGCGCGTCGGCACCGGCCCAGCCCTGCCACCGCCCCGCCCCGGCACCGCCCAGCACCGGCATTGCCGCCGCGCCCCTGGTACCCCGCGCCGCCCCGGTACCGCCGCCGCGCCCCACCATTGCCCCCGGACCGCTACCGCACCGCACCGCCCCGGTCGGTACCGGTCCCGGCCCGGTCGGTCCCGGCCCCGTCGGGCCAGGCGGTCATGGCGATGTCGGCGACCCGTTCCAGGGCTTCGCGGCCGACACCGTCGCACGCCTGGGTGGACATGCCCTGAAGCGTGGCCGCGTAGAACATGGCGAGCGCGGGGACATCGACCGAGGGGGCCAGGCGCCCGGCCCGCGCGTCGGCGGCGATCCTCTCCTGGAGCGCGTCCCTGCCCGCTTCGCGCAGGGCGCGCAGTTCGGCCTTGACCTCGTCGGCCGCCGGGGTGCAGTTGGTCGCGGCGGTGATGATCATGCAGCCGGGCGGATGGCCCGGGTCGGTGTACTCGTGGGCGGCCTCGCGCAGCACCCGCCGGATCGCCAGGAACGCCGTCGTCTCCTCCGCCAGCGCCCGTCCACCGAACGCGCCGTAGGTCACCCGGTACCGGCCGATCGCCTCACGGAAGAGCCTCCGCTTGTCCCCGAAGGCTCCGTACAGGCTGGGTGCGTTGATCCCCATCGCCGCGGTGAGCGCGGCGATCGAGGTGGCCTCGTAGCCGTGCAGCCAGAACTCGGTGAGCGCGCGCTCCAGGGCGACCTCACGGTCGAAGCTCCTGGGGCGGCCTCCGGTCTTCGTCATGGAGGCATTTTATAGCGCTCGCTAAGAAACCTGCTACCGTCGGATTGCTAGTGATCGCTACAGAACATCTGAGGAGATCCCCGTGCCCGAAATCGCGCTGCCCGTACCGGTTTTCGCCCGCAGCGTCCAAGGTGCCGGGCCGGGGCTGCTCCTCGCCCACGGCGCGGGCGGAAGCGTCGCGGGCAACTACGGACCGATCCTCGACGGGCTCGCCGCGAACCGCACCGTCGTCGGTGCCGACTACCCCGGTACCGGGGCCACCCCCCGTTCGGCCGCACCCCTCACCCTGGACGGGCTGGCCGACCAGCTGGTGGCCGCCGCGGTCGCCGAGGGGCTGGAGACCTTCGCGGTCGTCGGCTACTCCCTGGGTACCGCCGTCGCGATACGGGCCGCCGTCCGGCACCCGGAGCGGGTCACCGCCCTGGTGCTGACCGCTCCGGTGGCCCGGCCCGACGCCGCGCTGCGCCGTCTCGCCGAACGCTGGCGGCACCTCCACACCTCCGGCGCCCATGTGCCGCTGGCCCGCTACCTCACACCTCTGGCGCTCGGCACGTCGGCGCTGGCGGCCATGAGCTCGGACGAGCTCGACGCCCTGGTGAGGGAGACCGCGCGATCCCTCCCGCCGGGCGGCGGCGATCACGCCGACCTGGTCGTCCGGACCGACGTCCGCGAGGATCTGGCCCGGATCGCGGTGCCGGTCCTCGTGATCTCCACGACCGAGGACTTCATGGTCGGTCCCGAGCTGCACCACGAGGTGGCCGAGGGGATCCCCGGGGCCCGGCTCGTCGGGATACCGACCGGCCATCTGCCCTTCGCCGAGCGCCCCGAAGCATGGCTGGCGCTCATCACGGACTTCCTGGACCACCTGGAACGCTGACGCGGACCGGAGCGATCGCCGCCTGCCGGTGTCAGGTCACGCCCCCGGCCTGGCGCGACAGCCCGGCTAGACCTCGCGGAGCCTGAAGCTCTGGTTGGAGTCGCCGCTGCACGTGAACTGGATGATGCCCGCGCCGGCCGCCTCGTCGGCGTTCGCGACGTCGAAGCACCTGAGGTCGATGGTGTGGATCGTGGACAGGGTCGCGTCCCCGGCGGCCGGGAAGGTGAGGAAGGTCTGGGAGAACCTGGGAAGCGTTCCGCAGGGGTACTGGATGATCCGTGTCCCGTTGCCGCGCTTCGCGGCCTCCAGATCGAGACACAGGTTGTCGGCGGTGCGGATCTCCACACCCCCGGCGACGGTGTTCACCCAGAACCGCTGGGTACGGGAGGTGTTGTCGCAGTCGGCCTGGACGAGCGGCGCGCCGCTGTCCGGGGTCCGCACATCGAGGCATTTGGCGGCGAAGGTCTCGATGGAGACCTGGGTGCCCGGCGGCTCGGCGGGCGCCGCGGCTTCGGGCGCGGCCAGGGCAGCCGGACCGGTGACGGCGCCCAGGGCGGCGGCCAGTACGGCCAGAGCGGTCAGCGCCTTGTGACGTGTGCGCATGACGACACCTCGGTTCCTCTGCGTCTCGGACGGGGCGCCGTGACATGCCCGCCCCGCTGGCAAGCTGATGGCTTGCCAGCGGAGACCGAGGGAAACAGCCGAGGCCGTCACCTCAGCCGTTCGGGTGACGGCCCCGCTGCCGGGGCGGGTGCCTTGCCGGTTCAGGGAGCCGTGGGTTCTCCGGCCGCTTGGTGGATCCGGGTGCGGGTCTCGTCGGCCTGCTGCTGGATGCGCTGCTCGACGTGGGCCGGGACGCCCTGGTCGTGGAAGTGGGTGACGAGGGTGTCGAGGGTGGCGTCGGCGCGTTCGAGGTCACCGGCCTTGGCGTGGACGGTGGCGAGACGGCGCAGGGCGGCGTTGAGGGTGAGGTTGTCGAGTCCGGTGTCCTGGTCGGTGCGCGACGTGGCGATGGCCTCGGTGAGCTGGGTGACCGATGTGGTGATGTCGGGTTGGCGGACATGGAGTTGTCCGTCACCGATGGTCTGGAAGTGGCGTCCGGCGTTGGCGCCGTGTGCGAGGCGGGCGTAGGCGGCGAGCGGGTGGTCGCCGTGGCGTTCGATCAGTTCCTGGAGGGCGTCGTTGCCGCTGGTGAGATGGGGGGCGTCGGAGCCGAGGAAGGCGAGCAGGGTGCCCTGTTGGTCGCCGGTGAGGAGTTCACCGACCTCCTGGTCCGCGCGGTCCAGCGGGGTCCGGACCCGGAGGGTGCGGGTGGCGGAGACGGTGCGGGCGCCGTCGAGTCCGGTGTGGACGGCGGTGACCCGGTAGGTACCGGGTTCGGCGAAGTACAGTCCGTCGCTGCCGTAGCCGAGGTAGGCGGTCTCGTACACCGACGGCCGGTCCTCGGTGAGGGTGACCGTCCGTTCGGCGTCGCCGTGGCCGGTGCAGGCGCGGGCGACGGGGCGGAAGGCGCGGGTACGGCCGTAGGGGTCGCTGATCACGATGGTGGTGCGTTCGCCCTTCGGGCCGATGCTCGCGGCCACTGTCGCGTCCCCGGTCACACCGGTACGGGAGAGCCGGAGTTCGGCCATGACCGGTTCGCCGTAGCCGAAGACCTGCTTCCCCCCGAGGGAGAGGGAGAGCCCCGGGTCCTCACCGGCCGACGGGAGGATGAACGCCTGTGCGGTGGCGCTGAGGTCAAGGGCGGCGTTGGTGAGGGCGTTGTCACCGCCGGGGACGATATGACGGTAGTAGCCGTGGCGCAGATGGCGCAGTTCGTTGTCGCTGAACTGGTAGGGGAAGTCCTGCCAGAAGTGCTGTCCTCCGGCCCGGTCACCGTTGTTGTACGCCTGCGGGTAGTTCATCCACGACAGTTCGCCGAAGCCGCTGTTCGGCCCCAGCGGGGCGGGCGGTTTGGCAATGTTCTTCTCCCAGGCGTGGAGCATGTTGAAGACATGCCCGAGTTCGTGGACGTAGCAGAACAGCTCCATGGAGTCGCCGATGAGACCGTAGTCCCGCAGGGTGTCGTGGAAGACGACCATGCCCTGACGTTCCCTGCCCATCTGGTCGAACATGAGCCCGGCGGCACCGTCGAGGGTGTAGCGGGTGGCGACGAAGGTCCAGATCTTCCACTGCTCCACCTCGCGGTGCAGACTGAAGTTGGCCGTCATCGCGGCATGCAGCTCCGCCTCCGACCACCGCAGGTCGTCGCCCGAGGTATTGGCGACCACATTGACCTGCCCCGCGTTCTTCAGCTCGACGCCCGCCTCGGCGTAGGCGGAGGCGACGGTCAGGCTCCGGTGGCGGTAGCCCCGCGGGGCATTGCCCCGGGAGGTGTCGTACTGCTGGAAGACCTGGGTGCCCGCCAGGGCGTCGGTCTCCATCTCCACCGACCGCAGCGCCGGACCGGCGTAGTAGCAGCCGAGGTTCAGTTCCTGGCCGGCGCCGGCGCCGTGGAGGATCAGGCTGGCGTTGCTGCCTTCGGGGCTGGTCACGGCGGTCCGGGGGAGCGTGAGGAAGAGGTCGGTCAGCGGTGAGTTGTTCGCCCAGGACAGACCCGACTGGATGAGGGTGAACCTGTTGACACTCGGTGTGACGATCAGAGTGCCGCTGGTGCGGAAGGAGTCGGTCCAGGTGTCGCCGGTGAACAGATCACCGCTGACGACGCCCAGCGGACGCTCGCCCTCCAGATCGACCCGGAGCTCGATCCGCTGGTTGCCGACGGCACCGGTCCAGCGACCGGTGACCGGACGGTAGGGAACGCGGAACCGCTCCGGGAGCGCCGCCAGGCCGGGTATCCCGAGGCGGTCGAGAGCGCCGGAGGCCAGTAACCCGGTCCTCCAGTTCAGCAGAACACCCTGGGTGCCCTTGATCAGCAGACTCTGCCGGGTCCCGTCGGACGCCGCCTTGTACGCCGCGACATGATCCAGGTCCTGGCGGAACTCCTCCGGTAACCGCGCCCAGCCCGCACAGTCCGACGCGTCCGGACCGTCGGTGATCAGCGCCTCGCGCACCACCCCGGTGGACGAGTTCAGGGTGAGGACCCGGTTCCCCTTGAAGAAGTACGTCTGCCGCGCCCCGCCCGCCGCGTCGGGCGCCGGGAACAGGGCGTCGATCTGCGAACGCCACCCGGCCGGGAGCGCGGCGCCCCAGTTCTCCAGCCCGGCCCACGGCCCCTCGCTCAGGACCCTCCCCTGCTCCCAGTCGAACCACTCATAGGTGTCGCCCCGGAGGAACAGGCTCCGCAGGGACTCCCCGGGACGGGACAGCAGCAGCGCGCAGTCACTCGCGTACAGCCCCTGGGCGTGGACCAGCTTCGGCACGATCGTGCTGAGCCACTCCTGGCTCAGCAAGCGCTGCTCGCTGACCAGGGCACCCTCCTTGCCCCGCCCGAACAGCAGCCGCCACTCACCGCCCGCCGGATACGCCTGCACCCAGTTGTAGCCCGTCGTCCTGAACCGCATGAACCCCATGACACGCTCTCCTCTCGAAGGCCCTGAAGCCCGGGGAAGCCCCAGCCGGAGCGGGATTCTGGCAGCGCCGCACCACCCCGAATACCCCACAACAAGAAGAGATGTCCGATTTCTGTGGCGTCCCCGTGTCACCGCGCCCGGACCTCCCACCTGCGACGAGGAACCGGGGTGCCACCCCGCCGCCGCCCGCGCACGCCCCCGCCGGGCTTTGGCGTGAACGCCGGCGCCGCCCGGTCCGGACGCGCGGCGCGCGGGCTCCCCGTGGGTGGCGTCGGTGCTGCGGCGGAGCTGTCGTCGGTTCCGATCCGGGGCCACGCTCCGCCGCCGTCCGGCACCGGGGGAAGTACTCAGAACCGGTGAACCCGCCAAGGCCCATGGTTCGCCGCGCGGGCCGGTCCACGGTGCGTACCGGCGGGCGGTCGCGCCGCGAGGAACTCGGTGACCTGGGGCGATACGGCGTCCGGAGGTCCGCCCGCCCCGGACCGCCGCCCGGGAGTACGACCGCTCGACCCGGTCACGCTGCCTTGCGTGGGAGGAGGGAGGCTTCCTATGGTCCGCGCATGAGCATCCCCACAGAACCTGTCGGCAGCATCCCCCGGCCCCGCGCCCTCCAGGAGGCGCTCGGTGAGCACGCCCAAGGACGCCTAAGCGAAGGGAAGTTGACGGAGCTTCAGCAGCGGGCGACGGTGGACACGCTCGCCCGTCTGGAGGCGCTCGGCTGCCCGGTCCTGGTCGACGGCGAGCAGTCCAAGCCGAGCTTCGCCACCTACCCGGTCGCGGGTCTGGCCACCCTCGACCCGCACGGCGTCACCCTCCCCTTCGCCGACGGCCATGTCCGGCAGCTGCCGCATCTGACCGAGGGCCCCTTCCGCTACCAGGTCCGCGCGGACTCGTATCTGCGTGACGCCCGGCGGCACACCGGCCGTCCCCTCAAGCAGGCGGTCATCGCGCCTTCGGCGCTCAGCCTGCTGTACCCGGCCGACGCCATCGACGGATACTCCCGCGAGGCGTTCCTGAGCGATCTGGCCGACGAGGCCGAGGCCGACATCCGCGGCTGTCTGGAAGCGGGCGCGCATGTGGTGCAGCTCGACTTCACCGAAGGCCGTCTGGCACTCAAGCTGGACCCGGGCGGCGCCCTGCTCGACGGCTTCATCGCCCTGAACAATGAGGTCCTCGGCCGGTTCGACGAGGCCGACCGGGCCCGGATCGGGGTGCACACCTGCCCCGGCGGCGACCTCGACTCCACCCACAGCCTCGATGTCGACTACGCGGGCCTGCTGCCGAAGCTCTTCCAGCTGAAGGCGGGCAACTTCTACGTCCAGCTCGCCAGCGAGCCCGACCCCGAACGCGTCCTCGGCATCATCGCCGAGCATCTGCCGCCCGGTGTGCGGGTGTTCGTGGGCGTGACCGATCCGATCGACCCCAGGGTGGAGACCCCGGAGGAAGTACGTGACCGGGTGCTGCTCGCGGCCCGTCACCTCCCGGTGGAGCAGTTGGGCACCTGCGACGACTGCGGCTTCTCGCCGTTCGCCGACGACACGTCCACCTCGCGCGACGTGGCCTTCGCGAAGATCGACGCGCGGGTACGGGGGACCGCCCTGGCCGCCGAGGCCCTCGGACTCTGAAGCGGTAGCGCACCCGCGACGGGGTGCCGGAACCCGGGCCGGGGTCCGGCACCCTGGTGCCGCCCGCGGTATGGGCGCCGGGCGGAGGGAGGCCCGGGCGCCCCGGCGGGCAGAGGCCGGGAGCCGGCCCCTGCCCGCCCCTTGACGCGGGCGGCCGTCACCGTGCGGCCATGGCCTCCACCGTGGTGTACCCGCCCATGGTGAAGCGCAGGCTGGTCACATAGGCCACCGGGGAGTCGTCGAGCCGCTGGACGTCGTGCAGCGGCAGCATCCGGTAGATCTGGCCCTTGCCGGGGGAACCGGCGGGCGGGATCTGCCGCACATCGTCGATGGTGAGGATGATGGGTTCCTTGTTCGCCAGCCGCAGACCGAGCTTCGGCATGTCGAAGATGGCTCCCACCGCCATCCGGCACGCCTTGGCGGCCGGACCCTCACCCGCGTAGGGGTCGAACGGGGTACGGATCTGGCCCGTCGACAGGCAGTCCGGGTTGAGGGTGACGGTGATGCGCCCGAGTTCGGCGCACTCACCGACCATCTTCATCTCGATCAGGTTGGTGTAGACCTCGGCGCTGGACCATTCCTCGGAGGTCGGTTCGGACCGCACCACCCGGACATAGCCGCTGAAGTCGACGGTGTACTCACCGACACCCGGGACGGCGAAGGTGTCGACCGAGGTGATGCCCAGATTGTCGATACCGGGCGCCGGAGGTGTCCACGGGGCCACCGCGGTGCCCTCGTACAGGTTGGGAACACCGTCCGTGGTGACCGGACGGCCGTACACGGTGGTGGGCCGGGATGACGAGTCGGTCATCTCAATTGCCTTTCGTCGTTGGGAGGTGGCAACCGGCGGCCGCTCACGGAAGTTGCTGGGTGGTCCAGTCGCAGCAGGTGAGTCCGGCCTGGTCGGGGATCCCGTCCTGATCGGTGTCGATGTCCCCATCGGCCGTCGAGTACACGTCCCGGGAGTTGAGGTCGATGACCCCGTCGCCGTCCCAGTCGTTGAGCTTGCCCTTGAACGTGCCGAGGATGAAGGCGTTGGTCATCGGACCGACCTCCTCGTCGTGCAGGGTCGACAGGACGCCGTTGCCCGGGACCAGGATCTCTTCCAGCGAGCGCCCGGCGATCCGGGAGAGATTGACGTGCCCCCAGCCCTGGAAGCGACCGCGTACGTACCGGATGGCGGCCTCGCCGCGCACCTGGAACTTGGGGTCGAGATGCCAGGTCCCGTACCGGGCGAAGCCGATGTTCGCCTCCCGGACACCTTCCGACGGGTCGTCGGCGCGGCCGGACTTGAAGAACGGCCGGGGCACCAGCGACTCGAAGAAGAAGTTGCCGCGGTCCCGCCGGCTGCGCTCGGTGAACCCGCGGAACAGATAGTTGTCCACGTGCGGGGTGCCGTCGGCGTGCAGCCCCTCGATCGTCTTCGCGATGACCAGTTGCTTCTCACGCGTGGCGACGTTCGGGCACGCGTGCGCCTGCCCGTAGATGCGCGCCAGACCCTGCGGGGCCAGGGAGATCTTGCCCCAGTGCTGGTTCGACGGGTCGAGCCGCACATACAGATCGCAGTGGATCAGCAGGAAGATCGTCTCGTCGAACGTCCGGCCGGGGGTGAAGCTGCCTTCACGGTCGTCGAAGGCCGGGTCACCGGTCTGCAACTCGCTGATGAACAGCTTCGACCACTCCGCGATCTCCGGGTCGGGGTCGTCGAGGAACTGCCGCAGCGCCGCGATGGCTTCGGGGCCGCCCAGCTTCTCGACCGCCCACAGCGCGTCCCAGCGGACCTGACGGTCGGTGTCCTGCCTGATCGCCTGGGTCAGCAGCTCGATCGCGTCCGCGTGGTCACGGTCCGCGTACTCGAACAGCGCCTGCTCCCGCATCGCGGGGTCGGCGTGCTGGAGGGCCGCACGGCGCAGCTCCTCGTTGCTGCGGTTGTCCAGTCGGATCGCCACCCGGTCCAGGGCGTACCCGAAGTCGCTCGCCCACGCGGCGGGGTCACCGGCGACGAACCGGGGGTCCACATTGCTGAGCGTGGTCCGGTAGGCGAAGTTCAGCGCTTCGCGTTGTTCGGTGCCGAGGTCCTCCAGCAGTACCGGGTCCTCGACCGTATCGGCCCAGCCGTTCGCCCGGCCCTCCGCCAGATCTGCCGGTGACTTTCGGCGCAAGTCGATGGCCATACCAGTCCTTCCCTACCATGTAGTCGGCTGGTCGTTATAGACAAATTAAGTGAGGGAAGGTGGGGAGCGCTTCTCAGAGATTGGCACGCCTGCCGGAGTGCCCCGCCGTGTCGCCCTCGTCGACCACCGCCGTGGGCAGAGCGCCGTAAGCGACGGGAGTGAGCAGCAGGGCGGCGGCGTGCTCCGGACCCCGGGGCCACGCCAGCAGCCGGGTCACCGCGTCCAGCCCCGTCCGCAGCGGTATGGGGGCCATGCCCTGACGGGCCGCCCCGGCGACCACACCCATCCGATGGGCCTGCCCCGCACCGCTCCACAGCGACCACTCGGCCACCACCACGGCGCAGCCGGGGAGCCGGGGGGCGACGGCCAGCGCCCTTCTGCGCAGGATCTCGTTGGCGAGCCCGTATCCCCCCATCATCCGGTGCGCGCGGTGGGACGTCACCGAGCCGAAACACAGCAGGGCGCGCAACGACGAGTGCCGTACCGCGGCGAGGACATGGGACAGCCCGGTGGCCTTCGGCCCGCGCAGTGCCGCGAGATCACCGGGCGCGCAGTCGCTCACCGGGGCCCCGGCGACCCGGCCCGCGCAGTGCACCACGGTCACCGGCCGTGCCCCGGCCAGCGTCCGGGCCACCGCCGCGCGATCGGTCACGTCGGCGGTCAGCACTCGCAGTCCCGGGACCCGGGCCCGCAGCCTTCCCAGCACCGCGGCGTCCGCGCGGGGCAGCGCGCCCGGGGGCGTCACGTCGAGCAGGGTGATGTCGTCGGCACCGGCCGCCGCCAGCACCGCCGCGATCCGCAGTCCGAGGCCCCCGAGTCCGCCGGTGATCAGCACGGGTCCCTCGGCGGTCGCGCCGCGGGGGAGCGCCGACGGCCGCCAGTGGGCGAAGGCTGTGCGCCCGTCCGCGCCGGCCAGTACGTCCCGGCGGCTTCCCGGCGGGTCCGGCCAGCGGGTGTCGCCGAGCGCCGCACGGGCGACCTCGGCCACTGTCGCCTCGGCCCCGGCGCACGTAAGTTCCACCGTGGCCAGCGGCGGGCCGGGTTCCTCCAGCGCCACGGCCCGCAACAGGCTCCCGCCACCCGCGCCCCGGTGCACCAGGACCAGGGGCCAGCCGTGCGTCCGGCGCAGGGCGAGCCCCTGGAGCAGCGCGCGGTCCGCGTGCCGCCCGTAGTGCTCGCCGAGCACGACGGCGACGGCCGGCGCGGCGCCGCTCACCCGGGCCCGGTGCATCCGCTCGGCGGCGGTGGAGGGTTCCCCGAGCACGGACCAGGAGCGGGGCGGACCGCTGCCCAGCCGGGCCCGGGGTCCCGGCGCGTACCGGTGTACGGCGAGTTCGTCCATCGCGGTGCCTCTTCCGGGATCGGCGGGCGGTCGTCAGCCGTTCAGGGCGGCGAGCAGGGTGGGGATGGCCTCGCCCTGGAAGTCGACGTCCACGTCGAAGTCGTTGATCATGCCTTCGAGCACCAGCAGCGACATCAGCGGGAAGACGAACTCTGGGGCCGCCGCCACCCCGCTGCGGCGCTGGATGTCGAACAGCCTGGTCGCGAACGGCGCGAGCCTGAACTGGCCGGCCGTCCGCCCGGCGCTCTCCTCCACCAGGGCGCCGATCTCGGCCCGGAACGCGTCGAGGTCGCAGCCGGCCGGTACGTGCTCGGCGCTCCGCAGCACCGACTCGGCCGCCTCCGCCGCCCGGCCGAGCGAGAGGTTCATGAAGAACCGGGCGAACAGCAGCCGCACCCGGGGCTCCAGCCGGACCACGAACCCGGCGTCGAGAAGCACCACGGAGCCGTCCGGGCCGAGATACAGATTGCCCGGATGCATGTCGCAGTGGACGAGACCGTCGATGAACAGCATCCGGTACACGCACCGGAGCACATTCCTGACGATCTGTCTGCGTTCCTCCTTGCCGAAGTCGCCCGGGGCGAAGCGTTCGAGACGCTCGACGTACTCCATCACCAGCGCGCCCGGACCCGCGGCGGCGGGGAACGGCGCGGGCACCCGCACGAACGGCAGATCGGCGAGGTTGGCCCGCAGCAGGGCCAGGGAGTCCGCCTCCCGTGCGAGGTCGACCTGGCGCAGCAGCGCGTCGCCGAGTTGCCGCACCACCCTGCGGGCCGGGACCCCGCGCAGCGGCGGCAGCCGTTCGGCCAGGCGCGCGCCGGACGCCAGCAGCGCGAAGTCGGTCTCCATCGCCCGGCGCACCCCCGGCCGCAGCAGCTTCACGGCCACGTCGGTGCCGTCCAGCAGGGCCGCCCGGTACACACAGGCGATGCTGCCCCCGGCGACGGCCGTCCGGTCGAACGTCCGGAACGGCCATGCGGAGCCGTCCGGGTACGCCTCGGACAGGGCGCGGTCCAGTTGCGCCGCGCTCATCCCGGGGACCCGGTCGTGCAGCCGTCCCAGCGCGTCGCAGACCGCCGGGGACAGCAGATCCGCGCGGGTGCTGAGGAGTTGGGCGCCCTTGACATAGGTGGGGCCCAGGTCGCCGAGGAGCCGGGGCAGCCGCTCCGGCGGCCGGCCCCGTCGCCCGGGGCGGGCCAGCCGGTCGGCGGCCCCGGCGGCGAGATGCCGCGCGGCCACCGCGGTGAGGGACAGCAGGCGGCCGGACCGACGGGGCCAGCCGACAGGGGAGGGCCCTGGCGGCGCCGCGTCGGCTTGCGCTCCGGACGGGGTGTGCACGGCCATCGTGTCTCCTCGGCTGGTTCCGGCGTCGGACAGGTGCTCCAGCGCGGACCGGGCCGGAACTCGTCCGACCGGTCCGCGCGGGGGCGTTGGCACGAGGGTGAAGCTTAAGAATCGTATAGTCGTTGTTTGTTCGTGGGCCGATCCCGGCCTGGCCCCTCCGGCGCACCCGGCAGAGCGGGTCCCCCGGTCGGCCCAGCGGAACGGCCAGGGCGTCCGCGCGTTCGGGAGCGGCCGGCCAGGGACCCGTACGACACCGTCCGGCCGTCCGCCCGCTCCCGGGAGCGGCGGGACTACGGCACTTCGACCGGGCGGGGTCGTACGTCGAGGGGTTCGTCGATCGCGCGGTGCCGGGTCTCCACCCCCGCCACCGCCAGCAGCAGCACGGCGGCGGCCAGGGGGATCGCGCCCGCCGCCGCCGTGACCCCCAACTCCGGTGCGGTGAGGGACAGCAGGGTGAGCACCAGCATCGCCACCCCGCCGAACTTGGTGAGACCGGCGACCCGTCCGGTGGCGCCCCCGCGGCGGGCGGTGGGGAAGATCTCCGCGGCGTAGGCGATCGTGATCGCCCCCAGGGCGTAGATGCTGGCGATGGGTACCGCCAGCAGGGCCATCAGCAGTCCGCGCCGGTCGGCGACCCCGTCACCGAGCACGGTGAAGCAGACCAGCGGCACCACCGTCAGGGCGCTCAGTCCCACGGCTGTCCACTTCGAACTCCAGAACCCGTAGGCCAGCGCGGCCACGACGTTCAGCGGCAGTCCGAACAGCGCCGCGTTGCGCAGGATGCGGTCGGCGTCCATGTCCTTGATGCCCATGCGCTGGAGGTCGGTCGGTACCCACAACTGGAAGCCGTAGGTGACGATGCCGACGCTGAGCGCCAGCAGCAGCAGTCCGGCCAGCAGCAGCGGCCCGCCCTGGTGGCCGGCCCCCGCTCGCGATCCGGTTCCCGCCGCGCTCCCCGGCGCCGCCCTCGTACCGGACTCCGTACGCGGTCCGGGCTCCGCCGTGCGCGGCCCGGCCGGTGGCCCGGTCCGCGCCGGGGTGACGGCCGCCGATCCGAACCGCTCCATCACCGCGCGGGCCTCGTCGGCGCGGCCCGCCAGCAGCAGATAGCGGGGGGACTCCGGTATCCACCGGTTGAGCAGGAGCAGGAGTACCCCGGTGGGCATGCCGACCAGCCACAGGATGCGCCAGCCGTACTGCGGCATCAGGGACTCCGCGAGCTGACTGGTGATCGCGTAGGCGAGGGCGGCGTTCCCGCCGATGAGGACGAGCAGCCAGCCGCGGTGACGGGTGGGCACCGTCTCCGCCAGCAGGGTGAAGGTCACCGGCAGCATGCCGCCCGCGCTGACACCCATGAAGAAGCACATCACCAGGTTCCCGGTGAACGAGGGCATCGCCCCGCAGACCGACGTGGTGATGAACAGCACGCCCGCGAAGAGGATGGCCGGACGCCGCCCGATGCGGTCCGCGAGGGTGCCCCACAGCAGCGAGCCCACCACCGTGCCCAGAAGTCCGAAGAACGGCAGCAGCGCCACCGGGAGACCTCCGTCGGGGTGCAGCGGCGAGGTGAGGTGGTACTCGGCGGCCATCCCCGGTGCGACGAAGGAGAGGGTGGTCGGTTTCATCACGTCGATGGTGACGGCGAGCGTCAGCACGATGATCAGACCCATGTGCGCGGGGCGCAGCCGTGAGTCGTCCAGCGGACGGATGCGCAGGTCGGCGGGGGCCGGCTTCTCCCGGCGCGGCGGCAGCAGACCCCACAGGACCAGCCCGACCCCGAGGACGATCACGGCCATACCGATGTTCATCGTGGCGTCGGGGCGCATCCCGGCCATGTGGTAATGCATGGACCGCGCCTCGATGTACATGGGCAGATGCAGTGCGGCACCCAGGGTGCCCAGGGCCGTCCCGGTCCAGAAGACCACCGGCCGGCGGAAGGTGATGCTCCCTGACCTGCGGGGGCCCCTCACGCCGGTATCCGGCGGAACGGCTCCAGGGCGGCGCGCAGCGCGGCGGGCACCGGTACGGGTACCGTCTCCCGGCCGTCGCTGCGCAGACAGGCCACCCGCTGGGTACCACGTGCCACCAGGTGTTCGCCCTCCGCGTCGAGAAGGACGTAGTCGAAGCTGAAGCCGACCTGGGTGCTGAGGAGTTCATCCAGCCGCAACCGGACGGCGACGGTGTCGAAGGCGGTCAGCTCCCGGAAGTACTCGCAACGGCAGCTCACGGTGAACAGCCTCAGTCCCGCACGCAGTTCGTCGAGCACCGTGGGCGCGTGCTCCTTCAGGAAGCTCTCCCGGCAGCGCCCCTGCCAGGACACGTAGTGGGCGAAGTAGACATTGCCGACGAGGTTGGTGTCCTCGAAGCCCACGATGTGCCGGTACTCGAAGAAATCAGGCATGACCCTCCCTTTCCTCATGAGCGACGGCGACCACACAGGGCACCGTCCCGTCCGGCCCGGTCCTGGTGACGACCGGATAGGCGAGAGCCGTGAACCGGCCCGCCGTGAACTCGGCGCCGCCGTCGTCGCGGACCCGCCGCAGATGGGGGCGGTCGCCGCGACCGCCACCGGCCTTCTGCAGGGCCTCGGCCACCGCCCAGACGGCCGTCCGCGCGTGGTCGGCGGGCAGCGCGGCGGCGGGCCAGCCGGCCGTGACCAGGGCGGCGGCCAGCGCCGTGCCGCCCGGGCCCAGCAGCCCGGCCCAGTCCGGCTCGTCCCGGTGGGCGACCTCCTCGATGTCGCAGCCCACCGGTCGGTCCGCCGCGAGCGCGAGGGTGAGTCCGGCGCCGTGGGACGCGCTGACGTGCGGGCCGCCGTCCTCGGGGTCCGGCCTGCCGTCCGGGCGGCGGGTACCGGGGAGGCCGCCCCCGGTGAGCCGGGCGAGGACATCCCGTGAACTACCCCGGCCCGGGCCCCCCGTGCGCTCCACCAGGACCCGTGGACCGGGCCCGGCGGGCCCCCACGCCCTGGTGAGCAGCGGGGGCAGCAGCGCGGCGGGCCAGGGCCGCGGGCCTCCGGCGCGACGCGGTGCGCGGACGGCGTGCAGCACCAGGTCGTCCCAGCGCTCGACCACCCGGCCCGAGCTGTCGGTGACGGTGAGCCGGTAGACGAACTCGTCGCCGTCGTGCGCCGTCTCCCTCGCCGTCAGCAGCAGTTCTCCCGCCGCCCGGGCGGTCCGCCCGAAGGTGATCCGGCCCACCGAGACGGGCAGCAGCGTCCGATGGGGCACACAGACCTGCACGGCGTGCAGGAAGGCGTCCCGCGCGCCCGGGTCACCGAGCACGAGCGTCCGCGGGTGGAACATCCCGAACCAGTCGCCGTCGTCCGCCGTGGAGATCACCGCGGCACAACCGCGGGCGGCGATCTCCCGGTACCGCAGCACCCGCCGGAAGCGGCCGCTCTGGAACAGCGGGCCGCCGTACAGATCGCGCCCCGGGTCCAGCGCCGGTCCGCGGCCGTCGGAGACCGGGCCGGCCGGCATCTCCCGTACGGGCGCCGGTTCCGGTTCCGCGACGGCGGCCGGATCGCCGGTCCCGCTCAACTGGACCGTGCCGCTCATATGGTCGACCGCGAACCCCGTCCCGTCGCCGCGGATCACCACGTCGACCGTGCCGTCGTGCCGGGCGAGCGCCGCGATGCGCAGGACCGTGGTGCCGCGCTCGGCGACCGTGACCGCCCGGTGGAACACGACATCGGTCAGCGCCGTGACCCGGGACGGCCCGCGGACCGCGGTCGCCGTCTGGGCCATCGCCTCCAGGGCCATCACCCCCGGCAGCAGCGCCTGGCCCTCCAGCACATGGTCCTGGAGGTACGGGTCGGTGCCCAGGGACAGTTCCGCCTCGGTGATCAGTTCGGCGCCGGGGCAGTCCACCAGCACACGCTCCGCGAACCGTCCGTCCCGCTCGGTCCGGTCCCGGTACGCGAGGGTCGCCGGGGTGCCGGTCCGGGAAGCGAGGATCACCGGACCTGCCAGCGCCGGATCGGCCAGCACCCGGCCCAGGGCATCGAGTCCGTCGTCCACGGTGAGCGGGCTGACGCCCTGCCGCGCGAGCGAGTCGAGGACCCCCAGCCGGTCGCCCATCCCGGTGCCGGACCACACCGACCACTCCAGGGTCAGGCCCCGGCAGCCGGGCCGGTCACGGCGGTAGTCGTCGACGAAGGCGCGCAGCCACTCGTTCGCGGCGGCGTAGTGCGCCTCACCGCGCAGCCCGGAACGGCCGATGACACTGCCGAAGGCGAGCAGCAGCCGCGGGGCCCGGTCGCCGAGGGCGTCCAGGACCAGCCGCAGTCCGTCCACCTTCGGGCGGACGGTGGCGTCGAACTCCTCCTCGTCCAGATACCGCAGCGCGGTCGGCACATTGCGTCCCGCGCCGTGCACCACCACGGTGACCGGACCGAGGGCGGCCCGGATGCCGCGGACGGCGGACCTGACGGCCTCGGGGTCGGTGACATCGGCGCTCGTGTACCGCACGTCCGGGCCGAGCCGGGCGAGGTTCTCCCGCAGCGATTCGTCGTCCTCGGGCCGGGTACGTCCCAGGACGGCGATCCGGGCTCCGCCGCTCCCCGCGGCCAGCATCCGGGCGCACTCGGCGGTGATCCCCCGGCCGCCCCCGGTGACGAGGACGACATCGTCGGCGCTGAGCGCGGGCCCCGGCGCGGCCGGGAGCGGGACCGGGGCCAGCGCGGGGGTCAGCCGGGTGCCGTCGGCGCGATAGCGCGCCTCGGTGAAGCCCCGCGCCGCCGCGGTCTCGGCCGCGAGCCGCGACACCCACCGCTCCCCGCGCAGCTCGCCGTCCGGGATCCCGGGGACGGTGATCAGACACACGGTGGTGGCCGGACGTTCGAGGTGCAGCGACTTGACGAAGCCGCCGCCCACCGGGCCGCGCTGGACCACGACCAGCAGACCGTCGTCCTTGACCGCGCCGGCCGCGGCCAGGAGCAGTCCGGCCGTCCCGGCGCCGGCGCGCGCGGGCAGGCACAGCAGGGTGCCGCCGGACCGGGACACCCGGGCCAGCGCGGCCGGCAGCACACCGGCCAACGCGTCGCGCGGGTCCGCGACGACCTGCCAGCCTTCGGTACCGGTGGGCGCGGTGTCCGGTTCCGTGTCCGGGCCGGTGGCGGGCAGCGGGTCCGCCGCCCAGTCCATCCGGTACCCGCGTACCCAGGAACCCACCCCGGGGACCGGCGCGGAGGCGGCCTCGTCGGCGCGCTCCGGCCCGGCGGAGAGCAGCGCGGCGATCTCGCCGACCGTCGCCGTGGCCATCGGGGTCATCTCCACCGGCGGATCCACACCGATGTCCGCCGCCGTGCGCGCCACGATCTGACCGACCGTGATGGAGCTCAGATGGAGGTCGTCGAGGAGCGCCAGCTCCGGGCCGATCGCCGCCACCGGCAGCTCCGCCCGCTCCGCGACACGCGCCCGCAGCGCGGTGAGCGCGTCGGCGGGGGCGTCCGCGATCCCGGCCGCCGGGCCCTCGGCCTTCCCGGGCGTGCCGTCCGCGGCGCTCGGCGGGGGCTCATGGTCGGCGGGGGCGGGCGGTACCTCCTCGCAGGGGTTGGTCAGGAACCGGAACGTCCGGTCGAGGGGGAACGGCCGGGTCAGCCGGTCGTCGAACAGGACCCGCGGCCGTACCGGGGCACCGAGCGCGTGGGCCGCGGCCACCACGTCCAGCAGCCCCCGTACGGAGGCGGCGTCCGTGGCGACGCTGACCACCGGCACCCCGGGGGCGCATGCCGCGGCGAACGCCGCGAGGGAGTGGCCGGGACCCGCCTCGACGAACAGTTCGGTGGTGTCGGCCACCGCGCCCACCGCCCGCGCGAACAGCACGGGGGAGACCAACTGCCGGGCGAGCAGGGCGGAGAGATCGTCGCCGGGTCCCAGCAGCCGCCCCGTGACGGTGGAGACGACCGGCCGCAGCGCAGGACCGACCGGCTCGCCGGCCAGCGCGTCCGGGAGGGCCCGCGCGGCCCCGGCCATCTGCGGTGAGTGGAACGCGTGCGACACCTGGAGCGCGGTGGCGTCCACCCCCTCCCGCCGCGCCGCGGCCGTGACGGCCGCGACCTCCGGCGGCGGCCCGGACACCACGGTCTGCCGGGGCCCGTTCAGCGCCGCCACCACCGCCCCGGTGCCCTTGGCCCACTCCTCCACCCGGTCGGCCGCCGCGTCCAGCGCGGTCATCGCGCCCGCGCCCCCGGGCGCCGCGGCCATGAGCTCCGCGCGGTGCCCGACGAGCCGCAGCAGGGTCGCGGCGTCGAAGCTCCCCGCCCAGTGCAGCGCGGTCAGTTCCCCGAGGCTGTGCCCGATCGCGGTGTCCGCCTCGACCCCCACCCCGGTCAGCACCCGCAGCGCGGCCAGGGACGCGGACACGATGCGCGGCTGTGCCACCCGGGTGTCCGCGCCGTCCTGGACACCGGCCCCGCCGAGGGCCGCGACCTCGGCCCACACCCGGTCGAAACGCGCCCGGAACGCCTGTCCCGCGCCGCGGGCGCCCTGGCCGGGCAGCAGCAGGGTGATCCGTGGCCGTCCGGAGCCCTGGCCGAGGAACACCCCGCCCGACGGGTCCACGACCTGACCGGCCCCGGAGACGGCGAGGTCCGCGAGCCGGGTCAGCCGGGCGCCCGCCTCCCGGGGGGTGGCCGCGACGACGGCGCCCCGCGCCCCGTGCGCCGGGCCGCTGTGCCCGGCGGCCAGGGTGGCGGCGAGATCGGTGAGTTCCGCGTACGACATCCGCGCGGTCAGGGCGGCGAGCCGCAGACACCGCTCCCGCAGCGCCGGGCCGTCCGCCGCGGCGAGCACCAGCAGTTCGGACGTCTGGGGGGTACGGGCCGCGAGCGGCATCACCGTACGGGCCGCCGGACGCGGCCCGGCCGCCTCGACGGCGACATGGGTGTTGATCCCCCCGAAACCCATGGCGGAGACCCCGGCCCGGACCGGGCCCGCGGGGAACTCCTCCGGCCGCTCCGCGAGCCGCAGCGACCGGCCCCGCGCGGTCAGCAGCGGATGGGGCAGCCGCACCCCGGTCGCGGGCGGCAGCACGCGGTGCCGTACCGCCTGGACCGCCTTGATGAGTCCCGCGACCCCCGCGGCGGCCTTGGTGTGACCGATGTTGGCCTTGACCGAGCCGATGACCGCGGGCGGCCCGTCCGTGCCGTGCGCGGTGGACAGGGCGCCCAGTTCCGTGGTGTCACCGACCTTGGTGCCCGTCCCGTGCCCCTCGAAGCAGCCGACGGACCCGGGCGCGTACCCGGCCAGTGTGTAGGCCCGGTGGACGGCCAGCAGATGCCCCTCGGCCGTGGGGCGGGTGATGCTGCCCGCGCCGTCGCTGGAGACCCCCCACCCCGTCAGCACGGCGCGGCCCTCAAGACCGGCGGCGTCGGCGTCCCGCTCGCGCATCAGCACCAGGACCCCGCAGCCCTCGCCGGGCAGAAAGCCCCGCGACGCCCGGTCGTACACCAGCATCTCGTCGGTGGCGAGCGCCCCGGTACGGGCGAAACCGATCAGCTCGAACGGATCGATGCTGAGGTCGACCCCGCCGACGATCGCCGCGTCGGCCTCACCGGAGGCCAGCATCCGGCAGCCGTCCGCGACCGCGAGGAGCGACGACGCGCACGCGCCGTCCACGGTGAACCCGCCGCCCCGCAGATCGAAGTGGTTGCAGATCCGTCCGGCCACGGTATTGGCCAGCCCACCCGCGAGGGTGTCCTCGTCGGGTTCGGGGAACGGCGCCTTGAACCGGTGCTCCAGTTCCCTGAGCAGTTCGGCCGACTCCCGCAGGCCCATGCCCCGCTCGTCGAGCAGTCGTGCGACGATCCGCCGGACGTACGGATAGCGCAGCCTCAGCGAGTTGGCCCGGCTGCTGTCCCCGGTGAGGGAGTTGCCGAGGACCACCGCGGTCGACGCCCGCGGCAGCCCCCGGCCCTGCCGCAGACCGGCGTCGAGCAGCGCGCGGCGCGCGGTGTCCAGCGCGAGCCAGTGCACGGTGTCGGTGGTGCGGAACGTGGTGCCCGCGATCCCGAAGTCCGCCCGGTCGAAGGTGAATCCCTCCAGGAGCGCGGCATGCGTCAGCGCGAACGAGTCGGCGCCCGCTGCCCCGGGGAGGTAGTCCGCGGTGTCGAGCCGCTCCGGCGGGATGGGCCGGAAGGCCCGGCGGCCCGCCAGGACGTTCTCCCAGAGCTGGTCCGGATCGTCCGCGTCCGGATAGCGGCAGGCCATCCCGACCACGCTGATCCGCGGCGCCGCGTTCACGCGCCGGCCCCGGCGGCGGGCGCGCCCGAGGGGAGCGCCGGACGGCGGAGCACGGTCAGCGCGTGCGCGGCCCACCAGCCCGCGCCGCGTACCGCGCACACCAGGCTCACCGCGAAGAACAGCGTGTACGGGATGTGCGCGAGGATGAGCAGTCCGTACACGACACCCACGCTCGCCCCGAAGACCACCTGGTCCCGGGGCCGGAACGGGGTGGTGCCCGGGTCGGTGATCATGTAGTTGGTGAACAGGATGAACGCCACCCCGCTCATCACCGAGAGCGCCGACACCAGACTGCTGTCCAGGAACAGCCAGCGGGCCACGGCCTGGAGGACGAACGCCCCCACCCACCCCGCGATCAGGGGCAGTTTGCGGGTCAGCTTGGCGTTCAGCAGGGTCCCGGCGATCAGGATCACGGCGGGCAGCCCCCAGCTCCCGTACGCGTTGAGGTGCTCGGTGAAGTGGTAGGGCGGCGCGATGGCGATCCAGCTGTAGGCGAGCAGCACGACGGTGATCCCGAAGTTCGACGGGTTCATGAAGTGCCGCATCCGGCCCTTCACCGGCGCCCGCAGCACGGTCTTCTGGGCGACGCCGATCACCACGGCGCACAGCATCGGCAGGATGTGGTCGTTGGCGTAGAGCAGCATGTTGCACGCGAGCGCGGTGATGTGGGCGGGCAGCAGGAACTCGTAGAGCGCCCGGAACCCCCCGCCGAAGCGCGTGGGCCGCCGCTCGCTCCAGGCGGTGAGCCACTCCAGCAGGATCTCCGTCGCGTAGGCGGCGGCGACCGCCGCCAGCGGCCAGAGCCACGGCTGTTCGAAGCCCAGCACGGTGTAGCCGAGGATGTTGAGTACCGAGATCGACAGGGCGAAGTTGCGCAGGGCCACATAGCGGGGATCGGGGAGGGGACGTTTCTTCTCCGTCCCGGGCGGTGCTTCCCGGTCGGCACCGGGACGCGTCCGGTCGGGTATGTCCTGCTGGGGCCGGGCGAGATGGGTCATCGCTTGGTCACCTCCGTGGCGCGGGCGTCGAGCAGGAGCGTGTGCCGTCCGGCGTTCAGCGTGAGCGACTGCCGTCGCGGGGTGCCCGTCGTGTCGAGCCACCGGATCTCCACGTGGGCGGACGCGCTGTCGCCGAGTCCGCCGGACAGGAGGAAGTCACGTTTGCCGGAGTGGCCGCTGCCGCCGTCGACCTGGTGCAGGGTGGTCCGTCCGTCGACGGTGATCCGGGCCTGGGCGCCGACGGCCGGTGTGCCGCCGGACGGCGCTCGGTCCCCGCGGACCGGCTTGCGCAGGTCCAGGGTGATCCGCCGGTCGGCGGCCGGAGCGTCGTTGCGGTAGTAGACGGGCGCGCCCCACTGCCGGGCGACGGCGAGTCCTGGACCGCCGCCGGGCCGGGAGTGCCCGAGGGCGACGCCCCGGCTGGGGATCGACTCGTCGATACCGAGACGCTCCGCGATGTCTATGTACCCGCCCTTGCCGTCGGGTGCCCAGAAGGACAGCGGCTGACGGCCCGACAGATCGTCGCCGGGTTCGAAATCCGGCCAGACCTGGGGGAACCTGAGCAGTTCGTCGTTGGCCATGGCCAGTTCCTGGAGCTCGGGCCAGCGGTTGGTGTCGCCCCGCACGAAGCCGTTGGTCTGTACGATCGCGGGCAGCCCGCCACCGGCGAAGTCGGCGGCCTTGGCATCCCAGCTCCAGCCGCTCCACGCCACCCCGAGGTCCGCGCTGCGGTCCGTGAACGGGGCACGGCCGTCCTTCAACGCGCGCCGGGCCGCCTCGGGTCCGGAGGCGTCGTTGAGGAACGCGAAGTTGCTCTCCTGGAGCCCGAAGGACGTCGTGATGTTCGAGACGAAGATGTCGAAGCGTCCCCTGCCGCGCAGATCGGCGAAGTCGACGCCCATCCCCTTGAAGGAGTCGTTGCCGAGCGCCTTCGACTTGGGGGTCGTCGGGCCCCGGCGCCCGTGCACCGCCGTGAAGGCGATCCGGCCCGGCGACGAGTCGTTGCGCAGCAGATGGTCGGGGCCGAAGTCGTTGCCGATGTACAGCTCGGGCAGCAGGTCCCCGTCGATGTCCGCGGCGGCGGCGGCCAGCGTCCAGCCCTTCGCCTGGCCGCGCGGCAGGGCGCCCGGCACCTCCGTGTAGCGGGCCCCGGCCGCGGTGCGGCGCAGCAGATGCCCGCCTCCCGCGTTCCGGGCGTGGGACATGGAGTGCTGCATGACGACGTCGTCGGTGCCCTCGGGGTCCAGGATCCTGGAGTCGGGGAAGTAGTTGCCGACGAAGATGTCCGGGTGGCTGTCGCCGTCGAAGTCCGCGACGGACACGGCGTTGGAGTTCCAGCGCGGGCCCCGGTAGGTGCCGCCCGCCGGCCCCTCGGCCGGTACGAGTTCACGCGGGGTGTACGAGCGGTGGGACAGCGGGGTCCGTGAGCCGTCGCGCAGGAACAGGACCGGGGTACGGCCCCAGTAGTAGACGAGCAGATCCATCCGCCCGTCCTCGTCGTAGTCGCCCGGGACGCAGCCCATGGGCGCCATCACGGAGTCCATGGGCAGCGGCGCGGGGTCCAGCACGAAGGGGGTGTAGCGCGTGCCCGTCCCCGGGACCGGTGTAACCACCACCTTGTCGGTACGGGAGTCCACGACGCACAGGTCCGCGGACGAGCCGGTGCCGTCCAGGTCGTTCATGGCGATCCCCGCGCCCACCGACGAGATCCACGACTGGATCCTGCTGTAGGCGGGGTGCACCGGCCGGACGGTCCGCTCGCCCGGCTGGTAGCCCGGGGGGTAGGCGATCGGCAGGCGGGTGAAGGCGTAGTCGGCGGCGGTTCTGGTCACGGCTCCGGGCGACGGTTCGGGTTTGCGTGCGGCGACCATCGTGGTCGTCATCAGGACAAGGGCGACCAGGACGGGGATGCTCTTGCGTAGGCGGGAGGAGCGGTCTCCGGGCATGGGTGTCCAATCCGTCAGTCGGTGAAGTGCCGCTGGATCCTGCGACGCCATTCCTGGTAGGCGGGCTCCCTCCCGTCCGGGGGCAGTGCCTGCCGGGTCTCACGGGTGACCGCCGCCGCGGTACGGGCGTCCACACCGCACAGCACCCGCACGGCGTGCTCGGTGTGGTCGGTGGTCAGTCCGGCGTGCGTCCGGGCCTCCGCGGCGAAGGCCGCGCCCTGCCGCAGCGGGGGGAGGTGCTCGCCCGCCTTCTCGACCAGCAGCCGCAACGCCTGGTCGGTGCCCGCCTGCGCGTAGACGGCCGCCAGTCCCACCCCGGCCCACAGATCGGGGTGGCGCCGCGGGGCGAACCCGCGCAGCCGTGCCGCGATGCGCTCGGGGTCCGCGCACTCCACGAACCACAGGGCTCTGCCGATCCCCTGGTCGACAACGTTGGCAACGGCGTCCGGCAGGCCCGGCCAGCCGGGCAGCCGGGCCGACCACCGTCCGTCGGCGCGGGCCGGGGTCCGGAAGTACGCTTCGTGGAAGCCGTAGCCGTCCAGGGCCAGCCAGCGCAGCAGCGGGTCGGTGGGGACGGCGTGCCGCCACAGGGGGCGCGGCAGCCGTGCGAGCGCCCAGCCCGCGCCGACATGGACCATATAGGTGTGGGCGGCCCCCGAGGTCTTCAGCAGGCCGGCCACCCGGTCGCGGCGCGGGCCGACGGCGTCGAGCAGGGCGAGTCCCATCGCGGCCCCCTCGAAGGCGAATCCCTGCCGTTCGCGCGGGACGGAGCCGGTGAGGGTGTCCCCGAGCCGGTCGACCCCGGTCCCGGAGGTCGCGCTGCGCAGCCCGGACAGGAAGGTCGTGCCCGCCGCCTCCAGGGCCCGCCGGTCGGGCTCGGTACCCGGATGGAAGCCTCTGCGTTCGAACGTGGCGACGGTGGCCGCGGGGGTGATCAGACCGCCCCTCAGACGTTGGAGGGGCCGGGCGAGGATGCGCTGTGACACGGACACGGACACGTTTCACCCCAGTCGGCTGGATGCCCACGGAATCAAGGCCGTACGGGTCCAGCCGGCACACGGCATAGACGCCGTGTCATATTCTTATAAGTTCGCTCTTCATATAGAAGAGAGGATCACAAACCGATGGATTCTGGCTCAAATCAGCTTGTGTGTTTCTATAAGATATAGCGTTCCTGGGATAGGTGCCCGTTGCTTCTCCCTCGCACGCATGCCCTCTGCCTGCGGATATGAGGGTCGTCGCACCCTTCCGCCATGCCCGGATCGCATCGTCCCGCCGGTCGGTCACTTTGTAAAGATATAGGATCAGTTGAGGTTCTGGGCGGCATGCTGAGGTGTATGTACCGCCATATATGCCGGATTGCCGCGTGATGCGACCGGAGTGGACGCCTCCGGTGGTCCGGCGCCGACCCGTACATCCCCCTCCCCGAGGGGCGTCCTCGGGGGAAGTGGCGGTGCGGCAACCGGATTCCGCCGTTCGGTGGAATCCATGACGTCCACGGACGAAGTGGGTGATCGTGGCGGCGGCCCCTCCTATCGTCGGTGGATGGGAATCACGCATGTGCAGCTCTTCTCGGTGCCGGTGTCGGACCAGGAGAAGGCCAAGGACTTCTACGTCGGGACCGTCGGCTTCGAACTGCTCAGGGATCAGCCGGGCGTGCACGGAAGGTGGTTGCAGGTCGCACCGAAAGGGGCGGACACCAGCCTGGTGCTCGTCGACTGGTTCGAGACGATGGCGCCGGGCAGCGGCCGGGGACTGCTCCTGCGGACGACGGACGTGGACGCGGACTGCGCGCGGCTGCGGGAGCGCGGGGTGACGGTCGAGGGCCCGAGGGCCACTCCATGGGGACGGCAGGCCACCTTCACCGATCCGGACGGCAATGTCCTGGGGCTCAACCAGAGTGCGGACGAACGCGGTTGAGGCCCTAGGTCACGGCCGGACCTGACGACCTGAAGGCCACTTGTCCGCACCCTGCCCCGCTGCTAGAAAGGTCACTGCGCAATCGAGTAGCCGGACACCGTCGGCGGGCTGCCCGCCGGGGAGGACACGGCGACGGGCACCGGCGTGGGCCCCCGTGGTGACGGCGGGCTCGCCCCGCCGTCCTGGCGGGCAGGGACAGCGAGGACCACGTCCGCACCGCCGACGCGTGTCCACCCGTCCCCTTCGGGCGGTGGCCGTGGGCGGCCGGCACCCTGCCGCGCAGCGCTCCACGCCGGTGGCCGCGGGATGTCCGAATCCGTTCGCACGGTGAGGAAGTGCACCCATTAATGAGGTCATGCCAGGCCACGAACTCCCCTCCTCCGGACTGCTCCCGTTTCTGCGCCGGGCGAAGGACCTGATGGACCGCTCGTACGCCGATCCGCTGGATCTCACCACCCTGGCCGCCGAGGCCGGGTGCTCGCGCTTCCACTTCCTGCGCTCGTTCCAGGCGGCGTACGGCGAGACACCCGGCCGCTATCTGACCCAGCGGCGTATCGAACGGGCCCGCGATCTGCTGCGCGCCACGAACCTCACCGTGGCGGAGATCTGCCATCTCGTCGGGTACTCGAGCGTCGGCTCGTTCAGCTCCCGGTTCTCCGAGGTCGTGGGTGTCTCCCCGACCGCCTACCGGGGGGAGATCGCGCGGCAGGGTGGCCCTCCGCCCATCCCCGGGTGCTACCTGTTCATGTGTGCCCGCCGTGAGGGCGTCACCGCCGGACCGCGGACCGCGAGCGCGCCCCAGGACCCTCCGGACGATTCGCGCAACCCCCCGGACACAAGCGGAACCAAGGTCCGCAATCCAGGAGATGTCACTGACCGGACGCCTCGATAGCGTCTGCTCACAGCTCAACTGCTCCACGTCGGAAGGAAGTCCATGCGCGCTCGTCTCTCCCATGTCACCATCCCGGTGCTCGACCAGGATTCCGCGAAGGCCTTCTACACCGAGAAGCTCGGGTTCGAGGTCCGCAACGACATGACCATAGGCGAACTGCGCTGGCTCACCGTCGGCCCCAAGGACGAGCCCGAGGTCGAGATGGTCCTGCGCAAGGTCGGGCCCCCCGAGTACGACGAGGAGACCACCGCGCACTTCCGGGACCTCATCGCCAAGGGAGTCATCGGCGTCGGCGTGCTCCATGTGGAGAACACCCGCGCCACGTACGAACGGCTGCGCCAGGCGGGAGTCACGTTCGTCCAGGAACCGGTCAAGCGGCCCTTCGGTACGGAGGCGGTGTTCCGCGACGACTCCGGCAACTGGTTCAGCCTCAACGACAGCCGGGGCTGAACCCGCTGAGAAGGGAAGGACCGCATCGTGGTTCAAGATCCGAAGCAGGCCGGGCGGAGCGCGGGCCCGGCCGGCTCCGCGGCCCCCACGGCCGGCGACCGCAGCAGCAACGGCCTCCGCAGCCCCTGGATCGTCCTGACCGCGGTCGCCCTGGGCACGATGATGGAAGCCCTCGACGGCACCGTCGTCGCCGTGGCCAACCCGGTCATCGCCGTCGATCTCGACACCGACCTCTCCACGCTCCAGTGGGTGACCAACGGCTACATGCTGGCCGTCGCCTGTGTGCTGGTCACCGCGGGAAAACTCGGTGACCGCTACGGGCACAAGAAGTTCTTCCTCATCGGGATGGCCGCCTTCTCCGCCACCTCGGTGATGGCGGGCCTCGCCGACAACATCGGCATGCTGATCTTCTGGCGCGTCCTCCAGGGCATCAGCGGCGCGGTGCTCGCACCCAGCGGACTCGCCGTGCTCAAGGCCACCTTCCCCAAGGACAGGCTGAAGGTGGCCATCGGGGTCTGGAGCGCCGTCGGCGCCCTGGCCATGGCGGCCGGACCCTTCATCGGCGGGGTGATGGTGGACCTGCTGAACTGGCGCTGGGTCTTCTTCGTCAACCTGGTCGTCGGGGTCGCCGCGTTCGCCCTCGGGGCATGGGCGATCCCCGCGATCCGCCCGGAGGGCGCCGGCCGGTCCTTCGATCTGCCCGGTGTCGTCCTGCTCACCGCCACGCTGTTCGCCCTGGTCTGGGGAATCATCCAGGTCCCCGAACACGGCTGGGGGGCGGGCCGGACACTCGGCTCGTTCGCCGCGGCGCTCGTCCTCGGCACGCTGTTCGTCCTGCGCGAACGCACGACCGCCGAAGCGCTCCTCCCACCCTCGCTGTTCCGGCTGCGCGCCATCTCGATCGGTACGACGGCCCTGCTCGTCGGCGGGTTCGCCGCCTTCGGCGCCACGTTCTACCTGGCGCTGTACCTCCAGCAGGTGCACGGTTTCGAGCCGATGCAGGCGGGACTCGGACTGCTGCCGTTCACCGTGCTGTTCGGTGTCGGCGCGCCGACGGGAGCCGTGCTCAACCAGCGGTTCGGGCCCAGGGTCCCGCTCTCGCTCGGTCTGTCCCTGATCGCGGTGGCCCTCCTGGGGCTCTCCTGGATGACGGGGGACTCCTCGTACCACGCGATGTGGCCGTTCCTCGCCCCGCTCGGGGTGGGCATGGGCATGGTCGCCCCCACCGCCATCGAGATGATTGTCAACAGCGCGCCCAGCCAGCTCACGGGCGTGGCGTCCGGGCTCCAGCAGACGGCCCTGATGCTCGGCGGTGTCCTCGGTACGGCCGCCCTCGGCTCGATGATCTCGGCCCGGGTCAGCACCGTGCTGCCGCAGGAACTGGCGGACGCGGACGTGCCCGAACCCCTCGCCACGTCACTCGAACAGATGAGCAAGGTCGTCTCCCAGGGCGTCGTGCCCGTGCCGGAGGGCACACCGGCCTCGGCGGCGCGGGCCGCGGCCGACGCGGGACACGCCGCGTTCATGGAGGGATTCCAGCTCGCCATGCTCGGCGGTGCGGCGTTCGTCGTCGTGGGCGCGCTGCTCGTGCTGCTGCTCGCGCCCCGGGCGGAGATCGTGGCGGACGCGGACGCCACGCCGACGTCCGACGGTGAGCGGGACACCGCCGCCGGGGCGGAAACCGCGTCGTAGCGGCGCTCCCACCGCACACCACTCGTCCAGCACATCAACGACGGCGCCCTCGGTGCCCGGATATATCAGGAGGAACCATGATCTCGCACATCGGTACGATCGACGTCTTCGTCAACGACCAGGACAAGGCCGTCGACTTCTATGTGAACACCCTCGGCTTCGAGCTCCGGGAGGACCAGAGCTTCGGGCCCGTCCGCTGGGTCGAGGTCGCGCCCCCCGGCTCCCAGACCCGGATCGTGCTCTGCACCAAGGACTTCCCCGTCTACGAGGAGGGCAAGATCGGCAGGTTCACGGACATCCAGCTGGTCACCGAGGACATCAAGGCGACCCATGAGGAACTCGTGGGCCGTGGCGTGACCTTCACCCGTCCGCCGGAGCAGATGCCTTTCGGCGGCTCCAACGCCAGCTTCAAGGACCCGGACGGGAACGAGTTCTTCCTGCTCCAGCCCGCCGGCTGACCCGGCACGGACGCCCGCCGCCCGCCGCCCTCCGGGGGTCCGGCGGGCGGTGGTCCGCCCGGGGTCACGGACGGCGCCGCTGTCTCACTGCGGCGCCGCGGCACCCACCTGCTGGAAGTCCGCCTCCGGCCACAGGCCCCGCACGGTGCTCTCCAGAATCATCAACGACATGATCGGGAAGGCGAAGTCCGAGGCGGCGTAAAGCCGGTGGGCGCTCTGCACCTCGAAGACCCCGTTGCCGAACGGCGCCATGGCGAAGGCGTTGCCCGGCCCCGCCGACCGCGCGACGAGCTCCGCGATGTCGTCCACGAAGGCGTCCGTGTCGCAGTCAGGACCGACGTCGGCCATGCTCGCCAGCATGATCTCCCCGCACCGGCGGCCGTCCCCGGAGGCCAGCGCGGAGAAGAACCCGCCGATCAGGTTCCGCACCCGGTCCGGGAGTTGGACGCTGTACCCGGCGTCGAGGATCACCGCCCGCCCCCGCGGCAGGAGATAGATGTTCCCCGGATGCGGGTCGCAGTGCACGAACCCGTCCACGAACATCATCTTGTGCGCCGCGGACAGCACGGCGGAGGCGAGTCTGGCCCGCACCGGGTCGGGCAGGGTCCCCGGAGTACCTGTGTCCAACTCCGGGATGAATTCGAAGACCAGACACGTCGGCCGGGACAGCCGCGGATGGAGCTCGGGGACATCCACATCGGGCACGGCCGCCAGGTTCTCCCGCAGCCGGACGATGTTCGCCTCCTCGCGGCGCAGGTCGAGCTGGCCCAGGATGGCGTTGCTGACATACCCCACGAGATCGGCCATCGGCATCCCCCGCAGCTGGGGAAGACGTTCGCACGCCCGTACCAGCGCGCGGATCAGTGCCAGGTCCGCCCGCATCACCCCGTCGATACCGGGACGTTTCAGCTTCAGCGCGACCACGCGGCCGTCATGCAGCACCCCGCGGTACACACACGCGATGCTGCCACCCGCCACCGGAACGGCGTCGAGTCCGGCCAGGAACGGCGGGGGCGCGCCGCCGTACGCCTTGCGCCAGGCCCGCCGGGACTGCCGGGCGGTGATGGGCCGCACCGAGTCATGGAGCCGGGACAGCTCGTCGCACAGGGGCCCCGGAAGCACATCCCGGCGGGCGCCCGCGATCTGCGCGAACTTCACGAAGGTGGGCCCGAGGGCCTGGATCCGCCGTACGAGCCGGCGGCGCAGGAAGCGTCCGGCGGCGTCCCGGCCCCGCACCGCCCGTACGACGGCCAGGACCGGGAGGGTCACCAAAGCCTCGGCGGCCACCGCGAGGGTGAGGGAGCACAGCCGCAGCAGGACCCGGTGCACGGGGACCCGTACCTTCGGTGGCTGGTCCCCGGCGGCCGGGGAGCCGGTCGCGGCGGACTCCTTCGCAGGATCCAGCTGATCCATGGGGTCTCCTTGGAGCTCGTCGATCCGGTCGGTGAAGGCCCGTCAGGCGGCGTCGAACGCGAACATGCCGCGCAAGCCCCGCAGTTGGGCCGACTGGGGCATCACTGCGATCAGTCCGTCCCGCACCCCGCACAGCAGCGGATGGCGCCACTGGCCCATCCGGCCCATCCAGTGGGACTGGACGGTGACGGAATGCGCCCGCCGCCGGCGCCGCGCCGCGTACGCGCGCAGCGCCCCCGGGACATCGTCGGTACCGGCGAGATGACGAGCGAGCACCACCGCGTCCTCGAACGCCTGACAGGTGCCCTGCCCCATCGCCGGGGCGCTCGGATGGGCGGCGTCACCCACCAGGGTCACCGCACCTGTGCCCCAGTGCCGCAGCGGACGCCGGTCGTGGATGCCCGTCACACTCACGTCCGCCGGATCGGTGGCCCGCAGCACCCGCGGTACGGGATCGTGCCAGTCACCGAAACGCTCCAGGAGGAACGGCAGATGCCCGGTACTGCCCACCGTCCTCCTCTCGGGGGCGGCGAAGGCCGCGAACCAGTACATCCTGCCGTTCGGGAGCGGGAACAGCCCGAACTGCCGTCCGGCGCCCAGGGAGAGCAGGGCCGGATGACCGGGCTCCGCGACGGACGCCACGCCACGGCTCACCGCGTACCCGCTGTACCGCAGATCGCCGCCCCCGAAGAGCGACGCGCGCACCCGGGAGCGGATGCCGTCCGCCCCGATCAGCAGATCGCCCTCCTCCTCCCGGCCGTCGTCGAACCGGGCGACGACGACCCCGTGCTCCTCCCCGACGGCGACACAGCGGTCCCCGAACCGCACCTCCTCCGCCCCGTACGCGCCGTACAGGGCGTCGAGAAGATCAGCGCGCAGCAGCGCCCGTCCGGTGCCCCCGCACCGCTCCAGAAGATCCGGGGACGTGTACTGCAAGGTGTCACCACCCGCGGTACGCATCGCGAGCCCGGCGCTCGGCGCGCTGCGGGCCAGCACCGCCGCGGCGACACCGACGCTCTCCAGCGCCGTGAGCGCGTTCGGCCACAGCGTCAGCGCGCTGCCGCCCGTCCGCGGGCCTGGCGCGCCTTCGTGCACCCGGGTCTCCAGACCCGCGCGGCGCAGCAGGACGGCGGTTGCGAGTCCGGCGGGGCCCGCCCCGATGATCAGCGCGCGCCGGGCTCTCACCCCGGCCCCGGGGCACCGTTCGCGGGCCGCCCGCCATGGGGGGCACCCGGTTCCCACATGGAACTCCAGCCCCCTTCGGGGCCCGGGGCGGCGGCGAGCAGGTCCGGGATCTTCGCGACATCGAACACCCCCCAGTGCTCGGCGATCCTTCCCTCCCGGAACCGGAAGGTGTTGGAGCCGCCGATGGTGAAGGCGCGTCCGGTGGGCGGCAGACCCATGAACTCACCGGTGTGTTCGAAGTGCAGTTCGATCGCCTGCGCGAGGATGTCGCCCTCGCACACCGAGACCACCACCTCCACCCGGCGGGTGGTCAGGGCGTCAGCGGCCTGACCGAACCGGTGCGCCACACCCTCCCGCCCGGGCGGATCCCAGGGCGGCGCGAAATGATCCACGAAATCCGGTGTGAGAACATCCTGGATCACCGAGTATTCATGGGTGAAAAGCACGGCTCCACGGAATCGGCGGACGGTTTCCTCGTAAGTGGATTTCCGCTGCGCCGCGGTGGCGTACTGCGTCATAAGAGCGACTCCCCTCAGCGACGTGAACCGACGGAGAACTGAGCACGGGATGTCAGGCGGTGGCCTGGAGGAGATCGGCGGGCAGGAGTCCGAGCTGTTCCAGCAGATACAGTCCGTCGGCCACACCCCAGTGCTCGACCACGGTGCCGGAATCGATGCGCAGCTGGCCGAGCAGCGCGCAGCTCACCTTGCGGCCGGTGGGCGGCAGACCCAGGTACTCGCCCTGGTGAGTGCCCTCCACGGTGAGCCGGGTGGACACCAGATCGTCCTCCGCGACCAGGCTGTGCACCGTGAGACGCAGATCGGGGAAGGCCCGCATGAACCGCGCCATCTCGGCGGCGACGTCCGCGCCGGGCATCGGGCTTCCGTCCCGGCCGTGATGGACCATGTCCGGGGACCAGAACCGCATCATCCCCGCGAGGTCGCCGTTGTTCCAGGTGTCGATCATCTGCCGCACCACCGCCTTGTTCGCGGCCGTCGACGCGCCGGGGGAGTCGTTCCCCGGGGGGTTTTCCCGCTGAGCCGGCATGCCAATTCCTTCCGGAAGTCGCAGTCTGCTGTGGGTGTGCGCAGTTCTGGAAACAATAGCCGCGAGCCGCCGTATGCCACTTCTCGCAGATTGCTGTGCCCTGCCTGATCGGGCGAGGGGTTGACGTGCCGATCAGGCCGTGGAAACAATTTCGCAGGGAAAAAGAAAGAGCATCAATGACTACGGGCCGCCTTATCGCGGCAGGGGAGTTGTCATGACCGGGCTCGATCGTTCCGGCATTCCGTCCGCCGAGGAATCACCCCACCGGGAACTCGGTCCTCCCGTACCCGGGGAGGGGGAGGACGGTCTGTACAGCCAGAGTTGGTTCCCGGTCTGTCTGTCGGACGAACTGACCGCGGGTTCGGTGGTCGGCGCGGACTTCCTGGGTGGCCGGGTGGTCGCGTTCCGGGCCGCCGGCGGCGGCGAGGCCCGGGTGCTCAGCGCGTACTGCGTCCATCTCGGCGCTGATCTGTCGGTGGGGGAGGTGGTGGGAGATCGGCTGCGGTGCCGCTTCCACCGCTGGGAGTACGACGGCGCCGGGATGTGCGCGGTGACGGGCATCGGCGACCCGGTGCCGCCGGGGGCACGGCTGTTCCGCTTCCCGGCACGGGAGCGGCACGGGATCGTCTGGGCGTTCAACGGCGAGCGGCCCACGTTCGACGTCCCGGATCTCCCCTATCCGCAGGACGAGCTGGTGTTCCGCCACTCCGTCCTCGACGAGGCGCCCTTCGACCCCTGGCTGGTGACCGCGCAGACCCTTGACCTCCAGCACTTCGGCCTCCAGCACGAGTTCACGATGGAAGAGGACCCCAAGGACGCGGTCAGCGCCACCGATCACTCGATGGGCTACCCCCTGCGCGTCAGCGAACCCGACGGCAGCCGGCTCGACCTGCGGGTCGACATTCACGGAACCAACATCTTCTGGCAGACCGGAACTCTCGACGGCCGCTGGTTCTTCTGGATCACCGCCCTGTGCCCGGTCCGGCCCGGGGCGTCCAGGCCCGTCTTCGTCCTCGGCGCGCGCCGCGAGGACGGCGAGGAACCGCCGGCGACGGAGGCGTTCCTCGACCGGGCCATGGAACTGATGATGGGGATGTTCGCCGACGACGCCCCGGTCCTGACGACCATCCGGTTCCGCCCCGGCATGCTGACCCGCAGCGACGACACCCTGGCCCGGTTCCTGGAGTACGTCAGGCGCTACCCCCGGGCCAACCCGGCACGAGACTTCCTGACCTGACCCGCGACCGGCCGCGCGGGGTGCGGCAGCTTGCACCGCACCCCGCGACCACGCCCGCACACCCGTCAGACCTGCGGCTCCCGGTGGGTGAGCGTCACATCGGACCCGGGCAGCACCCCGTCGATCAGATACGACGTGACGACCTCGTCGACACCCGGATCACCGTAGAACGGGAAGACCCGATGGTGCGCCGAGCCCTCCAGGGTGAGCAGCCGGGAGTTGTGCCGCAGCACCTCACCCATCCGTACCGCGGCCGCGTGCGGGGTCGACATGTCCTCGGCCGACTGCACGAGCAGGACACTCTCCGCGGCGTTGCCCTCGCCCAGCGCCGTCACCGGCTCGCTCGGCGGCACCGGCCAGAAGGCCGTCGCCTTGATCCCCGCCATCGCCGCCCCGGTGAACGGATGACTGCGCGCCGCGCGTTCCATGTCCCGCCGGTACACGTCCACGTTCCGCGGCCACGCCCAGTCACCGGCGAGAATGGCCATCTGCGCGACCGTACCGCTCTCCTCCTTCGGCTGCCCGAACATCGAGGCCAGAAAGCCCGTCGTCGCCGGCTCCAGCGGACCGCCGTGCACGGCCGAACGGATGATGTCCCCGAGGAAGCCGTAGTTGCGGTCACTGTTCAGCATCCCCACCACGAGCAGTCGCGCCAGGGTGCGGTCCAGTGGGAACCCCGCCACCGCCACCGGTTCACCGGCGTCCACCCTGGCCAGCAGCCGGTCGTAGGAAGCCCGCACCAGGGCCGCGGAAGCACCCAGCCCCAGCCCCGTGTCGCGCGGCGCCGCCCAGCGCGCCCAGCGCGTCAGCGCCCGCTCACCGTTGGGCGGGAAGTCGGTGAACAGCCCGCGCCACACCCAGTCGGGGCTGCAGACGCTGTCGAGGACCACCCGGTCGGCGTGCTCGCCGAACATCTGGGTCCACACCGCGCCCAGATAGGTGCCGTAGGAGTAGCCGAGATAGGAGATCCGCTGCTCACCGAGCGCCCCGCGGATCACCTCCATGTCCCGTGCGATGTTCCGCGAATTGGCGTACGGCAGGATGTCCAGGGCGTGCTCGGCGACCTTCGCCGCCACGTTCGCCTGGAACCGCACCTCGTGGTCGAAGTCCCGAGGCTGGTGGAAGACCCAGAACCGCTCCTCCGGGTCCAGGCCGCACACCACCGGACTGCTGCGCCCCATGAACCGGTGGTCGAACGCCACCACGTCGTACTGCGCCAGTACCTCCTTCGGCAGCGTTCCCACCAGTTGGGCGCCCAGGAGGGTGCCCCGGTTGCCCAGATCGTCCCCGGGGCCGATCAGCAGCACACCCCGCCGCCGCTCCGGCGCGGTCGCCCGGTGCCGGACCAGACCGAGGGTGAGGGTGCCTCCGTCCGGCCTGGCGTAGTCCAGCGGGACGCTCAACCGGGCGCATTCGAGACTGCCCAGGGCCTGTTCGTCGGCCTCCGTCCAGGTCAGCTCCTGCGTCTGGAAACTCCGGACGGCGTCCGTCCGCACCTCGCTCATGACCGGCTCCCCCGCTGTCCGCCGCTGTCCGTCCGTCGCTCCTCCGGCGTCGACGGCCGGCCGGTGAGGGTCACGTCCGTGTCCGGGAGCTTCCCGGTGAGCAGGTACTCGGTCGCCACCTCGTTCACACCGGGATCGCCCTGGAACGGGAAGACCCGGTGATGCGCCGATCCGGCCACCGTGACCAGCCGGGCGGTGCGCGGCAACTGCCCGCGCAGCCGAACAGCACCATGGGCGGGCGTGAACATGTCCTCGGCCGACTGCACCAGCAAATGGCTCTCCGCACGGTTGTCCGCACCGAACACGGTCACCGGCTCCCGGGGCGGCAGCGGCCAGAACGCACCGGCCTTCGGGCCGGCCATCGCGGGTCCGATGAACCGGAACCGCTCACCGTGCCCGGCCAGGCCCCGGCGGTACACATCGAGGTCCCGCGGCCAGGCCGCGTCACCGCACAGGACCGCCAACTGCGCCACGGCGGCGCTCTCCTCCTTGCCCCGCCCGAACATCTCGCCCAGGGTCCGCAGCGACGACGGCGACGCCTCGCCGCCGTGCGCGGCGGCCCGCAGGATGTCGGCGAGGACACCCCAGGCCCGGTCCATGCTCAGCAGCACCATGGTGAACAGCCGCAGCATGGTGCCGTCCACGGGCATCCCGGCGACCGGCACCGGGGAGCGGTCCGCCCGCTCGACCAGCCGGTCGACCGCCGTACGCACCCGCTGCCCGGTAGCGCCCAGGCCGAGTTCGCCGTGGCGCTCGGCGGCCCAGCGCGCCCAGTTGCCCAGTGCCGTCTCGCAACTGGCCGCGTAGCCGAGGAACATCGGACGCCACACCGAGTCGGGGTCGATGACGCTGTCGAGGACCACCCGGTCGGCGTGCTCGCCGGACATCTGGGTCCACACCGCGCCCAGATAGCTGCCGTAGGAGTAGCCGAGATAGGAGATCCGCTCCTCGCCCAGCGCGGCGCGGATGACCTCCATGTCCCGTGCGATGTTCCGCGACGTCACATGGGGCAGGACGTCCGCCGCCTCCTGGAAGCACCGCTCGACCACACCGCGCTGGAACTCCACCTCCGCGTCGAAGCCCTGCTGGCTGTGGAAGATCCACAGCCACTGCTCGGGGCTCAGCCCGCAGGTCAGAGGCTCGCTGAGCCCGCTGAACCGGTGATCGAACCCCACGAGGTCGTAGCTGTCGAGCACCTCGCCCGGCAGCGACCGCACCAGATCCGGCACCAGGAGGGTGCCCCGGTTGCCCGGGTCGTCGGGGCCGACCAGCAGTACCCCGCGCCGCCGCCCGGGGGAGCGGGCCCGGTGCCGGGCCAGCGCCAGATCGAGGGTCGGGCCCTGGGGGCGGGCATGGTCCACCGGAACCGTGACGGTCGCGAAGTCCAGCCCGGCGAGCGCGTCGTCGTCGGGCGCGCGCCACACGGGGCGCTGCGCGGAGAACTCCGCGCTGCCCGGTCCGGTCCTGTCGTGTCCGTCGCGCGGCGGCGGCACCTGTGCTGTCACCATCTTCCCTTCCGAGAGAGGGAGTACCGGATCGTGCGGGGAACCGTGTTCAGGGACGAATCTCGTACAGCGCGTTGAAGGGCGTCGGGCTGGGCATCGGCCGTACCGAGGTCAGGCCCGCCTCCTCGCACAGCGTGCGCAGGGTGCCGGGTGGCAGCCCCAGCATCCCGAGCGAAGGACCCTCGCCGGCCCGGGTGATGGGCACGCTGTACAGCACGCTCGCCCCGTACAGCAGGGCGGCACCGGACCCGGTGTTCTCGACGGCACGGTCGACGCCGTTGCTCTCCAGCAGCAGGAACACCCCGCCGGGGGCGAGCGCCGAGCGCACCGCGCGCAGGGTCCCGCCCGGATCGGGGGCGTCGTGCAGGACGTCGAAGGACATGATCAGGCCGTGCTCCCCGGACAGCGCCTCCCGGGCGTCGGCCTCGACGAACTCCACCCGGTCCGCCACCCCGGCCTCCTGGGCCGCCCGACGGGCGCGCTCCACGTTCAGCCGCAGCCGGTCGTACCCGACGAACCGGGAACGGGGGAAGCGCCCGGCGAGCAGGACGAGGGCCCGGCCGCCACCGCTGCCGACATGGGCGACGCGTGTACCGTCCTCCAGAGCCCGCGCCAGACCGTCGACGGCGGGCACCCACTGCGGCAGCAGCAGGGAGTCCAGCCAGCTCGCACTCATCTGCCACATCGTCCGGTACAGCGACTCGGGGTACTGCTCAGGTGTCAGCCCGCCGCCCGAGCGGAAACCCTCGGTCACACCGTCGAGCATCATCGACAGGGCAGGCACCAGACGCGCCGCGCCCGCGATGAAGAACGGTGACTCCTCGAACGCCAGCACCGCCGCGTGCTCGGGCGGCAGGATGAACCGCTCCCGCCCCTCCTCGTCCGCCTTCCCGACGGTCAGATAGCCCGCGCTGGACAGACACAGCAGCCATTCGCGTACATACCGCTCGTCGAGCCCGGTCCGCGTGGCGAGTCCCGCGCTGTCGGCGGGGCCCTGCTCGGCCAGTGCCCGGAAGAGACCCAACTGGTCTCCCAGGGCACACATGATGCTGACCATGCCACCGCTCATGTCGTCCATGACACGGGTGACGAACGCCTCCGTTACCGTCGCATCGTTCACGCGCGCCTCCCGAGCGGGTTCGTGAGCGGACCGCACCGCACGTCGGCGGCACGTGCGGCTCGACTCTAGGTGCCGCGGCCGAAGACGGCCTTCTCCCAGGTTGCTCACGCCGGGGGCGGCGACCGCGCACCCCGGCCGCCGGGAGAGCCGCTCCGACCTGGAGCACGCTGGCCGATATTGCTACTATGAGTGGTAGTGACTCCGCATGAATACTGAGGACGCGTCATGACAGGTAAGCGGAACTACGCTCAGTTCTGCGGACTCGCTGCCGGGCTGAACATCATCGGTGAACGCTGGGCCCTGCTGATCGTGCGGGAACTGCTCATCGGCCCGGCCCGGTTCAACGAGATCCTCAACAATCTGCCCGGACTCGGCCCCAATCTGCTCTCCGACCGGCTGCGTGCGCTCACCGAGCACGGGGTGGTCGAAGCGGGCGGGGTACGCGGCGACGGCCGGGGCAAGCAGTACCGGCTCACCGCCCGGGGCGAGCAGCTCAGGGAGCCGGTGCTGGCACTCGCCCGCTGGGGCATGCCTTTCCTGACCGAGGAGGACGCGGTCAGCGGCACCACCCGGGCGGCCTGGGGCTTCCTCGCCGTCCAGGCGATGATCAACGGCCGGCCGGTGCCCTCGGTGGACGAGAGCTACGAGTTCCGCGTGGCCGAGGAGGTCTTCCATATCGAGGTACGCGGCGGCAGCGCCGTCACCCACCGCGGACCTGCGGCCGATCCGGCGCTGGTCGTGACCACCGACGCCCAGACGTTCGTACGGATCGGGGCGGAGATGCGCACCCCGTTCGAGGCGCTGCTCTCCGGCCGTCTCAGGATCGACGGCCACGCGGACGCCGTCCAGAGATGCGTGGAGTTCCTCGGCCTGCTCGACGCGCCACGGCGCGCGACCGCGCCGGCGGTACCGGCCGGAGCCGCGCCTGAATGACGGTCCGCCGCCCCAGGACCTGGGGGAGCGGACCGGGCCATGACCGACGCCCGACCAGCCGCACCCAGACGAAGGGGCTCCTCCATGACGTCGCAGACACCGGACTCACCCTCCACCACCGGACTGGCCGGCACCACCGCCCTGGTGACGGGCGCCTCCAGCGGGATCGGGGAAGCCGTGGCCGGGGCGCTGGCCGCCCGGGGTGCCCTGGTGGCACTCGCCGCCCGCCGCCGGGACCGCCTCACCCAGGTCGCCGAGAACATCAGGGCCAAAGGCGGCGCCGCCCTGGTGGTCGAGGCGGACGTGAGCGACGAGCCCGGCGCGGAAGCCGCCGTGGCGGCCGCGGTCGCCGAGTCGGGGCGACTGGACATCGTGGTGAACAACGCCGGTGTCCTGCTGCTCGGCCCCGTCGAGGACGCGCCCACCGAGGAATGGCGCCGCATGCTCGAACTCAACCTGCTGGGCGTGGCCTTGGTGTCCCGTGCGGCACTGCCCCATCTGCTGCGCGCCGCCGGCACCGGCCCCCGGTACGTCGCCGACCTCGTCAACATCAGCTCCGTCGGCGGACGGATCGCCACCCCCAACACCGCCGTCTACAACGCCGCCAAGTTCGGGGTCAACGCCTTCAGCGAGTCGCTGCGCCAGGAGGTGGCGCGCCGTCATGTACGGGTCGCCGTGATCGAACCCGGCTTCGTCGCCACCGAACTGCCCCTGCACTCACGCCCTGAGGTGCTCCAGCGGCTGGCCGGTGGCTTCGACCCCGGGGTCCCGCTGGATCCGGCCGATGTCGCGGAGACGATCGTCCATGTGATGACCCGCCCCCGGCACATGGCCGTCAACGAGGTACTGCTGCGCCCGACGGAACAACTGGACTGACCCGGCCCGCCCCAAGGACGGACGTCCGCTCCACGGGGTCGCCGGATCGAAGCGGCCTGCGATCTTGCTACGGGATCATGTAGCGGACGGGCCGAGCCCGGTACGGAGGAACGCGTGACCCGGTTCCGCACACCGCGGGACCGGGCCACGAACGGACGACGGGGGGTTGCCGCCCCCGAGGGACTGCCCGGTCGCGGAGCCCGTCGCGACCGCGCCCCGTCCGGCTCTCTAGGGCCGCAGCGCGTAGAGGGCCGTGAACGGGTTCGCCGTCGGCACCTGCTCGACGCGGCCGAATCCCGCCGCCGTCGCCATCCGGCGCAGCGTGGCCGGGGGCAGACCGAGCGTACCGAGGCCCGGAGCGCCGTCGGCTAGGGAGGTCGGCAGGCAGTACAGGGTGCTGGTGGCGTACAGCACAGTGGAACGGGGCCCGGTGTTGTCCGCCGGGTCGTCGGCCGACAGCGACTCCAGCACCAGCAGCGCCCCGTCCGGGGACAGCGACTCACGGACCGTGCGCAGCAGTTCCTCCGGGGCCGCGACATCGTGCAGCACGTCGAACATCGTCACCAGCAGGAGCGGGAGGGAATCGCCCGACGCCCGGGTGCCGGCGGCCAGGGCGCCGACCGCGTCCGTCTCCTCCACGGACACCCGGTCGTCCACCTTCGCGGCACGGACGGCCTCGCGAGCGCGCAGGACGTTCGGCCGGTGCAGGTCGTATCCGGTGAACCTGCAGTTGCCGAAGGCGCGCGCCATACGTACCAGGGCCCGGCCGCCGCCGCACCCGATGTCGGCCACCTCGCCGCCCCGCTCCAGCGCGGGAAGGAGTCCCTCGACAGCGGGTATCCACTGGGACACCAGCTGGGTGTCCAGCCACGTCGCGCTCATCCGTTCCATCGCGGTGAACAACGGCTCCGCGTAGGCCGAGCGGGCCACGCCCCCGCCGGAGCGGAAACCGGCGGCGACCGCGTCGACGGCGGCGGCCAGCGGAGGCAGCAGCTCGTACCCGGGGCCGAGATGGAAGGGGGAGTCCTCGAAGGCGAGGACCGCCGCGTGGGCCGAGGGCAGGGCGAACCGTCCGTCGGTACGGTCGTGGGTGAGGTATCCGGTGCCGGTCAGACCGCGCAGCCACTCCAGCAGCTGACGTTCCGGCAGTCCCGTCCGCTCGGCGAGCTCGGTCGCGGTGGCCGGACCGCCCTGGCCCAACGCGGTGAACAGCCCCAGCCTGACCCCCAGGGAACAGAGCACCCCGCCCATGGCGGTGCCGAGGTCCGAGACGACCCGGTCGAGGAACTCCCCCACGGCCGACGGGTCCGCGTCGGGCGGCATCGCGGGCATGGCCGCGGGCATGGCGCCGCCGGACCCGTGACCGGGTGCCCGCTCCGTGGCCTCCCGCGGTCGCGGAGCTCCCGAGACCGACCAGCCGTGCGGTCCGGCCGGCGGGCCCTGGGGGAGGAACAGCATGCTCGCGCGGCCCGCCGCCGCCGTCCAGAAGCCGGTGAGCAGTTTGCGCTCGGTCACCGGCTCGGGGATGTCCAGGTTCTCCCAGCCGAAGTGACACACCTGGAGCAGGGACGAATCCAGGCCGGCGGGCTCGATCCACAGCCGTCCCCCGAGCGCCGCCGACCAGGTCGGACGGCGCAGCTCGAACTCCAGATACGGCAGGTACGAGGGAAACTCCTGGGCGGCGTCCACCACCTTGGTGACACGCATCCGGACGGTACCGCTGGCGTCCCCCATGACCAGGGTGAGTTCCTCACCCGGGGCGAGGGTGCCGCTGGAGCGCTGGAGCCAGTGCTGTATCCCTGCCGCACTGGTGAGTTCCTGCCACGCCTGGTACGGGGGGACGGGCAGCGGGATCTGGAGGTACGGGCCGAACCGGCGCCACGGCCACCGCCACTGCGTGCCGGTGCGCAGATGTGCCGCGAGCTGGTCGAGGATCCCCGGCCACCCCATCCCGTTCCACGAACGCCAGTCCGACGGGGGGTTCTCGGCCTCCTCGACGACGGTAACCGTGGTGCCGCCCGCTTCCGCGGCGGCGACCGTCCAGGTGACCGAGGTGGCCGGACCCACCCCGACCCAGCGCCACAGCAGTCGCAGCACACCACGGCGCTGTGTCTGCGGGGCGACGGCGTCCAGGGTCCGGCACCAGAAGAACTCGCCGTCCTCGAAGTCCAGCATCGATTCCTGTCCCGCGACGGCCCAGGGGCCACGGCAGACGGCCAGCCAACTGGCCACCCGTTCCGGGTCGGTGAGCGCGGTCCACACCTCGTCCGGGGGCTCGGGGACGGTGACGGTGCTGACCAGCCGTTCCCAGCGCTCCTGGGCGACCGGGACCGCGCTGCCCTGCAACGGCGGGAACGCCGCCGACTCCCGCGCCAGGTCGGCGGCGCCGGACGGGCGGTGGATACGTGGGCCTTGGGGGTTCGTGTCTTCGAACGTCATGGGCACCTTCTTGTCACCGATCGGCTGAACGGGCGGGCGGGGAGGGCGGGCCGCCGGGGTGCACGGGCGGACGGGCGCACCGCGGTGCAAGGCGGCCGCGCGTCATGTCGCGGTGGGTGCCGTGCGGTCGGCCCTCCCCGATTCCCCGTCGTGGCCCCCGTACGAGATGACTCATTGAAGAACTACTGACATGGATGTGACGAGGCGTGAACTTCAGCGATTTCAAGGCGATACTGCGGGGAGCAGCACCGTTGACACTGCTTGGCGACTACATAATATGATAGTGATGTAGTGGGCGGTAGCCCACCGGCGCGGCGCAGGCAACCGTCGAACATCGGAGGAACGATGTCGGACAGCCATGGCCCCCCACCCAGGGAGTCGCCCGTCGGGGAAGTACTCGCGGGGAAGGTCCGGGTCACCCTCCGTCTGGCCCATGAGCCCGGAACGGTGTGGCCGATGCTCACCGAACCGCCCTGTCTGGCGCGGTGGTTCGGCGATCTGGCCGGACCTCTGCGCATCGGGGCGGACAACCGCCTGGAGTTCGGGGACGGGGACTTCTTCACCCTCCGCCCCACATCGATCGTCCCGGGACGGAGTCTCGCGTTCGACTGGAGATTCCTCGGCGTCGGCAACCGGCAGTCCGTCCTGTGGACCCTCGGGCCCGCGGCGGGCCCCGGGGGCACCGGGTCCGTGCTCACCGTCGAGGACCACGACGGCACGCGCGGCCAGGCCGAGGCGAGCCAACTGCGCGAGGGCTGGACCGACTTCCTCACCCGGCTGGGCGCCTGTCTGGACTCCGGGCGTGATACCCGCTACCAGTGGCGCGACGACATCGACGGCTCGGTCGACCTGTCCGCCGGGCCCTACCGGCCGCTGCGGCACCCTGCCGTCTTCGACTGGCTCCCCATCGCCTTCGACGGGTTCCGGCCCGCCTGGTTCTTCACCGTCGACGACGAGGGCCCCCGCAGGTTCGCCGTCAACGACTGGCGGCTGCGGTCCGACGAGCAACTGGCCTTCACCGTCGAGATCCCCGGCGCCCGGATCCGGCCCGCCTGCCATGTCGCGCTCGTCCCGGTGGGGAGGGACACCGTCCGGCTGTCCTTCGTGCACCGGGGCTGGGCCCGGCTCGGGCTGACGCCGCGGCGGTCCCAGGAACTGCGCGGACGCTTCGCCGCGGTATGGGTCGCCTCCCTTGAGGCGGTCGCCGCCCGTGCCGGTTCCCCCGGGCCGGGATGACAGTACCCGGCCCTGCCGTGCTGCTCGTTCGGACTTCGTACGAAGGGGACGACGGACATGACTGTCCACGACGGCCTGCCGACGGAACTGCCGCCCGGAGCGACGGCCACCGTGCCTCCCCTGTCGGCCGATCACCGGCTGGCCTCCGTCGAACGTGCCGTCCACCGGATGCGTGAACGTCTCGGTGAGGTCCAGTGCCTCTCCGATCACGCCGAGGCCGCTCTGTTCAGCCCCTTCCACTTCCACCGGGTCTTCCGCAGCGTCACCGCCGTGACCCCCGCGCGATTCCTCGCGGCGCTGCGGATGGCCGAGGCCCAGCGGATGATGATCCGAGGCGCACCGCGTGTCACCGATGTGTGCACGGCCGTCGGCTATTCGAGCCTGGGTACCTTCACCACCCAGTTCACCCGGCTCGTTGGCATGTCGCCGAGCCGCTTCAAACTCCTCGTCGACGAGCACGGCGACCGCCGGATCGGGGAACTCGTCGACACCCGCGGTCCCGTCACGTCCGTTGCCCAAGACGGCGACCGGCCGGCGCCGGACGAGATCGCCGGCGAGATCGTCGGCGGCCCCGCCACCGACGGGGTGCTGTTCACGGGCCTGTTCCCGCACGGGGTGCCGCAGGACGGTCCGGTCGGCTGCGCCGTCACCACCGCGCCCGGCCCCGTCCGTCTGCGACCGCCCGACGACGGGACCTACCGGGTCCTCGCCGTCCGGTTCGACCGGGACACCCGGGTCGCCGACGCGCTGGACGACCCCGCGGGCGAGCGCCGCCTCATCGGCGCGGCCCGTGCGCCCCGGCGCGGTTCCCGGGTCAGGTTCAGCGTCCGTCTGCGGGCCCCGGAGATCAGTGACCCGCCGATCGTCGTCGCCCTGCCGCTGCTGAACCGGGCCGTCAGGTGACCGCAGCGGGGCCGGGGGAACGCCCCCGCCTCAGCCTGCGGCGGCAGGTGGACCGGCATGAGGTCCGTCACAGGAATGGGCGGGCGGAGCGACGCCGCGCAGGGCATCGCATGCGCGCACACGACATTCACATGGACGCGACCGCGTCCCCGCCCGACCCATATCTCGGAAGGCCAGGCGGAGTGCGGCAACCGTCCTCCGAAGGAGTCGTCAGATGTCCGGGAAGAGACCAGCCAGGTCTGTGACCTGCTGCGTTTGCTGCGGTCGGGCTGCTGACCTGCGTAAATGAACTTTCGGCTCTTTCACGATCGTGCCCGTTGATGTAGCCGGAAGTCCCAGGGAATCCCACTGCCCGCAGCCACGCTTTCGGATCTGTGCAGAGTGTGGGGTGCGCGCTGGTCGTATGCGAGGGTGCCTGTCCTGTGTCATCGAACTTTGAGCGATTGCCACCGAAGTTTGAGTGGTCGGGGGCCGACCCGGCTCTGGCTTCCGAGCGGTGTCAGTGGAGGGCGGCAGACTACGTGCTTCCTGCCGGAGAAGCGGGTGTTCGTGCGGTGGCTGGCTGCGGACTCCGAGGCCGAGGTGTTCACGGCAGCCGAGGCGGTTCTGGCCGATCCGGACACCGCTTGGGAGGACAACGGACTGTGGGTCACTGTTGCCATCCACGCAGCACCGAGCGCGACCCGCGCGGAGCAACCTCACCGCTGCTTCATCAATGACGACAGAGGGTGTCGGGTTTACGGCCGACGATGGACGTATGCGTGAAACCCCGGAAGAACTCGACAAGCTCCAGTCCCTCCTCGACTCCTCCCTCTCCGGCTCGACCGCACACCTCCGCTCGATCGTCGAGGGCCGCACCATCACGGCGGCGCAGCTCACCGGGGTCCTCACCGGCATGTGCACGCTCGCCCTCTCCACGGTGACCGCGAAGGGCGAACCGCGGATCAGCGGCGCCGACGGGCACTTCCTGCACGGCCGGTGGCACTTCGGCACGGCGCGCAACGCCGCCAAGGCCCGTCATCTCGCGGCCCGTCCGGCCGCCAGCGTCGCGCACATGCGCGGCGAGGACCTCGGCGTGTTCACCCACGGCACGGTGGAGGAGCTGAACCCCGAGGACGCCGGGACCACGGCCGACTGGCAGGAACTCCTGGCCTACTTGAAGGACTTCTACAACGACGACGCCTTCGACTGGAACCGCGAGGTCGTCTACTACCGGCTGAACCCGCACTGGATGACCGTCTACGCCCCCGACCTCGACAAGCTCACCGGCCCGTGACGCCGGGCCCGTCGACGAGGACCTGCACCTGCGCATACGTGGGTGCGGGGCCGGTCGACGGCGCGCCGTCACGTACCGCCGGCACCGTGGCGACAGCCTCGCCCAGCGCCCGCCGGTACAGCAGCGCCCCAAGGCTGCCCCGCCCGATCGAAAACTGTCGCTCCTGACGCTCGGCCCCCTACCACTCAAACTTCGGTGGCAATCGCTCAAAGTTCGATGACACAGGACAGTGCCAACGGGTTCACCCTTGCTCGCGAGGGAAGCGCAGCGCCTCTTCCGGGGGTGCCTCCGGCGTGGTCGAGGTGGGTCGGTCGGGTGACGGGCTATCAGTGTCTTGGGGGCCGCCTGCCCGGATGCGTGTACCGGAGGGAGTGGCTCCGCGCAGACTCGCGGCGAGGTTGCCGGGGAGTCTGCCGTCGATGATGAATGTGGGGATGCCGGTGCGGGCGACTCTCCCGCACTCGCGTACTTTCGCGCGCATGCCGCCGGAGACGTCCTGCCGGTCCGGGGGGATCGAGCCGCTCAGTACGGGGTCGTCCGCGTCCAGTTCGCGGTGTATCCGGTCGGATGCTCCGTGGTGGAGGTGGACGCCTCCCGCGTTGGTGGCCATGATCAGTGCGGTGGCGTGCAAGGCGATGGCGAGGTCGGCGGCGAGTGTGTCGCTGGAGTGGACGGCGAAGCCGTCTCGTCCCCAGGCCAGGTTGCCGCCGAGGACCGGCACGATGCCGTGGTTCAGCAGAAGCCGTACCCCATCCACGCTCCGGAGCCGGATCTTGCCGTCGGTGTAGGCGCACAGTCCGGAGAGCGGCACCCGCACCGCGCACAGGCCACCCCGTTGCAGCGCTTCCAGGACCGCGAGCTCCAGCCGGGCCAGCAGGGCGGAGACCTCGGCGAAGACTTTCTGGCGGCCGGCTGTGATGACGCCGTCCAGGTAGTTGTGGCGGCGGGCGGCGGGCTTGCCGAAGGCGCCTGTTCCGTGGACGAGGATGGTGGGCAGGCCGGTTGCGGCGATCTCCTGCGCCAAGGCGGCCACACGCTGCTCGTTGACGTGGGGACTGCCGTCGGGGTCGGTGGTGGTGATGAGGCTGCCGCCCAGTTTGACGATGCGGCAGCCGGCCGCTTCGGCGGGCCCACTCGCTCGGGGTCGGTCGGAGGTCAAGAGAGCCGGGTCCCGTCTGCTCCCGGGTCGTTCGGACCGCTGAGCTGTCTCGCCCGGGTCATGAACGCCTCCACCTTCGGACCGCTGTGTGCCGAGATCACCGCTTCAGCGGCGTTGACGGGGCTGATCAGAACCTTCACCGCGGTCCTTTCCGTACGCCGGCCGCTGCCGGATCGCCGGGTGCGGTCCGGTGCGGCTGCTGGGCGGCCATGCCCGCCGCACCTGCGGCGGCGGCATCGCGGCGGCCGAGCCGGGACTGGATGTAGTCGTGGGCCGCGTGGCGCGCGGCGGGGTCGGTGAGGGCGGCGGGGAGAGCGTGGGCGGCCTCGGCGGTGTATCCGTCGATCAGTTCCGTGAGGTGCTGCCGCGCCCCGGAGCTGTCGAGGAGGGCGATGAGCTGCTGTGCGCCGCTGTCGTCCCGGGAGTAGGCGTCCAGCAGGCCGAGGAGCCGCAGGCCCTCACGCTGGCCGAGCCGTTCGAGTGCGGCGGTGATCAGCGGGGTCTTCTTCCGCTGCCGCAGGTCGGACAGGGTGAGTTTGCCGTGGTGGTCCGGGCTGCCCCAGATCTCGTCCAGGAAGCCGTTGAGGGAGAACGCCATGCCCGCGCTTCTGCCCACTTCCGCGGCGGCGGTGAGCCGGTCGGGGTCGTCGCTCACCGCGAGGGTGCCCAGCAGCAGGAAGAGTTCCGTGCAGGTCGCGTCCTTGCGGCGGCAGGTCTCCAGCGCGAGCTCCAGGGTGATGTCGTCCCGGTCCTCGTGTGCGATGTCCATCGTCTGCCCGGCCGCCATGCGCCGCGCGCACCGGGCAGCCGCAGCGACACCCTTCGCCGCCCAGTCGGTCTCCGCGATCAGCTCGAACGCGAGCGCCTCCATCGCGGCGCCGAGTTCGATCGCCGCGGACTTGCCGTACACCGTCCAGCACGTCGGCCTGAACCGCCGTACCCGGTCGTTGTCGATGATGTCGTCATGGATGAGGAACCCGTGGAGCAGGACGGTCGCCGCGACCGCTGCCGTCGTGGCCCGGACCCACTCCCGCTCCGGGTCGCTGCCGGCACACAAGTAGGCGAGGATCGCGCCCTTGTGGCGGGAGGGAGGGACTCCTGAGGAATCGTCCCATCCGAAATGATGCCGGGCCATCTCCCGCAGCGGATCCTCCAGGCGGTCGACGGCCGCCCGCAGGGGGAGGTCCAGCGCATCGGTAACGGCTCGGGTCAGTTCCGGCGCGTTCATTGACCGACTCCCCTTCCTGCTTTCTGCACGATGCACGTCCAGCCGGTCGAGTACCGGCATTCTTTCGTTCCCCGGGCGGATGGATTTTCCCGGTACCGGGCTGCATGGAACCGGATACGAGAATTCCGTATGTGGTGATCGTTCACGGGAGCCTAAGTGCGTGTCTTTTGCGCAGCAAGAGTCGTGTTTCAGCCGTGCCGGAAACCAATACCCCGGATGGTGCCCGGACCGGGCTGCGGTTTTGTCGGGTACGCAGGCCGGTACGAGGGGTTGCTCCTGCTGGCGGGAGCACTTGTCTGCCCGGTGGATGGGTCGGTGTAAGCGTCGGGTGGACCAGGTGTGATGGCGAGAGTGGTTCCGGACAATCCAAGGGGATGCGGCGGGACGGGGCGGGCTGGTTTCCGGCCCGGTGTGATGCGAAGAGCGGTTCTACTTGTTTGCGCCTGCCCGTTTGCGTGCACCCCCGGCGTGCGCGACACCGCACGGGGAACACATGACCCTCCTGCACCAGAGACTCGCATTGGTGCTAGCGGGGTAATGCGGTGCAGGCACTTGTAGGGCAATGCGAGAGAAGGGTCTCGACTCGATTTCAGTCAGGTTGGGCACGGGCGTTGGTGTGGTACCAGCCATCCGAGCGCGGGAGGGGGCCCATTGGCTTGGGTGTTCGATATCCGAGCGGTATGGGGGCGTGGTCCACTGCTGCCCAAGGTTTCTTGGTCATTTGCGCCGCTCTTGGGCGGCGGGATATCGCGGTGCTTTCGCTGCCTGCTGCCCTTTGCTGTTTCGGGGGGTGGCCTTCGGGGACGGATGGTTCATGACGGTCGATCAGGGCTTGCTGAAGGTGTACAGCGATCGGACGTACACGTATACGACGATGGTGCGGCATCAGGGGACGGTGCTGGCGTTCGCGCTGGATGACCGGCGGCGGATCGTGTACACGGTGCTGGATCTGTCCTTGCATGACGAGAAGCGGGGTGAGCTGGATGCCGCGTACTGGTCGGAGAACCCGGTCGAGCTGCCGTTCCCGGGGGAGATCGTCACCGTCGGGTACGCGGTGGTGGGGTCGACGGCGATGCCGGTGGTCAAGCGGGGTGGTCGGGTCGAGGCGGAGGACGGTGAGGAGCTGTCGGCGGAGGAGACCGATGGTTTCCTGTCGTCGACGGCGCGGTTGACCGCGTCCGGTGTGCCGTTCCAGGTGATATCGGACGGGACCCATGTGGTGGTGCTGCGGCAGGCGGTCGGCGCGGCCCACGCGGATGCGGTGTTCGCGCTGTCGGGCGGTGGCTGCTCGGGTGACCGGTCGCGGGCGGACGTGGTGACGGACACCGCGGGGGCGAAGGTGCCGGTGGTGGCCGACACCCTGTTGTGTGACCGGTTTCTGCTGGTCGGCGGTGCGCTGAAGCCGGTGGGCGAGGTGCGGTTCAAGCGCAGCCGGCACAAGAGCGAGCCGGAGTCGGCGAAGGACAGTCTGGGCGCGGCGGACATGGACGGGCAGCCGTTCTTCGAGCCGACGCAGGAGCTGGCGTTCATCCGGAATCTGACCGGGGGACGGTTCGCGGCGGTGCTGACGCCGACGGCGGTACAGGGGCAGCAGCGGTGGCAGTTCTTCGCCTTCAACCAGGTCACCGGGCGGATCGACTCGTTCAATGTGGAGCAGGGCGCGGACGGTCTGTTCAACACGCAGGGCAGCCGGTACTGGACGAGTCCGGATGAGCGTTACCGGGCTTCGGTGTTCGAGCGGGAGCCGGGGACGTGCCCGTTCACGGGTCTGGCGCTGGTGCCGGTCAGCTCGGAGACCCGGCACGCCGAGACCGCGCTCAGGTTCAACGGCACGAGTGCGTATGTCGATCTCGGGGCGGCGCCGGCGCTGAGGTTCGAGGGCCGGGCGTATGCGGTGGAAGCGTGGATCCGTCCGGATGCGGCCGGTGGTCCGGTGGTGGCGCGCTGGTCGGGTACGGGGCAGGGCGGGTTCCGCCTGCGGGTGACCGGTACGGGGCAGGTGGTGCTGGACCACGGCGCGGGTTCGCTGACCGCGGCGCAGACGATCACCGCCGGCGTGTACGCGCATGTGGCGGTCTCCTTCGACGGGTCGGTCGCCACCGTGTACGTGAACGGTGCGTTCAGCGGGAGCGCCGTGCTCGCTTACGGGCAGGACGGCACGGCGGGGCTGCGGATCGGTGCGGCGCAGGGCGGCGGGTTCTTCGCCGGGGTGATCGACGAGGTGCGGATCTGGCGGCGGGGCCGGGCCCAGCACGAGGTGGCCGAGGAGCGGGTCCACCGGCTGATCGGCAACGAGCCGGGTCTCGCCGCGTACTACCGGCTGGACGAGGCCGCCGGGACGCGGGCCTTTGACCAGACGGACAGCGCCGCGCACGGGACACTGACCGGGACGCCCGCGTGGGTGACCTCGCTGGCCCCGGTCGGTGACCATCCGGGGGTGCGCCGGGACAGTTTCACGGTGTCCGGGCGGGATGTGGTGTCCGGTCTGTCGGCCTCGCTGTACTACCAGCAGGAGGAGGCGGTGTCCGGCTACGGTGACGAGGCCAAGCCGGCGAAACGTCAGGCCCGCGTCCTGCTCGCGTGTGCCACCCGGCCCAGCGGGACCCCGGCGGCGGAGGCGCACATCGCCGCTGTCGACTTCGGGGTGGGGGTGGACGGGCGTCTCGCCGACGTGCCGGACGTGGTGACCCTGTCGGAGGTCGGCCGCCCGGTGGAGGAGTCCGCCGACCGGGTCACCGCTCAGGAAGGGCGGGTCGGGCAGCTGGAGCAGGAAGTGCGGACCATTCAGAACGAGGTCACTGCCCTGACGGTGGAGAAGGCGGGGCTTGAGGCGGAGATCGCCCGGATCATCGGGTCGGGTTCCACCGACCCGATGAAATGGGCCGTCTCTATCAGGATGGCCGGCCAGGAAATTTACCTGGGCCGCTGGTCCGGCGATATGGTGGGGGATACTTCCACGCCCGGGATGCGTTGGCAGTTGAGGCCGGTGCCCGGTGTGGAGGGCCGTTACGGCAACCCCAGGGTGATGGTGGTCGCTCTGGATGTGGGCGACAGGGTCATGGGCACGTCGTCGGCACTCCCCAGCCCCCACCCACCGGGCGCTGTGGGCAGCGTGCTGCAGCCCGCTGTCACCGGCACGCCGTCCACGAACGTCCAGTGGTATGTGAAGGGCGACATACGTACCGGCTTCACCCTCCAGCAGGTGGACTCCAATCTCTGGTATCGCGGCTTTCAAGTGGGGCCGGAGGACCTTGCCATCGCGTTGCGGGCCGAGAAGGTGGGGATGGCCCCGGACCCGCAGCTGCTGCTGAAGCAGAGCCGGCTCGCTGTCGTCGGTCCCCTTATCCAGCGTCGGGAGCAGGATCTGGCGGTGAAGCAGGCGGACCTCGGGCTGGCGCGCGAGGAGCTGTCGCGGCTGACCGGGGCGCTGCTGGGTTCGGCTGATCTGGTGCTGTCGGTGCCGATCATCGCGGTCGACGCGAACGGTCTGAGCAGTGCGGGGGCGGTGCTGCGGTTCGCGCGGAGTTCGGCCACACCGTTCCTGATGGACAGTGCGGCCGGGCGGGTGGCCATGTATTTCCGGGGGGCGAACGGGCAATTGTTCGCCGCGTATCTGGACACCAGTGCGGTGCGCGGGGTTCAGCAGATCGCCGCGGCCGGGGTGACGGCGCTGTTCACCGCCCGTGATCCGGGGCTCGATCTGGGGGCGGGAACGCAGATCCGTGTCACCGATGCGACGGTGAACGGCGCGGCGGCCGCAGGATTGTGTGATCTGACGGTCACCCGGGGTACGGAGACGGAGGTGTTCGCGCGGCTGCCGCGGCGGGCCCGGGATCTGGCGGCGATCGTCAACGGTGTGCCGGACGAGCCGGTCCAGGTCGGCACGGTGGCCAGTGTCTCCGGCGACCAGGTGCGCCTGACCCAGGCCACTCCCGTGGCGGTTCCCGCGTATGGGTATCTGTGGATCGGGAGTGCCTCCCATCTGGTGACGACGGCCGCCGTGGTCGGTGCGACCACGCTGCGGGTGACGCCCCCGCCGTCGGCCGGGATCACCCCCGGGACGGTGATCTCACTCGTGCGCTACGACACCACCAAGGCCACCGCCTCGCAGCCCGGTGTGTCACTGACCCGGGGCTCGCGGTGGATCACGGTGAGCGCGGACAAGGCCGAGTCGCCGGTGCCGAACGGGACCGCGACCGTGCGGGTGTCCGGGCACGGCAGCCGGTGGCGCGGGGACTCCCCGGGCCGGGCCTTCTCGTTCAACGGGGCCTCGCACCGGCTGTCCCTGCCCGCCGCCCGGCTCGAACAGGTCACCGCCCCGGCTGGGGACCTGACCGCGGAGGCATGGATCAAGCCCCACCTCATCCCCGCCGCCCGCTCACGGATCCTGCACGCCAGGAGCGCGGACACCAAGGCGGCTCTCGCCCTCACCTCCGCAGAGGCGCTCCCCGGGGGCATGCTCCTGGACGGCAGCAACGACGCCCTGGGGATTAACCAGGCCGACCCCACGGGGACGGATTTCACCATCGAGTGCTGGCTCAAGCGCACTGCGAACCGCACCTCCGTGGACACCATCGTCTGCTGTGGTGTCAACGGGCTGACCATGGGTTTCACCGCGGACGGGAAATTCAGCTTCGGGTTCAACGCCTCAGGCTCCGCGCAGACTCTCACCACCGCCGCGGCCTACAACGACAGTGAGTGGCATCACTGGGCGGTCACCTTCGACCGGACCAGCAAGGTCCAGGTCATCTACCGGGACGGGCTGGAGGTCGCCCGCCGCACAGCCACCGGGGTGCCCACCGCCAGTACCTTCATCGTCGTCGGCCGCACCGACACCGGCACCACCTACTTCTTCTCCGGGCGGCTGGCGGAGCTGCGGACGTGGAACGTGGCCCGGTCGGCGGCCGACATCAACGCCGACCGCTACCGCCGTATCACCTCCACCGAGCCGGGGCTGACCGGCGCCTGGATCTACGAGAAGTCCCGTCTGGACACCGCGTACGCGGACGGCCAGCTCCTGTTCACGGACACGGGTCCGCTCGGACGTCACGGCGGCGTCTGGGGCGACCCCGCCACGTCCGATTCCGCCCTGACGAAGTACCGCATCGTGGCGGCCGTCGGGGACAAGGTCCGGCAGAGCCGGGACAGCTACCCCTGCGGTGACTGGTCCCATCTGGCGGCCGTCCACGAGCAGTCCTGGGCGCTGCGGTTCGACGGCACGGCGTGGGCCGAGACCCCGGACGCGGACGCCCTCGACATCACCGGGGACCTGACCGTCGAGGTCTTCGCCACCATCGACGCGATCGGCACCCGCCAGGGCCTGATCTCCAAGGGCCGGCTCGGGGACGGCACCGGCGGCAGCGTCCCCTACCAGCTCACTGTCCTCGCGAACGGGAAGCTGGAGTTTGCCTTCGAGGAACCGGGACCGGTCGTCAAACGTTTCACCTCCGCCACCGCGATCACCGCGGGCTTCCACCGGATCGCCGTCGTCCGCAAGGCCGGCAGCACCACCCAGGAAGTCAAGGGCAAACGCAACTTCCCCGTCACCGGCGCCGACGGCACCACCACAAGCCAGGAATTCGACGTCGTGGAACGCGTCGACGTCGCGGAATGGCAGGACATCCGGTTCGTCGTCGACGGCACCGAGCTCGCCATCATCAACCCCGCATTCCTTTTGCAGCCCCAGCCCCAGAACCAGCCCGCAACACTCATCCCCGTCGACTACGGCCGGTACACCGGCCCCGGCCCCCGCGGCAACGACGGCGCCCTGGAGATCGGCCGCGTCCAGGACGGCACCACCGCCCATGCGCTCAAGGGCACCATCGGCGAGGTCCGCATCTGGGGCAAGGCCCGGGACAACCAGCAGCTCGGCACCGTACTCCAGCCGAGGGACGACGGCCTGATCGCCCGCTGGACGTTCGAGGAGAACGAGGGCAACTCCACCACCGACACCGCCGGCGGATACGACCTGAAGCTGCGCCGGGCCCGCTGGACCACCGACCCCGACCCCCGCGCCAGCGCCTTCACCCTCTACCGCGACGGCCGCCCCATCCCCTGCGACACCCCCGCCACCTCTCCTCTCGGCGAGTGGGGCGACGAACAGCTCACCCTCGGCGCTCTCAACCGTGCCGGCACCGTCAGCGACTTCTTCCACGGCACCCTCGAAGAGGTGCGCCTGTGGCGCACCGCCCGCACCCCCGAACAGCTCCTGGACAACCTCTTCACCCGCCTCAAGGGTGACAAACAGGACTTGCTCGCCTACTGGCCCTTCGACTCCGACTCCACCACGGTCACCGCCGAAACCGTGGCGGACCACTCCCTGCGCGGCAACCACCTCGATGTCGGCACCGACGCCACCCGCCCCCGCATCGTTCTGTCCACCGCCCCTGTCTCCACCGACACCGCCACCGTCCGCTCAGCCCTCGCCGGCGTCCGCACCCTCTTCCACCAGAGCGCCACCGCCGGACCCGCCGCAGCCGAATACGCCGACCTCCAGTACACCCAGAGCGGCGAGGCATACGGCGTCCTCAAACGCTCCTACAGCCACCTCAGCGACGGCTTCTGGCACCTGACCACCGGCTACAAGGTCGGCGACCTGGTCAGCGAATGGGTCAGCCAGATCCAGTTCGACCCCCAGCTCATCGGCTACATCGAAGGCGCCCCACCCGTCCCCTCCGAAAACCTCACCGGCGGCACCGACCCCGCCGGCTGCTCCACCGTCACCTTCCAGCAGGCCGACGAGGTCACCTCCACCCTCTCCTCCGCCCACGAACGCAGCGTCGACACCAGCTTCAGCCTCACCGCCGCAACCGAAGTCGACCAGGAAACCCTGATGATCATCGCGCCCGTCGGGTTCGGCATCGCCAGGCCACTCTTCGACGCCAAGGTCAAAGGCGGCCTCGGCGGCAGCCTCGAATTCTCCAACGCCTGGACCAACGAGACCTCCGTCTCCCAGGGCACCAGCACCGAACGCAACACCACCGCCACCCTCACCGGCGCCTGGGAAGACCCCGCCACCCTCCTCAATGACGCCATCGGCCGCCGCTACGCCCCCGCCAACCAGGGCTACGCCCTCGTCCAGTCCGAGACCGCCGACGTCTACGCCCTGCGCCTGGCCCACACCGGTGACCTGGTCGCCTACCGGATGATGCCCAACCCCGACATCCCCAGGGACTGGAACATCATCAGCTTCCCCATCAACCCCCAATACACCAAACAGGGCACCCTCGACGGAGCCGTCGGTTTCAACGAACGCGGCAAGGTTCTCGACCCCGCCTACCCCAACGCCACTCAGCGCGGCGACTACAGCTACTTCAAACCCCGCGAGGCGTACGCCATCAAACGCCGCATCATGCGCGAACGCCAGCAACTGGAGAACTACTACAACACCGTTTCCACCGAAACGAGCAAGAGCGACCCCACCGCCGAGCGCGCCGGCAAGGTCCTGGAATCCTTCATCGGAGCAACACCCCCCAGCCCCGACGCCAAACAGCCCACCGCCACCGCCGACGCCTTCGCCAACCGCAACATCGCCAACACCTACGTCTGGACCGCCGACGGCGGCTTCTTCGCCGAAACCACCGGCACCACCGACGTCGTCACCCAGACCACCGGCGGCTCCTACACCTTCTCCGGCAAAGTCACCGGCACCCTGGAAACCAGCTTCGAAATCTCCGGCGTCGGCGTCGGCCTCCAGTTCGAGGCCAGCCTCGGCGGCGGCACCACCGTCACCCGCACCCGAAGCCGCGAAGCCACCCGCTCCCACAGCATCGAAGTCGAGTGCAATCCCACCCGCGACCTCCAGAAATACGACGACAAGGGCGTACCGGTATACGCCGCGGGCAAACCCGTCCTCGTCCCCGGCAAAGTCGACGCCTACCGCTTCATGACCTTCTACCTCGGCCAGGACACCACCCACTTCGACGACTTCTACAACAAAGTCGCCGACCCCACCTGGCTCGCCAACAGCAACAACCCCAACGCAGCCGCCCTGCGCCAGGCCCGCCACAGCGACCGCAAACCCCCCTGCTGGCGCATCCTCCACCGCGTCACCTACATCTCCCGCATCCTCCCCGCCATCCCCCCACCCGGAGCACCCCCGCTGGAGAAGGCCCTCCACGACGTCGACGTCACCAGCAACTACGAACTCATCCGACGCCTCGACCCCTACGTCTCCACCGCCACCTCCTCCCGCGCCGAACTCGCCGACGCCACCCGCACCGCCCTCACCACCCACCTCCCCCTGCTCCTGCCCCACGCAGCGGAGATCGCCCAGTTCCTCGGCGACTACTACGGCATCACCGACTAGCAGAGCACCGGGCCCGCACTCCGTCGAAGTGACCCATCGCGTTTACGAAGGGTGCGTCTACGGCCACCAAGCAGCAAATGAAGATTGAGAAGGAGTTTGCCTGGGCCGATTAGTTCTGTGGGCCCCTGGGGAGTTGGCCGCGCCTGAGTAGGGCGCGGCCAGCAGCCAGCGTGGAGTGAATTGCAGGCGCGGTAATAGGGATCGACCCTTCGCCTCTGCGGCGGACGATGCTGATGAAGGCGCCCTCGATGCATCCGTCGACTACTGACCCATGGACAAGGAAAGGCTTAAGTTCCTCGGGCTGTGGTGATGTTGGCCAGTTGGGATTCCCCCACTGGCGGCCAATTAGCGGGGGAGCTATCTGGCCGCCGTTGGTGACATTCGGTGATCGTGGAGCGAGGAGTCGGTTGGGTGGTCACAAGGTGCGTAGGAAGTCTTCGAGCGCCCTATTGAAGACGTTCGGGCGTTCCATGTTGGGGTAGTGGGCGGTTCCGTCGATCGATGTCGCGTGGCCGTTGGTGACGGTGTTGGTGAGGCGTTCGGCCATGCCGAGGTGGTCGGGTGAGTCGATGGTGCCGTTGATGGCCAGCACGGGTACGTCGATCTTGGCGGCACGGTTCCAGGTGTCGCGGACGGGGATGCGCGGGTCGGGTTCGTCGGGGGTGTGCTTGGACAGGGTGCTGCGTGTCATCTCGCGCAGTCGGCTGACGACTTCCGGGTCGAGATCGTCGAGGGTGCGGTGCGGGCCTGCGGCGAAGAGTGTGAACTCCTCGACGGCGGCGTCCAGGTCGCCGGCGGACATCGCCGACTGCCACGCGGTCCAGGTTTGAGTGGTCCAGGGGTCGGTGAAGTACGGTTCGCTGGTCCCGGAGCCGCTGACGACCACCGCACTGACCAGTTCCGGATGCTCCAGCGCGGTGTCGACCGCGATGCTTCCCCCCATGGAGACGCCCACCAGGATGGCGGGGCCGGTGCCCAAATGTCGTAGCAGCGCGGCGAGGACGTCGGTGTGCCGGAACGGTTCGGTGGCGTTGGCGGACCGGCCGTGGCCTCGGGCATCGGGCGCGATAATGCGGTACCGCGCGGCGAGGGCGGGGATCTGGTCATTCCACATGCGGTGGTCCAGGAAGCCACCGTGCAGCAGGACGAGGGGGCGGCCAGTGCCGGTATCGAGCCAGAACAGATCATTCATGACAATCAAGGTGTCATTCCTGTAGGAAAATGGCAACCAGGGTGTCATCCTTATGGGATGAATGAGACAGATCGTGGCCTGGCATCCGAAGAACTCACTGAACGACTCACCGAGGTGTTCGACTTGGTGGGCCCGCTGTACCGGCGTACCCAGCGCAAGGTGGAGCAGGACGTGTCCGTCGAAGGACTGTCGGTAGGGGTGCGGGCCGTACTCAATCTGCTCCATGAACATGGCCCCATGACCGTCCCTCAGATGGCACGGGCGCAGACACTCAGCCGCCAGTTCGTCCAGCGTATGGTCAACGACGCGACCACACGAGGTCTGGTCGAACCTGCCCCCAACCCGGCCCACAAAAGGTCCCCCCTCATCCGGCTGGCCGAACAGGGTCGGACCGCTATCACCGCCGTGCTCGACCGCGAACGCGCAGTGCTGCGCCAAGTCGGCGGTGACCTCACCGACACCGAGGTCGACGCCTGCCTTCGGGTCCTCTCCCGCCTCCTCGAACTCATGGGCAACGGCGACGTCGACTGAGCCAGGCCGCAGGAGATCGCCCGATTGCTCGCAGGGAGTGACAAAGTAACTGGCCGTACGTGGGGAATCCCAACTGGCCGCCGTCACTGTGGCGGGATATGGAGAAAGACAATCCATTGCCCTGATCCATGGGAGAACTCCTCAATGTCAAGGAGATTCGGAGGAGGGTATAGGTGGTGCTCCAGGGCGCTCTGATAGCGACGCAGCGTGCGTCCGTCGAGGGGTACGGGGCAAATGCTGTGAATCAGTTCTCCCGAAGGAATTTTCTTTCCTCGCATGCCCACCACGACGATGCCGCCGTGCTCGGCGTTTGCAAACCTTGCTACTGCCTGGGCAATTGAGATCTTTCCGTGCTGTGTATCGAGGTCATAATGTGCACGCTTTACGTCGAGCCATGAGCCTTCTGGTTGGCCGATCAGAACATCGGCCCGCCCCGCACGGAGCGGCTCGATGGTCGTCTCGCGGGTAAGTTCCCCGCTCTCGGCGGCTTCAACATCGCGATACGGGCGACAGGTGTTCTCGAACTGAAGTTCCTCTTGGGTCTTGTCGAAGCGGATGGTTCGCGGCAACGGAGGGCCTCCCAGGGGTGTCGACGGGGGCGATCGTTTGGCGCGGGGTCGCGCATCCCGTCGCTGCGCGGCCCCTGTTCGCCGCTGCGGTCTTCAGATGATGCCTGGAGGTCAGCCCCTGTCGCAGGTCTATCGCGATCAGCGCGAACCAACGACAAAGAGCGGGAACCAGTGAGACTGGTTCCCGCTCTTCATCCTTGGCATCTGCGCTGGTCAACCGCAACATCGTGCCGGTTGAGGCGAGGCTCCGGCAGGATTCGAACCTGCGCACACGGCTCCGGAGGCCGTTTCGCTTTTTTAGTGACGAGTAGTCGATCGAGCGGAAAGGTGTCAGCGGCTTGGCGGGAGGCGCTCTGGTCGGTATTTGTTCAGGGTGGCTGTACGTCTGGCAGAACTCACCTCCGGGTTTCCCCTTGTGTCGGCGAGGCGTTGGGTGCGCGATGCGTTCGAGTGCAGTTCGCCGACGGCAGACCAATTCGTGCTTGATTTGACTGGATATTTTCGCCAGAGATATGTCAACCTTGATCATGTCGGTGCGAGGGCCTGCTGAGGGGCCTCGGGAAACAGTCGAAACCTGTGGCCCAGTGATCTGCCAAGGTGCTCGGCGCACCCGAACTCTTCTCTCTCGTGAGACGCCGGCCATGTGACTCAACCACGAACGGCAAGTCGGGCTTCGTCGCTCCTTGTACCACGCAATCCCCGGTTCGCGAAACCGGGAATCTTCCGGAGCCTTGTAGGTGTCCTTCGGTGCTGAAGCCGGATGGGCGCCTTGTTCCGTTGGAAACGCACCCCTATTTCGAGGAGTCTCCCCTGTGGCTGCTGTTGTTGATGAAAGGTTCCTGCTGTCGGATCGGCAGCGAGACGACTTGCTGAATCGGATCGGTCAATGCCCGCGGAACGGCCGCCCACTGCGCGCCTTCCTGTCGTCCGTAGCCCTGGCGGCACTGAGGCCGCATGAGGCATTGGCTCTGCGGGTGCGTGACGCGAATCTGCCCAACCAAGGCCCGGGCGAGCTGATGGTTCTTCCTGGCCGTCTCAGGAGCGGGGACGAAGCCGTGGAGGGCGTTGGTGTTGTGCGGGTGGTTCCGGCAAGCCCGGAATTGGTGGAGATTCTGAAGGCGGAAGTCGCCCGGCGTGGCCTAGGTCCGGTGGACCTGATGTTCACCCGCGATGACGGTCGACCGTTGCCCGGGGCCGTCTACCGCAAGGCATGGCGCAGCGCGCGGGAAGCCGTCCTGGAGCCCCACGAGTTCAGCTCGCCTCTGGGCAGAAGGGTCTCCGACCTCCGAGACACCTGTATTGCAACCTGGCTGAGCGGGCACCGCACCGCTTGGGATATCTCCAACCTGGCTGATCGGACCGGCATCAGCGTTTCTGCACTCGCCCGCCGCTTCCCGCACTGCTTTCAGCCGCCCGCGTCGGCCGAAGCTTCCAACGCCCTTATTGAAGCCGCCTTCTGCACAGCCGGCCCGGAGCGCGCACCGACGCACGCTGCCCGATAGCCGCAACGCGCATTCGATCAGCGGCCGGATCACAGATCTCGTCACTTTCTCAGCAACTGCCGCGGGTGGGAGAACCTCGCCGTTCCCCGCCCGCGGTCGGCCACTCGCTTCACTCACACAGGACTCCCCATGCCCACACACCCACTTCCCGCCCCCTTCGTCGCTGTCGGCGCGGCGTTCCTGAATGTGAAAGACGCGGCCGAATACCTCGGCCTCTCGCCACATACGCTCTACGTCTGGCGGCACCGGCGCCAAGGGCCGCCGAGCTTCCGTATGGGGCCACGGGGCCGCGTCATGTACCGCCGGGAAACCCTGGACGCCTGGATCCATGAACAAGAACTGGCCGACTCCCGCTGCAATACGGAACTGAGCCCCCTCAACGCCCCGCGTCACTACCGATCCGGCAGCTCAGCGGTCGCCTGACCTGATCGGTCGCCCCCCGTTTCCGTTCGAAGGAGAGATTTGCCCGGCTACATCGAAGATCGCTGGTTGAAGAAGCGCCCCAGCCGGGAGACCGGCAGGCGTGAGCGCACCGCCATGTACGGAAAGTGCACCCGCTACCGGGTGAAGGGGATCCCGGGTGTCAAGGACCGTTCGTTCGACGCGCTGAACGATGCCAAGACCTGGCTCGCGACAGCCCAGACCGACGTGCGGCGCCAGGAATTCGTCGACCCGCGGGACGGCGACCTGCCTGTCAAGGACTACATCAGCGTGCACTGGTGGCCTACCCAGAGCGGGGACCCGTCCACGATCGAACGCATCGAACAGCGGGTGCGGCGCCACATCCTTCCGCACCTCGGAGCGCTCCCCCTGAACGCCGTGGGCACCGACGTCCTCCGAAGCTGGAAGAAGCGGCTGGAACAGGACCTCGGGCCCACCTCCATCCGCCTCGTCTGGGCCACGCTGTCCAGCGTGCTCCAGGCCGCCGTCGAGGACCGCAGGCTCGCACGCAACCCGTGCCGCGCTAAAACCGTCCGCCCGCCCGCCGCTGCTCCGGGCAGGCTGGAGGCATGGCCGCAGGAACACGTACGGACAGTCCGCGCCGCCCTCCCGGACCGCTACCGGATCCTCGTGGAGATCGGCGCCGGTCTCGGCCTGCGCCAGGGCGAGGCGTTCGGACTCAGCCTGGACGACTTCGACTTCGACGAGGGCGTCGTCCACATCCGCCGCCAGATCAAGATGGTCCGGGCGAGCCTGTGCTTCGCGCTCCCCAAAGGCCGCAAGGTCCGCGACGTGGCACTGCCCTCCAGCGTTGGCGAAGCAGCACGACGGTACGCGACCGCGTTCCCGTCCGTGCCGGTCACCATGGCCTGGGACGACCCCCGCCCACCGGAGACACCGGTGGAGGCCAAGCACCGCCGCCCCGGACGTACAACCTGCTCGTGACCGGCCGCGAGCGCAAGGCGATCAACCGGAACTACTTCAACTCCTACATCTGGAAACCCGCACTCACCAAGGCCGGCGTAATCGGCGGCCTGGAGCAGCGCGCCGACGGACAGCGCGTCTGGGAACCCTCCCGCGAACACGGCTTCCACGCGCTGCGCCACTTCTACGCCTCGGAGCAGCTGGAGGCCGGTGAGTCGGTCGTCTCACTCGCCCAGTGGCTGGGACACTCCGACCCGGGGTTCACTCTGAGGAAGTACGCGCACTTCCTGCCCCGGGCGGGCGCCCGCGGCACCGCCGCCATCGACGCCCTGTTCGGCTAACCGAGATTGCGGCCCGGGAGTGTTCCCGGGCCCAAAGTCCCAGAGAAGTCCCACAGACGCCGCCGCACCCCCATCAGACCTTTGTTTTGGCAGGTCAGACGGGGTGCGGCGGCGCTCGTATGTCAGATGTCCCGGAACGTCTCGATCTGGGCGCCCACGGAGTTGAGGCGCTCCGCCAGTTCCTCGTAGCCGCGGTTGATGACGTACACGTTCCGCAGGACGGACGTGCCCTCCGCGGCCATCATCGCCAGCAGGACGACCACCGCCGGGCGCAGCGCGGGCGGGCACATCATCTCGGCGGCGCGCCAGCGGGTCGGGCCCTCCACCAGGACGCGGTGCGGGTCCAGGAGCTGGAGGCGGCCGCCGAGCCGGTTGAGGTCGGTGAGGTAGATCGCGCGGTTGTCGTAGACCCAGTCGTGGATGAGGGTCTTGCCCTGCGCGGTCGCGGCGATGGCCGCGAAGAAGGGCACGTTGTCGATGTTCAGGCCGGGGAAGGGCATCGGGTGGATCTTGTCGATCGGCGCCTCCAGTTTGGAGGGGCGGACCGTGAGGTCGATCAGCCGGGTGCGCGCGTTGTCGGCGACGTACTCGGCGGAGCGGTCGTGGTCGAGTCCCATCTCCTCCAGGACCGCCAGCTCGATCTCCAGGAACTCGATGGGCACCCGGCGGATCGTCAGCTCCGACTCGGTGACGACGGCCGCGGCCAGCAGGCTCATCGCCTCGACCGGGTCCTCGGAGGGGGAGTAGTCCACATCCACGTCGATGGTGGGGACGCCGTGCACGGTCAGGGTGGTGGTGCCGACGCCGTCGACCCGTACGCCGAGCGCCTCCAGGAAGAAGCACAGGTCCTGGACCATGTAGTTGGAGGACGCGTTGCGGATGACCGTGGTGCCGGCGTGCCGGGCGGCGGCCAGCAGCGCGTTCTCGGTCACGGTGTCGCCGCGCTCGGTCAGGACGATCGGCCGGTCGAGCTCGGTGCGGCTCTCGACCTCCGCGTGGTAGAGCCCTTCGGTCGCGGTGATGTCCAGGCCGAACCGGCGCAGGGCGATCATGTGCGGCTCGATGGTGCGGGTGCCGAGGTCGCAGCCGCCCGCGTAGGGCAGCTTGAAGTGGTCCATCCGGTGCAGCAGCGGACCGAGGAACATGATGATGGAGCGGGTGCGGCGGGCGGCGTCCGCGTCGATGGCCCCCATGTCGAGCTCGGCGGGCGGCACGATCTCCAGGTCGACACCGTCGTTGATCCAGCGGGTGCGCACACCGATGGAGTTGAGGACCTCCAGCAGCCGGAAGACCTCCTCGATACGGGCGACCCGGCGCAGGACCGTACGGCCCTTGTTGAGGAGGGTCGCGCACAGCAGCGCGACGCAGGCGTTCTTGCTCGTCTTGACGTCGATGGAACCGGACAGCCGGCGTCCACCGACCACACGCAGATGCATGGGGCCCGCGTAGCCGAGGGACACGATCTCGCTGTCGAGAGCCTCACCGATGCGGGCGATCATCTCAAGGCTGATGTTCTGGTTTCCGCGCTCGATGCGGTTGACGGCGCTCTGACTTGTGCCGAGCGCCTCGGCGAGCTGGGACTGGGTCCAGCCACGATGCTGCCGGGCGTCACGGATGAGCTTGCCGATGCGTACGAGGTAGTCGTCTGCCATGTGCCGCAGGCTATCTCAGATATGAGATGACGTTATCGCCAGGGTGCGCCATTGGAGTTGCCGAATCCCTCGGATGGACCCACCGTTGTCGCCCGGTCGGCGGTCTGCTTCCGATCCTGCGGGACCCGGCCCGGCGGGGCAACCGCGCCTGCTCCGTCCGGGCGCGAACCGCCTGTTGGGCCCAGTGGGGGAGTCGGGGCCGTCGCCTCCCCGGGCACCGGCCCCGCACCTCGCCCGTCCGGTCGAGTGGTCAGCCCAGGACCGGAGTGGTCTGCGCATGGGTGATCCGCCATCCGGTACCGGGCGTTCCGCTCTTCTCCAGGACATAGGTGAGCGAACCGGTCGTCGTATGCACCTGTACGTCGTCGCCTGTCACGGTCGCCGGGTCCCGCTCGTCGCTCACATGCTTGACGCAGGCGACCACCGCCACATCCGCGCGGACGAACCGGATGTGCAGCACGTCGACCGTGGTGAGGATCTTGGCCAGCGGCGAGGCGACGGCCACGCGCATGACCTTCTCCATGGAGTCCCGGCCCAGCAGCCGGCGTCCGACGAAGTTCACGATCGACACGTCCGGGGTGTGCAGCGCGATGAGCCGCTCGACATCGTTCTGGTGCTCGCCGGCGTCCGCGATCAGCCGCTGGATGGCATCGATGTCGGCCACCCGCTCCCCGCTCGCCACGCCGACCCCGGTCACCTCGGGTGCCGTGGAACCGGTGCCCGGTCCGTCGCCCGTGGTCGTCCCCTGCGGTGTGCTGGTCATGGTGCCGCTCCCCGTCATGTCGGTGGGCCGTCCGGCCGGTTGCCCGCGAACGCCCTGCGGAGCGAATTGCTCCGGTTGGATGGGGACTCTAATCGCGGAGCGTTTCGCTCCGCAAGAGGTCCGGGGAATCCCGCCCGCTTTGCCCGCCCGCACGGCGATTACGATGCGTCGCTATGACGCCACCCGAACGACGGGGCCCCCGCCAGGCGGAGGCCGAGCGCAACGACCGCGCGCTGCTGCGGGCCGCTCGTGAGGTGCTGGCCACCGAGGGCGCGCACGCCTCGGTGGCCGCGATCGCCGCGCGCGCCGGGGTCGGCATCGGCAGCCTCTACCGCCGCTACCGCACCAAGGAGGAGCTGTTCCAGCGGCTGAGCGTGCTCTCCGTCGAGCACTGGATCGCCGCCGCCGAACAGGGCCTGACCGACCCCGACGCCTGGTCCGGACTGGCCGGGTTCCTCACCGCGTGCGTCGAGTTCGGCCAGGGTTCGCTCGGCCCGATCGCCGGGACCATCGAGGTCACCGACCGGATGCGGAAGGCGAGCGACCGCTCGGACCGGCTCCTGGACGAGCTCGTGGACCGCGCCCACCGGGCCGGAGTGCTGCGCACCGACGTCACCCCGGTCGACATCGCGCTGCTCATCGAGCAGCTCGGGACCTCCCCGGTGCTGGACCAGCTCCGCAAGCAGGGCCGTGACGATCTGGTGCCCGAGGCCGAGGCGGCCCGGCGGCGGCTCGTCGCCCTCGCGCTGGACGGTCTGCGCGCACCGGGCGCGGGTCGGCTGCCCGGCACGCCCCCCTCGCTCCGGCTGTTCACGGAGCGCTGGTCCCGCGACTGACCCGGCCCCGATGCCGGCCTGGGCCGGTGCCTGTGACCCGCTCCCGTTGTCCGCGACCCGGCCCCGTGACTGTGACCCGCTGCCGTGTTCGTGCCCCGCTCCCGGGTCCGTGACCTGGCCCCGCGACGGTGGCTGCGGTCCGCGACCGACCGGGGTCCACCCCGCCGACTGCCTCCGGTGACCGGCCCCGCCCACCCGGCGACCGGTCCTGCCCACCCGGCGACCGATCCGGCACCGCCCCGGACCGATCCGGCCCCACCGGCGACCGATCTCGTCCCGTCGGTGACCGATTCTCTTCCGGTGGCCGGTCCGGGACCTCCCGTGCCGCCGCGGACCGGCGATCGCCCCCCCGCCCGTGGTCAACGCGTATGGGGCGGCCGGGTCGTGGGGGGCGGGAGCGCGGGAAGGGGCGGCGGGTCCGGGGCATGGGGGACGGCGCGGTGAGCCAGGACACCGGGTCCGGGCATGACCGCGCCGCCGCGATGTACTAGAGTTATCTCGACATCGAGATATCTGCCGAGGCGTACCGCAGCCGCCCACCCCGGTTAGGTCTACCTAACTTAGCCTTACCTTAGCGGATCGGCGAGGGGGCGTGGCGGCAGGATTGCGATGGCGGTAGTACGCGCACTGATGAAGGAGACTGTCGTGTCGGCGAACAGCTTCGACGCCCGCGCCACACTGAGTGTGGGCGACGAGTCGTACGAGATCTTCAAGCTGGACAAGGTCGAGGGCTCCGCGCGCCTTCCCTACAGCCTGAAGGTGCTGCTGGAGAACCTGCTCCGTACCGAGGACGGCGCGAACATCACCGCCGACCACATCCGGGCCCTCGGTGGCTGGGACTCGCAGGCGCAGCCCAGCCAGGAGATCCAGTTCACCCCGGCCCGTGTGATCATGCAGGACTTCACCGGTGTGCCCTGTGTCGTGGACCTCGCCACCATGCGTGAGGCCGTGAAGGAGCTGGGCGGCGATCCGGCGAAGATCAACCCGCTGGCCCCGGCCGAGCTGGTCATCGATCACTCCGTCATCGCCGACAAGTTCGGCACCAACACCGCCTTCGCGCAGAACGTCGAGCTGGAGTACGGCCGCAACCGCGAGCGGTACCAGTTCCTGCGCTGGGGCCAGACCGCGTTCGACGAGTTCAAGGTCGTCCCGCCGGGCACCGGCATCGTCCACCAGGTGAACATCGAGCACCTGGCCCGCACGATCATGGTCCGAGGCGGCCAGGCGTACCCCGACACCCTCGTCGGCACCGACTCGCACACCACCATGGTCAACGGCCTCGGTGTGCTGGGCTGGGGCGTCGGCGGTATCGAGGCCGAGGCCGCGATGCTGGGCCAGCCGGTCTCGATGCTCATCCCGCGCGTCGTCGGCTTCAAGCTGACCGGTGAGCTCACCCCCGGCACCACCGCCACCGACCTGGTGCTGACCATCACCGAGATGCTCCGCAAGCACGGTGTCGTCGGCAAGTTCGTGGAGTTCTACGGCGAGGGCGTCGCCGCGACCTCGCTCGCCAACCGCGCCACCATCGGCAACATGTCGCCGGAGTTCGGCTCCACCGCCGCGATCTTCCCGATCGACGGCGAGACGCTGAAGTACCTGCGCCTGACCGGCCGCAGCGAGCAGCAGGTCGCGCTCGTCGAGGCGTACGCCAAGGCGCAGGGCCTGTGGCTGGACCCGGCCGCCGAGCCCGACTTCTCCGAGAAGCTGGAGCTGGACCTCTCGACGGTCGTCCCGTCGATCGCCGGTCCCAAGCGCCCGCAGGACCGGATCGTCCTCGCCAACGCCGCCCAGCAGTTCGCGCTGGACGTCCGCAACTACGTGTCCGACGACGAGGAGGCGGGCAAGGAGTCCTTCCCCGCGTCCGACGCCCCGGCCTCCTCCAACGGCGTGCCGTCGAACCCGACCACGGTCACCGCGCCCGACGGGTCCACCTACGAGATCGACCACGGCGCCGTCACCGTCGCCGCGATCACCTCGTGCACCAACACCTCGAACCCGTACGTCATGGTCGCCGCCGCGCTGGTGGCCAAGAAGGCGGTCGAGAAGGGCCTCACCCGCAAGCCGTGGGTCAAGACGACCCTCGCGCCGGGTTCCAAGGTCGTCACCGACTACTTCGACAAGGCGGGGCTCACCCCCTACCTCGACAAGGTCGGCTTCAACCTCGTCGGCTACGGCTGCACCACCTGCATCGGCAACTCCGGCCCGCTGCCGGAAGAGGTCTCCAAGGCCGTCAACGACCACGACCTCGCGGTCACCTCGGTGCTCTCCGGCAACCGCAACTTCGAGGGCCGGATCAACCCCGACGTCAAGATGAACTACCTGGCGTCCCCGCCGCTGGTCGTCGCCTACGCCCTCGCGGGCTCCATGAAGGTCGACATCACCCGTGACGCCCTGGGCATCGACCAGGACGGCAAGCCGGTCTACCTCCAGGACATCTGGCCCACCGAGGCCGAGGTGAACGACGTCGTCGCCAACTCCATCGGCGAGGACATGTTCAACAAGTCCTACAGCGACGTCTTCGCGGGCGACGCCCAGTGGCAGTCCCTGCCGATCCCGACCGGCAACACCTTCGAGTGGGACACCGAGTCCACCTACGTCCGCAAGCCCCCGTACTTCGAGGGCATGACGATGGAGACCACCCCGGTCTCCGACATCACCGGCGCCCGGGTGCTGGCCAAGCTGGGCGACTCGGTCACCACCGACCACATCTCCCCGGCCGGTGCCATCAAGGCCGACACCCCCGCCGGCAAGTACCTCACGGAGCACGGCGTCGAGCGCCGCGACTTCAACAGCTACGGCTCCCGCCGCGGCAACCACGAGGTCATGATCCGGGGCACGTTCGCCAACATCCGGCTGCGCAACCAGATCGCGCCGGGCACCGAGGGCGGCTACACCCGCGACTTCACCCAGGCCGCCGAGTCCGCCGACGCGCCCGTGTCGTTCATCTACGACGCGTCCCGCAACTACATCGAGCAGGGCACCCCGCTCGTCGTCCTCGCGGGCAAGGAGTACGGCTCCGGCTCGTCCCGTGACTGGGCCGCCAAGGGCACCGCGCTGCTCGGCGTCAAGGCCGTCATCGCCGAGTCCTACGAGCGCATCCACCGCTCGAACCTCATCGGCATGGGCGTCCTCCCGCTCCAGTTCCCCGAGGGCGCCACGGCCGAGTCGCTCGGCCTGACCGGCGAGGAGACCTTCTCCTTCACCGGCGTCACTGTGCTGAACGACGGCTCCACCCCCCGCACCGTGAAGGTCACCACCGACACGGGCGTGGACTTCGACGCGGTCGTCCGCATCGACACCCCGGGTGAGGCCGACTACTACCGCAACGGCGGCATCATGCAGTACGTGCTGCGCTCGCTGATCCGCAAGTAGCCGGCGGCGGGCCCCGGCCCGCGTCAGGACACCGAGGAGGGCCGCTCCCCCTGAACGGGGGCGGCCCTCCTTTCCGTGCGGCCCCGGCCGCCAGCGAGCCGTACGGACGGCTGTACGGGGCACCCACGCGCCGCTCAGCCCAGCAGCTCCACCTCCGCGAGGGCCCCCGGACCGTCGAACACCAGCCGGTAGTGGGGATAGGCCACCGGTCTCCCCTGCTCCGCGCCGACCGGGAACACCCGCAACTGCCGGTCCCACGCGAACGATTCACCCGCCCGGCGGTCCAGGATTCGCCAGCGCCGCCCGTCCGCCGAACCCTCCAGCGTCCAGCCGGTGGGCGCCCGCCCCCGGTCCGCCGAGGTCAGCGTGTACTGCGCGGCCCGCCTCGCCCCGGCCACCGGCAGCGCCAGCACTCCCACCTGGGCCGAGGTCGCCGAGGTGTCGTCGAACAGCGGACCCGTGCCCCGCTGGATGTCCGAACGGGGCGCGGGCGGCCGGTCGTCCCCGGTGATCGAGGCGGGCGCGGCGTCCGGCCCGGTGCCCCACGACGAGGGCTCCGGCCCCATCTCGAACTCCAGCACCCCGCCCCGCGCCAGCACCCCGTGCGGCAGCGCCGTCGAGTGCCACGGCCTCCCGTTGACCTTGAGCCCCCGCACATACACATTGCGCGCGCTGTTGCGCGGCGCCTTCACCACCAGCGTGCGGCCGTTGTCCATCCGCACCCGCGCCTCGGTGAACAGCGGCGACCCCACCGCGTACTCGTTCCCGCCGAGCACCAGCGGATAGAACCCCAGCGCGGAGAACAGGTACCAGGCCGACTGCTCGCCGTTGTCCTCGTCCCCGTGGTAGCCCTGGCCGATCCCCGACCCCGTGTACAGCCGGGCCAGCACCTCGCGGACCTTCTTCTGCGTCTTCCACGGCTGCCCTGCCGCGTCGTACATGTACAGCGTGTGGTGCGCCACCTGGTTGGAATGCCCGTACTGCCCCATCCGGACGTCCCGCGCCTCCGTCATCTCATGGATGACCGAACCGTACGAACCGGGGAACCGCGCCGTCTCCGGGGTGGCGAAGTACGTGTCCAGCTTGGCCGCGAGCGCGGCCCGGCCGCCGTACAGGTTCGCCAGCCCCCGGGAGTCCTGCGGCACCGTGAAGGCGTAGCCCCAGCCGTTGGTCTCGGTGTAGTCGTGGCCCCACACCCTCGGGTCGTAGCTCCGCGACGGCACCCGCCAGCGGCCCAGCCGGTCCCGCCCCTGGAAGAACCCGGCCTTCGCGTCGAAGAGGTTGACGTAGTCCCGGGCCCGGTCCAGGAAGTACTCCGCCTCCTCCCGGTAGCGCCGCTCACCGGTCCGCGCGTACAGCGCCCCGGCCATCCGCGCGATGCCGTGGTCGTTGACGTACCCCTCCATCGCCCAGGACAGCCCCTCCCTGGTGTCCGTCGCCGTGTACCCGAGATACGGCGAGGTCTCCATGCCCTTGCGGCCCACCCCCGGCATCGGCGGCACCACCGTCGCGTTCTTCAGCGCCGCCTCGTACGCGGCCCCCGCGTCGAAGCGGACCCCCTTCAGATGGGCGTCCGCGAACGCCACGTCCGAGGACGTGCCCGTCATCAGGTCCGCGTACCCCGGCGAGGACCACCGCGAGGTCCAGCCGCCGTCCTTGTACTGCTGCACGAACCCGTCCACCAGGGTGCCCGCGTGCCGCGGCGTCAGCAGCGCGTACGCCGGCCAGGTCGTGCGGTACGTGTCCCAGAAACCGTTGTTGACATACGGTCTGCCCTCGACGATCCGCGCCCCGGTACGGGTGGGCGTGTCCGGACCGGGCTGCGGCGAGAACGGCGACGCGTAGAGGAACCGCCGTCCGACCCGCTCGAAGCCCGAGTTCGGATACAGATACAGCCGGTACAGACCGGAGTACAGGGTCGTGAGCTGCTCCGGGGTCGCGCCCTCGACCTCCACCCGGCCCAGCAGCCGGTCCCAGCTCCGCCCCGCCGCCGCCCGCACCGCGCCGAACGGCATGCCCTCCGGGATCTCGCGGCGCAGATTGGCCTTCGCCTGCTCCACCCCGATCAGCGAGGTCGCCAGCCGCAGCGTGACCGTCCGGTCCCGGCCCGCGTCGAACCGCAGGAACCCGGCGACCTCTCCGCCCGCGTCGCTCCGCAGCCTGCCGCCGTCACGCACCGGCGCGTCGAACTCCCCGTACACGAACAGCCGTGTCGCCCCCGTCGACAGATCCGACCTCACATCGGAGAAGCCGGTCACCACCCCCCGCTCCTGGTCCAGGGTGAGCCCCGCCCGGTCGGAGATGTTGTCGAGGACGACGCTCGCGTCCGCACCGGGGAAGGTGAAGCGCAGCATCGCCGCGTGGTCCGTCGGCGTCATCTCCGCCCGCAGCCCGTTCTCGAACGTCACCGCGTAGTGATGCGGGCGCGCCGTCTCGTTCTCGTGCCGGAACGCCAGCGCGCGGGCCCGCCGCCCCGCGTCCGGGATGCCGGGCGCGGCCGACGGCATGATCTGGAACGTCTGCCGGTCACCCATCCACGGACTGGGCTCATGGCTGGCGCTGAACGCCTGGAGTCTCGGCAGATTGTCCGCGCCGTTCTTCCGCGCGTAGTCGTACAGCCAGCTCAGCGAGCCCGCGTCGGTCACCGGCGTCCAGAAGTTGAAACCGTGCGGCACGGCCGTCGCCGGAAAGGTGTTGCCACGCGAGTACGCCCGGCTGGAGTGGGTGCCCCGGACCGTGGAGACCCGCTCCGACGGCCGTACCCCGGCCGCCGCCACCGGTTCCGGCTCCGCGGTGCGCAGCGCGATGTCGTCGACCCAGCCCTGGAACCGCGCCGGACCGCCGGGCGCGTCGTACGCCACCAGCACCCTGTCCACCGTCCGGCCCCGCGCCACCGCGCCGATCCGCGCGACCACGTCGTTCCACTGGTTGACGTACAGCGACTTCGCCGCGCCCTGGCCCCGCGGGCTCAGCGGGAAGCCGTGCTGGTCGACCGCGCCGAGATCGCTCAAGTAGCCGCCGTCGGTGAACGCGAGGTCCACGGCCACATGGGTCGCCGCCCAGTCGGGGTCCCCGTCGGCCATCGCGGGGAAGACCCGGTAGGCCAGCTCCGTGTCCCGGCCGACGGCCACATCCACGTCGAAGACCTTGTGGTACGCGTACGCCCGTCCCTCGCCGCGGTGCCGCCCCGTGTAGGTGAGCGCTCTGGCCCCGGTGAAGCCGGCCCGGGCCTTGGCGGTGGGGGAGGCGGTCGGGCCCCGGTCGACCCGGGTCCGCATGTGCGGGATATCCGGGGAGCCGCCGTCGACACCGGAGGTCCGGCGTTCACCGGTGGCCGTGGTCTCGGCGGAGTCCAGCCAGTCCGGCGCGGGTTCACCGTTCTCGAAGGAGGACGCGAACCCCGCCGCGGGCCTGGGCGGTGGCGCCCCGGGCAGGGCTACGGCGGGGTCCGCCCGCCCCGGGGCCAGCAGCGCGAGGGCCGCCACGCCCACGATGAGGCCGTTACCTGATCCATGCCGCGTTCCACGCCGCATCCGAGTTCCCTCCGGGAAGTGGACAACGTTGTCAATTCCGTTGCGCAAGGAACAGTACTGCGGTAAGTGGCGTGAGGTGTCCAGGGTGTTGTCCGTGATGCCGTGGGGCGTACGGGGGGTTCGGCGCGCCGGGCCCGGGAGGTTCATCGGGTCATCGGATGTGCGGAAGCGAACGCGTCCCGCGGTGGTCGCGGGGAGGGCCCGGGGGAGGTCGGGCTATATATCCGTGAGGTCTCAACTAGGGAAAGACTGCCGCCCAAACCTGCATTCGATCTTGCCCGCGCGTCCTCAAGTGGACTATACCTGTGCGCGTCCGCAGCAGTTTCTGGCCGCGGGCCGACCGGGGGGGAAGAGGGGAACGCGGAACAGTGGTGTCAGGGGGCACCGGTACCGCACATTCCAGCCGATCCCGTGGTTTTCTGTTCGACCCCAGCTTCATCACACCGCGGTGCCGGGGAGGGTCCGGTTCACCGCCTGAGTCCTGGAGAAGGCGAGGACTTGAGCATGGGATCTTCCGCCCAGAACAAGCAGAACGGCGTCGGCCGCCGTGATCTGATCAAGCGGTCCGCTGCACTCGGCCTGGTGGCCGTGCCCACGATGAGCTTCCTGTCGGCCTGCGCGAGCGGCGACAGCGATTCGGGCAACAAGGTGGAAAAGGGCAAGAAGACGGAGAAGAACCCGCTTGGCGTGAACGAGAGCGCCCAGGTGGAATTCGTCCTCTTCGACGGTGGATTCGGCAAGGAGTACGCCGAGGACGCCAACAAGATCTACGAGAAGAACTTCCCCAAGGCCGGGAAGGTCAAGTTCACCACCACCCAGACGATCCAGCCCGTCCTCCAGCCCCGCTTCAACGGGGGCACCCCGCCGGACCTCATCGACAACTCCGGCAAGGACCAGATGGACATGGGGGTCCTGGTCGGCAAGAAGCAGCTGTCCGACCTCACCACCCTGCTCGACTCGGCGTCGTACGACGACCCGAACAAGAAGGTCCGCGACACCCTGCGGCCCGGCATCGTCGAGATGGGCCAGTTCGAGGGCGAGCAGGTCTGGATCCTCTACTACGCCTACACCCTGTACGGCGTCTGGTACTCGCAGAAGGCCCTCGACGGCCTGGACGAGACCTACCCCGAGACCTGGGACGACATGCTCAAGGTCTGCGAGAAGGCCAAGAGGAAGGGCATCGCGGGCTGGACCTACGCGGGCAAGCACCCGTACTACCTGCCGTTCTCGCTGTACCCGATGATCGCCAAGCGCGGTGGCCGCGAGGTCCTCGACGCGATCGACAACCTTGAGCCCAACGCGTGGAAGCACCCCGCGGTCAAGGAGTGTTTCGAGGCGTACTACGAGCTCTTCAAGAAGGGCTACATCCTCAAGGGCACCCCCGGTCTCGACCACATCCAGTCGCAGACCGAGTGGACCAAGGGGAAGGCGCTGTTCATCCCCAACGGCTCCTGGGTCGAGAACGAGGCCGCGTCCACCATGCCGAAGGACTTCGGTCTCACGGTTTCCGCCCCGACCGGTATCGACTCCTCCGACAAGATGCCCTTCGGGACCATCTGGGCGTCCGGCGGCGAGCCCTTCATCGTCCCCGCGAAGGCGAAGAACCCCGAGGGAGGCATGGAGCTCCTGCGCACCATGCTGAGCGAGGAGTCCTCCAAGAACTTCACCTCCAAGGTCAAGTCCCTGACCGCCTTCAACGGTGGCACCACGGGCATCGACCTCAGCCCGGGTCTCAAGGCGGGCGTGGCCGCGCTGGAGAAGGCCGGGGAGAACGTGGTGAACCCGCGTCTCCAGGACTGGTACGGGCAGCTCCAGCGTGAGCAGATCGGTGTCGCGGTGCTCAGCGGTCTGCTGGCCGGCAGCGTGACACCGGCCGAGGCCGTCAAGCGGATCCAGGACTTCGCCGACGCCACGGCCAAGGACGATTCGATCAAGCACTACAAGCACCAGTAAGCCATGGGTCACCAGCGGCGGCACCCGCGGAAAGATCGGGGTCGGTAGCAATGCAGCACGGTAAGTACCGGTTCATCGTGGGATTCCTAGTGATCCCGATGACGTTGTACACACTCTTCGTCATCTGGCCGTTCATCCAGTCCATCTTCTATTCCTTCACGAACTGGACCGGCCTGAGCCCGGACTTCGAGATGGTGGGCTTCGACAACTACAGCAGGATGTTCGAAGACGACATCTTCTGGAGATCGTTGCAGCACAGCATGTTGTTCGCGTTGCTGCTGCCGCTGGTGACACTCAGCCTGGCGCTTTTCTTCGCGTTTATGATCAACGTCGGAGGAAGGCGCCGCAAGGGCGGCCCCGTGGTCAGCGGGGTACGTGGCTCGGGCTTCTACAAGATCGTCTATTTCTTCCCGCAGGTCCTGTCGATCGCGATCGTCGCCCTGCTCTTCCAGTTCGCCTACAACCCGCAGAGCGGGGCCCTGAACTCCACTTTCAAGGCGATCGGACTCGACGACCTCCAGCCGGTGTGGCTGGGGGACCCGGATCTCGCGCTCTGGTGCGTGATGGCGGTACTCGTCTGGTCCACGGTCGGATTCTTCGTGGTCCTCTTCTCCGCCGGAATGGCGTCGATCCCGACCGAGCTGTACGAGGCCGCGCTGCTCGACGGCGCCAGCAGGATCACGACCTTCTTCAGGGTCACCCTGCCGCTGCTGTGGGACACGGTCCAGTCCGGCTGGGTCTACATCGGTGTCCTGGCGCTCGGCGCCGAGTCGTTCGCGGTCGTACAGATCATGACGATCGGCCCCGGCGGCCCGGACTACTCCACCACCGTCATGGTGCTGTACGTGTACCAGAAGGCGTTCCGTGACGGCCAGGCCGCCTACGCAACCACGATCGGTGTCGCTCTGCTCGTCGTGACCCTGGCCTTCGCGGCCATCGTGATGAAGCTGGGCCGGCGCGAGCGGCTGGAGTTCTGATGAAGACCACTGAGACCCCCACCGCCCCGGATGCCGTTCCCGCGCCCCGGGTCAGCAAGCAGGACGGACGCCCGCCGCGTCCGAAGGAGAAGTCCGAGGGCCAGGTCCTCAACGTCTTCTCGCACGGCATCCTGATCGTCTGGGCGATCCTGGTGGTGATGCCGCTGCTCTGGGCGGTGATGACCTCCTTCAAGGACGACGCGGCGATCTTCAACTCGCCCTGGTCGCTCCCGACCTCGCTGAACTTCGACAACTGGTCGAGGGCCTGGAGCCAGGCCCGTATGGCCGACTACTTCCTGAACACCATCATGGTGGTGGGCGGGTCGCTGATCGGCACCCTGGTCCTCGGTTCGATGGCGGCCTATGTGCTGGCCCGGTTCGAGTTCCCGGGGAACCGGTTCCTCTACTACCTGTTCGTCGGTGGTATGAGCTTCCCGGTGATGCTGGCCCTGGTGCCCCTGTTCTACGTCGTGAACAACATGGGGCTCCTGAACACCATCCACGGTCTGATCCTGGTGTACATCGCCTACTCACTGCCGTTCACGGTGTTCTTCCTGACCTCCTTCTTCCGCAGCCTGCCCAGTTCGGTGGCGGAGGCGGCGTTCGTGGACGGGGCCACCCACACCAGGACGTTCTTCCAGATCATGCTGCCGATGGCGCGGCCCGGTCTGATCAGCGTCGGCATCTTCAACTTCCTGGGCCAGTGGAACCAGTACATGCTGCCCACCGTGCTCAACAGCGACCCGGAGAACCGGGTGCTGACCCAGGGCCTGGTGCAGCTCTCCGTCTCGCAGGGCTACAAGGGTGACTGGTCCGGCCTCTTCGCCGGTCTCGTCATGGCGATGCTGCCGGTGCTCGCCGCGTACATCGTCTTCCAGCGCCAGGTGGTCTCCGGCCTCACGGCCGGCGCCCTGAAGTAACAAGCACCACTCCGGAAGGGGCCCGAGGCGCGAAGCCTTGGGCCCCTTCCGTCGTATCCGGCACGTACGACGCGTGGAACCGCGCACCCGTGGAACCCGCGGGTGAAGCGGGGGCGGACGAGGTCCGCCCCCGTGCGTCACACCCCGGAAGGGGTCGCGGGCCCGCATGTCGCGAGCTGCGCCTCCCAGGCGAGCCGCGCCGCCAGCGTCCGGTTGGGCGTGCCCAGCCGGTCCAGGATCGTCTGGACATGATCCTTGACGGTCGCGGTGCCGACGGAGAGGACCTCGGCGATCTCGGGGTTGGTCATTCCCTCGCTCATCAGCGTCAGCACCTCCTGCTGCCGGGGCGTCAGTCTCTCCCGGACCTCCTGGAGCGCGCGGTTGCCGTGCTCCCGCGCACCACCGCGCAGATAGCCCGTCACCACCGTCCGGGCGAGCTGCGCGGGCAGCGACCACCCTCCGGAGGCGACGGTTCTGACGGCATGGGCGAGCGCTGCCGCCCCGCCGTCACGGTCGGTGATGCCGAGTGCCCCGGCCTCCAGCAGCCCGTGCAGCGAGATCCGCTCCTGCGCGGGGATCAGCAGCAGCACGGGCGGGGTGCCCATCCGCCGCAGCCGTCCCAGCGCGGTGAGCACCTGATCATGCCCGCGCACACTGCCCAGCAGCACTACCTGCGGGCGAACATGGCGCAATTGCGCCGTCGCCTCATGCACCTTTCCGGAGACAGTGACCTTGATGTCCGCTTCAGTAGCTAAAACGGCTTCGATCCCTGCTCGATACACTTCGCTGTCGTCAAACAGCCCTATGTCGATCACGGCCCCCCCGGGTCTCATGAACGCATGTGTCCATACGTAGAACGTGGTCAGGTATACGTCTACACCACTGGAGTGACATTGCGCCCCACCGATCGGGGGGTGACCGGGGGATCGCCCCCGCCGATCGGTGGTGCCGGACCCTCTGGGCGACCCCAGCGAACCCCTGCCCACCCCCCGGCCTCCGAAGGGCGGAGGGGGTGCCATGTACGGGGCCGTCCGGTTCCCGTGGATCGCACCGAATTCCCCCGGACGGTCGTACAGGGGTGGGTATCAGCCGCGGACGGCGACCGGGCGGGTCCGCGCTGGACAAACCGGGGCGCCCGTGCTGTCCGGACCGCGCGACGGGTGCCGCGGGCCCGGGGCGGGTCCGGGAAGACCTCGCGGCAGCGGTCCGGGGGCCTTGGGGTACTTGATGCGATTCGTCACCGATTTCCCTCAAGGACTTGACTGCGGTAACCCGTTCGGCGGAGCTTGGTGTTCATGACTTGTACACAGCCCGGTTCCGCTTCACCGACCCGGGCACTGGGGCGGCGCACCGTGGCCGCCCCCGGGAAACAGGAGTGGATGGGCCGATGGAGACTCCGGGTTCGCAGTCGTCGTTGCACCGGGCCAATCTGGAACGCGTGGTCCGGGCCGTACGGCTGGCGGGCTCCCTCACCCAGGCGGAGATCGCCCGGGGCACAGGACTGTCGGCGGCGACCGTCTCGAACATCGTCCGCGAGCTGAAGGACCAGGGAAAGGTCCAGGTCACCCCCACCTCGGCGGGTGGCAGACGGGCCCGCAGCGTCTCCCTCAGCGGGGACGCGGGCATCGTCGTCGGGGTCGACTTCGGACACACCCACCTCCGGGTGGCGATCGGCAACCTCGCCCACCAGGTGCTCGCCGAGGAGTCCGAACCGGTGGACGTCGACGCCTCCGCACAGGACGGCTTCGACCGCGCGGAACGGCTGGTCGACCGGCTGATCGAGGCGGCCGGACTGGACCGCGCCAAGATCACCGGCCTGGGCCTCGGGGTCCCCGGCCCCATCGACCTGGTCACCGGCACCCTCGGGTCCACCTCGATACTGCCCGGCTGGGTCGGCACCAGGCCCGCCGAGGAACTGGGCGGCCGGCTCGGCATCCCCGTCCACGTCGACAACGACGCCAACCTCGGCGCCCTCGGCGAACTCGTCTGGGGCAGCGGGCGGGGCGTCAAGGACCTCGCGTACATCAAGGTCTCCAGCGGGGTCGGCGCCGGACTGGTGATCAACGGGGAGATCTACCGGGGCCCCGGCGGCACCGCCGGGGAGATCGGGCACATCACCCTCGACGAGTCCGGCCCGGTCTGCCGCTGCGGCAACCGCGGCTGCCTGGAGACGTTCACCGCCGCCCGCTACGTCCTTCCCCTGCTGCGCTCCAGCCACGGCCCCGACCTGACCATGGAGCGCGTCGTCAGGCTGGCCCGCGACGGCGACCCCGGATGCCGCCGGGTCGTCGCGGACGTCGGCCGCCACATCGGCACCGGGGTGGCGAGCCTGTGCAATCTGCTGAACCCGAGCCGGATCGTCATCGGCGGGGACCTCGCGGAAGCCGGTGAACTGCTGCTCGGCCCGGTACGCGAATCCGTCGGCCGGTACGCGATACCGAGCGCGGCACGGCAGCTCTCCGTACTGCCCGGCGCGCTCGGCGGCCGGGCCGAGGTGCTGGGCGCGCTCGTGCTGGCGCTCACCGAGATGGACGCGTCCACTCTTCTGGACGCGTCCGTTCCCGTGAACGGGCGGACCACTCCCGCCTTCACTTAGTTCACACATGGCACCGTTGTCGTCTCGTTAAGGCTTAACTCCTTGACGCTTGTGGTGGGGCCGAGTTGACTGCCAGCCACCTCGGCCGCAATGACGCGGCCCCGTCAGGGAGGTATCTGTGGTGAACACGCGTACGCGTCGGGCGGCCATGGCCGCTGTCGTCACGGCCGCGGCTGTCACACTGGCCGCCTGCGGCAGTGCCAAGGAATCCGGCCGTCAGTCCGACGGCAGCCGGAGCCCGAAGAAGAGCGACTCACTGAAGATAGGTCTGCTCCTGCCGGAGAACCAGACCGCCCGGTACGAGAAGTTCGACAAACCCCTCATCGAGAAGCGCGTCAAGGAACTCACCGACGGCAAGGCGGACGTCAGGTACGCCAACGCCAAGCAGGACGCCACCGTGCAGAACCAGCAGGTCGACACGATGATCACGAACAAGGTCGACGTGCTCGTCCTGGACGCCGTCGACTCCAAGGCCATCGCCGGGGCCGTCCGCAAGGCCAAGGAGGCGGACATCCCCGTCGTCGCCTACGACCGGCTGGCCGAGGGCCCGATCGACGCGTACACCTCCTTCGACAACGAGGAAGTGGGCCGCGTCCAGGGAAAGGCCCTGGTGGCGGCCCTCGGTGACAAGCCCAAGGACGGCCGGGTCGTCATGATGAACGGCTCCGTCACCGACCCCAACGCGGCCCTGTTCAAAGCGGGCGCCCACGAGGAACTCGACGGCAAGGTGACCATAGGCCGGGAGTTCGACACCAAGGAGTGGAAGCCGGAGAACGCCAACTCCAACATGGAGAGCGCCATCACCGCCCTCGGCAAGGGCGAGATCATCGGCGTCTACTCCGCCAACGACGGCATGGCCGGCGGCATCATCCAGGCCCTCAAGGCCGCCGGTGTCTCCCCACTGCCGCCGGTCACCGGCCAGGACGCCGAACTCGCCGGGGTCCAGCGCATCGTCGCCGGTGAGCAGTACATGAGCGTCTACAAGCCGTACGCGCCCGAGGCGGACGCCGCCGCCGAGATGGCCGTCGCCCTGGCCAGGGGCGAGAAGCTCGACACCCTCACCCAGGACACCGTCGACAGCCCCACCACCAAGGGCGTCCCGTCCGTCCTCGTCCCCGTCGTCGCGCTGACCAAGGACAACATCAAGGACACCGTCCTCAAGGACGGCGTCTACTCCGTCGCGGAGATCTGCACCGCCAAGTACCGGGCCGACTGCGACAAGCTCGGTCTGACGGACTGACCCGCCCCATGGCAGGCGGCCCACGGGCCGCGCGGGTCCCCGGCGGGACCCGCCCCCGTCCGGTGTCCCGTCACCGACGCCCCGCGAGCACGGACAGGGCACCGGACCACCCAGGGCCGCACGGCCACCGCACGAACCCGTCCTTCCCCTCAGCTCCGCGCCCGGCCCCCAAGGCGCGGTACCCCCGCCGGTCAGGCGGTGAAGGAGATGGTGCCACGTGTCCGCAACCCCCGTGCTGGCGCTGCGCGGGATCTCGAAACGCTTCGGAGCCGTCCAGGCGCTCACCGAGGTCGAACTAGAGGTCCACGCCGGTGAGGTGGTCGCCCTTGTCGGCGACAACGGCGCCGGGAAGTCCACCCTCGTCAAGGCGATCGCCGGGGTCCACCCCGTCGACGGCGGCGCCATCGAATGGCGTGGCGCCCCCGTCCGGATCGACAAGCCCCATGACACGCAGGAACTGGGCATCGCCACCGTCTACCAGGACCTCGCGCTCTGCGACAACCTCGATGTCGTCGGCAACCTCTTCCTCGGCCGGGAGCTGCGCCGGTACGCGGTCCTCGACGAGGTCGAGATGGAACGCCGCTCCCGTGAACTGCTGACCACCCTCTCCATCCGCATCCCGAGCGTCCGCATCCCGATCGCCTCGCTGTCCGGCGGCCAGCGCCAGACCGTCGCCATCGCCCGCTCACTGCTCGGGGACCCGGGCCTCGTCATCCTCGACGAGCCGACCGCCGCCCTCGGCGTCGAACAGACCGCGCAGGTGCTCGACCTGGTGGAACGGCTCCGCGAACGCGGCCTCGCGGTCATCCTGATCAGCCACAACATGGCCGACGTCAAAGCCGTCGCGGACCGGGTCGCCGTACTGCGGCTCGGCCGCAACAACGGCTTCTTCCCGATGGCCACCACCTCCCAGGAGGAGATCGTCTCCGCGATCACGGGCGCCACCGACAACGCGGTGACCCGGCGCGCGGCACGCGGCGAGGAGGCGGTCCGATGAGCACCGACAACCTGAACGGTCCGGCCCCCGACCCCGCCGCCGACCTGCGGAAGACCCCCGCCCCGGCGGACACCGCCACCCCGTCCGACGCCCCGGCCGCGGTGCTCACCCCGGTCGACGCGCCCGCGCCCGCCCGGGGCGCGGTGACCGTGACCGACCCCCGGCTGCTGGTCCGCGAACAGGGCTTCGGCGGCTACGCGGCGGAGTTCCGCCGACGGCTCGGCTCCGGCGAGCTGGGCTCCGTCCCCGTGGTCGTCGGGCTCGTCGTCATCTGGGCCGTCTTCCAGTCCCTCAACCCCGCCTTCCTCTCGGCGGAGAACCTCTCCAACATCTCCGTCGACATCGCCGGTACGGGCCTCATCGCCGTCGGCGTCGTCTTCGTCCTGCTGATCGGCGAGATCGACCTCGCGGTCGGCTCGGTCAGCGGACTGGCCGGCGCCGCCTTCGCGGTACTGAGCGTCAGCCACGGAATGCCCGAGTGGCCCGCGCTGATCCTCGCGATCCTCACCGGTACCGCCGCCGGGGCCGTCCACGGCTTCTTCTTCGCCCGGATCGGCGTACCCGCCTTCGTCGTCACCATGGCCGGGCTGCTCGCCTGGAACGGGCTCATGCTCCAGATCCTCGGCGCGAACGGCACCATCAACCTCGACGACGCCGGGCTCGTCGCCCAGCTCACCCGCTACTACTTCACCGACATCGCCGCCGCCTACGGGCTCGCGACCGTCGCCGTCGCCGGGTACTTCCTCTCCGCCCTGCACGCCGCCCGCAAACGCGACGCCGCGGGCATCCCCTCCCGGCCGCTGAGCGAGCTGGCGCTGCGCGCGGGCGTGCTGGCCGTGCTGTGCTACTCCGCCGCGTATCTGCTCAACCAGTACAAGGGGCTGCCGCTGGCCCTGGTGATCTTCGTGGGTGTGGTCGTCGTCACGGACCTCGTCCTGCGCCGCACGGCCTTCGGACGTCAGGTGTTCGCACTCGGCGGGAGCATCGAGGCGTCCCGGCGGGCGGGGATCGACGTCACCGCGGTCCGGATCACGGTCTTCGCGATCTCGGGGACGCTGGCCGCGATGGGCGGCCTCATGATCGCGTCGAAGATCGCCGCGGCGAACCAGGGCGCGGGGGCGGGTGACCTCCTGATGAGCTCGATCGCCGCCGCGGTGATCGGCGGGACGAGCCTGTTCGGGGGGCGGGGCCGGACCTGGTCCGCGCTGCTCGGCGTACTGGTGATCGTCTCCATCCAGAAGGGCCTCCAGCTGGAGTCCATCGCGGAACCGGTCAAGTACATGATCACGGGCGGCGTCCTCCTGGCGGCGGTCGTGATCGACTCGGTCTCCCGCCGCACCCAGAAGGCAGCGGGTCGCGTGTAGCTGACCTTCGAGGTACTCCCACCTGGACGTACCTGTCCCTGTGCGGGCCGTCCGGGGGTGCGCAGTTCCCCGCAGGTCGCCTTCGCTCGCGCCCCTGGGGTGCTGCCCCGTTGCGGTCGCTCTTCGGGTGCGGGGCCGTCCTCGCTTTTGCGCAGTTCCCCGCGCCCCTTTGGGGGCGCCACCTGGGGCTGTTCTCCGTCTGCGGGGACGGGGTTGAACCATCCTCCTCGTGCAGGCGCTCGGCTGCGGGAGGGGGTGGGCGGGAATCTCTGCTCGCAGACTCCGATGCTCTTCAGTCGGGCAAGGTCACGTCGTACCGAGCGTGTCGGATCGAGGACGGAGAATCCCGACCGGCCCCGCCCCGAAGAACAAGCAGAACGCGCCCCAAAGGGGCGCGGGGAACTGCGCAAAAGACGAGGGCGGACCCGCACCCGAAGGGCGACGGACCGGGGCAGCATCCAGGGGCGCGGGGAACTGCGCACCCCACGAGCGACGGCGCAGGAACGGAGTGCGTCCCGCCGGACGGACCTGGGAGGCGCAAGCGAAGGCGACCCGTGGGGAACTACGCGAAACCACCGAACCACGGCACAGGAACGGAGTACGTCCAGCCGGACGGACCCCGGAAGCGCAACCGAAGGGGCAACCCTTCGAACAAAGTACGACCGGAGGCGAAACCTCGGGGCGCAAGCGAAGGCGACCCGCGGGGAACATTAGACTCGACAGACCCGGCAAAGGTCGATGCTCTATTGCAAGGAGGCACGGGTGCCGTTGCTGACCCGCATCACGGGACCGCGCGATCTGGACCGGCTCACCCCGGATGAGCTGACCGAGCTCGCCGGAGAGATCCGGACCTTCCTGGTCGAGGCGGTGTCCAAGACCGGCGGCCACCTCGGCCCCAACCTCGGTGTGGTCGAGCTGACCATCGCCCTGCACAGAGTCTTCGAGTCGCCCAAGGACCGTGTCCTGTTCGACACCGGCCACCAGAGCTACGTCCACAAGCTTCTCACCGGCCGCCAGGACTTCAGCGGCCTGCGCGCCAAGGGCGGCCTGTCGGGCTACCCCTCCCGCGCGGAGTCCGAGCACGACGTCATCGAGAACAGCCACGCCTCGACCGTCCTCGGCTGGGCCGACGGCCTCGCCAAGGCGAACCAGGTCCTCGCCAAGGACGACCATGTCGTCGCCGTGATCGGTGACGGCGCGCTCACCGGCGGTATGGCCTGGGAGGCGCTGAACAACATCGCCGCCGCCAAGGACCGCCCCCTGGTCATCGTCGTCAACGACAACGAGCGCTCCTACGCGCCGACGATCGGCGGCCTCGCGGACCATCTGGCGACCCTGCGCACCACGGACGGCTACGAGCGCTTCCTGGCCCGCGGCAAGGACCTCCTGGAGCGCACCCCGGTCGTCGGCCGCCCCCTGTACGAGACGCTGCACGGCGCGAAGAAGGGCCTCAAGGACTTCATCGCCCCGCAGGGCATGTTCGAGGACCTGGGTCTCAAGTACGTCGGCCCCATCGACGGCCATGACATCGAGGCCCTGGAGTCCGCGCTGTCCCGCGCGAAACGGTTCGGCGGCCCCGTCATCGTGCACTGCCTCACCGAGAAGGGCCGGGGCTACCAGCCCGCCGAGGAGGACGAGGCGGATCGTTTCCACGGCATCGGCCCCATCCACCCCGACACGGGCCTGCCCATCGCCGCGGGCGGTATGGACTGGACGTCCGTCTTCGGCGAGGAGATGGTCAAGCTCGGTCACGAGCGGCCGGACATCGTCGCGATCACGGCGGCGATGCTCCAGCCGGTCGGCCTGAAGCGGTTCGCGCAGACGTTCCCCGACCGGGTGTACGACGTGGGGATCGCCGAACAGCACGCCGCGGTGTCCGCCGCCGGGCTGGCGACGGGCGGACTGCACCCCGTCTTCGCGGTGTACGCGACCTTTCTCAACCGGGCCTTCGACCAGCTCCTCATGGACGTCGCCCTGCACAAGTGCGGGGTCACCTTCGTCCTGGACCGGGCCGGGGTCACCGGTACCGACGGCGCCTCCCACAACGGTATGTGGGACATGTCGATCCTCCAGTGCGTCCCGAACGTACGGATCGCCGCGCCCCGGGACGCCGACCAGGTCCGGCTCCAGCTGCGCGAGGCCGTCGAGGTGGACGACGCCCCGACCGTCGTCCGCTACTCCAAGGGCGCCGTCGGCCCCGCCGTCCGCGCGCTGCGCAAGGTCGGCGGGATGGACGTGCTGCGCGAGCCGGGCGCCGACCGGCCCGATGTCCTGCTGGTCTCCGTCGGCGCGCTCGCGCCGATGTGCCTGGAGATCGCGGACCTGCTGGACAAGCAGGGCATCTCCACGACCGTGGTGGACCCCCGCTGGGTCAAGCCGGTGGACGAGGCGATGGCCCCGCTCGCGGAAGGCCACCGGGTCGTCGTCACCGTCGAGGACAACTCCCGCGCCGGAGGTGTCGGCTCCGCCGTCGCCCAGCATCTGCGGGACGCCGGTGTCGACGTACCGCTGCGTGACTTCGGTATCCCGCCGCGCTTCCTCGACCACGCCTCCCGCAAGGAGGTCATGGCGGAGATCGGGCTGACGGCCCCCGACATCGCCCGCCAGGTCACCGGTCTGGTGGCCCGGCTCGACGGCCGCTACGAAGGTGCCACCGCCGGAGCCGTGGAGAGCGCCCGCGACTGACCCGAGCCGCGTACACGGGCCGGTGCCTTCCCCGCCAGGGGCAGGGCACCGGCCCGTATCCGTACCCGCCCACCCCGTACGGGTGAACCCCCGCGCGCCGGAGCTTGACCACTGGCAGCCCTCTCGATCATGTCGGGGACGACAAGCGTGGGAGGTACGTCTGTGAGCAGCACTCTCTTCCGGACGAAGACCGTCGAACAGTCCATCCAGGACACCGAGGAACCGGAACACGCGCTCAAGAAATCGCTGTCCGCCCTCGACCTGACCGTGTTCGGTGTCGGCGTCATCATCGGGACGGGCATCTTCGTCCTGACCGGGAAGATCGCCAAGGAGAACGCGGGCCCCTCGGTCGCCCTCAGCTTCGTCGTCGCGGGCGTCGTGTGCGCCCTCGCGGCCCTGTGCTACGCCGAGTTCGCGTCGACGGTCCCGGTCGCCGGGTCGGCGTACACCTTCTCGTACGCGTCGCTGGGGGAGTTCCCCGCCTGGCTCATCGGCTGGGACCTGATCCTGGAGCTGGCGCTGGGCTGTGCGGTGGTCGCGGTCGGCTGGTCCGGGTACATCCAGTCGCTGCTGGACAGCGCGGGTCTGCGTATGCCGCAGCCGCTGTCCGGGACGCACGGCGGGGAGTTCGGCTTCGATCTGCTGGCCTGTCTGCTGGTGCTCGCCCTGACCTGCGTCCTGGTGGTGGGTATGAAGCTGTCGTCACGGGTCACCGGGGTGGTCGTGGCGATCAAGGTCACGGTCGTCCTGATCGTCATCGTCGTCGGCGCCTTCTTCATCACCGGCTCCAACTACGACCCGTTCATCCCGCCGGCCGAGCACACCAGTGGCAGTTCCGACATCACCGCGCCGCTGATCCAGCTGATGTTCGGCTACACCCCGACCAACTTCGGGGTGATGGGCATCTTCACCGCCGCGGCCGTGGTGTTCTTCGCGTTCATCGGCTTCGACATCGTCGCCACCGCTGCCGAGGAGACCCGCAACCCGCAGCGGGACGTGCCCCGCGGCATCCTCGGCTCGCTGCTGATCTGCACGGTCCTCTACGTCGCCGTGTCCATCGTCGTCACCGGGATGCAGAAGTACACGGACCTGACGGTCGACGCCCCCCTGGCGGACGCCTTCAAGGCCGTGGGGCACCCCTTCTGGGCGGGTCTGATCAGCTTCGGGGCCGCGGTCGGCCTCACCTCGGTCTGCATGATCCTGCTGCTCGGGCAGACCCGGGTTTTCTTCGCGATGAGCCGGGACGGGCTGATCCCGCAGACCTTCTCCAAGGTGCACCCCCGCTTCGGCACCCCGTACCGTTCGACGATCCTCCTCGGGGGCGTCGTGGCGATCGTCGCGGGCTTCACCTCGATCAGCGAACTCGCCGAACTGGTCAACATCGGCACCCTGTCCGCGTTCGTCGTGGTCGCCGCGGGCATCATCCTGCTCCGGCGCAGCCGGCCCGATCTGCACCGCGCGTTCCGCACCCCGCTGGTCCCCTGGATTCCCGCGCTGTCCATCCTGGCCTCGCTGTGGCTGATGCTGAACCTGCCCGCCGAGACCTGGCTCCGCTTCGGCGCCTGGATGGTCATCGGCGTGGTCGTCTACTTCTTCTACGGCCGTCATCACAGCCGCCTCGGCAAGGGCATGCCGCGCCGTCCCACCCCACCGGCCAAGGGCGACGACAGCCAGATCCCGTACCCGTGACCGCAGGAACAGCCCTGTGGACAACCTCCCGGGACGCCCCGCCGGACGCGATGATAGGTGTTCCGGTCCGGCGCGCGGCACCGGGCGGCCGGGGAAGGGAGCATGTGCGGCGGATGACGACACTGCTGATCGTGGACGGGGCGAACGTCGTGGGGTCGGTGCCCGACGGCTGGTGGAAGGACCGCAGGGCCGCCGCCGAGCGGCTGCGCGACCGGCTGGCCCGGCAGGCGGCGGAGGGCGTCGAGGGGCTGCCGGGGCCGGTCGAGATCGTGCTGGTCGTCGAGGGCGCCGCCAAGGGGGTCGCGCCGGTCCCCGGGGTCCGGGTGGACGAGGCGCCGGGCAGCGGGGACGACCGGATCGTGGAGCTCGCCGCCGGGGCGCGGAGCGCGCCGGGGGAGTGCGTGGTGGTCACTGCCGACCGTGAGCTGAGGGAGCGGGTGAGCGCGGTGGGAGCCCGTACGGTCGGCCCCCGCACGGTGTACGGATAGGCCCCGGGCGGCGCGGGGACAGCCGCGGGCGGTGTACGAGTGATGGGCCGGGCGGTGCACGGACGGGTCCCGGGCGGCGTACGGACAGGTCCCGGGCCGGGGCAGCCGCCGCCCCGCCCCCGGGCATGCGCCAGGGGCGGCACGGAGACCCCGTACCGCCCCTGCCACGGCGTGTCCGCCGGTGTCCGCCGGTCGTCCGTCCGGTCCGCTACTCGGGGACGCTCGCCAGGCCCGGCGCCAGGAACGGCTTGCCGTTGACCCGCTCGCTGACGCCCGCGCGGTCCAGGTACGGGGTGATGCCGCCCAGATGGAAGGGCCAGCCCGCGCCGGTGATCAGGCACAGGTCGATGTCCTGCGCCTCGGCGACGACACCCTCGTCCAGCATGAGCCCGATCTCCTGGGCCACCGCGTCCAGGACCCGCGCCCGCACCTGCTCCTCGGTCAGCACGGTGTCGCCCTGCACCAGCAGCGCGGCGACCTCGGGGTCCAGCTCCGGGGTGCCGGAGTCATGGACGTAGAAGCCGCGCTTGCCCGCCTTGACCACGGCGGCCAGGTTCGGGGAGACGGTGAAGCGGTCGGGGAACGCGCGGTTCAGCGTCTCGGAGACATGCAGACCGATCGCGGGTCCGACCAGCTCCAGCAGGACCAGCGGCGACATCGGCAGCCCCAGCGGCTCGACGGCCTTCTCCGCCGCGACGACGGGCGTGCCCTCGTCGATGACGTTCTGGATCTCGCCCATGAAGCGCGTCAGGATGCGGTTCACCACGAACGCCGGGGCGTCCTTGACCAGTACCGCGGTCTTCCGCAGCTTCTTCGCCACGGCGAACGCGGTGGCCAGCGAGGCGTCGTCCGTCTGCTCGCCGCGCACGATCTCCAGCAGCGGAAGGATCGCCACCGGGTTGAAGAAGTGGAAGCCCACGACCCGCTCGGGGTGCTTCAGCCCGGCCGCCATCTCGCTCACGGAGAGGGACGAGGTGTTCGTCGCGAGGATCGCGTGCGCCGGGACGACGGCCTCGACCTCGGCGAACACCCGCTGCTTGACGCCGATCTCCTCGAACACGGCCTCGATGACGAAGTCCGCGTCGGAGAAGCCCTCCGCCTTGTCCAGCACCCCGCTGACCAGGCCCTTGAGCCGGTTGGCCTTGTCCTGGTTCACGCGGCCCTTGAGCAGCAGCTTGTCGATCTCGGCGTGGACGTAACCGACGCCCTTGTCGACCCGCTCCTGGTCGATGTCGGTCAGCACGACCGGCACCTCAAGGCGGCGCAGGAACAGCATCGCGAGCTGCGAGGCCATCAGGCCCGCGCCCACCACACCGACCTTGGTGACGGGCCGCGCGAGGCTCCTGTCGGGGGCGCCGGCGGGCCGCTTGGCGCGCTTCTGCACCAGGTTGAACGCGTAGAGCCCGGCGCGCAGTTCCCCGCCCATGATCAGATCCGCGAGGGCCTGGTCCTCGGCGTCGAACCCGGCCTGGAGGTCACCGTCCTTGGCGGCGGCGATGATGTCGAGCGCGCGGTACGCGGCGGGCGCCGCCCCGTGCACCTTGGAGTCCGCGACGGACCGGCCCCGGGCCACGGCCCGGTCCCATCCCTCGCCGCGGTCCACCTCGGGCCGCTCCACGGTGACCGAGCCGTTCAGCACCCCGGCGGTCCAGACCAGCGACCGCTCCAGGAAGTCGGCGCCGTCGAAGAGGGCGTCGGCGATCCCCAGCTCGAAGACCTGGGCGCCCTTGAGCTGGCGGTTCTGGTTGAGCGAGTTCTCGACGATCACCGAGACGGCCTTGTCCGCGCCGATCAGGTTCGGCAGCAGCGCGCAGCCGCCCCAGCCGGGTACCAGCCCGAGGAAGACCTCCGGCAGCGAGAACGCGGGCACCGCCCGGGAGACGGTGCGGTACGAGCAGTGCAGCCCGGCCTCGACCCCGCCGCCCATCGCCGCGCCGTTGTAGTACGCGAACGTGGGGACGGCGAGGGAGGCGAGGCGCTTGAAGACATCGTGGCCGCCCTTGCCGATGGCGAGCGCGTCCTCGTGCCGCTTCAGCAGCTCGACACCCTTGAGGTCGGCGCCGACGGCGAAGATGAACGGCTTGCCGGTGAGCCCGGCACCGACGATCGTCCCGGCGGTGGCCTCCTGCTCGACCTGGTCGAGCGCGGCGTCCAGATTGGCCAGCGACTGCGGGCCGAAGGTGGTCGGCTTGGTGTGGTCGAAGCCGTTGTCCAGGGTGATCAGCGCGAACCGGCCGGCACCGTCGGGCAGCTCCAGATGACGGACGTGCGCCTGGGTGACGACCTCGTCCGGGAACAGTTCGGCCGCGCCCTTGAGCAGTTCGGTGGTGGACGTGCTCACTTGGTGCCTCCGTCGAAGTGCGGGTTCTCCCAGACGACCGTCGCGCCCATGCCGAAGCCGACGCACATGGTGGTGAGGCCGTAACGGACCTCGGGCTGCTCCTCGAACTGCCGGGCGAGCTGGGTCATCAGCCGGACCCCGGAGGACGCCAGCGGGTGCCCGTAGGCGATGGCGCCGCCGTACTGGTTGACCCGGCTGTCGTCGTCGGCGATGCCGTAGTGGTCGAGGAAGGCGAGCACCTGCACGGCGAACGCCTCGTTGATCTCGAACAGTCCGATGTCGGAGATCGACAGGCCCGCCTGGGCGAGCGCCTTCTCGGTCGCCGGGATCGGTCCGTACCCCATCACCTCGGGCTCGACACCGGCGAAGGCGTACGACACCAGCCGCATCCGGACCGGCAGGTCATGGGCGCGCGCGAAGTCCTCGGCGGCGATCAGCGAGGCGGTGGCGCCGTCGTTCAGCCCGGCCGCGTTGCCCGCGGTGACCCGCCCATGGGTACGGAACGGGGTCTTCAGACCGGCCAGCGTCTCCAGGGTGGTCCCGGGCCGCATCGGCTCGTCCTGGGTGGCGAGCCCCCAGCCGGTCTCCCCGGCCTCCGGGCTGGTCCGCCGTACCGAGACCGGCACCAGGTCCTGCTGGATCTTGCCGTCGGCGTACGCCTTGGCGGCCTTCTCCTGCGAGCGCACCGCGTACTCGTCGGCCCGCCGCTTGGTGAGATGCGGGAACCGGTCGTGCAGGTTCTCCGCGGTCATCCCCATGAACAGCGCCGACTCGTCGACCAGCTTCTCGCTGACGAACCGGGGGTTCGGGTCGACGCCCTCACCCATCGGGTGCCGCCCCATGTGCTCGACACCACCGGCCACGACGATGTCGTACGCGCCGAAGGCGATCGATCCGGCGGTGCTCGTGACGGCCGTCAGCGCGCCCGCGCACATCCGGTCGATCGAGTACCCGGGTACGGACTGCGGCAGGCCCGCGAGGATGCCGGCGGTACGGCCGAGGGTCAGCCCCTGGTCACCGATCTGGGTGGTGGCCGCGATCGCCACCTCGTCGATCTTCGCCGGGTCGAGGCCCGGGTTGCGGCGCAGCAGCTCCCGGATCGCCTTCACGACGAGGTCGTCGGCCCGGGTCTCGTGGTAGATGCCCTTCGGGCCCGCCTTGCCGAACGGGGTACGGACACCGTCGACAAAGACGACATCCCTGACGGTACGAGGCACGATGGCTCTCCTCCAGACGCGAACTGGCACGACACGGCCCACCTCGCCGAAGGCACCGGCGCACCGCGGTACCCACATGCTACTTGCGGGTAACCAGACTGCCCAGTCCCCCCGCCGCGAGCGGCGTACATCACACCGGCCCCCGCGCGGGGCGGACGCGCCGGAGCGGGTGCGTCGGTGCCGGTGCGCCGGAGCGGCGAGGTGGCCGCTCCGGGACAGGCCCGCTCCGGCAGGTGTGCCGTGTCCGGCAGTGCGTCCGGTCAGGGATGCGTCAGTTCCGGCGGGTGCGTCCGGTCAGGGATGCGCCGCCAGCGACTCCGTCAGCACCGGGGTGACCTGTTCGACCTGCCACTCGCGGGCGCCCAGCGCCCGCAGCGCGTCGCCCACCGACTCCACCGACACGACCACGGGCGGCTCCCAGCACACCCGGCGCACCGTGTCCGGGGCGATCAGGTTCTCCTGGGGCATCCCGAGCCGCTCGGCCACCTCCGACACCCCGGCCCGCGCCGCGGACAGCCGCGCCGCCGCGGCGGGGTCCTTGTCCGCCCAGGCCCGCGGCGGCGGCGGTCCGGCCACTGTCAGGCCAGGCTGCGGCAGCTGTGTCTCGGGCAGCGCCCGGGCCCGCTCCACCGCGGCCTGCCACTGTTCGAGCTGCCTGCGCCCGGTCCGGCTGCCGAACCCGGGCAGCGCCCCGAGCGCCCGTACGGTCAGCGGCAGCGCGAGCGCGGCCTCCACGATCGCGGTGTCGCCCAGCACCTTCCCGGGCGACACGTCCCGCCGCTGGGCGATCCGGTCCCGCGCCTCCCACAGCTCCCGGACGACCGCCATCTGACGGCGCCGCCGCACCTTGTGCATGCCGGAGGTCCGCCGCCAGGGGTCCTTGCGCGGGGGCGCGGGCGGGGCGGTGGCGATCGCGGCGAACTCCTGGCGCGCCCAGTCGAGTTTGCCCTGGCGCTCCAGCTCCTCCTCCAGGGCGTCCCGCAGATCGACCAGCAGCTCCACGTCCAGCGCGGCGTAACGGAGCCAGGGCTCGGGCAGCGGGCGGGTGGACCAGTCGACGGCGGAGTGGCCCTTCTCCAGGACGTAGCCGAGGACGCCCTCGACCATCGCGCCGAGTCCGACCCGGGGGAATCCGGCGAGCCTGCCCGCCAGCTCCGTGTCGAACAGCTCGGTCGGCCGCATGCCTATTTCCCGCAGGCACGGCAGATCCTGGGTCGCGGCGTGCAGCACCCACTCGGTGCCGTCGAGCGCGTCCCCGAGCGCGGTGAGATCGGGGCAGGCCACCGGGTCGATGAGCGCGGTCCCGGCGCCCGCGCGGCGCAGCTGCACGAGATAGGCGCGCTGCCCGTAGCGATAGCCGGACGCGCGTTCCGCGTCGACCGCGACGGGTCCGCTGCCCGCCGCGAAGGCGGCGATCACGTCCGCCAGGGCGCCCTCGTCGGCGACGACCGGCGGAACACCCTCGCGCGGCTCCAGCAGCGCGATCGGTGCTCCGTCCTCGGTGACGCCGGTGACGCCGTCGTCCGGAGGGGCGCCCCCGGTGGTTCGCAGTGATGTGTCTGCTGCGGTCTCTTGGGCGTCTGTCACCTGTCAAGGGTACTTGCGAAAACACCGCGCCCGCCGACGGAACGTTCCGTCGGCGGGCGCGGTGCGGGTGAGAAGGGTCAGTGGATGATCCCCGTACGCAGGGCCACGGCCACCATCCCGGCACGGTCGCCCGTGCCGAGCTTGCGGGCGATCCTGGCGAGGTGGCTCTTCACGGTCAGGGCGGACAGGCCCATCGAGACGCCGATGGCCTTGTTGGACTGGCCTTCGGCGACCAGCCGCAGCACCTCGACCTCGCGTCCGGACAGTTCTCGGTAGCCACCCGGGTGGCTCGGGGCACCCGGGGGGCGACGGTGCATACGGGCCGCGGCGGACCCGATCGGAGCGGCACCCGGCCGGGTGGGGAGCCCGACATTGGTACGGGTGCCGGTGACGACATAGCCCTTGACGCCGCCCGCGAGGGCGTTGCGGACGGCGCCGATGTCATCGGCGGCCGAAAGGGCGAGGCCGTTGGGCCAGCCCGCGGCACGGGTCTCGGAGAGAAGGGTGAGGCCGCTGCCGTCGGGAAGATGGACGTCGGCGACGCAGATGTCTCGGGGATTGCCGATACGGGGCCGGGCCTCGGCGATGGACGACGCCTCGATGACATCGCGCACCCCGAGCGCCCACAGGTGGCGGGTGACGGTGGAGCGGACGCGCGGGTCGGCCACGACGACCATGGCGGTCGGCTTGTTCGGACGGTAGGCGACCAGGCTTGCGGGCTGCTCAAGGAGAACGGACACAAGGCCCTCCTGGGGTGGCGGGACGGGGCCGGCTCTGGGGATGAAGCCGGGACGAACCGTGCTTTCAAGGTCACAGACCTCTTCGGCATCAAACCCGGTCGCCTTTAGAGAAAGATCACGAATTCGTGAGAACATTTCGTGCAATTCGGACACGCGATCGATCATCGCGAGGTCGCCTTCGCTTGCGCTTCCCAGGTCTGTCCGGCTGGGCGTACTTGTCCCGTGCAGGTCGTTCGTGGGGTGCGCAGTTCCCCGCGCCCCTGAAGGGCGCCCACCTGGGGTTGCTTTTCACCCTCTCCCTCGCGGACCCGCCCGGCTGCGGGAGGGGGTGGGCGGGAATCTCTGCCCGCAGACTCCGACGCCACCAGTACATCCACTGGACGTCGTACCGAGCGCGTTGGAGCGAGGACGGAGAATCCCGACCGGCCCCGACCCGAAAGACAGCAGAACGCGCCCCAAAGGGGCGCGGGGAACTGCGCAAAAGACGAGAACCGCCCCGCACCCGAAGAGCGACCGCAAGGGGGCAGCATCCAGGGGCGCGGGGAACCGCGCACCCACCGAGCGACGGCACAGGGACAAGTGCGCCCGGCACAGGAAACCTCGGCGGCGCGAGCGAAGGCGACCCGCGGGGAACCGCGCACCCCACGAACGACGGCACAGGGACAAGCGCGCCCGGCACAGGAAACCTCGAAGGCGCAAGCGAAGGCGACCCGCGCAGCCGCACCGGGACGGGGATCAGGCCGGGCGGGGCCCCCTGCGCTGGGGGAGGGTGACCACCGACGCGTCGGGCGCCGGCGCCGGGGTCGGGGGAAGCCCCGCCACCTGGCACAGCAGATCGCACCAGGCGGCCAGGTGCGCCGCGGTGTCGGGCACCCCGCCGACGCCCTCCCGGGGCGTCCAGGACGCCCGGATCTCGATCTGGGAGGCGGGCGCCCGCTCCGCCAGCCCCCCGAAGTAGTGCGACCCCGCCCGGGTCACCGTGCCGCTCGGCTCCCCGTACGACAGCCCCCGGTCCTCCAGCGCCCCGGTCAGCCACGACCAGCACACCTCCGGCAGCAGCGGATCCGCGGCCATCTCGGCCTCCAGCTCCGCCCGGACCAGGGTGACCAGCCGGAACGTGCCCTGCCAGCCGTCGTGCCCGTCGGGGTCGTGCAGCAGCACCAGCCGGCCGTCCGCGAGATCCTCGTCGCCCTCGACGACCGCGGCCTCCAGCGCGTACGCGTGCGGGGCGAGCCGCTTGGGCGCCGGGGTCGGATCGACCTCGATCCCCGGCCGCAGCCGCGCCGCGCGCAGCGCGTCGACCGCCGAGCGGAACGCCGGGGGGCCCGGGTCCGTCTCCCGTGTCGCCCCCTCGCCGTTGTCCGTCCCGCCCGTGCCGTCCGACAGTCGTTCCTGAGCCGCAGCCATGCCCGGAAGAGTAAGGGGAACCCGCGCCCGGCGCAGGGAGAGACACCCGCACGCGTGAGGGCTGTCCGGATCGCGACCCTGTCCGCGTGGGAGACTTTGCGGCGTGAGTGCCAACGACATCCCCACGAACCAGCCGACAGCGACGCGAGACGGCGTCAAGGATTCCGCGTTCCTGAGGGCGTGCCGCCGTGAACCGGTGCCGCACACCCCGGTCTGGTTCATGCGCCAGGCGGGCCGCTCCCTGCCGGAGTACCGCAAGGTGCGCGAGGGCACCGCCATGCTCGACTCCTGCATGCGTCCCGACCTGGTCACCGAGATCACCCTTCAGCCCGTACGCAGGCACGACGTCGACGCCGCGATCTACTTCAGCGACATCGTCGTCCCCCTGAAGGCCATCGGGATCGACCTCGACATCAAGCCCGGTGTCGGCCCGGTCGTCGAGCGCCCGATCCGTACCCGCGCCGACCTCGACCGGCTGCGTGACCTCACGCCCGAGGACGTCTGGTACGTCACGGAGGCCATCGGGCTGCTCACCGCGGAACTCGGCCCGACCCCGCTGATCGGCTTCGCGGGCGCGCCCTTCACCCTGGCCAGCTATCTCGTGGAGGGCGGCCCGTCCCGCAACCACGAGCACACCAAGGCCCTCATGTACGGCGATCCGCAGCTGTGGGCCGACCTGCTGGACCGGCTCGCCCGGATCACCTCGGAGTTCCTCAAGGTCCAGATCGAGGCGGGCGCGAGCGCCGTCCAGCTCTTCGACTCCTGGGTCGGGGCCCTCGCGCCCGCCGACTACCGCCGTTCGGTGATGCCCGCCTCCCGCAAGGTGTTCGAGGCGGTAGAGGGCTACGGCGTCCCGCGTATCCACTTCGGCGTCGGCACCGGGGAACTGCTCGGGCTGCTCGGTGAGGCCGGGGCCGATGTCGTGGGCGTCGACTGGCGTGTCCCGCTGGACGAGGCCGCCCGCCGGGTCGGCCCGGGTAAGGCGCTCCAGGGCAACCTCGACCCCGCGGTGCTGTTCGCCACCCCGGAGGCCGTCGTCGCCAAGACCACCGAGGTGCTCGACGCGGCCCGTGGGCTGGACGGCCATATCTTCAACCTCGGCCACGGCGTCCTGCCCGACACCGACCCCGACGCCCTCACCCGGCTCGTGGCGGACGTGCACGCCCGCACCGCCCGCTGACCCGACCGGGCCGGTACGACAAGCGCTGACACGACTGCCCCGGCACGGCCGTGCCGGGGCAGTCGTATCGGTCGGCGGCGACCCTTGATGTCCGTCCGGGGCCGCCGCCAATCGTTCAGTTCCGGCCGTTCTCGCGCCCGTGCGGCGCGAGAACGGGTCGGCGGCTCACCAGCCCGCCTCCCGTACCGCCCGTACCGCCTTGCGCGCGGCGACCAGCACCGGGTCCCACACCGGGGAGAACGGCGGCGCGTACCCCAGGTCCAGGGCCGTCATCTGCTCCACCGTCATCCCGGCGGTCAGCGCCACCGCCGCGATGTCGACCCGCTTCGCCGCGCTCTCCCGGCCCACGATCTGCACCCCGAGCAGCCGTCCCGTACGGTGCTCGGCCAGCATCTTCACCGTCATCAGCTGCGCCCCCGGGTAGTACCCGGCCCGGCTCGTCGACTCGATCGTCGCCGTCACGAAGCGCAGGCCCACGGCCCGCGCGTCCTTCTCCCGCAGACCGGTCCGCGCGATCTCCAGATCGCACACCTTGCTGACCGCCGTCCCCACCACCCCGGGGAACGTCGCGTAGCCGCCGCCGACATTGGTGCCGATGATCTGACCGTGCTTGTTGGCGTGCGTGCCGAGCGCGACATGGCGCTCCTGGCCGGACACCAGGTCCAGGACCTCCACGCAGTCGCCGCCCGCCCAGATGTCGTCATGGCCCCGCACCCGCATCCCGAGGTCGGTGAGCAGCCCGCCGTACGCGCCGAGCGGCAGTCCCGCCGCCCGCGCCAGCCCGGTCTCCGGGCGGACGCCGAGCCCGAGGATCACCACGTCCGCCGGGTACTCACCGTCCGCCGTGACCACCGCCCGGACCTGTCCGTCGTCCCCGGTGCGGATCTCGGTGACCTCGGTGTCGTTGACCATCGTGATGCCGAGCCAGCTCATCGCGTCATGCACCAGCCGGCCCATGTCCGGGTCCAGCGTCGACATGGGCTCCTTGCCGCGGTTGACGACGGTGACCTCGTAGCCCCGGTTGATCATCGCCTCGGCCATCTCCACGCCGATGTACCCGCCGCCGACGACCACCGCGCGGCGTCCCGGGGTGCCCTCCAGGGTGTCGAGGAGGGCCTGGCCGTCGTCCAGGGTCTGCACCCCGTGCACCCCGGGCGCGTCGATGCCCGGCAGCGGCGGGCGCACCGGACGCGCGCCGGTCGCGATGACGAGCTTGTCGTAGCCGGTCCACTCCTCGGTGCCGCGCCCCGGACCGTCCAGGACCCGGCTGCGGACCCGGCGCCGCTCCGGGTCGATCGCCACGACCTCGGTCCGGGTGCGCAGATCGATCGCGCGCTCCCGGTGCTCCTGTGGTGTCCGCGCGATCAGCTCGTCCCGCTCGGACACCTGCCCGCCGACCCAGTACGGGATGCCGCACGCCGAGTACGAGGTGAAATGGCCCCGCTCGAACGCCACGATCTCCAGCTCGTCCGGGCCCTTGAGTCTGCGCGCCTGCGACGCGGCGGACATGCCCGCCGCGTCGCCGCCCACGACTACCAGCCGCTCCCTCGAATCGCTCATACGAACACGCTACGTGGAACGGGTGTTTCAGTGGTCGCCGCCCTGCTCCGGGGCCTGCGCGGTCTCCGGAGCCCGGGTGGGCGCGGCCGGGGCGCCCACCGGGGCCGGGACCCGGACCGGTGCGGGGGCCGCGGCCGTCGCCCGCCGGGCCCGCAGCGGGCGCGCCAGCCACCGCCACAGCAGGAGCAGCGCCAGCGCCAGGGCCAGGAACGGCAGCGCGGTGCCGAGGGCGACCGACAGCCAGCGCAGCATGGACAGGAACGCGTCCCAGCCGTCGGCCACCGCGCCGGGGAACCCGTCGTCGCCGCCGTCCTCGGCCGGGGCCTCGGTGAGGGACAGGGTGACCGTCGCCATCGCCGTGCGGTTCCTCAGCGATTCCCGCTGGGCCAGCAGCGACTCCAGATCGGCCTGGCGGCTGCTCAGCTCGCCTTCCAGGGTCACCACGTCGCTGATCCTCGTCGCCCGGTCCATCAGCTCCCGGATACGGGCGACGCTGGCCCGCTGGTTCTTGAGCCTGCTCTCGACGTCGACGACCTTCTCGGTGACGTCCTCCGCCTTCGTGTCGCGGCTGAGCAGCGTACCGGCGTCGCCCAGCTTCTTGAGGAGGTCGTCGTACCGGTCCTGCGGGACCCGCATCACGATCGTCGAGTGCTCATGGCCCAGGTCGTCGCGGTCCGTCGACTCGTCGCCGATCAGACCGTCCGCCGCCCGCACCGCCGAGCGCGCCATGACCAGCGCCTTCGGCACATCCTCGACCCGGACGCTCAGCTCCGCGGTCCGGATGATCTCCCGGTCGGTGAGCTGGTCCGCCCTGAGCCCACCGGCGGACTTCCCGTCCCCGTCCGCCGGGGCGCTCCGGTCCGCCTTCTCGGCGGCCCCGCCGCCCGCGCCCTCGGCGGACGGCGCGTACGCCTTGGCGCTGCCCGACTCGCCGCTGTCGCCCCCGGTGGAGCACCCCGCGAGGCCCAGCGACGCGGCGAGCAGGACGGCGGCGACGAGCCGGGTACGGGCGCGACGCGCTCCGCCCGGGTGTGCCGTGACGTGGACCCGGGCGGGTCCTGGGATCGTGTTCATGTCGTTCTCCCCCGAGCGGTGGCCGGTTGCTGACATCCCTTCGACGCGGCGGACCCCCCGGACGATGTCGCCGTCCGGTCCCGAACGGATCACGGTCCGGACTCGGCGTGCCTCCCGCGGGCGGCACGCGCCTCGGGCGGCCTCCGGCCTCGTCCGGCCGGGGCGTTTGAGAGAGTGGGGGCATGCGCGCAGAGCACCTTCCGTCCGGCCCGTCCCCGCGTCACTTCGCCGTCGTCGGAGGCGGGATCAGCGGGCTCGCCGCCGCCCACCGGCTGCTGCGCGGCGGCGCCCGGGTGACCTTGCTGGAGGCGTCCGGGCGGGTCGGGGGAAAGCTGCTCCCGGGTGAGATCGCGGGCGCCCGCGTCGACCTCGGCGCCGAGTCGATCCTGGCCCGCCGCCCCGAGGCGGTGGACCTCGCCCGCGAGGTGGGCCTCGCGGACCGGCTCCGGCCCCCGGCCACGGCCACCGCGTCCCTGTGGACCCGGAACACCCTGCGGCCCATGCCGAAGGGCCATGTGATGGGGGTCCCCGGCACCGCCGACGCCCTCGCGGACATCCTCTCCCCGGCGGGCCTGCGCCGCGCCGCCGCCGAGCACGAACTGCCGCCGCTGGACCCCGACAGTCTCGGCGAGGACATCGCCGTGGGCGCCCTCGTCGCCGCGCGCCTCGGCCGCGAGGTCGTCGACCGCCTCGTGGAACCCCTCCTCGGCGGGGTCTACGCCGGGGACGCGTACCGCATCTCCCTGCGGATGGCCGTCCCCCAGCTCTTCGAGGCCGCCCGCACCCACCCCTCGCTCACCGACGCCGTCCGCGCGATCCAGCGCCGCGCCGCCGCCCACCCCGACCCGGGCCCCGTCTTCCTCGGTATCGAGGGCGGTGTCGGCACCCTCCCGCTCGCCGTCGCGGACGCCGTACGCGCCCTGGGCGGCGACATCCGCCTCGGCGCACCCGTGACGGAGCTGCGCCGCACCCCCGACGCCCGCTGGCGGATCACGGCCGGGGACCAGGTCCTCGACACCGACGGGGTCGTCGTCGCCCTGCCCGCCCCCGCCGCCGCCCGGCTGCTCACCGACCGGGCCCCGGCGGCCGCCGCCGAACTGAACACCGTCGAGTACGCCTCCATGGCCCTGGTCACCCTCGCGTACCGGCGGGACGCCGTACGACTGCCCGCGGGCAGCGGCTTCCTCGTACCGCCGGTCGACGGGCACACCGTCAAGGCGTCGACGTTCGCCTCCCAGAAGTGGGAGTGGATCGCCGCCGGGGCCCCGGAACTCCTGGTCGTACGGACCTCCGTCGGACGGTACGGCGACCAGGCCGACCTGGCGCGCGACGACAGCGAGCTGGTCGCCCTGTCCCGCGGTGATCTGCGGGACGCCGTCGGCCTCACCGCCGAACCGGTCGCCACCCGGGTCACCCGCTGGGACGACGGGCTGCCCCAGTACCCGGTCGGCCATCACGCCCGGGTGGCCAGGGTCCGCGCGCGACTGGCCGCTCTGCCGGGGCTCGCCGTCTGCGGCGCCGCCTACGACGGCGTCGGCATCCCCGCGTGCGTGGCGAGCGGACACGCCGCCGCCGACCTGGTCGCGGCGGACACGGCGAGCACCGGACACCTGAGGAGGCACCCGGTGCCGAGCCGTCACGGCGGCGCGGGAGAATGAGGACATGAGCGACGACGCCCCCGCAAGGACACCCAACCGCGGCAAGCTGGCCAAGGACCTCAACGAGGTCATCCGCTACACGCTGTGGTCCGTCTTCAAACTCCGTGATGTGCTCCCCGACGACCGCACCGGCTACGCCGAAGAGGTCCAGGAGCTGTTCGACCAGCTCGCCGCCAAGGACGTCAAGATCCGGGGCACGTACGACGTGTCCGGGCTGCGCGCCGACGCCGATCTCATGATCTGGTGGCACGCCGAGACCGCCGACGAGCTCCAGGAGGCGTACAACCTCTTCCGCCGTACGCGCCTCGGCCGCGCGCTCGTGCCGGTCTGGTCGAACATGGCCCTGCACCGTCCCGCCGAGTTCAACCGCTCGCACATCCCGGCGTTCCTCGCCGACGAGACCCCGCGCGACTACGTGAGCGTGTACCCGTTCGTCCGCTCCTACGAGTGGTACCTGCTGCCGGACGACGAGCGCCGCAAGATGCTCGCCGACCACGGCAAGATGGCGCGCGGCTACCCGGACGTCCGGGCCAACACCGTCGCGTCGTTCTCCCTCGGCGACTACGAGTGGATTCTCGCCTTCGAGGCCGACGAGCTGTACCGGATCGTGGACCTGATGCGTCTGCTGCGCGCGTCCGAGGCGCGGATGCACGTCCGCGAGGAGGTCCCCTTCTACACGGGCCGCCGCCGCAGCGTCGCCGAACTCGTCGCCGGGCTCGCCTGACCCTGCCCTTGCCGCCACCATGCCGTCCGCCGGTCTCCGCGACGGCGGCCCCGGGACGCCGTGGTGGCGTCGGCCCCGGGGCGTCATGGTGGCGTGAGGTCCGGCGGTCCCTGCCCCGGCTCTCCGGCGGGGCGTCTCAGCGGTGCTTCGCGGCGCGCGGGGCCAGCGGGCGGGGTTCCGGGTGGGCGGCGCAGTCCGTGTCCTCGGCGGGTACCTCGCCGGTCAGCAGATAGGCGTCGAGGTGGGCGTTGACACAGGTGTTGGGGCCGCCCCCGACCCCGTGCTGACCGGCGCCGCGCTCGGTCACCAGACGTGAACCGCCCAGTCGGCGCCGCAGTTCCACCGCCCCCTGGTACGGGGTCGCCGCGTCGCGTTCCGCCGCCAGGATCAGGGTCGGGGCCAGCGACCCGGCGTCGGCCCTGATGTCCAGCGGCTGCCGCTGGGGCGCTGTCCAGAACGCGCACGGCAGATTGGCCCACGCGTTGTCCCAGGTCTCGAAGGGCGCGGTGCGCGCGAGCGCGGTGTGGTCGTCGTCCCAGACCCTGAAGTCCGTCGGCCAGGGCGCGTCGTTGCACTCGACGGCCGTGTACACGGCGTGCGAGTTCTCCGCCTCCACCGCGGCCTCCGCGACCGGCGTGGCCTGCGCGATCAGCAGTTCCGGTTCGCCCTCGCGGTACGCGGCGAGCGCGGCGGCCCGCATCGGCCAGTAGTCGTCGTAGTACGCGGTCCGCAGGAACGCCGAGTGCAGCTGGCCGGGGCCGACCTTGCCGCCCGCCGGCTGTGCCGCGACAGCCGCCCGCACCTCCTCGTACGAGAGGCGCACGGCGTCGGCGGTCCGGCCCAGTCCGTAGACGTCGTCGTGCTTCGCGACCCAGGTCCGGAAGTCCTCCCACCGCCGCTCGAAGGCCGTGGCCTGGTCGAGGTTGTTGCGGTACCAGATCCGCTCGGGCCTCGGGTCGACCGCCGAGTCGAACACCATCCGGCGCACCCGCTCGGGGAACAGCGTCGCGTACAGCGAGCCGATGTACGTCCCGTACGACGCGCCCATGAACGTCAGCCGAGGCTCACCGAGCGCGGCCCGCAGGACGTCCAGGTCACGGGCGTTGTTGAGGGACGTGTAGTGCGCCAGCGCGTCCCCGGCCCGCCGCGCGCAGCCCCGCGCGTACGACGTGGCCTCCGCGACGCGTTCCTTCTTGTACGAGGGCGAGGGGTCCGCGGGCGCGTGGGTCGGCGCCTTCAGGAAGTGCCTGGGCTCCTGGCAGGACAGCGGAGCGGAGCGGCCCACCCCGCGCGCGGCGTAGCCGACCAGGTCGTACGCGGCGGCGATGTTCCGCCAGGCGGGGACCGCCCCGACCAGCGGGAAGTACATCCCGCTGGCGCCCGGTCCGCCCGGATTGAAGACGAGCGCGCCCTGGCGGGCGGCCGGTTCGCCGTCCGGGGTCCGGCCGGTGGCCCGTACCCGGCTCACGGTGAGGGTGATGCGGCGGCCGTCCGGGTCGGCGTAGTCGAGCGGGACCTGGACGGTGCCGCATTCCACGGGCGCCTCCAGGTACTCCTCGGCGGCACACGCCCCGAACCGGATGCCCTCGTCGGCGGCCCGGGCGGCGGCGGCCCTGGTCCCCGCGTTCTCCCGAGCGGTGAGGGCCCGAGTGTCGGCCCGGGCGTCGGCCTGGGCGTGGGCCCGGGCGTCGGTCCGGGTGTCGGTCCGGGGCGCGGCGAGGGGGCTCGCCGCCGGGGCGGGGGCGGGCGGCCCGGGGCCGCCGGGCAGGGCCGACACACCCGTGGGCGCGACGACCAGCGCCGACAGGACCAGGGACCCGGCGGCGCCCCGGAGGGCGACTGCTCTCATCGCGCGCTCCTGCGGGAGAGGTTTGCCGTAAAAGCTGACAAGAAGGATGTTTCGTTCGGTGATGCGCGTTGTAAAGCACCCGGCCCCGGATGTCGGCGCGATGACTCCGATGCGCGGGGTCGCGGGGGCCGAGGGGACGCGATGGCCGAGGGGGTCGGGGGTGTCCCGTCGGGTGCGGGACACCCCGGGTGACCGTGGGCTCAGGCGCCCACCGGGTGCGCCGGCAGCTGGACGGGCTGACATCCCCGCGTGACCGTGGGCTCAGGTCAGGCGGGAGTGCGGGCGTGAGTGCCCGCGTCCCGCCCGACCTCACCCGACCTCGCCCGACCTCACGCGAGACGGGCGTCAGCGCTCGCGCTTCGCCGTGCCCCGGTCCGGCCCGTCGCGTCCGTCCCGGCGCGCACCCGGGACGTCCTCCCGGTCGCCGCGCCGGTCGGGACGGGCGAACGCCGCCTCAAGGTCCGGATCGTCCACGGCGGTGACCCCGCCGAGGGCCACCGCCGTCAGATACGTCCGGTCGTCACCGGCGGACCGCGACGACAGCCCGCCCAGCAGCCGGTGGCCCGAGGCGGACGCCCAGCGCGTGTAGGGGTACGCCTCGACCCGGGCGATCAGCAGACAGCTGACGATCAGCAGCAGCGGCAGCGCGAACCAGGCCGGTTCGTCGCCGCCGGAACCCCGTGGGGCCGTGGACAGGGCCAGCGCCCCGAGCACGAGAACGGCGAACAGCGCGGCCCGCACCTGGCGGACCGCCTCCGCGACCGTGCCCCGCGCGCTCTCCGGCACCGCGAGTCCCGCCGCCACCAGCCGGTCGGCGAGCACCCGCACCGGGTCGCCGACCGCCGCGGCCTCCCGGACCGTGCCGATACGTGACTGTCCGTCAGGGCCGATCGCCCCCAGGACGGAACGCTCCAGGGCGTCCCGGCCGCGTGGGTCGATCACGGTCGCCCAACCGGTGTGGGCGAGCAGCAGGCGTCTTTGACGCGCCATCGAGACCATGGCGACATCGGCGACGCGATAGGGACCGCCTGACAGGAACGCGGCCTCATAGACCGTCAGCCGGTGCCCACGAGGGATGGGCGCGCCCTCGGCCGCCGCCGCGCGGACGGCCGCGCGGCAGAGCCTGGTGCACGAGATGCCGGCCACCGCACAGGCCGACAGGAAGAAGAGCCAGAACATGGCGGTTTTCTATGTGACCGAGGTGGGTAACCGCCATGACTTATCCGCGATGTGGACCGGGTGTTGCCACGCTGTGACGTGTCGGTCGCCATCAGCTGTCGTCTGGAGGGCATCGCCGCTCTGTCGTCCTGCCCTGGGGACCGGATCAGGTACGCGCACCCCGACCGGCACTCTGCCGCGATCGGCGTATTCGCCACCGGCCGTTCGCAGGTGACGCGGGTCGACGCGGCGGGGGAGGGGCACCAGGACGAACGGCTGACCTGGCGGTGGCCACGGCCCGCCGCGGAGCCGTCGCACGACGGGTCCGGCCCTGCCCCCCGTCCCCTTCGTGGGCACCCCTCATACGAGGATGCGAGGCGGCCCTGGCCGGTTCCCCGGTCAGGGCGGCGCTCGCCCGTCCCTCGGGTCACGCGTACGTACCCTTCGTGCCGGGTGGTCCTCGTGCGATGCCGGGTCGCCCTCGTGCGGTGCGCTCCGTCCCGGTGTGTCCGCCGCGCCGCGCGTCGCCCGGCCCACGCCGCCTTGGCCGTTACGAGGAGCCGCCTCCGCAGCTCGATCCGCCGCCTCCGCAGCTGGAACCGCCGCCACCGCCCCCGCAGCTCGATCCGCCGGAGCTGGAACCGCCGCAGGAACTCCCGCTCCCGCAGCTCGATCCGCCGCCGTAGCCGCTGCCCCCGTGACCGGCGCCGGACCCGCCCGACCAGGGACCCGGTGCGGGCACATCACCCCAGCCCCAGTCCGCGCCGTCCACCCGGCCGGCTGAGGCACCGCGTCCCGGACCCGCCCCGCACCACACGGTGGGCACCGTCGCCCAGTACGCGATGTCCGCCCCGGTGGAACCGGCACCCGCACCGCCTCCGGTCCGCAGCGCCGCCGTTCGGGGCACCGTCCTGGGGAAGGTCGCCCGGGCGCACAGCACGGTGCGCAACGTCTCGTCCTCCAGGAGGTACGCGCTGCGCGCCGCCACCGTGTATCCCGGGTCGGCCGATCCCCAGCCCGCCGTGCGGTAGCGCTCCAGCGACCGGCGACCCGCCGGGGTCAGCAGATTCTTGGCCCGCTTTCCGTATCGCCACATGGCGACGACGGCCAGGACGAGTGCCGGAGTCGTGGTCAGGAGCAGCGGCGGTGAGTGCCAGCCCGTGGTCCACAGCGCGAGCTGGAGGACGGTCAGCGGGATGCTCGCCATGAACGCCAGGAACGCGACGAAGAGGTGCGCGGCGAGCCATCCCCGTACGGGACGCAGCCGGGCTGGTCGGGCGATCAGCGCCCGCTCCGCGAGGTCGTCGCCCATCGACTGGACGGCCGGGCTGCGTGTCACCACGCCCCGCACCCAGGACAGGTCGCCGCTGGGCGCTGCCGCGCAGGCGTCGAGCACGGCCTGTTCGACGGGGTGCCGGGCCTCGGCGCGGCGGACGGCGACGATCCCCGGCAGTCCGACGGCGAGGCGTCCGTCCTCGGCCATCGTGGCGATCGCCGCGTCGGTGGTCCGGCCGGGACCTCCGGCGAGGAACGCGGCCTCCAGCGTTCCGACCGGCACGTCGTTTCCCGTGAAACGGCCGGCGCGGGCACCGCGCGTCTTCCCGACCGCCACCAGCAGCAGGGCGAGCAGCACGCTGTAGAGCCCGGCTGTGATCAGCCAGGGCAGGGTGGTGGGCATCGTCCCGTCACCCCCTGCCCGGCACGGAGCGGGTGACCGGGCGGGGCCGGGACGGTCCGGCGAACCGTGCCGGAGCCCTGAGCCGCGCCGCCCGTACGAGCCGGGCCAGCCGCCGTCCGGACGGCGGCTTCGCCCCCGAGCGGTCGAGCCACCATTGCGTCAGCAGCCTTCGGGTCCGTGGGTCCCCGGGCGCGTGGTCCAGCAGTATGTGCTCGGCGAAGCCGAGCGCGTCCCGCCGGTATCCGCCGGTCATCGGCCGCGCGTGGGCGTACGCGACGAACGCGGGCCGGTACGCGGCGCCCAGGATCTCCGGCAGCTCCGGGGCGACCTTCGCGATGATGTCCGCCCGCTTGGCCAGCAGCGCACGGCTCTGTACGGCGAGCCGTGCCCGGTCGAAGCCTTCCGGGACCGGGGTCCCGGCGACCAGGGCGGACAGCAGCGCCGCCTCCGCGAGCCCGACGCGCTGCCGGGCGGCGTCGGAGACACCGGAGGCACCGGAGGTACCAGGGGTCTCGGAGGCGGCGGCGTCGGAGACGTCGGTGGCGGTGGCGGTGGCGGTGATGGGGTTCGGGGGCGGGGGGAGGACGGTGGCGGTCGCGCGGGCCTTGACCACGGCGGTGCGGATCGACGTCAGTTCGCGTTCCAGTTCGTGGGCCGCGGGGAAGTCTTCGTCGCGTTCCAACAGGACCCCGGGCGGGTCCACTCGCGAGGCCAGGTCGCCCAGGATGTCCAGGACCGCGTCCGGGACGGGGTGGGCGTGGCTGTCGTGCCACACGCCGTCCCGCTCGAAGCCGCCCGCCACATGCACGTACGCGATCGCTTCCACGGGCAGCTCGTCCAGGGCCCGCGCCGGGTCCTCGCCCCGGTTGACGTGGTTGGTGTGCAGATTGGCCACGTCGATCAGCAGCCGGACGCCGGTGCGCTCGACCAGCTCGTACAGGAACTGGCCCTCCGTCATCTCCTCGTGCGGCCAGGAGATCAGCGCCGCGATGTTCTCCACCGCGAGCGGTACCGGCAGCGCGTCCTGGGCGATGCGGATGTTCTCGCACAGGACGTCCAGCGCGTCCCGGCTCCTGGGCACGGGCAGCAGATGCCCCGCCTCCAGCGGCGGCGACGCGGTGAGCCCGCCCCCGGCCCGGACGAACGCGATGTGCTCGGTGACGAGCGGCGAGCCGAGCGCCTCGGCCCGTGCGGCCAGCTCCGCGAGGCGGTTCTCGTCGGGCCGGTCCGCGCCGCCGAGACCCAGGGACACACCGTGCGGGACGACCGTGACCCCGCGCGCCCGCAGCCTCAGCAGGGACTCCGGCAGATGACCCGGGCAGAGGTTCTCGGAAACGGCCTCCACCCAGTCGATCCCGGGCATCCGCTCGACCGCGTCGGCTATCTCGGGACGCCAGCCGATCCCGGTCCCCAGCCGGGTGGCGCTCCGGGCGGGCCCGCTGCCGGTCCGCGTCCGCCGGGCGGCGGCGTCCCGTGCCGCGGGCCGTGCGAGCGCTGCGGGCGGTGGGAGTGCCTCGGGCCGCGTGGTCGCTGCGGGTCGTGAGGTCGGTGCCGGTCCTGCCGTCGGTGTGATGGTCATGTCCCCCTCCTTCGATGAGCCGCACACGCCCCGCCCGTACCGTGGATGGGTCGTGCTCCGGCCCGCCCCCCTCCGGGCGGGTGTGCCGCCCGCGGGTGCGGGCCGTACCCGCGACCCCGGCACTCGGGAGCGCGCGGCGGTACAAGCGGACGCGGCGGCGCGTGCAGGGGTCATGGCCCTGTCGCGCGCCGCCGAATCCACGGAGGAGGATGTTCAGAGCTAGTTTTGAGGTTCCGCCCGGTCCGTGTTGACGGTACCCGGGGTGGTCGCGGAGGGCCGCGAGGTGGTGGAGATGTCCCCGCCGGCCGTCACTCCCGGCGCGGGCGGGGCGATCCCGCTGGGCGGGGGAGGCCCGGTGGGACTCGCGGTGGCGGTGGCCGCGCCGTCGGCGATCGCGTCGAAGTCGACCAGCCCTGTGTTCTCCAGCACCGTGATGTGGTCGAGCACGGTCTGGTTGGCGTCCGTCGCGAGCTGGCGCACCAGGGTGTTGCGGGTGCCGTCGCGGACCTGGGCGACCAGCGCGAAGACCTTGCCGTGCGCGATGCGCAGCAGGTTCACGAAGTCCCTCTGGTACTGCTCCCCCGTCGCGTCGGTGAGCTGGCGGAGCCATGCCTGCTGCTGGTCGTTGGGCTGGTTGGGCAGGGCGACGTTCAGCTGCGCGGCGACCTCGCGGACCCGGTTGTCGAGGTCGGTGTGCCCGACGACCAGATGGTCCCCGGCGGTCCTGATCGACTCGGTGGGCGCCCGCTCCAGCGCCTGCTGCCCGGCGGGCAGTTCCCAGAGCCCGGCGAGCCGCACCCGCACGATGAAGTCCCGGTCGGTGGCCGTCAGCGGCCCCCACTGCGTGGCCACGGTGCCCGCCGCGAGGTTCGCCCGTGGGGTCCCCGAGCGGTCGGCGTACGACCACACCGGGTAGGCCAGCGCGGCCAGGGTGGCGACGAGCGCGCCGATGATGAGTGCTGTGCCGTTGATACGCCGCAGCAAATGGACCTCCTGGAGCGACGGTGCTTCACGCGTGGGGACACGCGGGATACCCGGATGAACCGCCGGCCGAACGGGCGGGGCCGACCTGCTTCGTGACATGGGGACGTACGCAGCCGGGAGCCCGTCCGTTCAACGTCGGCCCTGCGGAGCGGAGCAGATCGGTCCGCTGTGGCCGAACTGCCGGTGCGTGACCGGATGTGCCCTTGGGCCGGGCATTCGCCCGGTCCTGCCCCTCAGTCGGCCAGGCAGATTCCCAGGCCGAGCAGGGGGAGCAGCCTGGAGTCCAGGCACCTCTCGTCGACCGGAACGGGACCCGGCGGGGTGGACGGCGCGGGGGCGGACGGCGCCGGGGAGCCGGACGGCCGGGGGGAATGCGGCGGAGTCGTGCCCGGCCGCGTGGTGGGGCCCGGGCTGCCGCCGCCGGACCCGCCGCCCGCCGCTCCGCCCGGCGCGCCGCCACCGCTCCCGCCACCACTCCCGCCACCGGGACCATGGCCCGCGGCCCCGCCGTCCACCGCACCCGGCCGGTCCCCGCTCCCGCTTCCGCCCTCTCGCCCCGGACCGCCTCCCGAGGTGCCCCCCGGCCCTCCGGCCTCCGCGGCATCCGGGGTGTCCGGGGTGTCCTGGGCGTGCGGCCCTTCCGCCCGGTTTCCCGGGGTGCTGTCCCCGGCGGACCCGGACCCCAGGGCGCCGTCCTCCGTACCGGTCGGCCGGTGCGCCCGCGTCCCGTCACCGGGTGACGCCGAGCCGCGCCGGTCCCCGACGCTGTCGGTGTCCGGTCGGGACGGAGCGGCCACGTCCTGCCTCGGAGGGGGCGTCTCCGCCGGTGCGGCGAGGGCCGTGGGCCCCCGGCCCCACCGTTCGGCGGTGGCACCGGCGTGCGGCCGGTCCATCCACGACAGTGTCGTGGCCGCGACCGTCACGGCCACGGCCACCCCCGTGAGCGCCAGCGCCCTGACCCCGCGTGAGAGCCGCCGGGGCATCGCGTGCGCGGGCCCACCGCCGCGCCGCAGGTCCCGCAACTGCCGCAGCAGCAACACCAGAACCAGCACCAACGCTCCGAGCACCCCGACGAGCAGGATCTCCAGCACGACACTCCCCACGCTTCCCCACCCGTGGCACCCGGCGGTCCGTGGACACACCGGTCACCACCCCGACCCGCCCGACGATGCCGCGCGCCGCGCACGATCCGAGTGCGATCCTACGGATGGTGACGTAAGCGTTACGTTCCGTGTCGAACGTGCGTCCAGGAGGTCCCGCGTACGGGGGAGCGGCGCCCTACTGGTGAGCTCCGAACCCCCGGTGCCCCTCGGCCACCACCGTGTCGCTCGGCGCGATCTCGGTGAACCCGGCGTCCCGCACGACCGGCAGTCCGCTCGTCACCAAGGTCCGCCACCGCTCCGGCCCGGCGATCCGCACGGACAGCGGGAAGCCCGCGGCCCGCCACGCCTCCCGTTCCTCGTCCGACTGGTCCCACCACGCGAGCTGGGCGCCGTGTCCGGCCTGCGCCATGGCCTTGCCCGCCGTCAGGGTGACCTCGGGGCTCATCCACAGCACCGGCGCGCCGGGCGCCGGTTCCCCCGGCGGCTGCGGGTCCTCCAGTTCGGTCCCCGAGACCTGGAGCCGTGCCAGATCCTTGGGCCAGCCGTCCAGCGGCACCGGCGGGAAGACCCGTACCTGCGCCGACTTCCCGGTCACCGTGATCCCCGGCAGCGCCTCGGCCCGCCGCCACTCCGCGCCCCGTGCCCTGCGCACCACCTTGCGGATACGCGCGTCCTGCCACAGCCGGACCGCCTCGGCCCACTCGCCGTCACCCGTCGAGCGCGGATCGCTCAGCATCAGGAGCACCGATCGGGCGGCCGTCTCCAGCGCGTCGGTCCGGCCCGGCGGATCGGCCCGCTCCAGCTGCACGACCATGGGCAACACGAACTGCGGCGCTTCGTCCCGCCCGGTCGGCTCGATACGGAACGGACTCTCCTGGCCCTCGGGCCGGCTCTCCTGGCTGCTCACCCGTCCAGTCTGCCAGCCCCGGGACATCCGCCACCGGCCCCCGGCACGGGCGGTCACCAGGCCGCGCGACGCCCCGCCCGGCCACCCCGTGGACCCCTCCGGGCGCCGACCCGTGACGGTCGCCGCCCCCGCCCGCACGGCACCCCGGTCGCCTCGCCCGCCCGACCGGCCGCAACCCGGTCACCACCAGCCGTAACCCGGTCCCGACCAGCCGGTACTCAGCCCGAGCAGGCCGAACGCTGCGCCTCGTGCCACTCGCACACCGGGCAGAGCGTGATCCCCTTGTGCGTCTCGGGGTACTCGGTCCGCTCCCGGCACAGCACACACTCGGCGTACTCCACTTCGTCCCCGTCCGGTACGGGAGCGGAGGGGACCGGCCCGGAACGTGCGGGTCGCGCGCGGTACTCGTCCATACGGTCAGGGTAGGCGGACCCCCTCACGGCCGGGCGGGCGCGTCCGGGCCGGCCGTGTCCGGGCCGTTCCCCGTACCCGTCGGCCCGATCAGCTCCGACACCTTCACGAACCGGTACCCGCGCTCGCGCAGCTTCGGAACCACGTCCCGGATCACCCGCTCGGTGGTCGGGGCCGCGCTCCTCGTGCAGTGCAGGACGACCACCGAACCCGGCCGCACCCCGCCCAGCACCTCCTGTGCCACCGCGCCGGCGTCCGTGGCGAAGGCGTCGCCGCCCACCACGTCCCACTGCACCGCCGTCACACCGGCCGGGACGAGTGCCTTGAGCGCGCGATCGTCGTAGCAACCGCCGGGGAACCGGAAGTACGGCATCGGGTCGGGGACACCGACCTTCCGGAAGGAGGCGTAGGCCCGCTCCACATCCGACCGCATCCGCTCGGGCGGCACCGTCGGCAGGCCGTAGCAGTCACCGGTGAAGGCGTGATGGCTGTACGAGTGGTTGGCGACCTCGAACAGCGGATCACGGCCGATCGACCGCGCCTGGTCCGGATACTGCTCGGCCCACCGGCCGGTCATGAACACCGTCGACGGCACCTTCAGGTCCCGCAGTGCCGCGATCAGCCCCGGGTTGTCGAACTGCTCCCCGGCGGCGGCCCTCGGTCCCTGATCGGCGGTCATATCGGCGTCGAACGTGAGCGCGACGGTCTTGCCCAGGTCCCTGGAACCGTTCATGAACACCGGGGTGAGACCACCCGGGCCCGGTGCCAGCGTGGGGACCCGGGAGGGCTCGGCGGCGGGCGCCGGTGACACGGTGGACGACGACACCCCGTTCCGGCCCGCCCGCTGAGCACCCTCGGCTCCGCACCCCGCGAGTACGGCACAGACCAGCCCGAGGGCGGCGACCTCGCGCACGCCGACGGCTCTACGTACGGAAATGATCATTATCCGAACGTATAGTCAGATAAGCGTCACGCTGTGATCATCCGGACCGGCGGAGTGATGTCCCGTCGAACATCACCCGCTTACCGTCACCGCGGGTCCTCGATCGCCCTCGGAACCCGCGCCGTTCCCGCGTTCCTTCCGGCCGGTCAGCGCCCCCTGTGCCCGCGGATTCTCAGATCCAGCCGTCCAACGACGCCATGAACCCGTCGAAGTCGTCCCGGTGGATGCTGTGCCCCGCGCCCGGCACCGTGCGTATCTCGAACCCTCGTGCCGTGAGGTCGTCCCTCAGCTCGGCCGGCACCAGTTGGCTCGGGTCCGCGAGCTGGATCAACGACCTGGTGACCGCGCGTTCCGGTATCCGGTCCACCGCTCCGTCCCCCGTCAGGACGAGCGTGGTGTCCGGGTCCCACGCCCGCAAGGTCGCCAGCTCGATGTCGATGTCCTCCGCATCCCACCGGGGGGCGAGCATCTCGATCCGGGCCCGGTCCGCGTGCTGGAACTCGCGCATCGCGACGGGGTCCACCCGCGTGGTGCCGAGCGCCCAGGCGGGGTCGGAGTACACGGCCCGTGCGGGCGCGAGCCGTTCCACGGCCAGCGACAGCACCAGCCCGCCCAGTGAATGACCCAGCGCCAGCTCCACCCCCGCGGGCACGCTCTCGACCAGGTCGTCGGCGAACGACGAGGCGTCGTACGCGCCCCGCCCGCTCGCTCCATGACCACGCAGATCGACACCGATGACCCGGTAGCCCCGCGCCGCGAGGGCCGGACCCACCTTCCGCCATGTCCGGTGGTCCGACATGATCCCGTGCACGAGTACGGCCACCCGATCGCCCGTGCCCCACTCCTGGCTGTGCAACTTCACGGCGACGCCCCTTCCCTGATGAACCCTTGGTGCCGCCTGCGGGAACGGCACGCGCTCCCCATACGTAACACGGCGCCCTCCCTCCCGAGGAGTGCGTCCGAGCAGTTGATCGTCCGCACGGGGGAGGTGTTCGTCACGGTGTCCGGGCGCGGAGCGGGAGCGGCACCCGCCGTCCGACGGGTGCCGCTCCCGGACGGGACGGTCAGATACGGCCGCCCGTCGATGTCACCGTCACACGCTCCGGACCGCAGGCGCTGTGCCGTGCCGACCAGTTCTCCAGCGCGGTGCGGCACGCGTGGTCCAGATGGTGCAGACCTGACAGGTCCAACTCGACGGGCCGGTCGCTCGGCAGGGACTCCAGGGTGTCGAGGATGCGGGGCAGCCGCAGGAACGTCGCGTTGCCCGACAGCCGGGCCCGTACGGGACCGCGCCCGGTGTCCTGGACCTCCAGGCGTACATGCGACGCCTCCCAGGCGGTCTTCGCCACCGCGAGGGCCAGCCCGATGAGTACCCCTTCGAACATGCTGATGGCGACGATCGACACCGCGGTCACCCCGAGGATCACCACCTCGCCCCGGTGATCACGCCACAGCGGCGGAAGCGACCGCAGCGGGACCAGCTTGCCTCCGGCGTGCACCAGCACCGCCGCCAGCGCGGGCAGGGGGATGAGCGCCAGCGCGCCGGGCAGCAGCGCCGCGAAGAGCAGCAGCCATACGCCGTGCAGCACCCGGGACGCCTTGGTGCGCGCCCCCGCCTGCACATTGGCGGCGCTGCGCACGATCACCGCCGTCATCGGCAGGGCGCCGAGGATCCCGCACACCGTGTTGCCGACGCCCTGGGCCATCAGCTCCTTGTCGTAGTCGGTACGCCGTCCCTCGTGCATCCGGTCCACCGCCGCGGCGCTGAACAGGGACTCCGCCGAGGCGATCAGGGTGAACGCGAGGACCGTGCCGAGGACACCGACGCTGACCAGCGACGCGAAGTCGTCGGCGCCCGGCAGCCGTACGGAGTCCAGGAGTCCCTTGACCTCCACCATGGCCACGGGCAGGGAGAGCGCCGCCGTGGCGATCGTGGCGAGGGCGACGGCCGCGAGGGGGGCAGGGACGACGCGCACCTTCGCGGGCAGCCGCTTCCACAGCACCAGTACGGCGATCGTCCCGGCCCCGAGCAGCAGGGACGCCCGGGGGCCGGGGGAGCCCAGGGCCTCGATGAGCATGCCGGGCAGTCCCGCGATCTTGTCGAGACCGGCGGCGGGGGCCTCGGCGCCCGTCAGGGAGTAGAGCTGGCCCGCGATCAGCACCAGCCCGATCCCGGCGAGCATGCCCTCGACCACGGACACCGAGATGGCGCGGAACCAACGGCCCCAGCGCAGTGCGCCCATGAGCAGTTGGAGCAGTCCGGTGGCGAGGACGATGACTCCCAGCGCGGCGAGCCCGTAGGCCCGCACGGCCTCCAGGACGAGCACGGTGAGGCCGGCCGCCGGACCCGACACCTGGAGACTGCTGCCGGGCAGGGCGCCCACGACGATGCCGCCCACGATGCCGGTGACCAGGCCGAGTTCGGCCGGTACGCCGGAGGCGACCGCGACGCCGACGCACAGCGGCAGCGCGACCAGGAAGACGACGAGCGAGGCGGGGAGATCCTGCCTGAGGGCGGAGAGCCCACGGCCGGTGACGGGGGTGGGGGCGGGACCCGGGGGTCCGGCGGAACCAGGACGGCTGACGCGTCCTTTGAGGGTGTTCATGGGTATGCCTCCTGCGCGCCGGGTGGGCGCGTGGGTCTTGCGTGTGGGGGAAGTCGTGCGTGGATCGGACGGGGACCGTTCGTGCCGTGCGGGCCGCGTAGGGAGACCCGGGCACGTTTCGCCGGAGCCCCGACGGCACCCGACGCACGGGCAGGCGCTGTCGTGGTTCGGGAGGTGATCGCAACCGTGTGCTTCCGCCCCGCCTGCCCAACGACGGGGCGGGCGATTCCTGGGCGGAGTTGCTCCGTTCGAGTGATCAGCCGTGGCCGGACCCGTCCGCGGGAACGCTCAGCAGCGGAAGACCTGGAGCTCCGACGGACATGTGGTGGGTCTGAGCCGGACGGCGGTCCGGTCCGTGGCGCCGACCGCCTGCGGCGGCCGGACGGCGGGCACCGACCCGAGCCGGTCCATGTCCGGCGGCAGCTGCGGTGCGGCTTCCTCGCACCGGTACCGGTCACGGGCCCGCAGCACCGGCGCCGGTTCCTCCACCGGGTGGCGGTGCCGCAGCCGGTCATGGACGGGGGTCGACCAGACCAGACGGGTGGCGCGCGGGCGCACCAGGGCCCGGCTCCCGCTGTCGGCCGCCTCGGTGGGTGTCTCCGCCTCGGCGACCGTGGCGGAGACGCCGTGCACGACGGCCGCGGAGGCCGCGGGCGCCGACGCCGTGGGCCGTTCGGAAGAATGTGCGATCGCCAACGGGGAGACGGGCGTGAAGAGGTGCAGGGCGAGCAGCAGGGCGGCGAGAGCGGTCGGCAGTATCCACGCGAACGGGCTGCGCGTCATCTGTCCACCTCCCCCTTGGTCCCTGTGGCACCGGTCTAGGAGCGTCGGCGGAACGGAGCACCGGCGTCCGTCGACCTCAACGGTCGGGAGCGGGCGCCGCGTTCCCTTCGGCAACGACCACGTTAGCGGGCTGACCGCCTGATGTGGTTACCGAGACGTTGCGGGGAGGTGATCGACCGGAAATGATCAGATGGAGGAAGGTGATGACCGAAACAAGGGGGCGCGACCCTCGGTAACGCGCCCCTGCGCACCTTGATACGCCTCAGGGGACGAGTGCGCCCCCCGCCACGTGCCCGCCCTCGCGCATCGATTCAGCCGACCGGACAGCCGACCGGACAGCCGCCCGGTGCGGACGTCGCGCAGCCGACGGGTGCGGACGACACGCTGCGGACCATCGGGCGGTGCCCGCCGCCCGGAACCGCCGCCACCCGGAACCCACCGCCCCGGAACCCCGGAACCCGCCGCCGTCCGGTCGCCGTTCACCGCCCGGAACCGGCCACCGTCCGCCCCGGGCAGGATCAGCACGGGGCCGACCGGCCGTCAGTCCTCGACCAGCGCCTTCGCGTCACGGGCCAGCGCGGTGAGCCGCGAGATGGCCCGGAAGTACTTCTTGCGGTATCCGCCGTTCAGCATCTCCTCGCTGAACAGCTGGTCGAACGGCAGCCCGGACGCCAGGACCGGGACCTCGCGGTCGTACAGGCGGTCGGCCAGCACCACGAGCCGCAGGGCCGTGGACTGGTCGGGCACCGGCTCCACCCCGGTCAGGCATACCGCCCGTACCCCGTCCGTCAGCGCCCCGTACCTGCTCGGGTGCACCCGGGCGAGGTGCTTCAGCAGATGCGGGAAGTCGTCCAGCGACGCACCTTCGGCGGCGTACGCCGCTTTGGTCACCTGTTCGTCCGAGTACGGTGCCGGAGCCTGCGGCAGCCCCCGGTGGCGGTAGTCCTCGCCGTCGATGCGCAGGGGCCGGAACTGGGCGGACAGCCCCTGGATCTCCCGGAGGAAGTCCGCCGCGGCGAAGCGGCCCTCGCCGAGCTTGCCCGGCAGCGTGTTCGAGGTCGCCGCCAGCGCCACCCCTTGTTCGACCAGTTTGCCGAGCAGGGTGGACACGAGGACCGTGTCACCGGGGTCGTCCAGTTCGAACTCGTCGATGCACAGCAGCCGGTGCCCGCCGAGCGTCCGCACCGTCTGCTGGAAGCCGAGGGCCCCCACGAGGTTCGTGAGCTCCACGAAGGTGCCGAACGCCTTCTGTTCGGGTGCCGCCGGGGTGGCGTGCCACAGGGAGGCCAGCAGATGCGTCTTGCCGACGCCGTAGCCGCCGTCGAGGTAGACACCGCGCGGTCCCGCCGGGGCCGCGGGCTTCGTCCGGGTGAACCATCGCCGTCGGCCGGACCCCGTCGCGTGGGCGCCCCCCAGGCCCGCGGCGAAACCGCTGAGCACCCGCACCGCCTCGGTCTGGCTCGGCTGGTCCGGGTCCGGTACGTAGGTCTCGAAACGGACCGAGTCGAAGCGTGGCGGCGGGACCATCTCGGCGACCAGACGGTCCGCCGCGACATGGGGCTCACGGGCGCACAGGGACTGCGGAGCCAGGTCGGCTATGGGGCTGCGGCCTGCGGAGGCGGGGGATGACGACACGATTCCCCACTCTATGCGCCATGCGAGACTGCACGAATGCGACGCCTGCTCCCTGTGACCGACCAGACATCCGGCCGCGGGCCCCTGGGCGGGACCGGGAGCGCTCGCGTCCCCACGGGTGCGTCCGCCCCGGACGACCTTTCGGCGCAGACGCAGACGCAGGCCGCCGCTCCCGCCCCGGACCGTGAGTGGAGTCTGGACGAACTCGCGGACGCCTACGCCTATCCGGCGGACCGCGACGTGTGGCTGCGCGCCAACATGGTGTCGACCCTCGACGGTGCCGCCCAGCACGACGGCCGCTCACAGCCCATCTCCAGCGCCGCCGACATGCGTGTCTTCGGCACCCTGCGTGGCCTGGCCGATGTCGTGGTCGTCGGTGCAGAAACGGTACGCCAGGAGGGCTACCGGCCCGCACGCGCGCGGGAGGCGTTCGCCGCCCGCCGCGCCGCCGACGGACAGGCACCCGCTCCTGCCGTCGCGGTCGTCAGCGCCGGTCTCGACCTCGACTTCTCGTCTCCCCTGTTCACCGAGCCCTCGGTGCCCACCCTGCTGGTGACCGGGGCCGGTGCCCCCGCCGACCGGGTGGCCGCCGCCCGCGCGGCGGGCGCGGAGATCGTGATCGCCGGGGACGGCGCGGCGGTGGATCCCGCGCGCGCGGTGCGCGCCCTGGCGGAGCGGGGACTGCGGCGGCTGCTCACCGAAGGGGGACCCCGGCTGCTCGGCCAGTTCGTGGCGGCGCGGGTCCTGGACGAGCTGTGTCTGACCGTCTCGCCGATGCTCACCGCCGGGGACGCCCAGCGGATCGCGGGCGGCCCCGCGCTCACCGTGCCGGAACGGTTCGCCCTCCGCTCGCTCCTGGAGGAGGACGGCTTCTTGTTCGCTCGGTACCACCAAGGTCGACATTCAGCGGAATGATCTGTTCCGCTTCGCTTCCGGTGGGCACACTAAAACACGCAGACCCCGTGCGATCACGGGGCAGGATGGTTTCCGCAGCGGGCTCCGGAAGGGGCCCACGGGATGGAGAAGGGCACCTGTCGTGTTCACGAGCGTACTGATGATCGAAAAAGCCCTGACGTCCGTCGACGTGGAGTTCGTCACGACCTTGCACGGCGACGAGGGCGCCACCTTCCATGTGCTCCTCCAGCCCCGCGGCGACCAGGCGGACCGCCTTCTGCGGGCCATCGACGACGTGGCGCTCGGCGAGCTGGAGGACGCCGCACGCGAGGGCGACACCCCCGAAGGACATGAGGCCACCGGCCCGGCGGAACAGGCGCTCAGCGTCTCCCTGACGGCCCTGCGGGCGGCCGGCTGCCAGGCCGAGGGCAAACTCATCGAGAACCATCCGCTGGACGCCCTGAAGGCCCTCGTGGACGAGGTCGGGGCCGACGAGGTGATCGTCCTCACCGACCCGCACTACGTGGAGGAGTTCTTCCACCGGGACTGGGCCTCCCGGGCCCGCCACAAGGTGGGCGTACCCGTGCTGAAACTGTTCTCGCACAGCAAGGCTTAGGCTGGGGCCGCGCCCGGCCGCCCGGCGCGCGTGACCGGCAGCCCAGGGCACCGGACCCGCCACGGCCAGGCGATCCCACGGCACCCGTGGGGACCACGACACAGCGCCACACCACCGCAGGGAGAGACACGCATGGCACCCGGCCTTCCCACCGCCATGGACCGACCGCACTTCATCGGCATCGGCGGCGCCGGGATGTCGGGCATCGCGAAGATCCTCGCCCAGCGCGGCGCCGAGGTCGCCGGGAGCGACGCCAAGGACTCCGACACCGCCGCCGCGCTGCGCGCGCTGGGCGCCACCGTCCACATCGGCCACGCCGCCGGCCACCTCGCCGACGACGCCACCTGTGTCGTGGTCTCCTCCGCCATCCGCCAGGACAACCCCGAGCTGGCCCGCGCCGCCGAACTGGGCGTGCCGGTCGTCCACCGCTCCGACGCCCTCGCGTCCCTGATGGACGGAGTGCGGCCCATCGCGGTCGCGGGCACGCACGGCAAGACCACCACCACCTCGATGCTGGCGGTCTCCCTGACCTCGCTCGGTCTGGACCCCTCCTACGCCATCGGCGGCGACCTGGACGCGCCCGGCTCCAACGCGACCCACGGCGACGGCGAGATCTTCGTCGCGGAGGCCGACGAGAGCGACCGCAGCTTCCACAAGTACGCGCCCGAGGTCGCCATCGTCCTCAACGTCGAACTCGACCATCACGCCAACTACGCGTCGATGGAGGAGATCTACGAGTCCTTCGAGACCTTCGTGGGCCGCGTCGTCCCCGGCGGGACGCTGGTCGTCAACGCCGACAACGAAGGCGCCCGGGAACTGACCCGGCGCGTGCGCCACGCGCGCGTGGTCACCTACGGCGAGTCCGCCGACGCCGACGTCCGCGTCCTGTCCGTCGTCCCCCAGGGCCTCATGAGCGAGGTCACCGTCCTGCTCGACGGCCACGAGACGACCTTCACGGTGTCCGTCCCCGGCCGTCACTACGCGCACAACGCCGTCGCCGCCCTGGTCGCGGGCGTCGCCCTCGGCGTGCCCGCCGACGATCTGGCCCCCGCCCTCGCCACCTACACGGGTGTCAAGCGGCGCCTCCAGCTCAAGGGCGAGGAAGCCGGGGTCCAGGTCATCGACTCCTACGCGCACCACCCCACCGAGATGACCGCCGACCTCGACGCCATGCGGGCCGCCGCCGGCGACGGCCGCATCCTCGTGCTCTTCCAGCCGCATCTGTTCTCCCGCACCCAGGAACTCGGCAAGGAGATGGGCGAGGCCCTGGCCCTCGCGGACGCCTCCGTGGTGCTGGACATCTACCCCGCGCGCGAGGACCCCCTGCCCGGTGTCACCAGCGCCATGATCATCGACGCCGCGCGGGCCGCCGGGGCCGATGTGCGGGCCGCACACGACAAGGACACCGCTCCTGAGATCGTCGCGGGAATGGCGGCGCCCGGTGATCTCGTTCTCACCATGGGCGCGGGTGACGTCACGGAGCTCGGCCCACGGATTCTGGACCGGCTCGCGAAGTAGCGGGACGGACCCGTACGCGGCCGTCCCCGGACGGCCCGTACCGCAGTGATCCGCCGACGGAAGTGAGGAACCGATCCCATGGCGTACGACATCGAGAAGCCGGACGAGCAGTGGCGCGCCGAGCTGGACCCGGCGGAGTACGCGGTGCTGCGCCAGGCCGGTACCGAGCCCGCGTTCGTCGGTGAGTACACCGACACCAAGACGAAGGGCGTCTATTCCTGCCGCGCGTGCGGGGCCGAGCTGTTCACCTCGGAGACCAAGTTCGACTCCCGCTGCGGCTGGCCGTCCTTCTTCGACCCCAAGGACACCGACGCCGTGGAACTCCTGGAGGACAGCTCCCACGGCATGCGCCGCACCGAGGTCCGCTGCGCCCGCTGCGGCTCCCACCTCGGTCATGTGTTCGAGGGCGAGGGTTACGCCACGCCGACCGACCAGCGGTACTGCATCAACAGCATCTCGCTGACCCTGGCGCCCGAGGCGGAGTGACGCCCCGGCCGCGGCGGACTCCGTCGCTGCCGCAGGGAACGCTCACGCGGCGCTCCGACGCCGCGCGGAACACCCGCGCGGCGGCCGGTCCCGTACGGAACGCTTGAGCGGCCCTGGACGCGTCCGGAAGGGCGCTCCCGGTGCCTGGCAGCCCGCCAGGCGCCCGGGGGCGCCCTTCCGGTTTTCCGTAGGGGTGGACACCCGCGTGTGCGGCCGTACGTGCTCCCGTTTCGTACATCTGTGCGCTGGTCAGGTGTACGGGCATCGCGTGTACAGGGTTTCGCCATTCGATGCGTCCCGGGCGGTCGTTTCACGCTATGGAGCGATCATGGGACCGGTCGGGGATGGCCTTGCGGGACCAGGGGTAGGGCCGGGCCATGACCCAGCCGTTTGAACTCCCATCGTTCTACATGCCGTACGAGGCGAGCCTGAATCCCCATCTCGAACAGGCGCGTGTCCACTCCAGGGAGTGGGCCCGCGACATGGGGATGCTGGAAGGCTCCGGCATCTGGGAGCTGAGCGACCTCGACGCCCATGACTACGCCTTGCTCTGTTCCTACACCCACCCCGACTGCGACGGCCCCGCGCTGTCGCTGATCACCGACTGGTACGTATGGGTGTTCTTCTTCGACGACCACTTCCTGGAGACCTTCAAGCGCAGCCAGGACCGGGTCGGCGGCAAGGCGTACCTGGACCGTCTGCCCATGTTCATGCCGCTGGACCTGTCCACCCCCGTGCCCGAACCGACGAACCCCGTCGAGGCGGGCCTCGCGGATCTGTGGGCCCGTACGGTCCCGGCGATGTCACGTGAGTGGCGCGAACGGTTCGCGGTCAGTACGGAACATCTGCTCAACGAGTCGATCTGGGAACTCTCCAACATCAACGAGGGACGGGTCGCCAACCCCGTCGAGTACATCGAGATGCGCCGCAAGGTGGGCGGGGCGCCCTGGTCGGCGGGGCTCATCGAGTACGCGACCGCGGAGGTGCCCGCCGAAGTGGCCAGGTCGCGGCCATTGCGTGTCCTCATGGAGACGTTCTCCGACGGCGTCCATCTGCGCAACGACCTGTTCTCGTACCAGCGGGAGGTGGAGGACGAGGGCGAGCTCAGCAACGGTGTCCTCGTCCTGGAGACCTTCTTCGGCTGCACCACACAGCAGGCCGCCGACATGGTCAACGACATCCTCACCTCACGGCTGCACCAGTTCGAGCACACGGCCCTCACCGAGACACCCGCGATGTGCGTCCAGGAAGGGCTCGACCCGGCCCGGTGCGCCGCGGTCGCCGCCTATGTGAAGGGCCTCCAGGACTGGCAGTCCGGCGGCCATGAGTGGCATCTGCGCTCCAGCCGGTACATGAACCAGGGCGCGCTCGACGAGAAGGACTCCCCGCTCGGCGGCCCCACCGGCCTCGGCACCTCGGCGGCCCGTGTCGCGGACCTGCTGACGGCCGCGGGCACGGAACGCTTCCGCGCGCACACCCACGTACCCCATCAGCGGGTGGGGCCGTCCATCCTGCCGGACTTCCAACTCCCGTACCCCACCACCCTCAACCAGCATCTGCCCGCCGCCCGCGAGAACCTCGTGGACTGGTGCCACGCGATGGGCATCGTCCATGAGGGGGTGTGGGACGAGGCGGCGTTGCGCCGCTACGACCTGCCCCTGTGCTCCGCCGGACTCGACCCGTCCGGGACCCAGGCCGAGATCGACCTCAGCGCCGCCTGGCTGGCCTGGGGGACCTACGGCGACGACTGGTACCCGGTGGTCTACGGCCGCGCCCGCGACCTGGTAGGGGCCCAGGCGCTCACCGACCGGCTGAAGGCGCTGATGCCGGTCGACGGGCCCCTGCTCCCCGAGCCGGGTACGGAGCGGGACGTCCCGGCGGACCCCGGCGCCGCCGCACGGGAGACGCTCCGGGCCGCTTCCGGGGGCGGCGCCCCCGAGGCGCTCGCGGCCAGCGCCGGAGCCGCAGCGGGCGTGGCTGCGCAGAACGGACTGGAACGCGCCCTGGTGGACCTCTGGGCGCGGACCGCGGGTCCCATGGACCATGACTCGCGGGTGATGTTCCGCGACTCCGTCGAGGTCATGCTCGACTCCTGGATGTGGGAACTCATGAACCAGGCGCAGCACCGCATCCCCGACCCCGTGGACTACATCGAGATGCGGCGCGCGACGTTCGGCTCCGATCTGACGCTGAGCCTGTCGCGGATCGCCCATGGGAAAAAGGTTCCGCCGGAGATCTACGAGAGCGGCCCCATGCGTTCCCTGGAGAACGCGGCCATCGACTACGGCATGCTCATCAACGATGTCTTCTCGTACCAGAAGGAGATCGAGTACGAGGGTGAGGTGCACAACCTGATCCTGGTCGTCCAGAACTTCTTCGGCTGCGACTATCCGACCGCGCTCACGATCGTCCATGACCTGATGAACGGGCGGCTGCGCCAGTTCCAGCATGTCGCGGAGCACGAACTGCCGATCCTGTACGACGACTTCGACCTCGACGACGAGGTCCGGGAGATCCTCGCCGGGCATGTCAAGGAGCTGGAGAACTGGCTCGCGGGCATTCTGACCTGGCACTACGGCTGCCAGCGCTACTCGTCGCAGTACCTCTCGCACGGGGTGGGGACGCTGCGTCCGCCGGGCGCGGGCGCGTCCTCCGGTGAGCCGCGCGGAATCGTTCCCGCGAACCCGGGGCTGCCGTTCGCGTGGAAGGCGGCTACCCAGGCCATGGCCTTGTGACGGCCCGTCGGCCCGGCTGACCGCCGCGGCTGTCCGTGGCCCCGTGGTGTGCCGCGCACCCGTGCGGCACACCACGGAGGTGGCTTCACGGGACGCGTGCGGGTGATCCCGGCGGGCGCGCTCCTGTGGGTGCGAAGGGCCGGGGCGGGCGCCGTCCGGCGGTTCGTCCGACGGGTCGTGCGCGCCGCGCCGTCCACGTCGGGCGCGCGCCCCGCCGGGGGTGAGGCGGCCCGCCGACGGTCAGGCGGCCCTGAAGTGGGTCGTCAGCCGTCTCTCGTCGTCGAGCACATGGAAGGCGAAGCCGACGGGCGCGTCCAGATCGGCCGGGTCCTCGCCCTCCCAGGGCAACCGCAGCGTCCAGGTGACACCGGGGCCGACGATCAGCGGGCGGCCCGCGAACACCGAGGCGGCGGGGGAGTGCGCGTGGCCCGTGACGACCCCGGCGACCTCCGGCCGGTCCCGTATCAGCGCGGCCAACCGGGCCGGCCGGCGCAGGCCGAAGCCGTCCGGCAGCGGATGGTGCACCGCCACGGGCGGGTGGTGCAGCGCCAGCAGCACGGGTGTCTCACCGTCCAACTCGTCCAGGGTGTCCTCAAGCCAGGCGTAGGTGCCGCGACCCAGCTCCCCCTCGTCGGAGCCGGGAATGCTGGAGTCCAGCATCACGACCACGGCTTCGCCGACCCAGTAGGACCGGTTCACCGGATCGCTCGCGGGCGGCTCGCCCAGCAGCGCCTTGCGATAGGGCTCACGTCTGTCGTGGTTGCCCGGACACATCAGGACCGGGAAGGGCGGGTCCGGGTCATGGAGTCCCAGGATCCGTGCGGCTTCCTCGTACTCGGCCTCCGTACCGTGGTCGGTGATGTCCCCGGTGACCAGCAGCGCGTCCAGGGGCCCGGGCAGGGCGAGCAGTCGGCGCATGACCCGCTCCGCGCGCTCCGTCGCCCGCGCGGTCCCGTCCAGGTGCAGATCGCTGATCTGAGCCAGCACCACCATCGTCGTGGGCCCTCCCCCTCATGGGCTGCCCGTCCCCGATGCCGGGAGCAGCTCCGATCTAATGGTTGAAGCGCATACAAGCATTACCTGGAGCAGGGTTGCAAGCCATGGGAGCGGGACGGAGCGGAGGACGCGCGCGGGGTGGGGCGCGGTTCCGAACCCGCCTGTCCGAACCCACTGTTCCCCTGTCGCCGCGCGGCGAATCCCGCTCGCGTGGGCCCCGCCGTACGGGCAGGATGCTGCCCAGGGGCCGCCGAGGCTCCACAGCGGTGACCCGGGCCCGCCGCCGCGGCGGCGTTCCGGGCCGCGCGCCCGACGGGACGGAGACCTTGATGACCACCACCCCCGATCCGTTCACGGTGGACGACTACCGGGCCCGGATGGACCGGGCCGCGCGGGCCGCGGCCGACGCGGGTCTCGCCGGGATCGTCGTGGCCCCGGGACCGGACCTGGTGTGGCTCACCGGATACCGGCCCACGGCCGTCACCGAACGCCTCACCGCGCTCGTCCTCGCGCCCGGCCGCGACCCCGTCCTCGTCGTCCCGACCCTGGAGGCCCCCGACGCGGCCAGGTCCGTCGGAGCCCCCGCGCTCACCCTGCGCGACTGGACCGACGGCAAGGACCCCTACGACGTGACAGCGCCCCTGCTCGACCCCCGGGGCCGCTTCGGTATCAGCGACAACGCCTGGTCCATGCATCTGCTCGGTCTCCAAAGCACCCTGCCCGACACCTCCTACGTCTCGCTCACGCGCTCCCTGCCGATGCTGCGCGCGGTCAAGGACACGGCCGAACTGGAACGTCTCACAGCGGCCGGAGCCGCCGCTGACGCAACGTACGAGGCGATCAGAGAAGTTCCCTTCGCCGGGCGGAAGGAGACGGACGTCGCCGGTGATCTGGCGGATCTGCTGCGGCACTTCGGACACGAACAGGTGGACTTCACCGTCGTCGGCTCCGGACCCAACGGCGCCGATCCGCACCATGAGGCGGACGACCGGGTCATCCGGCAGGGGGACATGGTCGTCCTCGACTTCGGCGGTCTGAAACACGGCTACGGGTCCGACACCTCCCGCACCGTCCACGTCGGCGACCCGGGCGCCGTCGAACAGACCGTCCACGACATCGTCCGCGCCGCTCAGGAGGCGGGATTCCAGGCCGTGCGCCCCGGAGTGGCGTGCCAGGAGATCGACCGCGCGGCACGCGCGTACATCACCGACGCGGGATACGGCGACTTCTTCATCCACCGCACGGGCCACGGCATCGGGGTCACCACGCATGAACCGCCCTACATGATCGAGGGCGAGGAGCAGCCCCTGGTTCCCGGGATGTGCTTCTCCGTGGAGCCGGGCATCTACCTCCCGGGGCGATTCGGCGTCAGGATCGAGGACATCGTGACCGTCACCGAGGACGGCGGTCGACGACTCAACGACACCGCGCGCGAGATGGCCATCGTGCACTGACCGCGTGACGGACCGGCCCTGGGAACGAGAGATGAAGCAGCCTCCCATCGACAAACGGACCCGCGCCACCGCGGACCCGCGCACCGGTGAAGAGCCGCCGGGTGACCACACCTCACCCCTCACCGGAACACGACCAGGTCACCCCCGACGTCCGACCGACGACACGGTGCGGCGCATCGCCCGCGCCGCCCTGCGCACCGGCGCGGACACCGCCACCCCCGGTGCCGCCCACCGGCAGGAATCCCCGACCGCTACATCCGCCCCGTCCGCGACCACCCCGTCCGCGACCGCCACCCCGGCCCGCATCCCGCGCGCGGACGACGGCCCGCGGGTCCGTCCCGTGGCCGAGGGCGGGGAGCACTGGAGCTGGTGGGTCGGCGCCCGTCATGTGCTGCGCATGGCCCCCGACCGGGAGGTCTCCGCGCGGCTGCGCCGGGAGATCCGGCTGCGGGACCTGGTCCGCCGGCATGTCGCCGTACCCGTGCCCGTCAGCGCCGCCACCGGGATCTGGGCCGAGGCCCATGTGTACACACTCGATCAGCGGCTGTTCGGTGAATCCGGTGAGGACGTGAGCGTCTCGGCGGTGGGGGAGCCGGATCTCGCGGCGCTGCTCACCGGGCTGCGCGAGGTGCCCGTCGCGGACGCCGCCGCGCTCGGGGTGCCGCGTACCCCGCCGCGCTCCCTGGACGACCTGCGCACGGCCGCGCGCCACGCCGCCCGGCAACTCGTCCCGGACCGTGAGTTCGACGCGGGGAAGCTCGCCCGGCTCACGCCCCGCGCGGTCGTGGAGCTCGCCCCACGTGCCGCCGCCGTGGTGGTGCACGGTGACCTCAAGGGCGAGCATCTGCGGATCAGCGCGGACGGCCGGGTACGCGGGGTCCTGGACTGGGCGGACGCCCTCATCGGCGACCCGGCCGAGGACATCCGCGGCCTCGCCCTGTCGGTGGGCGCCCCGGCCGCGGTCCGTGCGGCGACCCTCGCCGGATACAGCCCCCGTGAGTGCCTGCGCGGACTGTGGCTCGCCCGGTGCGACACCTTGATCCTGCTGGCCGAACGCCTGCACGGGACGGACGACAGCCCGCTGCCGCTGCTGCGGTCGCAACTCGCGCGCGCCTGGGAGGCGATCCTGCTGGAGCGGCTCAGCGAGGACGACGGGTAGCGGTCGACGGTCGCCGGCGGCTGACGGGGGGTGACGGTCGGCGCGCGACGAGCGACGGGCGGCGGGCGGATGGCGGCCCGTCGGCCGTCCGGGGACCCGGCGAACCACCCGCGCCGCCGACCCCGCCCCGGCCCGCCCCTACCCGGCCCGGTGCCGCTCCGCCGAGCGGGCGGGCCGACACCGGGCCGCCGCCGACCCGTTGGGCCCGTACGGGCCCTCGGCGGCCCCTGGGGCGGCCGAGGCGTCAGTCCCGGGCGTCCTTGTCCCGGAACTGCTCCAGGACGTCGTACGGGTACGGCAGGGGCCGCTTACCGGCCTCGGTGAGCCGGGACTCCTGCTCGGCGGACAGCTCCCAGCCCACCGCGCCGAGGTTGTCGGTGAGCTGTTCGACCGTGCGGGCGCCGATGATCGGCGCCGTGACCCCCGGGCGCTGGAGCAGCCAGCGCAGCGCCACCTGCGCCGGGGTGCGTCCCGTCTCCTCGGCCACCGCGAGGACCGCGTCGACGACCCGCCAGGTGTCCTCGGTGTCCCTGTCCCGCCAGGTCTCCCGCCCATGGTCCCGCTCGGCACCGGCCTCCCGGGACCCGGTGGGCGCCGAGGACATCCCCCGGGTGTACTTGCCCGTCAGCCAGCCGCCCTGGAGCGGGCTCCACGGGATGACCCCGACCCCCTCGGCGCGGCTCAGCGGAAGGAGTTCCCACTCCGTCTCACGTGCCAGCAGGTTGTACAGCGGCTGAAGGCACACATAGCGCTCCCAGCCACCCGCGCGGGACACGTCCAGCGACTTCTGGAGCTGCGCCGCGGACAGATTGCTTGCGCCGATGTAGCGGACCTTGCCGGCGGTCACGAGTGTGTCCAGGGTGGACAGGGTCTCCTCGATCGGCGTGGACGCGTCCCACACATGCGTCTGATAGAGGTCGATGTGGTCCGTGCCGAGCCGCCGCAGGCTCGCGTCGACCGCCGACAGGATGTGCTTGCGTCCGAGCCCGCCCGCGTTCGGTGCCTCGCCCATGGTGCCGAACACCTTGGTCGCGATGACCAGCTCGTCACGGCGCCGGTCCTTGAGCCACCGTCCCAGGATCTCCTCGGACACGCCCTTGCCGTACACGTCGGCCGTGTCGACGAACGTGCCGCCCGCCTCCACGAACGTGTCGAGCATGCGGTGCGAGGCCGGTTCGTCGGCCCCGCCGCCGAAGGTCATCGCGCCGAGGCACAGCTCGCTGACGCGCAGTCCCGTACCGCCCAGAAATCGCTGTCGCATGGTGTGTCTCCTCCAGATCGGTTCGTGGCGAAGGCTAGGAGCTGGAGTGCGCTCCAACGCAAGTGGACGGTCGAGGGGACGGCGAGGGAGACGGGCGGGATCGGGCGGGGAGGCGGTACGGGCTCCAGGGCCGTCAGGGCTGGACGAGCACCGCGCAGGACTCGGCGGGCACGGTGAGCAGTCCGTCGGTACCGGGCCCGGACACGGGCTCCCAGGCCGCCACCGCGCGCGCGGGGCGGGGCCCCAGCCCGATGACGGCCGGTCGCTCGGAGACGTTGACGACGATCCGCAGATCACCGCGCCGCACCATCAGCCACCGGGCCGTCCGGTCGTACGTGACCCGTACCGCCGTCAGGTCCGTGCTCGCGAGATCGGGGTGGGTCCGGCGCAGCGCGATCAGCTCGCGGTACCAGGCCAGCACGCGCGCGTGGGGCTCGCGCCCCGGCTCCGACCAGTCCAGACAGGACCGCTCACGCGTCGCCGGGTCCTGGGGGTCGGGCACGTCCCGCGCGGCCCAGCCGTGGTCGGTGAACTCCCGCCTCCTGCCCTGCCGTACCGCCTCGGCCAGCTCCGGGTCCGTGTGGTCGGTGAAGAACTGCCAGGGGGTGCCCGCCGCCCATTCCTCGCCCATGAACAGCATCGGGGTGAACGGCGCGGTCAGCACCAGCGCGGCCACGCAGGCCAGGAGCCCGGGGGACAGGGACGCCGACAGCCGGTCGCCCTGGGCACGGTTGCCGATCTGGTCATGGGTCTGCGCGTAGCCCAGCAGCCGATGGCCGGACACCCGCCCCCGGTCCAGGGGACGGCCGTGCCGGCGGCCCCGGAACGACGAGTACGTGCCGTCATGGAAGAAGCCGCCCGTGAGGGTCTTCGCGAGAGCGGCGAACGGGTCCTCGGCGAAGTCGGCGTAGTAACCGCCTGACTCACCCGTGAAGGCGGTGTGCAGCGCGTGATGGAAGTCGTCGTTCCACTGCGCGTGCAGCCCGAGGCCGTTCTCCTTGCGGGGGGTGATGAGCCGGGGGTCACCGAGGTCCGACTCGGCGATCAGGAACAGGGGCCTGCCCAGCTCGCCGGAGAGCGTGTCGACGGCCTCCGACAGCTCCTCCAGGAACGTGTGGGCGCGGGTGTCCCGCAGCGCGTGCACGGCGTCCAGCCGCAGCCCGTCCAGACCGAACTCGCGCAGCCAGGCCAGCGCGCTGTCCCGCAGATACGCGCGTACCTCGTCCGAGCCGGGGGCGTCCAGATTGACCGCGGCGCCCCAGGGGGTGTGATGGGTGTCCGTGAAGTACGGTCCGAACGCGGGCAGATGATTGCCCGACGGCCCCAGATGGTTGTGCACCACGTCGAGCACCACACCGAGCCCCAGCGCGTGCGCCCGGTCCACGAAGCGCCTCAGCCCCGCCGGGCCGCCGTACGGTTCGTGCACCGCCCACGGCGACACACCCTCGTAGCCCCACCCATGCCGCCCCGGGAAGGGGCACACCGGCAGCAGCTCCACATGGGTGACGCCGAGTTCCGCGAGATGGCCGAGCCGGTCGGCCGCCGCGTCGAAGGTGCCCTCAGGGGTGTACGTGCCCACATGCAGCTCGTACAGGACGGCGCCGGGCAGCCCCCGCCCCGGCCATGGGGTACCCCGGACCTGTCCGTCCGGGACGACGACCGCGCTGAGCCCGTCCGGGCCGTCCGGCTGCCGCCGGGAACGCGGATCGGGCAGCACGGGGCCGCCGTCCAGCCGGAAGCCGTACCGGGTGCCGTCCACGGCCTCGGCGTCCCCCGTCCACCACCCCGCGCGGTCCGGGGCGCGTGACAACGCGCGCGTGCCGCCCTCCACCTCAAGGGCCACCTCTCCGGCTTCCGGTGCCCACACCTCGAACTGCACGGACGGTTCCCCTCGTCGTCGGACGGCGGACTACGAAACCATCGTGCGGCACCAGGGCCGCGACCGGTCGATCCGCCACGGCCGGCGTGCTCCCCACCGCGTGGGAGCCGGGCGGACGACGGCCCGCGCGCGGGTGCCCCCGCCGGTACGTCCGCCCGGACGCCACCGGGGACCGGCGGCGGTGCCGTGTGTCCGTGCCTGGTCACAGGACCGTCGTCGTGGTGGACACCTCGGGTCGCGTTGTCCGACAATCGGATCTGTGACGTCGTCCTCCGAGTTCTCCACGTATCCCGCGCGGATCTCCGACGCGGACCGCGACAGAGCGCTCACCGCCCTGCGGGACGGTGTCGCGGAGGGCAGGCTGTCGCAGGACACCTACATCCGGCGCATGGAACTCGCCCTCGTGGCGCGGCGGCCCGACGAACTCGCGGTACTGACCGCCGATCTGCGGTCCGAGGGCCGCTGGTCGCGCGTGGTGCTCGGCGGGGTCGCGGCGGCCTCCGGCTTCCCCGGGCGGCTGCGCCGGGCCTGGCAGGGCGAGCGGCTGCCGAAGCTGCTCCTGCCGGGGCACACCGCCACGTCCCCGCTGCGTATCGGCAGGGACCCCGGCAACGGGCTGCGGCTCAACCACGAGACGGTGTCCCGGGTGCACGCCGAACTGTCCCGGCAGAGCGGTCTGTGGGTGCTGCGCGACCTGGGGTCGACCAACGGCACCTCCGTGAACGGACGGCGGGTCGTGGGCGCCGCGGTGGTACGCGACGGTGACCACATCGGCTTCGGCAACGTGACGTACCGCCTCACCGCTTCCTGACCCCCGGTCGTACCCGGCCGCTACCGGACCGGGGCCCGGCCCCGACCTCGTACGGACACCCGGCCCCTCCGCCGCCGGGCCCGCCCCGGACGCCCAGGACCCCCGCCGCGGACCGCGTCTCACCCGCCGCCCTCGGCGGAGTCCCGCAGCAGCAACGCGACCGGCAGGTCCGCGAACAGATCCCGCGTCAGCACCTGGCCGGTGAACTCCCGCCCAGGAGTGAGCAGATCGCGCCACACCCCGTCCGGCAGGGGCAACCCGGTGCCGCCCCAGCCGCCCGCGTCGAGCAGCCGTGCGGAAAGCCGCGTGACGGCCACCAGGGCCGCCTCGGGGCCCCCGCCGCGCCGCACATGGGCGACGACATGCTCCGCGGCGCTCCCCGAGGCATACAGCGGCGTGTACGAGGCCGCCTCGCCGAACACCCCGGGCAGGCGGCGGCGCAGACGCAGCGCCGTGGCGGTGAGCGCGGCCTTCTCGGCGGACGGGTCCGGCCCCGCGACAGCGGCCCCCGGCGCGGGAAGGTCCTCGGGCCGGAAGCGGACGGGCCGCCGGTTGTCGGGGTCCACCAGCGCCAGGTACTCCGCCTCGGTGCCCTGGTACACATCGGGAACCCCGGGCATCGTCAACTGGAGCAGGACCGCACCCAGGACGTTCGCCCGCACATGGGGCCGCAGTCCGGCCAGGAACTCCGTCACCCTCTCCAGGGGAGCCCCGCCGGGACCCGCGGCGACGAAGTCCGTCACGGACCGCTCGTAGTCCGCGTCCGGCTCCGTCCACGAGGTACGCAGCCCCGCCTCGCGCACATGCTTGAGCAGGGCCCCCTCCAGCCGTCCCGCGCCCGGGAAGCCGATCCCCACCACCGACTGCCAGGCCGCCCAGGCGACGAGCGGATCGGGCGCCGGGACGCCCCCGGGACGCGCGGTACGTTCCGTCAGGTCGGCGAGGAGGGCGGCCCACCGTTCGGGGACCTCGGTGAGGACGGCGATCCTCGCCCGTACGTCCGCGCTGCGCTTGGTGTCGTGGGTGGACAGCACCGTCCCCGTCAGCGGCCAGTCGCGCTGCACGCGCGCGCAGTGCCGGTGGAAGTCGTCGGCCGACGACGCGGGAGCGCCGGGAGCACCGCCCACCTCGGTGGCGGACAGCAGGGGCGCGTACCGGTAGAAGGCGGTGTCCTCGACGGACTTGGCGTGCGCAGCGGACGCCGTCTGCGCGAACCTCGCGCGGAACGCGTCCACCTCCGCCCCCCGGCCCCGCTCCCCGGTCAGCAGGCCCCGTACGGCGTCGACGGCGGTGGCCTCCTCGGGCACGGTGTACACGCTCCTGGCGTCCCGCGCGGCCTCCTCGGTCAGCACCTGTGCCGCGTCCCCGGGGCCGTACGGGCGGTACACCCGCAGCCGGACCAGCAGCTCGCGGATCGCCGTGCGCAGCGCCCAGGGCGCGTGATCGCGCAGTGCCGGGTCCGCGGCGCACAGCCGGTGGCACGCGCGCGTGAGGCGCTCCACCTCGGCGGCCAGCTCATGGGTGACGACCCGGTAGGCGGCCCGCCGCACGGTGTCCGGCCAGCGGCCGCCCCGGTCGGCGGGCAGGCCGGTGAAGTCCCGGTACTGTCGGCGGAGTTCGGCCGCGCCCGCCGGGTCGGTGAACAGCCCGTCCACCCGCCGCAGCGCGTCGTACCCGGTGGTCCCCGCCACCGGCCAGGAGGCGGGCAGCACCTCCCCGTCGGTGAGGATCTTCTCCACGACCGTCCAGCGGCCACCGGTGGCCGCGTGGAGCCGCCGCAGATAGCCGCCCGGGTCGGCCAGCCCGTCCGGGTGGTCGACCCGCAGTCCCTCCAGGACCCCCTCCCGCAGCAGGTCCAGCACCTTGGCGTGGGTCGCGTGGAACACCTCCGGGTCCTCGACCCGTAGCCCGATCAGTTCCGGGACGGTGAAGAAACGCCGGTAGTTCAGCTCCGTACGGGCCAGCCGCCACCAGCCGAGGCGGTACCACTGGGCGTCCAGCAGCCGCTCGACGGGCAGCCCCTCGGTGCCGGCCCGCAGCGGGAACGTGTGCTCGTGATAGCGCAGGACGTCCCCGTCGACCCGGAGCGCGCCGGGTTCCATGCCGATCCGGTGGGCCAGCACGGGCAGCAGCACCCGCCCTCCGTGGGCGTCCCAGTCGATGTCGAACCAGCGCGCGTAGGGCGACCCCGGGCCGTCGCGCAGCACCTCCCACCAGGAGCGGTTCCACCGGGGCGCGGCGGCCATGTGGTTGGGCACGATGTCCGCGATCAGCCCCAGCCCGTGCCGCCGCGCGGTACCCGCCAGCGCCCGCAGCCCTTCCTCGCCGCCCAACTCGTCACGCACGCGCGCGTGGTCCACCACGTCGTAGCCGTGGGTGGAACCCGGTACGGCCTCCAGGACGGGCGACAGATGCAGATGGGACACGCCGAGCCCGGCGAGATGGGGCACGGCCGCCTCCGCCGCGGCGAACGGGAAGTCCGGCTGGAGCTGAAGACGGTACGTGGCGGTCGGCGGCGCGGGAATCCATGGCTCGGCGGGCTCAGGTGTCATGCGACGGTACGTACCCGGACGGACGCCCTTCCTGTCACCGTCGGCAGCAGGTGGCGCAGTCCGGGCCGCGAACCGTACGTCCGGGCCCGGGAGGCCCCGGGGACACCGCCCGTACGGGGCGGAGCCGTGCCGGGGCCTTCAGGGGCGGTCACCGGCTCCGCCGCCGCACTCACGTCGGCCGTTGGAGTACCGCCATGCTGTGGTCCACCAGGGTGATCCGGTCCCCGGCGGTCACCTTGGCCGCGCCGCCCGGCGGCACGCCCTCCGGGCAGGCCGTGTCCACCACGATCCGCCACTGATGGCCGTGGTCGAGCGGGACGACGAAGTCCAGCGTCTCGGGGGAGGCGTTGAACATCAGCAGGAACGAATCGTCCTTGACGCGCTCCCCGCGCGGTCCGGGCTCCGAGATCGCGTTGCCGTTCAGGAACACGGTCAGCGCCCTGGCCTGGGCCGCGCTCCAGTCCCGTTGCCGCATCTGACCACCCTCCGGGGTGAACCAGGCGATGTCGGACAGTTCGTCGGGGGTGCCCCGGAGCGTGCGGCCCTGGAAGAACCGCCGTCTGCGGAAGACGGGGTGGTCCCGGCGCAGCCACACCATCGACCGGGTGAACGCCAGATGCCGGGCCGCCACCGAGTCCTCGACGGGTTCCTCCGCCACGTCACCGGCGGCCCGTCCGTCCGGCGCCGTGCCGGGCCAGCGCACCCAGGAGACCGTGTTGTCCTGGCAGTAGGCGTTGTTGTTGCCGCCCTGGGTACGGGCGAACTCGTCGCCGTGGCTGAGCATCGGCACACCCTGGGACAGCAGGAGGGTGGCGGTGAGGTTGCGCATCTGGCGCTGCCGCAGTTCCCGTACCGCCGGATCGTCCGTCGGGCCCTCCGCGCCGCAGTTCCAGGAGCGGTTGTGGTTCTCGCCGTCGCGGTTGTCCTCGCCGTTGTCCTCGTTGTGCTTCTCGTCGTAGGCGACCAGGTCGTGCATGGTGAAGCCGTCGTGGCAGGTGACGAAGTTGATCGAGGCCAGCGGGCGGCGGCCGTCGTCCTGATAGAGGTCCGAGGAACCGGTCAGCCGGGACGCGAACTCCGCGAGCGTTCGGGGCTCACCGCGCCACAGGTCGCGGACCGTGTCCCGGTACTTGCCGTTCCACTCCGTCCACAGCGGGGGGAAGTTCCCCACCTGGTAGCCGCCCTCGCCCACGTCCCACGGCTCGGCGATCAGCTTGGCCTGGGAGACCACCGGGTCCTGCTGGACCAGGTCGAAGAACGAGGACAGCCGGTCCACCTCGTGGAACTGCCGGGCGAGGGTCGCCGCCAGGTCGAAGCGGAAGCCGTCGACATGCATCTCCGTGACCCAGTACCGCAGTGAGTCCATGATCAGTTGCAGCACGTGCGGGGACCGCATCAACAGGGAGTTCCCCGTGCCGGTGGTGTCCATGTAGTGCCGTGGACTGTCCGCCAGCCGGTAATAGGACGCGTTGTCCAGCCCCCGGAAGGACAGGGTCGGGCCCAGATGGTTCCCCTCCGCGGTGTGGTTGTAGACCACGTCGAGGATCACCTCGATGCCCGCCTTGTGGAGGGCCCGGACCGCCGATTTGAACTCCAGGACCTGCTGGCCCCGGTCCCCCCACGACGCGTACGCGTTGTGGGGGGCGAAGAAGCCGATGGTGTTGTACCCCCAGTAGTTGTTCAGCCCCATGTCGACCAGCCGGTGGTCGTCGACGAACTGGTGCACCGGCATCAGCTCCAGCGCGGTCACCCCGAGCTCGGTGAGGTGTTCGAGGACCGCCGGGTGCGCCAGCGCCGCGTAGGTGCCGCGCAGCTCGGCGGGCAGCGCCGGATGGGTCATCGTCAGGCCCTTCACATGGGCCTCGTAGATCACCGTGCGGTGGTAGTCGGTGCGCGGGGGCCGGTCGTCGCCCCAGTCGAAGTAGGGGTTCACCACCACCGACGCCATGGTGTGCGGCCCCGAGTCCATGTCGTTGCGCCGTTCGGGCGAGCCGAAGTGGTAGCCGTACACCTCCTCGCCCCAGTCGACGGCGCCGCTCACCGCGCGCGCGTACGGGTCGAGGAGGAGCTTCGCCGCGTTGCAGCGCATCCCCCGTTCGGGCGCGTACGGACCGTGCACACGGAAGCCGTAGCGCTGTCCCGGCATCACACCGGGCAGATAGGCGTGCCGGACGAACGCGTCCGTCTCGCGCAGCTCCGTGCGTGTCTCCGAGCCGTCGTCGTGCAGCAGACACAGTTCGATGCGGTGGGCGGCCTCCGAGAAGACCGCGAAGTTGGTGCCGGCGCCGTCGTACGTGGCACCCAGCGGATACGCCTGTCCGGGCCAGACCTGCATGGATGAGACTCTTCCGTTCCAGGCCCTTGTCCCTGGGGCCACTGCGGGCAGAGTCTTCCCGAAACCGAGGCAACCTCCTAGGACTTCGGTCCGTCCTACCGGGTGACCGCATACCCGGTATGTCTACGGGTACAGCACGTGGGGGAGTTGGGGGAGACAGTGCGTCAATTGGTGAGACGCCATCTGGGGAAGGTCATGGCGGGCGGGGCGATCGCGGTGGCCGGTACGGCCCTCATGGTGGCCGTGACCCTGCCGGGCACGGCAGGCGCCGACGAGAACGCGGACGACCGCCCGGGGCAGAGCCAGGGCGACAGCGCGGGACAGAGCCGTCAGGGCGACCCGAGCGAGCAGGGCGAGCAGGGCCGGGCCGAGGGCGGCAAGGCGGGCGCCGGGCAGGACGACGGACAGCGGCAGGGCTCGGCCGACGCGGACGTGCCGCCGCCCGCCGAGATCCAGGCCGCGCCCACCGAGGGCGAGAAGGGCATCGGCAGCGACCCGCTGACCGACGACGAGCTGAAGCAGGCCGAGCGGCTCGCGTCGGCGGGCGATCTGCGCCGCGCCGCGCGCGATGTCGAGGGGGACCGGGGGCCGGAGCTCCTCTACACGAACCTCCAGGAGCCGGACCCGAACGCGCCGGCCGGTCAGGCGAACCGTATGGCCGAGGTCGTCTTCTACGACTACGACCAGGAAGCCACCGTCACCAAGACGGTCGACCTGGGCAGCGGCAAGGTGCTGGACACCGTCACCACGCGCGGCGCGCAGCCGCCGCCCAGCCAGGGGGAGCTCGCCGAGGCGGCGCGACTGCTGATCGCGCACCCGCTCGGCCGGGACCTGAAGAAGGACTTCCGCCACGCCACCGGGAAGAACCTCACGGAACCCGGTCAGGCTGAGCTCAGCGGCATGATCTTCCGTAAGGACACCACCCTCAAGGTTCCGGCCGTCCTCAAGGACTGCGGCAAGAACCGCTGCCTGAGCGTGGTCTTCAAGGTCAAGAACGGCCCCTGGATCGACACCCGCGCGAACATCGTCGATCTGAGCGCGCGCACCGTCGGCCGCCTCGGCTGAATCTCTTTCGCCTCCACTTCTCGACGAGGAGTCATTCCGTATGCACGTCCGCAGACTTTCGCGTGCCCAGAAGGGGGCCGGACTGGCCCTCGCGGTCACCGCGCTCCTGGGCACCGCCACCGTCGGGCCCGCCCAGGCCGCTCCCCAGTCACCGCCGGAGGCGCCCGCCCCCGCCGCCGACTGCAGCGCCGCCTACCGCATCGAACAGAAGCTCGACGGCGGCACCACATGGCGTATGTGCTGGCGCTACGACACGCTGGCCGGGGTCGTCCTCGACAAGGTCACCTACCAGCCCAAGGGTGAGCCGAAGCCCATCCGGGTGCTCAACAGCGCGCGTCTCGCCCAGATCCACGTCCCCTACGACGACGGCAAGACCGAGTACGACGACGTCACGGGCACCGACTTCGGATACGCCCTCCAGAACCTGAGTGCCGCCGAGTGCCCCGGCGGCACCATCAAGACGGTGAAGGTCCCCCAGCGCGGCAACGTCAAGGGCCTGTGCACCACCACGCGCGCGCGTGGCCACGCCTACCGCCTCGCCAACGACTCCGGCACCAAGGTGTGGCAGGCCCAGGGCAAGGACCTGCTGGTCTACTCGGTGAACAAGGCCTCCTGGTACGAGTACATCACCGAGTGGCGGTTCGCCTCGGACGGCACCATCACGTCGAACGTGGGTGCCACCGGCATGCTGTCCCCGTTCGACTACGACGGTGGCGACAGCCGCGGCTGGCCGATCGGCAAGAACGCCACCGCGCACGCCGAGAGCCACAACCACAATGTCTTCTGGCGGCTGGACACCGCGCTCGACGGCAACACCAAGAACAAGGTCGAGCAGTTCGACTCCACCGTCACCGCGCCCACCGGCGGCGGCAGCCCCACCACGAAGACCAAGCGCACGGCCGTCACCAAGGAACTCGGCGGCGACGCGAAGAGCATGCGCTGGTGGCGGCTCGTGAGCACCACCGGCAAGAACAAGGACGGCCACGCGCGCAGCTACGAGATCGTGCCCGGCCGCACCGACAAGTTCCCCGGCCGGTCCTACACCAAGCGCGATGTGTACTTCACCGAGTACAAGAAGTGCGAGAAGTACGCGAGCCACAACGCGGGCTGCCCCTCCGGCACCCCGAACAGCGTCGACAAGTGGGTCAACGGACAGGCGCTGAAGAACCCCGTCACCTGGGTGAACATAGGTTTCCACCACATAGCCAGGGACGAGGACCAGGAGCCCATGCCGGTCCACTGGCAGGGATTCTCCCTCTCGCCCCGTGACGTCACCGCGATGAACCCGCTCACGCCCGCCGACCTCGCGCGGCGCAACGGCAACGTCGGTCCGCTGCCGTAGCCCGTGTCCCGTTCCGGCGGGAATCGACGACCCTGCTCATCGGGCTGCACCGCCGGCCGCTCCCGGAGTACCCTTCCTTGATCGTTGACCAGGGGAGTCACAAGGGGTGCGGAAGGCGGTGCGCGGGTGAGCTCGGGAGGGCTGGAGCTGCCACCTGGTGACAGTGGTCACGAGGGGGGCTCCACCGAGGGCCCGCCCGGAGCGGTGTCACTGGCCCGCCCCATGGAGACGGGATCACAGATCGGCCCCGAACTCGTCTGGGGCGCCGAACAGTGGAGCGAGGTCCGCACCCGTGCCCAGCGCGCGGGACGGGCCTACATCTGGCTGAACCTCGTGGAACAGCGGCTGCGCACCGTCGTGGCCGCTGTACTGCGTCCGGTCTACGAACCGGTGCACGGCGACGACTGGGTCGTCGCCGCGGCCGGACCGGCCGGGCAGGAGTGGGTGCAGCGCGCGGTCGCCGTCCGGGAGGTGAGCCGCCGCAAGGGGTATCTGCTCGACCCCGCCGACGACAACGTCCTCAGCTTCCTCACCCTGCCGCAGCTCCGTGAGCTGATGGTGCAGCACTGGCCCTGCTTCGAGCCATACTTCGACGACCGCCGCGATGTCGAGCTGGCACTCGACGAACTGGAGGTCACCCGCAACGTCGTCTCCCGCAACCGGGCCCTGTCCGAGGCCGTCCTCGCCCAGGCCGAGCGGGCCTCGGCGCGGCTCCTGGAGATCCTCGGCGCGGGCTCCGACGCGCCGTCCGGCCGCCGGCTTCCCGTCGACGCGGTCGAGGACCTGGTCGGTGACCGGTACGCCGACGTGGTGGCGGTGCACCCGGACCGGGTGCGGCTGCTGCGGCAGTTCCCGGCCGAGGACATCTTCCGCGGCGCGCGGCGGCTCGACGCGATAGGCATCGGGCTGAATCTGCTGGTCCAGAACTTCTCCGGGCGGCGTCTGATGCGGCTCGCGGAGTCCGGCTGCCGGGTCCGGCTGCTCTTCCTGAACCCCGCCTCCAGCTCGGTCAAACGGCGCGAGCGCGAGCTGGGGCTCAAACGCGGTGAGCTGAGCCGTTCCGTGGAGATGAACATCCTGCACATGCGCCGGGTACGCGCGCGGCTGCGGGACCCGGGCGCCTTCGAGATCCAGGTCTTCGACGAGACCCCGAGGTTCACCGCCTACCTCGTGGACGGGGACGGCCCCGACGGCGTCGGTGTCGTCCAGACGTATCTGCGCCGCACCCGCGGCATGGAGGCGCCGGTGTTCGTCCTGCGCGGCGGCGGCCGGATCGTGAAACCGGGTGAACCCGGCGAGAGCTGCCTTTTCGAGACATACCGGGAGGAGTTCGAGACGGCGTGGGCCGACTCCCGGCCCGTGTCCTGAACCGGCCGGGGAGTCGGCCTGCCGTCCTGTTGTCAGTGGCCCGTGCGAGGGTGAGAACCACCGGGGGATAAAGCACCACGAAGGAGGGGGCGCCGCATGGGCTGGCACCAGGAGTTGCTGGTCGGATTCGACCTGGAGACGACCGGGACGGATCCGGGTGAGTCGCGGATCGTCACCGCCGCGGTGATCGAAGTGCGGGCGGGCCGGACGCTGGGGCGACGCGAGTGGCTGGCCGACCCGGGCGTCCCGATACCGCGGGAGGCCTCCGCGGTGCACGGGATATCCGACGAGCGGGCGAAGGCGGAGGGCCGCCCGGCCCCCGAGGTCGCCGACGCGATCGCCGATGTCCTCACCGGCTACTGGAAGACCGGGGTCCCGGTGGTCGCCTACAACGCGGCCTTCGATCTCACCCTGCTGTCCGCCGAGCTCCGCCGCCACGGCCTGCCGTCCCTGCGCGAACGGCTCGGGGGCCTCGACCCGGCGCCGGTGATCGACCCCTACACCATCGACCGGACCGTCGAGCGGTACCGCCGGGGCAAGCGGAACCTGGAGGCGGTGAGCGCCGAGTACGGGGTGGTGCTCGGCACCGCGCACGACGCCTGCGCCGACGCGCTGGCCGCGGCGCGCCTCGCCTGCGCGATAGCGGAGCGGCACCCGAAGGTCGCCGAGGTGGGCCCCGCGGAGCTGCACCGCCGGCAGATCGGCTGGTACGCCGAGTGGGCCGCCGACTTCCAGAGCTTCCTGCGGCGCAAGGGGAACGAGACCGCCGTGGTGGACTCCGAGTGGCCGATGCGGGAACTCACGGACTCCGTGACCGGCGGCGTCTAGCGAGCGGGACGCCCGCCCCGGGTTCACCGGGGAGGCCGCTGACGCCGGCGCCGGTGGTGCCATATTGGCGCCACGGAGATGGCTCGGTGGCGCTGATCCTGCTGACGAATATGCGCTATCGCGTCGGCGTTCGGCAGAGCATTGCAGGTCAGGGCCCCGGCAGGCGCTGGGGGGTCACATTGGCTCGCCGCGGCGCCAAAGGTGTGCCATGATGGCGCCATGGCCGAGGGCGTGATCCGCGCCTTCAGGGCCGCACCTTCGCGGTATCCGCCACTCGCCTCGGACCGCCTCACCGCTTCGCATCAGCCGCACCTGGGCCCACGATCACGGGAGAACCCATGTCGCACGACCCGAACGCCGTCGGCACCACCACCGACGATCTGCCCACCCTGCCCACCGACCGGCACACCGGCTGCCCCTTCGACCCGCCCGAAGGGCTCACCGCCCTGAGCGATGAGCCGATGCGCCGTATGCGCTACGCCGACGGACATGTGGGCCGGCTGGTCACCGGCCATGCCGCGGCCCGCGCGACCCTGGCCGACCCCCGCTTCAGCTCACGCTACGAACTCTTACATCTGCCGGAGCCGATGGAAGGCATGCCGGGGCAGATACCCCCGGCGCCGATCGGCGACATCATCGGCCTCGACGCCCCCGAGCACACCCGCTACCGGCGCCTGCTCACCGGTAGGTTCACCGTCCGCAGGATGCGGCAACTCACCGAACGCGTCGAGCGGTTCACCAAGGAATGCCTGGACGCCATGGAAGAGGCCGGACCCACGGCCGACCTGGTGGAGGCCTTCGCGCAACCCGTGCCCGCACTTGTGATCTGCGAACTGCTCGGCGTCCCGTACTCCGACCGGGAGCGCTTCCAGAGCCAGGTGGCGACCCTCTTCGACCAGACGGCGGACGCGGGAGCCAAGGGCGATGCCCATACGGCGCTGCTCCAGTACCTGGGCGAACTCGTCCTCGCCAAGCGCGCCGAGCCCACCGACGACCTGCTCAGCGATCTGACCACCTCCGACCTCACCGACGAGGAACTGGCCGGAATCGGCGGGCTGCTGCTCGCCGCCGGACTCGACACCACCGCGAACATGCTCGCCCTCGGCACCTTCGCCCTGCTCAGCAACCCCGACCAGCTGGACGCCCTGCGCGCGGACCCGGGCCTTGCCGCGCAGACCGTGGAGGAGCTGCTGCGCTACCTCAGCGTGGCCGACCCCCTTCTCCGGTCGGCGCTTGAGGACGTCGAGGTGGACGGCACGCTCATCAAGGCGGGCGAGACGGTGACCGTTTCCGTGCAGGCCGTCAACCGGGACCCGCGCAGGTTCCCCGACCCCGACCGGCTCGACATCCACCGCAAGGCCACGGGGCATCTGGCGTTCGGCCACGGCGTCCACCAGTGCCTGGGCCAGCAGCTCGCCCGCGTCGAGATGGCCGTCGCGTTCCCGGCGCTTCTCGCCCGCTTCCCCACGCTGCGGCTCGCGGTGCCGCCGCGGGAGGTGCCGCTGCGTGAGCGCTCCAACATCTACGGGGTGGTCAGCCTGCCCGTCACCTGGGATCAGGTGTAGCCGCCATGAGCGACCCGCGAGCGCCGCTGCGTCTCGGTGTCGACCGTCAGCGTTGTGTCGGCGCCGGTATGTGTGCGCTGACGGCTCCCGCCGTGTTCGACCAGGACGAGGAGGAGGGCCTGGTGGTGCTCCTCAGCCCCGCGCCGGCTCCGGAGCACCGCCCCGCCGCCCGGATGGCAGTCGGCCTCTGCCCCGCAGAAGCGATCACCCTCACCGGGTGACGTGTCCGTGTCCCCCGGCTGAACCCACTTGTTCCCCTGCGGGTCGCTCGTTGGGTGCGCAGTTCCCCGCGCCCCTGGATGCTGCCCCCTTGCGGTCGCTCTCCGGGTGCGGGTCGGTCCTCATTTTTGCGCAGTTCCCCGCGCCCCTTTGGGGGCGCCCACCTGGGGTTGTTTTTCACCCTCCTCCTCGTGCAGTCGCATGGCTGCGGGAGGGGGTGGGCGGGAATCTCTGCTCGCAGACTCCGATGCTCTTCAGTCGGGCAAGGTCACGTCGTGCCGAGCGTGTCGGATCGAGGACGGAGAATCCCGACCGGCCCCGACCCAAAGGACCGGCAGAACGCGCCCCAAAGGGGCGCGGGGAACTGCGCGAAACCACCGAGCGACGGCACAGGAACGAAGTGCGTCCTGCCGGACAGACCTGGGAAGCGCAAGCGAAGGCGACCCGCGGGGAACTGCGCGAAACCCACGAGTGACGGCACAGGAACGAAGTGCGTCCAGCACACGAAACCCACGAGCGACGGCACAGGAACAAGTGCGTCCAGCACGCGAAACCAAGGGACGGAAGCCAGGACGACCCGTTAGAACGGGTGCCAACGCACTGATTCGTCACCGTCCCGCAGGGACCCCACCCGGCGGCGGAACTCCGCGAGCGCCCCCGCATTGGCCGGGGCATGCTGCGCGACCCACGCACAGCTCGCAGTCTCCCGCGCGCCCCGCAACACCCCGCAGCCGTCCCACTCCCGCACATCCCAGCCGTACGCGTCGGTGAACGCGTCGTACTCATGGCCGGGCAGGCCGTAGCGGTCGTGGGACAGGGCCATGACCACCAGATCGTGTTCGCGGAAGTCGTGGGCGAAGGTCTCCAGATCGACCAGGACCGGCCCGTCCGGGCCGACATGGACATTGCGGGGGAGCGCGTCACCATGGATCGGCCCCGGGACGAGCCGAGGGGTGAGCGCGGCGGCGGCCGCCGCGAAACCGTCCCGCCGCTCCCGCAGATACGCGGCGTCGGCCGGATCGATCGCGTCACCGGCCAGCCGCAGCCAGCGTTCCACCCCGCCCAGCAGCTCACGGCGGGGCAGCTCGATCTCCGGGGAGGGAAGGGAGTGCACCCTGCGCAGCAGCGTCGCGAGGTCACGTCCGCCCGCGGGCCGGACCGCGTCGGGCAGTCGCCACCACACGGTCACGGGATGCCCGTCGACCAGCAGCGGATCGGGACGCGCCGCACGGACCGCGGGTACGTCCGCCGAGGCCAGCCAGGCCGCGACGGCCAGTTCCCGGCGGGCCCGCGCCAGCAGTTCGGCGCCGCGGCCCACCTTGACCACGAGGTCGCCCGCCGCGAAGACCGCGTTCTCACCGAGCGCCAGCAGCTCGGCGCCCGCAGCGCCCGTACCGGGCCAGGTTCCCGTACCGGGCCAGGTTCCCGTACCGCCCGGGCCACCGATCCCACCGGGGCCCGTGTCCGTACCTCCGCCGCCGTCGGCGGGCAGTACCCGCGCGGCCTCCAGCACCTCGCGCGCCCGCGCCTCGTCCATCCCCGACCCTCCGCCGAACCGACCTGACCGCACCGCGTCCGCGTTCCGGGACCGGCGCCGGGCGCAAGTGTCGCATTCGGCCTGTTCGCGGGGTTCACAAGGGCCAGCGGGGCGTCTTGACGAGGTCCGCCGGCGACAGCACGATGGCCGGGGCCGCCGCCGTGGGCGGACCGGACGAGGCCCCCGGAAGGAGCCGGACCGGTGACACTGGCGCCCCCGACGGAACGGGCCGAGCGGGCCGGGCCCACCCCCGGCAGGTCCCGGCGCCGTCCGGATCACGGTGCGTGGTTCCTGGTACTGCCCGCGCTGATCCCCATCCTCGTGCTCAGTGTCGGTCCGCTGCTCTACGGGATCGCGCTGGCGTTCACCGACGCGCAGTCCGGCCGGACCCGGTCCACGCAGTGGATCGGGACGCTGAACTTCCGGGATCTGCTCCAAGACACGCTGTTCTGGGAATCGTTCCGGATCGGGCTGGTGTGGGCTGTCGGGGTGACGATCCCCCAGTTCGTGCTCGCGCTCGGGCTGGCGCTGCTGCTGAACGAGCGGCTGCGGCTGCGGTGGCTGGCACGGGCGCTGGCGATCATCCCCTGGGCGATGCCGGAGGTCGTCGTCGGCATCATATGGCGCCTCGTCTACCACCCCGACGCGGGCGTCCTCAACGAGACCCTGCGGGATCTGGGGCTCGGCGACGGCCGGGACTGGCTCACCGGGCTGGCCACGGCACTGCCCGCGGTGATCCTCGTCGGGATCTGGGCGGGCATGCCGCAGACCACGGTCGTGCTGCTCGCCGGGCTCCAGAACACCCCGCGCGAACTCCACGAGGCGGCGGCGATGGACGGCGCCGGTGCCTGGCGCCGCTTCCGGACGGTCACGTGGCCGGCGTTGCGCCCGATCGCGCTGGCCGTCTCCGCGCTCAACCTCATTTGGAACTTCAACGCCTTCGCCCTGGTCTATGTACTGACCGCGGGGGGTCCCGGCGGCCGGACCCGGCTCCCGATGCTGTTCGCGTACGAGGAGGCCTTCCGGTACGGGCAGTTCGGGTACGCGGCCGCGATGGGCTGTGTGATGGTGGCGCTGATCGCGGTGCTGCTCGCGCTGTATCTGGTGGGGCGGCTGCGGGAGGGTGGCGACCGATGACACGGGACCCTGTGACACACGCGGTGAGGGAAGGGCCGGTCACCGGCGGGCGGGTGCGGCCCGGGAAGCGCCGGCCGGTGCGGCGCCGGGGCGGGGCCCGGCTCCGGCGGGCCGGACAGTACGCGGCGCTGCTGGCGTATCTGGTGTTCCTCGCCTTCCCGTTCGTCTGGCTGATCTCGACGGCCTTCAAACCGCCGCGTGAGCTGGGCGGACTGCACCCCGGCTGGCTGCCCGACGATCCGACGCTCGCGAATTTCCGGCAGGCCTTCGACGAGCAGCCGCTGTTGCGCGCGGGGCTCAACTCGTTCGTCGCGGCGTTCTGCGCGGCGCTGGTGGCGGTCGTGCTGGCGACCCCGATGGCGTATGTGATGGCCCGGCGGAAGACGGTACTGGCGCGGGCGGCGACGGGATGGGTGGTGGTGAGCCAGGCGTTCCCGTTCGTCCTGGTCATCATTCCGCTGTTCCTGGTGCTGCGTGAACTGCGGCTGGTCAACTCCGTACCGGGCCTGATCCTCGTGTACGTGGTGTGGGCCCTGCCCTTCGCGCTGTGGATGCTCGTCGGATACGTCCGTGCCGTGCCGCCCGAACTGGAGGAGGCCGCAGCGGTCGACGGGGCGAGACGGGCGCGGACCCTGGTGTCGGTGGTGGCGCCGCTGCTGGCGCCGGGGATCGTGGCGACCGCGCTGTTCGCCTTCATCAGCGCGTGGAACGAGTTCTTCTTCGCGCTGGTGCTGCTGAAGACACCCGAGCGGCAGACCCTGCCGGTGGTGCTGACGCACTTCATCGGGGCGGAGGGCGCGGCGGATCTCGGTCCGCTGGCCGCAGCGGCGTTCCTCGCCACGATCCCCTCGCTGGTCATCTTCGCGCTGATCCAGAAGCGGATCACCGGCGGGATGATGGCCGGGGCGGTGAAGAGCTGATGCGGCGCGGCCGTCGGCAGGGGAGGAGCACGGGGAACATGCGCGGGCGTTCGGGGCCGCTCGCGGTCCTCACCGTTCTCGCGCTGCTGCTGGGCGGGTGCGCGGGGGACGGGGACGGTACCGGTCCCGACGGCCGGATCACCCTGCGGTTCCAGTCGCTCGCGTGGCAGAAGGACTCGGTCGACGTCACCAGGGAACTCGTCCGGGAGTGGAACGCGCGCAATCCGCGGGTGCGGGTCAGCTATGTCCAGGGCAGTTGGGACAGCGTCCACGACCAGTTGCTGACCTCGTTCGAGGGCGGCGAGGCGCCGGACATCATCCATGACGCCTCGGACGATCTCGCGGACTTCGCGTACGGGGGGTATCTCGCCGATCTGCGGGGGCTGCTGTCCCGGCGGCTGGAGCGGGACATCCCCCGGCGCAGCTGGGACACGGTGACCTTCGGGGACGGGGTGTACGGCGTGCCGTTCCTCCAGGAGCCGAAGGTGCTCATCGTCAACGCGGAGCTGCTGGAGCGCTCCGGGGTGCGCGTCCCCACCCCGCAGGAGCCGTGGAGCTGGCCGGAGTTCCGCGAGGTCACCCGGCGGCTGACCGGGGACGGGGTGCACGGGGTGGGCTGGCCGCTCAGGGAACCGGTCTCCTCCACGCTCAATCTGTCGCTGTCCACCGGCGGCCGGATGTTCGTCCGGGGAGCGGACGGCAAGGCCAGGGTCACGTTCGGGCCGGGTGACGAGGTGATGCCCCGGACCGTGCGCGACCAGGTGAACGACGACCGCAGCGCGGCGCGCACCACCCTCGGGATGGGCGGTTCGGACACGCTGCCGGGCTTCTTCGGCGGGCGCTACGCGATGGTGCCGCTCGGTTTCTCCTACCGGCAGCAGATCGTGCAGCAGGCACCGGCCGGGTTCCGCTGGCGGGTCCTCCCGGCGCCTGCCGGGCCGGAAGGACCGGTGCAGGGGGTCAGCCCGCAGACGCTGTCGATCGCGGAGGAGAGCCCGCACAAGGAGGAGGCGGCACGGTTCGTCGACTTCCTGCTCCAGCCGCGCAACATGGTCCGGCTGGCGCTCGGTGACTGGATGCTGCCCACGGGCGAAGAGGCCCTGCGGGACCCGGCGCTGCGTACCGCCACCCATGGCTGGGCGACCGGTACCGCGCTTGCGGCACATCTGCGCGCGGCGCCCGCGCCGTCGGTACGGGGCTACCCCGAGTGGAAGGACAAGGTGGCGACACCGGCCTTCCAGGAGTACTACAGCGGTGCCATCGGGCTGGACGAACTGCGTCGCAGGCTGGAGCGGGACGGGAACCTGGTGCTGGCGCGCTACCAGCGTTGAGCGGTCCCGGTCCCGGTCCCGGTCCCGGTCCCGGTTCTGGGCCCGGGCCCCGACCTCGTCCCCCGCCCGGCCCCGGCCCCCGGCGTCCGACCCCGCCCCCTGGCCGACCCGCGCCCCTCGGAGCCCGCCCCCTGGCTGACCCCGCCCCCCTCGCCGCCCCGCCCCCGGCCCCCGCCCCCGGAGTGATCCCCGGCATCCGGGAAACAGATTGGACGAGACGTATCGTCTCACGTATGGTTCCCGGTATGCCTACCCCCCGACCTGCCCATATCGCCATGTTCTCGATCGCGGCCCATGGCCATGTGAACCCGAGCCTCGAAGTGATCAGGGAACTCGTCGCCCGCGGCCATCGCGTCACCTACGCCATTCCGCCGGCCTTCGCCGAGAAGGTCGCCGCGACCGGCGCGGAACCCCGGCTCTGGAACTCGACCCTGCCCACCGACGACGAACCGGAGAAGTGGGGCACCGAGCTGATCGACAACATCGAGCCCTTCCTCGCGGACGCCCGGCAGGCGCTGCCGCAGCTGATCGCGGCCTACGAGGGCGATGAACCGGACCTCGTGCTCTCCGACATCACCGCGTATCCGGCGCGGGTGCTCGCACACCGCTGGGGCGTTCCCCAGGTGCAGCTCTCCCCGAACCTCGTCGCGTGGGAGGGGTACGAGGAGGAGGTCGGCCGGCCCATGTTCGAGCCGTTGAAGCAGACCCCGCGCGGCAAGGCGTACTACGACACCTTCGGCGAATGGCTCACGGAGAACGGGCTCGACCTGTCCGTGGACGACTTCAGCGGCAGGCCCGACCGCAGTCTCGTCCTCATCCCCAAGGTGCTCCAGCCGAACGCGGACCGGGTCGACGAATCCGTGTACTCCTTCGTCGGCGCCTGCCAGGGCGACCGTGGTGAGCAGGGCGTATGGCACCGGCCCGCCGGTGCGGAGCAGGTGCTGCTGGTGTCGCTCGGCTCCACCTTCACCAAGGAACCCGGCTTCTACCGTGAGTGCGTGAAGGCGTTCGGGGATCTGCCGGGCTGGCATGTGGTGCTCCAGATCGGCAAGTTCGTGGACCCTGCGGAGTTGGGCGAGGTGCCCGGCAATGTGGAGGTCCACTCGTGGGTGCCGCAGCTCGCGGTGCTGCGGCAGGCGGACGCCTTCATCACCCACGCGGGCGCGGGCGGCAGCCAGGAGGGCCTGGCGACGGGTACCCCGATGGTCGCCGTACCGCAGGCGGTCGACCAGTTCGGCAACGCCGACATGCTCCAGGGCCTCGGCGTCGCCCGGCATGTGCCCAAGGCGGAGGCGACCGCCGACACGCTGCGCGCCGCCGTCCTCGACCTGGTGGGCGACCCGGAGGTGGCACGCAGGCTCGCGGAGATCCGGGCGGACATGGCGGGTGAGGGCGGGACGAAGCGCGCGGCCGATCTGATCGAGGCGGAGCTGGCCGCCACGGCGGCGCGCGAGGGCTGAACGCGAACCCCACGGGCGGTACGGGAAGTCATGGGGCAGACCCCCCTGACCGTGGGCCGCACGGGCCGGAGCGTCCCTGAGAGGGCCCCCGAGGTCCCCTATCGTGACCTCATGACGACGTACGCGGCGCTGTTACGGGGCATCAACGTGGGCGGCCACCGGAAGGTTCCCATGGCGGACCTCCGACGGCTCCTTGAGGACCTCGGGTACGAGAACGTGCGGACGTATCTCCAGAGCGGCAACGCGGTCTTCTCGACCGGTGCGGCGGAGCCGGGCGCTGCCGGGGCGCCGACCGGTGGCGCCGGGCCCGCCGCCCGCTCCGGTGCCGCCGTCTGCGGGGACACCGACGCCGTAACCGCCGCCCTGGGCAGGGCCGTCGAGGACCGCTTCGGCTTCGCCGTGGAGATCCTGGTCCGCGCCCACGGATATCTGCGGGCCGTCGTCGAGGACTGCCCCTTCCCGGCCGAGAGCCTGGAGGGACGCCAACTGCACGTCACCTACCTCTCGAAGGACGTGGACGAGGACCGTTTCGCGGCGCTGGACCGGGCCGCGTTCCTCCCCGAGGAGTTCCGCGTCGGCGACCACGCCCTGTACCTGTACGTCCCCGACGGGCTCGGCCGCTCCCGCCTCGCCGACGCCCTCGCGAAGCCCGCGCTGTGGAAGGGCGTCGTCGCCACGTCCCGCAACTGGAACACCGTCACCAGACTCATGGAGATGACCCGTGACTGACACCCCGTCCGCCGCGGCCGACGCGCTGTCCGCCGTGGACGCCGCCGTCCAGGGGGAGTTGCGGCTTCTCGACCCGGACGTGCGGCCCTCCCCGGAACTGGTCGGCGCGCTGCTGCACCCCGAGTTCACCGAGATCGGTGCCTCCGGCCGGCTCTGGGACCGTGACTCCGTCCTCGTCGCACTCGCGGAGCGGCCCGGCAACGGCGTCCGCCCCATCACCACCTCACGGATGCGGGGCGTGCAGCTCACCCCGGACTGCGTCCACCTCACCTTCGACACCGACAACAACGGCCGCCTCGCCCATCGCAGTTCCGTGTGGCGCCGCACCGAGGCGGGCTGGCGGCTGTACTTCCACCAGGGCACGCCGTACATCGACGACGAGGAGATCTGACGGTCCCTTCCCCCGTCCACCCGGGGAGCCCTGCCCCTACGATGTGATCTTCATTCATGGGGTGCTGGGGAGCGCCCGGGGACAAGGGGATGTGCATGACCGAGGACGAAACACCGGCGGCCGGTGCGCCGGTGGCAAGGGTGCTGGCGCTGCGCTGGGTGCTCGGTCCCCTCTCGGGGGCATTGGCACTCATGGCCATTGTGTTCCACGTCCAGGGCTGGGACTCGATGGCCAGGAACTCGAAGTACGAGGCGAGTGCCGATGGAACCGGTTGGCTGGTCTTCCTCGCCTTCCTCTTCAGCATCGTCGGCCTCGTCCTGTTGCTGGTGGTGCTGACCAACCTCGCCGCGGGCGGCTACCACAAGGCGTATGTGTTCGGACTGCCTCTCGCCGGTGCCGTGCTGATCGCGTGGCCCGGCTGGCAGTTCACCGAGTGGGTACGCGGGCCCATGCTGGACATCGCGTGGACCGTCCCTCTGGACGGGCCCGGGACGGTGAGCACCCAGGGGCTGTGGGTGACCGACGACGGGATGGTGATCCGGGGCCGGGAGGACGCCCTGATCGCCCATGACCCGCGGGACGGTGAACGCCGCTGGAGCGTCGATGCCCCGGTGCGGATGTCCCTCTGTTCGATGAGTGACAGCGTGTCACAGGGGATCGGCATCGTCGTCCACCAGCGGCACGAGAAGCCCTGTGCCTCCGTGTCGGCGGTCGACCTCGACAGCGGACGCATCCTGTGGAGGACGACGGTGGTCGCGGACGACCTCGACTTCGCCCAAGTGCAGGGCGGCCGGGTCGCCGTCGACCAAGAGGTGGCGGTCGCGGCGACCGAGGACGGTGCGCGGGCCTTCGGCCTGCGGGACGGGAGGCCGCGCTGGACCTACCGGGCGGACGACGACTACTGCGGGCCCGCACTCGTGTCCGCGGCGGGCGGCCGGACCCGGATCGTGGAGGTCTGCGACCCTCTAGGTGCCGACAAGGTGACGACCCGGGTTCTCACCCTGGACAGCGGGAACGGCAAGGAGCTTCACAGGCAGGACCTGCCGACGGAGACCAGCATGAGCGAGGTCGGCGTGATCTCCGCCGAGCCCTTGGTGATCCAGGTGAAGGAGAGCGACGAGCGGGGGCTCGACGCCGTGGTCGCGTTCGAACGGGACAGCGGTGAACCCATGATCATGAAGCGGGTGGGGACCGATGGGGAAATCTTCCTGGAAGGCGCGGTGGTGCACGGGGGCACCCTGTTCGCCATCACCCAGACCTCTGGCACCGGCAAAGCCCATCATGTCTCCGCGTACTCCTTGCGGGACGGGGAACGGCGATGGCTGGTCAAGGTCGGGGACAGCCGACGGGACTCCGTCCAGTCGCTGACCGTCGCGGGCGGGCGGATCGGGGTCTACGTGAACGACCAACGGGTGCTCAGCCTTGATCCGTACACCGGTGCGAAGCAGCACGACCACGGTGCCGTGATCGACGAAGGAGCGACGAAGACGGGGTCAGGCGTGGATATCCTCGCTGGGCCCGATGACGGCTGGATACTCGTCAACCTGTCCAGCGGTAGCTATCCGCCGCTTGTGGGTCTCACCCCCAAGGACTGAACGCGTCCCGGTCCATGACCAGGCACGACAAACGGCGTGGCCCCCGTACCCGCACGGGCACGGGGGCCGGCCATGTGCCGGACACATACGTCCGGTTCGTACTCAGGCGCTCAGGCGCTCAGGCGCCCAGCGCGACCCGCTGCCGGGCCCCGGGGCCGTACGACGGGGCGCCATGAGCCGGGGGACCGTACGCCGCCGGACGGGCCGCCGCCTCGTCGTAGCGTCGCAGCAGGACCCGCGCCACCTCCGGCGCGGGGCCCAGTACCCCGGCGATCACATCGGCGCCCGCCTCGGCCGCGCCGCGCGCTATCCGGTCCGGCAGCCTGCCCGGGGCCAGGACATAGGGGGCCACCGCGATCCGGCGGACCCCCCGCGCGCGCAGCTCCCGTACCGCGTCCTCGGTACGGGGAAGGGACGCGGAGGCGAACGCGGGCCGCACGGCGCACCAACCGGTGTGCCGCCACTCCCGCGCGATTTCTGCGATCACCGCGATCGCCTCCGGGTCTGTGGAGCCCGCCGAGGCCAGGACGACCCCGGTCGCGGGCTTGTCGCCGGGCGTGAGCCCGGCCTCGTACAGCCGCCGTTCCAGCACGGCCGTGAGCAGCGGGGACGGTCCCAGGACCCCGGCCTGCCGGATACGCAGCGCCGCGGGAGCCTCCCGCAGCACCGCGGGGATGTCCGCCTTGGCGTGGAACGCCCGGGTGAGCAGCAGCGGTTGGGCCACCACGTCCCGGACGCCCTCGGCGGCCAGTGACTCCAGTACCGCCGCGACCGACGGCACGGTGAAGTCGAGGAAGCCGGTCTCCACCCGCAGCCCCGGCCGCAGCGCCCGTACCCGCTCCACCAGAGCGTGCACGGTCGCGGCATGGCGCGGGTCACGACTGCCGTGGGCGACGACCAACAGGACCGGTTCGTTCATGACGATCAGCTCTTCACCAGCAGGCCGCGGCTGCGCAGGACCCACCGCTCCAGCGGACTGAAGATCAGCAGGTCGATCGCGATACCGACGATCAGGATCATGAGGATGGCGAGGAAAACCATGGACATGCTGCTGGCGGTACGGCCGTTCTCCAGCAGCTGTCCGAGGCCCACCCCGAGCTCCGGCGACGACGCGATGATCTCGGCGGCCATCAGCGAACGCCAGGAGAACGCCCAGCCCTGCTTCAGTCCCGCCAGATAACCGGGCAGCGCCGCCGGCATGACGATGTGCCAGGTGTGCCGCAGTCCCGTGGCGCCCAGGGTGCGGCCCGCCCGCAGGAACAGCGGGGGCACCTGGTCGACACCGGAGACCAGACCGTTCGCGATCGAGGGGACCGCGCCCAGCAGGATCACCGCGAACATCATGGAGTCGTTCAGCCCGAGCCAGATCACCGCGGGCGGCACCCAGGCCACCGACGGCAGCGACTGGAGGCCCGAGAGGATCGGACCGATCGCCGCCCGGACGAACTTCACCCGGGCGACCACCAGCCCCAGCGGGGTGCCGATCGACAGGGCCAGCAGGAACCCGAGCAGACCCCGGGACACACTGGTCCAGATGTATTCGAGGAGCGTGCCCCGCTGCCAGGCGGTCACCACCTCGTCCCACACCTCGGCCGGCGCGGGCAGCTTGTAGCTCTCGGTGACCTCCGCCCAGACGAGGACCTGCCACACCACCAGCACCAGCGCCACCGCGATCAGCGGCGGCAGCACCTTCTGCACCAGGGTCTGGCGCAGCGGGGTGCGGCTGCTCGGCACGGCGTCCAGCGCGTCGAGCCCGGCCTCCAGTCCCGCGAGGTCGTGTGGATCGCTGTCGGCCCGGCCCTGGGCGCCGGTGCCCTTGGCGGGGTCCTCCTTGGTGACGGTGCCGCCCCCGGCCGGGACGGTGTCCCGGCCGGTTCCGTCGGTGCCGTCGTGACCGGCGGTCGGGTCAGTGCTGGCCATGGCGGCGGATCTCCCCACGCAGTTTTTCGGTGATCTCGACGGACAGCTCCGCGACGGCGCTGTCCTCGATACGGCGCGGCTGCGGGATGTCCACCGTCCACTGGTGCGCCACCCGGCCGGGCCGGGACGACAGCAGTACGACCCGCTCGGCGAGCCGTACCGCCTCCCGCACGTTGTGCGTCACGAACAGCACCGACACCTTCGTCTCCCGCCAGATGCGGGTCAACTCGTCGTGCAGCACATCGCGGGTGATCGCGTCGAGCGCGGCGAACGGCTCGTCCATCAGCAGCAGCTGGCTGTCCTGCGCCAGCGCGCGGGCCATCGCCACCCGCTGCCGCATCCCGCCGGACAGCTCGTGCACCCGCTTGCCGTACGAGCCCTTCAGCCGTACCAGCTCCAGCAGTTCCTCCGCCTTGTCGCGGCGGTCGGACTTCGTGACACCCCGCAGCTTCAGGGCGAGTTCGATGTTCTTGCCCGCGGTGAGCCAGGGGAACAGCGCGTGCTCCTGGAACATCAGGGCGGGCCGCCCCTCGGTGCTGATGGTCCCGGTGCTCGGGCGGTCCAGCCCGGCGACCAGGTTCAGCAGGGTCGACTTCCCGCAGCCCGACGCCCCCAGGAGGGTGACGAACTCCCCGGGCGCGACATCGAGGGTGATGTCGTCCAGGACGAGCTGGGCCCCGGCGGGACCGTTGAAGGACTTCGAGACATGCTCGATCCGGGCCGCCGGAGCGGCGTGCCGGATACCGTCGGCGGCCTTGGCGAAGGTCGTGGCCATGGTCGTCACCTCCTGAGGTCGGGGAACCGCTACTTGACGCCGAGCCCGGCGTCTTCGACCGCGGGCTTGCCCTCGGCCTTCAGGACCTTGTTCAGGGTCGACAGGTCGTAGATGCCGTCCAGGTCCGGGTCCTCCAGCAGACCCGCCTTCACCGCGTAGTCCGCCCCGGTCTTCAGGGTCGACGCCAGCGGGTCGTCGATGAACTCGATCGACGGCCAGGCGCTGTCGAGGACGTCCGCGGGCAGCGGCTTGCCGGACAGGGCCTTCAGCTTGTCGTTGGCGGCCTTCTTGGCCTCGTCCGGGTTGGCGTTGATCCACGCGTTGGTCTTCACCGTGCCGCGCAGCACCGCCTCGACCACGTCCGGGTGGGACTTGAGGAACTTCTGCGACACGATCACATGCGTGATCACGAACTTCTTGTCCGGCCACAGGTCGGCCTCGTTGAGCAGGACCTTCCCGCCGAGGGCCACCAGACGGGACGCGGTCGGCTCCGGCACCCAGGCACCGTCGACGGACCCCGCCTTGTAGGCGTCCGGGGTGATCTTGTTGTCGGTGCGGACGACGTTGACATCGCCCTTGCCGCTCTGCGCGTCGATCTTCCAGCCCTTTTCGGCGGCCCAGTTGAGCAGGGCCACGTCCTGGGTGTTGCCGAGCTGCGGGGTGGCGATGTTCTTGCCCTTGACGTCGTCGACCGTCTTGATCTTCTTCGGGTTGACGACGAGCTTCACCCCGCCGGATGCCGAACCGCCGACGATGCGCAGGTTCTCACCGTTGGACTTGGTGTAGCCGTTGATCGCGGGGGAGGGGCCGATCCAGCCGATGTCTATGGAGCCCGAGTTCAGCGCCTCGATCTCCGACGGTCCGGCGTTGAACTGCGAGTACGACACCTTCGTGCCGCCGAGTTCCTTCTGGAAGAGCCCTCTGTGGTCACCGATCAGCGCGGTGGCGTGGGTGAGGTTGGGAAAGTATCCGATCTTCACCGTGTCGGCGGAGAGCTTCTTGGCGTTCGCGGCCGGGGCGGCCTTGTCGGCCGTGTCCTCGTCGGCCTCGGAGCCGTAGCCGCAGGCGGTCGCGGTGATCGCGAGGAGCGGCAGGGCCGCCGCGACGGCCAGGTGGCGGCGCAGGGCGGTGGATCGGAAGGTGGCAGGCACGGGAGGTGGTCCTCTCGTCGGCCCGGCGCTCACGTACTCAAGTCGTGGCCGGGAATTCGGCGGGTTTTCGGCACGGCGGGTGGGGGGTGAGGGCGCGCAAGCGGTGCGCGTACGTCATCGCGCACATCGCCCCACACCGCCCTGCCCACTGCCCAGTGCGCCGCTGCCGACGCGGCCCCCCTCCTTCGCGAAGGTCGCGAAGACGGAGAACAGACCCACGGTCGTGGTCGTGGTGTCGTTCATCCTGCCGGTCACCTCCCCCTGCTCCCCCTGCGTGCTCATCGCTAGAAGTCCCACCCCTCCTCGTCGTCCGTCGTGCCGGTGGCCGTGGCCGCCCCGGTCGCCGCGAACGACTCGCCCGCCATTCCGGCGGCGAGTGTCGTACCGTCCGCCGGGTCGATCAGGAGGAACGACCCGGTGCGCCGTGACTCCGCGTACGCGTCGAGCGCGAGCGGTTCGGCGGTGCGGACCCGGACCCGGCCGATGTCGTTGGCGACCAGCCGCTCCGGGTTCCTGGCCTGCGAGAGATCGTCCAGCGTGAGCCGGGACGGGATCTCCTGGACGATCGCCTTGACCGTGCGGGTCGTGTGCTTCAGCAGCACCCGCTGCCCCACGGTGAGCGGTATGTCCGCGACATGGCAGACCGTCGCCTCGATGTCCCGGGTGGTCGACGGCGCGTCCCGCGCCGGGACGACGAGGTCACCGCGGGAGATGTCGATGTCGTCCGCCAGCAGCAGCGTCACCGACTGCGGGGTCCACGCCACGTCCACCGGTACGCCCAGCAGATCGATCCCGGTGACCGTGGAGGTGCGGCCCGACGGAAGGACCATGACCTCCTCGCCGACCCGGAACGTCCCGGCGGCGATCTGCCCGGCGTACCCCCGGTAGTCGGGGTGCTCGGCGGTCTGCGGCCGGATCACGTACTGCACCGGCAGCCGCGCGTGGCACTCGGCCAGGTCATGGCTGACGGGGACCGTCTCCAGGTGCTCCAGCACCGTGGGGCCGCCGTACCAGTCCATCCGCGCCGACGGGTCCACGACGTTGTCCCCGGTGAGCGCCGAGATCGGGATCGCGGTCACCTCGGGCACGCCCAGCTCGGTGGCGTACGCGGTGAACTCCTCCGCGATGTCCGCGAAGACGGGCTCGGCGAAGTCCACCAGGTCCATCTTGTTGACCGCGAGGACGACGTGCGGCACCCGCAGCAGGGCCGCGATGGCCGCGTGCCGCCGGGTCTGCTCGACCACGCCGTTGCGGGCGTCCACCAGGATCACCGTCAGCTCGGCGGTGGACGCGCCGGTGACCATGTTCCGGGTGTACTGCACATGGCCCGGGGTGTCCGCGAGGATGAACCGTCTGCGCGGGGTCGCGAAGTAGCGGTACGCCACGTCGATGGTGATGCCCTGCTCCCGTTCGGCGCGCAGGCCGTCGGTGAGCAGCGCCAGGTCGGGGGTCTCCTGGCCACGGCTGAGGGAGGCGTGCGCGACGGCCTCCAGCTGGTCGGTGAGGACCGACTTGGAGTCGTGCAGCAGCCGTCCCACCAGCGTCGACTTGCCGTCGTCCACGGAACCGGCGGTCGCGAAGCGCAGCAGGGTCGTCGCCGCGAGACCGGCGAACGGGTCCGTGGTGGCAGTGCTGTTCGTCATGGCTAGAAGTACCCCTCGCGCTTGCGGTCTTCCATCGCGGCCTCGGACATCTTGTCGTCGGCGCGGGTGGCACCCCGCTCGGTGAGCCGGGACGCGGCGATCTCCGTGATCACGGCGTCGAGCGTGACCGCGTCCGAGTCGACGGCTCCGGTGCAGGACATGTCCCCGACGGTGCGGTAGCGCACCAGCCGGCGCTCCAGCGGTTCGCCGTCCTTCGGGCCGCCCCATTCGCCGGGGGTCAGCCACATACCGGAGCGCTGGAACACCTCGCGCTCGTGGGCGAAGTAGATCCGCGGCAGCTCGATCGACTCCCGGGCGATGTACTGCCACACGTCCAGCTCGGTCCAGTTGGACAGCGGGAACACCCGGACGTGCTCACCGGGCGCGTGCCGGCCGTTGTAGAGCTGCCACAGCTCGGGGCGCTGACGGCGCGGGTCCCACTGGGAGAACTCGTCGCGCAGCGAGAACACCCGCTCCTTGGCGCGGGCCTTCTCCTCGTCGCGCCGTCCGCCGCCGAACACGGCGTCGAAGCGGTGCTGCTGGATGGCCTCGGTCAGCGGCACGGTCTGGAGGGGGTTGCGGGTGCCGTCCGGGCGTTCGCGCAGCACACCGCGGTCGATGTAGTCCTGCACGGACGCGATGTGCAGCCGCAGCCCGTGCCGGGCCACCGTCCGGTCGCGGTAGTCGAGGACCTCGGGGAAGTTGTGCCCGGTGTCGACGTGCAGCAGCGTGAACGGCACCGCCGCGGGGGCGAACGCCTTCAGCGCCAGATGCAGCATGACGATGGAGTCCTTGCCGCCGGAGAACAGGATCACCGGCCGTTCGAACTCGCCCGCCACCTCGCGGAAGATATGGACGGCCTCGGACTCCAGCGCGTCCAGGTGCGACAGCGCGTACGGGCTCCGTGTCTGCGCCGGCGCCGGTGCGCGGTGGCCGCCGTGCTCGCCGTGGCTGCCGTGCTCGCCGCGGGCCGTGGTCGCGGTCGGTGTCATGCCAGACCCCTCTCGGTGAGCAGCGCGTGCAGCGCCGCCGCGGACTCCTGCACGGTCTGGTCCTGCGACTCGATCCGCAGATCGGGCGCCTCGGGCTCCTCGTACGGGTCGTCCACCCCGGTCAGTCCGGAGATCTCGCCCGCCGCCTGCTTGGCGTACAGGCCCTTCACATCACGTACGGAGCACACGTCCACGGGGGTGGCCACATGCACCTCGACATAGGTGGTGCCCGCCGCCTGGTGCCGCTTGCGTACGGCGTCCCGGCTGTCGGCGTACGGCGCGATCACCGGCACCAGCGCGAGCACGCCGTGGGAGGCGAGGAGTTCGGCGACGAAGGCGATGCGCTGGACGTTGGTGTGCCGGTCCTCGCGGCTGAAGCCGAGGCCCGCGGAGAGGAACTCACGGATCTCGTCACCGTCGAGCACCTCGACCCGGCGGCCCGCGGCGCGCAGCCGGTCGGCCAGCGCGTACGCGATCGTGGTCTTGCCCGCGCTGGGCAGGCCCGTGAGCCAGACGGTGGCTCCCGTCACGTCGTTCTCCTCGGCACTGTGGTTCTCCTCCTGGGGGGTGGGGGCGCCCTGGGTGGGGGCGGTCATCCGTGCAGCCCGCACTCGGTCTTGGCGCGGCCCGCCCAGCGGCCCGTACGGGCGTCCTCGCCCGCCTGGACCCGGCGGGTGCAGGGCGCGCAGCCGACGGAGGCGTAGCCGTCCATGAGCAGGGGGTTGGTGAGCACGCCGTGCTCGGTCACGTACCGGTCCACGTCGTCCTGCGTCCAGCGGGCGATGGGGGAGACCTTCACCTTGCGGCGCTTGGCGTCCCAGCCGACGACCGGGGTGTTCGCCCGGGTCGGGGACTCGTCGCGGCGCAGTCCCGTCGCCCACGCGTCGTAGTGGGTCAGGCCCTCCTCCAGCGGCTTGACCTTGCGCAGCGCGCAGCAGAGGTCCGGGTCGCGGTCGTGCAGCCGCGGGCCGTGCTCGGCGTCCTGTTCGGCGACGGTGCGGCGGGGGGTGAGGGTGATGAGGTTGACGTCCATCACGACCTCGACCGCGTCCCGGGTGCCGATGGTCTCGGGGAAGTGGTAGCCGGTGTCGAGGAAGACGACGTCCACACCGGGCATGGCGCGGGCGGCGAGATGGGCGACGACCGCGTCCTCCATCGAGGAGGTGACGCAGAACCGGGGGCCGAAGGTGGTGGTGGCCCAGGTGAGGACGTCGAGCGCGGGGGCGTCCTCCAGTTCGCGTCCGGCCCGCTCGGCGAGGGCCTTCAGTTCGGCGTCGCGGCCGGTGGGCGGACCGGCCGGTCCTCCGGTGCGGTGGCCGTCCGGATGGTGGCCTTCCGTGTCGCGCTGATCCGAGGTCTGAGTGGCTGTCATATCTCGTCCCCTCCGCTGTCCTGCCGTCGAAGTCCCCGGGAGAGCAACCCGAGGAACTTCAACTGAAAGGCGCGGCTGCACGCCGCGCATTCCCAGGCGCCGTGGCCCTGCTCGTTGGGACGCAGGTCCTCGTCGCCGCAGTAGGGGCAGTGGAAGGGTGCCGCGCGCTCGCTCATGACAGTGCCTCCTCGGAGGCACGGGTCACCCAGGTGGCGAACCGCTCGCCGTCCTCGCGCTCCGCCTCGAACCGTCGCACCACACGCTCGACATAGTCGGGAAGTTCGCTGGAGGTGACCTTGAGCCCGCGCACCTTGCGGCCGAACCCGGCCTCCAGACCGAGCGCGCCGCCGAGGTGCACCTGGTAGCCCTCGACCTGGTTTCCGTCGTCGTCCAGGACGAGCTGTCCCTTGAGACCGATGTCCGCCACCTGGATACGGGCACAGGCGTTGGGGCAGCCGTTGAGGTTGATGGTCAGCGGCTCCTCGAACTCGGGCAGTCTGCGCTCCAGCTCGTCGATGAGGGACGCGGCACGCGCCTTGGTCTCGACGATGGCGAGCTTGCAGTACTCGATGCCCGTGCACGCCATGGTGCCGCGGCGGAACGGGGACGGGGTGACCCGCAGGTCCAGCGCTTCGAGCGCGGCGACCACCGAGTCGACCCGGTCCTCCGTGATGTCGAGGACGATCATCTTCTGCTCGGCGGTGGTCCGCAGCCGTCCCGAGCCGTGGTCCTCGGCGAGTTGGGCGATCTTGGTGAGGATCGTGCCGTCCACCCGGCCGACGCGCGGCGCGAAACCGATGTAGTAGCGGCCGTCCTTCTGGCGGTGGACGCCGACATGGTCGCGCCAGCGCTCCACGGGCTGCTCGGGCGCGGGCCCGTCGTGCAGCTTGCGCAGCAGGTACTCGTCCTCCAGGACCTGGCGGAACTTCTCCGCGCCCCAGTCGGCCACGAGGAACTTCAGCCGGGCGCGGGTCCGCAGCCGGCGGAAGCCGTGGTCGCGGAAGATCGAGATGACGCCCTCGTAGACGTCCGGGACATCGTCCAGGGACACCCAGGTGCCCAGCCGGACACCGAGCTTGGGGTTGGTGGACAGCCCGCCGCCGACCCAGACGTCGAAGCCGGGTCCCAGCTCGGGGTGTTCGACCCCGACGAAGGCGATGTCGTTGATCTCGTGCGCCACGTCGAGCAGCGGTGAGCCGGAGACCGCGGACTTGAACTTGCGGGGCAGGTTGGAGAAGTCCTTGTTGCCCACGATCCGGCGGTAGATCTCCTCGATGGCGGGGGTGCCGTCGATGATCTCCTCCTCGGCGATGCCCGCGACGGGCGAACCGAGGATCACCCGGGGGGTGTCGCCGCACGCCTCGGTGCTGGACAGGCCGACCGCTTCCAGCCGCCGCCAGATCTCCGGGACGTCCTCGATCCGGATCCAGTGGTACTGGACGTTCTGCCGGTCGGTGAGGTCTGCGGTGCCGCGCGCGAACTCCTGGGAGATCTCTCCGATCACCCGCAGCTGCTGGGTGCTGAGCCGTCCGCCGTCGATGCGCACGCGCATCATGAAGTACTTGTCGTCCAGCTCCTCGGGCTCCAGGATCGCGGTCTTGCCGCCGTCGATCCCGGGCTTGCGCTGGGTGTACAGACCCCACCAACGCATGCGTCCCCGGAGGTCGTTGGGGTCGATCGAGTCGAAACCGGCCTTGGAGTAGATCGTCTCGATGCGGGTCCGCACATTGAGACCGTCGTCGTCCTTCTTGAACTGCTCGTTGCCGTTCAGCGGGGTGTAGTGCCCCTTGGCCCACTGGCCCTCACCGCGGTGACGGCTCACCTTGCGGCGGGGCGCGGCTGCGGCGGGCTTCTGCGGCGGCGTCGAGGCCGTGGAGACCATGGGTATACGTCCTTCGGACAGGCAGGAATGCGGCTCTTGCCTGCGCATACGGGAAGGGCACGGATGTGTGCATCCGTGCGCTGCGCTGCGCAGTTGCGTTCGAGGAAGACGTCAGCGGTGACGTGAGGTGCTGCGGGTGGGGGGACGGCTGTGCGACGGCTTGCGGAGAGCGGTCAGCGCGCCGGACAGATGGCGCTGGACACGCGGCCGAGGTCGACATGACGTCGACTCACCAAGGGGATTCCAGCGGAAGGCATGGCGGAAGCGTGGCACGGGGTTGTCGGGCCGGTCCAGCGTTATCCGAGATGTGGACACCCTGGTCCCGCATCGTGAGACGGGGGTGGTGTGGGTCACACGGCGCGGGGCGCCAGGGCGCGCCCCGCGGGGTCGTTCGGCGTCCTCGCAGGTCAGTACGGTCCGGCGGCCGGCCAGGGACCCGGCGTCGCCACGTCCCGCTCCTCCTCGACGCGGGTGTCGAAGAGCCGGAAGCCCCGCCGCTGGTAGTTGCCCAGGGCGTGCTCCCCGTCCTTGCTGCAGGTGTGCAGCCAGACCCGGTCGGTCGGGGGCAGACCGGGCCAGCGGTCCGCCAGATCCCAGGCGCGGGCCGTGCCGTACGTCAGCAGATGACCCCCGATCCTGCGGCCCCGGAACGCCGGGATCAAGCCGAAGTACACGATCTCCACCGAACCGTGTTCCTGGGACTGGAGCTCCACGTACCCCGCCGGGGTGCCCCGCTCGTAGGCGACCCACGTCTCCGTGCCCGGCCGCTCCAGATGCCGCAGCCACTCGGCGTACGTCCGGGGCAGCAGGTCCGTCCAGCGGATGTCACCACCCACGGCGGTGTACAGGAAACGGCTGAATTCCGGGGACGGGACCTCGGCGCGGACGATCCGGACGTCGCCGTCGGGCTCCTTCGCCGGGATCAGGTCCCCCGGGGCGGTCTGTTCCAGGGACCACGTGGTCACGGAGATGCTCATGGGGCAAGGGTACGGAGCCCGTCCGGGCAGGTCACAGGGCCCTCGCGTCCATGGAGTACGCCCCCGGTGCGGCTACGGCCGCGCTGGGGGCGTTTCGAGGTCTGGCCGCACCGCCGTTACGAGGCGAGGTCGCCGCGACGCAGGCTCGTCACGAACGTCCGCCACCCCTCACGGGTGTGGGTGATCACCGGTCCTGCCGCCTGCTTGCTGTCCCGCTGGGCCACCGACTCCCCGAGGCGTACCTCAACGCAGTTGGCCTGCCCGCTGCTGTACGACGACTTCACCCATTCCTGACTCATGACTCCCTGTATCTCCTTGCTCCGTCCGCGAGGACGCGGAGTGTCGCGTCCTCGTCGAGTGCCACTGACCAGATACCCGCGAACGCGCGCTCGTACTGTGATGACTCGGCCATCTTGTCGTGGTACCCCCCAGCGCCCCAGCAGGGTAGGTGGCGCCGGCCGCGAGAAGAGGGCCTGTGTCGACGCGTGAAGCGGCGTGCCGGGCATGGCGTGGCACCCGCTCGAAAGGGACACATGATCCAGCAATGGCAACGACCACGGGCCGGCACCGGTAACGCACCCGCCCTGCTGCTGCCGCGAGCTGGTGACCAACGCCGTGCGGTACGGGTCCCGTCCGGGGGACGCCGTACACGTCGTCATCGACGCCGACGAGTCCCGGACGCGGGTGGAGGTGATGGATCACTCGCGACGCCGTCCACGGCGCCGCCGGAACGCCGCACCGGGGACCCATGGGCGCGGCCTCCTCCTGCTCGACGTGCTGTCGGCCCGGTGGGGTGTCGACGCGAGGCCGCTGGGCAAGGCCGTCTGGGCGGAGGTGCGGCGATGACGGTGGCCGTGTGCCGTATCCGCGCCGATGGCGGACGTGGCAGCCGTCACCCCGCCTCCGGCCCGCCCCGGATCGACGGGGCCGACGAGTGGGGGAGCAGGTCGCACCCCCGCTCCGGGCGGGCGACCTCCACCACCGCGTCCTCCCGGAACCGGTACGGCCGGTGCTCCAGCAGCCCGCCCAGATACCTCCGTATCCGTGACACCTCGGCCCGGACGGTCACCGTGCGGCCCGGGTCGCCGAACAGTGCCTCGGCCAGTTCGGAGGCGCTGCGCCCGGGGCGGTGCACGGCGAGCAGGTACAGCAACTCGGCGTGCCTTGGAGTCAGTTCATGGGTCCAGTCGCCCGCCCCGCCGGACACCGTCACGAACGACCGCCGGGTCCCGGAGACATCCAGGAAGACGCGCGTAGCGGCCGCTTCACGCGGCTCCTCGATCCGCAGCAGCCACCCCCCGGGCAGCATCTCCACCCGGCAGTCACCGAGCGACGGCAGCCACGCCCGTCCCTGGGCGAGCCCCCGGGGCAGCGCCACCCGGTCCACCGGCGGCATCCCCGTCACCCCGGCCGTCCAGCCGTCCCGGTCCACCGCGAGCGCCCGCCCGCCGACCCGCGCCAGCACCGGCGCCGCCACCGACCGCAGCCGGTCCAGCCCGGTCAGATGGCGTTCCCTCAGCCACGCCTCGGCCAGCTTCGCCACGGACGCCACCAGGGCCTGCGTCGCCGGATGCTGGGTCTCGTGCGGGCCGCTCACATCGATCCCGCCGAGCAGCCGCCCGTCCCGCGGATCGGTGATCGGCGCGCCCGCGCACGTCCAGGGGTGCTGCGCGCGGACGAAGTGCTCGGCGGAGTGGACCCGCACCGGCCGCCGGATCACCAGCGGCGTCCCCACCCCGTTCGTCCCGACCGCCCGCTCGCTCCAGTCGGCGCCCGGCTCGAAACCGAGCAGATCCGCCTTCCGCAGCACCGCCGGATGCCCCTCCCGCCACAGCACCCGGCCCTCCGCGTCACAGATCGCCATGATCGACTGCGCCTCGTCGGTGACCGGCGCGAGCGACTCCCTCACCAGGGGCAGCACCTCGGCCAGCGGTGAGCGCTGACGCCGCTCGGCCAGCTCCTCCAGGCTCAGCAGATCGCCCACACAGCACTGCTCCGGATCGAGACCGTCACGCACCGCCCGTATCCAGGACTCGTTGATCACCGCGCGCGGCGGCGGGCCGGCACGCCGGCCCGCCAGGGTCGCCGCCCGGATCTCCTTGAGCAGTCCGGCCGCCCGCTCCGCGTCCATGGCGGCGAGCCTGGCCACGTCCATGGCTGACGGCATCACAAAAGCCTCCCCGATTCACGCACCGCCCGCGCGTACCGCCATCCGGGAGCGGGCTCCCCCGTACCCATGGTGCCCCCATACATGGTCCGGGCACACGGACCGTGCGCTTCCGTTGCAACCCTGTGCAACTCTGGCGGACCGTCGAACGTTGTTCAAAGCTGAGCACGGCGCCGCTCGTTCGGCGCGCGCTCCGTTCACGGGGCCGGGTGCGGGGGTGGCGCCGTGTCGGCGCGGCACCACCCCCGCGACCGTACGTACCACCCGGCCGCGCACCCGCCGGGCCCGTGGCCGTCGGCCACGCGCGATCCCGCCGGAGCCGCACCCCGCCGGGCCGCGAATCCACCGGGCCCGCACGCCTCCCGGCGCTCCCCTCTTCCGGCGCTCCCGCCCTCGCTTCCCCCTACGCCACGGGACGGGCCCGCTCCACCACCGACCTCAGGTCCAGGGTGTGCGCGAGGGTGCCGAACGCGTGGCCCCAATCGCCGCCCAGCCGTGAGGAGCAGAACGCGTCCGCGACCTCCGCCGGTGCGAACCGCACCAGCAGCGAACCGGTCAGCACCAGGGCCATCCGCTCCACCACCCGCCGCGCCCGCGCCTCCAGCCCGCTCAGGTCCGCCAGCTCCGTCAGCAGGTCCCTCACGGCCCGGTCCAGCCGGTGGTCGGCGCCCCGCGCCCGTCCCACCTCCACCAGGAACGCGTTGAGCGCCGACGGTTCGCGTTGCAGCGCCCGCAGCACGTCCAGCGCCTGCACATTGCCCGAGCCCTCCCAGACGGAGTTCAGCGGCGACTCGCGCAGCAGCCTCGGCATCCCGGACTCCTCCACGTACCCGTTGCCGCCCAGGCACTCCAGCGCCTCCACCACCAGCGGGGTGCAGCGCTTGGTCACCCAGTACTTGGCGACGGGCACCGCGAGCCGCAGGAACGCCCGCTCCGACTCCCCGGAGCCGTCCGCCGCCTCCGCCGCGTCGCAGGCCGCCGCCAGCCGCAGCGCCAGCGTCGTCGCCGCCTCCGACTCCAGCGCCAGATCGGCCAGCACATTGCGCATCAGCGGCTTGTCGATCAGCGGCCCGCCGAACGCCTCCCGGTGCGTCGCGTGGTGCACCGCCTGCGCGACCGCCTGCCGCATCAGCGCCGCCGAACCGAGGACGCAGTCCAGCCGGGTCGCCGCCACCATCTCCACGAGGGTGCGCACCCCGCGCCCCTCCGGCCCCACCCGCCGCGCCCAGGTCCCGTCGAACTCGACCTCGGCGGACGCGTTCGACCGGTTGCCCAGCTTGTCCTTGAGCCGCTGGATCGCGAACACGTTCCGTGAACCGTCCCCCAGCACCCGCGGCACCAGGAAGCACGTCAGCCCGTCCGCCGCCCGCGCCAGCACCAGGAATCCGTCCGACATCGGCGCCGAACAGAACCATTTGTGACCGGTCAGCGCGTACTCGCCGTCCGCGGCGAGCGCCCGCGCGACCGTCGAGTTCCCCCGGACGTCACTGCCGCCCTGCTTCTCGGTCATCCCCATCCCGAGCAGCGCCCCCGCCTTCGACGCCGCCGGACGCAGCCCCGCCTCGTACACCCGGGAGGTCAGCCGGGGCTCCCACTCGGCCGCCAGGTCCGGCTCGGCGCGCAGCGCGGGCACCGCCGCGTGGGTCATCGACAGCGGGCAGCCGTGCCCCGCCTCGACCTGCGACCAGACCATGAATCCGGCCGCCCGCCGCACATGCCCGCCCGGGGTCGCCCACGCGGCCGTCAGCCCCGCCCCGACCCCCTTGCCGAGCACCCGGTGCCAGGCCGGATGGAAGTCGACCTCGTCGATCCGGTGGCCGTAGCGGTCATGGGTCCGCAGCTTCGGCGGGTTCTCGTTCGCCTGGGCACCCCACTCCTGCGCCTGCGCCGACCCGGCGGCCTCCCCGAGCACCGACAACTCGGCCGCCGCCACCGGCAGGAGCACCGGGTCGAGATGCCGCGCCACCGCCTCCGACAGGGCCCGGTCGGCGGCGAAAACGTCGTACCCCGTCAGGGGCGGGGACTGGTTGGTCACTGTGTGGGTGCTCGCTGCCATGCCGATACGGTAAGGACGTGCAGCAGGCAAAAGAAACACCTGACCGGCCAGCCGGTCGTCTTCATCGGGCCCGAGCCCTCTACCGGGACGTCTCCAAACGCAGGACCACCTGGTTGCTGCTCAAGGACACCGTCAACTCGTGCATCGAGTACCGGATTCTCGGCCTCGCGGCGGAGGCCGCGTTCTTCACCCTGCTGTCGGTGCCGCCGCTGCTGCTGAGCCTCATCGGACTGCTCGGCTACGTCGACTCCTGGACCGGCGCCTCCACCATCGCCAGCGTGGAGGCCAATCTCCTGGAGGCGTCCCGTACGGTCCTCTCGGACAAGGGCGTCAGCGAGATCGCCCAACCCATCCTGGAGGACGTGATGAAGGGCGGCAGGCCCGACATCATCTCGCTGGGGTTCCTGTTCGCCCTGTGGTCCGGCTCCCGCGCGGTGAACGTCTTCATCGACACCATCACCGTCATGTACGGCCTCGACGGCGCCCGGGGCATCGTCAGGACCCGGCTCCTGTCCTTCCTGCTGTTCCTGGTGGCCCTGCTGATCGGTTCGGTGGCGCTGCCGCTGATGGTCGCCGGGCCGGACGCCGTGGTGAAGGTGGTGCCCTGGTCCGCGACGGTCGTCCAGGTGTTCTACTGGCCGGTCGTCATCGTGCTGTCCGTGGCCTTCCTGACCACGCTCTACCACGTGTCCGTACCCGTCCGCTCGCCCTGGGTCGAGGACGTGCCCGGCGCGCTCGTCGCCCTCGCCATGTGGGTGCTCGGCAGCTTCCTGCTCCGTATCTATCTGACGAACACCGTCGAGGGCCCCACCATCTACGGCTCGCTCGCCGCGCCCGTCGCGGTGCTGCTGTGGATCGGTGTCTCCGCGTTCGCGGTCCTCGTGGGCGCCGCGGTGAACGCCGCGATCGACCGGGTCTGGCCGTCCGTCGCCACCGCCGCGGCCCGCGCCGCGCAGGAGCGGGCGCGGCAGGCGCAGATCGCGGAGTACGTCGCCCGCGCCGCCGCCTGGCGACGGCACGGCGGCGAGGAGTACTCCGTCTTCCCCGACCTCGGCGAGCCCGCGCCGACGGGCTTCTCCGACGACGCGGACTACGCCGACTACTCGGACGAACCCGGGATGCCGTCCGAGTTCCCCGAGCGCTGGTCGAGGTTCCTGCCGCCGGAGGACGTGGGCTCCCGGCTCCGTCACCATCTGCGCCGCGGCGCCGACCCCGGCCGCCCCGACGAGGACCCCACCGCCGAGGGCGGCCCCGGGAAGCCACCGCCCGCCGACGGCACCCGCGAGATGAACGGCGCCCAGGGTGGGAGCGGTGCCCACGGCCTGAATGGGACGAACGGCAGGGGCGTGGCCAACGGCTGGGCGGTCGGCCCCGGGCCCGCGGGGAGTACTGAGGGCGCCGCCGTCCAGGGCGGTCAGGGCGGCTGGTGGGTCACCGAGACCGAGAACGGCGAGGACGTGTGGGGCGGCGGCACGGCCCGTCCCCCCGGCAGCCCGGCGGGACGCCACCGCCGCGACGACCCCCGCCCCTGAGACGACCCCCGCCCCAGAGATGACCACCGTCCTTGAGGCGACCACCGTCCTTGAGGCGACCACCGTCCTTGAGGCGACCCCCGCCCCTGACCGGTCACGCCCGCACCCGCGCGAGTACCCGCACCGGCACCCGTCCCGCACCGGTCGGCCCAGGTGCGGGAACCCGGTTCCGGGGCCCGGGGTGCCGCGGCTACGCTGACCGCCATGGACGCCCTCGCCGGTCTGCTGGAAGGCCCACGCGCGCGTGGCGCCTTCCTGATCCGCGCCTGCTTCGACCCGCCCTGGTCGGTCCGGGTCGAGGACCGCGCGCCGCTGTCCCTGATGGTCATGCTCCGCGGCGAGGCGTACATCGTCCCCGAGTCCGGCGCCACCGTCCGTATCGGCCCCGGTGACATCGCCATCGCCCGCGGCCCCGACCCGTACACCTGCGCCGACGACCCCGCGACCGCGCCCCGCGTCCACTGCCTGCCCGGAGAGGTCTGCGCGACCCCCGACGGCGTACTCCTCGGCGGCGCGCTCGACCTGGGTTCGCGCAACTGGGGCGAACGGGCCGACGGGGCGGTGTCGCTGCTCATCGGGACGTACCAGCTGCGCGGCGAGATCAGCGGACGTCTCCTCGAAGCGCTGCCCCCGCTGCTCACCCTCACCGCCGGGAGCTGGGACCACGCGCTGCTGCCGCTGCTCGCCCAGGAGATGGACCGTGAGGAACCCGGCCAGGACGTCGTCCTCGACCGGCTGCTCGACCTGATCGCCATCCAGGCGCTGCGGGCCTGGTTCTCCCGCCCGGAGGCCGAGGCGCCCGCGTGGTACCTCGCCCTGGCCGACCCCGTCGTCGGACGCGCCCTGCGGCTGCTCCAGGACGATCCCGCGCACCCCTGGACCGTCGCCTCGCTCGCCGCCAAGGCCGGGGTCTCCCGGGCGGCCCTCGCCCGCCGCTTCACGGACCTCGTCGGTGAGCCCCCGATGGCGTACCTCACCGGCTGGCGGCTCGCGCTCTGCGCCGATCTGCTGCGGGACACCGAACTGACCATCGGCGCGATAGCCCGCCAGGTGGGCTACGGCAGCGCGTTCGCGCTGTCCAGCGCCTTCAAGCGGGTGTACGGGGTGAGCCCGCAGGAGCACCGGGCGCCGTAGCCTTGGTACGCATGGGGTACGTGGAACGCGCCTCCCGGGTGCCCGGGGCGGTGGTGTGGAGCCGGGACGTGCCGCCCGGCGCGGGCGGGCGCCGGACACCGGTGCTGCCCGACGGCTGCATGGATCTGCTGTGGACCGAGGGGCGTCTTTTCGTCGCCGGACCGGACACCCGCGCCCATCACGGCGGCGGCGGTGACGTGAGCCGTGTCGTGGGCGTCCGCTTCGCGCCCGGGACCGCGCCGGCCGTCCTCGGGACGCCCGCCCGCGTGCTGCGCGACCGCCGGGTCGACCTCACCGAGCTGTGGCCCCGGCCGCTGGTGCGCGCGCTCATCGGCCGGGTGGACGCGTCCGACGACCCGGTGCGCGAGCTGGAGGCCGTCGCGGGGGAGGGGTGGAGTCGCTCGGCGGGCACCGACCCGCTCGTCGGACGGATCGTCGCGGGACTGCGGGCCGGACACAGCGTCGCGGCCGTCGCGGACGGGGCCGGGATCGGGGCGCGGGCCCTGCACCGGCTCTCCCTCGACGTGTTCGGCTACGGGCCCAAGACCCTGGCCCGGGTCCTGCGCTTCCAGCGGGCGCTGGACCTCGCGCGGACGGGTGCGCCGCTCGCCGAGGTCGCCGTGCGCTGCGGCTACGCCGACCAGCCGCACCTCGCCCGCGAGGCCCGCGCCCTCACCGGCACCCCGCTGACCGGTCTGCTCGCCTGAACCACCGGCCCCCCGGTCAGCCCAGCGGCGCGAACAGGTCCACCGAGTTGCCGTCCGGGTCCAGGACCAGCGCGTAACGCTGCCCCCAGGGCGCGTCCCACGGCGGGTGCTCGCCCTGGTACCCCGCGGCGAGCAACTCCTCGTAGACGGCGTCCACCCCGTCCTCGCAGAGGAACGCGAGACCCACCCGGCCGTCACCGGACGGCGTGGTGAACCCGGGCAGGAAGGACCGGATGGTCTCCTCCGTGTCGAGCGCGAAGCGCAGGCCCCCGGGCAGCTCGGCCTCCGCGTGCGGAGCGGTCTCGGAACCGGCGGGGAACGCCAGACCGAGCCGGCGGTAGAAGGCGACGGAGGCCGCCATGTCGGAGACCACGACACTGACAAGATCGAATCGTACGTTCATGGGGCGAGCGTAGACACCTCCGGCCGCCCCGGTCTTGAACGAATCGGACAGCGCCGCCCGGTCGGCCCCGCGACCGCCGCGACCGGGACGGGATACGTCGCAGGTCGTAGGTCTCCTGGGCCCGGGCCCAGGTCCGTCCCCCGCGCGCGGGGGCATACGGTGGAGGACCGGAACGCAGACGGACAGCGGCGAGCACCGGCGCCGCGGACCCGGTGCACGGCACCCGTCCGCGGCCAGGGAGCGAGGAGACACGATGGGTACCACCGACAGCACCGACACCGCGGACGGCACGGTGCCACGCACCGCGCTGGTCGAGGATCTGCTGGAACGGTTCCCGCACGTACCCCGGGAGGCGGTGTTCAAGGAGGACCTGCTGCGCGGCGGGATGGCCTTCGACGAGTCCGCCCTCAGCGACACCGGCAACGAGGCCACCGGCGACGTCAAACCGAAGTCGTACTTCATCTTCTCCTTCGACCACGGCACCCTCCCCGAGCTGGGCGCCGCCGCGCTGCGCCGCCCGCCCGAGGAGATCGTGCTCACCGGCGGCCCCTACGACCTGCGCCGTACGGTGGTCTCGGTCCGGGTCAACCCGGCGTCCCCGTACCGGGTCGCCGCCGGTGACGACGGGGTCCTCGGGCTGTACCTCGACGGCCGCCGCATCGCCGATGTGGGCCTGCCGCCGATGCCCGACTACTACCGGCACAAACTCGCGAACGGCAAGTCCGTGATGGAGGTCGCCCCGACCATCCAGTGGGGCTACCTCATCTATCTGACGGTCTTCCGGGTCTGCCAGTACTTCGGCGCCAAGGAGGAGTGCCAGTACTGCGACATCAACCACAACTGGCGCCAGCAGAAGGCCGCGGGCCGCCCCTACACCGGCGTCAAGGACGTCGACGAGGTGCTGGAGGCCCTGGAGATCATCGACAAGTACGACACCGCCAGGACGTCCACCGCGTACACCCTCACCGGCGGCGCCGTCACCTCGAAGATCGCCGGGCGCGACGAGGCCGACTTCTACGGCCACTACGCCAAGGCCATCGAGGAGCGCTTCCCCGGCCGCTGGATCGGCAAGGTCGTCGCCCAGGCGCTGCCCAAGGACGACGTCCAGCGCTTCAAGGACTACGGCGTGCAGATCTACCACCCCAACTACGAGGTGTGGGACCGCAGGCTGTTCCAGCTGTACTGCCCCGGGAAGGAACGTTACGTCGGCCGCGACGAATGGCACCGCCGTGTCCTCGACTCGGCGGACGTGTTCGGCGCCCGCAACGTCATCCCCAACTTCGTCGCCGGGGTAGAGATGGCGGAGCCCTTCGGCTTCACCACCGTGGACGAGGCGATCGCCTCCACCACCGAGGGCCTGCGCTACTTCATGTCGCACGGCATCACCCCCCGGTTCACCACCTGGTGCCCCGAACCGACCACCCCCCTCGGCAAGGCCAACCCGCAGGGCGCGCCGCTCGAGTACCACATCCGGCTGCTGGAGGCGTACCGCGCGACGATGGACGAGTTCGGGCTGACCTCCCCGCCCGGCTACGGTCCGGCGGGCCCCGGCCGCGCCGTGTTCTCCGTCAGCTCGTTCATGGACAGTCTCGCCCCGCAGGAACCGGTCGCCGTCACCCGCGACTGACCCGGCGGGGTCCCCGGCCGACCGCGCCGGCCCCCGACCCATGACGGTCCCCGGCCGCGCACCGGCCGGGGACCCGCGGGACCTGATCGGCGCTCGCCGGACCTCGGCGGCGCTCGCCGGACCTCAGCAGCGCTCGCCGAACTTCACCACGCCGAGCGTCACCGGCTCACCCGCGTACGCGGTCCCCGGCGCCGGTTTCTGCGTGCACACCTTCCAGTTGGACTCCACGACCACCGAACGGTCCTTCCCGCCCAGATCGTTCACGGTGACGCTCGCCGAACTGTCGAGGGACTGCCGTACCGCCCGGACCGACTTGCCCCGGAAGTCGAGCAGGGTGCTCCGGGTCCGCTGGAGCTCCCCGTCCTTCGCCGGACACTTCTCCGCCAGCTTCACCGTCGCCAGATCGATCTTCGTCCGCTTCGGATGCGTCCCGGGCTCCGGACTCTGGCCGCACACCTTCCAGTTGCGGTCGAGTGCCTGGAGCCGTCCGCGCCCCAGCGCGTCGTGCGAGGTGAGACGGCTGAACCCGGCCTCCTTCGCCTGGTCCTGCGCGGACTGGAGCCCCTTGCCCGCCAGATCCGGCAGCTTCGCCTTCTCCTCCTGCGGACTCCCGCACCCGGCGAGGGCCAGCCCCGTGGTGAGCAGCCCGGTGGTCAGCAGCGCGACGATACATCGGTGCACGATTCCCCCTGTACGTGATGGATGTCCCCACGGACATGATGCGCGGCCGGACCCCGCCGGACGGGCGAAGTGACGCTCCCGTGATCCATGGACGGCCCGGCCCGGAAAACCCGTTGACGTGCCGCCGGGTGCGGACGCTACGGTGATCCCGTTCCCGTGCCGGCGGACCGCCGGCACCACAGCGCAGTGTGATCCAGGAGGTGTCGACCATGGCTGTCGCCGCTAAGGGCCTTGCCCTCGACCCGAAGTCCACGTATGCCACCTCCGTGGTTCCCGGCTGACAGCGAGAACTCTCTCCATCAGCGACCCGCGCCTCGCGCGCGGCGGGAGCCACACCCCTGAAGGGTCAACTCCGTTGTCCGCTGTGCCTTCCGTATCCTCCGTACCTTCCTCTTCCGCGCTGTCCGCGCGCTCTGCGTACTCCCCGTCCGTCCCGTCGCTGCCCGCCCCGCATCCGCTCGCGGTCTACGGCTGGGACGACGACTGGGCCGCCGCGTTCGCCCCGCACGCCGCGCGGGGGCTCGTACCCGGCCGGGTCGTCCGGGTCGACCGGGGACAGTGCGACGTCATGACCGAGGACGGACTCGTCCGTCCCGACACCGCCTTCGTCGTCCCCCACGACCCGCTGCGGGTCATCTGCACCGGTGACTGGGCCGCCGTCGACCCCGAGGGCGGCGACCCCCGCTATGTCCGCAGCTATCTGCCGCGCCGTTCCGCGTTCGTCCGCTCCACCTCCTCCAAGCGGTCCGAGGGGCAGATCCTCGCGGCCAACGTCGACCACGCGATCATCGCCGTGTCCCTCGCCGTGGAACTCGACCTCGGCCGGATCGAACGCTTCCTCGCGCTCGGCTGGGAGTCCGGCGCCCAGCCCGTCGTCGTCCTCACCAAGGCCGACCTCGTCCCCGACGCCACGACCCTGTCCCACCTCGTGGAGGACGTGGGCACCAGCGCGCCCGGGGTGCCCGTACTGCCGGTCAGCGCCCGGTCCGCGGAGGGCCTCGACGTGCTCGCCGCGGTGGTCGCCGGAGGGACGAGCGTGCTGCTCGGACAGTCCGGCGCCGGGAAGTCCACCCTCGCCAACGCGCTGCTCGGCGAGGACGTCCAGACCGTCCAGGACAACCGGGACGTGGACGGCAAGGGCCGCCACACCACGACCACCCGCAACCTCCTCGTGCTGCCCGGGGGCGGGGTCCTCATCGACACCCCCGGACTGCGCGGCGTCGGACTCTACGACGCGGGCAGCGGCGTGGGACAGGTCTTCTCCGAGATCGACGCGATGGCCCGCGACTGCCGCTTCCACGACTGCGCCCACGAGGCCGAACCCGGCTGCGCGGTCACCGCGGCCGTCGCGGACGGCACCCTCCCCGCACGGCGCCTGGAGAGCTTCCGCAAGCTGATGCGGGAGAACCAGCGGATCGTCGCCAAGTCCGACGCCAGGGCCCGCGCGGAACTGCGGCGCGAATGGAAGCGGAAGGACGCCGAGGGGCGGGCGGCGGGTGCGATCAAGCGGGGCGGCCGGCTCTGAGCCGTCGTGCCGCGTGCCGTCGTGCCCCGTGCCGTCGTGCCCCGGGTGCTCGCCCGCGGACGTGCTCGCTCCCGTGCGGGTACGTCCGCGGGAGGGCGGTTCCCCGTGCCCGCCGCAGGTTCGTGCGCGTGGGCCCGCTTGTTCCCGCGCGGGTACGTCCGGGGGCGCGGGGTTCCCCGTGCCCCTTCGGGCGCTCACCCGGGGCGCTCATCCGGGGGACCGGCCGTGACGCCCGGACTCCATGTCCGAAATCCGCCGGAACCATGCCCTCGGCTCGCGGACAATGGGAACCGTGATCGATGAAGAGACCAGGTACGAGGCGGTACGCAGCCGCGATGCCCGCTTCGACGGGGAGTTCTTCTTCGCCGTCGAGACCACCGGCATCTACTGCCGTCCCAGCTGCCCCGCGGTGACCCCCAAACGGCAGAACGTCCGCTACTACCCCACCTCGGCGGCGGCCCAGCGCTCCGGCTTCCGGGCCTGCCGCCGCTGCCGCCCCGACGCGGTACCCGGCTCCGCCGAGTGGAACACCCGCGCCGACACCGTCGCCCGCGCCATGCGCATGATCGGTGACGGCGTCATCGACCGCGAGGGCGTCGCCGGACTCGCCACCCGGCTCGGCTACAGCGCCCGCCAGGTCCAGCGCCAGCTCACCGCCGAACTCGGCGCGGGCCCGGTCGCCCTCGCCCGCGCGCAGCGCGCGCACTCCGCTCGCGTCCTCCTCCAGACCACCGCCCTGCCCGTCACCGAGATCGCGTTCGCCGCCGGGTTCGCCAGCGTCCGCCAGTTCAACGACACCATCCGCGACGGCTACGGCACGACCCCCACCGGACTGCGCGCCGCCGCGCCCCGCGGCCCGCGCGGCCCGGTCACCCCGTCGACCGGCCTCCCCCTGCGCCTCGCCCACCGGGGCCCCTGCCCGACCGGGCCCCTCCTCGACCTGCTCGCCGAGGAGGCCGTCCCCGGCATCGAGGAGGTCACCGGGGCCCCGGGCGCCCGCGTCTACCGCCGCACCCTGCGGCTGCCGCACGGCGCGGGTGTCGTCGCCGTGGACGAACGCCCCGGCGGACCCCGCCGCACCGCCACCGGCGGCATCCGGCACGGCGGCTGGCTCGACGCCCGGCTGCATCTCACCGATCTGCGGGACCTGACCACCGCCGTCCAGCGACTGCGGCGCCTGTTCGACCTGGACGCCGACCCCTACGCCGTGGACGAACGCCTCGGCGCGGACCCCCGGCTCGCCCCGCTCGTCGCCGCCCGCCCCGGACTGCGCGCACCTGGCACCGCCGACCCCGACGAACTGGCCGTCCGCGCGCTGCTCGGCCCCGCCGACGTCCGGCGGCTCGTCGCCCGCTACGGCAAGGCACTCGACGCCCCGTCCGGCACCCTCACCCATCTCTTCCCCGAGCCCGCCGTGCTCGCCGCCGCCGAACCCGGGGGCCTTCTCGGCGCGCTCACCACCGCGCTCGCCGACGGCACGCTGCGCCTCGACGCGGGCGCCGACCGTGACACCGCCCACCGCGCCCTGCTCGCCCTGCCCGGTATGGACCCGGGCACCGCCGCGACGATCCGCGCCCGCGCCCTCGGCGACCCGGACGCGGCCCCGGAACCCGGTTCATACGGTCTGCCCGTCCCGGACGCCTGGCGGCCCTGGCGTGCCTACGCCCTGTGGCATCTGTGGGCGGCGGGCACGCCACCGCACGCCGTGGCCACCCCCTGCCCGCGCCCCGCACCCCGACCGCACACCCCGACAGGGAGCCCGTGATCACCATGACCGGCCCGAGCACGACCGCCACCACCGCACCCGTCGTCCTCTGCACCACCCTCGACAGCCCCCTCGGCCCGCTGCTGCTCACCGCCGACGACTCCGGGGCCCTCACCTCGCTGTCCGTCCCCGGGCAGAAGGGCGGACGGACGTCCGAGGACGGCTGGCGCACCGCGGAGGAACCGTTCCGGGACGCCCGCGAACAGCTCGCCGCCTACTTCGCCGGGGAACGTACGGAGTTCCGGCTCCCGCTGCGCCCCGAGGGCACCGAGTTCCGGCGCCGCGTCTGGGACGCCCTCGACGCCGTGCCCTACGGCACGACCACCAGCTACGGCGAGCTGGCCGCGCGGATCGGCGCGTCCCGTGCCGCCGTCCGCGCGGTGGGCGGCGCGATCGGCGCGAACCCGCTGCTCGTGCTGCGCCCCTGCCACCGGGTCATCGGCGCCGACGGCTCCCTCACGGGGTACGCGGGCGGCCTCGACCGCAAGCGGCTGCTGCTCGCACTGGAGGGGTCCGGACCTGGGGGAGCACCGGTACCGCCGTCGGCCTGAGAATGGTGGTCGTCCGCGAGGGACCATGGAGGTCTTGAGATTCAGGGGCGGGCGCCGGTACGGAGCAAGGAGCACGGGTGTCGCAGGAACGGTCCGGTCCGGTCGAGCGGATGGAGCGCCACCAGATCGCGGTGTATCTCGGCGCGATGGCGGCGGGCGCCCTGACCGGCTGGGCGGCCCCGGCGGCCGGACCGGGCCTGGAGCACGCCATCAACCCGGTGCTCGGCGCGCTGCTGTTCGTCACCTTCCTCCAGGTCCCGGCCGCCGAGCTGGTCCGCTCCCTGCGCGACGGGCGGTTCCTGTCCGCCGCCCTGGTGGTGAACTTCGTGGTGGTGCCGCTGGTGGTCGCCGCGATGTTCGTCCTGCTGCCCGCCGACCAGGCCGTACGGATCGGGGTCCTGCTGGTCCTGCTGTGCCCGTGCGTGGACTACGTGATCGTGTTCTCCGGACTCGCCGGCGGCTCCGCGCGCAGGCTGCTGGCCGCGACCCCGCTGCTGCTGGTCGCGCAGATGCTCCTGCTGCCCGGATTCCTGTATCTGTTCATGGGCCCGGACCTCGCCGACATCGTCGAGACCGGGCCGTTCGTGGAGGCGTTCGCCGTCCTCATCGTCGTCCCGCTGGCGCTGGCCTGGGCCCTCCAGGCATGGGCCGCGCGCCGCCCGGCCGGGCAGCGGGTCTCCGACGCCGCGACGGCCACGATGGTGCCGCTGATGGCCGCCACGCTGCTGGTCGTGGTCGCCTCCCAGGTCCCCAAGCTGGGCGCCGGCCTCACCGATGTCGCGGCCGTCGTCCCGTTCTACGTGGCGTTCCTCGTCGTCATGGCCTTCGCGGGGAAGGCCGTCGCCCGGGTGTTCCGGCTGGACGCCCCCGCCTCCCGGGCCGTCGTCTTCTCCGGCGCGACCCGCAACTCCCTGGTCGTCCTGCCCCTCGCACTGGCGCTGCCCGACGCCCTGTCGGTGGCCGCGGTCGTGGTGGTCACCCAGACCCTGGTCGAGGTCCTCGGCATGGTCGCCTACGTCCGCCTCGTCCCCCGTCTCGTCCCCGACCGCGAGGCCACCGTCACCGTCTGATCCCGGTCCCCACGCACCGGTCCGGTCGCACCCGACCCGTACGGCCGAACGGGTGAGCGGGCCGGGTCCTGGCCGGTTCGGGCTCATGGCGTGGTCCCCCGTGGCGGGAGCGCTAGCCCCACAGCACCGTGCCCAGCCACGCGCCCGCGACCAGCAGGCAGGCGCACCACTCGACGAGGACGCTCCAGCCTCCGGCCCGCAGCGCGGTACGGGTCGAGGCGACCGCCTCGCCGTGGCCGCCCAGCCGTACCCGCTCCGCGAGATAGATACCGCCGACGAAGCCGGGCACCGACCCCACCACCGGCACCAGACAGAAACCGACGACCGAGCCGAGCCCCGCGTACAGGGCCATCCGGCGGGTGGCGCCGCTGTGCCGCAGTCTGCGGGGCGGCAGCTGCCAGCGCACCGCCTGCGCCACCAGCATCAGCACGGTGGAACCGACGAGGACCCCCCACGCGGTCGTCCGGGTGTCCTGCACCGCCCACCACGCCACCGCCGCCCACACCAGCCACGAACCCGGCACGCCCGGCACCAGCACCCCGCACAGGCCGAGCAGCATCACCACGCCGACCAGCAGGAGTTCCCACGCTCCCATCCGCCCAGCCTGCCGGAGTACGCCCCGCCGCGCGCGCCGGGCGTCGGGAGCCTTCGGCGGCTCCGGGCTCCGGACCCGCCGCCGGGTCAGGGGGTCCGGGACACCCAGCCGCGCTCGTACGCGTGCCAGCCGAGCTGGAGCCGGGTCGTCACGTCCGCCAGTTCCATCAGCCGTTTCACCCGGCGCTGCACGGTCCGCAGCCCGAGTTCCAGCTGATGCGCGGCGCTCGCGTCGGTCAGTCCCATCAGCAGCAGCGAGAGGATCTCCAGATCGAGCGCGTCCGGTCCGTCGGGGGACGGCGCCGCGACGGTGCCGCCCCGGCCCAGCCGCAGCGGGAGCGCCTCCCGCCAGACCGCCTCGAACAGCCCGGACAGCGACTCCAGGAGGCCGCAGCTGTGCACGACGAGCGCGGACGGCTCGGCCGAGTGCGCCACCAGGGGCACCATCGCCAGCGAACGGTCCGCTATCAGCAGCTTCGTCGGGACGCGGTCCGCGACCCGGACCTCCTCGTCCCGGCCGAGCGCGGCGGACAGCTCCCGCACCCCGGTCGGCTGCGACAGCACCTCGCGCTCGACCACCACCCGGTACGCGACGCCGCGTCCCGCTGCAGCCGCCTCGGCCTCGTTGTCGGCGCCCGACACGGCGATCGGGTCGCCGGTCACCAGGGCGCAGACCTCGCGGTGCGCGCCGAGCTGGAGCTGGAGGAAGCGCTGGGCGATCGCGCCGGTGCCGGTCACCACCTCGACCAGGTCGTGCACGGCGGGTGCGGCGGCCCGTTCCTGGTACTCCTGCGCCAGCAGCGCGGCCGAGAGCTCCGCCCGCTCCAGCTCCCGGCGGCGGCGGGCCAGCAGGGCGGCGAGGGCGACTCCCGGGGGTGCGGCCACCCAGCGGCCCGGGCGGCCCGACGCCTGTGCGGCGAGGCCGTGCCGTTCCAGCTGGCGCAGGGCCCGGTCGGTGGCCGGTTCCGCGAGGGTGAGCCTGCGGGCCAGTTCGGGGATGTCGGCGGCGCCCACCGCCACGAGGGCGCGGTACGCGGATTCGTGCACCTCGTCCAGTCCCAGTGCGGACAGCATCAGACGGTGTCCCTCCCCGTTCGTTCATGTGCAGTATGCGGGTCGCCTTCGCTTGCGCTTCCCAGGTCCGTCCGGCGGGACGCACTTCGTTCCTGTGCCGTCGTTCGTCGTTTTCGCGCAGTTCCCCGCGGGTCGCCTTCGCTTGCGCTTCCAGGTCCGTCCGGCGGGGCGTGCTTCGTTCCTGTGCCGTCGTTCGTGGGGTGCGCAGTTCCCCGCGCCCCTGGATGCTGCCTCCTGGTGTCGCTCGTCGGGTGCGGGCCTGTTCTCGTCTTTGCGCAGTTCCCCGCGCCCCTTTGGGGCGCGTTCTGCTTGTTCTTCGGGTCGGTGCCGGTCGGGATTCTCCGTCCTCGCTCCAACGCGCTCGGTACGACGTGTCCTTACCCGGCTGAAGAGCATCGGAGTCTGCGGGCAGAGATTCCCGCCCACCCCCTTCGCTGAGTCCTGCGACTGCGCGAGGAGGGTGTGCCAACCCCGCCCGGGCTGACGCCGGCCCGCAGACGGACGGCAGCCCCAGTCGGCCGCCCCCAAAGGGGCGCGGGGAACTGCGCAAAGACGAGGGCCGACCCGCACCCGAGGAGCGACCGCAAGAGGGCAGCATCCAGGGGCGCGGGGAACTGCGCAAAGACGAGGGCCGACCCGCACTCGAAGAGCGACCGCAAGGGGGCAGCATCCAGGGGCGCGGGGAACTGCGCGAGCAACCACGGGCCACCCGCAGCCGAACGGCTACCGCAGGGGGCGCCCCCAAAGGGGCGCGGGGAACTGCGCAAAGACGAGGGCCGACCCGCACCCGAGGAGCGACCGCAAGGGGGCAGCATCCAGGGGCGCGGGGAACTGCGCGAGCAACCACGGGCCACCCGCAGCCGAGCGGCTACCGCAGGGGGCGCCCCCAAAAGGGGCGCGGGGAACTGCGCACCCCCGGACGGCCCGCACGGGGACAGGTGCGTCCAGGTGGGGAACCCTATGGGGCGCGAGCGAAGGCGACCCGCGGGGAACTGCGCACCCCCGGAGTACCCGCACGGGAACAGGTACGTCCAGGTGGGGAACCTCAGAAGCGCAAGCGAAGGCGACCCGTGGTCTCACTTTGTCGATTCGTCTTCTTATGTATCGACGGATTTTCTGTATGACCGTTTTCGGGCGCCGCGGGCCGTGAACAATACCGCCATGAGCCAGCAGGGGGAGAAGCCGTCGGACCGCCAAGAGGACGACGGGTGGGGCGACTTGTACGCCGACTGGTCCGAGGGGCGGAGCGAGGACCCGGCCCCCGCCGGGGACACCGACACCGTCGACGACCGTTTCGTCTCCGTCGCCACCGTGACCGACACCGGCACAAGCGAGGCCGGGCCGGTGGAACCGCCCGAGGCGCCCGTACCCGCTCCGCGTCCGGCGGAGCCCGCGGTGGTGCCGCCGCCGTGGCAGCCCGCCGGCTCGTCCACCGGACCCCGTACCTTCCGGCTGGGCCGTCCCGCACGCGCGCGCCGGGAACGCGCCGAAGCGGGGGAGCCGCCGGTGGTCGCCCATGTGGGGGACCGTCCGCCCACGTACGAGGCCGAGCCCACCGCGCTGCCCGCCGCCGATCCGGAGGCGCTGGCGGAACTCGTGCCGGACACCGTGCTGGACGGGGCCCGGTACGGGACGTCCGTGCTGCGGGCCGTGTCCACCCGGGGGGACTCGGCCCGCTACCGGGGCGAGCACCGCGGGGACGCCCTGCTGACCGTCCGGTTCGGCGGCGGCGACGACGCGCTGGTCCTGGTGGCCCTGGCCACCGGCGCCCGCGGTTCGGCGACCGCCCGGCCCGACGCCGTCGAGGCCACCCGGTGGATCGCCGGTGCCGTCGGCCGCAGTCACGCCCGGCTCGCGGGGGACATCCGGGCGGCCCGCCGGGGCGATCTGAAGTCCGGACTGCACCGGCTCACCGACCGCGGTCTCGGGATGCTCCGCGCCCGGGCCGGCGAGGCGCCGCCGGAGCACCCGGTGAGCCTGCGCTGTCTGCTGCTGCCCGCCGACCCGGCCTGCCGGACCCGGGTCTTCTTCGGTGTCGGTGACGGCGGACTGTTCCGGCTGCGCGACGGTGAATGGCAGGACATCGAACCCCGGGCCACCGACGCCGCCGGTGAGCCGGTGATGGGCTTCGGCTCACCGCCGGACGCGAGCGTCCCGGACGACCCGCAGGCCGGGGAGCCGGGGATCGCCGCGCCTCCGAGCCCCTACGAACCGGCCCGGGAACAGCCCCGCGACCCGTTCCGCTTCCGGGCGTCCGTCGCCCGCCCGGGGGACACCCTGCTGCTGTGCTCACGCGGCCTCGCGGAACCCCTGCGCGGGGAGCGGGCGCTGGCCGCGCATCTCACGTCCCGCTGGTCGGAGGGACCACCCGGGCTCGCCGCGTTCCTCGCGGACGCCACCGTCCGGGTCAAGGGCTACTCCGACGACCGCACCGCCGCCGCCGTCTGGGAGGCGTGATCCCGCGGCCTGTGAATTCATGGACGCAGCACATACCGGGCCCGTGAGCGGGTACCCGGCGCTGCGACCGGAGAACACAGGCGACGCGAAGGAGCGGCGCCCGCGACACGGACGGGGTACGTGAGCTCATGGCCAAGCAGAACGTCGCCGAACAGTTCGTCGACATCCTTTCCCGCGCGGGCGTCAAGCGGCTCTACGGGGTCGTGGGCGACAGCCTTAACCCGGTGGTCGACGCGATCCGCCGCAGCCCGGACATGGACTGGATCCATGTCCGGCACGAGGAGACCGCCGCCTTCGCGGCGGGTGCCGAGGCCCAGATCACGGGGCAGCTCGCCGCGTGCGCCGGGTCCTGCGGGCCCGGCAATCTGCATCTCATCAACGGTCTGTACGACGCGCACCGCTCGATGGCCCCGGTCCTCGCGCTCGCCTCGCACATCCCGTCCAGCGAGATCGGTCTCGGCTACTTCCAGGAGACCCATCCGGACCAGCTGTTCCGCGAGTGCAGCCACTACAGCGAGCTGATCTCCAACCCCAAGCAGATGCCCCGGCTGCTCCAGACGGCGATCCAGCACGCCGTCGGACAGGGCGGGGTCAGTGTCGTCTCGCTGCCCGGGGACATCGCCGACCAGCCCGCCCCCGACAAGGCCGCCGAGAGCGCGCTGGTCACCTCACGGCCGACCGTGCGGCCCGGCGACGAGGAGATCGACAAGCTGGTCCGGATGATCGACGCCGCCGACAAGGTCACGCTCTTCTGCGGCAGCGGTACGGCCGGGGCGCACTCCGAGGTCATGGAGTTCGCCGGGAAGGTGAAGTCCCCGGTCGGGCATGCGCTGCGCGGCAAGGAGTGGATCCAGTACGACAATCCGTACGACGTGGGGATGAGTGGGCTGCTGGGTTACGGCGCGGCCTATGAGGCGACCAACGAGTGCGATCTGCTGATCCTGCTGGGCACCGACTTCCCGTACAACGCGTTCCTGCCCGACGACGCGCTGATCGCGCAGGTCGATGTCCGGCCCGAACGGCTCGGGCGGCGGTCCAAGCTGGACCTCGCGGTGTGGGGCGATGTCCGGGAGACCCTGCGGTGTCTGATCCCGCGGGTGAAGGAGAAGAGCAACCGGCGCTTCCTGGACAAGATGCTGAAGAAGCACGCCGACGCGCTCGAAGGGGTCATCAAGGCGTACACCCGCAAGGTCGACAAGCACATCCCCATCCACCCCGAGTACGTCGCCTCGGTCCTCGACGATCTCGCGGCCGAGGACGCCGTGTTCACCGTCGACACCGGGATGTGCAACGTGTGGGCCGCCCGCTATCTCTCGCCGAACGGCCGCCGCCGCATCATCGGCTCGTTCTCCCACGGCTCCATGGCCAACGCCCTGCCGCAGGCCATCGGCGCCCAGTTCGTGGACCGGCGACGCCAGGTCGTCTCGATGTCCGGGGACGGCGGCTTCACCATGCTGATGGGTGACTTCCTCACCCTCGTCCAGTACGACCTGCCGGTGAAGGTGGTCCTGTTCAACAACTCGTCGCTCGGCATGGTCGAACTGGAGATGCTGGTCGCGGGGCTGCCCTCGTACGGCACCACCAATCTCAATCCGGACTTCGCCGCGGTGGCGCGGGCGTGCGGTGCCTTCGGGGTCCGGGTCGAGAAGCCCAAGGATCTGACGGGGGCGCTGAAGGCGGCGTTCCGGCACAAGGGACCGGCCCTGGTCGATGTGGTCACCGACCCCAACGCGCTGTCCATCCCGCCGAAGATCAGCGCCGAGATGGTCACGGGCTTCGCCCTGTCGGCCTCGAAGATGGTTCTCGACGGAGGTGTGGGGCGGATGGTGCAGATGGCCCGTTCCAACCTCCGCAACGTGCCCCGGCCTTGACATCCGGCCGGTCCGCAGGGTGTGCGCGGGGCCCGCGCCCACCCCCGCGCCGCGCACCGGCGCACGCCACACCCGTCACAGCCGAGGCGATCGGGAGGCGTGCCCGCGACCGTCGCGGGCATGCATTCCGGTGTACGTGTTCGACCGACGTTCGGAAGAGGTGGACGGCATCATGCGGGCGGGGGCCATGACGGGGCAGGCAAGGGTGCGACGGCTGAGGAGAAGACTCGCGCGGGCGGATCTGCGGGCGGTGCCCGAGTCCCGCCGCGCGGTGCGCGAACTTCTCGGGCACTGGGGCGAGCCGGGGCAGGCGGAGACCGCCGAACTGCTCACCAGTGAACTCGTCACCAACGCACTCGTCCATACGGAACGTCCGGCGGTTCTCACGGTCGCGGCGGGACCGCGGCGACTGCGGGTGGAGGTGCGGGACTTCGTCCGCCGGCGCCCGAGGAGCCGGGTCCCGGTTCCCGACGAGGGGACGGGCGGCCGGGGGCTGATGCTGGTGGAGTCGCTGGCGGACGCGTGGGGGGTGAAGGGCCTCGGCTTCGGCAAGGCGGTGTGGTTCGAACTGGACAGCGGACGCTCGTGAGCGCTCCGCCGGCGCCGTGCACCGCCCTGGAACGGGGCCGGGGCGGCGGCACGGCTCACGCCGTGCACCGCCGCCCCGAAAGCGCCGTTCAACCGGTCGGCGTGGCCGACCGGGACTCAGCCGAACTGCTGCTCAAGGTCCTTGAGCTTGCGCTCCAGGGAATCGAGCCTCGGCAGGGCCTGGGTGTCGTCCTCGGCCGTCAGGTCGACGGTGATCGGTTCACTTTTGCGCCGGACGGGCGTGAGGGAGGGACGGGAAGCGACGGGGGGCAGTGGCTCGGGGTCCGATATAGCGGGGTCCGAGCCGCCACCGCCACCACCGCCGCTCATCGCGGGCTGCATGTCGACCTGCCGGCCACCACCGCCGCCACCGCCACCGCGCGGGAGGATGCCGCGGGGCTGGCTCCGGCTTATGGCCTTCAGCTGAGCACGCTTCAGCTTGTCCTGCTCACGCCTGATCTGACGGTTGTGCAGCTTCTGCCGGCGGTCCTCACGGACCTCGTCGACCGCTTCGTCCAGGGTGCGCACGTTCTCCAGCAGCATCAGCGACCAGGCGGCGAAGGTCTCGCGGGGCGCGCGCAGCCAGCGGACCACCCGGATCTGCGGCAGCGGACGGGGCACCAGGCCCTGCTCGCGGAGCGCGGCCCGACGGGTCTGCTTCAGCGCGCGGTCGAAGAGCACGGCCGCCGACAGGGACATACCGGCGAAGAAGTGCGGGGCGCCCGCGTGGTCGAGGCCACGGGGGGCGTGCACCCAGTTGAACCAGGCGGCGGCACCGGCGAACGTCCACACCAGCAGTCGCGAACCGAGGGCCGCGTCACCGTGGCTGGCCTCGCGCACCGCGAGGACGGAGCAGAACATCGCCGCGCCGTCGAGACCGAACGGGACCAGGTACTCCCAGCCGCCGGACAGGTTCAGGTTCTGCCGGCCGAAGCCGACCAGGCCGTGGAAGGACAGCGCCGCGGCGACCGCCGCACAGCAGAACAGCAGCAGATAGGAGGCGGTGCCGTACATCGCTTCCTTGCGCCTGCGGCGTTCCTCGGTGCGCTCCCAGCTGTCGTCCGCGGGCTTGGTCGAGTCCTTGGCCCGCTTGGACCGCGCCAGCACCGCAACCGCCGCCAGTATGCCCAGGAGCAGTACGGCGCCCGGAAGCAACCAGTCAAGCGATATGTCGGTCAATCTCATCACGCGTCCCTTGCATCGCAGTAGGGCTTTTCGGGCGTCATCGTTCCTCAAACCCGGAGCCGCTCAGGGGGTTTCGGTGCAAGAGAACGCCAAGGGGGTGTGGGGAGCCGCCAAGTGCCGCCGTCCGCTCGAACTCCCACGCGATTCGTGCGAGTTGAGTTCGAGAAACACTACCGGTACGGGTGGTTCAGGAGGAAGCTGCTTCGCCCAACCTGGCTACCCTATCCGCATCGCACGTGCGAGGGCACGTCACACAGGTGTCCTCGGGCCGCAGCGTGTAGAACATGCAGCAGCTCGCGCGGTCCCGGGTGGCCAGGGATTCACCGGCCGGACCGGTCAGCGAACGGAATCCGGCCGCGCCCACGTACGGCTGGGTGGCCCCGGGCAGCAGCTGTTCCAGCTCACTCATCCCGCGCCCCTCCTCGCCGAGGAGATGCGCGATGTACCAGAGGCCCTCGACGATCTCGTCGGTCGCCATGCCCCACAGCGCCCGGCCCCGGCGCCGCATCCGCGGCCCGAACGCGCCGAGCAGCGGCTCCAGATGCTCCGCGACCGCGGCCCGGACCTCCTCGCGCAGGGCGTGTTCGTCCGCCACGACCCGGGCGTCGGGGTGATCCGCGAGCGGGTCGTCGGCCAGACACGCGAACTCGCCCGTCCGTACGGCCATCCGGCCGAGCGCGCGCTGGAACGCGACGCGTTCGGCGGGGAAGCGGGGGACCCTGCGGTGCAGGAACCAGGGCATGGTGACGAGCAGACAGGCGGGCCAGGCGTAGCGGTGCAGCCCGAAACTGGCGACGACATCGGGACGGGCCCGGGTGCCGTAGTCCTTGAGCACCTGCGCGTCGTCCCAGTCGAGGAAGGAGTCCAGCTCCGCGCCGCCCCGCGCGAGCTCCGCCGCGGTCACCCAGCCGCTGCCTCCGGGCAGCGGGTCACCCGGACCCAGCTCCTCGATCCGCACACCCGGGAACACCTCGGTGAGCCGGGCATACGCCGCGGCCACGGGGGAGGACGCCTCCGGCGCCGCGGCCAGGGTGGGAGCGCTCATACGGGACCACCGAATCACGATCTTCTACAGGTAAGGCTAACCTTACAAGATGTGATCGAGGTTTGAACTGAGGGCCCGTCCCCCTATCGTTCTCCGGGTGCGGCCGACCGGCCGCCGCAGCGCACGAGCGCCGGAGGAGGACCCGATGACCCGTCCCGGACCGCTCCCCGCCCCGGGCTCGACGGGCCCCGCACCCGGCGGCGGTGACCGTGCCTGCCCACCGCCCGGCCGTGCTCCCCGGCCCTTAGGGCCCCCGGAGGCCCCCTGGTGCCCGGTCGGCGGCGACACCCGTGTCCCCCCGCAGCCCCGCCCCCAGCCCGACCCCCGGTCCCGTCCGGCCCCCCAGCCCGACCCGCAGGCCGCGGACACCCCCCGCCCCGCCCCCGTACCGCCGCCCGCCCCCGCACCGCCGTCCGCCCGGGAACCCACGACGGGCACGGTGCCCGCCCGGGGCGAGCACACCCACGGAGAACCCCCGCTGCCCCGCCGCCCCCGGCCGGTGGTCCGCGCGAGCGTACGGGGACAGGTCCTCGCCGCGCTGCGCGTCGCCCTCGTCGAAGGGGAACTCGCGCCCGGCGCGGTCTACTCGGCGCCCGTGCTGGGCGAACGGCTCGGCGTCTCCGCGACCCCCGTACGGGAGGCCATGCAGCAGCTCGCCGCGGAGGGGGCCGTCGAGGTCGTGCCCAACCGCGGCTTCCGGGTCGTGGAGCGCAGTGAGCGCCAGCTCGCCGAGCTGGCGGAGGTCCGGGCGCTGATCGAGGTGCCGGTGATGCTCCGGCTGACCCAGTCGGTGTCCGCCGCCCGCTGGGCGGAGCTGCGTCCGCTGGCCGAGGCCACCGCCGTCGCGGCGGCGTGCGGGGACCGGGCGGCCTACGCCGAGTCCGACCGCGCGTTCCACCGGGCGCTGCTGGGCCTGTCGGGCAACCAGCAGCTCGTCCAGGTCGCCGACGATCTTCACCGCCGCGCCCAGTGGCCCCTGATCAGCGGCCCCCTCCCGATGCGCCGCGCCGACCTCGTCTCCGACGCGGCCGAGCACAGCGCCCTTCTCGACGCCCTCACGGCCCGCGACGCCACCAAGGTCCAGTCCCTGGTCCGAAACCACTTCGCAGGCACCTGACCCAACCAACGCCCGACACCCGGACGCATTACCCAGGGGCGCGGGGAACTGCGCGTACTCCAGCCCCGGACACCGGTGAAGCAACGGACAAGCCCCCGGCCGACCCCGGGAACCGGCGAGCCGACGTCCGACACCCGGACGCATTACCCAGGGGCGCGGGGAACTGCGCGTACCCCAGCCCCGGACACCGGCGAGCGAACGCCCGACGCCCGGACGTACTACCCAGGGGCGCGAGGAACTGCGCGTACCTCAGCCCCGGACACCGGTGAAGCATCGGACAAGCCCCCGGCCGACCCCGGACACCGGTGAGCCGACGTCCGACACCCGGACGCATTACCCAGGGGCGCGGGGAACTGCGCGTACCCCAAACCCGTAAACCGGCGAGGCAACGGACAAGCCCCCGGCCGACCCCGGACACCGGCGAGCCAACGTCCGACACCCGGACGCATTACCCAGGGGCGCGGGGAACTGCGCGTACCTCAGCCCGTATGCCGGTGAAGCATCGGACAAGCCCCCGGCCGACCCCGGACACCGGTGAAGCATCGGACAAGCCCCGGGGACCGGCGGCGCGCCCCGGGGAACCGGCGGGCAACGGGAGGCGGCGCCCCGTCACACCGCCTGAACCCCCCGAGCCTGCGCAGCGACAAGCTGCGGACCCAACCACGTGGGGACGCCCCCCAACAACCGCAGCAACCGCGCGGCCTCCTGCCGCAGCCTCGTCGCCTCCGGCTCCGTCTCGGCCTGCGCGAGCGACGCCAACGCGGGCGCCGTACCGACGAGATACCCCAGCTCCTCCCGGATGCGCAGCGACTCCGCGAACCCGTGCCGCGCCTCCGCCAGCTCCCCGTCCGCGAGCGCGAGCCCCGCCAGCTGCCGCCAGGTGAAGGACAGCAGCAGCGCGTCCCCGGAGGCGGTGGCCCCCGCGTGGGCCCGCCGGTACGCCGCGCGAGCGGACTGCGGCGAGTCCGACAGGTTCTCGGCGATCAGTCCGCGCCGGAAGTCGAGCAGGGCCCGCGCCTGCGCCCCGGGCGCGATGAGCGCGGCGGCCCGCCCCAGCGCGGACCGCGCCTCGTCGGCCCGGTCCCGTACCCCGAGCAGTGTCGAGGCGTAGGCCAGGTGCCCCCGCTCGCACGCGGCGGCCCCGCGTTCGTCGTCACCCTGGGCCAGCGCCTCGGCGGTCCGCAGCGCGTCCTCCGCCTCCGCCCAGCCCTGCGCCGTGTAGAGGCAGCGTTCCCCCAGCAGGGCCACCCGCTGGAGCGCGGCCCCCGCGTCCGTGGCGGCGCGCCGCTCCAGCAAGGCTGCCGCGTCGGTCCAGCAGGCGCGCGAACGCAACCGCCATACCGCGGTCTGGAGTGGATCGTCACCTTTGGTCGTTCCTGTACCAGACCTGGCGGTATACGCCACATTGCCCTCCCGGAGCACACCCGTGCGTCTTGAGCCGATGCGGAATCTCAGCATGGATCGGCACACCCGGCCAAGGGGGTAGGTGAAGGATTTCACAAAGTCCTGGGGTGCGAAACCTGTTCGACCGGGGTAGAAGCGACGACCCGGAACCCGCGCGGCCCCTTGGGACGTCAGCTCATCCGCAGCGCGAGGAAGAAATCGAGCTTGTCCTCAAGGCGCGACAGATCCCGTCCCGTCAACTGCTCGATACGCCCGACGCGGTAGCGCAGCGTGTTGACGTGGAGGTGCAGCCGCGCCGCGCAGCGGGTCCATGAGCCGTCGGAGTCCAGGAACGCCTCCAGCGTCGCGATCAGCTCCGCCCGGTGCCGCTGGTCGTACTCCCGCAGCGGGTCGAGCAGTCGCGCGGTGAACGCGCGCCGCACGTCGTCCGGCACGAACGGCAGCAGCAGGACGTGCGACGCCAGCTCCTGGTGGCCCGCCGCGCTGACCCGCCCCGGGCGGGCCGCGGCGACCCGGCGGGCGTGCCGGGCCTCCTCCAGCGCCCCGCGCAGCCCCTCCGCCGAGTGGACCGTGGCGCTCACCCCGAGGGTGAGCCGTCCCTCGTCGCCCAGCCCCGCCGACAGCGGCTCCCGCACCGTCCGCAGCAGGATGTCGGCGGCCAGCTCGCAACCGGTCGTGCCGTCCACGGGAGCCCCGTCGGCGGCCACCGCGGGCAGCGGTACCAGCGCGACGGCCTCGTCCCCCGCGTGGGTGACGGCGATCCGGTCCGACGGCTCGGTCCCGGCCGTCCGGGGGTCGACCAGGATCTCCTCCAGCAGCGCCTGGACGGCCGCCCCGCCGTCACCCGTGTCCGGGGTCCGCTCGGCGCCGTCCGGCTCACCGCGCCAGTCGACCTTGGCCACGACCACCTGCCAGTGCGGCGCCGCCGTGAGGCCCGGCAGCAGCACCGGGGCCGCGACCCGCAGCCGGGCCGCGATCTCGGTGGGCGCGGCGCCCGACCGCACCAGCTCCAGCACCTCGTGCGCGAGCCGCCGCCGGACCGTGCGGGCCGAGTCCCGGCGGTCCCGTTCCACCGCGATCAGCTGGGTCACCCCGCGCAGCAGGTCCAGACGCTCCTCGGGCCACTCCCCGGCGTCCGCCGCCACCGCGAGCACCCACTGGGCGAGGGCGCCCTCCCGGCCGCCGCCCCCGGCGCCCCGCGTCCCGCGCACCGGGAACAGCGAGTACGTGGTCCCGCCGACGGCCGTCCGGTGCGGTCCTCGCCGCCCGCCCCGCACCGCCGCCAGATGGGCCGCGGCGAGCTCCGTACGCGTCTCGGCCGGCAGGTCCCGGCCGGGGCCGTGCGGCCCGGCGATCCGGCGTCCGGTCGGGGACAGCACCCAGGCCCGCAGATCCAGGTCCGAGCCCAGCAGGTCCAGTACGGCGTCGGGGCCGCCGCCCGCGGGCCCGGAGGTCATCAGCCTGCGGTGCCGGTCCACGACCGCCGCGAGGTCACCGGCCCGCTCGCCCGACACCTGGCGCACCACGTGCTCGGTGATCGTCGCGAACGCCACCCGCTCGTTCACCGCGAAGAGCGGCAGCCGGTGCTTGGCGCAGGCCCGCACCATGTCCTCGGGGACATCCCCCAGCTCCGCCTCCCCGGCCGCCAGCGCCACGACCCCGGCGCCCGCCAGGATGCGTACGAACGGCTCGGAGTCCGCCGGTCCGCGCCGCCACGCCAGCCCCGTCAGGACCAGCTCGCCCCCCGACAGATAGCGGCTGGGGTCCCGCAGATCGGTGGTCATCACCCCGCGCACCGTCCGGTCCAGCTCGTCCTCGCCGCCGAGCAGCCGCAGCCCCAGCGCGTCCGTGTCCAGCAGTGCGCGCAGCCGCATGGTGTCGTCGCCGCCGTTCTGTTCCGTCGTGATCCGGTCATGGCACGGGCCGATGGGTGACGGCCCGTGCCGGGCACCGCTGGACACGGGGAACGGGGGACCAGCGCCCACCCGCTCCCCGCCCGCGGCCTTCGCGAGCGGTGGTTTTCCGTACGAAGTCCCCGGGATGTCCGGGTCCCGTTGTTCATACGAATCTACAAGACTCGCGGAAGGGCGGAACGACCTCTTCATGGGTTCGTTGACTGACGCGGGGCCCCCACGAGCGGTGTACTGGAGGTACCGCGCGCTCAGCGCGGGCAACGGGCCCTCCGGCCGGCCCGCCCTCCCCGGGGCCACCGGACCGCCCACCGGACCGGGCCCGTGCGGCCCGGCACCCCGCCGACGCCCGACCCGAAGAGGGCCCGATGGACTTCCTCCGCCCCGCGACCTGGCAGGAGGCGCTGGCCGCGAAGGCCGCGCACCCCGCCGCCGTACCGATCGCAGGCGGCACCGATGTGATGGTCGGCATCAACTTCGACCATCTGCGTCCGGACCACCTGCTCGATCTGACCCGGATCGATGAGCTGTACGAGTGGGAGCGCGGCGAGCGGACCGTCCGGCTCGGCGCCTCCGTCCCCTACACCCGCGTCATGACCGAGCTGCGCGCCGAACTGCCCGGCCTCGCGCTCGCCGCGCACACCGTCGCCTCCCCGCAGATCCGCAACCGCGGCGGGGTCGGCGGCAACCTCGGCACCGCCTCGCCCGCCGGGGACGCCCACCCCGCGCTGCTCGCCGCCGGCGCCGAGATCGAGGCCGAGTCGGTGCGCGGCGTCCGGCGCATCCCCGTGGACGCCTTCTACACCGGGGTCAAGCGCAATGCCCTGGCCCCCGACGAGCTGATCCGCGCCGTCCATGTCGACACGGCCGACGGACCCCAGCAGTTCTCGAAGGTCGGCACCCGCAACGCGATGGTCATCGCCGTGTGCGCGTTCGCGTTCGCCCTGCACCCCCGGACCCGGACCGTCCGCACCGGCGTCGGCTCCGCCGCCCCCACCCCGATCCGGGCGGGCACCGCCGAGGAGTTCCTGACCGCCGCCCTCGACGAGGACGGCCTGTGGGACAGCGGACGGCCCGTCCCGCCCTCCGTCGCCAAGGAGTTCGCGGGGCTCTGCGCCGCCGCCTGCGCCCCGATCGACGATGTCCGCGGCACCGCCGCGTACCGCCGCCACGCGGTCGCCGTACTGGCCCGCCGCACCCTCACCTGGGCCTGGGAGTCGTACCGCCGCCCCGGCCCCGCGAGCGGAGGAGCCCTCTGATGCGTGTCACCTTCACCGTCAACGGCCGCACCCGGACCGCCGACGACGTCTGGGAGGGCGAGAGCCTGCTTCACGTCCTGCGCGAACGGCTCGGGCTGCCCGGCTCCAAGAACGCCTGCGAACAGGGCGAGTGCGGCTCCTGCACGGTCCGCCTCGACGATGTCCCCGTGTGCTCCTGCCTGGTCGCCGCCGGACAGGCCGAGGGCCGGGACGTGGTCACCGTCGAGGGCCTCGCCGAGCACGCCCGCCACCGCGCCGCCGAACGCGGACGCGAGCGGGACGTACCGGACACCGACCGTCCGGAACCGGCCACCGGCGGCCCGCGCACCGCCGGGGCCGACACCCTCGCCCCCGTCCAGCGGGCGTTCGTCGACGCGGGCGCCGTCCAGTGCGGCTTCTGCACCCCCGGACTCCTCGTCGCCGCCGACGACCTGCTGGCCCGCTGCCCCGACCCGTCCGACGCGGACATCCGCGAGGCGCTGTCCGGCAATCTGTGCCGCTGCACCGGCTACGAGAAGATCATGGACGCGGTACGGCTCGCCGCCGCCCGGCAGGAAGGCTCCTGACATGGGCACCGACCCGACCCCCACCGGCCTCACCCGCCCCACCCGCGCCCCCGGCGGCATCGGCGTCTCCACCCTCCGCCCCGACGGCACCCTCAAGGTCACCGGCGAGTTCGCGTACTCCTCCGACATGTGGCACGAGGACATGCTGTGGGGCCAGATCCTGCGCTCACCCGTCGCCCACGCCGAGATCGTCTCCCTCGACGTCTCCGAGGCCCTCGCCCTGCCCGGCGTCCACGCCGTCCTCACCTACGACGACCTGCCCACCGCCGTACGCCACTACGGGCTGGAGATCCAGGACACCCCCGTCCTCGCGCACGGCCGGGTCCGCCACCACGGCGAACCCGTCGCCGCCGTTGCCGCCGACCACCCCGAGACCGCCCGCCGCGCCGCCGCCAAGATCAAGGTCGAGTACCGGGAACTCCCCGTCGTCACCGACGAGGACTCCGCCACCGCGCCCGGCGCGCCCGTCCTGCACCCCGACCGCGCCGACCACCACTCCCACCGGGTCCCGCACCCCAACATCGTCCACCGCCAGCCCATCGTCCGCGGCGACGCCGACGCCGCCGCCCGCCGCGCCGACGCCGTGGTGCGCGGCGAATACGTCTTCGGGATGCAGGACCAGGCCTTCCTCGGCCCCGAATCGGGGCTCGCCGTCCCCGCCGAGGACGGCGGGGTCGACCTCTACATCGCCACCCAGTGGCTGCACAACGACCGCGCCCAGATCGCGCCCGTCCTCGGACTGCCCGAGGACAAGGTACGGATGACGCTCGCCGGGGTCGGCGGCGCGTTCGGCGGCCGTGAGGACCTGTCGATGCAGATCCACGCCTGCCTGCTCGCCCTGCGCACCGGCAGGCCCGTGAAGATCGTCTACAACCGGTTCGAGTCGTTCTTCGGCCATGTCCACCGCCACCCCGCGAAACTCCACTACGAACACGGCGCCACCCGCGACGGCAAACTCACCCACGTCCGCTGCCGGATCGTCCTCGACGGCGGCGCCTACGCCTCCTCGTCCCCGGCCGTCGTCGGCAACGCCTCCTCCCTGTCCGTCGGCCCCTACGTGGTCGACCACGTCGACATCGAGGCCCTCGCCCTCTACACCAACAACCCGCCCTGCGGAGCGATGCGCGGCTTCGGCGCGGTGCAGGCCTGCTTCGCCTACGAGGCGCAGATGGACAAACTCGCCGCCGAACTCGGCCTGGACCCCGTCGAGTTCCGGCGGCTCAACGCCATGGAACAGGGCAGCCGGCTGCCCACCGGACAGATCGTGGACGCCCCCGCCCCGGTCGCCGAACTGCTGCGCCGGGTCAAGGCGAGGCCGATGCCCCCCGAACGCCAGTGGGAGACCACCGAGGGCGCCGACATCCGCCAGCTCCCCGGCGGACTGTCCAACACCACCCACGGCGAGGACGTCGTCCGGGGCGTCGGATACGCCGTCGGCATCAAGAACGTCGGCTTCTCCGAGGGCTTCGACGACTACTCCACCGCCAAGGTCCGGCTGGAGAGCGCGGGCGGGGAGGCCGTCGCCGTCGTGCACACCGCGATGGCGGAGGTCGGCCAGGGCGGTGTCACCGTCCACGCGCAGATCGCCCGGACCGAACTCGGCGTCGACCAGGTGACCATCCACCCCGCCGACACCCAGGTCGGCAGCGCGGGCTCCACCTCCGCCTCCCGGCAGACGTACATGACCGGCGGTGCCGTCCGCAACGCCTGCGCACTCGTCCGCGAACGCGCCCTGGAGCTGGGCCGCCGCAGATTCGGCAGCCACCACCCGGCCTGGGCCACCGCCGAGCTCCGGCTGGAGGACGGGCACGTGGTCACCGAGGCGGGGGAGGTCCTCGCCTCCCTCGCGGACGTCCTCGACGACGAGGTGATCGAGGAGGAACGCGAGTGGCGCCACCGCCCCACCAGGTCCCTCGACCCGCGCACCGGCCAGGGCGACGGCCACCTCCAGTACTCCTTCGCCGCACACCGCGCGGTGGTCGAGGTCGACACCGGACTCGGACTGGTCAAGGTCGTCGAACTCGCCTGCGCGCAGGACGTGGGCAAGGCCCTCAACCCGCTGTCCGTCATCGGCCAGATCCAGGGCGGCACCGTCCAGGGCCTCGGGATCGCGGTGATGGAGGAGATCGTGGTCGACCCGGTGACCGCGAAGGTGCGCAACCCGTCCTTCACCGACTATCTGATCCCCACGATCCTCGACACCCCCTCGCTCCCCGTCGACATGCTCGAACTCCCCGACGCGAACGCCCCCTACGGACTGCGCGGGGTGGGGGAGGCGCCCACCCTGTCCGCCACCCCGGCGGTCCTCGCCGCGATCCGCGCCGCGACGGGCCTGGAGCTGAACCGGACCCCCGTGCGCCCCGAACATCTGACGGGCACCGGGTAGGGACCGCACGACGAGGGCGAGGAGCGAGAGATGCTGGACATCGCCGCGGAACTCCACGAATGGGTCCGCCAGGGCCGCGACTTCGCGGTGGCCACCGTCGTCGCCGTGGACGGCAGCGCCCCCCGGGGCCCCGGCGCGACGCTCGCCGTCGACACCGGCGGCGAAGCGGTCGGCTCCGTCTCCGGCGGCTGTGTCGAAGCCGCCGTGTACGAGCTGTGCCGACAGGCCCTGCGGGACGGCCGGACCGTCCTGGCACCCTTCGGCCCCACCGCCGACGACCCCTTCGCCACCGGCCTGACCTGCGGCGGCAGCATCGACGTCCTGGTCACCCCCGTCCCCCGGACCAGCCCCGCCCGTTCCCTGACCGCCCGCGCCCTGGCCGCCGCCGCGAACGGCCGGCCCACCGCCCTGGCCCGCCCACTGCCCTCCGCCGACACCCCGGAGGACCCCCGCCCCCTGCTGGTCCACCCGGACGGCGCCCACGAAGGGACCCTCGGCGGCCCCCCGGAGCTGGACCGGTGGGCGGCCCATGAGGCGGCGGCGCTGCTCGCGGCGGGCCGCACCGGAACCGTTCCCGGCTGCCCCTCGACCGGACGGCCCGCCCTCTTCGTGGAGTCGTCCGCCGCCCCGCCCCGGCTGATCGTCTTCGGCGCGGTCGACGTCGCCTCCGCCCTCGTCGGCCTCGGCGCGTTCCTCGGCTACCGCGTCACCGTCTGCGACGCCCGCCCCGTCTTCGCGACCCCCGCCCGCTTCCCGGCGGCCCACGAGGTCGTCGTCGACTGGCCGCACCGCTATCTGGAGCGCACCGAGGTGGACGCCCGTACGGTGCTCTGCGTCCTGACCCATGACCCGAAGTTCGACGTACCGCTGCTGCAACTCGCCCTGCGGCTGCCCGTCGCGTACATCGGCGCGATGGGCTCACGCACCACCCACGAGGACCGGATACGGCGGCTGCGCGAGACCGGTGTGACGGAACACCAGCTGAAGCGGCTGCGCTCCCCGATCGGACTGGACCTCGGCGCCCGCACCCCGCAGGAGACGGCCCTGTCGATCGCCGCGGAGATCGTCGCCGTACTGCGCGGCGGCGCCGGACCGCCCCTGACCGGCGGTCGCACCCCCATCCACCACGACGCGCCCGGCCGCGTCCGCCGCCCGGAGCTCAGACCTCCAGGAACAGCGCGAACGTCACCACGTAACCGCTGAACAGCGCCACACCCGGCGCGGCCAGGATCAGGGTCCGCAAGCTGAACCCGGCCGTGAGCGGACGGCTCGCGCGCTCCGGGTTCTCCGGGTCGTAGCTGAGCTCGACCCGGCCGCGCGACGCGTCGGAGAAGGACCAGACGGTCACGACCGAGGGAACGCCCTTCATCCGCCGCCCGTCGACCGTGACGAAGTCCATCCGCGAGAACTCCCACCAGTGCCCGCCCTTGGACCAGATCCGGACATGGCCGACCGCCTCGCCGACCACCCCGATCCCGCGCCGTCGCAGCAGCCACAGCGACCTGCACCGCCGACCGACCCGCCACAGGACGAGCCCGCCCGCGAGCCCGAGCGTCCCCGTCGTGACCACGGTGAACAGGACCAGCCAGGGGTAACCCACGGCGATCACACCGAACACGAAGAGCGCCGTGTGATGCAGCAGGATCAGCCCCGCGACCCTGAGCCCCTTGCGCAAGCCGGGACTCAGCGGGGCGCGGCCGGCCGCCCGGACGTGTTGGCGGACCAGGGCATGACCGTCGGCCGCCGACGGGGTCCGGTCCACGGCGGAGCTCAGCTGCCCGAAGAACGCCTCGACCGCCGACCGGTTGGGGCCCCGCAGATCGACCACGGCTCCCAGACCGTGATCCGCCGAGTCGGCGGAACCGGCGATCAGCGCGCGTATCGCACCGTCGTCCGTCAGCTCGACGTACTCCAGCGCCCGCACCGGCACGGTCCAGGTCGACCGGCCCCGTACGACGATCAGCCGGACGCCGTCGAAGCGTGCCGTGGTCCCGCCCCGGGTCAGTACGGTCACCGGGGTCACGGGCAGGGCTCTGTCTGAGGACATGATCAGATGATAGGTACACACGCCACGGCCACCAAGGCTTCCCCGGGGCTCAACTCCCGGTGCGCAGCAACCCGTCCACGGTGCGCCCGAACATCCGGCGGCCCGCCGCCGCCAGGACGGGATCGCAGAACCGGGGAAGACCGCGGACCCGGATCTCCTCGCGCCACCGGACCCGGCTGCCCGGTCCGTCGGGACGGACCTCGATCTCGGCCCGGCCGAGCACCAGCCGTCCGCGCTTCTCCAGCCCGCACAGGCCCGGCCGGCCCTCCTCGGGCGGGCGCCAGACGGTGATCTCCATCGGATCGTCGAAGCCGACGGGTCCGAGCGCGGTCCGCGCGAGCACCGTCGATCCCTCGCCCACCGGGGTGTCCACCCCGACACGGGTGAACGGGACGAAAGCGCCGTGCCGGGGCCAGTCCATGAGCCGCCGCCATGCCTCGTCCGCGTCGAGCGCGCAGTGCCGTTCCAGGTCGATGAGAGCCACCCCCCGACCCTAGATCCCCCGGCCCCGGGTCAGCGGTAGACCTTGCCCGGCTCCGGGACCCCCGGCGCGAACAGCTGCGGCACGGTGACGAACGTGTAGCCCTTGGACTTCAGCTCCTCGATGATCCCCGGCACCGCGGGCACCGTGCCGTCGTAGATGTCGTGGAGCAGGATGATCCCGTCGCGCCCGGACTGTTCCAGCACCCGGCGCTTGATCAGCGCGGAGTCGGTCGTCTTGTAGTCCTTCGCCGTGACGGTCCACAGGATCTCGGAGAGCCCGAGGCTCTTGGATATCTTGTTGACCTCCTCGTCGGTGCGGCCCTGCGGCGGCCTCATCAGCGTGGGCGCGCGTCCCGTGAGCTTCTTGAGCTCCTTGTTCGTGCGCTCCAGCTCCCACCGCACCTCGTCGGCGTCGAGCTCGGTGAGCCTGCGGTGCGTCCAGGTGTGGCTGGCTATCTCATGCCCCTCGGCGTCGATCCGCCGCACCAGCTCGGGGTGGGTGTCGATGTGCTTCTTGCCCAGCAGGAAGAACGTCGCCGGGACCTTCTCCTTCTTGAGGATGTCCAGCAGCCGGGGTGTGTGCTTGCCGTGCGGCCCCGCGTCGAAGGTCAGGGCTATGCACTTGTCCTCGCGGCAGTCGACGGACCCGAACTTCCCCTTCCCGTCGTCACCCGCGTCGGAGCGGACCTTGCTGGGCGCCTCGGTGTCGGTGCCGCACCCGGTCAGCGCGGTGGTGAGTCCGAGGGTGACGAGGGTGATCACGGCCACACCCGCGCGCGAACGCAACCCGCGGGGTCGGTTCCCCGTCTTGTGTGGCGTGGACATCTTGTTGCGCGCGGCCGTCGCGCCGCGCTGGTCGTGGATTGGCATGGCCGCCACTATACGCACGGTGTATACGCGCAGCGCATAGTGGGGTAACCGCTGGTCGGCCCCCTACGGGTCGCCTTCGCTCGCGCTTCCGAGGTCCGTCCGGCTGGACGCGCTTGTCCCTGTGCCGTCGCTCGGTGGGTGCGCAGTTCCCCGCGCCCCTGGGGTTCCCCACCTGGACGTATCTGTTCCCGTGCGGGTACGGCCGTGGGTGCGCAGTTCCCCGCGCCCCTGGGTGGTGCCTCCTTGCGGTCGCTCTTCGGGTGCGGGTCCGCCCTCGTCTTTGCGCAGTTCCCCGCGCCCCTTTGGGGCGCCCACCTGGGGCTGTTCTCAGTCTGCGGGTGGGATCAGACAGCGGGCCGGCAACAGCCCGGCCGGGGTTCAACCACCCTCCTCGCGGACTCGCCCGGCTACGGGAGGGGGTGGGCGGGAATCTCTGCCCGCAGACTCCGATGCTCTTCAGTAGGACCACTGGACGTGTTACCGAGCGTGTCGGAGCGAGGACGGAGAATCCCGACCGGCCCCGACCCGAAGAACAAGCAGATGGCGCCCCAAAGGGGCGCGGGGAACTGCGCGAAACCACCGAGCGACGGCGCAGGAACGAAGTGCGTCCACCCGGACAGACCTGGGAAGCGCAAGCGAAGGCGACCCGCGGGGAACTGCGCGAACCCACCGAGCGACGGCGCAGGAACGAAGTGCGTCCACCCGGACAGACCTGGGAAGCGCAAGCGAAGGCGACCCGCGGGGAACTGCGCGAACCCACCGAGCGACGGCACAGGAGCGAAGTGCGTCCACCCGGACAGACCTGGGAAGCGACGGCACAGGAACGAGTACGCCCGGCACAAGGAACCTCCGGGGGCGCAAGCGAAGGCGCCCCGCACGGGAGACCTCACAAGCGCGAGCGAAGGCGACCCGTATGGGAGCCGTCAATACGGTGCACAGCGCCGTAAGAGGCGCGTCAACGCGGACCGCCGACGCCCGGGAAGGCGGTTTCCTCGGAAAGTCCGCTCATCCGGCTGACGCATTTGTCTCTCACTCAGGAGTTCACGATGGCCGACGTGGCCTTCGTCGTCACCACGATCGCTGTCTTCGCACTGGTGGCACTCGTCGCCAAGGGGGTGGCGAAGCTGTGACCGCCGAGAACATCGTCGGCCTGCTCGTGGCCGCCGCCCTGCTGGGCTATCTCGTCCTCGCCCTCATCTACCCGGAGAGGTTCTGAGACGGATATGAGCTCCGAACTCGCCGGAGTGCTCCAGCTGCTGGCGCTGATGGCCGCGCTCGCACTGGTCCACCGCCCCCTGGGCGACCACATGGCCCGGGTCTACTCCTCCGGCAGACATCTGCGCGTCGAGAAGTGGATCTACAAGGGCATCGGCGCCAACCCGAGCGCCGAGATGCGCTGGCCCGCCTATCTGCGCGGGGTCCTCGCCTTCTCGGCCGTGGGCGTCCTCTTCCTCTATCTGCTGCAACGCGTCCAGGGCAGCCTGCCCGGCTCCCTCGGCTTCGCCTCGATCGACCCGGACCAGGCGTTCAACACGGCCGCCTCGTTCGTCTCCAACACCAACTGGCAGTCGTACTACGGCGAACAGGCCATGGGCCATGTCGTGCAGACCGGCGGCCTCGCCGTGCAGAACTTCGTGTCCGCCGCCGTCGGCATGGCCGTCGCGGTCGCCCTGGTACGCGGCTTCGCCCGTTCCCGCACCGGTGAACTCGGCAACTTCTGGGCCGACCTGGTGCGCGGCGTGGTCCGTATCCTGCTGCCGCTCGCCGCGGTCGGCGCGATCGTGCTCGTGGCCTGCGGCGCCCTCCAGAACTTCGCCGGTATCCACGAGGTGGGCCAGTTCACCGGCGGCAGCCAGCAGTGGAACGGCGGTGCCGTCGCCTCGCAGGAAGCGATCAAGGAACTCGGCACCAACGGCGGCGGCTACTTCAACGCCAACTCCGCGCATCCCTTCGAGAACCCCGACGCGTTCTCGAACCTCTTCGAGATCTTCCTGATCCTGGTGATCCCCTTCTCGATCACCCGCACCTTCGGCACCATGGTCGGCTCGGTGCGCCAGGGCTACGCGATCCTCGGCACGATGGTCACCATCTGGGTCGCCTTCATCGCCCTGATGTGGTGGACCGAGTTCGCCCACCGCTCGCCCGCCTACGAGATCGCGGGCGGCGCGATGGAGGGCAAGGAGACCCGGTTCGGGATCGGCGCCTCCGCGATCTTCGCGGTGTCCACGACCCTCACCTCCACCGGCGCGGTCGACTCCTTCCACTCCTCGTACACCGGGCTCGGCGGCGGCATCACCATGCTCGGCATGATGCTCGGCGAGATCGCGCCCGGCGGGGTCGGCTCCGGGCTGTACGGGATGCTCATCATGGCGATCATCGCCGTGTTCATCGCCGGACTGATGGTCGGCCGCACCCCCGAGTACCTGGGCAAGAAGATCGGCACCCGCCAGATCAAGTTCGCGGCCCTGTACATCCTCGTCACCCCGGCACTCGTCCTCGGCTTCACCGCCGCCGCGATGGCCCTGCCGACCCCGGCCGACTCGATGCTCAACCCCGGCGCGCACGGCTTCTCCGAGGTCCTCTACGCGTACACCTCCGGCGCCAACAACAACGGCTCCGCGTTCGCCGGACTCGGCGCCGACACCCCCTGGTACAACACCACGATCGGCCTCGCGATGCTGCTCGGCCGCTTCCTCCCCATGGTGTTCGTCCTCGCGCTCGCCGGATCGCTCGCCGAGCAGCAGCCCGTACCGGCCACGGCCGGCACCCTCCGCACCGAGAAGCCGCTGTTCACCGGGCTGCTCGCCGGAACCGTCCTCATCATCACCGGTCTGACCTACTTCCCGGCGCTGGCCCTCGGCCCGCTGGCCGAAGGGCTGGCGTGATGAACACCCGTACCGATGACCTCCCAGGTGACCCCATGACAGCTCCCGCGCCCCCCGGCGCATCCCCGACCCGGGCGCCCCACCAGGACGTCACCACCGGACACAAGGACGCGGGGCGCGTCGGCGCGGGTCTGTTCGACCCGCGCCAGGTCCTGAAGTCGCTGCCCGACGCCTTCCGCAAGCTCGACCCCCGGGTGATGGTCAAGTCGCCCGTGATGTTCGTGGTCCTCGTCGGCTCGGTGCTGACCACCGGGTTCTCCCTGGCGGACCCCGGCGACTGGTTCGGCTGGGCCATCTCCGCCTGGCTGTGGCTCACCGTCGTCTTCGCCAACCTCGCCGAAGCCGTCGCCGAGGGGCGCGGCAAGGCCCAGGCCGACACGCTGCGCAAGGCGAAGACCGACACCGTCGCCCGCCGCCTCGGCGCGGAGGGCCGCTACGAGGAGCGGGTGCCCGGCACCGACCTGCGCATCGGTGACCTGGTGGTGTGCGAGGCCGGCGACATCATCCCCGGCGACGGGGACGTCGTCGAAGGGGTCGCCTCGGTCGACGAGTCCGCCATCACCGGTGAGTCCGCGCCCGTCATCCGGGAGTCCGGCGGCGACCGCTCGGCCGTCACCGGCGGCACCAAGGTCCTCTCCGACCGGATCGTCATCAAGATCACGACCAAGCCCGGCGAGACCTTCATCGACCGGATGATCGCCCTGGTCGAGGGCGCGGCCCGGCAGAAGACCCCGAACGAGATCGCGCTGAACATCCTGCTCGCCTCGCTCACCATCGTCTTCCTGCTCGCCGTCGCGACCCTCCAGCCGTTCGCCGCCCACGCCGGCGCCGACCTCTCCATGGTCGTCCTCGTGGCACTGCTGGTCTGTCTGATCCCCACCACCATCGGGGCGCTGCTGTCCGCGATCGGTATCGCGGGCATGGACCGGCTGGTGCAGCGCAACGTCCTCGCCATGTCCGGCCGCGCGGTCGAGGCCGCGGGCGATGTGTCGACGCTGCTCCTCGACAAGACCGGCACCATCACCCTCGGCAACCGTCAGGCCGCCGAGTTCGTGCCCGTCGCCGGGACCACCGAGGCCGAGGTCGCGGACGCGGCACAGCTCTCCTCGCTCGCCGACGAGACCCCCGAGGGCCGCTCGATCGTCGTCCTCGCCAAGGAGGAGTACGGTCTGCGTGAACGCCATCAGGGCGAGCTGACCGGCGCCGACTGGGTCGCGTTCACCGCCCAGACCCGGATGTCCGGCGTCGACACCGACGGCCGCAGGATCCGCAAGGGCGCCACCGGCTCCGTACTCGCCTGGGTCCTGGAGCAGGGCGGCACCGCCCAGCCCGACGCCGACGCCGCCGCCCGGCGGATCTCCGAGGCGGGCGGCACCCCCCTGCTGGTCGCCGTCGAGGACGCCGAAGGGGCCCGGGTCCTGGGGGTCATCCACCTCAAGGACGTCGTCAAGGACGGTATGCGCGAACGGTTCGCCGAACTGCGCCGTATGGGCATCAGAACCGTCATGATCACCGGCGACAACCCGCTCACGGCCAAGGCCATCGCGGACGAGGCCGGGGTGGACGACTTCCTCGCGGAGGCCACCCCCGAGGACAAGATGGCCCTCATCAAACGCGAACAGGCCGGCGGCAAACTCGTCGCGATGACCGGGGACGGCACCAACGACGCGCCCGCCCTGGCCCAGGCCGACGTGGGCGTAGCGATGAACACCGGGACCTCGGCCGCCAAGGAGGCCGGGAACATGGTGGACCTGGACTCCAACCCCACCAAGCTCATCGAGATCGTGGAGATCGGCAAACAGCTCCTCATCACCCGGGGCGCGCTCACCACCTTCTCCATCGCCAACGACGTCGCGAAGTACTTCGCGATCATCCCGGCACTGTTCGCGGCGGTGTACCCGGGCCTCGACACCCTGAACATCATGCGGCTGTCGTCACCCGACTCGGCGATCCTGTCCGCCGTCGTCTTCAACGCGGTCGTCATCATCGCGCTGGTCCCGCTCGCCCTCAAGGGCGTCCGCTACCGGCCGGTCAGCGCGGACAAGCTGCTGCGGCGCAACCTCGGGATCTACGGACTCGGCGGACTGATCGCCCCCTTCATCGGCATCAAGGTCATCGACATGATCATCTCGACCATCCCCGGGATCGGCTGACCGTCATGAACAAATCCGTCTCGAACACCGCACGGCTGCTCGGCGCCGGACTGCGCGCCCTGCTGGTGCTGACCGTGATCACCGGCGTCCTCTACCCGCTCGCCGTCACCGGGGTGGCCCAGGGCCTGTTCCGCGACAAGGCGAACGGCTCCGAGCTCACCTCCGAGGGCAAGGTCGTCGGCTCCTCGCTCATCGGCCAGGCGTACAACCTGCCGCTGAAGAAGGGCGAGGAGACCCCGGCCGCCGACCTCCGATGGTTCCAGGGCCGCCCCCAGAACGGCCTCGGCACCAACTCCGTCAACACCCAGTACTCGCTGCTGCTGTCCGGCGCGACCAACCTCGCCGGCGACAACCCCGAGCTGATCAAGCAGGTCAAGGAAGCGCGGGCCGCCGTCGTCGCGGACAACTCCACGGCCACCCACCGGGTGCGGCCCTCCGACGTGCCCGCCGAAGCGGTCACCTCCTCCGGCTCCGGCCTCGACCCGGCGATCTCCCCCCGGTACGCGGACCTCCAGGTCCACCGGGTCGCCGAACGCAACAAGCTGCCCGTCGACCAGGTACGGCGGCTCGTGGACGACCACACGGACGGCCGCATCCTCGGCTTCATGGGCGAACCCACCGTGAACGTCCTCGAACTGAACATCGCGCTACGGGAACTGACCCGGCGCTGACCGCGTACGCCCGGGGAACCCCACGGTTCCCCGGGCCGCGCACACCCCCCACACGAACACGCACGGAGGAGGCCGCACACCGATGACCCGGGTGCTGGTGGTGGAGGACGATCCCCAACTCGTGCGGGCGCTGGTCATCACCCTGAGAGCCCGCGGCTACGACACCGACGCCGCACCGGACGGCGCCACCGCGATCCGGCGTGCCGCGGCGCGCCCCCCGGACGCCGTCCTCCTCGACCTCGGACTGCCCGACATGAGCGGGGTCGCCGTACTGCGGGCCCTGCGCGGCCGGAGCCCGGCCCCGGTGCTCGTGGTGTCGGCGCGCCGGGCCCCCGAGGAGAAGGTCGCCGCCCTGGACGCGGGCGCCGACGACTACATCACCAAACCGTTCAGCATGGACGAACTCCTCGCCCGCTTACGGGCCGCCGTCCGCCGCACCCGCGCCGCGCCCCCGGGGCCCGTCCCGCTCGTCACGACCCCCGACTTCACCGTCGACCTGGTCGCGAAGAAGGCGGCACGCGACGGCCGCGACATCCGTCTCACCCCCACCGAATGGCATCTGCTGGAGATCCTGGTGACCAATCCCGGCCGTCTCGTCGCCCAACGGGAACTGCTGCGCGAGGTCTGGGGTCCCTCACACAGCGGGAAGTCGCACTACCTCCGGGTCTATCTGGCCCAGCTCCGGCGCAAACTGGAACCCGACCCCTCGCACCCCCGCTATCTGATCACCGAACCCGGCATGGGCTACCGCTTCGAGAATTGAGGGCCGGCGGAACATGGGACGCGGCAAGCTTCGGATCTATCTCGGTGCGGCGCCGGGTGTGGGCAAGACGTACGCGATGTTGTCGGAGGCGCATCGTCGGGTGGAGCGGGGTACGGACTGTGTGGTGGGTTTTGTGGAGCACCATGGCCGCCCGCGTACGGAGGTGATGCTGCACGGCCTGGTGCAGGTGGGGCGTCGGGAGCTGGTGTACCGGGGTGCGGTGTTCACGGAGATGGATGTGGACGCGGTGCTGGCGCGGGGTCCTGCGGTGGTGCTGGTGGACGAGCTGGCGCATTCGAATGTGCCGGGTTCGCGGAACGGCAAGCGGTGGCAGGACGTGGCGGAGTTGCTGGCCGCGGGTATTGATGTGATCTCGACGGTGAACATCCAGCATCTGGAGTCGTTGGGTGATGTGGTGGAGTCGATCACGGGGGTGCGGCAGCGGGAGACGGTGCCGGACGAGGTGGTGCGGCGGGCGGATCAGATCGAGTTGGTGGATATGTCGCCGCAGGCGTTGCGGCGTCGGATGGCGCACGGGAACATCTACAAGTCGGACAAGGTCGACGCGGCGTTGTCGAACTATTTCCGGCCGGGGAACCTGACGGCGCTGCGTGAGCTGGCGCTGCTGTGGGTCGCGGACCGGGTCGACGAATACCTCCAGGAGTACCGCAGCGCCCACCGGGTCTCCAAGATATGGGGCTCCCGGGAGCGGATCGTGGTCGGCATCACGGGCGGTCCGGAGGGGCGGACGTTGATACGGCGTGCCGCGCGGCTCGCGGAGAAGGGCGCGGGCGGAGAGGTGCTCGCCGTCTACATCTCCCGCAGCGACGGACTCACCGCCGCCTCCCCGAAGGAACTCGCGGACCAGCGCGCCCTCGTGGAGGACATGGGCGGCACCTACCACCAGGTCGTCGGGGACGACGTGTCCACCGCTCTCCTCGCCTTCGCGCGCGGGGTCAACGCCACCCAGATCGTCCTCGGGGTGTCCCGGCGCAGACCCTGGCAGTACATGTTCGGCCCCGGGGTCAGCGCCACCGTCGCCCGGGACTCGGGCCCCGACCTCGACGTCCACCTCGTCACCCATGCCGCGATGGGCAAGGGCCGCGGACTGCCCGGCGCCCGGGGCGCCCGCCTCGGACGCCGACGGGTCGTCCAGGGCTGGCTCGTCGGGGTCCTCGGCCCCGCGCTGCTGACGCTGCTCCTCCACAGCGCGGCCCCCGAGGTCGGCCTCGCCAACGACATGCTGCTGTATCTGTCGCTGACGGTCGGCGCGGCCCTGCTCGGCGGACTGTGGCCCGCGCTCACCTCCGCCGTCCTCGGCTCCCTGCTGCTCAACTGGTTCTTCACCCCGCCCCTGAGCGCCCTCACCATCGCGGATCCCGAGAACATCGTCGCCATCGTGATCTTCATAGGGGTCGCGGTGGCGGTGGCGTCCGTGGTGGATCTCGCGGCGCGGCGCACCCATCAGGCGGCCCGGCTGCGCGCCGAGTCGGAGATCCTGTCCTTCCTCGCGGGCAGTGTGCTGCGCGGCGAGACCACCCTCGACGCACTGCTCCAGCGGGTGCGCGAGACGTTCGCGATGGAGTCGGTGGCCCTGCTGGAACGCGCCGGGGACGGCGAACCGTGGACCTGCGCGGGCAGCGTCGGCCCCGCCCCGGTGGAACGGCCCGAGGACGCCGACGTCGACATGCCGGTCGGCGACCATATGGCGCTCGCGCTGTCCGGACGGGTGCTGCCCGCCGAGGACCGCCGGGTCCTCGCCGCGTTCGCCGCGCAGTCCGTCGTACTCCTCGACCGCCAGCGACTGGAACAGGAGGCCGGACGCGCCCGCACCCTGGACGAGGGCAACCGCATCCGTACCGCGCTGCTCGCCGCCGTCAGCCATGATCTGCGCACCCCGCTCGCCGGGATCAAGGCGTCGGTGTCCAGCCTGCGTTCGGACGACGTCGAGTGGTCGGCCGCCGACCAGGCGGAACTCCTCGCCGCGATCGAGGAGGGCGCCGACCGGCTCGACCACCTCGTGGGCAACCTGCTCGACATGTCACGCCTCCAGACGGGCACCGTCCAGCCGCTGATCCGGGACATCGACCTGGAGGAGGTCGTCCCGATGGCCCTCGGCGGGCTGCCGGACCCGGAGCGGAGCGTGCTGCTCGACATTCCGGAGCGGCTGCCGATGGTGTCCGTCGACAAGGGTCTGCTGGAACGCGCCGTCGCCAACGTCGTGGAGAACGCCGTCAAGTACAGCCCGGACGGCGAGCTCGTCCTGGTGTCGGCCAGTGCGATGGCCGACCGGGTCGAGATCCGGGTGGTGGACCGGGGGCCCGGGGTGCCCGACCCGGTCAAGGACCGTATCTTCGAGCCCTTCCAGCGCTATGGTGACGCCCCGCGCGGCGCCGGGGTCGGACTCGGGCTCGCCGTCGCCCGGGGGTTCACCGAGGCAGTCGGCGGTACCCTCGCCGCCGAGGACACCCCCGGCGGCGGCCTCACCATGGTGCTGTCCCTCAAGGCCGCCGCCCGCCCCGGACCGGCCCCGGAGCACCCCGCCGCTCCATGAGACAGGAGACATGGGACCGGCGGGAATCCTCCTGGACACGGTGGCGGGCGCTGGATGAACACCGGCGCGGGCACCGGATGAACACCGTCGCGCGGTCGGCTCATCGGTCGCCGTCCAGCCCCCAGACCCGTACCAGCGCCGCGTCCGACAGGACCGTGGCCGGCGGGCCGGAGGCCGCGAGCCGCCCCTGGTCGAGGAGCAGGCAGTGGTCCGCGCGGCGGGCCGCCGTCATGTCGTGGGTCGCCTGCACCACCGTCACCCCGTCGGCCACCGCGTCGGCCAGGACCTCCGTGATGATCCGCCGGGCCGCCGCGTCCAGGCCCGTCGTCGGCTCGTCCAGGAGCAGCAGGCCGGACTCCTGGGCGAGGCCCTGGGCAACCAGCGCCCGCTGCCGCTGACCGCCCGACAGATCCCCCAGCCGGCGGTCGGCGAGGCCGGTGATCCCGAGCCGTGCCATGCACGCGTCCACCACCGAACGGTCGCGCGCGGACATCCGCCGCCAGGGGCCGAGCCGGTCCCAGCGGCCCATCGCGACGGTGTCCCGGACGGTGAGCGGCAGCGCGTCCGGCACCGCGGCCCGTTGTGCGACGAACGCGGGCCGCCCGCCCGCGTGATGGGTGACCGTGCCCGAGGTCACGGGACGCACCCCCGCCAGTACGGCGAGCAGCGTCGACTTGCCCGAGCCGTTCGGGCCGACCAGGACCGTGTTCGCCGCCGCCGGGAGCCGTGCGGTGAGCCCCGACAGCACAGGGTGTCCGGGGTAGCCCGCCGCCACCCCGTCGAGGCCGATCCGCCAGGTGCCGTCGCCGCCGGGCTCCTTCGGTGCCACCGGCCCGGCCGCGTTCGTCCGCGTGTTCGTCGGCGTTCCCGTCGTTCCCGTCGTCTTCCGGTCCGTGGCCGTGTTCCGTCGGCGCATCCGCCGCACCTCCATGTCGAAGCCGTGCCCTGCCATGCCGAAGTCGGCCGAAGTCATGACGAAGCTATGTTGAAGTGATAATCATTTTCATTATAGGGTCCCGGTTCATGGACTGGCTCACGGCGCCCTTCGAGGTGGCCTTCGTGCAACGCGCCCTGTGGGGCGGCATCCTCGTGTCACTGATCTGCGCCCTGGCGGGCACCTGGGTCGTGCTGCGGGGCATGGCGTTCCTCGGGGACGCGATGGCCCACGGGCTGCTGCCAGGTGTCGCCGTCGCCGCGCTGCTCGGCGGCCCGCCGGCCGCCGGGGCCGCCGTCAGCGCGGTGGTCATGGCGCTCGGGGTCACCGCCGTCGGACGGGTGCCCCGGCTCTCCCAGGACACCAGCATCGGTCTGCTGTTCGTCGGGATGCTCTCCCTCGGGGTCATCGTGGTGTCCCGTTCGCCGTCCTTCGCCGTCGATCTGACCGGCTTCCTCTTCGGTGACGTGCTCGCCGTCCGGGACGCCGATCTCGTCCGGCTCGCCCTCGCGGCGGTCCTCGCCCTGGCGGTCACCGCGCTGGGGCACCGGGCGTTCGTGGCCCTCGCCTTCGACGAACGCAAGGCCCGCACCCTCGGACTGCGGCCCCGGGCCGCCCACGCCGCCCTGCTCGGACTGCTGACCGTCGCCATCGTGGCCTCGTTCCATGTCGTCGGCACCCTGCTGGTGCTCGGGCTGCTCATCGCACCGCCCGCGACCGCGCTGCCCTGGGCGCGGCGCATCCCGGCCGTGATGGCGACGGCGGCGTGCCTCGGGGCGAGCGCGACGTTCCTCGGACTGCTGCTGTCGTGGCACCTCGGCACCGCCGCGGGGGCGAGTGTCGCGGCGGTCGCGGTGCTCCAGTTCCTGGTGTCGACCGCGGTCCTCGCGGTACGCGGCCGTCCGGGCGTCCGGTCCGCGGCGCCGCGTGGGTGGGCGGACGTGTTCCCGCGCGGTTCGCCGGAACGGGCGGGCCGGGCGCCGACGACCCAGGGCCCCGAGGAACCGCGCTCCCACGAGCGCCCCGCACCCGACAGCCACGTCCAGCAGCGCGGACCGGAGGACCAGGAAACCGCGCGACCGCCCGAGCGACCCGCTCAGGAACACGTACGAACGGGACCGTCACGGCTCCCGGGAAGGAACACCGGTACCGACCGATGACCACCACGCACCGGATACGTACGGCGGGTCCCCGCGCACGCACCCTCGCGCTCGGCCTCGCCCTGACCACCCTGACCGCCCTCACCGCCTGCGGGACCGCCCCCACCCCGCCCGGCACCGACCGCGCCGAATCCGCCGGAGCCCGGCCGCACGGCCACGTCGAAGGGGCCGAGGAGACCGGCGAGGCCCAGTCCCGGCTGGTGCTCGCCGACGGCGGCAGCGGCGCCGTCCATGTCCTGGACCTCGTCACCGGCGAGGTCACCGCGACCGGCCGCGCGCCCGGGGTGCGCGCGATGACCGGCGACGGCCGCTACGCGTATCTGAGCACCCCGAAGGGCCTCACGGTCGTCGACAGCGGCGGCTGGACCGTCGACCACGGCGACCACGTCCATCACTACCGGGCCACGCCCCGCGCCCTGGACCCCGTACCCGTCCGGCCCCCGCACCGGATCCACACCGACGCCACGGTCACCGCCGTCACCGGCGCGGACGGCACCACCCGGCTCCTTGCCCGCCCCGCGCCGACCTCCGCCGCCCCCGGCGGGGAACGCGCGCTGCGGCTCGGTACGGCGGCCCCCGTCGTGCCCTACCAAGGCCGCCTCCTCGTACCCGGCACGGGCCCCGGCCGGGACACCGTCGAGGTACGCGACCGCACCGTGAAGACCGTCACCGTCCTCGACGAGCGCTGCCGCGCACCGCGCGCGGCCACCGTCACCCGCCGGGGCGCGGTCCTCGGCTGCGCCGACGGCGCGCTGATCGTCAGCGGCGAGGACGGCGACCTCACCGCCCACCGCGTCCCGTACGGACGGCCCGTCGCGCCCGGCGAGCGCGCGACCCGCTTCGACCACCGGCCCGGCGCCACCACCCTGACCGCACGCTCCGGCGAGGACGCGGTGTGGGTCCTCGATGTGACGGCCCGCCGGTGGACCCTGATCCGCACCGGACCCGTCGCCGCCGTCAACACGGCGGGCGAGGGCACCCCGGTGCTCGCGCTCGGCACGGACGGCGTGCTGCGGGCGTACGACCCCGCGACCGGCCGCCGCACGGCGTCCCGCGCGCTGCTGAAGGACCCCTCCGGCGCGGGGGCCACCGCCGTCGTCGCCGTCGACTCCGGCCGCGCCTACGTCAACGACCCCGGGGGCGACCGCGTCCACGAGATCGACTTCGGTGACGGACTGCGGGTCGCCCGCGTCCTGCGGCTCGGCTTCAGCCCCACCCACCTCGTGGAGACCGGACGATGACCCGCCCCCGCCTCCCCGGCCGCCGTACCGCCCTCGCCGCGCTGCTGTGCGCGGTCACCGCCGCCACGCTCACCTCCTGCGCCACCGAACGGCCGGACCGGCCCGGCGTCGTGGTCACCACCGACATCCTCGGGGACATCACCCGGGAGATCGCCGGTGACGAGGCCGAGGTCACCGTCCTGATGCCGACCGGCACCGACCCCCACTCGTTCGGGGTGTCCGCCCCGCAGGCCGCCCGCCTCGAACAGGCCGACCTCGTCGTCCACAACGGACTCGGCCTGGAGGAGAACGTCCAGCACCATGTCCGCGCCGCCGAGGACGACGGCGTCCCCGTGCTCGCCGTCGCCCCCGCCGTCGACCCCATCGACCACCGGGGCGGTGACGGGGCCGGACAGCCCGACCCGCACTTCTGGACCGACCCCCAGCGGGTCCGCACCGCCGTGACGCTCATCGCCGACCGGATCGCCGCCGATGTCGAAGGCGTCGACCCCGGCCGGGTACGGGACAACGCGGCACGCTACGGACGGGACATCGACCAGCTCGGCTCCGAGATGCGTACCGCCTTCGGCGCGCTGCCCGCCGAACGCCGCCGGCTCGTCACCGACCACCATGTCTTCGGCTATCTCGCCCAGCGCTTCGGCTTCACCGTCGTCGGCGCCGTCATCCCCGGCGGCAGCACCCTCGCCTCACCCAGCGCGTCCGACCTGAAGTCCCTCGCCGACGCGATCCGCGCGGCGGACGTACCCGCCGTCTTCACCGGCGCCGCGCAGCCCGACCGGCTCGCCCGGGTGCTGCGCGACGAGACCGGACTCGGCGTCTCCGTGGTCCCGCTGTACACCGAGTCCCTCACCGGACCCGACGGCGGCGCCCCCACCTACCTGGCCATGATGCGCGCCAACACCCGCGCGATCACCGCCGCCCTGACCTCCCGCTGACCCCTCGCCGCCCGCCGGGCGGCCCGAAAGGAAACACCCGACCATGCGTCATCCAACGACCCCCCGGACGGCCGCCGGACTCTCCGCGCTGCTCGCCCTCTCCCTCACCCTGACCGCCTGCGGCGAACAGGACGGCGGCTCCCGCGGTCAGCGGCCCGCCGCCAAGGCACCCGCCGCGACCGTGCCCGACCCGCTCGTCGCCAGCTACGACGGCGGCCTCCTCGTCCTGCGCGGCGACACCCTGAAGGTCGCCGCCGATCTGCCGCTGCCCGGGTTCCTGCGGGTCAACCCGGCCGGTGACGGCCGCCATGTCCTCGTCTCCGAGGCCGACGGCTTCCGCGCCCTCGACGCCGCCGCGCCCGCGCTCACCGGTATCCGCTTCCCGGCCGCCGACCCGGGCCATGTCGTCCATCACGCGGGCCGCACCGCCCTGTTCGCGGACGGCTCCGGCGAGGTCACCCTGTTCGACCCCGCCGCGCTGCGCGATCTGCCCGCCGGGGAGAAGAAGCCCCCCACCGACACCTACCGCGCCGCCCGGCCCCACCACGGGGTGGCCGTCACCCTCCCCGGCGGGGAACTCGTCAGCACCCTCGGCACCGAGGAGGAACGCACCGGGATCGAACTCCTCGACAAGGACCGTGCGGTGATCGCCCGCAGCGACAAGTGCCCCGGGGTGCACGGCGAGGCCACCGCCCGGGGCGGAGCCGTCGTCGTCGGCTGCGAGGACGGCGCGCTCGTCGTGCGTGACGGCCGCATCACCAAGGTCGACAGCCCCACCCCGTACGGCAGGATCGGCAACCAGGCCGGGAGCGAGCACTCCGCGGTCGTCCTCGGCGACTACAAGCAGGACCCCGACGCCGAACTCGAACGCCCCGAGAAGGTGTCCCTCATCGACACCGCCACCGGCCGTCTCACCCTCGTCGACCTCGGCACCAGCTACACCTTCCGCTCGCTGGGCCGGGGACCGCACGGTGAGGCGCTGGTCCTCGGCACCGACGGCGCGCTGCACATCATCGACCCCGGCACCGGCAAGGTCACCCGGCGCGTCCCGGTCCTCGACCCGTGGCGCGAGCCCCTCGACTGGCAGCGTCCCCGCCCGTCCCTGTTCGTCCGCGACCACACCGCGTACATCACCGACCCGGCGGGCAAGCGGCTGCACACCGTCGACCTCGAATCCGCCGAACGCGGCACCCCGGTACGGCTCCCGCACATCCCCAACGAACTGACGGGCGCCTGACGACGACGGCCGTCCGGTACGGGCCCCCGCGGTGGGAACCCGTACCGGACGGCCGTCGGCGGACCTCTCCCCGGCTCAGTCCTCCGCCGCCGCGAGCACCGTCGCGTCCCGCAGCTTCACGTACGCCAGCGCCGGGTCGCCCCGGTAGCTCCACGGGACGACCCCGACATGCCCGTCCACCAGCCGGAACAGCTCCGCCGCCGCCTTGTCCCGGTCCTGGAGCGACAGATAGAACGCCAGGATGTGCCGCACCCCGGACAGCTGGGGATGCGCCGGGTCCGCCGCCGCCGCGTCCGCGAGGGCCGCGTCGACCAGCGCCCGCATCCGGGGGGTGCGGTCCGCCTCGGTGTCCTCCGACTCGTCGTGCTCGAAGTGCGCGAACAGCGGCAGCGCCGTCAGCAGACTGCCCAGCGGGGCGCTCTCGGCCGCCCGCGCCGCGAAGTCCCGCGCCAGGGTCTCCGAACCGCCCCACTTCTTGCACCAGTACTGGAGCGCCGAGTAGTGCGCCATGAAGTGGTGCGGGGCCCGGGCCGCGATCTCGTCCCAGAGCCGGTCCACCTCGGCGTTCGGATAGCCGAGCCCCTTCGCCGTGTCCAACTCGCTGATGTACGGCGTCGGGTCCTCGGGCGCCAGCTCGGCCGCCCGCGCGTGCTCCTCCCGGGAGCGGGCCAGCGTGCGGTGGAAGCCCTCGAACTGCTCACCGGTCGTGTACTTGGCGCGTCTGCTGCCCCGGATGTTCCAGGCGAGCCCCACCGTGCTCCTGGCCCGCAGCAGCGCGGCCGTCGGGTCGTCGGGCCGCTCGTTCTCCCAGGCCAGCAGCCAGCTGTCGTCGTCCGCCGCGAGATCGCCCAGCTGGTACGTGAGGTCGGTGCGGGCCTGCCAGTCACGGCCGGCCGCGTCCATCAGCGCGGCGGCGGCCTTCCAGTCGCCGCCCTTCACGGCGGCGAGCGCCCGGGACCGCTCGGGGGAGTCGGCCTCGCGCCGGTCGGTGTTCTGCCGCTCCATGGGCAGGAAACCCTGCGCCAGCACCTCGTCGGGGGACTCGTACGCGTCGTCGTCGTCCTCCTTCCCGGAGCGCCAGCCTTCGAGGGCGCCCTGGACGACGGCCTTCAGCATGTACAGCCCGAATCCGACCACCACGAGCGCGACGGGGACCAGGACGATGAGCAGAACCCAGGTGAGAGTTGACACGGGTGGATCGCTTTCGTGAGAGCGGGGGTACGGCGTTCGGGGCGTGGCGGGGTGGGGGCGGGGCGAGTGGGGCGGTCGTGCGCGGTGGTGCGCCGTGGTGACGCGGGTTCAGCGCGGGGGTGGGCGGCGGGTGACGCGGGCGGTGCGGGGAGTACGCGGTGGGGCGTGGTCAGTGCAGGGGGTCCGCGGTGCCCGCGTGCGGCAGCAGGGCCCGCAGCGGGCCGGTGTCCGGGACATCGGCGAGGGCCGCCTCGACGGCCGCGTCCAGATCGGGGCCGTCGCCCGGCACCAGCACCCGGGGTGCCGTCTCCCAGGAGAACTCCCAGCGCAGCAGCCCGTGCGCGGCCAGCTCCGCCAGCGCCATCCCGCTCATCGCGTCCCGCAGCGAGGGCCGGACGAACTCCCGGAAGGCCCGGCCGCGCGCGGCCGTCGCCTCGTCCGACAGCGGCAGCCGCTGCGCGACCCGCCACAGCCTGCCCTCGTCGATCACCCCGAGCAGCGCGGACAGGGTCGGCGGACGGCCGGTGTAGCGGGCCAGCGCGTGGTGCAGCGGGGAGCCGAACTCGCGCATCTCGCGCTCCATGGACCGCTCCAGGAGGTCCTGCCAGCTGTCCGTGCGCGGCAGCGCCAGCAGTTCCGGCGTCAGCGCCGCGTCCTCCAGCTCCGCGAGGGTGCGGCCCGGGTCGGCCAGCAGGTCCAGCGCGGCGCCCGCGCCCTCGTCGGTCCTGCCGTCGGCGGGCAGCTCCCCGATCCGGCGCACCCGCTCCGCGAGCGGCGGATGGGCGTCGTGGCGTGCCGGGGCGGGTGTCCCGAGCCCGTCGCGCATCCGCAGCAGATCCAGGGTGCGGGCCGACAGCAGCGCACCGAAACCGCCGAACACCTCACCGCGCGGGGGCAACAGCTCCGAGTCCACGCCCAGCGACAGATAGCGGCCGGTGTAATGCTCGTACGCCGCCTCCAGCACGGGGATCTCCCGCAGCGCCGACACGCTCGCGTCCCGGCCGGCGATCCGCACGGCGGCCAGGTCCGCGGCGAGCTCATGGCGGCGGGCCGCGGCCAGGGTTGCCCGCAGGCCCAGCCGCGCGTACAGCGTGTACATCCGCGTCATCACCCGGTACGTCCTGCGGGAGCCGCGCTCCGCCCGTGCGGCCTTGCGCTCCTGGCGCAGCCGTCCGTCCTCGTTGCCCTGGGCCGCGGCTTCCGCGGCCTTGCGTGTCGCCCGCTCGCGGTCGCGTTCCCGCTTCGCGCGTTCCCGGGTACCGAAGTGCGCGACCGTACGCAGCAACCGGGTCCGGGTGCGGACCGTGGCCGGGGCGAACCGGGTGCCGTGCTCCGCGAAATGCCCCAGCTCATGGGCGAGGACGGCCCGCAACTGGGCCTCCCCGAGGCCCTGGACGAGCGGAAGTCCGAGTTCCAGCCGCCGCTTGCCCGGCAGCAGCCCGAGCAGCCGGGAACGCTCCCGTACGGTCGCGGCGACCTCGCCGGTCAGCACGATCTCCGAGGGCGCGCCCGTGTCCAGCCGCTCCGCCAGCTCCCCGACCACGCGCCACAGCCGCGGCTCGTCCTCGGCGTTGACCCGCAGTCCCCCCGGCTCGTCCCGCCGGGGCAGCCGCAGCAGGAACACGCCCCGCAGCACGGGTACGGCGAGCACGACGGTGACCGTGTGCAGCAGGAGGGTGACGACCGTGGGCTCCCACAGGAGCAGTACGGCGTTGGCCCCCGCGAGGATCGCCAGGAGGGCGAACCCGAGGAGGTGGAAGCCGACGAGCAGCAGCAGGGCTCGCGCGGCACGCAGGGTGGCGCCCATCGGGCAGTTGTCTCCCAGGGGACGGGGATCACCAAAAGCGATCTAAAAAGCTGATCAGGGCATAGCAAAAGAAGGCGGAAGATGTGGAGTATCGCCCAAGCCTGGGCCAACATCAACCGGGTATGGCAGTCGGGCCGCGCCCGGCGATGGTGGTCGTGCCCTCTGTGCGGGGGCGCGGACACCGGTCACGGGGTCGTGGCGACGGTGGCGGGCGCGGGTCGCCTTCGCTTGCGCTTCCGAGGTCTCCCTGTGCTGGGCGTCCTTCCTTGCTGTGCCGTCGTTCGTGGTTTGCGCAGTTCCCCGCAGGTCGCCTTTGCTTGCGCTTCCTAGGTCTGTCCGGGTGGACGCGCTTGTTCCTGTGCTGTCGCTCGGTGGTTTTGCGCAGTTCCCCGCGCCCCTGGATGCTGCCTCCTGCTGTCGCTCGTCGGGTGCGGGCCTGTTCTCGTTTTTGCGCAGTTCCCCGCGCCCCTTTGGGGCGCGTCCTGTTTGTTCTTCGGGGCGGGGCCGGTCGGGATTCTCCGTCCTCGCTCCAACGCGCTCGGTACGACGTACCTGTGGTCCTACTGAAGAGCATCGGAGTCTGCGGGCAGAGATTCCCGCCCACCCCCTCCCGCAGCCAAGCGCCTGCGCGAGGAGCATGGTTCAACCCCGACCCAGCAGACTCAGGACAGCCCCAGGTGGGCGCCCCAAAGGGGCGCGGGGAACTGCGCGAAAACGACGAGTACCTGTGCCGGGACGAAGTACGCCCAGCACAGGAAACCTCGGCGGCCCAAGCGAAGGCGACCTGCGGGGAACTGCGCGAGCAACCAAGGGCGACCCGCACCCGAACAGCTACCGCAAGGGGCGCCCCAAAGGGGCGCGGGGAACTGCGCGAAAACGACGAGTACCTGTGCCGGGACGAAGTACGCCCAGCACAGGAAACCTCGGCGGCCCAAGCGAAGGCGACCTGCGGGGAACTGCGCACCCACGAACGACCCGCACGAGGACAAGTACGCCCAGTACAGGAAACCTCGGGGGCCCAAGCGAAGGCGGCCCGTGTTCTACAGGGACAGGAGGGCTCGGAGTGGTGTGGGTGGGGCGGTCAGGGGGCGGGTTGCCAGGCGGAGCAGGGGGAGGGGGTTGTCGTCCCCGGCGATCCGGTTGGCGCTCAGCTCACCGCAGGCCCCGCACTGATGGATGACCAGCCATTCCCCGTCCGCCCGGACGGACAGACTCAGCGGGTCCATCCGCCCCCGGCACCGGGAGGCCCGGTCACCCGGGGTCCGGCCGTCCACATGCAGGCTGGCCAGACAGTGCGGACAGTGGTTGCGATGGGCGGTACCGGGCGCGATCAGCGGCACGTCGAGACGGCAGCCGACACAGCGGAACGCGTCGCCGCGCTCGCCGCCCCTGCCGTGCAGAACATCCTTGCGCCGCTGCGGCCGGCCGCCCCCGCGCCGGCCCCCCTTGGTGGTGCTCGCTCGTCGTGGCATGACGTCCTCTCCTCACAGTCCGGCGAACGCTTCGAGCGGGAACGGGGGCTGGGCGAGCGGCCGGACGGCCATCCGCATCAGGATCAGCTGGTTGTCGTCGGGGCTCAGCGGGCTGGAGGTCAGCTCGTCGCAGCGGGTGCAGCGGTGGATGACCGTCCAGGCGCCGGTGCGCAGGACGGCGATGGAGATGGGGGTCATCCGTGAGCGGCAGTCCGAGGGGCCGTCGTCGGCCTGGTCGTGCAGATGCCGTGAGTGCAGACAGCTGGGGCAGTGGTTGCGGACGGCGCCGTCGGGGTCGAGCGTGCCGACGGTCAGTCCGCAGCGGACACAGGGGAAGGTGCTGGTCCGCAGGACGGGACTCGGTTCATGGGACGGGGTGCCGGACGGTTCGTGGGCCGGGCGGTGGTGGTGTGACACCGGGCGTTCTCCTGGCTGGATGAGGTGGTGAAGGCAGCAGGAGTCGGCCGAGCGGTACTCGGGGAAAGCAGCGGGAGGAACGCCCCAGGGCATGCGCGGGCACGGTGCGAAGGGCACCGGCGGGGGATGCGGGTGGGGCGGACGGACCGGCGGACCGGGGCGCACGGCGTGCGGGACCGCGTACGGACACGGTGAACGGAAGGGTCGCGGGGAGCGGCCCACGGGTTCACCGGGGCGGGACGGGGATCAGCAGCCGGAAAGGCGCTCGGTCTTCCGAGGCTCGCTCGGCACGGGCCGGGGCATACATCACTGCTTTCTAGGGCTCGGGAGCCCGGGAATCGTCCGGGACGGCATGAGCCGCACCGGGGTGCCCGCCGTCGGGGCACGCGTGCACGCTAACAGTGCGGTTCGGGGCCCGGCGAGCCATTTTCTTCGGGGCGTCACCAGGAGATCAACTGATGTGAGTGGCACGTGTATTCGTGGTGTACAGGTGCATATCGGCTTAATCGGGCGGGGGTCGGGCGCCGGTCGTTCTAGACTTAGCCAAGGCTAACCAAACCTGGCCGTGTGCCGGGGGTGGAGCGTGCCGCCCGTTCCCCACCCCAGGGCCCCCAACGGCCCCCGTAGGAAGCAGAGAAAGAAGACCATGACGCCGAAGACCACAGCGCGCCGCTCGGGTGCCGCCCTCGCGGCCGTTCTCGCCGGTGCCCTCGCCCTGACCGCCTGCGGATCGGGCTCGGACGGCGACAAGAGCGCGAGCGGCGACAAGTCGGCCGCGGCGAAGGGCGACCGTACGGTCAAGACGGTCATGGGTGACGTCAAGGTGCCCGTCGAACCGAAGCGGGTCGTCGCCCTCGACACCGCCGAGCTCGACTCGCTGATCACCCTCGGGGTGAAGCCGGTCGGCGCGACCCGCACGGACTCGCCGTCCGGTTTCCCCGCGCATCTCCCGGCGGACCAGGTCGCGGGCGTGAAGCTCGTCGGTGAGATGGCGGCGCCCAACATGGAGGCCATCGCCGCCCTCGACCCGGATCTGATCCTGACCAGCAAGCTGCGCCACGGCGACAAGTACGACGAGCTGAAGGCGATAGCCCCGACGGTCATGACGGAGTCCACCGGGCTGCCCTGGAAGGAGAACTTCCTGGTGCACGCCGACGCCCTCGGCAAGAAGGACGAGGCAGCGAAGGCCGTCACCGAGTACTCCGCGCGTACCGCCGAGGTCACCACCGCGCTCGGCGGCAAGGACAAGGCCGCGGGGATCGAGGTCAACCTGGTCCGCTTCGTCGAGGGTGCGGACATCCGCATCTACGGCAAGGAGAACTACGTCGGCACCATCTTCAAGGACGTCGGTCTCGGCCGTCCGGCCGTCACGGACAAGGCGGAGGAGGGCTTCATGCTGAATGTGAGCCCCGAGAAGATCGACATGGCCGAGGCCGATGTCATCTTCCACTCCACCATCGGTGACCCGGAGAAGGCCAAGGCCACCCAGGTCCTCGGCAGCCCGCTGTGGAAGAACCTCGACGCGGTGAAGCGCGGCGATGTCCACCCCGTCAAGGACGAGGTGTGGATCCAGGCCATCGGCTACACCGGCGCCGCGAAGATCCTGGACGAGCTGGAGGCCGCGCTCACCAAGTGACGCCCCGGCGGCGGCGCACCGGCGAACGGCCTACGCGGCCGGCGCCTGGTGCGCCGCCGCCTTCTTCACATAGGCGCCGGGCGTCTGCCCGAAGTAGCGGCGGAAGGCCAGGATGTAGCCGTTCGTGCTGACGAAGCCGACCCGGGCGGCGACCGCGCTGACCAGATGCCCCTGCGCCAGCAGATCCAGCGAGTGGTTGAGCCGCAGCCGGGTGCGCCACTCGGAGAACGCGAGCCCGGTCTCCGCGCGGAACGCCCGCCGCAGACTGGTGGAGCTGGTGTAGAACTCGTCCGCCCACTCGGTGGCCGTCCGGGGGTCGCCCGGGTCGCGCCCGAGCGCGACCGCCACGCTCCTGGCCGCGTGCCCGGTGGGCTGCGGCAGCGGCAGACAGTCCTCGTGGCCCGACGACAGCGCGGCGAACACCACCGGGTCGTCCTCCTGCGCCTCCGAGGAGCGCATCCGCCCCAGCAGCAGCCGGCGCTGCTCGTCGGTGACGTTCACGGGGACGGCGTCCGTGTAGGGCAGATGGTGCTGGTCCGGATCGAACGTCTCCGATACGATCAGCGACTCGCTGTCGAAGCGGGCGCTGTGCGGCAGCCCGGCGGGCACCCACAAGGCGACCGACGGGGACAGTTCGTGGTCACGGCCCTCCGCGCTGATCACGATGCGGCCCACCGGCACGTACAGGAACTGGTGGTAGTCGTGGGCGTGCGTCGGGTGCCCCGCCGCCGCGGTGAAGTCGTCGTCCGCGAAGCGGTCGTCCGGCGGTGAAGGCTCGCCGCCGATCGTGCCGACCGCGGTCGGGCGTATGGTTCCGGCCACTTCTCCGGCCACTTCTTCTCCCCATCACTCGGGCCCGGTCCGACCCCTGATTGTGAGCGTTCCGCCCCCGGCCTTGGATCGGTCCCCGGCCAGGTAAGGGTAGCCTAACTCGTCGCTTGTCCAGGTGAGGAGTCCGAGGAACACCCATGATTGACACGTCCCCGACGGTGTCGACACCACCGCCACCGACGAGGACCCGGTCCTCGCGCGGTACGGCGATGGTGACCGGCTCCGTCCTCGTCCTGGCCGCGGTGCTCGTCGCCAGTATCGGGCTCGGCGCCCGTGACATCTCGCCGGCCGAGGTGGTCCGTATCCTCCTCGATCCTGACGGTGGCGCGTACAACTCCCATGTCCTGTGGACCGAACGCGTCCCGCGCACCTTCCTCGGACTGATGGTCGGCGCCGCGCTCGGCGCCTCCGGACTCCTGCTCCAGGCCGTCACCCTGAACCCGCTCGCCGACCCCGGCGTCCTCGGGATCGAGCAGGGCGCGGCCATGACCGTCGTCCTCGGCATCCTGTTCCTCGATGTCAGCGGACCCACCGGCTACTTCTGGCTGGCCCTCGTCGGCGCCGCGGTCACCTCGGCCCTGGTCTACCTCATCGGCACCCGTACCAACGCGGGCAGTTCCACCGTCGGACTCGTGCTCGCGGGCGTCGCCGTCGCGGCCGTGATGTCCTCGCTGATCACCCTGCTGGTGGTCCGGGACGAGGCCGTCTTCGCGAGTCTGCGGTTCTGGTCCATGGGCCAGCTCACCGGCCGGGCCAAGGTCATCGACGAGATCCTGCCGTTCGCCGTCGCCGGACTGCTGCTCGCCCTGCCGCTGGGCCGCACCCTCAACATCCTCGGCATGGGCGACGACGCGGCCCGCGGCCTCGGCGTCAAGGTCGGACGGGCGCGGCTCGGTGTCGCGGCCGTCGCCGTACTGCTGTGCGCGGCCGCCACCGCCGCCGTCGGGCCCGTCGCGTTCGTCGGACTGGTCGCCGCGCACTGCGCCCGGCTCCTCGTCGGCGCCGACCACCGCTGGTCGCTGCCGCTGTCCATGACCGTGGGGGCGATCCTGCTGCTGGCCGCCGACACCGCCGGACGCCTCGTCATCGACCACGGCGAGGTGCAGGTCGCGGTGATGACCGCGGTCGTCGGCACCCCGTTCTTCATCTGGCTCGCCCGCCGCCGCGACCTGGTCAGGGTGTGAGCGCCATGACCGCGTCCCGCACCACCGAGCCGGACACCCGCCCCGCCGCGACCCGCTCCCCCGACCAGGTCGCCGTGACGGTCGCGGCCCTGCGCGCCGGTCACCGGCGGCGCAACCGGCGGCTGACCGTCGTGTCGGCCGTCCTCGTCGCCCTGCTGGTGGCCCTGTTCGCCGCCTCGGTCCTGCTCGGCGGGGTCGGACGGGTCGCCACCGCCGACATCCTGCCCGCCGCCTTCGGGCTGCGGACCGGGCTCGCCGACTACATGATCTTCCAGACCCGGATGCCCCGCGCCCTCGCCGCCCTGCTGTCCGGCGCCCTGTTCGGTCTCTCCGGAGCCCTCTACCAGCGGCTGATCCGCAATCCGCTCGCCACCCCCGACATCGTCGGGATCTCGGCGGGCGCCGGAGCCGGGGCCGTCACCGTGCTGCTGTTCGCGCCCGCCCTGCCGTACGGGGCGCCGATCGCCGCGATCGTCGGCTCGTTCGCCCTCGTCGGGCTCGTCCATCTGCTGAGCTGGCGCGGCGGGGTCGACACCTACCGGCTGGTCCTCGTCGGTATCGGACTCAGCGGGATCTGCGTCGCGTACACCAACTACCTGTTCACCGTCGCCGACCAGCACAGCATCGCCGTCGCGCTGCGCTGGCTGGTCGGCAGCGTCAACGACGTCACCTGGGAGGGCGTCACCACCCTCGCCGTCGCCGTCGCCGGCTGCGGGGTGTGTGCCGCGCTGCTGTCCCCGTCGCTGCGGGCCATGACCCTCGGCGACTCGCTCGCCACCGGGCTCGGCGCCCGGGTCTCCTGGGCCCGGGTCGGCTGTCTGCTGCTCGGCGCCGCCGCCGCGGCGCTCGCCACCAGCATCGTCGGACCCATCGGCTTCGTCTCCCTCATCAGCGGACCGATCGCCGCCCGGCTCGTCGGCGCCGACCGCTCGGTCGCGCTCTCCGCCCTCGTCGGCGCGGTCGTCGTCCTCGCCGCCGACGTCCTCGCCCGCAACGCGCCCCTCATCAGCCCGGTCCCCACCGGCGTCCTCACCGCGCTGCTCGGCGCGCCCTACTTCGTCTGGCTGCTCCTGCGGCGCGGACAGAAAGCCACCACGTGAGAACCGAACAGCCCAAGGACTCCCGGCTCGAAGCCCGCGGCGTCAGCGCCGGATACGGCACGTCCCTGATCATCGAGGAACTGTCCCTAGGTATCGCCGACGGCCGGATCACCGCGCTCGTCGGCCCCAACGCCTGCGGCAAGTCGACACTGCTGAAGTCGATCGCCCGGCTGCTGCCGCTGGCCGCCGGATCGGTCCTCCTCGACGGCGCCGACATCCACCGGATGCCCACCCGTGAGGTCGCCCGCGGCCTCGGCATCCTCCCGCAGTCACCGATCGCCCCCGAGTCCATCACCGTCGGGGACCTCGTGTGGCGGGGCCGCCATCCGCACCAGCGGTTCGGCCACCGCAGGACCGCCGCCGACGAGATCGTCATCGCCCGGGCGCTGACCGCCACCGGCACCGCCGAACTCATCGACCGCCCGGTCGAGGAACTGTCCGGCGGCCAGCGCCAGCGGGTGTGGATCGCCCTCGCGCTCGCCCAGGACACCCCGACCCTGCTGCTCGACGAACCCACCACGTATCTCGACGTCGCCCATCAGATCGAGGTCATGGATCTGCTGGCCGACCTCAACGACCGCACCGGCAAGACGATCGTCCTCGTCTCCCACGACCTCAACCAGGCCGCCCTGTACGCCTCCGTCATCGTCGCGATGCGCGACGGCCGGATCGTCCGCCAGGGCACGCCCGAGGAGGTCCTCACCGAGGAGACCGTCGCGGAGGTGTTCGGCCTCGACTGCGTCGTCGTCCCCCACCCCCGCGCCGACCGGCCGCAGATCTTCCCCCTCGGCCGCCATATGGGCGGCCGGACCCCCGCGACCACCACCGCACCACCCGTTCCATCCATCCAGGAGACACGATGAACCGCCCGAACACCCCGATCCGCCGCCGTGGCGCGGTCCGGCTGCTGCTGGCCTCCGCCACCACCCTCGCCCTGGTCACCGGCTGCGGCGCGCAGGACGACGGCGGCTCCGGCGGCGGCTCCAAGGACTCCGCGCCGGGGTCCGCCAAGGGCTTCCCCGTGAGCCTCACCAACGCGTGGGGCACCACCAAGGTCGGTGAGAAGCCGGTGCGCGTCGCCACCGTCTCCGACGGGGACACCTCCATCGCCCTGGCCCTCGGCCTGGTCCCGGTGATCACCCCCGATGTCGAGGACGGCGACAGGACCGCCGAGTACAAGCAGCGCGCCCTCGACGACCTCGGCGTCGGCAAGCTGAAGACGTACGACGACACCGACGGCACCGACTACGAGGCGATCGCCGCCGAGGACCCGGACCTCATCCTCGGGATGAACACCTGGGAGATGGACGCCGACTACGCCAAGCTGACGCCCATCGCGCCCGTCGTCACCTTCAAGGACAAGAAGCACGCCGACACCCTCACCTGGCAGGACCGGCTCACCACCGCCGCGAAGGCCCTCGGTCTGGAGGACCGGGCCGCCAAGGTGATCGCCGCCAACAGCAAGGCGGTCCGCGACGCGGCCACCGCCAACCCGATCCTCAAGGGCAAGACGTACACGTACACCGTCGTCCACCCCGAGCAGGTCACCTTCATGTCGTACGGCGACCAGGACCCCGGTGTCTTCGAAGACCTGGGCCTGCGCAAGACGGCCAACGCGAAGGACTACTCCGCCACCAAGAACGGCGTCAGCCTGGAGAACCTGGACCAGCTGGAGGCGGACGTCCTGCTGGTCACCTACCCGTTCGGTGACGAAGGGCTGCTCAGCTCCTCCGAACTGGAGGGCAACAAGCTCTTCCGCTCCCTGAACGCCGTGCAGAAGGGCCACTTCGCCGTCATCCCCGCGGAGAACACCCTGTCCTCGTCCATCGCCTACCCCGACGCCCTCAGCGCGTCCTGGGTCGTCGAGGAGCTGACGCCGATCCTGGCGAAGGCCGCCCGCGGCAAGTAGCCGAGGACCCGGCCGCCCGCGCGGGGGGCGGGCGGCCGGGAACACGGCGCGGCAGCGGACAACGAGGGGACGGTCAGCGGCGGACGCCGCCGACCGTCCCCTCCGGCATGGTCAGCACCCGGTGCCCCCGCGCGACGGTCTCCGCGCGATGGGCGATCACCACCAGCGCCCGGTCCCCGGCCGCCGCCGACAGCGCGTCCTCGATCCGCGCGGCCGTCTCCCGGTCCACCCCGGCGGTCGCCTCGTCCAGCACCAGCACCGCCGGATCGGCCAGCACCGCCCGCGCGATCGCGACCAGCTGCCGCTCCCCGGTCGACAGCGAGTCCGCCTCCAGCGGGGTACCGAGCCCCCCGGGCAGCGACGCCACCCACCCGGACAGCCCCAGCGTGTCCAGCACCTCCGCGACCCGGTCGGGGCCGGGCCGCCCGGCCACCATCGCCAGGTTCTCGCCCAGGGTCCCCGCGACCAGCGTCACCTCCTGCGGCACCAGCACGATCCGCGACCGCAGCGACCGGGCGGTGAGCGCCGTCAGCTCATGTCCCCCGTACGTGACCGTGCCCCGGTCCGGCGGATACAGCCCCGCCAGCAGCTTCCCGACCGTGGACTTGCCCGCGCCGGTCGGGCCGACGACCACCAGCCGCTCCCCGGGCGCCACCGTCAGCGACAGCCCGTCCACCACCGGGGCCCCCGGACCGTACGTGAACCCGACCCCCGTCAGCACCAGCCGCCCCCGCGCGGGCAGCCCCACCGGATCGACACCGCCGGCCACCCCACCGGCCGGGGAGGCGCCCGTGGCCCGCACCAGGTCCAGCAGCCGGGCCAGGCGTACGTGCGCGGAGCGCGCCTCACCGAGCGACGCCGCCAGATCCTCGAACCGGCCCAGGATGTCCCGGGTCGCGAGGACGAACACCACCGCCACCCCCACACTCAGCCGCCCGTACCCCACGAACAGCGCGCTCAGCACCAGCAGCCCCGCGACACACCCCGCCTGGAGCAGCGTCAGCAGATTCAGGGTCAGCTCCGTGACGACCTCCCGCTCCCGGGCCGCCCGCAACCGGTCGTTGTCGGCGCGGAAACGCTTCAGCCAGCGCGGCACCGCACCGGAGATCCGCAACTGCTCCCGCGCGGGCAGCGACTCCGCGAACCGGGCCGCGACCGCCGTCTCCGCCGCGGCCACCCCCGCGTACGCGTCGCCCGCCCGGCGCTGGAAACGCCGGACGATCAGCACGGCGGGCGGCAGGAACCCGATCAGCAGCGCCAGCGTCAGCGGCCAGGAGTACAGCGCCAGCATCACCACCGTGAACACCAGCACCAGCGCCGCCGCCACCAGATCGGGCAGGGTGCCCCCGGCGAACCGCGCCAGCCCGTCCAGCTCCCCGGTCAGCCGCCGCAGCAGCTCACCCCCGCGGTGCGCCTCCACGAACCGCAGCGGCGCACCGCCCACCGCGGCCGTCGCGTGCTCCCGCAACCCCGCGAGCACCCGCTCCCCGACCCGGATCAGCCAGTACCGCGACGCCCAGGTCAGCACCCCCGTCGCCGCCACAGCCACGAGCAGCAGCAGGACCCGCCCGACCAGCGCCTCCCGGTCGCCGTCGTCCGCCGCGTCGACCACCCGGCCGATCGCGGCCGTCACCCCGACGGCGAGCGCCGCGCCCGCCAGATTGAGCACGACGGCCGCCGCGAGCGCCACGCGATGCCCCCGCAGCCAGGGGGCGGCGCGCCGGAACACCGCGCGCTGGTCGGGCAGTTCACCGAGAACGGGCTGGTCAGCCATGGCACGCTTCCTGATCGGACGGGGCGGGGCCCGCACGGCGGGGCGCCGGGACATCGGCGGCGCCGTCCGCCGGTACGGCGTGGGGCAGGACGATCTCCCGGTCGGCGAGCGCCCGGACGGCGGGGGAGTGGGTCGCGAGGACGACGATCCGGCCGGCGGTCGCCTCCCGCAGCCGGGCCAGCACCACGGCCTCGGTCCGCGCGTCCAGCGCGGCGGTCACGTCGTCCAGCAGCAGCACCGGACCGTCCCGCAGCAGGGCCCGCGTCAGCGCCACCAGATGCCGCTGGCCCCCCGACAGGGCCCGGCCGCGTTCCCCGACCTGGGTGTCCCAGCCCTCGGACAGCGGCGCGAGCGCCAGGTCCAGCCCCGCGACGCGCGCCACCGCGTCGAGCACCGCGTCGTCGTGGTCACCGGTCAGCAGCAGGTTCTCCCGGACGGTGCCGTGCAGCAGCAGCGGCCCGTCCGGGACGAGCCCCACCGTGTCGTACAGCTCGTCGCCGCCGGCGTCCGCCAGCGGCACACCCCCGAACCCCGCCTCGCCCTCGTACGGGACGAGCCGGGCCAGCGCGCGCAGCAGCGTGGACTTGCCGCAGCCCGTCGGCCCGGTCAGCGCGATCCACTCACCGGGTACCGCGTCCAGGTCCAGCGGACCGACCGGCGGCCGTCCCGGGCGCCGGACCGTGAGCCCCCGCACCCGCAGCGCACCCGCGCCCGGCAGTGCCACCCCCGCGCCGGGCACGGGCACCGGCGCCAGGACGGCGGAGATCCGCCCCGCCGCGACCAGGGCCTCGCCGCGGTCGCCGAGCCGCGCGATCATCACCGTGACCGCCAGCGACACCGTGCCCATCCACAGCACGAACGTCGTCAGCGCGCCCACCGTGATACGGCCGTCCACGACGGCGTGCCCACCGGCCAGCAGCCCCGCCGCCACCGCCAGCAGCGGCACCACGGCCGCCGCCGCCTCCCACACCGAACTCACCGACGCCAGCCGCCGGGTCCGCCGGGTGACCTCCGCGCTGCGCAGATGATGACGCTCCACCATCCGCCCCTCCGCGCCGACCCCGCGCAGCGGCAGCAGCGCCGCCAGCAGCTCCCCCGTGACGGACGCCCGCCGCCCGTGCGCCTCGGAGAGCTCCTCCGCGCGCCGCGCGAACACCGGCGGGAACACCCGGTTCAGCACCATCAGCACCGGCACCGTCAGCGCGGCCACCAGCAGCAGCAGCGGGTCGAGACCGCCGATCGCGGGCACCAGGACGAGCCCGGTGAGCCCGATGACCACCCAGGTCGTCAGCCCGTGCACCCAGGTCAGCACGGTGTCCACATCGCGGGTCGCCCGGGTGGTGAGGTCCCCGGAGCCGTCGGTCCGGCCGCGCAGGGTCTCCGTGCCGGTGGTGAGGACCGCCTTCAGCAGCCGCCCCCGCAGCCACGTCCCCGCCCGCGCCTCCGCGAGGTTGGACCACAGCTGCCAGCCCCGCATCCCCGCGTACTCCACGGCGGCCACCGCGACGAACGCCAGCGCCCACCCGGCGGCGACCCCCGGCGAGGACCGCGCCACCCCCGCGTCCACCGCACGGCCCAGCAGCCAGGGCAGCGCGAGAAACGCGCACTGACGCAGCGCGGCCCAGCCGACCGACCGCGCGAACTCCCCCCTGACCTCGGCGAGACACTGCCTGAGCAGTCGGGGGGCGGGCGCGGCACGGCGGCGTTTCACGGGGCGGTCCTTGTCACGAGCAGGGCGAAGGCACGATCTCCGGCCACGCTAGGAGCGGTACGCGGCGCGCGGTCCAAGGGACAGCGCGGACCCGTCGAAGCGGGCGGCCGTCCACCGGGCAGCCGGCGGGGGTCCCGTCCCGTCCACCGGCGGACCCCGGCGCGGCCGTGCTCGTGGTGCCACGACAATGACCCGCCGGTTGGATCGCGGACTCTCCGCTGTACGTAACCTGACCCGTACCGCCCGTCCCTGAGGAGTCACGTATGCCGGCCCGCAGTCCCCGTCCTGTCGCGACCTTCCCCATCGTGCTGAGGGAGCTCACGGTGCTGCGCGTCGCGGACGTCACCCCCGGGATGCGCCGGGTGACGCTGGGCGGCGCGCAACTGGGGGCGTTCCACCGGGACGGTCTCGATCTGCCCGCGCTGCGCACCGACGGCTTCGACGACCACGTCAAGTTCTTCTTCGCCGAGGGCGACGCCCCGCCGGTGCTGCCCCGCCAGAAGTTCGGCAGCCTCGACTGGCCCGAGGACGAGCGCCCCGTCGCCAAGGACTACACGCCCGTCCGGTTCGACCCGGAGGCCGGGGAGATCGACTTCGACTTCGTCCGGCACGAAGGCGGGATCGCCTCCTCGTGGGCCGAGTCCGTCGAGCCGGGGTCCGTGACCTGGATCGCGGGCCCGAAGATGTCCGCCGGTCACCCCGAGGGCGCCGACTGGCTGCTGGCGATCGGTGACGAGACCGCCCTGCCCGCGATCGGCCGCTGGCTGGCGGAGATGCCCGGGGGCACCCGGGCCCGCGTCCTGATCGAGGTCGGCGAGGACAGCCACCGCCAGGAACTGCCGACCCGCGCGGACGCCGAGATCGTCTGGCTGTCCCGCGACGGTGCCCCGGCCGGCACCACCGATCTGCTGGAACGCGCACTGCGCGACCTGGAGTGGCTGCCCGGCACGGCCTTCGTCTGGGCCGCCGGGGAGAGCGTCACCCTCAAGGCCATCCGCCGTCATCTGCGCGTCGACCGCGAGGTCCCCCGCGAGCTGACCGACATCACCGGCTACTGGCGGCGCGCGGCCACCGCGCCCGTACCGGGCCCGGACACCCCGCCCGGCGAGCGGGCCCCGGCCCCCGAACCGGACGACGACGAGGACGAGGCCCATGAGCGGCTGCACGAGCTGACCGATCTGGCCCCCGGCTTCGCGATCCGCACGGCCGTGACCCTCGGCCTCTTCGAACTGGTACGGCAAGGGGTGCGCGACGAGACCGAGCTGGCCCGCCGCTGCGCCGCCCATCCGGACACGTTCGGCGCGCTGCTGTCCTATCTGACCGGCATCGGCCTGCTCGACGCCGACGCCGACGGCATCCGGCTGACCCCGGTCTCCGAGGAACTCGTCGAGGACGACCACTCCTTTGACGAGTACCGACTCGACGGCGCCCAGGCCGCCCTGGACCTGTCGCTGGCGGGCCTGCTCGACACCGTCCGCACCGGAGCGGCGGGCCGGCGCGGCCCGTCCGGTGTCCCGCTCGGGGTGGCGATGCGCGACGACGAACGCCTCGGCGGCTCCGCCCGCGTCCTCATCGAGGAGGACGCGCTGTGGTTCGCCCCCGGTGTGGTCGGCGCCTACGACTGGACGTCGGTGGGCACCCTCACGGCGGCCGGTCACGGGGTCGGCGCCCTGGCGAACGCGCTGGTCAAGGCGGTGCCGGAGCTGCGGATACGGATCGCCGCGCTGCCGTCCGCGCTGCGGGTGCTGCGCGAGCGGATCCTGGACACGGACGCCCTGCCCCGGGTCGAGCTGATCGCCCAGAGCGGCCCGGTGCCGACCGGCGGCGACGCCGTCCTCGTCTCCCGGCTCCTCGACTGGCTGCCCGACGAGGACGCGGTCCAGGCGCTGTCCGACGCCGCCGCCGGACTGCCCGAGGGCGGCACGCTTCTCATGGTCGAGCAGGTCCGCCCGGAGGGTCCCGACGCGTTCGAGGACACCGACGCGGCCCTGCATCATCTGCGCCTCAAGTGCGCCTTCGGATCGGGGGTACGGACCGCCGGCGAGTTGACCACGCTGGCGGTCCGAGCGGGGCTGGCCGTCACCGACGGCCGGGACGTGGGCTGGGACCACCGCCTGTGGGTTCTGACCAAACCCCGGTAACGGTGGTCCGGCAAGCCGCCGGCCCACACGCACGTCCCTGCCGCCGGGGGAACACCGAGCGGCAGGGACGTGTCTGTCCTGAGCGACCTGAGCGACCTCAGCGGAGAGGGTTCAGCGTGGCCCGACGCCCAGCGGTCCCGGAACCTTCTTGGGGCCGGACCGCCCACCCGGGTCCGACCCGGCGGGGGCCGGGTTCACGTCGCAGTGCAGATCCTTCGCGGGCAGCCGCCCCGTGGTGAGGTACGCGGTCCCCGCGCGCTCGGCGCACTCACTGGTGCCGTAGCCGTAGACACCGTGCCCCTCGCCCTCGTCGACCGTGACCATCCGGGCACCCTTCAGGGCCCGGCGCATGCCCTGGCCCAGGGCGAGCGGGGTCTGCGAGTCCCACTCGTTCTGGACGATCAGCGCCTTGACGTGGTTGGAGACCCGGGTGACCGGCTCGACGGGCCGGTCCCAGTGGGCGCACGGGGTGATCCCGGCGGCGAAGTCCCCGTACACGGGGTAGCGGACGGCGTCCCGCAGGGAGTCGGCGCGGTAGCGGGCGGGGTCGCGTTCCCAGGCGACATCGCCGCACAGGATCGCCCACACGGAGGACAGTTCGTTGTCCGACGGATACTCCGGGGCGAGGAGAGCGGAACTCGTCGCGCGTCCCGCCGAGGCGTCCCGCACGGTCGCCACCGCGTCGGCGGCCACGACCGGGGTGAAGAACGGGGCCCGCAGAATCTCCCTGAGCGCGACACCGTCGTAGCGGACACCGCCGATGGTCACCGGCTCGCGGTCGGCGCGGCGCATCAGATCATGGAAGGTACGGCTGACCTCGGCGGCCGTCCCGCCGAGCGCGTACCGGTCGTGATGCCGCGCCGTCCAGCGCGCCCACCGGTGGAACGCCTTCTCGGACTCGGGCGCCCAGCCGCGGAAGAACTGGCGCCAGACCTGCGCCGGATCGACGGCGCTGTCCAGGACGAACCGGTCGGCCCGGCGCGGGAACATCTGGGTGTACACGGCCCCGAGGTAGGTGCCGTACGAGTAGCCGAGATAGCTGATCCGCTTCTCCCCGAGCGCCGCCCGGACGATGTCCATGTCCCGGGCGGTGTTGCGGGTGGTGATGTGCCGCAGCGTCTTCCGCTCGGCGGTACGGCACTTGTCGGCGACCGTCCGCGCCCAGCGCTCCGACGCATCGAACGTGGTCCGGTCCGAGTGCCGGGGCCAGGGCTTCTCCTCGTCGGTGAGACCGCAGCTGACGGGAGCGCTGCGGCCCACGCCCCGGGGGTCGAACCCGATGAGGTCGTAACGGTCCTTCACGGACCCGGGAAGCATCTCGGACAGGTCCAGCGGTATCTCAAGTCCGGGTCCGCCGGGGCCGCCGGGATTGGTGAGCAGCACACCGCGCCGCGCCGCGGGGTCGGCCGCCTTGATCCGGGACACCGCGATCCCGAGGGTGTCCCCGCCCGGCGCCCGATAGTCCAGCGGCACCCGGACGGTGGCGCACTCGAAGGCGGCCGGGGTGCCGGGCCCGCAGCGGGCGAAGTCGGGGCGCTGCTGGGTGAACGGCCGAAGCGGGTCGGTGACGGGCGCCCGCGCCCGTTCCGTGGCCGCGCCGGCCGCCGTAGGGATCAGGGTCGCCAGCACACTCACCGCGAGCACGGGCACGAGTCGTCTTACCTGCACGAAGGGGTTCCTTCCGGGTCGCCGCACGAACACGTCCGACCCTGCCCGATCCCCGGCATCCGGCGAATCCTCCGCATCGGCGGGAACCGTCGTCCCCTGGCGGTATCCCGTGGCCCGGACATCAACCCCTGGGTGTAGGGGAGTTGTCCTGGGTGATGCTGCGGCGCCCGGTGCCCGAGGGACAGGGACACGGACACCGGTCCGCTACGGCGCCCATCGTGAGGAGCCGTCCTTCCACCCGCATCCAGGTGACGCCGTGGCATGCGTGGGTGTCCTCGGCGCGCCCCGAGATCCGGGCCGTGAGGCACGCGGGGCACACGGCGATGGCCCGCCGGGGTGCGGGGCATCGTTCGTCGCACGGCAGGGCGTGCCGGTGGAGCGTTGTCCCCGGCCCGGACGCGGAGGGCGACGACTGTCTCTCGTATGCCTCGTGGTTCTGGATGGGTTGGTCGCAGTGGGAGCAGATCATGTCGGCTCCTGGACGGTGGTGCTGGTTGTGGCGAGGTGTTCGACGGCGCGGAGGATGATGGTGAGTCGGCGTCTGTCGAGTGCTTCGGCTTTCCAGAGGGCGACGAGGCGGGGGAAGGCGGTGGCGATGACGAGGGTGAGGAAGGCGTCTTCCTCGTCGTCGAGGGTGAGGGTGGTGCGGTAGCGGGTTTCGAAGCGGGGCCAGTCGCAGTGGAGGGTGGTGCCGTTGTCGGTGATGAGGAGTTGCCGCACGTCGGGGCGGGTGAGGAGGTCGCCTTCGTCGATGAGGGCGATGACGGCGGCTTGTTCGCCGGGGGTTCGTCCGCCTGCCCAGATGAGGAGGCGGTCGGTGAGGAGTTGTGGGTGTTCCGCCGGGGGTGTCTCAGTCGTCATGCGCGTTCTCCTGCGGCGGGGGTGTCGGATCCGCCGAGGTGGGCGAGGGCGCGTAGGACGAGGGTGAGTCGGTGTTGGCCGAGGGTGTCGAGTTGGCCGAGGGGTGCGGCGGTGCGCTGGGCGATGGCGAGGACCAGGACAAGGAAGGCGCGGTCGGAGGCCGACAGATCGGGGACGAGTACGTGACGGCGGGTGAGGCGGGCCCAGTCGCAGGCCATGTGGCCGTCCTGTTTGGTGATCAGGGCGGTGCGGATCTCGTCGCGGTCCAGGAGTTCGCGGTCCGCGACGAGTGCGGCGACGGCGGCCCGCTCGCGTGGGGCGCGGTGCTGGGCCCACTCGGTGAGGAGTTCCCCGAGGGACGGAGGTGCGAATGGGGGTGCCGTTCCGGTTGGGGTGGGCACGGTTGTACGGTGCTGCATGTCGACTCCTTGGGTCGGCCACGCCCCGGGACCGTTCACGCGGTCGCCGGGGCTCTCGCATGCACCAGGATGAGGGCAGCGCAAGGCCCCAACTATCAGTGGTTGTTGATAGTTGGGGCCAAAGGGTGGCCGTGCGCGAGGGGTCGGCGGGTCAGACGCCCAGCCATGTCCCGTAGGACAGGAAGTCGCCCGGGAGGCGGCGCTTCGCGGTCTCCAGTCCCTGGTAGGTCTGGCGGACCGTCGGGGAGTAACGGGCCTGCTGCGGGGCGGACTTCCGGGCGCGGACGAGGCTTCGGTACGACCCGTCGGTGTCGCCGGTCCACATGCGGGAGCGGGCCAGTTCCGCGTGGTGGTGGCTCTTCCTGGAGGCGGGCCAGTCCTCCGGAAGGGTCAGGCCGCGTCCGGCCGTGACGGCGGCTTCGTACTCGTTGATCTCGGCGAGGACGCTCACCCGGTGCACGGCGACGTTGGTGGGTCCGAACGCGAGCCACCACACCTGGACGGCCTCGCCCGTCCGCTGTGCGATGTGTTCGGCCGCCGTCAGATGTTCCTCCGCCTGGCCACGGTTCTGCGAACGTCCGGCGACGACCGCCGCGCCCAGGTACAACTGGCCGGTGGCGACGTCCCGTTCCCGCCCCGGGTCGGCCTGTCCGAGGGCTTCCAGGCCGAGGTCCACCAGGCGCCGTCCGGTCCTGTAGTGGCCGGACCGTAGATAGGTCATAGCCCGCATGTACCGGTGGATGCCGCCGACCACGGCGCTGGAGCCGCGTTGGGCCGCCCAGTCCATCCGGGCGAGGGCGAGCGTGGCGAGGTCGGTGTACCCGAGCTTCGTGGTCACGTCGTAGGCGGTGCGATAGGTGCTGGCGAGCGTCAGCCAGTCCTCGGTGGCGCCGTCCAGGTGCGCCGCCGTGGTGGCCTCGGGGACCAGGGCGGACACACGTGCGGCGGCGAGCTTGAGGTCCCCGTGGCGGACGGCCGCGCACAGCGCCTCGGCGTCGGCCGCGATCCGGTCACGCGGGCGGGGTGCGATGTCGGGGTCGGCGCCGAGGTCGTACACATCCAGCGCCTCACGGATCGGCAGGATCAGTATGTCCAGCTCGTCGGCGCGCAGTTCCGTCGCGTAGGGCTGGCCGTTGAGCGTGCTGACATCGATCCGGAGGGCGCGGGCCAGGCACCCGAGGACGTAGGGAGTGGCGGGGATGACCCCCTGCTCCGTCTTGGTGAGTGTGGAGTAGGCGACCCCGGACAGATCGGCGAGGGCCTTTTGCGTGAGGTGGCGTTCCAGGCGGAGGCGCTTGATACGCGCGGCCGTGTGGTCATACGGAAGTGCAGGCATGGTGGGCTCCGTTCCGACTCGACACCAGAACGGTACCCGGAGCTCGGGACCGTCTCCGCGTCGCAATGGGCGGGCCGCTCCGCCTCAGCGCGCGAGTTCCATCCCTCTGACCAGCGATGACAGAGCCGATGCCTGTGAGGGAACGCCCTTCAACGCGAGCGTCGACACCAGAGCTCGTGACATGGGGTCGGCATAGACGTAATAGGGGGCGGAACTCGCCGCTCCCTTCAGAGTGGCGACCGCCGCCGGCAGTCGCCCCATCCGTTCGAACGCGCGCGCCCGGTCGATCTCGTAGTGGGTGCGGCGTTCCTTGCTGGGCACGCTGGTGATATCGGCGTCTGGCACTTTGGTCAGCCCGGTGTCCGGTTCCTCGACCTCGACCCCGACCTCGGCGGCGTGGACGGCGACGGTGCCGCGTCCGAACACGGTCTGCTGGTCCACGTCGTGCCAGTCGGGGCCGAGCCGGTCGGCGTCCGTCAACGCCTCGTTGATGCGTGCCCACGCGTCACCACTGGTGCCCGCGCCCCGGGCGAACGCGACCGCCGCGCGCAGATGCAGGGCTCCGCGCATCGAGAGAGCCTGGGGCTCGGGCGTGCGGGCGGCGGCCAGCGGCTCCAGGTCCCGCAAAGCCGCCTCGGCCACTGCCACGGCCTCCGGCAAGGAGCCCTGGTGCAGGAGTGCGCCACAGCGGTCCCACGCGACAGCGGCCCGCACCAGCGGATCGTCCAGAACGGTGGCGGCGCCCGCCGCGACCTCGGCGGCCACCCACGCGAGATCGGGGTAGCCGAGCTGGTTGAGACACATGCGGGCCGTGCGTGCCGCGTCGGCCATCAGTCGCAGCGCCTCGCTGCGCGGCCTTCCGCATTCGGTCATGATCGCCGTGGTCAGGTCCTCGATCAGGAGCGGCAGTTCGACCGCGACGGCGGGAAGGTCCGCCGCCTGCCTCGCCCGATTCGCCGCGGCGGCACGTGCGTGCAGGTCCCTTGTGGCCAAGGGGGTGCCCTGCGGGGTGAGCCCCGGGTGGCCGGACAGGGCGAGTCCGGCCCGGCGCAGTCCGGTGCGGAGTGCGGGGATGTGAGCGTGTGCGAGGGACCCGCCGTCGCCCCGCAGCCGGTACGGCTGACCCAGCAGCCACACCACGTCAACATCGGTCAGGTCCGCGATCGACGAGATCACCGAGTACCGGTCGAGGGCCAGCCGCCCGCGCTCGATGTCCTGCACCCAATGCTCGGAGCGGCCCAGGAACCCTGCCATCTCGACTTGGGTGAGTCCTGAAGCTGTTCGGGCGATACGCACACGAGTACCGATGTGCTGGTCCGTGGCCTCGGTCATACGGGGAGCTCCATTCCGAGTCGACATCAGAACGGTACCCGGCCTCCGTCATCGGGCCCTGCCTGATGACGGAGGCCCGGCGGTCGGCGCCCCGGTACGGCTTCATCGTCAACTCGCCTTCCGCCGCGTGTACATGGTGGCTCGTTCCGCATCGCGTACGGTCTCCGAAGTGCGGGCCTCAGCCCACGAATCGCCGACGAGCTCAAGGAGAGACATGACTACGATCGCGGTCACGGGACACATGGACCTGACCGATGCCAGCGTGCCGCTGGTACGGGCCGCTCTGGCGGAGACGCTGGCACCGCACACCGGCGGCCTGGTCGGGGTGTCCTGTATCGCCAAGGGCTCGGACTCCCTCTTCGCCGAGGCCGTTCTGGAGGCCGGGGGCCGTCTCGTCGTGGTGATCCCGTCGCGGGACTACCGGGAGCGGAAGGTCCGCCCCGATCACGCCGAGACCTTCGACCGTCTCGTCAAGGCGGCCGACGAGGTCGTCGTCCTTCCGCACGAGACCGCGAACCGGCAGGCGTACGAGGCGGCGAACTCCGTGCTCCTGGAACGTGCCGATCGCCTGGTCGCCGTATGGAACGGTGAGCCGCCCACCGGAAAGGGCGGCGGCACCGCGGACACCGTGCTCGAAGCGCGGACGGCGGGCGTCCCCGTCGACCGGATCTGGCCGGACGGCGCGGCCCGGCGCGGGTGACCCGACCGTCCCGCCTCGTGCCTCGGACGGAACCCGTACCGGGCGGCTGTGCCCATGAACGAGAACGGAACGGAACCGCAGTGACCGACACCCGTAGTGCTGCCTGGGACGAGTACGCGCGGACCAAGCCCCAGCGGCGTACGACGAACGCACGTGGTGAGACCACGTGGTTCAACTGGACCCAGTACGCCGACCACGGACCCGGGGCCGAGGTGCTGGCGTTGGAACCGGGTGGGACCGCGCTCGACCTCGGCTGTGGTGCGGGCGGGAACGCCGCTCACCTCGCCGGTCTCGGTGTGCGGGCTGTGGGCATCGACCTTTCCCCCGAGCAGCTCGCGAAGGCACGGGAGCGGTGGGCCGATGTGGACGGGATGGAGCTGCACCAGGGCGACGCGCCCGCCTACCTGCGAGAGAGCCGCACGGTCTTCGACGCGATCTACAGCGTCTTCGGCGCGGGTTGGTTCTCCGCCCCGGGCCTGCTGCTGCCGGTCGTGCATGCGAACCTCAGGCCCGGCGGCGTGTTCGCGATGTCCCAGCGCCCTCCGATCGAGGGGTGCTACGGGTGCCAGGCGTCGTACATCCCTCGCGGGCCCGACGAGGACCCCGCCGTCGTCAAGCGGTGGGACCACGAACCGGATGTCTGGGCGCTGATCCTCAAGGAGCACGGGTACGTGGACGTGTCCGCCTCCGTGATCGCCGCGCCCCCGGGTTCCCGGCGCACCACGGGCACATTGCTCGTCCGGGGCGTCCGGGGCGGCCACGAGCAGCCGGTGGCGTCGGACTGAAGCCGGAGAACCTCCGGCGGACACCGCTCAGACAGGGGAGTACGCCCCGCTCCCCGTGGTCGTCTCCGGGGTGTCGGGTGTCTCGGGTGCGGGGCCGGGGCGGTCGAGGGCGGACCACGCGGCCTCCACCACGTGCCGTACCGACAGTCCGTAGCGTTCGAAGAGGTACGGCGCGGTCAAGGAGCCCTCGGCGAAGGTGTCCTGGATGCCGATCCGGCGCAGCGGCCGTCCGATGCCCGCCTCGGCGAGGGTTTCCGCGACCGCCGATCCGAGGCCGCCGACGACCGAGTGGTTCTCCGCCGTGACCAGGGCCCGGACCCCGCCCGCCACCTCCCGTACGGTCGCGCCGTCCAGGGGTTTGAGGGTGGGGACGTGGACCACGGAGACCGAGACCCCGGCCTCCTCCAGCGTGCGCGCCGCGGCCAGTGTGGTCGCGAGCATCATCCCGCTGGAGAACAGCGCGACGTCGATGCCGCGCGCCAGCACCTCCGCGTGCTGGAGCGACAGCCGGTGTCCGTCGTCGAACACCACGGGGATCTCCCCGCGCTTGAGCCGGACGTACACCGGTCCGGGGAGGTCGGCCACGGCGCGTGCCACCTGCGCCGTCTCCACCGCGTCCGCCACATCGACGACCGTCATGTTGGGCAGGGCCCGCATCAGCGCCACATCGTCGATGGCCTGGTGGCTCGGTCCGCCGGGGGTGGACACCCCGGGCATGAAGCCGATGATCCGTACCGGCAGCGCCGGGTAGGCGATGGCGTTGGCGATCTGGTCGTAGGCGCGGCGGGTCGCGAAGACCCCGAAGGTGTGGACGAACGGCAGATGACCGGAGCGTGCCAGGGCCCCGGCGACACCCATCATGTTCGCCTCGGCCATCCCCGCGTGCACGAACCGTTCGGGGAACTCCGCCTGGAACAGATCGATCTCGCACTGCCGGGTCAGATCCCCGCTGAGGCACACGATCTCGGGCCGCTCCCGGGCCAGTTCGAGGAACGCGGTGCCGTACGGCTTGGTGCGTACGGGGTAAGGGGGCCTACGCATGGAGTGCCTCCAGCTCGCGGGTCAGCTCGTCGATCGCCCGCCAGGCCAGCTCCGGGGACAGTTTGATGAAGTGGCCGTCGGCGTCCGGCGGCAGACAGTCCAGTCCATGGCTGGTGGAGGTCCGGCACACGACCACGCTCGGGCGGTCCGGCTCCGCGTCCGCGTCCGCCAGCGCGGCGGCCAGGGCCACCGGGTCATGACCGTCGACATCGGCCGTGTGCCAGCCGAAGGACTCCCACTTCGCGGCGATCGGCTCCAGGGTGGTGACGGTGTCGACGGGCCCGTCGACCTGCGAGTTGTTGGCGTCCACCAGCACCGTGAGCGAGGCGAGCCCGTGGTGCGCGGCGAACATGGCGGCCTCCCATACCTGGCCTTCCTCCAGCTCGCCGTCGCTGACCATCGCGAAGGTGCGGACGTCCCGTCCGCGCATCCGGTCCGACAGGGCGAAGCCGGCGGCGGCGGACAGCCCCTGCCCGAGCGAGCCGCAGGTGTGGTCGACGACCGGGGAGCGCTCGCTGCCGATGGCCTCGACCCCGGAGCCGTTCTTCCCGTAGTCCCTGAGCGCGCTCTCGTCCAGCAGCCCGAGCGCGACGGCGGCGGCGAACGGGCCGATGACGTAGTGGCCGGGTGAGCAGACCAGCCGGTCCCGGCCGGGCCGCGCGGCGCTGAACAGCGCGGCGACCTGCTCGGCGGAGGAAAGGGCCTGTCCGAGATAGCCGAAGCCCTGCGGGGCGACCATGCGGACCGCGTTGAGCCGGACGCGCAGCGCCAGCTCCACGGGATCGGTGACTGTCCAGCGGCTTCCCGGGTCGGAGAAGCGCCGCACGGTGGGCATCAGCATCGGTGGTGATCCCTCCAGAAGACATGGAGCACTGAGTGGCCTAGCCAATGTAGGGAGGGTGGCGGGGGTCGTCAATCGCCCTGCGAGGGCCTTTCAGGGCAAGTGGTGAGCGAAGAGGGCCTTGACCGGGGGTTTGCTGTCGATCTACGGTCGTAAGTGGTTAAGCCAATTAAGTTGCCGCGCGGCCGACTATCGGCCGCACCACAGCACCACCAGAAGCACGGGCACCACGCGTGTCACCGGCACCACCAGCAGCACCCGAAGCGCCACCCAGCAGCACCACCCACCCGCACGCCAGCCAAGGAGGGGGCACCCGATGTCGCTCCAGGAGTTCATTCCCACCCCGGATTTCGAGGAGTACCGCGAGACGTTCAAGGACTTCTTCCACCTCGAACGGACCGACGGTGTCATCGTCGCCCGCGCGCACACCCTCGGCGGCCCGATCCAGCTCAGCGTCCAGAACCACCGGGCCCTCGGCCAGATGCTCAAGACGATCGGCGCCGACCCCGAGAACGAGGTCCTGATCCTCACCGGCAGCGGTGAGGAGTTCATGATGGACGCCGACCCGGAAGGGTTCGCGCTGGAGGACGAGGACCTGCCGCACTGGGCGTACGAGTACGCCTACAAGGACGGCCGGATCAATGTCAGCTCGCTGATCAACGACCTGGAGATCCCCACCATCGGGATCTTCAACGGCTCGGGGTTCCACTCCGAGATCGTCCTGATGTGCGACATCACCCTGTGCGCCGAGGACGCCACCGTCTTCGACCTGCACTACGACATCAGCTCGGTACCCGGCGACGGAATCCACAGCTGCTTCCAGGAACTCCTCGGCGTCAAGCGCGCCGCGTACGCGCTGCTCACCGGCGAGGCCATCAGCGCCCAGCAGGCGCTGGAGTGGGGCATGGTCAACGAGCTGCTGCCGCGCGCGGAGCTGCTGGAGCGCGCCCGGACGATCGCCGCCCACATCATGTCCAAGCCCCGGGTCACCCGGCGGCTGACCACCCAGATCGTCCGCAGGCCCTGGCGCCGCCGGATCACCGACGACCTCGACGGCGGTTTCGGCATCCAGATGTTCGGTCATCTGGCCAAGCAGAAGTCCATCCACAGCAAGAAGCACATCGCGGACACCGTCGCGTATGTGCGTGAGGGCCGTCCCAACAACTTCGACTGACCCGCGCACCCAGGGCCCGCGCACCCGCTTTCCCGCGCGCCCGGTTCCCGCGCGCCCCGGCCCGGCCGGGGCGCGCCTTTCCGTCGCGGTGCGGCGCGACCATGGGCCCCGCCCCCGACCCTCGCCCTCACAGGCCGGGGCGGGCGCGGGGCCCACGCGCTCAGCGGCCTACGCGCCTCGGGCTCACACGTCTCAGGGGGCTCACGCGCTCAGCCGCAGATGGCGGCTCATCACCTCATGGTGATGGCGCACCGCGTACAGCGCCGCGTCCACGTCCCGGCGCTGCACCGCCCGCAGGATCGGCTCGTGGATCGCCGTCAGGTCCCCGATCCGGTCGGGCTCCAGCCACCGGGGGACCGTGCCGCTGTCGACCCACGCGCGGTACTCGTAGTCGATCAGCGCGGTGTGCGCGCTGTCGAACATCGCCGCGAGGTACGTGTTGTGCGAGGCGCCGATCAGCGTCGCGTGGAAGTAGGTGTCCGCGCTCATCCAGCTCGCGATGTCGCCCGCGCTGCCCGCCAGCCGCCGCAGCGCCCGCTCCGCCTCCGCGAGCTCCTCCGGTGTCGCCCGCTCGATCGCCCGGACGACCCCGGTCGACTCCAGCGACAGCCGCAGCTCGGCCAGCGAACCCACCGACTCCGGGTCCACCTCCAGCATCAGGCTCATCGAGGCGGCCAGGTTGACCTCGGGCCGCAGCCGTACGTACGCGCCCGATCCGCGCCGCGACTCCACCAGACCCTTGACGACCAGGATGCGGATGGCCTGGCTCACCGTGGGGCGGCTGGTCGACAGCAGCACCGCGAGATCCCGCTCCGACGGAATACGCGAGCCGTCGCTCAGCTCACGGGACAGGATCAGCTGCTGGACCTGCGCGGCGATCTCCTGCGCGACCCCGTCCTGCCCGGCCGCGCCGATGCCCTGGAGTGCCTGCCAGGGACTGTCCGGCGGGAGTTGCTTCGTACGCGTCACGCGACCACCTCCACCGCTCATGACCCGGGTCCGGCACCCGCGCCCGGTACGTTACCCCAGCCCCGGCCCGCCCCCGCGCCGTCCGGACGGGGCCGGACCGGCCCGGGTGCGCGGGTCCCGCCGGTCCGCCGGCGAAGGGGTCCGGGGACCGCGAAGGCTCCCGTCACCCCGGAGAGCGGGGCGGCGGGAGCCAGGGCACCGGGCGCGGCGTGGGCTCAGACGCCGATGTCACGCCCGTCGGTGCGCCACACCGCGACCACGGCCGGGCGGACGATCCGGCCCGGACCGTCGGGCCAGGTGCTCGCCGGGTTCTCGACCGACGCGCCGTCCAGCTCCCCGGGGTGCTGCACGGCGACCAGCACCCTGCGGTCCTGGATGACGGGACCGCAGGTCTCCGCACCCACCGGCACCGTCAGGAACTGCTTCAGCTCACCGCGCCGCTCGCCCCGGGTCGCCACCCCGAACAGCCCGTCGTTCGAACCGAGCTTGTTGCCGTCGGTGGAGATCCACATATTGCCGTGCGGGTCGAACGCGACATTGTCCGGGCACGAGATCGGGGAGACCCGCTCCTTGGGGAACCCCGCGAAGTACGTCGCCGGGTCCGCCGGATCGCCCGCCACCAGGAACAGCCGCCACGCGAAACGTTCCCGCGCCGGGTCGTCGCGCTCCTCCGCCAGCTCCAGGATCTGCCCGTGCTTGTTGAGGACGCGCGGATTGGCCTCGTCCGCGCCGGGCTTGCCCGGCTTGCCGCGCTCGGTGTTGTTCGTCAGCGCCACGTACACCCGCCCGGTGCGCGGGGACGGCTCCACGTCCTCGGGACGGTCCATCTTCGTCGCCCCGGCCCGGTCGGCCGCCAGCCGGGTGAACACGTACACCTCCTCCGCCGTCATCCCCGGTACGTGCGAGACCTCACCCGTCGCCAGCGGGATCCACTCACCGGCGCCGTCGAACTCGCCGTCGGCGGGATGCCGCCCGCTGCCGTCGATCTCGCCGGGACTGTCGCCCGTCAGCTTCGCCACGTACAGGGTGCCCTCGTCCAGCAGCGTGAGGTTGTGCTCCCGCGCCGCCCGCGAGGTGCCCCGCATCATCCGCTGCGACGACACGAACTTGTAGAAGTACTCGAACCGCTCGTCGTCGCCCATGTACACCACCGGACGGCCGTCGTCGGTCAGCCGGGGCTGCGCCCCCTCGTGCTTGAAGCGGCCCAGCGCGGTCCGCTTGCGCGGCACCGAGTCCGGGTCGAACGGGTCCAGCTCGACCACCCAGCCGAAACGATGCGCCTCGTTCGGCTCCCGGGCCACGTCGAACCGCTGGTCGAACCGCTCCCATTTCCGCTCGGTGGCACCCGGCGCGATGCCGTACCGCTGGTCCGTGGGGCGGGAGCCGTTGGCGAAGTAGATGTTGATGTTCTCCTCGCCGTGCAGCGTGGTGCCCCACGGCGTCGTACCGCCCGCGCAGTTGTTGAACGTACCGAGCGCGCGGGTCCCCGACGGATCGGCGCCCGTGCGCAGCAGGGGCGCGCCCGCCGCCGGGCCGGTGATCCGGAACGGGGTGGTCGCGGTGATCCGCCGGTTCAGCCGGTGCCGGGGCACCGGCGCCAGCGCGCCCGACCGCCGCCGCTCCTCCACCACGACCACCGACAGACCGTGCGCGGCCCAGGCGATCTCCACCTGCTCGCGCGTCGGGTTCTCCGGGTCGTAGTCGCGGAACATCAGCGTCTCGGTGGTGTATTCGTGGTTCGCCACCATCACCTGGCGCCCGTGCTCGCCCCGCAGCGGCAGCAGGGACAGGAAGTCGTTGTTGTAGCCGAACTGACCGGACTGCGCCCGTGCGCTCTGGCGTTCGGGGTCGAAGTCCGGCGCACCGCGCAGGATCGGTTCGCCCCAGCGGATCACCACGCTCTGCGCATGGCCCGCCGGTACGGTCACCGTGTCGTGCTCGTTGGGGGCGACCGGGGTGAAGCGCAGGCCCCGGGCCCCGTCCGTCCGGCCGTGCCGGGAACTCGTCGGCCGGGCGGCGGCAGCGGCCTCGGCCCGCCCCGCGCCCGGACCGACGGCGGTGGCCCCGGCCGCGGCGGCGACCGTCACCACGGCGGCGGCCCGCATCATCGAACGCCGGGAGAGCGCCCCGGCGATGATGTCACCGGCGTACGCGTTGGCGCTGGTGTTGGGGACCTCCTGGAAACACGCGTCACCGCAGCGGTAGCGGCAGGTGAGCGCGGACCGGCCGCCCGCGTGGCGCGGGGTGCTCAGAACCGGCAGCAGTTCGTGCACGTCGTCCTCCTCAGGTGCGTGACGCACCGACGAAATCTCGGATCATCCGGGGACAGCGAACGGCGGGGCTCGCCCTGCCCCGCCGCCGTACGACCGACTCCTCCACTTCCCTGGGCCCGGGGGCGGCGGGTCTGCCGCCCCCGGGCCGATGGCTACAGCAGCAAGGCACCCATGACAAGCACCACGACCAGAGCGGAGAGTCCCTGCACGAGAGTGGCCGCCGTCTGGGCCCGGTACGCGGTCTTCACGTCCATCCCGGAGAACTGCGACACCACCCAGAAGTACGAGTCGTTGACATGGCTGACGACCATCGCGCCCGCGCCGATCGCCATCACGGCCATCACCTGGCCGATGGGTATGGAGCCGAGGTTCCCGTCCAGCCCCAGCGCGGGCAGCAGCGGCTGCGCCAGGGTGGAGGTGATGATCAGGGCCGCCGTACTGCTGCCCTGGGCCGTCTTCAGCAGCGCGGCCAGCGCGAACAGCACCAGCAGCGCGGTGACACCGCTGACCGCCGAACCGTCGCCGATCAGCGTGGCGATGTAGTCCGCGATCGGGGTGCCCTTGATCACCGCGCCGAACGCGCCGCCCGCACCGGTGATCACCAGGATCGGGGCCGCGTCCACCAGACCCTCGGCGACCCAGGTGGTCAGCGCCTTCGCGTCCAGCTTGCTGGGCAGCAGCGCCAGCGCCAGCAGCACACCGATCAGCAGCGCGTTGACCGGGTTGCCCAGGTCCTTGAGCAGACTGCCGAACGCCCCGTCGACCAGGGTGCCGTCACCCGAGGGGAACGCCGCGACCGAACCGACGGCCATCAGCACGATCGGCAGCAGGATCGGGGTCAGCGCCCGGCTCAGGCTCGGCAGGCGGTCGAACTGGGCCTTGTACTCCTCGAACGTCTGGTGCGCGTCGGGCAGCTTGCTCTCCAGGTTGCCCGTACGGCGCAGCGCCCAGGCGAGACCGGCGAGCGCGGCGACCAGCGAGACCGGGATGCTGAAGAGGATCACCCAGATGAGGCCGTCGGAACCGATGCCCACGTTCCCCGCGGCGGCGATCGGGCCTGGCGTCGGCGGGACGAAGGTGTGCGACGCGTACAGACCGGTGGCCAGCGCCGTACCGAGCACCACCGGGTTCTTGCCCGTCTTACGGGCGATCGAGCGCTGGAGCGGGGACAGCACCACATAGCCCGAGTCGCAGAACACGGGGATCGAGACGACCCAGCCGATCAGCGACATGGCGAGCGCGGGATGCCGCTTGCCGACCACCTTCAGCACGGCCTCGGCCAGGGTGACGGCCGCGCCGGTGCGCTCCAGCACCTTGCCGATGATCGTGCCGAAGAGGATCACCAGACCGATGCTGGCGAGGATCGTCCCGAAGCCCTCGGCGATGGTGGTGCCGAGATTGTCGACGAAGCGCTCGTCGGCGCCCGTCGCGGCACCGATGCCCATCGCCATCATGCCGAACGCGTAGGTGGACAGGACGATGGCGAGGAACGGATGCAGCTTGAAGCGGCCGCACAAAAAGATGATCAGGGCGATGCTCGCCGCCAGAGCTGCGAGCAGGGCGGGGCCGGCGGTGCTCATGGAACTCCTCGTAGGGACCGGAGAGGAAGGGACTGTGGGGGCGGTGGGGACCTTGGGCTGTGGGGGGCGGGTGGGGCCTTGGCGCGGAGGACCGGACCGCCCAGGGTGGGGAACCGGGGAAGTCCTGGGCGGTCCGGGTGCGGGGGGACGCCGTGGATGTGGGGGAGGTGACGGGTGTGGGGGAGCGGGGGCAGGGCGGGGTACGGGCCGTGCAGCGTCCCGGGGGCGTCGGGGCCCGGCGGAACCGGTCGTACGGGTGCCTGCCCGGCCGGGTCAGCCGACCCGCAGCCGCACGATCTGTTCGGCCGCGCCGGACAGCAGCTCCGCGGCCGAGACGGTCATGTCCGCGAGGGGGCGCGGACCGTCCGCGATGCTGAACGCGGCCGTGAGACCCAGCGCGTGCAGATCGTCGAGCGGGGGGACGAGCTGACCGGCGAGCGCGACGACGGGGATGCCGCGCTCCGCGGCGAGCCGGGCGACCAGCGAGACGACCTTGCCGCCCGCGCTCTGCCGGTCCACCCGGCCCTCACCGGTGAACACCAGCTCCGCGCCGTCCAGTTGACGGGCGAGGCCCACCGTGTCGGCGACCAGTTCGCAGCCGCTGACGGCCTCGGCGTCCAGTACCGCGAGCATCCCGCCGCAGGTGCCGCCCGCCGCGCCCGCGCCCGGCAGATCATGGACCCGGACGCCGAACTGCCGGTCGAGGACGTCCGCGAAGCGGGTCAGCCCCTCGTCCAGCCGCCGGACCTGGTCGGCGGTGGCGCCCTTCTGCGGGCCGAACACCGCGGCGGCGCCCTCCGGCCCGACCAGCGGATTGGTCACATCGCAGGCGATCCGGAACCGGGTGCCCCGGACCTCGTCGCCCAGCCCGTCCAGGTCGATACGGGCCAGTTCGGTGAGGGCGCCGCCGCCCGGCGGGAGTTCGGCGCCGTCGGCGTCCAGGAAGCGGGCGCCGAGGGCCCGCATCAGCCCGGTGCCGCCGTCGGTGCTGGCACTGCCGCCGATGCACACCAGCACCTCACGGGCGCCCCGGCGCACGGCGTCCGCGATCAGCTCACCGGTGCCGGTGGTGTCGGCGCGCAGCGCGTCGACCTCGCCGGGCTCCACCAGCGGCAGCCCCGAGGCGGCGGCGAGTTCGACGACGGCGGAGGTCCCGTCGGCGGACAGCAGGTACCGGGCATCGACGGGACGGCCCATCGGACCGCCGACGGTCAGGGTGATCTCCCGGCCGCCGGTCGCCGCGCCGACGCAGTCCAGGGTGCCCTCACCCCCGTCGGCCATCGGCACCCGGGCCACCTCCGCGTGGGGGAGGGCACGCAGCACCCCGTTCTCGATGGCCGCACAGACCTCGGCGGCGGTCAGACTGCCCTTGAAGGAGTCCGGAGCGATGACGACACGCACGTCCACGGCCTTTCGTGGGAGAACACCCGGGCGGAGGGGAACTCCGGGGAGGGGCGGCTCTGCTTGAGCTGTGTCGGCACTTTAGGTACGGGAAGGCAAGGGCGGCATCGGCGGGGCGACCGGATTTTCCGCCCCCGGGCACCCCTGGATTTGTGCACCACGCACGAGAACAGCGCACGACACAGCGTGACGGCCGTTCCGCTGGACGCCCTGCGGCCCTTCGCGCGGCCCTGCCCGGCAAGGCACCGGACGCCGTCTCAGCGGGGCGGCGGAACCTGGTCGCGCGGCGGGGCGGGTCGCGCGGCGGGGCGGCGGACCCGGCCCCTCGACGAAGCGGCGGACCCGACCCGGCCCAAGGCGCCGGACCCCGTCTCAGCGGGGCGGCTGGTCCTGGTCGATCTCGGCGAGGTGCAGCGCGATCTGGAGCACCACCGCGTCCTGGAACGCCCGCGGATCGCGGCCGGTCAGCTCGGCGACCCGGCCCAGCCGGTACGCGAGGGTGTTGCGGTGCACGTTCAGGGCGTGGGCGGCCTCCACCACACCGCAGTCGTGCGCGAAGTACGCCCGCAGGGTGTTGCGCAGCTCCGCGGACAGCGCCCCGAGGACACGTTCCGCGGTCTCGACCCGTACCCCCGGATCGAGCCGCGCCAGCAGCACCGGCAGCTCCAGGTCCGCCAGCCGCACCTCGCCGACCAGTCTGCGGCGCAGCGCGAAGCGGGCCTGCCCGGTCAGTTCCGTCAGCGCCCCGAAGTCGTCCACCCGGCCCGCGTCCAGGACGCCCGTGTCGGGGTGCGCCGCGCACAGTCCCGACAGCCGGTACCGCAGCGCGACGGAGGTGGAGCCGCCGGTCACCGTCCACACCACCCCGGCGGCGTCCGCCACGACCAGCGCGGAGCGTTCGTCCACCTCCAGCAGCCGGTACAGGTCCCGGGGCTCGGTGTACCCGGCGGCGGGCGCGTGCCGGAGCGCGAACAGCGAGTACGGCGCCTCGACCCGGCACCCCGCGAGCTGCTGGCGCTGGCGGAAGCCCTCCTCGGTCAGCCGGGCCGCGAGCAGATCCTCCATGATCTGCTGACGCACCCGGTGGCGCCAGCCGGCCTCACCGAGGAACGCCTCCTGCATCACCATCAGTTCGGCCAGCCGCGCGACCGCGCGCGCGATCTCCCCGACCTCGCGCGGTTCGCCCCGCACCCCGACGACCCCGACGACGTTCCCGTTCAGCCACAGCGGGAGATTGACGCCCGCCCGGGTCCCGTCCAGCGAACGGGCCTCCTTGGCGGTCACCGACAGCGGCATCCCGGTGGACAGCACGTGCAGCGCCCCGCCGTGCGCGCCGCCCACCCGGGAACGGTCGCTGCTGGCGATGATCACCCCGCGCTCGTCCATGATGTTCACGCTGACCCCGAGGCGGCCGGCGATGTCGTCCACGATCGACTGTGCCGTAGCTTCCGCAATCACCCGGCCAAACATAGCTTGAACATGTCACCACTGTGGCCGCAGTGCCACCGGGGGACCGGCGGCCGCGGCGAACCGCCCACCCCGGCCGCCCCACCGTCCCGGCGGATCACCGTCCCCCACCCGCCCCCGTGCCCCCTTCCCCGTCCTGCGGCACCGCGCTCAGCTGCGCGTCCAGATCGTCGAAGACGAGGCCCTCGCGGCCCGCGTACCCGGTGCGGTAGGCGACCCGGGCCACCAGATGCGCCGAGACCGGGCCGGTCAGCAGCTGGAAGAAGCCGACCAGTCCGAGCGTCCCCAGGTCGATACCGCTGCGCAGCCGCAGCGCGACCCCCGCGAGCACCAGCAGCATGCCCAGCGCCTGGGGGTTGGTGGCCGCGTGGCTGCGGGAGAGGACATCGGGCATCCGCACCATCCCGATGGCGCCCAGCAGACTCACCGCCGCCCCGAGGAACAGCAGCACCGCCCCGGCGGTGTCCGCGATCTGCGTGCCCGCGCTCACCGGCCCTCCTCCCCGGCCCGGGTCGGGTCCGGCGGCCGGTCCCGGACGGCGATGAACCGCGCGATGCCGACGGACCCGGTGAAGCCGAGGAACGCCAGCACCAGCATCACCGGGAAGTAGAAGGCGTCCCGGTTCAGCGCGGAGCGCACCGCGATGCCCGCGATCATCAGCGCGGCGCACACGTCCAGCGCCATCGCGCGGTCCAGCATCGAGGGGCCGCGCCACACCCGGTACAGCACCAGCGCCCCGGCGAGCAGGATCATCACCGCGGCGGCCGTGAGCAGCACCTGGTCGACGTTCCGCGCGGCGCTCACCGGGCGCCCTCCGGCCGGGGCGGCGCTTCGCGGACCCGGGCGATCTCGTCCCGGTCGCCGAACGCGCGTACGACCAGCTCCTCCATCCGCCACACGGCCTGCCGGGTCCGCTCCGGGGTCCGCGGGTCGTCGGCCTCCAGGACGTGCACGAAGAGGGTGGCCTGCGCCCGGTGGACCTCGACCACCGAGCCGTCGGGGATGTTGGAGACGGCCACCGCGGTCGCGGTGAGCATCAGATCGCCGCGGCAGCGCAGCGGGACGGCGAGGACGGCCGCGAGGAACGGACGGTTGTCGAGCATCTGGTGCGAGACCTTCAGCCCGGCCGTGTACATCTCCCACACCAGCCGCACCGCCAGCCGCGCGATGCCCAGCGGATGCAGCCGCAGCCCGATGTTGACCAGCGGCAGCGGGAAGACCAGGCACACCACCACCGCGACCAGCGCCCCGCCGACCACATTGACGACGCTGAGATTGCCCCACAGCAGCACCCATACGACGGTGAGCCAGGCGATCAGCGGCAGATCGAGCACCCGCCGCCGGCGCCCCACCACCACACAGCTGTACGGGGGCAGCCCCGGGTCATGGAACCTGACCGAGATCACGGGGACGTCATTGGCCGAGCACCGCCTCGATGTAGGGGGAACGTTCCAGGAGCTCGTCCGCCGCCCGCCCGGTGACCGCGGTGAACGGGTCGCCCAGCACCGTGTACGCGAGGGACAGCAGCACCAGCGCGGCCGTCGCCCAGGTCATGGTGCGCGGCAGCCGGTCCGTGGTGGTGGTGACGGTGATGGCCCGCCCGGACAGCGTCGCGGTCACGGCCTGCCCGGCGGGCGCGGGCCGCCGCACCACGTCGTCCGGGTCCGGGCCGGAGTCGTCGGTGTCGGGTTCCTCCAGCACCGTCCCGCGTTCGGCCGCTCCCGCCGGGGCCGCCCGCCAGAACGCGAGGTTCCACACCTTCGCCATCACGTACAGGGTCAGCAGACTGGTCAGCGAGGCCGCCCCCACCAGGACGTACGCGAGGACCCCGGCGTCCGCGACACCCGCCCGCAGCAGCTCCAGCTTCCCGATGAACCCGGACATCGGCGGAATCCCGGCGAGGTTCAGCGCGGGCAGCAGGAACAGCGCCCCCAGCGCGGGGACGGCCGCCGCGAGTCCGCCGACCCGGGTGAGCTCGGTGGTGCCCGTCCGCCGCTCGATCAGCCCGGCCACCAGGAACAGCGCGGTCTGCACGGTGATGTGATGGACGACGTACACGATCGCGCCGCCCAGTCCCGCCCGGGTACCGATCCCGATCCCGAAGATCATGTACCCGATGTGGCTGATCAGGACGAAGGACAGCACCCGCTTCAGATCGGTCTGGGCGACCGCGCCGAGCACCCCGACCACCAGCGACGCGAGGGCCGCCACCAGCAGCAGGTCCCCCAGCCGGTTGCCGGGGAACAGCAGGGTCTCGGTGCGCAGCACGCAGTACACGCCGACCTTGGTGAGCAGTCCCGCGAACACCGCCGTGACCGGCGCCGGGGTCGTCGGGTACGAGTCGGGCAGCCAGGCGGCGAGCGGGAAGACGGCGGCCTTCACGGCGAACACCGTCAGCAGCGTCGCCTCCAGCAGGGTCCGCACCCCGATCGGCAGCTCCGCCAGCCGGACGGCGAGCTGCGCGAGGTTCACCGTGCCCGCCGCCGCGTAGGTCAGGGCGACCGCCGTGAAGAACACCATCGACGAGACCAGCGACACCAGGACGTACGTCGCTCCCGCGCGCAGCCGGGCCGCCGTACCGCCGAGGGTCAGCAGCACGAAGCTCGCCACCAGCATGATCTCGAAGCCGACGTACAGATTGACCAGGTCACCGGCGAGGAACGTGCACGACACCCCGGCCACCAGCACCATGTAGGCCGGGTGGAAGACCGCGAGCGGCGACTGTTCCTCCCGGTCGGCCATGCCCTGGCCGACCGAGTAGACCAGCACGCACAGCGTGACCGCCGCCGACACCGTCAGCATCAGCGCGGACAGCCGGTCGGCGACCAGCGTGATGCCGAGCGGCGGCGCGAAGTCCCCCAGGTGCATCACGATCGGCCCCCGGCTGTCGGCGGCCACCAGCAGCGTCAGCGACAGCCCCAGCACGGCCGTCAGCACGGCGACACCGACGAACCGCTGGGCGCGCGGGTAGCGGGTGCCGAGGACGAGTTCGGACCCGGCGGCCAGCAGCGGCAGCAGGACGGGCAGCGGCACGAGCGCGTTCACGGACGGCCCTCCTCGGCGCCGCCGGGCGGCGGTTCACGGTGTTCGGGGGGTACGGGGGGCTCGGACGGGTCGCGGTGGTCGGGGGCCGCGGGAGGCGCGGACGGGTCCGGGTGGTCGCCCGGGTCCTCGCCGAGGATGTCGTTCCACAGATCGCCCGACGCGTCCCGGGCCCGCGCCTGGAGGGCCCGGTCCTCCCGCAGCATCGCCCGCAGCCGCTTGCGCTCCGAGAGGTACTCGTCCCGGTCGCCCTCCGGGCCCCGCCCCCGGGGCCCGTGCAGCTCCCGCAGCGCGGCCCGCTGCTCCTGCACCTCCGCGCGCAGCGCGACCCGCCGGTCCTCGATGTCGTCGATGACCTCGTCGGAGCCGTTGACACGCTGGCTGCGGTACGCCATCGCCAGCAGGAACGCCGTGGTGGCGAGGGTGATGACGATCGCGGTCAGCGCGATGGCCTGCGGCAGCGGATCGGTGACCCGCGCGATGTCCACCCGGGGGTAGAGCAGCGGCGGTGGACCGGCGGCCCCGGCGGCCGTCAGCATCAGGACGTTGATCCCGTTGCTGAGGATCACCGCACCGGTCAGGATGCGGGTCAGCGCCCGCATCAGCAGCAGCACCCCGCCCACCGCGCACAGCAGCGACCCGGTCGCCAGCAGCGTCAGACTGACGGTCACCGGCCGGCCTCCCGGTGCGCCGCGCGGGCCGCGTGCTCGATCTGCCGGTCGACCCGGGCCCCGAGCGCCCGCACGATGTCCAGGACCACCCCGAGCACCAGCAGATACACCCCCGTGTCGAAGAGGACCGGGGTGCCCAGGTGGAAGTGGCCCACGACCGGCAGATGCCCGTCGTAGGAGAACGCGTGGAGCACCGTCCCGTCGACGAGTCCGACGACGGCGACCGACGCGGACAGCAGCAGTCCGAGCCCGGTGAGCAGCCCGGGATGGCCGGGCGCCGCGTCGGCCAGCTCGTGCCGACCGCCCGCCAGATACCGCGCCATCATCGCGAGCCCCGCCACCAGACCGGCCACGAAGCCGCCGCCCGGCAGGTTCTCCGCGCACAGCAGCAGATATACCGACAGCACGAGGATCGGGTGGAACACCAGCCGCGCGACGACCTCGAACACCACCGACCGGTACTCGGGCGCCAGCGTGCCCCCGGCGGCCAGCCACGTCCGCTCGGGCGCGGTGTCCTCCGCGACCGGCCCCCGGGTGACGAACCGTGAGCCGTACGACCACGCCGTCGGACCGGCCGGGGCGGTGGGCGCCTCGGCGGCGCCCGGCGCGAGCAGCGTCTCACCGCCCTCGACGGGCCCGGTCCTGCGGTGCAGATAGATCAGACTCGTCACCCCGACGGCGGCGACCGCGAGCACCGCCGACTCACCCAGGGTGTCCCACGCCCGGTACTCCACCAGGATCGTCGCCACCACGTCCTTCACCCCGTGCTCGGCGGTGGCCCGGACCAGGGCGCCGCCCGCCGGGTCGGCCACGCGCGCGGCGGCCACCACCCACATCGACGTCCCGGCGACCGCCGCCGCGGCCAGCGCGAAGGGCACCCGCATCAGCAGCCGGCGGCGGCTGATCGTCTCCTGGAAGTACACCGGCATCCGCCGCAGCACCAGCACGAACACCAGCAGCGAGACCGTCTCCACACAGAACTGGGTGAGCGCCAGATCCGGCGCCCCGTGCACCACGAACAGCAGCGCCGTGCCGTAGCCGGTGAGCCCCGCCAGCACCACGACCTTCATCCGCCGCCGCACCGGCAGACACAGCAGCGCCGCCGCGCACGTCAGCAGGGCGACCCCGCCCTGCACCGGCGAGTCCCACAGCCGGGGCGGCGCGGCCCCCGTCCACGGCTCGTCCACCACCAGCACGGCGAGCTGCCCGCCGAACAGCACCAGCAGGACCGTCGCCAGATACACGGACACCGAACCGCGCTGGAAGAACCCGGTGACCTGGAGCGCCAGCCGCTCCAGGCCCAGCAGCCCCAGCCCGAACATCCGGTCCGCCGTCGGCCAGGCCACCCGCCGCGACAGCAGCACCACCGGCCCACGCAGCACGAACAGCGCCACACCGCCCGCCCAGGCCGCCGCCGACAGCAGCAGGGCGGTACCGAACCCGTGCCACAGCGCCAGCTCATAGGGGTGCGCGGGCGCCGGGAAGGTGTCCGCGTACGCGCCGAGCAGCCCGTTCAGCCAGGGCACCCCGGGCCCCAGCACCAGACACGCCACCGCCAGCACCGCGGGCGCCCCGAGGAACGCCACGTCCACCCGGCGCGCGGGCGTGTCCGCGAGACCGGGCTTGCGGGCGAACGCCCCCCACAGGAAACGCAGGGTGTACGCGCAGGTCAGCGCCGAACCCACCGTCGTGGCGGCCAGCGCCCAGCGGTCCGCCGTGCCGCCGTGCAGCAGCGCCTCGAACGCGGCCTCCTTCGCGGCGAACCCGAGCAGCGGCGGCAGCGCCGCCATCGACGCGCCCGCGACACACGCCATGCCCGCCACCCATGGCAGCGTCCGCCCCACCCCGGACAGCCGCCGCAGGTCCCGGGTGCCCGTCGCGTGGTCCACGATCCCGGTGACGAGGAACAGCGGGGCCTTGAACAGCGCGTGCGCCAGGATCATCACGGCGGCGGCCAGCGCGGCGTCCCGGTTCCCCGCCCCGGCCAGCACGGTGAGGAACCCCAGCTGACTGACCGTGCCGTACGCGAGCACCAGCTTCAGATCGTTGAGCCGCAGCGCCCGCCAGCCCCCGAGCAGCATCGTCGCCGAACCGAGCACCAGCAGCATCGGCCGCCACGGCGGCGCGTCCGCGAACGCGGGCGCCAGCCGCGCCACCAGATAGACCCCCGCCTTCACCATCGCCGCCGCGTGCAGATACGCGCTCACCGGCGTCGGCGCGGCCATCGCGTTCGGCAGCCACAGACTGAACGGCCAGATCGCGGACTTCGACAGCGCGCCCACCAGCACCAGCACCACGGCCACCGACACGGCGGTGGACGGTGTCGGCGGGTTCGCCACCAGCTCCGAGATCCGGTACGTGCCCGCTGCCCGACCGAGCATCAGGAACCCGACGAGCATCGCGAGCCCGCCCAGCGTCGTCACCGTCAGCGCCTGGAGCGCGGAGCGCCGGTTCTGCTTGCGTTCGCTGCCGTGCCCGATCAGCAGATAGGAGAAGACGGTGGTCAGCTCCCAGAACACATAGAGCACCACCAGATCGTCCGCGAGCACCAGCCCGAGCATCGCCCCCGCGAACGCCAGCAGATTCCCCGCGAACCGCCCCAGCATCGGCGTCCCGGCGTCGAAGTACCGCACGCAGTACACCAGGACCAGCGCACCCACCCCGGCCGCGAGCAGCACCATCAGCAGCGCGAGCGCGTCCATCCGCAGCGCGAGCCACACGTCGTACGCGGGCAGCCACGCCAGCGACCAGGTGACCGCACCGCCCCCGGCGGCGGTGCCCCACTGGAACGCGGCCCACCCCACGGTCACGGCGGGCGGCACCGCCAGTACCAAAAACGCCCGTGGCCCCAGCCGCCCCACGAGCGGCCCCGCGCACGCGGCGAGCAGGAAATGAGCGAGGATCAGCGCCGCCATCAGGCCCCGGTGGCCGACGGAGCGAGCCCCGCGGCAGGGTCGGGAACACGGACATCACGCATGGGCCATTGCTATAAGCCCGCGACCCGTTTCCCCCTCCGGCACGCCCGGTTCCCCCGGGACCGGCCCCCAGGTGCCCCCCTCCGGCCCAGCGCCCCCACCCGGGCCGGACCCGGGCGGAGACCAGGGGCACCCGCCCGCGACCCCCGGCTCACGAGGCGCACGGACACGGACACGGCTCGCGCGCCGCGCCCACCGCGAGGAGCCGTCCCTCCACCCGCATCCAGGTGACGCCGTGGCACATGTGGATGTCGTCGGCGCGTCCCAGGAGCCGGGCGGACAGGCATCCCGCGCAGACGGCAGGCGTTCGCCGGGGTGCGGACCGTGCCGCTCGCCATGCCCTGCGGAGCGTGTGCGCGGTCCGGCAGTCCCAGGGGTCGTCGCCGAGGCATTCGGCACAGTTGTCCAGATGGGTGAGGAGCCGCCCCCAGACGAGTCCGACCGCGTCCGTGTCGGCGCCCCCGCGCATGGGTCCCGTCCGCTCCCGGCACGGCACCGCGTGCCGGTACAGGTTCGTCCCCGGCCCGGACGCGGAGGGCGACGACTGTCCCTCGTATGCCTCGTGGTCCTGGATGGGTTGGTCGCAGTGGGAGCAGATCATGTCGGCTCCTGGACGGTGGTGCTGGTTGTGGCGAGGTGTTCGATGGCGCGCAGGATGATGGTGAGTCGGCGTCTGCCGAGTGCTTCGACTTTCCAGAGGGCGACGAGGCGGGGGAAGGCGGTGGCGATGACGAGGGTGAGGAAGGCGTCTTCCTCGTCGTCCAGGGCGAGGGTGGTGCGGTAGCGGGTTTCGAAGCGGGGCCAGTCGCAGTGGAGGGTGGTGCCGTTGTCGGTGATGAGGAGTGGACATCTGCCGATACTTCGCAGAGGAATGCGCCGTGTTCAGCGATCCAGACGTGATCGGCAGACTCTACGGGGATGAGTTGCCCCTCCAAGCTGATGACGCCTTGGATGTGATGTTCGGTGATCGCGTGCCGGACATGGGCCCACTGGGCACGCTCGTTGAGCGGTGTTGGTGTGGGGGCCTCGCAGAAGACGATTTCGGTGACTTCCCAGTCCCGGGCGAGTGCGTACCCGCGCAGGATGGTTGCGGCCTCGTTCGCCCCATGGTCCGGGTCTCGCAGGCAGATGTAGAGGATCACGGCGGTGCGACCGGCGGCGGCGCTGTGCAAGGCGCGGCGGCGCTGACGCTGGCGCGGTGTCCGGAGAGGGCTCTCACTCATGCCCGTAACCCTTCCGCTACAGCGGGTGACAGTACAGATCGGGGCTGTACGACTTCTGCGATCGCTGCGCGGTGGGAGCCGCCCGTCGCGTACGAGTTCCCCGCACCGTTCGGGGTTCGGGTCGTACGCGACGTACGAGTCGGGGTGATTGGTCAGACGATCGGATTGGCGCCGATCAGCTTCGCCACCCTGCGCAGCCGGACAGTGGACGCGCGGCCGATCTTCGACACGATCACCTGGGGGAGCGCTTGGTGGCGAGCCCAGTGCGGTGCTGCCCGTACGGCCGCCTCCAACGTGTCCAGGCTCGCGTCCCACATCTTCGCGTCCGCCAGGGCGAGTGCCTTGTCGAGCTGGTAGCGGTTCTGCGCGGCTTCGCTCAGGCTCGTGACGTCATGGATGGAGTTCACCAGGGCCAGGGCCTTTCCGGCCTGTCCGAGCGACAGGTTGACACCAACGGCCTGAGTGGTCGCGGTCACCGGACCGAACAGGGTTCCATGAGCGCGCATCTCCCGGCCCAACCGGGCGCCGGTCGCGTGGGACTGGGAGAGATAGTCGGACGCCCGGTCCGCGTTGCCCATGCGTGAGGCGACGACGGCGGCGAAGTTGATGTGCGATCCGTACACCGTGAGTTGCTCCGGGGTGGCTTTGGAGAACAGCGGCTCGATGTCGGTCGCTGACCTCTCAGCCAGTTCCAGCGCGTCACGAAGACGCGCGTCACGCAGGTACACCCAGGACCGCCCGGAGGCGACGAGGGCCTGACGCAGGTCGTCACCGGCCCGCTCGGCTGCCTGTTGGGCATGACCGATCGCGGCATAGGCGAGGTCACGCACTCCCATCAGGTTCGCCACGTAGCCGCACAGGCGGTACGCGTCCGCCACCAGACCCCAGGCGCGCGCCTGCTCCCCGGCAGGCTGGGCGCGCAGCCGGGCGTCGGCGTCACGCAGCAGCGGCGCGCTGATCGTTCCCACCTCGGCGTAGCGGCCCTGCCAGTACAGCTCCCACGCCCGTTTCTCGATCTTCTCCAGATCGGTCAGCGGCGGAGGGGCGGTGGCGTGCGTGATTCCGGCCGCTGTGTCGTGCACCGCGTGCGAAAGGTTCTTCAGCATCGCGCGGTCGTCCTGTTGCAGGGACCGGCGTGGCGGCTGCTGCCCAAGGGTGACTGCCGTGTCGACGCCGAGTGCCGCGGTGATCTTCAGGAGGGTCGGAAGGGAGAGCCGCTTGTCCTGCTCGGCCGCCTGAATGGTTGCGATGGAGAGCCCTGTCATCCCGGCCAGGGCGTCCTGTGTGATCTCCGTGCCACGAAGGGCCTTGATTCGCTCGCCGGTGCTGTAGTCAGACCACTGGTGCATGCTCATGCCGAACTCCGTTTCTGGCTCGTCGCTTGAAACGGTACGCCCAAAACGGTTGCGTGCGAGGCGAGTCGGCCTCTTGGCGCAGTTGCGTTCGGTGCTGCGGCAGGTCTGTCCTGGCGTACGAGAAATCGGTGATTTCACTCCTCCTCCCCTGTCCCGCTGTTGTCCGCAGGGGTGGGTGCGCCGACGATGAACCCGCCGCTTTCGGCATACAGGGCGGCTGCGAGGCCGACCATGGCCCGGTCGATCCTGATCAACCGTCATATCACCGGCATTGGAGGAAGAATGCGGCAGCGACCCGGGTGGGCTGTCGTGGCCTACGCCAGTACTCCGACATGCTCAGCGATCGCGTGCACCTCACGCCGCATCTGCGGGCGGGAGCGCTTGAGCAGGCTCTGTACGGCTTCCCGCACGAGGGGGAAGTAGCGGATCTCCTCGGGAGACGCCTGCATGATCTCGCGCAGCATGTGCAGGGTGGCGTACTGGTCACCGGCAAGCCGGTTGGCGTGCATCACCTCGACCAGGTAGCGGGTGGTGCGCTCCAGTGGCAGCACACCTCCGGGCTCAGGTACGTCGACGTCGTCCGCCAGACGCGGGGCCTCCCTTATGTCTCCCTCTTCAGCCGCGAGGTGCACGCCGTGCATCGACACATTGGTCGGTCCGAACGAGGTGTGGAAGTCGTTCCGGTCCGTGCCGAGCCTCGCGGCGACCAGCCGGGCCTTGGCAAGCAGGTCCCAGGCTGTGGGTGCCTTGCTGTCCCGCACCGCCGCGATGACGGCACCGAGGTGCAGAGCGCCGTACGCGGAGAGGTGTTCGGGGGTGGCGTCGCCGTCCGGGTGGCAGTGGTCGATCATCCGGCGGGCCAGGTCGAGTGCGTCCGAGACCTCACCACTGGACGTGAGGATGCCGACGACGTTCCACGCGGCGGCGGCGATCAGCGCGCGGTCCCCGGTCTCGTCAGCGATCTGCATCGCCCTGTCGGCCGCCCGCAGGGACAGGGGACGTTCACCGACCCGCCGCAGGAACACCTGGTGCAGATGCAGCAGCGACACCAGGCACCCCGCGACCCGCCGCTCCTCCTCACCCGTCGAGGCGCTGAGGGTGGCGTACGTTTCCGCGAGCAGTCCGGGCAGCAGCTCACCGACCGGTCCGTACCGCTCGGTCCGCGTTTCGTAGATGTCCCATGCCTCGACGACACGTCCGTCGAGTTGTTCGGCGGTGAGGGCGTCACCGGGCAGGCCGAGGCCGAGGAGCGAGGGTGGTGTGTTGAGGGCTCGTCGAATGGCCGGCACCGACGGATGCTCGGCGCCGGCGGCGAGGCTCAGGCTGACTGTCGGGCCCACGAGGTCGGCGACGTTGTCGAGTCCGACTTCGCGGGCGATGGCGATCAGCATGCTGAGTGAATCGACCGGGATGACGTTCCGCTCGACCTTGCTGAGCCAGTCCTCGGAACGGCCCACCAGCCCGGCCACCGCCGCCTGGGTCTTTCCCGCCTTGTTCCGGTAGTACCTGAGCCGCTCCCCGGTGGTCATGACGGATGCATTGATCATGGGTTCCCCTTGATGGGTGAGGGCACTCAACGACCAATGTACGGCTGGCTCGTGGCAAAGGGCGGCCGTGCGCACGCAAGGCAGCGGACGGGCGGTACGTCGCGGGCCTGGGGAAGTGGCCGGGGTGTTCACCGCGTACCGCCGGGGACGCGGAAGTGTCCGCACCCGCGGAACGGGTCAGCCGAGGTGGGTGATGTTGACGGTCGTGACCACGAGGACGGGCGGTTCGGACACGTAGGAGCGGACGAAGACGTCGGCGACGGTGGCGAGCCGCCGGTCCTTCTCACGCGGGTGCTCAGGCTTGGAACCGTGGCCTTAGGGGCTCTGCCCGAGCGTCCTGGTCATCTCGGCGTCGAACCGGGCCCGGTAGGCGGGCGTCATCTCCGCGCGGACCTTCTCCGCGTGGCTCGCGTACTGGATGCGGTACCGGCTCACGCCTCCTCCACCGGGGGACGCGCCGGGCGCGTGACTCCGGCGGCGAGCTCCGCCTTCACCTGTTCGATCACGGCGTCGTCCGCGGCCTTCTCCTCGGGCGGATATCCCCATCGCAGGGCCACGTAGACCAGATCCTGTGCCGGGGTCCGGGCGGTCTCGGCCTCGAACTCGGCCAGCTTCTCCCTGCCGAGGACGGCGCGGATGCCCTCGATCGTGGCGGGATGGGTCACCGACCCGAGGGGGAATCCCGTCCTGAACACGGGGGACCGGGAGGCACCCGTCGTGTCGTCATGGGGTGGATGAGTGGGGGTGACGGGCTCGCCGTCGCCGTCCAGCACTCCGGTGAAGTCACCGGCCCGCAGGCGCGCGACCGTGGCCGGATCCTCGGTGAACGCCCGCGCGGGAAGCGCCCAGGCGAGAACGGCGTAGACGAGGTCCACCGCCGGTGTCCGGGCGATCTCGGCCTCGAACTCGGCCACCCGTCCCTCGTGCAGTACCGCTCGTACGCCACCGATACTCGCGGGCACCTCCACCTGCCCCCAGGCCAGTGGAAGACTCCACACCGGCCCTGCGCTCACGGTCATTCCGGCCCTCGCCTCCCTGGAACAGCGACTGTAAGAAGGCTTCACCGTACGGACTCCGCGACGGTGGGTTCCCGTTTCGGAACAGGCCGCCACGATCGGGTGATGCGCCGCCGCGATCGAAGCAACGTGCCGCGCCGGGTTCAGGCGTTCGGCGCGCTCTCCTGCGCCACCCAGGACAGGAACTCCTCGGAGCCGCCGTCCACCGCGAGCACGATCCACTGCGGCACCTCGTACGAGTGGGCCGCCTTCACCCACTCCGCCAGAGCGGGAAGCCTCTCCCGGGTCGTCTTGTACGAGATCCGCCACTCCTTGTCGCGGATGAGGTCGCCTTTCCAGCGGTGGACGGCGGTGAAGGGCCCGTCGATATGGGCACACGCCGCGAGTCGGCCTTCCACGGCCCCGCCCGCCAGCTCCCCGGCCTTCGTCTCGTCGTCGATGGTGGTCTGCGCGATCACGACATCGTCCGGCATACCGTGCTCCTCGTCCTCGGATGCCGCGACCCTACCCATGGGCGGCTGCGGGCCATGCGGCGCAGCCCGACAGGCAGGGCGAGCACCCCGCACGGGTGCGAGTACGTCCACCAGCGCGCACTCCGAGGTACGCGGAGACACGTGAACCCACCGGGTACCCCTGCCGGGCCGGTGGGTTCACGGACATGGGTCAGAACGGCTTGGTCGGGAGGTACTTGCCGTCCAGGGTGATCACCGCGCGCTCGCCGCCGTCGGGGTCCGCGACCTTCCGTACGTCCAGCTTGAAGTTGATCGCGCTGATGATGCCGTCCCCGAGCTGCTCGTGGACCAGGGCCTTGAGGGTCGTGCCGTAGACCTGGAGCATCTCGTGGAAGCGGTAGATCGTCGGGTCGGTCGGGACCGCGCCGGGGGAGGTGCCGCGCATCGGAATGGTCTGGAGCAGGGCCGCGGCGTCGTCGTCCAGGCCGAGCAGCTCGGCGACGGCCTTGGCGGAGTCCTCGGGAAGCGGGTGCTGGCCGAGCACGGCGGCAGTGACGAAGGCGACGGACAGGCCCGCCGCGTCCGCGATCTGCTGCCAGGTCAGATCCTTGCGGATCTTCGCGTCCACGGCCTCGGCGGCCAGGGCCTGACGGGCGGCGGGGTCGAGCTGTGCGTGCACCATGGAGGGTGTCCTTTCGGGGGGTGGGCCGCTCCCGGTGGGGGAGGGCCGGAAAGTTCCGGGCGCCGGTCGGCGCGGGGAAGAGGGGACCGGCCTGGTGTCAGACCAGGGCGGGGGCCGGGCGGCCGGAGGTGACGAGCTCCTCGATGCGGCCGGTCGGGATGTCGTACACCCAGCCGCGCAGGGTGAGCGTGCCGGAGGCCAGCGCGCGGGCCACCGAGGGATGGGTGGCGAGGCTGGTCAGCTGGGCGCGGACGTTCCCGCGCACCAGGGCGTCGACCTCCGTCGTACCGTTCGCGGCGACGGAGTGCGCCCGGGAGGCGTCCGCGTGGCGCAGCCAGTCGGCGATCGCGGGCGCGCCGCTCAGGTCGTGCCCCTCGGCCAGGGCGGTCATCGCCCCGCACGCCGAGTGGCCGCAGACCACGATCTGGGTGACGCCGAGGACCGCGACGGCGTACTCGATGCCCGCCGTGACGGCGTCGGCGCCGGGTGTGTACGCCGGGACGAGGTTCCCCGCGGTACGGATGACGAACAGCTCACCCGGCTCGCTCTGGGTGATCAGCTCCGGCACCACACGGGCGTCGGAGCAACCGATGAACAGGGTGCTCGGCCGGTGGTCCGAGGCCAGTCGGGCGAAGAGCTCCGCCTTGGCCGGGTGGACATCGCGCTGGAACCGCGCGACACCCTCGGTGAGGTCGTGCATGGTCACTCCTTTCGTGGTCTGTCGGCCTGAGCGGCTGACGAGATCCACCATGCACGACCTGCGCCTATAGAGTCCAAGACGCATCAGGCATTACTTCTATCGATGCCATCTATACCTCCGCCTACACTGGGGGAATGGCTCCGGAACTCCGACATCTGCGCTATCTGCTGGCCGTCGCCGAGCAGGGCAGCTTCACCCGTGCCGCCGAGGAGCTGCGGATCTCCCAGCCCACGCTCTCCCAGCAGGTCAGACAGCTGGAGCGGACCCTGGGCGCACAGCTCCTGGACCGCTCGGGGCGTACGGTCCGCCTCACCGACGCCGGGGAGGTCTACGCCGGGCACGCCCGCCGCGCGCTGCGGGACCTCGCGGCGGGGGAGCGTGCCGTGTTCGACGTGGCCGATCTGTCACGCGGCCATCTGCGGCTCGCGCTCACCCCCACCTTCACCGCGTACCTCGCCGGACCGCTGGCCGCCGCGCTGTACGACCGTCACCCCGGGATCACCCTGGAGGTGAAGGAGATGACCCAGGAACGGATCGAGGCGGGGCTGCTCGCCGACGAACTCGACCTCGGTATCGCCTTCCACGGCCCCCGGCCGCCCGGGATCACCGCGACGGCCCTGTTCACCGAGACGCTCAGCCTCGTCACCGCCACCCGGAACCCGGCGTCCGGTGCGGTCCAGGAGCCGTTGCCCGTAGGGGAGTTGGCGGAACGTCCGCTGATCCTGCTCAGCGCCGACTACGCGACCCGGGCGCATGTCGACGCCTACCTCACCGCCCACCGGGTGCGTCCCCGGGTCGTGATGGAGGCGGACTCGGTGCAGGCGCTCACCGAGATCGTCCGCCACACCCCGCTCGCGACCGTCCTGCCCGACGCGGTCACCCACGACCACCCCGACCTCACCCGCGTCCCCCTGGAACCGCCCCTGCCCGCCCGCACCGCGACCCTGCTCCGCCGCGAGAACGCCTACCGCAGCGCGGCGTCCCTGGCCTTCACCGAGCTGGCCCGCCAGCACACCCGCAGCCTCGGCCCACCCCCGGACGAGGTCCCACCCCCGGACGGGGTGGCTGGCCTGGACGACGCCCCGGCCCCTCCCGGCCGGCCGGGTCGCACCACGTCGCGCCGCGAGGGCTGATCGCTCAGCGGGGTGCGCGCAGTGACGCGTCCAACGTGCTCATGAGCTGCGCGACGCGGTTCTTGCCGGTCGGCGCGAGAGGGTACCGGGACAGCACGTCGACCAGGACCGGTGTGGCGCGTCGCCCGGCCTGCTCGATCAGTGCGTTCCCGACGGCGTGGTCGTCGCCCGCGTTCAACTCGGCGACGCGCGCGGCACACGCGGCGGCGCGCAGGATGTGCCCCACCTGGGTGGCCCGCGCGATCGGGTGCAGATACGCGGCGGCCGCGGCGTCACCGGCGCAGCGTGCGGCGAGACGTGCCGCCTCGGTGTCCGCCTCCTTCGCGGCCCGGTGCGCGTCCAGCGAGGTGACGCGCTGGAGCTTCGTCCTTCGCGCGCCGTTGACGAACTCCCACGCGGCGTCGAGGGCCGCGCGCGGCCGAGGGTCACCGGGAACGGCCTCCTCGAACACCGGGAGGACTTCCTGAGCGCTCTCGGCCGCGTACCGCGCCACCACCCGCAGCTCGTCCATGGTCAAGGTGAAATCACCGGACACCGTCGTCATGGACCCGATGCTCCCACTGCTCGAACGCCGCCCGGAGCCCTCCGGAGCCCTTCCGGGCGGGGCGGGCGGGACGAGGGGTGTGCCGCCCGCCGGGTCCATGGCCGGATGAGCCCGGGGCGGCCGTCCGGTCAGCCTCCGGTGCGGCGTCCCCAGACGTACACCGCGTCACCCAGCCGCAGGACGTCCCACAGGGTCTTGCCGTCGTCGTAGCGGAGATTGACGCAGCCGTGCGAGCCGGGGTCCTCCCAGATGTTGCGGTAGCTGGCGTGCAGCGCCTGGCCGCCGTCGAAGAACTGGGCGAACGGCATCGGGCCGTCGTACAGGGTCGACCAGAACTCCTTCTCGCGTTTGTAGATCTCGAACCACCCGCTGCGCGTCGGGTAGTCCGGCGAACCGGTACGGGCGGGCACCGGCCGGAACAGGATGGTCCCCGCGTCCTCGACCCACAGCACCTGCCGGTTCATGTCGATGCACACCACCACCCCCGAGGTGTCCGGGCAGCCGCGGACCGCGTCCCCCTCCGCGAGGGCCTGCCGCCACATCACCGCGCGGTACGTGTACAGGCCCGCGTACCCCTGGGCGGGGACGACGTCGTGCTCGCGCTGGAACGTCTGGATCGCCGCGCAGTCGGCGGCGGACTGCTTGCCGTCCACGACCAGCCCGAGATGCCTCTCCACGTCCTTCTGGTACGGGCCGGTCGACAGGTTGCACTCGGACTCGGACCGCCGGGCGGTGTCCGGTCCGTCCTCGTCGGTTCCCTGGCGTACGGGTCCGGGTGCGGGTGCGGTGGGTCCCGCGGCCTGGCCGGTGGCCGGTGCGGCGGCCGGTACGGCCGTGCCCAGCGTTCCGGCCAGGGTGAGTATCAGGCCGCCGGATATGTGTCCCCATCGGCGGCGGGCCGTCCCCCGTCCCGTCGCCTGCCTGCTGTTCGTCCGTCGCACTCCGCGCCTCCGCGTGTCCCCCGGGCGGTGACGGGCCCGCGTCCGTCCCGCCCGGGGACCCACGGACGGGCGGGCACGAACAGATGTAGACCGCGGGGCCCGTCGGCAAACAGGCGCGCTGTGGGTCTCACCCCATCGGTGGAGCGGCGTCACCCGGTCGGGCGGAGCGGCGTGCGCTCACCCGCGATCCGTCCCGGTCCCGCCCGGTCAGTAGCCGAGGAGCAGCCGGTCCAGGACGTTCACGCCGAACTCCAGCGCCGACAGGGGAACCCGCTCGTCGACGCCGTGGAACAGTGCGGAGAAGTCCAGGTCCGGCGGCAGCCGCCGGGGCACGAACCCGTACCCGGTGATACCGAGCGCGGCGAAGGCCTTGTTGTCGGTCCCGGCCGACAGACAGTACGGCACGGTTCGCGCGCCCTCGTCCTCCGCGCGCAGCGCCCGCGACATCGCCGACACCAGCGGGGCCGTGAACGGCGCCGAGACCGCTACATCGCGTTCGATGGTCTCCATACGGACCCGGGGCCCCGCGAGTTCCTTGAGGGTCCGCTCGAACTCGTCCTCCAGACCGGGCAGGAACCGTCCGTCGACCTCGGCCGTCGCGGTGCCGGGCACCACATTCGTCTTGTACCCGGCCGTGAGCCGCGTCGGGTTGGCGGTGTGGTGGAGCGACGCGCCGATGAACCGCGCCAGCGGTCCCAGGCACTCCAGTACCTGCGCCGGGTCACCGCTGTCCGCGTCGAAGGGCACCCCGAAGGCGTCCGCGGCCTCGGTGAGGAAGGCGCGGGTGGTGGGGGTGAGCACCAGCGGCCAGCGGTGCGCGGCGATCCGGGCCACCGCGGCGGCCAGCTCGGCGACCGCGCTGTCGGTGTGCAGCATGGAGCCGTGACCGGCCTGGCCTTCGACGGTCAGCCGCAGCCAGTGCAGACCCTTCTGGGCGGTCTCCACGAGATAGAGGCGGCGCTCGGCCGAGACCTCCACCGAGAAGCCGCCGACCTCGCTGATCGCCTCGGCGCAGCCGTCGAACAGCTCCCGGTGGTGGCGCACGAGATGGCGGGAGCCGAGCGCGCTGCCCGCCTCCTCGTCGGCCATCCACGCGAACACCAGGTCCCGGCGCGGCCGGCTGCCCGTCCGCGCCCAGGAACGGGCGAGGGCGAGCATCATCGCGTCCATGTCCTTCATGTCGATGGCGCCCCGGCCCCAGACCGCGCCGTCCCGGTGCTCCCCGGCGAAGGGCGGCACGGACCACTCGGACGGGTCGGCGGGCACCACGTCGAGATGGCCGTGCACGAGCAGCGCGGGCAGGGCGGGTTCCCGGCCCGGTATCCGCAGGACGACGTTGCCGCGCCGGGGGGCGGACTCCAGATACGCGGGGGCGAGCCCGGCTTCGTCCAGCTTGCCCGCGACGTACTCCGCGGCCTCGCGTTCCCCGGGCCCGCCGCCGTCGCCGGGGTTGGACGTGTCGATCCGCAGCAGGTCCGTGAGCAGGGCGACGGTGTCCTCGGTGGCGGCCTCGCGGACGGCGATGCCCCGGTCCGCGGTGTCCTGGCCCATGGCGCCGCGGGCGGCGGCGTCCCGCGCGGCGGGGTTCCCGGCGGCGGGGGGTCTCACTTGACCACGAATCCGCGCTTGTGGGCCCGGGTCACCAGGGTCGCCTCGCAGCCGACGAGCCCGGGGAGCCTGCCGAGGACGCCGACCTGGAAGTCGAAGAGGTCGTCCATTGCGGGCAGCACCACATGGATGTTGACCGCCTGCTTGCCGACGACCACCCCGCAGTACCGGACCGCGGGGTGCGGGGCCAGCGCGGCCGTCACCGGCTCTATCTCGGAGGGCGCCGTCTCCATCCACAGTTCCGCCTCGACCGCGTAGCCGAGCAGCGCGGACTCGATCTCGGCGCGCAGCGCCACCGCGCCGCCGCTCAGCAGGCGTTCGGTCCAGCGCCGGACCGTCGCGGGCACCACGCCGAGCCGTTCGGCGAGTTCGACCCAGCTGTAGCGGGCGTTCTCCACCAGCAGTTCGATCAGCTGGTGGTCGGTGGGCTGCAATTCGGTCCGGCCGCCCTGATCGGACACGGCGACCGCGCCGGAGGTCACCGCGGCGGTCTCCGGGGCGGTGAGCAGGTCGGCGTGCCAGGCGGTGGTGGGCTTCACATGGCGCAGCACCGGGAAGCTGCGGGTGCTGCGCACCCCGGGGATGGACGGCAGTTCTTCCGAGACCACCCGGTGCAGTGCCGCGCGTCCGTCGGCCACCAGCTCGCAGGACACGTCCGCGTCACCGGTGACCACGGCCACCCAGCGGGTGTCGCGGCGCTGGGCGAGCGCCCCGGCGACCCGGTCGGCGCTGCCCGGCTCCACCTCCACGCGCAGGTTCACCGACTGCCCCACGCCGGTGCGCAGTTCGTCCACGAAGGCGGTGAACCGCAGTGCGCCGGAGTCCAGGAGGCGCTGGACGCGGCGCGCGACCGTGCGTTCCACCTCGCCCAGTGCCTGGGCGAGTGTGCCGTAAGGCAGCCGGGCGTCGATCTGGAGGGCGGCGACGATCCGCCGGTCCAGGGAGTCGAGGGTGTCTGATTCCGTCACGAGTCAAAGAGTAGATGTCTGATTGAGTAAATCTCAAGACGTCTCTTGTCTGAATATCGATGTGCTGGCAAGCTGAGCGCCACTTACCGGACCGGACCGCACACCGGACCGCACATCGGACAACTGGGAAGGAGCGTGTCGATGTCCCTTTCCACCCCGCCGCGCGACGGGATCGCTCCCGGGGACCTGGCCGGACAGACGGCGATCGGCGCTCTCACGGTCCACCCGGCCGCCGGTGGCGGACTGGTCGTGTTCACCCTGCGCACGGTCGTCGCCGGACGGGACCGGATCGGCCTGTGGGCGGTGCCCCACGCGGGTGGGCCCGCCCGGCAGCTCACCGACGGCGCCTGGTGCGACACCTCACCGCGCTTCTCGCCCGACGGACGCCACCTCGCGTTCCTGCGCGACGGCCGTCCCCACGTCCTGGAGCTGCCGGGCACCGCACCCCGGCCGCTGCCCGCCTTCCCCCGCGGGGTCCGCGACCTCGACTGGGGTCCGGACAGCCGCTGGCTGGCCGTCCTCGCCGAGGACGGGCACGCGCCCGAGGAGCATGACGCGCAGTCCACCGCGGGGGACCCCGGCCCCGACGCGGAACCGACCTGCCGGGTCCTGGAACGGGCGGGCTGGCGGCTGGACGGCGAGGGGCTGCTGCTGCACCCCCGCCATGTCCACCGGGTGGACCTCGACGGCACGGTACGGCGGCTCACCGAAGGCCCCCGCTCCGTGGCCCGCCCCCGGGTCGGCCCCGACGGCACGGTGTACGTCCTCGCCGACCCCGGACCGGACGCGGACCTCGCACCCCGTCCGCAGGTCCACGCCGTGACACCCGGGGGAACACAACCGGTCGGCGCGCTCGACGGCGGGGTGATCCGCCACCATGTCCGCCCGGACGGCACCCTCACCCTGATCGGCCGCGCCGTGCGCGATCCCCGGGACCAGGACCCGCCCCAGGCGTTCCACCTCGACCCGGCCACCGGCGCTCTCACCCCCCTGCTCCCCGGGCACACGGACCGCTGGGTCGGCGCGCTGGGCGGCGAGAGCGATCTGCACGACTGGTGGACCGAACCCGAGGACACGGCCGAGGTCACCGCCGTCGTCGAGGAGGGCGGCGTCCGCCCCTACGACCTGGTCACCGGAGGTCCGCTCGCCGGACCGGGCAGCGTGGTCGCCTCGCTGGCCCGCCACGGAGGGCTCACCGCCGCCGTCCTGGTGCCGCCCGGTGCCGTCGCCGCCCCCGAGGTGCACGCGCTGGACGGCGACGGGAGCACCCGGCGGCTCACCACCGCCGGCTCCGGCTGGCTGGACGGCCGGCGACTGCCCACCGTGGAGACCGTCGAGGCCCCCGGCCCCGCCGGACCCGTCACCGTCCATCTGCTGCACCCGCCCGGCGCCGACGCCGCCGCGCCCCTGCCGACCGTGATCTCCCTGCACGGCGGACCCACCGGCCAGTGGGGAACCCTGCCGAACATCGAGGCCCTGCTGCTGGCCTCGGCCGGATACCGGGTCGCCCTGCCCAACCCCCGCGGCTCGACCGACCGGGGCAGCGCCTGGGTCGCCGGACTGCACGGCGCGTGGGGCCGCGCCGACGCCGAGGACGTGCACGCCGTCGCCGACCACCTCGTCGCCACCGGCCGCTCCGTCCCCGGCCGCCTCGGGATCTGCGGACTCTCCTACGGCGGCTTCCTCACCCACTGGATGATCGCCACCAGCGACCGCTTCACCGCGGCCGTCGCCGAGAACGGCGTCAGCAACCAGGTGTCCGCCTGGGCCAACTGCGACATCGGCCCCGGCTACGGCACCGCCTCCGGCATGGGCGACCCGCTCACCGCCGACGGCGCCGACCGGCTCTGGGAGGCGTCCCCCCTGCGGCTCGCCGACCGTATCCGCACCCCGCTGCTGATGCTCCAGGCCGAGGACGACCTGCGCTGCCCCGCCGCCGACAACGAACAGCTCTTCCTGGCCCTGCGCACCCTGCGCCGGACCGTGCGGTACGTGCTCTACCCCGGGTCCGGCCACCTCTACCAGGGCACCGGACGGTTCGACCGGCGTCTCGACCGCCACCGGCGGCTCCTGGACTGGTTCCGCGACCACCTCCCGCTCGACGCTCCGTAGAAAGGCCCGCGCCACCATGCCCAGCAGCACCAGAACCGGCCCCGGACGGGCACTGTCCCGCACCGGGGCACTCGTCGCGGCACTCCTGCTCGCGCTCACCGGGGCCACCGCGGCCCCCGCGGCCACCCCCGCCCCCACGACGGACACCGGGTCCGCCGGACAGCGGGCCCCCGCACCGGACGGCGACTACCGCATCGGCCACTCCCAGCCGATCGACAGCGTCAACCCCTTCGGCCAGCAGAACTCGCTCGCCAACTCCGTCAGCCAGCTCGGCTACGATCTGCTGCTCAACTACCGCACCGCCGACGGCCGCCCCGACCTCGACAACTCCCTCGCCGAGTCGTACCGCACCTCACCCGACGGCCGCACCTGGACCTTCCGGCTGCGCCCCGGCATCACTTGGTCCGACGGCAGGCCACTGACGAGCGCCGATGTGAAGTGGACCTTCGACACCGTCCGCGCCAACGAGACCAACGTCCTGCGCGGCTACGTCGTGAACATCAAGAAGGTCACCACACCCGACCCGCTCACCGTCGTGTTCTCGCTCTCCGCCCCCGACGCCCGGCTGGAATCGGCCTTCGTCCCCGTCCTGCCCGCGCACGTCTTCGCGAAATACCCCGTCGAGTCGATCGACAAGATACGGATGCCACTGCCCGCGGTCACCACCGCCCCGTTCCGGATCACCGCGTACAAGAAGGGCGGCACCACCGTCCTCACCGCCAACCCCGCCTTCCGCGGGGAACGGCCCGCCATGCGCAGGGTGCTGCTCGTCCACTACCAGGCCGGTGAGGCCGCGCTGCGGGACATCAGACTCGGCAGCCTGGACATGGTCGCCGACGGCGACAGCAGCTGGGTCGCCAAGCTCAAGAAGGACCGCGACATCACCGTCTGGAGCTCCCCGGCCCCCGGCTACTCCGAGATCGCGTTCAACTCCTGCCCGCCCGGCGGCGCCGGGGACTGCGCCGGACCCGCGAAGAACGTCCGCACCGCCGTCGTCCAGGACCCCGCCGTCCGCCGCGCCCTCGCCTGGGGCATCGACCGCGACAACCTCTCCCGGACCATCTACGCCGGACAGAACCTCCCCGCCGACGGACTGATCTCGCCCTACTACTCCGCCTACTACAAGGGCTTCGCGAAGGACCCGGAGATCGGCTACCGCCACGACCCCGCCAGGGCCCGCGCCCTCCTCAAGGACGGCGGCTGGGACTGCGCCACCACCCCCTGCGTCAAGGACGGCACCAAGGCCGAGTTCGAGATGATGGTCCGCGCCACCTCCACCCAGGACCAGAACGCCGTCCGCCGTATCCGCGCCTGGGCCGCGGAGATCGGCATCACCATCGACATGTCCGTGGTCACCGAGGACGCCCTCAACAACGCCATCTACAACCCGAGCAGCGTCAAGGGCCGCACCGCCCCCAGCTTCGACGCCTTCTACTGGGCCTGGAGCGGCGACGTCGGCACCCCCGACCTCAATCTGGAGGTACTGCGCACCGGCAGCTCGTGGGCCGATGTGTACTACTCCGATCCCGGCTACGACAAGGCCACCCTGGACGCCGTGCGCTCCCGCGAGATGCCCGGACGGGTCGCCGCCATGCACCGCGCGGAACGCATCGCCCTGACCGAACTGCCCTACATCCCCACCGTGTTCTCCGCGTACATCGTCCTCACCCGCAACGACACCTGGCACGGCCACCAGCCGTCGCCCAGCACCGGCAAGGGCTCACCCTTCGGCACCAACTGGTCCCAGCTCACCGCCCTGCGCGCGGGCCCCAGGCCCGGCACCACGGCCGCCGCGGCCGACACCGGCAGCGGCGTGCCCGCCCCCGCCTGGCTGGCGCTCGCCCTGCTCACCGCCTGCGGCGGCTACGCGCTGGGCCGCCGACGGGGCGCCCGTCCCGCCGAGATCCGCGACTGGACCGACGAGTGAGGGGGACACACGGATGCTGACACCACGCCGTCTCGCCGGCCGGCTGCTGACCGCGCTCGGGACCCTCGCCTTCGTCCTCGTGCTCAACTTCGTGATCTTCCGGGCCATGGGCGACCCCAAGCACGACCTGGCCCGCAACCCCAGTCTCACCGAGGCCGCCCAGGAAGCACTGATCCGGCAGCGCGGACTCGACCAGAGCACCTGGGTCCAGTTCGTCCGCTATCTCAAGGACACCCTCGGCGGTGACCTCGGCACCTCCTTCATCACCAACCGCCCCGTCACCGAGGAACTGCTCACCGCGCTGCCCAACACCCTGCTCGTGGTCGGGGTCGCCACCGTCCTCGCCTCGCTGCTCGGCCCCTGGATCGGACTGCTCGCCGCCTGGAAACGCGGCCGCGCCCGCGACACGCTCCTCACCCAGGGCTCCGTCGTCCTCTACTCCATGCCGAGCTTCTGGCTCGGGATGGTGCTCATCGCGGTCTTCGCCCAGTGGTGGCAACTGCTGCCCACCGGCCTGGCGTCGACCCCCGGCTCCACCGCCACCGGCCTCGCGCACGCCGCGGACGTCGCCCGGCACGCCGTCCTGCCCGTGGCGACCCTGACCCTCGGCCTCCTCGCCCAGTACGCCGTCAACATGCGCAGCGCCGTCGTGGACACCCTGCGGGAGGACTACGTCCTGACCGCCCGCGCCATCGGCCTCACCCCCCGCGCCGTACGCCGCCGCCATGTCGTCCGCAACGCGATGCTGCCCGTCGTCACCGTGATCGGCCTCAACCTCGGCTTCGTCCTCGGCGGGGCCATCACCGTCGAGGCACTGTTCTCCTGGCCCGGCATCGGACAGCTGACCATGGAGGCCATCCACGGCAAGGACTACCCCATGCTCCAGGGGCTGTTCCTGCTCTCGTCCGTCCTGGTGATCGCGATGAACCTGGCCATCGATCTGCTCTACGGGCGGCTCGACCCCCGGATCGGGGACTGACGCCCATGAACGGGACGACACCCACGGGAGAGACGACCATGGAACCCTCACTGACGACGAACGAGGAGCACCGCGCCACCGCCCGGCGCCTCCTCGGCCACGGCGACCGGGGCCGCCGCGCCCGCGCCGCCACCGCCGTACGGGCCGTCCTGCGCGACGGCCGCGGCGCGGTGGGCGCCGCACTGCTCGCCGTGTTCACCCTGGTCGCCGCCACCGCTCCCTGGCTGGCACCACAGGACCCCCGGGCCGCCGCCTCCTTCTCCGCGGACATCATGGCCGGACCCTCCGCCGGCCACTGGCTCGGCACCGACGAGAACGGGCGCGACCTGCTCTCCCAACTGATACTCGGCACCCAGGACACCATGCTCGTCGGCTTCACCGCGGCCCTCGTGTCCTCCGTCATCGGCACCGCCGTCGGTGTCGCCGCCGGATACTTCGGCGGCTGGGTCGACCGGGCCCTCGGCGTCCTCAACGACTGGTTCCTCGTACTGCCGATGATCCCGGTCACCGTGCTCGCCGCGAGCCTCCTCGGCAACCGCGCCGCGGACCTCCCGCTCGGCCGCACCAGCGTGCTCATCCTCGTCATCGGCCTCTTCGGCTGGGCGGGCACCTCCCGCATCGTCCGCGCCGAGGTCATGTCCCTCAAACGCCGTGCCTTCGTGGAACGCTCCGTCGTGCTCGGCGCCGGACGCGCCCGGGTGATCCGCACCCAGATCCTGCCCAATGTGATGCCGCTCGTCCTCGCCAACGCCGTCGTGTACGTCGCGCTCGCGGTGCTCACCGAGTCCACCCTGTCCTTCCTCGGCCTCGGGGACCCCGACCGCTTCTCCTGGGGCGGCATGCTCCAGTCCGCCCAGGACTCCGGGGCGATGGGCAGCGGGGCCTGGGGCTACTTCCTCGCCCCCGGACTCGGCATCACCCTGGTCGTCCTCGGGTTCTCCCTGCTCGGCCACGCCATCGAGAGCCGCGTCGACCCCCGCCTCAGGGAGCACCGATGAACACCGTCCCCACGAACCTCCGCCCCCCGCTGCTCACCGTGCGGGGCCTGACCGTCGCCCGCAAGGACCTGCCCACCGCCCGGATCGTGGACGGCGTCGACCTCGATCTGCGCCGCGGCGAGGCCCTCGGCCTCGCGGGCGAGTCCGGCTGCGGCAAGACCACCACCGCGCTCGCCCTCCTCGGCCTGCTCCCCGACGCCCTGGTCCGCACCGCGGGCGAACTCCTGCTCGACACCGAGCACGGACCGCGCCCCCTGCACACCCTGTCCCCACGCGGGATGCGGGCGGTGCGCTGGCGGCGCGTCTCCATGGTGTTCCAGGGCGCGATGAACGCCCTCGACCCCGTCATGCGCGTCGGCGACCAGATACGCGAGGCCATCCGGCTGCACCGCCCGGAACTCGACCGCGCCGCCGCCGACGCCCGCGTCCACGAGCTCTTCGACCAGGTCCGGCTCGACCCGGCCCGGGCCCGCTCCTACCCGCACGAGTTCTCCGGCGGACAACGCCAGCGACTGATGATCGCCCTCGCCCTGGCCTGCGGACCCGACCTGATCATCGGCGACGAACCGACCACCGCCCTGGACGTCATCACCCAGCGCCGCATCCTCGACCTGCTCGACGAACTCCGCCGGGAACTCGACCTGTCCGTCCTGCTGATCACCCACGACCTGTCCGTCCTCGCCGAGACCTGCGACCGCGTCGCCGTCATGTACGCCGGACGCGTCGTCGAGGCCGGGGACGTGGACCAGGTCTACGGCTCCCCCCAGCACCCCTACACCCAGCGGCTGCTCGCGTCGTTCCCCGCCGTCGGCGGCCCCCGCGAACTCCCCCCGCCGATCCCCGGCGCCCCGCCCGACCCCGCCGCCCCCGAACCGGGCTGCGCCTTCGCCCCGCGCTGCCACGCGGCGGTGGACCGCTGCCGCGCCGACGCCCCGACGGCCCGCGCCCACCCCCATGAGTCCCACACCGCGCGCTGCCACCTCCTGCCGTGGCCCGCCCCGGCCCCGGAGGCCGCACGATGAGCGACCAGCCCCTCTTCGCCGTCGAGGATCTCGGCGTCACCTTTCCCGCCCGCACCCGGGGCGCCGCCCCCGTCACCGCGCTCAGCGGCGTCGACCTGACCTGGGACGAGGGTGAGGTGCTGGGCCTGGTCGGGGCCTCCGGCAGCGGCAAGTCCACCCTCGGCCGGACCTTGACGGGCCTTCAGCGGCCCAGCCACGGCACGGTCCGGTTCCGCGGCCGGCCCCTGGACGGAACACCCGACCGCGCCTTCCGGCGCAGCGTCCAGATGATCTTCCAGGACCCCTATCAGTCCCTCAACCCCCGCCGGACGGTCGGTGCGCAGGTACTGGAAGGGCTGGAGATCCAGGGCATCGGCACCCCCGGCGAGGACCGTACCGCCCGCGCGGTCGCGGCCATGGAACGCTGCGGGCTGGCCCCCGCCGAACGCTACTGGCACCGCTACCCCCATGAGCTGTCCGGCGGTCAGCGCCAGCGTGTGGTGATCGCCGCCGCCGTCGCCCTCGGTCCCGAGGCGCTGATCTGCGACGAACCGGTGTCCGCCCTCGATGTCTCGGTCCGCTCCCAGGTGCTCGGACTGCTCGACGCGCTGCGCCGGCAGGAGGGCATCGGGCTGCTGTTCATCACCCATGACGTGGGCCTCGCCTGGGCCCTGTGCGACCGGGTGGCAGTCCTCCACCAGGGCCGCGTCGTCGAGTACGGCGACACCGCCGACGTCCTCGGCGCCCCCCGCCACCCGTACACCCGTGAACTCCTCGCCGCCGTCCCGAAGCCCCCATCGCCCCGGCCGGTACCCGCCGTCACGGTTGGTGGGTTGCCCAATGCGCCTACAGGGCAAGACACTTGACGCCGCATCAGTGCGCGACGACGAGAATCATGGGGGCTACCGCAGTGGTGAACGAGAATATGCTGAACGGGCTGCACCGGCTGCTGTTCCGCGTACTGCGCGTCCGTCTGCTGTGGCTGATCGTTCTCGTGCTCGCCCTGTTCGGCGTGCTCGACGTCGTCCAGGCGCTCATCACCGCCGGGGTGATCACGGTCGTCCTCGTCGCCGCCCGGTGGTCCCTGCGCAGGGCGTTCGCCCCGCGCGTCACCGCGCTCTGCCCGGTGCGCGGCGACGGGCGCACCCTGCTGGCCGTCGCCGGACCCCGGCGGCGGATACAGGTCACCGACCCGGCCACCGGCTCCGCCGTCACCGTGCTCAAGGGCCACCGGGGCTGGGTGATGGCGCTGTGCGAGGTGGACACCGGGGACCGTGTCCTGCTCGCCTCCGCGGCGAGGGACCGCACGGTAGGGCTCTGGGACCCGGAGACCGCCGCGGAGGTCGCCGTCCTCACCGGCGCGGGTATCGGGCCGTCGTCCGTGTGCCAGGTGCGCGCGCCCGGCGGGGTCCTCGTCGCCTCGGGCGCGCAGGACGGCAAACTGCGGCTGTGGCGACCCGAATCCGGTGCGCCGGTCCATGTCCTGGCCCCGGAGGCCGGTGAGGTCATGGCCGTCTGCGGGGTGCCCGTCAAGGGCGGGCACGGGGAACTCCTCGCCTCCGGCCACACCGACGGGACCGTGCGGCTGTGGGACCCCACCACCGGCGAGCCGGTCCGCACGCTCACCGGTCACGTCGGCGGCTGGCCCAACGCGCTGTGCGTGGTGCCAGGACCGAAGCGCGTCCTGCTTGCGTCGGCCGGGACCGATGAGCGGGTACGGCTGTGGAACCCCGCGACCGGGAACCAACTCCGCGCGATGAAGGACGACTTCGGATGGCTCCACGCGCTGTCCCCGGTCACGTACGGGGGCCGGACCCTGCTCGCGTCCGGGGGCGACGGGCCGGGCGTCAAGCTCTGGGACCCGGCCGACGGCAGCCTGGTGGACACCGTCGGCGGCGCCGCCTTCATCTTCGGCCCCTACGGCTGCGGCTGGGTCCGCGCGCTGTGCCAGGTCGAGGTGGCCGGTGAACCCCGGCTCGTCACCGGCGGCTACGACAAGCGGATAGGCGACTGGCCCCTCACGGCGTGACGACGGCGGTCGTGCCCGTCGTCGTCACGCCGTGGGCGGCCGGTCGGCCACGAGGTGACGGGCACCCGCCGGGGCTTCACCAGGTGACGGGCAGGGCCAGGGGGTAGCGCCAGATCGACGTCCTGTTCCACTCCACCTCCCCGGCGGGCCGCGCCAGGGTCAGCCTGGGGAACCGCCTCAGCAGCGTCCCGATCGCGATCTCGATCTCGGCCTGGGCCAGCGGCGCCCCGAGACAGTGGTGCGCGCCCCAGCCGAAGGTCATGTGCGAGGGCCCGGCCCGGCCCGTGTCCAGCTCGTCGGGCCGCTCGAACTTACGGGCGTCCCGGTTCGCCGTCAGGTACGACACATGCACGATGTCGCCCGCCCGGATCGTCACCCCGCTCAGCTCCACGTCCTCGGTGGCCACCCGGGGGATGCCGACCCCCTTGCGGAACGGGATGAGGCGCAGGAGCTCGTCGAGGGTCCGGCGCAGCTCCCCGGGCCGCTCCCGCAGCGCGGCGGCCAGCGCGGGCCGGGTCAGCAGGGTGAACGAGATGTTCCCCAGCTGGTACATCGTGGTGTCCTGCCCGGTGATCAGCAGGACCATCGCCATCACGGCCAGCTCGTCGTCGTCCAGGAGCTCGTCGCCGTCCCGGGCCGCGGCCAGCACACTGATCAGGTCGTCGCCGGGGTCCGCGCGGCGTCGTGCCGTCAACTCCGTGAAGTAGGAGCGCAGTTCCGCCTTGGCCCGGACGGCGGCGGCCCGGTTGTCGAGGCCGACGTCCATCATGGTGCGCGCGTGGGCCCGCAGTCCGGCCTGGTCGGCGGCGGGGATCTCCAGGATGTCGCAGATGGTGAGGAGCGGGAGCGGCCCGGTCAGCCGCTCCACCAGGTCCGCCGCCGCGGGCCGCCGCTCCATCCCGTCCAGCAGCTCGTCCACGGCGCTCTGGATACGGGGCCGCATCCGGGCGATCTGCCGCGGGGCGAACCCCTTGGCCACCAGCCGCCGCAACCGGCTGCTGACCGGTGGGTCCATCACATTGATCGCCTCGGCCTGGACGATCGGCTCCGGCGTCATCCGGGGGAAGTCACGGCCGATCACGGCACTGCGGCTGAACCGCCGGTCGGTGGTCACCGTCCGCACGTCGTCGTACCCGGTGACCAGCCAGGCCTCCTCCTCGCCGTAGGGCAGCCGGACCCGGGCGACGGGTTCCTCGTCCAGGAACCGCTGGAGCGTCGGGTCGAACTCCAGGGCCTCGGCATGGTCGAAGGGGCAGTGCTGCGTGCTGGAACGGGTGTGCATGAAGGGGATCTCCGGGGGTCGGTTCACATGCCGCGGCGGCGGGGCGGCGCCCTGGCCGGGAACCAGAGCGGTACCCGGCCCGCCGGCCGCGCACACAGGATCGCCGCTCCTCCCCGGAGATTCATCCTCGCGGCTCGAACGGGCGCGCCCACCCGTCCGCCGGCCGCGCCTCGCGCTCCGGCGCGCGTCGGTGGATCGGCCCAGCTCAGTGCCGTTGTGGCGGCTGCTCGGGCAGCAACTCCTTGATGGCGTCGGCCGCCTTCTGGCACATCCGTGCGAACGCCTCCCGCTCGTCGGGGTCCAGTACCGACATCGCCGCCCGCGCGTTCTCCCGGCGACCGCGCGCGTTGCGGGCGAGGAAGACATGACCGGCACGGGTCAGGGACGTCGTCTGCTCACGTCTGTCCTCGCCGAGCGCCGCCTGTACGACCAGCCCCAGATCCTTCACCACCCGCAGCGACTTGGAGACGGTCTGCCGGGACACCCCGAGCGACCCGCTGAGCAGTGAGGGGGTCATGGGGCCGCGGACGCGCAGGATCTCCAGCACGTCGTACTGCTGCCAGTTGATCGGCTTTGGGCCGCTGCCGGCGCGCCGGGCGACCAGGACGCACTGGAGCGAGGACAGCGCGTCCTCCAGACTCGGGGCGCCCCGCGCCGGGGGCGGTACGGTCTCGGGTCCGGTCACCGCGGCACTCCACTTCCGCGGGGTGCCCGGCCGCCGCACCCCCGCCTTCAATTCACTGAGGAACGCACTTTACCGCAGGCTGTTCCGATTTCGGCCAACGCCCGGCCGGTCGAACCGCATTCGGTGATTACCTCAAGGCGATTTCTTTTGGGAAATCTTATCGGCGGAGCGGGTGTCGGCCCGGGGAGTGCTGCGGCCGCCCCGCCCGGGCGCGGATCGCTTCCTGGCGGCGACCCGTGACCCGTGACCGGCGGCCGGTGGTGACCGGTCACCCGGGGCGCGCGACGGGTGAAGGGCGGCCGGTGACCGGCTACCCGGCGTCGGCCTCCGCGACATCGGCGAGCCGACGCATCGCGTCCGGTACGCCCGCCGTGAGCAGCGCTCCGAGCTCCGCACCCGCTGACGGGCCCGCGATCTGGACCCCGTGCGTGATGCGTACCCGCCCGCCGGTCTCCGCGCGCAGCCGGTGTGTGAAGCCGATGACCGTCCCGTCCGGCATCCCGGTCTCGGTACGGAAGTCCGTGGGCGGCTGCACCTCGGTGACCGCGAGGGGTGCCGGGGGCAGGTCGTGCAGATGCAGGAAGCCGCTCGCCCCGGCGCCGAAGGGCCGGTCCAGCGTCAGTTCCTTGATCTCCGGGTCCCATTCCGGCCAGCGGGCCGGGTCCTCGTAGTAGGCCCAAATGGCTTCCGCCGCCGCACTGGTGGTGATGCTGTGCTCATAATTCCACATGGCGTCCTCACGATCGAATGGTTTCTGCAAGGAAACCATATTTCGCGTGGTGGCCGTCATGGAATGCGGAATTCGGACGACTGTCCCGGGCACGGCGAAGTCGCGCGTACGCGTATGCCGCCATGCGTGGGGTTGCCCGTGCGTGGCGATGTTCCCGTGCACGGGGTGTTCCGCGTACGCGCCCCCGCTCAGCTCGCGTTGAGGACGGCGAATCCCGACTCGCCCCGCTCGAACCGCGCGAACAGCTCCGGGAGGGACGCCGGACCCGGGTGATCGATGAGCAGCACCCCTTGCTTCTCGCCGTCCGGCCCGGACGGCACGAAATCCGTCACCAGCTCACGGCGCAGCAAGGTGACCCGGTCCGCGTCGTCCGCGTCCGGGGGGAGTCCGGCCGACGGGCCGCCGGGACCACGGCCACCGGCCGGTTCGTCCGCGAGCACCTCACGGGACGCCGTGATCCTGACCGCGAGCCGGTCACCGACGCGTTCGTAGCGGGCCGCGAGGTCGAACGGCAGCAGATAGAACACCCCTTCCTCGCCCTCGTGGCCGCGGTCCAGCAGTGCCAGGGCCGTCAGTTCGCCGGGGTCCTGGGAGTCGTGGTCCAGGGCGAGCAGCACCCCGGTGTCGTCCGGGCCGAAGGGCGGAACCGCGGTGATCCACATACGCGCCGAGTCGTCCATGGCCGGGAGTCTAGGTGGTGCGAGGCACGGCGGAACCGGCCCCCGCGGGCGCCGCGGAACCGACCACCTCGCGGGCGCCGCGCGAAGGCCGCCGGTCCGTCGTCGCGGGGGCGGGTAGGGTGCCCGACATGAAGCGATGACCCCGGCACACCGGTCCGTGCGACGCCGTCCGAGCCCTACCGCTCCGGCGTCCCGCCCCCGTGCCCGCGCGCCCTTCGCCCACCGCGCCCGATCGGAATCCCCTATGACCGACGCACTCTTCCTCGACGACATCGCCGACCGCCTCGCCGCACTGACCGCCGTGCACGCCGTCGCCCTCGGCGGCTCCCGCGCCCAGGGAACCCACACCGCCGGCAGCGACTGGGACCTCGCCGTCTACTACCGGGGCCGCTTCGATCCGGCCGAACTGCGCGCCGTCGGCTGGGACGGCGAGGTCTGCGGGATCGGCGACTGGGGCGGCGGAGTCTTCAACGGCGGTGCCTGGCTCACGATCGACGGCCGCCAGGTCGATGTCCACTACCGGGACCTCGACTCCGTCGAGCACGAACTCGCCGAGGCCCGCCAGGGCCGCTTCCACTGGGAACCGCTGATGTTCCACCTCGCGGGCATCCCCAGCTATCTGGTCGTCGCCGAACTCGCCGTGAACCAGGTCCTGCGGGGCACCCTGCCCCGGCCCGGCTACCCGGCGGCGCTCCGGGAGGCGGCCCCACCGGTATGGCGGGGCCGGGCGGCCGGCACGCTCGGGTACGCGCGCGGCGCCCATGTCCCCCACGGCCGGGCCACCGAGGTCGCGGGCGCCCTGGCCACCGCCGCCGCCCAGACGGCACACGCGGTGCTGGCGGCCCGCGGCGAGTGGGTGACCAACGAGAAGCGGCTGCTGGAACGGGCGGGCCTGCGGGGCGTCGACCCGCTGGTGGCCGCGCTGCGCCCGGAACCCGGCGCCCTCGCCCGGGTCCTGGACGACGCGGAGGCGCTGTTCGACGCCGCGCGCTGAACGACGGGACGCGGTGAACGGGCGGGGTGCGGTGGGGGTGTGCCGAACGGCGGGGCGTGGTGAACGGCACCGCCCGGTCGACGGCGCCCGTACCCGTACCTCTAGCGTGGCCGCTCAGAGCTGGCGGAGGTGATCGCGCAGGGTGCGGGCGACGTGTGCCATGAGCGCGTCCGCGCCCGGCTGGGTGGCGGCCGGGACCAGTGACTCGGTGAGGGCGGCCACGGCGAACGCCTGACCGTCCGCGTGCTCGACGACACCGATCTCATGACGGAGGTTGAGCAGCGTCCCCGTCTTCGACGACCAGGTGGCCGCGTCGGAGTCGAAGTCCGGGGCGAGCCGGTGCCGGAGCACGTTGTGCGCCATCAGCCCGCGCACCCGCCCGGCCACCTCCGGATGGACCGGCGACGGTGTCCACAGGGCCTGGAGCAGCCCGACCCAGCTGCGGGCGGTACCGGTGCTGGCGCGGGTGGTGTCGAGCTGCGGGACCCGGTGGCCGCGTCCGCCGGTGCCCGAGTCGATGGCGAGGGCGTGCGCGAGATGCGCCCCGTCGGCGTCGAAGCGTTCCACGGGGGTGTCGGACAGCTCGCTCACGCTGTGCCGGACGGTGATGCCGTCCACCCCGCACTCCTGGAGCAGGGCGGTGACCCGGGCGGGCGGGGTCAGCCCGAACAGGGCGTCCGCGGCCGACCCGTCGCTCACACAGGTGCTCAGGTACAGCAGATCGTCGATCGCGATCCGCGCGGGATGACGGAAGCGGCTCAGCCCGGTGGGGCCGGGCGTGGTGATCCGGCCGGGCGGCACATCGAGCGCCGTCGCCCCGTCGAGCTCGCCGCGCCGGACGCGTTCCGCCGTCGCCAGCGCGAGCGGGACCTTGACCAGGGAGGCGGCGGGCAGCGCGACATCCGGCTCGATGCCCACCTCCTCGCCGGAGCGCAGATCCCGGACGAGCAGACAGCCGCGCAGTCCACCGTCCCGCAGTTGCCGCCGCATGTCGGCCAGCAAGCCCTCGGTACCCGTCATCACGCCGTCCCTTCCGGTACGCCGAGACAGCGGGCGATCGCGCCGTCCAGCCGGGCCTCGATCCGCTCGGGCCGGCCGTCCGCCGCCGCGGCCAGCGCGAACCCCCGGCTGACGGTGATCCCGCCGAGGGGCCGCCACCGAAGGGCGAGTTCCCCGGCCTGCGCGGGGGAGCACAGCAGCAGGTCGCCACCGCAGAGCACCTCGGCCGCGGCGGTCGTCAGATCCGGCGCCGTGACGAGCTGCGCGGGCCGCAGCCCGACCGCGTCCCGCAGCCGGGCCAGCGGATCACGGATGTGCGGTACGTCGTCCTCCGGCTGGACCCAGATCCGCCGGGCCGGACCCGGGGACGCCCGGCCGACCCGCAGTGTCTCCAGATGGACGCGGTTGACCCCCAGGTCCAGGGCACCGGCGAGCCCGAGCGGCACGGACCAGGTCGCCTCGTCCGAGGGCACCGCGAGCAGCGCGGCCCGCACCTGCTGGGCGTGGAACAGCTCCCTGCGCCGGGCCGGACCGGCCGCCCGCAGATCGAGGGTCACCCCGTGGCCGCGCGCCTCGGCGACGAGCCGGGCCAGACCGGCCGTGGAGCAGATCCCCGGCACCGCGAGCCGCCACGGCCGACGCCGGGCGGCCTCCGCCTCGTGCAGCAGCACCTCGGCCGCCCGCACCAACTGCCGGGCCACCGGCAGCATGTCGCGGCCGAACGGGGTCAGCACGGCCCCCCGCGAGGCGCGTTCGAACAGCTGCTCACCGAAGTGCTCCTCCAGGGCCGCGACCCGGCGGCTGGCCACCGACTGGGACATCCGGGACGCGGCCGCCCCGACGGTGAACCCGCCGTGATCGCTGACACTGACGAACGCGCGGCACGCTCCCACCAGATCCACGGTCCGCACTCTATGCCGGATCGGCATGGAACCGCGCGGAAGCGTATTGGACCGCATGGACCGCCGGGGGTGAGGGTGGTCCCGCGTCCCGTGACCGCCCACCGGGACGGGGCCGTCCGGCGCCCCGTCCCCCCTGCGCCCCTGCCCGGGGCACCCCGGAGGATTCGACCATGCCGCGCACCCGTGCCCGCAGCGCCGCCCTCGCCGCGCTCGCCGCACTGTCCCTCGTCCCGCTCACGGCCTGCGGCCCGGGCGGCTCCCCGCAGTCCTCGGCCCCGCCCGCCCAGCCGAACCGGACGGCACCGGCCGGCGCGAGCGACCCGGGGGCCGCCATGAAGCCGTTCGCCGACGAACTCAAGGCGCTGGAGCGGAAGTTCGACGCCCGGCTGGGTGTCCACGCCGTCGACACCGGCTCCGGACGCGAGATCGCCCACAACGACCGCGAACGGTTCCCCTACGCGTCCACGTTCAAGGCCCTCGCCGCCGGAGCCGTGCTCCGCGAGCAGTCCCCGAGCGGGATGAACCGGGTGGTCAAGTACTCCGAGGACGACCTGATCCCGCACTCCCCGGTGACGGAGAAGCACGTCCGGACCGGGATGAGCCTGAGCGCGCTGTGCGACGCGGCGGTCCGCCACAGCGACAACGCCGCCGCCAATCTGCTGTTCGACGAGCTGGACGGCCCCGAGGGCCTGGACGAGGTACTGGAGGAGGTCGGGGACGACGTCACCCGGATGGTGCGCCGTGAGCCCGAACTCAACCGCTGGGCACCGGGCGAGACCCGGGACACGAGCACGCCCCGGGCGCTCGCGGGCAGCCTGCGCGCGTTCGTCCTCGGGGACGCCCTCGGCAAGGACGACCGCGCGACGCTCACGAAGTGGCTGCGGACCAACACCACCGGCGACGCGCTCATCAGGGCCGGGGTGCCGGAGGGCTGGACGGTCGGGGACAAGACCGGCACCGGGAGCCACTACGCCACCCGCAACGACATCGCGGTGGTGTGGCCCCCCGGCGGGACCCCCATCGTCATGGCGATCATGTCGAGCCGTGACGAGAAGGACGCCGTCCACGACGACAAGCTCATCGCGGAGGCGGCGTCCGTCGTCGCCGACGCGCTGACCTGAATCCCGGCCCCCCGCCCGACGGCCTCGCCCCGGCCCGCGATACCGCCCCTGGGCCCATTGCGCCGCACGCGCCCGTAGCGCCCCGTACGAGCCGTGGCATCGCGGTACGGGCCGGTGTGCGGTACGAGCCGGCGGCGCCGTACGAGCCGGTGGCGCTGCGGCGGGACCGTCCCGCACCGGCGGCTCCCGGCCGCACCGGTCCGGCTCGTCCGCCCGGCCCGCCGGGCCCGCTCAGCGGTGACGGGAGTGCGGTGCGGCCGGTCGCGCCGATCCGGCCGGGGGCAGCGGCAGTTCGGTGTGCCTGACCGTGAACCCGCCGTCCGTGACCGGGGCGAACGGGGCGGGGGCCATGCAACTGCCCACGGGGGACGCCTTGAGCCCGCCCGTGGTGTCGGCCGCCACATTGACCACGCCCCAGCTGAACCCGAGCCGGTCCGGCTGTCCCTGCCGCCCCTGCTGCACGCTGACACCGAACCGCGTTCCCGGGTCGGTGACGTTCGACTTACGGACGGTCGCCGTCAGGGTGGCGGTGCCGCCCCCGGTCACCAGACAGTCCACATCGGCCACGGACCAGCCGGTCCGGCCGGTCGCCTTGACGTGGTGCGAGATCCGCACCGTGCCCCGGGCGTCCGTCGGCAGTCCCGGCAGTTCGACACCGGGCAGCGGCCGGGTGAAGGGCACCGCCTCGGCGTCCACGCTGAAACGGATCGTGTCGTCGGGCGAGTACACGTAGTCGATCCGCCCCGCACCCCGCACCCGCGCCACCCCGGCCTTCTCGTGTGCGGTGCCGGCCGTGGCGACGGACGGGGCCGTGGCCGGGGACGCGGCACCTCGTGCCTCGGCGGTCGACGCGGCGGCCGGCGGGCCCACGGCGGCGAACCCGGCGAGCAGCGCGGTGACGCCGACAGCGGCGAGGGTACGGGCGGTGATGACGGACATGGGGAACTCCCTTGGACGATGAGATGAGACGTGACGAGGCGGTGACGTGCCCGGAGGCGCCGGTACCCGACGGGAACCGACCCGACCCGGACCGGCAGGGACCCGGACCCGACAGGGACCCGCATAAGAACCCCGACCGGACCCGACAGGGACCTGACCGGACCCCGACCTGACCGGACCCGGACCGCCGTCCGCCGAACAGGAACCAGCCTCGCCCCTGCCCCGTCCCCCCGCCCATCCGCCGATCGGCACAGGAATTCCGTCCGGCGCGGACCGCTCTCCACCGTTCGGGTGAGGGTGTCAACAGCCTCTCCCTCGTACCCTGATGATCTCGGGTGACAGGGGGAGCCGATGACGACGAGCGTCACCACAGCCGTCCCGTGGGGCGCGACGGTCGCCACGACGGACGCGTTGGGGCACGCGCTGGCCGCCCTGCCCGCCCTGCCCGCGCTGGCGGCCACCGCGACCGTCGTCCTGGCCCTGGCGCGCCCCGCCCACCGCACCCGGCTGGCGCGCCCCCTCGCCCTCTGCGCGCTGCTCTCGCTGGCGCTGACGGCCGGTCACCCCCTGACCGGGGTGTCCGCGCCGGCCCGCGCGTGGTGGAGCCTCGTGGAGGCCGTCCCCCTGCTGCTGCTCATCGCCGCGGTGACCCGCTGGTCGCCGCCCCGCGCACGACGGGCCGCGGTGCCCCTGGCCTGCCTCGCGGTGGCCGTATGGCCCGCCGTCCTGATCGGCGGAGGACCGGTGGAACGCGCCGGGGCGGTGGTGTTCTGGCTGCTGCCCGCGCTCGTGGCGACGGCGTTCGGTGTCCACCAGCGGCGGCTCGCCCGGCGCCGGGCCGACGCGGTGGCCGCGGCCCGGCGCGACCAGCGGCTCCAGCTCTCCCGCGACCTGCACGACTTCGTGGCCCATGACATCAGCGGCATCGTCGTCCAGGCACAGGCGGCCCGCTTCGTGGCCGCGCACGATCCCGGCCAGGCGGCCCTCGCCCTGGAACGCATCGAGAAGGCGGGGCTGAACGCCCTGGCCGCGATGGACCGGACGGTGGCGATGCTGCACGACGACGGGACGACGGCACAGCCGCTCCCCGGGCTCGACCGGCTGCCCGCCCTCGTCGTCGACTTCGCCTCGCCCGGTGGGGCACGGGCCCGGCTGCGGATGCCCCCGGACCTGGCCGCCGCGCTGTCCCGGGAGGCGGGCGCGGCGGTGTACCGGGTCGTGGTCGAGGCGCTGACGAACGTCCGGCGGCACGCCCCGGCGGCCACCCGCGTGGACGTCCGGCTCACCCGCACCGCCACCACGGTCCGGCTGCGGGTGACCAACGACCGGGGCCGCACGGCACTCGCCCCGCTCCCGCGCCGGGGCACCCCCGGCGGGCTCGGTGTCCCCGCCCTGACGGAACACGTCCGCGCCCTCGGCGGCACCCTGTACGCCGGTCCGCACGGGACCGGCGGCTGGGCGCTCACCGCCGACTTCCCCGCCGCCGTGCGCGTCCCCGCCGAACCACCCCGGCCGTCCCCGTGACCCGCCGCACCCGAAGGGCCCGACATGAACGCGTCCACCACCCCCACCACCCGCATCCTGCTCGCGGACGACCAGGACGACGTCCGCAGCGGATTCCGGCTGATCCTCGACTCCCAGCCGGACATGACGGTGGTCGGTGAGGCGGCGGACGGGATCACGGCCGTCGCGCTGGCCCGCGCGCTGCGCCCCGATCTCGTCGTCGCGGACATCCGGATGCCGGGCCTGGACGGACTGGAGGTCACCCGGCGGCTCGCGGGCCCCGGCGTCACCGACCCGGTGCGCGTCCTCGTCGTCACCACCTTCGACCACGACGACCACGTCCGCACCGCCCTGCGCGACGGCGCCTGCGGCTTCCTCCTCAAACGCTCGGGACCCGGCCTGCTGATCGAGGGGGTACGGGCCGCGATGGCCGGCGATGTGCTGATCAGCCCCCAGCTGACCGTCGGACTCCTCAAGGAGCGTGCCGCCACCGCCCCGGCCCCGCCCGTGCCGCCGCCGTCCGTCCTCACGCCCCGCGAGGAGGAGATAGCCGGGCTGGTGGCGGACGGCCTCACCAACGCGGAGATCGCCACCGAGCTGTTCATCTCCGCAGGCACGGCCAAGACCCACATCGCCAACATCCAGGCGAAGCTCAAAGTGCGCAACCGGGTCGGCATCGCCGCCTGGACCTGGCAGCGCACCACGACCCCCGGCACGACCTGACCCGGCGCACGGCCTCACCGCGCGAGACCCGCCCCGTCCCCCGCCGCCACGCGCCCCCAGGACCCGGCCACGGCCCCGGTGACGACCGCCCTGTGACCGGAATCTCAGAGCCATCCGTCATCCGGCCACTTCACGATCGATACACGGTCTCCGTACGGCGGATGGGTGGCTGTCGCACAGTGGGCCCGGCGGGCCGGGCGGTCCGGCCGACAAGCCCGGCAGGGCAGGATGGAGGACCGGTGACAGGCGTCGTACGTGGGGAAGGCCCGCAGTGAGCACAGAAGCGCAGACGGACGCCGGGCACGGTGCCGAGCCGTCCGAGCGGGAGCCCGTCATCCTGCTGGTCGAGGACGACGAGGTGATCCGTACCTCGGTCTCCATGGCGCTGGAACGTTACGGCTACCGGCTGCTGTCCGCCGCCGACGGCCTCACCGGGCTGGAGATGTTCCGCGAGCACACCCCCGACCTGCTGCTGCTGGACGTGATGCTGCCCGAGCTGGACGGCATCGGCCTGTGCCGCCGGGTACGGGAGTCCAGCCAGGCCCCCATCCTGATGATGTCCGCGCGCGGTGACTCCCTGGACGTGGTGTCGGGCCTGGAGGCGGGGGCCGACGACTACGTGGTGAAGCCCGTCGACACCCCGGTCCTGGTCGCACGCATCCGCGCCCTGCTCCGCCGGACCACCTTCACCCCGGACCCCGCCGAGGAACTGTCGCCGACGGCCCCGGCCGACCGCGACAGGCTCGTCTTCGGCGACCTCACGGTGGACACCCGCGGCCTGGACGTGTTCCGGGCGGGGGAGCGGATCGCGCTCGCCCCCACGGAACTGCGGCTGCTGCTGGAGTTCGCGGCGCACCCCGGGATCGTCCTCGACCGCCAGACACTGCTGCGCAACGTCTGGGACTACGGCTGGGACGGCGACAGCCGGGTCGTCGACCTGTGTGTGCAGCGGCTGCGCCGGAAGATCGGCGCGGAACGCGTCGAGACCGTCCGCGGCTTCGGCTACAAGATGCGGCGCTCACCATGACCGGTGCAAGGCACCCGTTCGCCGGGGGACCGGGGCTGTGGAGCTGGAGATCGCTGCGGTGGAAGATCGCCGCGCTGGTGATCGCCGCGTCCTGCGGTGTCGCGCTCGCCGTCGGCGGTCTGGTGCACCAGGCCACCGCGAACCGCTTCCAGAAGGAGGCCTATGGCCGGGCCGAGTTGTCACTGGAATCCTCGGTGGCCAAATACCACAGGAACGGCGGTGTGCCGCCGGAGGGCACCGAGTACGACCAGGCGGAAATGCCGCCCGAACTGCTGAGCCGGGTGAGGAGCGAGAACGGGATCGCGTTCTGGTACGACGAGACAGAGCGCGACGGCCCGTGGCTGTGGGCCGCGCAGCCCGTCGGGGGCGGCGAGATCCTCGGCGTCACGACGCACATGGGCACCGAGGAACGGGAACTGGCGGCCCTGGACCGGACCATCATCAAGGTCTCCGGTACCACCCTCCTGGTGATCGTCCCACTGTCCGTCCTGCTCACCGAACTGCTCAGCAGACGGCTCCGCCATGTCGCACGCACCGCCCGGCGCATCGCCGACGGTGAACTCGACGCCCGCACCGGGAAGGTCGGGCACGACGGGGACGAGGTCACCGGCATCGCGGCCGCCGTCGACTCGATGGCCCAGTCCCTCCAGCAGCGGCTCCTCGACGAACAGCGGTTCACCGCAGACGTCGCCCATGAACTGCGCACCCCGCTGATGGGCCTGGTCACCTCCACCGAACTGCTGCCCGACGGCCCGGCCACCGAGCTCGTACGGGACCGGGTAAGTGTCTTGCGCGCACTGGTCGAGGACCTGCTGGAGATATCCCGGCTGGACGCGGGCGCCGAGGCGTCCGACGCGCGTTTCGTCCCCGTCGGCAGCGTCGTGGAGGCGTCGGTGACCCGTACCGGCGAGCCGGCCCTGACGACGGTCGTCGACAACCGGCAGGTCTCGACCGACCCGCGCAGGCTCGACCGCATCATCGCCAACCTGGTGCTCAACGCGCACCGCCACGGCGGCGGACGCGTCGAGGTCCGGGTGGACGGCCCGACCGTGGTGGTCCGTGACCACGGCCCCGGTTTTCCCGCCGCGCTGCTGGCGGACGGGCCGCAACGGTTCCGTACCGGCGCCTCGGAACGCGGTCACGGACACGGTCTGGGGCTGACCATCGCGGTGGGCCAGGCCCGGGTCATCGGCGCGAGCCTGGAACTCGCCAACGCCCCCGACGGCGGCGCGGTCGCCGTGCTGCGCCTGCCCGACGGGGACCGGCCGCCGGACTGATACACGGCGGACACAGGTCCGAGCGGCGACGGACGAACCGTCTCCGCGACGCGGACACAGCCCTTCCCGAGGGTGGACGACGTACGCACCACCGCGTACCCGTCCCCCGGAGGCAGCCTTGCGCGTCCAGTCCGACCCCGGTCCGTTCCCCGGCCGCCGGCCACCGGCGCGGGTCCCCGCGTCCGTGCTGTGGGGCGCGGTCGCCGCGCTGCTCCTCACCCTGCTCGGCGGCTGGGCCGTCACCACCCGGGCCGGGGCGGACCCCGCAGGGCCGGCCGCCCCCGGCCCGGCCACCGGCAGGCTGGCGCTCCCGTGGCCGATGGGCGGCCAGGCGAGCGTGGCCGACACGGGCAGCGGCAGATCCGGGAGCAGCGGTGAGCAGAAGCCGGTGCCCATCGCCAGCGTCACCAAGGTGATGACCGCGTACGTCGTCCTCACCCGCCACCCGCTGAAGCCGGGCGAGCCCGGCCCGACCGTCACGGTCGACCAGCGGGCACAGGACGAGTCGCACTCGCTCTCGGAGTCGACCGCACGCGTGGAGGCGGGCCAGCGGCTCAACCAGCGCCAGCTGCTGGAGATGCTGCTGCTGCCCTCCGGGAACAACGTCGCCCGGCTGCTCGCCCGCTGGGACTCGGGCAGCGAGCGCGCCTTCGTCACGAGGATGAACCGCGCCGCGGCGGACCTCGGGATGACCCGCACCACCTACACCGGCGCGAGCGGCTTCGAGCCGACGACCACGAGCACCTCCGACGATCAGCTCCGGCTCGCCCGCGCGGTCATGCGCGACCCGGTCTTCCGGGACGTCGTCGCCACCCGCGAGAGCACCATCGGCGGAGCCACGGGCACCGTCGCCAACACCAACCGGCTGCTCGGCATCGCGGGGATCGTGGGCGGCAAGACCGGATCGAGCACGCCCGCCGGAGGCGCCCTGATGTGGGCCGCGGAGCCGGGACGCGGCGCGCGACCGGGTCTGATCCTCGGTGTCGTCCTGCACCAGCTGCCCCACACCACCCCGGCCACGGGGATGCAGGCCGCCTTCGACGCCACCGAACGGCTCGCCGTCGCGGCCCGGCAGGGCGTCCGACGATGACCACAGGCACACCACCCCCCACCGACGCCCCCGCCCTCCCCACGAACGCCCCCGCAGCGTCCGTCCCGGCCGCCACCGGACCACCGCCCGCCCCAGGAGTCCCCGGCACACCGCCCCCCGGCGCACCCCTACCGCCCGCCGCAGGCCCCCTGCCGCCCGCTGAGGGCCCCGTACCGCCCGCCGAGGGCATCGGGGCACGCGGGGCACGGCGATGGTCCGTACGGCCGTGGAGGGGCGCCTGGCTCGCCGTCGCGGGTGCCCTCTGCGCGGCGCTGCCGTTCGCCCACCCCCTCCTCCCCAACAGCCTCGGGAACCTCGGCAGCCTGGTCGAGACCTTCCTGCCCTGGACGGTGGCCTTGCTTCTCCCGCTGACGCTGTTCGGGCTGTACCGTCGCGCCCCGCTCGTCCTGTTCGGGGTCGTGCTCGTCGCGGTGGCCTGGCCGGTCCGGTTCGGGGGCACGCTCGTCGACAAACGCGAATCGGGTGGCGAGCTGATCGTGGTCAGCCACAACGTCGGTGAGGACAACCCGGACCCCGCGGGCACCGCCCGCAGGCTCGCGGACACCGGCGCCCAGGTCATCGCCGTCCAGGAACTGGCCGCAGAGGCACGGGAGACGTTCCACCGCGCACTGCCCGCCCGCTACGCCCACCACACCGTCCACGGCGGGGTCGGCCTCTGGAGCACGTACGCGATGACCGGCGCCGAACCGGTGGAGATCATGCCGTGGCCCCGCGCACTGCGCGCCACGCTCGCCACCCCGAAGGGCCCGCTCACCGTCTTCGTGGCCCATCTGGCGTCGGTGCGGGTGTCCCCGGTCCACGGCTTCACCACGGGCCGCCGGGACGACGCGGCACGCCTGCTCGCCCGGGCCGTCACCGCCGAACGCCCGGGGCGGGTCCTGGTCGTCGGGGACCTCAACGGCACGACGGACGACCGTGCGCTGGCCCCCCTGCTGCGCGGGCTCACCTCCGCGCAGGACGTGGCGGGGGACGGGTTCGGCTTCAGCTGGCCCGCCGGATTCCCGCTGGCCCGTATCGATCACGTCCTGGCGCGGGGAATCCGGCCGCTCTCCGCGGGGACCCTGCCCGGCACCGGCAGCGACCACCTGCCCGTGACCGCCTCCTTCACGCTCTGACCCCGCTCCGTCCCGTGCGTGACGGCTGCCGCCGGGCACGAAGCCGTCCAGGAACGTCAGGCCCACCGCGAGCACGACGACGGGTCACGCAGTCCCCCGCGCCCTTGAGGTCTCCTGTGCTGGGCGAACTTGTTCCTGTGCCGTCGCTCGTGGGTTGCGCAGTTCCCCGCGCCCCTTTGGGGGCGCCCCTTCAGGCTGTCGGTCGGGTGCGGGGTCGTCGCTTGCGGAACCCCCTCCTCGCGCAGTCGCAGGACTCAGCGAAGGGGGTGGGCGGGAATCTCTGCCCGCAGACTCCGACGCCACCAGTACATCCGCTGGACGTCCGTACCGAGCGCGTTGGAGCGAGGACGGAGAATCCCGACCGGCACCGACCCGAAGAACCCACCGGGAGCGCCCCAAAGGGGCGCGGGGAACTGCGCAAAAGACGAGGGCAGACCCGCACCCGACGAACAAACCCGAAGGGGCAGCATCCAGGGGCGCGAGGAACTGCGCAAAACCACCGAACGACGGCACAGGAACGAAGTGCGCCCCGCCGGACAGACCTGGGAAGCGCAAGCGAAGGCGACCCGCAGGGAACTGCGCAAAACGACGAGCAACGGCCCAGGAACAAGTGCGCCCAGCACAGGGAACCCAGGGCACCCGGGCCAGGAGGAACGGCGGATCAGCCCTCCGCCGTCTCCCGGTCACGCCGCCCCCGGCCCCCGCGCCGGGCGTAGGCGCGTGCGGCACGGGCCCGATCGCCGCACCGGGTCGAGCACCAGTGGCGGCGCCCGTGCCGCAGCAGATACCGGTCGCACGGGGCGGAGCCACAGGCGGTGAGGCGTTCCGCGTCGGGACCGGTCAGCAGATCGGCCGCGTCGGCGGCGAGCACCGCGAGCGCGTGCTCGACGAGCTGGGTGGTGGGGTGGGCGGCGGCGCGGTAGGGGCCGTGGACGGGGTCCCAGTGCAGCAGGGAGGCCGCCGGAGCCCGGGTGAGGGCCTCGTTGACGGCGGCGAGGGCCCCGGTCGACGCCGGGTGGCCGCCGACCCGCGACGCGAGCAGTGAGCGGATCTCCGCGCGCAACGCCCGCAGCCGCGCGGCACACGGCTCCCGCAGGTCCGACCCGCCCGGGGCGAGGTCGCGTCCGGTCAGCCAGCCGGTGGCGTCGGCGGGGGTGGCGAGCAGGTCGAGGGCCCGGCCGCCGGGCAGCGTGACGGCGCTGTTGGCGAGGTCGAGCGCGGGATACCGGTCCGCGCCGGGCGCGGGCGCGGGTACGGGCTCGCCGGTCAGGGTCTCCTTCATCCGTCTCATGTTACGGGTTGCCTCCATCCGTGAGAGACGGCTACGTTCATCACGGATAAATCACCCCTCAACCGTGAGGTCGCCTTTCCCATGGTCACATCCCGCCCGCCCGCCGAGCCGATGCCCGTCCGTGTCCTCGGCGGTCCGACCGCCCTGTTCGACCACGGCGGTCTGCGCTTCCTCACCGACCCCACCTTCGACGCGCCCGGTGAGTACCCCGTGCCGGGCGGTCCGCCCCTGGTCAAGACGGCGCCTTCGGCGGCCGGTCCGGCCGGGGTCGGCCGTGTCGACGTCGTCCTGCTGTCGCACGACGAGCACCCGGACAACCTCGACCACTCGGGCCGGAAGTTCCTCGCCGATGTGCCGCTGACCCTCACCACCCCTGGTGGCGCCCGGCGCCTGGGTGGCCGGGCCAGGGGCCTGGCCGACTGGGAACCGGTCCGGCTCGACCGGCCCGGCGGCGGCACGGTCACGGTGACGGGCGTGCCCGCCGTGCACGGCCCCGGTGAGCGCGCCGATGTCGAGCCGGTGCTCGGTGAGGTCGTCGGCTTCGTCCTGACCGGTGACGGCCTGCCCACGGTCTATGTGAGCGGCGACAACGCCTCGCTCGACCCGGTCCGGCAGGTCGCCGAACGCTTCGGCCCGGTGGACACCGCCGTCCTGTTCGCCGGCGCCCCCCGGGTCCCCGGTCTCTTCGGCGGCGGGCTCCTCGTCCTCGACAGCGTCCGGGCCGCCGAAGCCGCCGGGATACTCGGCGCCCGCCGGGTGGTCCCGGTGCACCACGACAGCTGGTCCCACTTCACCGAGGGCCGTGACACGCTGATCGCCGCCTTCGCCGGGGCCGGACTGTCCGACCGGCTGGACCTGGGCGAGCGACCTGGCCTGGGCGAGCGACCGGGCCTCTCCGGTCGGCCGGACCTGTAGGGGCAGCCGCTCGACCTGGAGGACCGGACGCCTCCGCGCGACGGGGAACGGAAGGGCCGGGCGGGTCCGGTGCCCGGCCCGCACCCCCACGGGCCGGACATTCCATGAGCGCTTGACCTCAACCAAGCTTGGCGTTCAAGACTTCACGCAGCGGCCCCCGGGAAGTCCGGGGGCCAAGGCCACCCCGGCACGGTCCGGGGTCCGAGCGGAGGAGTGGGCGGCATGCGCGCGACACAGGTGATCGAGTTCGGTGACCCGCACGTCCTGGTACCGGTGCGGCTGCCCGACCCGGTGGCGGGCCCGGGCGAGGTACTGGTCGCCGTCGAGGCGGTGGACACCCTCGTCGTGGAGACCCAGATACGCGCCGGGTGGGGCCGCGACTACTTCCCGATCGCTCCGCCCTACGTCCCCGGCAGCGGCGTCGCCGGTACCGTCCGCGCCCTCGGTGACGGTGTGGACCCGGACTGGACCGGCCGCAGGGTCGCCGCCTCCCTCGACCTGTCCGGCGGGTACGCGGAACTGGTCGCGGTCCCCGTCGGGGCGCTCACCGCCGTACCGGACCAGGTCTCCCTCACCGACGCGGCGGCCCTCGTCCACGACGGTGTGACGGCCCTCACGCTGCTGCGCGCCACGGACCTGCGGCCCGGCGAGCGAGTACTGGTCCTCGGTGCGTCCGGCGGTATGGGCACCGTGCTCGTACAGCTCGCGAAGGCGGCGGGCGCACGGGTCGTCGGCACGGCGCGCGGCGACCGCAAGATCGCACTGGTACGGGAACTGGGCGCCGACGCGGTCGTCGACGCGAGCCGTCCCGACTGGGTGGAGCAGGCCCGCGCGGCACTCGGCGGGACGGGAGCGGACGTCGTCCTGGACGGAGTGGGCGGCGCGACCGGCGCCGCCGCGTTCCCCTTGGTCGCGAACGGCGGCCGGTTCTCCGCCCACGGGGCCCCGTCGGGCGGCTTCAGCGAGGTGGACCCGGACGCCGCCGCGGCCCGCGGCATCCGCCTGTTCGGCATCGCGGACGTCCAGCTGCCCGCCGACGAGCGCGCCCGGCTCGTGGCGCGCGCCCTCGAAGAGGTGGCCAAGGGTGCCCTCCGCCCTGTGATAGGCGCCACCTTTCCCCTCGACCAGGCGGCCTCGGCGCACCGGGCGATCGAGTCCCGCGAACTCCTGGGCAAGGCGGTGATCACCGTGTGACAGGGCCGCGACCGCGCGGGCGGAAGGCGGCGAAGGGGGCCGTCGTACACGAAAGGGACGTCGGACGATCGTTTCGGCGTCAGCCCGCTGATGACCGTCGTGGAGAGCAAATCCGGCCGCTGAGCTGGGCGGGAACGCGCTCTGCTGCTGCGCCGTGTAGCCAGGCGATCGCGGATCGGCTAACTTTCTCGTCAGTAGTCGTGGTTCGAAGTCAGCGCCCGCGGTTCGCCCGTGGGCGCTGTGCTGTGCAGCAGTGCCCGAGGACCAGGGCGATCACCTCACCCCAGGGGCATTGACAAGCCAGTGCCCCGCAACCCTGGACAAGGGGACAATATGGCCACCGGTTCCGTTAAGTGGTTCAACGCCGAAAAGGGCTTCGGCTTCATCGCCCAGGACGGCGGCGGCCCGGACGTCTTCGTCCACTACTCCGCCATCAACGCTGCCGGCTTCCGGTCGCTGGAGGAGAACCAGCAGGTCAGCTACGACGTCACCCAGGGCCCGAAGGGTCCGCAGGCGGAGAACGTCGTACCGGTCTGATCTGATGCCGTGCCGTCCCGCACCCACCGGTGCGGGGCGGCACGCACCCGTCGGCCTTCCGGCGGAGGTGCCCACGGCGGGGGAGCGTTCCCCGCCCGCAGGGGCACCGGCACACCGCCCGGGTCCGAGGACCCGGGCTTTCCGCGATCGGACGCGGGCGCTCCAGGACCGGACGTGGGCTTCCCGGGACCGGACGTGGGCTTCCCGCGATCAGGACCGCCGTCGGCCCTCGCCGACCGTGCCGGGCGGACCCCTGGTCAGCGGATGTACTCGCGGATGCGGTAGCGCGGCCCCGACGTCGAGGACAGCCAGCCCGTGTCCTGTGCGACCCGCCACGCCGGGTCCGGCACCGGGGCGTAGGTGTCCCCCTTCACCGGCGAGTCGATCTCGGTCACCGAGAGCCTTGTCGCATGGCCCAGAGCGGCCCGGTAGATCTCCCCGCCCCCGATCACCCACACCGTGTCAGGGGCCGTCCCGTCCAGCGGCTCGGCCGCGCGTTCCAGCGCCTCCACGACGGACCCGGCGCGCTCGGCGCCCCGGGCCGTCCATCCCGGATCACGGGTCGCCACGACATTGCGCCGGCCGGGCAGCGGGCGGAACCGCGGCGGCAGCGAATCCCAGGTCCTGCGCCCCATCACCACGGGACGGCCGAGGGTGGTCGCCTTGAAATGCGCCATGTCCTCGGGCACCCGCCACGGGATCGTGTTGTCCGCGCCGATCACCCCGTCGACGGTCTGCGCCCAGATCAGTCCGACGTTCACACCGCCACCGGGGCCTTGATGGCCGGGTGGTGCCGGTAGTCGAGCACCTCCACATCGGCGTACGTGTGGTCGAAGAGCGAGTCCGCCGGACGCAGCCGCAGCGCCGGGAAGTCGAACGGGGTGCGCGACAGCTGCTCCGTCACCTGCTCGACGTGGTTGTCGTAGATATGGCAGTCGCCGCCGGTCCAGATGAAGTCGCCCGGTTCGAGGCCGGTCTGCCGCGCCACCATGTGCGTGAGCAGGGCGTAACTGGCGATGTTGAACGGAACGCCGAGGAACAGGTCCGCGCTGCGCTGGTACAGCTGGCAGGAGAGCTTGCCGTCGGCGACATGGAACTGGAAGAAGGCGTGACACGGCGCGAGCGCCATCCTGTCCAGCTCGGCGACGTTCCACGCGGAGACGATCATCCGGCGGGAGTCCGGATCGCGGCGCAGTGTGTCCAGGACCTCGGTGATCTGGTCGATGTGCCTGCCGTCCGGCGTGGGCCAGGAGCGCCACTGGGCGCCGTAGACCGGGCCGAGCTCGCCGTCCGGTCCGGCCCATTCGTCCCAGATGGTGACGCCGTGCTCACGGAGCCAGCCGACGTTCGTCTCGCCGCGGAGGAACCACAGCAGTTCGTACACGATGGACCGCAGATGCACCTTCTTGGTGGTGATCAGCGGGAATCCCCGCGAGAGGTCGTAACGCAGCTGGTGTCCGAAGACACTTCGGGTGCCGGTGCCCGTCCGGTCGGATTTGGGGGTCCCGGAGGTGAGCACCAGCCGCAACAGGTCTTCGTACTGGGTGTCGGCCACAGGCGTCGATTCTACGGGCCACCGACGGGCACGTTCGACGGCGACGGCTCGCCCCGCGCGGCCGGCCGTCCGGGTACCGGGGTGCGGCGCCGGCCCCGGCGGTGAACTCCGCCCGGAACGCGGCCGATTGGTCCGTGGGGTCGGGGAGGCCGTATGAGTGCTTCCGGACTTTACTGCGTAGCATTAGTACACGAGTTCAAAGGGCCAAATTCCTTCTCCTGCGAGGAGAGTGTGTCTAACATATTCGCATGAGCGAACAATATGTCGGCTCGGCGCGAGCCTTGCGGGATCTGTTGCCGGCGGAGGCGTGGGACGGGCTGACCCGTTACCCGTCCCGGACCTACGCGGCCGACCTGACCCTGTTGCGGCAGGGGACCGAGGGCACCCATGTGCTCGCCCTGACCGGTGGGATGGTGAAGGTGGTCCGCACGGACCGCGACGGTCGGCAGCGACTGCTCGCCTTCCGCGGGCCGGGGGAGATCCTGGGCGAGATGGCACTCCAGGACGGCGGCCGACGGCTCGCCGATGTGCGGACGATGAGCGGATGCACGGCATCCGTGGTGCCCGCCGAGGACTTCCACCGCCTCGTTCTCCGGCACCGACTGGCGTATCCCCTCGCCCGGCTGGCCTCCAGCCGGTTGCGGGAGCAGACCGAGGTGGGCGACGGTTCCGTGCACGAACGCCTGGCCATGGCGCTGCTCCGGCTGGTCGAGGTCTCCGGGGGGACGCGTTCCTTCTCCCTCACGCGGGAGGAGCTGGCCCAGCACATCGGGGTCGGCCGCAACTCCGTCAGCAAGGCGCTGGCGCGCCTCGGTCCGGACCGCGTGCACGCCACGAAGAGCCGTATCGACGTGATCAGCGTGGAAGGTCTGCGGTCCGCGCTCGCCGGCTTCATCGGCGTGTGACGGTGATGTGACTCACGTCACGGGCTGTCCGCACCCGTGGAGCGGAGCGTCCGCGCCCGCGCTGTGAAGCTCCAGTGGCACGACCATCCGGACGGACACGTCCCTGTCCGGCCCCTGCCGGGCAGGGCTTCACGGAGGAGTTGCCCCATGCGCGAGCACATCGGTGAATTGCCCCGGGGGAGCGCGGCGCCCTTCACCCGCAGCCGCCTCCTGCCCCCCTACCGGGGTGTCCTGGCCGTGGACGCCAAAGGCTTCACGGGACATCCCGCCATCGAGCACGAGGCCATCAGCCGTGCCGTCCCGGAACTCCTCAAGGCCGCCCTGACCCGGGCGGGTCTCCAGGAACTCTGGGACGACCGGGCGTTCCCCAACTCGACCGGCGACGGGTACGTGTTCGGGTTCGACACCGCGCTGATGCCCTTCGTCATCCATCCCCTGCTGCTCGTCCTCCAGGACGTGCTCACCGACTTCAACGTGCTGTCCCACGGAGTGGTGCCCATCAGGCTCCGGGTCAGCCTGAACGTCGGCCCGCTGCCGGACACCGGCGACGAGTTCGGCGGCAACGGGACAGTACGCAACGACACGCACCGGCTGCTCGACTCCCGCCCCGTCAAAGCGGTGCTCGCCTCCCACAAGGAGAACATCACGCACGTCGCGGCCATCCTCTCGGACCGCTGCTACGAGGACGCCGTCGCCGGTGGGTACACAGGGCGTCACCCCGACCACTTCGTGGAGGTCGCCGCGACGGTGGACGGCAAGCCCTTCTCCCAGCGGGCCTGGGTCTACGTACCCCAGCCGTCCGGGCCGCTGCACGAAGAGGCCCCGGACGGCGACGAGGCCGAGGCCCGCGAGGGCACCCGGCCGCCGGGGGGCGCCGGACCGCGCGGCCCCCGCGTGCGGAACAGCGCTCCCCGTGGCGCCATCAACACCGGTACGGTCCACGGCGGTCAGAGCGTGAGCAACCATCACGTCGCCGGGGACCACGTCGAGGGGACCACGGCCGACATCGTCCGGGGTCAGGGCTGACGGACCGGAGCGGGACGAGTTCCCCGCGTCCCGCGGCGACCCCGTGCGCGGTCGACCGGATATCCGCATGCGGACGCCAGGTATCCGATGTGGCGTACGGAGCGCGGGAGATGTGCGAACAAGTGGACTGGCGTGTTGCCTCGGAGTGGCACGCCCGTCCTTTCGCGCGCTGATTTACGTGCCGTCCGCGCATGTGACCGCAGACACCTTCCGTACGCACCACGGAAGCGGACGGGCACCCGGGAATCCGCGAATCTCAAGTCGTCGGGAAACAGCGCATGAGCAATCCCCGGCCAACCGAACGCTTCGAAAGGACGACATGCGAGAAGCGGAAGCGCCCCAGGCGGACGAGGTCATCACCTTGCACCAGCACAAGCATCAGCCCCGGAACCACCGCCCCCGGGCGGCGGCGGCGTCGGCGTCGGAGGAGGTGACCGACCACCGGGAGACGCGGGACGGCGTCGAAGCGGCCGAACCCGTGCCGACCACGGTGCTGAACGCCGAGCGGGGAATCATCAACACCGGCACCGTCCACGGCGGTCAGCACGTCACGACCGTCGAATTCCCCGGTCACCGTGCCGCCGGAGCCGGTCATGATCTCTGACATGCCTCCGGGCGACGGCCTTGACGCCCTCGTCGCGGCCCTGCCCCCCGAGCGGAACATGGTGGTTCTCGCTCCCCACGGCACGGTCAACACCGGTGTGGTGACAGGCGGCCAACGGCAGACGGTCACCGCCGCGATGGGTGGCGGCCCTGCCGCCGGAACGACGAGGCAGGGACCCGTACGGGCGAAGGACCTGAGGACGGCGCGGCGCCGTTTCATGCCCCCGCCCGGGTTCGAGAGCGCGCTCACGGCACTCGACTCCGGAGTCTCCGTACTGGTCGGAGCGCCGGGGACCGGCCGTGAGACACACGCCCTCAATCTGCTGGCCCACGGCAGGGAAGATCCCGTGCTCCTCCAGGTGGACGGGTCCGTGGACCTCACCCGGTGGGCGCCGCGGTCGCAGGGAGTGCACGGCTATCTCGTGATGGAACCTCCGGACCCGTTCGCCCTCCGCCCCTGGGACCTGTCCCGGCTGGAAGCGCCCCTGGCGGAGGCGGGGGCACGCCTCCTGATCGTGCTGGCGGAGGCGCCCGGCCTGGCGTCCGACCTCGCGAACCGCCTGGGTACACCGGTCGTCCGGCATCTGCCACCCGACCCACGGCAGGTCTTCGCCGCCCACCTGGCGGACATCTGCTCCGACGAGGAGGTGCGCGGCCGGTTGCTGCGGGCCCTGGGAGCGGGCCACTTCCAGGAGCTGCTGCCCGCGGAACTGCCGCCCCGCCAGGCGGCGCGGGTGGCGCGAGCCGTGGCCCGGCTCGGTGCCGCCGGAGGTGCCGACTGCGCCGAGGTGCTGGACGCCCTGGCCCGGGCCGAGGCCCCTGACCTCGTGGCCAGGGCACAGGAAGATCCCGTACTCCTCGCCCATCTGCTCGCGCTCAGCGTCTACGGCGGGCTCGACCGGGACTCCGTGGTGGAACGGGCCTCGGACCTGCTGGAGCTGGCGGGGTCCGGAGGGGAACGGGAGACCGCCGCGCCGCGCTTGTCCCCTCGGCCCGACAGGCCTCCGCAGGGCACGGCACCTCAGCGGCCCCTGTCCGAGACCCTGCGCACTCTCGGGGCGCACCGCACCTCACGCGCGGGGACGGGTGACCCGGACACCCTCTCGTTCTTCTGGCCCGCCGTGGGCGACGCCGTGTGGCGGGTCCTGTGCCGCGAGCACGGAGAACTGCTGCCCCTGCTGCACACCTGGCTCGCCCGCACCGGCGACCGGCCGGACCAGGTCGAACGGGCCGGCCGGGCCGTCGCGGCCATGGCCGCGGGGACCGACGGCCGGACGCTGGACCTGCTGCCGGGTGTGGCGTCGGCCCCGTGGCCCGCGGCCGTCGAGGTCGCCGCCCGGGGGCTGGGCACGGCCCTGCGGGACCCGGCCTCGGCGGCCGGGGCGGCGGAACTGCTGGAGCGGTGGAGCGTCGCGCCCGAGACCGCCCTGCGCAGGGCGGTGGCGTACGCCTGCCGCTCGGACAGCGGGGTGACGACCGCGCAGGCCCTGCTGCTGGCGCACCAGCTCATGGAGACGACGGGCGGTGGCACGGACGAGGTGACCGTCGCGTTGGCGGTCGTGGAGGCGCTGGTGCAGCGCTTCGCGACGGGCGACACCCGTACCAGGGGGATCGTCCTGGAGCGGATGCGGACATGGGCCGGGTCGGACGACATGTCGGAGCTGATCGCCGCCCTCGCCTTTCCCGCGATGGCGGGGGCGGACCCCGCCTGGTGCGGCAGCCGGATGCTCACCGGCGGCGAGGCGGCCTCGGAGCTGGTCCGGCTGACCGGACACGCCCTGAACGAGGCGGCCACCTTCGCGTCCATGCGTGACGTCCTTCTCTCCTGGTGCCGCGAGGCGGACGGCACACCGCGGCCGGACCCGGGGCTGGAGGAACTTCTCCACGCTCTCACCGAAGCCCGGCAGCCCGGATTCCTCCGCTGGTTGATGGCCGTCGCCCGTGGCCACGACGCGATGCCCGGCAAGGAGACGGCGGCGCGGCTGCTGACGGTGTGGCACGGCAGGGCCGCGACCCCGGACACGGACACGGACACGGACACGAACACGTACACGGACACGGACTGATCAGGAGGAACCGATGTCCCTTCCCCCTCACCCCGGTATCTTCACCTCCGTCGAACGGCGGTACGGCGAACGCAATCCCGCCCCGGAGCTGCGACTGATCGACGGGTCGGACCCCGCGGGCGTCCCGGTCTCCATGCAACTGGCCCGCCGGACGCTCTACGACCGCTCCGCGGACCCCGCGGCGCGTTCCGCGCTGTGGCACCAGATCGCGGAGCGGGGGCGCCTTGACGCCGACCGGTCCGACTGGCCTTCGGCGGTGGTGTGGCTGGGGCTGCCAGGTCTCAGCCGCACCGCGTCCAGGATCGTCCGCTCCTTCCGCGCGGAGCGACAGGACGTCGAGGCCGAACTCGTCACCTGCTACCTCGAAGCCCTCGCGGAGACCGGGGCGGACACCCCCGATCCGGGCGGCCATATCCTGCGGTCGGCCTGTTCCCGCACCTGGACGGCGTGGCGGTCGGTCCGCCCCGAACTGGCCGTGGCGGACGTGGAGTACGTCGGCGGGCGTTCGCCCGGCACGGGCACGGACGAGGTCTGGCAGGCGGACTACGAACCGCCCGTTCGTCCGTCCGGACTCCCGGCCGGGCTGCGCATCACCGTCCCCGCGCACCGCGTCGAAGGCGTACGGATCGGCGCGCTGGCCCAGGCGTGGGGCCTGGCCGGGACGGCCACGGACCCCCGGTACTCGGGCCGGGGCCACCGGGTCGCGACGCTCTCCCTGCGGCGGGTCGGGAGGAACGGATGACCGCTCCCGCCCCGACGCCGCTCACCTTCCGTGAGATCTTCGACCTTCCGGTCAGCGTCGACCTGAGGACAGCGGCCAGGGCTTTCGGTATGTGCCTCGGCACGGCCTACCGGCTCATCGCCCTCGGCACGTTCCCCTGCCCCACGCTCCGGGTCGGGCACCGGCACCGGGTGCTCACCACGGATCTGCTGCGCGCGTTGGGCGTCGACGAACGCCCCGTCTTCGCCGACGAGATCGCCGACGGAGCGGCGCTCACCCTCTTCGACTGACCCGGACCCGTACCCGGACCCGTACCTCGGGCCCATCGGCCGGTCACCGGTCACCGATCACCGATCACCGCCCACAGGGCACATCCCCCAACCATCCGAAGGGCTTCGCCATGCCTACCTGCCTGGCCATCGGGACGACGGCCACCGTCGTTCCTCCCTCCCGCCGACCCGTTCCGGACGAGCCCGGCCGACCTGTCCCGGACGAGCGGCAGCGGTCCACGACCTTCTACGACGATGTCGTACGCCCCACCTGCGAAGAGCTCGGTGTCACCTTCGTCCAGGCCGATCAGCTGACGGACGCCGGTCTGCCCGCGGACCAACTGCTGCGCCTGGTCTCCGAAGTGGACATCGTCGTCGTGAGCCTCAGCGGCGCCGACGAGGAGCTGTCCTTCGCGCTGGGGGTACGCCACGCGCTCGGCCGCCGCACCATCCATCTCACCGAGGGAGCTGTGGCCCTTCCCGGGGCCGGGTGGACCCCCCGCATCGAGATCCCACCGCATTCCACGGCCCCCGACACCGCCCGGCAGCAGCTCACGGAACTGCTGACCGACGCCCTGCGCGAGGTGCCGTGCGTGGCTCTGCCTGTCGGCGCGGTGGTACCGGCCGTGGCGGACCCGGTCGGCGAGCCCGACGACGACGCCCCCGGTCTGTTCGATCTGGTGGCGGAGTCCGAGGCGCAACTGGCGGCCATCACCGGGGAGATGGCCGATGTGGAGTCCGCGATGGAGGACCTCAAGGCGATGATGGAACTCATGGCCGAGGACATGGTCCGGGCCGGTCGTCCCGGGGCCCCGACGAGCGCGATGCTGGCGGTGATCAACCGGATGGCCAAAGCCATCGAAGGGCCGGCCCACGACCTGGAGTCAGCGGCCGAACGCTTCGCCGAGCGTATGCGGATCGGCGCCATCGGCTTCACCGCGTGTCTGGAATGGGCGGGGAACACACCCCGCGACGAATGGCCGGACAGCATGCCCGGGCTCCTGGACCAGCTCACCGGGACGTCCTTCGAGCTGCGGAGCGATGCGGTCGGCTTCCAGGAGGTGATCGCGCTGATCGATATGTTCGGTGCCTCCAGCCGGAATCTGCGCGGGCCCGCCCGGCGGATCGGCACGGCGTTGCGGACACTGTTCCGGAGCTTCACGGTGCTGGAGGAGTGGCAGGGCATGGCCGTGGCCCTCAAGCAGGCCTGACCTCCGACGGCTTCCGCCTCGTCCGAGGGCCGCCCGGGAGGACGGCCCTCGCCGCCGGGCGCAGGAGGAGCCTGCCCCGGTGAGGCTGTTCGCGATTCCGGGTGCGAGGTGTCCCGAGTCGGCGATCGAGGACAGGAACTGTCCTAAAGCCGCGTTAGCGTGCGGATATGACGACGACGAGGAACAGCGGCGCGCGACGCCCGACGGGACCGGACCCGGACCCGGACCCGGACCCGGCCCCGGACCCGGCCCCCGACACCACGGCCGGTACGGGAGCGGCAGGTGTGGCGGCGACCTCGGGCGGTGCGGCAGGGCGTTCCGCCACCACCCGGCGGGGGACCCGGACCCCCTCCGCGTCTTCCCCCGGCCGACGCACCGCCTCCGCCCCCGCCCCCGTGCTCAGCGACCGTGCCCTCGGCCGCGCCACCCTCGCCCGTCAGTACCTGCTCGCGCCCGCCGCCCCGGGCACCCTCACCGTGGCAGAAGCGCTCACCCACCTCGTCGGTCTCCAGGCCCAGAACGTGAAGCCTCCCTACTACGGACTCGCCGCGCGGATCGAGGACTTCGACCCGCGTGAGCTGTCGGCGTCGATGGAGAACCGCGCCGCCGTGCGGATCGTCACCATGCGGTCCACCATCCACACCCACACCGCCGCCGACGCCCTGACCCTGCGCTCCCTCGTCCAGCCCGCCCTCGAACGGGAACTGCACGGCTTCCGGGCCGGTCTCGTCGGGGTCGACCAGGACCGGCTCGTCGCACTGAGCCGGGACCTGGTCGAGTCGGAGCCCCGGACCATGGCGCAGCTGCGCGAGGTGCTGCTGAAGGAGTGGCCGGACGCCGACCCGCTGGCGCTGTCGCTCGTCGCGCGCTGCCGCCTCCCGCTGGTCCAGGTCACCCCGCGCGGGCTGTGGCGCCGCAGCGGCCAGGTCGCCCTCACGACCGTCGACCGCTGGCTGGGCCGCCCGCTCGATCCCGAGCCGTCCGCCGAGGACGCGGTACGCCGCTATCTGGCCGCGTTCGGGCCCGCCTCCGTCAAGGACATGCAGACCTGGGCCCGGCTCACCCGGCTGAAGGAGGTCTTCGAACGGCTCCGACCCGAGCTGCTGACCTTCCGCGACGAGCGGGGCACCGAACTCTTCGACCTGCCGGACGCGCCCCGCCCCGACGCGGACACCGAGGCCCCGCCCCGGCTGCTGCCCGAGTACGACAACCTCCTGCTGTCGCACGCCGACCGGTCACGGGTGGTGCCGGCCGAGTACAAGGGCCTCACCTGGCAGGGAAACTACGCGTACCGCGTACTGATGACCGACGGACTGGTCGCCGGGGTGTGGAAGCTGGAGGAGAACGCGGACTCGGCCGTCCTGACGATCGAGCCCTTCGCCCCGCTCGGCCGCGGCCGGCGGGAGGCCACCCTCGCCGAGGGCGAACGCGTGCTGCGCCTGCTCGCCGAACCGTCGGTCACCCACGAGGTCCGCTTCGGCGCCGTCCGGCGGACGTAGCCCCCGGCCTGGCCTGGGCCGCATGGGTAGGCCAGGCCCGGACACTGCCGCGGCCCCGAGCCGATCACACCCCGCCCCGTCCCCGCCCCGTCACACCCCGGCCACGGCCCACACCCCCGTACCCGTAACCGTCCCCGTACCCGTACCCGTAACCGTCCCCGTATCCGTAACCGTCCCCGTCACGGCAGCAGTCCCGCCCGCCGGGCGGCCACCACCGCCTCCAGCCGGGTGCCCGCGCCCAGCCTGCGCATCGCCGACCTCAGATACGCCTTCACCGTCTCCGGCCGCAGCCCCAGCCGCTCCCCGGCCACCGCGTTCGTCGCGCCCGCCGCGACGCACGCGAGCACATCCACCTCACGCGGCGCCAGCTCCACCGGGGCCGTCCGGACGGTTCTGCCGGGCGGGTCCGGCAGGGGAGCCGTCGCCAGCAGACCGCACGCGGCCAGCAGTTCGGCCCGGAGCGCGGGATCACCGATGCGCGGCACCAGCGCGCGCAGCACTCCGTGCGCCTCCCTGACCTGCTCCCACGCCGCCGTGCCCACCGCCACGCCCGCTCCCGCGCCCATCCCCGCGCCGTCCCGCGGCCGGGGCTCCGTGGCGGCGAGCAGCGCACGGGCCTCGTCCCGGACCACCAGGGCCTGTTCCACGTCGCGGGCCACCGCGACCGCCGCCCCCAGCGTCCGGTCACCGAGCGGCTGGGCGTCCCGCAGCGCCCCGTACAGCACGCCCCGGACCCGGCGGCGGACCACGATCGGTACGGCCAGCACCGAGCGCAGTCCCTCCGCCTGGACGGGCGCGTCGTACTCATGGCTGATGTGCCGGGAAGAGCTGTAGTCGGTGACCGCGCAGGGGCGGGACCGCGCCAGGGCCTTGCCGCCGAGGCCGTTGCCCGAGGAGACCGTGAGGGCGCGCAGCGCGGTCGTCGACGTGCCGGAGAGCTCCTGGATGCGGACCTGCCGCCCGCCGCTCTCGATCAGCCCGCCGAAGGCCACCGGCAGACCGGTCGTACGGCGCAGCCGCAGCAGCGCCGTCCTGATCTCGGCCGTCCCGACCGTTTCCGCCGCCACCGGCCCGCCTTCCGCCCGTTCGCCGCTCACCACCCCCGTTCGGGGGTAGTGAGACCTGTATCACGGATCGCACGATGGTAGGCAAGGGTCCGGGTGGAGCCGTGACGAGGAGGACGTATGAACGCGACCAGCGCCACCGACGAGTTCCGTGCCGCGCGGGACTTCCTGCTGCGGCACCGCACCGACCGTGACACCGCGTACGAGGGTTTCCGCTGGCCGCGCCCCGAGCGCTTCAACTGGGCGCTCGACTGGTTCGACGTGATCGCCGAGGGCAACGACCGGACCGCCCTGCACATCGTCGAGGAGGACGGCAGCGAGCGCAGGACGGGCTTCGCCGCGATGTCCCGCCGGTCCGCACAGGTCGCCAACTGGCTGCGGGCGCGGGGCGTCGGCGCCGGGGACCGGGTCCTGGTGATGCTCGGCAACCAGACGGAACTGTGGGAGACCGCGCTCGCCGCGATGAAGCTGCGGGCCGTCGTCATCCCCGCCACCCCGCTGCTCGGACCCGCCGATCTGCGCGACCGGGTGACGCGCGGCGCGGTCCGTCATGTGATCGCCCGGTCGGAGGACACCGCGAAGTTCGACGACGTGCCCGGCGGCTTCACCCGGGTCGCGGTCGGTGCCCCGGTCGCGGGCTGGCTCCGCTACGAGGAGAGCGCCGCCGCGCGCGAGGACTTCGTACCCGACGGGGTGACCCTCGCGGACGACCCGCTGATGCTGTACTTCACCTCCGGGACGACGGCCCGGCCCAAACTCGTCGAACAGACCCATGTGTCGTACCCGGTGGGCCATCTGGCCACCATGTACTGGATCGGCATCCAGCCCGGGGACGTGCATCTGAACATCTCGTCGCCCGGCTGGGCCAAACACGCCTGGTCGAACCTCTTCGCCCCGTGGAACGCCGAGGCGACCGTCTTCCTGCACAACTACACCCGCTTCGACGCGGCCCGGCTCATGGCCGCGATGGACCGCGCGCGGGTCACCACGTTCTGCGCTCCGCCGACGGTGTGGCGGATGCTCATCCAGGCCGACCTCGGCGCGCTGCGCACCCCGCCGCGTGAGGTGGTCGCCGCGGGGGAGCCGCTGAACCCGGAGGTCATCGAGCGGGTGCGGCAGGCCTGGGGGGTGACCGTCCGGGACGGGTTCGGGCAGACGGAGACGGCCGTCCAGGTCTCCAACAGCCCTGGTCAGCCGCTGAAGTCCGGTTCCATGGGCCGTCCGAGCCCTGGCTACCGGGTGGTTCTCCTCGACCCGCTGACCGGGGAACCCGGCGCCGCCGAGGGGGAGATCGCCGTCGACCTCGCGGACCGTCCCGTCGGTGTCATGACCGGCTACCACGGCGACCCCGGACACACCGCCGAGGCGATGGCGGACGGCTACTACCGCACGGGCGACATCGGCTCCGTGGACACCGACGGCTACCTCACCTTCGTCGGGCGCCGGGACGATGTCTTCAAGGCCTCCGACTACAAGATCAGCCCGTTCGAGCTGGAGAGCGCCCTGCTGGAGCACGAGGCGGTGGCCGAGGCGGCCGTCGTCCCCGCGCCCGACCCGGTCCGGCTCGCCGTCCCCAAGGCGTACATCGTGCTGGCCGCCGGGCATGAACCGGGCCCGGACATCGCGAAGCTGCTGTTCGAGCACTCGCGGCGGGTCCTCGCGCCCTACAAGCGCATCCGGCGGCTGGAGTTCGCGGATCTGCCGAAGACGGTCTCCGGCAAGATCCGCCGGGTCGAACTGCGGGAACGCACCGCCCGTGACGCGTCGGCCGAGTACCGCGAGGAGGACCACCGATGACCGCACCCGGCGCCCTCGCGGCCCCCGCCCCCACCGCGTCCTACGACCACGGCACCAGCACCGTGCCGCTGCTCGGCGACACCATCGGCGAGAACCTCGACCGCGCGGTCGCCGCCTTCCCCGGCCGCGAGGCCCTGGTCGACGTGGAGTCCGGCCGCCGCTGGACCTACGCGGCCTTCAGCGCCGAGGTGGACCGGGTGGCCCGCGCGCTGCTCGCCAGGGGCGTCCTCAAGGGGGACCGGGTCGGCATCTGGGCGGTCAACTGCCCCGAGTGGATGTTCGTGCAGTACGCCACCGCCCGGCTCGGCGCGATCATGGTCAACGTCAACCCGGCCTACCGCGCGCACGAGCTGGAGTACGTGCTGCGCCAGTCCGGGGTGTCCGTCCTGCTCGCCTCGGCGGGCCACCGCGGCAGCGACTACCGCGTACTGGTCCGCCAGGTCCGGGAGAAGTGTCCCGAACTGCGCGAGACGGCGTTCTTCGGGGAGAGCTCCTGGACGGACCTCCTCGCCGCCGGGGCACCGCACCTCCAGGACCGGCTGACGGCCCGCGCCGCCGAACTGAGCTGCGACGACCCGGTGAACATCCAGTACACCTCCGGCACCACCGGTTTCCCCAAGGGCGCCACCCTCTCCCACCACAACATCCTCAACAACGGCTACTGGGTGGGCCGTACGGTCGGCTACACCGAGGCGGACCGCATCTGTCTGCCGGTGCCCTTCTACCACTGCTTCGGCATGGTCCTCGGCAATCTCGCGGCCACCACGCACGGCGCCTGTGTGGTGATCCCGGCCCCGTCCTTCGACCCCGTCGCCACCCTCCAGGCCGTCGAACAGGAACGCTGCACCGCCCTGTACGGCGTACCGACGATGTTCATCGCCGAGCTGAACCTCCGTGACTTCGCCATGTACGACCTGTCGTCGCTGCGCACCGGGATCATGGCGGGCTCGACGTGTCCGGCCGAGGTGATGAAGCGGGTCATGTCGGAGATGAACATGGCCGAGGTGTCGATCTGCTACGGCATGACGGAGACCTCCCCGGTCTCCGCGCAGACCCGCCGCGACGACGACCTCGAACGCCGCACCGCCACGGTGGGCCGGGTCCTGCCGCACACCGAGGTGAAGGTCGTCGACCCGGTCGACGGGACGACCCTGCCGCGCGGCACCGCCGGTGAGCTGTGCACCCGGGGCTACGGCGTGATGCTCGGCTACTGGGACGAGCCCGAACGGACCGCGGAGGCCGTCGACCCGGCACGGTGGATGCACACGGGTGACCTCGCGGTGATGCGCGAGGACGGCTATGTGGAGATCGTCGGCCGGATCAAGGACATGATCATCCGCGGTGGCGAGAACATCTACCCCCGGGAGATCGAGGAGTTCCTCCACCTCCATCCGAAGATCGCCGATGTGCAGGTCGTCGGCGTGCCCGACGAACGGTACGGGGAGGAGGTCCTGGCCTGTGTCATCCCCCGTGACCCGGACGACCCCGTCACCCTGGACGAGCTGCGGGCGTACTGCCACGACCGGCTCGCCCACTACAAGATCCCCAGCAGGCTGCGACTCCTCGACGCCTTCCCCATGACGGTCAGCGGCAAGGTCCGCAAGATCGAACTCCGCGAGAGATACGCGGACTGAGACGTCCGGGCCCCGTGTCGGCGCGGGGCCCGGACACCCCTTCCTTTCTCTACGGCGGGCTACGCGTTCCCCCGCGGCGGGCTACGCCCCGCCGACCACCAGTTCCTCGCCCGCCCCGTTCGCCGGCTGCGGCACCCCCGCGAGGTCCACCACGAACAGCGGGACGCCCAGCGAGTCGGCCCGCTCCCGGGCGCCGTCCCCGTATCCGGCGAGGGTGACGTAGACGCAGGTCACGGACTCGCTCAGCGCGGTCAGCCATAAGCACTCCACGTCCCGGACCGACGTGACCCGCACCGTCGGCTCGACGACCGCGAACAGCCCCTCGGCCGCGAGCCCCACCCCGGACGGCACCGGCCAGGCGGCCCGCCGGATCTCCCGGAACCCCAGCCAGCGCAGATACAGCGCCGTGGCCGTCACGGCGTCCCGCGCGGTACGGATCGCCATCGGACGGAACGCGGGCCGGGGCGCCGGCGCCGTCGCGGGCAGCGGGATATGGGCGGGGCGGACCGAGGGTGCGGCCACAGGCGGCGCGCCCTGCCCGAGGACGCGCAGCGGTATCCGCAGCACCGCCCCGCAGGGGCAGCCGAGTTCGGGCCGGGGCCAGTCGTCCGCGCGGGCGCACGCCCGGCAGGGGACGGTCACCCAGTCCGCCGACCACGCCCGGTCGGTCACCTCCTCGGGTGCGCCGCCCGGGTCCAGCGGGGGAGCGACGGGCTCCCCGCACGGACAGGGGTAGGCGGTCGCGGTGAACTGATGATCGCGGCGGCAGACCGGGCATCGCACCGGCACGCTCTCGGCCATGACCTCTCCAGGACTCGGCTCGGTGGTCCGTGGACGGGACCCCGCCCCGGCCGCCGCTCGGAGCGGCCCGCGGACAGGACATCCATCGTGCTCCACAACTCCCCGTCCGCGCAGCCGTTCCCCGCGTATGCCACCGGCCTATGGGCATGCCCGCGCGCCGGCGCGCTCCCCGGACGTCCCGTGCGCCCCGCCCTTGACGCTGCCCGGCCCACCTGCCTACATTGCTTCCGTATAGCAGAATAAAGTTTCCGTAATGCGGAAAGTGCACGTCAGGTGCGCGGACCGCGGCGGTGAGGGCGCGTACGCACGCGCGGAGTTGGACGGAGACCGCTCGTCGCGGGGCGCGACGGCGAGCCGGACTCCCGGCCGAGACCAGTCGAGATCAGCAGGAGCACCCCATGGCTCGTATGACCGCTGCCCGCGCGGCAGTCGAGATCCTCAAGCGCGAGGGCGTCAGCCACGCGTTCGGTGTGCCGGGAGCGGCCATCAACCCCTTCTACAAGGCGCTCAAGGAGGGTGGCGGCATCGGGCACACCCTCGCCCGCCATGTCGAGGGCGCCTCGCACATGGCGGAGGGCTACACCCGCACCCACCCCGGCAACATCGGCGTGTGCATCGGTACGTCGGGCCCGGCCGGCACCGACATGATCACCGGGCTGTACTCCGCCACCGGTGACTCGATCCCGATCCTGTGCATCACCGGACAGGCGCCCACCGCGGTGCTCCACAAGGAGGACTTCCAGGCGGTGGACATCGCCTCGATCGCCCGTCCCGTCACCAAGATGGCGATGACCGTCCTGGAGGCGGCGCAGGTCCCGGGCGTCTTCCAGCAGGCGTTCCATCTGATGCGGTCCGGGCGCCCGGGGCCGGTCCTGATCGATCTGCCGATCGATGTGCAGCTCACCGAGATCGAGTTCGACCCGGAGACCTACACCCCGCTGCCCGTCCACCGGCCCGCCGCGACCCGCGCCCAGATCGACAAGGCCCTCTCCTACCTGCTGGCGTCCGAGCGCCCGCTGATCGTCGCGGGCGGCGGTGTCATCAACGCCGACGCCGCCGAACTGCTGGTGGAGTTCGCGGAGCTGACGGGGACTCCTGTCGTGCCGACCCTGATGGGGTGGGGGGCCATCGCCGACGACCATGAGCTGAACGCCGGGATGGTCGGCCTCCAGACCTCGCACCGCCACGGCAACGCGACGTTCCTGGCGTCGGACTTCGTCCTCGGTATCGGCAACCGCTGGGCCAACCGGCACACCGGCTACCGGATGGACGTCTACACCGAGGGCCGTACCTTCGTGCACGTCGACATCGAGCCGACCCAGATCGGGCGGATCTTCGCCCCGGACTACGGCATCGCCTCCGACGCGAAGGCCGCCCTGGAGCTGTTCGTCGCCGCCGCGCGTGAACTGCGAGACGCGGGCGAGCTGCCCGACCGCGCCGAGTGGGTCGCCTCCGTGGGTGAGCGCAGGGCCACCCTCCAGCGCCGCACCCACTTCGACGACATCCCCATCAAGCCCCAGCGGGTCTACGAGGAGATGAACAAGGCGTTCGGGCCGGACACCCGGTACGTCACCACCATCGGCCTCTCGCAGATCGCGGGCGCGCAGATGCTCCATGTCTTCCGCCCCCGGCACTGGATCAACTGCGGACAGGCCGGCCCGCTGGGCTGGACCATCCCCGCGGCACTCGGGGTCGCCACCGCCGACCCGCTCAACCCGGTGGTCGCGCTCTCCGGTGACTACGACTTCCAGTTCATGATCGAGGAACTGGCCGTCGGCGCCCAGCACCGCATCCCGTACGTCCATGTCCTGGTCAACAACGCGTATCTCGGTCTGATCCGCCAGGCCCAGCTCGGGCTGGGCATCGACTTCCAGGTGAACCTGGAGTTCGAGAACATCAACTCGCCCGAGCTGGGCGTGTACGGGGTCGACCATGTGAAGGTCGCGGAGGGCCTCGGCTGCAAGGCCCTGCGGGTGACGGACCCGGCGGAGCTGGGCGCGGCGTTCGCGCAGGCCCGCAAGCTGGCGGCGGAGTTCCGGGTGCCGGTGGTGGTCGAGGTGATCCTGGAGCGGATCACGAACATCGCCATGAGCCGGACGGCCGACATCAGCGATGTCACGGAGTTCGAGGACATCGCCACGGAGTCGTGGCACGCGCCGACTTCCCTCACCCCGCTGAAGCCCTGACGGGGTGAGGGGTGGGGGATGCCCCCGCGCGATCCCGGGGTGCCCTGCGATCGCGGGGTGCCCCTGAGCGTCCCCGGATGCCCCGCGATCCCCGGGTGCCCCGGCCGGTCATGTCCCGGCCGGGGTGTCCGGCTGGGTGTGCGGCGGTCGCGGAGCGGGGTCGACGCTCCGGGGCTCCAGGGTGCGCTTCTCGTGATGAACGAAGTGTTCACAATGAAGAGTTGACTGTATGTCGTGCTGTCGGCCATGCTGGCCGGATGGCAGCGACACCCGAACAGACCACTCCCGAAGAGACCGGCCCCGGCCGCGTGGCCTCCGAGCAGGCGGCCTCCGGCCCGGCGGCGTCCGGTCGGCCCGGTTCCGACCCGCCCGCCGACCCCTTCACCCCTCCGCACCCGGACCAGGCGCGGGCGCATCGCGTCCATGCCTCGCTGTTCCGTATCGCGGAGCGGCACGCGGCCACCGACGAGCAGCGGCTGCGGCAGATCCACCCCTCCGTGCTCGCTCCGCACGAAGCGGTCCGGCTGGTGTCGTTCCTGCTCAGCGGGGCCGCGCGGCTCGACGACGGTGAGCCGGAGGTGGACCGGGCCGACATCACCGCCGCCCTGAGCCTGGTGCCACGGGTGCGCGGGGAGATGGACGAACTGGAGACCGGGCTGCTCCAGATGGCGCGTGGACGGGGGATGACCTGGCCCGAGATCGCGTTCGGCCTCGGCCTCGGTACCCCGCAGGCCGCCAGACAGCGGTACGAACGGCTGGTCGGCCGCACCGCCGACACGGGCGGCCGGGAAGCGGAGTAGGGAACGCGGCAGCCCGTGCACCGGGGGGCGACACCAAGGGGGAGGTGTCGTCCCGGTGCACGGGCTGCCGTGCGGTCCGGCGGGGACCGCGTTCAGGTCCCGGGCCGTGGCGGCACCTGGGCGCGACAGGACAGATGTCGGCGCCGCCACGGCCCGGAAGGATGAAGCCCCCGCCGGACGAGGGACCGTGCGGGACACCCGGGAGCGGACGAGGGTGCCGGGCGCCCCGCACGGGGCCGTCGGGCCGGACCTCCGAAGGTGCCTGACGCCTCCGGAGGCGTCAGGCACCTTCGGAGGTATCAGGCCCTCGGAGGTGTCCTGACCCCCGGGGGCGTCAGACCTGTGTGCCGGAGAGCCGTTCCACCGAGCGCAGCAGTGCCGAGTGGTCGAGTCCGCCGTCGCCCTGCGCCCGCAGGGACGCCACGAGTTGGGCCACGACCGCCCCGAGCGGCAGCGCCGCCCCGACGGTCCGGGCCGCGTCGGTGACGATTCCCAGGTCCTTGTGGTGCAGGTCGATACGGAAGCCCGGGGCGAAGTCGCGGGTGAGGAAGTTGTCGCGCTTGCGGGTCAGTACGGTCGAACCGGCGAGCCCGCCGTTCAGCACGTCCAGCGCGGCGCCCAGGTCGACGCCGGACTTCTCCAGGAAGACCACGGCCTCCGCGCACGCCTGGATGTTGACGGCGACGATGAGCTGGTTGGCCGCCTTCACCGTCTGGCCCGAGCCGTGCGGCCCGCAGTGGACGACCGTGGTGCCCAGCGCGTCGAACAGCGGCTTCGCGGCCTCGAAGTCGGCCGCCTCGCCGCCCGCCATGATGGACAGGGTGGCCTCGACGGCCCCCGCCTCACCACCCGACACCGGGGCGTCGAGGACCCGCAGCCCCCGTTCCGCACCGGCCGCGGCCAGTTCCACGGAGGTCCGCGGGGTGATCGAGGACATGTCGATGAGCAGGGCGCCGGGCCGGGCGTGCGCCAGGATGCCTTCCGGGCCGTAGGCGATGGCCTCGACCTGCGGGGAGGCGGGCACCATCGTGACGATGATGTCGGCCTGCGCCACGGCCTGTGCCACCGAGGCGGCGGCGGTGCCCCCGGCCGCGGTCAGCCGGTCCAGCTTGGCCTGTTCGAGGGTGTGGCCGGTGACCCGGTAACCGGATTTGATCAGGTTCTCGGACATGGGGGAGCCCATGATGCCGAGGCCGATCCAGGCGACCTGCGGAAGCGGTGTGGTCATGGGGACCTCTCTCGACTCTCTGATGGGTGGTGAGGGGCGGCGGCCGCGGCCCCGCCGGGACCGTGCGTCCTCGGTCCGGGCGGTCTCGGCGGTCCGCCGTGGTCGTGGTGGGCGCGGTGGCCGTGAAGCACGTGGTGGGTGCGGTGGACGCCGGCGGCCGCGGGGTGGGGGTCGTGCGGTCAGCGCGCCGCCCGGTCGGCCGGGGGCAGCCAGTCGAAGGCCGCCGCGCTGGGTCCGTCGCCCGGCTTGTACTCCAGCCCGATCCAGCCGCCGTACCCGGCCTTGTCCAGCCGCCGGAGCAGATCCGCGAGCGGCAGGGAGCCCGTACCGGGGGCGCCGCGGCCCGGGTTGTCGGCGATCTGCACATGCCCGGTGCGGGGGGTGTACCGGTCGATGACCGTCGGCAGGTCCTCGCCGTTCATGGCCAGGTGGTAGAGGTCCATCAGGAAGCGGGCGTTGCCGAGACCGGTCTCGGCGTTCACCCGGTCCACGACCTCGATCGCGGCGGGCGCGCTCGCCAGCGGGTAGCGCGGGGACTCCGCGCGGTTCAGGGCCTCGATCAGCAGAACGGCCCCGATCCGGTCGGCGGCGCGCGCGGCGAGCTGGAGGTTGGTGAGGGCGATCGCGTCCTGCTCGGCCGGGTCGGTGCCGTCGACCCGGTTGCCGTACAGGGCGTTCAGCGCGCCGCAGCCCAGTGACCCGGCGAAGTCCGCGGCGGCGGCGATGTTCGCACGGAACCGCTCCGACTCCTCGCCCGGCAGGGAGAGGGCGCCCCGGTCGGGGCCCGGCAGCCGCCCCGCGTAGAAGTTGAGCCCGGTGAGCCGTACGCCCGCGTCCTCGAAGGCGCCCTTGAGCGCGTCCCGTTCGGCGGACGGCGGCTCGGGGGCGTCGATCCAGGGCCACCACAGCTCGGCCGCGGTGAATCCGGCCGCGGCGGCTGCCGCCGGGCGCTCCAGCAGGGGCAGTTCGGTGAAGAGGATCGACAGGTTCACCGTGTAGCGCCGTCCGGCGGCCTGGTCCGTCGAGAAGTCCGTCATGGCCCGCGCCCCTTCTGCCGTCATGCCATCACCCTCTATGAATTCCGTATGGTGGAAATATATTTCTGCTGTACGGAAATGCTGCCCGGGGCGTCGCGCGCTGTCAAGGGGTCGCCCGAGGATCGCCCCGCCCGGCGGTTCACCCGCCCGGGCCGCCCGGCCGTCGGATCGGGCACCCGGCCCGCCGCGCGTTGTCCCTGGTGGCGGTCGTGGGCCACGACCGCGGAGGGATGGTGGCGCACGGGCTGTTCGCCGCGGGGCTGCCGGCCGGTGGACTCCGCCGAACACCCGGGGGCGGGTCCGTTAGGGTCGTCCCCGAGCATCCGGGACCGCCGTGCGGACGCCTCCGCCCCGCGGACCGGAGCCGGAAACCCAGGAGGCGCGGTGCGGCTGAGGGTGGAGTTCACGACCGAGCCCTTCGATCTCGACGAGACGCCGGGGCACGCCCTGGTCGCCCGTGAGGTCATCGAGGACGCGGGTCTCGACGCCGTCGACGTCGGCCCGTTCGGCAACACCGCCGAAGGCCGGGCGGACGCGGTGCTCGGCGCGGTCGGCGAGCTGCTGCGCCGGACCCTCGGCGCGGGGGCGACCCGGATCTCCGTCCAGCTGAACGTCCTCGCCGACGAAGGCCCCGCCCCGGCCGCCGGTGCCCGGGAGGGCGACCGGTGAACGACGCCCCGACCGGCCCCTTCGTCGCCGCCGTCGCCCCGCTCGTGGACGCGATGGGCGGCGAACTGCTCCCGCCGGAGCAGGCCGGTGACGACGACATCGTCCTCGCCTGGGAGGGCCGGGACGTGGTCGCCGTCCGGCTGCCGCGTCTCGCGGAATCCCTCGACCGCATCCTCGCCGGACTGGAGCGCACCTGGGGCAGGCCCCTCGCGGAACTCGACCGCAAGGCCAAGCAGCGGGTCGTCCGGAGCCTGGAGGCCCGCGGCGCCTTCGCCGTGCGGCACGGGGTGGAGACCGTCGCCGGAGCGCTCGGCGTCAGCCGCTTCACCGTCTACAACTACCTGAACCGGGAGAACCCTCCGAACCGGGAGAACCTTCCGGGCGGGGCGAGCCTTCCGAACCGGGAGAACCCTCCGGACGGGGCGAGCCCTCCGAACCGGCAGACCCATCCGGGCGGGGCGAGCCCATCGAGCCGAGAAAGCCGCCCGAGCGCGGCGAACCCTCCGAGCCGGGAGAGCGCGGCCGAGGACGGCTGACCCCCGGTGGCCGCGGGCCCCTGGGGCGGGGCCACGACACCGAACGCCGTTGTTCAACAAAGTGTTGACGCGGCGGCGTCGCTGGCGTTAGCTGTCCGCACCCGTCCGGCACCAGCCCCCGGAGGCCGTCCGTGACATCGTCAGCGAGTGCGGGCAGCGCCCGGTTCAACGCCCTGTCGCGGGACGCCGCGACCGCCGAACTCCGTGCGGTGTGCGCCTCGGCCGCGTGGATCGACGGCCTGCTCGCCCGGCGCCCGTACCTGTCGGACGGTGAGCTGCTCGCCGCCGCCGACACCGTCACCGCGGGGCTGGAACCCGCCGACCTCGCCGAGGCACTGGCCGCGCATCCGCCGATCGGGCGTCCCGAACCCGGCGCCTCCGCACGGGAACAGCGGGGCATGGCCGGTGCCTCCGCGGAGCTCCGGGCCGACCTGCTCGACCTCAACCTCGCCTACCAGGAACGCTTCGGCCATGTCTTCCTGATCTGCGCCACCGGCCGTACGGCCGGTGAGATGCGGGACGCGGCCAGGGAACGGCTCGGCAACACGCCCGAACGGGAACGGGAGACCGTCCGCACCGAACTGGGGAGGATCAACCGCGTCCGGCTGATCCGACTGCTCGAAGGGGAGCACACATGAGTGCCGTCACCGTCCCTCGCCCACCGTCCGTGTCCACCCATGTGCTGGACACCGCCCGGGGCCGCCCCGCCGAGGGCGTCGCCGTGCGGCTCGCGGCCCGTCCCGGTCCGGGCGACCCCTGGCGGGACCTCGGCGGGGCGCGGACCGACGCCGACGGGCGATGCGCCGACCTCCCCGCCCCGCCGCCGGACACCGCGCATGTCCGGCTCGACTTCGAGGTCGGACCGTACACCGGGCCGCCCCGGGACGGGACGGCACCCGCGTTCTTCCCGGAGGTGGCGGTCACCTTCGCCGTCGTCGCGGGCGAGCACTACCACGTACCGCTGCTGCTCAGTCCCTTCGGCTACTCCGTGTACCGGGGGAGCTGACGGACCATGACGGACAACCACCGCGCCCCGACCGGCCCCGCCGGTCCCGCCCCGGCCGTGCTCGCGCAGAACCAGTACGGCAAGGCGGAGACCCGGGTCGTGCGGATCACCCGGGACGGCGCCACCCACCATCTGAAGGACCTGAACGTCTCCGTCGCGCTGTCCGGGGAGATGGCCGAGGTCCACCACCACGGCCGCAACACCAACGTCCTGCCGACCGACACCGTCAAGAACACCGTGTACGCCTTCGCGAAGGAGCACGGCATCGCGTCGGCCGAGGGGTTCGGCCTGCTCCTCGCCCGGCACTTCGTCACCACCCAGGAGCCGATCCACCGGGCCCGGGTCCGGATCGAGGAATACGCGTGGGACCGCATAGAGGCACCCGCTCCCCGCCCCGCCGGGACCCCCGAGCCCAGGCACTCCTTCGTCCGCCGCGGCCAGGAGACCCGGGTCACCCAGATCACCTACGACGGAGCCCGGTGGGAAGTGGTCTCCGGGCTGACCGGTCTGGTCGTGCTGAACTCCACGCACTCGGAGTTCTGGGGCTACACCAAGGACCCGTACACCACCCTCCCGGAGGCGTACGACCGGATACTCGCCACCGAGGTGTCCGCCCGCTGGCGCTTCCACTGGAGCGACGACGCCGAACCCGCGCCCGCCTGGGACACGTCCTGGACGCGGACCAGGGACCACGCGCTCCAGGCGTTCGCCGGGACGTACTCCCTCTCCCTCCAGCAGACCCTGTACGCCATGGGCGCCCGGATCATCGAGCACCGCCCGGAGATCGCGGAGGTCCGCCTGTCCCTCCCGAACAAGCACCACTTCCTCGTCGACCTGGAGCCGTTCGGGCTCGACAACGACAACGAGGTGTACCGCGTGGCCGACCGCCCGTACGGCCTGATCGAGGCCACCGTCGTCCGCGACGGCGTCGAACCCCGCATCCCCGTGGACCTCAGCCACCCCTGACCCGCTCAGGGACCTCGGCCCCCTGATCCACAACCCCTGACCCGCCCAGGAAGGACACAGGATGCCGGCTCACCACGGCCCCCGGCGGCTCGTCATCGAGAACTGCGCCGTCGCGACCGTCGACGCCGACGGCACCGAGTACCGGCGCGGGCATGTCGTGGTCCTCGGCGACCGTATCGAATCCGTCGGCCCCGGCCCCGCGCCCGCCGGACCCGCCGACGGGACACGCAGGATCGACGGCACCGGCCATCTGCTCACCCCGGGCCTGGTCAACACCCATCACCACTTCTACCAGTGGCTCACCCGGGGCCTCGCCACCGACCACCATCTGTTCGACTGGCTGGTGGCCCTCTACCCGGTCTGGGCCCGGATCGACGAGCCCATGGTCCACGCCGCCGCGCGCGGCTCCCTCGCGATGATGGCGCGCGGCGGGGTCACCACCGCCATGGACCACCACTACGTCTTCCCGCGCGGCTCCGGCGACCTGTCCGGGACCATCATCGGCGCGGCGTCCGCCATGGGCCTGCGGTTCACCCTCGCCCGCGGCTCCATGGACCTGGGCGAGTCCGCGGGCGGGCTGCCCCCGGACTTCGCCGTGGAGAGCCTCGATGACGCGCTGGCCGCCACCGAGGCGACCATCGACGCCCACCACGACCCCTCGCCCGGCGCGCTCACCCAGATCGCCGTCGCGCCCTGCTCGCCCTTCTCCGTGAGCACCGAACTCCTCGTCCGGGGAGCGGAACTCGCCCGCAGCAAGGGAGTACGGCTGCACACCCACGGCTCGGAGACCAGGGAGGAGGACAGCTTCTGCCGCGAGCGGTTCGGCATGGGCCCCACCGACTACCTCGCGTCCACCGGCTGGCTCGGCGAGGACGTCTGGATGGCCCACTGCGTATGGATGAGCGACGCGGACATCGACGCCTTCGCCCGTACCCGCACCGGGGTCGCCCACTGCCCGTCGTCCAACGCCCGGCTCGGTGCCGGGATCGCCCGGGTCCCCGATCTGCTCGCCGCCGGGGTGCCCGTCGGCCTCGGGGTCGACGGAACCGCGTCCAACGAGACCGGCGAGCTGCACACGGAGCTGCGCAACGCCCTGCTCGTCAACCGCCTCGGACCGCACCAGCAGCGGGCGCTCGGCGTCCGGCAGGCACTGCGGCTCGGTACGTACGGCGGTGCCCAGGTCCTCGGGCGGGCCGCCGAGATCGGCTCGATCGAGCCCGGCAAGCTCGCCGACCTGGTCCTGTGGCGGCTCGACACCCTCGCCCACGCCTCCATGGCGGACCCGGTGGCCGCGCTCGTCCTCGGCGCTCCGGCCCCGGTCACCCTGTCCCTGGTCGGCGGCCGACCCGTGGTCCAGGACGGCCGGCTCCTGCACGACGACGAGGACGCCATCGCCCGCACCACCCGCGAACAGGCCCGCCGGCTCACCCGGATAGCCGCCGGGGATTGAAGCTGGGCCCGGTGCCCGGTGCCCGGTGCCCGGTGCCCCCCGGTCAGTCCTGCGCCGCGAGCCGGTCGCGGACCTCGCGCGCCACCTCGTACACGCTCCCCGACGGACGGGTCACCGGACGGCCGGGGGCCCGCGTCCAGCGGTCGTCCACCGCGAACCAGTCGATGGTCCGGGGCCTGCCGCCGGTACGCAGCGCCTCGGACAGCGAGTCGAAGTACATCGACCAGCGCAGCCGGTACAGGCCGCCGACCAGGCCCGCCCATTCACGGTTGCCGTAGTCGCGCAGCCCCGCGTCCGCGGCGGCGCGGGGGCCCCAGACCGTGATCAGCGACAGCGCGTCGTACGCCAGCCGGTCGCCCTCGGCCCGGTCGGCGCCCCACGCGCGGGCGTCCGCGAGATACCGGCCCAGCAGATGGTCACCATCGGTCGTCAGCAGACGTTCCATCAGGTCCATGAGCTCCAGCCACCGCCGGGTCAGCCGCTCGAACAGGACGGCGTCCTTGCCGTCGTACGCGGCCCGCACCCGGGGCAGCAGCTCCCGGCCGCGGTTCGACAGCGACTGGCGCGCCACGTCCAGCAGGTCCCTGCGGTACGCGGCCGACTTCCGCAGTCCGGCCCGCACCCGCAGCAGTTCGTCCAGCGCGGGCGCGAACTCGGCCGCGTCGTAACGCACCGCCTTCGGTGACCAGCGGGCCGCCCGGACCGCGTTCAGCGCGGGACGGGCCCCGAACAGCCCGTCGGCGCCCTCGCTCCATGAGTCGTCCCGCGTCGTCCCGTACACGGTGCGCCGCAGCCGGTCCCAGGCCGCCGCCGCGTGCGGGTCCCGCCCGCCGTACCGGGCACGCGCCCAGGTGGCGAACCACGCCGTGAGGTCCGGCCCGCCGTCCAGCCAGGCGAGCTCGGAGAACAGCTCGAAGGCGGCCGGGTTGTTGTCGGCGGCCTCCGGCATCAGCGCGATACCCCGCAGCGCGCTGCCCGGACGCTCCAGCGCGGCCGGGTACGACCGCGCCCACTCGGCCGCGTTGGCACCGAGGACGGTGTGGCCGCCGAAGTTCCAGATCGAGCCGTACGCGTACGGGACGCCGTTCCAGTCCGTCTCGCGGTCGGTGGTGCGCGGGAAGCGGTCGGCGATGCCGTCCACGATCAGCGTCCGCTCCGGGTCCACCGCGTCCACCACCGCGCGCGGCGGGTTGGTGCGCCAGCCGAGGGTCACCCACACCGCCTCCGGATGCGCCCGCCGCAGCGCGCCCTCCACCGCGCGCGCCGCCTCCGCGACCGGTACGTCGCCGGGGCTGCCGCCCTCGTGCAGCAGATCCATCTTGTACAGCCCGGTGGCGCCGAACAGCTCCTCCTGGACCCGGTAGTACGCCCGCGCCACCCGGCTGAACACCCCCGACCGCGGGTCCAGCCAGTCCGGCCGGGGAAAGCCGTACCAGATGCCCTGGGGCACCGTACGCGCGTCCTGGACGCGGGCCGCGAAGTCCGGCGGCACCGTGCCGAACCAGCCCGGCAGGACCGGGCTCATGCCCAGCTCCCGGAGCCGCCCGCAGATCCGGCGGCCGAGCGCCACGCGCGCGTCGATGAGCTGCCGGGACGGCGGGTCGGGGAACCCGGCGAGGTTCTGGAGCAGCCACCACGGCTGATGGGCGGGGCCGGGAATCCAGTTCCTCAGCTCCGCCTCGCCGTACCCGAACTCCTGGAAGACCCGGTGGTACACGGCCTCGGCGCCCGCCTGGACGAAGACCGCGTTGTAGCCGTGCAGCGCGAGCACGTCCAGCTCCCGCTCCCAGTAGGCCCAGTCCCGGTAGGCGCCCGTGTAGCCGTCGTTGGTGTCGTTCAGCGCGTACCGGTGGGGCACGCGCGCGGTGCGCGTGGTCGGCCGGGCGGGCGCGGGCAGCACCGCGGGCAGGCCGAGCTGCTCGCCCGCCCAGGTGATGCCGGCGTGCGCGGTGTGCTTCAAGTACCAGCGCAGCGCCGTGAGCTGGACCGCCGGGGTGCCGCCGCTGAGGGTGATCCGGCCCTTGGTCCCCGAGATCCGGAAGGTGTCCGGGCCGCCGCCGGGAACCGCACGGAAGTCCAGCTGGTCCGCGTGGCGTGGCAGCAGCCGCCGCGCGGCCCGCGCGGCGGGCCCGCCGTCCCCCGCCGCGCCCAGCGCGTGGGCGGAGCCCCCGCCCGCCCCCACGCCGGAGCAGGCCGCGACGGCCGCCCCGGCCGAACCGGCGGCGGCGGACAGCAGGGCACGGCGGGGGAGCGGCATGGGGCCTCCATGGGTGGGGAGCCCGAGCGGCACGGTGGCCACCGCGCCGCACGGGCCTCGACGGTCCGCGAGGTCGGGATCATGTGTATCCGGTGTGGCCGGAATGCGGGGACGGCGGGATTTTGTGTGACTGGCCGTGTCGGGACGGGACGGGGCGCTTTGCCGTGTCGCTGTCGCTGTCGCTGTCGCTGTCGCTGTCGCTGTCGCTGTCGCTGTCGCTGTCGGCCGTGCGACCCGGGTACGCCGGACGCGGTCACGCCGTGCAAGCCGGAGATGTACACGGTCACGCCGTACACAACACGGCCGGACGCGGCCAGGTCAGACGCGGCGGGGGGAGGCGAGGAGGTAGCGGTGTCCCGTACGGGGCTCCTGGTGCTCCGAGACCTGCCATCCCGCGCGCGTGAGCGCGTCCGCGCAGGCGCGCAGCCCGTCGCTGTCGGCCGCGCGTACGGTGACCGCCTCGGGCTGGGCGGAGCCCGCGACCTCGTAGCCGTCGGACTCCGTGGTCCGGGGCACGCGGCCCGCCGCCTCCAGGGCGAGCGCCGCCGCCGGTATGAGATGGGTCCGCTCCCATCCGCACGGCCGTTCCGTGGACCCGTCGGTGTGGGTCATCCGCCGCATCTCCAGCAGCCCCGCCCACGCGCTGTGCACCTCGCGGGCCCGGCCGGGACCGCCGGGGCCGGGTGCCTCGCCGCCGACCCGGGCGGCGAACACCCCGGTGTCCCGGGGCGGCGCTCCGGGGTCCGCCGCCGGGGCGGTGACCGGCGGCTCCGCGCCCCGCGGCGCCTCCCGCAGTCGGTGCCCGGCCGGGGTGAGGAACCAGTCGTGCGGCGGGCGCGGATGGCGGAACGCGAGCCGCAGCCGCCCCAGCGCGGCGAGCTGCGCCGGTGTGCCCCGCAGCCGCCCGGTCACGGACTCGGCCGCGGCGATCATCCGCAGCTGGGCGGCGCTCGGTGGTCGTGCCATGGCCGATGCTCCCCTCGGGCAACACTCCCTCGGAACCGGCCCCCGGCCGCCGGGAGCGCGGTGCGGCGCTCCCGGCGACGGGCCCCGGCGCGGCGAATCCCCCGTGAACTCCCCGCTGTCCGCAGCCTACGACGAGGGTCTGACATTCCAGCCCGCGACGACGGGCCGGCCGTGCTCGGTGCTCAGCCGACACACGGTCCCGGTCGCCAGCTGGAACAGCGCCCCGTGGGACGGCGGCAGCCCGAGCCGCCGGGCGGCCAGGACCCGCAGGAAGTGCCCGTGGGCGATCAGGACGACACTGCCCTCGTGGTTGGCGAGTGCGGCGTCCGCCTTGGCCAGCATCCGGTCGGCCCGCGCCCCCACCTCCTCGGGACTCTCCCCGGGGTGCTCGGGCGGCCCCGGGGCCACCCCGTCGTCGAACAGGAACCAGCCGGGCCGGGTGCGGTGGATCTCGACGGTGGTGATCCCCTCGTACCCGCCGTAGTCCCATTCGCGCAGGTCCGGGTCGATCCGGACGCCGGTCAGCCCGGCCAGCTCGGCGGTCTCCCGGGCGCGCTTCATCGGGCTGCTGATCGCGCTCGCGAGGTGGTGCGAGGTCAGCAGCGGGGCCAGCGAGCGGGCCTGCGCGCGGCCGTTGTCGGTGAGCGGCAGGTCCGTCCAGCTCGTGTGCTGTCCGGAGAGGGACCACTCGGTCTCTCCGTGCCGGACGAGAAGAAGATCACCCATGGGTCCTTGATACCACCGGAGGCGCTGTCGTCGGCCACGCGCGCGCGTGGCCGATCACGCGCGCCCACCGGAAGTGGCGCCCGGCGGCGCGCTCACTGCCGGTACCCGCTGAGGAACCGGCCGATCCGGCTGATCGCCGCGTCCAGGTCGTCCACGTGCGGCAGGGTGAGGATGCGGAAGTGGTCGGGGCGCGGCCAGTTGAAGCCGGTGCCCTGGACGACCTGGATCTTCTCCCGCAGCAGCAGGTCCAGGACGAACCGCTCGTCGTCGTGGATGGGGTGCACGGCCGGGTCGATGCGCGGGAACGCGTACAGGGCCCCCTTGGGCTTCACGCAGGACACCCCGGGGATCTCGTTGAGCTTCTCCCACGCGCGGTCGCGCTGTTCGCACAGCCGCCCGCCCGGGGCGGTCAGCTCATGGATGGTCTGCCGGCCGCCGAGGGCGGCCTGGATGGCGTACTGGGCGGGCGCGTTGGCGCACAGCCGCATGGACGCCAGCATGGTCAGCCCCTCCAGATAGTTGCGGGCGTGCTGCCGGGGGCCGGTGACGACCAGCCAGCCGGAGCGGAACCCCGCGACCCGGTGGGTCTTCGACAGTCCGCAGAAGGTGAGCACGACCAGGTCGGGGGCGAGCGCCGCGGCCGAGTGGTGCACGGCGTCGTCGTACAGGATCTGGTCGTAGATCTCGTCCGCGAGGACCATCAGCTGATGACGGCGGGCCAGGTCGAGGATGCCTTCGACGATCTCCTTCGGGTAGACCGCGCCCGTCGGGTTGTTCGGGTTGATGATGACGACGGCCCGGGTGCGGTCGGTGATCTTCGACGCCATGTCGTCGAGGTCCGGGTACCACTCGGCCTGCTCGTCGCACAGATAGTGCACCGCCTTGCCGCCCGCGAGCGTGGTGACGGCCGTCCACAGCGGGAAGTCCGGCGCCGGTACGAGGACCTCGTCCCCGTCCTCCAGGAGCGCCTGCACGGCCATGGAGACCAGTTCGGACACGCCGTTGCCGAGGAACACATCGTCCACGCCGACGTCCAGACCGAGCGTCTGGTACCGCTGCGCGACCGCGCGCCGGGCGGACAGTATGCCGCGTGAGTCGGTGTACCCATGGGCCTGCGGAAGCATCCGGATCATGTCCTGGACGATCTCCTCGGGCGCCTCGAACCCGAACAGCGCGGGGTTGCCCGTGTTCAGCCGGAGGACGGTGTGACCCGCCTCCTCCAGCGCGTTCGCCTGTTCGATGACCGGGCCGCGGATCTCGTAACAGACCTCGTTCAACTTGCTCGACTGCCGGAACTCCATGCGCTGGCCTCCCAGACCCTGTGGGGCTTCGACGCCGTTCCGTGCGGCGGACCGGTGCCCGGTACTGTGTTACTTGGTTTTACCAAGTGACCGCTTGGAAAGTCCAACAACTTGGCTAGACTGCGCCACATGCCACGTCAGCCGCATGCCGCGCCGGGCCGTCCCCGCCGCAGCTACGACCAGTACTGCGCCGCCGCCCGCGCCCTGGACGCCGTGGGCGACCGCTGGACCCTGCTGATCGCCCGGGAACTGCTCGCCGGGCCCCGCCGCTACACCGATCTGCACGCCGACCTGCCCGGCGTCAGCACCGACATGCTGGCGACCCGCCTCAGGGACATGGAACGCGACGGCCTCGCCGAACGCCGCAGACTCCCCGCGCCCGCCTCCGCCACCGTCTACACACTCACCGGACGCGGCGCCGCTCTGCTCCCGGTCCTCGACGCGCTCGCCGACTGGGGCGCCGCCGCGCTCACCGGCCCCGGCCCCACCGACGCCGTACGCGCCCACTGGTTCGCCCTCCCGCTGCGCCGCCGCCTCGCCGAACTCGGCGCCGAGGGACTGGTGGAGGTACGCCTCGACGAGGGCACCGCCTTCCACGTCCACCTCGGGGACACCGCCGGGGACCACCCCGCCGCGCCCTACGCCGAGGGCCCGGCCCCCCGCGACCCGGACGCCCTGCTGTCCCTCTCCATGGCCACCTGCGCGGCGGTCGCCCGCGCCGAACTGACCCTGGTGGAAGCGGTACGCGAGGGCCACGCGCGCGTGAGCGGCGACGGACGGCTCGCGAAGCTGCTGCGCGCCGACTGACGGGGCCGGGCGGGGCGCTCCCCGTCGTGGCTCAGCACGGTACGGGCGTGCGGGCCGGACGAGCGAGCCGGGGATGCGGACAAGCCGGGAAGCGGGCGAGCCGGGAAGCGGGCGAGCGGACCGGGCGTCCCCCGCCGCGCGCCCCGGCCGGAGACACGCGCGGCCCGGCCGGACGCATATGAGCAAGTAGGACGAACGCGGGACCTGCATGTCCTACTCGCCGCCGATGGGCCGCTCCAACGCCCGTACTAATGTCGTTACATGACAAGAATCCGTCGCGGCGCAGTCGCCGCCCTGCTTCTGCTCGCCCTGCCGCTGACTCTCGCGGGCCCCGCCAGCGCGGCCCCGTCCGCCGGGGCCGCGCGCACCGCCCCCGTCCCCCCGCTGGAGCTGCCCGCGCCCACCGGGAAGCACGCCGTGGGGACCAGTACCTTCCAGTTGAAGGACCGCAGCCGCACCGACCACTGGGTGCCGTCCTCCGGGGCGCGCAAGCTGCTCGTGTCCATGCACTATCCGGCGCGCGAGGGCACCGGGAAGCCCGCCGCCAGGCCGTACATGAGCGCGGAGGAGTCCCGGCTGCTGCTGACCCGGACGGGGATGGGTCAGCTGATACCCGCCGAGCACGCGGACAAGGTCGCCGCCACCCGTACCCACGCACGGGACCGGGCCGTCCCCGCGCGCGGGAAGCATCCGCTCGTGGTGCTGTCCCCCGGGTTCTCGCTGCCCAGGACGTCACTGACGCTGCTGGCCGAGGAACTGGCCAGCCGGGGCTACGTGGTGGCGTCCGTCGACCACCCCTACGAGTCCGAGGCCACCGCCTATCCGGGCCAGGGCGTCCTGCCCTGCACGTCCTGCCGGACGCTGGAGCAGGCGGGCGACATCCGGGCGTACGCCGCGGTGTCGGTCGGGCGGGCGAAGGACGTGTCCTTCCTGCTCGACCGGCTGACGGACAACCGGCCGCCCTGGCGGCACGCCCGGATGATCGACGACCGGCGGATCGGCATGGCCGGGCACTCCATCGGCGGGAACAGCGCCGCGCAGACCATGGCGACCGACCCGCGGGTCCGGGCCGGGGTGAACATGGACGGCAGCTTCATCCAGGAGGTACCGGCGACGGGGATCGGGAACCGCCCCTTCATGCTCCTCGGTGAAGGACACGACCAGGCCAAGGACGAGTTCTGGAGCTGGCACTCCAACTGGCCCCGGCTGGACGGCTGGAAGCGCTGGCTCACCGTCGACGGAAGCCACCATCTGAGCTTCGTCGACGGACCCGCGCTCGCCGACGGAATACCGGGCGCGCCGCGGAACCCCGCGCTCTCGGGCAAGCGTTCCGCCGAGATCACCCGGGGGTATGTGACGGCGTTCTTCGACCAGCATCTGCGGGGCATCGCACGGCCGGTGCTCGACGGACCCACCCCGGACAATCCCGAGGTCGTCTTCCACCAGCGCTGACCGGATGCCGCGCCGGGCCCGGGACACCGTCCGGGCCCGGCGCGAACGCGCCACCGTGAGCTCCGTCGCGCCACCGTGTGCTCCGTCCGGCGCGGGGTACGCGCGGTCCATGACACTCGCCCGAACGATGCCCGACAACGCCAACGGGTGGTGGGCGCTCCTCGCCGTCCTCGCCCTGTACGTGGTCGCCCGCTGGTTCCTCGCCTGGAACCAGGCACGCCGCGAAGGTGCCCCGAGCCCCCTGCGCGCCGCGTTCGACGAGGAGGAGCCCGACGAGGGCGGCGTCGCGACCGCGACGGCCTTCGGCGGCTTCCGCTCGTACCGGCAGTACTTCGCGTTCGTCGGCGGGGCCCTGGTCATCGGGCTGGTGCTCGGGCTGACCGAAGGGCGTACCCAGCTGGTGATGATGTGCACCGTGGTCCCCGCGGTGGTGATCACGGTGGCGTACCTCGACTTCCGGCGCGCCCGCAGCGCACGCGCCCGCGCACGGGTCTGATCCGGCCACGCTCCCCGCGACGGCTCCCGCCCGGCCGCACCAAGGCTCACGAAGCCGCTCCCGCCCGCCCGGCCGATGCGCACCGCGACGTGAACGATCACGACGCGCGGACCCGTCCGACGACACCGAATCCCGCACCGCACCCGCACCCGCACTCACGCCGCCGCGACCACCGCATCCGGCTCGGTGCCAACCCCCGCTCACACGAAGGTCATCCGCCTGCCCGCCGCGTGACGCCGCCGCGCGCGGGTGTGCGACCGGTGCGACCGGCGAGATCGGCCCGGTCGAACCCCGTCCCCGCCGCCGACCACCCCTGGACGACCGTGGACCGGGGAGCGAGCGGTCTTGTCGGAGGTCCGGAAGAGCCGGTCCTCCCACCACGCCATCATCGCCAGCAGTCCTCCCAGCAGCGGGAGCAGTGCCACTGCCACGGTGACGATCACATCCGATCACTCCTTCACCTGAGCGGTGCGGGTCGGGTTCTGTGCGTCGGCGTCCGGGGTGCCGGTATCGGGCGTGCCGGTGCCCGAGCGTCAGCGTTCGGGTACCCGGAAGGGGCCCTCCCATGGCCACGGGACGACTGCGGGAGGACTGCGGGAGGACTGAGGGACGTCCACGGGAGGACCGCGGGACGGACCGCGGGACACGCCGACCGGTGCGGGCGCCGTACCGGTGCCGGTGAGCGTGGAAGGCCCGGACCCTGCTCCAACTCGCCTTGTGAGTACCTGGTTTGAAGCCGAGCACTTCGGTCATGCGCTACAGGGAGGAAGACATGACAAAGGAATCCGAGAACAGCAAGGACGCGGCCGGGGAAGGGCCGCCGATCAGGGCCGCCGGAGTGATCCGCGCGGCGATGGAACAACTGGCGGAGCTGCTGGCGCAGCCCACCGAGGCGGTCACCGCGTGCGAGCGGGACGCCGAAGGGACCTGGCGGGTGACCGTCGAGGTCCTCGAACTGCCGCGCATCCCCGACACGATGAGCCTGCTGTCCTCGTACGAGGTGGAGCTGGACGGCCGTGGGGATCTGATCGCCTACCGGCGGACCCGGCGCTACGAGCGAGGCCGGGCGGACCGCCGCTGATCCATGGCTTCCCCGTACCCGTCCCCAAGACGAGAGGGAACCGGACTTCATGACTGTAGTTCCTGCCCAGACCGCACCCGCTGCCTCCGGCGGCGGTTCCAGCGGCCTGTACGACGTCCTCGAACTGGTACTGGACCGAGGTCTGGTCATCGACGCGTTCGTACGGGTCTCGCTGGTCGGCATCGAGATCCTCAAGATCGACATACGTGTCGTCGTGGCCAGTGTGGACACCTATCTGAGGTTCGCCGAGGCGTGCAACCGGCTCGACCTGGAAGCCGGACCGCGCAAGAACCCCGGCCTGCCCGAACTGGTCGGCGAGGCGACCGAGTCAGGTGCCAAGCAGAAGACGAAAGGAGCCCTGAGCGGCGCCGCGCAGTCGATCTCCGACGCGTTCCACGACGCCCGCGGCGACGGCTCCGAGGAGAAGAGCGAGAGCAAGCCGCGCAGGCGGTCCGCCTCCCGGAGCGAGGAGAAGGAATGAGTACCTATGTCTACGGCGTCACCCGCGCCGCGCAACCCCTTCCCTCCGGACTGGAGGGCATCGGCAAGCCCGCGCTGCCCGTCAGGACCGTACTCAGTGGCGCGCTGTGCGCCCTGGTCAGCGACGCGCCGGAGGAACTGAAGCCCAGGCGACGCGATCTGCTGGCCCATCAGAGGGTGGTCACCGGAGCCGCGGCCGACGGACCGGTGCTGCCCTTCCGGTTCGGCGGGGTGTCCCCGGACGACGACACCGTCGCCGCCGTCCTCGACGAGCACCAGGCCCACTATCTGCGCCGCCTGGAACTCCTGGAGGGCAAGGACGAGTTCAACGTCAAGGTCGACCACGACGAGGAGACCGTCCTGCGCGTGGTCCTCGAAAGCGACCCGGAGCTGCGGGCCCGGCACCTCGCCAACCGCGCCGCCGGGGGCGGCGACCAGGCGGAGAAGCTGGCCTTCGGTGAACTGGTGGCGCGGGCGGTCGCGCAGCGTGAGGGTCAGGACGCCGCCTTCGTGGAACAGACACTGTCCCCCTGGGCCGCCGGAACACGTCAGGGGCCGCCGGGCAGCGGCCGGCTCGCCAATCTCTCGTTCCTGGTGGAGCGGGAACGCAGGGAGGAGTTCCTGGCCGCGGTGCACCGCCTCAGCGAGGAGCACGCGCACCTGCTGGTGCAGGTGGCGGGACCCCTGCCCGCGTACAGCTTCACCGAGGAGGGATGAGCCGATGGGGCTGCTCAGCGAGGTGCTTCTGCTGCCCGCCGCGCCGGTCCGCGGCACGGCGTGGGTGCTGCGGCAGGTCGTGACGGAGGCGGAACGGCAGTACTACGACCCGGCCACGGTCCAGCGTGAACTGGCGCACCTCGTCGCCGCGTACGAGGCGGGCGAGATGACCGAGGACGAGTTCGAGGCGCGCGAGGACGAGCTGCTGGACCGGCTGGCCGCCGGGAGCGGACCGTGACCGGCGGACCGGAGGGCGCGCCCCCGCCCCGGACCGGCACCGGCCAGGGGACGCCGGAGAGACCGGGCGCGCCGGACACCCCGGCCGTCCTGGGCACCGCCCAGGACGGTCCCCCGCACCCGGACGGAGACACCCCACGGCCATGACGACGCCCTCGAACCTGCCCCGCCCCTTCGACGACCACTCGGGTGCCAACCTCGCGGACATCCTCGAACGCGTCCTCGACAAAGGCGTCGTCATCGCCGGGGACATCCGTATCAACCTCCTCGACATCGAACTCCTCACGATCAAGCTGCGCCTGGTGGTCGCCTCCGTCGAACGGGCCAAGGAGATGGGCATCGACTGGTGGGAGCAGGACCCCGCGCTCTCGTCCCGCGCCCGGCAGGGCGAACTGGACCGCGAGAACGAGGACCTGCGCCGACGCGTGGCCGAACTGGAAGCCGAGGCCCGGCCATGAGCCACGAGAACCTGCTGTACGTGTACGCCGTCGTCCCGTCGGACGCCGCGGCCCTGGAGCCCCTGGGCTCCCCGCCGCTCACCGACGGGGTCGTGGACGGGCTCCGGCTCGTCGGGCACCAGGGGCTCACGGCTGTCGTCCGGCCGGTCGACAGCCGTGAGTTCGACGAGGCGCCGCTGCGCGCACACCTGGAGGACCTGGACTGGGTCGCCGCGGTGGCGGGCGAGCACCACACGGTCGTGGAGGCGGTCGGACACCGCACCACGACGGTTCCGCTGCGGCTGGCCACCGTCTGCCGCGGTGAGGCCGGGGTACGGCGACTGCTGGACAACGGACGCCATCGGCTCCACGAAGCACTCGAACGGGTCGCCGGACACGAGGAATGGGGCGTCAAGCTGTACGCCGACCCCGTGTCGCCGCCGCCCGCACCGGGTCCGTCCGCCTCACCCCCGCCCGCACCGGACCGGACCGCCTCCACCGGACGTGACTTCCTGCGCCGCAGACTGGAGAGCCGCAAGGCCCGGGAGGGCGACGCGATCCGGGCCTCCGGCAGCGCCGACGGCCTGCACACCCTGCTGTCCGCCCACGCCACCGGCGCGGTGCTCCACCCGCCCCAACAGGCACGGCTCTCGCACGCCCCCGGCCGCAATGTGCTCAACGCCGCCTACCTCGTGCCCGTCGGCCGGCGCCGTACGTTCCTGGACGCCGTGCCGGACCGCGACACGCCCTTCGAGGGGCTGCGCGTGGTGGTGACGGGGCCCTGGGTGCCGTACTCGTTCACCCAGGGCGGCCCCGAACCGGCCCAGGGTGACCCCGGGGCCACCCGGACCGGCCCCGAGGTCACCCAGGGCGACCCCGAGGTCGCCCCCGGCCCCGGTGCGTCCCGGTGAACGGGCGCCCGGAGACGGCCCTGGTCGACCTGCTGGACCGGCTGCTGGCGGGCGGGGTCGTCCTCGCCGGGGACATCACCCTGGGGATCGCCGACATCGACCTCGTCCGCGTCGACCTCAAGGCGCTGATCAGCTCGATCGACGACACCGTGCCGTCCCCGTGGGAGCAGGTGACACGATGACCCGGACCCGGGTGGAACTCGAACCGGACACCGTGGAACGGGACCTGGCGCGGCTGGTCCTGACCGTCATCGAGCTGCTGCGCGAGCTGATGGAACGCCAGGCGCTGCGCAGGGTCGAGTCCGGTGATCTCACGGAGGAGCAGGAGGAGCGGCTGGGGACGACCCTCATGCTCCTGGAGGACCGGATGGGAGTGCTCCGGGACCGATTCGGACTGGAGCCGGAGGACCTCAACATCGACCTCGGACCGCTGGGCAAGCTGCTGTGAGCGGGTTTGGCCGACGGATTTGAGGTCAGGCGAATGACATGACTGCTTCACAGAAGTCCAGCGAGAACAACACCCGCAACGGATCGACGCGTACCGCCACCAAGAGTGCCGCGAGCGCCGCGTCGGACACCACGGAGAAGGCCACCGGAGCCCTCACGGCGCTGCCGGCCCCGATCGCGGAGAAGGCGTACGCCGCGACCCGGGCCGTGGGCGGCACGGTCGGCCCCGGTGGCAGGCTGTGGACCGTCCTCGGTGCCCGCAAGGCGGTCACCAGCGGTGCCTCGGTGGCCTCCGCCGCGGCGCTCACCGGGGCCTACCTCCTGGGCCGCCGGTCGGAGCGCCGCCGCCTCGGCCCGCTCTCCCGCCTCATCGCCGGACGGCTCTGACCCGCCTTCCTCCTGCCGACGGCATCCCCCGGGCCGGGCAGCGGACACACAGTGCCGCCGCCCGGCGTTCGGGTGCCGATTCCGCCCTCCTGTTCGTGGGGGTGATCGCCTTCGCGCGCGCCCCGGCTGTGCCGTTCGCACGGCTGCGCGGGATCGAGCCGCCCGCGGTACACGCTCCCGGCGGCCGCGAGTGCGGCTGATCGACAGTCGCGGGCCGGAGAGTGGATCACGGTTCCGTGGACACACCGGCACCTGGTCTCCGCGCCGTTCGCGGACTTCACCTGGCGCCGGGCCCGGGACCTGCTCGCGATGCGGGGGCAGGACGACACAAACCAAGCCGCCGTGGCCGCCGCAGTCGACCAGTTGCCGACGCGGGCGGAAACCGGGCCGGACCGCCGTATCGCGGCGCGCACCCGCGCTGCCCTGGAGCCCGCCCGGTCCGTCCTGCGCTGCCGCAGGCACCAGCGTTGGAAGACGCCGAGGAGGAGGCCACCGTCCCGGAGCAGACGTCGAACGTCATTCCTTTCGGCGTATTCGACGCCTTCACCGACGGGAGCCGCCTGTGAGCGAGGCTCCGCCACAAGACATCGCCAACCCGCGGATGTCACTGTCCACGAAGGAAGGCTGGCGAGCGTTCGTCGCTACCCTGGGCGGCTGCGTGTTCCTGACCGAGCGGCACTCGCCGGCATCATGTACGTGCTGCGGACGGGTGTCGCGTGGCGTGACGTCCCCGCCGAGACCGTGGGCTGCTCCGGGGTGACGGCCTGGCGCCGGCTGCGGGACTGGACCGAGGCCGACGTGTGGCCGCGCCTGCATACCGCCCTGCTGGCCGATCTTCGCCGTGCCGGTCTGCTGGACCTGGACGACTGCTCCGTGGACAGGTCGCACGTCCGGGCCCTCAAAGGGGGGATCACGTCGGCCCCTCGCCCGTCGACCGCGCCCGCCAGCCGAGGTCCTGCTGTCGGCAGCGGAGCCGGACCACTGTGCCACCCAACTGCGTAGCCAGCGTTTTTGTCTTAACCTGCTGTGATACCGACGGCGGACGTTCCGGCCGGCGCCACGGAGTGCCGTCCGAACTCATCGACGTTCACGCCTGCTGCTTGGCGTCCACGCCTCCCGAACTGCCCGAGAAAGGCTGCTCTTCATCATCGACCGATCCACCTGGTCATAAAGCGTGTTGCAGAAGCCTTTGTTCCGGGCCTTTCTTCTGTATGCGTGGGGTGCTGAGGGCTGAGCCGTTGTGGGTGGAGACGTTCACGAGTCTGCGGATGCGGCAGTTCGACCGGCTGCTGAAAGTTGTCCGTGAACGGGGCGGGAACGGGCCCGGTGGCGGGAGGCCGTGGTGCCTGCCGCGGCCCGACGGCCGGTGCTGCCGAGAACGCGCTGATGCCGGCCTGGGCACGTATCCCCGACGGCGTGACCGTCGAGCAGGCCGCCGCGCTGCCGATGGCGGCCGAGACGGCGTGGCGCGCGCTCGACGGCCTCGGCGTCCAGCCGGGTGAGCTGCTGCTCGTCCACGGCGCGGGCACCACCGTGGGTGAGGCGGCGGTGCGCTTCGCGCTGCACCGGGGTATCCGGGTGACAGCCACCGCCGGGCAGACCCGGGCAGCGGCTCTGGAAGAGATCGGCGCCCAGGTGACCGCCTACGGCGAGGGCATGGCCGAACGCGTCAGAGCACTGTCCGGAGACCGCATCGATCGTGCCCTCGACGCGGCGCCGACCGGCGGCCGGATCGACCGCGCCGACCAGCCCAGCCCGGCCGGCGGTTCACTGCCGACGCTGATCGAGCTGACCGGGGACCCCGACCGTTTCCTCACCGTCTCGGACTTCGCCGCCGCGGCCGAGCTGGGCGTCCGGACCACCACCGAGATCCGCTACGAGCAGATGGACGAGTTCGCCCGGCTCGCCGGCGAAGGCATCCTGGTCGTACCGGTCGCACGTACCTACACGCTCGACCGGATCCAGGAAGCGGCCGAGCTCAGCCGGTCCCGCCGACCTGGCGGCAAGCTCATGCTCGTCCTGTGATCACCCCGTCGGCCTGGCGAAGCGAGACCGGACCTTCTGGACCCGGACCAGACCCTGTCCCGGCTCCTCGCCACCGCCCACCGCTCCGCCCTGGCCGCCGTCGGGGAACGGCTCCACCAGGAGTCCCGGCACACCTGCACGCCCACCGAACGCGCCAAGCAGCAGCTACAGGCCGGCCAGGCCGGACAGCCGGACAAACTCACAGGCCCGGCAGAGGTCAGGCTGAAGCACCGCAGGGACACCCTCCGCATGGCCAGGGCCTACTGGCCGGGCGATCTGCTCGCCGCACTCCGCCTCGCACGCCGCGCGCTGGAGTGGCTTGAGGAGAACCCCGACGCGGTGCTCGACGCGCCCGGCAGCGAACGGACCGTCATCGACGAGGTCGAGATGCGGCTGGAGGAGGTCCGGCTGCTGCCGACCACCCAGCGGCGCCCGGCCTTCGATCCGCAGCACGGCGTACCCGCCGCCGTAAGCGTTGCGCCCGCACGGCCTGCCCACCGGGAAGCCGGTTTCCGCGCTTGCTGCTGGCTCGGTGCGGGACACCTGCGTGTACTGGAGGTGTTGGCTGCACTGAAGAGTGCAGCCCCATCCTCTTCCGGCTGATCGGCGACGAAGCCGTGTGCTGTGCCTGTGCTGCAATGGTCCTCAACGTGTCAAAACGCAGTTGCTGCCGTCGCTGACGATAAAGGCTGACGATAAAACAGACCATTCGCGACTGCTCCTGTTGAAACAGTTCAACTATCCCGGATCCGGAATCTCGGTGCTCCCAGCCATATCGGGGGGCTGGAAGCGATGGTGCCGCAAAAGCGGAACCCGCCACCGCTGAGTGGGTCCGAAGCGTGCGCCGTCCTGGGTGCAAGGGAAGCCGCATCGCCAAGCCGCAAGCTCATTGCTTTGACCAGCATAACCGTTCCTGAACGCACGGAGTGGGTGGATCCGGGCGCTGGCTTCCATTGGCTGGATATGAGGAGAGGTCGCGATGAGCTGATTGTTACTTTCCTTCGCGTTTTGATCATGTCCCGCTCGATGCGGGACGCAATCAGAGGGTGGAAAGTGGCTCGGCGTAACCCAGGAGTCATAGGAAAGACGATCATGGCCTTCGGTCTCGCGACATCGCTTTCGGCGGTGGGCAGCGCGGCGAACGCGGCCGTGCCAGGGCCGGCTGTCTGCGAGCTCGTCGAGGGCGAGCTGACCATCTACGACCTGCCCGCCGGCTCGTCCGTGATCCTGTGCGGTGCGGTCGGACGTGTGGTGACTCACGACGGCACGGGGGTGACGGTGCCCGAACCCGGTATGGCCGTCACCATTGACATGCTGACCACGGACGGCGCGTCGCACGGGTTCACGGTGGAGGTCGGCACCGACGGCACGGTCTCCTACGACCTCGGTGACGCTGTGATCGATGCCTCGACGGACGGAAATGACCGCCCCGGCTCCGCCAGCCCTGACCCGGCGACCGGAGTGCCCGCAGAACCGGACACCATCGTCGAGCCCACCGACACCGCGGAGGGCGCCGAAGTGGCAGATGTCGATGCTGCCGCTGCACCTTCGGCGTGCAGCGACGGCGCGTACTCGACGGCTGACCGCAAGGAGTACGGCACCTACACCTGGTACGTCGGTGACGGCGGAATGCCCGGCGGGCTGTCCCGTGACAACGCCAAATGGGCGTTCATGGACGCGATCAACAACATCACCGACAGCTACAACAACTGCGGGTACAGCGACACGGTAGGCGCCAAGCAGAACTACCTGGCCGATACCAGCCGTGAGGCGGGCATCAACAACAGCGGCCGGTGCACCGGCCAGGACGAACTGAGCGTGTGGGACGCAGGCGACCTCAAGAACGGCGTCGTCGCGACGACCTGCTCATACACCTGGGCCATGCCCGGGGTGAAGAATGATCTGCGTGAGGCCGACGTCCGTTTCAACACCCACGACTACGACTTCACGAACAAGCCGACCAGCAGCTGCTCGAACAAATATGACATCCGCTCCGTCGGTACTCATGAGGCCGGGCACGTCTTCGGGCTGGGACACGTGGGCTCGGGACACTCGAACCTCACCATGTACACGAACTTGTTCACGTGCAAGACGATCGCCAGGACCCTCGGCAAGGGAGACGTCCTGGCCCTCCGCAGCATCTACGAGGAGGAACAATGAGCCGGTCGGGGCGAGCCACGCCACTGCCTCTCATGGCAGCCATGATGATGCTGGCTGCGGCCTGCACATCGGAGAGCAGCGGTGACGGAGACGGGCGGGCGGAATCCTGCGCCTACCGTGTCCTCTACCAGGACCGCACCTACAGGGACGTCGCGAACGTGGAGTTCACGGCGGGAAGAAGGCTCGGTTCCGCCACCGTCCCGCCATGTGAGGACACAGGCGACCCGGACAACGCCGAGGAACCGGGGGAGACGACGACCGCCTACGCGGTGGACGGCATCTCTCCCGACGTGGCCGTCGCCGTCGGTGACAGCCCCGGCGACGCCGCCCTCGTGGCCGCCTACTCAGGCAACAAGCTCCCCCCGGAGATACAGAAACTGATCGACGGGCCCTGACGCGGCAGCGCGTCCACGCCGCTGTCCGAGCGGCGTGGACGCGACCTGTGCCGGGCATACGCAGTACCAGGACAGAAGGTGCCGGTGAGAACGACCAGGGTCTGGCTGGAGCGCCGGGGAGGGTGCTGACGCGGTTCCTGTAATCGCGTTTGGGGGTTGATACATCGGAACGAAAACTGGTGCTAAGCCCCCGTCGGCCCTGGTGAGCGGCGGACGGGACATAGGCCCCGGGACCGGTCTGGAGTCTTGCTCCAGTACTTATCGGCTCGACATGGACAAGCGGCTCGACCTCGCGCTGGCCGTCGAGAAGGTTGCGGTCGGCGTGGTCCGCTGGAGACCGCGCCCGGCGCCGTCGCGGAGACCGACACGGAGATCGCCCGGCTACGCGCCGGGGACTACAGCGGCGTCGTCACCCTGGACTGCGGCACGGTCGGTGTAAAGACGCCCGCTTGCGCCAGAGCCAGTCGGCGGAGCACTCCGGGACCGCTGCCCTCGAACTCCTGCCGACCTGGAGTGCTTCCTTCTCCAGCCCCGGACCGCTCCTGGGCCATGTCCCGGCGAGCCTGCGGTCAGGGCGGGGTAACGAGCCGGACCGCGGTGACGGTGAGGGCGGCCTGAGCATGCAGTTCTCCCGCATCCGGCGCGTCCTGAACGGCGACCCGTTCCAGATCCGCGGCGACCGACACCGGCCGGAACCGTCCGCCCCCCTCGCCCGCGGGCGGTACGCTCCCCGCCGACCGCACGCCATAGAAGGGGGGCCCGCATGACCGCACACACCACAGTCGGCATCGACATCCTCGAAGGCACCTTCGCCGTGCTGGACGGCGGGAACATCCCCGTCGACAGCGCGGACTGGTCCACCGGACTCGCCGCCCCCATGACCACCGGCGCCATCATCATGACCGGCATCAACATCGGCACCGTCCGCGTCACCGCAACCCCCCTCCGCGGCCCGCCGTCGCCGCATGCGCCCACCTGGGCCGTGACCGGTTCGACGGTCCCGGCCTGTGGGTTTTCCCCTCAGCCGACGCGCGTGGAACCGCCCCCGGGGTGGGCGTCGCGGAGTTGGTGACGGGCGGCCAGGAGTGCGTCGTCGGCATCGCGGGTGCCGGTGGACACGCACAGGGTGTAGGCGACGTCGTCCAGCCGCCGCAGCATGTCCGGAGTGCGGCATGCCGCGGCGGTGCGGGACAGTTCCTCGTACTCGCGGACCAGTCCGGTGAGCGTCTCGCGGTGAGCCATCAGCATGACGTCCTCCTCCGTACGCGACGACAGCATCCCGGCCATGCTGCCGCAGACACCCCCGACAGCACCTCCAGCCACGCCGCACCGCCCCCGCAGGCCAAGCGCAAGGGCGGGAGCCGAGGCCTGTGTCCGCCGCACCGCCCGGCGGCGGAGACCCAGCGGCGGCGCCGAGCCGAGCGGCCAGGGACTGCCAGGAGTGCTGCGCACAGCGGGGCCGACGGCTGGAGGCGGGTGTGGTGCACCCGGAGCCGACTGCACGCAGTACGAGCGCACCGGCCGGATCACGGGACTATCCCCGCGTAGCGGGGCCGACACCGGGTCCGGGTAGGGGATGACGAAACAGGGCGGACTATCCCCGCCTAGCGGGGTCGACCCTGGCAACGGATGCAAGAGGAGACGCCACTGATTACGCCTGCGCGCCGTTCTCGGGTGTCTGATGGTCACGCATCCGGTGCGGAGGTGGTCTCGTGTTCGAATGCGCAACTGGTGAATCCGTGTCGACGTGTGCCGATGACGATGGCGAGCGTGGGGAGCAGGAGCGCGAGTGTGATCCAGCCCAGGGAGGGAGGTCCCAGCACGTTGAGGGTGATACCGCCGATGATCCCGCCTGCGGCGATCCCGATGTTCCAGCATGTGGTGAGGAGTGCTTGTGCGACGTCGCCTGCCGCCCCCGCGGCGTCAGCGATCGCGGTTTGCAGCAGGGTTGAGGCACCGCCGTACGCGAGTCCCCACAGGGCTGCACTGGCGTACACGAGAGCGGAGGTGCCGGAGAAGGCACTCAGGATGAGAGCGGCTGTTGCCAGGAGCGTGCAGGCGAGAATCATGAGCGTGCGCAGGTGCCGGTCGATGAGTACGCCGGTGAGCCAGATGCTCACGAGTGAGACCAGGCCGAAGGTGAGTAGCACCGAATCGACCTGACCTGCCATGCCGAGCGGGGCCAGGAATGGGGCGATGTAGGTGAAGAGGATGTTGTGCGCGAACACGAACGTCAACGTCACGACGAGGATCGGGGCGACCCCGGGCAGGCGGAACGTGTGGAGCAGCGGCAGTCGTGCGCCCTTGGATTGGCCGGGGAAGTTCGGAACGCTGGCGATCACCCATACGAGCAGTGCGAGAGTCACCATCGTGATGATCCCGAATGCGAATCGCCATTCGACGACCTTGGCGAGGAACGCTGCTGCGGGGACCCCGACGGACAGTGCGACGGTCCCGCCCGCCATGGCGATGGCCATGGCCTTGCCGCGCTGGTGCGCGGGAACCATCCGCCGAGCGTATCCGGCAAGGAGCGCCCAGAGCATGCCGCCGACGATGCCGCCGAGGAACCGCGCGGCCAGGGTGAGCGCGAAACTGTCGGAGAAGGCGGTGACAGTGTTGGTGATCGCGAACCCCGAGATCGCGAACAGCAGCAGGTGCTTGCGTCGCCAGCCGATCGTAGCTCTCGTCAGAGGGACCGCCGCGAGAATCGCCCCGATCGCGAAGACCGTGACGCTCTGCCCCGCAGCCGCCTCACTCACTTCCAGGTCGCGGCTCATCTGCGACAGCATCCCGGCGGGCATCGTCTCGGTCAGGAGCGTGATGAACCCTGTGGCAGCCAGCGCCAGCAGACCTGCGATGGGGAACCGCGTCTCAGCGGCCGGAGGGCGTGGTGATGTATCCGTTCGTGTCATATCGTCATCATCAATGTGTGACATTGATGTGAGGGTCAAGTGCGGTTGCATCGCAGCCCAGACGCGAGGGGTGGGGGGATGCAGATCGGGGAGCTTTCTCAGCGCACGGACACGCCGGTGCGGATGCTCCGTTACTACGAGGAGCAAGAGTTGATCGAGTCCGAACGGCTCCCTAACGGGTACCGGCACTACGAGGACTACGTTGTCGATCGGGTGCGGCAGGTCCGGGGCTTGCTCGATGTCGGCCTGCCGACGCGGATCATCAAGCAGATCCTTCCTTGCTTGGACAGTCCGCAGGCGATACACCTGCCGTACGTCACCCCGGACATGATTGCGACACTCGAACGCGAACGCGACCGGATGGCAGAGAAGATCGAATGCCTCACGAAGAATCACCGAGCCATCGACGACTATCTCCACGCCGTGAGCCACGAAATCCGAGCTTCCTGATGAGGCGCCCCCGGTACGTCTGCTGACCGGCGGCGCCTGGCAGCGTCGGAGCAGGACGGTGCGGAGTGACGGCCTGGATCGGGCCTGATCTGCCGTTACGCGAACTGGAGTGCTTTGCGGTGCTCACAGTCGAGTTGCCTTGCCCGCTCCGGCCGGGCCGGTGAGGACGAGCCGGGCGGGGCGGGTGGCGCGGTAGTAGGCCAGCATGTCCGGCAGCGACCCCTCTCCCGGCGACGGGTGCTCCCCGGCATGGATCTGCCCGGCGGGCAGGGCCGTCGCGTCGCGAGCCGGAGGGGGCTGCAGGACGTAGCGCAGGTCGATGTGCTGGGAGTCGTCGCCCAGCAGCTCCCGATGTACTCTGCCCTCGCCGTCGGCGACCTGCCGCTCCAGTGTTTTGGCCCGGCTGCTCGCGAGCTCCGCGTCGACACCCTCCACCGGCCTTCGCAGCGCCATGAGCGCTACGGTCCGACAGGCCGCTCCCGTAGGAACACCGAGCACGCCGGCTGCATCGCCACCCGCCAGCCCTCCGTAAGCGATCTGCCAGACCGCGTAGACCACGCTGGCCAGCACCAGCACCAGCACCAGCACGGCACTCGCCGCGCCCACGATTAACCATCTGCGCGGCTGACGGCGCCCCCGACCGGAATCACAGACCGATGATGCGTGAACGTCACCGCACTGCGCGACCGACGTTCCCCTCCCGTGACGAAGTCCGCCAGATGCGCAGTCGACGATCACGGGGCCCGATCCCCTGCGCCTGACGCGGCTTCAGCTTGCCGTCCGTCTGGCGAGTTCAAGCCCGTACAGACCTCATCAGACAGACGTCAAGCTGAGTCTGCCCGCCCTGACCGTCGCCGCGCTCACGGGCACCACCGAGGAGAACGCCGGACTCGGCTCAGCCGTCCTGAGCTCCGTTCAACAAGTCGGCCCTTGGGGAGGATCGGACCGGGTTTTGGCGGCAGCAAGGCCCTACGGCCGCTCGGGAGCTCACCGCTGCGCGGCGTGCCGTGGGCACTGCCCGCCGAATCCCACGGACGCGCCTCGGGGGTCGCGGTATCTGAAGTTCGTAGACACGGCGTCGGCCGCCCGAAGCAAGAAGGCCCGGCAGTGTCACCGCAAACGTGACACTGCCGGGCCTCTCGTCTGCGAGCGCGCGCGACCTTGGGTTACTCGGAACGGAGTGGTGGCGCCACCACTCGTGCGTCAGACCCGCGGGGAGGCTGAGAAGGCGTAGCTCCTCAGCCCCTTGCCGTCGTCCTTCCAGTCGATCTGGAGCACTGAGTCACCGTAGTAGCTGGAGCCGGCGCCGGCCTTGTGGGAGACCGTGGGGCTCGTATACAAGGCATTCCCACTGGTGTTGAGGTTGTTCATCTTGCTGCCCAGGCCGGGCCCGTACTTGTGCTTCGACACAGGGTCGGGACCGCTGACGCTGCGCTTGACCTGCACCAGCGCGCGAGCCGAATTGACCACGCTGTAGCCGTAGAAACCGGGCGGGCCGTCGATGTCCACGGTCGCCTTGGCGTAGATGGTGCCACCGGAACGCTTCGCGCAGGTCTTGACCTTGAAGTCGAAGTCGTCCCACACAGCGGTCGATCCAGGATGGTCAACGGTCTTGCTCGATGTCTTGCAGTGCCAGCCGGACGCCGGGGCGGCCTGGGCCGTGCCCGCGAGCGCCGGCACCATCAGCGTGGCCGCTGCAAGGGCGGCGGTGAGCATGGTCTTGCGCATGGTTCCCCTTGAGTATGCCTTACATATTTGCGTCCACCCTGTCCGGCCGGGCGGCGGCCCCGCAAATGACTTTCGCCCCCCGAAGGAGGTGGTGAGGGCTGACTCCCCGCCACCAGCACGGCTCCGGTCTGCGATTCGGGGGTTGATACTGGTGGGCTCGCGTATTCAACTGTCGCGAGTTGTCGGTGCTGCTGAGCGTGGTAGTGACTTTCCGTGATCTCCAGCGGGTTGTCCCCGCCCCCCAGTCCCGCTCCTCCTGCGTCAGCTCGTGGTGCCGCCGTAGTTCCGCAGGACGTTCAGAGCCCTGTCGAAGGCCGAGTCCCTCTTCTTGTCGAACTCCTCCTTCGTGAAGACCGGCTCAGTGAGGTGCGGCGGAATGCCCGTGCCGTCGAAGGTCCTGCCCGACCGGGTCAGGAACTCCTCGTTCGGCAGCCAGGCCGACATGCCGTTGGGGAGCTTGCGCAGCATGACGTCCGAGAAGACGCCCTGTGTGGGCTGCCCGATCCGGACCGTCTTGCCGGGCCGCTCCATGAGGGCCTGGGTGAAGGTCTCCCCCGCGCTGACGGTCGAGCCGCCGGTCAGCACGGCGACCGGCCCGGTGTAACGGGGCCCTTGGGCGGGTGTGACATACGCGGGCTGGGGGCGAGTGTGCCGGGTGGGGTCGGCGGGGTCGTTGCGGGCCCGCTTGGAGTAGGCGACGTAGGAGGTGTCCGTGAGGCGCTCGGCGATGTGGATTCCCAGGGCGTCGGAGCCGCCGCCATTAATCCGCAGGTCGATGATCAGACCCTTCAGGCGCTGAGTGCGCTCCTGGCTGAGGACCGTATCCAGCGCCCTGTCGAGCTCGGCCAGCTGGGCGGCGTAGAGGGCTCCATCGCCCGCGTATCCGCCGAACCCGGAGATCCGCAAATAGCCCTGCCCGCCGGGGAGGTCGGCGTAGGTGATCCGCCCGTTGGCGAAGTCCTGGAGGTTCCGGGCGTCCTTGAGGTCGTGCGCCACGATGAACTTCTTGACCTTGGTGTCCAACTCCTCGGTGGGCAGGACGGTGCCGGGGCGAACCTGCGCGAAGACGCGATCGCCGTCCTGAACGGCAACATGGGAGTCGTAGAGCGGCTTGACCATCTCGCTGAAGACGGCGAAGAGCTCGTCCTTGGTCGTCTTCGCGTGCACCTTGGGCCGGTATTGGTCGCGTACAGCGCGCCAGTCGATGCCCTTGGCGGAAAAGAAGGGGTAGTTCTCCTCGAAGGACTGCCAGAAGACGTCAAAGGCAGCGAGCGGCCCCTTGGGGGCCGGACGCGTGCAGGCGTCCGGCAACTCCTGGATCCGGCGCAGGTTCCGGTCGCCGACGGAGCCGTCCACCCGCATGGACCCGCGGTCGCGGCCTCCTTGGGTGCGCACAGTGAGCATGGTGCCGTCGGGCGTGGTGTAGGTGCCGGGGCCGGTCCGCTGCGCGGAGTCGCCCTTGAGGCAGCTGACGGCGGTGGTCTGGTACTCCTGGAGGGTTCCGTTCCGGATGGATAGCACTGTGCCGTAGCCGTCCATGCGCCAGATTCCGTCGGTGGTCGGCTGGTGGGCGGCGGCGGCCGGCGCGGCTCCGCCGGCGAGGGCCAGTGCGACGGCGGTCGCCGTGACAATGCGCACGATCTTGCCTTCTCTGTAGGCGGCTTGCTCGGGACAGCCCCACGGTCGCCGACACGGCGTTCTCCCGGCCATCCGGCTGTCCGGTTGATCGGGGGTGGGGCCAGCCCCCCATTACCGGCAGCACTCGGGGGCCATCGCATTGAGGGACCGACCAGCGCGGACCATGCCGCGCTACTGGTGGGCTCGCGTATTCAACTGTTGCCAGGTCCCCGTGGAGCCCAGCCTGCTGGTGACCGTGTGTGATCGCCAGCGGCGTATCGGCTCCACGTTCCGCCGGTCTCGTTGAGCAGGCGGGTGGTGGTCTTGTCGTGGTAGCCGAGGGCGTCGGCGACGACGGGAGCGGGCATCTCAAGGAGTTGTTGTCGGATGGCGGCGCCGCGGGCGGCAGCTACTGGGACGCCGATCTTGTTGAGGAGTGCGGACAGGTGGTCGGGGCGGAAGGGCTGGCCCGCTCGGCGGCCTGGGAAGAGCCAGGGTGATGCCTGGTTGGTGGCGGTGTTCATGTGGTTGCGGTCGGCGATGTAGTCCAGCAGCAGGGAAGCGGCTGGCTTGGGGACGGGTGAGGCCGGTTCCCCGAGACGGAGAAGTACTGCTTGTCCGTCGTGCACCACGTCGTCGACGGTGAGCCGGACGATCCGGGTGAGGGGCTGTGCGTAGAGGAGCACGACGACGCCGGCGACGCGGAGGATTTTCGGTGTGTCCTGGTCGGTCAGCAGGCGGCCGAGGGCGTCCAGGCGTTCGTCTTCGCTCAGCGTGGCTCGGCGGGTGGCTTTCATCGCGGGTATGGAGAGAGCGCGTCGGCAATGGCGGCTCAGCATGGCCCAGTTGAGGAAGGCCCTCAAGCAGTTGCGGCCGTGCTCGCTGTTCTCGGCCCACCAGGCGTCGACGTCGATCTGGCCGCAGGAAGCGAGGGTGGTGTTCCGTTCGCCGAGCCACAGGAGGAAGGCAGTCGCGTACTTGGTCTGCTCGGCGGCGAAGCGGCGGATGCTGGGTGTGATGTGGCCCCGGTCGGCTCGCGCCCGCAGCCGGGGAAGGACGCGCCAGCTCGCGAAGAGCCTGATCGTCTTCGCGTGTTCGGGATCGGTGATCTCGGCCAGATGATTGGGCAACCAACGCTGGAAAGAGCAGATGTACTTGTCGACGGCGGGCAGGACCCCGCTTGCCATCAGGAGTTCTTCCAGGTGAGCGGCCGACCGCCAGGGCTTCAGCCCGTGGAACGCGTCGTGGGTCAGCGGGATCTGCCCGAGGCCGAGCTGCCGCAGCCGCTCAGAGGCGTTTCCCGGCTGGTCCCGGCGCAGGGCCAGCCAGGCCAGCCCGCTGCTGGGCTTGTCCATGGCAACCAGCAGGTCGAACAGCGATGTCAGCTCGGGACGGACGCGGCCGGTGCCCGTCGTCCAGGAGGGCGGTGAGCCGGTCGGCGAGTGTGCAGCGTTCGCAGAGCCGCCCGCCCAGGAGTTTCCCTTCGAAGCCGCAGCGTGAGCAGCCGAAGGTCTGGGAGAAGCCGGCGCAGGTCGTGCAGATCGCGGTGCCGTCGACGGGGCGGAGACCGGGAAGGGCCCGGTCCTGGCCGCATGCCGGGCAGATGCCCCGTGTCCGCACCGCGCGGTCCGAGCACGTCCGGCAGACGTAGCCGTCTGGCCAGCTGCCAGCCTTGTGCCTGCGGCGTCCGCAGCGGCAGCACTCGGCCAGGAACCAGCGTTCGTACTGCTCGTCGGTGGCGTAGGTCCGGCTCATGCGTCGGGCAGGATGCGGGCCGCGCGAGGCCGTAGCTTGGCGACGTTCGCGGACAGAGCCGGGAGGTCGCCGGTGGCGGTCTTGCGGACCCCGGCGTTCTCGGCGGTGGTGGCCACCAGGTCGGCCGGGGTGCAGGAGAGGATGTCGCAGAGCGCGGCCATGACCTGCAACGACAGCCGTTCCGGGGTGCCGGAGACCAGGCGGTGGACCTGCGAGGCGGACAGGTCGATCCCGCGCTCGCGCAGCAGCGGGACCAGCTCGGTGGCCGTGAAGATCCGGTGCTTGGCCATCACCTCGCGCAGCCGCCAGGTGTAGCCGACCTTGCGCTTCATGCTTTCCTCCCGTTCCGGGCCTGAAGGGCCGCGGCGATGGTGGTGTCCAGGTGCCGGCGCAGGGTGCGGGTGCGGAAGTCCGAGGACACGCAGGTGTAGATGGAGGTGGTGCTGGCGTGCTCGTGACCGACCTGTTCCTGGACGAAGCGGGGGTCCCAGCCGTCTTCGATCAGGTGGGTGACGTAGGACCTTCGCAGCGAGTGGAAGTCCAGTCCGTCGTCCAGGCCGAGGGCCTCGCGGTATGCCTTGAAACGGGAGTTGATCCGCTGGCAGCCGATCCGCAGGCCTCGTTCGGACGGCCAGGCGGCCGGATTGCCGGCGGTCCCGAACTGGGGCCGGACTTCGGTGAACCACTCGTCCAGGACGTCAGGGGTCCAGTCGAACACGGTCAGCACTCCGCGGCGCTTGGGCGGCGAGCCCTTCTTGGCCTTGCCGAACCGCACCTGGCACCGGCCGAACTCGCCGAACTCGGCCCCGTGCGGGTTCCGGCCGAAGTCGGCTGCGTCGAGCATTCGTGTCTCGTTGCGGCGGGTTCCGTAGGCGTAGGCGGTCTTGAACACGGTGGCGTCGCGGAACGCGGGCAGCCAGCCCTTGCGGCCCAGCGAGCGGATGCGGGCGACCTCGTCGTCGCAGTGGGCGAAGAAGGCGTGCAGTTCAGCCTTGGTGAACGCGCGCTTCTTCGGGTCGGACTCGTTGTCCTGGACGTGCACTGCGGTGTTCCACTCGTGCACCACCTGGACCGGGTGAGCGCCGAAGCGTTCCTCGCAGGTCGCGACCCATTCATAGAGAGGGTCGGTCACGAAGTGGCAGAAGGACCGGACGGCCTCGGAGTACGAACGGATCGTCGAGCGTTTCAGGTCGCGCAGTGAGCGCAGGTCGCCGAGCCACTCATCGACCATCGCCGGCGTCCAATTCCACGGGTAGGTGTTCACGTACGCGGTGAACGCCTTCACCGTGTTCTCCCGGCCTTCCACGGTCGTGCGGGCCAGGTTCCGCGCCAGCTGCTGATTGGCGAACCCGGTCAGCATCGCCGTGAAGACCTGTTCCTCCGGCCGCAGCAGCGCGACCCCGTCCACCAGGAGCAGTCTCGCCGCCCCTGGTATCGAACCGTTGAACCCCACTGATCCACCACTCTCCATGACTCGCATCAGATGCGAGAAAACCGCATCCTATGCGAGCCCCCGGAGGACCTGCAGGTCAGCCCCTCGGGTCAGTGGCGACAAGGCCCTGCCGACCGTTATGGTCACCGGTGACGCAGGCGTCCAACTCCACGGAATCGCGGCGTGGTTGATGCCTTCACGCAGGCCGATTCGCATACCGGCGCGAATTCGCATCTGATGCAATTGGCGGCAGTTGGAACATCGGAACGAAAACCGGCGCTAAGCCTCGATCGCCGCTGGTCGGCGGCTGACGGAGCGTCGGCGGCCGGACCTGTCCGATGTCTTCCCCCAGATAACTGCCCTGTTATCTGCAACAAGGTGAATACCGACCAGGGAGAGCGCGCCCGTTCCCCGTCCGACGAGCACTGTTATCTGTGGCGAGGAGAACCTTGGGACGCCTACCCGTGGCACGCCGCGCAGGACGCCCTCCCCCGTGCCGGACAGCCGGGATGAGGTGGCTGCGGCGGTGGCCGGCGGGAGGTAGTGCCCGGCGAGGACTGGCACTACCTCCCGCCCGCGCAGCCCGCCGACCGCGAACAGATGCGAGTGACCCGCGTCGACGGGTACGACTTCGCCTGGCTCGACCGGCAGGTCTGCTTGCGTGCCGCACCGACTTCGTCATCGCGGTCCGCGTCACCGACGAGTACCAGGGCCGCGGCTACGCGGGACGGATGCTGCGCTACGCCCTGCGCGGCCGTGAGGACTACGCGTGGACCACAACGGTCCAGAAGGCCATGGGCAAGGTGTTCTTCCGGAGGATGAGCCGGAGCACCGGCGTGCAGTTCGGGGACGGCCGCAAGCCGCTCCTGTGCCCGCACATGCGCGCGGCCTCACGGCCTGCCCGGAGCGGCCCAGCAGGTACCCGCCGATGACTGACCCGGTCAGGATGCTGAGCTGATCAGCGCCGGTTGCCCCTGTGAGACCCAACGGGGGCAACCGGCCCGCTGCCCCGCGCCTCTTCCTCCGCCAGGTCCTCCATGGGGTCCTCCTCCCGCTGGTGGACGAGCGGGCAGAGCGCCGGCGGCGCACGCGGGGACCGGGCGAGGCCCGGGGCGACGGGTGGCGGACGCATCAAAAGCTGCCGAGCCACCCGGCGGTGTCACTCCGCAGGAGCGTCAGCGTCCGCCGGAGTGCCGTCGGCGTCCTGCTCCCGGCCGAACAGGGACTTCTCCTCCTCCGCCGGGAAGACGGTCCGGCCGTAGCGGGCGAACTGGCAGACCCGCGAGCTCTGGGAGGCGGTGAGCGATTGGGTTCGGCGGGTGTCGGACGGCTGCGTGAACCAGTTCCTCACGCCCAGCAAGAACCAGCCCTCGGGGCCCTCGTGCTCGCCGTGGACGACGCGGGCGAGCCCGTCGAGCACCTGCTCGTGGGTGAGGGCCTTCTCGGCCCCGGCGGGATCCGAGAAGGAGACCGTCCACGACCACCTCTGGCCCGGAGCCAGGATGGAGTCCTCGGGGATGACCCCGTCGAGGTCTTGGAGATGGGCCGCCTCCGCGCCGATCACGGTGCGCCCCCACCGCACGTCCCCCACCGCACGTCCTCCAGCCAGGGGGCCTCCGAGAGGAAACCCTCCGCGATACTCCGCGTCTCCTCGTCCGTGATCAGGTGCTCGCCGCTCGTACGTCTCCTCTGCTCCGCCGGTTCCTCGTCCGAGGCCGGTCCGGGGCCATCCTCGCAGGGGAGCGTCCTCGCCGGGAGCGCGGACAGCCGCTGCCCGTATCCCGGAACTCTCCATCCGGACCGGTCGCGTCGGATAATCTTTTTTTATCCGACGCGACAGAACGGGACATGACGACCGATCACCCGGCGCGGCGGAACCAGGGAGGGAACCCACCGCATGGCCACCGAGCCCCTGCGCTACGCCGTTGACGTCACCCAGGACGACGTGGACGCGCTCACCGACTTCCTCATGGGCGTGCTCAACGGTCCGCCCCTGCAACCCGGCACCGAGGAGTATCGGACCGACGCCGCCCTGCGCACCCTGGTGCCCGGCTTCACCGGCGCCCTCACCTACCAGTTCCGCGACGAGGTCGTGGCCACGGCGCAACAGGACGCACACAAGCAACTGGACCGTATCCAGGACATCCGCAGCGCTTGGAACCGGCTTGCCGAAGTCGCCTCCCGGTGGAAGGACGTCGACGGATTCGCCACGGAACGCTGGCACACGGTCCGCTTCTACGACGCTGACGACGAAGAAGGCTTCCGCCGGTGGGAAGAGAAGGGGAAGGCGTCGACGTCCCAGGCGGCGGACTTCGTCTTCGAGTACCGCATCCCCGGGCCGCGGCAGAGCGGGCAGCCCATCGGCGAGTACGTCGTCGCCCGCGACCCCGGACACGCTGACCGCTGGGCCGACTTCGAGGCAACCGCGCAGGCCCGTCACCGGGACGGCAGCTCCCGGCAGCACGCCCGCTTCACCGGAACCAGTCCCTACCTGTACAGCCGGGCGACTGCCCTGGCCGCGGCGCACCAGCACGCCGACTCCGGCGCGGCCGAGGAGTCGCTGGAGAAGGACTCACCCCGATGAGCCGCAGCAGGCAGGCCGCGCTCCTGGCCCGGCACCTGTCCGAGGTCACCGGCGCCGAGGTGGGGCTGCACCACGACACCGGCGCCCGGTGGATCGCGATGTGGGCGGACGGCCCCCGGCAGGAAGAGATGCGCGCCCACCTCGACACCGCCCTCGCCGGGTACCACTACGTCGACATGCGCAACCGCAAGATCGACTGCCACCGTTCGACCTCGCAACGGGCCTGGGCCGCGCGGGCCATCGCCTCCCGCCGGGAGGGCACCCTGGGCCCCGCGATCGCCGAAGGCGCGGCCCACCGCCGGTCGCTGGGTGTGGGGATGCCCCGCCCGGGCGTCCAGGGCCCGACGCACACACACGAGTACTACGCCCTGCTGCGCCACGTCGAGGAACTGTGCCGGGGGACCGCGTACCCGGAGCGGGCGAGCGCGCCCCACGACGAGCCGCTCATCCAGCAGCTGCTCGCGGCCGGCACCCGGGACCGCGCGCACACCGGCAGGCCGACCGTCAGCGAGTACGACATGGCCACGGCGCTGCTCGCCGCCGAGCAGGATCCCACCGGGGGCCAGCCGCTCAAGTTCGCCGTCGTCCGTGTCCCGGAGCAGGGCCGGTGACGGGGGTGGACGACGGCGACGACGCGACCGCCCGGGCGTTCATCGCCCACCACCTGCACGGCGTCGCCGCGAACGCCGCCGAGGACGGGCACCCCGCCCTGGTCGAGGCGGCGGCCGCCGAGCGCACCGCGCGGGAGGAGCACGGACGGCTGGAGGGCAACACCCCGCAGTTCGTCTACGGCTGGGCTCAGCAGGACGCCATCAAGGCCGGGCAGGACGCGATGTTCGGGCGCGGCCTCCGGGAGGCGTGGGAGCAGGCCAAGCAGCAGATGGAGGTGGTCGGCCGGTGGCTGGCCGCCCACGGCCACCAGACGGAGGGAGTGACGAAGTGACGGTCACGGCCGAGACGGCGGCCGCTGGCGACGTCGCCGCGCCGGATGTGCCGGACTCGCCGGCCGCCGAGCGCCAGGCGCTCATCGAGCGGTGGGCCGAACGCCACGGCGTCGACGCCGCCCGGCGCCTGGCCGACACCGAGGACCTGGCCGACGCCGTCGAGAAGGAGATCACCCCGGACAACACCGTCGACACCTACAACAAGAGCTGGCGGGTGTGGGAACGGTTCTGCGCCGCCGCCCGCCTGCCCGGACCGGAGGCCACCCGGGGCTCCCTGGTGGCGTTCGTGACGTGGATGCTGCGCGAGGGCCAGCAGAACGGCAAGGGCTACGCACCCAGTTCGGCGTCCACCCATCTCGCGGCCGCCGTCGTCGGGCTGCGCGAGCGCGGCGTGACGGTGTCCGGCGACGACCAGGCCGCCGCCCGCGCCGCGCTGCAAGGACTGGCGGTCAAGCTCCCGCAGGCCGGGGAGCGGCGCGGCCGCGGGCAGGCGTCCGGTGCCGACATCGACGGACTGCGCGCCGTCGCCCGCGCCTGCCCCGACACCCTCACCGGCGACCGGGACAAGGCGCTCACCCTGACCGGCTTCCACTACGCCAGCCGCAGCCAGGACCCGGCCGGACTGCTGACCGGCGACGTCACCCTGCACCCGCGCGGCCTGGTCGTCGCCGTGCTCACCGGCAGGACCAAGCACTCGGTGCGCAACGCCAAGATCCGCTACGCCGACGACCCGGCGATCTGCCCGGTGAGGGCCTGGACCGCCTACCGCACCCGGCTGGCCGACGAGCACGGCCCGCGGTGGGCCGACCCGTCGGCGCCCGCGTTCGTCGGCATCGACCAGTGGGGCCACGTCACCGGCGGCATGGTGCCCGACTCCGTCACCCGCGCCATCAAGCGGATCTCGAAGCGGGCCGGGGTGCCGATCGCCTGGACCGGGCACTCCCTGCGCATCGGCCTGGCCTCCGTCGCCCGCCGCAAGGGCCGCGACGCCATCGCCGACCAGGGCGGCTGGGCCCGGCACTCCCGCTCGATGCTCGGCTACATGCAGCGCGACGACGGCTGGGACGACAACGCCTCCGCCAGCCTCGCCTGAACACTCACCCGGCTCCAGAGGCGGCGCGACCAGCACCAGGCGCTTCCACGACCCGGCCAGCAGAGCGGTGTCGATCTCCGCCTCGCCGACGTTCTTGCGGCCCAGCAGGTCCGGCAGCGACTTCAGCGCCCGCAGTACCGGCTCGCCCTCGGCGGTCGCGCCGAAGTCGACGATGTCCAGCAGCAGCTTCAGGAACGGCAGCACCGTGGAGAACCGGGACACCAGCATCCGACGCCACGCCACGCCTCGTCGGCGTCGGAGTCCAGCGGCGGCGCAAGCTCGACCATCGCGGCCACCGCCGCCTCGATCGCCTCCCACATCACCGCCAGCGTCTCCACCTCGGTGCGGTGATCTCCCCGGTGGAGGTGTCGACCCGCTCGGCGGTCTCGGCGGGAATCCCTGGACGCCTGGGTCCGTGAACAGGAACAGGCCGACTCGCGCTCCACCACGGCATTGAGTCCCTTGCAGGCCCCCCGTCAGTACCGATCCGGCGGCACAGCGGTCGCCTGACCGGTCGTCGTCCCCCGTTTTCTTTCGAAGGAGATATTTGCCCGGCTGCATAGAGGACCGCTGGATCAAGAAGAAGGATCCTGCAACGGGTAGGCGTGAGAAGACCACGCGCTACGGGAAGGGCAAGCGATACAGAGTCGCTGGTGTCACAGGGGTCCGGGATCGGTCCTTCGACACGCTGGAAGACGCGAAGGCATGGCTTCGCCGGTCCGCCTCCGACGAGGAGGGCGGAGAGTTCGTGGACCCGCGTGACGGGTGCATCACTCTGGCCGACTACACCCGGATGCACTGGGCGCCGGGTCGAGGTGGAGCGCCGAAGACCCAGGAGAATCAGGAGCGCCGGGCCAGGCTCCATATCATTCCCCACCTGGGGGCCAGCCGCTCAAGAACATCACGTCGGCGGTGTTGCGCGCGTACACGGTGACGCTGGAGGCGACTGTCTCTTCGGTCGACTATCAGCGCGGAATCCTGTACGAGTTGTCCAGCATTCTTGAAGCGGCTGTCGATGACAAACGGCTCGCCCGGAACCCCATGCATGCCAGTTCTGTGCGATGGCCCAAAGCGCCCGACGTCATCAGTCCTCGGAACCGGATCGCCGTCGTGCTGGGGCTGGGGTGCGGGCTTCGGCAGGGTGAGGTCTTCGGGCTCAGCCACGCGGACATCGACTACGAGAAGGGCGTGCTGCACGTCCGCCGCCAAGTGCAGTCGCTCAACGGGAAACTGTATTTCGCCCTTTCCAAGGGCGCGAAGACGCGCACCGTCGACATGCCGCCCTCAGTGGGGGAGGAGGTGAAGCGGCACATCGGGACGTTTCCGCCTGTGGAAGTGGAGCTGCCGTGGGGAAGACCCGGAGCCGACAGGCCGCGCCGGAAGTTCGCGCCCCTGCTCACCACGCGGTTCGGCAATGCCATCGCCGTGAATACATGGAACACCTGTACGTGGAAGCCGTCGCTGGCCAAGGCGGGTGTCATCGAGCCGCGTCATGAAGGGGCGAAGGCGTGGCAGTGGGAGGCGGCGCCAAGGGACGGCTTCCATGTACTGCGGCACACCTGTGCCTCGGTCATGTTGGAGGCGGGGGGAGTGCGTGGTGACCCTGGCGCGAGGGCTGGGCATTCCTTCGCCGACCGTCACGCTGAGCTACTACGCTCACTTCATGCCGGAAGCCGGAGCCAAAGGGCGCACCGTCATCGACGGAGTCCTGGGGAGCCGGAGAGAGTGACGTGCCCGTGGAAACTCCCCAGATTCTCCCCGGGGCTGGTGGGAGTGGGACGCGCCTGGTCGCCCGGTCCGACTCGGTCTGCTGATTCACAGGGAGTCGCGCCGTATAGCCTGGGGAAATGCTGAGAGAGGTCACGGCGACGCGCTATGTCACGCCCCTGAGCGAGGGCGGGTCGCTGCCCGGTGTCGTCGAGGCCGACGACCTCGGTATGTACGTCGTCAAGTTCACCGGCTCCGCCCAGGGACCGAAGGCGCTGGTCGCCGAAGTGATCGTCGGGGAACTGGCCCGCGCCCTCGGGCTGCGGGTGCCCGAGCTGGTGCGCGCCCACTTCGACCCGGCGGTCGCCGCGCACGAGCCGCACCAGGAGGTGCGCGACCTGCTGGCGGCCAGCGCGGGCCTCAACCTCGGCATGGACTATCTGCCCGGCGCCGCCGACTTCGCCCCGGACACCGCGCCGCGCGCGCTGCGCGTCGGCCCCCTGGAGGCCGGCCGGATCGTCTGGCTGGACGCGCTGACCGCCAATGTCGACCGCACCCTGCACAGCTCGAACCTGATGGTGTGGCCCACCTTCGGCGTCCCGAAGGTCAACGAACCCCTGCTGTGGCTCATCGACCACGGGGCCGCGCTGGTCTTCCACCACCGCTGGGAGAGCGCCACCGACGCCGTCACCAAGCGCTACGACTTCCGCCGCCACGCCCTCGGCGGCTACGGCCCCGACACGGCCGCCGCCGACGCCGAACTGGCGCCCAGGGTGACCCGGGACCTGCTGCGCGACATCACCGCCCTGGTCCCCGACGAGTGGCTCGCGGACGAACCCGGCTTCGCCGGACCCGACGCGGTACGCGACGCATACGCCGGCCATCTCGTCGCCCGCGCGCGTGCCTCCCGGGACTGGCTGCCCACCGACTTCCCGGCCCGGGAACAGCTCGCGGCCGAGGACGCGCACCGCGCGGCGGCCACCGAGGCGGGCCGCCCGGCCTGGCTCAAGCGCGTGCCCGATCTGCACGGGAGGCCCCCGGCGGAACAGGACTGGTCCGTCCATCTGGACCGGAAACCGAAAGGCTGACCCGTGAGTACGTCCGACGCCCCGTCCGGGCACCGCGTCCAGATCGAGTACTGCACGCAGTGCCGCTGGCTGCCGCGCGCCGCGTGGCTCGCCCAGGAACTGCTCACGACCTTCGAGACGGAGCTGACGGAACTGTCCCTCGCCCCCGGCACGGGCGGCGTGTTCGTGGTCCGGGTCGACGGCGACGTGGTCTGGGACCGCAAGCAGCAGGGCTTCCCCGAGCCGACCGCCGTCAAGCGACTGGTCCGCGACCGGGTGGCACCGGGCCGCGCCCTCGGGCACTCCGACCGTCCCTGACCGGAAAGCCGAGGCCCCCGGCCCGGCGGATGCCTGACCGGGGACCGCCGCCGGGCGTACTCAGCCGCGCAGCCGCTCGTAGGCGGGCAGCGTCAGGAAGTCGGCGTAGTCCGCGTCCAGGGACACCTTCAGCAGCAGATCGTGGGCGCGCTGCCAGTCGCCCCCGGCGAAGGCGTCCGCACCGGTCTCCTCGCGGACGGCGGTGAGTTCCGCGGCGGCGATCTCCCGCACCAGCTCCGCGGTGGCGGTCCTGCCGTCCTCGAACACGACCCCCGCGTCGACCCACTGCCAGATCTGCGAACGGGAGATCTCGGCGGTCGCCGCGTCCTCCATCAGCCCGAAGATCGCCACCGCGCCGGTACCGCGCAACCACGCCTCGATGTACCGGATACCGACCTGGACCGCGTTCACCAGCCCCGCGTACGTCGGCCGCGCGTCGAGGGTGTCGAGCGCGATGAGGTCACCCGCGGCGACCGTCACGTCCTCGCGCAGCCGGTCCTTCTGGTGCGGCGCGTCCCCGAGCACGGCGTCGAACGAGGCCATCGCCACGGGCACCAGATCCGGGTGGGCGACCCAGGAGCCGTCGAACCCGTCCCGCGCCTCCCGGTCCTTGTCGTTCCTGACCTTCTCCAGCGCGGCCGTGTTCGCCTCCGGGTCCCGCCGGGAGGGGATGAACGCGGCCATCCCCCCGATCGCGTGCGCGCCCCGCTTGTGACAGGTGCGGACCAGGAGTTCGGTGTAGGCACGCATGAACGGCGCCGTCATGATGACGGCGTTGCGGTCGGGCAGCACGAACTTCGCGCCGCCGTCCCGGAAGTTCTTGATGATCGAGAAGAGATAGTCCCAGCGCCCCGCGTTCAGCCCGGAGGCGTGGTCCCGCAGCTCGTACAGGATCTCCTCCATCTCGTACGCGGCGGTGATCGTCTCGATGAGGACCGTCGCGCGGACCGTGCCCTGGGGGATGCCCAGCTTCTCCTGCGCGAACACGAACACGTCGTTCCAGAGGCGGGCCTCACGGTGCGACTCGATCTTCGGCAGATAGAAGTACGGACCCCGCGCCTGGTCGGTGAGGCGCCGCGCGTTGTGGAAGAAGTACAGCCCGAAGTCGACCAGCGCGCCCGGCACGGGCCGGCCGTCGACCTGGAGATGCCGCTCGTCCAGATGCCAGCCGCGCGGACGCATCACCACCGTCGCCAGCTCGGAGTCGTCCTTGAGGGCGTACGACTTCCCGGTGCGCTCGTCGGTGAAGTCGATCCGCCGGGTGAAGGCGTCACGCATGTTGAGCTGGCCCAGGACCACGTTCTCCCAGGTGGGGGAGGAAGCGTCCTCGAAGTCCGCGAGCCAGACCCGCGCCCCCGAGTTCAGCGCGTTCACGGTCATCCGGCGGTCGGTGGGGCCGGTGATCTCGACCCGGCGGTCGTTCAGCGCGGGCGGCGCGGGGGCCACCCGCCAGGAGTCGTCCGCGCGCACGTCCGCCGTCCCGGGGAGGAAGTCCAGCGTGGAGGTACGGGCGATCTCGGCGCGGCGCCCGGCACGCAGCGCGAGGAGTTCGTCCCTCGTGGGCGTGAACCGCCGGTGCAGCTCCGCCACGAAGGCGAGCGCCGCGCCGGTCAGTACCTCGTCCTGCCGGGGCAGGGGCTCCGTGCCGACGAGGGTCGGCGAGGACGGCGCTGCTGCGGACATGAGCGGTCACTTCCTTCGGCAAGGGGGAGGGCGCGGCGATCGAATGCGCTGGAAAATGGATACTAGTTTCCTCATGGTGGAACTTCAAGGTCGTCGGATGCCCCCGACGGCCGCCCCCGCCCCCGCTCAGTCCAGTCGCCGCAGATCCGCCGGGGTGTCGATGTCGTACGCCCGCGCCACGTCCCCGCACTCCACCAGGGTCAGCTCCGCCTCGTGCGCGGCGAGATACGCCCGCGCGCCCTGGTCCCCGACGGCCAGCCCGGCCACGTCCGTCCAGCGGTCGGCGCCGAGCAGTACGGGGTGGCCCCGTCGGCCGCCGTAGGCCGCCGCGGCCAGCGCGGACGTCATGCCGTCCGGGTCGCACCCGGCGACGCCGAGCACCCGTGCCACCGCTGCGGCCCCGACGCCCGGTTGGTCCACCAGCGTCACCAGGGCGGCGCGGGCGCCCGAACCCGCGAGCGACGCGAGGCCCGCCCGCAGCGACGACCCCATCCCCGTCTCCCAGTCAGGGTTCCCGACGACCGCGCAGCCGCGCAGATCCGCCGTGGCACGCACACCGTCCCGGCCCGCGCCGAGGACCACATGCACCGTCCCGCAGCCGCCTTCGCGCAGCGCCCGTACCGCGTGCTCCACCAGGGGGCGGCCCCGGTGCGTCAGCAGGGCCTTGGGCTGTCCGCCCAGACGGCGCCCGCCGCCGGCGGCGAGCAGCAGTCCCGCGATGTCGTCGTTCGTCATGCCCTCTGGATACCCCAGCACCGCCCGGCCGCGCGGCAAGCGGTTTCCCCGGAGTGCGGGACGGGGTCGCGCGCTGCCCCGCGCATCAGCGCGCCGTCGGATTCGCCCTCCCGATCTACGCTGGGCAAAGGGGAGTTGAATTTCCGTCCATGGAGTGGCGGCGGGGCCCGCGGGTGGCGTTAACTGGCCGCGAACCCCAGGGAACCGACCGGTCCCACGGGGGCGGCGAGCCCGGTACGGAAAGCGCACGATGCGCGTGCGCGGGGGGAGAGCTGTGTTGCGGAGCGTGGGGCAAAGGGTTGTTACCGGCTGCGACGAGGACCCCCGGGTCGTGGAGCTGCGTGCCGCGGTCTCCAGGCTCCGCAGGGACCTCGCGACGCATCCGGCGGACTTCGCCGACCGGGTGATCGCGGAGGACGAGCTGGCGGCGCTGGACGCGATGGTGGCGGGGGGTGCGCCGGAGACTCCCCGGCTGCGCCGGTCCCTCCTCCTCGTCGCGGGGAGCATCGGATCGGTGAGCGCGCTCGCGGTGGGCCTCGCGAGGGTCCGCAACGCGGTCGACCTCTTCGGCGAGCCTCCCCACTAGTCGCCTTCGCTTGCGCTTCTCAGGTCTGTCCGGCTGGGCGCACTTCGTTCCTGTGCGGTCGCTCGTGGGGTGCGCAGTTCCCCGCGCCCCTGGGGTTCCACACCTGGGCGTGCTTGTTCCTGTGCCGTCGTTCGGTGGGTGCGCGGTTCCTCGCGCCCCTGGGTGCTCGGTGCTGGGCGTGCTTGTTCCTGTGCCGTCGCTCGTGGGGTGCGCAGTTCCCCGCGCCCCTGGGTGCTCGGTGCTGGGCGTACTTCGTTCCTGTGCCGTCGTTCGTGGGGTGCGCGGTTCCTCGCGCGCCTGGGGTTCCACACCTGGGCGTGCTTGTTCCTGTGGGGTCGTTCGGTGGGTGCGCGGTTCCTCGCGCCCCTGGGTGCTCGGTGCTGGGCGTACTTCGTTCCTGTGCCGTCGTTCGTGGGGTGCGCGGTTCCTCGCGCGCCTGGGGTTCCACACCTGGGCGTGCTTGTTCCTGTGGGGTCGTTCGGTGGGTGCGCGGTTCCTCGCGCCCCTGGGTGCTCGGTGCTGGGCGTACTTCGTTCCTGTGCCGTCGTTCGGTGGGTGCGCGGTTCCTCGCGCCCCTGGGGTTCCACACCTGGGCGTACTTGTTTCCGTGCGGGTCGCTCGTGGGGTCTGTGGGGCGCGGCCTTGCGGTGGCCGTTCGGGTGCGGGGGTGGTGTGCGGGGGTGGCGGGACCGGGTAACGTCTTTGTCCCCCACCGATTAATCCGTAGAGCACGTCAAATCATTACCCGGAGAACCCGTGACCGTGAGCAAGAACATCAACAACCCCGTGGGCATGGGCGGCGGCCAGCGCAAGAAGCTGTCCCGCGCCGAACGGCAGAACAACGGTCCGCATCGTAACCTCGACCGCCAGGACGCGGCCGACCGGAAGGCGGAGCTGGTGCGCAAGATGCGCGAGAAGGCAGGCGCGGCCGAGGGCACCGCGCAGGCGGACGACGACACCGCACAGAGCTGACGCGCCACCCCTCTCACGCACTCCCTTCCTCGCGCAGTCGCATGGCTGCGGGAGGGGGTGGGCGGGAATCTCTGCCCGCAGACTCCGATGCTCTTCAGCAGGACCACTGAACGTCCGACCGAGCGCGTTGGAGCGAGGACGGAGAATCCCGACCGGCCCCGACCCGAAGAACCGGCCGGACGCGCCCCAAAGGGGCGCGGGGAACTGCGCGAAGACGAGAACCGGCCCGCACCCGAGGAGCGACGCACAGGGGCAGCACCCAGGGGCGCGGGGAACTGCGCAAATCCACCGAGCGACGGCACAGGAACGAAGTTCGTCCAGCCGGACAGACCCAGAGGCGCAAGCGAAGGCGGTCAGCTGGTGCTGAGCGTCACCGAAAGCTCCGCCGCGATCTGCTGGAGCACCGGCACGATCCGTTCGGTCGCCGCGTCGGTGACCCGCCCGGCCGGTCCGGAGATCGAGATCGCCGCGGCCGTGGGCGACTCGGGGATCGGCACCGCGAGGCACCGCACCCCGATCTCCTGCTCGTTGTCGTCGACGGCGTACCCCGCCCGCCGTACCTCCTCCAGCGCCGCGAGGAACCCGTCCGGCGTGGTGATGGTCTTGTCCGTCGCCGCGGGCATCCCGGTCCGCGCCAGCAGCGCCCGTACCTCGTCGGCGGGCGTGTACGCCAGCAGCGCCTTGCCGACCCCCGTGGAGTGCGGCAGCACCCGCCGCCCCACCTCCGTGAACATCCGCATGGAGTGCTTGGACGGCACCTGGGCGACGTAGACGATCTCGTCCCCGTCCAGCAGGGCCATGTTCGCGGTCTCGCCGGTCTCCTCCACCAGCCGCGCGAGATGCGGCCGGGCCCATGTCCCGAGCAGCCGGGACGCCGACTCGCCCAGCCGGATCAGCCGGGGCCCGAGGGCGTACCGCCGGTTGGGCTGCTGACGGACGTAGCCGCAGGCGACGAGAGTGCGCATCAGGCGGTGGATCGTGGGCAGGGGCAGCCCGCTGCTCGTGGACAGCTCGCTCAGCCCGACCTCGCCCCCCGCGTCCGCCATCCGCTCCAGCAGGTCGAAGGCCCGCTCCAGGGACTGCACGCCGCCGCTCGGGGAGGTGGACTTGACGGCGTCGGTGGAGCTGGCGCTGGACGTCGGCACGGCGCGTTCCTTTCGGGACGGGTGGGCAAGGGTGCAGCCTACCCGGGGCGGCAGCCGTTCTCCGGTGCTGTTCCGTGCCGGGCTCCGCGTCCCCGCCGGTCAGGGGTGCTCGGCCGGCGCGGACGGGGTGCGCCGGAGGGTGTTCCGGCGCCCGGCGGGACGGAGTGGCGTTCTGATACGTGAACTGCTGGACGAAAGAGTAATTCCACTTCGCGGAATTAGCCAAGGGGGTGTCCGGGGTGATGGCGGGGGTCTTGACCGCTCGGTGACGGCCCTGAACACTCGTTCAACAGAACGTTGAAGGCCCGAGGCGTGTCGTCGTGACCGGGGGAGGGGGCCAGGTGACCGACCGAGCGCCGCCCAGGTCCACCGCCCGCCCCGCCGACCTGCTGCTGCGCTCCACCCGGGTCGTCACCCCCGAGCGCACCCGCCCCGCGTCCGTCGCCGTCCGGGACGGACGGATCGCGCGGGTGCTCCCGTACGACGCCCCCGTCCCCGCCGGTGTCAGGTGCGAGGACCTCGGCGACGACGTGCTGCTGCCCGGACTGGTCGACACCCACGTGCACATCAACGATCCGGGGCGGGCGCACTGGGAAGGCTTCTGGACCGCCACCCGCGCGGCGGCGGCCGGAGGCGTCACCGCGCTGGTCGACATGCCGCTGAACTCCCTGCCGCCGACGACCGGTACGGCGGCCCTGCGGGTCAAGCGGGAGGCGGCCCGGACGAGAATCCATGTGGACGTCGGCTTCTGGGGCGGCGCCCTGCCCGGCAACCGCGACGAACTGCGGGCCCTGCACGACGCCGGGGTGTTCGGCTTCAAGTGCTTCCTGTCGCCCTCGGGCGTCGACGAGTTCCCCGCCCTCGACGAGGAGCAGCTCGCCCGTTCGCTCGCCGTGGTCGCGGGTTTCGGCGGACTGCTGATCGTGCACGCGGAGGACCCCCGGGAGCTGGCGGACGCCCCCGCGCGGGGCGGCGCCGCGTACGCCGACTTCCTCGCCTCACGGCCCCGCGCCGCGGAGAACGGCGCCGTCGCCCTGCTGATCGCCGAGGCGCGGCGTCTGCACGCGCGCGTGCATGTGCTGCACCTGTCGTCGTCGGACGCGCTCGGCCCGCTCGCCGCCGCCCGCCGGGCGGGGGTGCGGATCACCGCGGAGACCTGTCCGCACTACCTGACGCTCACCGCCGAGGAGGTCCCGGACGGTGCGACGGAGTTCAAGTGCTGCCCGCCCATACGCGAGGCCGCGAACCAGGACGCCCTGTGGCGCGCGCTCGCCGACGGGACCGTCGACTGCGTCGTCTCCGACCACTCGCCGTCCCCGGCCGAACTCAAGACCGCCGACTTCGCGACCGCGTGGGGCGGTATCTCCTCGCTCCAGCTCGGCCTGCCCGCGATCTGGACGGCCGCCCGCGCCCGGGGGCACACCCTGGACGACCTCGCCCGCTGGATGGCCGGGGCGCCCGCCCGGCTCGCCGGACTCGGCCGCAAGGGCGTCATCGCGGCCGGCCGGGACGCGGACTTCGCGGTGCTCGACCCGGACGCGACCCTCACCGTCGACGCGTCGGCCCTCCAGCACCGCCACCCCGTCACCGCCTACGCCGGTCGCACCCTCCACGGCGTCGTCCGCTCCACCTGGCTGCGCGGGCAACGGATATACGCCGACGGAGAGTTCACCGGGCCACGCGGCCGACTGCTGTCCCGCTCCTAGCCCCGGCGGGTCCCCACCGGACGGGCCGCGGCCACCGGGGCGCGACTGACGGCCTCCCGGTGCGGCGGGGGCCCCGGGCGGCCGGGCCGCACCCCCAGCGCCCCCAGGGGCCCGTAGCGGCCCGTGGCGGGCCCGACACGAGGAGCCACCGCACCCACCCGCCGCAGCCACCACCCGCATACGGCCCACCGGCAGCCACCGCACCCCCTGCCACCGAACGCACCTCACCCCACGCCCCCGCACCCCCTGCCACCACACGCGGACCCCACGCCGCCGCACCCCGGACGAGAGGAAGCACCGGTCACCGTGACGGCACACCCCCAGCACCCCGAACCCCATGCGTCCCTCCGGCCTGCCACGTTCCCGCCGGGGCTTCCCGAGGCCGACTTCACCGGAGCCGCCGCGCCCTATCGCGGCGGCGACCCGTACGCCGACCACCGCTCCGCCGAGCATGCGTTCACCCGGCACGCCGACCTCGCGGACCGGCGGCTCGGCGCGGGGGTCGTCGCCGCCGGGGACGAGTTCTTCGCACCGAGGGAGAACCTGCTGCTGCCCGGCCGCGCCGAGTTCGACCCTGTGTCCTTCGGGCACAAGGGGAAGATCATGGACGGCTGGGAGACCCGGCGCCGCCGCGGTGTCTCCGCCGGATTCCCCTGGCCCGCCGAGGACGACCACGACTGGGCGCTCATCAGGCTCGGGGTCCCCGGTGTGCTCCACGGGATCGTGGTCGACACCGCGCACTTCCGCGGCAACCACCCGCACTCGGTGTCCGTCGAAGCCGTCCATGTCCCCGGTTCCCCCGCGCCCGGGGACCTCCTCGCCCCCGGGCTCGGCTGGACCGTCCTGGTCCCGCGCACGGCCGTCGGCGGACACGCGGCCAACGGCTTCACCGTGGACGCGGCCGGGAGCTTCACCCATCTGCGGCTGCGCCAGTACCCCGACGGCGGCGTCGCGCGGCTGCGCGCGTACGGCGAACCCGTCCCGGACCCCGGCTGGCTCACCGCGCTCGGCACCTTCGACGTGGTCGCCCTGGAGTACGGAGGCCAGGTCCTGGACGCCTCCGACCGGTTCTACTCGCCGCCCGTCCACACCATCCACCCCGGCCGCTCCCGGCGGATGGACGAAGGCTGGGAGACCCGCCGCCGCCGCGACCACGGCCACGACTGGATCACCTACCGGCTGGCCGAACGGTCGCGGGTGCGTGCCGTCCAGCTGGACACCGCCTGTCTCAAGGGCAACGCGGCGGGCTGGGCGTCGGTGTCGCTGCGGGACGGGGACGGGCCCTGGACGGAGATCCTGCCCCGTACCCCGCTCCAGCCGGACACCGACCACCGCTTCGTCCTGGACGTGCCCGCCGTCGGCACCCACGCGCGCGTGGACATCCTCCCGGACGGCGGGATCTCCCGGCTGCGGCTGCACGGCTCGCTGACCGACGACGGCGCGGCACGGCTGCGGGCCCGCCACCGGCCCCCGGCGGGCTGAGCGGCCCTCGGCCACGGGAGGCCCACCCGGATCTCCACCCGGGTGGGCGATGAGTTCCGCGCCGGAGTGCGGTCATAGCTGGTGGAAGAGGAAAACGCACTCCTGGAAGCAGGCACCGGCCATGGCTGAACTCTCGATCACCACGTTCGTCACCCTCGACGGTGTCATGCAGGCACCGGGAGGGCCGGAGGAGGACACCAGCGACGGCTTCGACCACGGCGGCTGGTCCGTCCCGTACGGGGACGAGGACTTCGGCCGGTTCATGACGGGGGTCTTCGACCGGTCCACCGCGTTCCTCCTCGGCCGCCGTACGTACGACATCTTCGCCGGGTACTGGCCGAAGGTCACCGACCCCGACAACCCGATCGCCTACCGGCTCAACTCGCTGCCCAAGTACGTCGCCTCGAACACCCTGGAACACCCCGGATGGGAGGGCACCACCGTGCTGGGCGGGGATGTCGCCGCGCGCGTCGCGGAGCTCAAGGAGCGCACGGACGGGGAGATCCAGGTCCACGGCAGCGGCACCCTCGCCCGCTACCTCCTCGACCACGACCTCGTGGACACCGCCCATCTGCTGGTCTTCCCGGTACTGCTCGGCAAGGGCCGCAGGCTGTTCGCGGAGGGCGCCGTCCCGACCGCGTTCCGGCACAGCGCGGCCCAGGTCACCGGGAAGGGCGTGGCCATCCACACCTACGCGTTCGCGGGCCGCCCGGAGTACGGCAGCTACGCGTAGGACCGCGGCCCCGTCCCGGACCCGGAGGCGTCGGCCGGGAGGGCGGCGTGGCGCGGTCCCGTGCGTGGCGCGGCGATCCTGATCCCGGCCCTCAGGGCGTCCGGTCGTCCCGCTCAGGTCGCGCCTCGCCTCACATCGGTCGTCGCGCCGCCTTCGCCCGGCGGGCGGCCACGCTCGAACCGGACTCGCGCCGGGCCATCCGGCTCAGTACGACGGGCGCCACCAGGAACCCGAGGACCGCCCACAGACCCAGCACCCCCACCGTCTCGGCGTGCCGCCAGGACCCGCCGATCTCGGCGGCGGCCAGCTCGCCGGGCAGCAGCGCCGACCGCAGCCCCAGGGCGAGCCAGTACAAGGGGAACACCTGCGCCAGCAACTGCAACCAGCCGGGGAATCCGTCGACCGGGTGGAAGACCCCGGAGATCGCCACCAGACCCATCAGGACCAGCGTCGTGACGCTGAGGCTCTGGGCGCCGTTGAACAGGGCGCCGAGGATCGCGCCGATCGGCAGGGTCGCGATCAGTCCGAGCGCCAGGACCCAGGTCAGTGTCACCCAGGACATCACCCGGCCCAGCTCCAGCCCGCCGAACAGGAAAGACGCGGGGATCAGTACGACGAACAGACTCGCGACCGTCACCGCGGCCCGGCTGACGACCTTGCCCGTCAGATAGCCGAGGACTCCGTTCGGTACGGCCTTGGCCCGCAGCAGCGTGCTGTCCTCCCGGTCCGTCGTCAGGGCGATGGCCAGCCCCATGAGGCCGGTCAGCACCACGTTCATCGCGAGGATGCCGGGGACCGAGTGGGAGCCGAGGGACGCGTCGGTGCCCGGCACGGTGCTGTCCCGCAGGATGTACATGACCACCAGCGACACTGCCGGGGGGAACACGGCGCCCCAGATGTCCTGGGAGTCGCTCATGTGCTGCCGGAACTCGATCCGGCCTCGATGGAGTCCGGCCCGCAGGGCCGCCGCACCGGGATTCATGACGACACCTCCCGCAACCGGGGCGGCACACCGGTGCGCTGCCCCGACTCGTACTCCCGCACCAGCGCCAGATAGACGTCCTCCAGGCGGGCGCGGCGCACCTCCAGATCGCCGATGGCGTCGCCGTACCGCTCGAACAGTCCGCGCACATACGAGGTGGGGTCGTCCGTCGCGTGCGTGTGGCGCTCGCCGTCCCGGCTGTAGCGCACCTCGGCCTTGCCCGACACCTCGCGGGACAGTTCGGCGGCGGTGCCGTCGGCCACGATCCGGCCGCCCGCCAGCATCACGATCCGGTCGGCGAGCTTCTCCGCCTCGTCCAGGTCATGGGTGGTGAGCAGGATCGTGGTCTCCTCCCGTTCCGTGAGCCGGTGCACCAGGTCGTGGAAGTCCTGGCGGGCGCGCGGGTCGAACCCGGCCGTCGGCTCGTCCAGGAACAGCAGCTCCGGCCGCCCGACGATGCCGACGGCCACGTCGAGCCGTCTGCGCTGCCCGCCGGAGAGGCTGCCCACCCGGGCCCCGGCGCGTTCGGTGAGCCCGACGAGGGCCATCAGCTCGGCCGCGCCGTACGGCCGGACCCTGCCGTCGGCGCTGTACGGGGCGTAGTAGCGGCCGAAGTGGTCGAGCAGCTCACCCACCCGCCACTTCGCGTGGTCACGCCAGGACTGGAGCACGATGCCCAGCCGCGCGCGCCACGCCTCGTCGCCGTCCCCGGGGTCGGTGCCGAGGACGCGGACCTCCCCGGCGGAGCGCCGCCGGAAGCCCTCCAGGATCTCGATCGTGGTCGTCTTGCCGGCTCCGTTGGGCCCGAGCAGGGCCAGCACCTCACCCCGGCGTACCGTCAGATCGACTCCCGTCAGCACATCGGTGGTCCCGTAGCGCATCCGCAGACCGCGCGTCTCGACGACGGCTTCGGCGCCCGGTGGTCCCGCGACCTCGCCGGGGACCGCGTCCGGTGCGGTGTTCAGGGCCATGCTCCCCCTCTCCCTCCACTGTCACGATGGTTCCTCGACTGCCTTGTGCAGCAGGGATACTCCAACTGACGGCCCCTTCGCCGGGTCATCCGGAACATCCCACTCCGCCGGGTGCAAGTTCGCCTCCCAAGGGCCCGTCGCGAGGGCCCGGCGGCGGGAGATCCGGTACAGGAGCTTCAGCGCACGGCCCCGGAAGCAGCCCAGGCGGGACGCACGTCACCGTCCGCATCGGCCGTACGTACCCCGGACGCCGGCCGCCAGGAACGCGTACCGCGGCCGAAGTCGGCGTCCCCGGCCCGGCGGGTCGGCCGAAGGTCTCCACCTGGCGGACTTTGGTCGCCAGCCCGCCCTTATGACAGGAACACGCCGCGAACCTGCGTAGATTGCCGACCATGAGTGGGGAACAGCCGACCGCGCCGGCGCAGCCGGGACCCGTGTACCGCTTCCGCTGGCTGCTGCCGTCCGCGGTGGCGGCGGAGCTGTACCCCGGGCGGAGCGACGGCAGACGGCCCCGCCGCACCCTGCGTGACTGGGCCGTCGACTTCTGCTGCTTCCTGCTCGCCGTCATCGTCGGACTGATGGCGGGGGAGACCCTGCCGGACGAAACGAACCTCCCCCCGGCGATGGTCGCCGTGGACCAGGTGATCGGCGCGCTGGCCTGCGGCGCCCTCTGGCTGCGCAGGCGCTGGCCGGTCGGTCTCGCCGTGGTGCTGCTCCTGCTGGGCCCGCTGTCCTCCACCTCCGGCGGAGCCGCGCTGATCGCCTACTTCTCCCTGGCCGTGCACCGGCCCTTCAAATACGTCGCCTGGATCTGCGGGGCCAACCTCCTCGCCGTGCCCTTCTACTTCTGGATGCGGCCCGACCCCGAGGTGTCGTTCGGCCTGGCCGTCGCGTTCACCATGATCCTGACGGCGACCGCCGTCGGCTGGGGCCTGTTCGTCCGCTCCCACCGCGAACTGCTGCTGTCGCTGCGCGACCGCGCCCGGCGCGCCGAGACCGAGGCGGAACTCCGCGCCGAACAGGCCCAGCGGCTCGCCCGCGAGTCCATCGCCCGCGAGATGCACGACGTACTCGCCCACCGGCTGACCCTGCTCAGCGTCCACGCGGGCGCCCTGGAGTTCCGCCCCGGCGCCCCCGAGAACGAGATCGCCCGGGCCGCCGGGGTCATCCGGGAGAGCTCCCACGAGGCGCTCCAGGACCTGCGCGAGATCATCGGGGTGCTGCGCGCCGGTGAGGGCGAGGAATCAGGCCGTCCGCAACCGACCCTGGCCGCGCTCGACGTACTCGTCGCCGAGTCCCGCGCGGCGGGCGCCGACATCCTCCTCGACAACCAGGTCACCGACCCGGGCACGGTCCCCGCCTCCGTGGGCCGCACCGCCTACCGCATCGCCCAGGAGGGCCTCACCAACGCCCGCAAACACGCACCCGGCGCCGAGGTCCACGTCGAGGTCCACGGCCGCCCCGGCCGGGGACTCACCCTCACCCTGCGCAACTCACCGCCCCCCGGGGACGTCCCCGCGGTGCCCGGCTCCGGCCAGGGCCTCATCGGACTCACCGAACGCGCCACCCTCGCCGGCGGCCGTATCGAGCACGGCCCCGCCACCGGCGGAGGCTTCCGGATCACCGCCTGGCTACCGTGGCCCTCATGACTGTGACCAAGGTCCTCCTCGTCGACGACGATCCGCTGGTACGCGCCGGGCTCTCCCTGATGCTCGGCGGCGCCGAGGACATCGAGATCGTCGGTGAGGCGGGCGACGGCTCCGAGGTCGCGGACCTCGTCGACCGGCTCGCCCCCGACGTCGTCCTGATGGACCTCCGGATGCCGGTCATGGACGGCCTCACCGCCACCGAACTCCTGCGCGCCCGGGACCACGCGCCCGAGGTCATCGTCCTGACCACCTTCCACGCCGACGAACAGGTCCTGCGGGCGCTGCGCGCGGGCGCCGCCGGATTCGTCCTCAAGGACACCCGGCCCGCCGAGATCGTCGACGCGGTCCGCCGGGTCGCCACCGGGGTGCCCGTGCTGTCCCCGACGGTCACCCGGCAGCTCATCGGCCGGGTCGCGGGCGTCGACCCGCGCCAGGACCGGCTGCGCCGCGCCCGGGCCCGGCTCACGGCGCTCGGCGAACGCGAACGGGAGGTCGCGGTCGCGGTGGGCCACGGCCGCTCCAACGCCGACATCGCCGCCCAGCTCTATATGAGCGTCGCCACGGTCAAGACCCATGTCTCACGCATCCTCGCCAAGCTCGACCTCAACAACCGTGTCCAGATCGCGCTGCTGGCCCATGACGCGGGCTGGCTCGACGGCGAGGAGTGACCCTCCGGCCCGGTCCCGGCCCGCTGACCTCCGGGTGAGATTCTCACCAGGACGCGTGCACGGGTCCGGCCGGGCGCGCGGGGCCGGAGGGAGCGGACATGACGACCGAGGTGATCGATCTGGCGGCGTACGGCGCGGAGTTCCGCGACGACCCGTACCCCGTCTACGCGCGACTGCGGGCCCGTGGTCCCGTGCACCGGGTGCGGCTGCCGCCGCCCGCCTACTCCGAGGAGGTGTGGCTCGTCGTCGGGTACGACGAGGCGCGCTCGCTGCTCGCGGACCCCCGGCTGTTCAAGGACTACACCCGCGCGGACGGTTTCGCCTTCGACAACCATCTGATGGGGCGGCACATGCTCGTCGCCGACCCGCCCGACCACACCCGGCTGCGCCGGCTCGTCACCCGGGAGTTCACCGCCCGCCGGGTCGAGGCCCTGGTCCCGCGCGTCCGGCGGATCACCGGTGACCTCCTCGACGCGATGGTCCCGCTCGGCCGGGCCGACCTGGTCGAGTCGTTCGCGTTCCCGCTGCCGATGACCGTCATCTGCGAACTCCTCGGGGTACCGGCCATGGACCGGGCCGCCTTCCGCCGGATGTCCAACGGGATCGTCGCCCCGGCGGGCCGCGCCGAGGCGCAGCGGAGCGTGGCCGAACTCGGGACCTATCTGGACGAGCTGATCGCCGACAAACGCGCCGGCGGAGCCGCGGAGGATCTGCTGTCCGCGCTCATCCGTACGGAGGCCGAGGACGGCGACCGGCTCTCCGGTGACGAACTGCGTGCCATGGCCTTCCTGTTACTCGTCGCGGGACACGAGACCACGGTCCATCTGATCGCCAACGCGGTCGTCGCGCTGCTCTCCCACCCCGGGCAGCTCGCCGCCCTCCGTGCAGACATGGGCCTGCTCGACGGCGCGGTCGAGGAGACCCTGCGCTACGACGGGCCCGTCGAGGCCAGCACGTACCGCTTCGCCGCGGAGGACTTCGAGGTGGGTGGGGTGACCGTGCGGGCCGGTGACTCCGTGCTCGTCGGGCTCGGCGCGGCGGGGCGCGACCCGGGGCGGTTCGGGGGGCCCGACCGCTTCGACATCCGCCGGGCCGGGCGGGGGCATCTCGCGTTCGGGCACGGCATTCATCACTGTCTCGGGGCGCCGCTGGCCCGGGTGGAGGCGCGGGTCGCACTCCGGGGCCTCCTGGAACGCTGTCCCCGCCTCGCCCTCGACGGCCCCCCGGGCCCCTGGACCCCCGGCATCCTCATCCGAGGCCCCCGCAGTGTGCCCCTCCGGTGGTGAGGGTCGCCTTCGCTTGCGCTTCGTAGGTCTGTCCGGGTGGGCGCGCTTGTTCCTGTGCTGTCGTTCGTGGGTTTTGCGCAGTTCCCCGCGGGTCGCCTTCGCTTGCGCTTCGTAGGTCTGTCCGGGTGGGCGCGCTTGTTCCTGTGCCGTCGTTCGGTGGTTTCGCGCAGTTCCCCGCGCCCCTTTGGGGCGCCATCTGTCGGTTCTTCGGGTCGGGGCCGGTCGGGATTCTCCGTCCTCGATCCGACACGCTCGGTCGGACGTCCCCCTTGCTCTGCTGAAGAGCATCGGAGTCTGCGGGCAGAGATTCCCGCCCACCCCCTTCGGCAGCCATGCGACTGCGCGAGGAGGAGGGTGAAGAACAGCCTCAGGGGGCGCCCCAAAGGGGCGCGGGGAACTGCGCAAAGACGAGGGCGGACCCGCACCCGAAGAACAACAGACCGGGGCAGCATCCAGGGGCGCGGGGAACTGCGCACCTCCGTCCGACCCGTACCGGGACATGTGCGCCCAGCCGGACAGCCCGCGAAGGGTCACTCCGGGGCGATCTCCTCGACCCGGACCCCCCTCCGTTCGCGTCGCGACACCTCACACGCCTCCGCGACCCGCAAGGCCTGCAACGCCTCGTTGCCCCCGCACGGATTCTCCCGCTCCCCCCGCACCACCGCCACGAACGCCGCCAGCTCCGCCTCGTACGCGGGGGCGAACCGTTCCAGGAACCCGGTCCACGGCTTGTCCGCGGCCCGCGGCCCCGCCGGTTCCGTGGACGCGATCGGTGTCCGGTCGTCGAGTCCTACCGCGACCTGGTCCGTCTCCCCGGCCAGCTCCATCCGTACGTCGTACCCCGCCCCGTTCAGACGGGTCGCCGTCGCGGTCGCGAGGGTCCCGTCGTCCAGGGTGAGCAGCGCCGCCGCGGTGTCCACGTCGCCCGCCTCGCGGAACATCGCGGGCCCGGCGTCGGACCCCACCGCGTGGACGTCGACGATCTCCCGGCCGGTGACCCAGCGCAGGATGTCGAAGTCGTGCACCAGGCAGTCCCGGAAGAGGCCCCCGGACAGCGGCAGGTACCCGGCCGGCGGGGGCGCCGGGTCCGAGGTCATCGCCCGTACGGTGTGCAGGCGGCCGAGCCGCCCGCTGCGCACGGCCTCCCGGGCCGCGGTGTACCCCGCGTCGAAGCGCCGCTGGAAGCCCATCTGGAGCACGGTCCCCGCGCGCTCCACCTCCCGCAGCGCGGCCATCGTGCCGGGCAGGTCGACGGCGATGGGCTTCTCGCAGAACACCGGCAGCCCGGACCGCGCGGCCCGGCCGATCAGCTCGGCGTGCGCGGAGGTGGCGGTGGTGATCACGACCGCGTCCACTCCCCAGGTGAAGATCTCGTCCACCCCGGGCGCGACGGTCGCCCCGACCCGTTCGGCGAGCGCGTGCGCCCGTGCGGTGTCGGCGTCGGTGACGACGAGGGAACCGACCTCGCGGTTGCGGCAGAGGGAGGCCGCGTGGAACGTACCGATGCGGCCCGTCCCGATGAGTCCGATGCGCATGGGTACAAGCTGACGGGGCGCACGCCCCCTGTCAATGGTTTGTCCGGACAATCGAACCTGATGGGTTCACGCGCCCGGACGTGACGGCTACGCTCGCCCCCGTGCCCACACCAGAAGCCGATCCCGTCCGTCCGCTCCAGCTCGGCGTCGACCGGGGCAGCCCGGTCCCGCTGTACTTCCAGCTCGCCCAGCAGCTCGAAGCGGCGATCGAGGACGGGACGCTCACCCCGGGCAGCCTGCTCGGCAACGAGATCGACCTGGCGGGCCGCCTCGGCCTGTCCCGGCCGACCGTCCGCCAGGCCATCCAGTCGCTGGTGGACAAGGGACTGCTGGTGCGCCGCCGGGGGGTCGGCACCCAGGTGGTGCACAGCCAGGTCAAACGCCCGCTGGAGCTGAGCAGCCTGTACGACGACCTGGAGACGGCCGGTCAGCGTCCGTCGACCCGGGTGCTCGCCCGGGATCTGGTCCCCGCGTCCGCCGAGGTCGCCGCGGCCCTCGGGGTCGCCGAGGGCGCCGAGGTGCAGCGGCTGGAACGGCTGCGGCTGGCGCACGGCGAACCCATGGCGTACCTCCGCAACCATCTGCCGGTCGGACTGCTGGCCCTGGAGGAGGACCGGCTGGAGGCCACCGGGCTGTACCGGCTGATGCGGGCCGCGGGGATCACGCTGCACAGCGCCCGGCAGTCCGTGGGCGCCCGCGCCGCCGACGGGCCGGAGGGCGAACAGCTCGACGAGTCCGAGGGCGCGCCGCTGCTGACCATGCGCCGCACCACCTTCGACGACACCGGCCGCCCCGTGGAACACGGCTCCCATCTGTACCGCGCGTCCCGCTACTCCTTCGAGTTCCAGCTCCTCGTACGCCCCTGAGGCGGCGTCGGCACGGCATCACGCCTACCTCGTAAGAATGTTCTGACAAACCCATTGACGGGGTCCGGCCCCACCACTAGAACTCCCCTCAGCCGCATCCGGGCGGCCGGGGAGAAGAGGTGGACCCACCATGCGTACCGACCGCACGGCAGCAGGTCCGGCGGAACCCCGCGCCGTGACGGCACGCGGCGGCTCCCGCGGCGAGGGCGCCGGGGCGAATCCGCCGGGCGTGCCGCGCCCGGCGAAGCGCACCGCGCGGCACCCGATGACCACCCGCGCCCTGCCGGTGGCCGATACTGGAGCGTTCGAGGTCGCAAAGTCGACCCCCGGGGCCGGTCGGCCGGTCCCGGCGCACCGGGGAGTACGGCAAGAAGGGCACGGGGTCGTGGCAAAGGCACGGACAGGGGTACGCGCGGTGGGAGCCGTGCTGGTGGTGGCGCTCGGGATGACCCTCGCCGGATGCAGCAGCACGGGCGGCAAGCGCGCCGAGGACGCCCGGAAGGCCGCCGCCTCCCAGGGGAAGTCCACGGTCAGCACCCCCCGCTGGACGTTCGCCATGGTGACGCACTCCGGTGACGGCGACACCTTCTGGGACATCGTCCAGAACGGCGCCCGGGAGGCCGCCGCCAAGGACAACATCAACTTCGTGTACTCGCATCACGACGAGGCCCAGCAGCAGGCCCAGCTGGTCGACGCGGCGATCGACAAGGAGGTCGACGGGATCATCGTCACCCTCGCCAAGCCCGCCGCGATGAAGTCCGCCCTGGAACGCGCCCGCAAGGCCGGTATCCCCGTGATCACCGTGAACTCGGGCTCCGCGGAGTCCAAGGAGTTCGGCGCCCTCACCCATATCGGCCAGGACGAGACCGTCGCGGGCGAGGCCGTCGGCACCGAGCTCAACGAGCGCGGGCGCCGCAGCGCCGTCTGCGTCCTGCACGAGCAGGGCAACGTCGGCCACGAGCAGCGCTGCGCCGGGGCGAAGAAGACGTTCGAGGGCCGGATGACCAATCTGTATGTGGACGGCACCAACATGCCCGACGTCCAGGCCTCGATCGTCTCCAAGCTCCAGGCCGACCGGGACATCGACGCCGTCGTCACCCTCGGCGCGCCCTTCGCGGACACCGCCGTCAAGGCCAAGCAGGACGCGGGCAGCAAGGCGGAGATCGACACCTTCGACCTGAACGAGAAGGTCGCCGCCGGGCTGAAGAGCGGTGATCTGGGCTTCGCCGTCGACCAGCAGCCCTACCTCCAGGGGTACGAGGCCGTCGACCTGCTGTGGCTCTTCAAGTACAACGCCGATGTGCTCGGCGGCGGCAAGCCCGTCCTGACCGGCCCGCAGATCGTCACCAAGGACCAGGCCGCCGAGCTGGAGGACTACACGAAGCGGGGGACCCGATGAGCGCGACCGCCCCCGCCGCGCCCGCCCCGGGCGGCGCCGGGCCCGACGAACGCCTCGGGCGGACCTCACCGCTGCGCAGGCTGATGGGCCGCCCCGAGCTGGGGTCCGTCGTCGGCGCCCTCGCGGTGTTCCTGTTCTTCGCGGTCGTCGCGGACAGCTTCCTGCGCGCCGCGAGCCTGAGCACCGTGCTGTACGCGGCCTCCACCATCGGCATCATGGCGGTGCCCGTCGCGCTGCTGATGATCGGCGGGGAGTTCGACCTGTCCGCCGGGGTCATGGTCACCAGCTCCGCACTGGTGTCCTCGATGTTCAGCTACCAGATGACCGCGAACGTCTGGGTCGGGGTCGGGGTGTCCCTGCTGGTGACCCTCGCGATCGGGGTGTTCAACGGCTTCATGCTGACCCGGACCGGACTGCCCAGCTTCATCATCACGCTGGGCACGTTCCTGATGCTGACCGGGCTGAACCTCGGCTTCACCAAGCTGATCAGCGGCACGGTCTCCACCAAGTCGATCGCCGACATGGAGGGCTTCGCCTCCGCGAAGAGCGTCTTCGCCTCGACCCTCACCCTCGGCGGCGTCAACTTCAAGATCACGATCCTCTGGTGGTTCGCCCTGGTCGGCGTCGCCACCTGGCTCCTGCTGCGCACCCGCGCCGGGAACTGGATCTTCGCGGTCGGCGGCGGCAAGGACGCGGCCCGCGCGGTCGGCGTACCGGTCGCCCGGACGAAGATCGGCCTCTACATGGGCGTCGCGTTCGGCGCGTGGGTCGCCGGACAGCATCTGCTGTTCTCGTTCGACGTCGTCCAGTCCGGCGAGGGCGTCGGCAACGAACTCATCTACATCATCGCCGCCGTCATCGGCGGCTGCCTGATCACCGGCGGGTACGGCTCCGCCATCGGCTCGGCGGTCGGCGCCCTCATCTTCGGCATGACCAGCAAGGGCATCGTCTTCGCCGAGTGGAACCCCGACTGGTTCAAGTTCTTCCTGGGAGCGATGCTCCTCCTGGCGACCCTGCTGAACGCCTGGGTCCGCAAGCGCGCGGAGGCCACGACATGACCCCTGAAGCCGCCCCGTCCGACGGCCCGGCCCCCGGCGCCCCCCTGGTCCGGCTGGACGACGTCAGCAAGCACTACGGCAACATCCGGGCCCTCGAAAGGGTCTCCCTGGAGGTGCACGCCGGTGAGATCACCTGTGTGCTCGGGGACAACGGCGCGGGCAAGTCCACCCTGATCAAGATCATCGCGGGGCTGCACCAGCACGACGCGGGCACCCTGAGCATCGAGGGCGAGGAGACCCGTCTCGCCTCCCCGCGCGAAGCGCTCGACAAGGGCATCGCCACGGTCTACCAGGACCTCGCGGTGGTGCCCCTGATGCCGGTGTGGCGCAACTTCTTCCTCGGCTCCGAACCGACGAAGGGGGCCGGCCCCTTCCGGCGGCTCGACACCGAACTGATGCGGTCCACCACCCGCGCGGAGCTGCTGCGCATGGGCATCGACCTGCGGGACGTCGACCAGCCCATCGGCACGCTCTCCGGCGGTGAGCGGCAGTGCGTGGCCATCGCGCGGGCCGTGCACTTCGGGGCGAGGGTACTGGTGCTGGACGAGCCGACCGCCGCGCTCGGCGTGAAGCAGTCCGGGGTCGTCCTCAAGTACGTCGCCGCGGCGCGGGACGCCGGGCTGGGTGTGGTCCTCATCACGCACAACCCGCACCACGCGTATCTCGTGGGGGACCGGTTCGTGCTGCTGAAGCGGGGCGCGATGTCGGGCAGCCACACGCGGGACGGGATCACCCTCGACGAGCTCACCCGCCAGATGGCGGGCGGCAGCGAACTGGACGATCTGCGTCACGAGCTCCAGCGGTAACGCCTTCGCTTGCGCTTCTGGGTCTGTCCGGCTGGACGGACTCCGTTCCTGTGCCGTCGTTCGTCGGGTGCGCAGTTCCCCGCAGGTCGCCTTCGCTTGCGCTTCCGAGGTCCGTCCGGCTGAACGCGCTTGTCCCTGCGCCGTCGCTCGGTGGGTGCGCAGTTCCCCGCGCCCCTGGGTACTCGGTGCTGGGCGCACTTGTCCCTGTACAGGTTGTCCGGGGGTGCGCAGTTCCTCGCGCCCCTGGGTACTCGGTGCTGGGCGCACTTGTCCCTGTACAGGTTGTCCGGGGGTGCGCAGTTCCTCGCGCCCCTGGGTACTCGGTGCTGGGCGAATTTGTTCCTGTGCCGTCGCCCGCCGTTTTCGCGCAGTTCCCCGCGCCCCTGAGGTTCCACCCCTGGGCGTATCTGTTCCCGTGCGGGTTGTCCGTGGATGCGCAGTTCCCCGCGCCCCTTTGGGGGTGCCCGCCTGGGGGTGTTCTCAGTCTGCGCGTGGTCGGCGTCGGCCGGGGGGCGGGGTTGGACCCTCCTCCTCGTGCAGTCGCAGGGCTGCGGGAGGGGGTGGGCGGGAATCTCTGCTCGCAGACTCCGATGCTCTTCAGTAGGACCACACGTACGTCGTACCGAGCGTGTCGGATCGAGGACGGAGAATCCCGACCGGCCCCGACCCGAAGAACAAACAGAACGCGCCCCAAAGGGGCGCGGGGAACTGCGCACCCCCGAAGTACCCGCACGGGAACAGGTACGCCCAGGTATGGAACCCCAGGGGCGCGAGGAACGGCGCAGGGACAAGCGCGTCCAGCCGGACGGACCTGAGAAGCGCAAGCGAAGGCGTCACGTGCGGCCCCCCGCCTCCGTGAGGCAGAATCGGCCTGATGAGCACCTACCGCGACCTAGCGCACCGCGGCACCGCGCGGGCCACCGTCCTGCGCACCGTCGGCACCCGCGAACGCCGCTCCCTGCTGACGGCACCCCGTGTCCCGACCGTCGGTATCGACATCGGCGGCACCAAGGTGATGGCGGGCGTCGTGGACGCGGACGGCAACATCCTGGAGAAGCTGCGCACGGAGACCCCGGACAAGTCCAAGAGCCCCAAGGTCGTCGAGGACACCATCGTCGAACTGGTGCTGGACCTCTCCGACCGGCACGACGTCCACGCCGTCGGTATCGGCGCCGCGGGCTGGGTCGACGCCGACCGCAACCGCATCCTGTTCGCCCCCCACCTGTCCTGGCGCAACGAACCCCTCCGGGACCGGATCTCCAGCAGGCTCGCGGTCCCTGTGATGGTCGACAACGACGCGAACACCGCCGCCTGGGCCGAGTGGCGCTTCGGCGCCGGCCGCGGCGAGGACCACCTCGTCATGATCACCCTCGGTACCGGCATCGGCGGCGCCATCCTGGAGGACGGCCAGGTCAAGCGCGGCAAGTACGGTGTGGCCGGCGAGTTCGGCCATATGCAGGTCGTCCCCGGCGGACACCGCTGCGCGTGCGGAAACCGGGGCTGCTGGGAGCAGTACAGCTCCGGCAACGCCCTGGTGCGCGAGGCCCGCGAACTGGCCACCGCCGACTCCCCGGTCGCGTACAACATCATCGAACGCGTCAACGGCAACGTCTCCGACATCACCGGCCCGCTGATCACCGAGCTGGCCCGTGAGGGCGACGCCATGTGCGTCGAGCTGCTCCAGGACATCGGGCAGTGGCTCGGCGTCGGTATCGCCAATCTGGCCGCCGCCCTCGACCCGTCCTGCTTCGTCATCGGCGGTGGTGTCAGCGCCGCCGACGACCTGCTCATCGGCCCGGCCCGGGACGCCTTCCGCCGCCATCTGACGGGCCGCGGCTACCGTCCCGAGGCCCGTATCGCGCGCGCCCAGCTCGGCCCCGAGGCGGGTATGGTCGGCGCCGCCGACCTCTCACGGCTGGTGGCCCGCCGCTTCCGCCGCGCGAACCGCCGCAGGGTCGAGCGCTACGAACGCTACGAGCGGTACGCCGAGGCGCGGCGGACGGCCCAGGGGACCTGAGCCCCATGCCTAGCGTCCCCCACCAGGCCCCCCCACCCGACGAGGAACCCCGCCCCGAGGCCCGGGGCCGGATGATCCGCCGGCGGGCCCTGACGCTGCTCATCATCGGGCTGCTCATCGGTGTACCCGCCGGGTATCTGGTGATCTCCGCCAACCAGAGCCGCGACAGCGGCCGTGACAAGGCCGCCAAGTACTCGGCGACAGGACTCACCGAGGGCTGGCCCTCCCGGGTCCAGCGGCGGGTGTACGACGTGTCGATCCCCCCGTACTCCAGTGATGTCGCGCACTACGAGACGAACAACTGGAAGACCAGCAGGCTCTACGTGCAGTTCCTCACGAGCAACGAGGGCCTCGACCGGTTCCTCGGCGAGCTCGGTTTCAGCAGTGACGCCCTGCGCAGGGACGACCTCACCATCGGGGTGCGCGACCGGGGCGTCGTCGGCTGGGACTTCACCGGAGACGGCCCCTGGTGGGGCCTGAGCCGGGAGCAGAAGGACCCCATGCCCTCCCAGGATGTCGTCGTGAACTGGTCGAACCCCGATCATCCGATGGTGTACATGGTTTCCGCGACCACGCCGTAGCGGCGCCGCCCGGCCGCCGGAGCCGATTGTCAGACCCCGCCCGTAGAGTCGAAGACGTCCGATTCGACCAGGGGCCGGGGAGGTGACCGTCCGTATGAGCGCCACACGTCTGAGTGCTCTCTTCCTGCCCGCCGACCTCCCGCGCGAGGGCCGTGTCGCCTTCTGGGACCCGGCGGGTGACCCGCTGCCCCCGGCCGTCCCCGGCGCCGAACCCGGGACCGCGGAGCACGGCGAGCTGACGGTGGTGCGCCCGCACGGCCCCGGCGTCCGCAGCGTCACCGTGCCGGTGCTGTACGTCTCCCTGGAGGACGCGCTGCCCCTGCTGGTGGCGGCCCGCGGCGACGCGCACGCGCCCAGGGCCACCGCCTGCTGGGGCGCCGCCGCGCTCCTCGCGCTGCGCCTGATCGCCCGGGGCCGGATGCTCCCGGGGCTGACCGCCGCCGGGGACGACGCCTGGCGGGCCGGCCCCCTGGAGGCCGCCGACCTCGCGCAGCTGCGCGCCGTCGCCGCCGCCCTGCCCCCCGAGGGATACGCGACACCCCTGCCCGGCCGCACCCCCCTGGAGCTGCCGCAGCCCCAGGCCCTCGTCCGCGCGTTCCTCGACGCCGTCGCGGACACCCTCCCGCGCACCCCGGCCGCCCCGCACGCCCTCGGCGCGCCCTGGGCCGCGCGGGCCCCGCAGCGCGTGCCCCACGCGCGGGACTGGGCGGCCGAGGTCGCGGCGGGCGCCGACGCGGGGGTGCGGATCTCCCTGCGGCTCGACCTCGACGCGTTCCGGGTGTTCGACGGCGTCCCCGACACCCGCAGCGCGGGCGCCGCGATCGTGCAGGTCCACAGCCTGGCCGACCCCGGCCTGGTCGTGGACGCGACGGCCCTGTGGGAGGGTGACGCGCCCGAGGCGTTCGGCCCCCGCGCGCGGGTCGACGCCGCCCTCGCGGTCCGCCGCGCGGCCCGGGTCTGGCCCCCGCTGGAGAGGCTGGGGGAGCAGCACGTCCCCGATGTCCTCGCCCTGTCCGAGGACGAGCTGTCCGATCTGCTGGGCCCCGCCACGGACCGGCTCGCCGCGGCCGGGGTCGCCGTGCACTGGCCCCGTGACCTCGCGCAGGACCTCACCGCCACCGCCGTGGTCCACTCCGCGCCCGGCTCCGCCACCGACGGCTCGCCGTTCTTCGAGAGCGAGCGGCTCCTGAAGTTCAGCTGGCGGCTCGCGCTCGGCGGCGACCCGCTCTCGGAGGCCGAGATGGACCTCCTCGCCGAGACCCACCGCCCCCTGGTCCGGCTGCGGGACCAGTGGGTCCTCGTGGACCCCGCGCTCGTCCGCAAGGCCCGCAAACGCGAGCTGGGTCTCCTCGACCCGGTCGACGCCCTCGCCACGGCCCTCACCGGCACCGCCGAGGTCGACGGCGAGCAGGTCGACGTCGTACCGGTCGGCGCCCTCGCCACCCTCCGGGACCGCCTCACCGCAGGCGTGCCGCCCGTCGACCAGCCGCCCGCCCTGCGCGCCCGGCTGCGCGACTACCAGCTCCACGGGCTCGCCTGGCTCGATCTGATGACCTCGCTCGGCCTCGGCGGCTGCCTCGCCGACGACATGGGCCTCGGCAAGACGGTCACCCTGATCGCCCTCCATCTGCGGCGCGCCCGCCCCGAACCGACACTCGTCGTCTGCCCCGCCTCCCTGCTGGGCAACTGGCAGCGCGAGATCACCCGGTTCGCCCCCGGGGTCCCCGTCCACCGCTTCCACGGCAGCGCCCGTACCCTCACCGCCGAGGGCGAGCTGTCCGGCGGCTTCGTCCTCACCACCTACGGCACCATGCGCTCCGCCGCGCCCCTCCTCGCGGAGCAGCCCTGGGGCATGGTCGTCGCCGACGAGGCGCAGCACGTGAAGAACCCCTGGTCGGCGACCGCCAAGGCACTGCGCACCATCCCCGCGCCCGCGCGCGTCGCGCTCACGGGCACCCCCGTCGAGAACAATCTCTCCGAGCTGTGGGCCCTCCTCGACTGGACCACCCCCGGCCTGCTCGGCCCCCTCAAGTCCTTCCGCGCCCGGCACGCCCGCGCCGTGGAGAACGCCACCAGCGGGACGGTCGCCCTGCGCGCCACCCGCACCCCCGAGGACGGCGACCCGGCCGCCGCGCCACCCGCCCCGGCCGACGCCGACACCGAGGCGGTGGAGCGGCTGGCCCGGCTGATCCGCCCGTTCCTGCTGCGCCGCCGCAAGTCCGACCCCGGGATCGTCCCCGAACTGCCGCCCAAGACGGAGACCGACCACCCCGTCCCGCTCACCCGCGAGCAGGCCGCGCTGTACGAGGCGGTCGTCCGTGAGTCGCTGCTCGCCATCGGGACGTCGGAGGGCATCGCCCGCCGGGGCCTGGTCCTCAAGCTGCTCACCGCCCTCAAGCAGATCTGCGACCACCCCGCGCTGTACCTCAAGGAGGGCGCGCCCGGTCCGGGCGCCGCGCGCGGCACGGCCCGCGAGGCCCTCCCGGCCGGTCTGCGCCTCGCCGGGCGGTCCGGCAAGCTCATCCTGCTGGACGAGCTGCTGGACACCCTGCTCGCGGAGGAGGGCTCGGCGCTGGTCTTCACCCAGTACGCGCGGATGGCCCGGCTGATCGGCGCCCATCTCGCGGCCCGCGCGGTCCCCGCCGAACTGCTGCACGGCGGCACCCCGGTACCCGAGCGGGAGCGTCTGGTCGACCGTTTCCAGGACGGGGCGAACCCGGTCCTGGTCCTCTCCCTCAAGGCGGCGGGCACCGGGCTGAACCTGACCCGCGCGGGCCATGTGATCCACTTCGACCGCTGGTGGAACCCCGCTGTGGAGGAGCAGGCCACGGACCGGGCGTACCGCATCGGCCAGACCCAGCCGGTCCAGGTGCACCGTCTGATCACGGAAGGCACCGTCGAGGACCGCATCGCCGACCTCCTCGCCTCCAAACGCGCCCTGGCGGACGCCGTCCTGGGCTCCGGCGAGGCATCCCTGACGGAACTGAGCAACCGGGATCTGGCTGACCTGGTGTCACTGCGGAGGCCACGATGAGCGCGGCGAAGAGTTCCCGTACCGCACACGCCGACGCCGGGCAGCCGCCGCCCCGCCCCGCGTCCGACGGCCCCTCGGCCCGGCCGTCCGAAGCAGCCAGGCAGGCGCTGTACGCGGCCCGCCGCGCACGGCTGGCCGCCCAGGCGGGCGACCCCCGCTCGCCGGGCACCCCGCCCAGTACCGCGCCCTCGCCCGGTACCCCGGCCATGGCGGACACTTCGACCGCGTCGGACCGCCTGGCAGTGCCCGTATCGGACACCTCCGCCGCGGTGGGCGCGGGCCCCGCGTCGTCGGCCTCGGCCGCCGGGCCCGGTTCGCCCGGGGACGGCGGGGGAGGGGCGGCTGTCACCACGGCGGGCGCGGACGCGTCCACCGAGGTACGGAGTGCGCCCGTGGGTACGGACCCGACCACGGACACCGGTGCGTCCACGGACACCAGTCCGACGGAGGACACCGGTGCGACCACGGGTCCGGCCGGGTCCGGTCGTCCCGAGGGCGACAACATCGCCCGGCCGCCCCGTACCGGTGACGCGCCCTCTACCAAGGACGCGCCCCCGACCGGTGACGCGCTCCGCTCCGGCAGCGGTGACGATCCGGCTCCTCGCCCCGCTACCGCCCCCGCGCGCCCCGGGGACATCGCCCGGGAGGCCCTGCGCGCGGCGCGGGCCCGTACCGCCGCCGACGAGACCCGGGTCCACCCCACCGCGCCCGCGCGCAAAGCACCACGCCACCCACGGCTCCCCGCACCGCCCGCGCCCACCACCGAATCCCTCACCCGCGTGGACCCGCGCGCGGCACGCCCCCTCACCCTCCCGGCCCGGCTGTTCGAAGCGGTGCCCGACCTGGCCGACCTGGCCTTGGCCCACTTGGATGCCGAGCGGGGTCCGCTGCCGCAGCTCCCCCCGTCCCCCCGTCCGGCACCGCCAGGTCCGAAACCGCTCCGTCCGGTATCCGCCGGGAGCGGCCCGAGCCCCCTGGGTGACCTGACCGCCCACGTCATCCCACCCACCCTGTCCCGGGACCTGGACACTCCCGGCCCGGGTACGCCCACCCCGGTCACCCCTCGCCCGGACTCCGCGCCAGCCGAGCCGTCCAGCGGCGCCGGGCCGTCCGCCGACCCGGCTTCCGCCGCCGAGCCGTTCGCCGCCACCTGGTGGGGCAACGCCTGGGTACGGGCCCTGGAGGACGGCGCCTTGGACGCGGGGCGGCTCGGCAGGGGCCGGGAGTACGCGGAGAAGGGCAACGTCGGCTCGGTCAAGGTGATGCCCGGCCGCGTCCTCGCGTACGTCCAGGGCAGTCGTCCCCGCCCGTACCGCACCCAGATCCGGCTGCGCACCCTGACCGACGACGAGTGGGACGCGTTCCTGGACACGGCGGCCGACGAGCCCGGCCGGATCGCCGCGCTGCTCGACCGGGACATGCCGCACTCGCTCGCGGACGGCGAAGTACCGCTGCTTCCCGGCGCCCAGGACCTCGACCCGTCCTGCGGATGCCCCGACCAGGGCCGCCCCTGCAAGCACGCCGCCGCCCTCGCCTACCGCACCGCCAGGCTGCTCGACGAGAACCCGTTCGTCCTGCTGCTCCTGCGCGGCCGTACGGAGGACGACCTGCTGACGGAGCTGTCCCGGCGCAACGCCGCCCGTACCGCGCGCGAGAAGGACACCGCCGCGCCCTTCCCCGGTGTCCGCGCCCGCGCCGCGTTCGCCGCGGAGCCGCCGCCCGCGCTCCCGTCACCCATGCCCGCGCCCCGGCACCCCGAGCAGCCACCGGCGTATCCGTCGGCCCCGGGTGGCCCCGACCCCTTCGCCCTCGACCAGTTGGCGACCGACGCGGCGGCCCGCGCGTACGCCCTGCTCACCACCGGACGGGACCCGCTCGCCGGACTGACGCTGTGGCAGGACGCCGTACGGATCGCCGCCGCCCGCCCCGGCTCCGGTCTCACCGCCGCGTCCCGCGCGCTCTACGCCTCACTGGCGGAGGCCACCGGACGCACGGTCCCCGACCTCGGGCGGGCGGTCGCCGCATGGCGCCAGGGCGGCTCCGAAGGGCTCGCCGTGCTCGAAACCCCCTGGGACCCGCCCGCGGGCCGCTTCGACCTGGCACGCCCCGCCCTCCTCGCGGCGGCCCTCCCCGTCTTCCGCCCCTGGCGCAACCAGCTCACGCACCCCGGTGGCCACGCGCAACTGCGGCTCGGCCGCGATGGCCTGTGGTACGCGTACGAGTCCGAGCCCGGCGAGGACGACTGGTGGCCGCGCGGCACCCCGGACCTGGACCCGGTCGGCGCCCTCACCGGCCTCGCCCTGAACCCCTCGGTCCCGTAGGCCGGGTAGGCCCGTAGGCCGGTCGGCTCCTGCCCGCCGCGCCGCGCCCCGCCGCGCCGCGCCCCGCCGCGCCGCGCCCCGCCGCGCCGCGCCCCGGCCCGCCGCGCCCCGGCCCGCCCCGCCCCGGCCCGCCTTCCTGGCCCTGAGTTCACGGTCCCGCTCCCTCACACACACGGCCGTGCCCCTCGCCCGCGCGTGCCCCTGCCCTGCGACTCCCCGTCGCGTCTTGCGTCACCCGGCTGTCGGGCGGGGCCTGAGCAGCGGAAGGGTCCGCCCCGGTCGCACCTCAACACCCCTGCCAGGAAACGGAATCGGGCCCCGGAGCCGACCGCCTCCGACGTAGCATGAGCGCCATGGCCCTCGCCCACGGTTCCTTCGCCGCCCCGGCCCGCCACACCCGCCCCACGCGCGCCTGTTGTTGACCTCCGCGGCGCTCGTCCACCACCCGGGGCACCCGCCCGTCACCCCGCCCTGGCCGCGTCCCCGCCGCTGAGCCACGGGCCCGGACCGTCACCCGCTCGCACCACGGCTCCATCCGCGTGCACCACGGCTCCACCCCGTCTCAGGCGCTCGCCCCGTACATGGTCTTCGGCCCCGTGCACGGTTTCCGGCCGCCCGGGGCCACCAGTTGTCCCCGCTGTCCGACCCACACCCGAGGGATGCCCATGCCCCGAACGTCCGAGTCCGAGTACGAGTACGACCGCCGCCGGATGCGGCAGTGGTTCGCCGGGGAGGCCCGTGCCGACGGTGTCGACCGGCGTGAACTGCTGCGCCTCGCCGGTGCCTCCGCGGCCCTCGGCGCGCTCCCCACCGTGGCGCAGAGCGTGCTGCCCGGCGCTGCCGCCGTCGCGCACGCGGCGGCCGGTATCGTCAAACCGCTGCCTCCCGAGTGGTTCACCGTCCGGGGCACCAACGCCGAGGCCCGGTTCGACGCGCTGGGCGACACCGGCTACCACACCCCCGCCGAACGGTTCTTCGTCCGCAACCACACCACCACACCGCTCCTGGACGCGGCGACCTGGACGCTGACCGTGTGGGGCGACGGGCTGCGCGGCGAGCCCCTGGTCCTCGGTCTGGACGATCTGCGTGAACTGCCCGCCGTGACGCGCAGCGCCGTCGTCGAGTGCGCGGGCAACGGCCGCAGTCTCTTCGGCACCCAGCAGGGCCGCACCGGTTCCGGGACGGCCTGGACCATGGGCGCGATCGGCGCCGCCCGCTGGCGGGGCGCCCGGCTGTCCGACGTCCTGCGCGCCGCCGGGGTCCGCCGGACCGCGGTGGACGTGATGCCCCGCGGCCTCGACGCGGCGTACACCACCCCCGAGGGCGCCGAACTGGGCCGCGTACGCCGTCCGCTGCCGCTCGGCAAGGCCCTGGACGACGTCATTCTCGCGTACGAGATGAACGGGGAACCGCTGCCGCCCGACCACGGGCACCCGGTACGGGTCGTGGTGCCGAACTGGGTCGGCATCGCGTCCATCAAATGGGTCGGTGACATCGAGGTGTCCGCCACCCCCCTCTACTCACCGTGGAATACGTCCTTCTACCGGCTCTGGGGCGACTCCTATCCACCGGAGGGCAGCGCCCCGCTCACCCGGCAGACCCTGAAGTCGGTGTTCGAACTCCCCTGGAACGCCACGCTGGACGCGGGGCTCCGGCACCGGCTCACCGGACGTTCGTGGTCCGGCGCGGGCGGTGTCGTCCGGGTCGAGACCAGCACCGACGGCGGTGAGCGCTGGCGAGCCGCCCGGCTGCTCGACCCGCCCCGCAGCGCCGGATGGGTCCGCTGGCACACCGACTGGCGGCCCACCGCCCCGGGCCCGGCGACCCTGATGTCCCGCGCCACCGACACCACGGGCCGCACCCAGCCGCCCACGACACCGCACAACATCCAGGGGTATCTGTTCGACGCGATCGTCCGGCACCCCGTCACCGTGCGCTGACCGAGTGCTGGGAGCCGCGCCGCGACCGGCCGCCACGGCGGCCGACGATGCGCTGGGGCCGGGGGCATCGCCCCGGAGCCCACCCCGGGGCAGACCCCCGGCCCCGGCCCGTCCCTATACGACGACCGCCGCACCCCTCGGGGGCTCCTGCTCCCGGGGTGCCGGGAACCCGGCCGCCGCCCCGGTCAGCGCGCCGGCCTCGGCGCTCACCGCGCCGGTCACGGGCGCGGGCACCGACCAGTGGCCGAGGGCGATCTCGGCGGTGATGCCCGGTCCGAACCCGGCCAGCAGGCCGCGCGCGCCGGGCGGCGGGCCGCCCTCGGTGAAGAGCCGGTCCAAGGCGTCGAAGACGACGGCACTGGCGATGTTGCCGCGTTCGGTCAGCGTGGCCCGGCTGTGCCGGAACGTCTCCGGGGGCAGTCCGAGCTGCCGGCCGAGATCGTCGAGGATGCGCGGGCCCCCGGCATGGACCAGATAGAAATCGAGGCCGGTGATGTCCCAGGCGAACGGCGCGGCCATCCGCCGCATCGCCGGGGCCAGCACGGCCATCGTGCCCGGGACCCGTTTGTCGAGCTGGAAGTGGAAGCCGGTGTCGCGTACCGCGTAGGAGATCCAGTCCTCGGTGCCCGGCACCAGATGGGAGCCGTTGTGCTCCAGCCGGATACCGTGACCGCCCTGGCCCCGTACGACGACGGCGGCCATCGCGTCGCCGAACAGCCCGTTGGACAGCAGACTGCCCACGCCGAGGTCGGTCGGCTGATAGAGCAGCGAGCAGAACTCGCAGGCGACGATGAGCACATTGCGGTCCGGGTAGGCGGTCACGAAGTCGTGCGCCCGGTTGACCGCGGCGCCGCCTCCCGCGCAGCCCAGCTGGGAGACGGGCAGCTGCCGGGTGTCGGAGCGGAACCCCATGCCGTTGATCAGATGGGCGGTCATCGACGGCATCATGAACCCGGTGCACGAGACGTACACGATCATGTCGATGTCCGCCGTGCCGAGTCGGGCGTGGGCGAGGGCCCGGTCGATGACCTCCGGCAGTCTGCGCTTGGCCTCCTTCTCGTAGCGGAGGTTGCGTTCCTCGAAGCCGGGGTGGCGCAGGGTCTCCTCCAGCGGTCGCACCAGGTGCCGGGTGCGGACACCGGTGTTGGCGATCAGCCGCAGGGCGAGTTCCAGTTGGGGATGTCCGGCGTGCAGCGTACGGGCGAGGTCGAGGGTCTCCTCGGCGGTGACGACATGCTCGGGGACGGCCACCTCGGGACGGCACAGGGTCGCCATCGCGGTCACCGCCCGACCGGCGGCGTCAGCGGACCGCGCGGGGCCGGGCCGGTGTTCCGGAGCGTCGCCCCGGCCCCGGTCCCGCGCGGCACGGCTCCCCTCGCCCACGTCCGCCGCCGGAGCGGATCGACGGCCTCGCCCCGGGCGGTCGGCACCGGGGTGACGCGGGGGAAGCCGCTGCCGATCAGTGCGGCCCGGCCGAACCGGCCCCTGGCGGCGACCGGTCGGACATCGGCGCGACGGGGCACCGGTCGGCGCGGGCCGGTGTCGCGGGGCACCCCGGCCCGTGCGGCGGGCGCGTCCCGCCGCCGGGAGCTCGTGAACGGTCCAGTCTCCGGTGCCATGTCGTGGCGGAACAAATAGGTCTGACTCACAGACTGATCAAACGACCGGTGATCTGCCTGGTCACGGCGTCGGGCACCACGTGTTCGACGGACGGACGACGGGAAGCGGGTCCGGCGCGACCCCGGGTCCGCCCGCCCCCGCCGACCTGTGGTCCGTTCAGCGGCTCTCCGCCTCGAAGGCCCGGGCGACGGCGAGGCTGTCCTCGTAGACATGGTGCCGGGTCACGAGCCCGTTCTCGACGGTGAGGTGCAGGGCGAACCGCGCGCGGTACGCGCGTCCGGTGGACCGGGCGGTCTGCCGGATCTCGCCGAGGACCACCGCGTTGTCCCCGTCGACGAGGATGCGTTCGATCTCGGTCGCCACCTGCTCCGGCACATGGTGCTCGGCGAGCTCCCGGTAGTGGGCGGCCGCGTCGGCCCGGGTGGACCGGTGACGGATCCATGGAGTGGCGGCACGGCCGTGTTCGTCCTCCGGCCAGGACAGCTTCCAGTCGCCGTGCTCGGCGTACAACTCGGCGATGCGCTCGGGGTCCCCCGCACCGATCCTGTTCAGCAGCTCCACGATCACGGTACGGGTGTTCTCGGCTGCGGCTGCGGTTGCGGCTATGGACATGGCTGACCCCTCCGACCTGACCCGCGCCGGTCGGCGCGGGAGGACCACCCATCCTGCCAGCGGGTACCGCCCGGGACGATCAAGTATTTCGGCCCCGCCCCCGGCTCGCCCCTGCCCGCTGACCCGCGGGCGTCCCACCGTTCGCCGGACCGCCCCCGGCCGCGTCGGTCGTACCGGACGACACCGCCCGCACCGTACCGCTGGCTACTCTGCACAAGTGACCCCCGAGCTGACCCTGCTGTCCCGTGTCTCCTGCCGTGGGCAGGAGATATCCGCGCCGCGGCTGCGCGGGCTGCTGGCGCTGCTCGCCGCCGATCTGCGGGCCGGGTGCGGCACCGGGCGGCTCGTGGAGGGGCTGTGGCCGGACGCCAGGCCGCAGCGGCCGGGCAAGGCGGTCCAGGTGCTGGTGTCCCGGGTGCGGTCGCGCTGGGGCGCCGAGCTGATCGTGAGCACGCCGACGGGATACCGGCTGGCGCTGGACGGGACGCAGGTCGACAGCTCCGCGCTGCTGCTGCGCGCGGCGGCCGGCCTGGCACGGGCCCGCGAGGGCGACCACCCGGGCGCGCTGGAACAGGCGGAGGCGGGCCTGGCCCTCTGGGACGGGACCGTGGCCGAGGGCGCCGGGGAGGAGCCGCACGACCCGGTCGCCGCGCTGCGCGCCGCGCGGGCCGGGACCCACCGCACGCTGGTGCGCACCCGGGCGCTCGCCCTGTCCCGGCTCGGGCGGCGGGAGGAGGCGGCGGGAGCCCTGGCCGCGCTGGCCGGGGAACTGCCGCGCGACGAGGAGGTGCTGGCGGAACTACTGCGCTGCGAGGCGGCCGGATCCGGACCCGCCGCCGCGCTCAGCCGCTACGACAGCTACCGGCGACTGCTGCGGGACGAGCTCGGCACCGACCCCGGGGCCGGGCTCCGTGCCGTGCACCGGGAACTGCTGCGCGCCGGGGCGCCGGTGGTCCGGCACGGCGTACCGCACGAGCCGAACCCGCTGCTCGGCCGGGAGAGCGACATCGCCGCCGTGACCGGACTGCTGCGCACCGCACGGGTCGTCACCGTGGGCGGCCCCGGCGGACTGGGCAAGACCCGGCTCGCGTACGCCGTCGGCCGGGCCGCCGAACAGCGGGTGGTGCACTGCGTACCGCTCGCCGGTGTCACCGCCGACGACGATGTGGCGGGAGAGGTGGCATCGGCGATCGGGGTCGGGGAGAGCCGCCACTTCGCCGGCGCCGGGGATCTCGTCGGCGTCATCGCCAAGGCACTGGGACCGGGCCCCGCACTGCTGGTGCTCGACAACTGCGAGCACGTCGTCCGCGGCGCCGCCGACCTGGTACGGGAACTGGTGTCGCGGACAGCGGAACTGCGGGTGCTCGTCACCAGCCGGGCCCCGCTCGGACTGACCTCGGAATCCCTGTACGCGCTGCCCCAGCTCACCCTCGCCACCTCCGTCGAACTCTTCGGGCAGCGCGCCCGGTCCGCCCGCCCCGACGTGGAGCTGCCGCCCGCCGACGTGGCCGGGCTCTGCCGTCAGCTGGACGGTCTGCCGCTCGCGGTGGAGCTGGCCGCCGCCCGGGTACGGGTGCTGTCCGTGGCGGAGATCGGCCGCAGGCTGCGGGACCGCTTCGCCGTGCTGCGCGGCGGGGCGCGCGACACCCCCGAGCGGCATCGCACCCTGCACGCCGTTGTCGAATGGAGCTGGAACCTGCTGGAGCCCGGGGGACGTGCCGCGCTGCGCGCGCTGTCGGTGTTCCCCGGCGGCTTCACGGAGGAGGCCGCGGAACGGGTGCTCGACGCGGGCGCGGACACGCTTCTCCTGCTGGAGCAGCTCACCGGTCAGTCCCTGCTCAAGGCGGGCGACACCGCCTCCGGGACGCGCTTCCACATCCTGGAGACCGTACGGGAGTTCAGCGCCGCGCAGCGGGCGCGGGCAGGTGACGAGGAAGCCGTCACCGCCGGATTCCTTTTCTGGGCACGGGACTTCGGCCGCGCCCACCACGACGCGCTGTTCAGCGACGATCCCCATCCCGCCTGGGTGCGTATCCGGGCCGAGCAGGACAACCTCGCCCTGGCCCTGCGGCACGCCCTGGCACGCGCCGACGGCCCCGCCACCGCGGCCCTCACGGCGGTGCTCGCCGCGCTGTGGGTCACCGACTCCAGTCACACCCGGCTCGCCGCACTCGCGACCGAGACCGGTGAACCGCTCTCCCGCTTCCGCCCCGCCGCCGAGGACGTCGAGACGGCCCGGAGCGCCGCGGCCCTGTGCGCGGCGGCCCTCTTCATGAGCTACGGACCGCGCGCCACGCGGCAGCTCGTCACCCTGCGCCGCCTTCCGCCCGCCCGGCCGGACACCCTGCTGCGGGCGCTCGCCGTCGTGCTGTCCGCCGCGCCCGAGGTGCGCCCACCGCACTACACGCGGCTGCGGGAGCTGTGCGCCGCGGACGAGCCGCTGGTGGCGGGTCTCGCCGAGTGCGTCGCCGGGTACGTGTGGGAGTACGAGAACGACGTGGACCGGGCGCTGGAATCCGCCCGCCGGACGCTCGCCGCGCTGGGGCGGCTGCGGAATCCGGCGACGCAGATGCTCACCCACGGCCGGATCAGCGAGCTGTGTCTGCGGACCGAGCGCGGCACGGAGGCGTACCACCATCTGCGGGCCGCGCTGCGCGCGTTCGACCGGTTCGAGGGCACGTCCGACGCAGTCGGCGTCCGCTGGGGACTGGTGTCCGCGTGCTTGCAGCGCGGGGACGTGACGGAGGCGGAGCACTGGCTGGAGCTGGCGGCCCTGGAGCGGCAGCCGGAGGCCGGCCTGGACTTCTTCACCCCGGACCTGGCGGCGCGGGCGGAGATCGCGCTGGCCCGCGGCCGGACCGAGGACGGGCTGGGACTGTGGCGGCAGGCCGTGGAACGGACGCTGCGGGAGCGCCCGCCGCGGTCCACCGACCGGTTCGTGGACCTGTGGTCGCTGGAGGTGCGGTCGGCGGCACTGGCCGCGCACGCCCTGCACGGCCGCCCGGAGCTGCTCGACGGTATGGCCGGGCAACTCCGTGAGCGGCTGCGGTCGTTGCCGCCCGACGGGCCGGGAGCCGGTCCCTCGGTGGGTCTTCCGGTGTACGGCACGGTCCTGCTGGCGCTCGGCCTGGCCGGACTGCGCCAGGGCGCCGCCCGCGCCGTACGGCTGATGGCGCTGGCCGAACGGACGCGGGTGCTGCGGGTCTTCCCCACCCTGTCCGCCGCCCGCGCCCGGCAGGCCGTCGACGCCGCCGGACCCGCCGCCGCGGCCGGGTACGCCGACGCGGCGGAGGAGTACGCCGCCCTGACGAACGCGGAACTGCGCGCGGCGGCGCTGCGCGCGATCAGCGCACCGGGTCACGACCGAACCGCGCCTTCGACCAGCGGTGGCCCAGCACGGTCAGGGCCAGGCACCACACCACGGTGAGCCATCCGTTGTGGCCGATCGGGCTGCCGAGGAGCAGCCCGCGCAGGGTCTCGATGGCGGGGGTGAAGGGCTGGTACTCGGCGAACCAGCGGAACCACCCCGGCATCGCCTCCACCGGCACGAACGCGCTGGACAGCAACGGCAGCATCATCAGCGGCAGCCCGTTGTTGCTCGCCCCCTCGGGCGTCGGCGCGGCGAGGCCGAGACCGACGGCGACCCAGGTCAGCGCCAGGGCCACAAGTGTCAGCAGACCGGCCGCCGCGCACCACTCCACCACGGTGGCCTGCGGCCGGAACCCGATCGCGATCCCGATGCCGAGGACCAGGGCCAGGGCGGCCAGCGTCTGCGCCACACTGCCGACGACATGGCCGATCAGTACGGCGGAACGGGAGATCGCCATGGTCCGGAAGCGGGCGATGATGCCCTGGGTCATGTCGACGGAGATCGACACCGCGGTCCCGACCGAGTGCCCGCCGATGGTCATCAGCAGGATGCCGGGCACCAGATAGGCGACGTAGTCCGCGCGGTCGGCGCCGCCGCCCATGATGCCCGCGCTCATCACATCGCCGAAGACATAGACGAAGAGCAGCAGCAGGATGATCGGCGTCAGCAGGACGTTGAGGGTGAGGGAGGGGTAGCGCCGCGCGTGCAGGAGATTGCGGCGCAGCATCGTGGACGAGTCACGCACGGTACGGGACAGGGTGCTCATCGGACGGTCTCCTCGGCGGCGGCAGACACGGCCACGGATGCGGATGCGGATGCGGACGTGGTGGTTCCGGTGGGTCCGGCCGGGTGGCCGGTCAGGGCGAGGAACACGTCGTCGAGGTCGGGGGTGTGCACGGTCAGACCGTCGGCCTCGACACCGGCCGTGTCGAGCCGGTCGAGGACGGCCCGGAGCTCGCGCTGGCTGCCGCCGCTGGGGACGGTCAAGGAGAGCGACTCGTCGTCCCGGGTACCGTCACGCAAGGCTCCGGCCGCCCGTTCGTACGCCGCGGCCCCGTCGAACCGGAGGCGGATGTGCCCGCCCGGGACGAGCCGTTTGAGCTCCTCGGCGGTCCCCTGGGCGACGATCCTGCCGCCGTTGAGCACCGCGATACGGTCGGCGAGCCGGTCGGCCTCCTCCAGGTACTGGGTGGTGAGGAAGACGGTGACGCCCCCGGCGACGAGTTCGCGGATGATGTCCCACATGTTGTGGCGGCTGCGGGGGTCGAGGCCGGTGGTCGGCTCGTCGAGGAAGATGATCCGCGGGCTGCCGACGAGGGTCATGGCGAGATCGAGACGGCGGCGCATCCCGCCGGAGTAGGTGACGGCGGGCTTCCCCGCCGCCCCGGTCAGCTCGAAGCGTGCCAGCAACTCGGCGGTGAACCGGCGGCCCTCATCGCGTGGCAGATGATGCAGATCCGCCATCAGGAGCATGTTCTCCTCACCGGTGATCATGTGGTCCACCGCGGAGAACTGCCCGGTGACGCCGATCGCGGCACGTACCGCGTGGGGGTCGGTGGCGAGGTCGTGCCCGGCCACCCGCAGGGTGCCCGCGTCTGCGGTGACGAGGGTGGAGAGGATCTGCACCGCGGTGGTCTTCCCGGCGCCGTTCGGCCCGAGGAGCGAGAAGACCGTACCCGGGGGGACCCGGAGGTCGACACCGTCGAGGACGGTCGTCCCGCCGTAGGACTTGCGCAACCCGGTGGCCGAGATCGCGAGTTCGTCGGTCGTTGTCGTCATGGGGCAGAGCCTGGGCCCGAGGCGGTTCAGTACGGCTTCAGCACGGTTTCAGCCACCCTGGTGACGGCCGGCCGCCCTGGGTGTGGCGCGGCCTGGTCCGGGCACGCGGTGGACAGGGCGCCGGGTGCCGAACCCCTGGACGGCGAGGCCGGGGTCGCCCGTCGGAGAAGGGTCGTGCCGCCGTCCGGCGCACCCGGGTTGTGGCCCGCCACGGCGCCCCACTCCATGGAGGGAAGGCCCCGCCGCGACACCGATCCGGAAGGAAACGTCATGCCCCGAGGTTCCAGTCCCAAGCGGGAACGCCAGTACGAGCACATCAAGGACTCCGCCGAGAAACGCGGTGCGTCCACCGGCCGGGCGAAGGAGATCGCCGCCCGCACCGTCAACAAGGAACGCGCCCGTGCCGGTGAGTCGGAGACAGCGAGCAGGACCTCCCTGCGGGACCCGAAGTCCGCGTCCCAGCGCGGCGGTCAGCGTTCCCACAGCGGCGCGGAAGGCCCCACCAGGGACCAGCTGTACCAAGAGGCGAGGAAGAAGAACGTCGAAGGCCGCTCCACGATGAACAAGCAGCAGCTCAAACGCGCCCTCGGCCGCTGACAGGCACACGGAGGGCCGACCGGCCCGGCCGCGTCGCCCGGCTCCGTACGAAGTGCCGCCCCAGGCGTCCTGGGCACGGGTGCCCGGGGCGGCGCGACCGGGAGCCCGGCGAGCGCGTGAACGCCCGGGCCCGTCCCGGACGCGGGCCCGGGCCGTCCCGGTGCCCCAGCCGTCGCCGGTGTGGCCGACTGTCAGTGGCCGACTGTCAGGGGAGCGGGGTGCCGCCGGTGGCGTTGACGATCTCGCCGGTGATGTAGCTCGCCTGTGGTGAGGCGAGGAAGACGTAGGCGGGTGCCATCTCGGCGGGCTGGGCGGGGCGGCCGAGGGGGGACTGCTTCCCGAACTCGGTGGTGTCGGGCATCGTGGCGGGGATGAGCGGGGTCCAGACGGGGCCGGGGGCGACCGCGTTGACGCGGATGCCGTCGCCCGCGAGCATCTGCGCCAGTCCCTGGGTGAAGGTGGTGATCGCGCCCTTGGTCATCGCGTAGTCCAGCAGATGGGGGCTGGGTTTGTAGCCCTGTACGGAGGTGGTGTTGATGATGCTGGCACCGGCCCGCATATGGGGGAGGGCCAGCTTGGACAGCCAGAACATGCCGTAGAGGTTGGTGCGCACCACACGGTCGAACTGCTCGGTGGTGATCGCTGCGATGCCGTCGGGCTGTGACATCTGGTAGGCGGCGTTGTTGACGAGGACGTCGATCCCGCCGAACTCCCCGACCGCACGTTCCACGAGACCCCGGCATGCCTCCTCGTACCGGATGTCGCACTCGACCGCGATCCCGGTCCGCCCCGCCTCCTCGACCAGACTTACGGTCTCCCGGGCCTCGTCCCGTTCCTCGGGCAGATGGGTGAGCAGGACATCGGCGCCTTCACGGGCGTAGGCGAGGGCGACCGCCCTGCCGATCCCGGAGTCGCCTCCGGTGATCACGGTCTTGCGGCCTGTCAGGACCCCGGAGCCCACGTAGGTGTCCTCCCCGTGGTCCGGCGGCGGGTCCATGGGCCCCGTCCAGCCCGGATGCCGCTGCTCCTGCTGGTCGAATTCGGGCCGCGGGTGCTTGTCCACCGGGTTGGCGTCGGGTCCGTTCTCGGGCATGGGGCGCCTCTCCTTCCGTCCGCCGGCGGCGGCTCGGTTCCTGTGCTGGTTCAGGCGGGCGGGTACCCGCGTTCAGGCGGGCGGGTACGGCGTGTGCCGGAGGAGTCCGGCGAGGTGGGCGGCGTTGGCGGCGAGGGTCTTGGTCGTGCCGGCGACGGCTTCGGGGGTCTTGTCGAGGTCCTGGTAGTCGGTGCCCTGCTGCGCCTCGCCGACCCAGTAGGTGACCGCCCCGGGCGCGAGGGAGAAACCGAGGTCGTTGAGGCCCTGGAACAGATCCGCGCTCACCTTGTGGGCGCCGTCCTCGTTGCCGACGACGGCGACCGCCCCGACCTTCCCGGTGAACAACTGCCGTCCCTGGTCGTCGGTCTCGGAGATATCGGCGTTCAGCCGTTCCAGTACGCGCTGGCAAAGGCTGGACGGATGGCCGAGCCAGATCGGGGTGGCCAGCAGGAGGATGTCGGCGGCCATCACCTTCTCCCACAGCGCGGGCCAGTCGTCGCCCTCGCCCAGGTCACGGGCGATCCCCGGCCGGATGTCGTGGTCGGCGACCCGGACGGTCTCGCCCTGGACACCGAGGGCGGCGAGTTCCGTCATCACCTGCCCGGCGAGGAGATGGCTGCTGGAGCGGTCGGAGGACGGGCTGAGGGTGCAGACGAGCGCGAGCGCGCGGGTCATGGGAACTCCCGGTCGGGGTGGGGGCGGACTGGTGTCCGGTGTCAGGGGGTGAGCAGGGTCTTGACCATGCCGTCCTGTCTTGCCTGGAAGGTCTTGTAGGCGGCGGGACCCTCTTCGAGGGGCAGCCGGTGGGTGGCGAAGCCGTCGACACCCAGCGGGTCGGAGTCGTCGAGGAGGGGGAGGATGTCGTCCACCCAGTGCTTGACGTTGGCCTGGCCCAGGCGCAGTTGGATCTGTTTGTCGAAGAGCGTGAGCATGGGCACGGGGTCGATGGCGCCGCCGTACACGCCGACGACGGAGATGGTGCCGCCCCGGCGGACCACGTCCACGGCGGTGTCGAAGGCGGCCATGCTGTCCACCCCGGCGCGGGCCATCACCTTCTCGCCGATCGCGTCGGGAAGCAGCCCGGCGAACTGCTGTACCGCCTTGGTGACCGGCGCCCCGTGCGCCTCCATGCCGACCGCCTCGACGACGGCGTCCGTGCCGCGCCCCTGGGTGAGCCGCCGGATCTCGTCGCCGACGTCCTTGCCGTGCTCGTCGAGGTCGAGGGTGTGGACACCGTTCGCGCGGGCGCGGGCGAGCCGCTCGGGCACCCGGTCGACCCCGATGACCAGACCGGCGCCCTGGTGGAGGGCGATACGGGTGGCCATGTCACCGATCGGGCCCAGCCCCAGCACGGTGACACTGCCCCCGGGCGGGATGTCCGCGTACCGCACGGCCTGCCAGGCCGTCGGCAGGACGTCGGAGAGGTAGACGAAGCGGTCGTCCGGGGGCCCGTGGGGCACCTTCACCGGCAGGGTGTTCCCGAAGGGGACGCGCAGGAACTCGGCCTGGCCGCCGGGGACCTGTCCGTAGAGCTTGGAGAAACCGAAGAGCGAGGCACCGGTACCGCGTTCGGTGACCTGGGTGGTCTCGCACTGCGAGTGCAGGCCCCGTTCGCACATCCAGCACGTTCCGCAGGAGACGTTGAAGGGGACCACCACCCGGTCCCCGGCCGACAGGGCCGTGACCTCCCGGCCGACCTCCTCGACCACGCCCATCGGCTCATGGCCCAGGATGTCGCCCGGGTCGAGATAGGGGCCGAGGACCTCGTACAGATGCAGATCGGAACCGCAGATCCCGGACGAGGTGACTTTCACGATGATGTCGGTCGGGTCCTGGATCCCCGGGTCCGGGACCGTGTCGACGCGTACGTCGCGTTTTCCGTGCCAGGTCAAGGCCCTCATGATGCCTCCTCCGTCCGGATGTGTGACTTTCTGTCACCGTGGTGACGCCGACCGCTCTCATTCCGAGGGTACAAATGATGGCGAACCCGCGCAGAAAACCAGTGGCGCCGTCGCATCGTTCCGTCCTGTCGGCCCCGTCCGTCCGTGGCGTGGAACCGAGCCGACGGGTGTGCCGACCGGCGACAGGACACCGGCTACCCGACGGCTCCCCGCCGACACCTGCCCGACCCCGTACCGCGCTACCTCACGAGGTTCGCCTCCTGAACAAGAACCCCGAAGCCCCTGCCGAAACCGCCAGGATCCCCGCACACCAGGCCAGCGCCACCCACGCGGTGGCTCCCACCGGCTGCCCGAGCAGCAGCCCCCGAAGTGCCTCGATCACCTTGGTCACCGGCTGATGGGCCGCGAAGCCCTGGAGCCAGCCGGGCATCGTGTCGGTCGGGACGAAGGCGCTGCTGGGGTAGGGGAGGAAGCTGACGAAGAAGGTGTAGCCGCCCGCCGCTTCGGGAGACCTGACGAAGAGTCCGATCGCGGCCGAGAACCAGGACAGGGCGAGGATGTAGGCGAGGAGGACGGCGGTCGCCGCCAGCCAGCCCGAGAGGGTGGCCGAGGGGCGGAAGCCGATGGCGAAGGCGAGGCAGAGGACCAGGGCGGTGGCCAGCAGGTTGCGGGCCGCCGAGGCCAGGACGTGACCGGTCAGGATCGGGGCCCCGCCGATGTCCAGGGAGCGGAAGCGGTCGATGATGCCGCCCTTGAGGTCCTCCGTCACCGCCATCGCGGTGGTGGCCGAGCCGAAGCCCGCGCAGAGGAGGAGGACGCCGGGGACGACGTAGGTGACGTACTGGGTACCGGTGTTGATCGCACCGCCGAAGAAGTAGACGAAGATCAGCAGGATCATCACCGGAAGGGCCATCGAGGTGATGAGGGCGTCGATGTTGCGGCGGCTCAGGCGCAGCGAGCGGCCGGTCATGATGAGGGCGTCAGACATGGGCCTGCTCCGCGGCGGGGGATCGGGTGAGTTCGAGGAAGACGTCGTCGAGGGTCGCCGTGTGGACGGAGAAGCTCGAAATGGCGGTGCGGGTGGGATCCAGCTCGTCCAGCAGGGCGCGGATGTGGGCGGCCGAGCCGTCGGTGGGGATGCCCAGGGTGCGGGTGCCGGGGTCGGAGAAGGTCGCCCGGGAGGCCAGGCGCAGATAGCTCGCCGGGTCGGCGAGGACCAGGTCGAGGCGGTGGCCCGCGACGCGTCGCTTCAGTTCCGCCGGGGTGCCTTCGGCGACCAGGGCGCCCTTGTCGAGTACCGCGACGCGGTCCGCCAGCCGGTCCGCCTCTTCCAGGTACTGAGTGGTCAGGAAGACCGTGGTGCCTCGGGCCGACAGTTCGCGTACGACGTCCCAGAGGGCGGCGCGGCTGCGTGGGTCCAGGCCCGTGGTCGGCTCGTCGAGGAAGATCACCTCGGGGTCGCCGACCAGGGACGCGGCCAGGTCCAGGCGGCGGCGCATACCGCCTGAGTACGTCTTCACCAGCCGGTCGGCCGCGTCGGTGAGGCCGAACCGGTCGAGGAGCTCCGCCGCCCTGGTGCGCGCGGTCGCGCGGCTGTGACGGGCCAGCCGGGTCATCATCCGCAGGTTCTCGGTGCCCGTCTGCATCTCGTCGACCGCCGCGAACTGGCCGGTCAGGCTGATCGCCCGGCGGACCTGGGATCGCGCGGTGCGGATGTCGTGGCCGGCCACCCGGGCCGTGCCCGCGTCGGCGGTCGAGAGCGTGGCCAGGATCCGTACGGCGGTGGTCTTGCCCGCGCCGTTGGGGCCGAGCAGCGCGTGCACGGCACCACGCGGGACGGTGAGATCCACACCGCGCAGGACCTGTTGGTCGCCGTAGGACTTGGTGAGGCCGGTGGCCTCGATGGCCGGGGGTACGTCGGACGGGTGCTCTGGCATCGCCCCTCATCTCCGTTCCGCTTAACTGCGTAACCCTTACGCATTAGTGCGTAAGGGTTACGCAGAACTAGGATGTGGGTCAAGCGGCTGGGGACCGGATGGCGGCCAGGGTGACGGGAGAGGCGTACGTGGCGGACATGGAGAGCGGTACGGGACTGCCCGCGAGCCTCGAAGTGGCCTGGGGTCTGCGCGAACGTCCCGCGAAGGGGCCGCGGCCCGGACTGAGCCTCGACCGGATCGTGGACACCGCCGTCCGGATCGCAGCCGCCGAAGGGCTCGGCGCGGTGTCCATGGGGCGGGTCGCCAAGGAACTCGGCGTCTCGACCATGTCGCTCTACCGCTATGTCGGAGCCAGGGACGAGCTCTATGTCCTCATGCAGGAGGCGGCCGTCGGTGCGCCCCCCGAGGCGCCGCCCGCCGGTACCGGGTGGCGCGCGTGCCTCGCGTGGTGGGCGCGGGCGCAGCGGGCGGTCTTCCGGCGGAACCTGTGGCTGCTGCGCATCCCGACCTCGGGACCGCCCGTCGGCCCCAACTCCCTGGCCTGGATGGAGGCGGCGCTCGCGGGGCTGGACGGCACCGGGCTGCGGGAGGAGGAGAAACTCTCCGTGCTGATGCTGGTAGGAGGCTACGTACGGAACGCGTCCGTGCTGGTGTCCGACCTGGAGGCAGGGATGCGGGCGAGCGGGGTCGGGCCCGACGAGTCGCTGCGGCGCTACGCGGCGGCGCTCGGAGCCCTCACCGACGCCGGGCGGCATCCCGCCCTCACCCGGCTCCTCGGCTCGGGCGTGTTCGAGCACGGGGATCACGGGGACGAGGCCGACGTCGACTTCGACTTCGGGCTCGACCGGGTACTCGACGGGATCGAGGCCCTGGTCGTGTCGCGACGCTGAGGTCGCACCCCCTGGCCGGCTCCCGCCGGCCGGCTCGTCCTCAAGGCGGCCCCGGAGTCCGGCCGCCGGCCGCGGACCGGTGGCGGCAACCGGGAGGGCTCGTCCGGCTAGGGTCACCTGGGAGCCGCGACGAAGGGGGAGGCCTTGCCCGTACGGACAGAGGGGCGCGTGTCCGGACAGCCCGCTGTCCGGACGGACATGACGAGACGCCGGAGAGCGCGTACCCCCACTCCTGAGGGTTCCCACGGCGCCGGACCTGCCGTCGTGGGAGAGCCGAGGTCCGCCGGGTCAACCCCGGCGATGTGACATCTGGTGACGGATGAGAGGGTCGGACGAGTGAGCGAGACACCGATGAAAACCCTGCAATACCGCTTTGACGGGCCGGAGGACGCCCCGGTCCTGGTCATCGGGCCCTCGTTGGGTACCACATGGCACATGTGGGACCGCCAGGTCCCGGAGCTCGCCGGTCAGTGGCGCGTCCTGCGGTTCGATCTTCCCGGCCACGGAGGCGCCCCCGCCCGCCCGGTGTCCTCCGTCGGGGAACTGTCCGACCGGCTGGTGGCACTGCTCGACGAGCTGGGTGTCCAGCGCTTCGGCTACGCGGGCTGTGCCTTCGCGGGCGCCATAGGGATCGACCTCGCGCTGCGCCACCCCCACCGGGTCGCCTCGCTGGCCCTGATCGCCTCCTCGCCCCGGTTCGGCACCCCCGACGAGTTCCGCCAGCGCGGGGTCGTCGTACGGACCAACGGGCTCGACCCGATCGCGCGGTCGTCGCCCGAGCGCTGGTTCACCCCCGGGTTCGCCGCGGCCCAGCCCGCGATCACCGAGTGGGCCGTGCAGATGGTGCGCACCACCGACCCGGGCTGCTACATCGCCGCCTGCGAGGCGCTCGCCACCTTCGACGCGCGGGCCGCGCTCGCCCGGATAGGAGTGCCGACGCTGGTCCTCGTCGGCTCCGAGGACAAGGTCACCGGGCCCGCCGAGGCACGGACCCTTGTCGCCGGCATCCCCGACGCCCGGCTCGCCGTCGTCCCCGGCGCCTCCCATCTGGCCGCCGTGGAACAGCCCGTCGCGGTCACCGATCTGCTCGTACGGCACTTCTCCACGTCCTGGGCCGCGCAGTCCGACGCGACCGGACAGCACCGGCTCGTCACCACGGCGACCGTCCCCGCCCCGGCCGCACCGCCCGCGGCGGTCGCCGTCGCCGCCATCGCGCCCGCCGCGGAACAGTCCGGCGGCAGGCCCACGGGCGACGCCTACGAGGCGGGGCTGAAGGTACGCCGCGAAGTGCTCGGCGACGCGCACGTGGACCGTACGCTCGACGCCGCCGACGACTTCTCGGAGGACTTCCAGCGGTTCGTGACCCGCTACGCCTGGGGCGAGGTGTGGGACCGGCCCGGACTCGACCGGCGGCTGCGCAGCACGGCCGCCCTCAGCGCGCTGGTGGCGGGCGGCCACACCGAGGAACTGGCCACCCACACCCGGGCCGCGCTGCGCAACGGGCTCACCCCCGCGGAGATCAAGGAGATCCTGCTGCAGGCCGCCGTCTACTGCGGTGTGCCCGCTGCCAACCGCGCCTTCCGTGCCGCCCAGCAGGTCATCCGGGAGGAGACGACCCCGCAGGAGTGACCCGCCCCGGGACCGGATCGGGGGCATCCCGGGCCCGCCCCGGAGCCGTCCCGGGCCCGGATCGCGCGGGACCAGCCCTTCCGGGCCGCGGGGGCGACCCGCTGTGGCGCGTGCGCGGGCGCCGGGCACCGCGCGATGGAGGATGGGGCCCATGAAGCTCACCAAGAAGACACACGCGTGCGTACGGCTGGAGAAGGACGGCCGCTCCCTGGTGGTCGACCCCGGCGGGTACACGGAGGAGGACGCCACCCGGGGGGCCGCGGCGATCCTCGTCACGCATGAGCACCCCGACCACTTCAGCGAGGAACGTCTGCGGGCCGCGCTGGACGCCGACCCGGCCACCACCGTGTGGACGCTCCGGTCGGTCGCCGCGCAGCTGTCCGCCGCGTACCCGGGACGGATCCGCACGGTCGGGCACGGCGACACCTTCTCGGTCGCGGGCTTCGACATCGAGGTCCACGGCGAACTGCACGCCGTGATCCACCCGGACATCCCCCGGATCACCAATGTGGGTTTCCTGGTCGACGGTTCGGTCTTCCACCCGGGCGACGCGCTCACCGTCCCGGGCCGCCCGGTGGACACCCTGATGCTGCCGGTGCACGCGCCCTGGAACAAGATCTCCGAGGTGATCGACTACGTCCGCGAGGTCGGGCCGCGCCGCGCCTACGACATCCATGACGCGCTGCTCACCGACCTGGCCCGGCCCCTCTACGACCGCCAGATCGGGTCCCTCGGCGGAGCCGAGCACCTGCGGCTGGCCCCCGGCGGCACCGCCGACCTGTAGCCGCCCCCGGGCGGTCCGGGGCCCCGGGTTGTCACACCCGCCGGGTAGGTTGGGGGACATGCGTATCGCCACCTGGAACGTGAACTCGATCACCGCGCGGACCCCCCGTCTGCTGGCCTGGCTGGAGAGCACCGGCACCGATGTGCTGTGTCTCCAGGAGGCGAAGACGACCGAGGCGCAGTTCCCGGTCGCCGAGCTGCGCGAGCTGGGGTACGAGTCGGCGGTCCACGCGACCGGCCGGTGGAACGGCGTCGCGGTGATCTCCCGGGTCGGTCTGGAGGACGTGGTCAAGGGCCTGCCGGGCGACCCGGGCTACGAGGACGTCCAGGAGCCCCGCGCCGTCGCGGCCACCTGCGGTCCGGTCCGGGTCTGGTCGGTGTACGTGCCGAACGGCCGGGAGGTCGGGCACGCGCACTACGCGTACAAGCTCCGCTGGTTCGAGGCGCTGAGGGCGGCCGTCGCGGACGACGCGGCGGGCGGCCGCCCGTTCGCCGTCCTCGGTGACTACAACGTCGCCCCGGCCGACGAGGACGTCTGGGACATCTCCGTCTTCGACGGCGCCACCCATGTCACCCCCGCGGAGCGGGCCGCGCTCGCCGACCTGCGCGCCACGGGCCTCGGCGATGTCGTCCCGCGCCCCCTGAAGTACGACCACCCGTACACGTACTGGGACTACCGCCAGCTCAGCTTCCCGAAGAACAAGGGCATGCGGATCGACCTCGTGTACGGGAACGAGCCCTTCACCAAGGCCGTCACCGACGCGTACGTGGACCGTGAGGAGCGCAAGGGCAAGGGCGCGTCCGACCACGCTCCTGTCGTGGTCGACCTGGACGTCTGAGCGCCGGACGGCCTGGTGGCCCGGCGCCGGGCGGTCCTGAGAGGTACCGCCCGGCGGTGGGGCCTCAGTGGCGCAGTTCCCTCAGGTCCACCGAGTCCGCCAGCGCGGCCATCCCGGCGTCACCGGGGTGCAGATGGTCCCCGCTGTCGTAGCGGGGCGCCATCCGGGACGGCTGCTCCGGATCGCGCAGCACCCGGTCGAAGTCGAGGACCGCGTCGAAGGGCGGCCCCGGCTCGGCGCGCAGCGCGTCGTTGACGGCCCGCCGCTCGGTGTCGACGGCGGCCGTGCAGCGTTTCTCGCCGCCGCAGGGCGTGAGCGTCGCCACCACCACCCGCAGTCCCCGGGCCCGTGCCCGGCCGGCGACCTCCCGCAGCCCCGCCAGCACCTCCCCGGCCGTGGCGCCCCAGCGCAGATCGTTGACGCCCTGGAAGACCACCAGGGTCCGGGCGGAGGTCTGGGCGAGCGCGTCGCGGTCCAGCCGGGACAGCACGCTCACACCCGACGAGTCCTTCGACACCCCGTCGCCGGGGTAGCGGTCGGTGAGGACGCGGTTGGCGGAGATCCCCTGGTTGAGGACGCCGTGGCGGGGTGCGCGCGGGCGGTTGTGCAGCCGGGCCGTCAGATGGTCCGTCCAGCGCAGATCGGTGTCCCGGTTCGCCTCCGACGCGTCCGTGATGGAGTCCCCGATCACGACCACCGACCCGGGGCCGCCGCCGACGTCGACCCCGGTGAGCAGCGGCCAGGTCGTGATCTCCTCGGGGAAGGCCGCCGGGTCGGTCGTGCCGGTGCGGTCGCCCGCCCCGCCGAGGTACGAGGTGCGGGCCGACTCGCGGTGCAGGGGAGCGGCCCGGACCGTCCCGGGCAGATGGAAGCTCACCAGCAGATCCGTGCCGGGGGGCACGTCGAAGGGGAGCGGGTCGCTGAAGACCTGGGCGCCCGCCGGGATCTCCGTCCCGTCCGCGCCGCCGAAGGCCAGCGGGACGGGCGTGTCCCGCGGTGTCGCCCCGGCGTCGCGGACGGCGACGCTGGCCGCCCCGATCCGTACCGGCTCCGGGGCGAACGTGTTGTCGAGGCGGACCCGCAGCCGGGGGCCGCCCGCCGAGGTGCGCACCACGAGCCGCAGGGTGCGGTCCGTCCACGGGCCGACCTTGGCGTAGGTGCCGGTGGAGGTCGCCCAGCTGCCGGTCCAGCCGGTCGTCGAGGGCCGTACCTCGATCGCGAACACATGGAGGTCCGCGCCGGACCCGTCCCGGGGCAGGGTGACCGAGGCGATCTCCCGGCCGGGGACCAGCGGGACGGTCACGGCGTACAGCTTGGCGCGTTCGGTGAGCCGTCCGGAGGGCTTGTTCACATGGGGCAGCGCCACGGCCTTGGTGGCGAGCGGGCCGCCGCGCCAGTCGGGGGCGGTCAGCCGGTACGGGGTGCGCAGCCCGTCGCGGTAGCGGACGGTGCCGTCGCCGGTGGCGGTGCCCCGGGTGCCGGTGACGAGGAGGACCAGCGCGTCGCCCTGCCCGGTGACCCGGACGGCCTGTCCGTCCGCCCGGACGTTGTCGAATCCGCCGTCCACGGGCCGGGGCCAGGTCAGCGGCGCTCCGGCGACCGTCATCGTCCGGCCCGGGGTCCAGCCCGCCGCCGCGAGATCGCCCGCCGACAGGGACGCGCCGGAGCCGTCGAGGTCCGCGTACTGGGGCCGGTCGTCGTCGCTGATGCCCCGGTTGTCGAACAGGTGCTCCAGGGGCAGCGGGGTCCGGGACGCCTCGGGGACCGGAGTCCGGCCGGCCGCGGCGGCGGTGCCCGGCGGGCCGGGGATCGTACCCGGGGTGAGCGGAGTCACAGCCGTCACCACGGTGAGCAGGACCGCCGCCGTACGGTTCCGCCACCGTCTGCCGGGCCCTTCCACTGGGCTCATGGCCGTTCCTTCCGCTCGGGTGGCGGGAGGCCACGCGCAGGTCGTACGGGGACGACGGGCTTGCCGGGCCCTGTACCCACCGGGCTTCCGTGTCCCGGCCGGGGTCCGGAAGCCGCAGGTCCACGCACCGGAGGCCGGTCCGCGCGCACGCCGTCCGTCCGCCGACGCTAGGCAGCGCGCCCCCTTACGTCAACGCACGACGCGCGTACACCCGTCGAACGGCCGCGCGTACGGCCGCGCGCCTGTGGTGCGGTGGGCGGCACGAGTGCCAGGCTGGAGGTATGAAGATCCCTTTCGTGGACAAGTGGCGCAATCGGCGGCCCGGCTCACACGGCCAGGGGCTCGCGAGGGTGTTCGAGGACGATCCCGGGGCGGTGGCGGAACTGTTCGCCGAGTGCGAGCTGCTGCGCTCGCAGGCGAGCGGCGCCGGACTCGAACTGGACGACACGGCGGCGTCGTTGACCGACCTCGACCAGTTGCTGCCGCGCTGGCGCGACGACCCGGAGGCGCTGCCGTGGCTCGGCAACGACGCGGGTCTGTATCTCGGCACGGTCATCATCCGTACGGTCCCCGGCGCCTCCTGGTGGGTGTGGCCCGGCGGGCGGCCCGTGGTGCGGCTGGCGTCGGGACGGGAGATCCCGGTCGTCGAGGCGGGTCTTGAGTGGGCGGTGCACGGCGCGCCCGGTCTGTCGCAGGTCTACGCGGAGGCGGCCGAGTTCTGATCCGCCCCGCGCCCCGCCGCGGGCGGGCGCCGTGACCGGGCCGCGCGCCCGCGCGGCCGCCGTGCCGCACGGGAAGACGCGTGGTCCGGCCCGCTGACCTCAAATACGGTTAATGACGATACGTGCGTGTCGTCGCTTAAGTCCCATATTGCGGTGGATAGTTTGCGCGGACCGACACCGCTGAGAGTGGGCAGGGCAGGGCATGGCCGTCGATCCGTTGATCGAACTGCGTGACGTGAACAAGTACTACGGGACGGCGCATGTCCTCAAGGACATCGACCTGACCGTCGGCAAGGGGGAGGTGGTCGTCGTCATCGGCCCGTCAGGGTCCGGCAAATCCACGCTGTGCAGAACCATCAACCGGCTGGAGACGATCGAGTCCGGCTCGATCCGGCTCGACGGCCGCCCGCTGCCCGAGGAGGGCAAGTCCCTCGCGCGGCTCCGGACCGAGGTCGGCATGGTCTTCCAGTCGTTCAACCTCTTCGCCCACAAGACCGTCCTCCAGAACATCGCCCTGGCCCAGATCAAGGTGCGCGGACGCCGCCGGGAACAGGCCGAGCAGCGGGCCAGGGAATTGCTGGACCGGGTCGGTCTCGCCGACCAGGCCGACAAGTTCCCCGCCCAGCTCTCCGGCGGCCAGCAGCAGCGCGTGGCCATCGCCCGCGCCCTCGCCATGGACCCCAAGGCGCTCCTGTTCGACGAGCCGACCTCGGCGCTCGACCCGGAGATGATCAACGAAGTGCTGGAGGTCATGCGCCAGCTCGCCCATGACGGCATGACCATGGTCGTCGTCACCCATGAGATGGGCTTCGCCCGCTCCGCCGCCAACCGCGTCGTGTTCATGGCCGACGGCCGGATCGTCGAGGACCGCACTCCGGAGGACTTCTTCACCCACCCGGAGAGCGACCGCGCCAAGGACTTCCTCTCCAAGATCCTGAAGCACTGAGGGGGACACCTCATGACACCCCGGGGGACCCCCCGCGCACCCCGCCCGCCCGCCGTCCTCCTCCTGCTGCTGGCCGCCCTGGCCGCCCTGGCCGTCCTCACCGCCGCCTGCGGCAAGGACGGCAGCCCGCCCGTGAAGGGCCCCGAGGCGGGAGCCCTGCCCACGTACGAGGTCGACAAGGACTTCACCCTGCCCGGCTCACCGACCTGGGAACGCGCCAAGAGACGCGGTTATCTCACCGTCGGCGCCAAGGAGGACCAGCCCTACCTCGGCGAGAAGGACCCGGCGAGCGGCGCGTACTCCGGCTTCGACATCGAGATCGCACGGATGATGTCCGCCTCCCTCGGCTTCGCCCCCGCCACCCTCCGCTTTCGCACCATCGCCTCCGCCAACCGCGAGACGGCGCTCCAGAACGGCCAGATCGACTTCTACGTCGGCACCTACACCATCAACGACAACCGCAAGAAGCTCGTCGGCTTCGCGGGCCCCTACTACCTCGCCGGACAGGGCCTGCTGGTCCGCGCCGACGAGAACGACATCAAGGGCCCCCAGGACCTCGCGGGCAAGCGCGTCTGCTCGGCGGCCGGCTCCACCCCGTACCAGCGCATCCAGAAGGACTACCCGAAGGCCGACCTCGTCGCGTACGACACCTACTCGGTGTGCGTCGACAACCTGCTGACCTACCAGGTCGACGCGGTCACCACCGACGACGCGATCCTCATCGGCTACGCCGCCAAGGTCCCCGAGGAACTCAAGGTCGTCGGCAAGCCCTTCTCCCAGGAGCCGTACGGCATCGGCGTCCCCAAGAACGACAACGCGCTGCGCTTCGCCCTCGACGACGCACTCGCCGCCCGGGAGAAGAACGGCGACTGGAAGAAGGCGTACCAGGCGACCCTCGGTCTGTCCGGGGTCCCCGCGCCCGAGCCGCCCGCCATCGACCGCTATCCGGCGAGCTGAACGAGGCCCCCTCTTGAACGTACTGACAAGCAATTTCGACACCTACGCCAAGGGATTCCTCGGCACCGTCGAACTCACCGTCTACTCCTCCGCGCTCGCCCTGCTGCTCGGCTTCGTGATGGCGTCGTTCCGGGTGGCCCCCGTCGGATCGCTGCGCGCCTTCGGCACCGTATGGGTGGCCGTACTGCGCAACACCCCGCTCACCCTGCTGTTCTTCGCGGTCCTCCTCGGACTGCCGCGCTTCGGGCTCGTCCTGCCCTTCCAGGTGTTCGCGGTCCTCGCGCTCGGCTGCTACACCTCCGCGTTCATCTGCGAGGCGCTGCGCTCCGGCATCAACACCGTGCCCAAGGGGCAGGGCGAGGCCGCCCGCAGCCTGGGGATGACCTTCGCGCAGACCCTGACCCTCGTGGTGCTGCCGCAGGCGTTCCGGTCGGTGATCCCGCCGGTCGGCTCCACCCTGATCGCCCTCGCCAAGAACTCCGCGATCGCGGGCGCGTTCAGCGTCACCGAACTCCTCGGCACCTACAAGACGCTCAGCGAACTCGGCTACAACATCGTCTGGACATTCATCTGGATCGCCGTCGGCTATCTGATCATCACACTCACCATCAGCGCCCTGTTCAACCTGATGGAACGCCACTGGGGGGTCGTCCGGTGACCGTCGCTCTGCCCACCGCCGACAGCGGCTCCCCGCACCACGCGCCCCGGGAGTCGAACGCCCTCTACGACATCCCCGGCCCCCGGACCCGCCACCGGCACCGGATCTACGGCCTGATCTCGACGGCCGTCCTGCTCGCCCTGATCGGCTGGATCCTCTACCTCCTCTTCGACACCGGACAGTTCACCGCCACCAAGTGGACGCCGTTCGAGTACAAGGGCATCCAGGAACTGCTGCTGCGGGGCCTCGGCAACACCCTGAAGGCGTTCGGGATCGCCGCCGTGCTGTCCCTGGTGCTCGGCGCGCTGCTCGCCACCGGCCGGCTCTCCGACCACGCGCCCGTGCGCTGGCTGTCCACGCTGATCGTGGAGTTCTTCCGCGCGATGCCCGTCCTGGTGATGATCTTCTTCATCTTCGTGGCGCTGAAGGTGCAGCCGCTGCCCGCGCTGGTCGCCGGGCTCACCCTGTACAACGGCAGTGTGCTCGCGGAGGTCTTCCGCTCCGGCGTCAACGCGGTCGAACGCGGCCAGGGGGAGGCGGCGTTCGCGCTCGGGATGCGCAAGACGCAGGTCATGTCGTACGTCCTGGTGCCGCAGGCCGCGCGGGCGATGCTGCCCGCGATCATCAGCCAGCTCGTGGTGGCCCTCAAGGACACCTCGCTGGGATATCTGATCACCTATGAGGAGTTCCTCCACGCCGGGAAGCTGATCGCGTCGAACCTCGACTACGATCTGCCCTTCATCCCGGTCGTGATGGTGATCTCACCGATCTACATCGGGATGTGCATGCTGCTGTCCTGGTTCGCCCACTGGGTGGCCCGCCGGCAGCGCCGCAATCCCAGGACGGAGGCCGTCGACATCGCACCGCCCGAGCCAGGGACGCTGCTGCCGGGCGGGAATCCCCCCGCCGCTCCCCGGGGCTGAACCCGGGGAGGGAAGCGGCGGTTCGCGGGGCCGGGCCCGCCCGGCGGCGGCCGGAGATCACCGCTCGCGCGGCGGTACCGACAGAGCAGGGCGGTCGGCCGCGGGCGAGGGGAAGGTCAGTCGCGCGCCGGACGGGTTGCGCTCCGGGCTCCCTGCGGAGCGGGGCCTTGGCACACCTCAGGTGTCCGCCGCCGTACGGGCACCTCATCGGCCGGTCACCATGACGCGCACCTCGTGTGCCTGTCACCGTGACTCGCACCTCAGGTGTCCGCCGCCGTGGCGCGGAGCGGTGGGCTACCCCGCGTCCGGCGGTGCCGACGCGCCCGGAACGTCCGGAGCGTCCGGGGAACCGGCTCCCGACGCTCCCGACCCGGCCCCGGTCTCGTCGGATCCCGCTCCCGCCCCCGCGCCGGCGTTCTTCTCCGGCTTGCGCACCGTGCACACCAGCGAGTCCTGCCGGACATCCGCCACCACCGTGTCGCCCGGGTCCGCCTCGCCGCTCAGCAGCAGCGACGCCAGCCGGTTGTCCAGCTCCGTCTGGATCGTCCGGCGCAGCGGCCGGGCCCCGAACTCGGGCTGGGTGCCATGGGCCACCAGCAGCTTCTTCGCCGCGTCGGTCACCTCAAGGCGCAGGCCCTGGGCCCGTACCCGGCGCTCGCTGCGGTCCAGCAGCAGCTCCAGGATGCGGGCCAGATCCTCCGGACCCAGCCCGTGGAACACGATGATCTCGTCCACGCGGTTCAGGAACTCCGGCAGGAACCGGTCCCGCAGATCCTCCATCAGCTCGTCCTTGAGCCGCCCGCTCAGCACCCCGCTGCCGTCGTCCACCTCGCCCCGCCGGGCCAGGATGCGCTGCGCGCCGATGTTGCTCGTCATGATCACGACCGTGTGCCGGAAGTCGACGGTCCTGCCCCGCGCGTCCGTCAGCCGCCCGTCGTCCAGCACCTGGAGCAGCGCGTTGAAGACATCGCGGTGCGCCTTCTCGATCTCGTCGAACAGCAGCACGCTGTACGGCTGTCTGCGCACCTTCTCGGTCAGCTGGCCCGCGTCCTCGTGGCCCACGTACCCGGGCGGCGCCCCGACCAGCCGGGACACCGTGTGCTTCTCCTGGAACTCGCTCATGTCGAACCGGACCATCCGGTTCTCGTCCCCGAACAGCAGCTCCGCGAGGGCCTTCGCCAGCTCCGTCTTGCCGACCCCGGTCGGCCCCAGGAACAGGAACGAGCCCACCGGCCGGTCCGGGTCGCCCATCCCCGCGCGGCTGCGGCGCACCGCCTCGGACACCGCGACCACCGCCTCGTCCTGGCCCACCACCCGGGAGTGCAGCGCGTCCTCCAGCTTCAGCAATTTCTCCTTCTCGCTCCGCGTGAGCTGCGAGACGGGGATACCGGTCCGCCGGGACAGCACGTCCGCGATGTCGTCGGTGGTGACCCGCATGACGCCCTCACGGCGTTCCGCGACCCCCGCGACCTCGTCCTCGACCGTGGCGATCCGCCGTTTGAGTTCCGACGCCCGCTCGAAGTCCTCGTTGGCCACCGCCTGGTCCTTCTCCCGCTGGAGCCGGGCGACCCGGTCCTCCCGCTCGACGACCTCCGTGGACCGGCCCAGCGACCGCAGCCGGACCCGGGCGCCCGCCGTGTCCATCAGGTCGATCGCCTTGTCCGGCAGGAACCGGTCCGCGATGTAGCGGTCCGACAGCTCGGCGGCGGCCACCAGCGCCTCGTCGCTGAACCGCACCTGGTGGTGTGCCTCGTAGGTGTCCCGCAGCCCCTCCAGGATCTGGACCGTCTCCGCCACCGTCGGCTCGGGGACGGTGACCGGCTGGAAACGGCGCTCCAGGGCCGCGTCCTTCTCGATGTGCTTGCGGTACTCGTCGATCGTGGTCGCCCCGACCACATGGAGCTCACCGCGGGCCAGCGCCGGTTTGAGGATGTTGCCCGCGTCCATCGCGCCCTCGCCCCCGGACCCCGCGCCCACCACCGTGTGCAGCTCGTCGATGAACAGGACAGTCGACTCCGAGGCCGCCCTGACCTCGTCGATCACATTCTTCAGCCGCTCCTCGAACTCGCCCCGGTACTTCGACCCCGCGACCAGCCCCGGCAGATCGAGGGCCACCACCCGCCGGTCCTTGAGGCTCGCCGGTACCTCCCCGGCGACGACGCGCTGCGCGAGGCCCTCCACGATCGCGGTCTTGCCGACCCCCGGCTCACCGATGAGCACCGGGTTGTTCTTGGTGCGCCGGGACAGCACCTCCACGGTCTGCTCGATCTCCTCGGCGCGGCCCACCACCGGGTCCAGCCGCCCGGCCCTGGCCTCCTCGGTCAGATCGAGGCCGTACTGGTCGAGGGTCGGGGTGTCGCTCTGCCGCTCCGGTGCCTCACCGCGCCGGGGCGGGGTGTCGGCGGCCCGCCGCAGCGAGGCGGCGTCCGGCACATGGTGGGCGATCGCCCGCGCGGCACCGGAGTTCCGGTCGTCCAGCAGGGCGCCCAGGATGTGCTCCGGACCGATGTACGACGACCCGGCCGCCCGGGACCGGGCGTGGGCGCCGATCAGCACCCGTTTGGCGGCGGGGGTGAGCCCCGGCTCGGCCGAGGGGGACGACGACTCGCCCGGCAGCGCCCGCGCGATCTGTCGGCCCAGCTCCTCCGGGTCGGCGCCCGCCTCCTCGATCAGGGAACGGGTGGGCTCGGTCCGGGTGGCCGCCCACAGCAGATGTTCGGTGTCCAGATCCGGACTGCCGTCCTGCTCCGCCCTGGCGGAGGCGGTGGCCAGCAGCTCCCGGGCCGAGTCGCTCAGCAGCCGCCCGATCGGGACCCGCTGCACCGCGGGCGGGGCGGAGCCCGGCGACATCCCGAAGAAGCGGTTGAGCAGGTCGGAGAAGGGGTCCGGGCCGCCGGGAGACCCGAAGGAGGACAGCGACATGGCACGCTCCGCGGAAGTTCGTGAGGGACATGTCCACACAAACACCGCGTGATGCGCCCTGCAATCGGGGCGCCGGGGCCCGCCGGGCCCGGGGGCGGGCGGGGAACGGGTCCGGGAGCGGCCCGGGAGCGGGCCTGGAGTCGACCCCGGACGGCTCCGGACGGCCTCGAACGCGAAGGAGCCCCCGGTGTACGGGGGCTCCTCGGACGGGGTCGGCGAACCGGTCAGTCCAGTGCGCTCAGGTCCTGCCACTTCGCCCAGGACAGGTTCCACGCGCCGTAGCCGTTGCCCGCGTCGGGGACGCCCTTGTGCCCGGGGCCCGTCACCTCGAAGGGGTCACCGGCCCGCACCTGGCCGTACAGCCAGGAGGCGTTCGAGTCGCTCATCCCGATGCAGCCGGAGCTGCGGTTGGCGTTGCCGAAGTACGCGGCGTTCCACGGCGCGGCGTGCGCGTACATCCCGGACCAGGTCAGCCGCATCGAGTGGTCGACCATCTTGTCGTACGCGTCGCCCAGGCCGACCGTCTCGGAGTTCATCCGGATGGTGCCCTCCTTGGCCATCAGCACGGTCGTCCCGCCCCAGGACCGCTTGTCGCCGCCGGGCGTCCCCGCGGACATCGGCACGGTGTTGACCACCTTGCCGTCGCGCTCCAGCCGGAGCTTCTTCGTCGCGAGGTCGACCTTGACGATCTGGGCGGCGCCGATGGTGAAGTTCGTGTCGTAGTCACGGACGAAGAAGCCGCCGCCGGAGTCGATGCCGTTCAGATCGGCCTTGAGCCGCACCTGGGTGCCCGAGCGCCAGTAGTCCTTGGGCCGCCAGTCGATCCGGTCCCGGCCGCTGTAGTCCTTGATCCAGCCCCAGGAACCGACGGTGTCGTTCGACGTGCTGACCTTCAGCGCGCGCTCCACGTCGGCCTTGTCGGTGACCGGGTTGTCGAAGACGATCGACAGGGGCTGGCCGACGCCCACGGTCGTCCCCTTGCCGGGCGCGAGGGTCAGCTTGTTGACCTTGGCCGCGGCGGCGGTGGTGAACGCGGCGGTGGCCGAACCGCCCTCCTTCGTGGTGGCCTTCACCTGGTACGCGGTACCGGGCGCCGCCACCCGCTTCGAGGTCCAGGTACGGCCGTCGGACGAGACCTTCCCGGTCAGCGCCGCCCCCTTGGCCGCGGTGACGGACACCTCCTTCAGACCGCCCTTGGCGAGGGTGACCGTCACGGGCTTGCCCGCGGCGGCCTGCCGGCCCTTCAGGTTCACGGATATCTCGGCCCGGGCGGGAGCGGCCGCCTGGGTGCCCGATCCGCCCTTGCCGTCGTCGGAACCGCCGCCGGAGCAGGCGCTCAGCAGGACGGCGAGACCGGCGGCCCCGGCCCCCACGGTGAGCAGGCGCCCGCGTCGGCCGGGGGAACGCTTCGCAGCGGCGCCCGTGGCCGGGTGCGGTGCGGTGGGCAGCGGTGCGCTGGACATCAGTGTCGTACCTCCGTGCGATTCGGAATCGTCCGGAGAGAGTGCGGGCCGGGCCGTGAGGTTCCGCCCGTGCGCGTTGGTCGTCCAGCTGTCACAGAACCGGGACATTCCAGCGCCTCATCAGCGGATTCCCACCGCGGTGGGCAGCCTCAGGGAGCCCGGTGCGACGTACGGGGCACGACGGCCGGGACCGGTTCCTGGGCCGCGCCCGTCACGTCCGCCACCAGCTCGACCACATCGGGCCCGTACGCCTGCGAGTTCACGACCTTCAGCAGCAGTACGAACGAACCGCCCCGGTGCTTACGGGCCAGCCGCTCGTGATGACGGGCCAGATACCGGGTCGCCGCCTGGTTGGTGATCGCGCGCTGGCCGCAGAACAGGAACACCGGCCGCGCCGTGTCCCCCTGACCGGCGGTGAGCCGGGCCAGCAGCACGTACTCGGTCCGCCCGGGCTCCAGCCGGTACCGCTCGGAGCCGATCTGGAAGGCGCCCCGGTCCGGCCCGGGCTCCGGATCGGCGTTGACCCGCACCCCGGGCAGCAGCCCGGCCATATGGGCCGCCATCCGCCGGTTCACCGTCGGGTTGCCGAGGCAGAACTCCGTCCGCTCCCCGAATCCCTGCTGCACCGCGTCGTGCGGGACGATCTGCGCGTGCGCCCCGCAGTCCTTGACCAGGGCCGACAGCTCGATCAGGGCGAACATGTCGGGCTGCGGCACCGAGAGCTCGGGCCCGCCCGGCCCCCGGCTGACGACGAGCAGCGACTCGGCGTGGTCCGGCAGCCCGAGGAACGCCTGCTTGCGGCGCAGCTTGCGCCGCCAGAGCTGCGTCCGCGCGGCCCACCCGAGCAGGGCGCCGACAGCCGCGGCGGCCGGCCAGGCGGCGATGAGGAGCACGTCGTCGGTCATGGGCGCGCATGTTAGCGCCCCTCCGTACGGAGGTTCGAGGGGGGACCGGGTGGCGGGACGGCCCGCCACCCGGCCGTCGGCCGTCCGGCCCTGCCGGGGCGAGGCGTCCTGGCGACCGGCAAGGGCTGAAGTTACAGTGCGCGGACGCCCGTTGACCGGAGGTACGCATGCGTCGTTCCCGTGCACGGAACCTGTCCGTGCTGGCTGTCACCACCGCTGTCGCCTCCCTCGGGGTGACCGCGCCACCGACGGCCGCCGCCCCGCCGCGCACCCCCGACAAGGTGCCCGTCGCCGTCGGCCACGGCGGCGCCGTCTCCAGCGTCGACCCGGACGCGACCGCCGCCGGGATCGAGATCCTGCGCAAAGGCGGCAACGCCGTCGACGCGGCCGTCGCGACGGCCGCCGCCCTCGGGGTCACCGAGCCCTACTCGGCGGGCATCGGCGGCGGCGGCTACTTCGTCCACTACGACGCGAAGTCCCGCACGGTGCGCACCCTGGACGGCCGGGAGACCGCGCCCCGCTCGGCGGACACCGGGCTCTTCCTGGAGAACGGCCGGCCCATACCCTTCGACCAGGCGGTCACCAGCGGACTCGCCGTCGGCACCCCCGGGACACCCGCCACCTGGCGCTCCGCGCTCGACGCCTGGGGCAGCGAACGGCTCTCCACCCTGCTGAAGCCCGCCGAGCGGCTGGCCCGCGACGGATTCACCGTCGACGCCACGTTCCGCGCCCAGACCGAGGCCAATCAGGCGCGGTTCAAGGACTTCCCCGCCTCGGCGGAACTCTTCCTGCCCGGCGGCGGGCTCCCGGTGGTCGGCTCGACCTTCAAGAACCCCGACCTCGCCCGCACCTACGCCGAGCTGTCCCGCAAAGGCATCGGCGCCCTGTACCGGGGGAAGCTCGCCGAGGACATCGTCCGTACGGTCGCCCGGCCGCCGGTCGACCCCGCGTCCGGGCGGACCGCCCGGCCCGGCGACCTCACCGAACGGGACCTGCGCTCCTACCGGGCCCTGTTCCAGAAGCCCACCGTGACCTCGTACCGGGGCCTCGGCATCCACTCCATCGCGCCCTCCTCCTCCGGCGGGACGACGGTCGGTGAGGCCCTGAACATCCTGGAGAGCGAGGATCTGTCGAAGGCGAGCCGGACCGCCTACTTCCACCGCCTCATCGAGGCCAGCCGGATCGCCTTCGCCGACCGGGGCCGCTGGGTCGGCGACCCCGCCTTCGAGGACGTACCGCAGAAGGAACTCCTCTCCCAGCGGTACGCCGACTCCCGCGCCTGCCTGATCAAGGACGACGCGGTCCTGAGCAGCCCCCTCGCCCCCGGCGACCCCCGCCGGCCGGTACCGTGCGCGGCGGGCGGCAAGGCCGCGCCCACGACGTACGAGGGTGACAGCACGACGCATCTGACGACCGCCGACAAGTGGGGCAACGTCGTCGCGTACACCCTCACCATCGAGCAGACCGGCGGCAGCGGGATCACCGTCCCGGACCGGGGCTTCCTGCTCAACAACGAGCTGACCGACTTCTCCTTCGCGCCCGCCGATCCGGCGGTCCACGACCCCAACCTGCCGGGGCCCGGCAAGCGTCCGCGCTCCTCGATCGCCCCGACCATCGTCCTCGACCGGAACGCGCGGCCCGTCCTCGCGCTCGGTTCGCCCGGCGGTGCGACGATCGTCACCACCGTGCTCCAGACGCTGACCGGGGTGGTCGACCGGGGGCTGCCGCTGGTCGACGCGATCGCGGCGCCGCGGGCCAGTCAGCGCAACCAGGCGACCACGGAGCTCGAACCCGCGCTGTGGGACAGCGCGCTGCGGGCCGAGCTTGAGGCCATCGGGCACGGGTTCCGGCAGAATCCGGAGATCGGGGCGGCGACGGGGGTCCAGCGGTTGGCGGACGGGCGGTGGGTCGCCGCGGCGGAGCGGAGCCGCAGGGGCGGCGGGTCGGCGATGGTCGTGTCGCCTTCCCCCGCCTCTCCGGGGCCCCTCGGCTGAGCGGTCCCCGTTCGCCCGGGTCGCTCGTCGGGTGCGCCTCAGGGTGCTGCCTCTGGCTGTTGTCTTGCGGCTGCGGGTTGGCCCTCGTCTTCGCGCAGTTCCCCGCGCCCCTGGATGCTGCCCCTGTTCGTCGCTCTTCGGGTGCGGGCCGGTTCTCGTCTTTTGCGCAGTTCCCCGCGCCCCTTTGGGGCGCACCCTGTTTGTTCTTCGGGTCGGTGCCGGTCGGGATTCTCCGTCCTCGCTCCAACGCGCTCGGTACGGACGTTCAGTGGCCGTACTGGTGGCGTCGGAGTCTGCGGGCAGAGATTCCCGCCCACCCCCTCCCGCAGCAGCGCGACTGCGCGAGGAGGGGGGTTCCGCGAGCGAAGTGCCCGCAGCCGAGGGACGGCCTCAGGCGGGCGCCCCTCAGGGGCGCGGGGAACTGCGCGAGCAACCAAGAACCATCCGCAGCCGAACGGGACCGCAAGGGGCGCGACCTAAGGGGCGCGGGGAACTGCGCACCCCCGTCCGACCCGCACAGGGACAAGTACGCCCAGCGCAGGAAACCCAGGGGCGCGAGGAACTGCGCAACCACGGGCGGCCTGCACCAGGGACAAGTGCGTTCAGGGGCACACACCTGGAAGCGCAAGCGAAGGCGGCCCGCGGGGAACTGCGCACCCACGGGCGGCCTGCACAGGGACAAGTGCGTTCAGGGGCACACACCTGGAGGCGCAAGCGAAGGCGGACCGTCAGAGGGAGGTCAGGACGCGAGGTCCCGTGTCGGTGATCGCGACAGTGTGCTCGACGTGCGCCGCCCTGCTCCCGTCCCCGGTGACCAGCGTCCACCCGTCCGCCGCCTCGCGATACCCGTCCCGCCCACCACCGATCAGCATGGGCTCGATCGCGAGCACCATCCCGTGCCGCAGCCGCATCCCCCGCCCCGGACGGCCTTCGTTGGGCACCGCCGGGTCCTCATGCATCCGGCGCCCGATCCCGTGCCCCCCGAACCCCTCCGGGATGCCGTATCCGGCGTCCCGGCACACCGTGCCGACGGCGTGCGCGATGTCCCCGATGCGATTGCCGACCACGGCCGCCTCGATCCCCGCCGCCAGCGCCCGCTCGGCCGTCGCGATCAGCCGGAGGTCGGCGGCCCGGGGCGTACCCACCGTGAAGCTGACGGCCGAGTCGCCCACCCAGCCCCCCAGCGCCGCCCCGAAGTCCGCGGAGACCAGGTCACCGTCCCGCAGCGGCTCGTCCGTGGGGATGCCGTGCACGATCGCGTCGTTCACGGAGACACAGAGCACCGCGGGGAAGGGCATCGGCGCGAACGCCGGGTGATAGCCGAGGAACGGCGAGGTCGCCCCCGCCTCGTGCAGCACCTCGCGGGCCACCACGTCGAGCTGCCGGGGGGAGACCCCCACCCGGGCCGCCTGCCGTACGGCCGTGAGCGCTTGGGCGACGACGCGGCCGGGCACACGCATCGCGTCGATCGATACATCCGTCTTGAGTTCCACCATGCCAATTACTATACCGGTATAAGAATGGGGTTCGGCGCTAGAATGCCTTCCATGGTGCGAACACCCCTGACCCAGGAAGAGCGCGAGCGCGGCGAACGGCTCGGCCGGCTGCTGCGCGAGGCGCGCGGCGCGCGCAGCATGGCGGAGGTCGCCGCCGAGGCGGATCTCTCGCCGGAGACGCTCCGCAAGATCGAGACGGGCCGGGCGCCGACCCCGGCGCTCTTCACGGTCGCCGCGCTGGCCCGTGTACTGGGGCTCTCGCTGGACGAGCTGGTCGTGCGCTGCGCGCTCGTCGTGGCGTGAGCGGGCGCGGGTGGCGGGTCGGGTGAACCGGGGAGCGGTGGCCGTGATCCTGGCCACCTTCCGTGGTGTCCCGCTCTCTTTCCGTAGTCGCGTCTAGTGATCAAGTCGTAGACGTGCTGCGCATGATGGGCCGGGAGTTCTCCTGCCGCCGCCGTGTTCGGGCTGCGCCGCCGACGGTACGCGGGCGAGGTCGACGCAACATTGGTCTGCCTGAACTGTCGCGAGTGGCCGGTTTCGCCCGGGAATCGTGGACGTGCTTTGGAAACGGCGCGTAGCCATCCTGTAACACCGTGGGTGTTGGCTACCGGACTGCCGGGCTCCAGTCGCACGGGGGCGAGCTTCGATGAGTGTGCATCAACTCCCTGAACAAATCGGGGAGTTCGCGGTCTATTTCAACAACCTGCTGGCGCGCGTGGATCAGGCGGCCGGCTGGTGCGGTGTGTTCTGGCAACGGGACCCCGACGGCATGCGGGCCTGTCTCGACGGGCGCGAAGTGCCGCCCTGGGATGTCGTCGAGGCCCTGCTCCAGGATCTCGCGGCGGATCAGGGCGCCCGTGTGGCCCGGATCGAGACGGCCCGCGCCCGTGCGTTGCACGCCGCGTCACTGAGTGTCTTCGACACCCGCCCCGGCGGCCGTGACGTGCTCGGCGAACGGCTCGGCGTGATGCTCGGGGAGCAGCGGTACGCGGCGGAGCGCCGACTGGAGCTCGGACGGCTGATCGGCACCGCCGCCTCCCCCGAGGAGGCCGACGAGTACCGCCGCGATCTGGCCTGGGCCCAGGACGACCATGAACGCGCCACCGCGCGCTGCGGTGAACTGCGGGCCCGGCTGGCGGAGCTGGAACGGCGCGCGGGCGCCATGGGCACGCCGTCCGCCGGTGCCGGAGCGGGTACGGGTACGGGTGCGGGTGCGGACGGCACCGGGTCCGAGCATGTCGTACCCGTTCAGCGCCGGTCCGCCGGGGACGACGACCCGTTGACCGGCCCCCTTCCGCGCCCCGCGGAACGTGCCGCGTACCCGACCGGCGCCCAAGGCCCGGTGGGTCGCCCGGACGACGACCACCCCGCCGGAAGACCGGCCGAACGGACCGCCGAACGAACCGCACCCCGGGCGCCCGGATCGCCTGGGCCCGCCGACCGCACCGCACCGGACGGCCGACCGGACCGCCCCGGTTCCCCGCGCCGCTTCCCGCACACCCCGACCCCCGCGTCCGGCACCGCCGACCCGGCTCCCGTCCCGTCCGGCCCCGCCGCAGGTGCCCCGGAACACCCGTACGGGCCGGGCCCGGCCCGCGCGTACCGTTCGGGCCCCGACGGCGAGCGCACCTCCGCCGAGCCCGTGCCCGGCCGGGAGCCGTCCTCCCCGGGGTACGCCACGGGCGGGCCGTACACCCCCCAGGGCTCCGGCGCCCCGGGGGCACCGGGTGCCGCGCCCGGGTACGACGGTCTTCCCGCCCCTGACGGGACCGGAGGCGGCCGACCGGCACCGGACCGGGGCACTCCCGGCGGGCATCCCCGCCATACGCCCCCCGGCCCCGGCACCCCGGTGATACGCCCGCCCCGGGTCCCCGGCGCACCGGCCCCCGGTACCCGCACCCCGGACCCCCGTCCACCACGCTTCCCCCAGCAGGCCCAGCAGGGGGCGGGTGGGCCTGCCGCGTGGACCCCGGCCCCCGGTGCCGGTCCCGTGTCCGGTCCCGGGCCGGGGCGCGGTACCCGCTCCCCGTACCCGGATCCCGCCTTCCCGGGCGCCCCCGGTCCGACGGCCGACCCCGCCCCGTGGACCGGCCCGGCCCCCGCGCCCGGCCCCGGTGACCCCGCCCCGCCCGGCGGCTCCCGTCCCGCCCCGCGCCAGCGCCCGGGGCGTCGGCTGCGCGGTGCCCGGTTCGCCGGGGCGGACGACAGCGCCGACCCGGGTCCGGCCGCTGCGCCCACGCCACCGAGCGGGACCAAGGCACCGCGCGGTGCCCGGTTCGCGGGGGCCCTCGGCCGCCGCGAGCGCACGCCCCCGCCCGAACCGGCGCCGGACGGCGCCGCCCTGCGGGCCACCGCCGAGGCCGTCGACCGGTTGGTGCGGCTGCGGTCCGAGGGCCGTGGCGGGGAGGCGCACGGGGTGCTGGTGGAGGCCGCGTACGGCCCCGCCGACCGGTTCCCGCTGCTCGCCGCCGGACTCCACCGCGCCGGGCTCGCCGCCGACTGGGCCACCCTGCTGTGGGAGGCGGCGTCCCTGCCCGTGGAACGGCTCGTCGCGATCGCCGACGTGCTCGCCTCCGCAGGGCGCGTCCAGGACGCCGCGCTGCTGCTGCGCCAGGGGGTGGGCCGCCCGCCGTCCGAGATCGGTGAGGTGATCACCGAACTCACCGCCGAGGGCCGCCGCCGCGAGGTCCGCGCACTGGTCGAGGCGTATGTCAGGGTGCGGACCCCGGAGGAGATCGCGCGCTGCGCCGGTACCGATCCGGCACGGCTGGTCCCGCTGCTCCTGGCGGCCGCGGAGAAGGTCTCCGACCAGCGGCGCTGGGACCTCGTCCACGCCCTGCGGGTGGCGGGGATCGACACCTGAGCGGGCCGATCCGCTCGCGGTCCGGCCGTGGTTCGCCCACCGGCCGCATGCGATCCGCCGACCGCGGCGGGGTCGGCGGCGCGCTCCGTCCCTGTCCGGCCCGCCGGACAGGGACGACCCGAACCCGGGCCCGTACCCGCTCGGCGCCCGGCCGAAGCCCCGCCGGCTACGTACCCCTCAGCCCGTACCCGCCCGTGTACCCCTGCCCGAACCCCTCGCGGTGCCCCGGGCCCTCCCGGGCCGGGGGCTGCCGGCCCGGGCGGTGCGCCGTCGTCGTCCAGCCGGGTAGGAATCGAGATCGACTCACCCGGTTCATGACGATGGTCTTGCCCCACTCGTCGGACAGGCTTACGTTCGTCCCCCTACGGCCCGCTTCTACGGGCGTAGAAGCTCTCTGGCGTCCCGTCGAAGGAGCAGCTCTTGGCACCCGTCGTCCGCGCCGCACTGGTCCAGGCAACCTGGACCGGCGACAGCGAATCCATGATCGCCAAACACGAGGAGCACGCCCGGGAGGCCGCCCGGCAGGGGGCGGAGGTCATCGGGTTCCAGGAGGTGTTCAACGCCCCGTACTTCTGCCAGGTGCAGGAGCCCGAGCACTACCGGTGGGCGGAACCGGTGCCGGACGGGCCCACGGTCACCCGGATGAAGGCGCTCGCCGCCGAGCTGCGCCTGGTCATGGTCGTCCCCGTCTTCGAGGTCGAACAGGCGGGCTTCTACTACAACACCGCGGCCGTGATCGACGCCGACGGCAGCTACCTCGGCAAGTACCGCAAGCACCACATCCCCCAGGTCAAGGGGTTCTGGGAGAAGTACTACTTCAAACCCGGCAACCTGGGCTGGCCCGTCTTCGACACGGCAGTGGGACGCGTCGGCGTGTACATCTGCTACGACCGGCACTTCCCCGAAGGCTGGCGGCAACTCGGCCTGAACGGCGCCCAGCTGGTCTACAACCCGTCCGCCACGTCACGCGGACTCTCCGCGCATCTGTGGCAGCTCGAACAGCCCGCGGCGGCCGTCGCCAACGAGTACTTCATCGCCGCGATCAACCGCGTCGGACGGGAGGAGTACGGCGACAACGACTTCTACGGCACCAGCTACTTCGTGGACCCGCGCGGGCAGTTCGTCGGTGAACCGGCCGGGGACCAGGCGGAGGAACTCCTGGTCCGGGACCTCGACCTCGGACTGATCGACGAGGTCCGCACCCAGTGGGCGTTCTACCGCGACCGCCGCCCCGACGCCTACGAAGGGCTGGTCCAGCCGTGAGCGAGCTGTACGAGCGGCACCGGGCCGTGCTGCCGCAGTGGCTGGCCCTGTACTACCGCGAACCCCTCGAACTCACGCACGGCGAGGGACGTCATGTCTGGGCCGCCGACGGCACCAAGTACCTCGACTTCTTCGGCGGCATCCTCACCACGATGACCGCGCACGCCCTGCCCGAGGTCACCAAGGCCGTCGCCGAGCAGGCCGGACGGATCATCCACTCCTCGACGCTGTACCTCGACCGGCCGATGGTCGAACTCGCGGAACGGATCGCCGCGCTCTCCGGAATCCCTGACGCCCGGGTCTTCTTCACGACCTCCGGCACCGAGGCGAACGACGCGGCCCTCCTGCTGGCGACCGCGTACCGCCGCTCCAACCAGATCCTCGCGCTGCGCAACAGCTACCACGGCCGCTCCTTCAGCGCCGTCGGCATCACCGGCAACCGGGGCTGGTCCCCGACGAGCCTGTCACCGCTCCAGACCCTCTACGTGCACGGGGGCGTGCGCACCCGGGGCCCGTACGCGGAGCTGTCCGACGCCGCGTTCATCGACGCCTGCACCGCCGATCTGGAGGATCTGCTGGGCCAGACGCGCGGGGGAGCGGCGGCCCTCATCGCCGAACCCGTGCAGGGCGTCGGCGGGTTCACCTCCCCGCCGGACGGGCTGTTCGCGGCGTTCCGCGAGGTGCTGAAGCGGCACGGCATCCTGTGGATCAGCGACGAGGTGCAGACCGGCTGGGGCCGCACCGGCGACCACTTCTGGGGCTGGCAGGCCCATGACCGCAACGGCCCGCCGGACCTGATCACCTTCGCCAAGGGCATCGGCAACGGCATGTCCATCGGCGGGGTCGTCGCCCGCGCCGAGATCATGAACTGCCTGGACGCCAACTCCATCTCCACGTTCGGCGGTTCCCCGGTCACCATGGCCGCCGGACTCGCCAACCTCACCTACCTCCTCGAACGCGACCTCCAGGGCAACGCCCGCCGGGTCGGCGGACTGCTGATCGAACGGCTGCGCGCCGCCGCCGCGCGCGTCCCGGCCGTCCGGGAGGTACGCGGGCGGGGCCTGATGATCGGGATCGAACTCGTGAGGCCCGGCACCGACGAGGCCGACCCCGACGCCGCGACCGCCGTCCTCGAAGCGGCCCGCGCGGGCGGACTGCTGATCGGCAAGGGCGGCGCGTACAACACCAGCGTGCTGCGGATCGCGCCCCCGCTGTCCCTGACCGTCGCCGAGGCGGAACAGGGCGCCGTGATCCTGGAAGACGCCCTGCGGGCCCTGTAGGGCCCCTGTCGCCGCACCCCGTGGCCGGGTGGCCTCCGGTGTCACCCCGGGCCGTCCGGCCGTCCGGGCGGCCCGCACGCCCTTCCGGGACGACCGGTCCCGGTAACCCGAGCATCCCGACACCGCCCCGGCGCGGGGCGGTGCCGCACCCGTACGAGAGGGAGCGCCCCCATGAGCACCCGCACCCTGATCCGCGGCGGACTCGTCGTCACCGCCGCCGAGGAGACCCACGCCGACGTGCTCGTCGAGGACGGCCGGATCGCCGCGCTCGCCGCGCACGGGACGGACGCCGCGCGCGCGTGGACCGCCGACCGGATCATCGACGCGACCGGCAAGTACGTCATCCCGGGCGGCGTCGACGCCCACACCCATATGGAACTGCCGTTCGGCGGCACCGCCGCGTCCGACACCTTCGAGACGGGCACCCGGGCCGCCGCCTGGGGCGGCACCACCACCATCGTGGACTTCGCCGTCCAGAGCGTCGGCACCTCCCTGCGCGACGGACTGGACGCCTGGCACGCCAAGGCCGACGGCCGCTGCGCCGTCGACTACGGCTTCCATATGATCCTCTCCGACGTGAACGAGCACTCCCTGAAGGAGATGGACCTGCTCGTCTCGGAGGGCGTCACCTCCTTCAAGCTCTTCATGGCCTACCCCGGGGTCTTCTACAGCGACGACGGACGCATCCTGCGCGCGATGCAACGCGCCTCCGGCAACGGCGGGCTGATCATGATGCACGCCGAGAACGGCATCGCCATCGACGTCCTCGTGGAACAGGCCCTCGCGCGCGGGGAGACCTCCCCGCGCCACCACGGAGAGGTCCGCAGGGCCCTGCTGGAGGCCGAGGCGACCCACCGGGCCATCCAGCTCGCCCGGGTCGCGGACGCGCCCCTGTACATCGTCCATGTGTCCGCCGAGGAGGCCGTCGCCGAACTCGTCGCCGCCCGTGACAAGGGACTGCCCGTCTTCGGCGAGACCTGCCCCCAGTACCTGTTCCTGTCCACGGACGACCTCGCCGCGCCCGGCTTCGAGGGCGCCAAGTACGTGTGCTCCACCCCGCTGCGCCCCAAGGAGCACCAGCGGGCGCTGTGGCGCGGACTGCGCACCGACGACCTCCAGGTCGTGTCCACGGACCACTGTCCGTTCTGCTTCAGCGGCCAGAAGGAACTCGGCCGCGGCGACTTCTCCAAGATCCCCAACGGACTGCCCGGGGTGGAGAACCGAATGGACCTGCTCCACCAGGCCGTCGTGGAAGGGCGCATCAGCCGCCGCCGCTGGATCGACATCGCCTGCGCCGCCCCGGCCCGGATGTTCGGGCTCTACCCGAAGAAGGGCACCCTCGCGCCCGGCGCGGACGCCGACATCGTGGTGTACGACCCGCACGCCGAACAGGTGCTGTCCGCGGACACCCACCACATGAACGTCGACTACTCCGCGTACGAGGGCAAGCGGATCACCGGACAGGTCGAGACCGTGCTCTCGCGCGGGACGGTCGTCATCGACGGGCGCGCGTACACCGGCCGCGCCGGACACGGGCGCTACACCCCCCGGGGGACCTGCCAGTACCTCGGCTGAGCCCGGCCCCGGCCGCGACCCCGTACACGGTCTGCGTACGCAGACCGGTACGTAGACCCCGACCACGACCCCGCACCCGGTACGCAGACCCCGCACGAAGACCCCGTACGAAGCAGGAGGCCCACCCATGGACTTCGGACTCGTCCTCCAGACCGATCCGCCCGCCTCGGCCGTCGTCGGGCTGATGCGCCGCGCCGAACGCAACGGCTTCCGCTACGGCTGGACCTTCGACTCGGCGGTCCTGTGGCAGGAGCCGTACGTCATCCACAGCCGGGTGCTGGAGCACACTGAGCAGCTGATCGTCGGACCGATGGTCACCAACCCCGGCACCCGCACCTGGGAGGTCACGGCCTCCACCTTCGCCACCCTCAACGACATGTACGGCAACCGCACGGTGTGCGGTATCGGCCGGGGCGACTCCGCGATGCGGGTCGCCGGACGGGGACCCAGCACCCTGGCGCGGCTCGGTGAGGCCATCGACGTCATCCGCGACCTCGCGGAGGGCCGGGAGGCACTGGTCGACGGCTCGCCCGTGCGGCTGCCCTGGGTCAGGGACGGGCGGCTGCCGGTCTGGATGGCCGCCTACGGGCCCAAGGCGCTCGCCCTCGCGGGCCGCAAGGCCGACGGCTTCATCCTCCAGCTCGCGGACCCGTACCTCACCGAGTGGATGGTCCGCTCGGTCCGGGACGCCGCCGCCGAGGCGGGCCGCGACCCCGCCGACATCACCATCTGTGTCGCCGCGCCCGCCTATGTGGGCGACGACCTCGCCCACGCGCGCGACCAGTGCCGCTGGTTCGGCGGCATGGTCGGCAACCATGTCGCGGACCTGGTGTCCCGCTACGGCGAGCACTCCGGTCTCGTCCCCGAGGCCCTCACCGCGTACATCAAGTCCCGCGCGGGCTACGACTACAGCCACCACGGCCGGGCCGGGAACCCCGACACCGCGTTCGTGCCCGACGAGATCGTCGACCGCTTCTGTCTGCTCGGACCCGTCGAGGCGCACATCGAGAGGCTGCTGGAGCTGCGGGAGATCGGCGTCGACCAGTTCGCCGTGTACGCGATGCACGACGCGCGCGAGGAAGTCATCGACGCCTACGGGGCGGAGGTCGTCCCGCGCTTCCGGTGACCGGGACCCGCGTGAGCGGTGACCAGCCGCGTGCACGGGTGCGGCCCCGGACACCTCCCCGCGCGGGTGCCCGTGCGCCGACCGCCTTCGGCCCGCCCCGGTCGGTCGCCGCCGCCCGTCCCGGTTGCGCGGGGGCCACGGGCACGCGCGCGTGCCATGATCGGGCGGATGAGCGGGATACGAGTACGACCGTCGTGGAAGCCCCTGGCCGTCACCGTGTTGACGGCGCTCGCGCTGTCCGGGTGCGGCCTGCCGACGGAGCTGGAACGCGAGCTCGACCCCGAAGGGCGCCCCCCGCCCCCCACCCAGCGCCACACCCCCGCGCCCGCGACCCCCGGCGGCCCGCCGACGCCCGCCCCCACCGCGTCGGGCCCGGCCACCCCGTCCGACCCCGCCGCGCGGGACGCCGACCAGCCCTGTCCGGCCGACGGGGTACGGCTGCGGGCCGATTTCTCCGCCGCCGCGATGGGGCTGCGGACGATGACGCTGACCCTCACCAACTGCGGCGAGAAGCCGTACGTGCTCGACGGCTACCCGGTGATCCGCGTCCTCGGCGAGGACGGCGCACCGCTCCCCGGTGTCCGCGCGGTCCGCGGTCTCGACGACGTGTTCCAGGCCCCGCCCGCCGCCGATCCCACCTCGTTCACCGTGGCCCCCCGGCAGTCCGCCGTGGCCGACCTGATGTGGCGCGTGAACACCGAGCCGTCGACCGCGCTGCACGTCACCGCACGGCCGGGCGCCCCGCGCGTCACCGTCACCCCCGACGAACACCTCGACGTCGGCCCCCGCAATGTCGTCGGCACCTCGCCCTGGCGCCCGCGCTGACCGGCGCCGGGGGCCGCGTTCACACGGATTCCACCCACCCTGCACCACCCGGGCACGGAATGTCAGAGGCCCGTGCTTCGATGGAGGCATGATCGATGACTTTCTCGCCCATCACCTGACCGATGTCGAAGAAGCGGTCCGCCAGGCCGCCGCGGCCGAGATCACGCCGCGGTTCCGGCAGCTCGCCGTGGACGAGATCGTCCAGAAGACCGGCCCCCACGATCTGGTGACCATCGCCGACCAGCTCGCCGAGAAGCATCTGACCGGCGCGCTGACCGCGCTGCTGCCCGGCTCGGTCGTCGTCGGCGAGGAAGCCGTCCACGCCGACCCGTCGACGTACGGCGCGCTCGCCGGTGACGCCCCCGTCTGGATCGTCGACCCGGTCGACGGCACCCGGCAGTTCGTCCACGGTGACCCCGGGTTCTGCACCCTCGTGGCCCTCGCCCGCCACGGCGAACTGCTCGCCTCATGGACGTACGCCCCCGTGCTAGGCGAGATGGCCGTCGCGGTGCGCGGCGGCGGCGCCTTCCTCGACGGCACCCGGCTCACCGCCGGATCGCCCACCCCCGGCACGGACCTGCGGGTCGCCATGTCCCACCCCGACTACACCACGCCCGACCAGAAGCGGGCCCTGCTCGGCCTCGACAGCGAGGGCGTCGCCGCCCGGCCCTGCGGCTCCGCCGGGCTGGAGTACCTCGCCATAGCCAGGGGCGCGCTGGACGCCGTCGCGTTCTCCTGGGAGAGCGCGTGGGACCACGCCGCGGGCCTGCTGCTCGTCGCCGAGGCCGGCGGTACGCACGCCACCCTCGACGGCACCCCCTTCACGCTCCCCGGGGGCAACGCCATGCCCTTCAGCGCGGGCCGCGACAGCGCCACCGTCGAGCGGGTCCTCGGCCTGCTGCGCCCGGGGCCGTAGCCCCGCCCCGCCCGGGGACGAGGCCCCGCCGCCGCCCCGCCGGGCATATCCTGAAGCCCCTGGCCATCGGCTGACGAAGGAGTCCGAAGGTGCCGTCGATGCTCGATGCTGTGGTGGTGGGCGCGGGACCGAACGGACTGACGGCCGCCGTCGAGCTGGCCCGCAGAGGCTTCTCCGTGGCCGTCTTCGAGGCCCGGGACACCGTGGGCGGCGGAGCGCGCACCGAGGAGCTGACGCTCCCCGGCTTCCGCCACGACCCGTGTGCGGCGGCCCATCCGCTGGGTGTCAATTCCCCGGCCTTCAACGCGATGCCCCTGGAGCGGTACGGCCTGGAGTGGCTGAACGCCCCGCTGCCCATGGCCCATCCCTTCCTCGACGGCAGCGCGGCCGTGCTGTCCCGCTCCGTCGCCGAGACCGCCGCGTCGTTCGGCCCCCGTGACGCGGGCGCCTACCGGCGGCTGGTCGCCCCCTTCACCCCCCGCTGGGACGCCCTCGTCCGCGATTTCATGGCCCTGCCGCTGACCGCGCTGCCACGCGACCCGGTGACCCTCGCGCGGTTCGGCCTCACCGGGCTGCCCCCGTCGACCTGGCTGACCCGCCGCTTCCACGACGACCGGGCCAAGGCACTGTTCGCCGGACTCGTCGCCCATGTGATCGCCCCGCTCGGCGGGATCGCCACCGGCGCCGTCGGCCTGGTCTTCGCCCTCGCCGCCCACGCCCGCGGCTGGCCCGTCGCCCGCGGCGGCTCCCAGTCCGTCTCCGACGCCCTCACCGCGTACCTCCGGGACCTCGGCGGCGCTGTCCACACCGGCTTCGAGGTCAAACGGCTGGACGATCTGCCGCCCGCCCGCGCGTACGTCTTCGACACCTCACCGCACGCCCTCGCGCGGATCGCGGGCCTGGGGCGCTATTACGAGCGCTACCGCTACGGCGCCTCCGTCTTCAAGGTCGACTACGCCCTCGACGGACCCGTGCCCTGGACCGCCGAGGAGGCCCGCCGCGCCGGGACCGTACAGGTCGCCGCGAGCAGCCAGGAGATCGGCGCCGCCCTGAACGCCGTCTCCCGTGAGGGCCGCGCCCCCGACCCGCCGTTCCTGATCACGGTGCAGCCCAGCGTCGTCGACCCCTCACGCGCCCCCGAGGGCAAGCATGTGTTCTGGGCCTACGGCCATGTGCCGAACGGCTGGGACGGTGACCTCACGGATGCCGTCGAGCGCCAGCTCGAACGCTTCGCCCCCGGCTTCCGCGACCGGGTCCTCGCCCGGGCCACCGCCGGCCCCCCGGAGCTCGCCGCCCGCAACGCCAACTACGTCGGCGGGGACATCGCCTGCGGCGCCGCCGCGGGGCTCCAACTGCTGTTGCGCCCCCGGCTCACACTCCGTCCCTACCGCACACCGCACCCCGCGGTGTTCCTGTGCTCGTCCGCGACCCCGCCCGGACCCGGTGTTCACGGTATGTCGGGCCACAACGCGGCCAAGGCCGTCTGGCGCAGGCTCCGCGCCACGGACTGACCGGCCCGCGGACGACCGACCGTAGCCGCAGCCGTATGGGCGCGCGCCGTCGGCGGGGCCGGGTTCGCCGTGTGCGCCACCGCCGCGTACCGCACCGCCCTGGGTCCGGCCACCCGCGAGTGAGCCGTCACCCCCGCGCCGGAACCCTCACCTGAGCGCCGGGCCGCACCCACTGCCATGCGGCCGGCCGGGCCGCACCCACTGCCATGCGGCCGGCCGGGCCGCACCCACTGCCATGCGGTCCCGCCACTCCCTACCCACCGGCACCGGCGTCGACACCGAACCCGCGCAGGTATCGGCGCCGGTCCGGCCCCAAGCCCGCCCACATGTGCGGATATCGCCTCCGGTCCTCTCCCGTGTGGCAACCGTGCGGCGAGAACCGGTCAACCGGAGAACCATTCCCGCCGTGCGCCTCCCGCCGCGCAAACCCGCTTTCCATGAACGTTTTCTCATTCCTGCTTCCATTGACACGCATAGGCACGGACTCCTAGCTTCCAGTCAGCGAAAGCGCGGTGAATGCCGTGCTCCAACCCCCACGGAGGTCGTAATGGAGCAGCTCATCAAGAAGATGGCCCAGGACGCCAACTGGCAGGCGTGGAACTCTCTCAACTCCGCGAGTGCCGGTGACAAGACCGGTTGCGTCAGCTCGGCGCCCAAGAGCGGCTGTGTCAGCTCCGCGCCGAAGACCGGCTGTATTTCCTGACCCGCTGCTGACCCGGTGAACCTGCCGGGCGGCGACAGCCGGCCGCCGCCCGGACCTTTCCGGCCCGCACGCCACCCTCCCCTCCCCGTCACTGTTCGTCCCGAGTTGTTCTCCTGCTTCCGCAGCCCCGAAGGTGAACATGGAAAGCCAGCCCACCGACGATGTCGTCGGCCAGATCAGGGACATACCCCTGTACCGGGAATCGATCGAGCAGGGTCATTTCCCGATTCTGGAGAAACCGGATACGGCCCGCGGATTCCCGGACAACTGGATGACTCCCCGGCTGGCCGCCGCACTGGAGACCGGGGAAGCGGAATTCGTCCTCTCGACGGGGACGAACCACGCCCGTATGCAGATCATCCGGCCGCCGTACTTCCTGCTGAAGAGCTACTACCGGCTGTGGAGCGAGCACCCCGACATCGCGGAGACCTGGCACGCGGGATGCCGCCGGGTGTCCCTGACGACCGTGCTCGCCACCGAACACGTGGCCCGCGTCAACGCCAAGAAGCGCGGCACCACCCCCGACGCGGTGCCGGCGCTGGAGGACCGCAGGCTGGACGACCGCACGGTCTACCTCAACCTCGGCCTCGACCCCGGTCTGTGGGAACGCGCCGACGTCGAGCGCATGACCGAGGAGATCCGGAGCGAGCAGCGGGCCCATCCCCAGGGCTGGTACCACCTCGACTGCTCCGGCTACCACCTCGCCCAACTGGTGCGCAAAGCGGCCGAGTGGGGCCTTTGGGACTCCTTCCCGCTGCCCGCCAGCGTCATCACGGCGTACGAGTACACCCCGCTGAACGTCCGCCGGTTCCTGGAGGAACGACTCGGGCGCCCGGTCATCGACCTCTTCGGCAGCACCGAACTCGGGTATCTGTACTACAGCGACCGAAACGGCCGCTATCACCCTTATCTCGACCGGATGAGCCTGGAACTCCTCCCCGTCACCCCGGGAAGTTCCCTCTTCAGTCTGATCGTCACGAGCGTGCGTAATCCGTATATGCCGCTCATCCGCTACCGGTCCGGTGACTGTGTGCGCACGCTCGACGGCACACCGGACCCGTCGAAGGTCGCCCGCTTCTGCGGCCGGGAGAAGGAACTCCTGCACACCCCGGCCGGCGCCGTTTCCCAGGGCGACCTCGATGAATGCGTGGCCGCCGCCTCGCCCCGTGTCTTCCTGTACCAATTGCGGACCGCGGGTCCTCAGGAAATCCGGCTGCTCTGCACGACCTTCGACGATGTCCCGCTCGAACCGGCCGAGAATTCCGCTCTCACCAAACTCGTCGGCGACCTCACCGGGCTGCGCTGCGTCACCGAACACCGGACCCATATCCCGGTAGGCGCCTCCGGAAAACACGCCTGGCTTGTGAAGGAAACTCCCACACCCCGGTATGGAGAACGATGAAGACGCAGCAGCTCACGACGGAAGAGGATCTCAGGAATCTGCTCGGTGAACAGATGTACGCGGAAGTCGTCGCGTATGTGCGCAACGGCACCGGCGTCAGCGGCCCCGAGGCCGAACGCCAGGTCATCGAATGCCTGCGGTACCTCTACCTCGTCTCCCGCCACCGCGACCAGCTCGCCGGGCTCTTCCTCCCCGTCGAGCAGCACATCGACGAGATCTGGCACTACCTGATCCTCCAGACCCGCGAGTACCGGGCACTGTGCGAGGAGCGCCTGCCGGGCAAGGTCCTCATCGAGCACCGCAGCATCGGGTACGAGGAGTACCAGCAGGAACCCGGACGCGAGCGGACCATCGAGGAGGCGCTGCGCTGGATCCCGCTGTACTGCCAGGAGTTCGGCCCCTTCGAGGAGGACGCCGTACCGCACTGGACGATCGTGCGGTTCCTGCATGAGCGGATGGACCTCTCCCTGGAGGACATCGCGGCGCTGCGCTCGGCACGCGCCGCGTAACCGACCCCGTCCGGGGCGCACACCGCCCTCCCCGCGCACCACGAGGAGCGAGCGCATGGTGTCCCGTACCGCACCACCCGACACGAAGGGCCACGAGGAACACCCCGCGCAGCGGCGGGTCCTCCGGGTTCTCGTCGTCACCCAGATCCTGAGCGGCGCGGCCCTCGCGGCCGGAATCACCGTCGGCGCCCTGCTCGCCGAGGAGATGCTCGGTTCCACCGGCCTCGCCGGGGTACCGAGCGCGCTGTTCACCATAGGCGCGGCAGTGGGGGCCGCGGGGATCGGCCGGGCCTGTCAGCGCTGGGGCAGACGGCCCGGCCTCACCCTCGGCTACGGGGGAGGGGCCTTCGGCAGCCTTCTCGTGGTCGCCGCCACCATGTACGACAGCGTCCCGCTGCTGTTCCTCGGGCTGCTCGTGTACGGCGCCGGGACCGCGTCCGTGATGCTCGCCCGCTATGCCGGGGCCGACCTCGCCAGTCCCGGACGACGGGGCCGCGCGGTGAGCACCGTCCTGTTCGCGACCGCCGCCGGAGCGGTCGCCGGACCCGGACTCGTCGGGGTCATGGGCGACCTCGCCCACTCCTGGGACATCCCCCGGCTCGCCGGTCCGTTCCTGCTGGCCTTCGCCGCGTTCGCGTCGGCCTCCCTGTTCGTGGGCACGTTCCTGCGCCCCGACCCGCTGCTTCTGGCCCGTGACATGCCCGGCCCCGCGAAACCGGACACGGCCCCCGGCGACGACGGTCCCGCTCCCGCGGCCGGTGGCCTCAAGGGGGTGCCGAGGGAGGATCTGCGGCGGATGGCGGCCGGTGCCGCCGTGATGGTGCTCAGCCAGGTGGTCATGATCGCGATCATGACCATGACGCCCATCCATATGACCGACCACGGCCATGGCACCGGCACCGCCGGGATCGTCATCGGACTGCACATGGCCGCCATGTACCTCTCCTCGCCGCTCTCCGGGCACCTCGTCGACCGCGTCGGCCGCACCCCGACCGCCGGACTCGGTGCGGCCGTCCTCACCGTCGCCGCCCTCACCGCGTACTTCGCGCCGCCCGGTTCCGGCGCCGCCCTGGCCCTGGCCCTCGTCCTGCTCGGCATCGGCTGGAACCTCGGGTTCGTCAGCGGGACGACGATGGTCGCCGACGCCGCGCCCCCCGACCGCCGCGCCGCCTACCAGGGGCTCATGGACGTCGGTGTACTGATCGCCGGAGCGGGCGGCAGCCTCGCCTCCGGGGTGCTCGTCGCGTCCGGCGGCTTCCGCCTGCTCACGGGTATCGGCGCGGCGCTCGCCCTCGTCTCCGCCGTCGCCCTCGCCGCCCGCCACGCCCGGTCGCGCACCGCCGCCCCGGCGACCGAGGACCACACCGTCTGACACGATCACCGCCCCGGACCGCCGGAACCCGTGCGCCCAGGGAACCCGTACGCCCGGGGAACCCATGAGCCCGGAAGTACCCGGAAGAGCCCCGCCCGCTCCCAGATGCCCCGCCCCCGGCACCCGCCCCCGCACCACGACCTCGATGTCGGATTCTCGCCAGCCGGACGGCCCCGCGTCCCCGATGCTGGAGTCATGCGAAGCGCGATGCACTCCGACACCGAGCGGTGCGTGAGAGCCGTCCAGTCCAAGGACGGCCGGTTCGACGGATGGTTCTACACCGCGGTGCTCACCACCCGGATCTACTGCCGTCCGAGCTGCCCGGTGGTGCCGCCCAAGCCGCGGAACATGGTCTTCTACCCCAGCGCCGCGGCCTGCCAGCAGGCCGGGTTCCGGGCCTGCAAACGCTGCCGCCCCGACACCAGCCCCGGTTCCCCCGAATGGAACCAGCGCGCCGACCTCGTGGCACGGGCCATGCGGCTCATCGCGGACGGACTCGTGGACCGCGCCGGGGTACCCGGACTCGCCGACCACCTCGGGTACAGCACCCGCCAGGTCGAACGGCAGCTCCTCGCCGAGCTCGGCGCCGGACCGCTCGCCCTCGCCCGCGCCCAGCGGGCCCAGACCGCGCGGCTCCTGATCGAGACGACCGCGCTGCCGATGGCGGAGATCGCCTTCGCCGCGGGCTTCGCGTCGATCCGCACCTTCAACGACACCGTCCGCGAGGTGTTCGCGCTGTCCCCGAGCGAGCTGCGGACCAAGGCGGCGTCCCGGGGCCCGCACCCCGGACGGACCGCGCCCGCCGCCCCCGGCACCCTCTGTCTGCGGCTGCCGTTCCGCGCCCCGCTCACCCCCGACAACCTCTTCGGCCATCTGGTCGCCACGGCGGTGCCCGGCGTCGAGGAGTGGCACGACGGCGCGTACCGCCGCACCCTGCGGCTGCCCTACGGGCACGGCATCGTCGCCCTCACCCCCGAGCCCGACCACATCGGCTGCCGGCTGACCCTCACCGATCTGCGCGATCTCACCGTCGCGATCAGCCGCTGCCGCCGGATGCTGGACCTGGACGCCGACCCCGTCGCGGTCGACGAACAGCTGCGCGGTGACCCGCTGCTCGCCCCGCTGGTGGACAAGGCCCCCGGCCGCCGGGTGCCGCGGACCGTCGACGAGGCCGAGTTCGCCGTACGGGCCGTGCTCGGACAGCAGGTGTCGACCGCCGCCGCCCGCACCCACGCGGCCCGGCTGGCCGCCGCCCACGGTGAATCCGTCGAGGACCCCGAAGGCGGCCTCACCCGGCTGTTCCCCAGCCCGCAGGCCCTCGCCTCACTGGACCCCGGGAGCCTCGCGATGCCCCGCAGCCGCCGCACCACCCTCACCACCCTCGTGGCGCGGCTCGCGGACGGCTCCCTGCGGCTCGGCGCCGAGTCCGACTGGAACGAGGCACGGGCCCGGCTCCGCGCCCTGCCCGGCTTCGGACCATGGACCGTGGAGGTCGTCGCCATGCGGGCGCTGGGCGACCCGGACGCCTTCCTGCCCACCGACCTCGGGGTGCGCCGCGCCGCCCAGGGCCTCGGACTGCCGTCCACCCCCGCCGCCCTCACCGCCCGCGCCGCGGCCTGGCGGCCCTGGCGCGCCTACGCCGTCCAGTACCTCTGGGCGACCGACGACCACCCGATCAACATCCTCCCGGGGTAGATTCCCCGGCCGTGCGTCCGACCGTCCCGCCCCACCCGGAGCGCCACCATGAAGCAGCACACCCTCATCGACAGCCCGTACGGCCCGCTCACCCTCGTCGCCACCGACGGCACCCTCTGCGGCGTCTATATGACCGACCAGCGCCACCGGCCGCCCGAGGAGTCGTTCGGGGACCGCGACCCCGGCCCCTTCACCGAGACGGCACGCCAGCTCGACGCGTACTTCGCGGGGGAGCTCACCGACTTCGACCTGCCGTTCTCCCTCGACGGCACCCCCTTCCAGCGGTCCGTCTGGGCGCAGCTCCTGCGCATCCCGTTCGGTGAGACCCGGACGTACGGCGAGCTGGCCGAGGCGCTCGGCAATCCCGCCGCGTCCCGTGCGGTGGGGCTCGCCAACGGCAAGAACCCGATCAGTGTGATCGTGCCGTGCCACCGGGTGATCGGTGCGAACGGCAACCTCACCGGATACGGCGGCGGGCTGCCCCGCAAGCAGCGGCTGCTCGACTTCGAACGGGGCAGCGCCCTGTTCTAGGCCGCCGCGCCACGACCCGGGGGCGCGGCGGGTGGCTCACTCGTCCCGCTCGGGGTTGTCCTGGCCGCGGGACCGGGCGATCCGGCGCAGCCGCTGGTGCCGTCCGGGGCCCGTCTCGGAGATCACCTCACCGACCATCGCCCGTACGGCGTCCCGGACGCCGTGCAGCGCCTGGCCCCGCGCGGGACCCGCGCCGGGGTCGGACCGTAGTTCCTTCAGCAGCGCCCAGCACAGCAGCAGCATCACCACGACGAACGGCAGCGCGACGAGGATCGTCGCCGTCTGGAGCGACTGGAGCCCTCCGGCGACCAGCAGCACCGCCGCGACCGCCGCCATCAGCACACCCCAGACGACCACCAGCCAGGTCCGGGGGTTCAGGGCGCCCCTGCTGGTCAGGGACCCCATCACCAGCGACGCGGAGTCCGCGCTGGTGATGAAGTAGGTCATCACCAGCAGCATGGCCACCCAGGAGGTGACCGTGCCGAGCGGCAGCGCGTCCAGCATCGCGAACAGCGAGGCCTCCTCGCCCTCCTTGAGCTTCGCCGCCATGTCGACCTTGCCGGTCGAGTCCAGCCGGATGCCGGCGCCGCCCATCACACAGAACCAGACGGCGGTGGCCCCGCTCGGTACGAGCAGCACCCCGATCAGGAACTCGCGGATGCTCCGGCCCCGGGAGATCCGTGCGATGAACGTTCCCACGAACGGCGCCCAGGACAGCCACCATGCCCAGTAGAAGATCGTCCAGGCCCCCAGCCAGGCGCTGTCCGTGAAGGCGCCGGTCCGGGACGCCATGGTGACAAGCTGGCTGACATAGCCGCCGACGCTCGCCGGGATCGCGTCCAGGATGTACACGGTCGGCCCGAGCACGAACACGAACAGCATCAGACAGGCCGCGAGCACGATGTTCAGGGTGCTCAGCCATTTCACGCCCTTGTGCAGCCCGGTGAACGCGGAGACCACGAAGGCGGCGGACAGCACCACGACGATCAGCAGTTGCACCGTCGTCGAGTCGTCCACCCCCGCGGTGAGATTGAGGCCCTTCGCGACCTGGAGGGTGCCCACGCCGAGGCTCGTCGCGGTGCCGAACACGGTCGCGAACACCGCCAGCAGATCGATCAGCCGCCCGGGCCAGCCGTTCGCCCGGCGTTCCCCGAGCAGTGGGACGAACACCGAACTGAGACGGTTGCCGCGGCCCTTGCGGAAGCCCGCGTAGGCGAGCGCGAGGCCGGCGATCCCGTAGATCGCCCACGGGGTCAGGGTCCAGTGGAAGAACGAGTACTCCAGCGCGGTCCCGGCCGCCGCGGGGGTGCGCGGCTCGACGCCGCTGGCGGGGGGCGGGGCCAGATAGTGGGTGAGGGGTTCACCGACGCCGTAGAACATCAGGCCGATGCCCATGCCCGCGCTGAACATCATCGCGATCCACGCGAGGTTGGTGAACTCGGGTTCGCTGTCGTCCTTGCCGAGCTTGACCCGGCCGTAGCGGGAGAAGGCGAGCAGGACGCACAGGACGAGGAAGGCGTCCGCCGCGATCACGAACAGCCAGGCGAAGTTGTCCAGCACCCAGGCCAGGGCGCTGCTGGACGCGCTGTCGAAGGACTTCTTGCCGATGGCCGCCCAGGCGACGACGGCGAGGACGACCGTGACGCCGACACCCACGACCACCGCGTCGGGGGAGGTGTCCCGTCCGGTGGGTCCCTGGGGTTCCTCCGGCCCCTCGGGGCCTGACTCCTCAATCGATTCTGCGCTCATCGGGGTCACTATGGTGGGGATCGTGCCGTCTTGTACGCATGGCACGCCGTCACCGTCGTTCACGCCGAGGTTCTCCCCGGTACCCGTACCCGTACACGTCCCGGCGCGGGCCGCCCGTGGCTGCGCAGTTCCTCGCGCCCCTTAGGGGGCGCCTTCCGCCGGTTCTTCGGGTCGGGACCGGTCGGGATTCTCCGTCCTCGATCCGACAGTCCGGCGAGTGCGCGAGGAGGGTGGTTCCGCAGACGACGGGCAACCCCAGGAGGCTGAAGCGCCCCAAAGGGGCGCGGGGAACTGCGCAAAAGACGAGGCCGGACCCGCAGCCGAACAGGAACCGTAAGGGGCGCGAGGAACTGCGCGAGCAACCACAGGCAACCCGCACCCGAACAGGAACCGCGAGGAGCGCGACCAAGGGGCGCGGGGAACTGCGCACCCACGAACGACCCGCACAGGAACAAGTGCGCCCAGGTATGGAACCCAAGACCCGCAGGCAACCGCACGACCCGGCCGAAGCATTCCGCACGGCGAAACGCAGGCACAGGCTCACCGCCGGGGCCGGGGCCGGGGCCGGGGCCGGGCCGAGGGCCGGACATGACCGTGGGCCCCGGCCGACCCGCGGCTGGGACCCACGTCGAGCTGTACCGCCACCCGCCCGGTCAGGGCATATGCGCGGCGCGCGCTTCCCGCCGGTTGTCACGGAAGTTGTTCACCCGGCGGGCCGTCGCGAAGAGGGGGATCACCGCGCCCAGCACCACCTGGAGCGCACAACCGGTCTGGAGGAGCAGCTGCCCCCCGGGCGCGTCGAACGCCCAGGCCGCCAGCAGCCCCATGCTGAGGACGATCCACGACAGCATGGCCACCGCGAGCCGTCCCTGCGGCTTGGGGTACTCGACCCGGCTCACCATCAGCCACGCGGTCCCCACGATCGCGAGCAGCGTCGCGAAGAAGGGCAGCCCGAGCAGCACGATGGAGACGACGGTGAGCGCCCCGAAGGGGCTCGGCATGCCCTGGAAGACCCCGTCCCGGAGGGTCACGCACGAGAACCGGGCCAGCCGTAGCACCACCGCCAGCAGCACCACGATCGCCCCCACCGCCGCGACCTGCTCGTTCGCGTCATGGGCGACCATGCCGTAGACGAGCACGAAGTACGCGGGCGCGAGGCCGAAGCTGATGAGGTCGGAGAGGTTGTCGAGCTCCGCCCCCATCGGCGACGACCGCAGCTTGCGGGCGACGAGGCCGTCGAAGAGGTCGAAGACGGCCGCGCAGAGCATCAGGATCACGGCCGTGGCGGCGGAATGCCGGGCCATCCCGGACTCGTCGCTGCCCATGAGGTGCGGGATGAGGATGCCCGTGGTGGTGAAGTACACCGCCATGAATCCGCATGTGGCGTTACCCAGCGTGAGGGTGTCCGCTATCGACAACCTCAGGGACAGCGGCATTTCCTCCGCGTCGTCGTCCGCACCGTCGGCGCCCTCTGCTTCGGGCGCCCAACCGGTCTGCGGTGAGGTTTCGGGCTCAATCACGGTCAATGCGAGTCACCCCAGCTGTGGTCTTCTGTCCGACCTCGACGGCGACGTCCACGCCTTCCGGGAGGTAGATGTCGACACGCGAGCCGAAGCGGATCAGTCCGATCCGGTCGCCCTGCTCGACCTTCGTGCCCTGCGGCACGTAAGGGACGATACGGCGGGCGACCGCTCCGGCGATCTGCACCATCTCGATGTCGCCCAGCTCCGTGTCGAAGTGCCAGACGACGCGCTCGTTGTTCTCGCTCTCCTTGTTGAACGCCGGAACGAACCCGCCGGGGATGTGCTCGACGGAGGTCACCGTGCCGGCCAGCGGGGCGCGGTTGACGTGGACGTTCAGCGGGCTCATGAAGATCGCGACCCGGGTCCGTCCGTCCTGCCACGGCATGATGCTCTGCACCACACCGTCGGCGGGGGAGATGACCCGGCCCTGCGCGATCTCACGCTCGGGGTCGCGGAAGAACCACAGCATGCCCACCGCGAGCGCGGTGGCGGGTACGGCGACGACCGCCGCCTTCGAGGAACGGCGCGACCGGGCCAGGCTGAGGGCGGCGGTGGCGACGGTCGGCAGGAGCCACGGCGACGCTCCGCGGGCGAGGCGGACCCGGCCGCGAGGTGCAGAGGTTTGGCTGTCGGGCATGGATGACCTTCGTAGCGGATGATGCCGCGCTTGACGGGGGACGGCGGCTGTCCGGCGATCGTATCGGTTACCGGCCGCAACTGGGCAAGCCAGGAAGCCGAGTCGAGGTCGGAACAGGGTGGACAGGGTGTGACGTTCTTCTCGAAGAAACCACCCTTATCGGGGCAACCGACCCGGAGGTCAGCCCTGAAGCCGATACTCTTCGAGCAGTCTGCGCCCGATGATCATCTTCTGGATCTCCGCGGTTCCTTCGCCGATCAGCAGCATCGGCGCCTCGCGGTAGAGGCGCTCGATCTCGTACTCCTTGGAGAAGCCGTAGCCGCCGTGAATCCGGAAGGCGTCCTCCACGACCTCTTTGCAGTACTCGGAGGCGAGGTACTTCGCCATCCCTGCCTCAAGGTCGTTTCGTTCCCCGGAGTCCTTTTTGCGCGCTGCGTTCACCATCATCGCATGGGCGGCCTCGACCTTGGTAGCCATCTCGGCCAGCTTGAACTGGATGGCCTGGTGCTGGGCGATCTGCTTTCCGAAGGTGTGCCGTTGCTGTGCGTAAGAAACGCCCAGCTCGAACGCACGGTGCGCGACCCCGCAACCACGCGCGGCGACATTCACCCGCCCGACCTCCACCCCGTCCATCATCTGGTAGAAACCGCGACCGGTGGCGCCCCCCAGTACGCGATTGGCCGGAATGCGTAGGCCATCCATGATGAGCTCGGTGGTGTCGACACCCTTGTATCCCATTTTGTCGATCTTTCCCGGGATGGTGAGACCTGGCCGCACCTGGCCGAAGCCGGGTTCCTTCTCGATCAGGAACGTCGTCATCGACTTGTGCGGAGCGGTTCCCTCCGGGTGTCCTTCGTCACTTCGCACGAGCACGGCGACCAGGCTCGACGTCCCGCCGTTGGTGAGCCACATCTTCTGACCGGTCAGCACGTACTCGTCGCCGTCCCGCACCGCCTTCGACGTGATCGCCGAGACATCGGAGCCGAGCGCGGGCTCCGACATCGAGAACGCGCCACGCACCTCACCGGCCGCCATCCGGGGCAGGAAGTACTCCTTCTGCTCCGCCGTGCCGTGCTGCTTCAACATGTACGCGACGATGAAGTGAGTGTTGACGATGCCCGAGACGGACATCCAGCCCCGGGCGATCTCCTCCACGCACAGCGCGTACGTCAGCAGCGACTCGCCCAGCCCCCCGTACTCCTCGGGGATCATCAGCCCGAACAGGCCCAACTCCCGGAGCCCGTCCACGATCGCCTGCGGGTACTCGTCACGGTGCTCCAGCTCCGTGGCGACCGGGATGATCTCCTTGTCGACGAAGTCACGGACGGTGGACAGGATCTCCCGCTGTACCTCGCTGAGGCCGTGGGTCTGCGCGAGTCGGCTCATGGCGTCACTTCTCCTGCGGCTTCTTGGGCGTGTCGAGCGGTACGGGGCGGCCCGGCTGCTCGCCCCCGCGCTCCCTGACATAGCTCTCGGTCGGCACCATCACCTTGCGCCGGAACACGCACACCAGCGTCCCGTCCTGCTTGTGGCCCCGGGTCTCGACCTGCACGACACCCCGGTCGCTCTTCGAGCGCGACGGGGTCTTGCCGAGCACGGTCGACTCGCCGTAGATCGTGTCCCCGTGGAACGTCGGCGCCACATGCCGCAGCGACTCGACCTCCAGATTCGCGAGCGCCTTGCCCGACACATCCGGCACGGACATGCCCAGCAGCAGCGAGTACACGTAGTTCCCGACGACGACGTTCCTCCCGAAGTCGGTCGCCTCCCGCGCGTAGTTGCTGTCCAGATGCAGCGGATGGTGGTTCATGGTGAGCAGACAGAACAGATGGTCGTCGTACTCGGTGACCGTCTTGCCGGGCCAGTGCTTGTACACGGCGCCGATCTCGAACTCCTCGTAGGTGCGGCCGAACTGCATCGCGCTCACACCTCCGGGGCTTCGAAGACGCTGGTGCGCCGCAGCCCCGCGGCCCGGCCCTTGCCCGCCACGACCAGGGCCATCTTCCGGGACGCCTCGTCGATCATCTCGTCACCCAGCATCGCCGAGCCCTTCCGCCCGCCCGCCTCCGACGTGTACCAGGCGTACGCGTCCAGGATCAGCTCGGCGTGGTCGTAGTCCTCCTGCGCGGGTGAGAACACCTCGTTGGCCGCGTCGACCTGACCGGGGTGCAGCACCCACTTGCCGTCGAAGCCGAGCGCGGCGGCCCGGCCGGCCACCTCACGGAAGCCGTCGACATTCCTGATCTGGAGGTACGGGCCGTCGATCGCCTGGAGCCCATGGGTACGGGCGGCCATCAGGATGCGCATCAGGATGTAGTGGTACGCGTCCGCCGGATACCCGGGTGGCTGCTCACCGACGACCAGCGTCCGCATGTTGATGGACGCCATGAAGTCCGCCGGGCCGAAGATGATGGTCTCGGTCCGCGGCGAGGCGGCGGCGATCGCGTCGACGTTCACCAGGCCCTTGGCGTTCTCGATCTGCGCCTCGATACCGATCCGCCCGACCTCGAAGCCCATCGTCTTCTCGATCTGCGTCAGCAGCAGGTCCAGCGCCACGATCTGCTGGGCGTCCTGCACCTTCGGCAGCATCACACAGTCCAGGTTCTGCCCGGCGCCCTCGACCACGGTCACGACATCGCGGTACGTCCACTCGGTCGTCCAGTCGTTGACCCGCACCACCCGGGTCTTGCCGGTCCAGTCGCCCTCGTTGAGGAACTTGACGATGGTGTGCCGGGCCTCCGGCTTCGCCAGCGGCGCGCAGGCGTCCTCCAGGTCCAGGAACACCTGGTCGGCGGGAAGACCCTGGGCCTTCTCCAGGAAACGCGGATTGGAACCCGGCACCGCGAGGCAGGAGCGGCGCGGACGCAGTCGGTTGACGGGGGCGGTCATGCGGGGACCTCCAGAGGGTCGAGCTTGTTCGCTTTGCGGATCTCGTCGACGATACGGCCGATGATCTCCGTGATACCGAAGTCCTTCGGGGTGAACACGGCGGCCACTCCGGCCCGCCGCATTTCCCCGGCGTCGCCGCCCGGGATGATCCCGCCGACGATCACCGGTACATCCGCGGCACCGGCCGCGCGCATCCGTTCCAGCACGTCCGGGACGAGAGCGGTGTGCGACCCCGACAGGATCGACAGCCCCACACAGTGCACGTCCTCCGCCAGCGCCGCGGCCACGATCTGCTCCGGGGTCAGCCGGATGCCCTGGTAGACCACCTCGAACCCGGCGTCCCGCGCCCGGACGGCGATCTGCTCGGCGCCGTTGGAGTGCCCGTCCAGACCCGGCTTGCCGACCAGCAGCCGCAGCCTGCCCGAACCCAGCTCCGCGGCGGTCCGCTCCACCTTCTCCCGGACCAGGGCCATCGGGGTGCCCGCCTCGGCGGTCACGGCCACCGGGGCCGACGACACCCCGGTGGGGGCCCGGAACTCACCGAACACCTCCCGCAGCGCCCCGGCCCACTCACCGGTCGTCACCCCGGCCCGGGCGCACTCCAGGGTCGCCTCCATCAGATTGGCGGTGCCCGCCGCCGCCTCCTTCAGCCGCTCCAGCGCCTTGCACGGACGCGGATGGTTGAACGGCGGCTGATAGCGGGTGTCCCGCCAGGCGCCGAGCGCCGAGACGACCCGGGCCTCCACCGCCGGGTCCACCGACTGGATCGCCGCGCCGAGATCGGCGGTCAGCGGGTTCGGCTCGGTGGTCTCGAAGATGTTGACGCCGATGATCTTCTCGTCACCGGACTCGATCCGGGCCCGCCGCTCGGCGTGCGACGCCACCAGCCGCGACTTCAGATACCCCGACTCGACGGCGGCCATCGCCCCGCCCATCTCCTCGATCCGCGCCATCTCCGCGAGGGAGTCGGTGACCAGCGCGGCCACCTTCTCCTCCACCACGTGCGACCCGGCGAAGATGTCCTCGTACTCCAGCAGATCCGACTCGTGCGCCAGCACCTGCTGGATACGCAGACTCCACTGCTGGTCCCAGGGCCGGGGCAGCCCCAGCGCCTCGTTCCACGCGGGAAGCTGCACGGCCCGCGCGCGGGCGTCCTTCGACAGCGTCACCGCGAGCATCTCCAGCACGATCCGCTGGACGTTGTTCTCGGGCTGCGCCTCGGTCAGCCCCAGCGAGTTGACCTGCACCCCGTAGCGGAACCGGCGCTGCTTGGCGTCCCCGACCCCGTACCGCTCCCGGGTCACCCGGTCCCAGATGCGGCCGAACGCGCGCATCTTGCACATCTCCTCGATGAACCGGACACCCGCGTTCACGAAGAACGAGATCCGCGCGACGACATCGCCGAACCTCTCCTCCGGCACCTGACCGCTCGCGCGCACCGCGTCGAGCACCGCGATCGCCGTGCTCATCGCGTACGCGATCTCCTGGACGGGCGTCGCGCCCGCCTCCTGGAGGTGGTACGAGCAGATGTTGATCGGGTTCCACCGGGGCAGCTGATGGACGGTGTACGCGATCATGTCGGTCGTCAGCCGCAGCGACGGGCCCGGCGGGAAGACATGGGTGCCGCGGGACAGGTACTCCTTGACGATGTCGTTCTGGGTGGTGCCCTGGAGCCGGGTGACATCGGCGCCCTGCTCCTCGGCGACCACCTGGTACAGCGCCAGCAGCCACATCGCGGTGGCGTTGATCGTCATCGAGGTGTTCATCCGCTCCAGCGGGATGTCCTGGAACAGCCGCCGCATGTCGCCGAGGTGGGACACCGGCACACCCACCCGGCCGACCTCACCGCGCGCCAGCACATGGTCGGGGTCGTAGCCGGTCTGGGTCGGCAGGTCGAACGCGACGGACAGGCCCGTCTGGCCCTTGGCGAGGTTGCGGCGGTACAGCTCGTTGGACGCCTCGGCGGTGGAGTGCCCCGCGTAGGTCCGCATGAGCCACGGCCGGTCCTTGTGTCGTTCGGTCATGGTGGAGTTCCGCCCCTCAGGTTCCGTCAGACGTTCCGGAAGCGGTTGATGGCGTCGAGGTGCTCGGCGCGCATCCGCTCGTCCCGCACCCCGAGTCCCTCGGCGGGCGCCAGCGCGAGGACGCCGACCTTGCCCTGGTGGCGGTTGCGGTGCACGTCGTACGCGGCCTGCCCGGTCTCCTCCAGGGAGTACACCCGCGACAGCGTCGGATGGATCTTTCCCTTCGCGACCAGCCGGTTCGCCTCCCACGCCTCGCGGTAGTTGGCGAAGTGCGAGCCGATGATCCGCTTGAGCGACATCCACAGGTAGCGGTTGTCGTACTCGTGCCGGTATCCGGACGTGGACGCGCAGGTCACGATCGTGCCGCCCTTGCGGGTCACGTACACGGACGCGCCGAACGTCTCCCGGCCCGGGTGCTCGAAGACGATGTCCACGTCCTCGCCGCCGGTCAGCTCCCGGATACGTCCGCCGAACCGCTTCCACTCACGCGGGTCCTGCTCGTGCTCGTCCCGCCAGAAGCGGTAGTCCTCGGCGGCGCGGTCGATGATCGCCTCGGCGCCCATCGCCCGGCACAGATCCGCCTTCTCCGGGCTGCTGACGACACAGATCGGGTTGGCGCCCCCGGCGAGCGCGAACTGTGTCGCGTACGAGCCGAGTCCGCCGCTCGCGCCCCAGATCAGGACGTTGTCGCCCTGCTTCATCCCGGCGCCGTTGCCCGACACGAGCTGCCGGTACGCGGTGGAGTTGACGAGCCCGGGGGCCGCCGCCTCCTCCCAGCTCAGATGGTCGGGCTTCGGCATCAGCTGGTTGGACTTGACGAGCGCGATCTCGGCGAGGCCGCCGAAGTTGGTCTCGAAGCCCCAGATGCGCTGCTCCGGGTCCAGCATGGTGTCGTTGTGCCCGTCGGAGCTCTCCAGCTCGACCGACAGACAGTGCGCGACGACCTCGTCCCCGGGCCGCCAGGCGTTGACCCCGGGTCCGGTGCGCAGCACCACGCCCGCGAGGTCCGAGCCGATGACGTGGTAGGGCAGGTCATGGCGCCGGCTGAGGTCGCTGAGCCGTCCGTAGCGCTCCAGGAATCCGAAGGTGGAGAGCGGTTCGAAGATCGAGGTCCACACCGAGTTGTAGTTCACCGAGGAGGCCATGACGGCCACCAGTGCCTCACCCGGCCCGAGCTCGGGCACGGGGACCTCGTCCAGATGGAGCGACCTGCGGGGGTCCTTCTCGCTGGTGGTGAGGCCCGCGAACATCTCCGTCTCGTCCTTGTGGACGGTGATCGCGCGGTACGACTCCGGGATGCGCAGGGCCGCGAAGTCGGCGGCCGTACTGTCCTGCGACTGGATCGCGTCCAGGATTTCCTTCACGGTGTTGCCTCCGGCGAAGCGGTGCCCCCTCGAAGGGGGACAGAAGGGATCGCGTGGGGCCCCTGTGACAGGGGTGCAGCGTATGGATGGTCTGCCGTCGGTCCGGCGGAGGTGCGGGGCGCTGGTGGCGCGGAGGTTGCCTGTGACGCAGGCGTCCGGGCGCGTGGGCGGGTGCTCACGGGGACAGCCGGCCTTACGAAGGTGCTCCGCACGCCGGCCGCCCGGACCATTTCAACGTAATGGCACGCCGTGCCAAGTCGCAAGACACTGCGTGCCAAGACTTTCTCTCATTTGGGTTACGCGTCCCACAAATGAGCGATGATCGATCGTTCGGGCCTCTGACGTGGCCGTTCGGGCGGTTCAGGGGGTGCGTGAAGGGCTCCGCGAGGGGGCGCACAAGGCGAGAGGCGCCCCCTCGGGGACGCCTCGTCACTGCCTTCACTGTCTTTTGAGTACTCCGGGGCCGTTCCCGGAACCGCTTCACGGGTGGCGGCGGACGGTGGCCCGCCGCGTGGGACCGGGACCGGTCAGCGGCCGCGCAGCGCGGACTCGATCGTCCGCATGACCTCGTCCAGGGGCGCGTCCGTCCGGGCGACGGCCACCAGGACCTCGCCCCGCGCGGACTGCGCCGACGAGACCTCCACGGGCCGTCCCGCCCCGATCCCCGTCCCGAACGTCCTGCGGACGATCGCGAAGGCGCGGTCGAGCTGGGTCTCCACGTCCCCCTCGCCGCCGGCCCGCAGCCAGCGCCGCAGCACATGGTTGTGCGCCGTGACCACGGCGGACGCCGCCACCTCCGCGAGCAGCGGGTCGTCGTTGCCGTCGTGGTGGGCCTGCTCGTCGAAGTGGGCGAGCAGATAGCGGGTGAAGAGCCGCTCGTACCGGGCGACGGAGGCGATCTCCCGCTCCCGCAGGGTCGGTACCTCACGGGTGAGCCGGTAGCGCTCCACGGACACGGCGGGGGACGCCGCGTACATCTTCATGACCTCTTTGATGCCCCGGCACACCGTGTCGAGCGGATGCTCGTGCGGCGGGGCGGCGTTGAGGACGGCCTCGGCGCGGATCAGGGTGTCGTCGTGGTCCGGGAAGATCGCCTCTTCCTTGGACCGGAAGTGCCGGAAGAACGTCCGCCGCGCGACCCCGGCCGTCGCGGCGATCTCGTCGACCGTGGTCGCCTCGTACCCCTTGGTCGCGAAGAGCTCCATCGCGGCCGTCGCCAGCTCCCGGCGCATCTTCAGCCGCTGGGCGGCGGCCCGGGTCCCGGCCGCGCTCTCGGGCACTTCGGACACTGCGGTACGGGGCGGACGGCGGCCTGGATCCGCGGACTGGGACATGCCACGAACGTACTCCATCGGACCGGGGGAACGCGCACGTCCCCGCCCCGCGGGACGATCCGCCGGGCTCCTCCCCGGGGCTGCGGCGACGGGTACCGGGACGGACTGCCACGGGCCGGGCGGCCCGCCCCGGCCCGTGGCCGCGCCCGGCGGGTCAGCGGCGGGCATGTTCGCGGAAGCCGCGGCCCGTCTTGCGGCCGAGGCATCCGGCGGCGACCAGATGCTCCAGCAGCGGCGCGGGCGCGAGCCCGGGGTCACGGAACTCGCGGTGCAGCACCTTCTCGATGGCCAGTGACACATCCAGCCCGACCACGTCGAGGAGTTCGAAGGGGCCCATCGGGTAGCCGCCGCCGAGCCGCATCGCGGCGTCGATGTCGTCGAGCGTCGCGTAGTGCTCCTGGACCATCTTGACGGCGTTGTTGAGGTACGGGAACAGCAGCGCGTTCACGATGAACCCGGCGCGGTCGCCGCAGTCGACGGGGTGCTTGCGGATCGTCGCGCAGACCTCGCGGACCGTCGCGTGGACCTCGTCGGAGGTGAGCACGGTCCGCACGACCTCGACCAGTTTCATCGCGGGCGCCGGGTTGAAGAAGTGCATCCCCACCACGTCCTCCGGGCGGGAGGTGGCACGGGCGCAGGCGACGACGGGCAGCGACGAGGTGGTGGTGGCGAGGACCGCGCCCGGCTTGCACACCTCGTCCAGCGCGGCGAACAACCGCCGCTTGACCTCCAGGTCCTCGGCGACGGCCTCGATCGCCAGATCGACCCCGGCGAACGCGTCGTACGTCCCGGCGGGCGTGATCCGGTCCAGCGCCCCGGCGGCGGCCCCGGCGCTCATCCGGCCCCGGTCCACCGACCGGGCCAGCGACTTGCCGATCCGCGCCTTCGCGATGTCGGCCTTCTCCTGGCCCCGGGCCGCGAGCACCACCTGGTACCCGGCCTTCGCGAAGACCTCCGCGATCCCCGAGGCCATCGTCCCGGACCCGGCGACCCCCACCGAACGCACCTCGCGCCCGGGGACGGCGGACGCCCCGCCCCGGCCGGGCGTGAGCGCGTCGGGCACCACCGCGGCGCTGTCCGGCTCCTCGTACGTGTAGAAACCGCGGCCCGCCTTGCGGCCGGTCAGCCCCGCCGCGGCGAGATGCCCCAGGATCGGCGCGGGGGCGTGCAGCCGGTCGTGGGAGGCCGCGTACATCGCGTCGAGCACGGTGCGGGCGGTGTCGATCCCGATCATGTCGAGCAGGGCGAGCGGCCCCATCGGCAGTCCGCACCCCAGCCGCATCGCCGCGTCGATGTCCTCACGGCTCGCGTACTTCGCCTCGTACATCGCCGCGGCCTGGTTGAGATAGCCGAACAGCAGCCCGTCCGCGACGAACCCGGGCCGGTCGCCCACGGCGACGGGCTCCTTGCCGAGTTCGACGGCGAGGTCCGTGACGGCGGCGACCGCCTCCGGTGACGTGAGCACCGAGGACACCACCTCGACCAGTCGCATCGCGGGCGCCGGGTTGAAGAAGTGCAGCCCGAGGACGCGTTCGGGGCGGGCGGACTCGGCGGCCAGCCGGGTCACGGACAACGCGTTGGTGCCGGTCGCGAGGATGGTGTCGGGGCGCACGATCGCGTCGAGCTCCCGTATCACCCGCTGCTTGGCCGCATAGGACTCGGGGACCACCTCGATCACGAGATCCGCGTCGGCCACCGCCCGCAGATCGGTGGTGGCGCGGAACCGGGCCAGCGCCCCGGCGCGTTCGGCCTCGGTGAGCCGCCCGCGGCGCACCGCGTGGGCGGTGGCCGCCTCCAGGGCGCTGACGGCGCGCGCGGCGGCCGGTTCGGTGAGGTCCACACCGATGACCTCACGGCCGGCGCGGGTCAGCACCTCGGCGATACCGGTGCCCATCGTGCCGAGGCCGATCACGGCGACGGTACGCAGGGGACCGGGTGACGGTGCGGAGGGGGAGAGGGACGGCGGGGACAGGGGAGCGGCCATCGCGGGACTCCAAGGGTACGAGTGACGGCTGACGGGCGCGGGGTCGCCGTACCTGGTACGGGCGCCGTGCGCGCGGGAGTTGCTGGGGTGGCCGGGCCGCCGCGCTCGGCGGCCCGCGCGGGTCGCGTGCAGCGGACCCGGTGGGGAAGCGACGCGCCCTGTCCCGAGCCGCGTCGTGCGAAGATGCCCCGGTAACCGGTGTCGCCACCGGACCGAACTGCGCTCCCTGCGGCTGCGTCACCAGGCCGTCGGGAGGAGTGCCGCGGGAGGTTGTCCCGCTCGCCCGAGCTTAACCGGCCAGTAACAACCGCGCCAGCCCCCCGCCCCACGGGTCGCCTTCGCTTGCGCCTCCGGGTGCCGCCCCCCGCTGCCGCTCCTCGACTGCGGCCCGGTTCTCGCCCTCGCGCAGTTCCCCGCGCCCCGGGGTCTGCGGTCCTGCCCGTACCTGTTCCGGTGCGCGTTGCCCGTGGGTGCGCAGTTCCCCGCGCCCCTTCAGGGCACCCCCTGTTGCCTCCCGCAGCAGAGCGGCTGCGGGAGGCGAGAGCCCAAAGGAGCGCGAGAAACCGCGCACCCCGTGAGTACCCGCACAGGAACAGGTGCGCCCAGGAGTGGAACCCCAGGGGCGCGAGGAACTGCGCACCCACGTCCGTACCCGCACGGGAACAGGTACGTCCAGGAATGGAACCCCAGGGGCGCGAGGAACTGCGCACCCCGTGAGTGCCCGCGCAGGAGCAGGTACGTCCAGGAGTGTGCCCCAAAGGGGCGCGGGGAACTGCGCACCCACGTCCGTACCCGCAGGGGAACAGGTACGCCCAGGAATGGAACCCCAGGGGCGCGAGGAACCGCGCACCCCGTGAATACCCGCACAGGAACAGGTACGCCCAGAGGTGTGCCCCAAAGGGGCGCGGGGAACTGCGCACCCACGGGCAACCCGCACAGGAACAAGTACGCCCAGAGGTGGAACCCCAGGAGCGCGAGGAACCGCGCACCCACAGGCGGCCCGCCGCATCGCGCAGAGGCGGGGGACCCGAACAGCCAAAGGCCCAGCGCCGGCGTCTACGCTCTGGCGCATGGACGAACAGTTGCGCACCGTGACGGATCGCTTACGGAAGGAGTCCGGCGCGTCCGACGAGTTCCAGCGGATCGCGGACACCCGGGACCCGGAGGCGCTCGCCGCCGTACTGACCGCCGCGGGCCACCCGCTCTGGGCCCGTGAACTGGCCGCCTTCCGGCTCGGCACCGCGGGGGACCGCCGCGCCTTCGAGGCCCTGGTGCTGCTCCTCAACCACCGTGACCCGGCCCGCGGCGCCGCCGCCGCGACCGCGCTGGCCCGGCTCGCCGACCCCCGCACGGCCCGCGCCGCCGCCGCGCTCGCCACCAACGAGCTGCGCGCCGCGTACGCGCTCCACCCCGTACGCCTGCTGGTCGAGTTGCGCGCCCCCGAGTCCGCGCCCGCGCTGATCACCGCGCTGGAACGCCGTCTGACCACCCACGATCCGTATCACCGGCTCGCCCTGGCCTGCGTGGAGGGACTGGGCGAGCTGGGCGACCCCCGGGCCCGCCCGGTGCTGCGGGCGGCCGGTGCCCACCCGGGGCTGGCGGAAGCGGCAGGGCGCGCGCTCTCCCGGCTGGCGTAGCGGCCGGGTCGCGCGGGACGGGGGACGGGCCGCCGGCACCCGTCAGCGGCCGTCCTCCGGAACGATCGCGTACGCCTCGATCTCCATCAGGAACTCCGGACCCACCAGCGCACCGACCTGGACGGCCGAACTCGCGGGCAGCCGGGCCGGGTCGAGGAAGTCGCCGCGTACCTCCCGTACGGCGGCCAGATTCCTGATGTCCGTGACGAAGTACGTCAGCTTGACCACGTCGTCGAAGCCCGCGCCCGCAGCCGCGAGACAGCGGCCGAGGTTGGTGAAGACCTGCCGGGCCTGGGCCGCCGGGTCACCGGCGCCGACGAGCTTCCCGTCCTCGTCCAGGGCGAGCTGCCCGGAGATCGCGACGAAGCGGCCGGTGCCGAGGACCACATGGGTGTAGGCGGTGGCGGGGAAGACCCCGTCGGGCGCGGGAACATGGGTGAGATGGCTGCTCATGGCACCCATCCTCGCCCACGGCCCCGTCTTCGCCCAGGGCCACCTTCCCCACCCCCCCACGGCCTCACCGGTGGCCGCGGGGGCCGGGCTCCTCGCGGAACCCGGCCCCTGCCCCCGTGGCCGTCCGCCCGCTCCGGTCAGCCGCCGAAGGCGAGCGTGCCGTGCGGGGACATGCTCCGGCCGGTGGCGACCCGGCCGCGGGGGAACGGCCGGGGCTCGGGGAGCCGGTCGCACACCGCGTCGGGACCCGGACCCGTACCGCTCGGCACCTGGCCCGTCGCGAGATAGTCGGTCAGATACCGGTCGAGACAGTCGTTCCCGCTCAGCGTCACCCCGTGGTTCCCGCCGCCCCGCTCCACCACCAGCCGGGAGCCGCGCAGCTTGTCCCGGGTGGCCACCGCGCCCTCGTAGGGGGTCGCGGCGTCCTCCGTCGCCTGGAACAGCAGCACCGGCGGCAGCTTGCCGTTCGAGACATTGGGCGGGGTCAGCGGCGCGGTGGGCCAGAACGCGCAGGGGGCGTTGAACCAGGCGTTGTTCCAGGTGGAGAACGGTGCCTTCGCGTGGACGCGCCGGTTGTCGGCCCGCCAGTCGTCCAGGTCGCGCGGCCACCAGGAGTCCCGGCACTGCACCGCCGTGTAGACGCTGTAGCCGTTGCCGTCGTCGGAGGCGCCGAACGTCTCGTACGCGCTGACCAGCGCCTGCTCGTCCCGCTCGGTGGCGTACGCGGCGAACGCCTCGGCGAGGTGCGGCCAGTAGCCGTCGGCGTAGGCGCCGGGCAGGAATGTGTCCTCCAGCTCCGCCCCGCCGACCGTGCCGCCCGCCGGGTCCCGGGTCACGGCCGCGCGCATCGCGTACCACCGCTCCTCGACCCGGGCGGGGTCGGTGCCGAGGCCGTACGCCTCGTCATGACGTGCGACCCAGGCCAGGAACGCCTGGTGCCGGGAGTGGAAGGCGTGGTCCTGGCGCAGATTGGACTCGTACCAGACGCCGTTCGGGTCGACGACCGAGTCGAGGACCATCCGGCGCACCCGGTGCGGATACAGCTTGCCGTACACCGCGCCGAGGTAGGTGCCGTACGAGTAGCCGAGGAAATTGATCTGCCGGGCGCCGAGCGCGGCGCGGATCGCGTCCATGTCCCGGACCGTGCTCACGGTGTCGATGTACGGGAGCACGTCAGCGTACTTCTCACCGCAGGCCCGTGCGAAGTCGCGCGCCCGCTCGATGTTGTCCCGCTCGATCGCGTCGGTGGTGGGCACGCTGGGCGGGCGTACCGGGTCGGCGTGGCCCGGCAGACAGTCCAGCGCGGGGGTGCTCCGGCCGACCCCGCGCGGATCGAAGCCGATCACGTCGTACTGCGCGGCCACCTCCTTCGGCAGCGCCCCCGCGACGAACCGGGCGAGCCCGAGACCGCTGCCGCCGGGGCCGCCCGGATTCACCAGGAGCGGCCCCTGGGAGATCCGGGCGGTGTGCGGGACGCGGTTCAGGGCGAGGGTGATCCGTCTGCCGTCGGGGCGGTCGTGGTCCAGCGGCACCTTGAGCGAGGCGCACTGGAGGGTCGGCCGGGCCTCCGTGGCGCACGGCTTCCACACCGGCGCCGCCGCCGGGCGCGCGGTGTCCACGGGTACGGCGTCGGCGGTCGCGGGCCGCGGCACGGCCGTGATCATCCCGGCCACCGCCGCGGCGGCACCGCACAGCGCCGCTGCGCGTTTCTTCATGGGGCCTCCGTCAGGAACGGGTACGGGGCCGTGGGCCCACGACCCCCGCGCGGCATCGTCGCCGAAGGGCCGTCCACGAGGGCCGGTTCGGCACCCGTGTTGACGTATCCGACCCGATCGGGTGGGGCCGTCCACCGGGGACGGAGTCAGGAGGCCGCCGCGCGGCCGGTGCTCAGAGCAGGGTGAGCTGGGTCGGGCCGGGTTCCGGTCGGGCGGCGGGCCCGGGCGGCGGCCCGGCACGGTGACCGGTGCCCGCGCCGCTCGGGCCGATGCCGAACTCCTCGGCCAGTTCATGGACCTGGCGGGTGATCCGCCGCTGGTACCACTTCGGGGCGTACGAGCCCTCCGCGTAGAGCCGTTCGTAGCGTCCCACCAGCCCCGGGTGGTGATGGGCGAGCCAGGCCATGAACCACTCGCGCGCGCCCGGCCGCAGATGCAGTACCAGCGGGGTCACGGAGGTCGCCCCGGCCTCGGCGACTGCCCGGACCGTCTCCCGCAGTTGCTCGGGGCGGTCTCCGAGGAAGGGCACCACCGGGGCCATCAGCACCCCGCAGCCGATGCCGTGCGAGCCGAGGGCGCGGACCACGTCCAGCCGCCGGTGCGGGGCGGGTGTGCCCGGTTCCAGGGTCCGCCACAGGGCGGGGTCGGTGAAGCCGACGGACACCGAGACGCCGACCCGGGTCACCTCGGCGGCCTGGCGCAGCAGATCGAGGTCGCGCAGGATCAGGGTGCCCTTGGTGAGGATCGAGAAGGGGTTCGCGTGGTCGCGCAGCGCCGCGAGGATGCCCGGCATCAACCTGTACCGGCCCTCGGCGCGCTGATAGCAATCCACATTGGTGCCCATCGCCACATGCTCGCCCTGCCAGCGGCGCGAGCCGAGCTGGCGCCGCAGCAGCTCCGGCGCGTTCACCTTCACGACGATCTGGCTGTCGAAGCCGAGACCGGTGTCGAGGTCCAGATAGCTGTGCGACTTGCGGGCGAAACAGTAGACGCAGGCGTGGGTGCACCCGCGGTATGGGTTCACCGTCCACTCGAACGGCAGCCGGGAGGCACCCGGCACCCGGTTCAGGATCGACCGGGCGTGTATCTCGTGGAAGGTGACCCCGCGGAACTCCGGGGAGTCGAACGTCCTGGTGGTGACCGAGTCCGCGTCGAACAGGGCGGGGGCGGGATCCGGTCGGTCACCGGGCCCGGTGGTGAGGTTCTCCCAGCGCATGACGTCTCCTCGGTAGCACTGGGTACAGAATAGAACACATGTTCCCTTGATCGTGCGAACCGGACCCGGCGAGTCCCCGGCGGCCGGGCCGGGCGGACCGGGGGCCGGGTAACGGTGTGACGTGAACCATGACCCCGATTTGGGGGGCCGAGCACCGGGGTGGTTGGCTTTCCGCGGACCGTTGTAAGAACAAGCCTTGGAGGAAGTGCAATGGCGCAGGTCGAGGCCACCACGGAGCGGATCATCGCGGCGAACCCCGACGACGTCTTCGACGCGCTGGCGGATTACTCCGGCACCCGCGCGAAGCTGCTGCCCGAGCACTTCAGCGAGTACGAGGTGCGCGAGGGCGGCGACGGCGAGGGCACGCTCGTCCACTGGCGGCTCCAGGCCACCAGCAAGCGGGTCCGAGACTGTCTGCTGGAGGTCACCGAGCCCAACAGCGGGGAGCTGAGCAACGGCGAACTCGTCGAGAAGGACCGCAACTCCTCCATGGTCACCACCTGGCGGGTCAGGCCCGACGAGGAGGGCAAGGCCAGGGTCACCGTCACCTCCACCTGGCAGGGCGCGACGGGTATCGGCGGCTTCTTCGAGCGGACCTTCGCTCCCAAGGGCCTCGCCCGGATCTACGACCTGGTGCTCGACCGGCTCGCCACGGAGATGGAGAACAAGGCGTAGCAAGGAGGCGCCGCCACCGTCCGACGGCGGTGAGCGCCGCGCTGACCGCTCCGGGTGGCCGCGCCCGTCCGCCCCGCTGCCCGTGACGATCCTCCGGCCGCCGGCCTCGCCCGTTCCGGGCGGGCGGCGGCCGTTCGCCGTGCCCGCCCGTGTCCGTCGCCCGGAGTGGGAGGGGTGGTCCCGGCGGTCGTCTCAGCGGGGTACGTCCCCGAGGCCGGTCAGCAGCTCCCGCAGCAGATCCGCCAGCCGCCCCTGGTCAGGTCCGGAGAGGCCGGTGAGAAGCCGGGCCTCGTTGGCGACATGCCCTTCCAGGGCGGCCTCGACGGTCCGGTGGCCCTCCTCGGTGAGGGTGATCAGCAGACTCCGGCGGTTGTCCGGGTCGGTCTCCCGGGTGACCAGCTCCCTGGCGACCAGCCGGTTGAGACGGTTGGTCATCGCCCCCGACGTGATCATCGACGCCGCGCTGAGCGCACCCGCGGTGAGGCGGTACGGGGACCCCGAGCGCAGCAGGGTCGCCAGGATGTCGAACTCCCACAGTTGCAGCCCGTGCGTGGCGAAGTAGTCGGCCAGCTCGCGTTCGAGCAGCCGGGCCGCGCGTTGGACGCGCCCCACGACGCCCATCGGTGAGGCGTCGAGGCCGGGCTTCTCGGTCCGCCACTGCTCCAGTACCCGGTCCACGTTGTCGCCCATACGCCACCCCTTCCCTTGATTGCTTTACGTTGAACTGTTTGACGTGAAGGTAGCAGGGTCGTAGTCTCCTTTGCGTCGAACAGTTCAACGTCAAGCAATTCCGGGCGGGGAGCCCGGACAGGGGAGGGGAACGCCATGCGCATCACCGTCTTCGGGGCCGCGGGCAACGCGGGGAGCCGGATCGTCAACGAGGCGCTGGGCCGGGGGCACGAGGTCACCGCCGTGGTGCGGGACGCGGCGAGGTTCGCGGGACTGCCCGCCCTGGCCGGTCACCGGGTCGGGGACGCGGCCGACCCGGAGGACGTGCGGCGCCTCGCGGCCGGGCAGGACGTCGTGATCACCGCGACACGTCCGCCCCGGGGACGGGAACATGAACTCGCCTCGGCGGCACGCGGGTTGCTCGCGGGACTCGCGGGCAGCGGGGTGCGGCTGCTCGTCGTCGGCGGGGCGGGCAGTCTGACCGTGCCGGGCTCCGGCGGCCGGCTGCTGGTGGACGACCCGGCCTATGTCCCCGCCGGGTGGCGTGACATCGCGCTCGGCGGCGTCGGGCAGCTGGACGTCTTCCGGGCGGAGGAGGAGGTCGACTGGGCGTATGTGAGTCCGCCCGCGGTCCTGGAGCCCGGGACACGGACCGGGCGGTACCGGCTCGGCCGGGACGAGTTGCTCGTCGGGGCCGACGGGACGTCGATGATCTCCATGGAGGATCTCGCGGTGGCACTGGTCGACGAGGCCGAGGCGGGGAGATTCCGGCGGGAGAGGTTCACGGTGGTCACGGCGTGACCGCGCCGGGCTCCGGGCCCGCCCCTGTGCCGGTCCTCGCGTGGGTGTACGGGGTTCCCCCCGCGCCCCGGGGTCGTCATGTGCTGCCGCACTCGTCCGTGTTGGGGTGTGCGTGGCTCGGGGTGAACGGGCCGCGGCGCGTGGCCGGGGCCCGTTCACCCCGTTCTCAGTGGGGTGGCCGCTACCGGCCGCTCATCGGACGGCGAGTGCGACGAACCGGGTGACCTCCTCCGGGGAGAAGTTGTCGTCGCTGACCAGCAGCAGGGTGCGTTCGCCGTTCGGCAGGGTCGGACCCCAGGTCATGCCCTCGGTGTTCTCGATGGTGGACACGCCCAGGTCATGGAAGTCCGCGACCAGCTTCTTGCGCATCGGTACGACGGGCCGCCCGGCGAGGGAGTCCACGCTCCGCACATCGGTCGCGCCCCGCGTGGTGGCGTCGAAGACACGGATCTTGTAGCCCGACCCCGCCACCCAGGTGCGTTCGAGGACGAGATAGCGGCCGGGGTCCCCGGGGAACGCGAGGATCGCGGGCACGCCGGTGTCCGGGGCCCACGGGCTCGACGGGTCGGACTCGGCGAAGATCTTCTCCAGCGGATAGGCGAACTGGCCCAGCACCGCGCCCCGTCGGCTCTGCTGGGTGACGCGGATCAGGGCGCCGGTGTCCAGGGTGGGCTCCGGGCCGTCCTGGAGCAGCGGACCCTCGACGGCGCTGGTCAGTACGGTGCTTCCCGCGCCGAACGTGATCGCCTCCACCGCCTTGTTCCGCCGCGGGCCCCGCTCGCCGGTGGTGAACGCGTAGTTGGACGGCAGGGCCAACCGGCCGCGGTGGGCACCGGAGCGGTTGGCGAACTGCACCGACGGCTGGACCAGCGGGGCACCCGCCGCACTCGGCCGATCGCCCTCCTGCGCCCACCAGTACCGGCAGCTCAGCGGGTCGACACGCACCTCCTCCGGGTCCACGGCCTTGCCGTCGCCCGCGCTCGGCGGCGGGTAGACCGTCCCGTCCGGCTGACGGAACGGACGGGTGCCCGTGAAGTCGACGGAGCGCACCCCGGTGCCGTCCACCTTGATCCGGGCGGTGTAGAAGCGCGCGGGCTGGAGGTTCGAGCGGTCGTCGCTGACCATGACGTACTCGCCCGTGCACGGGTCGCGGTCGATGCCGGACAGTCCGCCGACCGTCGTGTCACGGAAGGCGAGTTTGTGGGGGACGGTCGCCTCGCCCAGCAGCCGGGCCTTCGCACCGATGGGGGCGCGGGCGGCCGTGTCGCCCGACTGGGCCGCCACCGCGGGGGTCATCGTCGTGGCCAGCGCGAGGGCGGCGGCGCACGCTCGGCGGATCAAGGGAGATTTCATGCAGTCGATCTTGGCCTGGCGGATGTAGGAGGCGCAGTCACCCATACGTGTGACGCGGCGTGGGTTTCGTGCGGTTCCCTGTGCGATCGGCAGCTGATGCCGTGTTTGTTCCGGACGCGGCACCTACGGCCGGGCGTTCGCGGGGAGGAGCGCCCCCGGAGGGCGCCGGGAGCCGCCCGGAACCCGCCGGTACCCGCACCGGGCCGGGTCGGCCCACATGGAGCACCGGCCGCAGGACCGGACCGGTGAACCCGGCAGTCGGCTCCTGGCCCACCCGCGCCCCGGCGCGTACCGTGACAGCCAGTGGCGAGCAGGGAGGAGCCGGGCTTGAAGATCCTCATCAGCGCCGACATGGAGGGCGCCACCGGAGTGACCTGGCCCGCCGACGTGCTGCCCGGCACCCCCGAGTGGCAGCGCTGCCGCTCGATGTTCACCTCCGACGTGAACGCCGCCGCGCTCGGCTTCCTCGACGGCGGAGCCGACTCCGTCCTCGTCAACGAGGCCCACTGGACCATGCGCAACCTGCTCCTCGAACAGCTCGACGAACGCGTCGAGATGATCACGGGGCGGCACAAGACGCTGTCGATGGTCGAGGGCGTCCAGCACGGTGACATCGACGGCATCGCCTTCGTCGGCTACCACACCGGAGCCGGGATGGAAGGCGTCCTCGCGCACACCTATCTCGCCAACTCCCTCACCGGCGTCTGGCTCAACGGCGCCCGCGCCAGCGAGGGGCTGCTCAACGCGACGGTCGTCGCCGAGTACGGCGTGCCCGTCGTCCTCGTCACCGGGGACGACCTCACCTGCGAGGACGCCCTCGGCTACGCTCCCGGCGCGGTCAAGGTCGCCGTCAAGGACCATGTCTCGCGGTACGCAGCCACCTGCCGCACCCCCGCCCGCACCGCCTCCGCCATCCGGTCCGCGGCGAAGGAGGCGACGGCCCTCGCGGAGCGCCACGCCCCGGTGTCCGACGGCCCGTTCACGGTCGAGATGGAGTTCGACGCGGAACATCTCGTCCTCGCGTGCACCGTCGTGCCCGGGGTGGCCCGCACCGGTGAACGCCGTGCCGCCTACACCAGCGGCACCATGTACGACGGCATCCGCACCTTCAAGGCGGTCACCACGATCGTCTCGTCCGCGGTGGAGGAACAGTATGGGTGACAGCACACGGACCCGCGACGGCCACGACCCCCGCCCCCGGTACGACGCCGCACCGGGCGACGACCGCACCGGCACCGGGGACCCGTCCGGCACCGGCGACCGGTCCGGTGTCGACGGTCAGGCCCTGGACGAGGTGGTGCGGTTCACGTCCGACCTGATCCGTATCGACACCAGCAACAGGGGCGACGGCGAGTGCCGGGAACGGCCCGCCGCCGAGTACGCCGCCGCGCTCCTCGCCGAAGCCGGACTCGAACCCGCCCTGCTGGAACGCACCCCCGGCCGCACCAACGTCGTCGCCCGCTGCCCCGGCTCCGACCCCGCCGCCCCCGCCCTGCTGCTCCACGGCCATCTCGACGTCGTCCCCGCGCAGCCCGGCGAATGGAGCGTGCACCCCTTCTCCGGGGAGATCCGCGACGGACTGGTGTGGGGCCGGGGCGCGGTCGACATGAAGGACATGGACGCGATGATCCTCGCGACCGTGCGGTACTGGGCGCGTACCGGTCTGCGGCCCCGCCGGGACATCGTCGTCGCGTTCACCGCCGACGAGGAGGCCAGCGCCGCCGACGGTGCCGCGTTCCTCGCCGACCGGCACGCGGCGCTCTTCGAGGGCTGCACCGAGGGCATCGGCGAATGCGGCGGATACACCTTCCACGACGGACGCGGCACCCGGATCTACCCGATCGCCGCCGGGGAGCGCGGCACCGCCTGGATCAGGCTCACCGCGCGCGGCCGGGCGGGGCACGGCTCCAAGATCAACCACACCAACGCCGTGACCCGGCTCGCCGCCGCGATTGCCCGGATCGGTGACCACCGCTGGCCGGTCCGGCTCACCCCCACCGTCCAGGCGTCCCTCGCCGCCCTCGGCCGGCTCTACGGTCTCACCGCCGACCCGTACGCCCCCGGGTTCGACGTGGACGCCTACCTGGACGGACTGGGACCCGCCGCCGCCCTCGTCGCGCCGACCGTCCGCAACAGCGCCAACCCCACCGTCCTGAAGGCCGGTTACAAGGTCAACGTCATCCCCGGCGAGGCCACCGCCCTGGTCGACGGGCGCTGTCTGCCCGGCGGCGAGGACGAGTTCCGCGAAACCCTCGACCGGCTCACCGGCCCCGATGTCGACTGGGAGTTCGAGCACCGGGAGATCCCGCTGGAGTCCCCGCTCGCCACCCCGACCTGGGACCGGATGTGCGCGTCCCTCGCGGAGTTCGCCCCCGAGGGCCGGATCGTGCCGTTCTCCATGTCCGGCGGCACCGACGCGAAGCACTTCTCCCGGCTCGGCGTCACCGGCTACGGCTTCACCCCGCTGCGGCTGCCCGAGGGCATCGACTACGGGGAGATGTTCCACGGAGTGGACGAACGGGTCCCCGTGGACGCCCTCCACTTCGGGGTGCGCGTCCTCGACCGCTTCCTGCGTACGGTCTGATCCCGTGCCCGACGCCGCATCCCCACCTGCCCGGGACCGCGCCCTGGTGCCACTGGCCCGGCCGCCCCGGCTGCGGCCCGGGGTCCGCGTCGCGGTCGTCGCGCCCAGCGGGCCGGTACCCGCCGACCGGCTCCGGGCGGGGCTCGGGATCCTGCGCGGCTGGGGACTCGAACCCGTCGTCGCGGACCATGTCCTCGCCGGGCACCCCCGGTTCGGCCATCTCGCGGCCACCGACGCCCAGCGGGCCGCCGACCTCCAGGACGCGTGGTGCGACCCGTCCGTCGCCGCGGTGTTCTGCGCCCGGGGCGGATACGGCGCCCAGCGGATGGCCGACCTCGTGGACTGGGACGCGGTACGGGCCGCCGGGCCCAAGGTGTTCGTCGGGTTCAGCGACATCACCGCTCTGCACGAGGCGTTCGCCGTCCGCGCGGGGTTCGCCACCCTGCACGGCCCGATGATCGCGACCGCCGACTTCCTCGGCCCGGACACCCCCGACGGCCCGGAATCCCCCGACGGCCCGGATGCCCCCACCGGTACGGATTCCCCCGACGGCGCGTACGGCCCCGGCCGGGTGGTCCCGGGCGCCGCGACCGACTCCGCCCCCGCCCCCGCCGCCTCCGCGTCCACCGCCGCCGCCTCGGCCGTGGGCGCCGCCGCCGGGCAGCGCACCCGCACCCGCACCCGCGCCCGGGACCATCTGCGTGCCACGCTCTTCGACCCCGGCAGCGTCCGCACGCTCACCGTCGGACGTCCCCTCTTCCCCGGCCGGGCCGAGGGAATCACCTTCGGCGGCTGTCTCTCCGTCCTCGCCGCCGAGGTCGGCACCCCCGGCGCCCGCCCCGCCGCGCGGGGCGCGCTGCTGTGCCTGGAGGACGTGGGGGAGGAGCCGTACCGGCTCGACCGGTATCTCACCCAGCTGCTGCGCTCCGGCCGGTTCGACGGGGTCACGGGCGTCCTTCTCGGCTCCTGGCGGGACTGCGGGCCCTATCCGCAGGTCCGCGAGGTACTGGCCGAGCGGCTGGCCGGACTGCGGGTCCCGGTCCTCGAAGAGGCGGGCTTCGGGCACAACACCGGGGCGCTCACCGTGCCGCTGGGCGCCCACGCCGTACTGGACGCCGACGCGGGGACCCTGACCCTCACCCGTCCCGCCCTGTCCTGACACCCTCGCCCTTCGCGCGCCCGTGACCCAGGGTGCACCCGCCGGGGCCATGGGTGAGCGGGGCCGGGCTCGCCGTGCGATCGGCCGGGACGGTGCCCATGCTGGTGGGGGGAGGACCGGACCTACCGCGCGGGAAGGGTGACGGCATGAGCCCGAGGACCACCACGAGCAGCAGCGGGAAACGCTCCGTCAGCGACTACACGACCCCCGGCCGGATCGTCGTCATCGTCCTGGCCGTCCTCACCCTGATCTTCATCGTCGAGAACACCCACGACACCAAGATCCGGCTGATCATCCCCGAGGTCGTCATGCCGCTGTGGCTGGCGCTGCTCGCGATGTGGGTGATCGGCGCGGTGTGCGGGGCGTACGTGATGCGCCGCCGCGCCCGCCGCTGACCCCGGCAGCCGCACACCCGCAGCCGACCCCTGGCTCCGGGCCCCTGCCGCGCTCGCCGCTGACCCCGGCCCCCGTGCCTACGGCCCGCCCCCGCAACGCCGTTGGAGCCGGTCCGGCACCGGCGAGGACGATGTGATGCGACGGATCGCGGTCGTGCGTGCCTTCACCCCGGGCCCGCGCCCGCCCGCCCCCGTTACCGCCCCCACCGTCCCGGTCGCCGACGCCTTCCCGTCCCGCGGCCGACCGTACCCCCGGCGGTATGAGGCGAAAGTGACACCGGGAACCCCTGGTCAGCGGGGCCGTCACACGGTTCCATGGTCATCGTGACGAAGGGCAAGCGAACGGCGACACCAGGGGCCCGCACGGCCCCGGGCGCCACAGGGATGGGGAGGCTGCCTTGACGCCGACGGCCACGACGATCCGCCGGGACACCTTGACACTGCCGGCCGCGGCACCGGGCCCGTACAACCCGCTGCCGCCGCTACGGCCGCGCGACGAGCTCCATGAACTGGACGAACGGTCCCGCGAGGGCCTGCCGCGGGACATGGCCCGCCAGCTCGGCTACGGGCGGCTGCGCGGCATCCTGCCCGCCCGGGTCCGCGACGACTACGGCCGCGACCGCACCGACACCACCGTCGACACCCTCGTCATCGAGAACGCGTCGCTGCGGGTCACCGTGCTGCCCGGCCTCGGGGGCCGGGTCCACTCCCTGCAGCACAAGCCCACCGGCCGTGAACTGCTGTACACCAACCCGGTGCTCCAGCCCGCCGACTTCGCCCTCAACGGCGCCTGGTTCTCCGGCGGCATCGAGTGGAACACCGGCGCGACCGGCCACGGTGTGCTGTCCTGCGCGCCCGTCCACGCCGCCGTCGTCCCCGCCCCCGACGGCGGGTCGATGCTGCGGCTGTGGGAATGGGAGCCGCTGCGCGACATCCCGTTCCAGGTCGACCTGTGGCTCCCCGCCGACTCCGAGTTCCTGTACGTGGGCGTGCGGGTACGCAACCCCCATGAGACGGCGGTCCCCGTCTACTGGTGGTCCAACATCGCCGTCCCCGAGGAACGCCGGGTCCTCGCACCCGCCGACGAGGCCTGGCACTTCGGGTACACCAGCGCCCTGCGCAGGGTTTCCGTCCCCGGCGCCGACGGCACCGACCGGACCTACCCGCTGCGCGGCGAGTACCCCGCCGACTACTTCTACGAGGTCCCCGACGGACAGCGCCGCTGGATAGCCGCGCTCGACGAACAGGGCCACGGCCTCGTCCAGACCTCCACCGACACCCTGCGCGGCCGCAAGCTCTTCCGGTGGGGCTCCGGCACCGGCGGGCGCCGCTGGCAGGAGTGGCTGACCGAACCGGGCACCGGCGGCTACGCCGAGATCCAGGCCGGACTCGCCCGCACTCAGCTCGAACACGTCCGCCTCGACGCCGAGTCGGAGTTCAGCTGGCTGGAGGCGTACGGTCCGCTGCACGCCGACCCCGCCGCCGTGCACGGCGGCGACTGGGCCGCCGCCCGCGCCGCCACCGAGGAACGGCTGGCCGCCGCGCTGCCCCGCGCCGACGTGGACGCCGCGTACGACGCCTGGCTGCCCTACGCCGACGCCGAACCCGGTACGGTCCTCGCCACCGGTTCCGGCTGGGGCGCCCTCGAAGTGCTGCGTGCCCGGTACAAGCTGCCCGGCACCCCCTTCGACGAGTCGCTCATCGGCCCCGAACAGCGGCCCTGGGCCGAACTCCTGCACACCGGGGTGTTCCCGGAGACCGGCGGACCCGGCGCGCCCGGCCCGACCCTCGTCGCACGGCACTGGCGCGACATGCTGGAGACCGCACCCGCCGAACCCCTCACCGAGTACCACCTCGGCATCGCCCAATGGCACGCCGACGACCGTGCCCAGGCGGTACGGAGCTGGGAGCGCGCCCTTCCGCACGCCCCGTCCCGCTGGGCGCTGCTGCGGGCCCTCGCGGTCGCGGACCAGGTGGACGGCTTCCGGGAACGGGCCGCCGACGGATACGCCAAGGCGTTCGACGAACTCTGCGCGGAACCCTGGGACGACGGCCCCGACCGGACGGCGGCGATCGCCGCGCTCGGCCGGGAGGCCATCGCCGCGCTGCTCGCCGTGGACCGCACAGCGCCCGCACGCGCGGTCTGGGACCGGCTCGACCCCGGCACCCGCGCGCGGGGCCGCTTCCGGCTGGTGGAGGCGGGGCTGCTGCTCGCCGAGGGCGACCGCGACGCCGTCCGGGCACTGTTCGCGGACGGGTTCGAGGTGGCCGATCTGCGGGAGGGCGCCGAGACCATCGGGGAGCTGTGGGCCGAGGTCAGCGACGAACCGCTGCCCGCCGCGTACGACTTCCGGATGCGCCCGCCGACTCCGTAGCGACCACCGACCACCGACCCCCGACCTTCGACCACCGACCGGCGCGCGGCCCCGCGCGCCGGTCAGGCCGGGGCGCCCTGGTCCACGTACTCGAACACGGCCCCGTCCGGGTGCATCGCGATGAGGTTGCGTCCGGCCGGGGTCCCCACCGGACCGACGAGGATCTTCGCGCCGGACGCGTCCAGCACCCCGGCCGTCGCGCCGACGTCCTTGACGGCGATGGTCGCCGCGATCCGCCGCAGCACCTCCAGTTCCTCCTCCGGCCCGCTCATCAGCAGGAAACAGCCGACGGCGGCGACGGACACCCCACCCCGTTCGAAACGGAGGGCCTGACTTCCCGTCAGCCGCTCGTAGAACGGCACGGAGGACTCCAGGTCGGTGACACAGACGCGAAGAGTGGTTCCGAGGATCTCCATACCGACGAGCGTAGTCGGGCCGTTCCCCGCAGGTGATCGTTTCACCACGAAGCCCCCGCCGCCTACGACGGGCCGCCGAGGGACGTCGGGAGGCGATTCCCCCGGGCACGCGGAACCCGCCTCCCGGAGCACCCCCGTCCCGGCCCCGCACCGACCTGGCGGGCTTTCGCAGCGACCCGGCCGGCACCCGCAGGTAGAGCCGCCGCCGACGGGGTAGCCGGGGGAGGCGGCGCCCGGCGGGACCGGTCGGCGGGGCGGAGTAACCCGATCGGCTGGTCCTCGGACCGGGGAACGCGCCGCCGGGCCGGGAAGCACCGGCCCGCACCGAAGTCCGGGGAAGGCTGGGAACCATGACCGATCCGCGCTACGTGTACGCCGTGTGCCGTCCCTGGGACACCCCGCTCCAGGCCGAACTGGGGGGTGTCGCGGGCGCCCCGCCCAAGCGGCTGCGGCACGGCCCCCTCGTCGCGGTCGTCAGCGTCGTCCCCGCCCGGGACTTCGCCCCGGGGCCGCTGCGCGACCGGCTCGCCGACCCGGCGTGGCGGGACGCCCTGACCCGGGCCCATGAGGCGGTGGTGGCCGCCCTCACCACGGTCACCACCCCGCTCCCGCTGCGCCCGGCGACGGTGTTCCCGGACGACAGCGCGGTCCGCGTGATGCTGGAGGAGGGGGGCGAACGGCTCCAGGAGGCGCTCACCGCCCTTGACGGGCATGTGGAATGGGGGGTCACGGTCACCGGCGCGACGCCTTCCGGGAGCGCGGGGGACAGCGGGGAGGGCCTCGGGCGGCGGCTGCACACGGATCTCTCGGCCATGGCCGCCCGGTCCCGGTCGCTCGCGCCCGGTGACAGCGAGGTGCCGCGCGCCGCCCCGGCCACTCGCGGCGGGGAACCCTCCGGAACCGGGCTGCCTTCCGGTGGCGGGGAACCGTTCGGCGGTGGGGAACCGGTGCTGCTGAACGCGGCGTATCTGGTGCACCGTTCGCTGTCCGAGGAGTTCGTGGAGCACGTGGAGCGGTTCAGGGAGCGGTGTCCGGGGGCGGTGGTGTCGCTGAGCGGACCCTGGGCGCCGTACTCGTTCACCCCCGCCCCCTACGGTTCCGGCTGACCGGGCCCCGCGCGTCGCGGGGCGCGCACGGCACGGCCCGGGGACCGTGTACGGTCCCCGGGCCGGGGTGCTGCCTTGAATCTTGCCGGGGGCGCTACCAGCGGTACCAGCGCGAACGGGCGCCGCCCGCGCCCGTGCTGCGGAGCAGGAAGCCGAGCAGCCAGATCACCAGGACCGCCACGGCGATGTACCAGAGCACCTTCACCGCGAAGCCGAGTCCGAAGAGCAACAGGGCCAGCAGCAGAACCACCAGGATGGGAACCATCAGTGTGTACCTCCTGAGCTCCGTTTGTCCCCGAACCCCGGACCTACACCCCTTCGGTGCGCGAAGGTGCCGCCCCTCACACCCGGCACAGGATCTCGCCGTGCAGTACGGAGAACCAGCCGTCGGGCGCGGCCGTCCACTCCCGCCACGCCCCGGCCGCCGCGTCCAGGCCCGCGCGGTCGGTGTGGCCGCCCTCGACGGCCAGTGCCGCGTACCCCGAGGCGACCGTGCGGTCCGCCCACAGCCCGCCCCACCAGGCGCGTTCCTCGTCGGTGGCGAAGCACCAGGTGCTGGTCGTCGCGGTGATCCGGGTGAATCCGGCGGCCAGCGCCCAGGACTTGAGCCGCCGTCCCGCGTCCGGTTCGCCGCCGCCCGCGCGCGCCACCCTCTCGTACAGGTCCAGCCAGATGTCCAGCCCCGGGGACGCCGGGTACCAGGTCATGGCCGCGTAGTCGGCGTCCCGGACCGCCACCAGCCCGCCGGGCCGGGTGACGCGCCGCATCTCGCGCAGCGCGCGCACCGGGTCGCCCACATGCTGGAGCACCTGGTGGGCGTGCACGACGTCGAACGAGCCGTCCGGGTAGGCGAGCTCCTGGACGTCACCGACGGCGAAGTCCGTGTTGTCCAGGCCGCGCCCGGCGGCGGTGGCGCGGGCCTGGTCCAGGATCTCCGGGGCCCGGTCGATCCCGGTGACCCGGCCCCCGGGCACCAGGGCGGCCAGATCGGCGGTGATGGTGCCGGGGCCGCAGCCGATGTCCAGGACGGCCGCCCCGGGGGTGAGCGACCCGATCAGATAGGCCGCCGAGTTCGCCGCGGTCCGCCAGGTGTGCGAGCGGAGCACGGACTCGTGATGGCCGTGCGTGTAGACGGCGGTGTCCTTCGGCATGGTGGATCCCCTGTCCCTCGGCTGTCCCACGGCCGCGGCCGGCCGGTACGCGGACCGCTCCGCCCACCCGCGCCGGTGATCCGCGCACCACACGGAAAAGGCCCGCGGCGCGACACCGCGGACCGTTCCGTCACCGTACGCCTCAGGTCAGATGCTGAGACGAACCGTCTTGATATTCGGGACGAGGGGAAGGGGTCGTCTCACAGGCTCAGCGGCCGGTACACGGTCAGCGCCTCGTGCAGCTTGTCGAGTCGCAGCACCGGACCGCACGGACCGATCTCCCCGTCGTACGCCAGCTGGGTCCCCGGCGCGACGCCGTCGACCCGCAGCCGCACCCGCCGCACCGCCGCGTGGAACGGCGACCGGGACAGCGGCCCCGACAGCGCCGCGCCCAGCAGCCGCACCCCGGGCCACCGGCCGCCGTGCACCGCCCGTACGTCCAGCACCCCGTCCGCCAGATCGGCCCGCCGGCCCGCGGTCAGCCCCATCCGGCGATAGGTGCAGTTGCCCGCGAACAGCAGCCACAGCGCCCGCTGCTTGCCGTCCACGACCGCGCGCAGCGGCCGCCCGCGACGCCGTACATGGAAGGCGGCGACCACGTCCGCGAGACGGCCGCCGATCCGGCCCGACCAGCGCTCCCGCTCGTGCACCAGCTCCGGGTACACACCGAGACTGAAGGTGTTCAGGAAGATCCCCGAGGTGCCGTCCGCCCCGGAGGACCGGAACCGGCCCACGTCCACGGCGACCGCGTCACCGCGCTCCACCGCCCGCACCAGGTCCCGCGGGTCCTCGACCCCCAGGTCGTACGAGAAGTGGTTCAGGGTGCCACCGGGCAGCACGGCCAGCGGCAGCCCGTGCTTCAGCGCGGTCGTCGCCGCCGCGTTCACCGTGCCGTCGCCGCCGCACACCCCGAGCGCCACCGCGCGCGCCGCAGCCTTCTCCAGCTCCTGCTCCAGCTCGGGACCGGTCGTCTCCACGATCTCCACCAGCGGCAGCGCGTCCCGGAGCACCCGCACCCGGTCCGGGGTCCCGGCCCCGGTGTTCACCACCATCACCAGCCCCCGCCCGCCGGGCAGCGACGGCGCGTCCACCATCGGACGGCCCGGCGACGGCATCTGGTCCCGGGTCGGCACCAGACCCCGCACCGCGAACGCGGCACCCACCCCGAGCGCCGCGCCCGCCAGTACGTCACCGGGGTAGTGCACCCCGGTGTACACCCGCGAGAACGCCACCGAGAACGCGATCGGAGCGACCACCGCGCCCCAGCCCCGGGACTCCAGCGCGACCCCCGTCGCGAAGGCCGCGGCCGACGCCGCGTGCCCCGACGGGAACGACGTGGTGATCGGCTGGCGCTTCAGCTGCCGCACCACCGGGACCGCGTCCAGTATCGGCCGGGCCCGCCGCACCGACCGCTTGCCGAGGGTGTTGATCGTCGCCGACGCCACGGCGAGCGACGCCATGCCCCGCACCGCGCCCCGGCGCGCCCGGGGCGAGCTGGTCAGCGCCAGCCCCGCCGCGACCGCGCCCCACAGCACCCCGTGGTTGGCGCAGCGGCTCAGCACCGGCAGCACCCGGTCGCCGTACGGCCAGTGATGCGTGGCCACCGCCTGGAACAGCTTGGTGTCCACGGCCGACAACCGGCCCGTGCCGCCCGCGTCCGTGACCGGCCCTCCCGAGGCGCCCGACATCCGCGCCGCCAGGCCCCGTAGCCCGCCGGGTACCTCACGCAACCCGTCCGGGAGCCCACGCAACCCCTCCGGCAGCCCACGCAGCCCGTCCGGCAGGCCACGCAGCGTGCGCGGCAGCTCCCGCAGCCCCTGGACCACCTCAGGGGCCAGGGGCAGCCCGGCCACCGCCACCGGCACCGCCGCGCGCCCCCCACCGGCCCCGAGCACCCCGGGCCCACCGCGCAGCCGCTCGTACACCGCACGGCCGGCGCGGCGCGCCGGACCCCCGGGGCCCGCTCCGGGCCCGCTCAACCTCTGATCAGAACGCATTGCTGTCGCCTACCCACTCCCGCTCCGAAGATCCCGCACCAGGGAAAACCGCTTGGACACGTCCCCCGGGTGCCCGCCAGAATGCGGGACATGGGTCATCTGGAAGCCGCGCATCTCGAATACCACCTCCCCGACGGGAGGACCCTGCTCGGCGATGTCTCGTTCCGGGTGGGCGAGGGTGCCACCGTCGCACTGGTCGGCCCCAACGGCGCGGGCAAGACCACCCTGCTCAAGCTGATCTCCGGCGAGCTGAAACCGCACGGCGGGACCGTGAGCGTCAGCGGCGGCCTCGGGGTGATGCGCCAGTTCGTCGGCTCGGTACGCGACGAGACGACCGTCCGGGACCTCCTGGTCTCCGTCGCCACCCCCCGCATCCGCGCCGCCGCCCAGGCCGTCGACCGCGCCGAGCACGGCATCCTGACCGTGGACGACGAGGCCGCCCAGCTCAAGTACGCGCAGGCCCTGTCCGACTGGGCCGAGGCCCGCGGCTACGAGGCCGAGACCCTGTGGGACATGTGCACCATGGCCGCGCTCGGCGTCCCTTACGAACGCGCCCAGTGGCGCGAGGTACGGACCCTCAGCGGCGGCGAACAGAAGCGTCTCGTCCTCGAAGCGCTGCTGCGCGGCACCGACGAGGTACTGCTCCTCGACGAGCCGGACAACTACCTCGACGTCCCCGGCAAGCGCTGGCTGGAGGAGCGCCTGCGGGAGACCCGCAAGACGGTCCTGTTCGTCTCCCACGACCGTGAACTGCTCGCCCGCTCCGCCGAGCGCATCGTCAGCGTGGAACCCGGCCCGGCCGGGGCCGACGCCTGGGTCCACGGCGGCGGCTTCGCCACCTTCCACGAGGCCCGCCGCGACCGGTTCGCCCGGTTCGAGGAGCTGCGCCGCCGCTGGGACGAGAAGCACGCCCAGCTCAAGAAGCTCGTCCTCAGCCTCCGGCAGGCCGCCGAGATCAGCCATGAGCTGGCCTCCCGCTACAAGGCCGCCCAGACCCGGCTCCGCAAGTTCGAGGAGGCCGGACCCCCGCCGGAGCCGCCCCGTGAGCAGGACATCCGGATGCGGCTGCGCGGCGGGCGCACCGGGCTGCGCGCGGTCACCGTCGAGGGCCTGGAGCTGACCGGGCTGATGCAGCCCTTCGACCTGGAGGTCTTCTACGGGGAACGGGTCGCCGTCCTCGGCTCCAACGGCTCCGGCAAGTCCCACTTCCTGCGACTGCTCGCCGGGGGCGATGTCGCCCACACCGGCGACTGGAAGCTCGGTGCCCGGGTGGTGCCCGGCCACTTCGCCCAGACCCACGCCCATCCCGAGCTGGAGGGCCGCCCCCTGCTCGACATCCTGTGGCGCGAGCACGCCAGGGACCGGGGCGCGGCGATGTCGCTGCTGCGGCGCTACGAGCTGACCGCGCAGGCCGAGCAGTCCTTCGACCGGCTGTCCGGCGGCCAGCAGGCCCGCTTCCAGATCCTGCTGCTGGAACTGGCGGGCGCCACCGCGCTGCTCCTCGACGAGCCCACGGACAACCTCGACCTGGAGTCGGCCGAGGCCCTTCAGGAAGGGCTGGAGGCATTCGACGGCACGGTGCTGGCGGTCACGCACGACCGGTGGTTCGCGCGTGCGTTCGACCGGTTCCTGGTGTTCGGCAGCGACGGCCGGGTCCGGGAGAGCCAGGAGCCCGTGTGGGACGAGCGCAGGGTGACCCGGGCCCGCTGACCCCGGGCCCGTCCGGGGATCTTCCTGCGGGCTCCCCGGGTGCCTCCCGTGCACACCCGTGCACACCCGTGCACCCGTGTGCTCCGGGGTGTCTGCTGTGCGCGGCCCGTGCGCGTCCGTGCCTGCCGGGCTCCGACAGGCGGCGGGGCGGTCCAGCGGGGACAGTGGGAGGAGAACGCGACACGACAGGAGTGGGGTGCCGCCATGGCCGGAGTCGATCCCGCGCGTCTGGATGACCAGCAGCTGATGCGGGAGCTGGACACCATTCACCGGACCCGTCATGACACCCTCCTGCATGGTTCCAACGACGCGCTGCGGGCGCACAATCTGCGGATGGCTCAGCTGGAGGGGGAGTATCTGCGCAGGCATCCCCGGCGGCCGGTCGCGCGGGGGCGTACGCGGGAGGGGGCGCGGGAGCGGGACGTGGCCCTGAGCTAGTCGCCTTCGCTCGCGCTTCGCAGGTCCTCCGGTGCCGGTACTTGTTCCTGGTGCCGTACTTGCTCGTCGCGGCCCTGGGTTCGGACCTGTGCCCGTACTTGTTCCCGTGCGGGTCGTTCGTGGGTGCGCGGTTCCCCGCGCCCCTGGACGCTGCCCCGCCCGTTGTTCTTCGGGTGCGGGTCGGCCCTCGTCTTCGCGCGGTTCCCCGCGCCCCTTTGGGGCTCCCGCTTCTCCGGGTGCTCGGCTGCGGGAGGGCGCACGCCGCGTCAGGGGTGCCCCGAAAGGCCCGCGCAGGGACAAGTGCGGGCAGAGGTCCGGACCCCGGGGTGCGGAGCGGGGGCGGTGTGTACAGGAGGGGTGCGGAATCTACGTCGCAACCCCTACCGGTGTCGACATCGGGTACGTCACCGGGCCCGGGCGGCACGAACAGACCCGTGTCCCCTCCCGCTGGCGGCCCGGCAGCCGGATGGCCAGACTGGGCCCATGGACGCCGGAGCGCAGCCGCCGACCGTCCGCCGGGACGCCCGCGCCCCGGCGGCACCTCCACCGCACCGGGCGGCGACCGGGGCCGGCCGGTGACCGCCGCGGAGCCCACCGCACCGGTGAGCGCCGGGACGCTGCGGCAGCGCTGTGCCGCCGAGATCGACCGGCTCGACCCGCGGGGCGCGTTCCACGAGCGGGCCTGGCTGCGCCGGGTGTTCCTCGCCGTGCCCCGTGAGCACTTCGTCCCGGAGCGGGTCTGGTGGCCCTATCCGCGTCCGGAGGACGGACGGTGCCCCGCGCTGGACCGGGCCAAGGCCCCCGGGGTGTGGCTGAACGCCGTGTACACCGCCGCCGCGGGGCTGGTGACCCGGGTCGCCCCGGGCACCGACCGGCCCGGCGACGGGGTGCGCGAGGAGGACTTCGACTCCGGGATGTCCGCGCCGCTCACCGTCGCCGGGATGATCCACCACCTCGACCCGCAGGTCGACGACCGGGTCCTGGAGATCGGCACCGGCTCCGGCTACGACGCCGCGCTCCTCGCCGGACGGGTCGGCGCCGACCGGCTCGTCACCATGGAGATCGACGCGCAGCTCGCCGTCCGCGCGGGCGGCCGTCTCCATGAACTGGGCATCCGCCCCAAGGTCGTCACCGGTGACGGCGCCCACGGGTACGCGCCCCGCGCCCCGTACGACCGCATCCTCTCGACCGTGGCCGTCGGACGGGTGCCGCAGAGCTGGGTCGACCAGCTGGCACCGGGCGGGGTGATCGTCGCCCCGCTCGTCACCCCGTTCGGCCGGTCCGCCTGCCTGCGGCTCGTCGGCGACGGACGCGGTCGCGCGGAGGGCGGACCCGTCCCCGGTATCGCCTGCCGTCCCGAACCCTGCGGCCCCGCCACGGGGTTCGGCAGCTACCGGATCACCGTCGGCGACGGCGGGCAGCACATCCGGTTCACCCCCGCCGACCCGGACTGACCCTCGCCGTCAGCCCCGTTCGGCCGCTCAGCGGAGCGCCGTGCCCCGGGGATCGGCGTACGACTGCTTCCCGGTGCCCCGGGCGGGGGGCCGCTGTCCGCAGAACTCCGCCTCCACGACCTCGGCCATGCCCTCGCCCGTCCAGTCGCCGTTGAGGTTGTACGACAGCGCGTGCCCGCCGTCCTCCGTGGTCACCGCCAGTGACAGCGAGCCGAGCCAGCCGCCGCTGTGGCCCCACAGCTCCACCCCGCAGGTCGTGTTGAACTTCGCGAGCCCGAGACCGTACCCCGTGGCCGGGTCGTCCGGATCGGGGACCAGCGTCTTCATCGCCTTGAGCTGCTTCGCGGGCAGCACCTCGCCGCCCAGCAGCGCCTTGAGGAAGCGGTTCAGATCCGCCGCGCTGGAGATCATGTCCCCGTCGGCCCAGGACTGCGAGCCGTTCTGGAGGGTGACGTCGTAGACCTTGGTCGCGGTCGGCTCCGGTGACAGCTTCGAGTACGAGCGGCTGCTCGGGTCCGGCAGACGGGAGGTGGTGCCCGGCATGACCGTCCCGCGCAGCCCCAGCGGCTTGATGATCCGCGTCCGCACCTCCCGCTCGTAGGAACGGCCGCCCGCCTTCTCCATCACCAGCGCGGCCAGCACGTAGTTGGTGTTGGAGTAGCTGTAGCCGGTGCCCGGCCGGAACGTCGGCGCGTGCTTCATCGCGACCGCCACGGCCGCCCGCGGGGTCCGGTCCTTCAGCCGGTTCTTCATGTAGTTCGGCGCGAACATGTAGTCCCGCTGGTAGTCCGGGTCGCCCAGGTAGTCGAACACCCCGCTCGTGTGGTTCAGCAGCTGGCGCACGGTGATGTCCCGCCCGTCGTGGCCGTTGCCCCGCACCAGACCCGGCAGCCACCGCTCCACCTTGTCGTCGAGTCGCAGCAGGCCCTCGTTCTCCTGCTGGAGCAGCACGGTGGCGACGAACGTCTTGGTGATGCTCGCGATCCGGAACCGGTCGTCCTTGCCACGCGGCGCGCCCGTCCGCAGGTTCCCGACGCCCGACGCGCCCTTCCACACCCCGTGCTTGTCGCTGACCTGACCGGTCACCCCGGGGATGCCCGCACGCACGATCCCGTCCAAGGCCCGCTGGGTCCCCTCGTGCCCCCGGCCGTCGCCGTGCGCCGCCGCCGGGGCGGTGAACGCGCTCGCCGCGACCGCCGCCGCGGCGATCCCCACCGCGCCCGTACGCGCCCAACTCCTCGTTGCCATAAGCCCGCTCCTCGCTTCGACCGGCCTGGTCGAGCCGGTGTCGCAGGAGATGACCGCGCACGGCGCCCACGGGTTGACTCCCGTTCCCGCCGGACGGCGCCGCCCGTTCGGCGGGCCGCACGCGCCACGGCGACTCGTGGGTGCGGCCCGCCGGGTGGGGGGCGCCGGCGCGGCGGGGTGAGTACGTCCGGTCCGCGTCGGCGGCCGGCCTCCGCCGGCACACAGGAGTACGTCCGCCGGAGCCGTCACGTTCACCGTCCCCCGTCCTTCCGCCACTCTGTCCCGGTCACCCTGTCCCGGTCGTCCCGCCACGTTCACCGCCCTCGTTCGGCCGCTTGCGCACCGGCCCTGCCCCCGTTCGCCGGACCCGGCGCGTTCGCCGGTGATCCGGGTCGGCCGGCCCTCCCGGGTCACCCGCCCGGACGCGCCGCCCCCTGGACCGCTCCACCCCCGTACCCGTACGCCCCGACCCGGGGCCGGGGCGCCCGGGGCCACGGCCGTCCCCGGCCCCGTGCCCGATCCGCCGCTCCCGCCGGGTAGCGCGTGCCGGGCCCCGGCGGAACCCTGGGAGCACGGCGGACGCACCGACCGGTGCACGGGCCACGGAGGCAGGGATGCGGCGCACGCACGAGGAGGACGGTGACCCCGCCCGCGCGCCCTCCGGCACTCCGGCGCCGGACCCGGGACATGCCGCCTCGGGTTCTCCTGCCGCCGACCCCGCCCGTGCGCCCGCCTCCGGCACCCCCGCCGGGGACCCTGCCCGTGCGCCCTCCGGCACCCCCACCGGCGCCCCCGTTTCCGGCACCCCCGCGGTGGGCCCCGCCCGTGCCGCCTCCGGGACCCCCGCCGCAGCCCCGGCTCCCGGGACCCCCGCCCCCGTTCCCGGGACCCCCGCCGCGGACCCCTGGACGCAGCGGCTCGGGCACGGCCCCCTGCGGTACGGTCCCGCGCTGCCCGGCAGCGGACTGTCCGTACCGCCCGGGATCGTCCGGGCGGCCCTCGCCGCCGCCGGGACCGAGGAGGCGGCGCCCGTCGGGGGCGGCCCGGACTTCCTCCGCGCCGCCGCCGGGTACTGGGAGCGGCGGGGAGCGGGTGCCCGGCCGGACCGGATCGCCGCCGCGCCCGGCGGCGCGCCCCTGCTGCTCGCCGTGGCCGCCGCGCTGGGCGGGGACGTGCTCACGCCCCGCCCGTGTCCCGCCTGGTGGCTGCCGCAGGCCCGGCTGCTGGGCCGCACCACGTACACCGTGCCCACCCCCGCCGAGTGCGGCGGCGTCCCCGACCCGTACGCGCTGCTGGAGACGGTCCGCCGGGTCCGTGCCGAAGGCGGCGACCCGCGGCTGCTGGTGATCGCCGTCGCCGACGACCCCACCGGGACCGTCGCCCCGCCGGAGCTCGTCCACGAGGCCGTCGAGGCGGCGGCGGGGGCCGGGCTGCACATCGTGAGCGACGAGACCTGGCGGGACACCACGCACCCGGCGTCCCACTGCCGGGAACCGGAGCCCGCCCGGCCCGCCGGGATGGCGCCCGACCGGGTGACCGTCCTCGTCGACCTCGCGGGGGCGCTGCTGCCCGGGGACTGGCCGGCCGCCGTGGCCCGGTTCCCCGCGACCGCCGGGGGCGGCGCGCTCCACGACGCCGTCCTGGACGTCCTCGCGGGCACCGGTGCCCGGATCGCCGCGCCGGTCGCCGCGGCTGCCCGGTATGTCCTCACCGAACCTGCCGAGGCAACCGCCCGGACGGCCGCCTCGGCCCGGGTCCATGGCCGGATCGCCGCAGCCGTCCACGACACGCTCCGGCGGGCGGGCGTCCTCGCGCTGCCGCCCACCGCCGGACGGCACCTGTACGCGGACCTGGGACCGCTGCGCGCCGCGCTCGCCGCCCGTGGCGTCACCGACGCCCAGGAACTGGAGGACCACCTCGGCACGCTGCTCGGGATGCCCGCACCGGGCGGCCACCGCTTCGGCGACGCGCTGACCTCGCTGCGGGTACGGCTGGACACCGCCGCGTTCCTCGGGACCGACCCACGGCTGCGGGCGCAGGCCCTCACCGTCCCGGACCCGCTCGAAATGCCACAGGTGAAACGCGCCTTGACGAGGTGCGCAACGGCACTCGACGGTCTGCGTGCCGACGCCCGGCGAAGGGAGCCCACGTCATGAGGACCCAGCCGGGCCGGTCGCACCCCGCACCGCCCCCGGGCCACGACCCCCGTACGCCCCCGGCCCCGCCGACCGCCCCCGAAGCACCGGCCCCCGCTTCGGTCCCCGACGCCCTGGCCCCGCCGACCGTCCCCGTCCCCGACGCCGTGACCCTGCCGACCGTCCCCGACACCGTGGCCCCGCCGACCGTCCCGGGCGACCCGCCCACAGCTCCCGCCGCCCGGTTCACGGCCACGGCTCCCGACAGCCCGCTGTCCCGCACCCCGGTCACCGCCATCGCTGCGCCCATCGCCCCGGCCACGGCTCCCGGCCCCGATGACGCGGCCACGGCTCCCGCCCCCGGTGACCCGGCTCCGCCGACCGTCCCCGGTGACCCGCCCACGGCTCCCGCCCGGTTCAAGGTCGCGGCTCCCGACGGCCCGCCGTCCCGCACCCCTGCCTCCGCCACCGCTGCGCCCATCGCCCCGGCCATGCCCACCACGCCCACCACGCCCGTCAACCCGTTCGTCGCCCTCACCGTGCCCACCGCCCTGGCCACGCCCACCGCGTCCGGAGCCCCGGCCTTCGCCGACGCACCCACGGCCCCACCCGTACCCACGGCCCCACCCGTACCCACAGCCCCACCCGTACCCACAGCTCCGCCCGTACCCGCAGCGCCGCTCCTGCCCACCGTCACGCCGCCGGCCCCGGCCCCCGCCCCGCCGCTGCCCAGCGGGCCCGGAACTCCCGTCGGGCCCGGCACTCCCACCGGGCCCGCCCCGCGTCGGATCTGGCCCCGGTCCTTCGCCGACCGGCTCACCGCCCCGCTCCCCGGGCTGCGGGGACTGGCCCGGTTCGCCCGGGAAGGGGCTCTGCGGCCCCGGCCCGAAGGGCTGCGGGACATCCCGCTGCTGCCGTTCGCCCCCGGACCGCTGCCCCGCGCCGACGCCGGGACCGTCGCCGTCACCTGGGCGGGGCACGCGAGCTGGGTCGTGCGGATCGGCGGCCTCACCGTCCTCACCGACCCGGTGTGGTCCCGGCGCATCCTCGGCACGCCCGCGCGGGTGACCCCCGTCGGGGTGGCGTGGGACGCGCTGCCGCCCGTCGACGCCGTCGTCATCAGCCACAACCACTACGACCACCTGGACGCCGCCACCCTGCGCAGACTGCCCCGGCACACCCCCGTCCTCGTACCGGCCGGACTGGGACGCTGGTTCCGGGCCCGGCGCTTCACCCGGGTCAGCGAACTCGACTGGTGGGAGGCCACCGCGATCGGCGGTGTCCGCTTCGACTTCGTCCCCGCCCACCACTGGTCCAAGCGGACGCTGTTCGACACCTGCCGCAGTCTCTGGGGCGGCTGGGTGCTCACCGACGCCGACGGCCGACGGCTGTACTTCGCCGGGGACACCGGGTACGGCCACTGGTTCTCGCGGATCGGCCGCCGCTACCCCGGGATCGATCTGGCGCTGCTGCCGATCGGGGCGTACGACCCGCGCTGGTGGCTGCGGGACGTCCACTGCGATCCGGAGGAGGCGGTCCGGGCCGCCCAGGACCTCGGGGCCCGCCGGATGGCACCCATGCACTGGGCCACCTTCGTGCTCTCGGCGGAACCCGTACTCGAACCCCTCACCCGGGTCCGGGCCGCCTGGCGCCGGGCGGGACTGCCCCGCGAGAACCTCTGGGACCTGCCCATCGGCGCGTCCCGTGTGCTCGCCGGATAGCCGCCCCCGCCCGCGGACCCCCGGTCGGTCGGCCGGGGACGGCTCAGCCCGAGGTGCTCGGACGCCGTACCCGGCGCCACATCGCGGGCACCACGCTCAGGAACAGCGTCAGCCCGACCGCCGTGGCGACGCCCTCCCACGGCTCCGTGAACAGCGAGCCGCCCAGGATCCCGATGAGCTGGTACGTCACCGCCCACGCCAGACACGCCGGTACGTCGCCCCGTGCGAAACGCCGCAGCGGCCAGTCGGCCATCAGACACGCCAGCATGACCGGGACCCGGCCCGCCGGAACGAGCCGGGACAGCACCAGGACGGTCACCCCGTGCCGCTGGAGCTTGTCCTGGGCCTGCGCGAGCCGGTCCTCCGGCGCGTGCGAGCGTATCGACTCCAGCCAGCGGGACCCGTTGCGTGAGCGGGTGCCCCGGCTGCCCAGCCAGTACAGGGCGACATCACCGAGGAACGCGGCCAGCGCCGCCACCGCGAACACCAGCAGCAGGGCGAGCGGCGCCGACGAGTGGAACGCGACCACCGCCGCCGAACTCACCAGCGCGCCGGTCGGCACCACCGGGACCAGCGCGCCGATCATCACCAGCAGGAACAACGACGGATAGCCGAGGGCCAGCTGGGTCGCCTCGGGCGGCAGCACCGAAACGGCGAGCGGGTTCACCGCGCGACCTCCGGCCGGACACTCTCGCCGTGCGTCAGCAGATGCACCGCGACCCGCGGGGCGCGTACGGCGGCCAGCCGCACGAACTCGTCACCGGGGGAGTGGAACTCGTGCGGGCGCACCCCGTCCATCCCGATCGGCCAGTACGTGCCGAAGTGCACGGGGACCGCGCTGCGCGGGGCCAGCCGCGCCAGCGCCTCGGCGGCGCGTCCCGCGTCCAGATGACCGTGTCCGAGGAACGGGCCCCAGCCCCCGACCGGCAGCAGCGCCACGTCCACGGTGCCCACCTCCTCGGCCATCCCGTCGAACAGCCCGGTGTCCCCCGCGAAGTACGTCCGCGCCTCCCCGCTCACCACATAGCCCAGCGCGGGCGAACGTCTCGGGCCCATCGGCAGCCGCCGCCCGTCGTGCGCGGCGGACACCGCCCGGACCGTCAGGTCCCCGTGCGCCGCCTCCTCGCCCGGACCGATCTCCGTGAGCCGCAGCCCGCCGAGCCTGCGCAGCGCCGGGACGGCCCGCAGCGCGCCGCGCGGCACCACCACCCGGGTCCCCGCCGGGAGGGCGGCCAGCGACGGTACGTGCAGATGGTCGGCGTGCAGATGCGAGACCAGCACCAGATCGGCCGCCCGCGCGCGCTCCGGCGGCAGCGCGCCCCGTCGCCTGCGCAGATGCGCCAGCCGCCGGGCGAACAGCGGGTCGGTCAGCACCCGGGCCCCCGAGTCCTCGACCGTGCAGGTGGCGTGACCCCACCAGGTGATCTCCACCGGCACCGCTTTTCCTCCTCCGTCGGCTCCCCCCGAGCCTACGGGCAGCGATAGGGTCGACGCCCCGACAATGAGGTGAGGGGCGACCATGGACAGCGGCGATGGGGCCGACGGGATTCCGGGCACGGTGCGGGTCGCCGCGATCGCGAGCCTGACCCCGCTGGAGGAGCTGGACGCGGACCCCTTCCTGGTCGACTCGCGCAGCCAGTACGCGATGTGTGCCCGCTGGGCCGCGGCGCAGGGCTATGTCATCACCAGGGAACTCCTCGTGCACGCGCTGCGGTACGACCACTGCGCGCTGTGGTCGGACGTGGACGACGGCCAGGTCGATCTGTTCGTCGCGCCGAGCCGCCGGGTGCTGGAGCGGGCGCTGCGGTCGGTGGACGACTTCACCGCGGAGTGCGGGCGGCGCGGGGTGCGGGTCGAGACGGTCGGTACGGAGGAGCCCCGTTACGACGCGGAGATGAAGGCGCGCGTGCATCGTCGGTTGTCGATGCCTACGGCGGGGTACGACGGCCGCTGACCCCTGACACCGGGGCGGCCCCAGCCCTCCGGTCCCCTCGGACCTCGCGCCCCGGGGTTCCACCCCCGCCCCCACCCACCCCGCTGCGGGCCGTTCGCGGGCGCGCAGCCCCCGCGCCCTTGGGGTTCCCCATCTGGACGTACTCCGCTCCTGTGCGGGTTCGACGGGGTGCGCAGTTCCCCGCGCCCCTAGGGTTCCCCACCTGGGCCGGCTTTGTCCGGTGCGGGTCGTCCGGGGGTGCGCAGTTCCCCGCGCCCCTGGGTTTGCGCTTCCTGGCGTAGCTGCTCGGGTGCGGGGACGCGCGTTGCATGCGCGGTGGCCCGCGCCCTTGGGGTTCCCCACCTGGGCCGACTCTGTTCCTGTGCGGGTTCGACGGGGGTGCGCGGTTCCTCGCGCCCCTGGGTACTCGTTCGTGGGCGTACCTGGTCGGGTGCGGGTCGCACGTGGTGTTGCGCAGTTCCCCGCGCCCCTTGCGGGGCGCTCGTACCCCCCGTCACTTTCTCCCTGCACCGAACAGCGAACCGTGCGGAACGCCCCAAAGGGGCGCGGGGAACTGCGCACCCCCGAACGCCCCGCACCGGACAAGATTCGCTCAGGTGGGGAACCCCAGGGGCGCGGGGAACTGCGCCCCCCGTCGAACCCGCACAGGGAACAAGTACGCCCAGGAACGAGTACCCCAGGGGCGCGGGCTACCACGCATACAACGCGCGACCCGCACCCGGCCAGCTACGCCAGGAAGCGCAAACCCAGGGGCGCGAGGAACTGCGCACCCCCGGAGAGCCCGCACGGGAACAAGTACGTCCGGGTGGGGAACCCCAGGGGCGCGAGGAACTGCGCCCCCGTTGAACCCGCACCGGACGAGGTCGGAGCAGGTGGGGAACCTCAGGGGCGCGGGGAACCGCGCACCCCCGGACGGCCCGCACCGGACGAGGTCGGAGCAGGTGGGGGACCCCGGGGGCGCGGGGGAGCGCGCGGACCGGCGTGCGGGGTGCGGGGGGAAACTCGGGCCTCCCCGGACGGGGCTACGCTGGGGACCCGTACCAACAGGCGAGGCGGGAGGCCACGTGCCGGTCAGGCGATGGCGAAGACTCGGCAGCGCCGCATGGCGCTCGGTCACCGTCTGGGCGGTCAGCACCCTGACGATGCTCGCCCTCGCCGGCGCCCTCCCGGACTTCCGCCTCCAATCGCCGGACGGCGACAGCGCCACCCGTATCGCGATCACCGCCGCCCTCGGCGCCGGTGCGTTCGGCCTGCTCAGCGCACTGGTCTGGCCCCTGCTGGTCCGCGCGCTGCTCCTGGTGCCCGCCCTGGTCCTGGGCCTGCTCGTGTTCTTCCTCAACGGCTTCCTGCTGCTCCTCGCGATGCGGCTCAACCCGGCCGGCCGCGGCGAGGTCGCCCCCGAGACCGCGGTCGTCGTCGCCGCGGTGATGTCCGCCGTCGCCTCCGCGACGGGCGCCGCCCTCGCCGTACGGGACGACGACGCCTACCGCCGCCGTCTGTACCGGCTGGCCGACCGGCGCCGCCGCCGCGCCCCCGACGGGGACTGCCCGCCGACCCCGGGCACCGTGTTCATCCAGCTCGACGGCGTCGGCCACGACATCCTGCTCGACGCGGTGGGCAAGGGCCTGATGCCCACCGTGGGGGGCTGGCTCGGCCGGCCCGTCGACGCCGACGGGCGGCACGCCAGCCACCGGCTCACCCCTTGGCGCACCGACTGGTCGAGCCAGACCGGCGCCAGCCAGCTCGGCATCATGCACGGCAGCAACCACGACATCCCCGCCTTCCGCTGGTACGAGAAGGACACCGACGAGCTGATGGTCTGCAACCGGCCCACCAGCGCCGCCGAGCTGCAACGCCGTGCCATCGAGTACACCGGCGACGGCGGACTGCTCACCGTGGACGGCGCCAGCCGCGGCAACCTCTTCAGCGGTGGCGCCGACCAGCTCGCCCTGGTGCTGTCGGTGTCCGCCCGCCGGGGCCGGGAGAACCGCTCCCGCGCGGGCTACTTCGCGTACTTCAGCGACCCGGCGAACGCCGTCCGCACCGCCCTGTCCTTCGTCGCGGAGGTCGTCCGCGAGATGGGCCAGTCCACGTACGCCCGTATCCAGCGCCGCCGCCCCCGGGTGTCCCGCGGCGGGCTCTACCCGCTGGTGCGGGCCTTCGCGACGGTCGTGGAGCGCGATGTCGTCGTCGCGGCCGTGCTCGGCGACATGCTCGCGGGCCGGGGCGCCGTCTACGCCGACCTCGTCGCCTACGACGAGGTCGCCCACCACTCGGGCCCCCGCGGCCACGACACGGACCGGGTCCTCGTCCGCCTCGACCGCTCCCTCGCCCTGCTCGCGAAGGTCGCCGAGCACGCGCCCCGCCCGTACCGGATCGTGGTGCTGTCCGACCACGGCCAGAGCCCCGGGGAGACGTTCCTGGGCCGCTACGGACTGACCCTCGGCAATCTGGTCCGCGCGGGCTGCGGACTGCCCGTGCCCCGGCGCGCGAGCCGTACCCGCAGCGGCGCCGAGGCCCGCGCCGCCGTCCGCGCCGCCCTGCACCGGCCCGCCGAGAAGGAGGGCCCCGAGCGGCACGCCCGCCGCACGGAACCCGTCGTACTCGCCTCCGGCAACCTCGGACTGGTGTCCTTCCCCGACGTACCGCACCGGATGACCAAGGAGGAGATCGACCTGCGCCACCCGGCGCTGCTCCAGACCCTCGCCAACCATCCCGGGATCGGGTTCCTGCTGGTCGCCAGCGAGGAGCACGGCGGGGTCGTGCTCGGGGCACGCGGCGCCGAGATACCGCTCGCCGACCTGGACGACCACCCGGGTCCGCTCACCGACTTCGGTCCGGGCGCGGCCGACGCGGTCCGCCGCACCCACGGCTTCCCGCACACCGCGGACATCATGATCAACTCCATGTACGACCCCGGGGAGGGCGAGGTCCACGCCTTCGAGGAGCAGATCGGCTCGCACGGCGGCCTCGGCGGCTGTCAGGGCAAGCCGTTCCTGCTCTCCCCGCTGGACCTGCCGGACCCGCTGGCCGACCGCGCCGAACTCGTCGGCGCGGAACAGCTCCACGGACTGTTCCGGCACTGGCTCGGCGTCGAGGAGGGACCCCAGGTACCGGTCTCCCTCGCGCACCCGGACCGGCCGCACCCGGGAGCCGCCGCCTTGGACGGCGTACGGGTGCTGCGCGACGGCACCCGTAAGAAGCGTCCCGCGGCCCGGCCCGGTACGACCCGGGCCACATCGCTGCGCGGCGGCGGAACGGGAGCGGCCTCACCCGTGTCCCGGGCCGACCGGCCACCCGCGGCCCCGCCCGGCCGCCGGTAAATTCGGCTGCGCCGCGCCACCGTCCCGTCCAGACTGTTCCCGTCGTCACCGGCGCCGCACCGGCCGGCCGCGGCGTGGTCCCGCCGCCCGGCGCCTGACGCCGTACCCCTTCCGGCACGGGCCATCGCCGCGCCCCACCCCCCACCAGGAGTCCTCACGTGCAGCCGGCCGTCACCGTCACCCCCGCCCGGATACCCGAGCTGCTGCTCGGTCTGGCGACCGTGCGGCCGGTGTTCCTGTGGGGCGCGCCGGGGATCGGCAAGTCGTCGCTGGTGCGGGACTTCGCGGAGTCGCTGGGGCTGGAGTGCGTGAGCCTGCTGGGGACCCAGCTCGCCCCCGAGGACCTGATCGGGGTCCCGCAGATCCGCGACGGGCGCTCGGTGTTCTGCCCGCCGGAGGCCATCGCCCGCGACGAGCCCTACTGCCTGTTCCTGGACGAACTGAACGCGTCGACACCGGATGTGCAGAAGGCGTTCTACTCGCTGATCCTCGACCGCCGGATCGGCAGCTACGAACTGCCCCAGGGGTCCATCGTGATCGGCGCGGGCAACCGCGCCACCGACAACGCGCTCGCCCGCCCGATGGCCTCCGCCCTGATCAACCGGCTCACCCATGTCCATCTCCAGGCGTCCGCGAAGGACTGGCTCCTGTGGGCGGCCTCGAACGGCATCCACCCCTGGATACTCGACCACCTCACGGACCGGCCCGACCATCTGTGGTCCAAGCCCCCGAAGACCGAGGAACCGTTCTCCACCCCCCGGTCCTGGCACATGCTGTCCGACGCGCTGCACTCCTTCGGGCCCGGCCTGGACGAGGACACCCTGAAGGTCGTCGCGCACGGCACCCTCAGCCCGGCGCACGCCGTCGCGTTCTGCGGCTATGTGAAGATCGTCCGGCACGCGTACGGCATCGACGCGATCCTCAAGGGCGACGCCTCCTGGCCGCGCGGCCTCGGGGACCGGGATCTGCTGTACTACCTCGCCGAGGCGTTCCGGGGCAGGCTCGTCAAGGAACTGCCCGCCGACAAGCAGCATGTGTCGGCGACGGGCCGTCAGACGGCGTACCGGGCCAAGGCCCTGCTGGTGCAGCTCGCGGAGATCTCCGTCGAGGTCGCGCAGGCCGTCATCGCGGACGACGCCGACGGACAGCCGGTGCTGCCCGCCTGGTTCCTGGTGGAGGCGGCCCGCGACATGCCGCGCCTGGTGGAGGCCCGCCGGTGACCGGCCGTACCCGCGGGGGCCGGCGGTGAGCCGGGGCCCCGGCCGGGGCGGCAAGGGCAAGGCCAAGCCGGACCCGGCGGCCGAGGCGTTCGCCGAAGGGCTGAAGCTGGCGATGCGCAACCCCGCGCTCGCCGCCCTGGAACCCACCGTGTGCCGGGGCAAGGAATGCCGTCAGTACCCCGAGCGGGGGCTGTGCCGGATCGACTCCGGCGGCGCGCTCCACGCGCACCCCACCCGCCGCGCCGAACCCGCCGAGTGGGCCTGGGCGATCGCCCACTGCGTCATCCATCTCGGCTTCGGCCATGTCCCCGCGGCGACCGGCGAGCGCGTCCAGCCCGACCGCGCCGACCTCGCCGCCCGCTGCGCCGTCGTGAACCGGTTCCAGGAGACCTTCCCCTGCGGACAGCCCCCCGACGACCTCCCGGCGAGCTGGCCGGGCGGCGACGAGGAGCAGATCGCCGCGGGCTGGCGCCGGGACGGCGTCCCGGTCGCCTACGAGCGCTGCGGCACCGGCGGCGACGCCCCCGACCAGGTGCTGACCTCCTGGCCCGACGACCAGTTCACCCCGCCGCCCACCGACTGGCAGGAGGCGTTCGCCAGGGCCCTGACCCGCAGTGTCTCCGTGGCCATGGACGTGGCGGGCGGACGCCGGATGTCCTTCTCGGACGAGGCGCCCCGCGTCAGGGAGTGGCACCACGCGCTCAACTGGTTCGTGTCCTCGTACCCGCTGCTCGGCGGGATCGCCGCCGGGATGAGGATCGTCGCCGACGCGGAACTGGCCCGCGCCCATGACATCGCCATCGCCGCCGTCAACGCCACCGCGGGCGAGATCTACATCAATCCGCTGGTGCGGCTCACCACGGAGGAGTGGCGGTTCGTCCTCGCCCACGAGATGCTGCACGCCGCCCTGCGCCACGGCGACCGGCTCGGCGGACGCGACCCGTACCTGTTCAACGTCGCCGCCGACTACGTCATCAACGGCTGGCTGCGGGAGATGGACGTCGGACTGATGCCGGACGGACTGCTCCACGATCCCGAGCTGGCCGGGCTGTCGGCGGAGGAGGTCTACGACCGGATCGCGGGCGATCTGCGGCGGATGCGGCGGCTGTCGACCCTGCGCGGCAAGGGACGCGGCGACATCCTCGGCGAACCACTGGCCCGCGGCCCCGCCGACTACGTCGACCTCGACGAGTTCTACCGGCGCGGTCTGGTCCAGGGCTTCGACCTGCACGGATACCAGGAACGCGGCACCCTGCCCGCCGGACTCGTGGAGGAGATCCGGGCGCTCAGCCATCCACCGCTGCCCTGGGACGCCCGGCTGGCCCGCTGGTTCGACGAGTTCGTGCCCCGGCCCGAGCCGCTGCGCACCTTCGCCCGCCCGGCCCGCCGCCAGGCGTCCACCCCGGACATCCCGCGCGCGGGGCGCCGGTTCCCGCCCGAGGAGATCGCCCGCTGCACCTTCGGTGTGGTCCTCGACACCTCGGGTTCGATGGACCGGGTCCTGCTCGGCAAGGCGCTCGGCGCGATCGCCTCGTACGCCGCCGCCCGGGACGTCCCCGCCGCGCGGGTGGTGTTCTGCGACGCGGCCCCGCACGACGCGGGGTACGTCCCCGTCGAGGACATCGCCGGCCGGGTCCGGGTCAGGGGCCGCGGCGGCACAGTCCTGCAACCGGCGGTCGATCTGCTGCGCCGGGCCGACGACTTCCCGGCGACCGCGCCCCTGCTGATCATCACCGACGGCTGGTGCGATGTGCTGACCGTGCGCCGTGAGCACGCGTATCTGCTGCCGCCCGGCGGGGCCCTGCCGTTCACCCCGCGCGGGCCGGTGTTCCGGGTCCGCTGAGAGGGGAAGTGCCCGGCGCGCCCGGGAGTGTGATCGGATGGGGGCACGGACCCCGGCAACGGGACTCCAGGAACCTCTCGGAAAGGGCACTGACGTGGCAACCACGCGCTCCGCACACACCGTGTGGGAAGGCAACCTCCTCCAGGGCAACGGCGTCGTCACCTTCGACTCCTCCGGTATCGGCGAGCAGCCGGTGTCGTGGCCGTCCCGGGCCGAGGCCGCGAACGGCAAGACCAGCCCCGAGGAGCTCATCGCCGCGGCGCACTCCAGCTGCTTCTCGATGGCGCTGTCGCACGGGCTCGCCGGTGCGGGCAACCCGCCCACCAAGCTGGTCACGTCCGCCGACGTGACGTTCCAGCCGGGTGAGGGCATCACCGGTATCCACCTCACGGTGGAGGGCACCGTCGAGGGTCTCGACGCGGAGGCGTTCGCCGCCGCCGCCGAGGACGCCAAGAAGAACTGCCCGGTGAGCCAGGCCCTCACCGGCACGACGATCACCCTCACGGCCAAGCTGGCCTGATCCCCGCACCGGTACCGCGGCCCCGGCCCGGCCGCGGCACCGGTGTGCCCGCCACCGCGGCCGGTGCGCCCGCCTACCGCAGGACGCAGCCCTCGTAGCCGCCCGCGGCGACCGCGTCGCACCGCGCGCGGTAGACGTCCGCCCCGCCGGTGTAGGCGAGGAACCCCCGGGGTTTGCCGGGCACGTTGGCGCCCGTGTACCAGGAGTCCGTCGCCGGGTAGAGCGTCCGCGCGGCCGTCCCGGCCGTGTGCTCCACCCAGTCGCGTTCCGCCTCCGGTGTCGCCTCGATCGAGGTCAGCCCCCGCTCGCGCAGATACGCGACGCAGTCGGTGATCCACTCCACATGCTGCTCGATGGAGACCATCATGTTGGTGAGGACCGAGGGGCTCAGCGGCCCGGTGACCGTGAAGAGGTTGGGGAACCCGGCCGACAGCAGCCCCAGATACGTCAGCGGACCGGCGCCCCATCTCTCCCGCAGGGTGACACCTCCCCTGCCGACGATGTCGACACCGGTCAGCGCGCCGGTCATGGAGTCGAAACCGGTGGCCAGGACCAGCACGTCCGCGGGATACTCCTGCCCGGCGGTCCGTACGCCCTTCGCGGTGATCTCCTCGATCGGGTCCCGCCGCAGGTCCACCAGCGTCACATGCGGCTCGTTGAACGTCTCGTAGTACCCGCTGTCCAGACAGGGCCGCTTCGTCCCGAAGGGATAGCTCCGGGGTGACAGCGCCTCCGCGACGACGGGATCGCTGACCGTCGCGCGGATCTTGCCCCGGACGAACTCGGCCGCGGTCTCGTTGGCGTCCACGTCCACGAGGAGATCGGTGTACGAGCGCAGCAGGGCGCTCAGCACCCCCTGGTTCCACGCGTGCTCGTAGGCGGCCGTCCGCTCCCGCTCGTCGGTCTCCAGCGCCGAACGGGTCGGCATCGTGAACACGGAGCCGCCCTTGGACGCCCGCTGGGCGGCCCGGAACGCCGGATAGTCGTCCTTGCGCGCGGCGACCTCCGCCCCGGTCAGGGGGCGGTTCAGGGCGGGCAGCGCGTACACGGGGGTGCGCTGGAAGACCGTCAGCGCGGCGGCCTGCCGGGCGATCAGCGGGACGCACTGGACCCCGGAGGCCCCGGTCCCGATCACGGCGACCCGCCGTCCGGCCAGTTCGACCCCGTCACGCGGCCAGCGCGAGGTGTGGTGCACCGGGCCCGCGAACTCCGCGAGCCCCGGCACCTCCGGTTCCTTCGGGACGGTCGCGCACCCGGACGCCATCACGAGGAAGCGCGCGGTGACGCGCTCCCCGGTGTCGGTGGTGATCTCCCACAGCCCGTCGTCCTCCTGGTGCACGGCCCGCAGCACCCGGGTCGAGAGGGTGATGTGCGGCCGCAGTCCGAACCGGTCGGCGACATGGCGCAGATAGCGCAGGATCTCCGGCTGGGTCGCGTACTTCTCGCTCCACACCCACTCCTGGTCCAGCTCCGGGCAGAAGGTGTACGAGTACGTCATGGACTCGATGTCGCAGCGCGCGCCCGGGTAGCGGTTCCAGTACCAGGTGCCGCCGATGTCGTCACCCGCCTCGAACACCCGGGTGCTCAGACCCAGTTGCCGGAACCGGTGGAGCTGATAGAGACCGGCCGCCCCGGCGCCGACGATCACGGCGTCGACCTGCGGGGCACTTGGGACACTCTGGGACATCACGGCTCTCCTGACGGCAGCGGTCATCCCGGAGCCGCCACTCCGCAGATTCGATCATCCGCCGACCCGGCGCCCCTCCGCCACCCGACAGGCGGGAGAGGCGCGAAGCAGCCCTTGAGGGTGGCGTGATCCGTATGCCCCGACGGTCCTGCCGACCGCTTCCGGGCCGGGAGCGCGGACAGGTCAGGGCTTGACGGCCAGGCCCGCGAGTACGGGGACGGGGCCCGGGTCCGTGGGTTCGGGCGCGGCGGCCGACGGGCCGGGCGGGGGCGGCGGGTACGACGCCGGGTCCTCGTCCAGGCCGGGGTGCCAGTCGGGGGCGGCCAGTACTCCCGGCTCCACCACGTCGAGGCCGTCGAAGAACCGGGTCACCTGCTCCCGGGAACGCGGGTGGAAGGGCATCCCGCCCGCCCGGAAGCGCAGCGACACCTGCGCCATCACCCCGGGCGCGGTGTCGGCGGTGACCTGGGAGACCGCCAGGGTGCTCCCCGGCGCCAGCGCCGCCGTGTACCGGGCGACGAGCGCGTACACGTCGTCGTCCCCGGCATCGTCGAGGTAGTGCAGCAGCCCGAACAGCGACAGCGCGACCGGCCGGGACAGGTCCAGGGACTTCGCCGCCTGTCCGAGGACGCCGTCCGGGTCGCGGACATCGCCGTGCGCACAGTCCACGACGCCTTCAGGGGTGCCGTGCAGCAGGGCCTGCGCGTACCGCAGGATCACCGGGTCGTTGTCGGTGTACACGATCCGCGCGTCCGCCGCCTCGCCCTGCGCGACCTCATGGAGATTGGGCGCGGCCGGGATGCCCGTACCGATGTCGAGGAACTGGCGGACGCCCCGGCGGGCCGCGTAGCGGGTCGCCCGGCGCATGAAGGCGCGGTTGGCGAGGGCTCCGCGCCGGGCGGAGGGGTCCAGGTCCAGGACACCGCGTCCCAGCTCCTCGTCGGCGACGTAGTTGTCCCGGCCGCCGAGCCACCAGTCGTACACCCGCGCGGGGTGGGCCGTCCTCGGTGGCCCGGTCGGGCGGGCGGTCCGGTCTCGGCCGGGCATCGTGCTCTCCTACGCGAGGTCGTGCCGGACGGGTTCCGCGCCGGGAGCGGCGTCCGCCTCCGCCTGGTAGGCGTCGCGGACCTCCCGCAGGAGCTCCTTCGTCCGGTCGGTGGAGGCGGCCTGGGCCGACATATGGTCCAGGACCTCCAGATGGGTGGCCACCTCGGGACGTCCGTCCAGATAGATCGCCCCGGTGAGGAACTCGCAGTAGACCATGTCCTGCAACTCCGCCTGCGCGAACCGGAACAGGGCGAACGGGCCGTACGTCCCCGGATGCGGTCCCTTGTGGAACTCGGCGACCTGGAGCGTCAGTCCGGGTGTCTGCGCGGCGGCCAGCAGCCGGTCCAGCTGTTCGGCCATCACCTCGGGGCCGGCGACCGGGCGGCGCAGCACCGTCTCGTCCATCACGATCCACAGATGCGGGGCGTCGGGCTTGGTGAGGAGCTTCTGGCGGTCGAGCCGCAGCTCCACATAGCGCTCCACGTCCTCGGGACGGGTGTGCCCGATGGTGCCCGCCGCCATCACCTCACGGGCGTAGCGCTCGGTCTGGAGCAGTCCCGGGACGAAATGCGGCTCGTAGGACCTGATGAGCCGGGCCTCGGCCTCCAGACTGACGTAGAGGCTGAACCAGTCCGGCAGGACGTCGTGGTACCGCTGCCACCAGCCCGGTTGATTGGCTTCCTCGACGAGTGACAGAAAGCCGTCGACCTCCTCCTGGGCCGCCCCGTAAGCCGTGAGCAGCACATGCACGTAGGGGATCTTCAGCGAGACCTCCGCCATCTCCATGCGGCGGACCGTGGCGGCGGTGACCCGGAGCTGTGCGGCTGCTTGTTCGCGGGTCAGGCCCTTGGCCTCCCGCAACTCCTGCAATCGCTTCCCGAGTACGACCTGCCCGACGGTCGGCGCGGCACGCCGTTCGCTCACGTCACGCCTCCCCACGTGCCGAACATGTGAGCAGTCTGTCATGCGTCGGCTACGCGGCGGGGGCACTCGGGGTTTCACATGGAAAGTTACGTTCCGGTCACGGCCCCGGCGGGGGGTGGTAACCGGGCGTACGGGAAGAGATCAGGCGAGTGACGGGCCCTCCTCGTGGTGGATGTCACACGGCGTCAGCCGTCCAGCGCACGGAGGTGGTCGGCGGTCTCCCGGTCGGCCGGGAGGAACGTCTCGACGGCGAGCTCCGCCACCGTCACATCCATCGGGGTGTTGAACGTCGAGATGGACGACACGAAGGACAGGACACGTCCGTCGTGCTCGATCCGCATCGGCAGCGCGAAGTAAGGGGCCGAGGCGCCGTCCGCCGCCGACTCGCCCCCGTCGGCCACCGGATACGCGGCCACCTCCTCGTACAGCTCGCGCAGGACCGCCGAGCGGTCCAGGGCGATCTGGCGCTCCATCTGCTCCAGCAGATGCCCGCGCCACTCGGCCAGATTGCGGATGCGCGGCGCCATGCCCTCCGGATGCAGGACCACCCGCATCGCGTTCAGCGGCGGCACCAGCAGCTCCTCGGACACGCCCTCCATCAGCATGGTGATCCCCCGGTTCACGGCGACCACCTGGTACGTCGCGTCGACCACCAGCGCCGGATACGGGTCGTAGCCCTGGAGCAGCCGGTCAAGTCCCGCCCGCAGCCCCTCCATCGCCGGATCGTCCATCGAGGTCTCCGGGAACCGGGGCGCGTACCCGGCCGCGAGCAGCAGCGCGTTGCGCTCCCGCATGGGAACGTCCAGATGGTCGGCGAGCCGCAGGATCAGCTCCTCGCTGGGCCGGGAACGGCCCGTCTCCACGAAGCTGATGTGCCGCGCCGACGACCCGGCGCGCAGCGCCAGTTCGAGCTGGCTGAGCCGCCGCCGCTCCCGCCAGTCCCGCAGCAGCGGGCCCACCCCGCGGCCGGCCGGGCCGGGGGTCGCGCCGACGCGGTGGGGCCTGGGTCCTGCGGGCAGAGCGGTAGTCATGCCCCGACGGTAATCGACGCGCGCGGTGAACGCGGGAACGGCGGCCCGCCACCGCCGCGCCCCGGGCGGTTCCTGTCACCTGTCGCTCGGCGGGAAATCGCAGGTCGCGGCGGGTGTGAACGGGGCTGGGAGCCAGGCGCGATCACGCCAGGGCGCGACGGGTCCCGGCCGCGGCGCGAGCCGTTCTGTTAGCGTGAGGCGTATGAAGCGTGCCGCAATGACGACGACGCCGGAGAGTGTCCCGGCGCGCTGACTGCTGAACGAGAGTCCGAAGCCCCGGGGCGAGTGCCCCGGGGCTTCGCCGTGTGGTCACCCGCCTCGCCTCCCGAGGAGACCACCATGCACGACCACCGCGAACTCGGCCGTGAGCTCGGCCTGTTCGGCACCGATCCGCTGATCGGCGCCGGACTGCCCTACTGGCTCCCCGACGGCGCCACCCTGCGCCACACCCTGGAAGAGTACATCCGCGACGCGGAGCGCCGCGCCGGGTATCAGCATGTGTACTCACCCGTCCTCGGCAAACGGGAACTGTACGAACTGTCCGGCCACTGGGCCCACTACGCCGACGACATGTTCCCGCCGATGGACGTCGGCGGGGAGCAGTTCGTACTGCGCCCGAGCCTGTGCCCCCACCACGCGCTGATCTACCGCTCAAGGTCCCGCAGCCACCGGGAACTCCCGCTGCGGATCGCCGAACTGGGCGGTATGTACCGCTCCGAGCTGTCCGGGGTGCTCGGCGGACTGACCCGGGTCCGGGCGATCCAGCTCAATGACGCGCATATCTTCTGCTCCCTCGACCAGGCCGCCGGGGAGAGCGCCGCGGCCCTGGAACTGATCCGCCGCGCCTACGCCGACCTCGGCATCAGCGCCGTGCGTTACCGGCTGTCGCTGCCCGGCCCCGGCGGCAAGTACGTCAGCGACCCCGCGATGTGGGAACGCGCCTCGGCCCTGCTGACCGGGGTGCTCGACGACTCCGGGGTGCCCTATGAACGGGCGGCGGGCGAGGCCGCGTTCTACGGACCCAAGGTCGACATCCAGATCGCGGACCCGGCCGGGCGGGAGTCGACCTTGTCGACCGTCCAGATCGATCTCCACCAGCCCGCCCGTTTCGGGCTGCGCTACACCGGCCCCGACGGCGCCCCGCACCGACCCGTGATGGTTCACCGCAGTGTCGTCGGCAGCATGGAACGCCTGGTCGCCCAGCTGCTGGAGACCCATGGCGGCGCCTTCCCCGGCTGGCTCGCCCCCGTCCAGATCGTGGTCCTGCCGGTCACCGACGCCGAGGCGGAGTACGCCGAGCGGCTGGTGCGGCGCTGTACCGCGCTGGGGCTGCGCGCCCGGTCGGCCGGGACCGACCGGGGCACCCTCGGGGCGCGGATCAGGGCCGCCCGGCTCGTCCCCTACCACCTGGTGATCGGCGGACGGGAGGCCGCCGACGGGCTCGCGTCGCTGCGGCTGCGGGACGGCCGCCGCCCGGGTCCGCTGCCGGTGGACGAGGTGCTGGAACGGGTGGCGGAGCGGGTCGGGGCCCGCTCCGCCGAGCTCTGGGAGCCCGTCCCGGTCGGCTGACGCACGGCATCCCCGGGAACGAATTTGCCGGAACGGCAAGGCGGCTGGTCAGTGGCGACCCCCGGGCCGCACCCTGGGCGAAGCGGTACGCGGCGGGCCCGACCGGGGTCCGCCGCCTCCCCGTCCGTACGGAAGGCGGTTCCACGAACCATGGCGCAGGAACACGGCAAGCACCCGCATCGGCACGGCGGTCCGGATCAGGGAGCGCACCAGGGCCACGCCGGTGGAGCGCACCAGGGTCACCCGGGCCATGGCGGGCACGATCACTCCACCATGGACTGGAGTGTCATGGGGCCCTACATCGAGCGGGGCGGTGAGGTGTCCGCGCCGGTGTACCGGGAGGCCGCGCGCTGGATCGCCGGGTCGCTGCCCCGGCCGGGCCGGGTGCTGGACGTGGGCAGCGGGCCCGGAGTGGTCGCCTGTCTGCTCGCGGAGGTCTTCGAGGACGCCGAGGTGATCGCGGTGGACCCGGAGGAGGCGCTGCTGGAACTGGCCCGGGAGCGCGCCGCGCGTGAAGGGCTCGCGGACCGGGTCCGGACCGTCCGCGCCGAACTGCCCGACGGGCTCGACGGGCTGCCGCCCGCCGATCTGCTGTGGCTCGGCCGGTCGCTGCACCATGTGGGCGACCAGCGGGCCGCACTCGCCTCGGCCGCGCGACGGCTGGCACCGGGCGGGGTCCTCGCCCTGCTGGAGGGCGGGCTCCCGTCCCGTTCGCTGCCCCGGGACCTCGGCTTCGGGCGCCCGGCGCTGGAGAGCCGCATGGACGCGGTGGAGCAGGACTGGTTCTCCGCGATGCGGGACGCGCTGCCCGGTTCGAGGTCCGAGACGGAGGACTGGCCCGCCCTGCTGGAGTCGGCCGGTCTGCGCCCGGCCGGGACCCGGACGTTCCTGCTGGACCGTCCCGCGCCGCTGACCGCCCAGGAGCGGGACTTCGTCGTCGCGTCGTTCGAGCGGCGCCGCGAGGCCATGGGCGACTCGCTGGACGCGGCCGACCTCGCGACCCTGGACCGGCTGGTCGACGCCGGTGACCCGGCCGGACTGCGCAACCGGCCGGACCTCCATCTCCTCACCGCCCAGACGGTCCACACCGCGGTCGCGGCGCCCCGCGAGAGCTGACGGACCGGCGGACGACGGGGTCAGGCCGCGTTGAAGTCCGCCGGATCGGGGCCCAGCCTGCGGTCCTCGTTCAGCGCGCGGATCGCGGCCATGTCCTCCGTGTCCAGCTCGAAGCCGTACACGTCGATGTTCTCGGTGATCCGGGTGGGCGTCACCGACTTGGGGATGACCACGTTCCCCAGCTGGATGTGCCAGCGCAGCACCACCTGCGCGGGGGTGCGCCCGTGCTTCTGCGCGATCGCGACGATCGCCGGGACCTCCAGCAGCCCCTTGCCCTGGCCGAGCGGGGACCACGCCTCCGTGGCGATGCCCTGCTCGGCGTGGAACTCCCGGGCCGCGCGCTGCTGGAGTCTCGGGTGCAGCTCGATCTGGTTGACGGACGGGATCACCGAAGTGGCGTCCAGCAGCCGCTCCAGATGCTCGGGGAGGAAGTTCGACACACCGATGGCACGGGCGCGACCGTCGGCGTGGATCTTCTCGAACGCCTTGTAGGTGTCGCCCGCCTTGCCCAGGGCGGGGGCCGGCCAGTGGATCAGATACAGGTCCACATGGTCGAGGCCGAGCTTCGCCAGCGACGCGTCGAACGCGCGCAGCGCGGCGTCGTACCCCTGGTCGGTGTTCCAGAGCTTCGTGGTGACGAAGAGGTCCTCGCGGGGGATGCCGGAGGCGGCGAGCGCCCGGCCCGTGCCCTCCTCGTTCCCGTAGATCGCGGCGGTGTCGACGCTGCGGTACCCGGCCGCCAGGGCGGTGCCCACGGCCTGCTCCGCCTCGTCGTCCGGGACCTGCCAGACGCCGAAACCGAGCTGCGGCATCTCGACGCCGTTGTTCAGGATGATCGGGGGGACCTTGCTGCTCACGGGTTCTCGATCCTTCGAGTCGTCGGTGTGTCGCCTGATCGGTCGCTCGGTCGAGCGGTGCGGGGATGGTGCGACGGCCCCGCGTACCCTCCCATCGTCATCGATCGCGACCGGTCACGCATTCCGTTCCCCGGTACGGACTTCCCCGGCCCGTGGACCGGACCCGGCGCAGGGGCGCGCAATCAGACCCGGTACAGGGCTTCCACCTCGGACGCGTACACCCGTTCGATCGCCGCGCGCTTCAGCTTCAGCGACGGGGTGAGCAGCCCGTGCTCCTCGGTGAACCGGTGGGCGAGAATCCGGAAGGTGCGGATCGACTCCGCCTGGGACACCAGGGTGTTGGCCGTGACCACCGCGCGCCGCACCTCGCTCTCCAGCTCCGGATCGCGCACCAGCTCCGCCGTGGCGGGCCGCGCCTTGCCCCGCATCTCCAGCCAGTGGGCCACCGCCTCGGCGTCCAGGGTGACGAGGGCGGCGATGTACGGACGGTTGTCACCCACGACGATGCACTGCGCGACCAGCGGATGGTCCCGGACCCGGTCCTCCAGCGGGGCGGGCGAGACGCTCTTGCCGCCCGAGGTCACCAGGATCTCCTTCTTGCGGCCGGTGAGCGTCAGATAGCCGTCCGCGTCCAGCGCCCCCAGATCACCGGTGGCGAACCAGCTGTCGCCGGCGCGGTCCGCGCCGGTCGCGCCCGGAGCGCCGAGATACCCCTGGAAGACATGCGGGCCGCGTAGCCACACCTCGCCGTCGTCGGCGATATGCGCGGACGTGCCGGGCAGCGGCTGCCCGACCGTGCCGAAGCGGGTGCGCTCGGGCGGGTTCGCCGTCGAGGCGCCCGAGGTCTCCGTGAGGCCGTAGCCCTCGAACACGGTGATCCCGGCGCCCGCGAGGAACAGCCCCAGCGAGCGGTCCATCCCGGAGCCGCCGGACATCGCGAACCGCGCCCGTCCGCCCAGGGCCTCGCGCAGCCTCGCGTACACCGGCCGGTCGTACAGCCGGTGCTGCATCCGCAGCGCCGCCGACGGCCCGGGACCCGTGCCGAACGCCCGGTCCTCCAGCGCGCCCGCGTAGCGCACCGCTGTCTCCACGGCCTTCTCGAACGGCGCCGCCCTGCCCTCCCGTTCGGCGGTGCGGCGGGCCGTCTGGAGAAGGCGCTCGAAGATGTACGGGACCGCCAGGACGAACGTCGGCCGGAACGCGGCGAGATCGGGGAGCAGCGAAGCCGCGTCGAGCTGCGGCTGATGGCCGAGCTTCACCCGCCAGCGGACCGCCGTGACCTGCACCATCCGGCCGAAGACATGCGCCAGCGGCAGGAACAGCAGCGTCGCGGGCTCCTCCCCGCGCGCCGAGCGGAACAGGGGCTCCCAGCGGCGGTAGACGGTGTCGGCCTCGAACATCAGGTTCCCGTGGCTGATCACACAGCCCTTGGGGCGGCCGGTGGTGCCGGAGGTGTACACGATCGTCGCGACCGAGTCGGGGGTCACCGCCCTGCGGTGGCGGTGGACCATGTCGTCCTCCAGATGCGCCCCCGCCTCGTACAGCTCCCGGACCGCGTCCGCGTCGAGCTGCCACAGCCTGCGCAGCGCGGGGAGCCGGTCGATGACGGTGGCGATCGTCATCGCGTGGTCCTCGTGCTCCACCATCGCCGCGGTCACCCGCGCGTCGTGCAGCATCCACAGGACCTGTTCGGCCGACGAGGTCGGGTAGACGGGGACGACCTCCGCCCCGACGGTCCACAGCGCGAAGTCGAACAGGGTCCACTCGTAGCGGGTCCGGGACATGATCGCGACCCGGTCACCGGCGCGGATGCCCTCCGCGAGCAGCCCCTTGGCGAGCGCCAGGACCTCGTCGCGGAACTGGGCGGCCGTCACGTCCCGCCAGTGGCCCGTCCCGTCCTTGTGGCCGAGGACGATGTGCCGGGGATCGGTGCGGGCATGCTCGTACACGGTGTCGGCGAGGCCGCCGACGAGCGGTGGTGTCACCGTCGGCAGCGGCGGGCTGGTGAACTCGCGCAAGTGTGTGCTCCTTGTGGCGGCTCCCACGGCGCGGCGACCGTACCCCACTCGTCCGTGCCGTGGGAGAGGGCCTCCGGTCTGTCGCGGACCGCGCTCCCGGGGGAGGAACCGGCCACCTCGGGAGCCCCCGGACAGATCCCTCCCGCTACGTCCACCTTCTGCTTACCCGCCGGTAGGTTCCGGTCCCGTCATCTCCACGGAATCCCTACGGGATCTGCCCGAGCGCGCCGGGTGGGGTGCGGCGCGGGTGCGGGGGGCGGGAGGCGGGAGCGAGCGCCGGGCGTGCGACCGACGCGGGGGCGCCCCCGTGTCCCCGTGTCCCCGTGCCCCCGGGCCCCCGTGCCCCCGTGCCCCCGTGCCCCCGGGCCCCCGGGCCCCCGGGCCCCCGGGCCCCCGGGCCCCCGGGCCCCCGGGCCCCCGTGCTCCCGTGCCCCCGGGCTGGCGTGCCCCCGGGCCGGCGTGCCCGCGCTCCAGCGCTTCAGCGTGAGCGGTGCAGTCGGTCGCCGCCCGCCAGGATCGCCGCCGCCAGGGCGTCCGCCGTGTCCGCGGCCGTCCCCGGGCGCCTGCCCCGGCCGTGCAGCAGGACGAAGTCGACCTCGCCCAGCGCCGGCAGCCCCGCCCGCTCCGGCACCCGGGTCAGACCCGGCGGCATCAGCCCCCGGGAGTGGGCCATCACCCCGAGCCCCGCGCGGGCCGCCGCGATCAGCGCGCTGAGGCTGCCGCTGGTGCACGCGATCCGCCAGGGGCGGCCCTGCCGCTCCAGCGCTTCGAGGGCCCGTGCCCGGGTGATCCCCGGCGGCGGGTACAGGATCAGCGGCACCGGCCGCTCCGGGTCCAGCCGCAGCCGCTCCGCGCCGATCCACACCAGCCGGTCGTGCCACACCGGCTCACCGGCCGTGTCCTCGGGACGGCGCTTCGCCAGGACGAGATCGAGCTTCCCCGCCGCGAGCTGCTCGTGCAGGGTGCCCGACAGCTCCACGGTCAGCTCCAGGTCGACCTCCGGATGGTCGTGCCGGAACGCCTCCAGGATGTCGGGCAGCCGGGTCAGCACGAAGTCCTCCGACGCGCCGAACCGCAGCCGACCGCGCAGCCGCGTCCCCGTGAAGAAGGCCGCCGCCTGCTCATGGACCTCCAGCAGCCGCCGCGCGAACCCCAGCATGGCCTCGCCGTCCTCCGTCAGCTCCACCGAGTGGGTGTCCCGCAGGAAGAGCTGACGGCCCGCCGCGTCCTCCAGGCGCCGCACATGCTGGCTCACCGTCGACTGCCGCAGCCCGAGCCGCCGCGCCGCCCGGGTGAAGCTCAGCGTCTGCGCCACCGCGAGGAAGGTCCGCAACTGCGTGGGGTCGTACACACCTCCACGGTACCGGGGTCATCGCGAATCGCGATCACAGTGAGTCGCTTGTACGGGATTCCCGATCACGCCCCCGGGGAGGACGATGGGGAGGGCGGTGCGCGGGTGCGGCCGGTGCCGTCACGCACCTGTACGCACTCGTCGCGTACGACCGCCGCACCACGTGAACCGCACCGAACCGCACCGAAATTCAACCGACGACCCCGGACCACGCCGGACCGAGCGAGTGAAGGAAGCGATGCAGCGCACCCCCGGGCCGCGGACCCCCCGCCCCCACGGCACCCCCGGTCCGGCCGCGCCGCGCGCCCGGCGCCCACGACGCCTGCGGCTGCCCGTCGACCCGTTCATCGCCCTGCTGCTCGGCACGGTCGGACTCGCCGCGCTGCTGCCCGCCCGGGGGCCCGCCGCCGACGCCGTCTCCGGGGCGTCGACCGCCGCGATCGCCCTGCTGTTCTTCCTCTACGGCGCCCGGCTGTCCACCCGCGAGACCCTGGACGGGCTGCGCCACTGGCGGCTCCACCTCACCGTCCTCGGCTGCACGTTCCTGCTCTACCCGCTGCTCGGCCTCGCCGCCCAGGGCCTCGTCCCGTATGTGCTGACCCCCGCCCTGTACGGCGGGTTCCTGTTCCTGACCCTGGTGCCCTCGACGGTCCAGTCGTCCATCGCCTTCACCTCCGTCGCACGCGGCAACGTCTCCGCCGCTATCTGCGCGGGCTCCTTCTCCTCGCTCGCCGGGATCGTGCTGACCCCGCTGCTGGTCGCCCTGCTGATCGACGGCGCCGGAGGCGGCTTCTCCGCCGACTCCGTGCTGCGCATCGTGCTCCAGCTCCTCGCCCCGTTCCTCGCGGGCCAGCTGCTGCGCCGCTGGGTCGGCGGATTCCTCACCCGGCACCGCAAGGCGCTCGGGCTGGTCGACCGGGGTTCCATACTCCTCGTCGTCTACACCGCGTTCAGCGCGGGCATGGTGCAGGGGATCTGGCAGCAGGTCACCCCGCCGCGGCTGCTCGCCCTGCTCGGCGCCGAGGCCGTCCTGCTCGCGCTGATGCTCACGGTGAGCTGGTTCGGGGCGAAGCGGCTCGGGTTCGCCCGCGAGGACCGGATCGCCGTCCAGTTCGCCGGGTCGAAGAAGTCCCTCGCCGCCGGGCTCCCGATGGCCGGGGTGCTGTTCGGCGCGGAGGCGTCGCTGGCGGTGCTGCCGCTGATGCTGTTCCACCAGATGCAGCTCATGGTCTGCGCGGTCATCGCCCGCCGCCGCTCCCGCGACCCGGTGACCGGCGCGGACGGCCATGAGCCGGTGTCCCCGCCCCGGCCGGTCGCCGGTGCGGACGGGCCGGAGCCCGTCAGTCCCCGGGCGTCAGACGCAGCCGCAGGAATCGCGGCCGGTACAGCGACACGTTCCGGTTGACCTCCGTGTGCGCGACACCGGGCGCCGCGTCCAGCCAGTTCACGTCGTAGCTGAGCAGCAGTCCGCCGTCGGTGCCGAGCGCCGGGTGCGTCCGCGGGTTGTACGCGGCGAGGCCCCCGCCGCCGCCGGAGTCCTCCGGCAGCGGGGGCGCGAACTCCTTCACCGGTCCCTGCCAGGGCCCGCTCGGCGAACACGCCCAGTACGCGGTGACGGTCGTCAGCCCCCGTGTCCCCGCCGCCATCGTGAACAGCGTGTACGTGTCCCCGTCCCGGACCACCGTGAACGCGCTGCCGACCCCCTTGGCGTCGCCGTCCCCGAGCACCGGGCGGGGTTCGGCCCGCCGCGACCAGCCCCGGCCGTCCCAGTACCGCCACGCGCCGGGCTCCGCGAGCCTGCCGTCCGGGACCCGCGCCACATAGGCGTACGCGTGCCCCCCGAGCGCGGAACGGCCGTCGTCGCCGCCGAAGACGTACGTCCAGCCGCCGTCGGCCACCGCCGCCGTCCCGAACAGCACCCGCTCGGCCGGGTCGGCCACCGACGACTGGTCCAGCACCGTCGTGATCCCCTCGACCCGCAGGTCCGGCAGCGACAGCGTGGCCACCTCGGTCGCCGCGGGCACCCCGTAGATCCACGGCGCCCGGCCCGTCTCCCGCGTCCACAGCAGGACCCGTACGACGCGCTCGTCCGAGCCCGGGGTACGGGGTTCCACCCGGGCCGCGACCGGCCAGCGCCAGCGGTCCGGGGCCGGGTCGGGGAACAGGGGCGCGGGCAGGGTCCGCTCCAGCACGCCCGACGCGGACATCAGCACACCCGAGTTGCGGACGGCCGGTGCCGACATCTCCCGCCAGGTGTGGGGCTGGCCGGACGGGTTGGGCGGCTGGTGCACCCGGCCGAGGAAGGTGTCCGAGAACAGCCACAGGACCCGCCCGTCGGGCAGCCGTACGGAGTGCGTGCCGTCGCCGCCGGTCCAGTCGTCGTGCAGGATTCCGTCGTCGCCGTAGCGGGCGAACTCCCCGGTCACGGCGGGGTCCGGCTCCCAGGACGCGACGGTGCGGGGGGTGCAGGTCCGTCCGGTGCGGTCGGGGGAGGTGTCCCCGCCGGGGAGGGTGGAGACCGCGAGGGCGGTCAGGAGGACGAGGGCGAGTGCCAGGGCTCCGGCGAGGCGGGGGCGTCGGGGGAGGAGGACGCGTCGTGAGGGGAAGGTGCGTCGTGGGGGGAGGTCGGCGGCCACCGACGCGACGCTAGTGGCCTTGGCCGGCCTCGGTCCACCGTTTCGTCCCGGCTGGGCGTACTTGTTCCTGTGCCGTCGCTCGTGGGGTGCGCGGTTCCCCGCGCCCCTGGGGTTCCACGGCTGGGCGTATCTGTCCCCGTGCGGGTCGTTCGTGGGTGCGCAGTTCCTCGCGCCCCTGGGTCTGTCCGGCTGGCCGTACGTGTTTCTGTGCGGGTCGCTCGGTGGGTGCGCAGTTCCCCGCGCCCCTGGGTGGTGCCCCATTGCGGTCGCTCTTCGGGTGCGGGTCCGCCCTCGTCTTTTGCGCAGTTCCCCGCGCCCCTCAAGGGGCGCCCATTCCGTCGCCCTTCGTCTGCACCGGGCAGCCACGTGATACCCGCACAGGGACTCAGGGGGAGGGGAGGGTGACTCGGTCGGGGTTCGCGTAGATGTTCATGTTCGGGCCGCGGAGGAAGCCTACGAGGGTGATGCCCGTCTCGGCCGCGAGGTCCACCGCCAGCGACGACGGCGCCGACACCGCCGCCAGCACCGGCACCCCCGCCATCGCACACTTCTGCACCAGCTCGAACGAGGCCCGCCCCGACACCAGCAGCACGCCCCGGGACAGCGGCAGCCGCCCGGACCGCAGGGCACGGCCCACCACCTTGTCGACCGCGTTGTGCCGTCCCACGTCCTCGCGGACGTCCAGCAGCTCCCCGTGCTCGTCGAACAGCGCCGCCGCGTGCAGTCCGCCCGTCCGGTCGAACACCTGCTGCGCGGCCCGCAGCCGGTCGGGCAGCGCCGACAGCAGCTCCGGCGCCAGCCGCAGCGGCGGCTCGTCCGCGACCGGCCACCGGGTGGTGGTCCGCACCGCGTCCAGGCTCGCCTTGCCGCACAGCCCGCAGGACGACGTGGTGTAGACGTTCCGTTCCAGTGTGATGTCCGGCACCTCGACCCCGGGGGCCAGCCGCACGTCCACGACGTTGTACGTGTTGCCGCCGTCCGCCGTCGCGCCCGCGCAGTACGCGATCCCGGCGACCTCCTCCGCCGCCCCGATGACCCCCTCGCTGACCAGGAAGCCCGCCGCCAGCGCGAAGTCGTCGCCCGGGGTGCGCATCGTGATCGCCAGCGGTTTGCCGTTCAGCCGGATCTCCAGCGGCTCCTCCGCGACCAGCGTGTCCGCGCGGGTATCGGCCCTGCCGTCCCTGATCCGGACGATCCGGCGGCGCTCGGTGACACGTCCCATGGTCGTCCGTCCCGGTTCTGTGCGTGTGGTGTCCGGCGAGGGCCCGAGGGCACCCGCACGGGCCCATTGTGCGGTGCCCGGGAACACCGTGGACGACCGGTGGGACGGCGGGGGCGCGTGCGGCGGCCGGCGGTCGGCCTGCGATCATGGGCGGAGCCAACAACGCCCGCGCCCGAATCCTGTCGCTTTACACTCCCTCGTACTGGCGGGTCGCTGAGCAGACTGGCAGATCCGTGATCTCACCCGGTACCAAGGGGGACCCCCATGTCCGGCACGCGCATCACCGCGCTAGGCCACTACCAGCCCGCCGGAGTCCTCACCAACGAGGACCTGGCGGGGATGGTCGACACCAGCGACGAGTGGATCAGGTCCCGCGTCGGTATCCGTACCCGGCACATCGCCGGGGACGACGAGCCGGTGGAGGACCTCGCCTCGCACGCCGCCGCCAAGGCCCTCGCCGCGGCCGGACTCGACCCTGCCGCGATAGACCTGGTCGTCGTCGCGACCTCCACCGCGATCGACCGGTCCCCGAACATGGCCGCCCGGGTCGCCGCCCGGCTCGGGATGCCCAGCCCGGCGACCCTCGACCTGAACGTCGTGTGCGCGGGGTTCACCCACGCCCTGGCCACCGCCGATCACACCGTCCGCGCGGGCGCCGCCACCCGGGCGCTGGTCATCGGCGCCGACAAGATGACCCAGATCGCCGACTGGACCGACCGCACCACCTGTGTGCTGCTCGGTGACGGCGCGGGCGCGGCCGTGGTCGAGGCGTGCGAGCCGGGCCAGGAGGCCGGGATCGGTCCCGTGCTGTGGGGTTCGGTGCCCGAGATGGGGCACGCGGTGCGTATCGAGGGGACCCCGCCGGTCTTCGCGCAGGAGGGCCAGAGCGTCTACCGCTGGGCCACCACCCGGCTGCCCCCGCTCGCCCGGGAGGCCTGCGAACGCGCCGGGCTCAGCCCCGCGGACCTCGCGGCCGTCGTGCTCCACCAGGCCAATCTGCGGATCATCGAGCCGCTCGCCGAGAAGATCGGCGCGGTGAACGCGGTCGTCGCCAAGGACGTCGTCGACTCCGGCAACACCTCCGCCGCCAGCATCCCGCTCGCGTTCTCCAAGCTGGTCGAGCGCGGGGAGATCACCTCCGGCGCGCCCGTGCTGCTCTTCGGCTTCGGCGGCAATCTGTCCTACGCCGGACAGGTCGTGCGCTGCCCCTGATCCCGGCGACGGTCCGCCGCACGGCGTGACCCGGTGAACGTGCCGGGGCGGGCCCGTGTGCCGCGGGCCCGCCCCGTTCTCCTGGTGCCGTGGCGCTACGGCGTCTCCTTCGTCACCTCCAGGTCCGCCGTCGGCCTCTTCACCGAGCCGCCGGGGGTACCGGTCGTGCTGGAGTCGTTGCCCGGTACGGGGTCCTGGGTCAGTGCCCCGACCCGCGCCGTGTTGCGGATGTCGGAGCCGTCACCCGTGTACCGCGGATCCAGCTTCACCCGGAACACCCAGGTCACCGAGGCTCCGGGGGCCAGGGTCGCGAGCGGACCGCAGACCACCGTGTCACCGGACTCGCAGTCGTCCTCCGACGAGACGAACCCGAGCGCGGTCGGCAGCGCGTCGGTGACCGTGATCTGCTCGGCCTGCGACGGTCCGTTGTTGGTGACGGTGACCTCGTAGTCGAACATCTCGCCGGGCGCGATCGGCGTACTCGTCACCGGACGCTTGACGATCCCGAGGTCCGCGGAGGGCGCCGCCACCTGACCGCCCGGCACGGTCGCCGTGTCGGTGTCGTTCTCCGAGGCCGGGTCGATGTTGTCGGCCGTGACCTTCGCGGTGTTCAGCAGATCGCTGCCGTCGCCCTTGTACGCCGGGTCCACCCGGACGGTCAGCACGTACTCGGCCGTCTCACCGACCCGCAGCGGGCTGGCGCGGCGGCAGGACACCGCCTGGCCCGAGACGGTGCAGCCGCTCGGCGAGGACGACACATACGTCAGCCCCGTCGGCAGCTCGTCGGCGAGCCGTACGTTGAACGCGTCGGCCGACGGGCCGTTGTTGGTGATCCGGATGCGGTAGTCGAACGTCCGGCCGGGGACCGGTGCCGTCGTGCCGACCGCCTCCTTCGTCACCGCGAGATCCGCGTACGGCTGGTTGACCGTGCTGCCGGGGAGCCCCGCCGGGGGACTGGTGTTGTTGCCGGGCACCGGGTCGTCGGTGTCGGAGGACACGGTGGCGGTGTTGGCGATGTCGGAGCCGTCACCCCGGTACGCCTCGTCCAGCCGTACCGTGAAACGCCAGGTCTTCGACGCGCCCGGGGCGAGTACCGGCTGCGGACCGCAGGAGACGGTCTGCGCGGTCGCCGTGCAGCCGTCGGGCGACGACACGAACGCCAGCGGGGCCGGCAGCGTGTCGGTGACCCGGGCGTCCAGCGCCCGCGAAGGACCGTCGTTGGTCACGGTGACCGTGTACCCGAAGGTCTCACCGGGGGAGACGGGTGCCGTGGTCGAGGGCTGTTTGGTGGTCCACAGATCGGCCTGCGGACCGGTGACCCCGCCCGGCGGCAGGACCGGCGGCGAGGTGTTGTCCTCCGGGTTCGGGTCCGTCGAGTCGGACGTGGAGGTGGCGGTGTTCCGCAGATCGGAGCCGTCGCCGCTGTACGCGTCGCTCAGTCTGACCCGGAACGCCCATGACACGCTCGCGCCGGGCGCGAGCCGGGCCCGCGGCCCGCAGGTCACCCGCTGTCCGGCCGCCACGCACGGGTCGGGCGAGGAGACGAAGGTGATCCCCGGCGGCAGGGTGTCGGTGGCGGTGACATTGCGCGCGTCGGACGGACCGGTGTTCTCCGTGGTGATCCGGTAGCCGAACTCCTCACCGGGCACCACCGGTCCGCTCCCGAGCGCCGTCTTCACGGTGTTCAGGTCCGACACCGGGTCGAAGGGGCCGACCGGGGTGACCGGGTCGGTGGTGTTGTTGCCGGGGTCCGGGTCCTCCGCCTCGGAGGTACCGGTCGCGGTGTTCCCGAGGTCCGTGCCGTCGCCCTGGTAGGACGGGCTGAGCCGGACCACGAACGTCCACGACTTCGTCTCGCCGACCAGCAGTTCCGGCTCCGGCCCGCAGGTGACCGTGCCACCGGACGCGGTGCAGCCGTCCGCCGACGACACGAACTCCAGGCCCTCCGGCAGGGTGTCCGTCGCGATGACGTCACGGGCCACCGAAGGGCCGTTGTTACGGGCGGTCAGCGTGTAGGTGACCAGGCCGCCGGGCGGGGTGTCCGCACGGAGGCCCGGCGCCCGGCCCAGCTGTGTCACCACCTGCGCGGGCGTCAGCGGAGCCAGCGCGCTCGCGGGCCCGGCGCCCGCGCACAGCACGGCCGCGCAGGCCAGCGCGGCGACCGCGCCGCGCAGCACGGGACGGCGGCGCCCGGCACGTCTCTTCGGTCTCATCGCATCGGTTTCCGTTCATGCTCGGGCCTCACAGGGGCTGTGCGGCACGGATCGGGGGAGCGGGCGCCGGAGCGGGGCCCGCGGACGGGACACGGTGGCCTGGGCGGCCCCTGCGGGGAGGGCGGCTGTGCCCGGGGTGGCCCGTACGGGGCGGGCGGCGGCGGTCGGGGCGGGCTCTGCGGGCAGGGCGGCGGAAATGGGCGGCGGGCCCGTGCCGGGCTCAGCTCGCCTGCTTGGTGAGGACCAGATCGGCGGTCGGCCGGGCGGTCCGGCCGCCCGGCGGACCGGCGGAGCCGCTGTTGTTGGACGGATCGGGGTCGCCGGTGGCGGACGAGACGGTCGCCGTGTTGCGGAGCCCGGTGCCGTCACCGTCGTAACCGGGGTCGAGCAGCACCCGGAACGTCCAGGTCACCGAGGCGCCGGGGGCGAGGGCCGCGACCGGGCCGCAGGTCACGTTCCGGCCGGCCGCCGTGCACGCGCCGGTGGACGAGTCGAACGACAGGGCGTCCGGCAGCGGGTCGGTGAGCGTGACCTGACGGGCCACGGACGGGCCGCCGTTGGTGACCGTGACCTCGTAATCGAAGGTCCGGCCCGGTGCCACGGGCGTCGCGCCCACGGCCCGCTTCACCGTCCGCAGATCGGCCCTGGGGGCGGTGACCCCGCCGGGCGGGAGAGCGGCGGCGCTGGTGTTGTTGGCCGGATTCGGGTCGGACACGGCGTGGGTGAGCGTCGCGGTGTTGCGCAGGGCGGAGCCGTCACCGGTGTACGCGGGGTCGAGCCGCACCCGGAACACCCAGGAGGAGGACCGCCCGGCGGGCAGCGTGGCCCGGGCCGGGCAGGTCACCGTCAGCCCGCTCGCGGTGCAGCCGTCGGTGGACGAGACGAAGGTGAGACCGGCGGGCAGGGTGTCGGTCATCGCGACGTCCGACGTGTCCGAGGGGCCGCTGTTCGTCGCCGTGACCCGGTAGTCGAACTCCTGGCCCGGGGTCACCGGGCCGGAGCCGACCCCCGACTTGGCCGCGGAGACATCGGCGAGCGCGGTGACCGTCGTGGTCACGCTCGCGGAATTGTTGGACGCGTCGGTGTCGGAGCGGTTGCCCGGCGGTGTCACCGTCACGGTGTTGACGAGCGTGGCGGGCTGCGCGGGTGCCGTACCGGTGATCGTGTACGTCGCGGAGCCACCGCGCAGCAGATCGGCGGTGGTCGCCAGGGTGTTCCCGCTGCCGGACGCCTGCCCGCAGGCGCTGCCCGTGGTCGCCGCGCATGTCCAGGTCACGCCGGTCAGCCCGGGGACCGTGTCGCGGATCTGCGCGCCCGTCACGTCGTTGGCGTCGCTGTTGGCGACCCGGACCGTGTACGTCACCGGGCCGCCGCCCGCGGGGACGGTGGTCCGGTCCGCGGTCTTGGTGACCGACAGGTCCGCCGGGACATTGATCTTGAGGTCGCCGATCTCATGGATGTTGGTGGCGCCGCCGGTCCCCGCCGAGAACCCGACCTTCAGGGTGGAGGGCAGCGCGGGCTGGTTGGCGATGGCGCTCACGTCGCTGTCCGTGATGATCCGGTTCAGGGCGGTGCCCGGTCCGGTGTCGGACCAGACCGACACCAGCAGCCTGCCCGAGCGCGGCACCAGACTGACCCGGACCGTTCGGTAGTCGCCCCGACCCGTGGTCTCCACGGTGTTGCCGGGGCCCATCACGGAGGTGCCGAAGCGGTAGCCGGTGTTGCCGTTGCCGCCGCCGCGCAGCACGATCCGGTTGGCCTGGCTGCCCGGCCCGCCGTTGCCGACCAGCCCCGACGAGAAGTTGCCGAACTCGTCGATCCCGATACCGAGGAAGGCGCCGGGCACCCCGGCCCGGGTGCAGGGGTTCCCGGAACAGGCGTAGCCCAGCGCGCCGCCCGGGGCGCCGGTGCCGTTGGCGGCGCCGCCGTCCGAGAGGAAGAACGCGATGCCGTCGCCGCGTCTGCCGTCGAACGCGGTGCCGCCGTAGGAGGCGTAGGTGAACTCGGCGACGATCCCGAGACCCGTCGAGAACGAGTCGTTCATCTGCCAGCCCCCGGCCTGGTTGCCCGCGGCGCTGGTGAGCCGCAGCCAGCCGTCGCTCACGTAACTCGCCGTACCGGTGAGCGAGCCGAGGTTCCCGGCCGCCCCGTCGAACGGTTCATGGACGGGGAAGCTCAGCGCGCGGGGCTGTGCGCCGCGCTCCGCGGCACGCTGCGGGGGCGACCCGCCGTCGCCGCTCGCCGCGGCGGTCAGCGCCGGACAGAGCAGCAGCCCGCACAGTACGGCGAGCAAGAACCTCGGACGGGCGCGGCGGGTCCTGGCGCGGACCGGGCCCAGGGGGGATCTCATTTCCGCGGAGCCTCGTTCTCTGGTGCGGGTGCGGGTGCGGGTGCGGGTGCGGGTGCGGGTGCGGGTGCGGGTGCGGGTGTGTGGTGTTCGTGGTGCGCGGGGGGCTTCGGGGTGGCCGGGTGCCGGGGTGGCCGGGTGCCGGTGGGGCGGCGCCCGGCCGGATCGCCCGGCCGGGACCGTGCGGGGGCCGGGCGCCGTCCTGGTCAGGCGCGGTCGTGGGTCACGAGCCGTCGCGGCGGCGGGCGAGGAACACCAGGAGACCGCCCGTGGTCAGCGCCGCGCCTGCGGACCAGGGCAGCCAGCCGGGAACCTCCCGGCCGGAGTCCGCGAGGTGCGGACGGCCGCCGCCCGGCTTCCCGTGCCCGTGATCGTGTCCGTGGCCCGGCCCGTGTCCGTCGCCGGGGCGGGTGGGGTGCGGGGTGGGACGCGGGGTGGGCGGCCGGGTCGGGTGCGGGCTGGGCTTGCCTCCCGGGTGCTTGAGGTACAGGGGGCCGCCGCCGGGGCCGGTGGTGCCGGGCGGGTTGGTGTTGTCGGCCGGGTCCGGGTCCCGGGTGGAGGAGGTCACCGTGGCGAGATTCTCGATCTCGCAGCCCTGGTGCTGATGGCCGCCGTGCCCGCCGCCGCCCGACCCGCCGCGCAGGGTGGTCTCGTCCAGCACCCGTACGACGATCCGGTACACCGCGTGCTCCCCGGCCGGGAGCCGCTCCAGCGACGGACATGTCACCAGTTGCCGGGTGGGGCCGGACACCGCGCAGCCGTCCGGTGAGGAGACGAAGCTCAGGACCCGGGGCAGCGGATCGGTGACCTTGACGTCCCGGGCCGTCCCCGGGCCCTGGTTGCGTACCTCGACGCGGTACGTGAAGGTGTCTCCGGGCACCACCCAGGACCGTCCTTCGGGAAGGACGGCGGTCTTGCCGAGCGAGAGGTCCGCGATGCCCACGCCTGGCGGGACACCGCCCAGACCGCCCAGCGACACCTGGTTGTTCCCGTGGTCCGGGTCGGGTGTACCGGAGGACACGGCGGCGATGTTGGTGATGTCGGAGCCGTCGCCGGTGTACCCGGGGGACAGCCGGACGGTGATCAGCCAGGAGTACGACTCGCCCGCCCTGAGCGCGGCGAGCGGCCCGCAGGTGACGGTACGGCCGCGGGCCGCGCAGTCGCGCGGCCCGGAGACGTACTCCAGGGCGGCGGGCAGTTCATCGGTGACGACCACGTCGACCGCGCGCGCCGGTCCGTGGTTGATCGCCGTGAGCCGGTAGGTGTGGGTGAGCCCGTCGCCCTCGGCGGCCAGCCGGTGCGTGGCCGTACGCGGCACGAACTCGGAGCTGAGCGCGAGGTCGGCGCGTGCGGGTGCGGGGCCGGGGCCGGGGGCGCCGGATTCGGGGGTCCCCAGGGCGGTTTCCGAGGGGGTTCCCGAGGGCGTGGGGGTGGCGGTGCCGGTGGGTGGTGCGGTGGGGGAGGCCGGTGCCGTCGGTGTCGGTGTCGCTGTGGCTGTCGGTGTGGGTGTCAGCGTCGGGGGCGCGGGGGTGGGCGTGGGGGGCGCGGCCGGGGCGGACGTGGTGGGTGCGCCGGAGCGCGAGGGCGCGGGGCGTGCGTCCGGCGTGGGGGTGGCGCCGGGCGCTGGTGCGGTGCTGTCGGCGTAGGTGGGTGCGGGGGCCGGAGCCGGTGCGTTCCGTACGTCGGGCCCGTCCTGGGCGATGACGCGGTGTCCGGCACCGGGTCCTCCGGCCACGGGAGGTGCGGGTGACTCCGCGGTCCCCGCGCTCGCTGTCGTCCCCGTACCCGCTTCCGTCCCCGCGAGGGCCGTGCCCCGCGCCGTGTCTGACGACGCGTCGTCAATCGGCCCGCCCCCACCTGCCCCACCCGTACCGTCGGCTGCCCCGGTCGCGCCGACCAGGCCGGTCCGTGAGCCGTCAGCACCGTCAGCACCGTCAGCACCGTCAGCACCGTCAGCACCGGCCGCACTGGTAGCCCCAGTCGCACCGGCCCCGCCCGTAGCCCCCGCCGCGCCCGGTACGTTCCCCTCCGCACCGGACGGAGGCGCCGCCGCGCGGTCGGCCTCCGGGCCGGTTCCGGCCGCCGCGTCCCCGGTCGCCGTACCGGGGCCGGTCGTGACCGTTCCGGTGGCGCTGTCCGCGGGGGACGGCACGACCTCGGCCGCGTTCGCCGGGCCCAGCGGGGTGAGCATCGAGAACCCCGCCCCCAGCACACAGCACGCGGCGGTCACCCCGCCGACCCGGCGGGCCGCCTGCGCGGTCCGTCGACGTTTGCCTCTCATGCGGGGTTCGCCTTCCGTGAGCAGCGGTCTCAAGATCCCGGTCTCACGACTCCCCTTTACCGTTCTGTTTATAGGATTATTTCGGCCAATTGCCCTTATTGCAGTAATGGTGACGTTCATTCAGATCAAGGAGGGCGTCCGGTCGGCGGTGTGTGCTGCCGTCGCGGTGCGAGGTGGGCGGCCGTGCCGGTGTGGGTTGCACCGACCTTTGTCCTGAGTCGGGAAAAAGTCGATGCCAATCTCGACGTAACTTCTTCCCAGCCCGCGCAACCGCTGCTACGTTCCACCCGAAAGCAAAAAGGGAACAGCCGAACAGGCGGGGAGGGGCACGTGAGACGTATGACGGCACGACCCGCCAACGCGCATCAGGCGCGACTGCTCAAGCTGCTGCGCGACGAAGGCCCCCACTCGCGGGCCCAGCTCGGCGACCGGGTCGACCTCTCGCGGTCGAAGCTCGCCGTCGAGGTGGACCGGCTGCTGGAGACCGGACTCGTGGCCGCCGACGGGCTCGCCGCCTCCCGGGGAGGCCGCCGCTCCCACAACATCCGGCTCGCTCCCGAGCTCCGCTTCCTCGGTGTCGACATCGGCGCCACCTCGGCCGACGTGGCCGTCACCAACGCGGAACTGGAGGTGCTGGGCCACATCACCCAGCCCCTCGACGTACGCGACGGCCCCGTGGCGGTCTTCGAACAAGTCCTCGCCATGGCGGCCAAGTTGCGGGCCTCCGGGCTCGCCGAGGGGTTCGACGGTGCCGGGATCGGCGTCCCGGGACCGGTCCGCTTCCCCGAGGGTGTCCCCGTCGCCCCGCCGATCATGCCCGGCTGGGACGGCTTCCCGGTGCGCGAGGCGCTCAGCCAGGAGCTGGGCTGCCCCGTCATGGTCGACAACGACGTGAACCTGATGGCGATGGGGGAGCAGCACGCGGGCGTCGCCCGTTCCGTGGGCGACTTCCTCTGCGTCAAGATCGGCACCGGTATCGGCTGCGGGATCGTCGTCGGTGGCGAGGTCCACCGGGGGACGACCGGCAGCGCGGGGGACATCGGCCATATCCAGGTCGACCCCGGCGGCCGTCCCTGCGCCTGCGGCAACCGGGGCTGTCTGGAGGCGTACTTCAGCGGCGCCGCGCTCGCCCGGGACGCCATGGACGCCGCCCAGCAGGGACGTTCCGACGAGCTGGCGGCCCGTCTCGCCGCCGCCGGGGTGCTGACCGCCGCCGATGTGGCCGCCGCCGCGTCGGCCGGGGACGCCACCGCGCTGGAGCTCATCCGCGCGGGCGGCAACCGCACCGGTCAGGTCATCGCCGGACTCGTCAGCTTCTTCAATCCCGGCCTGGTGGTGATAGGCGGCGGTGTGACCGGGCTCGGTCACACCCTGCTCGCCGCGATCCGCACCCAGGTCTACCGCCAGTCGCTGCCGCTCGCGACCGGCAACCTGCCCATCGTCCTGGGCGAGCTGGGACCCGCCGCCGGAGTCATCGGCGCGGCACGGCTCATCAGCGACCACCTGTTCTCGCCGGCCTGACCGGCGCGCACCACCGCACCACCCGCACGGACGCACCACCGCACCGCCGCAGGACCGGTTGGACCGCACGAACGCTGGACCGCACCGCAGCAGGGCCGCACCGCCGCACCAAGCGTCACCCGTGTCAGCGCACCGCCGAACCGCCGCACCGCCGAACCAAGCGCCATCAGCACCAGCGCCAGTGCCACCCGCACCACCCGTAAACGAGCAGCACCCGCACCGAGCACCGCCCGTACCACCCGCACCGCCCGTACCAGGCACCGACCGTCCCAGAGCCGCAGCACCGCACGGAACGCACCGCCCGTACCAGGCACCGCTCACATCACCGGCGTCACCCGTATCGCCCGCACGGAACGCACCACGCGCACCACCCTGATGGCACGTGCCACCACGCACCGCACCTGCCCGTATCAGCGCCGCCACCTGCCCGTACCAGCGCCGCGTCGCCGCCGCGCCCGTCCCGCGCGCCGTTGCGCGTCACCCTCGGCCCACCCGCACGGAGCCGTGCTCCGCGCTGCCCGCACGCCCTGCCGCCGACCGCCCCCGGCCGTTCGCACACCCGCTCCCGCACGCCCGCTCCCACCCGCTCAGCCGCCCTCCCAGCCCGCCCGAACCCGTCCCGAACCGCGTCCGCGCTCCGGCCGTACCGCCGAGGGGAACCCTTCATGGCACCACAACCACCGCTGCTCCATATGTCCGGCATCACCAAGTCGTTCCCCGGGGTCCGCGCCCTCGACGGCGTCGACCTGGAGGTACTGGCCGGTGAGGTCCACTGTCTGCTCGGGCAGAACGGCGCCGGGAAGTCCACCCTCATCAAGGTGCTCGCCGGGGTCCACCAGCCCGACGACGGGGAGATCACCTGGCAGGGCGACCGGGTCCGGCTCAAGTCCCCGATCGCCGCCATGCGGCTCGGGATCGCCACCATCTACCAGGAACTCGACCTGGTCGAACACCTCTCCGTCGCGGAGAACGTCTTCCTCGGCCATGAACCCACCACCGCCGGGTTCATCGTCCGGGGCCGGGACGCCCGTACCGCCGCCGCGGCCCTGCTGGGACGGCTCGGCCACCCGGAGATCGACCCCGCGCGGCTCGTCGGGGAACTGTCCGCCGCGCACCAGCAGGTCGTGTCCATGGCCCGCGCGCTCTCCCACGACGTCCGGCTCATCGTGATGGACGAACCGTCCGCCGCGCTCGACCCGGACGAGGTCGACAACCTCTTCCGGATCGTCACCGACCTCACCGCCGACGGTGTCGCCGTCGTCTACATCTCGCACCGGCTGGAGGAGATCCGCCGGATCGGCAACCGGGTCACCGTCCTCAAGGACGGCCGTGCCGTCGCCGGGGGACTGCCCGCCGCCTCGACCCCGACCGACGCCGTCGTCTCCCTGATGACCGGCCGGGACGTCGCCTACGTCTTCCCGCCGCGCCCCGCCCCCCGGGACCTGCCCGCACCCGTCCTCACCGTCGAAGGACTCAGCCGGGCAGGCGAGTTCGAGCCGCTGGACCTGATGGTGCGGCCCGGTGAGATCGTCGGCCTCGCCGGACTCGTCGGCTCCGGCCGCTCCGAGATCCTGGAGACCGTCTACGGGGCCCGGCGGCCCACCGCCGGACGGGTCACCGTCGACGGCGAGGTACTGCGCCCCGGCAGCGTCCGGGCGGCGGTGCGCGCCGGGCTCGGTCTCGCCCCCGAGGAACGCAAGGCGCAGGCCCTGCTGATGCTGGAGTCCGTCACCCGCAACGTCTCGGTCTCCACCATGTCCCGCTTCGCGCGCGGCGGCTGGGTCGACCGGGGCGCCGAACGCGCCGCGGCGCAGAAGGCGACCCGCGAACTGTCCCTGCGCCCCGACAATCCCGACGCCCCCGTGCGCACCCTGTCCGGCGGCAACCAGCAGAAGGCGGTGCTCGCCCGCTGGCTGCTGCGCGGCTGCAAGGTCCTGCTCCTCGACGAGCCCACCCGCGGTGTCGACGTGGGCGCCCGCGCCGAGCTGTACGCGGTGGTGCGCAGGCTGGCCGACGAGGGCCTCGCGGTGCTGCTGGTCTCCAGCGAGGTGCCCGAGGTGCTCGGACTCGCCGACCGGGTGCTGGTGCTGCGGGAGGGCCGGGTCGTCCATGATGCGCCCGCCACCGAACTCGACGAACACCGCGTACTCGATCTCGTCATGGAAGGAAGTCCCGTGCCCACGCAGACCCCGTCCACGGCAGCCGCGCAGCCGGCGGCCCCGTCCACGGAAGGGAGCCCGGCGTCATGACGCAGCCCGTGTCCCCCGCGCAGCGCGACGGGTCCTCGGCCGGCCCCGACCTCCGCAAGACCCCCGGGCAGCCGCCCGACCCCGGCGGCGCGGGCGGGAGGTCCCCGAGGTCCGGGGCGCGGGTCGCCCTGGCCCGTGCGGACGTCCGCACCCTCAGCCTGGTCGGGGTCCTCGCCGTCCTCGTCCTGATCGGCGGGATCACCAAGCCCGAGGAGTTCCTCGACACCACCAATCTGCAACTGGTGCTCACCCAGTCGTCCATCATCGGTGTCGTCACCGTCGGGATGACCTTCGTGATCATGAGCGGCGGAATCGATCTGTCGGTCGGCGCGATCGTGGCCCTCGCCTCCGTCTGGGCGACCACCGTCGCCACCCAGGAGTACGGCTTCGCGGGCATCCTGTTCACGGCGGTGCTCGTCGGGCTGGGCTGCGGACTCGTCAACGGCGTCCTCATCGCGTACGGCGGGATGGTGCCGTTCATCGCGACCCTCGCCATGCTGGCGTCCGCCCGCGGCCTCGCCCTCCAGATAACCGACGGCAAGACGCAGGTCGTCAGCCTCGACAGCATCCTCGACCTCGGGGAGCGCGACGCGTACATCCTCGGGGTGCCGCCGCTCGTCATCGTCTTCGCCGGGGTCACCGTCATCGGCTGGCTGCTGCTCAACCGGACCACGTTCGGCCGCCGCACGGTCGCGGTGGGCGGCAATCCCGAGGCGGCGCGGCTCGCCGGGATCGATGTCCGGCGCCAGCGCCTCTACCTCTATCTGCTGTCCGGGCTGTGCTGCGGGATCGCCGCGTTCCTGCTGATCATCCTGTCCGGCTCCGGCCAGAACACCAACGGCAATCTGTACGAACTGGACGCCATCGCCGCCGCGATCATCGGCGGAACCCTGCTCAGCGGTGGCCGGGGCACCATCGTGGGCTCCGTGCTCGGGGTGCTGATCTTCACCACGATCACCAACATCTTCGCCCTGAACAACCTCCAGAGCGATGTCCAGCAGATCGCCAAGGGCGCGATCATCGTCGCCGCGGTCCTCGTCCAGCGGCGCACCTCCAGCCATACCTAGCGCCCCGCGCGCACCCCTCCCGGCTCCTGGCGAGCCCCCTTGCCCGCCGCCCCCCGCACCCGGATCCACAGCTCCACCACCACCCTCAAGAAGCACCCTCAAGGGAAGAAGGCCAACGCCATGCCACAGATCCCGAGCCGCAGAGGACTGCTCTTCGGCACCGCCGCCGTCGGCGCGGGCGCCCTGCTCACGGCGTGCACCAGCAACGAGTCCGAGGACGAGAAGCCGGCCGCGAACCAGAACCAGCCCGCCGCGAGCGACAAGCCCGGCAAGCCGGTCACCATCGGCTTCGCCGGACCGCAGGCGGACCACGGCTGGCTCAACGCCATCAACGAGAACGCCGAGAGCAGGGCGAAGAAGTACTCCGACGTCACCCTGGAGATCACCGAGGGCGCCAACGACACGGCCGCGCAGATCGGGCAGATCGAGACCCTCATCAACAAGAAGGTCGACGTTCTCGTCATCCTGCCCGCCGACGGCAAGGCGCTCACCCAGGTCGGACTCAAGGCGATGCGTGCGGGCATCCCTGTCATCAACCTCGACCGGGTATTCAACTCCCCGCAGGCGTACCGCTGTTACATCGGCGGCGACAACTACGGGATGGGGCTGAACGCCGGGCACTACATCGGGGAGAAGCTGAAGGACAAGAAGGGCGCCAAGGTCGTCGAACTCGCGGGCCTCGACAATCTGGAGCTGACCAAGCAGCGCACCCAGGGCTTCGACGACGCGCTGAAGAACTACCCGAACATCAGCAAGGTCGCCCGGCAGGCCGCCGACTTCACCGTCGAGTCCGGCCAGGCGAAGATGGCCCAGCTCCTCCAGGCGCAGAAGCAGATCGACGCACTGTGGAACCACGACGACGACCAGGGCGTCGGCGCGCTGCGCGCCATCGAACAGGCCGGACGGGACGAGTTCCTGATGGTCGGCGGGGCCGGGGCGCTCGCCGCGTTCGAGGCCATCAAGCAGGACCGGGGCGTCCTCAAGGCGACCGTGCTCTACCCGCCGACCATGGCCGCGTCCGCGATCGACCTCGCCCGCGCCCTCGGCCAGGGCAAGGGCATATCCGGGACCGCCGAGTTCGAGATCCCGGCGTCCGTCACGCTCTACTCCGCCGTCGTCGACAAGGACAACGTCGACCAGTACATGGCGACCGGGTTCAAGTAGAGGCCCGCGCCCACCCCCACACAGCGAACACGGCGGCATCCGTATCCCCGTGGCCGCCACCCGCGCCGTCACGGGCCCGGGTGGCGGCACGGGCCCCGGTGAAGCGGCCGGGGCCCGGCGGTGCCGGGACCGCCGACGAGAAGGAGGACATCCGTATGGGCCCCAAGGGACAGCCCGACCCGGCCGGCCGTGGCAGCGCCGCCGCGACCCCCGAGCAGCGCACCGAGCACCTCGCCCCACCCCTCGGGATCGGCATGGTCGGCTACGCCTTCATGGGCGCCGCCCATTCCCAGGGCTGGCGCACCGCGGGCCGGGTCTTCGACCTGCCCCGGCGGCCCGTCCTGTCGGCGGTCTGCGGCCGCGACCCGGCAGCGGTCCGGGTCGCGGCCGACCGGCTCGGCTGGGCCGCCGCCGAGACCGACTGGCGGGCGCTGATCGCCCGCGACGACGTCGACGTGGTCGACATCTGCACCCCGGGCGACAGCCATGCGGAGATCGCGATCGCCGCGCTGGAGGCGGGCAAGCACGTCCTGTGCGAGAAGCCGCTCGCCAACACCGTGGAGGAGGCCGAGGCGATGGCCGCCGCCGCCGAGGCGGCCCGCGCCCGGGGACAGGTCGCCATGGTCGGCTTCAACTACCGCCGCGTCCCGGCCACCGCGCTGGCCCGCCGGATGGTCGCGGAGGGCCGGATCGGCACCCTGCGGCACGTCCGGGTCGCCTATCTCCAGGACTGGCTCGTCGACCCCGACGCCCCGCTGACCTGGCGGCTGCGCAAGGAGTCCGCCGGATCGGGTGCCCTCGGCGATCTGGGCGCCCACATCATCGACCTCGCGCAGTACCTCACGGGCGAACGGATCAGCGGGGTCTCGGCGCTCACCGAGACCTTCGTCCGGGAACGGCCGCTGGCCGGCGGGCCGTCCGGCGGCGCGGCACGCGGCCAGGTCACCGTGGACGACGCGGCCCTGTTCACCGCGCGGCTGCCGTCCGGGGCGCTGGCCTCCTTCGAGGCGACCCGGTTCGCCTCCGGCCGCAAGAACGCGCTGCGCATCGAGCTCAACGGTGAACTCGGCTCGCTCGCCTTCGACCTGGAACGCCTCAACGAACTCTCCTTCCACGACCACACCGAACCGGGCGTGAGCGCGGGCTTCCGCCGCATCCTCGTCACCGAGCCCGACCATCCGTACCTGGACGCGTGGTGGCCGCCGGGCCACGGTCTCGGCTACGAGCACACCTTCGTGCACCAGGCCCGCGACCTCGTGCACGCCATCGCGTCCGGGACCGGCCCCGATCCCTCCTTCGCCGACGGACTCCAGGTGCAGCGGGTGCTGGCCGCCGTCGAGGAGAGCGCCGCGAAGAACTCCGTCTACACCACCGTCCCGGCCTAGGAGGTCCGTTTCCCCATGCCCCGCCCCTTCACCCTCTTCACCGGCCAGTGGGCGGACCTCCCGCTGGAGGACGTCTGCCGGCTCGCCCGTGACTTCGGCTACGACGGACTGGAACTCGCCTGCTGGGGCGACCACTTCGAGGTCGACAAGGCGCTCGCCGACCCGTCGTACGTGTCCTCCCGCCGGGAACTGCTCGACCGGTACGGGCTCAAGTGCTGGGCCATCTCCAACCATCTGGTCGGCCAGGCCGTGTGCGACCACATCATCGACGAGCGCCACCAGGGCATCCTGCCCGGCCGGATCTGGGGCGACGGCGACCCCGAGGGCGTCCGGCGGCGGGCCGCCGCGGAGATCGCGGACACGGCACGGGCCGCCGCCGCGTTCGGCGTCGACACGGTCATCGGGTTCACCGGGTCCGCCATCTGGCACCTGGTCGCGATGTTCCCGCCCGTCCCCGAGCGGATGATCGAGCGCGGGTACGAGGACTTCGCCGAGCGCTGGAACCCGGTCCTCGACGTGTTCGACGCGCAGGGGGTCCGGTTCGCGCACGAGGTGCATCCCGGGGAGATCGCCTACGACTACTGGACCACCCGGCGCGCCCTGGAGGCGGTCGGCCACCGGCCGGCCTTCGGGCTGAACTTCGACCCCAGCCACTTCGTGTGGCAGGACCTCGACCCGGTCGGCTTCCTGTGGGACTTCAAGGACCGGATCTACCACGTCGACTGCAAGGAGGCGCGGCGGCGGCTGGACGGCCGCAACGGGCGCCTCGGGTCGCATCTGCCCTGGGGCGATCCCCGCAGGGGGTGGGACTTCGTCTCCGCCGGGCACGGGGACGTGCCCTGGGAGGACGTGTTCCGGATGCTGCGGTCCGTGGGGTACGAGGGACCCGTGTCGGTCGAGTGGGAGGACGCGGGGATGGACCGCCTCCAGGGGGCGCCGGAGGCCCTGGCCCACCTCCGCCGCTACGACTTCGACCCCCCGTCCGCCTCGTTCGACGCGGCGTTCGGCTCCGCCGGGTAATCGGTCCGGGTTCCCGGTGCCCGTACGGCCTCGGCGCCCCTGGGTCCGTGCCGCTGGGCGTACGTGTTCCGGCACAGGTCGTTCGTGGGTGCGCAGTTCCCCGCGCCCCTGGGGCTGCCTCCTGCGGTGGCCGATCGACCGCAGGCCCGCCGGTGCGGTTCCCGCGCACCTGACGGACCGGCAGAGGTGGCGCCCCCAAAGGGGCGCGGGGAACTGCGCACCCCCGTCCGTACCGCACGGGAACAAGTACGCCCAGCAGCACAGACCCAGGGGCGCGAGGAACCGCGCACCCACGAACGACCCGCACAGGAACGAGCGCGCTCAGCGGCACAGACGCCCCGGAGGCGAGCCCGCAGCCGCAGAACGGGACCGACCCCGCAGGGGGTTACCGCCGAGGCCCCGCCAGGACCCCCCTTTGTCCTGACACGGGAAAAAGTTCAACTTATCTGTCGCACAAGGGCTATCCGCCCCGGATAAAGGAGGCTACGGTCCCTGAGGTGTAAGGGACACCTACGAACCGGAGTGACGGCGCACCCCGGGTCCCGCACCGCACAGCCGAACGGCAACCCTCTTCCCCGGACCCTCCCGGAGGGATTTCGTGCACACGAAACGTCACACCCCGAGAAGAACGCTCACCCTCCTCATCACCTCACTGTTCGCCGGCGCCTCCCTCGCCCTCGCCGCCCCGCCGGCCGGTGCCGACACCCCGCGGGCCCCCGCCGCGGCGGAGGAGTTCCAGCAGATCACCCTCGCGAAGGGCGCCCCCGAGGTCGGGGAGCCCATGTCGCTCGCCGTCCTCCCCGAGGGCGGCGTCCTGCACACCTCCCGCGACGGCACGCTCCGCCTCACCGACGCCGACGGCAACACCCGCGTCTCGGGCAAGCTGCCCGTCTACACCCACGACGAGGAGGGCCTCCAGGGCGTCGGGGTCGACCCCGGCTTCAAGGACAACCGCTTCGTCTATCTGTACTACGCCCCGCCGATGGACACCCCGGCGGGCGACGCCCCGGAGACCGGCACCGCCGCCGACTTCGCGCGCTTCGACGGGGTCAACCGGCTCTCCCGGTTCGTCCTGAAGGCCGACGGCACCCTCGACACGGCCAGCGAGAAGAACGTCCTTGAGGTCAAGGCCACCCGCGGCACCTGCTGCCATGTGGGCGGCGACATCGACTTCGACAAGGACGGCAATCTCTATCTGTCGACCGGCGACGACACCAACCCCTTCGCCTCCGACGGCTACACCCCGATCGACGAGCGCGTGAACCGCAACCCGGCCTTCGACGCGCAGCGCAGCAGCGGCAACACCAACGACCTGCGCGGCAAGATCCTGCGGATCAAGGTCCAGCCGGACGGCTCGTACACCGTCCCGGACGGCAACCTCTTCGCCCCCGGGACGGACAGGACCCGTCCCGAGATCTACGCGATGGGCTTCCGCAACCCGTTCCGGATCAGCGTCGACAAGCCCACCGGCGTCGTCTACGTCGGTGAGTACGGCCCGGACGCCGGAGCCGCCAGCGCCACCCGCGGCCCGTCCGGCAAGGTCGAGTTCGCACGTGTCACCAAGGCGGGCAACTTCGGCTGGCCCTACTGCGTCGGCAAGAACGAGCCGTACGTGGATTACGACTTCGCCACCAAGGAGTCCGGGGCCGCGTTCGACTGCGGGGCGCTGAAGAACAACTCCCCGAACAACACCGGTCTGGTGGACCTGCCACCCGCCGAGCAGGCGTGGCTGCCCTACGACGGCGGCTCCGTCCCCGAGCTGGGCTCCGGCTCCGAGTCCCCGATGGCGGGACCCGTCTACCGGCACGACCCGGACCTGGACTCGCCGGTCAAGTTCCCCGAGGCGTACGACGGCGACTTCTTCGCCGGAGAGTTCGGCCGCCGCTGGATCAAGCGGATCGAACAGGGCGGGGACGGCGCGGTCCAGTCGATCAACCCGTTCCCGTGGACCGGCACCCAGGTCATGGACATGAGCTTCGGCCCCGACGGCGCGCTCTACGTCCTCGACTACGGCACCGCCTGGTTCGGCGGCAACGAGCACTCGGCGCTGTACCGCATCGAGAACGCCACCGGAGGCCGCTCCCCGAGCGTGGAGGCCAAGTCCACCAAGACCTCGGGGCAGTCCCCGCTCAGGGTCCGCCTCGACGCCACCGCGAGCGACCCCGACGGTGACCCGCTGACCTACGCCTGGGACTTCGGTGACGGGAAGACCGGCACCGGCGCCTCACCCTCGTACACGTACCGCAAGGACGGCACCTACACGGCGACCGTCACCGTCACCGACCCGACCGGCCGCAAGGCCCGCGCCAGTGTCCGGATCGTCGTCGGCAACACCGCGCCGACCGTCACCTTGGAGAGCCCGCCGAACGGCAAGCTGTTCAGCTTCGGTGACACGATCCCGTTCAAGGTGAAGGTCACGGACCCCGAGGACGGGGCGATCGACTGCTCCAAGGTCACCGTCCGCTACATCCTCGGCCATGACAGCCACGGCCACCCGATCACCTCGGCCACCGGCTGCGAGGGCACCATCACCGCCCCCGCCGACACCGAGCACGACCCCAACGCCAATATCTTCGGGGTCCTCGACGCCGAGTACACCGACAACGGCGGCGGTGGCCAGGAGAAGCTCACCAGCCACGACCAGGTCCAGCTCCAGCCCCGCCACCGGCAGGCCGAGCACTTCGGCGCCCAGCAGGGCATCCGCGTCTACGACAAGCCGGCGGCCAACGGCGGCAAGACCGTCGGGGACATCACCGACGGCGACTGGATCTCCTTCACCCCGTACAACCTGACCGGCGCGAAGAAGCTCACCGCCCGGATATCCTCCGGCGGCGCGGGCGGCTCCCTGGAGGTCCGCAGCGGTGGCCCGAAGGGCGCCCTGCACGGCTCCGCGCCGATCCCGGTGACCGGGAGCTGGGAGACGTTCCAGGACGTCGACGTCCCGCTGCGGGCCCTGCCGAAGAAGACCACCAGCCTGTACCTGGTCTTCAAGGGCGGCTCCGGAGCGCTCTACGACCTGGACGACTTCGACATCTCCAGCGACCCCAAGGACCGTGACGCCAGGCGGGTCCTCGTCTTCTCCAAGACCGCCGGATTCCGCCACGACGCCATCCCGACCGGCGTCCAGACCCTCAAGGATCTCGGCAAGGACAACAAGATCACCGTCGACTCCACGGAGGCGGCGGGCCAGTTCACCACCGCCAACCTCGCCCGGTACGACGCCGTGGTCTTCATGTCCACCACCGGTGACGTGCTGAACGCGGCCCAGCAGCAGGCGTTCCAGAACTACATGGCCAACGGCGGCGGCTTCATGGGCGTCCACGCGGCGGCCGACACCGAGTACGACTGGCCCTACTACGGCAAGCTCGTCGGCGCGTACTTCGAGTCCCACCCGGCGACCCAGCAGGCCACCGTCCGGGTCACCGACCACGACCACCCCGCCACCAAGTCCGTCCCGGACGTCTGGGAGCGCACGGACGAGTGGTACAACTACCGCTCCAACCCGCGGGACAACGTCCGCGTCCTCGCCACCCTGGACGAGACCACCTACCAGGGCGGCACCATGAAGGGCGACCACCCGATCGCCTGGTGCCAGGCGTACGAGGGCGGCCGGTCCTTCTACACCGGTCTCGGCCACACCAAGGAGTCGTACGCCGAGGAAGCCTTCCGCAGCCATCTGCTGGGCGGCCTCCAGTACGCCAGCGGCCAGGTCAAGGGCGACTGCAAGCCCGAACAGGGCGCCCGCGACCTCTTCAACGGCCACACCACGGACGGCTGGAAGCAGGCCGGTCCCGGACGCTTCACCGTCAAGGACGGCGTCCTCAACAGCGAGGGCGGCATGGGGCTCCTGTGGTACCAGGCCAAGGAGCTGAAGTCCTACTCCCTGACGCTCGACTGGAAGATGACCGGTGACGACAACTCCGGTATCTTCGTGGGCTTCCCCGCCTCCGACGACCCCTGGTCCGCCGTGAACAAGGGCTACGAGATCCAGATCGACGCCACCGACCGGGCCGACCGCACCACCGGCTCCGTCTACTCCTTCAAATCGGCGAACATCAACGCACGTGACCGTGCGCTGCGCCCGCCGGGGCAGTGGAACAGCTACGAGATCCGTGTGCAGGGCGAACGCCTCCAGGTCTTCCTCAACGGAGTCAAGGTCAACGACTTCACCAACAAGGACCCGCGGCGCAGCCTCACCGACGGACACATCGGGCTCCAGAACCACGGACCCGCCGACAAGGTGGCGTTCCGCGACATCCAGCTGAAGGAACTGCCCGTACCGGGCGCCTAGAACGGCGGCGGGCGGAGGACGCCGGACCTCCGCCCGCCGTCCCGGACCGACCATCCGGCACCGCTCCGCACCGCTCCGGGCCCTCCCGGAGGGATGCCCGCCCGCTACCCCCTGCGTCGCCGGGGGCGGGCCGCCCTTCGGCCCGGAGCCGTCGTCCCTCCCGCCTCCCCGGGGCGGGAGGGACCCGCTCCCCCCACCCACGACCCGCCACCCACGCCCCCCACCTCACGTCCCCCCCTCACGTCCCGCCACCTCACGACTCGTTCCCTCGCGCTCCCGGTTCGCGCACGACAAGGAGGCTGCCCATGTCCGCCGAACCCACCACTCCGTCCACGACCACTCCGTCCGGCACCGCCCGGTCCACGCCCACCGGTTCCACGTCCACCCGGCCCGGCACCGCCCGCGCCACGTCCGCCCGCTCCACGTCCGCCCCGGGCGGTGTGCCCGCCGCGGCTCCCGCCCGTACCGGCGTCTGGCTGATCGGCGCAAGGGGCTCCGTCGCCACCACCGCCGTCGCGGGCTGCGCGGCCGTCGCCGCCGGACTGCGCCCCGCCACCGGGATGGTCACCGAGACCGACGCGTTCACCGAGGCCGCGCTTCCCCCGCTGGGCACCCTCGTCTTCGGCGGGCACGACACCCTCGACTGCCCCCTCCCCAAACGCGCCGAGGCCCTCGCCGACCAGGGCGTCCTCCCGCACGGCCTCGCCGACGCGGTCCGCGCCGAACTGGAGGCCGCCGACCGCGAGATCCGCCCCGGTGGCCCGCTGCCCGGTGACACCCGCGACGAGGAGGAACTGATCGAGGCGTTCGCCGCCGACATCCGTGCCTTCGTCCGCGCGAACGGCCTGGCACGCGCCGTCGTCGTCAACGTCGCCTCCACGGAGGCCGGCCCCGGCGACGGCACCCTGCCGCCCAGCTCCCTGTACGCGGCGGCGGCCCTGCGCGCCGACTGCCCGTACGTCAACTTCACCCCGTCCACCGGGCTGCACCACCCGGCGCTCGCCGCCGAGGCCGAGGCCGGCGGACTGCCGTACGCGGGCCGCGACGGCAAGACCGGGCAGACCCTGCTGCGGTCCGTCCTCGGGCCGATGTTCGCCCAGCGCGCGCTCACGGTGCGGGCCTGGTCCGGGACGAATCTCCTCGGCGGCGGGGACGGCGCCGCCCTGGCCGACCCGCGCGCCGCCGCCGCGAAGAACGCGGGCAAGGAACGCGTCCTCGCCGACACCCTCGGGACGGTCCCCGAAGGCGGTACGCACATCGACGACGTCCCCGCGCTCGGCGACTGGAAGACGGCCTGGGACCACATCGCCTTCGACGGCTTCCTCGGTTCCCGGATGACCCTCCAGACCACCTGGCAGGGCTGCGACTCGGCCCTCGCCGCCCCCTTGGTCCTCGACCTGGCCCGGCTGCTGGCCCGCGCCCACGAGACCGGTCTCGCCGGACCCCGGCCGGAACTCGCCTTCTACTTCAAGGACCCGGACCCGGGCGCCCCGGCCGCGCTCGGTGAGCAGTACGCGCAACTGCTCTCGTTCGGCAGGCTCCTGGCGGGTGAACGATGAACGACCCCCGCGACACGGCACCCGGACCCGCTCCGGCTGTAGCCGGTCCGTCGGTACCTGGTAGGTCGGTACCTGGTGCGTCCGCGCCCGGTACGTCCGCGCCCGGTACGTCCACGGTCCAGGTGCCGGCGGCCCCCGCCCCCCAACGCCCCGCGATCCGCGCCGGAACGCGCGCCGACTGGGCCGAACTCCTGCGCCTGCCCGCCCTGTTCACCGTCCCCGGTGACGCCCTCGCCGGAGCCTCGACCGTCGCCTCCCGCCCCGGACGCCGTACCCTGCTGGCCATCGGCGCCTCCCTGTGTCTGTACCAGGCGGGCATGGCGCTCAACGACTGGGCCGACCGGGAGGTCGACGCGGTCGAACGCCCGCACCGGCCGCTGCCGTCCGGGCGGATCGCCCCCGCCGCCGCCCTCACCGGCGCGGCGGCCCTCACCGCCGCCGGGATCGGCTGCGCCGCACTGGCCGGACGCCCCGCGCTCGCGACCGCCGCCGCGCTGGCGGCCACGGTGTGGGCGTACGACCTCGGGCTCAAGCACACCCCGCTCGGCCCCGTGGCCATGGGGACGGCCCGCGCCCTGGACCTCGTCCTCGGCGCCACCGCCAACGGCGGCCGGGCCCGGCGGGCGCTGCCCGCCGCCGCGGCACTCGGCACGCACACCCTCGCGGTGACCGCCGTGTCCCGCCACGAGGCGTACGGCGGCTCCACCGCCGTACCGCTCACCGCCCTCGCGACCACCACCGCGCTGGCCCGGACGCTGCTCGGACCGCGTCCACCCGCCGGCGCCCACCCGCCCCCGGCAGGCCGACGGGGAGCAGCCCCCCTCGGCCTGCCGGGCACCAGCCTCCAGGGCGCGCTCACCGCCGGATACCTCGCCACCGTCGCCGTACCGCTGTGGCACGCGGCACTCAACCCGTCCCCACCGCTCACCCGGCGGGCCGTGGGCGCCGGAATCCGGGCGATGATCCCGTTCCAGGCCGCGCTCTGCGCCCGCGCCGGAGCGCCCGTCACCGCACTGCTGACCGCCGCCCTCGCCCCCGCCGCCCGGACCTTCGCCCGGCGGGTGAGCATCACATGAGCGCCCTCCGTTTCGCCTACGGCACCAACGGCCTCACCGATCTGCGGCTCACCGACGCCCTCACCCTGCTCGCCGACCTCGGGTACGACGGCGTCGGGCTGACCCTCGACCATATGCACCTCGACCCGTGCGCACCGGACCTCGCGGAGCGCACCCGCGCGGTGGCCCGGCAGCTCGACCGGCTCGGACTCACCGTCACCGTCGAGACCGGCGCCCGCTATGTGCTGGACCCCCGGCACAAGCACGGCCCCACCCTGCTCGACCCCGACCCGGACCGGCGGGCCCTGCGCACCGGACTCCTCACCACCGCCGTCCGGGTCGCCGCCGAACTGGGCGCGCACGCCGTCCACTGCTTCAGCGGCCCCGCGCCGGGCGGGGTCGACGAGGACCAGGCGTGGGACCGGCTCGCGGCGACCCTGGAACCCGTCGTCGCCGCCGCTACGGCCGCCGGGGTGCCGCTCGCCGTGGAACCCGAGCCCGGCCATCTGCTGGACACCCTCGACGGGTTCCACCGGCTGCGCACCGCGCTCGGCTCGCCCGAAGCCCTCGGGCTCACCCTTGACATCGGCCACTGCCTGGTGACGGAGACCGCGCCGCCCGCCGACTGCGTCCGGGCCGCCGGGCCCTGGCTGCGGCACGTCCAGATCGAGGACATGCGGCGCGGTGTCCACGACCATCTGCCCTTCGGCGAGGGAGAGCTGTACGTCCCGCCCGTCCTCGACGCGCTCGCCGCCACCGGGTACCAGGGGCTGACCTGCGTGGAACTGCCCCGGCACAGCCACGCGGGCCCCCGGCTCGCGGCCACCTCGCTGGAGTTCCTGCGCTCGGTGGCCCCGCCCCCGACCGGACACGGTACGGCGCGCCGCGCGCGGCGCCCGGCTTCCCCGCGCACGACGGCCCGGCCGTCCCACGGCGGAAGCGACCGCGTACCCGCCACTGGCCGCACCACCCCCGGCGAAGGGGGCCGGTCATGACCGCCCCCGTCCACCTCCCCACCCGCGAAGAGCTCGGCGCCGCACTGTCCGAGGCCGCCCGCGACTGGCTCGACCGGGCCCTCACCGAGGCGGGGGGCGAGGCGGAGACGGAGGTCGGAACCGCGGCCGGGTGCGGGTCCGGGTCCGGGGCCGAAAGCGGGGCCGGGGCGGGACCGGCAGCCGCGTCCGCACCCATCCCGGGAGCCGCACCCGTCCCGGGAGCCGGGTCCGCGTACAGGGCCGGAGCCGCACCCGTCCCGGGAGCCGCAGCCGTACCGGGAGCCGCATCCGCACCCGCCTCGGGAGCCGAGGCCGCGTACAGGGCCGGAGCCGTACCCGGCCCCGGGCAGTCCGGGGCCGCCCGGGGTGCCGCCCGCTGGGAAGCGCTGTTCGCGCAGGCCGGACGCCGCTGCGGGCACGAGCACGCCGACGCCGTACGCGTACTCCTGCTGCGCGCCGCGCACGCCGGTCCCGACACCCTCACCCGGCTCTACGGCCAGGGCACCGCCGCCGAACGCCGCGCGGTGCTCCTCGCCCTGCCCGCCCTCGTCCCCGGACCCGCCGCCCTCCCGCTGGTCCGGGACGCGCTGCGCACCAATGACACCCGGCTGGTCGCCGCCGCCGTCGGCCCCTACGCGGCCGTCCACCTCGACGCGCACGAATGGCGGCACGCCGTGCTCAAGTGCCTGTTCACCGGGGTCCCGGTGACCGCCGTCGCCGCACTCGCGGAACGCGCCCGCGGCGACACCGAGCTCGCCCGGATGCTCGACGACCAGGCCCGGGAGCGGACCGCGGCGGGCCGCCCCGTCCCCGACGACCTGCGGTACACGCTGACCCTCACCGCCCCCAGGGCGGCCACTGCCACCGGCGAGGAGTCCTGATGCGCATCTTCGATCCCCACATCCATATGACCTCCCGCACCACCGACGACTACCAGGCCATGCACACCGCCGGGGTCCGTGCCGTGGTCGAACCCTCCTTCTGGCTCGGCCAGCCCCGCACCTCACCCGCCTCGTTCATCGACTACTTCGACGCCCTCCTCGGCTGGGAACCCTTCCGCGCCGCGCAGTACGGCATCGCCCACCACTGCGCCCTCGCCCTCAACCCGAAGGAGGCGGGCGACCCGCGCTGTGTGCCCGTCCTCGACGAACTGCCGCGCTATCTCGACAAGGACGGCGTCGTCGCCGTCGGGGAGATCGGCTACGACTCGATGACCCCGGCCGAGGACCACGCGCTGGCCGCCCAGCTCCAGCTCGCCGCCGACCACGAACTGCCCGCGCTCGTCCACACCCCGCACCGCGACAAGCTCGCCGGACTGCGCCGCACCCTCGACGCCGTGCATGAGTCCGCGCTGCCCGCCGACCGGGTCCTGCTCGACCATCTCAACGAGACCACCGTCAAGGAGGCGAAGGACGCGGGCTGCTGGCTCGGGTTCTCCGTCTACCCCGACACCAAGATGGACGCCGCGCGGATGGTCGACGTCCTCACCGAGTACGGGCCGGAGAAGGTACTCGTCAACTCCGCCGCCGACTGGGGCCGCAGCGACCCGCTGAAGACCCGCGAGGTCGCCGATCTGATGCTGGTCTCCGGATTCACCGAGGACGATGTGGACCTCGTGCTGTGGCGCAACCCCGTCGCCTTCTACGGGCTCAGCGGGCGCCTCGTCCTCGATGTCCCCGGGGCCGGGACCGGCGCGACCCACGAGGGCAACTCCATCCTGCGCGGAGGTTCGTGACCGATGCGCTTCCGGCACCCCGACGGCTCCACGGTCCACCTCGCCTACTGCACCAACGTCCACCCCGCCGAAACCCTCGACGGGGTCCTCGCCCAGCTGCGCGACCACTGCGAACCCGTCCGCAAACGCCTCGGCCGGGACCGCCTCGGCATCGGACTGTGGCTCGCCAGGGACGCCGCCCGCGCCCTCGCCGCCGACCCCGCCGCCGTCCGGTCGCTGCGCGGCGAACTCGACCGGCGCGGCCTGGAGGTCGTCACCCTCAACGGCTTCCCCTACCAGGGATTCGGCGCCGAGGAGGTCAAGTACCGGGTGTACAAACCCGACTGGGCCGACCCCGAACGCCTCGGCCACACCACCGAACTCGCCCGGCTGCTCGTCCAGCTCCTCCCGGACGACATCACCGAGGGCACCATCTCCACCCTCCCGCTCGCCTGGCGCACCGACCATCCCGCGCCGCGCGCCGCGGCCGCCCTCGACGCCCTGCGCACGCTCGGCCACCGGCTCGACGCACTCGCCGACCTCACCGGCCGTTCCGTGCGTGTCGGCCTCGAACCCGAGCCCGGCTGTGTCGTGGAGACGACCCGGGACGCCATCGCGCCGCTCACCGCCGTCGGACACGAGCGGATCGGGATCTGTGTCGACACGTGTCATCTGGCGACCTCCTTCGAGGACCCCGGCCCCGCCCTCGACGCGCTCACCGCCGCCGGCGTACCCGTCGTCAAGGCCCAGCTCTCCGCCGCGCTGCACGCCGAGAACCCCCATCTGCCCGAGGTACGCGAAGCCCTCGCCGCCTTCGACGAACCCCGGTTCCTGCACCAGACCCGCACCGCCACCGCCGCCGGACTGCGCGGCACCGACGACCTCGGCGCGGCCGTCTCCGGCACGGCGCTGCCCGACGGCGCCCCCTGGCGCGCCCACTTCCACGTACCGCTGCACGCCGCGCCCGCCCCGCCGCTGACCTCGACGCTCGACGTGCTGACCGCGTCCCTGGGGCGGCTGGTCGGCGGACCCCGGCCGCTGACCCGGCACCTGGAGGTCGAGACGTACACCTGGCAGGCCCTGCCGCCCGAACTGCGGCCACGGGTCCGGGCCCAGCTCACCGACGGGATCGCCGCGGAACTCACCCTGGCCCGCGACCTGCTGACGGACCTCGGCCTGAAGGAGCTCCCGTGACCCCCGTGCCCCCGGAGTCCACCGCGCCCGACGAGTCCACCGGGCCCAACCGGTCCACGGCACCCGCCGCCGACGCTCCCGCCGACGCGGTTGCCGACGCCCCGCCCCCCACCCCCCTCCTCGTGCTCGACGTCGTCGGGCTCACCCCCCGGCTCCTCGCCCATATGCCCCATCTGCGGGCCCTCGCCGGGACCGGCTCCCGCGCGGCGCTCGGCACGGTACTGCCCGCGGTCACCTGCGCCGCGCAGTCCACGTTCCTCACCGGCACCCTGCCCGCCGAGCACGGCATCGTCGCCAACGGCTGGTACTTCCGCGAACTGGGCGACGTCCTGCTGTGGCGCCAGCACAACGGCCTGGTCGCGGGCGACAAGCTCTGGGACGCCGCCCGCCGCGCCCACCCCGGCTACACCGTCGCCAACATCTGCTGGTGGTACGCGATGGGCGCCGACACCGACTTCACCGTCACCCCGCGTCCCGTCTACTACGCCGACGGCCGCAAGGAACCCGACTGCTACACCCGGCCGCCCGCCCTGCACGACGAACTCGTCTCCCGGCTGGGCACGTTCCCGCTGTTCCACTTCTGGGGACCGGGCGCCGACCTCGTCTCCAGCCAGTGGATCATCGACGCGACCCGGCACCTCCTCGCCACCCGCCGCCCCGACCTCGCCCTCACCTATCTTCCCCATCTGGACTACGACCTCCAGCGCTTCGGCCCCGACGACCCCCGCTCCCATGCCGCCGCCACCGCGCTCGACACGGCGGTCGCGCCCCTGCTGGACGACGCCCGCCGCGAGGGCCGCACCGTCGTCGTCCTCTCCGAGTACGGCATCACCCCCGCCGACCGGCCAGTCGACATCAACCGCGCCCTGCGCCGCGCGGGTCTCCTGGAGGTCCACACCCAGGACGGTATGGAGTACCTCGACCCGATGGCGTCCCGTGCCTTCGCGGTCGCCGACCACCAGATCGCCCATGTCTACGTCCGCCGCCCCGAGGACCTGGACGCCACCCGCGCCGCCCTCGAAGGGCTCCCGGGCCTCGAACAGCTCCTGGACGACGAGGGCAAGAAGGCCCACGGCCTCGACCATCCGCGCTCCGGTGAACTCGTCGCCCTCGCCGAACCGGGCGCCTGGTTCACGTACTACTACTGGCTGGACGACGCCCGCGCCCCCGACTTCGCGCAGCTCGTGGAGATCCACCGCAAACCCGGCTACGACCCGGCGGAACTCTTCATGGACCCCGAGGACCCGTACGTACGGCTCAAGGCGGCGGGTGCGCTGGCCCGCAAGAAGCTCGGTATGCGCTACCGGATGGCGGTCGTCCCCCTCGATCCGTCACCCGTCCGCGGCACCCACGGCCGCCTCCCCGCGAGCGACGACGACGGTCCGCTCCTCCTGTGCTCCACCCCCCGCGCGTTCGGTGACCGGGTAGCGGCCACCGAGGTGAAGTCCCTGCTCCTGACCCTCGCCGGTCTCACCGACCCCGCCCGTGAACCCTCCGGTGAAGCCGCGAGCGAACCCTCCAGCGAAAGCGAGAGACCGTGAACCAGCACTCCGAGCCCGCCTCCGCACCCGCGTCCGGAGCCACCCCGGACGAGTCCCTGCGCCGGGTCCTGGGCGTGGACCGCCGCCGCTTCCTGAGCACCTGCTCAGCCGTCGGGGCGGTCGCGGTCGCGGCCCCCGTCTTCGGTGCGTCCCCGGCCCTCGCGGACAGCCGCGGCCGGGGCCACGGTCACGGCCATGGTCATGGGCACGGCCACGGCCATGACCGGCGGGCCCTCGTCCCCGCCCACAAGCGCGGCATCATCCTCTACACCGTCCGGGACGCGATCGCCCGCGACCCGCTGGCGAGCGAGCTGCCGTCCGGCTTCCGCGAGGTCTTCAAGCAGCTCGCCCGCTACGGCTACCGGCAGGTCGAGTTCGCCGGATACGGCCAGCACGCGAACGCCCCCGGCGGTGCGAACCTCGACAACGTCCAGGGCGCCCGGCTCCTGCGCTCCTGGCTCGACGACTACGGGCTGCGGGCCCAGGGCAACCACGGCTTCATACCCGCGACCCTCACCGCACCGGACCTCGACCGTTTCAAGCAGGCCCTGGAGATCGCCAACATCCTCGGCATGGACCACATGGGCACCGGCGGCGACCCCACCTGGTCCTCGCACCGCGCCGACTGGGACAAGGCCGCCGACCACTGGAACGCGATCGGCGCCGTGGCCCGCCGCGCGGGCATCAAGCTGTACACCCACAACCACGACGGCGCGTACGACTTCCTGCTGGACGGCGGCCCCCTCGACGCCCAGGGCCGCCCGACCCGCAGCTCCGGCGTCCGCAAGCTGGAGTACTTCCTGAAGCGGACCGACCCCCGCGACGTCTGGCTGGAGCTGGACATCTTCTGGGCCCATGTCGCCCGGTACAAGTTCCACACCTACACCGCGCACGACGGCTCCCAGCGCCGCAGCCTCTTCGACCCGGCGAAGCTCGTCGCCCGCAACGGCACGCGCTACCCGCTGTTCCACGCGAAGGACGGCACCGTCAACGAGAGCAGCGGCAACGGCTACGACATGGTGCCCTTCGGCACGGGCGACATCGACTACGAACGCTTCTTCTCCCGCGTCGGCCGGAAGACCTACCACAACCCGATGGTCGAACAGGACAACGCCCCCAGCAGCTCGGCCCCCACCCAGTCCCTGGACTCCGCCCGCACCGGCTACACCAACCTGGCAGCCCTCCGAGCCTGCTGACCCACCCCTCCCACCCGGCGCCCCTGCCCTTACGGGGGCGCCGGACGGGAGCGGCGCGACACCTCCGGTGACCAACCGTGCACGCTCCGCCACCCACCCTCCCGGCCTGCGAATACACAGGTGAAAGCGACTCCGAAACCTTGGTATTGTTGTCCATGTCGCCGCGGGGAACACCCCCGCGAACACCACACCGGTCCGGGTGGCGGAATGGCAGACGCGCTAGCTTGAGGTGCTAGTGCCCTTTAACGGGCGTGGGGGTTCAAGTCCCCCCTCGGACACCAGCACCAGCAGGAACCCCAGTTGATCTGGGGTTTTTTGCATTTCAGGGCACTGTGTGACCAATATCCCCGAAATCTCCCGGTCAGGCCAGGGATGACAGGCTGATCCGGCTGGCGCTGGAAGCGGCAAGCTTCTCGCGCCCTCGGCGCGGCGGTGGCCGTACGGGCCACGGTGCAGCCGGGCGGGTGGTGCGGGCGATCTTCGATGCCCGCCAGTCGCACATGCGTGGCTTGTACGGACACGCAGGAGAGGGCCGGATCGCCCCATCGCTACTCGTCCGGTCAGGCGCTGTTCCAGGTGATCGCCATCCATCTGCCAAGTGTCCAGCGGCCCTAGTCCCTAGACGAGTCATTCCGAATGCTGATGGTGTGTTTGGGAACGCCGGACAGGGCGTCCAAGATC
>NZ_LFBV01000005.1 GCF_001905345.1 Streptomyces uncialis
GCTTTCCTCCGGGCGCTTCCCTTCGGTGTTCCCGACTCTATCAGACCGTTTCCGTATCCGATTCCCTGTCGGGCGGGATTCCTGCTTTTGCCTTTTGGCCTTGCGGCCTTTCGACATTCACTACGTTAACCGACTCCCTCAGGAACTCATAATCGAGAACCTTGAATGCGAATTTCGGCATGCGAAATGCGCACCCCTGGAAGGGGCGAGTTGTAGGTAGTGGTTGGCCGCTTCCGGCTGCTGGCGTTACGCAGTACCCGGTGCAAGCGGCTCGGGCCACGTTACGTACCCGTCACGAGCGAGTCAAGTTCGGCGCTTGCGGGGGGCGTGGGCCCGATACGGGCTGACAGTGGGATCGCCCGTGATCCAGAAGCGCCAGGGGTGGACGCCCCCCTCGCCGGAGACTCCGGTGCGAGGGCCGTTCCTGACCTGGTCGGAGGGTGCGGGGGTGCCATGGAGAAGGGACAGGGGCGCGTCGGGTCCGGCGCAGACGTCCGTACCGTCGAGTGCGCGGTCGATGTCCAGGGCCGTGGCCAGGCGGGCCGGGCCTTTGGCCAGTTCCTTGTCGTTGCGGGCCGAGAATCGACGTTTGCGGGCCAGCTCGGCGCCCTCGACGATCTCCCCCGCGCGCAGCAGGACACCGCTCGCGAAGCCCTCGGGTCCGCAGACCATGTTGAGGCAGTGCCACATGCCGTAGGTGAAGTAGACGTACGCGTGTCCGGGCGGGCCGAACATGACGGCGTTGCGCCGGGTGCGGCCGCGGAAGGCGTGCGAGCCGGGGTCGGCCTCCCCCGCGTATGCCTCGACCTCGGTGAGGCGGACCTCGATCGGGCCGGCCGGGGTGGTGCGTACCAGGGTGCGGCCGAGGAGGTCCGGGGCCACTTCCAGGACGGGGCGGTCGAAGAATCCCCGGGGCAGGGGCGTCCGGTCGGCGGGCGTGATCATGCGCTCCGAGCGTAGTGCAAGGGGGTGGCGCGGTGGGGGTGGCCGGTTCTGGCAGGGTGAGGGAGCGGAACCGGTCACGGCCGTTACGCGTTTCTAAGGATCGAGGATCAACCATCACAGGCGAGGGCCTGGGAAGGAGAGTCATGGGGTTCAAGAAGCTGCTCGCGAGCCTGGGTGCCGGCGGTGCGTCGGTGGAGACGGTGCTCACCGAGATCAATGTCGTCCCGGGTGGAGTGGTGCAGGGCGAGGTCCGCATCCAGGGCGGTTCGGTGAACCAGCAGATCGAGGCCCTGTCGGTGGGGCTCCAGGCCCGGGTCGAGGTCGAGGGCAACGACCAGGAGTACAAGCAGGACATCTCGTTCACCAAGCAGCGGCTGGGCGGGGCCTTCGAGCTCCAGGCCGGCGCGGTGCACGCGGTGCAGTTCGGGCTGGAGATCCCGTGGGAGACCCCGATCACCCACTTCGGCGGTCAGCACCTGCGGGGGATGAACATCGGGGTGACGACCGAGCTGGAGATCGCGCGCGCGGTGGACTCCGGTGACCTGGACCCCATCCAGGTGCACCCGCTGCCCGCGCAGCAGGCGATCCTGGACGCGTTCGCGCAGCTCGGGTTCCGCTTCAAGAACGCGGACATGGAGCGCGGTCACATCCGGGGGACGCGGCAGAAGCTGCCGTTCTACCAGGAGATCGAGTTCCTGCCGCCGCAGCAGTACCACGGGCTGAACCAGGTGGAGCTGAGCTTCGTCGCGGACGACCGCGAGATGGACGTCATCCTGGAGATGGACAAGAAGCCGGGTCTCTTCAGTGAGGGCAGCGACACCTTCCGTTCCTTCAAGGTGGGGCTGCACGACTTCCAGGGGACCGACTGGTCCGCCTATCTGAACCAGTGGCTGTCGGAGGTCGGCGGCAAGCGCAACTGGTTCTAGGCTCGGCGCGCAGCGTTGTCGTCGAACGTACAGAGCCAGGAGGTACCGAGGTGACCGAGTCCGAGTCCAAGAGGCCGCCCCTTCCCCATGACTTCCATCCGCCGGTGCCCTCGTTCACGCTGGTGAGCGAGGACGTCGAGCCGGGCGGGGTACTGAAGGACGCCCAGGTCCACGCCGCCGGGAACACCTCGCCGCAGCTGCGGTGGGAGGGGTTCCCGGAGGGGACGCGCAGTTTCGCGGTGTCGTGCTTCGACCCGGACGCGCCGACGGGCAGCGGGTTCTGGCACTGGACCGTGTTCGACATCCCGGTGTCGGTGACGGAGCTCCCCGCGGGTGCGGGCAGCGGCTCCTTCGTGGGGCTGCCCGCCGGTGCCGTACAGGTGCGCAACGACTACGGGACGAAGGATTTCGGTGGCGCCGCCCCGCCGCCCGGTGACCCCGCCCACCGTTATGTGTTCACGGTGTACGCGGTCGACCAGGAGAAGCTGGGGCCGGACAGTGACGCGTCGCCGGCCGTGGTCGGATTCAATCTGCGGTTCCATACGCTCGCGCGTGCGCGGTTGATCGGTGAGTACGCCGCTCCCGCCGAGAGCTGAGGATTCCGCGAGGAACCACCGAAGTCCGTCGTTCACGCGACGTTTTGCCCGCCTCTGGTCTTGGAAGTGATCAGAGGCGGGCATTTTTGTGCCGGGGCAGGATTCCGGCAGCGCCGCTGGTGTCAGCAGTCCCGGGTACGCGTGGATATTGCGTTGTTCATCTCGGCGCACCCGGCCAGAGTTGATCCCAGCCCGCCAGGGGGGTGGGCCGGTGCGTAGGGGAGGTGGGCTCAATGCGCGACACGTTGGTGCTGAACGCGAGCTTCGAGCCGTTGTCGACGGTGACGCTGAACCGTGCGGTGGTCCTGGTGCTCCAGGACAAGGCCGTCGTCGAGCAGGCCCACCCCGAACTGCTGATGCGGGCGGCCGCCGTGGAGCTTCCGGCGCCGCGGGTGATCAGGTTGTGCCGGTATGTACGCGTGCCGTTCCGAAGACGCGCTCCGTGGTCGAGGCGGGGCGTGCTGGTCCGGGACCGGCACCGGTGCGCGTACTGCGGCCGGCGGGCGACGACCGTGGACCATGTGGTGCCCCGGTCGCAGGGTGGCGCGGACGCCTGGCTGAACACCGTGGCCTCCTGCGCGGAGGACAATCACCGCAAGGCCGACCGGACACCGGAGCAGGCGGGGATGCCGTTGCTCCGGGACCCGTTCGAGCCGACTCCGGCGGACGCGATGCTGCTCGCGCTGGGTCTGGAGGAACAGGACGCGCTGCCCGCGTGGTTGGGGCGCTCCGCCGCTTAGCCGGTGTCCCCGATGGTTCCCGCCGGGCTTGCGGCGTCCGGTCACCGCGCGTCGCCGTTGCCGCGCCCCGCTGGGGGCGCGGCCGTTCGGGCACGCCGTGCGTGTCGAGCCGTACGCGACAGGCCGTACGCGTCAGGCCGTACGCGTTCAGTCCAGCGGAGGGTTCTCTCGGCGTTCCTTGGGGGACTGCTGGGCGCCGCCGCCGAGTCCGCCGAAGTTGCCGAAGGCGCCGGACAGGCCCTTCAGGGCGTCGCCGATCTCGCTGGGGACGATCCAGAGCTTGTTGGCGTCGCCCTCGGCGATCTTCGGGAGCATCTGGAGGTACTGGTATGCCAGGAGCTTCTGGTCGGGGTCGCCCGCGTGGATGGACTCGAAGACCGTGCGGATGGCCTGGGCCTCGCCCTCGGCGCGCAGGGCCGCGGCCTTGGCCTCACCCTCGGCGCGCAGGATCGCGGACTGCTTCTCGCCCTCCGCGGTGAGGATCTGGGACTGCCGGATGCCTTCCGCGGTGAGGATCGCGGCGCGCTTGTCGCGGTCGGCGCGCATCTGCTTCTCCATCGAGTCCTGGATGGAGGTGGGCGGCTCGATCGCCTTCAGCTCGACGCGGTTGACGCGGATGCCCCACTTGCCGGTGGCCTCGTCGAGGACGCCGCGCAGGGCCGCGTTGATCTCCTCGCGGGAGGTGAGGGTGCGCTCCAGGTCCATGCCGCCGATGATGTTGCGCAGGGTGGTGACGGTGAGCTGCTCGATCGCCTGGATGTAGCTGGCGACCTCGTAGGTGGCGGCGCGCGCGTCGGTGACCTGGTAGTAGATGACGGTGTCGATGTTGACCACCAGGTTGTCCTGGGTGATCACGGGCTGCGGCGGGAACGGCACGACCTGCTCGCGGAGGTCGATGCGGTTGCGGATCGAGTCGATGAACGGGACGACGATGTTGAGGCCGGCGTTCAGCGTGCGGGTGTAGCGGCCGAAGCGTTCGACGATGGCCGCGCTCGCCTGCGGGATGACTTGGACGGTCTTGATCAGGGCGATGAAGACCAGCACCACCAGAATGATCAGGACGATGATGATCGGTTCCATCGTGGCTCCCCGTACCCTTCGTACCTCGGTGTTGACGGACGATCGGAGGATTGTCCGGCTACTTGAAGATCTTTCCGGTCGAGTCTGTCAGACGGCCGCCCGGTGCGTGGGGCGTTCCGGTGACCGGATGCCCCCGATCCACCGGATCGTGCGCCCAGGAGCGGCCGTTGGCGGTCCACCGGGCCCGCGGGGGGCCGAGTGAGGCCGGACGGCGGCGGGTTGACGGGGCGTCAGATGACGATGGCCGTCGCGCCTTCGATCTCGACCACGTCGACCTGCTGGCCGACCTCGTACGTCTGTCCGCCGTCGAGCGCGCGGGCCGACCAGATCTCCCCGGCGAGTTTGATCCGGCCGCCGCCGGAGCCGTCGACCCGTTCGGTGACGACGGCCTGTTTGCCGCGCAGCGCGTCGATCCCGGTCGCCTGGTCGGGCCGTCCCGCGCGCTGCCGGGCCGCGATGGGGCGCACCACGGCGATCAGCGCCACCGAGACGACGACGAAGACGATCACCTGAACAACGATGCCTCCGCCGAGCGCGGCGGTCACCGCGCTCGCCACGGCGCCGACGGAGAACATGCCGAACTCCGGCATCGCCGTCACCACGAGCGGAATCCCCAGCGCGACCGCGCCGATCAGCCACCACACCCATGCGTCGATGTCCACATCGTCATGGTAGGACCACGGGGAGTGCCGGGGACAGGGCCCCTATCAGGGCAGATCGGGCGCATCTCGGCGAGCGCGGGGCGTTTGCCGGGTACGGGGGCCGAGGAGGCTCCCGTACCGGCCGGTGGACGTGGGCCGCGGGCCGGTCGGGAGCGTCGCCGCGGGGGCCCGGGTGCGGGTCCCCGCGCGCGGGGTCGGCGGAGTCAGGAGAGGGGCAGTCCGTGGGCCGTCCAGCGGTCGCCGCGCTGTTCGACGACCAGGGGGAGGCCGAAGCAGAGCGAGAGGTTGCGGGAGGTGAGTTCGAGTTCGAGCGGGCCCGCGGCGAGCACCTCGCCCTGACGGATCATCAGGACGTGGGTGAAGCCGGGGGCGATCTCCTCGACATGGTGCGTGACCATGATCATCGACGGGGCGATGGGGTCGCGGGCGAGCCTGCCGAGCCGGCGCACGAGGTCTTCGCGGCCGCCGAGGTCGAGGCCGGCCGCGGGCTCGTCGAGCAGGAGCAGCTCGGGGTCGGTCATCAGCGCGCGGGCGATCAGGGTGCGCTTGCGCTCGCCCTCGGAGAGGGTGCCGAAGCGGCGGTCCAGGTAGTCGCTCATACCGAGGCGGTCGAGGAACGCGCGGGCGCGCCGCTCGTCGATGTCCTCGTAGTCCTCGTGCCAGCCGGCGGTCATGCCGTACGCGGCGGTGAGCACGGTCTGGAGGACGGTCTGGCGCTTGGGGAGCTTCTCCGCCATCGCGACACCGGCGACGCCGATACGGGGGCGCAGCTCGAAGACGTCGACCTTGCCGAGCTGGTCGCCGAGGATGGTGGCCGTGCCCTTGGTGGGGAACACGTAGCTGGAGGCGATGTTCAGCAGCGTGGTCTTGCCGGCGCCGTTGGGGCCGAGGATGACCCAGCGCTCGCCCTCCTTGACCGACCAGGAGACCTGGTCCACCAGTGCCCGGCCCTCGCGGACCACTGATACGTCCACCAGTTCCAGTACATCGCTCATGAGCGCGTTGTCTCCCATGCAGATCGGCCGTCGCGTGCGTCGGTGGACGCAGCCCCCGGACAAAACCTACGCCACGGCTCGTGCGCACGGTTCGCTCGGTCGGTCCTTAGGGTGTTCCCATGCTCTCGGAACCACGATCTGGACGGTTGGCGGCTTGGGGAAATGCCCTGTTGGCCGGTTTTGTTTCGCCGGACGACGCGGCGGAGGCGGTGGTCGGTGAGGACGCCGTCCACCGTGTCGAAGGCGTTCCCGGGGAGTCCGGGCCCATCGGGCTGACCCTGGCGCTGGGGCGGTTGCGGGCTCTCGGGGTGTCCGGGCTGCGGGTGGCGCTGCCGGTGTCGGGGCATCCGCTGGGGCTCAGCGGTCCGCCGGAGTTCAACGCCCGCGCGCTGGAGGCCGAGGAGGCGGTGGTCTGCCAGGGGGCCGCGCTGGGGCTCGTACCGGAGGTCTTCGAGGCGGGTCCGCAGGGCGATGTCCATGTCGAGGTGGTCTGGCACTGTCTGCCGGTGCGGGTGGCGCCGCCCGCGGACGTGCCGTCCCTGAGCGAGGCCGAGCGGGAGCTCGCGGAGGCCCTTCGGGAGGCGACCCGGGTCCTGTCCCGGCTGGACCTCGCGGGGTCGGGGCCCGTCGCGGAGGCGGCGGTCGACGCGTACCGGGCGCGGGCCGAGCGGGGGCGCGAGCTGCTCGCGCCGGGGTACCCGCCGCGCGCGGTACGGGTGTTGGAGCTGGCGCAGCGGGTGGGGGTGCTGGTGTCCGTGGCCGGTGAGTACGAGCACGGGCACGGGGGCGCCGTCAGCGCGGCAGAGCTGGCGGCCCGGGCGGAGGTGCTGCGGCCGGTGGAGCGGACGGCCCGGCGGGCGCAGGTGGCCGCGTACAACGCGTATGTGGAGTCGCGGGAGCGGGGGTAGGGGCATACGCCCCGGGAACGGCCGTGGCCCCCGGATCTCTCCGGGGGCCACGGTCGCGGTGGTGTCAGGTCACTGGTTGACGCCGGCGTTGCCGAACGCCGGGTTCAGCAGACCGATGACGTTGATCGTGTTGCCGACGACGTTCACCGGAACGTTGACGGGCACCTGGACGACGTTGCCCGAGGCGACGCCCGGGGAGTGGGCAGCGACGCCCTCGGCGCCCGCGTCCGCGGCGGCGGAGCCGGCCGCGGCGCCGGCCGCCATGCCTGCGGCGGCGACTGCCAGGACGGCCTTCTTCGCGATCTTCATGGGGTTGTTTCCTCCTGGGTGAGCGTTTCGACCCGGCCGCGGGTCGCACGCTGAGAAACGTGCGCCCCCGGGGGATGACACGGGGGAGCACTCCGATCGGCCCGATCGGAGCAATAGGCCCATGGGCCGACCATCGGACCGGTGCGCCCGGCCGCCGCGGCCGTCTGCCCCGTACCGGGTGCGGTGGAGGTGGCAGTGACAGTGGCGGGCTGGGTGTCGGTGGCCGGTGGGGTGCCGGACGGTGCGGGCCGGGTCCGGGGTGGGCACGCGCGGGCGGCCCCCCGGTGGGGCCGGGGGGCCGGGTCTGCCGGGGTGACCCGTCAGTGGTTGAGGCCGAGGTTGCCGAAGGCCGGGTTCAGCAGGCCGATGACGTTCACGGTGTTGCCGACGGCGTTGACCGGGACATGCACGGGGGCCTGGACGACATTGCCGGAGCCGACGCCCGGGGAGTGGACGGCCTGGCCGTGCGCGTGGGCGCCGCCGGTGGCGGAGGCCATCCCCGCACCGGCGGCGACCAGGCCACCGGCCACCATCGTCACGGCTGCGGCACGCTTCAGGTTCTTCACTTCTGGCTCCTCCTTGGCTCGCCGCGACCGTTCGCCGCGGCACACCATGGAGAACGGCCGGGACTCCCCCCGGATACGCCGTTCGAGTGACATCCACACGATGGTATGAATCTCATTCCGGCGGGAATCCGGCGCCCCTTCGCGCGGTGGCGTGCGCCGGGGCGCGCCCGTGCGGAAGGGTGGCGAAAGAAGCGCTGGTCAGCGGATGGGCTCGGGGCGCGGGGTCAGCCGGCCACTCCGTGCCGGACGGCCCAGAGCGCGGCCTGGGTGCGGTCGGCGAGGTCGAGCTTCATGAGGATGTTCGACACATGGGTCTTGACCGTCTTCTCGGAGAGGACGAGGGCGCGGGCGATCTCGCGGTTGGACCGGCCGTCGGCGATGAGGCCGAGCACCTCGCGTTCGCGTTCGGTGAGCGAGCCCGCGCGGCCGTGGCCGCCGCCGGTGCCCTCCTGGCTGAGCAGGGCGCCCGCGACCTCCGGCTGGAGCAGGACATGTCCGGCGTGGACGGAGCGGATGGCTCCGGCGAGGGCGTCGGGGTCGACGTCCTTGTAGACGTATCCGGCGGCTCCGGCGCGCAGCGCGGGAACGACGGTGCGCTGCTCGGTGAAGCTGGTGACGATGAGGACGCGTGCGGGGTTGGCCAGTTCGCGCAGCCGGCGCAGGGCCTCGACGCCGTCCATGCCGGGCATCTTGACGTCCATCAGGACGACGTCGGGTTTCAGCTCCTCGGCCTGGGCGACCCCCTCGGTGCCGTCGGCGGCCTCGCCGACGACCTCTATGTCGTCCTGTACCTCCAGGAAGGTGCGCAGTCCCCGGCGGACGACCTGGTGGTCGTCCACGAGGAGAACACGGATCATCCTCTTGTCAGCCACCGGGAACCTCCATCGTGATCGTGGTGCCCTCGCCGGGCGCCGATTCCACGGTCAGCCTGCCACCGACGCCCGCGGTGCGGTCACGCATGGACACCAGACCGAGATGGCGTCCCGCGCGGCGTACGGTCCGGGGTTCGAAGCCGCCGCCGTCGTCGCGGATACGCAGGAGGGCGCCCTTGCCCCGGGGGTCGAGGCTGACGTCCACCTGCCCGGCGCCGGAGTGGCGCAGGGCGTTGTGCAGGGCTTCCTGCGAGACGCGCAGCACGGCTTCCTCCTGGGCGGCGGGAAGGGCGCGCGGCAGATAGCCGCTGTAGGTGACGCGCGCGGAGTGGGCGCGGTCGAGGACCTGGACATGGGTGCGGAGCGTGGCCACGAGGCCGTCCTCGTCGAGGGCGGCGGGGCGCAGCTCCACGACGGCGGCGCGCAGTTCCTCGACGGCCTCGGCGGCCAGGGCGGCGACCTGGGTCAGCTCGCCCTTGGCGCGGACGGGGTCACGGTCGACGAGGGCGGCGGCGGCCTGGGCGGTGAGACGCAGGGAGAAGAGCTTCTGGCTGACGGCGTCGTGCAGTTCGTGGGCGAGGCGGGAGCGTTCCTCGGCGATGGTGAGCTCGCGGCTGCGTTCGTAGAGGCGGGCGTTGGTGAGGGCGATGGCGGCGTGCTGCGCGAGGATCGTGAGGAGGTCCTCGTCCTCCTGGGTGAAGCCGCAGGTGTTGTGCGGCTTGGGGCAGTTCTTGTTGGCGAGGAAGAGGGCGCCCATGATCTCGTCGCCGTCCCTGATCGGCATGCCGAGGAAGTCGGACATGTCGGGGTGGGAGGCGGGCCAGCCCTCGAAGCGGGGGTCGCGGCGGACATCGGCGAGACGCTCGGTCCGCGCGTCCCTGAGCATCGCGGCGAGGATGCCGTGCTGTCTGGGGAGGGGGCCGATGGCGCGCCACTGCTCGTCGCTCACGCCGTCGACGACGAACTGGGCGAAGCCCCCGTGGTCGTCGGGGACGCCGAGCGCGGCGTACTGCGCGTCGAGCAGGTCGCGGGCGGAGGCCACGATCGTCTTGAGGACGTCGCGTACCTCCAGGTGCCTGCTCATCGCCAGCAGCGCGGTGCTGACCGCGGCGAGGCCGGATCGTGGGCCGTGACTCATGCTTTCACCGTACCGGCGGGGGGTGACACTGCGTATCGGTCCGCTGGTCGGGGCGGGGTAGGCCGAGCGGACTAGGGCCAAGGGACCCGGGGTCTGCGCCCGGCGTCCGAGGCGGGCGGGGCGGGCGGGTTCCTACGTTTGGGGGTGCCGCGCCCTATGTGCGGCGGACCGTCCCGCCGTAGGGCAGGAGCCGGCTGTACGGCGGGGCGGTCGGGCTTCGGACGGGGACCAGAACAGGGAAGGGGACCGACTGCCATGCCGGTGGCGATCATCACGGGGGCGTCCAAGGGACTGGGGCGGGCGCTGGCGCTGGCGCTGGCCCGGCGGGGCTGGGACCTGGTGCTGGACGCGCGGACCGCCGGGGTGCTGGAGCGGACGGCGGACGATGTGCGCACGCACGGTACGCGGGTGACGGCGCTGCCGGGGAGTGTGACGGACGGGGCGCACCGGGCGGAGCTGGTGGCCGCCGCGCGGGCGCTGGGCGGGCTCGATCTGCTGGTGAACAACGCGAGTGTGCTGGGCGCCGAGCCGCTGGTGCGGCTGGAGGCGCAGCCGCTGGACGGGCTGCGGCACGCCCTGGAGGTGAATGTGGTGGCCGCGCTGGGGCTGGTCCAGGAGGCGCTTCCGCTGCTGCGGCGGGCGCCGCGGGGGACGGTGCTGGCGCTGAGCTCGGAGGCGGCGGCGGAGCCGTTCGAGACGTGGGGCGGTTACGGGGCGTCGAAGGCCGCGCTGGACCATCTGGCGGCGGTGCTGGCGGTGGAGGAGCCGGGGCTGCGGGTGTGGGCGGTCGATCCGGGGGACATGCGGACGGATCTGTACCGGGCGGCGGAGCCGGCGGAGGACGAGTCGGGGCGTCCGCTGCCGGAGCAGGTGGTGCCCGCGTTCCTGCGGTTGCTGGACGAGCGTCCGGCCAGTGGGCGGTACGCGGCACCCGGGCTGCTGGAACCGAGGTGACCGTCGGCAGGGGCGCGGCGCCGGTGTTCCGGGTGCCGGACGGGCTGCCCGCGCGGCTGCCGGTGGAACGGCGGGGCGGGGGCGCGGGCCGGGACGCGGTGCGGTTGCTGGTGTCGCGGGGCCCGGAGGTGTCGGGTCATATGTTCCGGGAGCTGCCCGCGCTGCTGCGGGCGGGTGACGTGCTGGTGGTGAACACCTCGCCGACGCTGGCCGCCGCGGTGGACGGCGAGGTGGGCCGCGCGCGCGTGGTGGTGCATTTCTCGGTGTGCGGGGACGACGGCCGGTGGGCCGTCGAGTTGCGGGAACCGGACGGGACGGGCACCACGCGCGCGCGTGCGGGCTCGCGTGTGGATACAGCGGTACGGCTGCCGGGCGGCGCGCGGCTGGTACTGGAGGAGTCCGCGGGCGGCGGGGACCGGCTGTGGTGGGCGCGGCTGGTGGCCGGTGCGGCGGGGCGGGCGGCGGGTACGGGGGTGCCTGAGCTGTTGCGGCGGTACGGGCGGCCGGTCCGGTACGCGTACACGGAGCGGGATCAGCCGCTGTCGGCGTACCGGACGGTGTTCGCGTTGCGGTCGGACGACGGTTCGGGCAGTGCGGAGATGCCGGCCGCGGGGCGGCCCTTCACGGCGCGGGTGGTCACGGACCTGGTGCGGCGGGGGGTGCAGTTCGCGCCGGTCCGGCTGGACCGGGGGGTGGCGCCGCCGGAGGCGGTCGGTCCTCCCCCGGCGGAGCGTTTCGGCGTGCCGGAGGCGTCGGCGCGGCTCATCAATGCCGCGCGGGCGGGCGGCGGCCGGGTCATCGCGGTGGGGGCGACGGCGGTGCGGGCCGTGGAGTCGGCGGTGGAGCCCCTGGGGGCGTCCACCGGGGCGGGGGCCCCGGAGGGGGTGTCCGGGGGCGTGAGGCTCGGCCAGGGGGCCGGGGCGCGGGGTGCGGCGGACCCCACTCCCCGGGACGGCGGGGCGGCGGGGGCGCCCGCGGTGGTCCGGGCGGCGCGGGGATGGACGGATCTGGTGGTGGCCCCCGGGCGCGGGGCGCGGGTGGTGGACGGGCTGCTGACCGGGCTGCACGGGCCGCGGGCGCCGCAGCGGGCGCTGCTGCGGGCACTGGCCGGTGAGCGGGCCGTGGCCCGCGCGTACGAGGAGGCGCTGCACGGCCTCTACCTGTGGCACGAGTTCGGGGACGTGCATCTCGTCCTGCCGACGGAGAACCCTCACGGTGAGCGTTGCTCCAGCAACTCAAGGTGAGATCGGGGTAAGGGCGATGTGAGCCCCGGCATAGGACGCACGTCACGTACGAAGGTCCCTAGTGGTCGGATAAAGGCCATGTGAACGGGACGGGTGCCCGATTCGGGGCCTTCACCGGCCCCCCTGATCCACTATCCGGCTTCGTACGTCACATGATTGCCACGCGATTTTGCGGCCGCTAACAATGGCTGCCGTCGCTCGACGCCGCGGGAGTCTGCCCGCGGCGTTTGTGTCGGAAACACCTGTCCCCTGCCGGGCCCGAGCGACCTCCGCTACTCGAAGAGGTCCCACTGCCATGCCGAAGAACAGCAACTCCTCCGGTGACAGTCGCCTGAAGCTGACCCGGACGCACAAGTACTCGATCGCCGGTGTCGCCACCCTCAGTGCCGCGGCCCTCGCGTTCACCCTGATCCCGTCCGGCGGCTCCGAGGCCCCGGTGACCGAGGCCGCCGCCCCCGCGGCCTTCCAGAAGCAGCAGAAGCTCCAGGACGTCAGCACGGACGTCACCGGGCAGCGTGCCGTGGCCGACCAGAAGGCCAAGGCCGCCGCCGACCGTCTGAAGGCGCAGAAGGACCAGCGCGCCGCCGAGGCGAAGCAGGCCGTCGACAAGACGAAGACCGAGCGTGCCGCCGAGGCGAAGGCCGACGCCGAGCAGTCCCGTCAGCAGCCGACCTCCGCGAGCCGCGCCGCCGCCCGCACCGTGTCGTACGCGAACAACCTGGACGGCTGGATCCGCGAGTCCCTCGACGTCATGAAGAAGAACGACATCCCGGGTTCGTACAACGGGCTGTACCGCAACATCATCCGTGAGTCGAGCGGCAACCCGCGCGCGATCAACCTGTGGGACATCAACGCCCGCAACGGCATCCCCTCGAAGGGGCTGCTCCAGGTGATCCCGCCGACGTTCAGCTCGTACCACGTGTCCGGTACGCCGTTCGACATCTACCACCCGGTCTCCAACATCACCGCCGCCGCCAACTACGCGGCCGACCGGTACGGCTCGATCGACAACGTCTTCGGCGCCTACTGAGCCCGGCCGGGACCTCCGGAGCTCCACGCCGGCACGACGAAGGGCGGCACCCGCGCGGGTGCCGCCCTCGGCGTCTCTCGTGGGGCCGGCCGTCCGGTGGGTCGCCCTCCGCGGCCGTCCCGGGTCGGTCGGTGACCTACTTGCGCATGACCTCCGGCTCGTGGCGCCGCAGGAAGTGGGCCACCAGAAGGCCGCACAGCGCCCCGAGGAGCAGCAGGACCCCCATGTCCAGCAGCCAGGTCCCGGCGGTGTGGTCCCACAGCGGGTCGGTGTTGCCGGGGTCGTCGGTGTTCGGGGTGACGACATTGAGGTTCAGCGTGGCGCCCGCCGCCGCGACGGCCCAGCGGGACGGCATCAAATAGGACAGCTCGTTGACACCGACAGCGCCGTTCAGGGTGAACAGGCAGCCCGTGAAGACGATCTGGACGATCGCGAACATCACGAGCAGCGGCATGGTCTTCTCGGCCGTCTTGACCAGCGCGGAGATGATCAGACCGAACATCATCGAGGTGAAGCCGAGCGCCATGACCGGCAGACACAGCTCCAGCAGGGTGAACCCGCCGAGGACGACCCCCTCCTCCGGGATGTCACGCATCGTGAAGCCGATACCGCCCACGATCGCGCCCTGGAGCACGGTGATCATCCCGAGCACGACGACCTTGGACATCAGATACGCCGACCGGGACAGACCGGTGGCCCGCTCCCGTTCGTAGATGACCCGTTCCTTGATCAGCTCACGGACGGAGTTCGCGGCGCCCGCGAAGCAGGCGCCGACGGCGAGGATCAGCAGGACCGTGGTGGCGGTGCCGTTCGGGGTGATGGTGCCGTCCGCGTCCGGCAGATTGGGCAGCATGGCCTGGTCGGGCTTGATCAGCAGACTGACCGCGCCCAGGACCGCCGGCAGGATCAGCATCAGGGCGATGAAGCCCTTGTCCGAGGCGATCACCGTGACATAGCGGCGGATCAGGGTGAGCAGCTGTGAGCCCCAGCTCTGCGGCTTCGGCGGGCGCACCGTCTGCGGGGACGGCGGCTGCACCGACTGCGGGGCCACGGCGTCGATGTCCGCGGCGTACATCTGGTAGTGCTGCGAGCCCTTCCAGCGGCCCGCCCAGTCGTAGTCGCGGTAGTTCTCGAAGGCGGAGAACACATCGGCCCAGCTGCTGTAGCCGAAGAAGTTCAGGGCCTCCTCGGGCGGGCCGAAGTAGGCGACGGACCCGCCGGGCGCCATCACCAGCAGCTTGTCGCAGAGCGCCAGCTCGGCCACCGAGTGGGTGACCACCAGGACCGTGCGCCCGTCGTCCGCGAGCCCGCGCAGCAGCTGCATCACATCGCGGTCCATGCCCGGGTCGAGACCCGAGGTCGGCTCGTCCAGGAAGATCAGCGACGGCTTGGTCAGCAGCTCCAGCGCCACCGACACCCGCTTGCGCTGGCCGCCGGACAGGGAGCTGACCCGCTTCTCCTTGTGGATGTCCAGCTTCAGCTCGCGCAGCACCTCACCGATGCGCTGCTCGCGCTCCTGCTCGCTGGTGTCCGCGGGGAAGCGCAGCTTCGCCGCGTACTTCAGCGCCTTCCGGACGGTCAGCTCCTTGTGCAGGATGTCGTCCTGCGGGACCAGTCCGATGCGCTGACGCAGCTCGGCGAACTGCTTGTACAGGTTCCGGTTGTCGTACAGGACATCGCCCCGGTCGGCGGGGCGGTAGCCGGTGAGCGCCTTGAGCAGCGTCGACTTGCCGGAGCCGGACGGGCCGATGACGGCGATCAGGGACTTCTCCGGGACGCCGAAGGACACGTCCTTGAGGATCTGCTTGCCGCCGTCGACGGTGACCGTCAGATGGCGGGCCGAGAAGGAGATCTCGCCGGTGTCGACGAACTCCTCCAGCCGGCCGTCGACCAGGCGGAACGTCGAGTGGCCGACACCGACGATGTCGGTCGGGCCGAGCAGGACGGTGCCGCCCTTGGCGATCGGCATACCGTTGAGGTAGGTGCCGTTGTGGGACCCGAGGTCCCGCATCTGGAACCGGCCGTCGGGGGTGGCGTGGAACTCGGCGTGGTGGCGGGAGACCTGGAGGTCGGAGACGACCAGCTCGTTCTCCAGCGCACGGCCGATCCGCATGACCCGGCCGAGGGCGAGCTGGTGGAAGGTGGTGGGGCTGCGGTCGCCGTACACCGGCGGCGCGCCCGCCGCACCGGCCCCGCCGGGCCCCTGCTGCCGCGGTACCTGCTGGGCGGGCGGCTGCTGGGCGGGCTGCTGCTGCCAGTCCTGGGCGCCCGGGGCCTGCTGCGGCTGCTGTCCCGGCCACGCCTGCTGCTGCGCGGACGCGCCCTGCTGAGGGGCGGCCTGCTGGTGCGCGGCGGCCGGGGCGCCGGCGGTCCGCAGATCGATCCGCGGGCCGTCGTTGCCGTTGCCGAGGTGGACGGCCGCTCCGGGGCCGATGTCCGCCTGATGGATCCGATGGCCCTGCACAAAGGTGCCGTTGGTGCTGCCGTGGTCCTCGACGACCCACGTCCGGCCGTTCCAGCTGATCGTGGCGTGCCGCCAGGAGACCCTGGCGTCGTCGAGCACGATGTCCCCCTGCGGATCACGTCCGAGGGTCAACGGCCTGGACGGGTCGAGCGTCCAGGTCCGTCCGTTCACTTCCACTACGAGTTCCGGCACTCCATGCCCCACTGCTGTGTCCCCCGATTAGTCCCCCGTCATGGGGAGTTTAGGGATGGCGAACAATGTGGGGAACTATTTCAGGCTCAGCCCTCTATTCGAAAGTCGGGCCATCGGACCGGGGCCCGGCGGACGGTCCGACCGGGGCCGGGCGGGCGGTCGGACGGGTGCCGGGGGACGGTCGGGCGGGGCCTCGGGTGCGGGCACCGATACGGGACGCGGGGTGCGGGCGGGGCACGCGGTGCGCGGCGGGAGGTGCGGCTGTCCGGCAACCGGACCGCTCGCGCGTCCGGCGGGGGCGCCGGATACCGTGGAAGCACCATGAGCGCTTCGCAGACCTCAGACGTTCCCACTCTCCTGGTCAAGATCTTCGGCAGGGACCGCCCCGGTCTCACAGCGGGGCTCTTCGACACCCTCGCCGCCTACTCCGTCGACGTGGTCGACATCGAGCAGGTCGTCACCCGGGGCCGCATCACCCTGTGCGCCCTCGTCACCGAGCCGCCCCACGGGCTCGCGGGCGATCTGCGGGTGACCGTCCACGGCTGGGCCCAGTCCATGAAGATGCAGGCCGAGATCATCTCCGGCCACGGTGACAACCGCCCGCGCGGTGTCGGCCGCTCCCTCGTGACCGTCCTCGGCCACCCGCTCACCGCGGAGTCGACGGCGGGCATAGCGTCCAGGATCACCGCGGTCGGCGGCAACATCGACCGGATCTTCCGCCTCGCCAAGTATCCGGTGACGGCCGTCGAATTCGCGGTGTCCGGTGCGAGTACCGAGGCCCTGCGCACGGAGCTGGCGACCGCGTCCGCCGCGCTCGGCGTGGACATCGCGGTGGTGTCGGCGGGGCTGCACCGCCGGGCGCAGCGGCTGGTGGTGATGGACGTCGACTCGACCCTGATCCAGGACGAGGTCATCGAGCTGTTCGCGGCGCACGCCGGCTGCGAGGAGCAGGTCGCGGAGGTCACGGCCGCGGCGATGGGCGGGGAGCTGGACTTCGAGCAGTCGCTGCACGCGCGGGTGGCGCTGCTGGCGGGGCTCGACGCGTCGGTGGTGGAGAAGGTCCGCAGCGAGGTGCGGCTGACGCCGGGTGCCCGGACCCTGATCCGTACGCTCAAGCGGCTCGGCTACCAGGTGGGGGTCGTGTCGGGCGGGTTCACCCAGGTCACGGACGACCTCAAGGAGCGCCTCGGACTCGACTTCGCGCAGGCCAACACGCTGGAGATAGTGGACGGCAAGCTGACCGGGCGGGTCACCGGCGAGATCGTCGACCGGGCGGGCAAGGCGCGGCTGCTGCGGAGGTTCGCGGCGGAGGCCGGGGTGCCGTTGTCCCAGACGGTGGCGATCGGGGACGGGGCGAACGACCTCGACATGCTGAACGCGGCCGGGCTCGGGGTGGCGTTCAACGCGAAGCCCGTGGTACGGGAGGCGGCGCATACGGCGGTGAACGTGCCGTTCCTCGACACGGTGCTGTATCTGCTCGGGGTGACGCGGGACGAGGTCGAGGCGGCGGACATCCACGACGAGGACTCCGTCCAGGTTTGAGGTGTCTTCCCCCGGCGGGTCGCCTTCGCTCGCGCCCCGGGGTTTCCTGTGCGGGGCGTGCTTGTCCCTGTGTCGTCGCTCGTGGGGTGCGCAGTTCCCCGCGGGTCGCCTTCGCTCGCGCCTCCGGGTGCCTGTGCTGGGCGTACTTGTTCCCGCACAGGTCGTTCGTGGGTGCGCAGTTCCCCGCGCCCCTGAGGACGTGCCGCTTCCGGTTCCCGTTCGGGTGCGGGTGCGGGTGGCCCTTGGTTGCTCGCGCAGTTCCCCGCGCCCCTGGATGCTGCCCCATTGCGGTTGCTCTTCGGGTGCGGGGCTGTCCTCGTTTTTGCGCAGTTCCCCGCGCCCCTTCGGGGGCGCCTCTTGAGGCTGTCGGTCGGGTGCGGGGCCGGCACCGACCCGAAGAACAAGCAGATGGCGCCCCGACAGGGGCGCGGGGAACCGCGCGAAACGAGAACCGGCCCGCACCCGGGCAGCAACAGCACGAGGCACCCACCTGGGGGCCGCTCAGCCGCAGGTACGGACGGGGTGGGTCAGGGGGTCCGGCCGGGGGCCCAGTACCCCGTGAGGGTGGCCGACTCGGGTTCCAGGGTCTTCCAGGAACCCGTGAACGTGAGCACCGAGAACGCGGAGGTCGGGAAACCCCGCCCCGCGAGCCGCTCCGCGGCGTCACCCTCGGCGGAGCCGGCGAGCACCTGGGTGAGCCCCTGCGCCCCAGGATTGTGGCCGATCAGGAGAACGTTCCGCGCCTCGTCGGGGGTCTCGTTCAGCAGGGTGATCAGCTCACCCGGCGACGCCTCGTAGATCCGCTCCTCGTAGACCGTCCGCGGTCGATGCGGGAGCTCGTGGACCGCCAGCTTCCAGGTCTCGCGGGTACGGACCGCGGTGGAACAGAGGGCCAGGTCGAAGGAGATTCCGGTGTCGGCGAGCCTGCGTCCGGCGACGGGGGCGTCCTGCCGTCCGCGCTCGGCCAGCGGGCGCTCGTGGTCGGCGACGTCGGGCCAGTCGGCCTTGGCGTGCCGGAAAACGACGATCCTGCGGGGTTCTGCGACGCTCATGTGTTCCAGCTTCGCATGAAACCTGTTACCGGGCGCAGGGAGTTGACCGGCCGTTCCCCACGGTTTCCGGGGGTGCCACGAGGGCTATCGGGCCAGCAGGTCCCTGACGCGCTCCAGCAGCTGGGTGGCGCCCGGCTCGGCGGTCGCGGCCTGGGCCTCGGCGGGGTTGAGGATCAGCCCGAGGAGGATCACGAAGGCGGCGGCGGGCAGCAGCAGGGCCCACCAGGGCAGCCGGATCCCGGCGCGGGGCGTGGACACGGGGCTGGATGTCCGGGCGTACGGTCGGACCGGCATGACGCCTCCGTGGATCCTCGACGGTCGGTCGGCCGCAGGTCCGCGGCCATGGTTCGACAGTACGGAGCGCGGCGTGCTCAACCCATCCGGAGATCCACCCACTTGACCCTGACCCTGGCCCCCTAGGGGACAGGGGGGCTACCCCCACCCCCGGGCAGATCCCGGGGGCCGGGGCGGCCGGGGTTCCGGGTCAGGGGGACGCGATCGTGGCGATGACGCCGATGACTACGGTGATGGCCAGCATGGCGCTGAAGACGAGCACCAGCTTCTTCTGGCCGTTCTGGGGGTTCGGGTCGAGAACAGGCATGGGCCCAGTCTCGCACCGGACCGGCGCGGGCTCCCTCCGGGGGTCGCCCCCGCGACTCCCCAGGAGAGGGTCAGCCCTTGGCCGCCGCCAGCTCGGACTCGACCGTGCGGTTGCGTCCGGCGAGCACACCCATCGTGATCTGGGGGATCATCAGGCCCGCCATCAGGGCGATCGGCAGCCCCCAGCCACCGCTGTGCTGGTAGAGCACACCGACGAGCAGCGGACCGGGGATCGACAGCAGATATCCCGCGCTCTGCGCGAACGCGGACAGCTTGACCACTCCGGCGGCGGTGCGGGCCCGCATCCCGACCATGGTCAGGGCGAGCGGGAAGGCGCAGTTGGCGATCCCGAGGAGGAGGGCCCAGGCCCAGGCGCCGGAGGCGGGGGCGAGGTACAGCCCGGCGTATCCGGCGAGCCCGCAGACGCCCAGTACGGCGACGATCGGGCCCTGGTGGGGCAGTCGGGTGGCGATCCGGGGGATGACGAACGCGAGCGGTACGCCCATGGCCATGGTGACGGCGAGCAGCAGCCCGGCCGTACCGGCGGGGACGCCCGCGTCGCGGAAGATCTGCGGCATCCAGCCCATGGTGATGTACGCGGCGGTGGCCTGGAGGCCGAAGAATCCGGCGAGGGCCCAGGCGGTGCGGCTGCGGGTGATCCGCAGCCCGTCCGACGCGGGCGCGGCGGCGGCCGTCCGTCCGGTACGGGGCTCCCCCGTACGGCCCCGCTCGCGGACCAGCGGCAGCCAGGGCACGACGGCCGCCACGGCGAGCGCGCCCCACAGGGCGAGTCCGGTGCGCCAGCTGCCGCCGAGCGCGTCGGTCAGGGGGACGGTCACGGCGGCGGCGCCCGCGGTGCCCAGCGACAGCGCCATGGAGTAGAGGCCGGTCATGGAGCCGACCCGGTCGGGGAACCAGCGCTTGACGATCACCGGCATGAGGACGTTGCTGACCGCGATGCCCATCAGCGCGAGGGCGCTGGCGGCCAGGAATCCGGCGGTGCCGCCCAGGAAGGGGCGGATCGCGACCCCGAGCGCGACCGCGGCCATGCCCGCGCAGACCACGGCGGCGGGCCCGAAGCGGCGGGCGAGGCGCGGGGCCATGATCCCGAACACGGCGAAGCACAGGGGCGGGACGGAGGTGAGGAGTCCGGCGAGGCTGCCGCTCATACCGAGGCCCACCCGTACCTCTTCGAGGAGGGCGCCGAAGCTGGTGATGGCGGGGCGGAGGTTCAGCGCGGCGAGGACGATGCCGATGATCATCAGCCGGACGGTCCAGCGCCGTGCGGCGGGAGCCTGGCCCGTGCGCGGGTCCGGACCGGTGGGGACGAGCGGTTCGCCGCCCGGGGCCGGGGCAGCGCCGGGGCGCGGGGCGACGGGTGTCCCGGCGGACCGCGGACGCGTCCCGGTGGTCGGGGCGGTCACGGAACCGGCCGTGGAGCTGCTCGTGGGGATGTCCTCGCTCTGCATGACACCCATCATAGAATCATGGGATGATTGGTCGTTCCGTTGCCTGCCTCACAACACCGAGCGAAGGACCGACGCCGTATGCCGCTCAGCCATCCCAGACGATCGGCCCTGTCCGAGCAGGTCATCGCGGCGTTGCGGGCGCAGATCACCTCGGGTGAGTGGTCGGTGGGCTCCCGTATCCCGACCGAGCCGGAGCTGGTCGAGCAGCTCGGTGTGGCGCGGAACACCGTCCGGGAGGCCGTCCGGGCGCTCGCGCACAACGGTCTGCTGGACATCCGGCAGGGCTCCGGTACGTATGTGGTGGCGACCAGCGAGCTGGCCGGGGTGATGCAGCGCAGGTTCGCGGACGCCGACCCCCTGCACATCGCCGAGCTGCGCTCCACGCTGGAGTCCAGCGCGGCCCGGCTGGCCGCGCAGCGCCGTACGGAGCGTGACCTCGGGCAGCTCGACGCGCTGCTGGCGCGCCGTGAGGAGGCCTGGGGTTCCGGGGACACGGAGCGGTTCGTGACCGCCGACGCGACCTTTCATCTGGCGGTCGTCGCCGCGTCCCACAACGATGTGCTGACGGCGATGTACGCGGACCTCGGCGAGGTGCTGCGCGACCGCTTGCGGGAGGGTGTGGGCGCGGAGCTGACGCCGGACGCCCATATGGACCACGCGCGGCTGGTGGACGCCGTGCGGGCCGGTGACCAGGAGACGGCCGCCGCCGAGGCCGCCGCGTACGCCCTGAAGTGCTGGCATCGCACCCACGGCACGGCCCCGGCACCCGGCACGGGGCGGTCGGCACGCTGATCGGCACGGCTACGACCGGCCGGTCGGCCGGTCCGTCTGTCAGACCGGTCCGTCCGTCACACCCGCTGCTCGGTGACCCACACCGACGCGATGCCCTCCCAGCAGCGGCCCGTGAGCCGTACCGTCCCGGCCGGACCCACCTCGACGGGGCTGCCGTCGACGTCGATGTCCCACCACTGGACGCACTCGATGTGCAGGCTGACCCGGTAGACGGCCGGGTAGGGGTTGTGGCAGTACGTGACGGCCTCGGCGCCCTCGACACTGGTACGGCACTCGGCGCCGGACCGGCCGAAGTCGCCCTCGGCGCGGGTGGACCGTTCGGGCCCGGGATCGGGGTCGATCCCGCCCGGGACGGCGCCCGCGGGCAGCGAGGTCAGGAAGATGAGTACGGCGAGCAGCGGGACGAATCCATGTGACAAGCGCACAAGGGAACCTCCTCGGCTGTACGGCGACGCACGGTGAGGTGTGCCGCGGCTGCACCACAAGGGAAGCACCGCGTCTTGGGCGGGACACGGGAACGCGTGTTCCAGCCTGCCCCGTTCGGCCCCCCGTCCGCCTGCGCTGCTGACCCGAACGGGCGACGCCCCGTCCCCGCGCGGTGCGGGAACGGGGCGTCGTCGGTGACACCGGAGGGCCGGGCGAGGGGCCGGCCGGGTGGTTCAGGCGCCGATGGCGTGCAGCCCGCCGTCGACGTGGATGATCTCGCCGGTGGTCTTCGGGAACCAGTCGGACAGCAGGGCGACGACGCCCTTGCCCGCGGGCTCCGGGTCCTTCAGGTCCCACTCCAGCGGGGAGCGGCTGTCCCACACCTTCGCCAGGTCCTCGAAGCCGGGGATGGACTTGGCGGCCATCGAACCGATCGGACCGGCCGAGACGAGGTTGCAGCGGATCTGCTGCTTGCCCAGTTCACGGGCCATGTAGCGGCTGGTGGCCTCCAGGGCCGCCTTGGCGGGGCCCATCCAGTCGTACTGCGGCCAGGCGTACTGCGCGTCGAAGGTCAGACCGACGACGGAGCCGCCGTCGCGCATCAGCGGCAGGCACGCCATGGTCAGCGACTTCAGCGAGAACGCCGACACGTGCATGGCGGTGGCGACGGACTCGAAGGGGGTGTTGAGGAAGTTGCCGCCGAGGGCGTCCTGGGGGGCGAAGCCGACGGAGTGCACGACCCCGTCGAGCCCGCCCAGCTCCTGGCCGACCACGTCCGCGAGGCGCCCCAGGTGCTCGTCGTTGGTGACGTCGAGCTCGATGACCTTGGTCGGCTTGGGGAGCTTCTTCGCGATGCGCTCGGTGAGGGTGGGGCGCGGGAAGGCCGTGAGGATGATCTCGGCGCCCTGCTCCTGCGCGATACGCGCGGTGTGGAAGGCGATGGACGACTCCAGCAGCACCCCGGTGATGAGGACGCGCTTGCCGTCGAGGATTCCGCTCATGCTGATCAGTGACCCATTCCCAGTCCGCCGTCAACCGGGATGACGGCTCCAGTGATGTACGAGGCGTCGTCCGACGCGAGGAACCGCACCGTGGCGGCGATCTCCTCGGGCCGCGCGTAACGGCCGAGCGGCACCTGCTTGACGATGCCCGCGCGCTGCTCCTCGCTGAGCACCTGCGTCATGTCGGTGTCGACGAAGCCGGGCGCGACGACGTTGAAGGTGATGTTGCGGGAGCCGAGCTCCCGCGCGAGGGAGCGGGCGAAGCCGACGAGGCCGGCCTTGGAGGCGGCGTAGTTGGCCTGCCCCGCGGAGCCCATCAGCCCGACGACGGAGGAGATCAGGACGACACGGCCCTTCTTGGCGCGCAGCATCGCCCGGTTGGCACGCTTCACGACCCGGAACGTGCCGGTGAGGTTGGTGTCGAGGACGGAGGTGAAGTCCTCCTCGGACATCCGCATCAGGAGCTGGTCCTTGGTGACCCCGGCGTTGGCGATCAGCACCTCGACCGGGCCGTGCTCGGCCTCGATCTCCTTGTACGCCCGCTCCACCTGCTCGGTGTCGGTGATGTCGCACTTGACGGCGAGGAAGCCCTGGGCCGTGAGGGCCTCGGGGTCACCCGAGCGGTATGTGATCGCGACCTTGTCGCCGGCCTCGGCGAACGCGCGGGCGATGGCGAGGCCGATGCCCCGGTTTCCTCCGGTGACGAGAACCGAGCGGCTCAACGGATCACCCTTTCGATAGCGGTCTGCTGACGCGGTGGTCCCGGCCGCCGCCGGTGGCGGCGGGTCCTGGTGACCGACCCTTCGAAAACCTATCGGTACCGTCCCGCACGGAGAGAATCGGCCACCGACAGCGACGGGGAGGGCCCGCTGTCGGGACCCTACAGAACGGCACCGTCCGGTACCCGCCAGGAGGTGGCCTTCGGGACCCCCGTCGGACATGATCGGGGCGGGCCGGTCGGCGGGGACGGCGGCCCGTCCCGTCCGTCCCGCGGAGTGCTCCGGCCGTCCGCCCGCACCACACCCTCACGCCCCTCGGGAGATCCTCCGTGCCACATTCGATCGACGAAGCCTTCACGGCGCTGCCCTTGCGGGCACTCGCCGACGCGGCGCTCGCGCGGGCCCGCTCGCTGGGGGCCGAGCACGCGGACTTCCGGCTGGAGCGGGTGCGCAGCGCGTCCTGGCGGCTGCGGGACGCCAAGCCGTCGGGGTCCTCGGACACCACGGACCTGGGCTACGCGGTCCGGGTCGTGCACGGCGGTACCTGGGGGTTCGCGTCGGGGGTGGACCTGACGATGGACGCGGCGGCCAGGGTGGCTTCCCAGGCGGTGGCGATGGCGAAGCTGTCGGCGCGGGTCATCGAGGCGGCCGGGTCGGACGAGCGGGTGGAGCTGGCCGGGGAGCCGGTGCACGCCGACCGGACATGGGTGTCGGCGTACGAGGTGGACCCGTTCGCGGTGCCGGACGAACAGAAGGCGGGGCTGCTCGCCGAGTGGAGCGCGAAGCTGCTGGCCGCGAAGGGGGTGAGCCATGTGGACGCGGCCCTGACCACCGTCCACGAGAACAAGTTCTACGCGGACACGGCGGGCACGGTCACCACCCAGCAGCGGGTCCGGCTGCATCCGGAGTTCACGGCGGTCGCGGTGGACGAGTCGACGGGCGAGTTCGACTCGATGCGGACGCTGGCGCCCCCGGCCGGACGTGGCTGGGAGTATCTGACCGGGGACCACTGGGACTGGGCGGGTGAGCTGGAGACCATCCCCGAGCTGCTCGCCGAGAAGATGCTCGCGCCGAGCGTCGAGGCCGGGCTGTACGACCTGGTCGTCGACCCGTCGAACCTGTGGCTGACGATCCATGAGTCGATCGGGCACGCCACCGAGCTGGACCGGGCGCTCGGCTACGAGGCGGCGTACGCGGGCACGTCCTTCGCGACGTTCGACCGGCTGGGCAAGCTGCGGTACGGCTCCGAGATCATGAACGTGACCGGTGACCGCACCGCCGAGCACGGGCTGGCGACGATCGGCTACGACGACGAGGGGGTGGCCGCGCAGTCCTGGGACCTGGTCAGGGGCGGCACCCTGGTGGGCTACCAGCTGGACCGCCGGATCGCCCGGCTGACCGGTTTCAAGCGGTCCAACGGCTGCGCGTACGCCGACTCCCCCGGGCATGTCCCGGTGCAGCGGATGGCGAACGTGTCGCTGCGGCCGGACCCGGCGGGCATGTCGACGGAGGACCTGATCGGCGGGGTGGAGCGGGGCGTCTACGTGGTCGGGGACCGGTCCTGGTCGATCGACATGCAGCGGTACAACTTCCAGTTCACCGGGCAGCGCTTCTTCCGTATCGAGAACGGCAGGCTCGCCGGGCAGCTGCGCGATGTGGCGTACCAGGCGACGACCACCGACTTCTGGGGCTCGATGACCGCGGTCGGCGGCCCCCAGACCTATGTCCTCGGTGGCGCCTTCAACTGCGGCAAGGCCCAGCCGGGCCAGGTCGCGGCGGTCTCCCACGGCTGCCCCTCCGCGCTCTTCCGCGGTGTGAACATCCTCAACACCACGCAGGAGGCAGGGCGATGAGCGGGCGCAAGGGGCGGCTGGGGAAGCCGCACGAGCTGGTGGAGCGGGCGCTGGAGCTGTCCCGGGCGGACGGCTGTGTCGTCATCGCGGACGAGCACTCCACCGCGAACCTGCGGTGGGCGGGCAACGCCCTGACCACCAACGGGGTCACCCGGGGCCGCACCCTCACCGTGATCGCGACGGTGGACGGGGCGCGGGGCACGGCGTCCGGGGTGGTGTCCCGGTCGGCGGTCACCGCCGCCGATCTGGAGCCGCTGGTGCGGGCCGCCGAGGAGGCCGCGCGGAGCGCCGGGGGCGCGGCCGAGGACGCGCAGCCGCTGGTGTCGGGGCAGGCGCACTCCCCTGGCTTCACGGACGCCCCGCACGAGACCTCGTCCGCGGTGTTCGCGGACTTCGCCCCGGCGCTCGGTGAGGCCTTCGCGACGGCCCGCGCGGGCGGCCGGGAACTGTACGGTTTCGCCAACCACGAGCAGGTGTCGAGCTATCTCGGCACCTCGACGGGGCTGCGGCTGCGGCACGACCAGCCGATGGGGACGCTGGAGCTGAACGCCAAGTCGCCGGACCGTACCCGGTCGGCGTGGGCGGGCCGGTCGACCCGGGACTTCACCGATGTGGACCCGCGGGAGACGGACACCGACCTGGCGCGGCGTCTCGGCTGGGCGAAGCGGCGGATCGCGCTGCCCGCGGGCCGCTACGAGACGCTGCTGCCGCCCACCGCCGTGGCCGATCTGCTGATCTACCAGTACTGGTCGGCGGCGGGCCGGGACGCGGCCGAGGGGCGCACGGTGTTCTCGACGCCGGGCGGCGGCACCAGGGTGGGCGAGAAACTGGCCGGACTGCCGCTGACGCTGCGCAGCGACCCCCATGAGCCGGGGCTGGAGACGGCGCCGTTCGTGCTGGCCCACTCCTCCGGCGGTGACTCGTCGGTGTTCGACAACGGGCTGCCGCTCACGGCGACCGACTGGATCAGCGAGGGGTCGCTGTCCCGGCTGGTGACCACCCGGCACAGCGCGGAGCTGACCGGGCTGCCGGTCGCCCCGGCGATCGGGAACCTGATCCTGGACGGCGGTGCGGACCGCTCGCTGGACGAGATGGTCGCCTCGACCGGCCGGGGCCTGCTGCTGACCTGCCTGTGGTACATCCGCGAGGTCGATCCGGCGACGCTGCTGCTGACCGGGCTGACCCGGGACGGCGTGTACCTGGTGGAGGACGGCGAGGTCGTCGGGGAGGTCAACAACTTCCGCTTCAACGAGTCGCCGGTGAATCTGCTGGGGCGGGCCGTCGAGGCCGGACGGACCGAAAAGACGTTGCCCAGGGAATGGAGCGATTGGTTCACTCGGGCGGCGATGCCCGCGCTGCGCGTGCCGGACTTCAACATGAGCTCGGTGAGCCAGGGGGTCTGACCCCCGAAGCTAGACTGACCGGCGGGGCGCCCGGGTATGTGCCGCCGCCCACCCCACACGCTGCGAGGAGACAAGAGAACCGTGACGGACATCGTCGACGAACTGAAGTGGCGCGGGCTGATCGCCCTGTCCACTGACGAGGACGCCTTGCGCAAAGCGTTCGCGGACGGTCCTGTCACCTTCTATTGCGGCTTCGACCCGACCGCGCCCAGCCTGCATCTCGGCAACCTCGTGCAGATCCTCACCATGCGCCGTATGCAGCGGGCGGGAAACCGTCCGCTGGGCCTGGTCGGCGGGGCCACCGGGCTGATCGGTGACCCGAAGCCGAACTCGGAGCGCACCCTGAACGCGCCCGAGGTCGTCGCCGCGTGGGTGGAGCGGCTGCGCGGGCAGATCGAGCCGCTGCTGGACTTCGACGGCCCGAACGCGGCGGTCATGGTCAACAACCTGGACTGGACCCAGGGCATGTCGGCCATCGAGTTCCTGCGGGACGTGGGCAAGCACTTCCGGGTCAACAAGATGATCGCCAAGGAGGCCGTCGCACGGCGGCTCAACTCCGACGCGGGCATCAGCTACACCGAGTTCAGCTACCAGCTCCTCCAGGGCATGGACTACCTGGAGCTGTACCGGCGGTACGGGTGCACGCTCCAGACCGGTGGCAGCGACCAGTGGGGCAACCTCACCTCCGGCACCGACCTGATCCACCGGGTCGAGCCGGGTGCGCAGGTCCACGCGCTGGGCACCCCGCTGATCACCAAGGCCGACGGCACCAAGTTCGGCAAGACGGAGTCCGGCACCATCTGGCTGGACCCCGCGATGACCACGCCGTACGCCTTCTTCCAGTTCTGGCTGAACGCGGACGACCGGGACGTGCCCAAGTTCCTGCGGATCTTCAGCTTCCGTTCCCGCGAGGAGATCGAGGAGCTGGAGCGGGCCACCGAGGAGCGCCCGCAGGCGCGCGCGGCCCAGCGCGCGCTGGCGGAGGAGCTGACCACGCTGGTGCACGGCGCCGACCAGTGCGCCGCCGTGACCGCCGCGTCGAAGGCGCTGTTCGGCCAGGGCGAGCTCGCCGGCCTGGACCCGGCGACACTGACGGCGGCCCTGTCCGAGGTGCCGCACGCCAGGGTCACCGAGCTGGGTCCGGTGGTGGACCTGTTCGCCGAGGTGGGTCTGGTGGCGAGCAAGTCGGCCGCGCGGCGCACCGTCAAGGAGGGCGGCGCCTACGTGAACAACGTCAAGGTCACCGCCGAGGACGCCGTCCCGGACCCCTCGGAGCTGCTGCACGGGCGGTGGCTGGTGCTGCGCCGCGGCAAGCGCAACCTCGCCGCGATCGAGGTCACGGACGAGGCGGCCGGCGGCCCCGGGGCGGATGTCACGGGCGGCTGAGCCGTACGACGCACGACAAGGAGGGGTGGCCCCGCGGTCGAGGACCGCGGGGCCACCCCTCTCACGTACGGCAGGCGTGCCGTACGTCAGGTCGTCTGTTTCTTCTTGTTGCCCCACAACGCCATGTAGAGCATGTCGCCGAGTCCGACGATGATGATGGCGGCGACGATCTGGAGCGCGTGTCTGCCCCAGTCGATGCCCTTGGTCTCGGCGATACCGAAGGCAGAGGCCAGCGAGTTGCCGACCACCGCGCCGATGATGCCGAAGATCGTCGTCAGCCAGAGAGGGCTGTGCTGCTTGCCCGGCAGGATCGCCTTGGCGATCAGACCGAGCACGAAACCGACGATGATCGCCCACAACCAGCCCATGGGTGCCTCCTGATCTGGCGCGACGCGTGATTCGTCGCGAGCAGTTCCCTCAGTCTCGGGCCGGGTTCCGTACGCCGCATGCCGGCCGCGGCCATACGCGTGACGGGGGACCCGGGCCCCGCCTCGCGGGGCCCGACCCGGCCTCGTGGGAACCCGGGCCGGGGCGTACCGTGAGGGGCGGGCCGGACCGGTGGTGTCCGACGGACCAGGGCGGTGGTGGAACGGGATGCGGAAGCAGAACAGCGGCGAGGTCTTCCGGATCACGGGGGCGCGGCAGGGGCTGACCGAGGACGTGCGCCGCAGACAGCGGCGTTACATGATCTCGATGTCGGTCCGCACGGTCTCGTTCGTCGCCGGGGCGTCCCTGTGGAACGTGCAACGCCATGTGGCGATCGTGGCGCTGGTCCTCGGCATGGTGCTCCCCTATATCTCCGTGGTGATCGCCAACGCGGGGCGCGAGAACGCCCCTTCGCTGCCCTCGACATTCGTCCCCGCGCCCGCCCGGCCCGTGCTTCCGAAGGCCGCCGCGCAGGCCCCTGCGGAATCCCCGGCCGCGCCCGGCGGGGCTCCTTCCGGGGAGGCCGGGGGCCCGCCCGCGGGCGGTGTCCGGGACGGGTCGGACTGACCGGAGTCGTCCCTGGGACCTCAAGGGCGGCTCAGATCAATCATGCCGATCCGGTCCCGGCCGACGGGTGACGCGTGACATACTGCGTACGCGCTCCGCATCCCCCGTCGGAGCTATGTGACCGACGCCGGGCAGCTCCCCCCGTGGCTGCTCGGCGTCGCCTTTTCCCCGCCTTCCGCGCCCCCTTCATGGGCGCCCCGCCGACCGGGATCCGGCCATCCTCGCGGCGGTCGGGCGGGGGGTGTCCCGGAGGGGTGCGGGCCGGGCCGCCTACTGTGGGGGCGTGAACTTCCTTCCGCCGCTCTCCGGTCTGCCCGGCCTCCCCGGTTCGTCCCCGGACCCCGTCCCCGGTCCTCCGGTGTGCTCCGCCAAGGGGTGCCGGGCGGACGCGGTGTGGGTGCTCGCCTGGAACAACCCGAAGATCCATGTGCCGGAGCGGCGCAAGACCTGGCTCGCGTGCGACGAGCACCGCGAGCATCTGTCGCAGTTCCTCGGGGTGCGGGGGTTCCTCAAGGATGTGGTGACCCTCGCGGAGTGGGACGGGCCGACGGGGTCGGCGGAGCCGGAGAGCTGATCGCACGGACCGCTCCGCGCGGGCGGCGGCTCAGCCGCCGATGGCCGACATCGGACGCTGGGGTTGCAGAAAGGCCGGGTCGTCCAGACCGGAGCCCGCCTTCTTGCCCCACATGGCCAGCTTCCAGAGCCGGACGATCTCGTCGTCCGGACCGGCGCCGGTCCCGTCCGCGTCGCTGACGGCGCCGCCCGTGTCGATGGCGCCTTCGTACGAGGTGGTGCCGGTCCCGTCCGGAGCGCTGCCGTCCGTGCGGGGAGCGGTGCGCAGGGCTGCCCGCAGGTCGGTCTCCTCGCGGGCGAAGAGGCAGTTGCGGACCTGTCCGTCGGCGGTCAGCCGGGTACGGTCGCACGCCGCGCAGAACGGACGGGTGACCGAGCCGATCACCCCCACGCGGTACGGCCCGCCGTCCACGGTCCAGCGCTCCGCGGGCGCGGAACCCCGGACCGCCGACTCCTCCGCGTCCAGGGTGAAACGGGTGCGCAGCGAGGCGAGGATGTCGCCCGCGGTGATCATCCCGTCCCGCTTCCAGCCGTGCTGGGCGTCGAGCGGCATCTGCTCGATGAACCGCAGCTCGTAGTCCCGCTCGATGGCCCAGGCGAGCAGCTCGGGCGCCTCGTCGTCGTTGAGTCCGCGCATCAGCACGGTGTTGATCTTGACGGGGGTGAGGCCCGCGCGGTGCGCGGCGTCCAGTCCGGCGAGGACGTCCTGGTGGCGGTCGCGCCGGGTGAGGGTCTTGAAGACGTCGGGGCGCAGGGTGTCGAGGGAGACATTGACCCGGTCGAGACCGGCCGCCTTGAGCGCGGCGGCCGTGCGGGCGAGGCCGATGCCGTTGGTGGTGAGGGAGATCCGGGGGCGCGGCGTGAGCCGGGCGACCCGGTCCACTATGCCGACGAGTCCGGGGCGCAGCAGGGGTTCGCCGCCGGTGAAGCGGACCTCGGTGACGCCGAGCCGGGTGACGGCTATGCGGACCAGCCGGACGATCTCGTCGTCGGTGAGGAGGTCGGGTCTGGCCAGCCACTTCAGGCCCTCTTCGGGCATGCAGTAGGTGCAGCGGAGATTGCAGCGGTCCGTCAGCGATACGCGCAGGTCGGTGGCGACCCGCGCGTAGGTGTCGATCAGCATGTGCGGTCCCCTCCCCCGGTGTCCTCGTGTGCGTGCGGTTCCTTCGGTCCTTCGCGGGTTCCCTCTCGCGGGTCCGTCCGGTGCCTCGCGTGGTTCCCGTCACCTCCGAGCGTACGTGAGACCACCGACAACACCAGGAGTCCGGTGTCCCGGACGCGGCCCGGCCGTGCCGTACCGGTCCGCGGGAGGCGGACACGGGTGCGGCACGGCCGGGCGGGACGGGCCCTTCGGCGGGGTCAGTGGGCTCCGGTGCCGGTGAGCGAGCGGACCTCCAGTTCGGCGTACTTGCCCTGGTCGGCGGGCTCCTTCGACAGGAGGGTGCCGAGCCAGCCGAGGAGGAAGCCGACGGGGATGGAGATGATCCCGGGGTTCTCCAGCGGGAACCAGTGGAAGTCGGCGTCCGGGAACATCGAGGTGGCCTTGCCGGAGACGACCGGCGAGAACAGCACCAGGACGACCGCGGTGGTCAGTCCGCCGTAGATCGACCAGAGGGCGCCCCGGGTGGTGAACCGTTTCCAGAAGAGGCTGTAGAGGATCGTCGGGAGGTTCGCGGAGGCCGCGACGGCGAACGCGAGGGCGACGAGCCCGGCGACATTGAGGTCACGGGCGAGGGCGCCGAGGCCGATGGAGACGACACCGATGGCGACGGTGGCCCAGCGCGCGGCCCGTACCTCCTGTTTCTCGGTGGCCCGGCCCTTCTTGATGACGTTGGCGTAGATGTCATGGGCGAAGGACGACGACGAGGCGAGGGTGAGTCCGGCGACGACCGCGAGGATCGTGGCGAACGCGACGGCCGAGATGGTGGCCAGCAGGATCGCGCCCCAGGTCGAGTCGACACCGCCGATGTGCAGGGCGAGCAGCGGTGCCGCGGTGTTGCCCGCCTTGTTGGAGGCGACGATCTCCTCGGGTGAGATGAGCGCCGCCGCGCCGAAGCCGAGGGCGATGGTCATCAGGTAGAACCCGCCGATGATGCCGATGGCCCAGTTCACGGACTTCCGGGCGGCCTTGGCGGTGGGCACGGTGTAGAAGCGGATGAGGATGTGCGGCAGTCCGGCGGTGCCGAGGACGAGGGCGATCCCCAGCGAGATGAAGTCGATCTTCGAGGTGGCCGTGGCGCCGTACTTCAGGCCCGGCTCCAGGAAGGCGGCGCCCTGGCCGCTGTTCTCGGCGGCGCTGCCGAGCAGGTCGGAGATGTTGAAGTCGAACTTGAGCAGCACCAGGAAGGTGATGAGCAGGGTGCCGCCGATGAGGAGGACGGCCTTGACCATCTGGACCCAGGTGGTGCCCTTCATCCCGCCGATGGTGACGTAGAGGATCATCAGGACGCCGACGAGGGCGACGATGAGGACCTTCCCGCTGTCGCTGGTGATGCCGAGCAGCAGGGAGACGAGGACTCCGGCACCGGCCATCTGCGCGAGCAGATAGAAGATGGACACGACGATGGTGGACGTACCGGCCGCGGTGCGCACCGGGCGCTGGCGCATCCGGTAGGCGAGGACGTCGCCCATGGTGTAGCGGCCGGAGTTGCGCAGGGGTTCGGCGACCAGGAGCAGGGCGACGAGCCAGGCGACCAGGAAGCCGATGGAGTACAGGAACCCGTCGTACCCGAAGAGGGCGATGGCGCCCGCGATGCCGAGGAACGAGGCGGCGGACATGTAGTCGCCGGAGACGGCGAGTCCGTTCTGGAAGCCGGTGAACTGGCGTCCGCCCGCGTAGAAGTCGGCGGCGTCCTTGGTCTGGCGTCCGGCCCACACCGTGATGAACAGGGTCGCGACGACGAAGGCCGCGAACAGGGAGATGATCAGCGGCCGGTGCTCGCTCGCCTCGGAGGCGGCGAGGACGGCCGGTGCCAGCGCTGCTGCCTCGGCGCTCATGCGCGGCCCTCCATCCGGTCCTTGATGGCCTTGGCCTTGGGGTCGAGCTTGGCCGCCGCGTGGCGGGAGTACCACCAGGCGATGAGGAACGTCGTCAGGAACTGCGCGAGGCCCAGGACCAGGGCGACGTTGATGTTGCCGAACAGCCTGGTGCCCATGAACGCGCCCGCGTAGCTGGAGAGCAGCACGTACAGCAGGTACCAGGCGATGAAGGCCACGGTCAGCGGGAACGCGAACGAGCGGTACGAGTGGCGCAGTTCGGCGAACTCCGCGCTGCGCTGGACCTCGATGAACTCCTCGGTCGGCGGCAGATCGGCCCGGCGGGCGGGTTCGTCGCCGGGCGGGGGTGGTGCGTCGGTTGCCACGGAGTCTCCTCGCGGTGCGGATGCGATGGATGTGGGGTGTGACCCTGGTGTGGGACTCGATGCGGTCGTGGTGGCCGCCGCGGTCGCTTCGGAGGGGTCGTCCGCGGCGGGGGACATCACCGGTGCCGTCGGAACCGGTGCGTGACCGAGGGGGGAGGACGGCTGGGAGGGAAGGGACATGACGGGTGGTGACCTCACAGTGATGTGGATCACGCAGGTCGCATGGATGTTAGGCCCATCGCGCGTGATCCGACAGGGGGGTGGGTGCTCTCGTACCGCTTGCCCAACGCCGCCGCCCGCCCCGAGGAAGCGGTCCGGAGCCGATCGATCGGCGGCCGTCCGCCGTCGGCGGTACGCCGGTCCGGGCCCCGGCCGGGTCCGCCGACGGGCTGCCGGGCGGGGACGGGATCGGGACGAGCCGCCCAACTGGACGCGCATAGAACGGCACGTTCAGCATTTCTTCCGGAAATCATTGAAGGCCGGGGACGGCTGGGGATAGCTTCACCCTGAGCCATACGTCATGTACCTGCCCGAGCACCAACCCTTGTGTTCGGGCTGTTCCGTTTCCGGATGATGTGGAGATCCCATGGTTCCGCTGCGCTCCAGACGCCGGTCGGCCCTGACGGTGCCGATCGGTCTGGCGCTGGTCGCCTCGCTCGGCTTCCTGCCGGGTACCGCGACCGCCACCCCGGCCGACGCGAAGGCCGGCACGACCGCGACCGCCCCGACCGGCCCGAAGCTGGCGTACGTCGTCAACACCAGGACCGACCGGCGCACGGTCGACGCGGTGACCCGGGCCGTCGCCGAGGCCGACGGGACGGTCGTGATCGCGTACCGCCAGATCGGCGTGATCGTCGCCCACTCGGCCAACCCCGACTTCGCGAAGCAACTGCGCGAGGTGCGCGGGGTGAACTCCGCGGGCGCCACCCGCACCGCGCCGTTGAGCGCCGCCGGGACCACCCAGGAGGGCGGCCCGCAGTACCTGTCGAAGGCCGCTGCCGCCGCCGCTGCCCAGAGCGCCCCGGCCGCACGCGAGAGCGCTCCCGCGACGGAACCGCTGGAGGCCGACCAGTGGGACCTGCGGGCCATCGGCGCCGACAAGGCGGCGAAGATCAACCCCGGCAGCTCCAAGGTCACCGTCGCGGTCATCGACACGGGCGTCGACGACACCCACCCGGACCTCGCGCCCAACTTCTCCGCGGAGCAGTCCGCGAACTGTGTCGGCGGCAAGCCCGACACCTCGCCGGGCGCCTGGCGTCCGCAGACCCCCGAGCACTACCACGGCACCCATGTCGCCGGTGAGATCGCCGCCGCGCGCAACGGTGTCGGTGTCGCGGGCGTGGCGCCCGGGGTGAAGGTCGCGGGCATCAAGGTGGCCGACCCGGTCAGCGAGCTGTTCTACCCGGAGAGCGTCGTGTGCGCCTTCGTCTTCGCCGCCGACCGCGGGGTGGAGATCACCAACAACAGCTACTACGTGGACCCGTGGCTGTACAACTGCATGGACGACCCGGACCAGCGGGCCATCGTGGACGCAGTCAACCGTGCCCAGCTCTACGCCCAGCGCAAGGGCACCCTGCACCTGGCATCGGCGGGCAACTCCAACCACGACCTCGCCTCCGACGCGATCCTGGACGACTCCAGTCCTGACGACTCGACACCGGTGGACCGCACCATCGACCCGAGCGAGTGCTTCGACCTCCCGACCCAGCTGCCGGGTGTCGTGACGGTCAGCGCGACCGGGAACCAGGGCATCAAGTCGTACTACTCCTCGTACGGCAAGGGCGTCGTGGACGTCGCCGCGCCCGGTGGCGACAAGTACCAGATCCCCGACACCCCGTCGAAGAACGGCCGCATCCTGTCGACCATGCCGGAGGGCCGCTACGCGTACCTCCAGGGCACGTCGATGGCCGCGCCGCACGCGGCCGGGGTCGCCGCGCTGCTGAAGTCGAAGCACCCGTGGGCCCCGCCCGCCGTGCTCCAGGCGCTGCTCAAGGCGCAGGCCGACAACCCGGGCTGCCCGACCACGCCGTACGACCCGGACGGCAACGGGGTCGTGGACTCCACCTGCGAGGGCGGCAAGAACACCAACGGCTTCTACGGCCACGGCGTCGTGGACGCCCTCGACGCCGTCGACTGACCGTCCCCGGGGCCGGGTGACCGCCGCGCTGTCCGCGCGGCGGTCACCCGGCCCCTTCGCAGGTCCCCGGCCCGGCCCCTGGGTTCCCGGCTTCCCGCGCCGGGCCGCACACAGCGCGCACCCGTGGGCGCCCGCGCGCGCCCGCGCACCGCACCCCCTCAGATCGTTACTCCCACCCGGCGCCCGCGCGCCGGTCCGACGAACTGGAGATCACATGAGCGCTCGTCCGTCACGCACCCGGCGTACCGTCACCATCCCGCTCGGCATGGCCGTCGTCGCCTCCTCCCTCGCCTTCCTGCCGAACACCGCCACCGCGGCCGACACCGAGGCCCGGGCCACCGCGTTCAGCGCCGCCACCGTCCAGGGCGCCAACCTCAGCTATGTCGTCAACCTGCGGCACAAGTACGCCTCCTCCTCCGTCAAGAAGGCCATCGCCGCCGCCGGTGGCTCGGTCGTCGCGGCGTACGACCGGATCGGGGTGATCGTCGCGCACTCCGCCGACCCGGACTTCGCGAAGAAGCTGCGCAAGATACGCGGGGTCGAGTCGGCGGGCGCCACCCGTACGGCGCCGCTGCCCGCGCAGGCCACCGGTGACCTCGGCGCGCCCAAGACCCTCACCGCCGAGCAGGTGCGGGCCGCGACCGAGGCCGCGGCCCCCGCCCAGGACCCGCTCCAGCCCCTCCAGTGGGACCTGCCCGCCATCAAGGCCGACAAGGCCCACGAGCGGACCCTGGGCAGCCGCGACGTCACGGTCGCCGTCATCGACACCGGGGTCGACGACACCCACCCGGACATCGCCCCGAACTTCGACCGCGAAGCGTCCGTCAACTGCGTCTCCGGCGCGCCCGACACCACCGACGGCGCGTGGCGGCCCAGCGCGGCCGAGAGCCCGCACGGCACCCATGTCGCCGGCGAGATAGCCGCGGCCAAGAACGGCCTCGGCATGACCGGGGTCGCGCCGGGCGTGAAGGTCTCCGGCATCAAGGTGTCGACCACCGCGGGCTTCTTCTACACCGAGGCCGTCGTATGCGGCTTCATGTGGGCCGCCGAGAACGACGTCGACGTCACCAACAACAGCTACTACACCGACCCCTGGTACTTCAACTGCGCCGACGACCCGGACCAGAAGGCGCTGGTCGAGGCGATAACCCGGGCCTCGCTGTACGCCGAGCGCAAGGGCACGGTGAACGTCGCCGCCGCGGGCAACGAGAACTTCGACCTCGCCGCGGACGAGCTCACCGACCCGTCCAGCCCCAACGACACCACCCCGGGTACCCGGGTGATCGACCCGTCGGAGTGTCTCGACATCCCGACCCAGCTCCCCGGTGTCGTCACGACCGCGTCCACCGGCGCGAAGGGCATCAAGTCGTCGTTCTCCAACTACGGCAAGGGCGTCGTCGACATCGCCGCGCCCGGCGGCGACTCGACCGCGTACCAGCGGCCGGAGCCGCCCGCCACCAGCGGTCTGATCCTCGGCACGCTGCCGGGCGGGCGCTGGGGTTACATGGCCGGTACGTCGATGGCGTCACCGCATGTCGCGGGCGTCGCGGCGCTCATCAAGTCCACGCATCCGCGGGCTTCCGCCGCGCGGGTCAAGGAACTGCTGTACCGGGGCGCCGACGCGACACCGTGCACCGACCCGTACGACATCAACGGCGACGGGAAGATCGACGCGGTGTGCGAGGGCGGCAAGAACCGCAACGGGTTCTACGGGGCGGGCATCGCCGACGCGCTCGACGCAGTCCGGAAGTAACGGTCCCCCCGTGTTCCCCGGGGTGCCCGGAGACCTGCCTTCGGGTCTCCGCCCCTGAGCCCACCTGCCCCCGTGCGGGTAGCGTTCGCTCGCGCTTCTGAGGTTCGCCGTGCCGGGCGCACTTGTACCTGTGCCGTCGCTCGGGGATGCGCAGTTCCCCGCGCCCCTGGGTTTCGTGTGCTGGGCGAACTTGTTCCTGTGGGGGTACTGACGGGGGTGCGCAGTTCCCCGCGCCCCTGGGGTTCCACACCTGGACGTACCTGTTCCTGTGCGGGTACTGACGGGGGTGCGCAGTTCCCCGCGCCCCTTTGGGGGCACCCACCCCCTCCCGCAGTCGCTCGGCTGCGGGAGGGGGTGGGCGGGAATAGACGAGGGCGCACCCGCACCCGAAGGGCAACGGACCGGGGCAGCATCCAGGGGCGCGGGGAACTGCGCGAAACCACCGAGCGACGGCACAGGAACGGAGTACGTCCAGCCGGACGGACCTGGGAAGCGCAAGCGAAGGCGACCCGCGCACCGGGACTTGCCCCGCTCACGGGTGGATGGCGAAGATTCGGTGTGATGTCCCTGTCCTGCGACTCCCGGGCGGACGGCGAGCCCGCGATACCCGCGATACCGCCGCCCACGCCCGGCCCCGAGCCGACGCCGGTCGCCCGGCCGACGCAAGCCCCACGGCCGACCGCCCAGGTGAGCCGCACCGCCGCCGTCCTCGTCCTGCTGCTGCTCGCCGCCCTGATCCCCCTGCTGGGGCCGTCCGCGGCCCTGAGCGGCACCGGCGAGGACCCGGCCCCCGGAACCGCCGGGATCGGCCTGCTGCGGACGGTCATGTTCGCGGCGCTCGCCGTCCAGGCCGGTGAGGTGCTCGGCGGATGGCTGATCCGCCGGGTGCCGCAGGCGCCGGAGGACGTACCAAGGGCGTGGTCGGGATACGCGGCATGGGCGGGGACGGTCGCGGCGCTGGGGCTGGCGTCGGTGGTGGCCACCGGGAACCTGGTCCCCTCGAAGCTGTCCGACATGGACATCGGGGGCCTCTACCAGAGCAGGGACGGCGCGCTGGCCCTGATAGAGGTGAACGCGTTCGTCGCCGCCGGACTGCTCGCGCGCTCACGCCGGCCGGTGGTCCGGGCGCTGCCGCTGGCCGCCGTCGTGGTGGCCGAGGCGCTGCGCGCGCACCCCGTCACGGAGCTGCGGCCGATGGTCGGGGCCGGACTGACACTGGTGCATCTGCTGTGCGCCTCGCTGTGGGCGGGCGGCCTGCTGTACGCGGTGCGCGCCGGCTGGCGGTGGCGGGTGTCCGCGCCGCGCGCGGGTGCCGCGCTGCTGGCGCTCTACGCGCGCGTGGCGGCGCTGCTGATCGCGGGTGTGACGGCGACCGGGCTGGTCAGCACCTTGCGCCGGATGCCGCCGGACACCCTCTTCGAACAGTTGCGGACGACGTCCTACGGGCGCGTGCTGCTCGCCAAGGTGCTGCTGATGGTGGCTGTCGCCGCGCTGGCCCTGGCCGCGCGGCAGCGCCTGCGGCGGCGCGACCGGCGGCGGGGGCGGCGGTCGAGGCAGGCGGCCGACGCGCTGCACGCGTTCGTCCCCGCGCGCGTGGAGGTCGCGTTGCTGGGGCTGGTGGTGGCCGTGTCGGCGTTGCTGACGGCGTTGCCGGTGCCGATCAGATGGGGCGCTCTGTGGTGGTGAGCGGGCCGCTGCCGCGCGGACCTGTGCCGTCGCGGTCCCCGAAGGTGATGAGGACCTTGAGGGCGGTGCGTTCGTCCATCGCGCGGTAGCCGTCGGGCACCTGCTCCAGGCCGATCGTCAGATCGAAGAGGGGCGACGGGTCGAGAGTGCCGTCGAGCACGTCGGGCAGCAGTTCGGGGATGTACGTCCGGACCGGGGCGACGCCGCCGCGCAGGGCGATGTTCCGCCGGAACAGGACGGTGAGGTCGATCCCGGTGCCGCTGCCGTGCGGGACGCCGACGAAGCCGACGGCGCCGCCGTCCCGGGCGATGGCGACGGCTGTCCGCATGGACTGCTCGGTGCCGACGGCCTCGACGACGGCGTGGGCGCCCTGGCCGTGGGTGAGTTCACGGACCGCGTCGACGGCCTCCTCGCCGCGTTCGGGGACGATGTCGGTGGCACCGAAGCGGCGGGCCAGCGCGGTGCGCGGGTGATGGCGTCCGAGGGTGATGATCCGCTCGGCGCCGAGCCTGCGGGCGGCCAGGACGGCGCACAGGCCGACCGCGCCGTCCCCGACCACGGCGACCGTCGTCCGGGGTCCCACGCGCGCGCCGAGGGCCGCGTGGTGTCCGGTGCCGAGCACGTCGGACAGGGTGACCAACGCGGCCAGCAGACGGTCGTCGGTGGCCGCTTCGGCGGGCAGCGGTACGAGGGTGCCGTCGGCGTAGGGCACCCGTACGGCCTCGCCCTGGCCGCCGTCGTAGCCGGGGCGGCCCCAGGCGCCGCCGTGCGCGCAGGAGGGCGTGAGCCCCTCACGGCAGTACTCGCACACCCCGTCCGACCAGGCGAAGGGGGCGACGACCAGGTCACCGCCACGCACCCGGGTCACCTCGGAGCCGGTGTCCTCGACCACGCCGAGGAACTCGTGCCCGATCCGCTGCCCCGGCCGCCGCTCGGTCTCGCCCCGGTAGGCCCACAGGTCGCTGCCGCACACACACGCGCGGGTGACCCGTACGACGGCGTCGGTGGCGAACTGCACCCGGGGCGCGGGCACGTCCTCCACCCGGATGTCACGGGTGCCGTGGATCGTCGTCGCGCGCATGGGCCTTCCCGGTGCGGATACCGCCGTTCAGGTGCGCTTCCCACGGTACGGCCGGGTCCCGGGCCCGCGCGCGGCGAAGGCCCGGAGCACCCCGGTGGCCAGCAGGAACTGCGCGGCGATATAGGTCAGCATCACCCAGAGGTCGGGACGCGGGAGCTGCGGCCAGTCGGCGATGCCGGTGGCGATAAGGGTGTCGGACAGCAGGAAGAGCGCGCCGCCGAGCCCCGCGACCAGGCCGAGGGCACCCGCGCGGAACGCGGTCACGGTGAGCAGCAGGCTGTACACGGCCACCGGGACACGCAGTTCGGCGGGCAGATCCGGCCAGAGCAGCGCCACGGTGCCCACGAGGGCGGCCCCGTACGCCACGCCGAGGGCGGTACGGCGACCGCGGGCGCGGCGGTCGGCGGGCCGGTCGCCGTGGCGCGCGAAGAGCACCAGGTAGCAGAGGTGGCCCAGCGCGAAGGAGCCCATCCCGGCGAGGAACGCGAGGTCGGCGTCGAGGAGCAGCATCACGTCACCGCCCCAGCCGAACAGCAGCGCGACGGTCAGCAGCCGGGGGCCGCCGCTGACGGCTGCGTACGCGGCGAGCAGCGGCAGCAGCAGGGGCTTGAAGACGGTGTGCCCGGTGGGGGCGTCGGCGAGCAGGGCCAGCAGGTCGGCGGTGGCGGCGACGCCGTAGCCGAGGAGCAGGACGCGGGCGACCGTGGCGCGCCGGTCGCCCTGCACGGTCGCGGGGGTGAGGTGCTGGATCACGCGGGTCCTTCGGGGATGGTGCCGCCGGGGGCGGTGGCGGGGTGCGCCGGGGGCTCGGCGGGGCCGGTACGGGCCGTGGGGAGGGTGGCGGGCTCCGGGGCCGGGGGCTGCCAGCCGGGGCCCCGCAGGAGGTGTCCGGCGCGGTCGCCCCAGGTGCGGGCGGCGCGGAGGTCACGGGCGATGGCGGCGTACTCGTGGGTGGCGACGCGCAGCGGGTTGTGGGTGGTGATGTTCTTGGTGAGCCCGTAGACCGGCCGTTCGGTCTCGGGCGCGAAGGAACCGAAGAGGCGGTCCCAGACGATGAGGATGCCGCCGAAGTTGCGGTCCAGGTAGCCGCCCTGGGACGCATGGTGGACCCGGTGGTGGGACGGGGTGTTGAGCACGTACTCGACGGCCCGGGGCAGCTTGCCCACGCGTTCGGTGTGCACCCAGAACTGGTAGACGAGGTTCACCGACGAGCAGAACGCCAGCGCCGCCGGGTGCACCCCGCACAGGATCAGCGGCAGATAGAACGGCCATACGGTGAGGCTGGTCCAGGGCTGGCGCAGCGCGGTGCTGAGGTTGAACCTGCGGCTGGAGTGGTGCACCACATGGCACGCCCACAGCACGCGGACGACATGGTGGCCCCGGTGCGACCAGTAGTAGAAGAAGTCCTGCGCGAGGAGCATCAGCGGGATCGTCCACCACAGGACGGGCACCCGCAGCGGGGTGAGTTCGTACAGGGCGGTCCAGATCGCGACGACGGGGATCTTCCAGAGCAGGTCGAAGCCGATGCTGCCGACGCCCATGGTGACGCTGGTGGCGGTGTCCTTGGTGCCGTAGCCCGCCGCGTCCTCGTCGGGGTGCAGCCGGTAGCTCACGATCTCGACGACGGTGAGCAGCACGAAGGCGGGTATCGACCACAGCACGACATCGGGCAGATGGGGCATGCGTGCACCGTAAGGGCCCGCTCGGGGTCACCACCAGACGTGGTTACCCACAAGTATTACCGTCCGGTAGGGGCGAGTTCTGTCCACCTCCGCCAATTGCCCCGCACGGCGGGCCCACCGCACACACGCGCGCGGGCGCACAGGACACGGGCGCACAGGACAGCCGTCGCCCCGGATCAGATCCCACTGGCACCCAGCAGCGACCCCACGGCGTAGGTGACGCCCATGGCGATCGCGCCGCCCGCGACATTGCGTACGACGGCCCGCCGGGGGTCGGAGGCGCCCGTCCGGGCGCTGGACCAGCCGGTGAGCACCAGTGCGGCGAGCACCGACACGACGGTCACACCGAGCCGCCGGTCGGCGGGCGGCAGCACCATCGCCAGCAGCGGCAGGAGCGCGCCGACCGTGAACGCCAGGAAGCTGGCCCAGGCCGCGTGCCAGGGGTTGGTGAGCTGGTCGGGGTCGATGCCGAGCTCCACGCGCGCGTGTGCGCGCAGCGCGTCCCGTGCGGTGAGCTGACGGGCCGCCTCCCGCGCCGTTTCGGGGCTGAGTCCCCGCGCGGCGAGCAGTCCGGTCAGTTCGGCGAGTTCCTCGTCGGGCTCGTCCCGCAGTTCGCGCCGCTCCTGGGCGATCGCCGCCTTCTCGGAGTCGCGCTGCGTCGACACGGACACGTACTCGCCCGCCGCCATCGACAGCGACCCGGCGAGCAGCCCCGCGAGTCCCGCCGTCAGCAGGGTGTCCCGGTCGCTCGTGGCGCCCGCGACACCGACCACCAGACCGGCCGTCGACACGACGCCGTCGTTGGCGCCGAGGACGGCGGCCCGCAGCCAGTTCAGCCGGCCGCCGAGGGCACCGCCGTGCGCCTCGGCGTGCGGCGCGGGCGGCGGGCCGCCCCCGGGGGTCGTCGGTTCGCTCACGCGCGGAGCGTCTCACCCCGGGCCCCGCGGCACGGGGAACCTGCCCCGGCGTGCCGCGCGGACCTCGGCCCAGGTGGGCCCGGGACCCGGCCCGCAACGTGATGTGGGCGCGGACCTCAGCCCTGCTTGGGCGCGGCCTGCTGGACGACCTCGAAGGACCACACGGACGACCCCGAGGCGGCGGGCTTGGGCCGCTCACCGCCCGCGGCGGCGCCGTCCCGGTGGGCGGACCGCATGGGCCCGTCCATCCACTTCTGGAAGTCCTCCTCGCTCCGCCAGCGGGTGTACACGAGGTAGTCGTCCGTGCCCTCAAGGGGGCGCAGCAGCTCGAACCACTCGAACCCGTCGGACCCTTCCACGGCCCCCGCGCGCGAGGCGAACCGCTGCTCCAGCACCTCACGCTGCTCCGCCGGGACGGTGAGGACATTGATCTTCACGATGCTCATACCCCCCATCCTGCCCTGCGGCCCCGTCGCCCGTGCCGGGGGGTCGGCGCGCTCTCATCGCTCCTGTGGCTCCCGCCGGGCTCGTGGCACGGTCGGGGTGATGTCCCTGGCCAGGGTGGTGAGCCAGGGGGGTGCGTACCGTTCCATGTGTCTCAGTGTCGTGCCCAGGCGGTGGCGGATGCGGGACGAGGACACATGGCCGAGCGGCAGGACCAGTTCCGTGAGGGCCGTCTCGGCCTCGTGCCAGGCCCCCAGGGCCACGAGCGCGGTCAGCTCGGCCACGGCGTGGCCGAGTTTGCGGCGGCCCTCCCCCGGCTCGACCAGAGTCGCGTGATGGAGTTCGGGGAGCGCGGCCCGGGTGGCGCCGAGCGACATCAGGATCTCGCCGTGGTGACGGGCCACCTCCCCCTCGTCGATCCACCACGTCCACGCGGGGTCCCTCTCGTGCACCGAGTCCTGCAATCCGCCGGTCGCCGTCTCGATGGCCGCCAGCGCGCGTGAACGGTCGCCCGCGTGCGCGAGTGCCGTCGCCCGGCGGATCTGGGCCATCAGAGCCACTCGGCGAGGCACCCGGGGGCGCGTGAGCAGCTCGTCGGAGATGCTGAGGGCCTCGGCGGTCCTGCCGGTGTGGAGGCTGTGCATCGCGACCAGGTCGAGCACGAACCACTGGAGCGGACCGTCACCGGCCAGCCGGGCGTACATATGCGCCTCCAGCAGTGCGTGCCGGGCCTCGTCCTGCCGGTCGGCGTCGAACAGGATCCAGCCCGCGACCTCCGCGAGTTCCGCGATCGCGGCCAGGTGCTGCCTGCTGCTCGTGTCGAGGGTGCGCTGTCCGCTCCGCCAGACCTGGACGGCCGCGGTGGCGACGTGATCGCCCCCGAAGCGGTTGTCGTGGTCCAGCAGATGCGCCACCGAGGCACGGGCGTGCTCCGTGATGTCCGCGCTGTCCTCAGCGGCGGGGCCCGGGGCCGAGCAGGGTTCGGTGAGGGTGTGCACCGAGACGTTCAACGCCTGGGCCACGAAGGGAAGCCACTCCCTCGGGGTCCGGCGCCCGTTCTCGTAGCGACTTACCTCTTGTCGTCCGATCGGATCACCTGCCACATCCGCCGCGATGCATATGCGCCGGGCGAGATGGGCCTGCGACCAATTCCGTTGTTCCCGGAGGCGTTTGATATTGGCGCCGACTACATTTCGCACAGCCTCCATTGTGGCCTACACCTGGCCTACACGAGGCCACTGGCGGGGGATTCCGGCGGGCGGGAATCTGGGTGGACCAACCACCGACGGAGGTGCGCCACATGACACAACACCTGACGGACGACAAGCCGGAGAAAGCCGCGCCCGCGAGCGCCGTGGCCGGCCCGGCCCGGGGGCGGACCGGGGAGGTCCGCTGGGCACGGCGGTTCCTCGTCAGTGACGAGGGGCCCGGGGTGCCCGAGGCGCCGGTGCTCCAGCTCGTGTGCGCGGCGTGCGGCGCGCGCTCCCCCGCCGCCGCCTGGGACCGTGTCGACGTGGTGGACGCGTGGGCCACCGCGCACGCCGACGTCAGCGCGGGGCACCTGCGTTACCGCGCGGAGACGGTCGGGTTCTGGCGCGTGGTCGGTGTGGACGGGGCCGAGGAGCCGCTCGCCCCGGCCGCCCCTCCCGGCCCGCTGGAGGGGCTGTGCGGGGCCGTCACAAGGCTGCCAGGCGACATGCTGGCGTCGTACCGTGAGGTCACCGGACGGGATCTGTCGGACCTCATGGTCCTGTGCGAGCGCGAGCCCGGCCACGACCCCGGCGACGGACACCGCGGGGCGGTCGTCGACTCGGGCACGTACTGCTGGCGCTGAGCCCAGGGGCACCGCCCGCGCGGGGAGGGCGCGTTGCGGGGCGGGGAAATCCGCTGGTGCCGGGTGATCGCGCCCTCGTAGACTCAGGGACGCGGGGGCGGCTCCGCGGCGTGCTTCCTTCTACTTCTCTGCAAAAGAACCGTAGTGCGCGCACTCTCCGCCCCCGCTTCGTCATATCCCGGGGGACCCACCATGACCACGCTTTCCTTCGTCCTGCTCCGGCGTCTGCGCACCGTCCAGGTCGCCACCACGGGGTCCCGTCCCGGACGCCCGTCGGAGGACCTCCCGCTCGTCGCGCTGGAGGCGGAACTGCTGGAGCGGGGCCATGTGCTCACCGCTCCGCTGCGTGCCGCGCTCGCCGCGCTGGACCGCCGGGGACTGCGACGTCAGGGCATGGCGCTGCTGCGCGACCTCGACCGGCTGACCGGCGCCGACCGCACCCACACCCCGCTGTTCCGCGGCTTCCCGCACTCCGTGCCGAAGAACACCCACGAGCTGTACGTACGGCGGGTGTTCGCGCTGCTGCTCCAGACGCCCGAGCAGCCGTGCGTGCTGTGCGGGACCACCGGCGTCGTGCACCCGGTCGCGCCGTGCGCCCATCTGGTGTGCCGGTCCTGCTGGGACGGTGCCGACTACTCGGGCTGCCCGCTGTGCCACCGCCGGATCGACCCCGCCGACCCGTTCCTGCGCCCCACCGCGCCCACCACGCCCGCCGACGGCCCGCCGCCCGCGCCCGTGAAGGGCCCCCTCCAGCCGCTCGCCCTCGCCACGGACCCCGCCGCCGACAGCGCGCGGGCCCTGGGACGGCTGCTGGGCCGCCGTACGCCGCTGTCGCCGGAGGACCGGGAGGATCTGGCCGTCCTGCTCGCCCACGCGCCCACCACGCCCGACTGGCTGCCCGAGGACATCCCCGTACGGGAGACCAAAGCCCTGGTGCTCGGCACCCTGCTGCGGGAGCCCGCGACCCGGGACGCGGTCCGGCCGCTGCTCGCCGCCCGGCTCACCACCGCGACCGATGTGCTGCGCCTGCTGCATGTGTGGTCCGGCGGCGGCGCCGACCTCGGTGAGGTCACCCCGCGCGTACGGCTGCGGACCCTGCCGCGTCCGCTGCGCCGCGAACTGCTGGCGGCCTTGGACGCGCTGCCCACGCGGGCGCTGGTCGAGGACATGTCCCGGCACCCGTCCGGCTGGAAGCGCGCGGCGGAACTGCTGCACCCCTACGAGCGCCACGAGCGCCACCCGAGGGCCGCGCTCGCGTGCGCGGTCCTGCGGGGCACGGAGCTGACGGACGACGCGCTGGGCGCCGCGCTGCGCCGTACCGCGTCCGAACACCCCGACGCCGTCCGTGTCGAGGGCACCCGGGTACGCGCCCGCACCTGGGGCGCCCGGCTGGAGGACGCGCTCCGCGCGCGGGACACCCGCACCGCCGTCGGTCTGCTGGCACGCCGGCCCGGTGAACTCGTCCGCAGGCTCGACCACCTCCTGCGGCTCACCTCCGACGACCCGAAGGCGGCGGACCGCGTCGCGGACGTACTGCGTGAGACGCTTCCGAAGGCCGGTACGGGGCCGCTGCTCAGCGCGTACGGACAGCTGCGGGCCCGTCATCTGCCCGCCGGGCGTCGGGTGTTCCTGCCCCGCGGCCGGGTCACCCGGTCGTACAGCACCGACGACACCAGGACGCCGCTGCCGGAAGCCGTCACCACGCGCGCGTGCGCGCTGCTGGAGACCGAACTGCTGCGACGGCTGTCCGCGGCGTCCCGGGTGGACCTCGCCGTCCTGGACACGGACCTCGCCGACCTCGCGGTGCCGAGCGCCGAGCGGGCGGCGGCCCGGTCGCTGATCCGGGTCCCGCGCGGGAGCACCCGACCGCTGCCCGACGGACAGATCGTGCGGCTCTTCCTGCACTGGACGCAGGACGGTCACAAGGCCGTCGACCTGGACCTCTCCGTGGCGTTCTACGACGCGCGCTGGGAGTACCTCGGGCTGTGCGACTACACCAGGCTGCGGTTCCGGGACGCGGCCACCCACTCCGGCGACCTGACCTCCGCGCCCCGGCCGAACGGCTCCTCCGAGTACGTGGACCTCGACCCGGTGGCGCTCGGCGCGGCGGGCGTCCGCTACGCCGTGCCGGTCGTGTTCGCCTACGACAACACACCCTTCGACGAGCTCGCGGACGCCTTCGCCGGGTTCATGGCCCTGCCGCGCGTGGGACGCGACGCCCGCTTCGACCCGCGCGCGGTGCGCCAGCGCTTCGACCTGGCCGGCAGCTCACGCATCCTGCTGCCGATGCTGGTGGACCTGGAACGGCGGACGTGCCTGTGGACGGACGTCCATCTCCCGGCGTCCGAGGGCTATCACAGCGTGGAGCGCCACCGGTGGGACCTGGGCCGGATCGGACGGGATCTGACGGAGTCCTTCGGCCGGGGCCGCACCACCCTGTGGGACCTCGCCGTGTGGCACGCCGCCGCCCGCGCGGAGCAGGTCGCCGTCATCCACCGCGACCCGCGCCCCGAGGGGACGGACGAACTGTGGCACTACCGGCGTCAGGCCGGGGAGACGGTCACCGCCTTCGCCGCCCGGATCCGCGACGTGGGCACCCCGCAGCGACGGCTCCCGAGCAAGGATGTCGACAAGCTCGCCGCGGCCCACGCGCGGGGCAAGCGGGTCCTGTGCGCGCTGGTGCGCGGCGACCTCGCGCCCGACGACGTGACCGGGGAGGTGTACCGGCTGCTCCCGGGCCCGGTCGACGGCTGCGGGCTGGAGCAGCTCGCGGCCCAGGACCTGGTGGCGGCGCTGCGCTGACCAGCCGTACGGGGGCACCCGCGCGCGGGTGCCCCCGTAGACCCGCCGACGCGCCACGGACTCCGACCGGGCCAAGTGGACACATGTCCTGCGGAGTTGTGCGCCCCCCGCGCGCGAGGGGCGTTTCCCGCCCGAACACGGGTGGTGGCGGACAGAGTGTCAGTCCCGGGACGTATCCTCGTTGACCATGCTCGACGACCGAACGACCGCAGCGCACCCGCCCGAGTGGCCGACCGCGTATCCCGAGGGGTACGCGGTCGTCGACGTCGAGACGACGGGCCTCGCCCGCGACGACCGGATCGTGTCCGCCGCCGTGTACCGCCTCGACGCGCGCGGTGACGTCGAGGACCACTGGTACACCACCGTGAACCCCCAGCGGGACCCGGGCCCGGTGTGGATCCACGGGCTGACGAGCGCCGCGCTCGCCGGGGCGCCCCTGTTCACCGACATCGCCGAGGAGTTCGCCTCCCGCCTCGACGGCCGGGTCCTCGTCGCGCACAACGCCGTCTTCGACTGGTCGATGATCGCCCGCGAGTACGCCCGCGCCGGGCGCACCGCCCCGGTGCGCCGGCGGCTGTGCACCATCGCGCTCTCCAAGGAGCTCGGTCTGCCGCTGCCCAACCACAAGCTGGCGTCGCTGGCCGCGCACTTCGGGGTCGTCCAGCAGCGCGCGCACCACGCGCTGGACGACGCGCGGGTGCTCGCCGAGGCGTTCCGCCCGAGTCTGCGCGCCGCCGCCCGCGACGGGTTGCGGCTGCCGCTGCTGGAGTGCCGTCCGCTCACCGAGTGGTCGGACAGCCCGGCGACGCCCGTGATCGGCCGCCAGGCGTCGTACGGCGGCGGTTCGCCGGGGGCGCGCGCCGGGGGCTCCTCGTACGGCGCGGGCAGCTGGCGGCCCTCGCGCAAGCGCCCGGCGTGCCCGTATCCGAACCCGGGGCGGTACGTCCCGGGCGAGCCACTCCGGCAGGGCATGCGGGTGGCGTTCTCGGGGGACACCTCCGTCGACCGGGAGCTGCTGGAGGACCGGGCCGTCGAGGCGGGGCTGCACATCGCGACGAGCCTGTCCCGGCTGACGAGCCTGCTGGTGACCAACGACCCCGGGTCGGGCACCTCCAAGACGGCGAAGGCCGCGCAGTTCGGCACCCCCGTGATCGACGAGGCCGCCTTCGGCCAGCTCCTCCTCGACGTGGCACCGGCCGCGCCGAAGCCCGGCACTCCCCCGTCCCAGGGCGGGTGACGCCTCCCACCGGCCGGCGGGGGCGGGACGGTGACCGGGCCCGCTCGGGGCCCCCTGGCGACGATCGCCCCATGGCCGAGTTGTACGGTCGTGGGGTGTACCGCTTCCTGTTGTCCCGGCAGTGGGTGATCCTCACCCTCCTCGCCCTCGTCCTCATCCCCGTGATGATCGAGCTGGGCTTCTGGCAGTTCCACCGGCACGAGAGCCGGGTCGCGCGCAACGAACGGATCGCGACGTCGATCGAGGCGGCGCCCGTTCCGGCCGAGGAGCTGACCTCCCCGGGGCACAAGGTGTCCGAGCGGGAGCGCTACCGCCAGGTGACGGCGACCGGCCGGTACGACACGGAGCACGAGGTCGTCGTACGCCGCCGGACCAACGCCGACGACCGGGTCGGGGTGCATGTGGTCACCCCGCTGGTCCTCGACAGCGGCAAGGTGCTGCTGGTCAACCGGGGCTGGATCGAGGCGAACGGGCCGCAGAACAAGGTCCCGCCGATCCCCGCGCCCCCGCGCGGCGAGGTGAACGTCACGGGGCGGCTGATGCCCGACGAGACCACCTCGACCAGCGGCATCAAGGACCTCAAGGGCCTCCCCGACGGCATGGTCATGCTGATCGGCAGCGCGCAGATGGCCACGACCCTCGGTGATCCGGTGCTCGGCGGCTTCGTCCAGCTGGCCTCGCCCGCCCCCGCGAACGGGACCCCGGAGCTGCTGCCCGCCCCCGACTCCAGCGGGATCGGCGCGCATATGGCGTACGCCGTCCAGTGGTGGCTGTTCACCGCGGCCGTGCCCGTGGGCTGGGTGATCCTGGTGCGCCGGGAACTGCGGGACCAGGCGGCGGCCAAGGCGGCGGCCACCTCGTCCGCGGACGCCCCCGCCACCGTCCCGGTCTGACCCGTCCCGTCCTCACACCCCGGCTCCCGTACTGACTCCCGGCCGGTTCCCGGGGCAGGATAGGGCCATGGATCTTGGACTGAAGGACCGTGTGTACGTCGTCACCGGGGCGACCCGGGGGCTCGGCAACGCGAGCGCCCGTGAGCTGATCGCCGACGGGGCCAAGGTGATCGTCACCGGGCGCGACGAGCGGGGTGCCGCGGAGGCCGCGTCGGCCCTCGGGCCGGGGGCCGTCGGGCTCGCGGCGGACAACGCCGACCCGGATGCCCCGGAGCGGCTGATCGGGGCCGCGCGCGAGCGGTTCGGCCGCTTCGACGGCATCCTCATCAGCGTCGGCGGGCCCGCGCCCGGCCATCTCGACGACAACACGGACGAGCAGTGGCGCACGGCGTTCGAGTCGGTCTTCCTCGGCGCGGTGCGGTTCGCGCGGGCCGCCGCGCGGGAACTCGAGGGCGGGGTCATCGGGTTCGTCCTGTCGGCGTCCGTGCACGAGCCGATCCCCGGACTCACCATCTCCAACGGGCTGCGGCCCGGGCTCGCGGGCTTCGCGAAGTCGCTGGCGGACGAGGTGGGTCCGCGGGGCGTCCGGGTGGTGGGGCTGCTGCCGTCGCGGATCGACACGGACCGGGTGCGGGAGCTGGACGCGTTGTCCGCGGACCCGGGGGCCACCCGGCTGGGGTTCGAGTCGCAGATCCCGCTGCGGCGGTACGGGACGCCCGAGGAGTTCGGGCGGGTGGCCGCGTTCCTGCTGTCGCCCGCGGCGTCCTACCTCACCGGGGTGATGGTCCCGGTGGACGGCGGCGCCCGCAAGGGCTTCTGACCAGCCCGGGGTGCAGGGGGCGCGGGTCGCCTTCGCTCGCGCTTCCGAGGTCCGTCCGGCTGGACGTACTTGTTCCCGTGCGGGCCGTTCGTGGGTGCGCAGTTCCCCCGCGCCCCTGGGTTCCCTGTGCTGGGCGTACTTGTTTCCTGTGCCGTCGTTCGTCGTTTTTGCGCAGTTCCCCGCGCCCCTGGATGCTGCCCCCTTGCGGTCGCTCTTCGGATGCGGGGCCGCCCTCGTCTTCGCGCAGTTCCCCGCGCCCCTTGGGTCAGCCCCGGTAGGCGCACCCCGTTCGTGCGGGTCGTTCGTGGATGCGCAGTTCCTCGCGCCCCTGGGGTTCCCCACCTGGACGTACCCGTTCCCGTGCGGGTCGAACGGGGGTGCGCAGTTCCCCGCGCCCCTGGGTGGTGCCCCCTCGCGGTCGCTCTTCGAGTGCGTCGCCGCCCTCGTCTTCGCGCAGTTCCCCGCGCCCCTTGGGTCAGCCCCGGTAGGCGCACCCCGTTCGTGCGGGTCGTTCGTGGATGCGCAGTTCCCCGCGCCCCTGGGGTTCCCCACCTGGACGTACCCGTTCCCGTGCGGGTCGAACGGGGGTGCGCAGTTCCCCGCGCCCCTGGATGCTGCCCCCTTACGGTCGCTCTTCGAGTGCGGGGCCGCCCTCGTCTTTTGCGCAGTTCCCCGCGCCCCTTTGGGGGCGCCCTCGCTGTTGTCCGTCGTCTGCGGAAGCACCCTCCTCGCGGACCCGCGCTGCTGCGGGAGGGGGTGGGCGGGAATCTCTGCCCGCAGACTCCGATGCTCTTCAGTCGGGTCACGGAACGACTTACCGAGCGTGTCGGATCGAGGACGGAGAATCCCGACCGGCACCGACCCTAAGAACCGACCGGGTGCGCCCCAAAGGGGCGCGGGGAACTGCGCGAAGACGAGAACCGGCCCGCACCCGAAGAACGACGAACAGGGGCAGCATCCAGGGGCGCGGGGAACTGCGCGAAAACGACGAGCGACGGCACAGGAACGAAGTGCGTCCAGCCGGACAGACCTGGGAAGCGCAAGCGAAGGCGACCCGTCAGGTCACGCGTTCCGGGGGGTGCTTCACCGCCCGGATCCGCACCGTGGAGGGCCACCGCGCGGACCCCGACGAGGTACGGGCCCCCGCCAGCACCTCCCCGTGCAGCCGCCGCACGGCATCCCGCGGCACCCCGTGCGGCTCCAGCACGAGCCGCACCCGGGCCCCCGGCTCACCCCGCCGGCCGACGAGCCGCACCTCCGCCCGGTCGACCCCGTCCATCGCCTCCGCCTCCGTCACCAGGACGGACTCCAGCGCGCGCCCCCGCACCACCGCGCCCTCGCCGTCCCCCGTGTCGACCAGGACCTCCGCGAGACGCCGGCGGCGCAGCACCGCCGACAGCCACCACAGGGCGAGCAGCACCGCGACGGCGAGCGCCGCGATCACCACGGGCCACCACCAGCCCTCGTCGCGCCAGCGGGTCCGCCGGGCCGCGCTCAGCAGGACGTCGTGCTGATCCTCGTAGGGCCACCAGGAGGGCGGGCGCACCCCGAGGCCGATCGCGAGGACGCTGCCCCCGGCGATCAGCAGGACGAGCCCCAGCAGACCGAGCAGCACACGGTCGACGGTCCTGAGCACGGGCCTCACCCCTTCTTGCCGGGCCGCCGCACCCGGATGTCGAGCGACGGGGGCCTGGCGAGGCCCAGTTCGCGGACGCCGTCGGCGAGCGCGGAGTCGAGATCGGTGTGGACGTCGTCCAGCGGGCGGAAGTGCGAGACGGCACGGACACGCGCCTTGCGGCGCTTCACCCGTACCCGTACGGACTGCACCCCGGACACCTCGGCGGCCCGGTCCCGCAGGACCATCGCGGCGGCGCGGCGATCGAGCGCCACGCGCATGGCGTCGTCGGCGCCCAGCATGGGCAGCAGGGCGCGCCGGCCGGGGGTGAGCGCGAGCACGAGCAGCAGCAGGCCGAGCGCCGCCGCGACGCCCGCGCCGACGAGGACCCACACATCGTCCAGGGGACGTTCGGCGAGTTCCCGGCCGAGGACCTGCCGCCAGTGCATCGCGGGGCGTCCGGCGCGTACGGCGGCGATGTCGTACAGGAGGAGACCGGCGGCGACGACGAGCAGGGCGGCGACGATCCCGGCGGGCACCCGGCGCGGCGACCAGAAGCGGCGGGGCGCGGACGACGCGGGGTACGCGCTGTCGTCGCCGGACGGATCGAGCACGGACACCGGGCCCGCACCACCGTCGCCACGCGCACCGGCACCCGCACCGCCACCGGCGGACCCGCCCGCACCCGCCTTGGCGGAAGCCTTCGCGGGCTCGTGGGGCTCGCTCATCGGGTCCTCCCCCGGGTACCGCTGTCCAGCGGTGAGTGCAGCCGTTCCACCTGGACGGTGACCTCGGGCACCGTCATCCCCGCCAGGGTCCGCACCCGTTCGGCGACCTGACGGCGTACGGCACCGCACTGGGCGCCGATGTCGGAGGGGTAGCCGAGTTCGAGGACGACCCGGACCCGCGCGCTGTCCTTGTGCACGACGACCGTGGCGTGCGGCGGGGCCGCGGCGCGGGGCAGTCCGGTCAGTGCTTCACGGGCGGCCTGCGCGGCGATCTTCGCGACGACCCGGTCGGCGATCGCGGTGGCGCCGCGCTCGGCGGCGTCGACGACCTGAGCGGGCACCGTCACCCCCGCCGGTCGCCACGGGAACGGGAACGGAAGAAGTCACCCGGTTCCAGGTCGCCCTCCAGGAACCTGCCCGCCACGAAACCGACGGCGCCGAGCGCCGCCACCAGCAGGAAGGCGCCGAAGCCGCCGAAGTAACCGGCGAAGCCCAGTGCCATTCCGGCGATCAAGCCGACCACGGCCATGCTCATCGTGCGCTCCTCTGCGCCTGTGCGCTGCTGCGGGGGTCCGGGACGGGACCGGGCCGCGCCCCGGGTTCGCCGGGGGCGGCGGTCCTCGGGGGTGTCACTGGAGCCGTGACTCCGGCTCGTCGTCCTCCTCGTCGGGGAGCTTCACATCGCTGACGGCGATGTTGACCTCGACGACCTCCAGTTCGGTCATCCGCTCCACCGCCGTGATGACGTTCTCGCGTACCGCGCGGGCGACCTCGGCGATCGCCACGCCGTAGTCCACGACGATCTCCAGATCGAGGGCGGTCTGGACCTCGCCGACCTCGGCCTTGACCCCTCGGGACACGGACTTGGTGCCGCCGGGCACCCGGTCGCGGACGGCGCCGAACGTCCGGGACAGCCCGCTGCCCATGGCGTGCACACCGACGACATCACGGGCGGCGAGTCCGGCGATCTTCTCGACCACACCGTCCGCGATGGTGGTGCGGCCCCGGGTGGCCGGATCGCCGCCCTTCCTGGCCCCGCTCTGCTTGCGCAGCGACTCGCGCTGCTCGTTCGAGGACTGCGCCGGATTGTCCGGGCCCTTCCGCTGCGTGGATTCGGTCATCGCCGTTCGTCCCTCTCACCGGAGTCGTGGTCCTGCAATCCACACTAAGCGCGGTTGCCGGGTGGCGCGCCGGGGATACGGCAGGCTGGGGCGATGACCGCTGACGGTTGGACACAGGTGGTAAGGCAGCAGCTCGGCCTCGGCAGACTGCTGCCGCTGGGCGGACCGGGTGACGGGGCCTGGGTGACGGAGGCCGCGGCGCGCGGCGCACTGCGACGGGCGCTGGACACCCGGTCGGGGGTGCGCCTCGGAGCACTGCGGATCGCCGCGGCCTCCCCCGTGACCTCGGACGATGCCCCTGGAACGGCCCGGGAACCGGCGGTTGTGGCACCGCCGGGCGCCGTGCCGCCGGGCCCGCTGCGGATCACCGCGGAGCTGGCCGCGACACTGCACACCCCGCTGCCCGTGACGGTGGCCGGGGTGCGTACGGCGCTCGCGGCGGCGGCCGGATCACTGGGGCTGGCGGTGACGGAGGTGGACCTCCGGGTGACCGGGGTCCTGGCCCCGGATCACCCGGACGGCGCGGCGAACGGCGGTCACCCGGACGGGGACGGCCCGGAGAAACGCCCGGCTGACGGACGAGCCGAAAGCGGCGCCGGTACGGGACCGCGGGCCGGGGACGACGCGGGTACGGACCGAGCGCCCGGGGACGAACCGGACGGTGAGGCGGGGCGGCTGGGCGCGGTGGCGGCGGCGGTGCCCGGGGTGACCCGGCTGACCGGCGCGCTGGGCGGCCGGGCCGCCCCGGTACGGATCGCGGAGCACCCGGGCGACGGGGACGCGGCGGCGCTGCCGCGGCGGCATGTACGGGTGGAGCTGGCCCTGTCGGTGGCGGCCGGTCCGCCGGCCGTGGTGCGCGCGGTACGCCGGGCGGTCACGGACGCGGCTCCGGACCGCCCGACGGTCGCGGTACTGGTGACCGCGCTGGACCCCTGACCGGCCCCGGCCCGGTGGACCCGGCCCGAACGCACGGGACCGCCGAACGCACAGGACCGCCGGATGCACGGGACCGGATGCGCCGGACCGGATGCACGGACCCGGCGGCCCGGACCCGGGGGGCCCGACCCCGACGCACGGGACCCGGCGGCCCGGACGGCGGACGAGGGGCCGGGGGCTGAGGAACCCGGGGCCGGGGCGGGTCAGTCGCCGAGGCCCGCCAGGTCGCGGAGCCGTCGGGCCTGGGCGGCGCGTTCGGCGGCGCGCTGTTCCTCGTAGCCGCGGCGGGTCGCGCCCTGGAGCAGGGCCTTGGTCTCGATGACGGCGTCCCGGGGCGCGCCGAGGAGCGCGGCGGCGAGGTCGCTCGCGGCGGCGTCCAGCTGGTCGGCGGGGACGACGAGGTTGGCGAGGCCGATCCGTTCGGCCTCGGCGGCCTGGACGTAGCGGCCGGTCACACAGATCTCCAGGGCCCGCGCGTAGCCGACGAGTCCCACCAGGGGGTGGGTGCCGGTGAGGTCGGGCACCAGACCGAGCCCGGTCTCGCGCATGGCGAACTGCACGTCCTCGGCGACGATCCGCAGATCGCAGGCCAGCGCCAGCTGGAAGCCCGCGCCGATGGCGTGGCCCTGGACAGCGGCGATGGTCACGAGGTCGCTCCGCCGCCACCAGGTGAACGCCTCCTGGTACCCGGCGATCGCCGCGTCCAGCTCCTTGTCGGTGCCGCGCGCGAGATCGAGGAACGACGGCTCGCCGTCGAAGCCCTCCGGGGTGAACCCCTGCCGGTCGAGTCCCGCGGAGAAGGACGGACCCTCACCGCGCAGCACGACGACACAAACGGCACCCGGAAGGGCCTGTCCGGCCTCGACCAGGGCCCGCCACAGAGCGGGACTCTGCGCGTTGCGCCGGGCCGGGCCGGTCAGTGTGACCGTCGCGGTCCGATCGGTCACGACGAGCCGTACGCCGTCCTTGTCGAGTACCGGTTCCACCGACGTCATGGAGCGCCTCCGAGGTGTGCCGTCCGGAGGGTGCGGGACCGTACACGCACGGCCGCACCCTTAAGTGACTGCACAGTAACCACCCGGTCGGCCCGGAAGCCGACCGGGTGGCCACACCGGAGCCGGTGGAGCCGCCGGAACCTCAGCCCGCGGCGGACGCCTTCTTGCCTCGCGTCGCCCCGCCGCGTCCCCGCAGCGTGACGCCGGATTCGCTGAGCATCCGGTGGACGAATCCATACGAGCGGCCGGTTTCCTCGGCCAGTGCCCGGATGCTCGCACCGGAGTCGTACTTCTTCTTCAGGTCTGCCGCGAGCTTGTCGCGCGCGGCGCCGGTTACCCGGCTGCCCTTCTTCAGAGTCTCGGCCACCCGTGCCTCCTCATGGGAAGTGCGCTCTGGACTTCTCATGATCACCCCTCTTCGGCTTCCTGGCCACCCATTCGGCAAGGTCAGTACGACATCGGAGGCCGATTGGGAAGCGATCCACACGAGGGGAATCTTTGCCTCCGCTCGGGCTTTCACACCCCCTGGCAGCCGATCGGCGGGGAATCGGCAGGTCAGAACGGCGATGCCGGGCGGAAGTGGAAGGGACGGGTCCGCTCCCTGGGATCGGTGTAGGGCGCACCACGGCACTAGGCGATCTCACACCTTTGATGGATCACCGCTGGGCCGAATGATCCATACGCGGTGGATCACTGCTTGGATCACCCATCGAGCGGCCACGCCCTCCGGGGGCGGCGGCACGGGTCGGGGTCGGCCCGGTCCGGGGTGGCCGGGCGCTGTCCGACCGGACCGGCCGGTGCGGTCCGGGTCGGGGACCGGTGCCCGGGTCGGGGACCGGGGGCCCGGGCCGGAACGGAAACCGCCCGCCGGGGAAGGTCCGGCGGGCGGCGGTCGGCGGGCCGGGCGCGTGGGCGCCGGGCGGGCGGGGTCAGGCGAGGGCGACCAGGTCCGCGTAGTCGGCGCCCCACAGGTCCTCGACACCGTCGGGGAGGAGGATGATCCGCTCGGGCTGGAGCGCCTGCACGGCGCCCTCGTCGTGGGTGACGAGGACGACGGCGCCCTTGTAGGTGCGCAGCGCGCCCAGGATCTCCTCACGGCTGGCCGGGTCGAGGTTGTTGGTGGGCTCGTCCAGGAGCAGGACGTTGGCGGAGGACACCACGAGCGTCGCGAGGGCGAGCCGGGTCTTCTCCCCGCCGGAGAGCACGCCGGCGGGCTTGTCGACGTCGTCGCCGGAGAACAGGAACGAGCCGAGCGTCTTACGGACCTGGACCAGGTCCAGGTCGGGAGCCGCCGAGCGCATGTTCTCCAGGACCGTGCGCTCCGGGTCGAGGGTCTCGTGCTCCTGGGCGTAGTAGCCGAGCTTGAGGCCGTGGCCCTCGACGACCTCGCCGGTGTCGGGCTTCTCGACCCCGCCGAGCAGCCGGAGCAGGGTGGTCTTGCCCGCGCCGTTCAGTCCGAGGATGACGACCCGGGAGCCCTTGTCGATGGCCAGGTCGACATCGGTGAAGATCTCCAGCGAGCCGTACGACTTGGACAGGCCCTCGGCGGTGAGCGGGGTCCGGCCGCAGGGCGCGGGGTCGGGGAAGCGCAGCTTGGCGACCTTGTCGGACTGGCGGACGGCGTCGAGACCGGCCAGCAGCCGGTCGGCGCGACGGGCCATGTTCTGGGCGGCGACCGTCTTGGTGGCCTTGGCGCGCATCTTGTCGGCCTGGGCGTTGAGGGTGGCGGCCTTCTTCTCGGCGTTCTGCCGTTCGCGCTTGCGGCGCTTCTCGTCGGCCTCGCGCTGCTGCTGGTACAGCTTCCAGCCCATGTTGTAGACGTCGATCGCGGACCGGTTGGCGTCCAGGTAGAACACCTTGTTGACGACGGTCTCCACGAGGTCGACGTCGTGGGAGATCACGATGAAGCCGCCGCGGTACGTCTTGAGGTAGTCGCGCAGCCAGACGATCGAGTCGGCGTCGAGGTGGTTGGTGGGCTCGTCCAGGAGCAGGGTGTCCGCGTCCGAGAAGAGGATGCGCGCCAGCTCGATCCGGCGGCGCTGGCCACCGGAGAGCGTATGGAGCGGCTGGCCGAGGACCCGGTCGGGGAGGTTGAGCGCGGCGGCGATGGTGGCGGCCTCGGCCTCGGCGGCGTACCCGCCCTTGGTGAGGAACTCGGTCTCCTGCCGCTCGTACTGCCGCATGGCCTTCTCGCGGGTGGCGCCCTGGCCGACGGCGATGCGCTGCTCGTTCTCGCGCATCTTGCGGATCAGGGTGTCGAGGCCGCGGGCGGACAGCACCCGGTCGCGGGCGAGCATGTCGAGGTCGCCGGTGCGGGGGTCCTGCGGGAGGTAGCCGACCTCGCCCGAACGGGCGACGGTACCCCCGGCGGGCTGGCCTTCCCCGGCGAGGACCTTGGTGAGGGTGGTCTTGCCGGCGCCGTTACGGCCCACGAGGCCGATGCGGTCGCCCTTGGCGATACGGAAGGTCGCGGACTCGATGAGGATGCGGGCACCGGCACGCAGCTCGATACCGGAGGCGGTGATCACGGACGTACTCCTGTGGCGGGTGGACGGCGAGGTGGGCGGCGAGGGCGGGTGACGCCGTCTAATGCACGAGGAGAACAGCCATGGAGCAATTCTAACGGGCGTACGCAAGCGGATTTCCCGATCGGGCCCCGGACGCCTTGGCGGGAAGCCGCAGCGGGGGTCGCGGCAGGGTCTCGGCGGGGGTCGTGCGGAGATCTCGGCAGGGCGCGGGGCGGAGCGGACGGACGGGACGGCGGCCGTTCAGGAGGTCACTGTCAGTGGCCGGTGTCACACTGAGTGACAGTCCGGTTTCCGCTCGCGGAGGCGCCGGGAGCGGCCCGGTGCCGCACGACCGAGGAGGAGTCCCATGGCAGCGGCGAACGGCACCCCGCCGACCGTCTACCCGTCCCTGTTGTACGCCGACGCGCACGCGGCGATCAAGCAGCTGACGGAGGCGTTCGGCTTCACGGTGGTGAGTGTCCACGAGGGGGCGGACGGCCGGATCGCGCACGCCGAGCTGGCCCACGGGAACGGCGCGGTGATGCTCGGTTCCAAGGGCCGCGGCGGCCGGTTCGACCAGGCGATGTCCGGCGCGGGCCCGTCGGGGACGTACGTGGTGGTGGACGACATCGACGCCCACCACCGGCGGGCCGTGGAGCAGGGCGCGCAGATCGTGACGCCCCCGGCGGACCAGGACTACGGCTCGCGGGACTACCTGGCCCGGGACACCGAGGGCAATCTGTGGAGCTTCGGTACGTACGCCCCCGCGATCGGGGGGTGATCCGGCGGGTCCGGGGCGGGTCAGCCTCCCCCGGTGTGGACCTGGAAGGCCGCGCGGCGCACGGCCTTGGCGAGCGCGGGATCGGGATGGGCGGCGGCCAGTGCCACGAGGACCTGCACCGTACGCGGATGCCCGACCTTGCGGATGTCGTCCAGCAGCGCCGGGACCGTGGGCTGCCGCGCGGACTCCAGATGGCGGACGAGCAGCTGCGCCTCACCGTGGTCGGCGACGGCCGCCGCGGTGTCGACCCAGAGCCAGGTCTCCTCGTCATGGGTGAGGACGGTGTGGGTGTCCTCGGGGTCGACGCCCTCTATCTCGGCCAGCCACAGCAGGGCGTACGGCCTCAGCGAGGGCTCGTCGCGGACCTGGCGGACCTCCGACTCGGCGGGGGCGCCGACGACCCGCAGCGCCTCGAAGGCCAGCCCGCGCAGCAGCGCGTCCTCGCCCCGGGCCGCGCCGACGAGTTCGGTGACCGCGCTGGAGACCGTCCGGGCGGCGAGCCACGCGCGGTACTCGGCGCGGGCGTCACCGGGGCGCAGCCGCGCGCAGCCGCGCAGCATGTCCTCGGCGGACTGCTCGATGTTGCCCCCGGCCTGGCTCTGCGCGGCCACGCAGATCTGCTCCAGCTTGACCCACACCGCCCAGCTGCCGAGCGGGGTGAGGGTGGCCTGGCCGGGGGCGCAGGTGAGCGCGCCGACGGCGGTGAGCGCGCGCAGGGCCCAGTCCAGCAGGGCGGGCAGCGCGGTGGCGGCGGCGCGGGCGTCGGGCGCGGGGGGCTCGGGCCGCGGACCGTAGGGGATCTCGCAGCGCTCGGTGCGCAGTTCAGTGACGCGCTGCTCCAGCAGGTCCAGCAGCTGCGGCACGGGGACGGGTCCGGCGGAGAGCTGGAGGAAGGACAGCACCTGGGGCATCGCCTCCACGGCCTCGGCGACGGCCGCCGGGTCGAGTCCGCCGGGGGCGGGGTGGGCCAGCGACCAGGCGTCGAAGAGGGCGACCCAGCCGCGCAGCACGGCGGCGTCGTCCCGGTCCCAGGCGCGCAGCCGCCAGCCGGGGCGGGCGTAGTCGCCGTGCACCTCGACGAGTCCGGCGAGCCGGGCGGTGTCCCAGTCGGCACGGATCTGACGCGCGGACAGCCCCAGTTCGGCGGCGGCGCGTTCGGCGGTGGGGTCGGAGAGGTTGCCGCCGCCGTCGGGCGTGGTGGCGAGGGAGTTGTGCGGGGTGCCCGAGGCGGCCGGTGCGGCCGGCGCCGGGGCGCCGCGCAGGCCGGGGGCGGGGTTCCTCCGGGGCCCCGTGAGGTCACCGCCGGGACGCAGTTCGGTGTCGGCCCAGCGGGCGACCCGGACCGCGCCGGCGAGGCCGGCACGGGCCGTGCGGGCCAGTTCGGAGGGCGCGGGTGTGCCTTCCGGGGGCCTGGGTGCGGGGCGGCGGGTGCGTCGCTCACCGACCGCCGGGGTGGCGGCGGCCAGGGGGCGCGGACGGACGAGTCGGAGCCTGGAGTCGCGCGGGATACGGGACGTCACGGGTGCAGTCTTCCGGTTGACGGTCGGAAAACCCAAACGGAATGCCACGCGGGTAGACAGCGAACCCCTGTCCCGTGGTTCGTGCCGTGTTCGAGAGAGGAGAAACGGAAGGCACGGCCGGAGGTGCCCGCACGGGCCCCGTACGAGGTGCGCGTTACCGCAGGGGGGTATGGGTGGCGGTGGTGCCGCCGGGGCCGCGTGGAGCCACCGGGGCGGGAGGGGGGACGGGGTGCGCGTCAGCCGAAGGGGGTGAGGAAGCGGCGCATGGCCTCTTCGTAGCCCTTCGGGTCGGCGTTCCACATCGCGCCGTGCGGGGCGTCCGGGACGGTGTGCAGGGTGACGAGATCGGGCCGGGTGCGGGCGAAGCGGCGGGACAGCCCCCAGGGGGCGACGGTGTCCCCCGGGCCGTGCACCACCAGCGTGGGGACGCGCAGCTCGCGGATGTCGGCGCGCTCGCGGATCTGGTGCGGGCGCAGTCCGGTGCGGCCCTGGGCCGCGCGGACCGCCAGCGGGAGCAGGGGGCCGGGCACATGCCGGGCGGCGGCGAGCGCGCGCACGGTCGCCTCCCAGTCCAGGACCGGGGAGTCGAGGATGATCCCGGCGATACGGTCCCGCAGCGCGGAGTGGGTCGCGGCGCGCAGGGCCATCGTGGCGCCGGTGGACCAGCCGTGCAGGACGACGCGTTCCGCGCCGTAGCGGACGGCGTAGCGGATCGCGGCGTCCAGATCGCGCCACTCCGTCTCGCCGAGGTGGCTGAGCCCGTCCGGGGGACGGGGCGCGCCGAGGTCTCCCCGGTAGGCCAGGGCGAGGACCGGGAAGCGGTGCCGGTGCAGTTGCTCCATGACGACCATCGGGTGCTCGCGGGTGGTGCCCAGACCGTGCACGGCGATGACCCAGGTGTCCCGGGCGCCCGGGACGAACCAGGCGGGCAGGGAACCGAGTTCGCCGGGGACGCTGACGTCGGCGTGGTCGAGGCCCAGGGCGGTGCGGGGATTGCCGATGTGCACCTGGGGGGTGAGCCAGACCTTGTCGCCCGGCTCCAGGGCGCCGTGGGTGACCCGCTCCAGGCGGCGGACGACCGTGTCGGCGGTGTGGGGGGCCGAGGTGACGACAGGGCCCACGACGGCGTGGGTGCCGTCGCCCGCGAGGCCGTAGACGCCGGGGCGCAGGGACGCGAGGGCGCGGGTGAGGGTGACGCGGCCCGCCGTGGAGCTCGTCGCGGGGCTCCCTGCGGAGCTCGTCGCGGCGGCCGTCGCCCTGCCCGCCGCGTCGCCCGCCGTGACGGCGTGCAGGGTGAGGCGGGGTTCGGTGGGGAGGGGGCGGCCGGCGGCGGGTCTCAGGGCCGCGCCACTGGCGACGTGGCCCGCGGCCAGGGCTGCCAGGGCGGTGGTGGTTGCGGCGGTGACGGCCGCTGCCGTCGCTTGGGCGGTACGCACTCGTCCAGTGTCTGCGGTGGGGGTTCGGGCGGCCAGTCGACGGGGGGCCGGGCGGGGTCGCGGCGGAGGCCGGGCCGGGGTGGAGCGGGGCCGGGCCGGGCCGCGGCGGGGGTGTTCGGGCTTCGCCCTTCGGCGCGGGCCTCGGCAGCGGCCGATCCCGTTGCCGGTACCCGGGCTGCCGGTACCCGGGCTTCACCTCTCCGCACGCCCCCGCTCCTCTGCCCCGTCCGGCACAGGCCCTACGGGCCATGCAGCGGTAGGCCGGATCCCCGTCGGGGCCCGGCCTACCGGGTATGCGGGGGTCCTGCGGCTGGATGGCACCGGTGGGGCCGAGGGTGATCAGGTGACCTTCCTTACATACGGGGGCAAATCGGCTCTAATGTCAGGAGTTCGAGTCATGGGCCGTACAGTCGGAAGAGGTGTCGAGGACAGGCCGTGAGCGGTTCCGATCGACAGGGCGTTCCGGCACCGACGAACACCGCGGCGCGGACAGCGAGGTCCGCGCGGCCTGCCGCCGGGCGTCGCCCGGTGGGTGAACGGTCGGTGAGTACCGGTCGGGCGGGTGGTGGACGGACCCCGAAACCGTGCGTGACCAGGATCTCCTGGAGTCCGCGCCGGGGTCCGGAGGGTGCGTCCCGGGAGTCCCCCGGGAGCCCCGGAGTCCGGGATTCCGCGGCGCCGGTGCGGCACGCTCGCCGGGTTCCGCTATGCGGAATAGCCTTGCTCCAGATTGGGACACCGCGATGCCTGCCTCAGTTCATCTTCCGTTCACTCAGGTTGCCTACGTTCCAACCGCCACTGTCGTCCAACAGAAGCCTGGGTAAATGGAAAACATCACGCTCCTCCTCGGAATCGTGATCGTCACCGCTCTCGTGTTCGATTTCACGAACGGTTTCCACGACACAGCCAACGCGATGGCGACGACCATCTCCACTGGCGCAATGAAGCCCAAGACGGCGGTGGCCATGTCCGCCGTGCTGAACCTTGTCGGTGCCTTCCTGTCGGTCGAGGTCGCCAAGACGATCTCCGGCGGCATGATCAACGAACAGGGCCTCCGCACAGAAGTGATCTTCGCGGCGCTCGTCGGCGCGATCCTCTGGAATCTGCTGACCTGGCTCCTGGGTCTGCCCTCCAGCTCCTCGCACGCGCTCTTCGGTGGCCTCATCGGCGCCGCGGTGATGTCGGCCGGCTGGTCCTCCGTGAACGGCTCCACGGTCGTCACCAAGGTTCTGCTGCCCGCGATCGCCGCCCCGCTGGTGGCCGGTGTGGCCGCGATGATCGCGACCCGCCTGACCTACCGGATCGGCCGCAAGGCCGACGGCAAGGCGGCCTCCAAGGGCTACCGCGCCGGTCAGATCGCCTCGGCCGGTCTCGTCTCGCTGGCGCACGGCACCAACGACGCGCAGAAGACGATGGGCATCATCACCCTGGCGCTGGTCACCAGTGGTGTCCTCGTGCCCGGGTCGAACCCGCCCGCGTGGGTCATCGCCTCGGCCGGTATCGCCATCGCGCTCGGCACCTACCTCGGCGGCTGGCGCATCATCCGCACCATGGGCAAGGGCCTGACCGACCTGGAGCCGCCGCAGGGCTTCGCCGCGCAGACCAGCGCCGCGACGGTCATCCTGGCCTCCTCGCACCTCGGCTTCTCGCTCTCCACCACGCAGTCCTGCTCCGGTGCCGTGATGGGCGCGGGCCTCGGCCGCAAGGGCGGGGTCGTCCGCTGGTCGACCGCGACCCGGATGTTCGTGGCCTGGGGGCTCACCCTCCCGGCCGCCGGTCTGGTCGGCGCGCTCGCCGAGCTGCTCACCAAGCAGGGCACCTGGGGCGTCATCGCCACCGGCACACTGCTGATCGCCGGTTCGGCGGTCATCTGGGTGCTGTCGCGGCGTGACATCGTCGACCACAACAACGTCAACGACGTGGACGGCGAGCCCGCGGGCGTCGTCACCAACGCCATGGCCGCTGTCACCCCTCCCCCGGCGGGGCCGGCCGCCGAGACGGTGACGGTCACGGGTGACCTCACGGCAACCATCCCGGCCGACAACGGTCCCTCGACGGAGTCCGCTCCGCGGACCGCCAAGGTGTAAGGAACCCTCCCATGAAGATCGACTGGGTAGCACTGGGCACGGTGTTCGGAGTGAGCCTCGTGGCCACCGTGGCCCTGGTGGGCCTGTTCACACTCGGTATAGTCGGACTCTCCAAGCGTGACGCGGCCGTCGCCGCCAACGGCGGTGCGAAGAGCGGGGCCGCGGCCGTCGCCGCGACCAGCGCCTACGCCAGCTTCGCGCTGTGTGTGGCCGCGGTCAGCTACGGCATCTATCTGATCGTCATCTGAGCCGAGCCGTCCCACGGCCGGTCCCCGGCCCCCGCGTCGGCTCCGGCCCCCGTCGCCCTGGTGACGACAGGGTCGCGGCATCCGATGAACCACCGGTCCGGCCGGTCACCGCCTCCAGCGCGGTGACCGGCCGGACCGCTGTCGTCACCCCCAAGGTCCCCGGCACCCGGCCGCCCCGGCTGTCGTACCGGCCGCCGTCACCCTCCCCTCGTACCGGCCAGCGTCATCACTCCCGGCACGGCTCCCGCGAGGGCTCCTGCGGCGGCTCCCGCGACGGCTGTCGTCACCCCCGCCGTCACCGAGTGCGTGTGGGTCTTCACACACTGCGCCGCCGCAGGTCAGCGCGTGGTTGACGGCTGTTCCGGGGGCGTGGTGGACTTCCGGGGCCATTACGGCGGCAGCAGAGGAAGCCGGTGCGAATCCGGCGCGGTCCCGCCACTGTCACCGGGGAGCGCTCCCCCACACCGGATGTCACGGCCCGCAGGGGCTGGAAGGCCGGGGGCGGCGCCGATCCGGAAGCCAGGAGACTCTCGCCGGCGTATCCGTCGACCCAGGGCGCGGACCCTGAGTGAGGACACACAGTCATGCCGGGGCGCCCGTCACCCGGTCCCACGCGCACCGGCGCGGGACCCACGCAGCGTACGAAGGTCCTCAACGGCCCGGCGGACTGAGCCGATGAGTGCCGGACGGATCTTCACGTACGGCGCCACCGCCGGTCTGATCGGCGACCTGCTCCTCGGCGATCCCCGCCGCGGACACCCGGTCGCCGCCTTCGGCCGTGCCGCGGGCGCCGTCGAACACGTGCTGTGGCGTGACCACCGCGGCTGGGGCGCGCTCCACACCGCGGTGTGCGCCGGGGGCGCGGCGGGTGCCGCCGCCCTCGCCACCCGTGCGGTGCGGGGCTCCCGTACCGCTTCCGTCGTACTGACCGCCGCCGCCACCTGGGCCGTGGTCGGCGGGACCAGCCTCGGGCGGGAGGCGCGGACCGTCGCCGCCGCCCTCGACGCGGGCGATCTGACGGCGGCCCGCGCGCGGCTGCCGCATCTGTGCGGGCGCGACCCGCAGGCCTTGGACGCCGACGGCATCGCCCGCGCGGTGGTCGAGTCGGTCGCCGAGAACACCTCCGACGCCGTGGTCGGCGCCCTGGTGTGGGGTGCCGTGGCCGGGGTCCCCGGGCTCGTCGGGTTCCGGGCCGTGAACACGCTGGACGCGATGGTCGGCCACAAGTCGCCCCGGCACCGCCGGTTCGGCTGGGCCTCGGCACGGCTCGACGATGTCGTCGGCTGGCCCGGCGCCCGGCTCACCGGCGCCCTCGCCGTACTGGCGGGCGGTTCGCCCAAGGGCGCCGCCCGCGCGTGGCGGGCCGACGCGGGACGCCATCCCAGCCCCAACGCGGGCGTCGCGGAAGCCGCGTTCGCCGGGGCCCTCGGCGTCCGGCTGGGCGGCACCCTCTCCTACGGCGGCCGGGTCGAGCACCGGCCCGAGCTGAACGGCGGCGGCCGGGCCGTCACCGTGGCGGACATCGACCGCGCGGTCCGGCTGTCCCGGCGGGTGGCCTGGCTCACCCTCGGGGTCTGCGCGGCCGGACGGCTCGCGCTCGGGGCGCGGACCACGACAAGGACGGGGGGCCGCTGATGGGCGGCGGGCTGCTGGTCGCGGGGACGACGTCCGACGCGGGCAAGAGTGTGGTGACCGCCGGGATCTGCCGGTGGCTGGTGCGTCAGGGGGTGAAGGTCGCGCCGTTCAAGGGGCAGAACATGTCCCTCAACTCCTTCGTCACCCGGGACGGCGCCGAGATCGGGCGCGCCCAGGCCATGCAGGCGCAGGCCGCGCGGGTGGAGCCCAGCGCGCTGATGAACCCGGTGCTGCTGAAGCCCGGCGGCGACCGCACCAGTCAGGTCGTGCTGATGGGGCGGCCGGTCGGTGAGATGAGCGCGCGCGGGTTCTTCGGCCCGGCGGGCGGTCCGGCGGCGGGGCAGCCGGTGCCCGGTGGCCGGGAGGCTCTGCTGGGGACCGTCGTGGAGTGCCTGGAGGAGCTGCGGGCCACCCACGACGCCGTGATCTGCGAGGGGGCGGGCAGCCCCGCCGAGATCAATCTGCGGCGCACGGACATCGTGAACATGGGCGTCGCGCGGGCCGCCGGACTGCCCGTCGTCGTGGTCGGGGACATCGACCGGGGCGGGGTGTTCGCGTCGTTCTTCGGGACGACGGCGCTGCTCGCGCCCGAGGACCAGGCCCTGGTCGCGGGCTATCTGGTGAACAAGTTCCGCGGCGACGTCTCGCTGCTGGAGCCCGGCCTGGACATGCTGCGCGGTCTTACCGGCCGGCCCACGTACGGGGTGCTGCCGTTCCAGCACGGACTCGGCATCGACGAGGAGGACGGGCTGCGGGTCTCGCTGCGCGGCACGGTCCGGGAGTCGTCGGTGGCGCCGCCGGCCGGGGCGGAGGTGCTGCGGATCGCGGTGTGCGCGGTCCCGCTGATGTCGAACTTCACCGATGTCGACGCGCTCGCCGCCGAACCCGGTGTCGTGGTCCGCTTCGTCGACCGGCCCGAGGAGACCGCCGACGCCGACCTCGTGGTCGTCCCCGGCACCCGGGGCACGGTCGGGGCGCTGCGCTGGCTCCAGGAGCGCGGGCTCGCGCGGGTCCTGCGCGAACGGGCCGCCGAGGGGCGTCCCGTGCTGGGGATCTGCGGCGGGTTCCAGCTGCTCGGCGCGCACATCGAGGACGAGGTCGAGTCCCGCGCGGGCGCCGTCGACGCGCTCGGGCTGCTGCCCGTACGGGTCCGCTTCGCCCGGGAGAAGACGCTCGGGCGGCCCTCGGGCACGGCCCTCGGTGAACGGGTCGAGGGGTACGAGATCCATCACGGGGTGGCCGAGGTGCTGGGCGGGGAACCGTTCCTGGACGGATGCCGTTCGGGCGCGGTGTGGGGGACGCACTGGCACGGCTCCCTGGAGTCGGACGGGTTCCGCCGGGCGTTCCTGCGGGAGGTCGCCGCGCTGACCGGGCGGCGTTTCGTGGCGGCGCCGGACACCTCGTTCGCGGCGCTCCGTGAGGAGCAGCTGGACCGGCTGGGCGATCTGATCGAGCGGCACGCCGACACGGACGCGCTGTGGCGTCTGATCGAGTCGGGCCCCGCGCCGGATCTCCCCTTCGTCCCGCCCGGCGCCCCATGACGCACCCCGGCCCCGGCGGACGGGGCACGGAAGCCCGCGCCGGGCGACGACGACCGGCCGGCGCGGGAACCGGCCGAGACAGGCACCCGCACAGCAACGACAGGGAGGGCCACGGGTGAACACCCCGTATCCATTCACGGCGATCGTCGGCCAGGACGACCTGCGACTCGCGCTACTGCTCAACGCCGTGTCCCCCGCGGTGGGCGGTGTCCTGGTGCGGGGGGAGAAGGGCACGGCCAAGAGCACCGCGGTCCGGGCCCTCGCGACCCTGCTGCCGGAGGTCTCGGTGGTCACCGGCTGCCGTTTCTCCTGCGCTCCGGCCGCACCGGACCCGGCCTGCCCGGACGGGCCCCATGAACCGGGCACCGGTCTGACCCGGCCCGCCCGCATGGTGGAGCTCCCGGTGGGCGCCTCCGAGGACCGTCTGGTCGGCGCGCTCGACATCGAACGTGCCCTCGCGGACGGGGTGAAGGCGTTCGAGCCGGGCCTGCTGGCCGACGCCCACCGGGGCATCCTCTACGTGGACGAGGTGAACCTCCTCCACGACCATCTGGTGGATCTGCTGCTGGACGCCGCGGCGATGGGCGCCTCGTACGTCGAGCGGGAGGGGGTGTCCGTACGGCACGCGGCCCGGTTCCTGCTGGTCGGCACGATGAACCCGGAGGAGGGCGAGCTGCGGCCCCAGCTGCTGGACCGCTTCGGGCTGACCGTCGAGGTGGCGGCGTCCCGGGAGCCCGCCCAGCGGGTCGAGGTGGTCCGGCGGCGGCTCGCGTACGACGACGACCCCGCCGCGTTCACCGTCCGCTGGACGGACGACGAGACCGCGCTGCGGGCCCGGGTCGTGGCGGCCCGCGCCCTGCTGCCCCGGGTACGGCTCGGCGACGGCGCGCTGCTGCGGATCGCGGCGGCCTGCGCGGCGTTCGAGGTGGACGGGATGCGCGCGGACATCGTGATGGCCAGGACGGCGACCGCGCTCGCGGCGTGGGCGGGCCGGACGGCCGTCCGCACGGAGGACGTCCGGCAGGCGGCCCTGCTGGCACTCCCCCACCGCAGGCGCCGCAACCCGTTCGACGCGCCGGGACTGGACGAGGACAAGCTCGACGAGGTGCTGGACCGGTGCGGCCCCGACGAGGACGAGGACGACGTCCCGGACGAGAACCAGGGCCAGGACCAGGAACAAGGCCGGGGCGAGGGGCAGGACGACGACGATCCGGAGCCCGAGCCGGACGGTCCCGACGGCGGCCCCGACGACCCGGACGGACCGGGCGGCCCCGGGAACGGCGACGGCCCCGACGGCCCCCCGCCGCCACGCCAGGCCCCGGACAGCGCCCCGGACACCACCGGTGACGGCGACCCCGTGGACGGTCCGGCGCCCGCCGAGGGGGACGGCGCGGCCCGGCCCGTGGCCGCCGCCCCGCAGCAGGCCGCCGTGGCCGCGTCGGAGCCGTTCAGGGCCCGGACGCTGACCGTGCCGGGGCTGGGCGAGGGCGCGGCCGGACGCCGCTCCCGGGCGCGCACCGAGCACGGCCGCACCACCGGCTCGCACCGGCCCCGGGGCACCCTGACGAAGCTGCATCTGTCGGCGACCGTCCGGGCCGCCGCCCCGCACCAGCGGGCACGCGGCCGCTCGGGCCCGGGGCTGGTGGTGCGCCGCGACGATCTGCGGCAGGCCAGCCGGGAGGGCCGGGAGGGCAATCTGGTGCTGTTCGCGGTGGACGCGTCGGGCTCGATGGCCGCGCGACGGCGGATGAGCGCCGTCAAGGGCGCGGTGCTGTCGCTGCTGCTGGACGCCTATCAGCGGCGGGACAAGGTCGGGCTGGTGACGTTCCGGGGCGCGGACGCCGAGGTGGCGCTGCCGCCGACGTCGTCGGTCGACACCGCGGCGAACCGGCTGGAGTCGCTGGCCACCGGCGGGCGGACCCCGCTGGCGGCCGGACTGCTGCGGGCCCGCGAGGTGCTGCGGGTGGAGCGGCTGCGGGACCCCGCGCGCCGGGCGCTGCTCGTGGTGGTGACGGACGGCCGCGCCACCGGCGGGGTCGAGCCGGTCCGCCGGGCGTCCCGCGCGGCGGGCCTGCTGGCGGCCGACGGGATCGCGTCGGTGGTCGTGGACTGCGAGTCGGGCCCGGTGCGGCTGGGGCTCGCGGGACGGCTCGCCGTGGACCTCGGCGGAACCCCGGTGACGCTGGAGGAGCTGCGGGCCGATGTGCTCGCGGGACTGGTCAGGGATGTACGGGGCGCCGGAGCGGGCGCCCGGGGAAGGGTCGCGTAATGCCACAGGGACAGCCGTCCGTCGTCCCGGACGACGGACTCACCACCCGTCAGCGCCGCAACCGGCCGCTGGTGATGGTGCACACGGGCATCGGCAAGGGCAAGTCGACGGCGGCGTTCGGGCTGGCGCTGCGCGCCTGGAACCAGGGCTGGCCGATCGGGGTGTTCCAGTTCGTCAAGTCGGCGAAGTGGAAGGTCGGCGAGGAGAACGCGCTGCGGGTGCTGGGCGCGAGCGGCGAGGGCGGCACGGTCGACTGGCACAAGATGGGCGAGGGCTGGTCCTGGATCCAGCGCGCGCCCGTCGAGGCCGCGGACGGCGCCGACTCCAACCTGGTCAACGCGGCGAAGGCCCGGGAGGGCTGGGAGCAGATCAAGCGGGACCTGGCGGCGCAGACGTACCGGCTGTACGTGCTGGACGAGTTCGCGTACCCGCTGCACTGGGGCTGGATCGATGTGGCCGAGGTGGTGTCGGTGCTGCGGGAGCGGCCCGGGAACCAGCATGTGGTGATCACCGGCCGCAACGCCCCCGCCGAGCTGGTGGAGTTCGCGGACCTGGTCACCGACATGTCGAAGGTGAAGCACCCCATGGACGCGGGCCAGAAGGGCCAGCGGGGCATCGAGTGGTGACGGCGTGCTGATCGACATACCGAGACTGGTCGTCGCCGCGCCCGCGTCGGGCACCGGCAAGACCACGGTGACCACCGGGCTGATGGCGGCGTTCGCGCAGCGCGGGCTGCGGGTGTCCCCGCACAAGGTGGGCCCCGACTACATCGACCCGGGCTACCACGCGCTGGCCACCGGCCGTCCCGGCCGCAACCTCGACGCGTACATGTGCGGCCCCGAGCTGGTCGGGCCGCTGTTCGCGCATGGGGCGCGCGGCTGTGAACTGGCCGTCGTCGAAGGGGTGATGGGCCTCTACGACGGCGCCTCCGGGCAGGGCGAGCTGGCGTCGACCGCGCAGGTCGCGAAGCTGCTGCGGGCCCCGGTGGTGCTGGTCGTGGACGCGTCGTCGCAGTCGCGGTCGGTGGCCGCGCTGGTGCACGGCTTCGCGTCGTTCGACCCCCAGGTGCGGATCGGCGGGGTGATCCTCAACAAGGTGGGCTCCGACCGGCACGAGGCGTTGTTGCGGGACGCGCTGGAGGAGGCGGGGATGCCGGTCCTCGGCGCGCTGCGGCGCGCCGAGGGGGTCGCCACGCCGTCCCGGCACCTGGGTCTGGTCCCGGTCGCGGAACGGCACGGGGACGCGGCGGACGCCGTCGCGGGGATGGCCGCGGCGGTCCGGCGGGGCTGTGACCTGGACGCGTTGCTGGCGCTGGCGAGGACGGCGGGGCCGCTGCACGAGGAGCCTTGGGACCCGGCGGAGGCGCTGGCGCTGGCCGCGGGGTCGCCTTCGGCCGCGGGGTCGCCTTCGGCCGCGGGGTCGCCTTCGGTCTCGGGGTCGCCTTCGGCCGCGGGGTCGTCCGTCCCTGGGGCGCCTTCGGTCGCTGGGTCATCGGTCCCTGGGTCGCCTTCGGTCCGGGCGGGGGGTGCGGGGCGTCGGCCGGTGATCGCTGTCGCGGGTGGGCCGGCCTTCTCGTTCCTGTACGCGGAGCACCCCGAGCTGCTGACCGCCGCGGGGGCGGAGGTCGTCGTCCTCGATCCGCTGCGGGACGAGCGGCTGCCCGAGGGCACGGCGGGACTGGTGATCGGCGGCGGGTTCCCCGAGGTGTACGTGGGTGAGCTGGCCGCGAACGAGTCGCTGCGGGCGGCCGTCGCCGGGCTCGCGGCGTCGGGCGCGCCCGTCGCGGCGGAGTGCGCGGGACTGCTGTACCTGGCGCGGTCGCTGGACGGGCGGCCGATGTGCGGGGTGGTGCCCGGGGACGCCCGGATGTCGGGACGGCTCACGCTGGGGTACCGGGACGCGGTGGCCGTGTCGGACAGTCCGCTGGCGGTGACCGGGACCCGGATGCGGGGCCATGAGTTCCACCGGACGGTGCTGGAGCCTGGTGCCGGGTCGTCCCCCGCGTGGGGGTTCCGGGGGGCGGAGCGCCGGGTGGAGGGGTTCGTGCGGGGCGGTGTGCACGCGAGTTATCTGCATACGCATTGGGCTGGGGCCGCGGGGGTCGCGGAGCGGTTCGTCGTGGCCTCGGCGGGGGCCGCGGGGGCGGCGGGGCGTGGGGGCGGGTGACCTTTCCGGTCGGGTGCGGGGGTGCGGGGGGCCGCGGCTCTGGGGTACGCCCGGGTTCGCGTTCGACGTTGCTGTGGCGTGGTCCGGGGTGCGCAGTTCCCCGCGCCCCTGAGGTACGCCCGGGTTCGCGTTCGGCGTTGCTGTGCCGTACTTCGGGGTGCGCGGTTCCTCGCGCCCCTGAGGTACGCCCGGGTTCGCGTTCGACGTTGCTGTGCCGTGGTCCGGGGTGCGCAGTTCCTCGCGCCCCTGAGGTACGCCCTGGCTCGCGTTCGACGCTGCTGCGTCGGGGTCCGGGGTGCGCAGTTCCCCGCGCCCCTGAGGTACGCCCGGGCTCGCGTTGGGCGTTGCTGTGGCGTGGTCCGGGGTGCGCAGTTCCCCGCGCCCCTGAGGTACGCCCCGGCTCGCGTTGGGCGTTGCTGTGCCGGGGTTGGGGGGTGGGTGGGTCAGTGGACCGCTGTGCCGATGACCAGCCACATCAGGGCCGCCCCGGCCACCGTGCACAGCAGTGTCGAGCGCGCGGGGTGGCGGTGGCTGGCCTCCGGGAGGATCTCGGCCGCCGCGATGTACAGCAGGACGCCGCCGAAGAAGCCGAGGTAGCAGGCGAGGACGTCCTCCGGGATCGTCACCAGCAGGGTCGACGCGGCCCCGGCGACGGGCGCGAGCGCGTCCGCGAACAGCATCGCGAGCGCCTTGCGCCGGTCGTTGCCGTACGCGCTGGTGACCGTGTACGTGTTGAAGCCGTCCGCGAAGTCATGGGCGATCACCGCGATCGCGACAGCCGTCCCCATCGCGGCGTCGACCTGGAACGACGCGCCGATGGCGACCCCGTCGGCGAAGCTGTGCCCCACCATCGCGGCACCGGCGCCGAGTCCGGCCTGCGGGACATGGCCGGGCTCGTGCGCGCCGTGCTCCGACTGGCGGAGCGCGAGAAGCCGTTCGACGACATGGGCGACGAGGAAACCGCCGACGAACAGCAGCAGCGCGACCGGCACCCCGTGCAGCCGCTGACCGGCGCCCTCCATCGCCTCGGGCAGCAGGTCGAAGCCGACGACGCCGAGCATCAGACCGCCCGCGAAGCCGAGCACGAGATGCCGACGGTCGACGACCCGCAGCGCGGCCCAGCCGCCGACCAGCGTCATCACGAACGAACCCAGCGCCACCAGCACGGCCATGGTCCCTTGCTAGCCGATCGGCCGCCCGTGCGCACGTACAAGATCCACTGATCACCCGACCGATACCTGTTCGCCCCGTACCCGGGTGCTCCCCCGCCGCCGAGAGGAACCGTCCATGACGTCTTCAGTGCCCGCGCCGTCGCCGTCCCCCGGCCCGGTGGTGGCCGGGGTCGGGGCCTCGCGCGGGGTGTCCGAGGACGAGGTGCTGGAGCTGGTCCACGCGGTGCTGCGGGAGGCCGGGGCCGACGGCTCCGCGCTGTCCGCGCTCGCGACGGTGGCGGCGAAGGCCGGTGAACCCGGGGTGGTCGGCGCCGCCGCGCGGCTCGGGGTCCCGCTGCTGACGTACCCGGCCGACCGGCTGGCCGGTGTCCCGGTCCCGGAGCCGTCGGACCGGACACGCGCGGCGGTCGGCACGCCGTCCGTGGCGGAGGCCGCGGCGCTGATCGGGGGCGGGCGGCTGCTGGTCCCCAAACGCCGCTCGGCCGGGCGGGACGGGGGCCCCTCCCGGGCGACCTGCGCGCTGGCCCTCGGGGCGGGACTCCCGCAGGCGGCGGGGCTGTCCGCCGAGGCACCCGAGTACGACCTGCGGCACCACGGGGACGCCGAGGTGCGCGACGACGGCCGGGAACTGACGGATCTCGCGGTGAACGTCCGGGAGCGGACACCGCCGGACTGGCTGCGCGAGCGGATCGCCGCGTCGCTGACGGGACTGGCCGCCTACCCCGACGGCCGGGCGGCCCGGGCGGCGGTGGCCGCGCGGCACGCCGTGACGGCGGAGGAGGTGCTGCTGACCGCCGGGGCGGCCGAGGCGTTCGTCCTGATCGCGCGGGCGCTGTCACCGGAGCGGGCGGTCGTGGTGCATCCGCAGTTCACCGAGCCGGAGGCGGCCCTGCGGGACGCGGGGCACCGGGTGGAACGGGTGCTGCTGCGCCCGGAGGACGGGTTCCGGCTGACGCCCGGGGCGGTGCCCGACGACGCGGATCTCGTCGTCATCGGCAATCCGACGAACCCCACGTCCGTGCTGCACCCGGCCGCGGTCGTGGCGGGGCTGGCCCGGCCCGGCCGGACGCTGGTGGTGGACGAGGCGTTCATGGACGCGGTGCCCGGCGAACGGGAATCGCTCGCCGGGCACCGCGTCCCGGGGCTGATCGTGCTGCGGAGCCTGACGAAGACCTGGGGGCTCGCCGGGCTGCGGGTCGGCTATGTGGTCGCCGACCCCGGGACGGTACGGCTGCTGGAACGGGCCCAGCCGTTGTGGCCCGTGTCCTCGCCCGGGCTGGTCGCGATGGAGGCGTGTGTGTCGCCGGAGGCGGTGGCGGAGGCCGGACGGGTCGCGGTGCGGGTCGGCGAGGACCGGGAGCGGTTGCTCTCGGGCCTCGCCGGGTTCGGCGCGGCGGTGACGGTGGCCGGGGTGCCCGAAGGGCCGTTCGTGCTGGTCCGGGTCCCCGATGGGATCGGGGTCCGGGAGCGGTTGCGGGGGCTCGGGTTCGCCGTGCGGCGGGGGGACACGTTTCCCGGGCTGGGGGCAGGGTGGCTTCGGGTCGCGGTGCGGGACGCGGGGACCGTGGGACGGTTCCTGGAGGCGCTGGGCTCGGCGTTGCCGTCGCCGTCGCCTGCGCCTATGCCCATGTCCTCGCCCTCGCCCTCGCCCTCGCCGCTGGATGCTGCCCCCTTGCGGTAGTCCCTCGGGTGCGGGGCCGCCCTCGCTTTTGCGCAGTTCCCCGCGCCCCTTTCGGGGCGCTGCCCGGTGCGGTCGTCCCTCGGGTGCGGGGCCGCCCTCGTCTTTGCGCAGTTCCCCGCGCCCCTTTGGGGGCGCTGCCTGGTGCGGTCGTCCCTCGGGTGCGGGCCGCTCTCGTTTTTGCGCAGTTCCCCGCGCCCCTTTGGGGGCGCTGCCTGGTGCGGGGCCTGGGGTGGTGTCAGGTGTTGCGGGGCTTGCGGGTGAAGTGGAAGGCGGCGGCGCCTGCCGCGAGGAGGGCCACCGCGCCGCCCGCGAGGTACGGGGTCATGGAGCTGCCGCCGGTCTCCGCGAGGTTCTCGCCGCCGGACTGGGGCTTGACGCCAGGCGCCTCGGGCTTCTCCTCGGCGGGGGGCGCCGACGGTTCGGCGGACGGCTCCGCGGGTGCGGACGGGACGACGGCGGCCTTCGCGGGTGTCTCGCACGTGGCGCCGACGAGGGTGACCGTGCCCTTCACGTCGGCCACGTTCAGCTTGAGCGGGTTCACGGAGACGTCGAGCTCCAGCGCGGTCGCCGCGGCGGTGCGGGTGGTCGTGGACTTCTGGGAGAGGTCCAGCCGGACCTCGCCGATCCCGGGGACCTTCACCTCGGTGGTGCCCCCGGCGGACAGGGTGACCTTCTGGCCGAGCACGGTCACAGGCCCGAGCACCTCGGACTCGGCGACGGGGCGCTGCCCCACCGCGCACACGGCCTTCGCGGTGACCTGCTGCACCTCGATGAGGGACAGCAGCGGCAGTCCGGGGAGGTGGACCTGGGCGCGGACGAGGTTGGTGAACCCCTCGGCCCGCTGCTTGTCGACGGTGGCCTTGGCCTGGGCCACGTCCGCGCGCAGCAGGCTGAACGGCTTGCCGCCCCCGACGCCGTCGAGCCGCGCGGTCAGGGCGGTCCGGTCGGCGCTGGCGGGCGCCTGGACGTCGTTCAGGGAGACCGCGAGCGGTGCGTGCACGGTCTTGTCGAGCAGGGAGACGTCGAGTCCGGTGCGGAGCACGACGGCGCTCGCCTTGCCCTCGTCGCCGGTGGCGTGCGCGGTACCCGCTCCGGCCAGGACCGTGGGCGCGGCGGCCAGCACGGTGGCGGCGGCGGCCTGGGCGAGACGGCGTGCGGGCAGGCGGATGGCGTTGCTGTTCAAGGTGGTGGGACCCCCACAAGAGACATCAGGAAAGTGCGCGGCGGGGTCACCTCGGCACCGCGACGGGGGACCGTCGTGGGCGGTGACCGTGCCGTTGCCGGAATACTCGCGCACCGAGAGTGAACGGACAGCCACCTGGCGTGAGTTCACCCCAAAGGGGGGTTTTCGCGCTTTTGTTTGAATATGCGGGTACGGATGTTCCCTCCGGTCACCCGTGGGGTGCGGGAGACGGACCCGGGGAGGGTGGGTCAGGCCGGTGCCGGTGCGGTTTCGGGCAGCCCGGACCGGCCCCGGACCGCCGGGGTGACGCTTCGTCAACAGCGTGCGCGCCCGGGGGCGATGATCGGCTCAGCCGACGATCCGGCCGCGGAGCACCACCCGTCGCGGAGCCGCGAGGACCCGGACATCCGCCCGGGGGTCCGTCTCGTACACGACCAGATCCGCCGGGGCGCCCTCGGTGAGGCCGGGGCGGCCGAGCCACCGCCGGGCGCCCCAGGTGGTGGCGGACAGGGCCTCGACGGGCGGGATGCCCGCGGTGACGAGTTCGGCGACCTCGTCCGCGACCAGTCCATGGGGGAGCGAGCCGCCCGCGTCCGTCCCGACGAAGACGGGCACCCCCGCGTCGTAGGCGGCGCGCACGGTGTCGTACCGCCGGGCGTGGAGCCGTCGCATATGCGCGGACCAGCGGGGGAACTTGCTCTCGCCGCCGTCGGCGAGCCGGGGGAACGTGGCGATGTTGACCAGGGTGGGGACGATGGCGACGCCGCGTTCCGCGAACAGCGGGACGGTGTCCTCGGTGAGTCCGGTGGCGTGCTCGACGCAGTCGATACCGGCCTCCACCAGATCGCGCAGCGCGTCCTCGGCGAAGCAGTGCGCGGTGACCCGGGCGCCCAGCCGGTGGGCCTCGGCGATCGCGGCCCGGACGGCGTCCCGGGGCCAGCAGGCCGTGAGGTCACCCGCGTCGCGGTCGATCCAGTCGCCGACGAGTTTGACCCAGCCGTCGCCGCGGCGGGCCTCCTGGGCGACGTACGCGACGAGGTCCGCGGGCTCGATCTCATGGGCGTAGTTGCGGATGTAGCGGCGGGTGCGGGCGATATGGCGGCCCGCGCGGATGATCCTCGGCAGGTCCTCGCGGTCGTCGATCCAGCGGGTGTCGGAGGGGGAGCCCGCGTCGCGGATCAGCAGGGCCCCGGCCTCGCGGTCGGTGAGGGCCTGCTTCTCAGCGGTCGCGGCGGGGACGGGCCCGTGGGCGTCCAGTCCCACATGGCAGTGCGCGTCCACCAGACCGGGCAGCGCCCACCCCCGTACGGTGACGGTGTCCCGGACGCCGGCCGGCCGCTCGTAGGTGATCCGCCCCCCGACCACCCACAGTTCGTCCCGTACGTCGTCGGGTCCCACCAGCACCCGTCCGCTCACGTGCAGCACCGTGCGATCGCTCATGTCCCGCAACCTACCCCTCGCCCGCGCGGGCCCGGCAGGCTCCTGTCCCGCCCCCGGCGACCTGCGGTTACGCTCATGTCGTTCCGTGAGCCGTCCACGGCTTCCCGTACCGAGGAGAGCAGCGCCGTGAGCCATCCCCTACTCGACCTGGCGCCCCTGACCGCCGACCGTTTCGCCGCGATCGAGCGGCGGGTGGCGGGTCTGCTGGCCACCGAGCAGGACGTCGTGATCACCCAGGGCGAGGCCCTGCTCCCGCTGGAGGGCTGTATCCGGGGGGCGGCCGGTCCGGGCACGACCGCGCTGAACGTCATCACCGGCCCGTACGGGCAGACCTTCGGGGACTGGCTGCGGGACTGCGGCGCGAAGGTGATCGACCTCGCGGTGCCGTACCACGCGGCGGTGACGCCCGAGGAGGTCGAGCGGGCGCTGGCGGACCGTCCGGAGATCGACTTCGTGTCGCTCGTGCACGCCGAGGCCGCCACCGGCAACACCAACCCGGTCGCCGCGATCGGTGAGGTCGTCCGGCGGCACGGCGCGCTGTTCATGCTGGACGCGGTGGCCTCCGTGGCCGCGGAACCACTGCTGCCGGACGCGTGGGGCGTGGACCTGTGCGTGATCGGCGCGCAGAAGGCGATGGGCGGTCCGGCCGGGGTGTCGGCGGTGTCGGTGAGCGAGCGGGCGTGGGCGCGGATGGCCGCGAACCCGCAGGCGCCGCGGCGTTCGTATCTGTCGCTGCTGGACTGGAAGGAGCGGTGGATCGACGCGGGGCGCCGGGCGCTGCTGCACGCGCCCGCGCAGTTGGAGATGCTGGCGCTGGAGGCGTGCGTCGAGCGGATCGAGTCGGTCGGGCCGGACATCGTGATGGCGCGCCACGCGGCGGCGGCACGGGCCACCCGGGCGGGGGCGACGGCCCTCGGCATCGGGCTGGAGCCGTATGTCACCGAGGCGCGGGACGCGGCTCCGGTGGCGACGACGCTGCGGGTCCCGGCGGACGCGGACGCGTCCGCGGTGGTGGCGCGGGCGCTCGCGCTCGACCCGGGGCTGCCACTGGTGGCCGGGGGCGGGGCGCTGGCGCGGGAGATGGTGCGGGTCAACCACTACGGCCCGGACGCGACGGACGAAGTGGTCGAGCGCTCGCTGGCGGCGCTGGCCGGGGCGCTGTCGGGCTGAGCCCCTGGGCGGGCCGGGGCGGCGGCCGACGGGCATCCGCCGGGCGAGCGCCGGAGGGCCACCACGTCCGCCCGGCAGGTCTGTCCGGCGGGGGCGCCGAGCGGGTCCGTACGGGCCTCCTGGAATCGTGGACGTAATTCACGGGGCCGGGGTTGCCTGTACGGGCATTAATATTCGAAATTAGTTTTCGCTCAGGCGCCCATATTCTCCTGCCCGCTTATCCAAACCCTAAACGCTAAGGTTTCGTGAACGCACGGCGGCGCAATTGCGGCAGGTTCCGCCAGGTCGACGATCCTGTGATCCATTCCACATCAAGCCCGTTTCGTACCATAAATCCAGTACGAAACGGGCTTTTTGCTGCCTTCTCGCGCGTCCGCATGCGCCCGCGTGATAACATAACGACGCCCTGGAAGTAACCCCACCGGGCCATGCAATCCAAGGAATTGCTCGGTAAATTAAATCCGCATGACCGCTGCACAAGCAGACCTGCGAACGCAATTCCGAGAAATGCCCGACGGACTACGGATAGACCGTCCGACGGTGGCCGACGGCGGTGCGCTCTGGCGCATCGCACGGGACTCCCGGACCCTCGATCTGAACTCCTCCTACAGCTATCTCCTGTGGTGCCGCGACTTCGCGGGCACCTCCGTGGTGGCACGTGACGCGGACGGGCAGCCGGTCGGCTTCATCACCGGATACATCCGGCCCACCCGTCCGGGCACGCTCGTCGTCTGGCAGGTCGCCGTCGACACGGCGCACCGGGGCCGGGGACTCGCCGCGGCGCTGCTGGACGGGCTCACCGAGCGGGTCACCGCCGACCGGGCGTCCGCGCCCGTCGCGCTGAACTCGCTGGAGACCACCATCACGCCCGGCAACACGGCCTCCGAGCGGCTGTTCCTCTCGTACGCCGAACGGCACGGGCTGGCCGTCGACCGGGAGGTGCTCTTCGGCGCCGGGGTGTTCCCCGACGGCGGGCACGACCCCGAGATCCTCTACCGCATCGGCCCGTTCGCCGGCTGACCGGCGCCGGACCCGTACCACCGGCGCCCGTCCCGCTCACGCCGACCCGCCCCACCACCTGTCACCCCGAACAGCCAGGAGACCTGCCGTGACCATCACCCAGCCCGACCTGAGCGTCTTCGAGACCCTGGAGTCGGAGGTGCGCAGCTACTGCCGCAGCTGGCCCACCGTCTTCGACCGTGCCCAGGGCAGCCGTATGTACGACGAGGACGGCCATGAGTACCTCGACTTCTTCGCGGGGGCCGGGTCGCTCAACTACGGCCACAACAACCCCGTACTCAAACGCGCCCTGATCGACTACCTGGAGCGCGACGGGGTCACCCACGGTCTCGATATGTCGACGACGGCGAAGCGGGCGTTCCTGGAGTCGTTCCAGAACCTGGTGCTGCGTCCCCGTGACCTGCCCTACAAGGTGATGTTCCCGGGTCCGACCGGCACCAACGCCGTGGAGTCCGCGCTGAAGCTGGCCCGCAAGGTGAAGGGCCGCGAGTCGATCGTGTCGTTCACCAACGCGTTCCACGGGATGTCGCTGGGCTCGCTGGCGGTCACGGGCAACGCCTTCAAGCGGGCGGGCGCGGGCATCCCGCTGGTGCACGGCACCCCGATGCCGTTCGACCACTACCTGGACGGCCAGGTGCAGGACTTCCTCTGGTTCGAGCGGCTGCTCGGGGACCAGGGCTCCGGGCTCAACCAGCCGGCCGCGGTGATCGTGGAGACCGTGCAGGGCGAGGGCGGCATCAATGTGGCGCGCGCCGAGTGGCTGCGGGCGCTGGCGGATCTGTGCGCGCGGCGGGACATGCTGCTGATCGTGGACGACATCCAGATGGGCTGCGGGCGCACCGGCGCGTTCTTCTCCTTCGAGGAGGCGGGCATCGTGCCGGACATCGTGACGGTCTCCAAGTCGATCAGCGGCTACGGGCTGCCGATGTCGCTGTGCCTGTTCAAGCCGGAGCTGGACATCTGGGAGCCCGGCGAGCACAACGGCACCTTCCGCGGCAACAACCCGGCGTTCGTGACGGCCGCGGCGGCCCTGGAGGCGTACTGGTCGGACGGGCCCGCGATGGAGAAGCAGACCCTGTCGCGCGGGCAGCAGGTCCAGGAGGCGCTGGGCGCGCTGGCCGAGGAGCACCGCGAGGAGATCAAGGAGTTCCGGGGCCGCGGACTGGTGTGGGGTGTGGAGTTCCACGACAAGGGGCGGGCCTCCCGGGTGGCGCGGCGCGCCTTCGAGCTGGGGCTGCTGATCGAGACCTCGGGCCCCGAGGGCGAGGTCGTCAAGCTGCTTCCCGCGCTGACCGTCTCCCCCGACGAGCTGGAGGAGGGCCTGCGCACCCTCACCCGCGCGGTCCGCGAGACCGCCTGACCCGGACCCGGACCCGGACCCTGATCCGGCCCCGAACCCGGCCCTGAACCGGACCAGGCCCCACGCCGGTCCCGGTCCCGATACCCGACCCCCCTACCTGATCCATGTCCCGGCGCCGTCCCGGCCGGTCCCGGGCAGCGTCCGTCCGCCGGGGACACCCGTCCGTCCGGCGTCATCCGTCCGGCGCCGTCCGTCCGCCAGAGAAAGGCAGCACGTCACCGTGATCGTCCGATCGTTGAAGGACATCGAGGGAACCGACCGTCATGTGAAGTCACGCTCGGGCACCTGGGAGAGCAAACGCATCGTCCTCGCCAAGGAGCGGGTCGGCTTCTCGCTGCACGAGACCGTGCTGTACGCGGGTACGGAGACCTCCATGTGGTACGCCAACCACATCGAGGCCGTGCTGTGCGTCGAGGGCGAGGCCGAGCTGACCGACGACGAGACCGGCGAGAAGCACTGGATCAGCCCGGGGACGATGTATCTGCTGGACGGGCACGAGCGGCACACCCTGCGGCCGAAGACCGACTTCCGGTGCGTGTGCGTGTTCAACCCGCCCGTCACGGGCCGTGAGGACCACGATGAGAACGGCGTATATCCGCTTCTGACCGAGGAGGTATGAACGATGGCCACCACGACCGACATCCGCGCGGACCTGTATCCGAGCCGGGGCGCCACCGAGGTGTCCGTGCCGCGCAAGGACCCGGTCGTCTGGAACTCCCCGGACGCCCCGGGCCCCGTCGCGCGCGAGGACCTGGCCTCGTTCGAGCGGGACGGCTTCCTGACCGTGGACCAGCTGATCACGCCCGACGAGGTGACCGGCTACCGCGCCGAACTCGACCGGCTGGTCGGCGACCCGGCGATCCGCGCCGACCCCCGGTCGATCGTGGAGTCGTCCTCCCAGGAGATCCGCTCGGTCTTCGAGGTGCACCGGATCAGTGAGGTGTTCGCCGCGCTGGTGCGCGACGAGCGGGTGGTGGGCCGCGCCCGGCAGATCCTCGGCTCGGACGTGTACGTCCATCAGTCCCGGATCAATGTGAAGCCGGGGTTCGGGGCGTCCGGGTTCTACTGGCACTCGGACTTCGAGACCTGGCACGCCGAGGACGGACTGCCGAACATGCGGACGGTGTCCGTGTCGATCGCGCTGACCGACAACCTCGACACCAACGGCGGTCTGATGATCATGCCGGGCTCGCACCGGACGTTCCTGGGCTGCGCGGGAGCGACCCCGAAGGACAACTACAAGCGGTCGCTCCAGATGCAGGACGCGGGCATCCCGTCGAACGGGGCGCTCACACAGTTCGCGGACGAGCACGGCATCCGGCTGTTCACGGGTGCGGCGGGGTCGGCCACCTGGTTCGACTGCAACTGCATGCACGGCTCGGGCGACAACATCACCCCGTACGCGCGCAGCAATGTCTTCATCGTCTTCAACAGCGTGGAGAACACGGCGCAGGAGCCCTTCGCCGCGCCGGTCCGCAGGCCGGAGTACATCGGGGCACGGGACTTCACCCCCGTGCGCTGAGCACCACGGTGGTACGGCGGGGCGGTGACCGGAACCTTCCGGTCACCGCCCCGCCGCGCGTTCCCGTGGCACGTGGAGGCGGGGCGGCGCTTCGTCAGCTTCCGTCGAGCGTCGGGTAGTCGGTGTATCCACGGGCGTCGCCGCCGTAGAAGCTGGGGCGGTGCGGGGGGTTGTACGGACCGGCGGTCCGCAGCCGCGCCGGGAGGTCCGGGTTCGCGAGGAACAGTGTGCCGAAGGCGACCATGTCGGCGGTACCGTCCTCGACGAGGGCGAGCGCCCGGTGATCGGTGCCGTCCGCGTCGTCGGGCGAGGGCGGATTGAGGATCAGTACGCCCGAGAAGAGCTTGCGCAGGGTGTGGGTCAGTTCACGTATCCGCGCGGAGCCCTCGGAGAGATGCAGATAGGCGATCCCGAGCGGCTCCAGCCGCCGCACCAGTTCGGTGTACACGGGCTCCGGGTCCGGCTCGCTGATGTCGTTGAACCCGTTTCCGGGCGAGATACGCAGCGCGGTGCGCGCGGCGCCGATCTCCGCCGCCACCGCCTCGGTCACCGCGACGGCGAACCGGGCGCGGGCCACGGGCGAACCGCCCCACGCGTCGGTGCGGACATTGGACCCTGCCGCGAGGAACTGGTGGATCAGATAGCCGTTGGCGCCGTGCAGCTCGACCCCGTCGAACCCGGCGTCCACCGCGTTGCGGGCGGCCGACGCGAAGTCCGCGACGGTCGCGTGGACCTCGGTGTCCGTCAGCTCCCGGGGGGTGACGAAGGCCTTGGCGCCCTCGGCGGTGTACACCTCGCCCTGGGCGGCCACGGGGGACGCCCCGACGTTCACCAGCCCGTCCGGCAGCAGGCTGGGGTGCCCGATCCGGCCCGTGTGCATCAGCTGGGCGAAGATCCGGCCGCCGCGCGCGTGCACCGCGTCGGTGACCGCGCGCCAGGCGGCGGTCTGCTCCGGGCTGTGCAGACCCGGTGTGTCCGGATAGCCCTGTCCCACCGCGCTGGGCTGGACGCCCTCGGTGATGATCAGACCGGCGGTCGCCCGCTGGGCGTAGTACTCGGCCGTCAGCGCGGTGGGCACTCCGGCGGCACCGGCGCGGCTGCGGGTCATCGGCGCCATCGCGACGCGGTTGGCGAGCCGGGTCCCGGCGAGGTCGATCGGGTCGAACGCTGTCGTCATGGTGACTGCTCCCCAGCACGGTGATCGGTACGAAGGTCGGGCGGTGCGAAAGTCTGGCGGTGCGATGGTTGGCCGGCGCACTGGTCGGCCGGCGCTCCAGGTGGTCGGCGCGATGGCCGGCCGGGGCGATAGTTGGTCGGCCAAGCAAGAGAACCGCGCGCCACTGTAGCTCATTCCTTGGCCGGCCAAGGTAATCTGGCGGACCAACCCCCCACGCACGTAACGCGGTTCGGCGGCGGCCCCGCCACCACCGGCCCCCCGGCAGCCGGACCCCCCGCTGCCCCGGTCCGCCCCGCCCACCCAGGAGCCTCCCCATGACCGCTTCCTCCGGCCCCGCCCCGTCCGACCCCGACTGTCCCCCGGCGGCCCGGGGCGGCCCCGTCAGCAACACCCTGGCCCGGGTGGCGCGGCTGCACCGCGTCACCGCCCGCGAGCTGCTGCGGGACCTGGACCTGTACCCGGGCCAGGAGTTCCTGATGATGCATCTGTGGAGCTCCGGGCCGGTGCGCCCGTCCGAGCTGATCAAGGTGCTGGACCTGGACCCCTCGACGGTGACCAGGATGCTCCAGCGGCTGGAGCAGGCGGGCCATGTCCGGCGCGGACAGGACCCCTGCGACCGGCGCGCGGTCCTGGTGGAGGCGACCGAGCCGAGCTGCGCGCTGCACGACCGGATGGCGGCGGCCTGGTGCGAACTGGAGACCCGGACCCTCGGCGGTCTCGACCCCGCGGAGCGCCGGGAGCTGGCCCGGCTGCTGGAGAAGGTCGAGGCGAACCTGTGCGGGCAGGCCCCCCGGGAGCGCGGGGACGACCCGCCCGGGGCACCGCCGCGCGAGGAGCACGGCGGGCCGTGAGCGGGCGTACGGGGGCGGGCGTACGGGCGGGGGCGGAGCGTACGGCGGTCCGGGCGGCTCGCCTTACGGGTCCCGGGGCCCGTTCCCGGTCCTGTTCCCGGTCCCGCTGCCGGGTCCCGCTCCCGGGTCCCGCGTGGCCCCGGGTTCCTACAGGGCGCTCAGGAGCCGGTCGACGTCCCCTTCCGTGTTGTGGACGTGGAACGCCGCGCGCAGATTGCCCGCGCGGTCCGAGACCTCGATCCCGCCGTCGCTGAACTCCCGCTGGCGGGCCCCGAGCCCGGGGACCGAGACGATCGCGGAGCCGGGGGACGGCACCGGGGTGTGCCCGAGGGCGTCCAGACCCGCGCGGAAGCGGTCGGCCAGGGCCACGTCATGGGCGCGGATCGCGTCCACGCCCACGCTCTCGACCAGGGCCAGGGAGTGCCGCGCCCCCACGTACGAGAAGAGGCTCGGGCTCTCGTCGAACCGGCGGGCCGAGCGTGCCAGCTCCTGGACCGGGCCGTAGCAGCTGTCCCAGGGCCGCTCCCCCGACACCCAGCCCGCGAACACGGGGCTCAGCCCGCCGAAGTCCTCGGGGACGGCGAGGAACGTGACACCGCGCGGGCACAGCAGCCACTTGAACGCGACGGACACCACGTAGTCGTACGCGTCGGCGTCGATCGGCAGCCACCCGGCGGACTGCGACGCGTCGACATAGGTACGGGCGCCGTGGGCGAGGGCGGCCTCCCGGACACGGGGCAGATCGGCGATCCGTCCGTCGGCGGACTGGACGGCGCTCACCGCGACCAGACCGGTCGTGGGGCGCACCGCGTCCGCGATCCGCTCCAGCGGCACCTCGCGCACCTTCAGGTCCTGGCGGACACGGAAGGGGGTGACCAGCGAGCTGAAGTCCCCTTCGGCGGTGAGCACCTCCGTGCCCGGCGCCAGGGAAGCGGCGACCAGCCCGGTGTACACGGCGACGGACGCCCCCGCCGCGACCCGGGACGCCGGGACGCCGACGAGCCGCGCGAAACTCGCGCGGCTCGCCTCCAGATCCTCGAACATATCGGCCGGCCGCCCCGCGGCCGTGGCATCCACCGCCTCCCGCATCGCGGTGACGGATCTGGCGGGGAGCAGCCCGGTGCTGGCGGTGTTCAGATAGGTCGCCTCGGGAGTGAACTCGGTACGGATCGCGGTAACGGCAAGTGTCTCCATGGCCTCACTGTGCCGCCCCGCCGCGCCCCGGTCCATGACGCCTCCCGGTGTATCCGGCCGGGGACGCCCCCGCGCCCGCCTTTGAACTGCGGAAACGCGGGCGTGACCGGTGGCGGGTTCGCGCCTGCGCAAGCTCAGGCGCGGCTGGTGGCCGGGTTCACGCCCGTGGAACCTCAGGCCCGATAGAGCCCAGGCCCGTGGAAGCTCAGGCGCCCGTGGCAGCTCAGGCCCGCTCGGCGGCCTGGTTCGCGTCCTGCGGTATCTCGCAGCCGTCGGGCCCGCACGCCTCGGCGTCGGTGTCCGCGCCGGCCGGGACGATCGGGGTGAGCGGGGAGCGGGCGCCCCACGCCTGGTCGAGGGCCTGGGCGAAGACCTCGGCGGGCTGGGCCCCGGACACACCGAACCGGCGGTCGAGGACGAAGAAGGGGACGCCGTTCGCGCCCAGCTCGGCGGCCTCGCGTTCGTCGGCGCGGACCGCGTCGGCGTAGCGCTCCGGGTCCGCGAGGACCGCGCGGGCGGCGTCCGCGTCCAGGCCCGCCTCGGCGGCGAGGGCCACCAGCCGGTCCTCGGCGGCGCCGTAGACGGACTCCTCCTCGGCGAAGTTCGCCCGGTAGAACAGACCGATCAGCGTGTCCTGCCTGCCGTGCTCCTTGGCGAAGTGCAGCAGCCGGTGCATGTCGAAGGTGTTGCCGTGGTCACGTCCCTCGGTGCGGTACGCCAGTCCCTCGGCCGCCGCGTTCCGCCCGAGGTCGAGTTCGGCCGCCCGCGCCTGCTCCTCGGTCATGCCGTACTTCTTGCTGAGCATCGGCAGGACCAGCGACACCTCGTCCTTGGACCGTCCCGGGTCCAGCTCGAAGGAGCGGTGGACCACCTCTACCTGCTCACGGTGCGGGAACCCGGCCAGCGCCTTCTCGAAGCGGGCCTTTCCGACATAGCACCAGGGGCAGGCGATGTCACTCCAGATCTCGACGCGCATGACAGACCGCTCCCACTTCTCTCCGGGACCACTTTTCCCCGGGGCAACACCGTGGCGGATCGGTACATTCCCCCCTCGCGCACCCCCGGGGCCCGGTCGCTGAGCCGGGTCGCCGAGCCGGTTCCGGTCCCGGTCCCGGTCCCGGTCAGCTGCCGTCGCGGAGGTCCGCGGGGGCGTGGCGGTGGAAGGCGAGGTCCCGGAACTCGGCCGGGCAGCCGTCACCGACCGGGGACTGGACCATGAAGCCGACCAGGGCGCGGGCCGTGTCCCCGGGGCTGCCGAGGGCGAACGTACGGACGAAGGTCCAGCGCTCGCCGTCGGTGGAGGCGTGGTACGCGAAGGCGTCGCCGGTACGGCTCACACGCAGCCAGACGCTGTCACCGTCGACCGTGAAGGAGTTGGCGTCGTCGGAATGGCCCCGGGTGACCACCGAGCAGATGGTGGGGACACCGGGTGAGCGCTCGAAGCAGAGCTTGGCCCACTCCCGTTCACCGACGTGGACGTACAGGACGCCCGCGTCGAAGTCCCCCGCGAAGCCGACGGTGACCCGCGCGCTCAGCTGGAAGTCGCCCTCCGGGGCCGTGCCGAGCAGCCGGGGCGCGTCCGAGGAGGGGGCGAGCGCGTGGCCCCCCGGCGGCACGAACCGGTCCTGCCGGGCACCGGCCCGCGCGCCGAGAACGCCGTCGGCGTACGTCCAGTGGCCTTCGGGTCCGTAGGAGCGCACCACGAAGGGCAGTTCGGGTATCTGCGGGGCTGCGGAGGTGGGTGGGGTTCGGTCCATGACGGTCAGTGTGGCATTCCGGGGCGGGGGCATCCATCGGCGGCCGTCCGTTCGGCTGCCCCGGACCGGGACCGGGACGGCCCGGCCTCCCCCGAGCGGCGGAGGCGGATCGTCGTCCGGCAGGAGGTGGACGAGGGCCCCGGCGCGGGAGGTTGGAGCCATGACACCGACCCCGGAGCCCACCGGCGGGCCCCGCACCGCGACCGCGCCGCCCGACCGCGTCCGCCGGGTGCTGCGCGCCGTGGCGATCACCGCGTGCGTCCCGTACCTCGCCCTCAAGACCGCCTGGCTCGGCGGCAGTCGTATCGGGATGCCCGAGGACAGTCTGCTGCTCGACGACCCGGCCGTCACCGCCGTCGCGAACCTGGTCACCCTCGCCCTCGACGCCTGCGTGATCGTGCTCGCGCTGCTGCTCACCCGGCCGTGGGGGCGGCGCGTCCCGGCCTGGCTGCTGGTGGTGCCGATGTGGACCGCCACCGGGCTGCTGGCCCCGATCATGACCGCGTACCCGCTCCAGCTGCTGGTCCGCGCGCTCGGCGGGGGCGGACCGGGCGTGTCCGCCGGGGATGGCGGAGGAGGTGGGGAGGGAGCCGAGCCCTTCCTGCACGAGTGGGTCTTCGGGATGGTCTACGGCGGCTTCATCGTGCAAGGTCTGTCGCTGGGCGCCCTGTTCGCGCTGTACGCCCGCGACCGCTGGGGGCATCTGTGGCGGGACCGGGTACGGGACCTGCCGACCGCCGGGGCCGCCCCCCGGGCCGTCACGGGCGCCGCCGCACTGGTCGCCCTGGTCCCCGCGACCCTGCACACGCTGTGGGCGTCCGGGTTCGCCATGGGCGCCGACGGCACCAGGCTCGCCGGACGGAGCACCGGGGAGCTGGCCGTGATGGAGGCCACCTGCGCGGTGTTCCCGCTGGTGGCGGTGGCCGGTGCGGGGCTGCTGGCCCTCGGGCGGGACGGCGCGCGGTGGGTGGGGGTGCGGGCGCGGGCGCGGGCACCGGTGCGGGTGCGGGTACGGGTACGGGTACCGGTGCGAGTGCGGGTACGGGTACGGGTACCGGTGCGAGTGCGGGTACGGGTACGGGTGCCGGTGTGGGTGGCGCTCGCGGCGGCCTGGCTCGGCTCGGGTGCCACGGCCACCTGGGGCGGCTGGATCAGCCTCGCCTCGCTCGGCGGCGGAGGCATCGCCTCGGGGACCAGCGGCCCCATGTACCTCGCCTACGCTTGCCAGATGATCGCCGGAGCACTCGTCGCCGCCGTCGGCGCGCGGTTCCTCGCGGGGCGCGCCCGAGCGCACGCGGGCGCCACCCCGGCGCCCGTCCGCCCGACGGATGCCCCGGCCTCCGCTGCCGCCTCCACGCCGGGCCCCGCGTCGGCCCCCGCTCCGGTTCCCCGGCCCTGGACGCCGGACGGGCCGGACGCGGGAGACGCACCGGACGGGCGGGTGTCCCCATGACCGGAAGCAAGGCCGGAAGAATGGCCGGAAGCAAGGCTGGGAGCAACGCCGGGAGCATGACCGAGAACTCGACCGGGGCCATGACCCGGATCGTCACACGGGCGCTGTCCACCCCGGCCCGGGGGCTGTCGGCCCTGTACGGGCGCCGGGCCCTGCGCCGCTGGACCCATCTGGTCCTCGGCGGCGCGCTCTCGATGCCGTACTACCTGGTCGGCTCGATCGTGCTCGTCAGCCTGGGCACGGAGATCGGCGGTCCCGCCTTCCTGGGACCCCCGCATGTGCTGGCGCTCTTGGCCGGACTGCCGCTGGCCGCCGTCACCGCGCTGTTCCCGCCGACCCGCCCGCTGTCGGTGACCGCCGTCCGCGCGCTCTGCGGCATCGGCGACGGCGACGGCACCGAGCTGGCGGACGGGCCCGCCCGCAGCGGAGCGGCCCGGGGGCGCACGGCCGTGTGGTTCACCCTGCATCTGGGGGTCGGCGCGGTGACCAGCGGGATGACCCTCGCGGTCGTCCCGTTCGCCTCGGTGGTGCTCCTGCTGCCGCTGGTCCCCGGGCTGCGGACGGGGCCCCTCGGGGAGCTCTACCGCGACGGGGGCGTGTGGGCGCTCGTCCTGTCACCGCTCGCGGGCGCCGCGATGCTGCTGCTGCTCGCCGGGTGCGTCGCGCTCGCCGGGGCGCTGCTGGCCCGGGCGGCGCCCGCGCTGCTCGGCCCGGCGCCCGCCGACCGGCTCGCGGAGGCGGAGCGGCGCGCCGCCGATCTCGCGGTACGGGGGCGGCTCGCCCGCGAGCTCCACGACTCGGTGGGGCACGCGCTCAGCGCGGTCACCCTCCAGGCGGTCGCCGCCCGCAAGGTCCTCGACACCGATCCCGGGTTCGTCCGGGAGGCCCTCGCCGCGATCGAGGAGACCACCCGGCGCACGGTCGGGGAACTCGACGCCGTCCTCGGGGTGCTTCGCGACACCGGTGAGCGGGGCACGACCGCGCCCGCGCCGACCCTGGAGACCGACCTGGACGGGCTGCTGCGGCGCACCCGCGCCGGTGGCGCGCTGCTGGACACCACCCTGGACCCGGGCCCGCACGGCTTCGGCGCGCTGCCGCCGCAGGTGTCCCGGGAGGCGTACCGGATCGTGCAGGAGGCGCTGAGCAACGCGCTGCGGCACGCGGGCGCGGGGGTCAGGGTGGATCTGACGGTCACCGTCGCGGACGGGAACCTGGACATCACGGCGCACAACCCGCTGCCCCGATCGGCGGACACCGCGTCGCGTCCGGGAGGCGGCCATGGGCTGCGCGGCATCGCGGACCGCGCACGGCTGCTGGGCGGCCGCACCGAGTCGGGCGCCCGGGAGGACCGCTGGCTGCTGCGGGTACGGCTGCCCCTGCGCGCCCCACGGTGACCCCGCCGTTCGCACCCCGGGCCGGACCGCACCCGCCCCGCACCCCGTACGCGTCGACCCGTACGTGCATGTATGGGCACACGTATCCGCTGCCCGCTGCCCGCTGCCCGCTGTCTTAAGGAAAGGGACCCATGACGACCCCGTCACCCACCGGATCCTCCGCCGCGCCGCGCTCCCTGCGCATGGTGCTCGCCGACGACGAGCGCATGGTGCGCACCGCGCTGCGGGTGATCCTGGAGGCCGAGCCGGATCTGACCGTCGTCGGGGAGGCGGCGGACGGGGCCGAGGCGGTCACCGTGGTGCGGGAGCTTCAGCCCGATGTGGTGCTCATGGACGTCCGGATGCCGGGCATCGACGGCATCCGCGCGACCGAACGCATCGTGGGCGCCCCCGTCGGCACCCCGCCCCGGGTGCTGGTGGTGACGACCTTCGAGAACGACGCCTTCGTGTACGAGGCGCTGCGCGCGGGCGCCTCCGGGTTCCTGTTGAAGCGGACCGACGCGGACACCCTGGTACAGGCGGTGCGGCTGGTCGCGCGCGGCGACACCCTGCTGTTCCCGGCGGCCGTCCGGGCGCTCGCCGGGGCGCACGGACGGGCCGCGCCCGCCCCGCCGTGGGTGGCGCGGCTGACCGGCCGGGAGGGCGACGTACTGCGGCTGATGGCCCGGGGGCTGACCAACGCGGAGATCGCCGCCCGGATGGAGGTCGGCGCGGCGACGGTGAAGACCCATGTGGCGGGGGTCCTGGCGAAGACCGGGGCGCGGGACCGGACCCAGGCGGTGATCGCCGCCTACGAGGCCGGGTTCGTCCGGAGTTCCTGAACACTCCATGAGAATCGGACCGCCGCGCCGCCGCGCGCGGGCCGGCGGGGAACCCCTGAACTGCGCCGTTCGTCCTACCGGACAGGATGAACAAGATGATCAGACGTGCCTCGGTCTTCTCGCTGCTCCTCGTCCTCGCCCTGCTCGGGCGGGTCACCTGGGTGCAGTTCTACGAAGGCCAGGCCCTCGCGGACAACAAGGAGAACCGGCGCAAGGCGATCGAGCAGTACGCCTATCCGCTCGGTGACATCATCGTGGCCGGGGAAGCGGTCACCGGCTCGAAGCGCACCACGGGCAGCGACCTCGCGTACAAGCGCACGTACAAGGAGGGCGAGTTGTACGCGCCGGTCACCGGCTACAGCTCGCAGGTGTACGGGGCGAACCTCCTGGAGGGCGTCTACCAGGACGTGCTCGACGGCACCTCCCTGGAGCTGGGCGGCCCGATGGACGTGCTGACGGGCAAGCGCGCCGACCCGGGCGGTGTCGTCACGACCATCGATCCGGAGGTGCAGCGGGCCGCGTTCGAGGCGCTCGGGGACACCAAGGGCGCGGCGGTCGCCCTCGACCCGGCCACGGGCCGGGTCCTCGGGATGGTGTCGACCCCGTCGTACGACCCGTCGGTGTTCTCCGGCTCCGGCCAGCAGGACGTCGCGCGGTGGAGCGAGCTGGGTGAGGACCCCGACAAGCCGCTGGTGAACCGCGCGATACGCAACCCGCTCGCGCCCGGTTCGACGTTCAAGCTGGTCGTCGCGGCGGCGGCGCTGGAGGAGGGCCTGTACTCCTCGGTGGACGAGGCCACCAAGAGCCCCAGCCCGTACAAGCTCCCCGACACCACCCGGGTCCTGGAGAACGCGATCGCCACGGCCCCCTGTGAGAACGCCTCGCTGCGCACGGCCCTGCGCTACTCGTGCAACAACGTCTTCGCCAAGGCCGCCGTGGACCTCGGGGAGGACAAGGTCCGGGCCATGTCGGAGAAGTTCGGCTTCAACGACGCCGAGCAGGACATCCCCGTCCGCGCGTACGAGAGCGTCTACCCGAAGGGCATGGACCGTCCGTCCACGGCGCTCACGGGTATCGGGCAGTTCGAGGTGACGGCGACACCGCTCCAGATCGCGATGGTGTCGGCGGTCATCGAGAACGACGGCGAGCTGGTCGAGCCGCATATGGTCTCCCAGGTCACCGACGCCGACGGGAACACCCTGGAGGACTTCACGGACCCGGCCACCGAGCGGGTCCTCAGCGAGTCCACGGCGCGGGGCCTGCGTTCCGCGATGGAGACGGTCGTCGAGGAGGGCACCGGCAGCAACGCCCGTATCCCCGGGGCCACCGTGGGCGGCAAGACGGGCACGGCCCAGCGCGGTGTGAACAACAGCGAGAAGCCGTACGCGTGGTTCACCTCGTACGGCCAGGACCCGGACAGCGGGCAGCAGGTCGCCGTGGCCGTCCTCATCGAGCAGTCGGACGCGGCCCGTTCCGAGGTCAGCGGCAACGGCCTCGCGGCGCCGATCGCGAAGGCCATGATGGCCGCCGCCCTGAAGTAGGGACGTGACGGCACGCCGTTCGCGGCGGCGGTACGGCCCCCGCCGGGGCCGTACCGGGCCCGTCACATCAGCGACTTGCCCATGTACAGCGCGATCTCGCCCTCGGACGGCGTGCCCACGTACAGACTGGTGTCGAGCCCGCAGACCTCGAAGCCCATCCGCCGGTAGGCCCGTACGGCGGGCGCGTTGACGTTGGTGACCTCCAGCCACAGCGTCCGCGCGTCGCACTTGCGCCCGTACGCCTCGGCCTGGGCCATCAGCGCGCTGCCGAGGCCCTTGCCGCGGTGCCCGGGGGCGACGGTGATCTGCTCGACATGCGCCCGCCGGTTCCACGCGGCGTAGCGGACGGCGACGAATCCGATGATCTCGCCGTCCGTGACGGCGACGACGATGTGCGGGGCGTCCGGGTCCCCGCTGCCGCCGCCCTCCTCGCCGGTGGGCGGGTACTCCTTGCGCAGTGGCGGCTGCACGGCCACGCTCCGGATCTCGAAGCCCGCCTCCCCGGAGGTCACATGCATGATCCGGTCCGTGGTGAAGGAATCGTCGAGGGCGTCGATCCGGTCGTAGTCGGCGGAATTCGCCACACGCATATCGATCATCCGGCCAGTCTCCCAAAAACACCGCGCCCATGCCGGGCGAGTGGCCCGAACGGTGACAACGGTGCGTACGGTGACGCTCCGCCACCGTCCGTGCGGGCGTCCGGCCCCGGGGTCCCGGCGGGCGGGCCGTGGGATCAGGCGCGCCATCCGGGGTCGCGCCCGCTGAGACCGATGACCCGGTCCAGGAGGGGCGCGCCGTCCGGGACGGGCACGGGCGGGCCGAAGAGCCCCGCACCGCTGGACGCGTCACCGGCGGGGTCGCCTGCGGAGTCCTCGGACGAGTCCTTGGCGGCGGGGTCCTCGGCGGCGGGGGGCTCGGTGGCCGAGTCGTCGGTGGGGTCGGCCGCCGGGTCCTCGACGGGGGTCAGAAGTGCCTCGCTCGCCCGCAGGGCCGCCTCGTCGGGCGCGTACTCCTGGCCGGTGGCCCGCGCCAGGTCCCAGCCGTGCACGACGAGTTCGTCCACGGCGACGAGCCCCGCGACGGCACCGGGCAGCGGCACCCCGCCCGCGCGGGTCTCCCCCTCCCAGGCGGCGGGGTCGCGCCACGCCTCGGCCATCTCGGCCAGTGCCCCGGGCAGCGCCACGCGCCAGTCGGCGGGGAGTTCGGGCAGGGACGAACCGGGGGACGTGTCGGTGGTCGGCCCCAGCTCCCGCCGGGCCGCGTCGCGGAACGCGACGGACAGCGAGACGAGATGGCCCAGGAGGTGCCGTACCGCGTAGTCGGGGCACGGGGTGGGCGCGTCGAGCTGGTCCTCACGGACCCCCTCGGCGAGCCGGGCGACCGACCGGGCCTGGGAGGTGAGGTCGACGAACGGCGCGGGCGGGCTGGGCGGGGTGGACATGGTGGCTCCTTCACGGGGAGGGCCGGCGGTGCGTCGGGCGGTGGTGGCCGGCGGGTCAGCGGTCGGGCGGCGGGTCGGCGGGCGGGCGGCGGTGATGCGGTCCTGTGAGGTCCTGTGTGAGGGGTGACTCCCGGGTGCCTCGGAACTCATCGGTACCCGCGGATACGGTCCGCCCCTCGGACCCGGCCGGATCTGAGGCAACCGCCTGATCCCGGCCGGGGGGTCTTAGCCGCACGCTCGCCTCTCATGACAGGCGAGAAGTACGGGACCGGCGGGACCGGAGCGACGGGCAGGGTGCTGCGCGACCGCGACGCGGCGCTGTATCTGGGCGGGGTGGTCGGCGCCGGATGCGGGGCGTCGCTGCTGTGGCTGACCGCCGGGATCTGGGTGAAGGACCTCACGGGGTCGAACGCCCTCGCGGCGCTGTGCGCCTTCGCACTCTGGGCGCCCGTGCTGCTCGGCCCGCTGCTCGGCACGCTGGCCGACCGCACCCGGCGCCACCCCCTGCTGGTGCGCTCGAACCTGGCGCTCGCCCTGCTCCTCCTGACCCTGTGCGCGGTGGACTCGGCGGACCGGCTGTGGCTGCTGTTCACGGTCCTGGTGCTGTACGGCGCGACCGGTGTCGTCCAGGACGCGGCGGAGGGCGCGCTGGTCACGCGGATCGTGGACCGGGATCTGCTGGGCGACTTCAACGGGCTGCGGACGACCGCCAACGAGGGGGTGAAACTGATCGCCCCGCTCGCCGGCGCGGGCCTGTTCACCGCGTACGGCGGCCCGGCGGTGGCCGTCCTCGCCGCGGTGCTGTTCGCCCTCGCGGCCGGTCTCTACGCGCGGGTACGGGTGGACGAACCCCGTCCGGAGCCGGGCACGGCGCGGGGGTTCGGCGCGGTGGCCGAGGGGGTCCGGGAGCTGTGGGGCTGTCTCGCGCTACGGCCCCTGCTGGTCGGCTGCGGGGCGGTGATGCTGCTCGCCGGGGTCAACGGCGCGGTCGTCTTCGCCGTGGTGGACGAGGGGCTCGGACGGCCACCGGGCTGGGTGGGTGCGCTGTACACGGCACAGGGCGTGGGGTCGGTCGCGGTGGGAGCGGTCGCCGGACGACTGCTGCGGCGACTGGGCGAGCGGCGGTTCGCGGCGTACGGGGCGGGTCTGTTCGCGGTGGCGGTCGCGGCGCGGGCGGTGCCGGACGTGTCGGTGGCGCTGGTGGCGTCGGCGGCCGTCGGGGCGGGGCTGCCGTGTGTGCTGATCGCGGCGCTGACCGCTGTGCAGCGGGCGGTGCCCGAGGCGTTCCTGGGGCGTGCGGTGGCCACCGCGAACACGCTGCTGCTCGCGCCGAACGCGGTCGCGCTGGGTGTGGGCGCGGGGCTGGTCGCGGGGGTGGACCACCGGGTGCTGCTGCTCGCGCTGGGCTCGGCCGGACTGGTCGTGGCGGGTCGCCTTCGCTTGCGCCTCTGAGGTCCGTCCGGCGGGGCGCGCTTCGTTGCTGTGCCGTCGTTCGGTGGTTTCGCGCAGTTCCCCTCGGGTCGACTTCGCTTGCGCTTCCTAGGTCTGTCCGGCTGGGCGTACTTCGTTGCTGTGCCGTCGGTCGGTGGTTGTGCGCAGTTCCCCGCGCCCCTTTGGGGCGCGTCCGGTCGGTTCTTCGGGTCGGTGCCGGTCGGGATTCTCCGTCCTCGATCCGACACGCTCGGTACGACGTACCTGTGGTCCTACTGAAGAGCATCGGAGTCTGCGGGCAGAGATTCCCGCCCACCCCCTTCGGTGAGTCCTGCGACTGCGCGAGGAGGGGGGTATGAACCCCGGCCCCGGTTGCTGACAGCCCGCAGACGGACGGCAGCCCCAGGTGGGCGCCCCTTCAGGGGCGCGGGGAACTGCGCAAAAACGAGGACCGGCCCGCACCCGAAGAGCGACCGTAATGGGGCAGCATCCAGGGGCGCGGGGAACTGCGCACCCCCGGAGTACCCGCACAGGAACAGGTACGTCCAGGTGGGGAACCCCAGGGGCACGGGGAACTGCGCGAGCAGCCGAGAGCCATCCGCAGCCGAACAGGAACCCTAAGGGGCGCGGGGAACTGCGCATCACGAACGACCCGCACAGGAACAAGTACGCCCAGGTGTGGAACCCGGGTGTGAGGAGTTGCGGTACAGAAAGTGCCGCTGAGATCGATCATGGTCGGCTAGCACCCCTGGGGTGAAGCCGGGGCTGTCGCAGTTCTTCCGGGACACCGTGCCCTGGCAGTACGCCGACGTGCCCGGCCACACTCCCATCGGCGCCGGTGACGCACTCAAGTTCCCGCTGAAAGTGCCCCGCTTCATCTCCGACGACGAACTCGACCAGTTGATGCCGGCCGTCAACGCGATCGCCTGCCCGTTCCAACGCGGCTGGGGCCGCGAAGTCGAACGGCATCGCTGCACCAGCGACCGCATCGACAAGCTTCTCGCGGAGCTCGGGCAACCCGCCTGTCCCGAAGGGAAACCCGAAAGCATCAGTCCGTGACCGCTACCCGGGGGCTACCGGACCGGTCCTCGCTCATCGACGAGCACCGTGGGCGGAGACAAGAACACGTCGGCTTCCACCGGGCCGTAAGCGATGTTGAAGGTGTCGAGCCAGTACGACCAGCCCCGCACCCCCGCCGCACTGCTGAAACGGTAGTTGAGCTGCCAGCGGACCCACTGTCCGGGAACGAGCCGTACGGCCGGGGGCCGCCGTGGCCGAGGAGGTAGGGCAAAGAGGGGCTGGACCCGGGGAAGGACTCGCAAGCGGCCCTCGTCCTCCCGGAGCCGGACGTCGACCTTCCGCAGGTCTTCCTGGCCGTCGAAGGGGTCGAAGCCGTCGCTCTCATCCATGCGGACCACATGCGCTACCGCGGGCGACGCAGGCGGGACGCGAAAGCCGACCGGGACGGCGTTCCTGCGAGCCGCGGCCTCACCTCCACGGGACCGCTTCGTCCAGGACGTCCGTATCCATTGAACGGTGACCTCCACAACGCTTCCCCCCGTCACCTCGTCGAGAGCCTCAGCCTATGTCCGCACGGCCTGACAACACCCCAAAGGAAGATCAACTTGTCGCTCCTCACCAACCAGGTCCGGACCTACGACCTGCTGCGGATGTTCGGCCGCGAAGGCCACCCGACCCCGCTCGGCGCCGCGTTCGCCGAGTACGGGCGGATCGACGAGGCCATGCACCTGCGCCCGCCGCGCGACCCGGACACCGCCGAGGACGCTGACGACGAGCAGCCGTGAGGCGGCCTGCGGGTCAGCGAATGGCCGGGCGGCCAGGGACTCTTTTCTTGAGCGCACGATCCAGATAGGTTACGGTGAGGTCATGGCAAGGACCCGGGAGTTCGACACGGAGGCGGCGGTGAGCCGTGCGATGGAGCTGTTCTGGACGCGCGGCTACGAGGCCACCTCGGTGCGCGACCTGACCGGACACCTGGGGATCGGGCAGGGGTCCTTGTATGCCGCGTTCGGCGACAAGGCCGGCCTGTACCGGGCGGCGCTGGAGCACTACCGCACCACCCTCGCGGCGGACGCCCTGCGCAGCCTGGAGGAGGGGGCGGACGCCCGGTCGGCGATCCGCACGATGCTGGTCGAGCGGGTCCGGATCGCCGTGGAGGACGACGGCCGGGGCTGCCTGGTGGTCAATGCCGCCTGCGAGCGCCTGCCGGAGGACGCGGCGACCCGGCGCACCGTGCGCGACACGCAGGACGCCGGCCGGGACGCGCTCGCCGAAGTGCTGCGGGTCGCGGCGGAGCGGGGTGAGATCGCGAAGCGGCACGACCCGTACAGCCTCGCCGCTTTCCTCGTCACCTTCCTCAACGGACTGCTGGTCTCCGCGAAGATCACGCCGGACGTCCGCGCCCTCGAACCCCTTATGGAGGTCGCGCTGGCCGCCCTCGACTGAGTTTTTCATGCCCGGAATCTGTATCGCACGATCCAGAAAAGTGGCCGGTGCCCGCCCGGACACGGGATCAGGCGACCTCGCCCCGCTTCGGTCGAAGACTTCGGAGGACCCATGCCCCCCGCACCCGTCCCGAGTACGCCCGCTCTCGGCGGAACCCGACCCGGCCGTCGGTGAAGCCGCCACGTATGTCCCCGCGGTGCGGGACTACTACGCCGCACCCCGCACCCTCGTCGAGGACCTGCCGCCCGCCACCACCACATCCGGCCCGTTCTCCGCCCGTACCGTCACCGCGCCGGTCGCCGACGGGACCCGCACCGCCCGCATCGAGGTCACCCACGACGGCACCACCGCCCACGTCGACCTCGGCCAAGCCCTGCGCGGCCACCGCTTCGCCCAGCGTGAGGACCCCGCCGCAGGTGATGCGTCCGGCACCGCCGACGCCTGGTCCGCGCTGCGCGCGCCGGGACTGGTGTGTACGCGGAGCGGCGACGTCACCCTGGACGCCACCGGTCAGGACGACCTCGTCGTACTGGCCCTGCTCGGCCGGCTCTACCCGGAGAACGTCGCCCTGCGCCCCGCCGGCCGTTCCGCTGCCCGGACAACCGCGGACGGCACCGGACCGAGCCGCCTGGTGACCCTCGTCGACCCCGCGCAAGTCCACTGACACCCGCATCGCGACGTACACCGAGAAGGTGGAAAAACATGATGTTCGACCATGACGGAACGCCTGTCCGCACGGGCCGAGCCGCCGTGAACGGAACGAGTCTGCACTACCGCACAGCCGGGTCCGGCCCCGCGGTGGTGCTCCTGCACGGCGTGCCCAAGACCGGCTACCACTGGCGCCACCTCGTCCCGAAGCTGACGCCCCACTGCACCGTCGTCGTCCCGGACCTTCGCGGTCTCGGCGACTCCGCCCGCCCGTCGGACGGCTACGACTCCGCGACGATGAGCGACGACATCGCAGAGCTGATGAACCACCTCGGACACGGGACATACGCCGTCGCGGGCGAGGACTGGGGAGCGGTGATCGGCTACCAACTCGCCGCCCGCCACCGCGACCACGTCACCGCTCTCGTGTTCGCCGAGGCCCTGTTCCCCGGATTCGGCTTCGAGGACCACACAGCCCTCACCCCCGAGAACATCTCCAGCGGCATGCACCTGTGGCACCTGGGCTTCTACTTCCAGCCGGACATACCCGAGATGCTGATCGCCGGACACGAGCGCGAGCTGATCACCTACATGATCAAGTACGAGCGCAGCCGGCCGGACAGCGCCACCCCCGACGCGGTCGACGAATACGTGCGCTGCTACTCCATGCCTGGCGGGATCCGCGCGATGCTCTCCATCTACCGGGCCATGCTCGTCGACGCCGAACAGAACCGGCGGACCGCACAGAAGAAACTGGACATCCCGGTGCTGGCCCTCGGCGGATCCGCGTTCATCGGTGACCGCAACGAGTCCCAGATGCGGCTCATGGCCCACGACGTCACCGGACACACCTTCGACGCCGGCCACGACCTCGCGGAGGAGGTACCCGACGAGATGGCCGACGTCCTCCTGCCGTTCCTGGCCACGCACCAGTAACCGCACCCGGCCGCCGAGGTCGGCGATCCGAAGCGGCCCGGCAGGAAGCCCCGGAGCCCGAGCGAAGGCGGCCTGCGGGGAACTGCGCACCCACGGACGGCCTGTGCGGGGACAAGTACGTCCAGCCGGGGGACCTCGGAAGCGCGAGCGAAGGCGACCTGGGGGTCCATTTGAGCGGATTCGCGACTTGTCGTGCGGGTGAGGGAACGGCGGTGCGGGGTCGTTCGTTACCCCGGCATGACAGCTATGACCCCCGGCTCGAACATCCCTCTCACCGCCGCGCGAGTGGCGGTCGACGTCGCCGCTCCGGTGCGGCTCGACGTTTCGGGCCTGCTGCTCACCGCCGACGGCAAGGTGCGCTCCGACGACGACTTCATCTTCTACAACCAGCCCGCGGGCCCGGGTGTGGCCTACCGCTCGGGCAACGGCACGGCGCCCGACGCGATCACGGTGGACACCTCGGCCGTCCCCGCGGGCATCGAGAAGATCGTCGTGACGGCCAGCCCGGACGCGGCGGGGCAGACCTTCCAGGGCATCGAGCCCACGGCCACGATCCGCAACGCCGACGACGGCTCCGTCCTGGCCACCTTCACCCCGCCGCAGCTCAGCGGGGAGACCGCGCTGGTGATCGTCGAGGTCTATCTGCGCAACGGCGTGTGGAAGGCCCGCGCGGTGGGCCAGGGCTACACGAACGGCCTCGCGGGCATCGCGACGGACTTCGGCGTGAGCGTGGAGGAACCGGCTCCGGCCGCCCCGGCCGCCGCCCCGGTCGCCGCGGCGCCGCCGCCCCCGGCCCCGGCCGCCCAGCAGCAGGCCCCGCCGCCCGCCGCGGCCCCGGCCGCCCCGCCCGCGGCGCCGCCGCTCGGCGCGGGCAAGATCAACCTCGACAAGGGCCGCGTCAGCCTTCAGAAGAACCAGACGGTGTCGCTGGTCAAGGGCGGCCGTCCGATGCTGTCCCAGGTGCGGATGGGCCTCGGCTGGGAGCCCGCGTACCGCGGCGCGGACATCGACCTCGACGCCTCGGTGATCGCGTACGGCCCGAAGCGCAACCACCTCGACAGCTGCTACTTCGGCAAGCTCTCGATCCTGAACGGCTCCATCAAGCACTCCGGCGACAACCTCACGGGTGAGGGCGCGGGGGACGACGAGGTCATCATGGTCGACCTCGGCCGGCTCCCCCAGGAGGCGACGGGCCTGGTCTTCACGGTGAACTCCTTCTCGGGCCAGAAGTTCACCGATGTCGCCAAGGCGTACTGCCGGCTGCTCGACGGGGCGACGGGCGAGGAGCTGGTCCGCTTCGACCTGACGAACGCCGAGGCGCAGACGGGCGTCATCATGTGCAAGCTCATCCGGCAGTTCAGCGGCGAGTGGGAGATGACGGCCCTGGGCGACTTCGTCAAGTCCCGCACGGTGCGCGGCATGGTGAAGCCGAGCGCGCAGGCGCTGTAACACCCTTCGGGTGGGGTACCCGGCATCCGGGGCCCCACCCGCCGTCGGCCGTACGGCCGACGAGCAGCATGGTTCGAAACGGGAAAGGCGCCCGGCCTTCGGCGGGGCTGGGCGAAGGCGGCTATCGTCCCGTACGACGCGGGGAGCCCGGGCCGGTCAGGGCGTCCACCGGGCCCGGCCCGTCCGCGTCGCAGTCGTCCGCCAACTGCTCCAGGCCACGCCAGATCTCGGTGGTCACCGTGCATGCGGCCGTGAGGTCACGGGCCGCGCACGCGGCGATCAGACGGTCGTGCAGTCCGGCGGACCGGCAGGTCACCGGATCACCGAAGCGGTCGCGTTCCAGTCGGCGGATCAGCGGGGTGTAGCGGCGGATCGTGGCCGCCGCCGCGCGGTTGTCCGCGACCCGGACGAGGGTGTGGTGCAGTTCGTCGTCGGCGTGCAGCGCGGCATCGATGTCCCCCTCCGACACGAACCGCAGGAAGCGGGCGTCCGCCTCGCGCATCGCCTGGAGGTCGGTGTCCGTGAGGCGCGGTACGGCTGCCCGGACGGCCACCTCGTGCATGGCCCGGACCACGGCCGCCGCGTCACGGACATCGGCGGCGACGAGTTCGGTCACCCGTGTGTAGCTCTGCGGTTTCGACTCCAGCAGACCCTCGTCGGTGAGCCGGGAGAACGCCTCGCGCACCGGTGCGCGGGAGAGGCCGAGCAGTTCGGCGAGCTCGGTGTCCCGGACGACCGAGCCGGGCGGGATGTCCCCGCCCACGATGGCGTCCCGGATCGACTCGTACGCCTGGTCGCGGAGCAGGGTCCGCCGGACCCGGCGCACCCCGCCGACACCGATCCCCGCGAAGGCCCCGCTGTCACCCGCCGCCCCGACGGTCCCCGAAGTCCCCGAAGTCCCCGAATGTCGCAAGTCGCCGGTGCCGGTGCCGGTTCCCCATGCAAGCGGAACCGCTCGGTCCCCGGCACCGGCCGGGTCGAGCGGGAGAAGCTGGAGGGTCGGAGCGGGCGGGCTCTTCGGCGCGTCGACGCGGGCCGTCCGGCCAGGTGCCCCGGCGGTGCCGGTACGCCCCGGCCCGCCCGGCCCTCCGGAACCGCTCGCGTTCCGCATCCGTACGCCTCTCGTTCCGTCGGCACCGTGTACGCCGCCCATACGGTGAAATGTTAGATATCTCGATCCTGCGTGGACAAGTCCCGGGGAGGATTTCGGCCGGATGCAACCCCGTTGTGTCCCATGTGCGTCGCTGTGATCGTCCGGGCGTCGGTGTTCACCGGACGGGAGGACGGCGTACGGGCGTAGCGTCGTTACGGAGGAGGGACGTTGATGGTGCGGGGCACGGAAGAGATGCCGGAGCGCGCGGACGGCGGTTCCGCCTTCGGGTACGGGAGCGGTCCCGGTGGCGCCGAGCCCGGCGGGCGGCTCGGGGAGTACCTTCTGGTGGCGCCGCTCGGGGCGGGCGGGATGAGCCGGGTGTTCCTGGCACGTTCCGCTTCGGGGCGGCTCGTCGCCGTCAAGGTGGTGCACCCGCACCTGGCGGCGGACCCCCGATTCAGGGAACGGTTCCGGCGGGAGACGGCAGCGGCACGAGCCATCCGCGGACCTTTCACCGCGGCCGTCCTGGGTGCCGATCCCGAGGCCGGACACCCGTGGCTGGCCGTCGAGTTCTGTGCCGGTCCCGCGCTTTCGGAGGCGCTGGCCGCGCTCGGTCCGCTGGACTCCGGGAACCTCGCCGCGCTCGGCGCGGCACTCGCGGAGGCGGTGGCGGCCGTCCATACGGCGGGACTGGTGCACCGCGATCTGAAACCGTCCAATGTCGTGGTGACGGCCGACGGGCCGAAGGTCATCGACTTCGGGATAGCCCGCGCCACGGGCGGCGACCCCGGCGGGGACGCCGGGCGCGGCGACGGAACGGCCTCGGACGACGAGGAGACGCTGACCGGCACCGGGGAGATCATCGGCTCCCCCGGCTTCATGGCCCCCGAGCAGATCACCCGGGACGGGGAGACCGGCCCGGCCGCCGATGTCTTCGCCCTCGGCGCGCTCCTCGCGCTCAGCGCGACCGGCCGCAACCCCCATGGTTCCGGCACCGCGCCCCAGATCCTCTACCGCACCGTCCATGAGGCACCCGATCTGATCGGGGTCCCTGACGGCGGCTGGGACGATCTCCTCGGCCGCTGTCTGGCCAAGGAGCCCGCGGACCGTCCCACCGTCCCGGAGTTGCTGGCCTGGTGCGCGCCGAGAGCCTCGGCGCCCTGGTGGGAGGCGCCCACGGTCACCGAGCTGATCGGCCACCACGACCTCGCGGCGGCCCGCGCGGTCACCGCGTACACCGAGTGGGCCGCGTCCGGGAGCGCGGCTCCCGCCACCCCCGACGCCCAGCACACGGCTCCCGCCACCCCCACACCCGCTGACCCAAGGCTCGCCGGTCCAAGGCTCGCAGGTCCAACGCCTGGTGGCGCATCACCTTCCGGCCCCGCACCTGTTGGTCAAGCCCCCGCCGGGCCACCACCTGACGGCACAGCACCTGACGGCCGGGTCCCCACCGGCCCACCGCCTCCCGCCCCTGACACCGCCATCGTCACCGCTGTTGGCACCGCCACCGCCGACACCGGCCCCAGTGCCCCTGCCGACACCACCGTCACCGCCGCCCCCACCGGGGACCCCCCGCGCGGTGCTCTTGAGCAGCCCCCGCGTGGCCTGTTGGCCCGTCGCCGGTTTCTCTCCTGGGGGGCGGCCGGGCTGGCCGCGGCCTCGGCCGCCGCCACCGCGACGGCGCTCGCCCTCAGCGACGACAACGCGTCCGGGGACACCGTGGGGGCGGGGAAGCCGCGGCGGACGCCGTCCGCGCGGACCCTGCCCCGGGGCGTCGTCCGCTGGAGCCGTGAGATCGCCGCACCCGCCACGTCCACCGTCGCCCTCCACCGCGACGGACCCGCGCTCCTCGCCCACACGGACACCACCCTCCACCGGCTCGACGCCCGGACGGGCACCACCTCGTGGACGTACCCGGAGGTGAACTCCGTCCATCCGGACGGCAGGACGGTGCACGCCCTGCGCCACACCATGTGGGACACGGCGATCATCGCCCTCGACTCGGCGGCCGGTACGGTCCGCTGGGAGACCCCGGGCCTCGCGGGATTTCCGGGCCGTCCGGGTCCGCTGACCGACGCGTGGACACCGGACGGCACCCGTACGCTGCTCGTCCGCTCCGCCGACCGGCTCTGCCTCGTCACCACCTGGCCGTACGGCACCCGATGGGAGAAACGTTCCTCGGCGGGGAAGCCGTGGCGCGTGTACGCCTATGGCCGGGCACGGGGCGAACCGCTCTGGTTCCATCAGGGCACCGCCGCCGAGGCCATCGGCGCGGAGCTGGCGGACGGTGTCCTGGCCCTCGCGGTCGACGGATCCGGCGACCGGCGGCGCGCCGCCCCCACCGGTCCGCTGTTCCTGCTGCGCGAGCGGGACGGCGACGTACTGGAGGAGATCGCGGGCGGCTCCGCCCGGCCCGGGGTACGCCCCGGGGCCAGGGGCGTCGTCCATCAGGCGGTGTACGACAGGGTCGAGGCCGTCGACCGGGCCAGCGGCGGCGTCCGCTGGTCGCGGCAGCCGGAGGAAGGCGAGCCGGTCGGGATCACCGGCGTGGTGGTCGGCGGTCTCGTCCACTTCGGCACGGACGGCGGCGGGCTCGGCGCGCTCGACGTGGACGGCGGCGCCGTCCGCTGGCGCCGCCATGACGTGGCGCCGCTCGCCGAGGACAGCAACGTACCGCTGGTGGCCGACGGTCTGGTGTACGCGGCGGGCCCCGATCCGGCGGTCGGGGCGACACCGGGCGGCGGCCGTCCCGGCTGGGGTGTGCACGCGTTGGACGCGGCGACGGGCGACACCGTGTGGGCCGCGCCCGTGGAACGGTTCGACACGGTCCGCGCGGCGGCGGGGGACGGAGTGGTCCATGTATGGGCCACCGGAACCGTCCACACCCTCGGCGGGCCGGACGACTGATGACGTACGGGTCGGAGGACCCATGGCCAACGGTCGGGCGGGACGACGCCCCGCCCGATCCGCTGACGGCGAGAGGGGAACGCCCGTGACGGGCCGGGTACGGCGATGAGCGGGACACCGCCGGGGGCGAGCGGGAAGCCACCCGGACCGGACGGCACACCCCCCGGAGGGATCGGAGCACCCGCCGGGCGGGGCGAGGCACGTCCCGGGGCCGACCGGACACCCCCCGGAGTGGACGAGACGCGGCCCAGGACCGACCGGACACCCCCCGGGGACGGCGACCCGGCCGGGGAGGGCGAGGCACAGCCCGGGGCAACCGAGACACCCCTCGGAGCGGACGGGACGCGGCCCGGACCGGACCGGGCACCCCGAGGACGGCTCGGGACACCGCCCGGCGCGGACGAAAGGCCACCGGACACACCGGACACACCGGCCAGTGCACCGGCCGGCGCACCGCCCGGAGTCGGTGAACCGCTGCGGCCGGGTGACCCGGAACAACTCGGCGGGCACCGGCTGCTGGCGCGGCTCGGCTCGGGCGGGATGGGGCAGGTGTACCTGGGACGCAGTCCGGGCGGGCGGCTGGTCGCGGTGAAGACCGTGCACGCGCATCTCGCCGGGGACGCGCACTTCCGGGCGCGGTTCCGCCGGGAGGCCGCTGCCGCGAGGGCGGTGACCGGCGCGTTCACGGCGGCGGTGGTGGACGCCGACCCGGGCTCCGCGCTGCCCTGGCTCGCCACGGCGTATCTGCCGGGGGTCACCCTGCGCCGTACCGTCGCGGTCGGCGGCCCGCTCGCCCCGGCCGCCGCGCTCGCGCTCGGCGGGGCGCTCGCGGAGGCGCTGCGCGACATCCACGCGGCGGGTCTGGTGCACCGCGACCTGAAGCCGTCGAACGTCCTGGTGACCGGCGACGGGCCCCGGGTGATCGACTTCGGGATCGCCCGGGTCACCGACGGCACCCACCCGGGCCTGACCGGGACCGGGGCGCTGATCGGGACACCCGGCTACATGGCCCCCGAACAGATCGCGGAGGGCACACCCGTGACACCCGCGACGGATGTCTTCGCCCTGGGCGCGGTCCTGGCGTACGCGGCGTCCGGCCGGGCGCCCTTCGGGGCGGGCAACGCGGCCGTGCTGCTGTACCGGGCCGTCCACGACGAACCCGATCTGGACGGGGTGCCTTCGGCCGCGGGGCTGCGGGCGCTCGTCGCGGACTGTCTGCGCAAGGAGCCCGCCCGACGCCCCGGCCCGGCCGAGATCCTGCGCCGCACGGCGGACCGGGCGGCCCCCCTGTGGTGGCGTACGGACCCGGTACGGACCCTGGTCGGAGCACCACCCCAGCCGCCCCCGGGCGCCCCGCGCACCCCGGGCGACAAGGCGAGCGGACCCGCCGACCCACGCGCACAGGCCACCGTCCCGACCCCGGACACGAGCACTGGCACGACCCCGGACCCGGCCATGAACCCGGACCCGCGGCCCGCCGCCACGGCCGCCGCCACACCAGCCGCCACGAGCACCCGCCCGAAGACCGACCCGAGGATCCGGGTGGACACCGCCACTCGGACGACGACAGCCGGTGGCCCCCCGTCCGGGGCCACCCCGGCCGTCCCGGGGGTTCCCGTCCCGGTGCCCGGGGAGCGCGCGCGGCGGCTGCGGAAGCTGGGGCGTCGCGGTCTGCTGATCGCCGGAGCGGGCGGCTTCGCCGGTCTCGTGGCCTACGCGGCGAGCCTCCCCACCCCGGACGACGGCCCGTCCGGACCTCCCGAGTGGGAGGTGCGTACGGGCGGGGCGGGCCCGGACGCCCCCCGCTGGACCCTGTCGGCGGGCGACGGCGGCGCGGTGGACGCCATCCTCGCGAGCGGGACGGGGGTGGTCGTGCACGGCACCCGCGACGGGTACCCGGCCGTGGGTACCGTCCAGGCCCATGACGCGGCCGGGGGCCGACGGGCGTGGGCGGCGAAGGCGTCCACCTCGGCCCCCACCGCCTGGGGTGTCGTCGGCGGTCTGCTCACGGCGGGCGATCTGGGCACCCGGCCGCTGCGGCTGCGCGACGGGCGCGCCCTGCCCCTGGACCCGCGCCTCCCGTCGGGCCCCCTGTGGTTCACCGTGTCGGGCCGGACCCTGGTCGGCCTGTACGAGGACACCGGCGACCCCGCGAAGTACCTGCTGCACGCCGCGTCCCTGACGACCGGCGAACGGCTCTGGCGGCGTACGGAGTCCGTCCGGTGGGAGCGGGCGGTCGCGTTCCCCGGCGGTGTGCTCCTCACCGACCCGGCCCCGGGCGCGGTCGCCCGTTACATCGGCCTGGACGACGGCCGGAACCGCTGGACGTACGAGGAGGGCGGCCGGAGCGACGGCCGGCCCGGCTGGGCGGTCGCCGGGGCGGTGGCGGACGACCGACCGGCGCTGCTGGACGCCGGGGGACGGCTGGTCCTGCTCGACCCGGCCGGGGGGAAACGCGTCCGGGAGCGGGAACTCGGGCTCACCGTGTCACCGGGCACCACCGCGTTCGGCCGGGTCAGGGACGCCGCGCTGCTGGTGTCGGGCGGGCGGCTGCACGGCATCGACCCCTCGACCGGCGCACTGTCCTGGGGCCGGGCGACCCTCGGCCTGGAGCCCAACTGGCCCCGGCGCGCGGGCGGCACCCGCGCCCCGGTGGGGAACGGCGGAGCGCTGGTGCACTGGTCGGGCGGCCGGACGCTGGAATGCGTCGACCCGGGTACGGGCAAGCCGCGCTGGTCCGCCAGGAGCGTCGGCGACGGCCCCGCCTCCTGTCCGCCGGTGCTGGTCGGCGCGGTGGTGTACGCGGTGGCCGGACGGATCTGCGAGGCGTTCCGGAGCTCCGACGGGAAACCGCTCGGCAGCTGGGACACGGGCGGGACGGTCGCCGAACTGGCCGCCGACCGCCACGGCTGGTACGTCCGGCTCGGCCGCGCGGAGGTCAAGGCGTACGCCCCCGCGCGCACTTGAGTCACCCTCGGCACCCGGAGCCGGGCTCCGGAACAGCCCGTCCTCGGGTTCCCGCCACAGCCCGCCCTCGGTTCCCGCACAGCCCGCATCCGTAAGTGCCTGGGAGACCGCTCCAGGGGTGTCCGGGGCACGAACGCGACCCGGCCGCTCCGGGCGATGCCCGGCGAACCGCCGCTTGCCGAACCGGCGAACCGGCGAACCGACGAACCCCGGGGTGACCGAAACCCCCGGGGTGCGGTCCGACGCGCGGGGCGCCGGACCGCCGGGTCACGAGGCCCGGTGCGACCGGGCCTTGAACGCGGCCTTCCGGGCCAGCTTGGCCACCGCCTTGTCGGGGTGCAGCCTCCCCATCGCCTCCAGGACGTCCGCCGTGGCGGGGTGGTCGACCCGCCACACCGTGCCGAAGAACCCGGAGTGCTGGGCGGCGATGCCCTCGACCAGCCCCTGGAGTTCCTCGCTGTTGCCCTCGGCGGCGAGCTGGGCGGCGACCGTGTCGACGGTCAGCCAGAAGATCATGTCCTCACCGGGCGGCGGGACGTCGGTGGCGCCGTGCTCGGTGAGCCACACCCGGGCCAGACCGCCCAGCTCCGGATCGTCCAGCACCTCCCGTACCGCCGGTTCCGCCGGGGCGCCGAGGACGGCGAGGGCCTGCTGGCAGCTGAGCCTGCGCAGCGGGCCGTCCGCGTCCTCGCCGCGTGCGGCGGACAGCAGTTCCCGGGCGGCGGCGAGCGGTTCGCGGCGGCCGAGCCACAGCGCGGTCTCGGCGCGGGCCGCGGCGGGCGGGAAGGCTCCGGCGCGGTCCAGCAGGACGTCCGCGCCCTTGTCCGCGAGGTCCCCGACGAGGGGGACGTCGAGACCGGCCTCCAGCATCCGCGCCCGTACCCCGTACAGGCCCAGCGGGGTGAGCCGGACCATGCCGTAGCGGCTCACGTCGATGTCGTCGTCCGGGACGGCCGGGCCGTCGGCGCCGGGCGCGGCGGACTCGTCGGCGTCGGCCATCAGCGCCTCGTCCACGGGCCGGTACTCGACCAGGCCGACCGGGGCGAGCATCCGGAACTGGCCGTCGAGCTTCAGCATCGCGTCGGACACCTGCTCCAGCACGTCGTCGGTGGGCTCGCCCATGTCGTCGGGCACGAGCATCGACGCGGCGAGCGCGGGCAGCGGCACCGGGCCGTCGCCGGGGCCGTCCTCGTCGACGGTCAGCAGATACAGATTGCCGAGCACGCCTTCGAGGAAGTCGGCCTCGGCCTCCGGGTCCCAGTCGAGTTCCCGCAGGTCGACCAGGCCCTCCTCGTCGACGGAGCCGATCAGGTCGTCCAGATCGGGGACGGTCGCGTCGGCCAGGACGGTGTCGAGGGCGGTGAGCCAGAGCGTGAGGACGTCCTGCGGGGAGCCCGAGGTGATCAGCTCCAGCTCCTCGCCCTGGGTGGCGGTGCCGTCGGGTCCGTCCTCGTCGCCGTCCGCCGGCTCGTCCGCCGGTTCCGTGACCTCGACGAGTCCGGTGTCGACCGCGACCCGCCAGGCCTCACCGGCGTCCGCGAGCGCGTCCTCGACCTGGGCGGCCGGGACGGACCCGCTCACGCCGGTGTCCTCGCCGAGGCCCACCGCGCCGGGGTCGAGGAGTCCGAGCTCGACGGCCGCCGCGGGCAGCAGTTCCTCAGCCAGTTCTCCCCCGGCGCTCACCGGGGTCCCGGGGGCGGCCCACCGCGCGAGCCGCACGGCGCGGGAGAACAGGGGGGCGGCGAGCGCCTCCCGGGCGAGCTCCGCCTCGGGGCGCAGCAGCACCGGGGGCAGCGGGGAACGGTCTGACATCGGGGGGTTCTCCTCCAGGCATATGGTCCGGCCGCTCAGCCTAGACGGATTTCACCCCATGCCGCCTGGTTCATGTACTCGACAAGTGGAGTACACCTCCGGGACCTTGACAACTCCCCCGCCGACGCAAGAGATTGACGCGCGTAGAAACCGCACGGTGACGGGACCCGGGCAGAGCGTCGCCCAGCCCGGACCGGCCCGTGACCGCCCTCATCACCAGCACCACAGCCACCGCCGACACCCGCGACGGCCGGGGAGCACCGCCGGGACGACCACCGGTGGCACCCCGTGCGCCGCCCGGACACCACCCCCGCACCACCACGCGCCCCGAACGACCCGATGCCACCCCCGCACCACCCCGGACGCCCGGCCCGCGCCGTCCGGCCCGCCCCGGCGTTCAGCCCGCGTTCCACCCGTCCCGGCGTCCGGTCCCGGCGTCCGGTCCCGACAGCCGCGCCCCTGCCCGTACCGCCCCGCTCGTACCGACCCGACCTGCCCCACCCTTCTCCACCCGACCCGTCCCGACCCTGGAGGGATCTCCCTTGCCGAGCAGCACCTCGACCCGTCTCGCCACGCTCACCGTCGCCGCCGTCTGCTCCACCCTGACGGCCGTGGTCCTCACCGCTCCCGCCCAGGCCGGGCCGGACGCGGGCCCGGTCGCCGTCCATGACGTCCAGGGCACCACCCGGATATCCCCGCTCGCCGGGCAGCAGGTCACGGATGTCACCGGGATCGTGACCGGGGTCCGTGGCTACGGCTCGTCCAGAGGGTTCTGGTTCCAGGACCCGAACCCGGACCGCGATCCGGCCACCAGCGAGGGCCTCTTCGTCTTCACCGGGACCACCCCGAAGGTGGCCGTCGGTGACGCGGTACGGGTCTCCGGGACCGTCGCCGAGTACGTCCCGGGCGGCGCGTCGAGCGGGAACCAGTCGCTGACCCAGCTCAGCCGCGCGACCGTCACGGTCGACTCCTCCGGCAACGCGCTGCCCGCGCCGGTGACCCTCGACCGCCGGTCCGTGCCCGACGCCTACGCCCCGGTGGGCGACCCGGCGGCGCAGGGTTCGGTGAACGGGCTGCCGCTGCGCCCGCGCGCCTACGCGCTGGACCGCTACGAGTCCCTGGAGGGCATGAACGTCCGGGTCGGCACCTCGCGGGTGGTCGGCGCCACCGACCCGTACAGCGCGCTGTGGGTCACGGTGAAGCCGGACGAGAACGACAACCGGCGCGGCGGCACGGTCTACGGCTCGTACGACGACCAGAACACCGGACGGCTCCAGGTCCAGTCCCTGATCCCGCTCGCGGAGCGGCCGTTCCCGGTGGCCGATGTCGGTGATGTGCTGACGGGCGGCGCCGAGGGGCCGCTGGACTTCAACCAGTTCGGCGGCTACACCCTGACCGCGCGCACGCTCGGCACGGTCGCGGACCGGGGTCCGGAGCGGGAGCGGACCCGTCCGCAGCACCACCGGGAGCTGGCGGTGGCGACCTACAACGTGGAGAACCTCGACCCGGGCGACCCGCAGGAGAAGTTCGACGCGCTGGCGAAGGCCGTGGTCGGCAATCTGGCCTCGCCGGACATCGTCGCGCTGGAGGAGATCCAGGACGGCAACGGCCCGGTGAACGACGGCACGGTGTCCGCCGACGCCACGGTCCGCAAGTTCACGGAGGCCATCGTCGCGCAGGGCGGACCGCGTTACGCGTGGCGGTCCATCGACCCGGTGGACGGCGCGGACGGCGGCCAGCCCGGCGGCAACATCCGCCAGGTGTTCCTCTTCGACCCGGAGCGGGTGTCCTTCACCGACCGCGCCGGCGGGGACGCGACGACCGCCGCCGGGGTCACCCGGATCGGCGGACAGGCCGCGCTGACCGTGTCCCCGGGCCGGATCACCCCCGCCTCACCCGCCTGGGAGAGCAGCCGCAAGCCGCTCGCGGGCGAGTTCGTCTTCCGGGGCCGTACGGTGTTCGTGATCGCCAACCACTTCGCGTCCAAGGGCGGCGACCAGGCACTGACCTCGCAGTTCCAGCCCCCGAACCGCTCCTCGGAGACCCAGCGGCATCTCCAGGCGACCGAGCTGAACTCCTTCGTCAAGGACATCCTGAAGGTCCAGCGGAACGCCGATGTGATCGCCCTCGGCGACATCAACGACTTCGAGTTCTCCCGGACCACCGAGCTCCTGGCGGACGGCGGGGCGCTGTGGCCGGCGGTCAGGTCGCTGCCGGAGTCGGACCGGTACTCGTACACGTACCAGGGCAACAGCCAGGTGCTCGACCAGATCCTGATCAGTCCTTCGGTGCGCCGGGGCGACTTCGCCTACGACTCGGTCCACCTCAACGCGGAGTTCGCTGACCAGAACAGCGACCACGACCCGCAGGTGCTGCGCTTCCGCCCCTGACCGGCGGTCGCGGCGGGCCCCCGGGCCCGGGACGGGATCGCCCCGTCCCGGGCCCGGGGGTCAACGTGGCGCGAAGACCGGCTGCCAGAGCTCCTTCTCGGTCTTGTTCATGGGGCGCTCCCCGCTGAGCGGTTCGACACGGCCCGTGCGCACATCGACCAGGAGCAGCGTTTCCACCCGCTTGTCCCAGTCTTCGCAGGTCAGGCCCTGGCAGCCCAGGAAGACGGCTCTTCTGTCGTCCGCCCAGGCGAGGAACTCCGAGCCGGTTACATCGTCCTCGCGGGCCCCGGTACGGGCGTCGATCAGCCAGGAGGTGGTGTTCCCGGCCGGTCCGCCCGCCACCAGTGTGCCGTCCGGAGACACCTCACCGGGGTGGGACGTGAGGTGCTTCTCGGCGGTGGGCGCGGTGGCCTTGCCGCCCTTCAGGTCGTAGTAGTCGTACCCCTTCTTGTCGTTCGGGCTGCGGACGAGCCGTCCGTCCGAGCTCCAGTCGAAGTCCCGGCGGGGGATGAAGCTGGTGTACTCCGCCTCGTCGGGTGCCGGGTGCCATGCGGTGCGGCCCGAGCGCAGATCGATGATCCAGAACCCGGTGCGCCGCGCGTCGGCCCGCGCGAAATGGCTTCCCTGCCCGAGGGTGATCTCCTCCGGTGTCCCGTCGTACGTCGTGGCCACCAGCCGGTTGCCGTCCGGTGAGAAGGCGACGGCGCCGGCCTTGTTGCCCGGCAGATCGATCCAGCGGGTGACCTTGCCGGTCGTCATGTCGACGAGACCGACCCGGCGGGCGGGCAGGTCCTGCTCCAGCACGGCGGCGGTCCGCAGTCCCGGTGCCACGTCCAGATAGCGCCAGGGGACGGGCCGGTAGGTGCCGGTCCGCTGGTCGAGGAGCTGATAGTCGCGTCGGCCGATCCGCTGCGACGAGACGTCCGCCCAGTGGATCGTGTAGTGCGCGGCGAGCGCGGTGTCCCCCGCCGCGACGAACTCGCGCGGCGGGCTCTGGTCGGCGCGGCCGATCACGTCCCGCTTGTCCCGTTCGCTGGCCGGACGGGTGTCCACCGAGCCGCCCAGCATCTGTCCGAGGGCGAGTCCGGTGGCCGTCAGGGCGACCAGCACCGACAGGCCCCAGCGGACGCGGCGCCTGCGGCGGCGGGCACCCAGCACCCGGTCGGCGAGATCGGACGGGGCGGGACCGGTGTGCTCCGCCCGTTCCCGCAGGGTGCTCCTCAGCACGTTCTCGACATTCACGGGCTTGCCTCCGCGTACGTGGTGCCGCCGGGCCGCCGGGTCTCCTGGGGGGCGGCCGGGTCGAGTGGTCGTGGCCCGGAGGGTGATCCGCCGGGCGGGTCCTGCCGACGGGCCCAGCCGGGCTCGCCGCCGGTCAGGGCGACCAGCTCCGGGGAGCGGGAGCGCAGCCGGGCCAGCGCGCGGTGGGTGGTGGACCGGACGGTGCCGACCGTGCAGCCCAGTATCCGGGCCACCTCGGCCTCGGGCAGGTCCTCGAAGTAGCGCAGCACCAGGACGGAGCGCTGCCGGGCGGTGAGCCGGGTCAGGGCCGCCATCAGGACGAGCCGCAGCTCGGCGGTCGCGTGGGCGTCACCGGCGGCCTTCCGCTCGGGCGGTTCGGCGACCACCACCTCGCGCCGGGGCCATTTCAGCCGCCAGCGGTTGACCTGCTGCCGGTACAGGATGCGGCGGATGTACGCCTCATGGTCGTCGATCCGGTTCCAGCGGCCGACGACCTTGAGCAGCGCGCTCTGGAGCAGATCCTCCCCGGCGTGCTGATCGCCCCCGCTCAGCAGCACGGCGGTCCTCAGCAACGCCGACGACCGGTTCGCCAGGAACTCCCGGAAACTCTGCTGCCCTTCGGCATCCATCGTCACCTTCCTCGACACGTGGGCGCCCCCGGGCAGGGGCGTCTGCCCTGTCGGACGGGTGCGGTGCCCGGCGGCTATGCCTGTGCGCGGACGATTCCCCGTACGGTGTGCCGGTGCCCGCGGACGGCGAAGGGCGGCCCGCGCGGCGACCGGGGACCGGTGCCGTGCGGGCCGCCCGGAGCGGCACGTCACATGGGTCAGTTGTGGCTGTGCAGAACCTCGTTGAGACCGCCCCAGACGGCGTTGTTCGGGCGGGCCTCGACCGCTCCGGTCACGGAGTTGCGGCGGAAGAGGATGTTCGACGCGCCGGACAGCTCACGGGCCTTGACGATCTGACCGTCCGGCAGGGTGATCCGGGTACCGGCGGTGACGTACAGCCCGGCCTCGACCACGCACTCGTCGCCGAGGGCGATCCCGACCCCGGCCTCCGCGCCGACGAGGCAGCGTTCACCGATGGAGATGATGACGCTGCCGCCGCCGGAGAGGGTGCCCATGGTGGAGGCGCCGCCGCCGATGTCGGAGCCGTCACCGACGACGACCCCGGCGGAGATCCGTCCCTCGACCATGGAGGTGCCGAGCGTCCCGGCGTTGAAGTTGACGAAGCCCTCGTGCATGACGGTGGTGCCCTCGGACAGATGCGCGCCGAGCCGGACCCGGTCGGCGTCGGCGATCCGGACGCCCTTCGGGACGACGTAGTCGGTCATCCGGGGGAACTTGTCGACGGAGGTGACCTGGAGGTGCAGGCCCTCGGCGCGGGCGTTCAGCCGGACCGTCTCGATGTCGTCCACGGCGACGGGGCCGAGCGAGGTCCACGCGACATTGGTGAGCAGCCCGAAGACCCCGTCGAGGTTCTGCCCGTGCGGCTTGACCAGCCGGTGGGACAGCAGGTGCAGCCGCAGATAAGCGTCGTGCGCGTCGAGCGGCTTGTCGTCGAGGGACGCGATGACCGTACGGACGGCGATGACCTCGACCCCGCGGCGGGCGTCGGTGCCGACGGCTCGCGCGGCACCCTCGCCGAGGAGTTCCGCGGCGCGCTCGGCGCTCAGCCGCTCGGTGCCGGCCGGGCCGGGTCCGGCGTCGAGGACGGGGGCGGGGAACCAGGTGTCGAGGACGGCGCCGTCGGAGGTGACGGTGGCGAGCCCGGCGGCGACGGCGCCGGTGGTGCGTACAGCAGTCGTGTCGGTCATGAGTGCAACCTAACCGGCCGGGGGGCGGCTGGGCCAATGGCGGCCCGTACGGCCCGGGTCAGGGTGCGCGGACCACCCGGGACAGGGCTTCGCGGGCGTACTCCTCGTCGTAGTCCGCGCCGGTCAGCAGGACCTGGAGACAGATCCCGTCGACCAGTGCGACGAGCGCCTTCGCGGTGACGGGGTCGGTCCGCGCGGTGAGCCGCTCGACGAATTCGCGTCCCCATTCGGCGGCGACCGGCCGCATCGCGGGTCTGCGCAGCGCCGCGAGATACAGCTCGTACTCCACCTCCACCCAGCGGCGTTCCCGGGCGATCCACTCGCCGATCGCCCGCGCCACGTCCGCCGCGAGATCGCCGCCCCCGTCGAGCCGCTCCGCGAAGAACGCCGAGCCGTTCTCGTTGGCCTGGCGCAGCGCGGCGACGGTCAGTTCGTCCAGGGTGCTGAAGTGGTAGGTGGTCGAGCCGAGCGGTACGTCCGCCTCGGCGGCCACCGTGCGATGGCTGAGGCCGCCGATGCCCTGGTCCGCGACCACCCGGATCGCCGCGTCGATGATCCGCTGCCGCCGCTCGGGGTCGTACCGGCGGGCCATCAGTGGGCCCCGCCCATGTTGAGCAGGACCACGCCGCCGATGACCATGGCGATGCCCGCGACCTTGAAGGCGGTCAGGGCCTCCCCGAGGAAGAGCATCCCGATCGCGGCGATCACCGCGGTGCCCACCCCGGCCCAGATCGCGTACGCCGAGCCGACCGGCACGGTCTTGAGGGTCTGCGCGAGCAGGGTGAACGCGATGACGTAGCCGATCGTGGTGATCACGGACGGCCACAGTCTGCTGAACCCCTCGCTGTACTTCATCGAGGTGGTCGCGACGACTTCGGCGGCGATGGCACCGGCGAGGAACAGATATCCCATGTGTACGAGTGTACCTATCGATGGGTACGGCCGTACACATCGGCGCTCCCCGGCACCGGCGGACCCCGGCACCCCGCACCGCGACTGGAGACCCGATCCCGATCGGAACGACGAAACCCCCAGTTCAGCGAGGTCCCTGCCGCCTGATTCGGGGGCGAAGTCTCCGGGGTTCCTTCAATGGAACGCTCGAATACATGACTCCCCCGAACGGCCGGAACACCGGCCCCGACAACCACGGCGGACCCGGCGGACCCGACCGCCACGATGGGCGCGCCCGACCCGACACCACCGCCGGCCCCGACAACCACGGCGCCCCCGCCGGCCGCCACCGCGCCCGCCCCTCCTCCGCACCGCCGGGACCCGCCCTTTCCGCCGCCCCCACCCCCGCTGCCGACGCCCCGCCCCGCTGGCGGGAACTGCTGGGGCCCGAGCACCGGGGCGCCGCGCTGGTGATGGCGGCCGGGGTGCTCGTCGGCGCGGTCAACATCTATCTCGCGTCCAGCCTGCTGCCGACCACGGTCGCCGACATCGGCGGTGAGCGGCTGTACGCCTGGGGCATGACGGTCTACCTGGTCGCCATGGTGATCGCGACGATGCTGGTGAGCCGGTCGCTGGCCCGCTGGGGGAACACCGGCGCCTATGTCACGGGCTTCGCCCTGTTCCTCGCGGGGTCGCTGGTCTGCGCGGTGAGTCCGGGGATGCCGACCTTGCTGGTGGGGCGGGCCGTGCAGGGACTCGGCGGCGGACTGCTGTCCGGCCTCGGCTTCGCCGTGATCCGTACGGCGCTGCCCCGGCGGCTGTGGACCCGGGGCAACGCGCTGATGTCCGCGATGTACGGCGTCGGGAACTTCGCCGGTCCGGCGCTCGGCGGGCTGTTCGCGCAGTTCGGTTCCTGGCGGACGGCGTTCGCGCTGATGGCGGTGGTCGCGGCGGTGTGCTGCGCCGCCGTGGTCCGGGTGGTCCCGCGCGGTGGCCGGAGCGATACACCGGGCCCGGTGCCGTTCGGGTCGCTCGCGCTGGTCACCGCCGCGACCACGGCAGTGAGCGTGACCGCTGTCCTGGAGCGGGCCTGGGCGATGGCCCTGGGCATCGCCGCGGCGCTGGTGCTGACGGCCGCGTTCGTGGCGTACGAGCGGCGCGGTCCGGTACGGGTGTTCCCCGCCGCGACCTACCGGTCGGACTCCCCGCTGAAGTGGGTGTACCTGACGCTCGCGCTGCTGTCCTTCGGGGTGGCGGTGGAGGCGTTCGTCCCGCTGTTCGGCCAGCGGCTCGGCGGGCTCCCGCCGCTCGCGGCCGGATTCTTCGGCGCGGCGGTGTCACTGGGCTGGTCGCTCACCCAGATCGCCAGTTCGTCGGTGACCCGCGCCGGGACCGTGCGGCGGCTGCTGGTCGCCGGACCGGTGATCCTGGCGACGGGGCTCGCGGTCCTCGGGCTGCTCCAGCGCGCGGACGCGCCGCTCGCGCTGGTGGCCGTCTGGGTCCCGGTGCTGTTCCTTGCGGGCGCGGGGATCGGGGCGGCGTACCCGCATCTGTCCGTGGCCGCGATGACGTCCACCGCCGATCCAGGGGAGGGCGGCCGGGCGGCGGCGGCCATCGCGACGGTGACCTCGCTGGCCACGGCGTTCGGTACGGCGGTCGCCGGGGTGCTGGTCGCGGTGGGCGGACCGGCACCGCTGGGCCAGGCCCGCTGGACCCTGCTCGGCTTCGCGGTGATCTGCGCGACGGGCACCTTCACCGCCCGCGCCGCCACGGCCGACGGGAGGGCGAAGGCCAGGGCCGGGGCCCGCCCGACGACGGAGGGGACGGCGGCGGCGGATCAGGACCCGGCACCCGAGACCCCGGCCACCCCCGCCGGCCGGGGCGTCTGACACCGTCCGGCACCCGTGGGGACAGGGACACCGTCCCCGGTACCCATGGGACAGCACGCGGCCCCACCGGAGGTGTCCGGTGGGGCCGGGTGAAGCGCGTGTGCCGAGGCCCGGTACGGGTGGCCGGGGGTGCTCGGCGGTGTCCGAGCGGCACCCGAAGGGCGATCGAACGGTGTTCGAGCAGCGGTCAGACGTTGAAGCCCAGCGCCCGAAGCTGCTCACGGCCGTCGTCCGTGATCTTGTCGGGGCCCCACGGCGGCATCCACACCCAGTTGATGCGCAGCTCGTTGACGATGCCCTCGGTGGCCGACTTCGCCTGGTCCTCGATGACGTCGGTCAGCGGACAGGCCGCCGAGGTGAGCGTCATGTCGATGGTGGCGATGTTCGCGTCGTCCACATGGACGCCGTAGATCAGCCCCAGGTTGACCACGTCGATCCCCAGCTCGGGGTCGACCACGTCGAGGAGTGCCTCGCGGACCTCTTCCTCCGACGCGGGCTTCATCAGTGTCTCGTTGTCGCTCATGCGCTCCTCGCCTCCTCCGCGAAAGCCTGGGCCGTCGCGTCCTTCCAGGCCATCCAGCTCAGCAGGGCGCATTTCACCCGTGCCGGGTACTTGGAGACCCCGGCGAACGCGACCGCGTCCTCCAGGACCTCCTCCATGGCGTCGTCCGGTTCGATGCGGCCCTTGGACTGCATCAGCTCCAGGAAGACGCCCTGGATCTTCTGGGCCTCGTCGAGCTCCTTGCCGACGAGCAGGTCGTTCAGCACCGAGGCGCTCGCCTGACTGATCGAGCACCCCTGCCCCTCGTACGAGATGTCGGCGATCCGCCGTCCCTCGTACCTCACCCGGAGCGTGATCTCGTCACCGCACGTCGGGTTGACGTGGTGCACCTCGGCGTCACCGTCCCGCAGACCACGCCCGTGCGGGTGCTTGTAGTGGTCCAGGATGACGTCCTGGTACATCGAGTCCAACTTCACGATCCCAGAGCCCCTCAGCCGAAGAAGTTCCGTACGTGCTCCAGGCCGTCGATCAGAGCGTCGATCTCGCCCGGCGTGGAGTACAGATAGAACGACGCCCGCGTGGTCGCAGGAATTCCGTAGCGCAGACAGACCGGCCGCGCGCAGTGGTGACCGACGCGGACGGCGATGCCCTGCTCGTCGAGGACCTGGCCCACGTCGTGCGGATGGATGTCACCGAGTGTGAACGAGATCGCGGCGCCGCGGTCCTCGGCCGTGGTGGGGCCGATGATCCGCAGGTCGGGCACGTCCAGGAGCCGCTTGACGGCGTACTCCGTGAGCGCGTGCTCGTGCTGCGCGATCCGGTCCATCCCGATGGCGTCGAGATAGTCGACGGCCGCGCCCAGCGCCACCGCCTGCGCGATGGGCGGGGTGCCCGCCTCGAACTTGTGCGGGGCGGGCGCGTAGGTCGAGGAGTGCATGGACACCGTCTCGATCATCTCGCCGCCGCCGAGGAACGGGGGCAGGTCCTCCAGGAGCTCCTGGCGGCCCCACAGCACCCCGATACCGGTCGGACCGCACATCTTGTGGCCGGTGAAGGCCACGAAGTCCGCCTGGAGCGCCTGGACGTCCATCGGCATGTGCGGAGCGGCCTGCGAGGCGTCGATGAGGACGAGCGCGCCGACCTGCTGGGCACGGCGCACGATCGCCTCGACCGGGTTGACCGTGCCGAGGATGTTGGAGACCAGCACGAAGGAGACGATCTTCGTCTTCTCCGTGATGACCTCCTCGATGTTCGACAGGTCGAGACGGCCGTCGTCGGTGAGGCCGAACCACTTCAGCTTCGCGCCGGTGCGCTGCGAGAGCAGCTGCCACGGGACGATGTTGGAGTGGTGCTCCATCTCCGTGATGACGATCTCGGTCTCGTGGTCCACCCGGTAGGGCTCGTCGGCCCAGCCCAGCATGTTGGCCACGAGGTTCAGCGACTCGGAGGCGTTCTTGGTGAAGATCACCTCGTCGCGGCTGGGCGCGTTGATGAACGCGGCGACCTTGTCACGCGCGCCCTCGTACAGCGCGGTGGCCTCCTCGGCCAGCACATGGACACCGCGGTGCACATTCGCGTTGTGCTGCTCGTAGTACTCGGAGATCACGTCGAGGACCTGGCGCGGCGTCTGGGACGTGGCCGCGTTGTCCAGGTACACCAGCTTCTTGTCGCCGTGGATCACCCGGTCCAGGATCGGGAAGTCCTTGCGGATCGCCTCGGTGTCGAGGAGGCCGGAGAGCCCCTGTCGGGCCACAGTCACGCGGATGCGCCACCCTTCACGTAAGCCTCGTAGCCCTCGTTCTCCAGCTTGTCGGCGAGCTCGGCGCCGCCGGACTCGACGATGCGTCCGCCCGAGAAGACGTGGACCTGGTCGGGCTTGATGTACCGCAGGATGCGGGTGTAGTGCGTGATGAGGAGGGTGCCCACCTCGCCGGTGCCGCGGACGCGGTTGACGCCCTCGGAGACGACCCGCAGGGCGTCCACGTCGAGGCCGGAGTCGGTCTCGTCGAGGATCGCGATCTTCGGCTTGAGCAGTTCCAGCTGAAGGATCTCGTGGCGCTTCTTCTCGCCGCCGGAGAAGCCCTCGTTGACGTTGCGCTCGGCGAAGGCCGGGTCCATGTGGAGCCGCTGCATGGTCTCCTTGACCTCCTTGACCCACGTCCGCAGCTTGGGGGCCTCACCGCGGATGGCGGTGGCGGAGGTGCGCAGGAAGTTGGAGACGGAGACGCCGGGGATCTCGACGGGGTACTGCATCGCGAGGAACAGGCCGGCGCGGGCCCGCTCGTCGACGGACATCTCCAGGACGTCCTCGCCGTCGAGGGTGACGGTGCCCCCGGTGATCTGGTACTTGGGGTGACCGGCCAGCGAGTAGGCGAGGGTCGACTTGCCGGAGCCGTTGGGGCCCATGATGGCGTGCGTCTCGCCCTGCTTCACGGTCAGGTCGACGCCCTTGAGGATCTCCTTCGTGGCGTTGTCGGCCTCGACGGTGACGTGCAGGTCTCGGATTTCAAGCGTTGCCATGGGTGCCTCAGGACTCCTGGGAAAGGGAGACGAGCACGTCGTCCCCTTCGATCTTTACGGGGTATACGGGAACAGGGCGCGTCGCGGGAAGGCCGGACGGCTTGCCGGTGCGGAGGTCGAAGCTGGAGCCGTGCAGCCAGCACTCGATCTGACAGTCCTCCACCTCGCCCTCGGAGAGGGAGACGTTCGCGTGCGAACAGATGTCGTGGATGGCGAACACCTCGCCCTCGGTACGGACGACCGAGACCGGCGTGCCGTCGAGCTCCACCCTCTTCGGGGTGTCGTCCTCCAGCTCGCTCACTCCGCAGGCGCGTACGAACGTCATGCGACCGACGCCTCCAGCTCCTCTTCGATCCGGGTGATCAGCCGCTCCTCGACGTCGGGCAGGCCGATCTGCTGGACCAGCTCGGCGAAGAAGCCGCGCACCACGAGACGGCGGGCCTCCTGCTGGGGGATGCCGCGGGCCATCAGGTAGAAGAGCTGCTCGTCGTCGAAGCGGCCGGTGGCGGAGGCGTGTCCGGCGCCGACGATCTCACCGGTCTCGATCTCCAGGTTCGGCACGGAGTCGACCCGGGCGCCGTCGGTGAGGACGAGGTTCCGGTTCATCTCGTAGGTGTCGGTGCCCTCGGCCCTGGCCTCGATCAGCACATCGCCGATCCACACCGCGTGCGCGCCGTCGCCCTGGAGCGCGCCCTTGTAGACGACGTTGGACTTGCAGTGCGGGGTGTTGTGGTCGACCAGGAGACGGTGCTCCTGGTGCTGGCCCCGGTCGGTGAAGTACAGACCGAACAGCTCGGCCTCACCACCGGTGCCCGCGTAGGCGACCCGGGGGTGGAGACGTACGAGGTCCCCGCCGAAGGTGACGACGACCGACTTGAACAGGGCGTCCCGGCCGATCAGCGCGTTGTGCTGGGCGACGTGGACGGCCTCGTCGTCCCAGTCCTGCACGGAGACGACGGTGAGCTTGGCCCCGTCGCCGAGGACGTAGTCGACGTTCGTGGCGAGGACGGCGTCACCGGTGTGGTCGACGACGACCACGGCCTCGGCGAAGGCGCCCAGCTCGACGACCTGGTGGCCGAACGCGGTACCGCTCTCGCCGTGGACCGCGATCCGCACCGGCTCGGTGAGGACGGTGTCCTTGGGGACGGTGATCACGGACGCCGTCTCGAAGGACGAGTACGCCTGCGCGGCGACCCGGTCGACGGGCGTGCCGGCCCGGCCGAGGCGCGCGTCGTCACGGCCGACGGTCTCGACGACGACACCCTCGGGGGCCTCGACGGTGACCTTGACGGAGCCGGTCGCGACGGCGGTGCCGTCGTGCAGTCCGCGCAGCCGGTCGAGCGGCGTGAACCGCCACTCCTCCTCACGGCCGTGGGGCACGGGGAAGTCCGCCACGTCGAAGGACGGGGGCGCGCTCATGCGGGTGGCGACGGTCGACTCGGCCGCCACCGCGATGGCGCCGGCGGTGGTGGACCCCACCGGGAGATTCTGAGCCTCAGCCATGGCTGTCGTAGTGCTCGCTTTCTGGGATAAGACGTGACGCTGCGGGGGTCCGGGGGCCGGACCCCCGGGACGGCGGGGCGGCCGGGGTCAGCCGACCGCGCCCTCCATCTGGAGCTCGATCAGCCGGTTCAGCTCAAGGGCGTACTCCATGGGGAGCTCCTTGGCGATCGGCTCGACGAAGCCGCGCACGATCATCGCCATGGCCTCGAACTCGGTGAGGCCGCGGCTCATCAGGTAGAAGAGCTGGTCCTCGGAGACCTTGGAGACGGTCGCCTCGTGCCCCATGGAGACGTCGTCCTCGCGGACGTCGACGTAGGGGTAGGTGTCGGAACGGGAGATCGTGTCGACGAGCAGCGCGTCGCACAGGACGTTCGACTTGGAGCCGGGCGCGCCCTCACCGATCTCGATCAGACCGCGGTAGGAGGTGCGGCCACCGCCCCGGGCCACCGACTTGGAGACGATGTTCGAGGAGGTGTTGGGGGCCATGTGGACCATCTTGGCGCCCGCGTCCTGGTGCTGGCCCTCGCCCGCGAAGGCGATGGACAGCGTCTCGCCCTTGGCGTGCTCGCCCATCAGGTAGACGGCCGGGTACTTCATGGTGACCTTGGAGCCGATGTTGCCGTCGACCCACTCCATGGTCGCGCCCTCGTAGGCCACGGCGCGCTTGGTGACCAGGTTGTAGACGTTGTTCGACCAGTTCTGGATGGTCGTGTAACGGCAGCGGGCGCCCTTCTTCACGATGATCTCGACCACCGCGGAGTGCAGGGAGTCCGACTTGTAGATCGGCGCGGTACAGCCCTCGACGTAGTGGACGTAGGCGTCCTCGTCGACGATGATCAGCGTCCGCTCGAACTGGCCCATGTTCTCGGTGTTGATCCGGAAGTAGGCCTGGAGCGGGATCTCGACATGGACGCCCTTGGGGACGTAGATGAACGAGCCGCCGGACCACACGGCCGTGTTCAGCGACGCGAACTTGTTGTCGCCGACGGGGATGACCGTGCCGAAGTACTCCTTGAAGAGCTCCGGGTGCTGCTTGAGGGCGGTGTCGGTGTCGAGAAAGATGACGCCCTGCTCCTCCAGGTCCTCACGGATCTGGTGGTAGACGACCTCGGACTCGTACTGCGCGGCGACACCGGCGACCAGGCGCTGCTTCTCCGCCTCGGGGATGCCGAGCCTGTCGTACGTGTTCTTGATGTCCTCGGGCAGGTCCTCCCAGGACTCCGCCTGCTTCTCCGTGGAACGCACGAAGTACTTGATGTTGTCGAAGTCGATCCCGGACAGGTCCGAGCCCCAGCTGGGCATGGGCTTCTTCTCGAACAGCCGCAGCCCCTTGAGGCGGAGCTTGGTCATCCACTCCGGCTCGCTCTTCTTGCCGGAGATGTCCAGGACGACGTCCTCGTTGAGACCGCGCTTCGCCGCGGCACCGGCCTCGTCGGAGTCGGCCCAGCCGTATTCGTACGTGCCAAGGCCATCGAGTTCGGGGTGGGCGGTCTCCGTGGGGAGAGTCATGCGGGGTTCCTCCCGGCCGTGCTTGCTGATGGGTCTCGCGCTGTTCGGGGCGCTGTCTTGGGTGATGCCTGGTGCGGCGCCCGCGGTGGTTCCCGCGGTTCCGTCCCGTCCGGCCCCTCGGGGGCGGCCGGCACGTTCGGGATGTACGTGGTGCAGACGCCGTCGCCGTGGGCGATGGTCGCCAGTCGCTGGACATGGGTCCCGAGCAGCCGCGAGAAGATCTCGGTCTCGGCCTCGCAGAGCTGCGGGAACTGTTCCGCGACATGGACGACCGGGCAGTGGTGCTGGCACAACTGCTCGCCGCGCTGCCGACCGGGCGCGCTTCGCGCCGTAGCAGCGTACCCGTCGGCGGTCAGGGCCTTCGCCAGGGCCTCCGTACGTTTGTCCGGGGGCGCGGCCTCGACCGCGGCCCGGTACGTCTCGGCGAGGGACTCGATCCGGTCCCGCGCGAACGCGGCGACCGCGGCCTCACCGGCGGCTCCGCCACCGGCGGCCCGCGCGATCCAGCGCAGTGCCTCGGAGGCGAGCTCGTCGTAGGACTGGTCGAAGGCGTCCCGGCCGCATTCGGTCAGGGCGAACACCTTGGCGGGCCGGCCCCGGGTACGGGCCCCGTAGACCCGCTGGTCGCGCGCCGCGACGACATCGTCGGTGACGAGTGCGTCGAGGTGGCGGCGGACGGCGGCCTGGGTGAGGCCGAGGCGGCCCGCGAGGTCGGCCACGGTCGACGGGCCGTGGTCCAGGATGGAGCGCGCGACCCGGTTGCGTGTGGAACGCTCACCGGTCGCGGACTCCTCCTGAGGGCCTCCCTGCGGAGTCACCCGGGCCTCGCCGACGTATTTCACAACGCCATTGTTGCGTAAATCCCCGAGCCCGGACAAGCAACCCAGGTCAGCGGGCACGGTGGCCTTGGTCACTAAGGGTTACCTAACCGGGGTCGGTCTGCTAAAGGACCCGCCACGCCACCGGCCCCGCGCTCCCCGGCCCCCGCTCCCCCGCCGCCCGGGTCCGGAACCGGACCGGGCGCGGCGTACCGGCCCCGGCGGGTCACCCCGGTGGCCCCGGCACCCCGGGCCGCTCCCTAGACTTCCGACCCATGCGAAGCGAGCCCGTCCTCCAGGTCCACGGACTGGTGAAACGGTACGGAAAGAAATCCCCCAGGGCCGCCGTCGACGGGCTCGACCTGGTCGCCGAGGCCGGGATCACCGCCGTGCTCGGACCCAACGGCGCCGGGAAGACCACCACCGTGGAGATCTGCGAGGGCTACCGCCGCCCGGACGCGGGAACCGTACGGGTCCTCGGGCTCGACCCGGTCCGCCAGGCCGCGGACCTGCGGACCCGGATCGGGGTGATGCTCCAGTCGGGTGGTGTGTACTCCGGCGCCCGCGCCGAAGAGATGCTGCGGCATGTCGCGGGACTCCACGCGCACCCCCTCGACGTCCCCGCCCTGATCGACCGGCTCGGCCTCGGCGGCTGCGGCCGGACCACCTACCGGCGGCTGTCCGGCGGCCAGCAGCAGCGCCTCGCCCTCGCCATGGCCGTCGTGGGCCGCCCGGAGCTGGTCTTCCTCGACGAGCCCACCGCCGGACTCGACCCGCAGGCCCGCCGCGCGACCTGGGACCTGTTGCGGGAACTGCGCGCCGACGGGGTCTCCGTCGTCCTCACCACCCACCACATGGACGAGGCCGAGCAGCTCGCCGACGATGTCGCGGTCATCGACGCGGGCAAGGTCATCGCCCACGGCTCGCCCGACGAGCTGTGCCGGGGCGGCGCCGAGAACACCCTGCGCTTCTCCGGACGCGCCGGACTCGACCTCGTCTCCCTGCTGAAGGCGCTCCCCGTCGGAAGCCGGGCCGACGAGCTGAGCCCGGGGGCGTACCGCGTGACCGGCGACATCGACCCGCATCTGCTCGCCACCGTCACCTCGTGGTGCGCCCAGCACGGGGTGATGCCCGACCGGATCTCGGTGGAGCGGCACACCCTGGAAGACGTCTTCCTGGAACTGACCGGCAGGGAGCTGCGCTCATGACCGCCCGGACCAACACCACCCCCGGGGTGCCCGTCGGCGCCCCGGCGGGCCGCGGCACCCACACCCCCCGTCCGGGCAGCGCCCCGCTGGCCCGCATGATCGCCTCGCAGGCCGCCCTGGAGACCAGGATGCTGCTGCGCAACGGCGAACAGCTGCTGCTCACGGTGATCATCCCGGCGCTGCTGCTCGCCCTGTTCAGCTCGGTCGACATCGTGGACACCGGCGCGGGCGAACCCGTCGACTTCCTCGCGCCCGGGGTACTGGCACTCGCGGTGATGTCCACGGCGTTCACCGGCCAGGCCATCGCCACCGGCTTCGAACGGCGCTACGGGGTGCTCAAGCGGCTGGCCGTGTCCCCACTGCCGCGCTGGGGCCTGATGACCGCGAAGACGCTGTCCGTCCTGGTGGTCGAGGTGCTCCAGGTGGCGCTGCTCACCGCCATCGCGTTCGGCCTCGGCTGGTCGCCCGAGGGCAATCCGCTGACCGTGCTGCTGCTGCTCGTGCTCGGCACCGCCGCGTTCTCGGGCCTCGGACTGCTGATGGCCGGCACCCTCAAGGCGGAAGCGACGCTGGCCGCCGCGAACCTGGTGTTCCTGCTGCTGCTGGTCGGCGGCGGGGTGGTGGTCCCGCTGGACCGCTTCCCGGAGGCCTCCCGCGCGGTGCTGGAACTGCTGCCGATCGCGGCACTGTCCGACGGGCTGCGGGACGTCCTGCGGGACGGGGCCGGGATGCCCTGGGCCGATCTCGGGACACTCACCGTCTGGGCCGTCCTCGGACTCGGGGCGGCGGCACGGTTCTTCCGCTGGGAATGAGCCGGGAACGGGCCGGGAACAAGACCCGCCAGGCCGGACCGTCCCCCTCGTGAAGCCGTGCACAAGCTGCCGCTTACGATGGTGCGCGTGCCAAAAGTGACCCGAGCCGAGCTCGCTCAAGCCGCGCGCAACCCGCTGGCCTACATCGCCGCACGCTGGACCCCCACCACCGCGACGGTCCGGCGCGCCGCGCTCTCGTCGCTGGTGATGATGGTCGTGATCGTGGTCACGGGCGGTGCCGTCCGGCTCACGGGCTCCGGCCTCGGCTGCCCGACCTGGCCCAAGTGCACCGACGACTCCCTGACCGCGACGAGCGAGATGGGTCTGCACGGATACATCGAGTTCGGCAACCGGCTGCTCACGTACGTGCTGTGCGCGGCGGTCGGCTGGGCGATCGTCGCCGCCCGCTCGCAGAAGCCGTGGCGCCGCAGCCTCACCCGGCTGGGCTGGGCGCAGTTCTGGCTGGTCATGGGCAACGCCGTGCTCGGTGGCATCGTTGTCCTCGTCGGCCTCAACCCGTACACCGTCGCCGCGCACTTCCTGTTGTCGACCGCGCTGATCGCGGTGGCCACGGTGATGTGGCAGCGCACCCATGAGGGCGACGGCGTCCCGCATCCGCTGGTCGGCAAGGCCGTCCAGCAGCTCGTCTGGGTGATGGTCGTGGTGACCGGACTGCTGATCGCCGTCGGCACGGTGGTGACCGGTGCGGGACCGCACGCGGGCGACTCCAGCGATGTGCCCCGGATGGACGTCGACTGGGAGATGGTCACCACGCTGCACGCGGTCCTCGCGTGGGTCGTGGTGTCGCTGACGTTCGCGCTGTGGTTCGTGCTGAAGGCGGTCGACGCGCCGAAGGGCCCGCTGGCGCGCACCCGGGAGCTGTTCGTGGTGCTGATGGCCCAGGGCGCCATCGGGTACGTCCAGTACTTCACCGATCTGCCCGAGGTGCTGGTCGGCGCCCATATGCTCGGCTCGTGCCTGGTGTGGATCGCCACCCTGCGGGTGCTGCTGGCCCTGCGGGAGCGGCCCGAGGAGACGGTACGGGTGCCCGCCCAGGCCGATCCCGAGTTCACGGCCGTCTGACGCCAGGACTCACAGGTCGTACACGCGCCGGGCGTTCCCGGCGGCGATCAGTCCCGCGACCCGCCGCGCGTCGGCGCGGGACCAGGCACCCTCACGCACCCAGGCGCCCAGCAGTTCGCCGAGCGCCGTGCGGAAGAGCCGGGTCCCCACGACGTACAGCTCCGGCAGACCGTAGCCGTCGGTGGAGAAGAGGAGCTTGCCGAACGGGGTGAGCTCCAGCATCTCCGCGAGGACGTCCCGCGCGCGGGCGCCGGTGTGGGTGAGGGCGAGGCCCATGTCCGCGTAGACGTGCGGGAACACGGCCGCGAGATATCCCGCGCCCCGGTGGTACGGGTAGCCGTGCAGCAGCACCAGGTCGCAGCCGCGTCCGGCGGTGGCCTTCACGAAGTCGGTGAGCAGCAGCGGGTCCGCGCGGTCCAGCCGCAGATCGGGGTCGCCGAAGCCGGTGTGCAGTTGCAGGGGCAGTCCGGTGGTGACCGCGCTCCACAGCAGATGCCGCAGCAGCACGGGGTGGGTGAGCCGGCCGGCCGGGCGGCGGCCGGTGAGCCACTGTCCGGCGGCCCGCAGCACCTCGGGGGCGGTCGGCGGTTCGGGGGCCAGCCCGAGGCCGTACCGGTAGGCGGCGACCGACTTGAACCCGGCGGCGGTCCGCGCGGCACCGTGCAGCGCCTGTGCGAGATCGGTGACGAACGACGCCGCGCCGCCGGAGGTGTCCGCCACCCGCTCGGCGAGATGTTCCAGCCGGACGATCTCCCGGGACCGGCCGCCCGCGGTACGGGCGAGTTCCTCGGGTCCGGTGAGATCGCCGGGCAGCCCGGTGTCGACGAGGAACATCCCGATGCCGGTGTCCCCGAGGAGTCTGCGGCCCGCCTCGTACGCGCCGAGTTCACGGCGCCGGGCGAGATAGCGGGCGGGCGGCGCGTGCGGGTCGAGGCCGAGCAGCGGGGGGCACCAGCGGCGGACGGCGAAGCCGGTCTGGGTGTCGAAGAAGCTGGTGCCGGGCGCGGCGGGCGCGTCGGACTCGGACAGGAACGCCTCGAACGAGCCGATGCCGAGGTCGCCGCGCAGCACCCCGTGGCAGTGGTGGTCGACCAGCGGCGGCAGCTCCAGCATCAGTACCGCCACCGGGTCCCGGCGGCGATCTCGTCCGGGGCGCGGCCCGCGAAGTCCTCCGACTCGGCGCGGCGCACGGCGAGCACCGCCTCGTACAGCACCTCCCCCATGGCCTCGCGCAGCACATCGGACGCCTCCAGCTGCCCGATCGCCTCGTCCGGCGAAAGCGGGAGCCGGGGTACGCCGGTGAGCGTGGCCGGGTCGCCGACGACCGGTTCGGGGAGCTTCACGCCCTGCGCGACGCCCGCGAGTCCGGCGGCGATGACGCTCCCGGCGAGGAGGTACGGGTTGGCGGTGGCGTCGAAGCACTTCAGCTCGGCGTGTCCGTCGCCGGGCACGAGCCGCAGCGCGGCCTCGCGGTTCTCGACGCCCCAGCAGCGGTAGGCGCCCGCCCAGCGCGAGGGTTCGAGACGCAGCCCGCTCGCCGGGGTGCCCGCGCCGACGGCGACCAGCGCGGGCAGCCGCTCCAGGACGCCGGCGAGGAACGCCGCCGCGTCGGGGGCGAGCCCGTACGGGGCGGTGGGGTCGCGGTGCAGCGCGGTGGTGCCGCGGTGCAGGCTGAGGTGGAGATGGCAGCCGTTGCCGACGCCGCCCGCGAGGAACGTGGGGGCGAAGGAGGCGCGCAGTCCGTGCCGTGCGCTGACCCCGCGGATCGTCTCCCGGACGAGGACCACGTCGTCGGCCGCCGCGACCGGGCCGTCGGCGGGGGCGGTGGAGACCTCGAACTGCCCGGGCGAGTACTCGGGGTGGAACTGGAGGACGCGCACGCCCTGTTCGTCGAGGGCGCGGACGAGGTCACGGCCGTAGTCGGACAGCTCCACGACCCGGCTCATCCCGTACGCGGGGCCGGTGGTGGGGCAGCTGCCGTCGGGCCGCCGCAGGGTCCACTCCGTCTCGTAGCCCATCGACAGCCGCAGTCCGAGGGCGGCGGCGCGGTCCGCCATCCGGCGGGCGAACAGCCGCTGGCAGGAGGCGTAGACCCGGCCGTCCTGCTCGTAGCGGTCGGCGGGCGACCAGGCCCAGCCGGGCTGCGCGGTGAGCGGGACGAGCCGGTCCAGGTCGGGGAAGAGCCGCAGGTCGCCGTCCGGGCCGCCCAGATGCGGCGAGGTGACCATCCGGTCGGCGGAGGTGTACACATCGAAGCAGGGGGCCATGCCGACGCCCCGTTCGGCCACCTGGGGGAGCCGGGCCAGCGGGAAGGTCTTGGCCCGGCAGATCCCCGCGTTGTCGACGATGGTCATGGCGACCATCTCGACACCTCGGGCCGCGAGTTGCGCCGCCCTGGCCTCCGCTTCCCCGTCCGCCGCCGTCCGCCTGTCGCTGGCACCCATGACCCGACTCCTCGCCTCACGCGTTGACCTCTGCCACCTTCTCCCACTTAACGCGGGCGACGCGAGGGAGTTGTGCGGGGCCGGTGGGCCGGCGGGGCGGGGTTGGCCGGGAGTGCGGGGCCCGGTGGCCGGGAGTCATGTGTTCCGCGGGCCGCCCAGCTGGATTCCGGCCATGCGGGACCACTCGTAGGGACCGGTGCGGACCTTGGCGGCGAACTCGCCGTCGAAGGACTCGTGGACGGTGACGCCCGACCGGCGTACGGCATCCTCCGCGACCGTCATGGACGGGGCGACGAGATCGCCCCATCGGCCGTCGTCACCGACGAGGACGATACGGGCGCCCTTGCGGCCGAGGTAGGCGATCTGGGCCCCGGCTCCGCCGTGCGCCTCGGCGAAGGTACGGATCTCCTTGACGAGGCGTGCCGTCCGCCGGGGTGGCCTGTCGGCCGGACCGGAGGGGGACGGTGCCGCGGGGGCGGGGGCCGGGGTGGGCTGCGTCTCTGCCATGAGCCGAGCCTACCGACGGGTAGGGGCGGGGGGAACGTGGCCTTCCCCACGGGCCGCCTTCGCTTGCGCCTCCCAGGTCCGTCCGACGGGACGCACTTCGTTCCTGTGCCGTCGCCCGGGGGGTGCGCAGTTCCCCGCGCCCCTGGATGCTGCCCCGTTGCTGTCGCTCGTCGGGTGCGGGTCCGCCCTCGTCTTTTGCGCAGTTCCCCGCGCCCCTGGATGCTGCCTCTTGCTGTCGCTCGTCGGGTGCGGGCCGGTTCTCGTTCTTGCGCAGTTCCCCGCGCCCCTTTGGGCGCGTTCTGCTTGTTCTTCGGGTCGGGGCCGGTCGGGATTCTCCGTCCTCGATCCGACACGCTCGGTACGACGTACGTGTGGTCCTACTGAAGAGCATCGGAGTCTGCGAGCAGAGATTCCCGCCCACCCCCTCCCGCAGCAGCGCGACTGCACGAGGAGGATGGTCCAACCCCGTCCCCGCAGACGGAGAACAGCCCCAGTTGGGCGCCCCCAAAGGGGCGCGGGGAACTGCGCGAGCAACCAAGGGCCAGCCGCACCCGAACGGCTACCGCAAGAGGCGCGACCCCAGGGGCGCGGGGAACTGCGCAAAGACGAGGGCGGACCCGCACCCGAACAGCGACCGGAAGGGGGCAGCATCCAGGGGCGCGGGGAACTGCGCGAAACCCACGAGTGACGGCACAGGAACGAAGTGCGTCCCGCCGGACGGACCTGGGAAGCGCAAGCGAAGGCGACCCGCGGGGGAACTGCGCAAAGACGAGGGCGGGCCCGCACCCGAACAGCGACCGCAAGGGGGCAGCATCCAGGGGCGCGGGGAACTGCGCACCCACCGAGCGACGGCACAGGAACGAAGTGCGCCCCGCCGGACGGACCTCAGAAGCGCGAGCGAAGGCGACCCGCGGGGGAACTGCGCACCCCACGAACGACCCGCACGGGAACAAGTACGTCCAGCACAGGGGACCCCGGGGCGCGGCCGGAGGCGGCGCGTACGAGGGGGCTCCGGGGGGTTTTGCTGCGGCCCACCCGGAAAGGGTTCAGCGGAGGAAGGGGTCCACCGCGACCGCGACGAAGAGCAGGGACACATAGGTGATCGACCAGTGGAACAGCCGCATCTCCTTGAGCTTCCCGCCGGTGACCCCGCTCTTCGCCCGGGCGAACAACGCGTGGGCCTCCCACAGCCACCATCCGCCCGCGGCGAGCGCGACCGAGGTGTAGAACCACCCGGTGTACCCGAGAGGGGTGAGCAGCAGCGAGACCCCGACCATCACCCAGCTGTAGAGCACGATCTGCCGGGCGACGACCCTGTTGGACGCGATCACGGGCAGCATCGGCACACCGACGCGCGCGTAGTCGTCCTTGACCTTCATCGACAGCGGCCAGTAGTGCGGCGGCGTCCAGAAGAAGATGACCAGGAACAGGACGACGGAGGCCCAGGACAGCGAGTTGGTGACGGCGGACCAGCCGATCAGGACCGGCATGCATCCGGCGATCCCGCCCCAGACGATGTTCTGGGAGGTACGCCGCTTGAGGATCATCGTGTAGACGACGACGTAGAAGAGCAGAGCTCCGAGGGCGAGCCACGCGGAGAGCCAGTTGACGAAGAAGCCGAACCACAGGGTCGAGACGACGGTGAGGGTGAGGCCGAAGACGAGCGTCTCGCGGGGCGAGACCATTCCGGTGACCAGGGGCCGCTGGGCCGTCCGCTCCATGAGGGCGTCGATGTCGCGGTCGATGTACATGTTGAGCGCGTTGGCGCCGCCCGCGGACAGATAGCCGCCGAGCGTCGTCAGCAGGACGAGCTTCAGATCGGGCACACCCTGCTGGGCCAGGAACATCACGGGGATCGTGGTGATCAGCAGCAGTTCGATGATCCGCGGCTTGGTCAGCGCCACGAAAGCCATGACCCGGGCTCGCAGCGGCCGGTGACCCCGGCTCGTACCGAGCAGTCCCGCCGGACGGGATTCAACGGCCGTCACGTACACCCCTGACAGAGACATCAAAGCAAGCCACCGGGTGTGAAGTCCCGGTAAAGGCTCACGCGTACCACGCCACTGTAGACGTTGGCCTTACCTCGCCCTTCGCGGGGGTGGGCCGTGTTGGGGAGTGCTCCGGAGGACCTCTCCGACCTCGGGGTTCACCCTTCGCAAGGGCGTCCGGGGCCGACCGGGGGACAGCCGTGGGAGCGCCCGGCGCGGCCTTTCGGGGACGGTCGCGGGAAGGGGCGAGGATCGTCCGTCGCGTCATGCCGGTCCCGCGCCGGACGGCCGGATCGGGTGCTGTCCGGAGAGGCGTGGGGGCGCTCACCCGAGCAGGGCGGCGCCCGTCCGCGCGCGCTCCGGACAGGGGGCTCGCGGGCGGACCGCCGCCCCCCGCCGATCGGCCGGGTGCACTCGGGGGGCGCCCCGACAGGCGAAGCGCGTCGGGCCCCGGCAGTCTGGAAATGACTCGAATAAGTGCACGTCATCTACAGCGGTAGGCTCGACAGCGGCCGGTGAGCGCTCGGACACACCGGCATCAGCGTCGTCGCGGGTATCCAGATATCCGCGATACGCAAGAAATGCCAGACATGTCTTCATGTTCCTGAATTCTCGGAAGGAGCCCTGACCCAGGGTGAGCACCAAGCCGACCACCACCACCGAACTGGACTGGACCGAACTGGACCAGCGTGCGGTGGACACCGCCCGTGTCCTGGCCGCCGACGCCGTACAGAAGGTCGGCAACGGCCATCCGGGTACGGCGATGAGCCTTGCCCCGGCCGCGTACACCCTCTTCCAGAAGGTGATGCGGCACGACCCGGCCGACGCCGACTGGACCGGCCGCGACCGGTTCGTCCTCTCCGCGGGGCACTCGTCCCTGACCCTTTACACCCAGCTGTACCTGGCCGGTTTCGGTCTGGAGCTGGATGACCTCAAGGCGTTCCGCACCTGGGGCTCGAAGACCCCGGGGCACCCGGAGTACGGCCACACGGTCGGCGTGGAGACGACGACCGGGCCGCTCGGCCAGGGTGTCGCCAACGCCGTGGGTATGGCGATGGCCGCCCGCTACGAGCGTGGCCTGTTCGACCCCGAGGCCGCCCCGGGCGCCTCGCCCTTCGATCACCACATCTTCGTGATCGCCGGTGACGGCTGCCTCCAGGAGGGCATCTCCGCCGAGGCGTCCTCGCTGGCCGGGCACCAGAAGCTCGGCAACCTGGTCATGCTGTGGGACGACAACCACATCTCGATCGAGGGCGACACGGAGACCGCGGTCTCCGAGGACACCCTCGGGCGTTACGAGGCGTACGGCTGGCATGTCCAGCGCGTCGAGCCGAAGGCGGACGGCGACCTCGACCCGCGGGCGCTGTACACGGCGATCCAGGCCGCGAAGGCGGAGACGGAGCGTCCGTCGTTCATCGCGATGCGCTCGATCATCGCGTGGCCCGCGCCGAACGCGCAGAACACCGAGGCGGCCCACGGCTCGGCGCTCGGTGACGAGGAGATCGCCGCGACCAAGCGGGTGCTCGGCTTCGACCCGGAGCAGACCTTCGAGGTCGCCGACGAGGTCCTCGCGCACACCCGTGGCGCCCTGGACCGGGGCCGCGAGGCCAAGGCCGAGTGGGAGAAGGGCTTCGCCGCCTGGCGCACCGCCTCCCCCGAGCGGGCCGCCGACTTCGACCGGATCGCCGCCGGTGAGCTGCCCGCGGGCTGGGAGGACAAGCTCCCGGTGTTCGAGACGGGCAAGGGTGTCGCCACCCGCGCCGCGTCCGGCAAGGTGCTCCAGTCGCTCGGCGCGGTGATCCCCGAGCTGTGGGGCGGCTCCGCCGACCTCGCCGGGTCGAACAACACGACGATCGACAAGAACTCGTCGTTCCTCCCGGAGGGCAACCCGCTCCCCGAGGCGCACCCGTACGGCCGGACGATCCACTTCGGTATCCGTGAGCACTCCATGGCCGCGGAGATGAACGGCATCGCGCTGCACGGCAACACCCGGATCTACGCCGGGACGTTCCTGGTGTTCTCCGACTACATGCGCAACGCGGTGCGGCTGTCCGCGCTGATGCATCTGCCGGTGACCTATGTGTGGACGCACGACTCCGTCGGTCTCGGCGAGGACGGCCCGACGCACCAGCCGGTCGAGCACCTGGCCTCGCTGCGGGCGATCCCCGGACTGAACGTGGTCCGGCCGGCCGACGCCAACGAGACCGCGCTCGCGTGGCGGGAGATCCTGCGCCGGTACACCAAGGAGTTCGGTGTGGGCGCCCCGCACGGTCTGGCGCTCACCCGCCAGGGCGTGCCGACGTACGAGTCGAACGAGGACACCGCCAAGGGCGGCTATGTCCTCTTCGACGCCGAGGGCGGCGCCCCGGAGGTCGTGCTGATCGGTACGGGCTCCGAGGTGCATCTGGCGGTGGAGGCGCGGACGCGGCTCCAGGCCGCCGGGGTGCCGACCCGTGTGGTGTCGATGCCGTGCGTGGAGTGGTTCGAGGAGCAGGACCGGTCGTACCGGGACTCGGTGCTGCCGCCGTCCGTGAAGGCGCGGGTCGCGGTCGAGGCGGGTATCGGGCTGACCTGGCACCGCTTCGTCGGTGACGCGGGACGGATCGTCTCGCTGGAGCACTTCGGTGCCTCGGCGGACGGCAAGGTCCTCTTCCGCGAGTTCGGTTTCACCCCCGAGGCGATCGAGGCCGCGGCGCGGGAATCCCTGGCCGACGCCCAGCGCTGACGCACACAGACGAACAATGATCAAGTAGGAGATGCAATTTCCATGACGGACGCACTCAAGCGCCTCTCCGACGAAGGCGTCGCGATCTGGCTGGACGACCTGTCGCGCAAGCGGATCACGTCCGGCAACCTCGCCGAGCTGCTCGACCAGCAGCACGTCGTGGGCGTCACGACCAACCCGTCGATCTTCCAGAAGGCCATTTCGGGCGGCGACGGCTACGAGGCGCAGCTCAGCGATCTCGCGGCGCGCAAGCTGACCGTGGACGAGGCCGTACGGATGATCACCACGGCGGATGTCCGGAACGCGGCCGATGTGCTGCGTCCGGTGTTCGACGCGACGGGCGGCCAGGACGGCCGGGTGTCGATCGAGGTCGACCCGCGTCTCGCGCACCACACCCGCGCGACGATCGCCGAGGCGAAGCAGCTCGCGTGGCTGGTGGACCGGCCGAACACGCTCATCAAGATCCCGGCGACGAAGGCGGGCCTGCCCGCGATCACCGAGGTCATCGGCCTCGGGATCAGCGTCAATGTCACGCTGATCTTCTCGCTGGAGCGCTACCGCGAGGTGATGGACGCGTACCTGGCGGGTCTGGAGAAGGCGAAGGCCGCGGGCCTGGACCTGAGCAAGATCCGTTCGGTGGCGTCGTTCTTCGTGTCCCGGGTGGACACCGAGATCGACAAGCGGCTGGACGCGCTGGGCACCCCCGAGGCGAAGGCGGCCCGCGGGAAGGCGGGCCTGGCCAACGCGCGGCTGGCCTACGAGGCGTACGAGGAGGTCTTCTCCTCGGACCGCTGGCAGGCCCTGGACAGGGCGGGCGCGCACAAGCAGCGTCCGCTGTGGGCCTCGACGGGCGTCAAGGACCCGGCGTACAAGGACACCCTGTACGTCGACGACCTGGTCGCCCCGGGGACCGTGAACACCATGCCGGAGGCGACCCTGGAGGCCACCGCCGACCATGGTTCCATCACCGGGAACACCATCGCCGGGACCTACGAGCAGTCGCGCGCCGAGATCGACGCGGTCGAGAAGCTCGGGATCGCGTACGACGACGTGGTGAACCTGCTGGAGGAAGAGGGCGTCGAGAAGTTCGAGGCGTCCTGGAACGATCTGCTCAAGTCGACCGAGGCAGAGCTCAAGCGCCTCGCCCCTTCGGAGGGCTGAAACCTTGACACCCGCACACGGAGCCAATCCGCTTCGTGACGCCGCGGACCGACGGCTCCCGCGTATCGCGGGGCCGTCGGGCCTGGTGATCTTCGGCGTTACGGGCGATTTGTCCCGGAAAAAGCTGATGCCTGCCGTCTATGACCTCGCCAACCGGGGGCTGCTGCCACCGGGCTTCTCGCTGGTCGGGTTCGCCCGCCGCGAGTGGCAGGACGAGGACTTCGCCCAGGAGGTCCACGACGCCGTCAAGCAGCACGCCCGCACCCCCTTCCGTGAGGAGGTCTGGCAGCAGCTCATCCAGGGGATGCGCTTCGTGCAGGGAAACTTCGACGACGACGACGCCTTCGACCAGCTGCGCGCCACCATCGCGGAGCTGGACAAGGAGCAGGGCACCGGAGGCAACTTCGCCTTCTATCTGTCGGTGCCGCCCAAGTTCTTCCCCAAGGTCGTCAAGCAGCTCAAGAAGCACGGGCTGGCCGATCCGCAGGAGGGGTCCTGGCGGCGGGCGGTGATCGAGAAGCCGTTCGGTCACGACCTGACGTCCGCGAAGGAACTCAACGCGCTCGTCCACGAGGTCTTCGACCCGGAGCAGGTCTTCCGGATCGACCACTACCTCGGCAAGGAGACCGTCCAGAACATCCTGGCGCTCCGCTTCGCCAACACCCTCTTCGAGCCCGTCTGGAACCGGTCGTACGTCGACCATGTACAGATCACCATGGCCGAGGACATCGGGATCGGCGGCCGGGCCGGGTACTACGACGGCATCGGCGCCGCGCGGGACGTCATCCAGAACCATCTGCTCCAGCTGCTGGCGCTCACCGCGATGGAGGAGCCCTCCTCCTTCGACGCGGACGCGCTCGCCGCCGAGAAGACCAAGGTCCTCAGCGCGGTGAAGCTGCCCCAGGACCTCGGCGCCGACACGGTCCGCGGACAGTACGCGGCGGGCTGGCAGGGCGGGGAGAAGGTGATCGGCTATCTCCAGGAGGACGGGATCGACCCCAGGTCGAAGACCGACACCTTCGCCGCGGTGAAGCTGGAGATCGACAACCGCCGCTGGGCGGGGGTCCCCTTCTATCTGCGCACCGGCAAGCGGCTCGGCCGCCGGGTCACGGAGATCGCCGTGGTCTTCCAGCGCGCCCCGCACTCCCCCTTCGACCAGACCGCGACGGAGGAGCTGGGCCACAACGCGCTGGTCATCCGCGTCCAGCCGGACGAGGGCGTCACCATGCGCTTCGGCTCCAAGGTGCCGGGCACCTCGATGGAGGTCCGGGACGTCTCCATGGACTTCGCCTACGGCGAGTCGTTCACGGAGTCGAGCCCGGAGGCGTACGAGCGGCTGATCCTCGACGTCCTGCTCGGCGACTCGAACCTCTTCCCCCGTACGGAGGAGGTCGAGCTGTCCTGGCGCATCCTCGACCCGATCGAGCAGTACTGGGACGCGCACGGCACTCCCGCGCAGTACCTCTCCGGTACCTGGGGGCCCGCCGAGGCGGACGAAATGCTCGCACGAGACGGACGGAGCTGGCGTCGGCCATGAAAATCGATCTCACGGACACCACGGCCAGCCAGATCAACAAGGCCCTGATCGAGGGACGCCGCGCGATCGGCTCCCCCGCCGTCGGCATGGTGCTCACCCTCGTCATCGTCACCGACGAGGAGAACGCCTACGACGCGCTGCGGTCGGCCAGCGAGGCGTCCCGCGAGCACCCCTCGCGCACCCTGGTGGTCATCCGCCGGGTGTCGCGGTCCCCGCGGGACCGCACCACCTCCCGGCTGGACGCCGAGGTCCGGGTGGGCGCGGAGGCGGCCACCGCCGAGACGGTGGTCCTGCGGCTGTACGGCGAGGTGGTCGGACACGCCCAGTCGGTCGTCCTGCCGCTGCTGCTGCCGGACGCGCCCGTCGTGGTGTGGTGGCCGATCAACGCGCCCTCCGACCCGGCGCGCGATCCGCTGGGCTCGCTGGCCCAGCGCCGGATCACCGACGCGTACGCCACCGAGCGCCCGATCCAGGAGCTCGCGGCCCGCGCCGAGACCTACGCCCCCGGGGACACGGACCTGTCCTGGACCCGGATCACCCCGTGGCGGTCGATGCTGGCCGCCGCGCTCGACCAGGTCGCCTGCGACGTGACGGGCGCCGAGGTCGAGGGCGAGGAGTTCAACCCGAGCGTGGAGCTGCTGGCGATGTGGCTCGCGGACCGGCTGGACGCGCCCGTGACCCGCTCCCACTCCAACGGCCCGGGACTGACCGCCGTACGGCTGATGACCGATCGCGGGCCGATCGGGCTGGACCGTCCGGACGGCTCGCTCGCCACGCTGTCCATCGACGGGCAGCCGGACCGCGCGGTGGCGCTGAAGCGACGGGAGACGGCCGAGCTGATCGCGGAGGAACTGCGGCGGCTCGACCCGGACGACACCTACGAGTCCGCGCTGCGGTTCGGGGTCGACCGGCTCGCGGACTCGGGCGTGGCCGGTGAGCGTGCCTCCGGGTCCGCCGCGGGCCCCGCCAAGGCCTCCGGGGGACCGGCCGGTGAGGGCGGCTCCGCGAAGAAGGCCGCGAGCGGTCGTCAGCCGTCCGCGAAGGCCCCGGGCTCCGCCACGAAGAAGGCGGCCCCGGCCAAGAAGGCGACGGACACATGAGCACACCCCAGCTCGTCGTCCACCGCGACAAGGGGCTGATGGCGCAGGCCGCCGCGGCCCGGCTGATCACGCGGATCGTGGACGCCCAGTCCGCGCGCGGCTCCGCGTCGGTCGTGCTGACCGGCGGACGCAACGGCAACGGCGTGCTGGCCGCGCTGGCCGCCGCGCCCGCCCGGGACGCCGTCGACTGGTCCCGGCTGGACCTGTGGTGGGGCGACGAACGCTATCTGCCCGAGGGCGACCCCGAGCGCAATGCCACCCAGGCCCGGGCGGCCCTGCTGGACGCGGTGCCGCTCGACCCGAAGCGGGTGCACCCGATGCCCGCGTCGGACGGCCCCCATGGCGCCGACGGGGTGGACGCGGCGGCGGCCGAGTACGCCGCCGAACTGGCCGCCGCGGCGGGACCCGAGGACCATGGTCCGGTGCCGGCCTTCGATGTGCTGATGCTGGGCGTCGGGCCGGACACCCATGTGGCCTCGCTCTTCCCGGAGCTGCCCGGGGTACGGGAGACGACACGGACCGTGGTCGGGGTGCACGGGGCGCCCAAGCCGCCGCCCACCCGGATCTCCCTGACCCTGCCCGCGATCCGGGCCGCCCGTGAGGTGTGGCTGCTGGCGGCGGGCGAGGACAAGGCGGAGGCCGCGGCCATCGCCCTGTCCGGCGCGGGGGAGATCCAGGCCCCGGCCGCCGGGGCCCGGGGCCGGGCGCGGACGCTGTGGCTGCTGGACTCGGCCGCCGCCTCGCGACTGCCCCGCGAGCTGTACCCGCCCGCCTCCCCGTAGGCCGGCGGACCGGGTACGGGGCGCCTCGCCCCGTACCCGGGTCACGCTTCTGTGCCGGGCGCCCGTCCCATGGGCGCCCGGCACAGCCGTGTCAACGTCCGCGCAGCTCGCGGTACTTGGCGACCAGCGCCTTGCTGGACGCGTCCAGACCGGGGACCTCGGCGCCGTCGGTGAGCGCGGGCTCGACCCGCTTGGCGAGCACCTTGCCCAGCTCGACACCCCACTGGTCGAACGAGTCGATGTTCCACACGGCGCCCTGGACGAACACCTTGTGCTCGTACAGCGCGATGAGCTGGCCGAGGACCGACGGCGTGAGCTCCTTCGCGAGGATCGTGGTGGTCGGGTGGTCGCCCCGGAACGTCTTGTGCGGGACCAGCTCCTCCGGCACGCCCTCGGCACGGACCTCGTCGGGTGTCCTGCCGAAGGCGAGGGCCTGGGTCTGGGCGAAGAAGTTGGCCATCAGTAGGTCGTGCTGAGCGGCGAGACCCGGCGCGAGGTCGGCGACCGGCTCCGCGAAGCCGATGAAGTCCGCCGGGATCAGCTTGGTGCCCTGGTGGATCAACTGGTAGTACGCGTGCTGCCCGTTCGTCCCCGGTGTGCCCCACACCACCGGACCGGTCTGCCAGCTCACCGGTTCACCGTCCCGGTCGACCGACTTGCCGTTGGACTCCATGTCCAGCTGCTGGAGGTACGCGGTGAACTTCGCCAGATAGTGCGAGTACGGCAGCACCGCGTGCGACTGGGCGTCGTGGAAGTTGCCGTACCAGACGCCGAGCAGCCCGAGCAGCAGCGGGACGTTCTCCTCGGCCGGGGCCTCACGGAAGTGCCGGTCGACGGTGTGGAAGCCGTCGAGCATCTCCTGGAAGCGCTCCGGGCCGATCGCGATCATCAGGGACAGCCCGATCGCGGAGTCGAAGGAGTAGCGCCCGCCGACCCAGTCCCAGAACTCGAACATGTTCGCCGTGTCGATACCGAAGTCCTCGACCTTCCCGGCGTTGGTCGACAGCGCCACGAAGTGCCGGGCGACGGCTTCCTGACCGGCGTTCAGCCCGGTGAGGAGCCAGTCACGGGCCGAGGTCGCGTTGGTGATGGTCTCGATCGTGGTGAACGTCTTGGACGCGACGATGAACAGCGTCCGCTCCGGGTCCAGGTCCCGGACGGCCTCGTGCAGATCGGCGCCGTCGACGTTGGAGACGAACCGGACGGTCAGCTCCCGGTCGGTGAACGAGCGCAGCACCTCGTACGCCATCGCGGGCCCCAGGTCGGAGCCTCCGATACCGATGTTGACGATGTTCGTGAGGCGCTTGCCGGTGTGCCCGGTCCACTCCCCCGAACGGACCTTCGCGGAGAACGCGGCCATCCGGTCGAGGACGGCGTGCACCCCGGGGACGACATCCTCCCCGCCGGTCTCGACGACCGTGCCCCGGGGCGCGCGCAGCGCGGTGTGCAGCACGGCGCGGTCCTCGGTCGTGTTGATCCTGTCGCCGCGGAACATGGCGTCGCGCAGGCCCTCGACGTCCGTCGCCCGGGCGAGGTCGCGCAGCAGTCTCAGGGTCTCGTCCGTGACCAGGTGCTTGGAGTGGTCGACATGGAGGTCACCGACCTGGAGGGTGTAGCGGGCGGCGCGCTCCGGGTCCGCCGCGAACAGCTCGCGCAGACCCACTCCGTCCTGTTCCTCCCGGTGCTTGACCAGAGCGGTCCACTCGGGTGTCCGGTCGAGCCTGGTACGGCTTTCTGCGTTCATCTCGGACTTCGTCCTTCTCTCTGCCATCGCCTGGGGTGCGTGACGCGCCGACGCCGCGCGGGCCTCCTCCAACCTAATTGATCAGGGACGCCGGCGGACGGCGCTCAGCCGCCACCGGCCGGGGCGGTGTCGGCGGGCCCGGCGGGCGCGGCCCGGGCGACCGGGACGAGCAGCAGGACGGCCGCCGCGAACACCGCCGCCGCGAGCAGGGCGGGGGTGTTGAGCCCCCAGGCGGAGGCGATCACCCCGCCGAGCAGCGCACCGGCCGGGGCCACGCCGATGCTCACCGTGCGGAACGCGGCGCTGACCCGGCCGAGGGCGCCGCGCGGGGTCCGCTCCTGGGTGAGCGTCACCTGGTTGACGTTCCAGACCATGCCCATCAGGCCGAGCACCGCGAGGGCGGCGACCAGCGCGACGAGGCTGCGCACCGTACCCGCCACGACGAGCGCGAGGACCTGCGCGGTCCCGGCGAGCAGGACCGCGCGTATCCGGCCGAGCCGGTCGCCGATCCGGCGGGCGAGGAACCCGCCGGCGAAGCTGCCCGCCGCGTACCCGGTCATCGCCGCCGCGTAGCCCCCCTCGCCGGTGCCCAGCCAGCCGGTCGCGTGGAGGACCAGGGTGGCGACGAGGGCGCCCATACCGATGTTGCTCAAAGCGGTCGACGCGCACAGGAAGCGCAGCGCCTTGTCCCGCCACAGGGTGCGCAGGCCCTCGGCGATCTCCTCGCGCAGGGTGCTGCCCGAGGGACGGGGCGGAGCGGCGGGCCGGGGCACCCGCAGGGTCGCGAGCAGTACCGCGCCCACCAGGTAGGTCACGGCGTCGGCGGCGTAGGGCGCGGCGGCGCCGAAGGTCAGCAGCAGCGGCACGAGCGGGGTGGCGACGAGGCCGCCCGCGAGCTGCTGACCGGTCATCAGACGGGCGTTGGCGCCGGCGAGTCCGCGTGGACCGACGAGGGAGGGCAGCAGGGCGGTCGCCGCGTTGTCGAAGAGGGTCTGGAGGGTGGTGAGGGTGAAGGCGAGGGCGATCAGCAACCCGATCGAGGCATGTCCCAGGGCGACGGCGACCGCGAACGCCGCCATCAGCAAAGCGCGCAGGGCATCGACCCACGCCATGGCGCGCCGCTGGTCCACCCGGTCGGCGAGGGCGCCGCCGAGCAGCCCGAACACCAGCCACGGCAGATAGCCGCAGGCGGTGACCGCGGCGACGAGCAGCGGCTCGTCGGTGAGGCCGGCGGCGAGCAGCGGCAGCGCGGCGGCGCGCAGCGCGTCCCCGAACTTGGAGAGCACCGCGGCCGTCCACAGCCGTCCGAAGCCGCCGCGCCATCCGACGACGCTCCCGTCCGCCGCCACCGCCTGTACCGCCGCCACCCCTGCCCCCCGATACGTCGATCACCGGTTTCCCACGCTAACCCCCGCCACTGACAACGCCCTTGACCTGCGGGAACGCGAACGGCCCCCGGGAGTACGGGGGCCGTTGCGCTGATGCGGGCGGGGACGGGCGGCGGTGGTGCGCGGCTGGGGAAACGCGGTCCGGCCGGACACCCGAGGGTGTCCGGCCGGATCGCCAACTGCTAGATCTCGCCGCGGAGTTTGGCGAGCGCCTCGGCGAGGATCGCCTCGCCGTCCGCGTCGCTGCGTCGCTCACGGACATAGGCGAGATGGGTCTTGTACGGCTCGGTCCGCGGTGGAGCCGGTGGGTTGTCCCGGTCCTGTCCGGCCGGAAAGCCGCACCGCGGGCAGTCCCAGTTGTCGGGGACCTGCGCGTCACTGGCGAAGCTCGGCTGCGTCTCGTGCCCGTTCGAGCACCAGAAGGAGATGCGCAGCCGTGGCGCGGACTCGCCGCGCTCGGCCTCGCCCATCGGCCCCGCACCGACCCGGCTTCCTCGGATCGCGTTGCCACTTGCCACGGTCGTAACTCCCTGCGTGATGGTGCCGCGAAGCGAGTCGGCGTAACGCTTCGCCGCGGGCGCCTCAGTCTACGTAAGGCCCAACGCGCGTCCAGTGAGGGGAGTTGCACCCCACGCCTAGACGCAAGCCCCATGATAGGCCGCGTCCGAGGACGCGGACCCTACATGGGGCTCGACGTGCGCTGTGTACGAAAGGCTACGAGGCTCAGTTGTTGAGCTTCATCATGATGCCGAGCGCGACGATGCACGCGAACCACAGCAGGCCGACCACAACGGTGATGCGGTCAAGGTTGCGCTCGGCGACCGAGGAGCCGCCGACCGACGACTGCATGCCGCCACCGAACATGTCCGACAGACCGCCGCCCTTGCCCTTGTGCATCAGCACCAGCAGCATCATCAGCAGGCTGAAGACGATCAGGGCGATCGAGAACCCCAAAACCACAGCGAACTCCCTTTCCGGGGTCTTCCCTCGGATCTTGATGGACGACGCGAGGGCCGAAGCGTACCTGGTGAGCGCCGTCGCGGCCGGTTCCCGGGCTGTTTCCCGGTGCCCGGTGCCGGACGCCATGCTCACTTTCCAGGCCGTCGGCCCCCGCAAGAGTACGACGGATCGCCGCTAGCGCATACTCACTGGTCGCGGAAGCGGACGATCTTGACGAACTCGTCGGAGTCGAGCGCGGCCCCTCCGACGAGAGCGCCGTCGACATCGGGCTGCGCCATGATCGCGGCGACGTTCCCGCCCTTGACGGAGCCGCCGTACTGGATGCGCACCTTGTCCGCGAGGTCCTGGGAGTACAGCTCGGCGAGCCGGCCGCGGATCGCGCCGCACACCTCCTGGGCGTCCTCGGGCGTGGCGACCTCGCCGGTGCCGATCGCCCAGACGGGCTCGTAGGCGATCACGATCGACTCGGCGTGCTCGGCCGGGAGGTCCTTCAGTCCGCCGTCGAGCTGGGCGAGCGTGTACTCGACCTGCTGGCCGGCCTTGCGGATGTCGAGGCCCTCACCGACGCAGAGGATCGGGGTGAGCCCGTGCCGGTAGGCGGCCTTGACCTTGGCGTTGCACACCTCGTCGGTCTCGGCGTGGTACTGGCGGCGCTCGGAGTGGCCGACGGTGACGTACGAGCACTTCAGCTTGGCCAGCATGAGGCCGGAGATCTCGCCGGTGTAGGCGCCGGAGTCGTGCGCCGAGATGTCCTGGGCGCCGTACTTGATCTTCAGCTTGTCGCCGTCGACGAGGGTCTGCACGGACCGCAGGTCGGTGAAGGGCGGCAGGACCGCGACCTCCACCGCGTCGTAGTCCTTGTCGGCGAGGGCGAAGGCGAGTTTCTGGACATGGGCGATGGCCTCAAGGTGGTTGAGGTTCATCTTCCAGTTGCCCGCCATCAGGGGCGTACGGGTCTGGTTCGTCATGGAAGGTTCAGTTCTCCAGTGCGGCGAGGCCGGGGAGCGTCTTGCCCTCAAGGTATTCGAGGGAGGCGCCGCCACCGGTCGAGATGTGTCCGAATGCCTGCTCGTCGAAGCCCAGGATGCGTACGGCCGCGGCGGAGTCGCCGCCGCCGACGACCGTGAAGGCCGGTGAGTCGAGCAGGGCCTGGGCGACCACTTTGGTGCCCTCGGCGTAGTCGGGGTGCTCGAAGACACCCATGGGGCCGTTCCAGAAGACGGTGGCCGTGTCGGCGAGCTTCTCCGCGTACAGCGCGGCCGTCCTCGGGCCGATGTCCAGGCCCTGCTGGTCGGCCGGGATCGCGTCCACGGTGACGGTGGCCGGGTGGGTCGGGGCCTTGGCCTTGAGGTCGGGGAACGCGGGGGCGACCACGACGTCGACGGGGAGCACGAACTCCACGCCGTTGGCCTCGGCCCGCTTGAGGTAGTCCTGGACGGCCGGGACCTGGTCCTCCTGGAGCAGCGAGGTCCCGACCTCGTGGCCCTGGGCCTTGAGGAAGGTGTACACCATGCCGCCGCCGATCAGGATGCGGTCGGCCTTCTCCAGGAGGTGGTCGATCACCCCGAGCTTGTCGGAGACCTTGGCGCCGCCGAGGACGACCGCGTAGGGCCGCTGGACCTCGTCGGTGAGCTTCCTCAGGACGCCGACCTCGGTGGCGATGAGATAGCCCGCGTAATGCGGCAGCCGGGCCGGGAGGTCCAGGACGGAGGCGTGGCCGCGGTGGACCGCGCCGAAGCCGTCGCCCACGTAGACATCGGCGAGGGCGGCGAGACGGTCGGCGAACTCGCCGCGCTCGGTGTCGTCCTTGCTGGTCTCGCCGGGGTTGAAGCGCAGGTTCTCGATGACGGCGACCTGGCCGGGCTGGAGGCCGTCCACGGCGCCGTGCGCGGCGGGGCCGACGGTGTCCTGCGCGAAGGCGACGGGCGCGCCGAGCAGCTCCCCGAGGCGTTCGGCGGCGGGCAGCAGCGAGAAGGCGGGGTCCGGGGCGCCCTTGGGGCGGCCCAGGTGGGACGCGACGACGACCTTGGCACCGGCTCCGACGAGGGCCTGGATCGTCGGCAGGACGGCGCGGATGCGGCCGTCGTCGGTGATGACACCTTCGGCGAGCGGCACGTTCAGATCGGCGCGGACGAAGACACGCTTGTTGTCGACGCCTTCGGCGAGGAGTTCGTCGATCGTCTTCATGAGTGGACTCCTAGAAAAAGGGCTCTCAAGGCTCTCGGGGCTCTGCGCGGCCCCGGGAGTCGCTGCGGAGCCCGTACCGGCTCCGCTCGGGGCGTGTGGACGTGACAGGGCTCGGGCGGCGCTTCCTCGCGCCGCCCGAGCCCTGTCACTCACATCGGGGTGCCTGCCGTGGCGGGAACGGGTTCAGAGCTGTTCGCCGACGAAGACCGTGAGGTCGACGAGACGGTTGGAGTAGCCCCACTCGTTGTCGTACCAGCCGAGGATCTTCACCGTGTTGCCCTCCTGGACCATGGTCAGGGAGGAGTCGAAGATGCAGGACGCCGGGTCGCCGACGATGTCCGAGGACACGATCGCGTCCTCGGTGTAGGCCAGGAAGCCCTTGAGGGCGCCGTCCTCGGAGGCCTTCTTGAACGCGGCGTTGACCTCGTCCTTGGTGGTCTCGCGCTGGAGCGTGACGACCAGGTCCGTGGCGGAGCCCGTGGGGACCGGGACGCGCATCGCGATGCCGTCCAGCTTGCCCTTGAGCTGCGGGAGCACCAGGGCGGTGGCCTTGGCGGCGCCGGTCGTCGTCGGGATGATGTTCTCGGCGGCGGCGCGGGCGCGGCGCAGGTCCTTGTGCGGGAAGTCCAGGATGCGCTGGTCGTTGGTGTACGCGTGGACCGTGGTCATCAGGCCCTTGACGATGCCGAAGTTCTCGTCGAGAACCTTGGCCATCGGCGCCACACAGTTGGTGGTGCAGGACGCGTTCGAGATGACGTGGTGCGCCGCCGGGTCGTACTTGTCCTGGTTGACGCCCATCACGATGGTGATGTCCTCGTCGCTGGCCGGAGCCGAGATGAGGACCTTCTTCGCGCCACCGGCGATGTGCTTCGCGGCGTCGGCCTTCTTGGTGAAGATGCCGGTCGACTCGATGACGACGTCGACGCCCAGCTCACCCCAGGGGATGTCGGCCGGGTTGCGCTCGGAGAGAACCTTGACGGTGCGGCCGTCGACGGTGATGGTGTCGGCGGTGTGCGACACGTCGGCCTTGAGACGGCCGAGAATGGTGTCGTACTTCAGCAGGTGAGCGGTGGTCGCGGTGTCACCCAGGTCGTTGACAGCCACGATCTCGATGTCTGCACCCTGCTCCAGCAGCGCGCGGAAGTAGTTACGACCGATGCGGCCAAAGCCGTTGATGCCTACGCGGATCGTCACGAACCGATCTCCTCGTTAGGTGCGCCGGGGTTCGACGCCCGGCAGTTGTATGGGATGTCCCCGACCAACTCCGACCCTACCTCTCCCCGCTCCCCGGGGTGACATCGAGCTACCGGTTCGCGGCGCGGCGGGCCGTACCGGCGGGTAGCGGGACGGTCCGCCGCGGGTCGCCGGGGCCCGCGGCGCACACGGAGGCCCCTCACGGGCCCGTGACGGGTCCGTGAGGGGCCTGGGAGGCGTTCCGGGCGGCCCGGGAGGCCGACGGTCGGCCCCGGGCCTCCCGGGGGCGGTCAGCGCCGCAGGGAGGCCAGCGCCTTGCCCATCAGGGCGGCCCGCTCGGCCGCGCCGGGCACATGCTCGAAGCCGAAGCCCAGCAGCACACTGTCACGCGCGGTGACGGCCGCGTACGAGCGGTACAGCTCACCGGTGCGGGCCCAGTCGCCGGTCACCGTGGGGCTGCCGGCCGGGGCCGGGGCGACGCTCCAGGTGCCGAGCGACGCCTCGAAGCCCTCGGTGTCCCGCGCGATGCCGCCGACGACGAGCTGAGCCTGGTCGGCGAAGACGCCGCGCTCACCGCTGCCCGGGTCGGTGACGTAGCTCAGCGACAGCTCGACCTTCTTGCCCGCGTAGGCGCTGAGGTCGAACGCGACCTGCTTCCAGCCGCCGGACGAGCCGGTGAAGCTGTTCCACGAGCCCGTGGTGCCGGTGTTCGCGCAGGCACCGGCCCCCAGGGTCAGGTAATGCCGCAGGAACGGGTGCCCGTTGACGAAGTACCCGGCCTCGCACTCGACGGGCGCGTCCGTGGAACTGGCGCCGTTCCTGTCGGGGAGCGTCGTCCAGTCGTCGGCGCCCTCGGTGTGCGCCTCCAGCAGCACATGGTCGTAGCGGTTCTCGACGTTCCAGTTGAGCGCCGTCCGCAGTTCGGGGGCGTCGGCGGCGGAGACCCCGGTGAGGTCGACGGTGCGGGTCAGCCGCTTCCAGTCCCGGTCGTCGTGGACGGCCGAGGCCATGCCCTGGCCGGTCTGCGGCGCGTACGGGTTGACGAGCCCCGGGTAGCCGCCCGCCGGAGCGCTGCGGAACTGCGGAAACTGCGCCGCGGGCAGCGAGTCGGACGTGACGAGATAGCGGCTGGGGGCGTCCAGCGGGTTGCCCGCGGCCCCGGCGAGCGGGGTCCCGGTGCCGCTGAGCGCGCCCTCACCGGTGAACGAGGTGACCCCGGGCGCCGTCAGCCGCTCGTACGCCCCGAGGTAGTACTGGGCGAAGTCGTTGGAGGAGGCGCGTCCCAGGTTGACGTTGCCGCCCGCGCGTTCGCCGGACTCGATCAGCTTGCCGCCCTCGTTGAGGTAGGCGCGCAGCGCGAGCTGGGTGGGCGCGCCGGGGGTGACGGCGCCGGTGTAGTGCACGACGGACGGGAAGTGCGCCAGCACACCGAGGGCGTGCGGGACGCCCTGGGTGGCGACGTCCCAGACGGCGGCGGATCGGCCGTTGGCCTTGAGCGCGGCGACGTAGGAGGCCGTCTGGGTGGCGGCGGCGCCTTCCTCGGCGACCACGAGGACCGAGGCCCTGGGGCGCTCGGCGACCGTGTACGTGAAGGGTTCGCTCGCGACCTTGCCGGAACGGGTGCGGCCGGTGAACCAGACCTCGACCCGGTCACCGGGGCGGGCGTCCTCGATCCGCGCGCGGTACTCGTCGAAGTACAGGTTGTCCTCGCCGCCGAAGGTCTCGCCGCCCTTCCAGCCGCGCAGGTCCTCGTCGTGCGTCCGGCCGCCGTTGATCCGGTAGTTGAGCTCCTTGTCCCGCACGGACTTGCGGGCGGTGACGGCGACCTCCTGGTCGGCCCCGCGCGCGTAGGACGTGGTGAAGGGGTGCGGGGTGAAGTCGGGGGCGTCGATCCCGGTGACGGACACGGGACGGTCGGGGCGGGACGCGGTCTCCGCCACGGCGAGCGCGAAGGGCAGGTTGGCGGTGAACTCCTCCTGGATCAGCTTCTCGTCGTCCGGGAAGGTGAAGACGGAGGCGCAGTCCTGGGCGTTCCAGGCGTCGTCGGGGTAGCGCTGCGAGATGGTCTGGCAGGTCGACATCTCGGGGGTGAACATCGCGATGCCGTTCACGTTGCCCGCGTGGCCGTCGGCCTCGCCGTTGGTCGTGTACAGCTCGGAGGAGACCTGGGGGCGGTAGCCGGGTATCGCGGGCTTCTCGGGGGTGCCTGCGAGGGCCTTGTACAGGACGTCGTCGGGGGTGTTGGTGGCCACCTGCCAGCCGACGCCGTAGAGGATCAGTTCGGCGGCGGAGTGGTAGTTGACGCCGTACTCGAAGCCGATGCGCTTCTGGAAGCGGTCGATGGCCCGGGTCTCGGGCTCGGAGCCGGGGCTCGCGCCGCGGTAGGTCTCCGAGGAGGGCGCAGGGGACGAGCCCTCGTCGTCGTAGCCCCATTTGTAGGGGAAGTTGCGGTTGAGGTCGACGCCGTCGCCCGCGGTGATCCGGCCGTCGCCGTCGATGTCGCGCAGGTTCTTGCGCCACTGGCGCTCACCGTCGGCGGCGTGGGTGAAGTCGTAGCCGTCGGGGTTGGCGGACAGCACGAACCACAGTTCGGTGGTGTCCACCAGCTTCTTGATCCGCTTGTCGCTGCGGTAGTTGTCGAGGTAGTGGTGCAGCAACCGCCGGGTCATCTCCGGGGTGATCCATTCCCGGGCGTGCTGGTTCGACATGTACAGGGTCGCGGGCCGGGCGCCGTCCTTGGTGGTGCGGGCGCCCTTGCTGACCTTCACCGCGAGGATGTCCTGGCCGCCCTGGGACTTCCCGATGGAGACGACCTTGGTGAGCCCCGGGTGGGCCTGCCCGGTGCGGACGATCTCATCCTTGAGCCCGCCCGGTCCGCTGTACGGGCGGTACACCCCGTCGCCCGCCGCGGCGACGCGTCGCTCCGCGGCGGCGGAGACCTGGCGTTCGGTGACGTCGACGCCCTGGCCCTCCAGATTCCGGGCCTGGCGGTCGGTGAGGTACAGCTCGACGCGCGCGGTGCCGCGCTCGGGTGCCCGTTCGGAGAGCTCGTGGGCGTCCTGGCCGGCCTTCAGGAGGAGCGGTATCTGCTCGCGGGTGACGTCCGCCTCGAAGACCTTGACGGCCTCCGCGTCGTCCGTCGCGGCCGGCGCGGTCCGCTCCAGCGCCCCGGCCTGGCCGAGAGGTGCGGCGGTGAGTCCGCCGAGGAACAACGCGCCCGTCGCGAGGATCGCTCTCGCTCTTCGTCTCATCTGTACCCCTGGTGGTGGTCCTGCACTTTTGTGGGCGCGTGCCAGGCTCACCGCCCTTCATGATCATGTCAATGGAGTGTTTTCAGCCTTTCTCACGGCAAGCGAGAACCCGGCGGGGGCACGGGAGCCACGTACGGTCACGCGGCTCCCCGGCACCCCGCCGGGCTCAGGGAAGAGAAACGGCTGCTCAGCCGACCAGGTTGTCGGCCATGTCCTCGGTGAGATTGGACTCCGTCCCCGGGATGCCCAGGTCGGACGCGCGCTTGTCGGCCATCGCCAGCAGCCGCCGGATACGCCCGGCCACCGCGTCCTTGGTCAGCGGCGGGTCGGCGAGCGCGCCCAGCTCCTCCAGCGACGCCTGCTTGTGCTCCATCCGCAGCCGGCCGGCCGCCGCCAGATGCTCGGGCACCTCGTCCGCGAGGATCTCCAGCGCCCGCTGCACCCGCGCGCCCGCCGCCACCGCGGCCCGCGCGGACCGCCGCAGATTGGCGTCGTCGAAGTTGGCGAGGCGGTTCGCGGTGGCGCGCACCTCGCGCCGCATCCGCCGCTCCTCCCACGCCAGGACCGACTCATGGGCACCGAGACGGGTCAGCAGGGCACCGATCGCGTCCCCGTCCCGGACGACGACCCGGTCCACCCCGCGCACCTCACGGGCCTTCGCCCCGATCTGGAGCCGACGGGCCGCCCCGACCAGCGCCAGCGCCGCCTCCGGTCCGGGGCAGGTCACCTCCAGCGACGAGGAGCGGCCGGGCTCGGTGAGCGAGCCGTGCGCCAGGAACGCCCCGCGCCATGCCGCCTCGGCGTCACAGGTGGCCCCGGAGACCACCTGCGGCGGCAGCCCCCGGATGGGACGGCCGCGGCCGTCCACGAGGCCCGTCTGCCGGGCGAGCTGGTCACCGCCCGCGACGACGCGGACCACGAACCGCGAGCCGCGGCGCAGCCCGCCGGGCGCCATCACGATCAGCTCCGAGCTGTGCCCGAAGATCTCCAGGATGTCCCGCTTGAGCCGGCGGGCCGCCATCGCGGTGTCCAGCTCCGCCTCGATCACGATGCGTCCGCTGACCAGGTGCAGCCCGCCCGCGAACCGCAGGATCGACGAGACCTCCGCCTTTCTGCAGCAGGTCCGGGTGACGGGAAGCCGGGAAATCTCATCCTTCACCGCTGCCGTCATCGCCATGGGCCGATCCTTCCATGCATCCGAAAAATACGGTCGTACGCGGCGGCCAACAGCTCCGGATCGTGCCTGGGGCTGCCGTCGGTCCGGGCGACCGGGGCCAGTTCGACCGTGGCCCCGAAGCCCTGGGCGGCTTCGGCGAGCGAGTCACGGTCCGGCACGGCGGCCTCGTCGGCGAGCACCACGTCCAGGGCGAGTTTAGGGGCGTGTCGTCCCAAAACCTCCAAATGACGCTGCGGGGAGAACCCCTCGGTTTCTCCGGGTTGGGGGGCGAGGTTCAGCGCGAGCACCCGGCGCGCCTTCGTCTCGGTCAGGGCGTCCCTCAGCTCCGGCACCAGGAGGTGCGGGATCACCGAGGAGAACCATGAACCGGGCCCCAGGACCACCCAGTCGGCGTCCAGGACGGCCCCCACGGCCTCCGGTACGGCGGGCGGATCGTTGGGCACCAGGTGCACCGACTGCACCTCACCGGGGGTGAGCGCCACGGTGGCCTGTCCACGGACCGTGTCCACGTCATCGGGACGATCCGGGTCATGCCCTCTGACCAGGGCTTCCAGCTCCAGCGGCACCGCCGACATGGGCAGTACACGGCCCTGCGCGCCCAGCAGCTTGCCCACCAGGTCCAGCGCGAGCACATGATCGCCGAGCTGCTCCCACAGGGCGACGATCAGCAGATTGCCGACGGCGTGTCCGTGCATCTCGCCACCGGACTGGAAACGGTGCTGGATCACCCGGGCCCAGGTCTGCCCCCAGTCGTCGTCCCCGCACAGCGCGGCGAGCGCCTTGCGGAGGTCCCCAGGGGGAAGAACGCCCAGCTCATCGCGGAGACGGCCGCTGGAGCCGCCGTCGTCCGCGACGGTGACCACGGCGGTGAGATCGCCGGTGATCCGGCGCAGTCCGGCGAGGGACGCGGACAGGCCCATGCCGCCGCCGAGGGCGACGACCTTGGGCTGTGCGCCGCGGCGGCGGACCCGCTCGGGCTTTTCACCCGGACGGAGGGGGGTGGTGCGGCCCAAGCGGCGCAACCGGAGTGTGCGCCCGGTCATTCGCGTCCCATGTCCCGGTGGACGACGACGGTCTCGACGCCCTCGGCGGCCAGCCGTGCGGCGAGCTTCTCCGACATGGCGACGGAGCGGTGCTTGCCGCCGGTGCAGCCGACGGCGATGGTCACATAGCGCTTGCCCTCGCGGCGGTACCCGGCGGCGATGAGCCGCAGCAGCTCGGCGTAGCGGTCCAGGAACTCCTTGGCACCGGGCTGGTTGAAGATGTAGGCCGAGACCTCCTCGTTGAGCCCGGTGAAGGGACGCAGCTCGGGGACCCAGTGCGGATTGGGCAGGAAGCGCATGTCGACGACGAGGTCCGCGTCGACGGGCAGCCCGTACTTGAAGCCGAACGACATCACGGTGGCCCGCAGCTCGGGCTCCTCCTCGCCCGCGAACTGGGCGTCCATCTTGGCGCGCAGCTCGTGGACGTTCAGGCTGGAGGTGTCGATCACCAGGTCGGCGTCACCGCGCAGCTCGCGCAGGAGTTCGCGTTCGGCGGCGATGCCGTCGACGATCCGGCCGTCGCCCTGGAGGGGGTGCGGGCGGCGCACGCCCTCGAAGCGGCGGACCAGGGCGTCGTCGGAGGACTCCAGGAAGACGATGCGCCGGGTGACGTGCTTGGACTCCAGGTCGGCGAGGGACTCGCGGAGGTTGTCGAAGAAGCGCCGGCCGCGGACGTCCACGACGACGGCGATCCGGGCGACGTTGCCCTGGGAGCGGGCGCCGAGCTCCACCATGGTGGGGATCAGCGCGGGCGGCAGGTTGTCGACCACGAACCAGCCGAGGTCCTCCAGACACTTCGCCGCGGTGGAGCGGCCCGCGCCGGACATCCCCGAGATGATCACCAGCTCGGGAATGGCCGCCTCGGGGACCCCGGGGGTGTCGATCGTCGCGCCCGTACTCACCTGTGCTCCGTCTTTGTCCGGTTCTGTGTGCTCGCCGTGCTCGCCCTGGGCCGCGGGGCCGTCGGTGGTGCCCCGCTCGCCGCCGTCACCCGGGGCGGACGTGGTGTCCGCCCCGTCACCTGTGGCGTCCGTGTCACCCGTGGCGTCGTGTGCGTGTCGATCGGTCATGGCTCCTGCCCCCGTCGGTTGTCCGAGGTGCCCGCGGACACGGGTTCCTCGTCTTCGATGATCTCTCCGGTCGCCGTGTTCACGGCGGGTGCGGCCGGAGCCGCTTCCGCGAGGGCCGCGGCGATCGTCAGGGCCGTCTTGCGGCCTATGCCGGGCACCTCGCAGATCTCGTCGATTGTGGCCGACCGGAGCCTCTTCACCGAACCGAAATGCTTGATCAGGGCCTGCTTGCGGGCATCCCCCAGGCCGGGGACGTCGTCCAGCGGGCCCGCGCGGAAGCGTTTGGCGCGCTTGGCCCGCTGATAGGTGATCGCGAAGCGGTGGGCCTCGTCCCGCACCCGCTGGAGCAGATACAGGCCCTCACTGGTGCGGGGCAGGATCACGGGGTCGTCCTCGCCGGGCACCCACACCTCTTCGAGGCGCTTGGCGAGCCCGCAGACGGCGATGTCGTCGATGCCCAGCTCGTCCAGCGCGCGCCGGGCGGCGGCGACCTGCGGCTGTCCGCCGTCGACCACCACGAGCTGCGGCGGGTACGCGAAGCGCTTGGGCCGCCCGTCGTCGTCGGTGGGGCCGAGGGGCGCCTCGGGCGTGCCGTCGGCCCGCAGGACGACGGGCGGGGCGTCCTCGGCGGGGGCGGCGGGGGCCGTGGCAGCGTCGGGTGCCGTGGGCGCGGCGGGCTCGGTCAGGGCGGCGGACGGGGCCGGTGCGGTGGGGTCAGCGGTGCCGGTGTCCGCGGCCGGGTCGGTGCCTGTGCCGGTGTCCGCAGCCGGGTCGGCGGACGGCGCGAGCTCACCGGGCGCGGCCGGGCCGTCGGACACAGGGAGGCCGCCGGGCGCGGTCGGGCCGGCGGGCACGGTGGCTTCCGCGTCGGCGGGGTCGGGCGGCTGGGTCCACTCCCCCGTGCGCTCCTTCTCCTGGAGATAGCGCCGGAAACGGCGGGTGATCACCTCGTGCATGGAGCGGACGTCGTCCTGGCCCTCGCCGTGCCAGAGCTGGGTGTCCCCCGCGCGGCCCTTGATCTGGAACCGCCGGTACTCGCTCTTGCGGGCGAGACCGTCCTCGAAGACGACCATCGAGGCGACCACGTCGTCACCCTGGAAGTGCGAGATGTCGTAGCACTCGATACGCAGCGGGGCGCTGTCCAGCTCCAGGGCGACGGCGATCTCCTCCAGCGCGCGCGAGCGGGTGGTGAGGTCGGAGGCGCGCTTGGTCTTGTGCAGCACGAGGGACTGCTGGGCGTTGCGCGCGACGGTCTCCATGAGGGCCTTCTTGTCGCCGCGCTGCGGCACCCGCAGCGAGACGTTCGCCCCCCGGCGGCCGGTCAGCCACTCCTGGACCGGCTCCGCCGGGTCGGGCAGCGCGGGGACGAGGACCTCGCGGGGCACGGCGTCACCGCTCTCCTCGCCGTAGAGCTGCTGGATGGCGTGCTCCACCAGGTCACCCGTGGTGACCGCCTCGACCTTGTCGGTGACCCAGCCACGCTGGCCGCGCACCCGGCCGCCGCGCACATGGAAGATCTGCACGGCCGCTTCCAGCTCGTCCTCCGCGAGGGCGATCAGATCCGCGTCGGTGGCGTCCGCGAGGACGACCGCGCTCTTCTCCATCGCCTTGCGCAGCGCCCCGATGTCGTCGCGCAGCCGGGCGGCCCGCTCGTACTCCATCTCCTCGGCGGCGTCGGTCATGCTCTGTTCCAGGCGGCGGATGTACGTGCCGGTGCGTCCGGCCATGAAGTCGCTGAACTCGTCGGCCAGTTCGCGGTGGTCCTCGGGGCTGATCCGGCCGACGCAGGGCGCGGAGCACTTGCCGATGTAGCCGAGGAGACAGGGGCGGCCGGTGCGCGCGGCGTTCTTGAAGACGCCCGCCGAGCAGGTCCGTACCGGGAAGACCCGCAGCAGCAGGTCGACCGTGTCCCGGATCGCCCAGGCGTGCCCGTACGGCCCGAAGTACCGTACGCCCTTGCGTTTCTGACCGCGCATCACCTGGACGCGGGGGAACTCCTCGTTCATCGTCACCGCGAGGTAGGGGTAGCTCTTGTCGTCGCGGTACTTGACGTTGAACCGGGGGTCGAACTCCTTGATCCAGGAGTATTCGAGCTGGAGGGCCTCGACCTCGGTGGACACCACCGTCCACTCCACGGACGCGGCCGTGGTGACCATCGTGCGGGTACGCGGATGCAGACCCGCGAGGTCCTGGAAGTAGCTCGCGAGCCGCTGGCGCAGGCTCTTCGCCTTGCCGACGTAGATCACCCGGAGGTGCTCGTCACGGAACTTGTAGACCCCCGGCGAGTCGGGGATCTGTCCCGGCTTGGGGCGATAGCTGGAGGGGTCGGCCATGTCTCACACCCTACTTGCGGCCACCGACAGCCGTGCCCCGACGGCCCTGCCCCGGGGTGCGGGCACGGGTACGGGCCGGTGCGGCACCGGGGTCCTCCGGTGCCGCACCGGCCCGCCCGGGGCCCGTGGCGCCCGGCCGGGGCCCCCGCGGGCGGTGTGTGGTTCCCGCGGGGCCCCGGCAGCGTGCCGTCCCGGGGCGTGGAGGGGGGCGGGCCTCATCCACGCCCCGGGACGCCGGTCAGCGGCCGGGAGGCACGCGCCGCCGCAGCGCGGCACCCGCCCACAGCAGCGTGGCGAGCAGACCCACGCCCGCCGCGCCCGAGGCCACCGCGACGGAGACGTTCAGCGGGTCGTCCGGGGCCGCCGCCCGCGCGGGTGCCCCGGCACCGGCGTCCGGGCGGGTGTCCTGCTGGGCCGGTCCGTAGCCGCCCGCCTTGCCGGACTTGGCGTAGGCGGAGCCCGGCAGCTTGTCGCCGTACGCACGCCGTACCCGGTCACGGTAGGCGTTCAGACTGGTGCCGTCGGTGCCCACCGCGGTGCGCGCCTCCTTGTCGAGAGGCACCACGCGCGCGTCGCGCTGCACGAACCAGGCGCCTATCTGCGGCTCCTGGAACACGGTCCCCCCGGGCAGCCTCCGTTCGCCCAGAGCCGTGTAGCGGGTCTCGTCGTCACCGGTGGCGATGTTCACCACCTGCCACACGCCCTCGTGACGGGCCGTCCACAGGGACGCCGTACGGCCGTCGGCGGACACCGCGCGGCTCGCGTGGTGGACGGGTACCGCGATCGGCGCGCCCCGCTTGCCCGCGGCGAAGTCCCGGGACAGGTGGTACACGGGTACCGCCTCCCCGTCGACACGCGGTTCACCGGCCACCCGCGCGCGGGTGCCGTCCCGGTCGAAGAAGCGGGTGAGGGTCTCCATGGCGGCCGGTGCGGTGGCCGCCTTGTCCGCGGCCGCCCGGCTCGCCGCCGAGGGGTCGGGGTCGGCGCCTGCCGTGGGCGCCGCGAGCCCCGTGAGCAGGGCGGCGGCGGTGACGGTGAGGGCGGCGCGCGACAGGGTGCGGGCCGGGGTCAGGTGTCGTGTCGTGGGTCGCACGCTTCTCACGCCCCGATCCGGTAGAGGGAGTGGGTCCAGCTGAAGGTGTTGTTGTTGACGTACCAGGAGTGCGACGCCCAGCTGTAGCGGTTGCTGCTGGGCCACGGGTCGCCCCAGTACACCCAGCTGCCCGAGTCGTCGTAGCCGTACAGGACGTGCATATGGCCGCCGCCGGCGGACCACTGGATGCGGGTCTCGACGGGCCGGTCGGCGTTGATCTCGGTCTGGAGGGCCGGGTAGCGGAGCCAGCCGTTCACATAGGAGCCGGGACTGACGCCGGTCCAGCGCAGACCGGTCTGGACATCACCCAGGGTGGCCTGCGAGTTGGGGCACGTGCTGTTCTGCGACCGGCCGAAGGCGGCGTTGCAGAACTGGTTCTGCGAGTAGGAGCGGCCGTACCAGGCGGCGATGGTGTTGCCCGCCGCCGCCCAGCACCAGTTGGTCTTCTGCTGGGCCTGCATGGTGATGTTCAGCCGCTTGGTGGCGAGTGCGGAGACGTCACCGGGGCCGGCCGGTCCCGGCCGGGTGCCGGGGACGCCGACCTCGGACGGGGCCGTCTGGGCATGGGAGGGGGCCATGGGGGTCCCGGCGGTGCCGAGCGGGGCCGTGGGGCCCGCCTGCTGCCAGGAGACCGCGGACGGGCCCGGGACGGGTGCCGCGGAGGCCATGGGCGCGGTGAGGGCGGCCAGGGCCGCCGCGGCGGCCGTCGCCGCGAGCAGCGCGGGCCGTCGGGTTCGGTGGGTACGGGGATGTCTGTGGCGCATCGCGATCCTCCCGTGGGGGTGGGGTGACTGGAGGAGCGCGTCCGGACGCTGGGATGAGCATCAAGTGTTGTCCGGTGCAGGTCAACACGATTCAATGCGGGATGACGTGAGTCCGTGAACGGGGGCACACCGATGTGAACAAGCCAGGGACGGCGACCAGGCCACCCCCGGCACCAGCGTCAACGGCCCGTGGAGCCGTTGTGGACATTCACAGAGAGGCCCTCCTGATGCGGCACGGCACACCCCCGTCGAACGCTCCCGCCGAGGAACAGGAACTGGACGCCGCGCTGCGGGCGGGGCCCTTCCACGCCGCCCTGCGGGCCGCGATCGCCGCGCGCAGCCTGTCGCTCCAGCGGGTCCAGCACCATCTCGCGCGCCAGGGCGTCAAGGTGGGGGTGACGAGCCTGAGTTACTGGCAGCAGGGCGCCCGCCGCCCGCAGCGCCCGGAGTCGCTGCGCGCGGTCCGCGCCCTGGAGGAGATCCTCGAACTGCCCGAGGAGTCCCTGATCCGGCTGCTGGCGCAGCCCGGGGGCGTCGGCGGGCCGCGGCGCCCGGCGGCCCGCACCTACCGGTCCCTGGTGGAGGCGTCGGGCGTGCTGGAGCGGCTGCTCGGCGAGCTGGGGTCCCCGCTCGACGGAGGGCTGCACACGATCGGGCACCACGAGCGGGTCAGCATCGGCGCCCGGCGCGAACTCCTCGGCCGGGAGTCCCACCATGTGGTGCGCGCGCACAAGGACGGCGTCGACCGCTATGTCGCCATCCATCACGGCGACCCGGGCTGCGCGCCGGAGCGGGTGACGGTCGGCGCGCTGGAGAACTGCCGTACGGGCCGGGTCCGCTGGCACGGCGCCACCGGCGTCCTGGTGGCCGAGTTCCTGTTCGACACCCGGCTGCGCGCGGGTGACACCCATGTGTTCCGCTACGCCTTCGAGGACGGCACCGCGGGCGCCTCCCAGGAGTACGTGCGGGGTTTCAGCTTCGCGGGCGGCCAGTACCTGCTCCAGGTGCGGTTCGCGGAGGAGGCGCTGCCGGTGCGCTCCCACCGGTTCGTCCAGCACTCGGCGGCGGCCCCGCGCCAGGCCCGCCACGAGCTGGACCTGAACGGCCGCCACCGCTGTGTGCACTTCGTGGAGCCGCAGGTGCGGGCCGGGCTGCTGGGCATCGACTGGGACTGGGACTGACCGGCCGGTCGCGCCCCGGTCGGTCGGGCCCCGGTCGGCCGTTGTCGCCGCCGTCGCTGTCAGGCCTCGGTGGGCCCGGCGACCAGTCGTCCGTTCTCGACCCGGACCGGCACCTGGGGCAGCGGCACCGTGGCCGGGCTCTTCAGCACCTCACCCGAGGTGGCGTCGAAACGGCTGCCGTGGCACGGGCAGATCAAGGTGGTGCCCTCCATCTTGTTGATCGGGCACGCGGCGTGCGTGCACACACTGCCGTACGCGGTGAGGGCACCGTCACGCGCGCGCGTGACGACCACCTTCTGGTCCTTGAACAGCCTGGTCGTGCCCTTCGCGACCTGCCCTTCGGGGCCCAGGTCGACGGGCGCCGTCGGGGTGGCCGTGGCCGCGCGGCCGCTCCCCTCGGTGGAGCAGGCGGCGAGACCGAGTCCGACCACCGGGATGGCCGCGGCTCCCTGGAGCAGGGCGCGGCGGCTCGGCGTCGGGTGCGCTGACATGGCGTCTCCATGGGTTCGTGCTGGTCAGGCCGGATTCCACCCGGTCGGACGATATCGGGGACGACCCTACCGGCCCCGACCCGGCCCGTCCGGCGGGGGTGACGGGGAGGGAACCCGGCGGCCGGCGGGCCCACGTACCCTGCGGTCGGGGTCGCCACCCCGCACACATCGTGCCGTCCGGACGGGAGGGGGACCCGTCACCCGGGAGCGGCGGAAGGGACCACAGTGATCGTCGTCGCCGGAGAAGCCCTCATCGACCTCGTACCGGAGCGGCCCGACGCGCTGGCGCCGCTGCTGCCCCGGCCCGGCGGCGGGCCGTACAACACCGCCGTGGCGCTGGGACGGCTCGGCTCCCCCACCGCGTTCCTGTCGCGGGTCGCCACGGACGGCTACGGCGAAGCGCTGCTCAAGGGGCTGCGGGAGGCGGGCGTGGACGTGTCGTCCGTCCAGCGGGGCCCGGAGCCGACACCCCTGGCGCTCGCGTCCGTGGGTGAGGACGGCTCCGCCTCGTACACCTTCTACGTGGACGGCACGGCCGACCGGCTGTTCACGGCGCCCGAGGCGCTGCCGGACGGGACGCGCGCGGTGGCCTTCGGCACCTGCTCCCTGGTGCTGGAGCCGGGCGCGAGCGCGTACGAGGCGCTGCTGCGGCGGGCCCACGCGCGCGGGCTCCTCACGCTGCTGGACCCCAACATCCGGGCGGCCCTCGTCCCGGGCGCCGACGCGTACCGCGCGCGGTTCCGGTCCTGGCTGCCGTCCGTGACGGTGCTCAAGCTGTCCGTGGAGGACGCCGACTGGCTGGGGGGCACTCCACGGGAATGGCTCGCGGCGGGCCCCCGCGCGGTGGTCCTGACCCGGGGCGCGGCGGGGCTGACGGTGCACACCCGGGACGGTGGTGAGCTGAGTGTGCCGTCCCACCCGGTTGACGTGGTCGACACGATCGGCGCGGGGGACACCGCGGGTGCCGCCCTGCTGCATCTGCTGGCGGCCCATGACGCGCTGTCCGCCGCCGGTGTCGCGGCGTTGTCGGCGCGGCGGTGGCGGGATGTCCTCACGCGTACGGCGCGGGCCGCCGCGATCACCTGCTCCCGGCCGGGCGCGCAGCCCCCGTGGGCCCGGGAACTGGACGACGGGCCCGGCTCCGGGACCGCGTGAAGCCCCGCACCGGTGCGATGCGGGGCTTCACGGGTGTCACCACCCGGGCGTCGGGTGTCACCCCCCGGGCCGTCGTACCGGGTCAGCTCTTACGGGCCGCCGCGGTCGAACCCCGCTTCGCGGGGGCCTTCTTGACGGCCGTCGCCTTCTTGGCGGCCGTGCTCTTCGCCGCCGGGGCCTTCTTGGCGGTGGCCGGCTTCGCCGCCGTCGTCTTCGCGGCGGTCGTCCTGGTGGCGGTGGCCTTGGCGGTCGTCTTCGCCGCGGTCTGCTTCGTGGCCGTCCGCTTCGCCGCGGGCGCCTTCACGGCCGGGGTCTTCGCCGCCGGGGTCTTCGCCGTGCGCTTGCGGGCCGGGGGCGTGAGCTCCTGCGGGACGAGGACGCCCTGGAGGAACTTGCCCGTGTGGCTGGCCGGTACCCCGGCGACCTCCTCGGGGGTGCCCTCGGCGACGACGAGTCCGCCGCCGTTGCCGCCCTCGGGGCCCATGTCCACGACCCAGTCGGCCGTCTTGATGACATCGAGGTTGTGCTCGATGACGATGACCGTGTTGCCCTTGTCGACCAGCCCGGACAGTACGGTGATCAGCTTGCTGATGTCCTCGAAGTGCAGACCTGTGGTCGGCTCGTCGAGGACGTACACCGTGCGGCCCGTCGACCGCTTCTGGAGCTCGCTGGCGAGCTTCACCCGCTGCGCCTCACCACCGGACAGGGTCGGCGCGGGCTGACCGAGACGGACGTACCCGAGGCCGACCTCGAACAGCGTCCGCAGGTGGCGGGCGATACCGGGAACGGCCTCGAAGAAGCCGAGGGCCTCCTCGATGGGCATGTCCAGCACCTCGGCGATGGACTTGCCCTTGTAGTGGACGTCCAGCGTCTCCCGGTTGTAACGCGCTCCGTGGCAGACCTCGCACGGGACGTACACATCGGGCAGGAAGTTCATCTCGATCTTGATGGTGCCGTCGCCGGAGCAGTTCTCGCAGCGACCGCCCTTGACGTTGAAGGAGAAGCGGCCCGGCTGGTAGCCGCGCACCTTCGCCTCCGTGGTCTCCGCGAAGAGTCTGCGCACATGGTCGAAGACACCGGTGTACGTGGCCGGGTTGGAGCGCGGGGTACGGCCGATCGGGGACTGGTCGACATGCACGACCTTGTCGACCAGGTCGTCGCCCTCCACGCGCGTGTGCCGCCCGGGGACGCTTCGGGCGCCGTTCAGCTCGCGCGCCAGATGCGTGTACAGGATGTCGTTGACCAGGGTCGACTTGCCCGAGCCCGACACACCGGTGACAGCGGTGAGCACACCCAGCGGGAACGACACGTCGATGTCGCGCAGGTTGTTCTCACGGGCGCCGTGGACCGTGAGCCGGCGGGTGGGGTCCACCGGGCGGCGCACATCGGGCAGCGGGATGGACTTCTTCCCGGACAGATACGTGCCCGTGATCGACTCGCTGTTGGTCAGCAGATCGGCCAGGGGGCCGCTGTGCACGACATTGCCACCGTGCTCACCCGCGCCGGGGCCGATGTCCACCACCCAGTCCGCGACCTTGATGGTGTCCTCGTCGTGCTCCACCACGATCAGGGTGTTGCCCATGTCCCGCAGCCGCACCAGTGTCTCGATCAGCCGGTGGTTGTCACGCTGGTGCAGCCCGATGGACGGCTCGTCCAGCACGTACAGCACACCCACCAGGCCGGAGCCGATCTGGGTCGCCAGCCGGATGCGCTGGGCCTCACCGCCGGACAGGGTGCCCGCCGCGCGGTTCAGCGACAGATAGTCCAGCCCGACGTCGACCAGGAACCGGAGCCGTTCGTTGACCTCCTTGAGGACGCGCTCGGCGATCTGCTTGTCCCGGGCGTTCAGCTTCATCCCGCCGAGGAACTCCGCGCAGTCGCTGATCGACATCGCGGCCACGTCGGCGATCGACTTGTCCATGACGGTGACGGCCAGCACGATCGGCTTGAGACGGGTGCCCTCGCAGGTCGGGCAGGGCACCTCGCGCATATAGCCCTCGAAGCGCTCCCTGCTGGTGTCGCTCTCCGCCTCGCTGTGCCGCCGCTTCACGAACGGCACGGCGCCCTCGAAGGCGGTCGTATAGGCCCGCTCACGGCCGTAGCGGTTGCGGTAGCGGACCTCGATCTGGGTGCGGTGGCCGTTGAGCAGGGCCTTCCTGGCGCGCTGCGGCAGCCCCGCGAAGGGGATGTCCGTACGGAAGCCCAGGGCGTCCGCCAGGGCGTTGACCAGCCGCGCGAAGTAGTCCTTGGTGTGGCCGTGCGACCAGGGGTGGATCGCGCCCTCGTCGAGCGACTTGTCCTCGTCGGGGACGATCAGCTCCGGGTCGACCTCCATACGGGTGCCGATGCCGCTGCAATCGGGGCAGGCGCCGAAGGGCGAGTTGAACGAGAAGGAACGGGGCTCCATCTCCTCGAACGACAGGTCGTCGTAGGCGCAGTAGAGGTGCTCCGAGTACATGCGCTCGCGCTCGGGGTCGTCCTCGGGGAGATCCACGAAGTCCAGCACGACCATGCCGCCGGAGAGCCCCAGCGCGGTCTCCACGGAGTCCGTGAGCCGCCGCTTGGCGCTGTCCTTGACGGTGAGGCGGTCGACGACCACCTCGATGGTGTGCTTCTCCTGCTTCTTCAGGGTGGGCGGCTCCGAGAGCTGGATCGTCGCGCCGTCGACCCGCGCGCGGCTGTAGCCCTTGGTCTGGAGGTCCGCGAACAGCTCCACGAACTCGCCCTTGCGCTCCCGCACGAGCGGCGACAGCACCTGGAAGCGGCTGCCCTCGGGCAGCTCCAGGACCCTGTCCACGATCGCCTGCGGGGACTGCCGGGAGATCGGCCGCCCGCACTCGGGGCAGTGCGGCTTGCCGATCCGCGCGAAGAGCAGCCGGAGGTAGTCGTACACCTCGGTGATCGTGCCGACCGTGGAGCGCGGGTTGCGCGAGGTGGACTTCTGGTCGATCGAGACCGCCGGGGACAGGCCCTCGATGAAGTCGACGTCGGGCTTGTCCATCTGGCCGAGGAACTGCCGGGCGTACGAGGACAGCGACTCGACGTAGCGCCGCTGGCCCTCGGCGAAGATCGTGTCGAAGGCGAGCGAGGACTTGCCCGAGCCCGACAGACCCGTGAAGACGATGAGCGAGTCGCGTGGCAGATCGAGCGAGACATTCCTCAGATTGTGCTCGCGGGCACCACGGACGATGAGACGGTCGGCCACGCCGGTCCGCACCTTTCTAGAGTGAAGCGACAGGAGCGGCGCCCCCGTCCTTCCCGGACTCATGAGGGCCGCCGTCAGCGATGGGCGGGTTCTGCTTCTGCTGGGCGGGACCGGCTGCGCCGTGGTCCCCGACTACCAAGCATGCCCGATGCCTGAACCGAGCTTATAGCACGTGCATTCGATTTAGGGCCCAGGTGTGCCACCTTCACCCGATCGAGTGGCGGGGATATCGTGACGACCATGAATGATCATGTACGCGACCTGGCAGCTGTACGTGAAGCGACCGAACGGCTGCTCAGCGCGGCCAACGGTCTGGACAACGCGTCGCTGGCCGAGCCGTCACGGTTGCCGGGCTGGAGCAGGGGCCACGTCCTCGCCCACCTGGCCCGCAACGCCGACGCACTGGTGAACGTCCTCGGGGGCCATCCGATGTACCCGAGCGCCGGGGCCAGGGACTCCGACATCGAGCGGGACGCCGACCGCGACCTGGGGACCCACCTCAAGGACGTCCGGGAGAGCTCCACCCGTCTGGCGGTGGCGGCCCAGATCCCGGCGGACTGGTCCCGCACGGTGGAACTGCGCAACGGCGTCACGGACAGCGCCTCCCGCCTCCCCTTCCGGCGTCTGGTGGAGGTGGAACTGCACCATGTGGACCTCGGTATCGGCTACGAGCTGGAGGACCTGCCCGCCGGATTCGTCCAGCAGGAGATCAACTTCCTCGCGGAACGCTTCCGGGGCCTCGAATCCGTACCGGCGGTCCTGATCCGGCAGGACGACGGACGGCTGGTCCGCACCGGGCACCAGGGCGGCACCCCGCTCACCGTGACCGGCCGGCAGGCCGACCTGGTCGGCTGGCTCGCGGGCCGCCGCGACGGCGCCGCCCTGACCGTCACGGGCGGCCCTCTGCCGCTTCTGCCGCCCCTCTGACACGCTCCGAGGGCGCCGGGCACCCGGAGCGCCGGCCTACCCGGTCCCGGCCGCTCCACAGCCGCTCCGGCGCCCTCCCGGGGCCGGGGGCCGCTGAGTAGGCTGGCCCCCATGACGTACAGCGGAGTGGTCAAGGTCGGCGGACCTGCGGATGTGCACGAACTGCGGAACCTGATGATCTCCAAGGTCGCGGTAGGACCCATGGAGAACAACGCGTATCTGCTGCGCTGCCGCGCGACGGACGAGCAGTTGCTGATCGACGCCGCCGCCGACGCCCGAACCCTGCTGACACTGATCGGCGCGGACGGGATCACCGCCGTGGTGACCACGCACCGGCACGCCGACCACTGGCAGGCGCTCGCCGAGGTCGTCGCCGCGACCGGCGCGCGCACCTACGCGGGCCGCTACGACACCGAGGGCATCCCGGTGCCCACCGATGTCCCGGTGGCGGACGGTGACACCCTGCGCGTGGGACAGGTGGAACTGCGTGCCGCGCATCTGAAGGGCCACACACCCGGCTCGATCGCCCTGGTGTACGACGACCCGCACGGGCACCCGCACGTATTCACCGGCGACTGCCTCTTCCCCGGCGGTGTCGGCAACACCCGCAAGGACCCGGAGGCGTTCGCGAGCCTCCTGCACGACGTCGAGACCAAGATCTTCGACACCCTGCCCGACGAGACCTGGGTCTACCCGGGGCACGGCAAGGACACCACCCTGGGCGCCGAGCGTCCGCAGCTGCCCCAGTGGCGGGCGCGCGGCTGGTAGGGACCGGTTAGCTGGCGGCCAGGGTCACGACCCGTTCGACCGCGAAGGCGTACCCCTGCACCCCGCAGCCCGCGATGACCCCGTCGGCGCGCAGCGACACATAGGAGTGGTGCCGGAACTGCTCGCGCTGATGGATGTTCGAGATGTGCACCTCCACCACGGGCAGGCCGTCACAGGTGTTCAGCGCGTCCAGCAGGGCGACGGAGGTGTGGGAGTACGCGGCCGGGTTGATCACGATGCCGGTGTGCCGCTGCCGGGCCTCGTGGATCCAGTCCACCAGTTCCCCCTCGTGGTTGGACTGCCGGAAGTCGACGGTGCCCCCGTGGGCCGCCGCCGTCCGCGCGCACAGGGCCTCGACATCGGCCAGGGTGGCGCTGCCGTAGATCTCCGGCTGACGCTGACCGAGCAGGTTCAGATTGGGCCCGTTCAGGACCATGATCGGCGCGGTGGCGAGGGAACGGGCGTGGCTGGTCATGGCGGGGCCTCCGGTCGGTACGGGCGCGTCAGGGGAGGTCTATCACGGTGCCCCGGGGCGCGGCGGAGGCGGTTGCCACCACCCTGGGACGCTCTCCCGGTCCTGCCTGCGGCGCGCCCGGCCATAGCGGACAGGTCCGGCCCGCCGCTGTCCGCTAGGGATTGATCGCGAGTACGAGGTACGCGGCGAACAGCACCAGATGGACGCCGCCCTGCAACGGGGTCGCGCGGCCCGGCACCACCGTGAGGGTGCCGACCGCGACGGTCAGCGCGAGCAGCACCATATGGGTCGCGCTCAGCCCGAGGACCAGGGGCCCGGACAGCCACAGGGAGGCGACGGCCACGGCGGGGATCGTGAGTCCGATGCTGGCCATCGCGGAGCCGAGGGCGAGGTTGAGGCTGATCTGGACCCGGTCCCTGCGGGCGGCGCGCAGCGCGGCAATCGTCTCGGGCAGCAGGACCAGCAGCGCGATGATGACGCCGACGACGGCGTGCGGCAGCCCGGCCGCGTCGACGCCCGACTCGATGGTCGGGGAGACCCCTTTGGCGAGGCCGACGACCCCGATCAGGGCCAGGGCGAGCATCAGGAGACTGATCCGGGTGGTGCGTGTGGTGGGGCGGTCGATGTCGTCCTCGGCGTCGATGACCTCACCGTTGCGGGTGATCGGCAGGAAATAGGACCGGTGCCGTACGGTCTGCGTCGCGACGAAGAGCCCGTACAGGGTCAGCGAGGCCACGGCGGCGAAGGTGAGCTGCGAGGTGGAGAACTCGGGGCCGGGCTTGCTGGTGGTGAACGTCGGCAGGACCAGGCTGAGCGTGGCGATGGTGGCGACGGTGGCCAGGGCCGCGCCGGTGCCCTCGGGGTTGAACACGGCCACCCGGTGGCGCAGCGAGGCGGCGAGCAGGCTGACGCCCACGACGCCGTTGCAGGTGATCATCACGGCGGCGAAGACGGTGTCCCGGGCGAGCGTGGCGCTCTTGTCCCCGCCGTCGGCCATCAGGGTCACGATCAGCGCGACCTCGATGATGGTGACGGCGACGGCCAGGACGAGGGAGCCGAGGGGTTCCCCGACCCGGTGGGCGACGACCTCCGCGTGGTGGACGGCGGCGAGGACGGCCAGGGCCAGGACGACGGTGACGAGGGCGACGATGCCGCTGGGCATGTCGCGTCCCCAGGTGAGGGCGAGGAGGACCACGGACAGGACGGGCACGACCGCCGTCCAGCGTGCTGCGAGGGCCCCGAGCCGAACGATCATGGCTCCGATGGTTCCAGAGGGGTCGTCGGCGCGCATGCCGGCCGACGGGCGCGCCCGCTTCCCGGCGGGGTGCGGGCGCCCCGGTCCGGGGTCGGCGCGGCGCTCCGCGGGACCGGTGGCGGGCCCCGGAACGGCCGACAGGCCACCGACCGGGAGGGTCGGTGGCCTGTCGGGGGGTCCTGGTCCCGCGGCGGCCGGTGGGCGGGGCCCACCGGCCAGGGGATCAGAGGTCGACGCCCTGGTGGTCCGAGGCCTCGGCCTCGGCCTGTGCCTGCTTCTTCGAGGCGATCAGGCTGGTGATCGTCGTGATGACGAGGACACCGCAGATCACGCCGAGCGAGACCGGGATGGAGATCTGCGGTACATGGACACCCGACTCGTGCAGCGCGTGCAGCACGAGCTTGATGCCGATGAAGCCGAGGATGACCGACAGGCCGTAGCTCAGGTGGACCAGCTTCTTGAGCAGTCCGCCGATGAGGAAGTACAGCTGGCGCAGACCCATCAGCGCGAACGCGTTCGCCGTGAACACGATGTACGGGTCCTGGGTGAGGCCGAAGATCGCGGGGATGGAGTCCAGCGCGAACAGGATGTCCGTGGTGCCGATGGCCAGCATGACGACCAGCATCGGCGTCATGACCTTCTTGCCGTTCTCCACGATCCACAGCTTGGTGCCGTGGTAGCGGTCGGCGACACCGAAACGCTTCTCCAGCGCCTTGATCAGGCGGTCCTCTTCGAAGTCGTCGTCCTCCTGGCCCGCGCGGGCCTCCTGGATCAGCTTCCAGGCGGTGTAGATGAGGAAGGCACCGAAGATGTAGAAGACCCAGGAGAAGTTGGTGATGATCGCGGCACCGGCGGCGATGAAGCCCGCGCGGAGCACGAGTGCGATCAGCACACCGATGAGCAGGACCCGCTGCTGGTACTGCGTCGGGACCGCGAACTTCGCCATGATCAGGACGAAGACGAAGAGGTTGTCGACGCTCAGCGACTTCTCGGTGATGTATCCCGCGAAGAACTCACTCGCGGGCTGGCCACCGCCGAAGACCGCCAGACCGACACCGAAGAGGACGGCGAGCACGACCCAGACGATCGTCCAGATGCCGGCTTCTTTGATCGATACGTCGTGGGGCTTGCGGCCGATGAAGAAATCGGCCGCGATAAGGGCACACAGGCCCGCGATCGTGACGACCCATAGGGTCAAGGAAACATCCACTGCGCCTCCGGCAGTACGTAACGGCAGGTTCCAGCGTCGTCCGCTGCCGGAGGTCTCTTCCACCCGAAGGACGCGGGGCGTGGTGCGTCCCGTACCGCCTCGGGCCGACGCCCCGGGAACCAGTTGGTTCCGTATTGACGGGCACGTCGCAGATTAGGGAGTACTCCCCTCCGCGTGCACCAGAGTACCCGACCCCCCAAAGGACGGTAAAGAAAAGGGTAAAGTGAGAGCCAAGTCACCTGGTCAGATGCGCATTTAGGTCAACTTCGGAGGCGTTCCGACCGCCGGTCGGAGCCGCGACCGGGGTCCCTCAGCGGTCCCAGGCGCGGCGGCCCGCGGCGACCTGTGCGAGCACCTCGGACAGGATCGCGCTGCCGGCTGGAATCCGTGGCGGCTCATACGTCCAGGTGTGTCCCACCCACGGGTCCGCGAGGTGCGCGTCGGGGACGGGGGTGAGCCGCAGCAGCGACCGCCACAGCGGGTCCAGCAGCGGACCGTACGCGGTGGCGTCGTCACGGTCGGCGACCATCATCAGATGGACCCCGACATCAGGCCCCTCGTCCGCGAGATACCGCAACTGGGTCACCGCGCGGTCGTCGAAGCCGTGCGGGAAGTCGTTGACGATCAGCAGATGCTGCGCGGTGTCGATGTCGGAGGGCAGGGAGTCCACGGCCTCGCTGCGCAGCGCCATCTGGACCAGGTCCACCCGCCGGGTGAGATGGCCGAGGGTCCGGGCGACCCCGGTGCCGCCGCGCGCGACGGGTGCGGCGAGGACCCCGGCGTCGACCAGCGGGGCGAGCGCGGCAGCACCGGCACCCGCCGCGTCGATGAGGTGCACGGCGAAGTCGCCGGGCGGGTGGACGGCGAGCAGCCGGGCGGTGTGGCCGACCGCCGAGTCCAGGGCGAGCCGCTTCAGCCGCTCGCCGTCGGGGACGGTGGCCGCGCCGTCGGAGCCGCGCCCGCTGTCGATCCACAGGCCGCGTTCCAGCGGGAGCCGGACGAGCATGGGGATGCGCAGGGGGTCGCCCTCGGGCAGATGGAGGTCGCCCAGGCGCAGCGCCATCGGGGCCTCCAGGGGGACGCGGTAGGCGTGCCACACCGGGTTGTCCCAGCTCGCGCACGCCGCCGGGAGCGCGGGCTCCACCACGGCGGCCTCGGCGGTGAGCTGGTCGAGATCGCGGTCGAGGACGGCTCGCGCCCGGCCGACCAGGTCCGTGTACTTGGCGCGGGCCGCTTCCCGGGCCTTGTCGCCCGCGCCGCCGATACGGCTGCGCGGATCGGAGAGCGCCTTGTCGAGTTCCTGTTCGCGGCGGGAGTCGGCGAAGTCGACGGCGCTGCGGTAGGCCGACGCGCTGCGCGCCAGGTCCTCGAACATGCCCCAGACCTGGTTGTAGAGCCGCTCCTCCAGGGACCAGCCGGTCGCGTCGCCCGCGACAGGCCCGGCGGGCTCCCCCGGGCGGGCCGGGGGCCCGGTCGGCGCGGGGGGCGGGGGTATGTCGGTGGTGCGGCCGCGATGGGTGTAGTCGATGGGTCCGCCGCCCGGTGGCTCCGTCCGGGCGGCCGGGTGCGGCGGTTCACCGGCGGGCGCCGGGTCGGTGGGTCCGGCGGTCCGGACCTGCTCCGACGGCGCGGGCTCCGGGCGGGCGGGCTCCGGACGGGACGCCTCGGGCCGGGTACGGCGGACGGGCGGGGGCGGTGAGGGGTCGGCCGGTGGCTGGGATGCCCCGGCTCCCGCGCGCGGGGTGGCGGGCCGCGTGTCGGCGGGACCGGCTCCCGGGCCGGGTGGCGCGGTGGCACTGTCCGTGGCCCCGGTCCGCAGCCGTGCCGCGCCGGAGGTGTGTGGCGGGACCGGGGCGGCCGGGCGGGCGACGGCCTCGTGGATGGCGGCGGCGAGCTGTGCGGCCTGGGGCAGGCCCTGGTCGGCGAGGAGGGCGACGAGGCCGCCCGCGTAGCCCTGGCCGACCGCGCGGACCTTCCAGACGCCCTGCCGTCGGTACAGCTCCAGCGCGACGACGGCGGACTCGGCGTCGAGGCCGGTCACGGTGTAGCTGGCGAGCTCGCTGCCGTCCGGGCCGCTGAGTGCGAGGAAGGGGGCGGGCAGCGCTCCGAAGTGCACGGGTCCGTCGGCGCCCGGGGGCAGGGCGAGGAGGACGTGGACCCGGCCGACGGGGTCGGGCAGCGCCGCCAGGTCCAGGGCCAGCCGGTGGTCGGGGGCGGCCTGCCGGGGGACCTCCAGACCGGGCAGACAGGGGGCGCCGGGGTGGGCGACCCACTCCGTGCCGAGCACCCCGCCCTCGTCGTCGCAGAGCGTCGCTCCGGCCACGACCGGTCCGCCGACCGATACCCGGATCTCCAGACGGGTCCGGTTGAGGGGGTGGTTCTGCCCCCGGACCAGTTCGGCCGTCATCGCCCTTGTCCCCCTGGTCGGGCCGCCGGACAGGGTCGCGGCGGCTGGTGCCACCGGGCGGTCGCCCGGGGTGTGTACGAGGGGCGGGCGCCGGTGGCGGTGCCCGCCCGGTGGGTCACAGATGCGGCAGGACCGCCGGGATGAGGTCCTGGAAGGTGCGGCCGCTGGCGGGCTGCCCGATGGCGGTCATCTGCCAGCCGGAGCCCGAGCGGTGCACCTTCGCCATGATCTGCGCGGTGGAGCGCTGCCAGGTGGTGGCCGACGAGCCCTTGTCGACCTTGACCGGACCACCGGACTCGCCGCCGTCGAGGGAGTAGCGGGCGAGCTCCTGGCCGTTGGTCTCGTCGACGATCCGGCAGAAGGCGTTCTGCACCTCGGAGAAGGTCTGGCCGGTGAACGAGTTGACCGTGAACACGATCTGGTCGATATGGACGGGCAGCCGCTGGAGGTCCACGACGATGGCCTCGTCGTCGCCGCCCTGTCCGGCGCCGCCGACGAGGTTGTCGCCGGTGTGCCGCACGGAGCCGTCGTCGCTGACGAGATGGCGGAAGAAGACCACGTCGACGGGCTGCTTGTCGGCGAAGAGGATCGCCGACGCGTCGAGGTCGACCTCACGGGTGCGGGTACCGAACAGACCGCGGCGCGGCGCGGCCTGCCAGCCGAGGCCCATACGCACCGCGGTCAGGGCGCCCCCGTCGTTCTTGTGCAGGCTGATGGCCTGGCCCTTGGTCATGTTGACCGTCACGCGCTGTCCCCTCTCGGACTGTCCCCTGCTCCCGCGTGCACGCGGTGTGGCAGCACCCTACGCACGGGCACCGACATCGCCGTCCCGCGGTACGCGTTTGTGTCGGTCTTGCAACACACCGTCCGGGGGCGGCGGAAGGAGCCCCCGCACGGGGCCGCGCACGCGTCGCGGCGGCCCCGTGCGTACCGCCGGTCGCAGCCGATCGGCCGGTCGCCTCAGACCTGTCCGGCCTCCTTCATCTGCCGCAGTTCCTTCTTCATCTCCGACACCTCGTCGCGCAGCCGTGCCGCGATCTCGAACTGGAGATCGGCCGCGGCGGCGCGCATCCGCGCGGTCATCTCCTCGATCTGCTGAGCCAGTTCGGCGGCCGGCTGGTCGGTGGGGACGACGGCCTTGGACTTCCCCTTGGCCTTGGCCTTGGCGGCGGTGCCCAGCGCCGGGACGGGTGCCTTGGCGGACTTGCCGTCCTTCGACTGGCGGTAGCCGGAGCCGAGCAGCTGCTCGGTGTCGATCTCCTCGCGCGCGATGGTCGCCACGATGTCGTTGATCTTCTTGCGCAGCGGCTGCGGGTCGATGCCCCGTTCCGTGTTGTACGCGACCTGCTTCTCCCGGCGGCGGTTGGTCTCGTCGATGGCCTTCTCCATCGCCGGGGTGATCCTGTCCGCGTACATATGGACCTGGCCGGAGACGTTACGGGCGGCACGGCCGATGGTCTGGATCAGTGAGGTGCCGGAGCGCAGGAAGCCCTCCTTGTCGGCGTCGAGAATCGCGACGAGGGAGACCTCGGGCAGGTCGAGCCCTTCCCGCAGGAGGTTGATGCCGACCAGGACGTCGTACTCCCCGGCGCGCAGTTCACGCAGCAGCTCCACCCGGCGCAGGGTGTCGACGTCGCTGTGCAGATAGCGGACCTGGATGCCCAGTTCGAGGAAGTAGTCGGTGAGGTCCTCGGCCATCTTCTTGGTGAGGGTGGTGACGAGGACCCGCTCGTCCTTCTCGGTGCGCTTGCGGATCTCGTGCACCAGGTCGTCGATCTGGCCCTCGGTGGGCTTGACGACGACCTCGGGGTCGATCAGGCCGGTCGGGCGGATGATCTGCTCGACGAAGCCGTCGCCGCGCGACAGCTCGTAGGCGCCGGGGGTGGCGGACAGATAGACGGTCTGGCCGATGCGCTTCTGGAACTCCTCCCACTTCAGCGGGCGGTTGTCGAGCGCGGACGGCAGCCGGAAGCCGTGGTCCACCAGGGTGCGCTTGCGGGACGCGTCGCCCTCGTACATGGCGCCGATCTGGGGGACGGTGACATGCGATTCGTCGATGACGAGCAGGAAGTCGTCGGGGAAGTAGTCCAGCAGGGTGTTCGGCGGGGAGCCGGGGTCGCGTCCGTCGAAGTGCATCGAGTAGTTCTCCACGCCGGAGCACGAGCCGATCTGGCGGAGCATCTCGATGTCGTAGGTGGTGCGCATCCGCAGCCGCTGGGCCTCCAGCAGCTTGCCCTGCTTCTCCAGCTCGGCCAGCCGGTCGATCAGCTCCTTCTCGATGTCGTTCACCGCGCGCTCCAGCCGCTCGGGACCGGCCACGTAGTGCGAGGCGGGGAAGACATGGAGCCGCTGGTCGTCGCTGATGATCTCGCCGGTGAGCGGGTGGAGCGTGGAGAGCGCCTCGATCTCGTCGCCGAACATCTCGATCCGGACGGCGAGCTCCTCGTAGACCGGGAAGATCTCGATGGTGTCGCCCCGCACCCGGAAGGTGCCACGGGTGAACGCGAGGTCGTTGCGCGTGTACTGGATGTCGACGAAGCGGCGCAGCAGCTCGTCCCGGTCGATCTCGTCGCCGACCTTCAGGGAGACCATCCGGTCGACGTACTCCTGGGGCGTGCCCAGGCCGTAGATGCAGGACACGGAGGCGACGACGACGACATCGCGACGCGTCAGCAGGGAGTTCGTCGCGGAGTGCCGCAGCCGCTCGACCTCCTCGTTGATCGAGGAGTCCTTCTCGATGTACGTGTCCGACTGGGGGACGTACGCCTCGGGCTGGTAGTAGTCGTAGTACGAGACGAAGTACTCGACGGCGTTGTTCGGCAGGAGCTCACGGAACTCGTTCGCCAGCTGGGCGGCCAGGGTCTTGTTCGGCGCCATCACCAGGGTGGGGCGCTGGAGCTTCTCGATCATCCACGCCGTGGTGGCGGACTTGCCGGTGCCGGTCGCGCCGAGCAGGACGACGTCCTTCTCACCGCCGCCGACGCGCCGCTCCAGCTCCGCGATGGCCGCGGGCTGGTCGCCACTGGGCTGGAAGGGGCTGACGACCTCGAAGGGTGCCACCGAACGTTCGATCTGGGATACGGGCCGCATGGCATCCACCGTACGACCCCCCACTGACAACCGGCGTTCTCGCAGGTCCGGGCCCTGTCGCGGCGGGTGGGGTCACCAGTCGGGCGGGGTCTGCCGGGGGTGGTGGCCGGGCGGGGTGCCGCCGGGGGTGCCGAAGAGGGAGGGCTGGACGGGTGCGGAACGCCGGTCGGTGTCGTCCTCGGTGCGGCCCATGACCAGCAGCGGGTCGAACATGACGACGACCCCGGCGAGGATCAGGAAGACCAGCGGGCCGATCAGCATGGGGGCCAGCAGTTCCGCGGAGGACACGCCGGTGGGCGTGCCGGTGGAGTCGTGCAGGTCGACGCTGAGCGCGGCCATCCCGGTGTAGTGCATCCCGGTGACCGCGACGCCCATCACCAGACTGGCGCCGAGGGACCATCCGAAGCCGCGCACCTGGGCGGCGGCCCACAGGGCGGCGGTGGCGGCGGCGACCGCGACGGCCACCGACAGGACGACGGTGCCCGTGTCGTAGACGAGGCTGCCGTTGAGGCGCATGCCCGCCATCCCCAGGTAGTGCATGGACGCGACGCCGAGGCCGGTGAGGGTGCCGCCGGTGAGCAGGGCCGCCCGGGTGCCGCCCCGGTAGCCGACGATGAAGATGCCCACGCCGACCATGACGATCGCGACACCGAGGCTGGCGAACGTCAGGGACGGGTCGTAGTGGATGGTCGTCTCGTCGACGCTGAAGCCCATCATGGCGATGAAGTGCATCGTCCAGATGCCGGAGCCGATCGCGGCCGACCCCAGCAGCAGCCAGCCGGGCCGCCAGGAGTGCGTGACCAGTAGTGACCGTGTGGTGCAACGCAGTCCGAGCGCGGCTCCCAGGCACGCCATGGCGTACGCGACGACCGGTGTGATCCATCCATGGCTGAAGCCGTCGACGGTCCCTTGCATGAGCCGTAGCCCTTTCACCCGATGAAACCCGCGTGGCGTCCGTTCCCCCCTGGGGCCGCGGATCGTCATGGGCCGATCCGAGGAGTATGACCGCATCGGGAACGTTTGAGCGATTTTCCGGTAACGGATCCGCTTACCCGCCCGCGCGGAACGGCGCGGGACTGTGCCGAACGGTGTCGTGCGTACGTCCGACCGGGTCATCCGTTGCGCGCACGTCCACGCGCCGCACCCGGTGTGCCGGTCCGGTGCTGTCACTCTCGGTCCGTGCTTGTTCATATGATGCGAGAGGTACCGGTCCGCGCGCGTACGGCCGCGGTCTCCACGGTCGTCGCGCTGGGCGTGGCGGCGGTGTTCCTGCCCGCCCTGTCCACCCAGGCCCTCGCGGGTGAGGGCGAGGTCGTCGTGATCGCGCACCGCGGCGCCTCCGCGCAGGCGCCCGAGAACACCCTCGCCGCCGTCGACCTGGCCGATGAGCTGGGCTTCGACTGGATCGAGAACGATGTGCAGCGCACCAAGGACGATGTCCTGGTGGTGATCCACGACACCGATCTGAAGCGCACCACGGACGTCGAGGAGGTCTTCCCCGGCCGCGCGCCGTGGAAGGTACGCGACTTCACCGCGGACGAGATCGCCCAGCTCGACGCGGGCAGCTGGAAGGGCGGGGCACACGCGGGCGCGCGCGTGCCGACACTGCGGGAGTTCCTGCACCGGCTGGACGCCAACGGCCAGCGGCTGCTGCTGGAGATCAAGGCCCCCGAGCAGTACCCGGGCATCGAGAAGGACGTCCTGGAGGTCCTCAGCCAGGAGCAGTGGCTCGACCGGAGGCATCTGCGGAACCGGCTCGTGGTGCAGAGCTTCAGCGCGGCCAGTGTGCGCGCGGTGCACGACGCCCGCCCCGATGTGCGCACCGGCTTCCTCGGCACCCCCGAGCCGGCGGACCTGGGCTCGTACGCGAGCTTCACCGACCAGATCAATCCGCGCAGCACCACCCTGACGGCGGCCTACGTCGCCTCCGTGCACGCGCTCGACGGTCCGCACGGGCGGCCCCTCGAAGTGAACACCTGGACGGTCAACGACCCCGAGGAGGCCCGCAGGGCGGCCCGTACCGGGGTCGACGGGATCATCACCAACGCCCCCGATGTCGTCGAGGAGGCCCTGGGCCAGGACGACTGACCGGCCCGGGGCGGGCGCGACGCTCGGCACGCGGGCGCCGCCGCCCGCCGAGCGGGGGTCCTGTCCGCCGTGGCTGTCGGGTTGTCAGTGGTCGGCCGTACCGTGGTGGTCATGGACGCTGACGGGCAGGAAGAGCGGGACACACGGCGGCCCGCGTGGGCGGTGGTCGACAGCGACATCGGGCCGCTGCTGCTGGTCACGACCGCGCGGGGACTGGTCAGCGTCGTGTTCCACGCCCGGGACGCCGTACGCGAGAAGGCGCTGGACGAGCTGGCGTCCAGGCTCGGCGCGCGGCCGGTGCACGCGCCCGGCGATCCGCTGCTCGCCGAGGCGGTACGGCAGCTCACCGCGTACTTCCGGGGTGAGCTGAGGGAGTTCACTCTGCCGCTGGACTGGTCGCTGATCTCGGGCTTTCCCCGCGAGGTGCTGCGGGAGCTGGCGGCGGGGGTGCCCTACGGGGCCGTGGTCGGGTACGGCGAGCTGGCGGGCCGGGTGGGCCAGCCGCGCGCGGCGCAGGCCGTCGGCGCGGCCATGGGCGCCAATCCGCTGCCGGTCGTGGTGCCGTGCCACCGGGTCGTCGAGAGCGACGGCGGGATCGGGGGGTTCGGGGGCGGTCTGGAGGCCAAGCGGACCCTGCTGGCGCTGGAGGGAGTGCTTCCGCAGCCGCTGTTCTGAGCCGGCCGCAGGCGCTGTTCCGGACTGGGCGCAGGCGCTCTTGCGTGCGGGCGGGCTGCGGGCCCTGTAGCGGGAAGTCCGCAGGCGCTTCCCCGGGCCGGCCACGGCCGTCGGCCGTGAGCGGTCCGTGGGTGTCCTCGCGGGTCGGCGCGGACGATGGCGCTCCGGGCGGAGCGGGCGGCTGGTGTCAGACTGCGGCGGTGACTCCTGACGCGAGATCTGAGCCCGGCCAGGGCGTTCCCCTCCCGCCACACGGCGACCGGCGGCCCGTGGCGGGCGCCGAGGCGGCCCAAGGCACCTCTTCGAAGGGGCCGGGCGGGACCGTCCCCGACGAGTCCGTCCCCGGTCTGCCCGGGAGCGCCGGGGAGCTGACCTCGCTGCGCCGCCGGGTCGCCGCGGTGCTGATAGCCAGCCAGATACTCGGCGGGCTCGGTATCGCCACGGGCATCGCCCTGGCAGCCGTGCTCGCGAAGGAGGTCGGCGGATCGGACTCGCTGTCCGGTCTCGCGCTCACGGCGACCGTGGCGGGCACAGCGGTCCTGTCGATGCCGCTGGCCTCCCTGATGAACGCGCGCGGACGACGGGCCGGACTGGTCCTCGCGTACGCGATCGGCGCGTTCGGCGCCGCCCTCGTCGTCGTCGGGGCGTCCGTGGACAGCTTCCCGCTGCTGCTGGCCGGTATGGCCGGGTTCGGCGCGGCCTCGGCGGCGAACCTCCAGGCCCGGTTCGCGGCGGCCGACCTCGCGGAGCCGCGGTATCGCGGGCGGGCCATCTCCAACGTCGTCTGGGCGACCACCGTCGGCGCGGTCCTCGGGCCGAACATCGCGGCCCCGGCGGGTGCGAGCGTCGCGGGTCTGGGCATCCCGGAGGCCGCCGGGCCGTTCCTGTGGGCGGCGGGGGTGTTCGTGCTCTCGGCGGTTCTGGTGGCCGTGCTGCTGCGGCCCGATCCGCTGCTGGTGGCGCGGGCCCTGGAGCCCGTCGAGGAGCGCGCGCCCGGCGGCGGTTCGATGCGCGCGGGCTTCACCGCCGTGGCCGCGTCGCCCCGGGCCCGGCTGGCGCTGGTGACCGTCGCCCTGGCGCACACCGCGATGGTGGCCGTGATGGCGATGACACCCGTCCATCTAGGACATCATGGCGCCGACATCGACCTCATCGGTCTGGTCATCAGCGGCCATATCGCCGGGATGTACGCGTTCTCGCCCGTCATGGGATGGCTGTCGGACCGGCTCGGCCGGGACTTCGTGATCGCCCTGTCGGTGCTGCTGCTGGCCGGCGCCGCGCTGTTCGCGGGCACCGCGGGCGGCGCCCACGGACGGACCGCCACCGGACTGTTCCTGCTGGGCCTGGGCTGGTCGGCCGCCCTGGTCGCCGGTTCGGCGCTGCTCACGGAGTCGGTACCGGCGCCCGCGCGGGCCGCCGCGCAGGGTCTGTCCGACCTGGTCATGAACACGGCCGCCGGGGTGGGCGGCGCCCTCGCGGGCGTCGTGGTCGCCACGGCGGGCTACGGATGGCTGAACCTGTTGGCGGCGCTGCTGCTCCTGCCGCTCGGCGCGCTGGCGCTGTGGACCCGGCCGGGGGCCCGCGGTGAGGCCGTGGGGCCCGCCGCGAAGGCCGTCGGCGACAGCGGGTAGCGCGGCCGGGGTCCCGGAGCGCCCGGAAGCGGTCCCGGAGCGCTCAGAGGTTGATGTGGTACGCCTTGCGCAGCGTCTCGTGGACCGTCCATGTCGTGCGGTCCCCCGCGCGCAGCACCGCCGCGTCCCCCGGGCCGACCTCCAGCGTGTCGCCGCCGTCGACCTCGATGGTGGCGCGCCCGCTGATCACCACGAACAGCTCGTCGGCCTCCGTGTCGGTCACCACTCCCGGGGTGATCTGCCAGATGCCGCGCACCTGCTTGCCGTCCGGGGACTCCCACAGGGTCCGGCCCGTGACGACCGGGTCCCCGGAGACGATCTGAGCCGGATCGAGCGGTTCCGGCGTCAACTCGGCCTGGGGGATGTGTACGGCAAATGACGAAAGATTCTGATCGTTCGCGGTCATGGCCGGTCACCCTAGCGGGCCCGGCGCGCGCCCCGGTGACAGGTCCCGTACGGGTTTGACGAGGCTTTCGGTCCGCCAGGGATGGAAGAAGGCTCTTGACCCGGGAGGCACTGTGGTTCTGGTCGTGTCCAAGGACGTACGCGAGGCGCTGGAGGCCCGGCGACCGGTCGTCGCGCTGGAGTCCACGATCATCGCGCACGGACTCCCGGCGCCCCGGAACCTGCGGGTGGCCCGCGGCCTGGAGGACGACGTACGCGCGCGGGGCGCCGTACCCGCGACGATCGCCGTACTCGACGGACGGCCCCATGTCGGCCTGGACGGGCCGCAGCTGGAGCGGGTGGCGAACGACCCGACCGTCCGCAAGCTGGGCCACCGCGATCTGCCGCTGGCGATGGCCAGCGGGGCCAGCGGCGCGACGACCGTGTCCGCCACCGCGCTGCTGGCGGCCCGCTCGGGGATCAGGGTGTTCGCGACGGGCGGCCTCGGCGGGGTGCACCGGCAGTGGACCGCGACCCAGGACGAGTCCGCGGATCCGGCCCTGCTCGCCCGGACCCGGATCACGGTGGTGTGCGCGGGGGTGAAGTCGATCCTCGACGTCCCGGCGACCCTGCAACGACTGGAGACACTGGGCGTCGCCGTCGCCGGGTACCGCACCTCCCGCTTCCCCGGCTTCTACCTCACCGACTCCGGGCACCCGGTGGACTGGCGGCTCGACTCCCCCGGCGCCGTCGCGAACGTCATGCGCGCGCAGGACTCGCTGGGCGGACCCGACTCCGCGCTGATCGTGGCCCGGCCGGTGGCGGAGGCCGAACAGCTCGATCCCGGGCTGCACGCGCGCGTGCTCGACGCGGCGCTCAAGGAGTGCGACCGACGGGGCATCACCGGCCAGGCGGTGACACCGTTCCTGCTGGACCAACTGGTCCGTCACACCGACGGCGCGTCGCTGGACGCGAATGTGGCGGCGGTGACGGGGAACGTCCGTCTCGCGGCCCGGATCGCCGCCGCCTGGACCGGGGTGTGAACGCCGCGCTGCTCGTCCTCGGGGAGGTGATCACGGACATCGTCGCCCGGCACGCCGCCCCGCTCGCGCCCGGCACCGACACGGCCGCCGTCATCCGCACCGTGCCGGGGGGCGCGGGCGCCAACGTCGCCTGCTGGGCCGCCCACCAGGGCGCCCCCGATGTCCGTCTGCTGGGCCGGGTGGGCGCCACGACGGCCGCCTGGCACCAGCGCCTGCTCACGGCCGCCGGGGTGCGCCCCCATCTGGTCGTCGACCCGCACGCGCCCACCGGGACCGTGATCAGCCTGGTCGACGCGGGCGCCGGCGCGGAACGCACCTTCCTCACCGACAGCGGAACCGCTCCCCGCCTCGGGGCGGCCGACTGGACGGACGCGTTCCTGGACGGGGTCGCGCGGCTGCATCTGTCGGGCTATCTGTTCTTCACACCGTCCGGTCGCGGCATGGTGGACGCGGCGAAGTCGTCGGCAAGCGCGCGGGGTGTGCCGGTGAGCGTCGATCCCGCGTCGGCCGGGTTCCTCGGGGACCTCGGGGCCGACCGCTTCCTCGCGCTGGCCGACGGGGTGGACATCCTGCTGCCCAGCGAGGACGAGGCACGGCAGCTGACCGGCTGGCCGGACGCCGAAGACGCGGCGGCACAGCTGAGCCGCGCATTTCCGCTGGTCGTGGTGAAGCGGGGCGCCAAGGGCGCACTGGTGGCCCGCGACGGAGCGGTTCGGGCCCGGGTCCCCGCGTTTCCGGTGGCGCGGACCGAGGACACCACAGGGGCGGGCGACGCGTTCACGGGCGCGTTCCTCGCCGGACTGCTCAGGGGCTCGGGGATCACCGACGCGGTAACCGAGGGATGCCGTGCGGGTGCCCGGGCCGTGTCCCAGGTCGGCGCCCGCCCGGCGCGTGGGACGGGTGGGACGCAGGGGGTGGACAGGGTGGACAGGGCGCAGGGGGTACAGGGACCGGATGTGATGCGCGGGCTGCACGGGACTCACAGGACGGACGGGTCGCACGGGACGGACGGGGGACCGTGCTGACGGTACGGTGCGGACATGGCGGAGGGCCGGTGTCACCGGATGGGGTGAGACCCGGGAACGGAACGGAATGGTCCGTTCCCACAGGCTTCCCCGCACCCGCTCCAGGACTGGCAGACTTGCCCGCCAAGTCACCATCCAGCACGAGGAGTCCGGCATGTCGGTAGCGGGGAACCTGCGCAAGGTCGGCAACCTCCCAGGGGTCGACGGCCTGCGCAGGGTCGGGCGAATGGCTCGCAAGCGCCCACGCGTCGATCTGAGTCATCCGGCGCGGTCCCCACTGGGATCGGCGGTCGTCAACTGCGTCCGCTACCACGACGGGATACGCCAGCCGGACGGCAAGGACCTGGTGGAATCCGTCGAGCGGACCCGCAAGACCGACAAGGGATTCGTCTGGCTCGGACTGCACGAACCGACGGAGCGCCAGTTCGCCGGGGTCGCGGAGCTGTTCGAGCTGCATCCGCTGGCCGTGGAGGACACGGTGCACGCCCATCAGAGGCCCAAGGTGGAGCGGTACGGGGACACGCTGTTCGCGGTGTTCAAGACCGTCTGCTACGTCGATCATGTCGAACTCACCGCGACCAGTGAGGTGGTCGACACCGGCGAGATCATGGTCTTCGTCGGCCGAGACTTCGTGATCACCGTGCGGCACGGACGGCACGGCTCGCTCGGGCCCGTACGGGAGGGGCTGGAGGCGGAGCCGCAGCGGCTGGCGAAAGGGCCGGCGGCGGTGCTGCACGCGATCGCCGACCATGTCGTGGACGACTATCTCCAGGTCACCGACGCGATCCAGGCCGACATGGACCAGATCGAGTCCGATGTGTTCTCCGAGCAGGGCGCCCGTGTGGACCCGGGGCGGGTCTACCAGTTCAAACGCGAGCTGCTGGAGCTCAAGCGGGCCGTCATACCGCTGGACCGCCCGCTCCAGGTCCTCGCCACCCAGCCGATGCGCGCGGTCGACCCCGAGATACAGACCTACTTCCGGGACGTCTCCGACCATCTCCAGCGGGTCGCGGAGCAGATCCACGCCTTCGACGACCTCGTCAACTCCATCCTCCAGGCCCATCTCGCGCAGGTGACGGTCGCGCAGAACTCCGACATGCGCAAGATCACGGCCTGGGCGGCGATCATCGCCGTCCCGACGATGCTGTGCGGGATGTACGGCATGAACTTCGAGAACATGCCCGAACTCCGCTTGACGTACGGCTATCCGGCCGTGCTCGGGGTGATAGCCACGGCGTGCGTCCTGCTGTACCGCGGATTCCGGCGCAACGGCTGGTTGTGAGGACCACGTCCGGGGGCTCCGGGGGAAGGTCTCCCGAAGTCGATCTCGGGCACACGACGCCGGGTGCGGTTTCTCGGTGCCCATGTCGGTCGCCCGACGCCGGGTGCGGTCGCTCGGCGCCGAGGCCGGTCGCCCGATGCCGGGTTGCGCGCTCGGTGCCAGGGGCCGGAACCGGGGCTGAAGGCCCGGGGCAGAGGGTCGGAGCCGGGTTGGAGCCGGGGTCAGTGTGTGGCGTACACGCTCTCGACCCAGGCGGCGATCTGCTCGTCCGACAGATGTCCGGCGAGATCGGCTTCGCTGATCATCCCGACCAGCCGCTTGTCCTCGATGACGGGCAGACGGCGGATCTGGTGCCCCTGCATCTCCTGGAGCACCTCGCTGACGTCGGCGCCCGAGTCGACCCAACGGGGCGTGCCCTGGGCGAGGTCACCGGCGGTGACCCGGGACGGATCGTGGCCCATCGCCACGCACTCCACGACGATGTCGCGGTCGGTGAGGATGCCGCAGAGGCGTTCCTCCGCGTCGGCGATGGGGAGTGCGCCTACGCCCAGGTCACGCATCAACTGAGCCGCGCGGTCAAGGGTCTCGTGCGCGGGAATCCACTGGGCGCCGCGGTGCATCATGTCTCCGGCGGTGGTCATGCGGTACCTCCTGGTGCCGGACGGCCGGCGCGGCGCGGGGGGCGTCGCTGGTCCCGGCGCCCTTCATTCTCTCCGGGGCGCGGAGGGAGCGCACCCGCTGGGGACGGCGACCGCGTCGGGGGTACGGCGGCGCCGGAGGGCGACGCCCGCGTATGGCGATGCGCGCCTTGGCCATGGCCGGGCCCCATCGGTCGGGGTTGACTGAGGAGCGCGGGCCGGACGCGTACGGGCAGCGGGCCCCTCACCCGCAAGGGCTCACCGGCGAGGACCCGGTCGGCCCGGCGAACACACAGATGGCCTGGCAAGCACACAGTCGGCAAGGAGTGGTCTGATGATCGACGGAGCGTTGTTCGTGGTGGTGCTCGTGGGAGCCCTGGTGTGCGCGGTGTCGGCGGGCGCGCTCTACGCGTTCTCCAGCTTCGTGATGAAGGGCCTGACCGCCCTGCCCCCCGCGCAGGGCATCGCGGCGATGCAGGCGATCAACAGGGCCGCGCCGGGCCCGGCGTTCATGGTGGCCTTCCTCGGCGGGGCCCTGCTGAGCGCGGTGATCGCCGTGTTCACCCTGGTGTCCTGGCCGGGCGAGGGCGGGCCGCTGCTGCTCGTCGGCTGCGCGCTGTACCTGTTCGGGATGCTGGGAATCAGCGCCGTGGCGCACTTCCCGCGCAACGACGCGTTGGACAAGGTCGACCCCGAGGCACCGGCCAGTGCCGCGTACTGGCGCGACTGGGCCCGGGAGTGGACCAGGTGGAACCACATACGCACGGCCGCCGCGCTCGCGGCCGCGACCCTGTTCGTCCTGGCACTCGTCCGGTGAGCCCGATACGGGAGCGGGGCGTCCGATACGGGAGCGGGGAGCCCGGTGCGGAGGCGGTGTGTCCGGTGAGCCCGGTGCGGTGAGCCCGGTGCGGGAACGATGAGCCCGGTGCGGCGGTGAGTGCCACCCCCGCCGGACCCGCGCCCGGACGACGCCCCACCTCGGCCCCCGCCCGACCGCCGCCCGCACGGGTCCCGTAGCCCGCGCCCCACCTCGGCCCCCGCCCGACCGCCGCCCGCACGGGTCCCGTAGCCCGCGCCCCACCTCGGCCCGCGCCGGACGGAGCCCGCCCCGTCCCCACCCGCCAGGCCCGGCGACGGCCCCCGTACCGGTCGGCGCCGCAGCCCCCCGCGTCGTATCGTGGCCCCAGAGCGCACGCGAGGGAGACGGCCATGGCCGACCCCAAGGGATTCATGCGGACTCCGCGCGAGGAATGGCCGCGCCGCCCGGTGGCCGAGCGCGTCCAGGACTGGGACGAGGTGTACGTCCCCGGTGCGCTGCTCCCGATCATCCGCCGGCAGGCCGACCGCTGTATGGACTGCGGGGTCCCGTTCTGTCATGAGGCGTGCCCGCTCGGCAACCTCATCCCGGAGTGGAACGACCTGGTGTCCCGGGACGACTGGCGGGCGGCGAGCGAGCGGCTGCACGCCACGAACAACTTCCCCGAGTTCACCGGCACCCTGTGTCCCGCGCCGTGCGAGGCGGGGTGTGTCCTCGCGATCAACCAGCCCGCGGTGACGATCAAGAACGTGGAGCTGTCGATCGTGGACCGGGCGTGGGAGGACGGCTGGGTGCGGCCCCAGCCGCCGGAACGTCTCTCCGGGCGGACGGTGGCCGTGGTCGGTTCGGGTCCGGCGGGGCTCGCGGCCGCCCAGCAGCTCACCCGGGCCGGGCACACGGTGGCCGTCTTCGAGCGGGACGACCGGATCGGGGGACTGCTGCGGTACGGGATACCGGCGTTCAAGATGGCGAAGGACCGGCTGGACCGGCGGCTGGAGCAGCTGCGGGCCGAAGGGACGAAGTTCCGTACCGGTACGGCGGTGGGCCGCGACATCGGGGCCCGTGAGCTGCGCGCCCGCTACGACGCGGTGGTCCTCGCGACGGGTGCGACCCGGAGCCGGGAACTGCCGGTACCCGGGCGGGAACTGGCGGGCATTCATCAGGCGATGGAGTACCTGCCGTCGGCGAACCGGGTGCGCGAGGGGGATCTGGCGGTGTCGCCGCTGTCGGCGGCGGGTCGTCAGGTCGTGATCATCGGGGGCGGCGACACGGGCGCCGACTGCCTGGGGACGGCCGTACGCGAAGGTGCCGCGTCGGTGACCCAGCTCGACATCCGCGCGCTGCCCCGGCCGGAGCGCACCGAGGCCGAACCCTGGCCGGTCTATCCGGCGGTCTACCGGTTGTCCCCGGCGCACCAGGAGGCCGGGGAACTGGGCAGCGCCCCGGTGTCGGACGCCGACGCCCGGCTCTTCGCGGCGTCCACGGTGCGCTTCGAGGAGGGGGCGGACGGCCGGGTGGGCGGAGTACGGGTGGCCGACGTCGACGCGGAACGCAGACCGCTGGCGGGGACGGAGCGGGCCCTGCGCGCCGACCTGGTGCTGCTGGCGCTGGGCTTCACGGGACCGGAGCTGGACGACGGACCGGTGGCCCAGTTGGAGCTCGCGCTGGACGGACGGGACGTCATCGCGCGGGACGCGTCGTTCGCGACGAACGTCCCCGGGGTGTTCGCGGCGGGGGACGCGGCGCGCGGTCAGTCGCTGATCGTCTGGGCGATAGCGGAGGGCCGGGCGGTGGCCGCGGCGGTGGACCGCTATCTGGTGGGTACGAGCCAGTTGCCCTGCCCGATAGGTCCGTGGGACCGCCCGATGAGGGCGTGAGCCGGGGCCGATCAGCGCGTGAGCGACGGGCGCCCGGAGCCGATGAAAGCCTGAGCCGGGCCGACACCACCGCGCGTACCGCCACCGCCGCCGACCGGTCAGCGCCCCGACCCGTCAGGCCCTGATCAGCCAGGCCCTGATCAGCCAGGGGCGGCCCGGCCGCCGGGTACGGCTCACGCCTTCCGTCCGACCCCCACGTACCCGGGCATCGGTCCGTTCTCCTGGCCCGGCACCCTCTCCCCCAGTTCCGGGTGCCACTGGTCGACCAGGACGATGCCGGGGTCGACCAGGTCGAGGCCCTCGAAGAAGCGTGTGACCTCGGCGCGGGAGCGCAGCGCGAGACTCAGTCCGCGTGCCTCGTACAGTTCCCGGGCCCGCCGGGCGCCCTCGGGGTCGAAGTCGCCCGTGGCGTGCGAGACGACCAGATGGCTGCCGGACGGGAGGGCCGCCATGTAGCGGCGCAGCAGGTCGTAGGGACCGTCCCCGTCCGGGACGAAGTGCAGCAGCGCGATCATGGACAGGGCGACCGGCCGGCTGAGGTCGAGGACCGCGCGGGCGGCGTCGAGGATCGTGCCGGGGTCGCGGACATCGGCCTGGAGGTACTCGGTGACGCCCTCGGGCGCGCTGCGCAGCAGGGCCTCGGCGTGGGCGAGGACGATGGGGTCGTTGTCGCAGTACACGACCCGGGCGTCGGGGCTGTGGCGCTGGGCGATCTGGTGGAGGTTGGGTTCGGTGGGGATACCGGTGCCGATGTCGAGGAACTGGCGTACGCCCTGGGCGGCGAGCCGGCCCGTGACGCGGTGCATGAACGCGCGGTTGACGCGGGCCATGACCGGGGTGCGGGCGTCCATGGCGACCAGCTTGCGGCCCATCTCCTCGTCGACGGGGTAGTTGTCCTTGCCGCCGAGGAACCAGTCGTACATCCGGGCCGGGTGCGGGGTGGTGGTGTCGATGACCGTGGGGCCGGGCAGGGAGGGGTCGAAACCGGAGATCCGGGAGGCCCTTCGTAACGCCTGTGTGGCCTCGTCCGCCGTCGGCCGGTGCCCGTCCTGGTCCGGTGCGCGTCCCGCTGCCGTGGGTGTGTCGTCCCGCTGTGTCATGACCGACTCCAAGTCGTCCGCGTGGCTGCCTGACGCCGGTGCGGCACCTCCACCGCCCGTACCGGACGGAACGGCTCCGGTGCCCGACGCCGGCGGGATGGGTGGTGTCGAGCTGTGGTGCTGGGTGGTACCGCGCTGCTCGGGTGCGGTGCCGGACGGGACGGCACGGGTGGGGCCGGGCCGGGGGCCGGGCGGGTCCGGCCGTCGTGGGCCCAGAGTGGTCACGGGCCGGATGGTCGGCGGGCGGGCAGGTCATGGGCCAGGGCAGGTCATGGGGCAGGGCCGGGCCGGTCATGGGCTCAGGACAACAGGAAGTCGGCCTCGCCCTCCTTCGCGCCCTGGATGAACGCCCGGATCTCGCCACGCGTGTAGATGAGGGCGGGCCCGTCCGGATCGGCGGACTGACGCATGGCGATCCTGCCGTCGGCCAGCTTCATGGCCTCGACGCAGTTCCCGCCGTTGCCTCCGCTCCAGGGCTTGTGCCAGCCCTCGGTGCCGAGTTCCCGCGCGGGCATGCCGTTGTATATCCCCGGTCGGTCCATTCATAGCTCCTTGCGGAGATCCCGCAGGATCTCCTTCGTGCGATGTGCCGTAGCGGCCTGTGCCGCCATGCGGTCCATGACCTCAAGGTGCTTGGCCACCTCGGAGCGCGCGTCGAGGTAGACGGCACCGGTCAGGTACTCGCTGTAGACCATGTCGGGGAGTTCCGGCATGGCGAAGCGGAACAGCACGAAGGGCCCGTAGGTACCGGGATGCGGACCCGAGTCGAACCGGGCGATCTGCAAGGTGACGTTCGGCAGCTTCGTGCATTCCAGCAGCTTGTCGATCTGGCCGCGCATCACCTCGGGGCCGCCGGCCGGGCGGCGCAGGGCCGTCTCGTCCATCACGACCCACAGCCGTGGCGCGTTCTCCCGGGTGAGGAGGTCCTGACGCTGCATCCGCAGCGCCACATGTCCGTCGATGTCCTCGGGACGGGTCTGACCGACGGCCCCGGAGCGCAGAACGGCGCGTGCGTAGTCCTCCGTCTGGAGCAGTCCGGGCACGAAGTGCGGCTCGTACGCCCGGATGAGTACGGCCGCGCCCTCCAGGCTGACGTACAACATGGAGAACCAGCCCGGGAGGATGTCGTGGAAGCGCTGCCACCAGCCGGGACGGTTCGCCTCCTCCGCCAGGAGCACGAAGGTGTCGGTCTCCTCGTCGGAGACGCCGTACGTCTTCAGCAGCAGCTGGACGTACGGGATCTTCAGCGCGACCTCGGCCATCTCCATCCGGCGGACGGTCGCGGGAGCGACGCGGAGGACCTTGGCGGCCTCCTCGCGTTTCAGTCCCGCGCGTTCACGCAGGTCCTGGAGGCGGCGCCCGAGCACGACCTGCCCGACGGTCGGCGCGGACCGCGGTTCGCTCACGTCCACCTCCGGAGAGTCACCGATGATCAGGCAGCACAGAACGGCGGACCCAACTGGGGCCGCTTCGCGTGCTGTTGCGAGCAGTGTGCCATGTGTCCCCGGCCAGGCACACTGCACTCTGCAATTTTCAGAGTGACACTTGCCAAGTGTTCACGACGGGGAGATAGTGGCAAACGTGATTCCGTCCGCGCCGTTAGGAACAGAGGCCGCCGAAATGGGTATCGGTGCCGAGGCAGCCGGGGCGTCTCCTGGCGAAGCCGCCAGGCGCCGCTTCCGCTTCGAATTGGCCGCACATCCGGGTTCTCCCGCTCAGGCCCGGCGCCTCACGCGTGCCCGACTGACCGGTTGGGCCGTATGTGAGGACACATGTGACGCGGCGGATCTTGTGGTGTCCGAACTGGTCACCAACGCCATCGTGCACACCGCTTCCACCTTGATCGTCTGCGAGCTGCACGACGACACCGAGAAGGTGCGGATAGCGGTCAGCGACGAGGGATGCGCTCCGGGCGAGCCGCGGCCCTCGCCGCAGCGCCCGGAGGAGGAGCACGGCAGAGGCCTGCTGCTCGTCGCGGCGGTGTCCAGTGCCTGGGGCGCGCAGGAGACAGGTCCGGGTCTGCTGGTCTGGGCGGATCTGCCGAGGGCCGCGGGCACGGCCAGGCCGGCCGTGGCGGACGCGTTCCGCGGAACGGGGGCCGAATGGCTGTGATGACCGCGCGGTCACTGAGCCTCGGCACCCTGGTGTCGATGGAGCGCCGCCGTTCCGCCCACGGACGTGGCCGCTGCCCGACGCGGCGGCTGACCCTGCCGAAGGACATGGACGTGCCCCTGGGCTGGGACACGGTGTCCGTGCCCGCCCCCTACGCCCGACGGGTGATCACCCGCCTGCCCCGGATCGGCTGTGTCTACGCCGACAGGGACCGCTGGTGGTGGATCGTCCCCTCGGACTCGGACGTGGCACTGGACTGGCCCGCCCCGGCGCGCTACACCACCGGGGCCGTACTACCGGACGAGGACCGCCCACCAGGGCTGATCCACCGACCGGACGCGGCGGTTCCGTACACGCCTCCTATACCGCTCTATCTGGCTCTATGCCGCGTCACAGGGACGACACCGAACTGGTCGCGTCCCGTGACAGCCTGACCGGCGACCCTGGGGGTGTCGCTCGGTCACCCGGTCCGACCGGCGGCCCGTGGGGGTGCCGCCGGTCGGACCACTCTTCGTTTCACTCGATCCGGTGAATGGTCCGGCCCTCCCCCGACTTCCGAGCCATCCCTCCCCCGGTTCCGCCCCGCGGCTCTTCGCCGTCCCGCTCGCGCTTGATCTTCTCGGCGCGGTTCTTCCCGCGGCGCCCCGGGCCCGGTCCTCCCGGTCCCGGCTGTGGCCCCGTCGGCCACCGTCCCGGCGTTCAGTCGTCGTAGTCGTCGTGATGACGGAGCCAGCCCTTGCCGTCCCGCACCCGCCGTACCAGCGCCCGGCCGCGGGGTTCCTCCCACTCCTCCTGACGCCCCAGAGCCGTCAGGTCCAGGAGACTCGTCGTGGAACCGAGACCGTCGAGACCCCGGTCGAAGGTCGAGTACGTGTGGAACAGCCGCTCGCCGTGGCGCAGGAAGCAGCTCACCCCCGCCCGCTCGACCGGGCGGTCGCCCGCGGGCACGGTGGCGCCGAAGTCGGCGTTGAAGTCGCAGACGTACGACGAGTACCACGGCAGCGTCCAGCCCATCCGCGCCTTGAACGGCAGCAGCTTCGTGAACGGCGCCCGCGACACGGCGGCGAAGGCGGTGCCCCGGGCGCGCAGATGGGCCAGGTTCCCGATCTGGTCGAGGAACCCGGAGCAGCCCGCGCACCCGGTGTCCTGCTCCGGCCCGAACATGAAGTGGTACACGACGAGTTGTTCGCGGTCCTCGAAGAGGTCCCGCAGGGCCACCTTCCCGTCGGGGCCCTCGAAGACGTACTCCGTGACGACCTCGACCATGGGCAGGGCGCGCCGGCGGGCGTTGAGCCCGTCCCTCGCGCGGGTGACGGCCTTCTCCTCGACCAGCAGGGATTCACGCGCGGCCACCCACTGGGCACGCGTGACGATCTGCGGGAGCGACATGGTTCCTCCTCCGAACGGCCGGTGGTTGTGCGGGGTGGACCGGCCGGAGGAACGGAACTCATCGGCGGGGGCGAAGAATGTCGCGGGCGGTTTGGGTGACCCGCCGTCAGACGGCTCCCGCGACCCTCCGCATAGGGGGCAGCCGAACCACGAACCGAGGACATGGGGACGGCGCACCGGGACGCGGGGACGGCTCACCCGGGGCCACGAGGGCGGCGCGGACCGGCATCCAGGCGCCCCCCGCGCACAACGGAACGCCCCTCCGTACGCGTGGGCGCCCGCTTTCGACACCGTGCGCCGGAAGGGCGTTTGGCGAGCGGTCAGCCTCCGGTGGGAGCGGACGCCCGGGTGACCAGGTCACCGGGGTCGGTGTTGGCGCCGCACAGCACCACGCACACCCGCTCGCCGTCCCCCACGGGGTACGCCCCGGTGCGCACGGCGGCGTACGCGGTGGCCGCCGCGTGCTCGACCGCCAGCCGCCGGTCGTCCCACAGCAGTCGGCGCGCGGCGACGATCTCCTCGTCGGGGACCAGGACCGGGACGCAGTCCGCGAGTCCGGCCCAGCGGACCGCTTCCCGGGAGACCTGACGGGCGCCGAGGGAGTCGGCGGCGACGGAGTCGACGGTCACGTCGACAGGGTGCCCGGCCGCGATCGCCGCGTGCAGGGCACGGGAGTTCTCGGGCTCCACGGCGACGACCCGGACGCCGTGCGCGTGCGCCGCGGCGGCGACACCGCTGAACAGCCCGCCCCCGCCGACGGCGACGACGACGGTGTCCAGCTCGGGCAGCGCGGCGTGGATCTCCTCCATCAGGGTGCCCGCCCCGGCGGCGATGTACGGATTGTCGTACGCGTGGGACAGCAGCGCCCCGGTGCGGGCGGCGAAGTCGCGGGAGGCCTCGAAGGCCTCCGCGTACTCCTTGCCCACGAGGTGCACGGTGGCGCCGAGGGAACGCAGCCGGGCGACCTTCACCTCGGGCGCGGTCTCGGGCAGGAACACGGTCGCGGGCACCGAGCAGCGGTCGGCCGCCCACGCGCACGCGAGCCCCGCGTTGCCGCCGGAGGCGATCACCACTCCGGCGGAGGGCATGGTGCCCGCCGCCAGATGGGCGGTGGTGAAGTTGATCGCGCCCCGTGCCTTGAACGAGCCCGTGTGCTGGGTGAACTCGTACGCGAGATGGAGGCCCTCGACGATGTCGTCGGGGGCGACGGTGACCGGGCGGGTGTGCCCGGCCGTCCGCCCGGTCGCGGCCCGCACATCGGCGTGGTCGATCGTTTCGTGGTCACCGGTCATGAGGTCGATGGTATGTGCAGCCGGTCGGGTCGAGAGGCACGGGTCGGCGGCCCCGGCTCGCGGATCACGCACCTCGTCTCACGGACCATGGAGCGCCCGCCGCGGGTTCCCGGACCGCCGGTCACGGCCCGCGTTTGTCCGGTCACCGGAAAACCCGATGCGGGAACCGGGCAGGACATCGCATGATCGGACACATCGGCTTCCGACCCCTGACCTGGGCGGAAGCCGTACGAACGACAGATCCCACCGAGGAGCCCCATGATCCGCCGCCTCACCGTCCCGTCCCTCTTCACCCCGCCCACCTACTCGCACGCCTCCATCGTCGAGGCCGGCACCCGGCTGGCGTTCCTCGCCGGGTCCGTACCGCTGGACCCGGCGGGGGAACTGGTCGGAGCGGGCGATCCCGTCCGGCAGGCCGAGCAGGTCGTCGCGAACCTCACCGAGCAGGTGAAGGCGGTCGGCGGTGTCCTGGAGGACGTGGCGTACACCGATGTGTACGTGGTCACCGATTCCCCGGACGTCCTCACCGAGGTCTGGGAGGTCGTCCAGGCGAGCGGTCTGAGCCAGGGCCCGCACTCCTCGACGATCATGGGTGTGACCTGTCTCGGCTACGAGGGCCAGCTCGTGGAGATCACGGCGACGGTCGCGGTGGCCGGCGACTGACCTCCAGGGCGCGGCGTGTGCCGACCGGACCGGGGGACCCGGCTCGGCACGCGGCGTGCCCAGCGCCCCCGCGTTCGGCAGGACGGAAGGCCAGCCCGTCCGCGGTCGGTTACCCCTTCCGTAGCCGCGCGGCTCGCGGCGCGGCCGGTCGGCTCACGACCCGCTGCCGCTCAGCTCGCGACCGACGCCACATCAGCTCACGGCCACCGGCACGTCAGCTCACGACCGCGCCCACGGCCACGAACCCGCAGATCAGCACCGCGAGAATCGCGAGCAGCGGCCAGACGAACCGCAGATAGCGGTTGTACCCGACCTTCGCGAGGGCCACCCCGCCGATGGTGACCGCGGTGGTGGGCACCCACAGGTTCATCCAGCCGCTGGCCGCCGCCCACGCGGTGACGACGACGGCGCGGGACACCCCGGCGAAGTCGGCGAGCGGCGCCAGGATCGGCATGGCCAGCGTCGCGTGCCCGGAGCTGGAGGGGATCAGGAACGCCAGCGGCAGATCCACCAGGAAGACGATCACCGCGAAGAGTCCCGACGAGGTGCCCGCCACGATGCCCTCGATGGAGTGCAGCACGGTGTCGGTGATCTGCGAGTTGTTCATGATCACGGTGACCCCGCGGGCGAGGACGATGACCAGCGCCGGGGAGATGAAGTCGGCCGCGCCCTGGACGACGGTCGCGCTGAGGGCCGGTTCCCCCATCCGGGCGACGATCCCGACGAGCACCGCGGCCACCAGGAACAGCGCCGCCAGTTCCGGGAAGGACCAGCCGAGCTCCCAGCCGTACGGGGTCGCGTCGGCGCGGCCGGTCAGCGCGCTGGACCAGGGCACCACGGAGAAGATCATGAACGAGAAGATCAGACACGTCAGTACCAGGACCGTCCGGTGCAGCCGCGTCAGTTCCGGGGCCGGTCCGCCGTCGTCCCCGGTGGCGATCTGTTCGCGGTCGCCCGGCAGGAACCCCGACAGCGACCGGCCGGGGTCCCCCAGCACCCGTCGCGCGTACCGGACGACGTAACCGATGGTCACCGCCGTGAGGACCACCCACATCACGAACCGGAGCACGATGCCGTCCCCCAGGGAGATCCCGGCGGCGGACGAGGCGACCCCGGTCGAGAACGGGTTGACGGTGGAGCACAGCACCCCGACCCCGGCGCCGAGGATGATCGTGCCGACAGCGGTCATCCGGTCGTAGCCGAGGGCGAGCATCAGCGGCACGATCAGCCCGTAGAAGCCGAGCGTCTCCTCGGCGAACCCCTCGACCGTGCCGAGCACCGAGAAGACGAGCATGATGCCCGCGATCAGCAGCGACCCGCGGCTGCGCAGCCGGTGCGCGAGCCGCTCGATACCGCGTTCCAGCGCGCCCGTGGCGAAGACGACGGTGATGAACGCGCCGATCGCGAGGATGAAGAGGAACACCCCGGCGCTGCCGTACAGCTCTCCGCTGAAAGTCGGGCCGACCTGCCCGGACCCGGGGTCGAGGATGCCGTAGAGGCCGTTCACCGGGGCGAGGAACAGATCGTTCAGCCGGTCGGTGAGGCTTTGCGATGTGTCGACGCGATGGTAGGTGCCCTGGACCGGGGCTCCGTCGTCGTCCCGGTCGTAGGTCCCGGGCGGGACGAGGAAGGCGAGGGCCCAGACCCCCAGCGTGACGAGGACGAGCACGGTGAGCGCGCTGGGGAACACGAACCGGCGGCCGGGTTCCCCGGTGGGTTCCCGGACCGGGGTGTCCGTACCGCTGCCGCTCACCCGGGAGCCCCGTCGGCCCCGGCGGTGACTTCGGCCCGCATGAGCGCTCTCCCTCCGGCCTCGCCCGCCGGATGCGCTCCGGCCGGGACGCCGGTCCGCCGGGCGACCGGCTGCCAGGATTCCCGGCGGGACACGGGGACGCATCCGGGGTGGGCCGCTCGGGCGGATATCGCGCGGCGTCCACGGCGGGGCAGGCTCTAGGGTCGTGTCATGGCTCCTGACGCGGTGGTGGACGTGATGACGGCGGGTGGACCGGCCGACCGGGTGGACCGGACAGGCTCCGCCGACCCGACGGACCCGGTGGACGGGGACGATTCGGACGGCTTCCACGGGGAAGAGGACATCGCCGACGGGGACGGGGCGGACGCGGCCGACGCCGTGGGCAGCGGACCGGCCGGGCGTACGGTCGCCCCCGACCCCTCGCAGGGCAGTGTGCGGGTGGACGTCTGGATCTGGTCGGTCCGGCTCGTCAAGAGCCGTTCCCTCGCGGCGGCGGCGTGCCGGGGCGGCCATGTCCGGGTGAACGGGGAACGGGTGAAACCGGCCTACGCGCTCCGGGTCGGGGACGAGGTCCGGCTGAAGCACGCCGGGCACGAGCGGGTGGTCGTCGTGAAGCGGATCATCCGCAAACGGGTAGGCGCCCCGGCGGCGGTCGAGTGCTTTCTCGACAACAGCCCGCCGCCCCCGCCCCGGGAGGCGGTCGCCCCGGCCGGTGTACGGGACCGGGGTGCCGGACGGCCCACCAAGCGGGACCGCCGGGAGATGGATCGGCTCCGGGAGGCCGGGGGCGTGGGCATCACCCGGGGACCCGCGGAGCCGGACGGCTTCGCGGCGGCGGCCGGTTCCGCCGGGGCGGCGGAGCGCGGGGACCGGGCCTCCCGGGCCCGTACCTCCCGGCGCGGCGACACCACGCGCGACAGCGGTGACGGCCGCGACAACCGCCGCGACCGTCGCCGCTGACCCCACGGCGGTACGCGCCGGGTGCCGCCCCACCCGGAGCCACCCGGAACCCCCGGTACGTGACGGGGGCCCGGCGCTGGAGCAGCCGGGTACGTGGCGCGGGGGCCCGGCGGTGGGGTGTCCGATACGTGACGGGAAGCTCGGCGGCGGGGTGGCGCGTACGTGACGAGGAGCTCGACGGTGGAATGGTTGATACGTGCAGGGGCCCGGCGTGGAGTGGCTTGGGGCCCGACCGGTCTCAGGCGGTGGGGACGGCCCGCACCCAGGTCCCGTCGTCCGTGAGGTACCGGTCCACCCTCAGCCCGGACTCCGCCAGAGCCGCCTCGAACGCCTCCCGGGTGAGGGCGCGGCTCAGGAATCTCTGCCGCCACACGGTGTCGGGGAACACATACTCCGCCCGCATCAGATCCACCCCGTCCCCCGCGGGCTCGGAGCTCATCCGTACGGTGAAACCGGCCGGGTCGACCCGCTCGTACGGCAGCCGGGCCCGCTGGTCCAGGGGCTCCCGCTGGATGATCACACAGCCGTCGTCACCGATATGGCGACGGCAGGTGTCGAGCAGTCCCCGGCGTACTCCTTCGTCCCCGGCGTGGACCAGGAACGACGTCAGTGTCACCGCGTCGAACAGCTCTCCCAGCTCCAGGCTCTCGATGGGGCTGCGGACCGTACGCGCGCCGCGGACCCGCTCCAGCATCTCCGCGGACTCGTCGACGGCGGTCACGGTGAAGCCGCGCTCCACCAGGGGTCCGGTCATCCGCCCTACCCCGCAGCCGAGTTCCAGCAGCCGGGCCGCCTCCGGTACCGCCGCGGCGATGATGTCGGGCTCGCCGTAGAGCGGCAGCCGCGCGTACACCTCCACCGAGCAGCCGTCCGGAGTGATCGCCCCGGGTCCTGATCCGTCGTATCCCTCACGCATCCAAAGGCTCATACCGGCCCAACGAACCAGCCCGTCACGGCGGTTCCCGGTCCGTACGAGCGGAACGCGTCAACCTCCCACGCTCAGACGGGCAGTGACCCGGCGCCGTCCCGCAGCGGGAACCAGCCCCGCCCGAAGTGCCAGTGCCCCCCGGACCGCAGATGGTCGCCGATCGCCCGCTCCATCGTCGTCCGCCGCGGCAGCTCGGACAGCGGTACCACCTCACCGAAGACGAAACGGATCGGACCCTCGTCGTCCGGTTCCGGATCGAGGGGGGCGGGTCTGAACCGCCGCTGGAACGCGACGATGTTGGAATCGGCCGGCAGATACGCCCTGAGCTGCGGGTCCAGCAGCCAGGAGGCGCACATGGCGACCTGGTGGTCCTCCTGCGGATAGTGGCGCGGGAAGAAGGCGCGGGCCAGCTCCAGCGACCGCTCGACCGCGTCGGGCGACAGTGGTCCGAGGAAGTCGGGGATGTGCAGATCCAGGGCGGGGGCGTCGGGCCCCGGAGCCGCACCGGCCGCCGTCACCAGGGGCGCGAGCTTCTCCGTGAGCACCGTGCGCTGGAACTGGAGCCGCCCCAGCTGGTACAGCTCGCCTCTGAAGTGCAGCGAGGGCCAACGGGGCGTCGACAGTCCCGTACGGCCGTGCTGTCCGCGGTGGAGGGCGATCTGCCGGCCTAGATCGGCGAGGGTGCGCCGGGACACCTCCGGGTCGACGCCGTGGCGCCGGTGATGGGCCAGGGCGTGCGGCAGCGCCGCCAGGTACACGAAGACCGGGAAGCACCGGCCCAGCGGATCGTCGACCGGTGGGGTGCCGGGCCCGATGGCCGCACCGGGCTCGTCGGGCCGGTGGAGCAGCCCGCTCAGCGCGCGGTCCAGCAGCCATCGCCACTGCGGTTCCCGATCGAAACGACGGCGCAGGGCGACCAGCTCGTTGACCGACTCGTGCGGCACCGCGAGGTCCAGCAGGATCTCCGGCAGCTCCCCGGCCTCCGGCAGCACGGCCGTCAGCCGTGCGACCTCCGGCCGCTCCAGCTCCGCCAGCCAGCGCGCGCCCCACTCGTCCGCGCGCACCGCCTCCACCACCGGGCCGCCCCCGTCCTCGGCTCCCATGATCGTCCCCCGTCCGACGGTCCCCGTTGTCGCACTGGGAACGCGCCACGGCCAGCGGAAGTGCCCGGCCGGTGTGCCGGGCGTCCGTCGCCCGGGTGCCCGCCGCGCCGGGAACAGAGGTACGTTGCAGTCAGGAGTGATGAGCGTGATGCGTACGGGCAGTGAACCGATGACCGCGCGCAGTCCCCTGCGTATGCGGTTCTGGCTGAGCCTGTGGGGGATGATCTGGGCGGTCGCCGGGACGGTGGCCTTCGTCCTGATCGGTCATCCCGGCTGGGCGGCGGCCTGCGCCACCCTGTGGCTGATCACCGTCGTCGACATGGTCGTGGTGGTCCGGCACATCCGCCAGGGCCCGCACTTCCAGCCCGGCCGGGACGTCCCGCCCTACCAGCCGCCGTCGGACCGCTGACGCGCCCGGTGCCGGTCGGGACCGGGGCCCGGTCAGTCGTCGAAGTGGGCCGCGGCCAGGTAATCGGGGTTGGGATCCAGCGCGGCGGCGAGCCGGAAGTGCCGTACGGCCTGCTCGGGGCGGCCGGCCCGCTCATAGGTGCGGGCCAGCGCGAAGTGCGCGAAGGCGTTGTCCGGCTCCCGCTCCAGCACGATCGTGAACTCCAGCTCCGCGGGCCTCAGCTGGGCCGCGGCGAAGAAGGCACGCGCGCGCAGCAACCGGGCCGCGGTGTTCTCCGGGTGGGCGGCGATGACCGGGTCGAGGAGCTTCACGGCTCCCCGGGGGTCACGCGCGGCCAGGAGGTGTTCGGCGGCGCGGAAGTCGATGACAAGAGTTTCCGGCGTACGTCGGGTTGATCCGCTGCGCTCGGGCACGACCCATTCCTTCCCCTCGCTCCCCGCTTCAACGCCCCTCACGCGCGGGCATATTCCCGGCGGCCGGTCCGCGCCGGGGTGCGCGGGCACACCGGCCGGGGCGGGCCCCGGCGGTCAGCCGGACTTCATGGTGGCACGCCGCAGGAGTTCGGCCCAGACCTCCGTCACACGCGCGCTCAGCTCGCCGCGGGGTACGTCGTTGTCGATCACGATGTCGGCGATGGCCAGCCGCTGGGCGCGGGTGGCCTGCGCGGCCATCCGCGCGCGGGCGTCCGCCTCGGTCATGCCGCGCAGCCGTACCAGCCGGTCGAGCTGGGTGGCGGGGCTCGTGTCCACCACGATCACCAGGTCGTACCGGTCCTGGAGGCCGTTCTCCGTGAGGAGCGGGACATCCTGCACCACGACCGCGTCGTCGGGGGCGGCGGCCTTCAGCTCCGCGGAGCGGGCACCGACCAGGGGGTGCACGATGCCGTTGAGGACGGCGAGCCGGTCGGCGTCGGCGAAGACGATCGCGCCCAGGGCGGGGCGGTCCAGCGAACCGTCCTCGGAGAGCACCTGCTCGCCGAAGGCGTCGACGATGGCGGCCAGCCCGGGGGTTCCCGGCTCGACCACTTCCCGGGCGATCCGGTCCGCGTCGACAAGGACCGCGCCGTGCTCCACGAGCAGCCGCGACACCTCGCTCTTCCCGGCGCCGATACCCCCGGTCAGGCCCACAGTCAGCATGCCCGCAGCTTAGGCCCTGCCCCTGGACGCCCGACGGCCACCCCGCGCGCGGGGTGGCCGTGAGGAGGGTTGCCGGGCGGGGTCAGCCTTCGCCCTCGCGTTCCGCGAGGAAGCGCTCGAACTCCAGGCCGATCTCGTCGGCGGAGGGGATGTCGGTGGGTTCCGCGAGCATGTTGCCGCGGCTCTCGGCGCCGGCCGCCGCGTCGTACTGGTGCTCCAGCCCCTGGACGAGGGCGACCAGTTCCTCGTCGCCCTCCCGGATCTGCCGGTCGATCTCGTTCTGGGTGCGGTGCGCCTCGGTGCGCAGGGAGTGCGCGATGCTCGGCAGGACCAGGCCGGTCGCGGAGGTGATGGCTTCGAGGACGGTGAGGGCCGCGTCCGGGTACGGGGAGCGGGCGATGTAGTGCGGGACGTGCGCGGCGACCCCGAGGACGTCGTGGCCCGCTTCCATGAGGCGGTACTCGACCAGGGACTCGGCGCTGCCGGGCACCTGTGCCTCGTCGAAGGGGCTGCGGTGGCCGGGCACCAGGTCGGTGCGGCTGCCGTGCGGGGTGAGGCCCACGGGCCGGGTGTGCGGGACGCCCATGGGGATGCCGTGGAAGTTCACCGCGAGGCGTACACCGAGCCGTTCGACGATCTGCTGGACGGCGGCGGCGAAGCGCTCCCACTCGATGTCCGGTTCGGGGCCGGACAGCAGCAGGAAGGGCGCGCCGGTGGTGTCCTGCACCAGACGCACCTCCAGAGAGGGCACCTCGTAGGCGGTCCAGCGGTCACGCCGGAACGTCAACAGGGGGCGCCGTGCGCGGTAGTCCACCAGTCGGTCGTGGTCGAAACGGGCGACGACCTGGTGAGGCAGCGACTCCAGCAGCCGTTCGACGATCTGGTCACCGGCTTCCCCCGCGTCGATGTATCCGTCGAAGTGGTACAGCATCACCAGTCCGGCGGACTCCTGGGCGAGCGCCACATCGACGACGGCCAGGCCCTTCGGTTCCCAAGCGTACAAACCCTGCGGATCAAGCACAGCCGCTCCTCCTCGTGTCCCTCAGTCAGAACACGCTGCGGAGCGGAGGCATTCCCCGTCCGGCCGGTCGGCACCCGCTCGCTCATCCGTCCGCCCGGACACTCCTGGGTGGCATACCGGCCGGTCCGCACCCGCGACGGTGCCGACGGGCACGCGCGCGTAGTGGTTGTCCCCGGCGGGCGGCGGTGGAAACAGCGTCGGGCCCGCACCCCGGAGGGTGCGGGCCCGACAACATCAGCGACTAGCGCCTGGGATCAAGCGTCAGCTCTGGCCACCGGCCAGCTTCTCGCGAAGCGCGGCGAGCGCCTCGTCCGAAGCCAGGGCACCGGAGTTGTCCGCGGACTCCGAGGAGTACGAACCGCCGCCACCGCCACCGCTGCCACCGGACGCGGCCGGAGCAGCGGCACTGTCGCCACCCTCGGCAGCGGCCTGCGCGTCGGCCTCGCGGGACTTGATGACCTGGGCTTGGTGCTGCTCGAAGCGGGACTGCGCCTCGGCGTACTGGCGCTCCCACTCCTCGCGCTGCTTCTCGTACCCGTCGAGCCAGTCGTTGGTCTCGGGGTCGAAGCCCTCGGGGTAGATGTAGTTCCCCTGGTCGTCGTACGACGCGGCCATGCCGTAGAGCGTCGGGTCGAACTCGACCGAGGCCGGGTCGGCGCCGAAGGACTCGTTGGCCTGCTTCAGCGAGAGGCTGATGCGGCGGCGCTCAAGGTCGATGTCGATGACCTTGACGAAGATCTCGTCGTTGACCTGGACGACCTGCTCCGGGATCTCCACGTGGCGCTCGGCCAGCTCGGAGATGTGGACCAGGCCCTCGATGCCCTCGTCCACGCGGACGAACGCACCGAACGGAACGAGCTTGGTGACCTTGCCGGGGACGACCTGACCGATCTGGTGCGTCCGGGCGAACTGCTGCCACGGGTCTTCCTGCGTCGCCTTGAGCGACAGGGAGACACGCTCGCGGTCCATGTCCACGTCGAGAACCTCGACGGTGACTTCCTGACCGACCTCGACAACCTCGGAGGGGTGGTCGATGTGCTTCCAGGAGAGCTCGGAGACGTGGACGAGTCCGTCGACGCCACCCAGGTCCACGAAGGCACCGAAGTTGACGATCGAGGACACGACGCCCGAACGGACCTGGCCCTTCTGGAGGGTGGTGAGGAACGTCTGGCGGACCTCGGACTGCGTCTGCTCCAGCCAGGCACGGCGGGACAGGACCACGTTGTTGCGGTTCTTGTCCAGCTCGATGATCTTGGCTTCGAGCTCCTTGCCGACGTACGGCTGGAGGTCGCGGACACGGCGCATCTCGACCAGGGAGGCCGGGAGGAAGCCACGGAGGCCGATGTCGAGGATGAGACCACCCTTGACGACCTCGATGACGGTACCGGTGACGATGCCGTCCTCTTCCTTGATCTTCTCGATGGTGCCCCAGGCACGTTCGTACTGGGCACGCTTCTTCGAGAGGATCAGGCGGCCTTCCTTGTCCTCCTTCTGAAGGACAAGGGCTTCGATCTCGTCACCGACGGCGACGACCTCATTGGGGTCGACGTCGTGCTTGATCGAGAGCTCGCGGCTCGGGATGACACCTTCGGTCTTATAACCGATGTCGAGCAGGACCTCGTCCCGGTCGACCTTCACGATGACGCCGTCGACGATGTCGCCGTCGTTGAAGTACTTGATCGTCTCGTCGATCGCGGCGAGGAAGGCTTCCTCGTTACCGATGTCGTTGACCGCTACCTGCGGGGTGGTTGCGGTGGTCTCGGTGCTGCTCGTCATGTGGGAAAGGGCTCCGGTACGGACATTGAAGTCGTAGGTACTGCTACGCCGGGAGCCGTTGTCGCTCTGAAGAAGCCGGACAGCCTGAAAGGCACGCCCCCGCTTCCCCGAAGGGACCCGGAAACACACCTCAAGAACCGAAAGGACATACAACAGACGCGAGCGCAGCCTGCTCTGTCTGAGGAGCGCAGGCTCGCAGCGCAACTTGTAGCATACGGGGGCAGCCGGACAGGGTCAATGCGCGAAGACGCACACCCGGGGCGGATCGCCGCATACCCGGCACAAGAACTGATCCGTGAGGCCGCGGCAGCCGTACCGCGCCTCATGTCGACGCGGCCGGAACGCGGGCCCCCACGGCGGTTGGACGGAAGAGTACGACGAGGGAGCCGATCATCCAAGAGTCCGAACAGCCCGAACCGGAAGCCACCCGGCGTACCGTCTCGGGCACGGAGAGCAGCCGCGCGAACCGCGGCTGGTGGGACAGCAACGCCGACGAGTACCAGAGCGATCACGGCGCGTTCCTCGGGGACGACCGCTTCGTCTGGGGCCCCGAGGGACTGGACGAGGCGGACGCGCGGCTGCTGGCCCCGGCGGCCGGTCTCAAGGACCGGCGGGTGCTGGAGATCGGCGCGGGGGCCGCCCAGTGCTCACGCTGGCTGGCCGCCCAGGGGGCACTGCCGGTGGCGCTGGACCTCTCGCACCGGCAGCTCCAGCACGCGCTGCGGATCGGCGGCGACGGCGTGGCGCTGGTGGAGGCCGACGCGGGGACCCTGCCGTTCCGCGACGGCTCGTTCGACCTGGCGTGCTCGGCGTACGGGGCACTGCCGTTCGTCGCGGACCCGGTGGCGGTGCTGCGGGAGGTGCGCCGGGTGCTGCGGCCCGGCGGCCGTTTCGTGTTCTCGGTGACCCACCCGATCCGGTGGTCCTTCCCCGACGAGCCGGGCCCGGAGGGGTTGTCGGTATCGGCGTCCTACTTCGACCGCACGCCGTACGTGGAGCAGGACGAGGACGGCGACGCCGTGTACGTCGAGCACCACCGGACGGTCGGCGACCGGGTACGGGACGTGGTGGCCGGCGGATTCCGGCTGGTGGACCTGGTGGAACCGGAGTGGCCGCTGTGGAACCGGGAGGAGTGGGGCGGCTGGTCCCCGCTGCGGGGACATCTGATCCCCGGCACGGCGATCTTCGTGTGCGACCGGGACGACTGAGCCCCGGGAATCCGGCGGAGCCCGCCCGTCGCACGGCCGCCCGACCTGGTGGGATCGGCGTAAGTCATACGATCCGTTGATCCTGCCGTGCCTGTGGACAACCGCGCACACCGATTTCGCCGAGGCACCACACTGGCCGCATGATCCGAACCGACGCACTCGACCGTCTCCCGGTACGCGACGCCGTTCCCGCGCTGATGTCGGCCCTGGACAGCGAGGGCACGGCGGTGCTGTGCGCACCGCCCGGGACCGGTAAGACGACCCTGGTGCCGCTGGCGCTCGCCGGGCTGGTCGGCGGCGGCCCGGCCCGGCGGGTCGTCGTCGCGGAGCCCCGGCGGATCGCGGCGCGGGCCGCCGCCCGGCGGATGGCCTGGCTGCTCGGCGAGAAGGTCGGGGAGAGCGTCGGATTCACGGTGCGCGGGGAGCGGTCCGTCGGACCGCGCACCCGGGTCGAGGTCGTGACGACGGGCGTACTGCTCCAGCGTCTCCAGCGGGACCAGGAGGTGTCGGGGGTGGACACCGTGGTGCTCGACGAGTGCCATGAGCGGCATCTGGACGCCGACACCACGGCGGCGTTCCTGCTGGACGTACGGGGGGCGCTGCGCCCCGATCTGCGCCTGGTGGCCGCGTCGGCGACGACCGACGCGAGCGGCTGGGCGCGGCTGCTGGGCGGGGCGCCGGTGATCGAGGCGGCGGGGACGTCGTATCCGGTGGACGTGGTGTGGGCGCCGCCGTCGCGGGTGGTGCGTCCGCCGCAGGGCACCCGGGTCGATCCGGTGCTGCTGACCCATGTGGCGTCGGTGGTGCGGCGTGCCCTCACGGAGCGGGAGGGCGACGTGCTGTGCTTCCTGCCCGGGGTGGGGGAGATCGCGCGGGTGGCGGGCCAGTTGGCGGGGACGGAGGGGGTGGAGATCCTCCAGGTCCACGGGCGGGCACCGGCCGCCGTGCAGGACGCGGTGCTGGCGGGCGGATCCGGACGGCGGGTGGTCCTCACGACCTCGGTGGCGGAGTCCAGTCTGACGGTGCCGGGCGTACGGGTCGTGGTGGATTCCGGGCTCGCGCGCGAGCCGAGGATGGACCACGCGCGAGGTCTGGGTTCGCTCACGACGGTGCGGGCGTCGCGCGCGACCGGCCGGCAGCGGGCGGGCCGGGCCGGGCGGCAGGCGCCGGGCGCGGTGTACCGCTGCTGGACCGCGGCGGAGCACGAGCGGTTGCCGGGGTTCCCGGCGCCGGAGATCAAGGTCGCCGATCTGACGGCGTTCGCGTTGCAGGCCGCCGTGTGGGGTGATCCGCAGGCCACGGGTCTGGCGCTGCTGGACGCCCCGCCGGGCGGGGCGATGGCGGCGGCCCGGTCGGTGCTGACCGCGATCGGCGCGGTCCACACGGATTCGGGGCGGGTGACCGACCGGGGGCTGCGGATGGCAAGGCTGGGGCTGCATCCCCGGCTGGGGCGGGCACTGCTGGACGGCGCGGCGGAGCTCGGCGCGCGCCGGGCGGCCGAGGTGGTCGCGCTGCTGAGCGAGGAGCCGCCCCGGGACTACGGGGACGATCTGACGGCGGCGTGGCGGGAGGCCCGGCGCGGCGTCGACGGGTACGGCGCGCGCTGGCGCCAGGAGGTGCGCAGACTCACCGCGGCGGTGGGTGACGCGGAGGCCGGGCCGTCCGGCCGGGGCGGGTCAGGGGGCGCAGGTCGGCCGCGTTCGTCCGGCCGGGGCGGAGAGGGTGACGCGGGGCTCGCGCACTCGACGGGACCGGTCGGGGAGGGTGACGCGGGGCCGGGGCGTTCGTCCGGCCCCGCGGGCGGGGTGGGCGACGGACAGGCGGTGCGCTGGTCGGGTCAAGGCGGGGCGGGTGACGGGGGGCCGGGGCGTGGGGGTGACGCGGCGGACGCCGCCGGGGGGCTGGTGGTGGCGCTGGCGTTTCCCGAGCGGCTGGCCCGGGAGCGGGCCGAGGGCGACTACCGGATGGTGTCGGGGACACGCGCGGAGCTGGGCGGCGCTTCGGCTCTGCGGGGGGTGCCGTGGTTGGCGGTGGCGGTCGCGGACCGGCCCGCGGGGGCGGGGCACGCGCGGGTGCGGCTCGCCGCGGTCGTCGACGAGGACATCGCCCGGCGGGCGGCGGGGTCACTGCACGGTGAGGGCGAGGAGGTGGCCTGGACCGACGGGGACCTGGTGGCCCGCCGGGTGGAGCGGCTCGGCGCGGTGGAGCTGGTGGTCCGTCCGCTGGCCCGACCGGCTCCCGCGCTGGTGCGGGAGGCACTGGTGGAGGGCTTGCGGCGGGAGGGGCTGGGTCTGCTGCGGTGGGACCGGGACGCGATGGGGCTGCGGGAGCGGCTGGCGTTCCTGCACCGCACGGTGGGCGGGGGCTGGCCGGACGTGTCGGACGAGGCGTTGACCGCGCGTGCCCACGAGTGGCTGGAGCCCGAGCTGGGGCGTGCCCGGGGGCGGGCGCATCTCGCGCGGATCGACGCCGGCCGGGCGCTGACCCGGCTGCTGCCGTGGGCGAGCGGGGAGGCGGCCAGGTTGGACTCGTTGGCGCCGGAGCGCATCCAGGTGCCCAGCGGGTCGCGGGTCCGGGTGGACTACTCGGACGCGGAACGGCCGGTGCTGGCGGTGAAGTTGCAGGAGATGTTCGGTCTGGCGAGGACTCCGGAGGTGGCGGGGGTACCCGTGCTGGTGCATCTGCTCTCGCCCGCCGGGCGCCCCGCGGCGGTCACCGGGGATCTGGCGTCGTTCTGGGCGGAGGGCTATCGCGCCGTGCGGGCGGAGCTGCGGGGCCGCTATCCGAAGCATCCGTGGCCCGAGGACCCCACCGCGGCACCACCCACCCGGCACACGAGCGCGCGGGCACGGGGCCGGGACGCCGCCGGGCCCCGGGGTTGACCGGAGGCGGGGCATTGCCGGAGCTGAGGTTGAGCGGAGGCAGGGCACCGCCGGGTCCGGGGTGTGCCCCGGAGTGAGCGCGACTGCCCCGGGGCGGGCGCGACTGCCCCGGGGTGAGCGCGGCTGCCCCGGGGTGAGCGCGGCTGGCTGAGGGCGGGCGACTGGCGGGGGCGCGGTCCGGGGGACGGTGCGGGGTGCGGACGGCGGCGCCCCCGGGTCCGTGGTGCCGGTGGACGCGGGGGCGGGCGGGAGGTGTGCCGTGGGTCAAGTTGCCGGAGGGGCCGCGACCTTCAGTTCGACGGTGAGGGTGGCGCCCCCGGTGGTGGTGACACGCAGCAGGAACGTACCGGTGGTCTCGTCGGCGTGGAGCTTCGGCAGTTGGAGCACGCCGTCCTTGTCGGTGACGAGGGCGGTGAGTTCGCGGACCGGCTTGCCGTCGGCGTCCTTGAAGTGGGGGCCCTTGTCGTTGACGGCGGGGTCGGCGGCGGCCTTGACCAGGGTGGCCGTGGCGGCGACGCGACCGGCGGCGGCGCCCTTGCGGGTGGCCTTGAGGACGACGGCGTCGGCGAACTCGCCGCCGGGCGAGCAGACGAGTTCCTTGTCGCCGACGCGTACCAGGGCGTCGGCCTGACGGGCGGTGACGGTCGCCTTGACCTCGGCGGCCGCGACCGCGCGTCCGACGACGACGGCGCGGACCGTGAAGCCACCCGCCTTCTCCCCCGCGAGGAGCGCGGGCGCGGTGGCGACACCGGCGCTGTCGGTCACCACCGTGGCGACGCTCTCGCCGCCGGGGAAGGCGGTGTCGGTGTCACCGGCGACGGTGAACCGCACTCGCACCTTCGCGACCGGGTCCCCCGCCGAGGTCTCGGCCCGCACCTTCACAGGACGGGGGAAGGACTCGCCGGCCGTCGCGGTGATCGTGGCGCCGCCCGCGTTCTCCAGCCGGGCGACGGTGTCGGTCGGGGTGGGCGTCGTCGTCGGCGGGCTGGTCGGGGGCTTGGTGGGCGGAGTGGTCGGTGGTGTGGTGGGAGGCGTGGTGGGCCCGCCGCTGCCCGGCGGCTTGGTGGGCGGGGTGGTCGGACCGGGCGACGGGCTGCCGCCGGGGACCGAGGGACCGGGCGATGTCCCGGGCCCGGAGCCGGGCCGCTCGGGGTCCTGGGTGGAGCCGGCGCCGGGGCGGGTGCCGGGCCGGTCGGGCGCGGAGGAGCCGGGGCGGGGCGTCTCTGAGGCGGGAGAAGGCGTGCGGTCGGGGGTGCGATCGCTGCGGTCCGCCGGCAGGGTGCCCGTGCCGTCGGGGATCTCGTGGCTGCCCTTGCGGTAGTACTCCAGCCACGACAGCACGGTGTTCACGTACTCGGTGGACCGGTTGTAGCTGAGGATGGCCGCACGCAGCTCGTCGGCGGCGGACAGATCGCGGCCGCCCGCGCAGAGATAGCGCCCGGCGGCGAGGGTGGCGTCGTAGATGTTGTTGGGGTCACGCTTGCCGTCGCCGTTGGCGTCGGCGCCCCATCCGTCGCCGGTCGGGCCGCCCTCGCCCCAGGTGGACGGGATGAACTGCATCGGGCCGACGGCCCGGTCATGGGTGGCGTCACCGTCGAAGGCACCGTTGTCGGTGTCGCTGATGTTCGCGAAGCCGTTGCCGTCGAGCACCGGGCCGAGGATCGGCGTGGTCGTCGTCCCGTTCCCGTCGACGCGTCCGCCCCGGGCGTGACCGGACTCGACCTTGCCTATCGCCGCGAGCAGTTCCCAGGGCAGGTTGCACTCCGGCTGGGACAGCCTCATGGACGCCTCGGCCTGCTTGTAGGCGTCGAGGACGGTCGCCGGGATGCCCGCCTCGGAGCCGCCCCGACTGATCGGGTCACCGATCGTGGGCGGTACCGTGGGGCTCTTCAGCGGCGGGAGTTCGGTGTAGTAGGGCGAGTCGCCGGTGGCGGAATGATCACCGTCGTCCGGTCCTGGCGCACTGTCGGAGGTCTGCAACCCGGACGCCGGGTCGGTGACCCCCTGCGCTCCGGGGGCGCCCGAGGCGGACAACGCCGCCACCACGACCGCCGCAACAGCGGTGGTCGCCGCTCCCTTGCGCAGCCTCCGGCCGATGTACGCCGCCATTCCCGGCTCCCCTTCTCATCGGTGACCAGATGCGGAGCGCACCGTCCCGCGCACGCTCCGACGCTGGCGACCCTACGGCAACTTGCTTTGCCTGGGCACCCGTTCGCGCCCGGTTTGGGGCGGTTCGTTCACCGGTGGGGGTAAGCGAATACGTGAAGTCGGACGCTGAGTGGGACATACGCCGGAACAGTTCGGCGGGAGTCACCGGCATACGGGTTGTCAGATGTGCGGGGCGCATGCGGGTGCCGTGTATGCGCTGTGTGTGCGGGACGGGTGCCGTGCGGGTGCCCTGCGGCGCCTTCGTCAGTCCCCGGCAGCCGACGGCGGAGCGGCCGTCGGGCCCGAGGTGGGCGTCCCACCGGACGCGCGGCGCGTGACCGGACCGGCCGCGCCCCGGGTGCGGCGCACGAACGCCGCCCGTCGTCGGGCGGCCGCCCGCAGCAGCTCACGCGGCCCGCCGCCCGACCGCTCACGGCGGACACTCGCCTGCGGACAGCGAGGACCCGCCGGGGATCGCGACGCCCGCAGCCGGGCCGACCACGAGAGCGCCGCCCCGGCGCCCTTGGACACCGGGGCGGCGGGGTCCCGCTCCTGACCGGCGCGGCGCAGGGCGGCGGACCGCACGCGCTCGGCGGCGGTGCCGAGGGCGGATATCGGCCCGAGGACCGCCGCCGTCACGGTGGCGGCGCCGGCCGTGAGGCTCGCGCGGAGGTGGAGGCCCATGGACGGCATCCTCCCGGTGCGGGGGCGGAGGGGCCCGGGGAGCAGTCCAAGCGGGTGACTCCGTCGGTCTTGCGGAAGCCCGATTCCTCCGGCACCGGCACGTCCCCGTCCCCGGCTCCGTCCCCGGCTCCGTCCCCGGGTCGTCCGTACCGGGCCCGGCCCGGCCCTGGTTCCCGCTGCGCGTGTCTGTTGGGTCTCCCCTCGCACCTTGGTGTTCGTGCCTGGGGATCACCGGTGGGCGTCTTCGCGGCTGTGCGGGTCGGACGTGGGTGCGCGGTTCCTCGCGCACCTTGGGTCACGGCCAGTCGCCGCTGTTGTCTCCGTGCGGGTCGGACGTGGGGCGCAGTTCCCCGCGCCCCTGAAGGGGCACGGCCGGTCGCCGCACCTTGTTCCCGTGCGGGTCGGACGTGGGTGCGCGGTTCCTCGCGCCCCTTGGGTCACGGCCGGTCGCCGCACCTTGTTCCCGTGCGGGTCGGACGTGGGTGCGCGGGTCCTCGCGACCCTTGGGGCACGGCCAGTCGCCGCTCTTGTCGCTGTGCGGGGCGGGCGTGGGGAGGGTGTGCTGGGGTGGGCGTGGGGAGGGTGTGCTGGGGTGGGCGCGGGCCTGGTCTTCTCCGTGCTGTGGGGAGGAGAACAGGGCCGCGCCCGGTGCCGTCAGTGGGCTGCGGACTCCCAGTCCGGGCCCACGCCCACCGAGACGTCCAGCGGGGCCCTCAGCTCCACGGCCGCCGCCATCTCGCGGCGGACCAGCTCCTCCGTGGCCGCCCGCTCGCCCGGCGCGATCTCCAGGACGATTTCGTCATGGACCTGGAGCAGCATCCGGGAGGTGAGCCCGGCCTCGCCCATCGCGCGGTCGACGTTCAGCATGGCGATCTTCACGATGTCCGCAGCCGTGCCCTGGATGGGCGCGTTCAGGGCCATCCGCTCGGCCATCTCACGGCGCTGACGATTGTCGCTGTTCAGGTCCGGCAGATACCGGCGACGGCCCAGCCACGTCTCCGTGTAGCCGGTGGCGCGGGCCTCCTCCACGACACGGTGGAGGTATTCGCGGACCCCGCCGAAACGCTCGAAGTAGGTGTCCATCAGGCCGCGGGCCTCCGCCGCCTCGATGTTCAGCTGCTGCGACAGGCCGAAGGCCGACAGACCGTACGCCAAGCCGTACGACATCGCCTTGATCTTGCGGCGCATCTCCGCGTCCACCGCGGACCGCTCGACACCGAACACCTGCGAGGCGACCGTGCTGTGCAGATCCTCACCGGAGGTGAACGCCTCGATCAGTCCCGCGTCCTCCGACAGATGAGCCATCACCCGCAGCTCGATCTGACTGTAGTCCGCCGTCATCAGTGACTCGAAACCCTCACCGACGACGAACCCGCGCCGGATCGCGCGGCCCTCGTCCGTACGGACGGGGATGTTCTGGAGGTTCGGATCGGTCGACGACAGCCGGCCCGTCGCCGCGACCGTCTGGTTGAACGTGGTGTGGATACGGCCGTCCGCGGCGATCGTCTTGATCAGACCCTCGACCGTGACCCGCAGCTTCGCCTGCTCACGGTGGCGCAGCATGATCACCGGCAGCTCGTGGTCCGTCTGCCCGGCCAGCCACGCCAGCGCGTCCGCGTCGGTCGTGTAGCCCGTCTTCGTCTTCTTCGTCTTCGGCAGGTCCAGCTCGCCGAAGAACACCTCCTGGAGCTGCTTCGGCGAACCCAGGTTGAACTCATGGCCCACCGAGGCGTGCGCCTCCTTCACCGCCTGCTGCACGGCGCCCGCGAACATCTGCTCCATCGACTCCAGATGCGCCCGGTCCGCCGCGATGCCGTGCCGCTCCATCCGCGCCAGCAGCTCCGAGGTGGGCAGCTCCACGTCCCGCAGCAGCTCCGCCGAACCGACCTCCGCCAGCCGCCCCTCGAACGCGCCGCCCAGGTCCAGCACGGCACGCGCCTGCACCATCAGCGCGTCCGCCTCCGCCTGCTCGTCCGCGCCGAAGGCCAACTGGCCGTCCGACGCCGACGCGGGAACCAGCTCCCGCCCCAGGTACTCCAGCGTCAACGCGTCCAGCGCGAAGGAACGACGGCCCGGCTTCACCAGATACGCGGCCAGCGCCGTGTCCATCGAGATGCCCGCCACCGACCAGCCGTGCTCCGCGAAGACCCGCATCACGCTCTTCGCGTTGTGCAGCACCTTCGGCCGCCCGCCGTCGGCCAGCCAGCGCGCGAACGCCTGCTCGTCGGCCTCGTCCAGCTGCGCCGGGTCGAACCACGCGGCCGCGCCGCCCGCCGCGGCCAACGCGATCTCGGAGACCGTGCCCGCACCCAGCGACCAGGTGTCCACCACCGACATGCCCAGCGGCTCACCACCGTGCTCCGCGAGCCAGGGGGCGACCTCGCCCGTCGCCAGCACCGCGCCGTCGACCTCGACACCCGCCTCGACCTGCGGCTGCTCCTCCACCGCACCCGGGTCGACGGCCAGCAGCCGCTCCCGCAACGACGGATTACGGATCTCCAGCGTGTCCAGCACCATGGCCACCGCCGTGCGGTCGTACGGCGCGCGCTCCAGCTCGGGCACCGAGCGCGGCAGCTCCACGTCCCGCACCATCTCCGTCAGCCGGCGGTTCAGCCGCACCGCCTCCAGATGGTCCCGGAGGTTCTGCCCGGCCTTGCCCTTGACCTCGTCGACCCGCTCCACCAGCTCCGCGAACGAACCGAACTGATTGATCCACTTCGCCGCGGTCTTCTCCCCCACCCCCGGGATACCCGGCAGATTGTCCGACGGGTCACCCCGCAGCGCGGCGAAGTCCGGATACTGCGCGGGCGTCAACCCGTACTTCTCCTGGACCTTCTCCGGAGTGAAGCGCGTCAGCTCCGACACGCCCTTCGTCGGGTACAGCACCGTCGTGTGCTCGCTGACCAACTGGAACGAGTCCCGGTCGCCCGTGACGATCAGAACCTCGAAACCCTCGGCCTCCGCACGTGTCGCCAGCGTCGCGATCACGTCGTCCGCCTCGAAGCCGTCCACCGCGAACCGCACCGCGTGCATCGCGTCGAGCAGCTCCCCGATCAGCTCCACCTGTCCCCGGAACTCGTCCGGCGTCTTCGAACGATTCGCCTTGTACTCCGCGAACTCCTCCGACCGCCACGTCTTGCGCGACACGTCGAACGCCACCGCGAAGTGCGTGGGCGCCTCGTCACGCAGCGTGTTCGCCAGCATCGACGCGAAACCGTAGATCGCGTTCGTCGGCTGACCCGCGGCCGTCGTGAAATTCTCCACGGGCAACGCGAAGAACGCGCGATACGCCAGCGAGTGCCCGTCCATCAGGAGCAGCCGCGGCCGGTTGCCGCTGCCCGCGCCCGCCGCCGTCCCGGTCTTCTTCGATGCTGAATCTGCCACGCCCCCGATCCTGCCACGCCCCACTGACACCCGGCCCCGCTCCCGACCGCGCCCACCGGCTGTCACACCCCCGTGCGAGGATCGGACGACCGCCGATCACGGACGGCGAACGGCACACGCGCTCGACGAGGAGCCGAGATGGCCAGCGAAGCACCCCGCAGCGACCCGGCACAGGACACCCCCCGAGTCACCCCGCCCCCGCACCACGCTGCCGGGCTCCCCGCCGTCGGCCACAGCCTGCGCATGGCGCAACAGCAGATGGGCGTCCGCCGCACCGCCCTCACCCTGCTCCGCGTCAACCAGAAGGACGGCTTCGACTGCCCCGGCTGCGCCTGGCCCGAGGGCGACGAACGCCACACCGCCGAATTCTGCGAGAACGGCGCCAAGGCCGTCGCCGAGGAAGCCACCCTCCGCCGCGTCACCCCCGCGTTCTTCGCCGAGCACTCTCTCGCCGACCTCGCCGGCCGCAGCGGCTACTGGCTCGGCCAGCAGGGCCGCCTCACCCAGCCGATGCACCTGCCCGCGGGCGCCACCCACTACGAACCCGTCGGCTGGGACGACGCCTTCGCGATCATCGCCGAGGAGCTCACCGCCCTCGACTCGCCCGACGAAGCCGTCTTCTACACCTCCGGGCGCACCAGCAACGAGGCCGCGTTCCTCTACCAGCTGTTCGTCCGCGAATACGGCACGAACAACCTCCCCGACTGCTCCAACATGTGCCACGAGTCGTCCGGCTCCGCGCTCACCGAGACCCTCGGCGTCGGCAAGGGCAGCGTCCTGCTCGACGACCTCCACCAGGCCGACCTCATCATCGTCGCCGGACAGAACCCCGGGACGAACCACCCGCGGATGCTCTCCGCCCTGGAGAAGGCCAAGCGGGCCGGCGCCCGCATCATCACCGTCAACCCGCTTCCCGAAGCGGGCATGGAGAAGTTCAAGAACCCCCAGAGCCTGGGCGGCCTCACCAAGGGCACCACCCTCACCGACCTCTTCCTCCAGATCCGCATCGGCGGCGACCAGGCCCTGTTCCGGCTGCTCAACAAACTCCTCCTCGACACCGAGGGCGCCGTCGACCACGACTTCGTCCGCGAGCACACCCACGGCTACGAGGACTTCGCCGCCACCGCCCGGGACGCCGACTGGGACACCACCCTCGCCGCCACCGGGCTCGACCGGCCCGCCATCGAGGAAGCCCTCCGGATGATCGTCGCCTCCCGGCGCACCGTCGTCTGCTGGGCCATGGGCCTCACCCAGCACAAGCACGCCGTCCCGACCATCCGCGAGGTCGTCAACCTCCTGCTGCTGCGCGGCGCCATCGGCCGCCCCGGCGCCGGGGTGTGCCCCGTACGCGGTCACTCCAACGTCCAGGGCGACCGCACCATGGGCATCTTCGAACGCCCCGCCCCCGCCTTCCTCGACGCCCTGGAGAAGGAGTTCGGCTTCGCACCCCCGCGCGCCCACGGCTACGACGTCGTGCGCGCCATCCGCGCCCTGCGCGACGGCGACGCCAAGGTGTTCCTCGCCATGGGCGGCAACTTCGTCTCCGCGTCACCCGACACCGACGTCACCGAAGCGGCCATGCGGCGCGCCCGTCTCACCGTCCACATCTCCACCAAGCTCAACCGCTCCCACGCCGTCACCGGAGCACGCGCCCTCATCCTCCCCACCCTCGGCCGCACCGAACGCGACCTCCAGGCCGGCGGCGAACAGTTCGTCACCGTCGAGGACTCCATGGGCATGGTCCACGCCTCCCGCGGACGCCTCGCCCCCGCGAGCCCCGGCCTGCTCTCCGAACCCGCCATCGTCTGCCGCCTGGCCCGCTCCGTCCTCGGCACCCGCAGCGCCGTCCCCTGGGAGACCTTCGAGCGGGACTACGCCACCATCCGCGACCGCATCGCGCGCGTCGTGCCCGGCTTCGAGGACTTCAACACCCGCGTCGCGCACCCCGGCGGCTTCACCCTCCCGCACGCCCCCCGCGACGAACGCCGCTTCCCCACCGCCACCGGCAAGGCCAACTTCACCGCCGCGCCCGTCGAGTACCCCAAGCTCCCCGCCGGACGGCTCCTGCTCCAGACGCTGCGCTCGCACGACCAGTACAACACCACCATCTACGGCCTGGACGACCGCTATCGCGGTATCAAGAACGGCCGGCGCGTCGTCCTCGTCCACCCCGACGACGCCACCGCACTCGGCTTCCCCGACGGCTCCCTGACCGACCTCGTCAGCGAATGGCGCGACGGCACCGAGCGGCGCGCCGACGGGTTCCGCGTCGTCCACTACCCCACCGCGCGCGGGTGCGCCGCCGCGTACTACCCGGAGACGAACGTCCTTGTCCCCCTCGACGCCACCGCCGACACCAGCAACACGCCCGCGAGCAAGTCCGTCGTCGTCCGGCTGGAACCATCCCGTACCCCCTAAGCGTTCGCTCAGCGGGACCTGGTAGAACAGTTCGCACCACCAGGTGCACACCGCACACGACGACGAACACGAACGGAGCCGGGCCCATGGGCGAGCAGCACACCGCGAAGTTCCCGCAGGAAGTCATCGACGAGTACGCGGCCCTGGGCATCGACCTTCCCTCCCTGTTCTCCGCCGGACACCTCGGCACCCGGATGGGCATCGAGATCGGGGAGGCGAGCGCCGACCGCGTCGTCGGCACCATGCCCGTCGAGGGCAACACCCAGCCCTACGGCCTGCTGCACGGGGGCGCCTCCGCCGTACTCGCCGAGACCCTGGGCTCCATCGGCGCCATGCTCCACGGCGGCGCCGGGAAGATCGCCGTCGGCGTCGATCTGAACTGCACCCACCACCGCGGGGTGCGCTCCGGAGATGTCACCGGCGTGGCCACCCCCGTCCACCAGGGACGGTCCACCGCGACCTACGAGATCGTCATCACCGACGAGACGGGCAAGCGGGTGTGCACAGCACGGCTCACCTGCCTGCTCAGGACGGTCGGCGACACCAAGTAGCCCCCCCTGGGGGGTGTGCGGAGGTCCGCCGTGAGCCACCCCCGCCGCAACCCTCCGGCGGCAACCATCCCGGCACGGGCGGGGGCGGGGCCGACTCAGGGGCCCCCTCAGAGGCCGACTCAGGGCTGAGCCAGGAGCCGAGTCAGGAGCGGACAGGGGCGGACAGGGGCGGGCATCGGCCGTCGCCCGGATTCCCGCTGACCCGGCGGCGGCGCACGTGTCGGCCGACAGCCGTCCGGCCCCGACCCCCGGCACCCGGCCCTGGCCCCCGGCTCCCGACTTCCGGCCCCAGCCCCCGTCGCCGACCGGACAAAGCGCCCGCGCCCGCCACTCCCGCGCACAAGTGTCCAGAATGCGGACCGGTGTGTCCGGTGGGCGCCCGAGTGAACGTTTCAGCACTCCCCCACGGCACTTGCGGACGAACAGTGCCCCGGGCACGGCACCAGGTCCGTCACCCTGCGAAATGTTCACCGGGCCCGGACCCTCCACCGACAACCCTCACGCTTCCCACCCGTCCCACCACGTTCCGCACATGACCCCCATGGGCGCGCGTGGACATCGCGGCCGGATCGCACCGGATCGCACACGGGCCGCACCAGGGCCGGGACGTCCGCCGCAGCCGGCCCGGGGCGGGTCCGACGGGGCCTCAACCGGGTGGACCACCAACCGGGTTGAACAGGTCGGTAGCGCGCTCCCGTCCGGAAAACGGGCACCCGTCCGGGTAGGAAATCGCGCCATACGGGCGTGAACTCCCCCACTCCCCCCGCTTTCCGGCCCCGCCTTCCTCCAACAGCCCGGCCCCGCACGGGACGTACCACCGGGAAGGACCGGGAAGGACCGGGAGCGCGTACGCGCCGGTCAGCGCGGGGGCGCTCCGACCCCATACGCCCCACGCGGCACACATTCCCCCGATTCGGGATTCACCGGATTCCCACGACTGCACCGTCGCACCGCCACCCAATCCGCTCGCCGACGGGAACACCGGCGTATTTTGCACGCTCCGGAGCGGACATAAAGGGGCGTTCAATCGGAAGTACCACTGAATGCCGATCCAGGCCTGTGCGACATCACGCTACGTAACACGGCAGCAATACCGGCTAAACATCTCGATGCTATAGGCATCTAGATAGTGGATCTTTCCCGGGGGGCCCAAATGATCATCAAGTGCCCGCTCTCCGGTGTCCGGCGCACCACTAAGCGGAAGTGCGCACTCTCAGAATGTGGACCACACGGAGAAACCGCCGAAGCCGTCCACGGACCGCAGAGTGGAATCGCAAATTCCGGCCCGTCATAACAAGAGAGTCACAAGCACGCCCACGCCACTGCCCCAGGCCAGGGGTCAGGCTTAGAGTCACCGCCAGTCACCGCTCCATCGGGAGTTCGGTACCAGCACGACAATGTTTCGGCCCAAACAGGGACGGACGTGTCGGCGGAAAGGACTGATTGTGCGACAGCGTTCTTTGCTGATACTCACCTCCGTTCTCACCACAGGAGCGCTCACCCTCACCGCCTGTGGATCACGGGACGAAGGCGGCTCCGGGGACAACGGCGACGGCGACGCCACCACCACCATCACCATCGGTGTCGACGCACCCCTCTCCGGCGAGAATTCCGCGACCGGACTCGGCATCCAGTACGGCGTCCAGATCGCCGTCGACGACGCCAACGCCAAGAAGGTCGTCCCCGGGGTGAAATTCCAGATCAAGGCCCTCGACGACAAGGCGCAGCCGGCCACCGGCCAGCAGAACGCCACCGCCCTCGTCGGCGACAGCAAGGTCGTCGGGGTCGTCGGCCCCCTCAACTCGGGCGTCGCCCAGTCCATGCAGCAGGTCTTCGCCTCCGCCAACCTGGTACAGATCTCGCCCTCCAACACCAACCCCGAGCTGACCCAGGGCAAGGACTGGCAGAGCGGTACCAAGAAGCGCCCGTACACCACCTACTTCCGCACCGCCACCACCGACGCCCTCCAGGGCGGCTTCGCGGCCGACTACGCGTTCAAAGGCATGAAGAAGAAGCGGGTCTTCGTCGTCGACGACAAGCAGACCTACGGTGCCGGTCTCGCCAAGATCTTCCGCGAGCAGTTCGAGGAGCTCGGCGGCAAGGTCGGCGGCACCGACAGCATCAACACCGGCGACAAGGACTTCGGGGCCCTCGTCACCAAGATCAAGGCCGCCAAGGCCGACCTCGTCTACTACGGCGGCCAGTACGACGAGTCCCAGCTCATCACCAAGCAGCTCAAGGAAGCCGGCGTCAAGATCCCGCTCTTCGGCGGCGACGGCATGTTCAGCCCCACCTACATCGAGACCGCGGGCGGCGCCTCCGAAGGCGACGTGGTGACCTCCGTCGGTGTCCCCGTCGACACCCTCCCCGCCGCCAAGACCTTCATCGAGACCTACAAGTCCAAGGGCTACAAGGGCACCTACGGCACCTACGGCGGCTACTCGTACGACGCCGCCAACGCCATCATCAACGCCGTCAAGACCATCAAGGAAGGCAACGACGGCAAGCTGCCCGGCGGCAAGGAACTCCGCGCGAAGGTCGTCGAAGAGGTCGGCAAGAGCAACTTCGAAGGCATCACCGGCAAGGTCTCCTTCGACGAGTACGGCGACACCGCCAACAAGCAGCTCACCGTGTACCAGGTCAAGAGCGGCAAGTGGGAAGCCGTGAAGACCGGCACCTACAACGGCTGACCCACACCTCGCGCCCCACAGCACGACCGCATGACGCACCACCGCACCACCGCACCACCGCACCACCGCACCACCGCACCACCGCACCACCGCACCACCGCACCAGCAGACGACAACGGCAGTGCCAGGGCCGCGCGGAAGGCAGACCCCAACCGCGCGGCCCCTCGTCTGACCCCACCCTGCCTACCCCCAGCGACAATGGAGGCCACGCGGTGAACACTCTGCCGCAGCAGCTGGCCAACGGGCTGCTCCTCGGCTCGATGTATGGCCTGATCGCCATCGGCTACACGATGGTCTACGGCATCGTCCAGCTCATCAACTTCGCGCACGGTGAGATCTTCATGATCGGCGGCTTCGGCGCGCTCACCGTCTACGCCTACGTCCTGCCCGCCGGCACCTCGGTCTGGGCGGCCCTGCCCCTGATGCTCATCGGCGGCGGACTCATAGCCATCCTCTTCGCCGTAGGAGCCGAACGCTTCGCCTACAGACCCCTGCGCGGAGCACCACGACTAGCACCCCTCATCACCGCCATCGGCCTCTCCCTGGCCCTCCAGGAGGTCGTGCGCAACTTCTACCCCAAGGCCGACAAGGCCCGTGTCTTCCCCGAACTCGGCAAAGGCAGCTACGAGATCGGCAGCCTCACCGTCACCAACGCCGACATCTTCCTCATCTCCATCGCCGCCGTCTGCATGACCGGCCTCGCGCTCTTCGTCCGCCGCAGCCGCACCGGCCGCGCCATGCAGGCCACCGCGCAGGACCCCGACACCGCGCAGCTCATGGGCATCGACACCAACCGCATCATCGTCATCGCCTTCGCCATCGGCGGCTTCTTCGCCGCCGTCGCCGCCATCGCGTACGGCTTCAAGTACGGCCATGTCGAGTACCGCATGGGCTTCATCATGGGCCTCAAGGCCTTCACCGCGGCCGTCCTCGGCGGCATCGGCAACATCTACGGCGCCATGCTCGGCGGAATCGTCCTCGGCATCGCCGAGACCCTCGCCAGCGCCTACATCGACGGCATACCCGGTCTCCAGCAGCTCGGCGGCGCCAGCTGGGCCAACGTCTGGGCCTTCTGCCTCCTCATCCTCGTCCTCCTGCTCAGGCCCCAGGGCCTGCTCGGCGAACGCGTCGCGGACAGGGCGTGACCACCATGACGACCAAGACCAGCAGCACCACCACCCTCATCCCGCTCCCCCTCCAGGCGGCCCGTGCCCTCACCGTCGCCGGCGGTGCCGCGAGCATCGTCTCCGCCTTCCTCGCCTGGACCTGGACCGCGGCCTTCCCCGGGGACCTCACCGTCTACGGCTACCCCGGCGGCCTCCAGTGGATGACCGTCGTCGCCGGAGCCCTCGCCACGCTCTACGCGCTCGCCGCCTACGAGATACGCGGTCTGCGATGGCTGAACCCCGGCCGCGGCGACGCGCCCCTCACCCTCGCCGCCCTCGGGGTCCTCGGCGTCACCTGGTTCACCGTCATCGCCATCACCGTCGACCTCGGCGGGCTGGCCAACCTCGAACCCGGCGCCTACGTGGCCGTCGTGGCGTCCGCGCTCCCGCTCATCGGCGCCCTGGGCCTCCCCCGGCCGACCGAGACCGGACCGGACGGCGGCACCGGCCTCGGGCTCACCCTGCGCGGCCTGATCAGGAAGCCCGACCGCGTCCCCGCCCCCGCGCCCGTCGCGCCGTGGCTCCAGCGCACCCTCATCTCCGTCATCACCCTCGTCGGGCTCCTCACCTTCATCTACGGCATCGAGACCCCGTCCGAGGAAGGCGAGACCTTCATCGGCTATCTGATCGTCGTCGTCCTCGGCGTCTGGTCGATGAGCACCGCGGGACTCCTCGACCGGCTCTCCCGGCTCGCCGCCGAGAACCGCTCCTACACCCTCGCCATGGGCTTCGCCGCGGCCATCGTGTTCCCGTTCACCCAGACGAACGACCACTACACGAACCTCGGCGTCAACATCCTGATCTTCGGAACCGTCGCCCTCGGCCTCAACATCGTCGTCGGCCTCGCCGGACTCCTCGACCTCGGATACGTCGCCTTCCTCGGCGTCGGCGCCTACACCGCCGCGCTGGTCTCCGGCTCCGAGTTCTCCCGCTTCTCCGGCGTCCAGTTCCCCTTCTGGGCCGCCGCCCTCTCCGGCGCCGCCGCCTCACTGATCTTCGGCGTCCTCATCGGCGCACCGACCCTGCGACTGCGCGGCGACTACCTCGCCATCGTCACCCTCGGCTTCGGCGAGATCTTCCGCATCGCCGTCAACAACCTCGACGGCGACTCCGGACCCGACATCACCAACGGGCCCAACGGCATCGCCGGTATCCCCGACCTCGTACTCTTCGGATTCAACTTCGGGGAGACCCATGACATCGCCGGAATCACCCTCGGCAGGTTCGCGAACTACTACCTGCTGATGGTCCTCGTCATGGCCATCGTCATCCTCGTCTACAACCGCGCGTCCGACTCACGCATCGGCCGCGCCTGGGTCGCCATCCGCGAGGACGAGACCGCCGCCACCGCCATGGGCATCAACGGCTTCCGCGTCAAGCTCATCGCCTTCGCCCTCGGCGCCGCACTCGCCGGACTCGCCGGTACCGTCAGCGCCCACGTCACCTACAACGTGGTCCCCAACCCGTACCAGTTCGCCGGCTCGACACCGCCCAACTCCGCGTTCCTCCTCGCCGCCGTCGTCCTCGGCGGAATGGGAACCGTGAGCGGACCCCTGCTCGGCGCGGCGCTCCTCTATCTCCTCCCCGAGAAACTCGTCTTCCTCAAGGAACACTCGCTTCTCGCGTTCGGTGTCGCCCTTGTCCTCCTCATGCGATTCCGCCCCGAAGGCATCATCGCCAACCGGCGCCAGCAACTCGAATTCCATGAGACCGGACAACTCGACGTCCCCGACGAACGACTCGATCCCGATCCGCCCCTCACCACCAAGAAGACGGGTGCGTGACCACCATGACCACCACCCGGACAGCCACCGGCACCACCGTTCTCCAGGCCACCGGTGTCACCATGCGTTTCGGCGGACTCACCGCCGTACGCTCCGTCGACCTCACCGTCAACACCGGGGAGATCGTCGGACTCATCGGCCCCAACGGCGCCGGAAAAACCACCTTCTTCAACTGCCTGACCGGGCTCTACGTCCCCACCGAAGGCACCGTCGCGTACAAGGGCACCGTCCTTCCGCCCAAGCCCCATCTCGTCACCCAGGCCGGAATAGCCCGCACCTTCCAGAACATCCGGCTGTTCGCCAACATGACCGTCCTGGAGAACGTCCTCGTCGGACGGCACACCCGCACCAAGGAAGGGCTCTGGTCCGCGCTGCTGCGCGGCCCCGGATTCAAGAAGGCGGAACGCGAGTCCGAGGAACGGGCCATGGAGCTCCTCGAATTCATCGGGCTCGCCCAAAAACGCGATCACCTCGCGCGCAATCTCCCCTACGGCGATCAGCGCAAGCTGGAGATCGCCCGCGCGCTCGCCAGCGACCCCGGTCTGCTCCTGCTCGACGAGCCCACCGCCGGCATGAACCCGCAGGAGACCCGCACCACCGAGGAACTGGTCTTCGCCATCCGTGACCAGGGCATCGCCGTCCTCGTCATCGAGCACGACATGCGCTTCATCTTCAACCTCTGCGACCGTGTCGCGTGCCTCGTCCAGGGCGAGAAGCTCGTCGAAGGCACCAGCGAGACCGTCCAGAGCGATGAACGCGTCGTCGCCGCCTATCTCGGCACCCCTTTCGAAGGCGCACCCGAGGACTCCGCCATCGAGGAAGTCGTCGCCGCCGAGAAAGCCGCCCACCCGGACGGCACCGACAGCGGCACCAGCACCGCCCGCCCCGAAGGAGACGACCAGTGACCCCACTCCTGGAAGTCAAGGACCTCAAAGTCGCCTACGGCAAGATCGAGGCCGTCAAAGGCATCTCCTTCACCGTCGCGGCAGGCGAGGTCGTCACCCTCATCGGCACCAACGGGGCCGGGAAGACCACCACTCTCCGCACGATCTCCGGGCTGCTGAAGCCGCTCAGCGGCTCCATCACCTTCGACGGTCTCCCGCTCACCGGGACACCCGCCCATAAGATCGTCGCCCTCGGCCTCGCCCATTCCCCCGAAGGCCGGCATATCTTCCCCCGGCTCACCATCGCCGAGAACCTTCAGCTCGGTGCCTTCCTCCGCAAGGACACCGAAGGCATCAACAGCGACATCGAGCGCTCCTACGACCTCTTCCCCATCCTCAAGGAGCGCAGCAGACAAGCCGCGGGCACCCTTTCCGGCGGTGAGCAGCAAATGCTCGCCATGGGCCGCGCACTCATGTCGCGACCCAAACTCCTCATGCTCGACGAACCCTCCATGGGCCTCTCGCCGATCATGATGCAGAAAATCATGGCGACCATCGCCGAACTCAAATCCCAGGGCACCACCATCCTGCTCGTCGAGCAGAACGCCCAGGCCGCGCTCTCCCTCGCCGACCACGGCCATGTCATGGAGATCGGGAAGATCGTCCTCTCCGGCAGCGGACAACACCTCCTCCACGACGAATCCGTCCGCAAGGCCTATCTCGGCGAGGACTGAGGCCGACCCCACGCAGCCCCGCACACGAAGAGGCCCGCTTCCCCGGAGAGCAACTCCGGAAAAGCGGGCCCCTTCACATCCGGCCGGGAACGATCCGGCCCACGACTCCCCCTACGACTTCTCCTTCGCGGCCTTCCGCTCCCGCCCGTCCTCGATCACGGCCTCCGCGACCTCGCGCATCGACAACCGGCGGTCCATCGACGTCTTCTGAATCCAGCGGAACGCCGCCGGCTCCGACAGCCCGTACTCCGTCTGCAACACCGACTTCGCCCGGTCCACCAGCTTCCGCGTCTCCAGCCGCTGGGTCAGATCCGCGACCTCCTGCTCCAGCGTCCGCAGCTCCGTGAAGCGCGATACCGCCATCTCGATGGCCGGCACCACATCGCTCTTGCTGAACGGCTTCACCAGATACGCCATCGCGCCCGCGTCGCGCGCCCGCTCGACCAGGTCCCGCTGCGAGAACGCGGTCAGCATCAGCACCGGAGCGATCGACTCCTCGGCGATCTGCTCGGCCGCGGAGATACCGTCGAGCTTCGGCATCTTCACATCAAGGATCACCAGGTCGGGCCGCAGGTCCCGGGCGAGCGAGACAGCCGTCTCACCGTCGCCCGCCTCACCGACCACGCTGTAGCCCTCCTCCTCCAGCATCTCCTTGAGGTCGAGACGGATCAGCGCCTCGTCCTCGGCGATGACGACCCGCGTCGTCAGGGGAGGCACATGCGACTTGTCGTCGTCTTCTACGGGCTGGGGCGGCTCGGGGGCGGTCACCTTGGGGCTCCTCATGACGGGCCTGCTGTCGTGGATACGCAGCCTACCCAGCAGCGGGCGGGTACGCTGACCCGGTATGCTGCTGGGGTACTGATGCCGGGTTGGCGGAATAGGCATACGCGGATGTCTCAAACACATCTGTCCGAAAGGACATGCGGGTTCAAGTCCCGCACCCGGCACCACTGAAGCGGAAGCTCACGATCTCGTGAACTTCCGCTTCTTTGCTACCCAGAGCAGCGCTTCGTGACGCAGAGTGTTCGTATGCACGTTCACGACACGGCGATTCGACACAGGGCCGTCTCCCTGCTGCGGGGCGGCGCCCGCAACGCGGATGTGGCCCGGGAGCTGAACATCCCCAAGGGCACGATCAGCTACTGGAAGCACATGGACCGGGCCAAGCATGGCGAGTGCCCCGGCAGGCCCGATGCCCAGTGCCCCCGCTGCGACGGTCGCGCGCTGGACAGAGCCGCGTACTCGTACCTGCTCGGCCTGTACCTCGGCGATGGCCACATCAGCCACTACTCCGGTCACCGCGTGCCGAATCTCATGATCACCTGCGCCGATGACTGGCCCGGACTCAAGAATGAGTGCGAGCGGGCAATGAAGGCCGTCTTTCCGGACAACTCGGTGTGCCGAGTGAGGAAACAAGGCTGTCAGAACATCAAGGTCTACTCCAAGCACCTGCACTGCCTCTTCCCGCAGCACGGACCCGGACGGAAGCACGAGCGCCGCATCGCCCTGGAGCCCTGGCAGCAGTCGATCGTGGACGCGCACCCCTGGGAGTTCATCCGAGGGTTGATCCACTCCGACGGCTGCCGCATCACCAACTGGACGATCCGCCTCGTCCAAGGGATACGGAAACGGTACGAGTACCCGCGCTACCGCTTCGCCAACAAGTCGGACGACATCCGGCGGTTGCTCACGGACACCCTCGACGCCGTCGGGGTCGAGTGGACGGTGCTTGCCCGCGGCAGCGACCCGTTCAACATCTCCGTCGCCCGCAAGGCGTCCGTCGCGCTCATGGATCTGCACATCGGGCCGAAGCACTGAAGGACCGTCCTGTCCTCGGTGCTTCGCGCTTCGGCCCTGGGTTGTTCCGGGGTGGGTCAGGTCGGGGTGTCGCCGATGTGGTGGACGCGGACGAGGTTGGTGGAGCCGGTGACGCCGGGCGGGGAGCCGGCGGTGATGACGACGATGTCGCCCTTCTCGCAGCGGCCGATCCGCAGGAGCTGTTCGTTGACCTGTTCGACCATCGCGTCGGTGGAGTCGACGTGGGGGCCGAGGAAGGTTTCGACGCCCCAGGTGAGGTTGAGCTGGGAGCGGGTCTCGGGGTCGGGGGTGAAGGCGAGGAGGGGGATGGGTGAGCGGTAGCGGGAGAGCCGTTTGACGGTGTCGCCGGACTGGGTGAAGGCGACGAGGAACTTGGCGCCGAGGAAGTCGCCCATCTCGGCGGCGGCGCGGGCGACGGCGCCGCCCTGGGTGCGGGGCTTGTTGAGTTCGGTGAGGGGCGGGAGGCCCTTGGAGAGGATGTCCTCCTCGGCGGCTTCGACGATGCGCGCCATGGTGCGGACGGTTTCGACGGGGTATTTCCCGACGCTGGTCTCGCCGGAGAGCATGACGGCGTCGGTGCCGTCGATGACGGCGTTGGCGACGTCGGAGGCCTCGGCGCGGGTGGGGCGGGAGTTCTCGATCATCGAGTCGAGCATCTGGGTGGCGACGATGACGGGTTTGGCGTTGCGCTTGGCGAGTTTGACGGCGCGCTTCTGGACGAGGGGGACCTGTTCCAGGGGCATTTCGACGCCGAGGTCGCCGCGGGCGACCATGATGCCGTCGAACGCGGCGACGATGTCCTCGATGTTGTCGACCGCCTGGGGTTTTTCGACCTTGGCGATGACGGGAAGGCGGCGGCCTTCCTCCTTCATGATGCGGTGGACGTCCTTGATGTCGTTCCCGCTGCGCACGAAGGAGAGCGCGATGACGTCGAAGCCGGTGCGCAGGGCCCAGCGGAGGTCGTCCTGGTCCTTGGTGGAGAGGGCGGGGACGGAGACGGCGACCCCGGGGAGGTTGAGTCCCTTGTGGTCGGAGACCATGCCGCCTTCGATGACGGTGGTGCGGACGCGGGGGCCGTCGACCTCGGTGACCTTGAGGGTGACTTTGCCGTCGTCGATGAGGATGTGTTCGCCGGGGGTGACGTCGGCGGCGAGGCCACTGTAGGTAGTGCCGCAGATGTGGCGGTCGCCGGGGGCGCCGTCCTCGACGGTGATGGTGAAGGTGTCGCCGCGTTCAAGGAGTACGGGGCCTTCGGTGAAACGGCCGAGCCGGATCTTCGGGCCTTGAAGGTCGGCGAGCATTCCGACGCTGCGGCCGGTTTCCTCGGATGCCTTGCGGACGCGCTGGTAGCGCTCCTCGTGGTCGGCGTAGTCGCCGTGGCTGAGGTTGAAGCGGGCTACGTCCATCCCGGCTTCGACCAGTGCCTTGATCTGGTCGTATGAGTCGGTTGCGGGGCCCAGGGTACAGACGATTTTTGCTCGGCGCATGTTTCGAGCGTAGGGCTTACCGGTCGGTAGGGAATTGGGTTGTGGTGACTACTCAACATCCTTTGCATGAGGGGTTTTTAACAAGTGTTGAATTGTGCACGGGGGTGCTCTGATGAGCAATTTCCGCGGGCTGGGTGCGCTGGGGTGGGCACGCTCGGTAGTGGTGTGACGGGTGGGTGACTGTGGGGCGATCGGCGGTGGCCGGTGGGGGTGATGGTGGGTCAGCGGGGTTCGGCGAGGGGGGTGAGCCGGTGGCCGGGGGCGGGGGTCGCGGTGGGGTGCGGGGTGAGGCCGAAGGTGGTGAAGGCGGTGCGGGTGGGGAGGGGGTAGGGGTTCTTGCCGGTGAGGGCGTTGAGGATGGTGGCGCTGCGCCAGGCGGAGAGCCCGAGGTCGGGGGTGCCGACCCCGTGGGTGTGGTGTTCGGCGTTCTGGACGTAGATGTGGTGTCCGGTGTCGCTGATGGCGGGGTCGAGGACGAGGCGTTGGTGGTGGTCGACGCGGGGGCGGCCAGCGGTGTCGTGGCGGAGGTAGGGGGTGAGTCCGGCGAGGAGGGTGGTGAGGGGGCGTTCGCGGTAGCCGGTGGCGAGGACGACGGCGTCGGTGGTGAGGCGGCTGCGGGTGTTCTGCTGGGCGTGTTCGAGGTGGAGTTCGACCTGGGTGGTGGCGATCCGGCCGGCCGTGCGGACGGTGACCCCGGGGGTGAGGACGGTGTCGGGCCAGCCGCCGTGCAGGGTGCGGCGGTAGAGCTCTTCGTGGATGGCGGTCATGGTGTCGGCGTCGATGCCTTTGTGGAGTTGCCATTGCTGCGGGACGAGGGTGTCGCGGGTGGTCTGGGTGAGGTGGTGGAAGTACCGGGTGTAGTCGGGGGTGAAGTGTTCGAGGCCGAGTCTGGAGTACTCCATGGGGGCGAAGGCGGGGGTGCGTGCGAGCCAGTGGAGCCGTTCGCGGCCGGGGGGCCGGTGGCGCAGCAGGTCCAGATAGATCTCGGCGCCGGACTGGCCTGAGCCGATGACGGTGATGTGGTCGGCGGCAAGGATGCGGGCGCGGTGGGTGAGGTAGTCGGCGGCGTGGTGGACGGGGGCGGTGGGGGTGTCGGCGAGGGGGCGGAGGGCTTCGGGGACGTGGGGGGCGGTGCCGATGCCGAGGGCGATGTTCCTGGCGTAGGAGCGGCCGGGGGTTCCGGTGTCGGTGTGGGGGTCGCGGCGGGTGTAGTCGACTTCGTAGAGGGCGCGTTCGGGGTTCCAGTGGACGGCGTCGATGTGGTGGTCGAAGTGGAGTGCGGGGAGGTTGTCGCTGACCCAGCGGCAGTAGGCGTCGTATTCGGTGCGGTGGGTGTGGAAGCGCTCGGCGAAGTAGAAGGGGTAGAGGCGTTCGCGGGTGCGGAGGTAGTTGAGGAAGCTCCAGGGGCTGGTGGGGTCGGCGAGGGTGACGAGGTCGGCGAGGAAGGGGACTTGGAGGGTGGCGCCTTCGATGAGGAGGCCGGGGTGCCAGTGGAAGGCGGGGTGCTCGTCGTAGAAGGCGGTGTCGAGGGTGGTGAGGGGGTGGGCGAGGGCGGCCAGGGAGAGGTTGAAGGGCCCGATGCCGATACCGATGAGGTCGCGGGGGGTGTCGGATGCCTGGCGGGGTGCGGGGATGTGGGGGTGGGGGGTCATCGGGGGCGGGTCCTTCCACCTGTTCAGGGGGGTGGGGGGCGGAAATCCTCAGGGTGACCGGCGGGGTGTGGAAGGGGTGGGGTTCTGTGGGTTTGGGACCCGAAAGAGTTACGGCGGGGGGACGGGCGTGGGCCCGGTCCCCCCGCCGTGTGGGTGGGGTGTGCTGGTGGTGGGTCAGGTGGTGCGGACGCGCAGGGCGCGGGCGAGGTCGTCGAGCTGGTCGGCGAGCCTGCGGTGGAGCGCGGGGGTGGTGCCGGGGTCGTCGAGGGCGGCGCGGCCGAGGGTGAGGGTGGTGGCGTCGACGGCGTGGGCAGGGAATCCGTGGTGGCCGATGGCGGCGGCGATGGCGGGGCCCCGGCGGGCGGCGACGGTGACGGCCTCGGTGAAGTAGCGGGGGATGTACTCGGCGGTGAGGTCTGCCTGTTCGGGTTGCCAGAAGCCTTGTGCGGTGGCGGTGAAGAGGTAGTTGGAGAGCGGGTCGTCGGGGTGGAAGAGGGCGTTCCAGGCGGCGCTCTTGGCTTCGGGGTCGGGCAGGGCGGCGCGGCAGCGCGCGGCGCCTTCCTGGCCGGTGGCGCTGGGGTCGCGGGCGAGTTCGGTGTCGATGGCGGTGGTGTCGGTGGCGCCGAGGACGGCGAGCCGGTGGAGGATGCGCCAGCGGAGTTCGGGGTCGAGTTCGGGTCCGCCGGGGGCGGTGCCGTCGGTGAGCCAGTCGCTGATGGTGTCGGGGTGGGCGGCGGCCGAGATGTAGTGGCGTACGGCGACGAGGCGCAGCCCGGGGTGTTCGCCGTCCTCGGTGCGGCGGATGAGGGCGCGGGTGAGGTTGGTGAGGGTGGTGAGGGCTTCGGGGCGTTGCCGGGGGGTGAGGTAGCGGTCGGTGATGTGGGTGGCGGCGAAGGTCAGGACGCCCTGGGTGAGGGCGAGGTCGGTTTCGTCGGGGAGGTGGGTCTCGGCGGTGGTGAGGTAGGTGGTGGGGTCGAGGTCGCCGTCGCGGACCATGTCGCGCAGGGTGTTCCAGACGACGGCGCGGGCGAGGGGGTCGGGGATGCCGGAGAGGTGGCTGAGGGCGGTTTCCCGGGACTGGGGGTCGAGGCGGAGTTTGGCGTAGGTGTGGTCCTGGTCGTTGGGGAGGACCAGGGCGGGGCGTACGCCGGTGCGGGGGGTGGTGGGGCCGGTGTGGGGGATGTCGGTGTCGAGGCGTTCGCGCAGGACGAGGGCGCGGGGGTCGTTGAGGTCGCGGTCGTAGACGCCGGTGGTGATGCGGTGGGGGCGGGTGCCGTGGTGGGTGGTGGTGAGGGTCCAGGTGCCGGGTTTGGCGGTGACGCCGGTGGTGAGGGTGTCGACGCCGGTGGTGCGGAGCCAGCTGTCGGCCCAGGTGTGGACGTCGCGTTCGGTGGCGCTCGCGAGGGAGTCGAGGAAGTCGGCGAGGGTGGCGTTGGCGAATTTATGGCGGGCGAAGTGGGTGTTGATGCCGTTGAGGAAGTCCTTCTCGCCGAGCCAGGCGACGAGTTGGCGCAGGGCCGAGGCGCCCTTGGCGTAGGAGATGCCGTCGAAGTTGAGGAGGGCGGAGGCGGTGTCGTCGACGGCGTCGGGGGCGACGGGGTGGGTGGTGGGGCGCTGGTCGGCGTCGTATCCCCAGGCTTTGCGGGCGACGCCGAAGTCGACCCAGGTGTCGGTGAAGCGGGTGCATTCGGTGAGGGTCTGGTAGCCCATGTATTCGGCGAAGGACTCGTTGAGCCAGATGTCGTCCCACCATGTGAGGGTGACGAGGTCGCCGAACCACATATGGGCCATTTCATGGGCGATGACCATGGCGCGGGTCTGGCGTTCGGTTTCGGTGACGGCGGAGCGGTAGACGAATTCGTCGCGGAAGGTGACGAGTCCGGGGTTCTCCATGGCGCCGGCGTTGAATTCGGGGACGAATGCCTGGTCGTAGGAGTCGAAGGGGTACGGTTCCTCGAATTTCTCGTGGTAGCGGTCGTAGAGGGCGGTGGTGATGTCGAGGATCTCGTCGGCGTCGGTGTCGAGGTAGGGGGCGAGGGAGCGGCGGCAGTGGATACCGAAGGGGATGCCGCGGTGTTCGGTGCGGACGGTGTGCCAGGGGCCCGCGGCGACGGCGACGAGATAGGTGGAGATCCGGGGGGTGGTGGCGGCGGTCCAGCGGCCGTCGGTGTCCCGGGTGGTGGTGCTGTTGGCGAGGACGGTCCAGTCGTCGGGGGCGGTGACGGTGACGTCGAAGGTGGCTTTGAGGTCGGGCTGGTCGAAGGCGGGGAAGACGCGCTGGACGTCGTCGAGGAAGAGCTGGGTGTAGACGTAGGTCTCGCCGTCGGTGGGGTCGGTGAAGCGGTGCATGCCTTCGCCGGTGCGGCTGTAGCGCATGGTGCTGGTGAGGGTGAGTTCGTGGGGGCCGGTGGTGAGGGTGAGGGGTAGTCGGTTGTCGGTGAGGGTGGCGGGGTCGAGGGGTTCGCCGTCGAGGGTGGCGGTGTGCAGTGCGGTGGGCTTGAGTTCCACGAAGGTGTCCGCGTCCGCGCGGGAGGTGAAGCGGATGACCGTGCGGGAGGTGAAGGTCTCGTCGCCGGTGGTGAGGTCTAGGTCGACGGTGTAGTGCTGGACGTCGAGGAGCTGGGCTCGGCGGTGCGCTTCGTCGCGCGTGAGTACGGACATGCTGCTCATGCTGCATGATGCGGGGCGCCGGGCACAGGGGCGGTGTCCTGTCCGGGCCGGTCTGTGCCGCTTGTGCGGGCGCGGTGCGGTCGCTGTGTGGTGGTGGAGCGGGTGCGGGGGCTCGGGGGGCGGCTGTTCCGGCGGGCGGGGAACGGCTGCGCGCGGGGCCGGGGGCACGCGGGGGCAGGGGCACGCGGGAGCGGGTGCTCGCGGGGCCGGGGGCGCTCGCGGGGTCCGGGCCGGGTGGGGCGGGTGGGCCGGGGCCCGTTCGTCGGCGGGGCCCGTGGGGCCCGCCCCTGGGGTGCGGGGGCGGGGGAAGCCGGTGTGCCGGTGTGCCGGTGGCCGGTGCGGGTGGGCGGCGGTCGGCGGGCGGGCCGGGCGCGGGGGTCAGGTGCGGGCGGCCCGTGTGGTGTTCAGCGGGCGTCGGCGATCTGCTCGTGGTGGCGGATCACCTCGGCGATGATGAAGTTCAGGAGCTTCTCGGCGAACGCGGGGTCGAGTTTGGCGTTCTCCGCGAGGGTGCGGAGCCGGGCGATCTGGTCGGCTTCGCGGCCGGGGTCGGCGGGGGGCAGTCGGTGGGCGGCCTTGAGGTGGCCGACCTGCTGGGTGCATTTGAAGCGTTCCGCGAGCATATGGACGACGGCGGCGTCGATGTTGTCGATGCTTTCGCGGAGGCGGACGAGTTCGGCTCGGACCGCGGGGTCGACGGAGCCGGGACCCGTGCCGGTGGCGTTGTCGGTGTCGCTGGGGGTCATGGTGGATCACCCTACGGGGCGGCCGGAACGGAGGATCGGGGGGTCGTCGGGGTCGGGGACGGTGGTGGACCAGCCGCCGGGTACGGCGCGTCCTTGCTGGTCGCGGAAGCGGATGGGTGCCATGCCGACGCGGCGGGTGAAGAGCCGGGAGAAGTAGGCGGGGTCGTCGTAGCCGACGCGGCGGGCGACGGAGGCGACGGGGAGTTCGGTGGCGGCGAGGAGTTCCTTGGCGCGGCCGAGGCGGATGCCGAGGAGGTAGTCCTTGGGGCTGCATCCGGCGGCGCGGCGGACGGCGGTGCGCAGTTCGGCGGGGGTCATTCCGTGGCGGGCGGCGTGTTCGGCGACGGAGAGCGATTGGAACGCGTCGCGGGCGAGGGCCTGGAGGACGGGGTGGCCGTCGGGGGCCGTACCGGCGCGGGCGCGGCGCAGGGCGACGAGGAGTTCATGGACGGCCGCGCCGGTCTCCACTTCGAGGAGGGGGTTGCCGCGGCGGGCGGCGCGGGCGATGCGGCTGATGGCGGTGCGGGGGCCGGTGGGGTCGGAGAGGGCGACGACGGGGCGTTCGGGTTCTATGTAGCCGAGTTCGGTGTAGGTGGTGGTGGCGGGGCCGGAGAAGTCGACGAAGCTCTCGTCCCAGCCGGTGCCGGGGTCGGGTCCGTAGTGGTGGGGGACGCCGGGGGTGAGCCAGAGCAGGGCGGGGGCGGTGATGGTGGTGCGGCGGCCGTCGGGGCTGCGGTACCAGCCGCGGCCCGCGGTGATGACGACGGCGACATGGTGGTCGAGGGTGCGGGGGCCGACGGTGGGGAGGGTGCCGTGCTGGAGTCCGACGCCGAGGCAGACGAGTCCGAGGCGGTGGTGCTGGGGGCTCGGGGTGAAGTACCTCATCCAGGTGTGATACATCCGCTTTCTCCCCTTTTCTCGCCGCGTCGGCCGGTGGGGCCGGGTGGTGGGTGCCCGCCCCGTCCGTTCCGGAACCTTTGCGTCCAATCACCCCCGATCTTTGTCCATGGACCCGGCGCCCGCCAAGGGCGATCGTGTGGGGGCCGGTGACCGAGAGGGATGTGATGGCCGAGTTCAGGGTGGGCGAGGACGACTTCGAGACGGACGGAAGACCGGTGCGGCTGCTGTCGGGGGCGCTGCACTACTTCCGGGTCCATGAGGAGCAGTGGGGGCATCGGCTGGCGATGCTGCGGGCGCTGGGTCTGAACTGCGTGGAGACATATGTCCCGTGGAACATGCACGAGCCGAGGCCGGGTGAGTTCCGGGACGTGGAGCGGGTGGGCCGGTTCCTGGACGCGGTGCGGGCGGCGGGGATGTGGGCGATCGTGCGGCCGGGTCCGTACATCTGCGCCGAGTGGGAGAACGGCGGGCTCCCGCACTGGGTGACGGGTTCCCTGGGGGCGCGGGTGCGGACCCGGGACGCGGAGTTCCTGGCGGCGGTGACGCGCTGGTTCGGGGTGCTGCTGCCGCAGATCACGGAGCGGCAGATCGACGGCGCGGGCCCGGTGATCATGGTGCAGGTGGAGAACGAGTACGGCTCGTACGGGTCGGACGCGGTATATCTGCGGCATCTCGCGGGGATGCTGTCGGACCTCGGGGTGCGGGTGCCGCTGTTCACGTCGGACGGGCCCGAGGACCACATGCTGACGGGCGGCTCGGTGCCGGACGTGCTCGCGACGGTGAACTTCGGCTCGCAGGCGCGGGCGGGGTTCGACGCGCTGCGGCGGCACCGGCCGCGGGGTCCGTTGATGTGCATGGAGTTCTGGTGCGGGTGGTTCGACCACTGGGGCGCGGAGCATGTGTCGCGGGACGCGGCGGACGCGGCGGCGGCGCTGCGGGAGATCCTGGAGTGCGGGGCGTCGGTGAATCTCTACATGGCGTTCGGGGGGACGAGCTTCGCGGGCTGGTCGGGGGCGAACCGGGCCGGGGAGCTGCACGACGGGGTACTGGAGCCGGATGTGACGTCGTACGACTACGGGGCGCCGGTGGACGAGTACGGGCGGCCGACGGAGAAGTTCCGGCTGATGCGGGAGGTGCTGGCGGCGTACGCGGACGGGCCGTTGCCGCCGGTTCCCGAGGCTGCGCCGGTGCTGGGGGCGCCGGTGGCGGCGGGTCCGCTGGAGTGGGTGCCGCTGGCGGAGGTGCTGGCGGGGCTGGGCGGTCCGGAGTCGGTGCACGCGGCGCCGCCGACGTTCGAGGAGCTGGACGTGGACCGGGGGCTGGTGCGGTACGTGTGCGAGGTGCCGGGGCCCCGGGAGCCGTACGAGCTGCGGGTGCGGGGCTTGCGGGATCTGGCGGTGGTCGAGGTCGACGGGGTGCGGGCGGGGGTGCTCACCGAGGACGCCGCGGTGCTGCCGGTGCCGGTGCCGGGTCCGGCGCGGGTGGAGCTGTGGGTGGAGTCGCTGGGCCGGGTGAACTACGGTCCGCGGCTCGGGGAGCCCAAGGGGATCACCGGCGGTGTGCTGCACGAACGGCAGTATCTGCACGGCGTACGGGCGCGGGGGCTGCGGCTGGACGCGTTCGACGACGCGGGACGGGTCCGCGCGCTGGCGCCCGTACCCGTGGGTGAGGGGGACGGGCGGGGGCTGTACCGGGGGGTCTTCGAGGTGCGGGGGGCCGTGGGGGACGCGGTGGTGGAGGTGCCCGGGTGGGGGCGGGGGTTCCTGTGGGTGAACGGGTTCAACCTGGGGCGGTACTGGTCGGCGGGGCCGCAGACCGGGTTGTACGTACCCGGGCCGGTGCTGCGGGAGGGCGTGAACGAGGTCTGGCTCCTTGAGCTCGACTCCCCCGGTTCCACGGTGGCCTTCCGCCCGGTGTGACCCGTCGGGGCCGTGTGCGAGGCGTCCCGTGCCCCGGATCTCCGGTGCGGAACTAGTCGGTGAGAAGGAGGGGGACGATCCGGGCGTGGCCCAGGTCGCGGTCGTCACCCGCTCGGAGGGTGCCGGCCGGATCGAGGAGCCGCACCGCGACGCGCTCCGTGCCGTCGTGGTGGGAGCGTTCGGTCACCACCCGGAGGGTGCCGGTGCGGGTGGCGAGCAGGGTTCGTGTCAGTTCCGCGGGGATGTCGAGGGCGGCCCAGCGGCGCGCCTCGGCCAATGCCTCCGTACGGCCCGCCGAGCCGCCGTGCTCCAGCAGTGCGCGGACGATCCCCGGGGAGCCGCGCCGCGCGGCCGCGACCAGTGGGGGCTCCTCTTCGGGTCCGGGCAGGTCCGGGTCGCCGCCCGCGTCGAGGAGGGCGGCCACGATCGCCGTGTGTCCGCCCCTGATCGCCCAGGCCAGCGGGGTGAAGCCGAACTCCTCCCGGGCGTCGGGCCGGGCCCCGGCCGCGAGCAGGGCCCGTACCGCGTCCGTGTGGCCTCCGGCAGCCGCGGCGCACAGCGGCAGACCTTCCGTGCCGCCCGGCCGGTCGGGGTCGGCGCCCGCGCGGAGCAGCAGTCGTACCAGGTCGGCGGCGCCCTGCACGGAGGCGAGGTACAGGGGGGTGACGCCGTCCTCGTCGGGGAAATCCGGGTCGGCGCCGGAGCGGAGGAGTCCGGTGAGCGTGCGCCGCGCCCCGGCCGGGTCCGTGACGGCGGTGAGTACGGCCGGGTGGAGCTGTGCGCCGGATGGGGCGGCGTCGGGGTGGTCCATCCGGGCACCCTGGCCGAGGGGATCGGTCGGGCGCAACGTCTTTTGCGGGGCGCGGGGTCAGGTGTCGCAGTCCAGGACCGTGCGGCACAGGGCGCATCGGGCCCGGACCCGTCCCCGGACGGGCACTCTGATCCGCTGTCCGCAGGTGGGGCAGGCGAACGACACCCGCAGGGGTGAATCGCCGTCGAAGGTGTAGGGCGCGTCGGGCGGAAGGGCCGCGGGGTGGTCCTTGGCGCGGCGGCGGTCCCGGGCGTAGCGGCGGCGGCCGGTGCGGCCGGCGGCGGTGAGCGGGGGCTGCCGTTCGTCGTCGCGGGCGCGCGCCATTCCCTGTGTGTAGGCGGTGTACGCCTGGGGGCTGGTGAACCAGGGCGCGGGGTCCTCCCCGAGCAGCAGGGCGCGTTTGGCCAGGACGTATCCGAACTCCTCCGGGGTGAGGTAGCCGAGTTTCTGGGAGGAGACGCGGTCCTCGCGGAAGGCGTCGAGCAGGAGCCAGCCCGCGCCGAGGTAGGTGGCGGCGGTGTCGGTGAGGATCTCGTTGTCCCGGGTGCCGGGGAACGACAGGTCCAGACGGTGCAGGTAGACGTGGGCGACCTCATGGGCGAGGGCGGCTCCGATGTCCCGGCGATACGTCTTGAACCGGTCGTTGAGTTCGATGAAGTACTCGGGTCCCGCGGTGAGCTCGACGTTCGCGGCGTGGGTCATGTCGCGGAACCCGACGATCATCCGGGCGTCCGGCAGCCGGTAGTGGCGGACCATCTCGCGGGCGACGCGTTGTGCGCCCAGATGGAGATCGTCCAGGTCGCCGAAGGCGACGTCGGCGGGTGCGACGGACAGGTCGAAGGCGCGGACGCCGTCGGAGGACAGCCGTCGGTGCAGGGCCGTGATCGCCGATCGCACGGTCGCCAGATGCGGGAAACCGTGCTCGACCGTTCCGCCGTTCGCCACGTCCGGACCCCCTGAGGTGCTGAACCGATTTCCACTGTAGGTGGATTCGCGCCGCCGGGCCGGGACGGGTGTCCGGAATCAGACCCTTGCCGCGGGCGCCCGGCGATCTCATAATCCAACCAGCTTGGCGAGTGCATGTCAGGTGTCTCGGAGTGGGTCGCATGTGTCGAGCCATGTGTCCCGCCCCGGCCGCCCGACCGGACCCGTCCGGCGGTCAACCCCCCACGAAAGGAAGTACCTTGAAGCTCCTGAGGAAGTTCCCCGGCGCCAGACGGCTCATAGCGACAGGCGCGGTACTGCTCGCGGCCGTCTCCCTCCAGCCCCTCAGCTCCGCCCAGGCCGCTCCCTCCCCGGTCGTCGGCGGCACCCGCGCGGCGCAGGGCGAGTTCCCGTTCATGGTCCGGCTCTCGATGGGCTGCGGCGGCGCCCTGTACACCCAGCAGATCGTCCTGACCGCCGCGCACTGCGTGAGCGGCTCCGGGGCCAACACCTCCATCACCGCGACGGCGGGGGTCGTCGACCTCCAGAACAGCGCGGCGACCAAGGTCCGCTCCACGCGGGTCCTCCAGGCGCCCGGTTACAACGGCACCGGCAAGGACTGGGCCCTCGTCAAGCTCGCGGCCCCGATCAACCAGCCCACGCTGAAGATCGCCACCAGCACGGCGTACAACTCCGGGACGTTCACCGTCGCCGGATGGGGTGCCGCGCGTGAGGGCGGGGCGCAGCAGCGGTATCTGCTGAAGGCGAGCGTGCCGTTCGTCAGCGACGCGTCCTGTCAGCAGTCGTACGGGTCCTCCCTGGTCCCGGGCGAGGAGCTGTGCGCGGGGTATCAGGCCGGCGGGACCGACACCTGCCAGGGCGACTCCGGCGGGCCCATGTTCCGGCGGGACAACGCGGGGGCCTGGGTCCAGGTCGGCATCGTGAGCTGGGGCCAGGGCTGTGCGCGGCCCAACTACCCGGGCGTGTACACCGAGGTGTCCACGTTCGCCTCCCAGATCGCCTCGGCAGCCGCAACCCTGTAACACCTCTCACTGACGCCCCCGGGCTTCCCGCGCTGGACGCACTTGTCCCTGCGCGGGTCGCCCGGGGGTGCGCAGGTCGCCTTCGCTCGCGCTTGTCAGGTCTGTCCGGCTGGGCGTACTCGTTCCCGTGCCGTCGCCCGTGGGATGCGCAGTTCCCCGCAGGTCGCCTTCGCTCGCGCCCCCGGGTTCCTTGTGCTGGGCGTACTTGTTCCTGCACGGGCCGGTCGTGGGTGCGCAGTTCCCCGCGCCCCTGGATGCTGCCCCTTCGGGCTTGTTCGCCCGGTGCGGGTCTGCCCTCGTCTTTTGCGCAGTTCCCCGCGCCCCTGAAGGGGCACTCCCCTCCTCTCGCAGTCGCATGGCTGCCGAAGGGGGTGGGGGGGAATCTCTGCCCGCAGACTCCGATGCTCTTCAGCAGGACCAGTGAACGTCCGACCGAGCGCGTTGGAGCGAGGACGGAGAATCCCGACCGGCACCGACCCGAAGAACCGACCGGACGCGCCCCAAAGGGGCGCGGGGAACTGCGCGAAAACGAGAACGGCCCGCACCCGAAAAGCGACAGCAAGAGGGCAGCATCCAGGGGCGCGGGGAACTGCGCGAAACCACCGAACGACGGCACGGGAACGAAGTACGTCCAACCGGACAGACCTGGCAAGCGCAAGCGAAGGCGACCCGCACGGGAACGAAGTACGCCCACCCGGACAGACCTACGCGGCCTCCCGCCCAGGCGCCAGCGCGAGGGCCGCCAACGTGACAGTCCGGACGACCAGTCCACCCAGCACCGCCGCGAGGACCCCGTCGACCTCGACACCGAAACCCATTTGGCTCGCGAGCCAGGAGACCAGCAGCCAGGCCAGGGCGTCCTGCACGAACCCCACCACCGCCAGGACGAGCGTCGCGACCGGCGGGGCCGTCCGGATGGAGTTCGGGTAGCTGTAGATCAACTGGTTGACGATGATGAAGACCGCGGACGCGACGATCACGGCGGAGACATCGGACCCGGCGGACCCGATACCTATCCCGGGGAGCACCCCGATGGCGAGGCTGACCCCCGCGATCGTGCCGAACACCCGGTGCGACTTGGTTTCTTGACGGTGACTTGCCATGCACTCAGTTTGACACCCAAGTCACAAAAATTGCCTGTGAATCCAGTTCACAGTTTTGTATCGGTCACCGCCCCGCACCGCTGCCCAGACCGGTACCCCCGCCTAGACCGGTGCCCCCACCGCCGGAAACCCCCGCTGCCGCTGCGTCTCGTACAGCAGCACCGTCCCCGCCGCCGCCGCGTTGAGGGAACTCGCCGCGCCGCCGATCGGGATCCGCACCGTCTCGTCGCACAGCTCGCGCCACGCCGCGCTCATCCCGGAGGTCTCGTTGCCGATGACGACGAGCACCGGTCCCGTCAGATCCGTGCCGGTGAGATCCGCCGCGCCCCTCTCGTCGGTGCCGACGATCCGCAGCGGGACACCTCGCGCGCGCAGCCCGGCCGCCCAGTCCGCGACCGTCTGCGGGGACGGGACCCGCACCACGGGCAGGGCGAACAGCGAACCGGTGCTGGCGCGCAGCGACTTGGGGTCGTAGATGTCGGCGGCGTGGCCGGAGACGACGACACCGTGGGCACCGAAGGCGTCGGCGGAGCGGATGAGGGTGCCGATGTTGCCGGGGGTGATGGGGCGGTCGAAGACGACGCCGAGGAAGTCGGGGCCGACGGTGAGCCGGTCGAGGCGGTCGTCGGGGACGCGGGCGACGGCGAGCAGCTCGGGGACGGTGTCCTCCTTGCCGCCGAGCTCGTGCAGCAGCTCCGGGTCCATGTCGACGCGGGTGACGCCCGCGGGGACCCGGTCGAGGGTGTCGCGGGCCCACCGGGACAGGGGCCGCCCGCCGCTGCCGCCCGCGCTGTGGAGCACCGCGCTCAGCGGCCAGTCGTGGTCGAGGGCGAGGGTGAGGGGGCGTACCCCCTGGATCAGGAACTCCCCGGCGCGCTGGCGTTTGGCGCGGTTGCCCAGCAGGGCGTGCCACTGCTGGAAGGCGGCGTTGCGGGTGCTGATCCGCAGGGGGGTCCCGCTACGGCGCGGCTCGGACCTCTGTGTGCCGCTCCGGCGCGGCTCGGACTTCTCACCGGTGCGCCGGGCAGGTCGACGTGCGGCACGGTACTCGCTCATCCGTCCACTCTCCCACGCGCCGCGAGGCCGGGAAGCCGCTCCCCCGCGACGCAGCGCCGGAACGCCGCTCCCCCGCGCCGTGGGGCCGGGCCGCCGCGGTGGAAGGGAGCATCCAGGTGGCAGGGAGCTGGGAAAGGCACGATGCCCGCCCCGTTGTCCGGTCGGGGACAGGGGCGGGCACCGCTTAGTTCCGTACGCCGTTGTACGGGAACGTATGAGGGACGCTAGACGGTCAGCGACCGGTCGGTGGGCCGGATGGGTGCGGGCAGGTCGCTCGCGCCGGTGAGGAAGCGGTCGACACCGCGGGCGGCGGAGCGGCCTTCGGCGATGGCCCAGACGATGAGGGACTGTCCGCGGCCCGCGTCACCGGCGACGTACACGCCGGGGATGTTGGTCAGGTAGTCCTCGTCACGGACGATGTTGCCGCGGCCGTCGAGTTCGAGGCCGAACTGGGCGACGAGACCGTTCTCCTGGTCGGTGCCGGTGAACCCCATCGCGAGGGTCACGAGCTGCGCGGGGATCGATCGCTCGGTGCCGGGCTTCTGGACGAGCTTGCCGTCCACGAACTCGACCTCGACGAGGTGCAGGGACTGGACGTTGCCGTCCTCGTCGCCCTCGAAGTGCGTGGTGGAGACGGAGTAGACGCGCTCGCCGCCCTCCTCGTGGGCGGAGGTCACCTTGTACAGCATGGGGAACGTCGGCCAGGGCTGGCCGTCCGCGCGGTCCTCGCCCGGGCGGGGCATGATCTCCAGCTGGGTGACCGAGAGCGCGCCCTGGCGGTGGGCGGTGCCGACGCAGTCGGCGCCGGTGTCGCCGCCGCCGATGACGACGACGTGCTTGCCCTCCGCGGTGAGCGGCGGGGCGACGAAGTCGCCTTCCTGGACCTTGTTGGCGAGCGGCAGGTACTCCATGGCGAAGTGGATGCCGCGCAGTTCCCGGCCGGGGACGGGCAGGTCACGGGAGACGGTGGCGCCGGCGGCGACGACGACGGCGTCGTAGCGCTTGCGCAGCTTCATGGCGTCGATGTCGCGGCCGATCTCGACCCCGGTGCGGAACTTGGTGCCCTCCGCGCGCATCTGCTCGATGCGGCGGTTGATGTGGCGCTTCTCCATCTTGAACTCGGGGATGCCGTAGCGCAGCAGCCCGCCGATACGGTCGGCGCGCTCGTACACGGCGACGGTGTGCCCGGCGCGGGTGAGCTGCTGGGCCGCGGCGAGTCCGGCGGGTCCGGAGCCGATGACGGCGACGGTCTTGCCGGAGAGGCGTTCGGGGGCCTGGGGTGCGACCTCGCCGGTCTCCCACGCCTTGTCGATGATGGAGACCTCGACGTTCTTGATGGTCACCGCGGGCTGGTTGATGCCGAGGACGCACGCCGACTCGCACGGGGCGGGGCACAGCCGCCCGGTGAACTCGGGGAAGTTGTTGGTGGCGTGGAGGCGCTCGGACGCGGCCTGCCAGTTCTCCCGGTAGGCGTAGTCGTTCCACTCGGGGATGAGGTTCCCGAGCGGACAGCCGTTGTGGCAGAACGGGATGCCGCAGTCCATGCAGCGGCTGGCCTGTGTGCTGATGATCGGCAGCAGGGAGCCGGGAACGTAGACCTCGTTCCAGTCGCGCAGCCGCTCCGGCACGGGACGGGAGCAGGCGCCCTGGCGGTCGTGGTTGAGGAAGCCCTTCGGGTCAGCCATTGATCGCCGCCTCCATCATCTTCTCGGTGATCTCGGACTCGGGGAGTCCGGCTCGCTCGGCGGCGTCCTTGGCGGCGAGCACTGCCTTGTACGTACTGGGGATGATCTTGCTGAAGCGGGCGGCGGCGTTGTCCCAGTCGGCGAGCAGCTTCTGGGCGACGGTGGAGCCGCTCTCCTCGTGGTGACGGCGCACCACGTCGTGCAGCCACCGCTTGTCGGCTTCGTCGGGGGTCTCGACGGCGGCGAGGTTCCCGGCGTTGACGTTGTCCCGGTCGAGGTCGATGACGTACGCGACTCCGCCGGACATACCGGCGGCGAAGTTCCGTCCGGTCTCACCGAGGACGACGGCGTGGCCGCCGGTCATGTACTCGCAGCCGTGGTCGCCGACGCCTTCGGAGACGACGAGCGCGCCGGAGTTGCGGACGCAGAAGCGTTCGCCGGTGCGGCCCCGCAGGAAGATCTCGCCGCCGGTGGCGCCGTAGGCGATGGTGTTGCCCGCGATGGTGGAGTACTCGGCGAGGTGGTCGGCGGCCCGGTCGGGGCGGACCACGATCCGGCCGCCGGACAGGCCCTTGCCGACGTAGTCGTTGGCGTCGCCTTCGAGGCGCAGGGTGACCCCGCGCGGCACGAACGCGCCGAACGACTGGCCGGCGGAGCCGGTGAAGGTGATGTCGATGGTGTCGTCGGGCAGTCCGGCGCCGCCGAACTTCTTGGTCACCTCGTGGCCGAGCATGGTGCCGACGGTCCGGTTGATGTTGCGGATCGCGACCCGGGCGCGGACGGGCTGGGCGTCGTCCTGGGCGTTCGCGGCGAGCGCGTCGGCCGCGATCTTGATGAGCTCGTTGTCGAGGGCCTTCTCCAGTCCGTGGTCCTGGGCGATGAGGGCGTGGCGCACGGCGCCCTCGGGCAGGTCCGGGACGTGGAACAGGGGCGCGAGGTCGAGGCCCTGGGCCTTCCAGTGGTCGACGGCACGGGTGACGTCGAGGGCCTCGGCGTGACCGACGGCCTCCTCGATGGTGCGGAAGCCCAGCTCGGCGAGGATCTCGCGGACCTCTTCGGCGATGAACTCGAAGAAGTTGACGACGAACTCGGCCTTCCCGGAGAACCGTTCCCGCAGGACCGGGTTCTGGGTGGCGATGCCGACGGGGCAGGTGTCGAGGTGGCAGACCCGCATCATGACGCAGCCGGAGACGACGAGCGGCGCGGTCGCGAAACCGAACTCCTCGGCGCCCAGCAGCGCGGCGATGACGACGTCACGGCCGGTCTTGAGCTGGCCGTCGGTCTGGACGACGATCCGGTCGCGGAGCCCGTTGAGCAGCAGGGTCTGCTGGGTCTCGGCGAGGCCGAGCTCCCAGGGGCCGCCCGCGTGCTTGAGCGAGGTCAGCGGGGACGCGCCGGTGCCGCCGTCGTGGCCGGAGATGAGGACGACGTCCGCGTGGGCCTTGGAGACGCCCGCGGCGACCGTGCCGACGCCGACCTCGGAGACCAGCTTCACATGGATGCGGGCCTTCGGGTTGGCGTTCTTCAGGTCGTGGATGAGCTGGGCGAGGTCCTCGATGGAGTAGATGTCGTGGTGCGGGGGCGGGGAGATCAGTCCGACGCCGGGGGTGGAGTGCCGGGTCTTCGCGACCCACGGGTACACCTTGTGGCCGGGGAGCTGGCCGCCCTCGCCGGGCTTGGCGCCCTGCGCCATCTTGATCTGGATGTCGTCGGCGTTGACGAGGTACTCGGAGGTGACGCCGAAGCGGCCCGAGGCGACCTGCTTGATGGACGAGCGCCGCGCCGGGTCGTACAGCCGGTCGGGGTCCTCGCCGCCCTCGCCGGTGTTGGACTTGCCGCCGAGCTGGTTCATGGCGATGGCGAGCGTCTCGTGGGCCTCGCGGGAGATGGAGCCGTAGGACATGGCGCCGGTGGAGAACCGCTTGACGATCTCGGAGACCGGCTCGACCTCGTCCAGCGGGACGGGGTCCCGTCCGGTGTCGAAGCCGAACAGGCCGCGCAGGGTCATCAGCCGCTGGGACTGCTCGTTGACGCGGTCGGTGTACTGCTTGAACACGTCGTAGCGGCGGTTGCGGGTGGAGTGCTGGAGCCGGAAGACGGTGTCCGGGTCGAACAGGTGCGGCTCGCCCTCACGGCGCCACTGGTACTCGCCGCCGATGTCGAGGGCGCGGTGGGCGGGGGCGATCCCGGAGACCGGGTACGCCTTGGCGTGCCGGGCGGCGACCTCCTTGGCGATGACGTCGATGCCGACGCCGCCGATCTTGGAGGTGGTGCCGATGAAGTAGCGGTCGACGAACTCGGGCGCCAGGCCGATGGCTTCGAAGACCTGGGCGCCGCGGTAGGACGCGACGGTGGAGATGCCCATCTTGGACATCACCTTGAGGACGCCCTTGCCGAGGGCGTAGATGAGGTTGCGGATGGCGCCCTCGGGCTCACCGCCCGGCAGGAACGTCCCCGCGCGGACGAGATCCTCGACGGACTCCATCGCGAGGTACGGGTTGACCGCGGCGGCGCCGAAACCGATGAGCAGCGCGACGTGGTGGACCTCGCGGACGTCCCCGGCCTCGACCAGCAGGCCCACATGGGTGCGCTGCTTGGTGCGGATGAGGTGGTGGTGCACGGCGGCGGTCAGCAGCAGCGACGGGATGGGGGCGTGCTCGGCGTCGGAGTGCCGGTCGGACAGCACGATGAGCCGGGCGCCGGCCTCGATGGCGTCGTCGGCCTCGGCGCAGATCGCGTCGATACGGGTGGCGAGGGCTTCGCCGCCGCCGGAGACCCGGTAGAGACCGGAGAGGGTCGCGGCGGTCATCCCGGGCATGTCGCCGTCGGCGTTGATGTGGATGAGCTTGGCGAGCTCGTCGTTGTCGATGACGGGGAACGGCAGGGTCACACTGCGGCAGGACGCGGCGGTCGGCTCCAGGAGGTTGCCCTGGGGGCCCAGCGAGGAGCGCAGCGAGGTGACGAGTTCCTCGCGGATGGCGTCCAACGGCGGGTTGGTGACCTGCGCGAAGAGCTGGGTGAAGTAGTCGAACAGCAGCCGGGGGCGGTCGGAGAGCGCGGCGATGGGGGTGTCGGTGCCCATGGAGCCGATGGGCTCCAGGGCGGACTTCGCCATCGGGGCGATCAGGATGCGCAGCTCTTCCTCGGTGTAGCCGAAGGTCTGCTGGCGGCGGGTGACCGAGGCGTGGGTGTGCACGATGTGCTCCCGCTCGGGCAGGTCCTCCAGCTCGATCTCCCCGGCCTCCAGCCATTCGCCGTAGGGCTGCTCGGCGGCGAGTCCGGCCTTGATCTCGTCGTCCTCGATGATGCGGTGCTCGGCGGTGTCGACGAGGAACATCCGGCCGGGCTGGAGGCGGCCCTTGCGGACGACCTTCGCGGGGTCGATGTCGAGGACGCCGACCTCGGAGCCGAGGACGACGAGCCCGTCGTCGGTGACCCAGTAGCGGCCGGGGCGCAGTCCGTTGCGGTCGAGGACCGCGCCGACCTGGACGCCGTCGGTGAAGGTGACACAGGCGGGGCCGTCCCAGGGCTCCATCATCGTGGCGTGGAACTGGTAGAAGGCGCGGCGGGCCGGGTCCATCGAGGTGTGGTTCTCCCACGCCTCCGGGATCATCATCAGCACGCTGTGCGGCAGGGACCGGCCGCCGAGGTGGAGCAGTTCGAGGACCTCGTCGAAGGACGCGGAGTCGGAGGCGTCCGGGGTGCAGACGGGGTACGTCCGCTCCAGGGCCGCCTGGTCGCCGAAGAGGCCGGAGGCGAGCTGGGACTCGCGGGCGCGCATCCAGTTGCGGTTGCCCTTGACGGTGTTGATCTCACCGTTGTGGGCGACGAACCGGTACGGGTGGGCGAGCGGCCAGCTCGGGAAGGTGTTGGTGGAGAACCGGGAGTGGACGAGGGCGACGGCGCTGGCGAAGCGGCGGTCGGACAGGTCCGGGAAGAAGGGTTCGAGCTGGCCGGTGGTCAGCATGCCCTTGTAGACGACGGTCCGCGCGGACAGCGACGGGAAGTACACCCCGGCCTCGCGTTCGGCGCGCTTGCGCAGCACGAACGCCTTGCGGTCGAGGGCGATGCCGGTGTGCTCACCGTCGGTGACGAAGAGCTGGCGGAAGGCGGGCATCGTGGCGCGGGCGGTGGCGCCGAGGAGCTGGGGCGCGACGGGCACCTCGCGCCAGCCGAGGACGGTGAGGCCCTCGTCGGCGGCGATGGCGTCGATCCGGGCGGTGGCCGCGTCGGTGCCGTGCTCGGGCAGGAACGCGATACCGACGGCGTAGCCGCCGGCGGCGGGCAGCTCGAAGTCGGTGACCTCGCGCAGGAACGCGTCGGGGACCTGGCAGAGGATGCCCGCGCCGTCGCCCGAGTCGGGCTCGGAGCCGGTGGCGCCGCGGTGCTCCAGGTTCCGCAGAACCGTGAGTGCCTGGTCGACCAGCGTATGGCTCGCCTCGCCGGTGAGGGTGGCGACGAACCCGACGCCGCAGGCGTCGTGCTCGTTGCGCGGGTCGTACATCCCCTGCGCGGCAGGGCGAGCGTCCATGTGGGCCCAGTTCGAGGCGCTCATGGGGGGCTGGGACGGCTGGCGCGGCGTACGCATCGGCACTCCCGTCGTCGTCGTGGCATATATCAAGTGCCGAGGGACGACGTTGGCCCTCTGCGGAAAATTTCGTGCAGGTTACATGATGGAACGCTTCTCGAAAAGCGGATAACTCATTCCAGCATGCGGACACCCGTACGGGTGACGATGATGCTCCGGGCGGGTCGTCCGGTCAACGGGCGGCACCGGCGGCCTTTGCCGGCACTTGCTCTGTCGTCCCTGTTCACAGCGGAGCCCGACGTCAGCGGCGACGTCCTGGGTGGGTACGGAGACCGTTGGCGCGGGGCGGGTGCGCCGCTGGTGGCGGCGGAGCTCCGGGGCCTTCGGTGACCTTGGTGCGGGGACCCGCTACGGGCAGATCGATGACCGTGGGTCCGGGGTGCGGGTGGGCATCGTTGCCCACAGCGCTTACGGCTCATGCCCAGCCGCAAAGGATTCGAAACCGCCCGGTAACAGTTGCCCGTGCGGTGCGCCGTCCGGCGGGGTCTCAGGGTCATCGTACGTCCCCGGGTCGCCCCGGCCCACGCGGGTCGCCTTCGCTCGCGCTTCCGGGTTCCCTGTGCTGGGCGCACCTGTCCCTGTGCGGGTCGCTCGTGGGGTGCGCAGTTCCCCGCGCCCCTGGATGCTGCCTCCTTGCAGTCGCTCTTCGGGTGCGGGCCGGTTCTCGTCTTTTGCGCAGTTCCCCGCGCCCCTTTGGGGCGCATCCGGCCGGTTCTTCGGGTCGGTGCCGGTCGGGATTCTCCGTCCTCGATCCGACACGCTCGGTACGGACGTCCAGTGGCCGTACTGGTGGCGTCGGAGTCTGCGGGCAGAGATTCCCGCCCACCCCCTCCCGCAGCCATGCGACTGCACGAGGAGAAGGGTGGAAAACAACCCCAGGTGGGCGCCCCTTCAGGGGCGCGGGGAACTGCGCGAGCAACCACAGGCGACCCGCACCCGAACGGGAACCGCAAGGGGCGCGACCTCAGGGGCGCGGGGAACTGCGCACCCACGAACGACCCGCACAGGAACATGTACGCCCAGCCGGACAGACCTCACAAGCGCAAGCGAAGGCGACCCGCGGGGGCGAACCGGTCAGGCCATCAGGCCCGCCGCGATCGCGCGGGCCTCCCGCAGGGGCGCGGCATCCCGCTCGCGGACGACCGTGACCGTGGCCCCGTCCATGAGCAGCACGAACCGCCGGGCCAGCGCCTCGGGTCCGGACTGCCCCGCCTCCGCCAGGAGTCCCGCGACGAAACCGGTGACGGCCCGTTTGTGCGCGACGGCGAGCCGGTGCACGGGACCGTCCGCGTCCGCGCTCTCGGCCAGGGCGTTGATGAAGGCGCAGCCCCGGAAGTCCCCCCGGGCGGCGTCGTCCGCGAGCGCGTCGAAGAGGGCCAGCGGATCACGGCCCCGGGCCTCGACCTCCGCGGCGAGCCAGCGGCGCCAGTCGGTGTCGCGCCGTTCGAGGACGGCGACCACCAGGTCGTCCTTGCTCGCGAAGTGCCGGTAGAACGACGCCCGTCCGATGCCCGAGTCGGCCAGCAGCCGCTCCACGCCGACCGCGCGGATGCCCTCGGCGAAGAAGAGCGCTCCGGCGGTGTCGATGAGCCGTTCGCGTGCGTGGGTGGCCATGGAGTCACCGTAACCGACCTTGACGCCAAACAGAACCGATCGGTACCGTCCTCACCCAGCAGACGGTACCGATCGGTTCCGTCTTTCGTGGACGCCGCACGCCCGCACCAGCCCCTCGCGCCACCCGGCCCGTCGGAAAGGCGTGCGCGTATCCGGCCACGACCCCACCGACCCTGCGCACGACCTACGACAGGACGGCCATGGACAGCGATCTCCACCCCAGCGGACGACGAACGGCACCGGGCGCGCCCGCCCACGGCCCGGCGGACAAGGACGAACCGCCCCCGGCACCACACGGAAGCGCGCCACGCGGCAGCGTCTTCGTGCTGGGGTTCGCCACCTTCGCGATCGGCACGGACGAGTTCGTGCTGGCGGGGGTGCTGCCCGAGATGGGCCGGGACCTCGGGGTCTCCGTCACCACCGCGGGCCAGGTGGTGACGGTGTTCGCCCTGACCTGTGCGGTGCTGGCGCCCGTCCTCGCGACGGCGACCGCCCGGCGGGCGCGGCGCGCCGTCCTGCTGCTCGCGGTCGCCGTCCATCTGCTGGGCAATGTGGCCACGGCGCTCGCACCGACCTTCGCGACCGTACTGGCCGCGCAGATGGTCGCGGCGGCCGGCGCCGGACTCTTCGTCCCGACCGCCGCGGTCACCGCCGCCGCGCTGGTCGCGCCCGAACGGCGGGGCCGCGCGATCGCCGCGGTGACCACGGGCTTCACGGCGGCGACCGCGCTCGGCGCCCCGATAGGCACCGCGCTCGGCGGCTGGCTGGGCTGGCGTTCCACGATGTGGTTCGTCGCCGCGCTCTCGGTGCTCGGACTGATCGGCGTACGGCTGCTGGTGCCCGCGCGGGTGGCCGCACCGGCCCCGGAGGGGCTGCGCGCCCGGCTGGCGCCGCTGCGGGACCGCCGGGTGCTGGCGGTCCTGGCGACCACCCTGGTCGGGTTCACCGCGATCTATCTGCCGTACACCTACATCGCCGTCGTCTTCGAGCCCGCGACGGGCGGCAGCGGTGACCGGCTGGCCGTCCTGATGTTCACGCTCGGGGTGGTCGGCACCCTCGGCAACATCGCGGCGGGACGGCTCGCGGACCGCTTCGGCGGGCGGGCCGTGGTGGCCCTCGCGCTGCTCTGGATGACCGGCGCCCTGCTGCTGTTCCCGCTCACCACCGGCGCGTACACCTCCGCGCTGCTGATGATCGTCGTCTACGGCGTGGCCGCGTTCGCGATCACCTCACCCCAGCAGCACCGGCTCATCACCCTCGACCCCGCATCGGCGTCCGTGCTGGTCTCGCTGAACGCCGCGATCCTCTATCTGGCGATCGCCATGTCGGGGGCGGTCGGAGCGCTCGGCATCGGCTGGGCCGGGGCCCGCGCGCTGCCGCTGATCGCGGCGGGCCTGGCGGTCGCGGCCCTGCTGCTCTCGGAGTGGGGCCACCGGATGTCCCGCTCCCCGGCCGCCTGACCGGGACCTCGCGGGCATACGAACGGGGACGGGCCAGAGGCCCGTCCCCGTCCTGGTCGCCCGTGCGGGCTCAGCTCTTGTCGGCCGTCGCGGTGGCCGTTCCGCCCGTCCCCTTGCCGGGGCCGGACGGGCCTGTCACGCCCTTGGCGTCACGCGGACGCGTCGTACCCGCGCCGGTGCGGTCACCGGAGCCGTCGGCGTCACCGTCGTCGGATTCCGCGCCGGGTCCGTCACCGTCGCCCGGCTCCACCACGTCCTCCCGGCCCGGCCGCTTCTTGTGCGACACCACCAGGTAGACGACGGCCAGCAGGAAGACGACCAGCGCGGTCCAGTTGTTCAGCCGCAGCCCGAACACATGGTGCGCCTCGTCGACCCGCAGGTACTCGATCCAGAAGCGGCCCGCGCAGTACGACGCGACGTACAGGGCGAAGGCACGGCCGTGACCGAGCTTGAAGCGGCGGTCGGCCCAGATCACCAGGACCGCGACCCCGATGCACCACAGCGACTCGTACAGGAACGTCGGGTGATAGGTCCCGGGTACCCGGCCGTCGACCGAGGACGTGATCTCCACGGCCCAGGGAAGATCGGTGGGCCGCCCGTACAGCTCCTGGTTGAACCAGTTGCCCCAGCGGCCGATCGCCTGGGCGAGGGCGATGCCCGGGGCGACGGCGTCGGCGTACGCCGGCAGCGGGATGCCCCTGCTGCGGCAGCCGATCCAGGCGCCGACCGCGCCGAAGGCGATGGCCCCCCAGATCCCGAGGCCGCCTTCCCAGATCTTGAAGGCGTCGACCCAGTCCCGGCCCTCGCTGAAGTACAGCTCGTAGTCCGTGATGACGTGGTAGAGGCGGCCGCCGATCAGACCGAACGGCACGGCCCAGACGGCGATGTCGGCGACCGTGCCCGACCGCCCGCCCCGGGCGATCCAGCGGCGATTGCCGAGCCAGACCGCCACGAAGACGCCGATGATGATGCAGAACGCGTAGCCGCGAAGCGGGATGGGCCCGAGGTGCACCACACCGGTCGAGGGGCTGGGGATGAAGGCAAGTTCCATGGCAGGTCCGACGCTACCTTGCGCGGCACCGGCACCGGCACCCCGCCCCCGACACGGCTGCATAACGGGTCCGGGCACCGGCCCGCCCGGGTGCCCCGCTCCCGGCCCCGCTTTTCCGGGGCGCCCGCCTCCGCTACCCCTGGCCGCCGTCCTCGACGAGCTTCTTCAGCTTGGCCGGGGTCAGCGGGTTCGCCTGGTCGGCGTAGACGTCCTTGCCGTTCAGCAGGATCGTCGGGGTACCCCGGAAGCCGCCGTCCTGGAACGCCTTGTTCGACTTGGCGACCCAGCTGTTGTGCGTCCCGTCGTCCACGCACCGCTTGAAGACGTCCGTGTCGAGCCCGTCGACCTTGCCCGCCAGCTCGGTCAGCTTCGCGTTGTCGGCGAAGGCGTCGTCCGTCTCGGCGGGCTGGTTCTCGAAGAGGACGTCGTGATAGGCGGGGAACTTCCCGGCCTGCTGCGAACACGCCGCCGCGTTGGCCGCGCGCAGGGAGCCGCTGCCGCCCATGTTCCCGTCGATCAGCGTCGCGAAGTGGTACTCGACCTTGAGCTTCCCGCTCGCGGTCAGCTCCTGGATCGTCGAGCGGTACGTGTCCTCGAAGACCTTGCAGACCGGGCAGCGGAAGTCCTCCCAGATGGTGAGGGTCGACTTGGCGCTGTCCTTGCCCACGGGGATCGCGAGCCCGTCCTGCCCGATCGCCCCCTTGGGTACGACGACGGGCCCCGAGGTGTCCTCCTCACCACCGCCCGAGTTGGCGGCGATCACGCCGATCACGGCGGCGAGTCCGAGCACGCCGACGACGGCACTGCTGACGATCAACGTCCGGCGCCGCTTCTCACGGGCCTTCTCACGCTGCCGTTCCACGGCGAGCCGCTCACGGGCTGTGCGCTTTCCCTCACGGTTCTTGTCACTCACACCCGGCAAACGACCCAGAACGGCAACCGTGCCCGGCCCTCATGAGGACCATCCATTCGGGTGACCCACCCCCACAGGAAAAGAACCCCGAGGACAGCCCCGTCAGGGGCGCGGGGAACTGCGCGAAGACGAGGACCGGCCCGCACCCGAAGGGCGACCGTAATGGGGCAGCGTCCAGGGGCGCGGGGAACTGCGCGAACCACCGAGCGACCCGCACCGAACAAGCCCACCCGCCGGAAGAGCCCCAAAGGGGCGCGGGGAACTGCTGCGAAGACGAGGACCGGCCCGCACCCGAAGGGCGACCGCAATGGGGCAGCATCCAGGGGCGCGGGGAACTGCGCGAACCACCGAGCGACCCGCACCGAACAAGCCCACCCAGCAGAAGAGCCCCAAAGGGGCGCGGGGAACTGCGCAACCCACGAGCGACGGCACAGGAACAAGCGCGCCCACCCGGACAGACCTAAAAAGCGCAAGCGAAGGCGACCCGCACAGGAAGGCGTGGGCTCACCGACGAAACCGGGGACCGGGCCGGGGACCGGAACCGGGGCCGGGGCCGGGGCCGGGACCACGAGAGCCGGACGCCGAGGCACGGGACCCCCGTGCCTCGGCCCCGCTCAGACCCGCCCCCGCACACCCTCCGCCAGCTCCCGCGCGAGCGACCGGACGGCCACGAGCCCCGCCCCCGCGTCCTCCGCGTCGAGCATCAGCTTGACGAACGCCGAGCCCACGATCACCCCGTCGGCGAACCCCGCGACCTCCGCGGCCTGCACCGCGTTGGAGACCCCGAGCCCCACACAGACCGGCAGGTCCGTCGTGGCCCGGGTCCGCCGCACCAGGTCCTGCGCCTGCTCGCCGACCGACTCCCGGGTGCCCGTGACCCCCATCAGGGAGGCCGCGTAGACGAACCCGGACCCGGCGTCCGTGATCTCCGCGAGCCGTGCGTCCTTGCTGCTCGGAGCGACGACGAACACGGTCGCGAGCCCGTGCTTCGCGGCGTTCTCCCTCCACAGCGCGGACTCCTGCACCGGCAGATCGGGCAGGATGCACCCCGCCCCGCCCGCCGCGGCCAGCTCCGCGGTGAACCGCTCGACGCCGTAGCGGTCGATCGGGTTCCAGTACGTCATCACCAGCACCGGCTTGCCGGTGGCCAGATGCGCCTCACGCACCGTGCGCATCACATCCGCGATCCGCACCCCGCCGCGCAGCGCGATGTCGTCCGCGGTCTGGATGACCGGCCCGTCGAGGACCGGGTCGCTGTGCGGCAGCCCGACCTCCACGACATCGGCCCCGCCGTCGAAGACGGCCTTGACCGCGTCGATCCCGCCGTCGACCGTCGGGAACCCGGCCGGGAGGTACGCGATGAGGGCGGCGCGCCCCTCGGCGCGCGCCCCGGCGAGGGTCTGGCCCAGCAGCTCGGCCCGTCCCCCGATATGGGTGGCGTCCGCCACGCCCGTCGTCCCGCTCACTTCACGTCCCCCTGGATCTCGGCGGCGCCGCCGTCAGCGTCCGCCTCGACGGCGGCGTCGGTCTCGTACAGCCCGAAGTAGCGGGCGGCGGTGTCCATGTCCTTGTCGCCGCGGCCGGACAGGTTCACCAGCAGCAGCCCCTCGGGGCCCAGCTCGCGGCCCAGCTCCAGGGCGCCCGCCAGCGCGTGCGCGCTCTCGATGGCGGGGATGATGCCCTCGGTGCGCGACAGCAGCAGCAGCGCGTCCATCGCGGCGGCGTCGGTGACCGCGCGGTACTCGCCGCGCCCGCTGTCCTTGAGGTACGCGTGCTCGGGGCCGATGCCCGGGTAGTCCAGGCCCGCCGAGATCGAGTACGGCTCGGTGATCTGGCCCTCGTCGTCCTGGAGGACGTACGAGCGTGAGCCGTGCAGGATGCCCGGCTCACCGGCGGTCAGGGTCGCCGCGTGCTCACCGGTGTCCAGGCCGTGTCCGGCCGGTTCGCAGCCGACGAGCCGGACGGCGGCGTCCGGGATGAACGCGTGGAACAGCCCGATCGCGTTGGACCCGCCGCCGACACAGGCCACAGCCGCGTCGGGCAGCCGGCCGGCCCGCTCCAGGATCTGGCGCCGCGCCTCGACCCCGATGACCCGGTGGAAGTCGCGCACCATGGCCGGGAAGGGGTGCGGTCCGGCGACCGTCCCGAACAGGTAGTGCGTCCGGTCCACATTGGCGACCCAGTCGCGGAACGCCTCGTTGATGGCGTCCTTGAGGGTGCGGGAGCCGGACTTCACGGCGATGACCTCGGCACCGAGCATCCGCATCCGGGCGACGTTCAGCGCCTGGCGCTGGGTGTCGATCTCGCCCATGTAGATGGTGCATTCGAGGCCGAACAGCGCGCACGCGGTGGCGGTGGCCACCCCGTGCTGTCCGGCGCCGGTCTCGGCGATGACCCTGGTCTTGCCCATCTGCTTGGTGAGCAGGGCCTGGCCGAGCACATTGTTGATCTTGTGCGAGCCGGTGTGGTTCAGGTCCTCGCGCTTGAGGAACACCCGGGCCCCGCCGGCGTGCTCCGCGAAGCGCGGCACCTCGGTCAGCGCGCTGGGGCGGCCCGTGTAGTGGACGAGCAGTTCCTCCAGCTCGGCCACGAACACCGGGTTCGACTTGGCCTTGTCGTACTCGACGGCGACCTCGTCCACGGCGGCCACGAGGGCCTCCGGGATGAACTTGCCGCCGAACGCCCCGAAGTACCCCTCGGCACTGGGGACATGACCTTCACGGTCGGGAAAGAAGAAGTCACTGGGCATGTCTGATTACCTCACGGGGCACGGGCCCCGGGTCTAGATCCAACGATGACCACATCCCGCACGACCCACGGCCGCCCTCGGAAGGGCGCGGGGAACCGCGCGGACGACCGGCGTCCCGTACCCGGACGAGCGCGCCGCACGAGACGCCCACGGATTCCGTGGGTCCTCGAACGCCGGCGAGCCCGCGGACGGACCGCGGCAGGGGGAAGGGGCGGCGCACGGCGAGGCGGGTGAACCGCGCGGACGACGCGCGGCCCGCACCCGTACGGACACCCGGGGATCGTGTGCCCCGGGGCACGGGGAGCGTCAGCTCCCGCAGCCCCCGGCGGCGTCGACCCCTGATACGGCGCCCCCGGTGCCGGAGGCCCACCATCGGCGGCCGTTCACCTGTCCGGGCTCGGCCCCGATCACGTACCGCACCCGGCGCCCCAGCGCGCGCCGCGCGGGCGCGCGGCAGCCCCGCGGCCGGCAGCCTCGGGCGAGTCGGGACGCGATCGGCACGGTGGAGTCAGCTCCTGTTGTGCCGCAGCGCGGGGTGCGCGCCCGCGGCGACCAGGTCGGAGACGGCGGTACGGGGGTCCTTGCCGGTGACGAGGGACTCGCCGACGAGTACCGCGTCGGCCCCGGCGTTCGCGTAGGCGATCAGGTCGTGCGGCCCGCGCACCCCCGACTCGGCGATCTTGACGATGCTGTCGGGGATCTCCGGGGCGACCCGCTCGAAGGTGGAGCGGTCGACCTTGAGGGTTTTGAGGTCACGCGCGTTGACGCCGATGATCCGGGCGCCCGCGTCGACGGCCCGCTCGGCCTCGTCCTCGTCGTGCACCTCGACCAGCGGGGTGAGCCCGATGGACTCGGCGCGCTCGATGAGGGACACCAGGGCGGGCTGGTCCAGGGCGGCGACGATCAGCAGGACGACGTCGGCGCCGTAGGCACGTGCCTCCCACAGCTGGTAGGAGGTGACGATGAAGTCCTTGCGCAGCACGGGGATGTCGACCCGGGCGCGGACGGCCTCCAGGTCGGCGAGGGAACCGCCGAACCTGCGCTGTTCGGTGAGGACGGAGATGAGGGCGGCGCCGCCCGCCTCGTAGTCGGCGGCGAGTCCGGCGGGGTCCGCGATCGCGGCGAGCGCGCCCTTGGAGGGGCTCGACCGCTTGACCTCGCAGATGACCTTGACGCCCTCGCCGCGCAGCGCGGCGGCTCCGTCCTTGGCCGCGGGGGCCTGCGCCGCGCGCTCCTTGAGCTCGTCGAGGCCGACCCGCGCCTGCCGCTCCGCGAGGTCGGCACGGACTCCGTCGATGATCTCGTCGAGCACACTCACGCGAGCGGCCCCCTTCCCTGACGGTGGCGTGTGAAGCTTTTGGTCCCGCGTCCGCGCTGGGCGGAAGCGGTGGTCGTACCGATGATATCCGCAGGAGCGAGCCGGTCCCGCATCCGGTACCGCGCGGTCCCACTACCTGGACGTTCCCCGGTGATCAAGGCCTCAGCCAGCCACCGAACGGCAGGTTCCGGACAATGGTGAAAGCGAGGAGCAGTCCGCCCAGGCCCCACAGCACGGCGGTGGGCGGTACGGCGCTGAACCGCCTCCCCCGGGCGGCCCTTACCGCCCACAGGGTCCACAGGACGGCGAAGGCGATGAATCCGGCCACGGCGGGCGCGTTGGCCGCGAGTGCGGTGGCCAGATCGCCGTGCGCGAAGGCGTGGGCGCTGCGGAGTCCGCCGCAGCCCGGGCAGTACAGCCCGGTGAGCTGGAGCAGCGGACAGGTCGGGTAGTGGCCGGATTCATTGGGGTCGACGGCGGCGACGTAGCTGAAAGCCGCCGCGACGGACCCCAGGATGCCCAGCGGGACGGCGAGCCGCCGCAGGGCCCCGCCCCGGGCGGGCCGCGGGGTGCTCGCGGCGGTGTCCGGTACGGGGGCGCTCGGGTGTTCGGCGGTCACGCGAGCATTCTGCCCCGCGAGCGCCGTCCACGCGCGACGGCCACGACCGGGGGCGGCCCGCCCGTGGTTCCGGGGGCGTGGGGCGGGCCGGGCGGGATGTCAGCCCTCGGTGGGCATGAGCTCACGGGGGCGCTTCTGGCCCATGCCCATGACGCTCATGATCCCGCCGACCACGGGGGAGAGACCGAGGATGGCCATACCGACCCAGAAGCCGGCCGTGTTCGCCATGACCATGAAAACACCGGCGACACAGAAGCCGACGAAGGCGATGATGACCCCGGCCCAGGCGGCCGGAGTGTGTCCGTGGCTGCTGCTGGACATGACTAGCTCCTCGTTGCTGTAGGCGGCCGTGTACGGCCGTGTCCCTGGGGTGAGCCGGACGCTCATGGTCATTGTTCCGCACGGAGGGCTCCGCCGTGCACCCGGGTCGCCTTCGCTCACGCTTCCGAGGTCCGTCCGGCGGGACGCACTTCGTTCCCGTGCCGTCGCTCATGGGTTTCGCGGGGGTCGCCTCGCTTGCCCTTTCTAGGTCCGTCCGGCGCGGCGTACTTCGTTCCTGTGCCGTCGCTCGGTGGTTTCGCGCAGTTCCCCGCGCCCCTTTGGGGCGCATCCGGCTTGTTCTTCGGGTCGGTGCCGGTCGGGATTCTCCGTCCTCGATCCGACACGCTCGGTAAGACATCCCCCTACCCGACTGAAGAGCATCGGAGTCTGCGAGCAGAGATTCCCGCCCACCCCCTCCCGCAGCCATGCGACTGCACGAGGAGAGGAGTGCCCCTTCAGGGGCGCGGGGAACTGCGCAAAGACGAGGGCAGACCCGCACCCGACGAACAAACCCGAGGGGGCAGCATCCAGGGGCGCGGGGAACTGCGCACCCCACGAACGACGGCACAGGGACAAGTACGCCCACCCGGACAGACCTGGGAAGCGCAAGCGAAGGCGGCCCGCGGGGAACTGCGCACCCCACGAACGACGGCTCAGGAACGGAGTGCGCCGCGCCGGACAGACCTGGGAAGCGCAAGCGAAGGCGGCCCGCGGGGAACTGCGCACCCACCGAGCGACCCGCACGGGACAAGTACGCCCAGCCGGACAGACCTCAGGGGCGCGGGCTACGGGGGAACCGGTGGACGGGCGGGGGGTGTTACGGGGTGGGGGCGGGGCCCTGCTGGGTGGGGTCCTCGCCGCGGTCGAGGGCCTTCCAGAGGTCCTCGGGCCGGTCAGGATCGACCGCAGGAGCCCGCCGCGCCCGCCGCGGCGACCCGTCCCGCTCATAGCGCCCCGACATCGCGGGCCACAGCCGCCCGTACCGCAGGGCGAGCAGCCCGGCGAGCAGGATCAGCGCCCCGCCGACCGCGGCGACATACGGCCAGACGGTGTGGCTGAGCGCGTCGACCGTGGCGGAGGTGTCACCGGACACCTCGGCGGCCCGGTCGTCCAGCGCGGCGGGGTCCCGGGCCCCGAGCACGGCGGCGAGCACCGTACCGGCACCGCAGAGGGCGAGCAGCGCGGAGACGGCGACGCGCCCGGCTCTGCGGACCGCGAAGACGGCGACCAGGGCGGCGAGGCCCACTATGGCGAGGGCGGCCGGCACACCGGTGACCTCGCTGCCCTTGGCGGCCAGCGGGAAGTCACCGCCCGGGACGTTCGCGGTGCCCTCGGTCCAGCCCTGACGGCTGGCGAGCAGGGCGATCGCCGCGCCCGCCGCACCCAGCAGCAGGGCGGCGGCGAGGCTGCGGAGCCCGGCGCGGGCGGCGGCGGGCGACCGGTCGGTGCCCGTACGGGGGTGGGGGACGGCGGAAGTCACTCCCCCACTATCCCCCGCGCTCCCGCGCGCCAAGCCCCGGGGGCACCCCGCGACCGCCCACGAATGCGTCACATCCCCGGCGTGAACCGCCGCCACCCGGCCACGGATCGCGGACGGCGCTCCGCAACCGCCGGGCCGTCAGCGGGCCGGGAGGCGGTTCGCCGTGTGGACCGCGCGCAGCACCGCCGCGGCCTTGTTGCGGCATTCCTGGTCCTCAAGGACGGGATCGGAGTCGGCGACGACCCCCGCCCCGGCCTGGACGTAGGCGGTGCCGTCGCGGAGCAGGGCCGTACGGATGGCGATGGCGGTGTCGGAGTCCCCGGCGAAGTCCAGATAGCCCACGCAGCCGCCGTACAGTCCGCGCCGGGAGGGCTCCAGCTCGTCGATGATCTGCATGGCGCGCGGCTTGGGCGCCCCGGAGAGGGTGCCCGCAGGGAAGCACGCGGTCAGGACGTCGTACGCGGTGCGGCCGGGGGCGATCTTCCCGGTGACGGTCGACACGATGTGCATGACGTGCGAGTAGCGCTCGATGGACATGAAGTCGACCACCTCGACGGACCCGGGTTCACAGACCCGGCCGAGGTCGTTGCGGCCGAGGTCGACCAGCATCAGGTGCTCGGCGCGTTCCTTGGGGTCGGCGAGGAGCTCGTCGGCGAGGGCCTGGTCCTCCTGGGGGGTGGCGCCGCGCGGGCGGGTGCCGGCGATGGGGTGCAGCAGCGCGCGCCCGTCCTCGACCTTGACCAGGGCCTCCGGGGAGGAGCCGACCACGTCGAAGCCGTCGAACCGGATCAGGTACATGTACGGGGACGGGTTGGTGGCGCGCAGCACGCGGTAGACGTCCAGGGCGCTCGCGGTACAGGGGGTCTCGAAGCGCTGGGAGGGCACGACCTGGAACGCCTCGCCCGCGCGGATGCGTTCCTTGACGTCCTCGACGGCTTCCTGGAAGTCGGGGCCGCCCCACAGGGCGGTGAACTCGGGCAGCTCGGACGGGGGCAGTGCGGCCGGGGGCTGGGCGACGGGCCGGGAGAGGTCGGCCTCCATCGCGTCGAGCCGGGCGATCGCGTCGGCCCATGCCTCGTCGACGCCGGTGTCGAGGTCGTTGTGGTTGATGGCGTTGGCGATGAGCAGGACCGTGCCGTCCCAGTGGTCGAGGACGGCGAGGTCGGAGGTGAGCAGCATCGTCAGCTCGGGCAGCTTGAGATCGTCCCGCTCGCCGGGGCCGATGCGCTCCAGCCGGCGGACGATGTCGTAGCCGAGGTAGCCGACCATGCCGCCGGTGAACGGGGGCAGCCCGGCGGCGAGGTCACGGGGGGTGTGGAGGGTCTCGACGGTGGCGCGCAGGGCGGCGAGCGGGTCGCCGCCCTGAGGGACGCCGACCGGTGGGGTGCCCTGCCAGTGGGCGGCGCCGTCGCGTTCGGTGAGAGTGGCGGCGCTGCGGACACCGACGAAGGAGTACCGGGACCATGAGCGCCCGTTCTCCGCGGATTCCAGGAGGAAGGTGCCGGTCCGCTCGGCGGCGAGCTTGCGGTAGAGGGCGACCGGGGTGTCGCCGTCCGCGAGGAGTTTGCGGCTGACGGGGACGACGCGGCGGTCGGCGGCGAGCTTGCGGAAGGTCTCCAGGTCCATGGCGGGTGACCCTACTGGCCCAGCGGGAGGGTGCCCGCGTCGAAGCAGGTGCGGTCCCCGGTGTGGCAGGCGGCGCCGACCTGGTCGACCTTGAGCAGCACGGTGTCCGCGTCGCAGTCGAGGGCGACGGACTTCACGTGCTGGACGTGGCCGGAGGTGTCGCCCTTCACCCAGTACTCCCGGCGGCTGCGGGACCAGTAGGTGCCGCGGCCGGTGGTCAGTGTGCGGTGCAGTGCCTCGTCGTCCATCCAGCCGAGCATCAGCACCTCGCCGGTGTCGTACTGCTGGGCGATCGCGGGCAGGAGGCCGTCCGGGGTGCGCTTGAGGCGGGCGGCGATCTCCGGGGCGAGCCGGCTCGGCTCACGGGGCGTGCTGGTCATGTCCCCCATTGTGCTGCACGGGTGCGACGACGCGGGGTCGCCGTCCGGTCACCGGACGCGTCCGGGGGGCGTCCGGGGGCGCCGGGGGCCCGGGGGCGGGCGCCGGGCGCGGAGGCCGTCCCGTGGCAGTGCCGCCGGGCCCGCCGTACGCTGGGCGCATGTCGACCCATGCCAAACGTGAACGTCTGCTCCTCGCCGATCTGTTGGAGTCGGCGGGTCCTGAGGCCCCGACCCTCTGCGAGGGGTGGCTGGCCCGGGACCTGGCGGCGCATGTGGTGGTGCGGGAGCGCCGCCCGGACGCGGCGGGCGGAATCCTCTTCAAGCCCCTCGCGGACCGGCTCGCCCGGGTGCAGGCGGAGTTCGCCGCGAAGCCGTACGAGGAGCTGCTCCAGCTGATCCGGACGGGTCCGCCGAAGCTGTCGCCGTTCTCCCTGAAGCAGGTGGACGAGGCGTCGAACGCGGTGGAGTTCTACGTCCACGCGGAGGATGTGCGCCGCGCCCAGCCGGACTGGACGCCCCGCAAGCTGGACCCGGTCTTCGCGGACGCCCTGTGGTCCCGGCTGGAGCGCACGGCGCGGCTGATGGGCCGGAAGTACCCGGTGGGCGCGGTGCTGCGCCGCCCGGACGGCCGTACGGTGGTGGCCAACCGCGCCGCGCCGGTCGTCACGGTCACCGGCGAGCCGGGTGAGCTGCTGATGTTCGCCTTCGGCCGGCAGGACGCGGCGACGGTGGAGCTGGAGGGCGAGCAGGAGGCCGTGGAGAAGCTCCACGGCTCGAAGCAGATCGGCATCTGAGCCTTCGGGGCGGCTCCCCGGGGCCCGGTGCGGGGGCATCCGCGGAACGGCGGACGCCCCCTACGCCTACCGCACCGCGTTCCCCGCCTCCCGCAAGGCCCGCTTGACCTCGCCGATGCGGAGGTCGCCGAAGTGGAAGACCGACGCGGCGAGGACTGCGTCGGCGCCCGCCGCGACGGCCGGGGGGAAGTCGGTGAGACGGCCGGCGCCGCCGGAGGCGATGACCGGGACGGTGACGTGTTCGCGGACGGCGGTGATCATCTCCAGGTCGTAGCCGTCCTTGGTGCCGTCGGCGTCCATGGAGTTCAGCAGGATCTCCCCGGCGCCGAGGTCGGCCGCGCGGTGGGCCCATTCGACGGCGTCGATGCCGGTGCCCTGGCGGCCGCCGTGGGTGGTGACCTCGAAGGTGCCCTTGGGGGTGCGGCGGGCGTCGACGGACAGGACGAGGACCTGCCGGCCGAAGCGTTCGGCGATCTCCCTGATCAGGTCGGGGCGGACGATCGCGGCGGTGTTGACGCCGACCTTGTCGGCCCCGGCACGCAGCAGCTTGTCGACGTCGTCCGGGGTGCGGACGCCGCCGCCGACGGTGAGCGGGATGAACACCTGTTCGGCGGTGCGGCGGACCACGTCGTAGGTGGTCTCGCGGTTGCCGGAGGACGCGGTGATGTCGAGGAAGGTCAGCTCGTCGGCGCCCTCGGCGTCGTAGACCTTGGCCATCTCGACGGGGTCGCCCGCGTCGCGCAGGTTCTGGAAGTTGACGCCCTTGACGACCCGGCCGCCGTCCACGTCCAGGCAGGGAATGACTCGGACCGCCAGGGTCATGACTGTTCGGACTCCTCCGGGCCCGGCGCGGGGGTTTCCCGGTGGGCCTCTAGTTCCACTTCGACCAGGATGCGCGGGTCGACGAACCCGTCGACGACCACCAGGGTCGTGACGGGGCGTACCGCGGCGAAGAACTCGTGGTGCACCGCGCCCACCGCGTCGGCGTCGCGCGCGTGGGTGAGGTACATCCGGGTGCGGATGACGGATTCGGGTCCGGCGCCGAGTTCCCGGATCGCGGCGAGGGCGTTCGTGAACGCCACCCGGGCCTGTTCGGCGGGGTCGCCCTCGCCGTGCAGGATGTCGCCGCGGAACGAGGTGGTGCCGCCGACGACGATCCGGTCACCGGCGGCGACGGCGCGGGAGAAGCCGAAGGGCTCCTCCCAGGGGGACCCGCCGCGCACCCGTCGTACGGCTTGCGTCATGACGCGACCGTCGCCAGTGCCTCTTCCAGGGTGAACGACTTGGCGTACAGGGCCTTGCCGACGATGGCGCCCTCGACACCGCGCGGGACGAGTGCGGCGATGGCGCGCAGGTCGTCCAGGGAGGAGACGCCGCCGGAGGCGACGACGGGCCGGTCGGTGACCGCGCAGACATTGGCGAGGAGTTCCAGGTTGGGGCCCTGGAGGGTGCCGTCCTTGGCGATGTCGGTGACGACGTAGCGGGCGCAGCCCTCGGTGTCGAGCCGGGCGAGGGTCTCGTAGAGGTCGCCGCCGTCGCGGGTCCAGCCGCGGCCGCGCAGGGTGGTGCCGCGTACGTCGAGGCCGACGGCGATCTTGTCGCCGTGCTCGGCGATGACCTTGGCGACCCAGTCGGGGGTCTCCAGGGCGGCGGTGCCGAGGTTGACGCGGGTGCAGCCGGTGGCGAGGGCGGCGGCCAGGGTGGCGTCGTCGCGGATGCCGCCGGACAGTTCGACCTTGATGTCCATCGCGGCGGTGACCTCGGCGATCAGCGCGCGGTTGTCGCCGGTGCCGAACGCGGCGTCGAGGTCGACCAGGTGCAGCCACTCGGCGCCCGCCCGCTGCCAGGTGAGGGCGGCCTCCAGCGGGGAGCCGTAGGAGGTCTCCGAACCGGACTCGCCGTGCACGAGACGGACGGCCTGACCGTCGCGGACGTCGACGGCGGGAAGGAGTTCAAGCGTGGTCACAGGGTTCCGATCCAGTTGGTGAGGAGCTGGGCTCCGGCGTCGCCGGACTTCTCGGGGTGGAACTGGGTGGCCCACAGGGCGCCGTTCTCGACGGCGGAGACGAACGGCTTGCCGTGCGTGGACCAGGTGACGAGGGGTTCGCGCATCGCCGCGTTCGTGATCTCCAGGGTCCAGTCGTGGACGGCGTAGGAGTGCACGAAGTAGTAGCGGGCGTCGGCGTCGAGTCCGGCGAAGAGCTGGGAGTCCTCGGGGGCGTCGACGGTGTTCCAGCCCATGTGCGGAACGATCCCGGCCTGGAGGGGTTCCACGGAGCCGGGCCATTCGTCGAGGCCCTCGGTCTCGACGCCGTGCTCGATACCGCGGGCGAAGAGGATCTGCATTCCGACGCAGATGCCCATGACGGGGCGTCCGCCGGACAGTCTGCGGTCGATGATCCAGTGGCCGCGGGCCTGGGTGAGGCCCTTCATACAGGCGTCGAAGGCGCCGACCCCGGGGACGAGGAGTCCGTCGGCGTTCATGGCCTTGTCGTAGTCGCGGGTGATCTCGACGTCGGCGCCCGCGCGGGCGAGCGCGCGTTCCGCGGAGCGGACGTTGCCGAAGCCGTAGTCGAAGACGACGACCTTCTTGCGGCGGGTGGTGGTGCCGGGGGTGGCGGGGGTGCTGGTCGTGCCGGTCATCGGGCGCGCCCTCCTCAGTTCCAGTAGTCGAGCCGGATCACGCCCGCGAGCAGGCACATGCCGGCGCCGATGGAGAGCAGGACGATCAAGCTCTTGGACAGGCCCTGCTTGGCGAAGGAGAAGATGCCGCCGACGAGGAACAGCCCGACGAAGATGAGGACGGTGGACAGTCCGTTCATGGCTTACAGGGCGCCCTTCGTGGACGGAAGGATGCCGGCCGCGCGCGGGTCGTGCTCGCTGGCGTAGCGCAGGGCGCGCGCGAGGGCCTTGAACTGGCACTCCACGATGTGGTGGGCGTTGCGGCCGTAGGGCACGTGGACGTGCAGCGCGATCTGGGCCTGGGCGACGAACGACTCCAGGATGTGCCGGGTCATCGTGGTGTCGTAGGCGCCGATCATGGGTGCCATGTTCTCGGGCTCGGTGTGCACGAGGTAGGGGCGGCCCGACAGGTCGACGGTGACCTGGGCGAGGGACTCGTCCAGGGGGACCGTGCAGTTGCCGAAGCGGTAGATGCCGACCTTGTCGCCGAGGGCCTGCTTGAAGGCGGCTCCCAGGGCGAGGGCGGTGTCCTCGATGGTGTGGTGGGAGTCGATGTGGAGGTCGCCCTCGGTCCTGACGGTGAGGTCGAACAGTCCGTGCCGGCCGAGCTGGTCGAGCATGTGGTCGTAGAACCCGACGCCGGTCGACACATCGACCTTGCCCCTGCCGTCGAGGTCGATCTCCACGAGGACGGAGGTCTCCTTGGTGGTGCGTTCCACCCTGCCGATGCGTTCTGGGCGGGTCATGCGCTGAGCTCCTTCTTGACTTCACGGACCGCGTCGAGGAACGCGTCGTTCTCTTCGGGGGTGCCGACGGTCACCCGCAGCCGGCCGGGGACGCCGTTGTCACGGACGAGGACGCCCCGGTCGAGGATGCGCTGCCAGACGGCGTGCGGGCCCCCGTCGCCGTCGAAGCGGCCGAACTGCACGAAGTTGGCGTCGGAGACGGTGACCTCGTAGTCGAGGGCGCGCAGTTCGGTGACCAGGCGGTCGCGTTCGGACTTGAGCTGGTCGACGTACTTCAGGAGCGTGTCGGTGTGCTCCAGCGCGGCGAGCGCGGTGGCCTGGGTGACGGCCGACAGGTGGTAGGGCAGCCGGACGAGCTGGACGGCGTCCACGACGGCGGGGTCGGCGGCGAGATAGCCGAGCCGCAGTCCGGCGGCGCCGAACGCCTTGGACATGGTGCGGCTGACGACCAGGTGCGGGCGGCCTTCGAGCAGCGGCAGCAGCGAGTCGCCGTGGCTGAACTCGACGTACGCCTCGTCGGCGACGACCATGGACGGCTTGGCGTCCTGCGCGGCCTCGTAGAGGGCGCGGACCGTGTCGGCGGGTACCGCGTTGCCGGTGGGGTTGTTGGGGGTGGTGATGAAGACGACGTCGGGGCGGTGCTCGGTGACGGCCCGGGTGGCGTCGGCCTCGTCGAGGGTGAAGTCGTCGCGGCGGGGTCCGTCGATCCAGCGGGTGCCGGTGCCCCGGGAGATGAGCGGGTGCATCGAGTACGAGGGCTCGAAGCCGAGCGCGGTGCGGCCGGGGCCGCCGAAGGTCTGGAGGAGCTGCTGGATGACCTCGTTGGAGCCGTTGGCGGCCCAGACGTTCGCCAGGGTCACCGGGTGCTTGCCGGTACGGGTGAGGTAGGCGGCGAGCGCGGTGCGCAGCTCGACGGCGTCCCGGTCGGGGTAGCGGTTCAGCTGCCGGGCGGCCTCGCGGACGCGCTCGGTGATCCGCTCGACCAGGGCGTCGGGCAGCGGGTAGGGGTTCTCGTTGGTGTTCAGCCGGACGGGGACGTCGAGCTGCGGGGCGCCGTAGGGCGACCGGCCGCGCAGTTCGTCCCGGACGGGGAGGTCGTCGATGCGGGTCACTTGCTCTGGGGAACCTTCCATCCGAACCGTGCCTTCACCGCCGCGCCGTGCGCGGGCAGGTCCTCCGCGTCGGCGAGGGTCACCACATGGTGGGCGACCTCGGCGAGCGCCTCGCGGGTGTAGTCCACGATGTGGATGCCGCGCAGGAACGACTGCACGGACAGTCCGGAGGAGTGGCAGGCGCAGCCGCCGGTGGGCAGTACGTGGTTGGACCCGGCGCAGTAGTCGCCGAGGGAGACCGGGGACCAGGGGCCGACGAAGACGGCTCCGGCGTTGCGGACGCGGTCGGCGACGGCGGCGGCGTCCGCGGTCTGGATCTCCAGGTGCTCGGCGCCGTACGCGTCGACCACGCGCAGGCCCTCCTCCAGACCGTCGACGAGGACGACGGCGGACTGGCGTCCGGCGAGCGCGGGCGCGATGCGCTCCTCGATGTGCTTGGTCGCGGCGACCTGCGGTTCGAGTTCCTTGACGACGGCGTCGGCGAGGGCCACGGAGTCGGTGACGAGGACGGCGGCGGCGAGCGGGTCGTGCTCGGCCTGGCTGATGAGGTCGGCGGCGATGTGCACCGGGTCGGCGGTGTCGTCCGCGAGGACGGCGATCTCGGTGGGTCCGGCCTCGGTGTCGATGCCGATCCGGCCGGTGAAGTAGCGCTTGGCGGCGGCGACCCAGATGTTGCCGGGGCCGGTGACCATGTTCGCGGGCGGGCAGGACTCGGTGCCGTACGCGAACATGGCGACGGCCTGGGCGCCGCCGGCGGCGTACACCTCGTCGACGCCGAGGAGGGCGCAGGCCGCGAGGATGGTGGGGTGCGGCAGCCCGCCGAAGTCCTTCTGCGGCGGGGAGGCCAGCGCGATGGAGGCGACGCCCGCCTCCTGCGCGGGGACGGCGTTCATCACGACGGACGACGGGTACACGGACCGGCCGCCGGGCGCGTAGAGCCCGACCCGGTCGACGGGCACCCACTTCTCGGTGACGCTGCCGCCGGGGACGACCTGGGTGGTGTGAGAGGTGCGGCGCTGGGCGCGGTGCACGATCCGGGCGCGGCGGATCGACTCCTCCAGGCTCGCCCGTACGGCGGGGTCGAGCTGTTCGAGGGCGTCGGCGAGGGCTTCGGCGGGCACCCGGACCCGGCCGAGGGCGACCCCGTCGAAGCGCTTCGCGTAGGCGATCAGCGCCGCGTCGCCCCGATGATGCACGTCCTCGCAGATGGGCCGCACCTTCTCCAGGGCGGCCTCGACGTCGAAGTCGGCACGGGGCAGCAGGTCGCGCAGGGCGCCGCCCTCGGGGAGGGCGTCACCGCGCAGATCGATTCGGGAGATCACGACGCCAATTCTCGCAGACGGCGCGAGCGTGCCGGGCGGCCGTATCAGTGACTGATACACGGCGGTCCGGGGGCCGGAGGGACGCCAGGGGCGGAACACCCCGAAATGTATTCACTGTGCGTGTTCATATCGTCACTCGGTGGGTATGAACTGCTGTACGAGCCATCGGGGCGGATGGGCTTCGCGGGACCGGGGGGACCGTGCGGTCCGACCGGCCGGCAGGACAGCAGAAACGACCCGCCACCGGCCCGGACAGCACAAGGTCCCGGCAGCCCCCGGCACGACGGCACAGCGGCACGGCAGATCAACGGCACGGCGGATCAACGGCACCACGGATCGGCGGCGGCGACCGCGCCGGACCGTCGGCGCCACCGCACGACCGGCACGGCGAACAGTGACGACAGGACGACACGAACCACGGAACGAGGGAACGGGGGGCCGGGAGGAGGCACGGTGGTGGTCGACAGCGAGGGTACGACGACCGGGGTAGGTGACCCGCCGGACGGGCTCACCGCGGCCGAGATGGGCATGTGGCAGGCGTTCCGCAACGGCAGCCGCTACGACCTGCGCGCGGGCGATCCGATCGTGGACGATCCGCACGGCGGCCACCCCTGGGGCCCGGAGCGGACCGTCCGGGCGCGGATCGTGTGCTGGCTGCTGCTGGACGGGCCGCCGCCGCTGCCCGGCCGGGTCGCCTCCCTGAAGCTCGCGGGCGTGCTGATCGCGGGCACCCTCGACCTCGCGGGCGGCACCGTCGAGCCCTATGTGGAGCTGGACCGCTGCCGCTTCGGCGGCGAGGTGCTGGTGCCCGAGGCCCGCTTCGCGACCCTGCGGCTGGTCGACTGCGCGGTCCCCCGGCTGGAGGCGGCCCGGCTGCACACGGAGGGCGATCTGCATCTGCCGCGCTGCCGCTTCCAGCACGGCATCCGGATGACGGACGCGCAGATCGGCACGGATCTGCTGCTGAACCAGGCCGTGGTCTACGGCGACCGGCGCGGCCGGGCGATCGTCGCGGACGGGGTGTCGGTCGGCCAGGACCTCCAGGCCGAGCTGATGGAGGCGTACGGCGAGCTGAGCCTGCGCGGTGCGCAGATCGGCGTCTCGCTGAGCCTGCGCGGCAGCAGGCTGGCCAATCCGTACGGCGACCGCGCGCTGAACGCCCCGCAGCTCACGGTGGAGCGTTCGCTGTACCTGACCCCGGCGAGCGTCACGGACCCCGTCGCGAACAGCGGCGTCACCCCCGCGCGCGGGACCCGCGTCCAGCGCTTCGAGTGCCGGGGCGGCATCCGGCTGGACGACGGCCGGTTCGGGGACGCGGTGGACCTCGCGGGCGCCCGGTTCGCCCTGACCGACCGCCAGGAACTGTCGCTGCGCCGGGTTCACACCCCCGAGCTGCGGTTCCTCGGCGAACGCCCCGAGCGGGGGCGGGTCGTCCTGTCGGGCGCCCGGGTGGTCAACCTCGTCGACCGCTCCACCAGCTGGCCGGGGCCCGGCCGCCTCCAGATGGGCGGCTTCGGCTACGAGCATCTGGTGCCGACCGGCAGCTTCCCGCTGGCCCGGCGGCTGGAGTGGGTCGCGGCGGCCACCCCCGAGTACCACCCGGAGCCCTACGAACGGCTCGCGGCGGTCCTGCGGGACAGCGGTGAGGACGCCGAGGCCCGCCGGGTGCTGCTCGCCAAGCAGCGGCGGCGGCGCGAGACCCTGCCGGTCGGGGCGAAGCTCTGGGGCTACGCGCAGGACTGGACGGTGGCGTACGGATACCGTCCGGGCCGGGCCGCGGTGTGGATGGCGGTGCTGTGGGGCGCCTGCGCGGTGGCGTTCTCCCGGGCCGAGCCGCAGCCCCTGAAGCCGGGCGAGCACCCGGAGTGGAGCGCCTCGATCTTCGCCCTCGATCTGCTGATCCCGGTGATGGACCTCGGCCAGGACGGTCACTGGCGGTTGTCCGGGGTGTGGCAGTGGCTGGCCACCGCGATGATCATGCTGGGCTGGGTCCTGGCCACGGCGGTCGCGGCGGGCGCCACCCGGTTGCTGCACCGGGGCTGAGACGGACCGCACCGGGCCGAGCCGGGTACGGGGCGCACCGGGGCCGCGGCGGGCCGTACCCGGACCGCGGCGGGGCTGGAGACGGGCTGCGGCGGGGCTGGAGACCGGGGCCGAACGGGGCGCCCCGGCGGGGCGCCCCGGGCCGGGCCGAACGTACCCGCCGCCGCCCGCCACGGGTACGACCGCACCCGGCCGATGCCTGGCCGAAGTCCGCCGGATGCCCGGTCCGCACGTAATCCGCACACGGCCCGCACCCCGCCCCCGCTCCGGTTTTGCCGGGACTTGACCAAGCGGGAGGCAACCCCGGGGCGGTTACGAAACCGTCACCCCGCAGCCCTGGCGCGGCCCCGACCTGCGGTTTTCAATGGTTTGGACCATGGCTCTGCTGCGTGCCCTCATCCGTACCGCCCGGATGGCCCGACACACCGCTTCGCTCGCCGCGGGACTGCCCGCCGACGAGGAGGTCCTCCTCGACGCTCCCGACGATCGGCTCGGCCCCGCGCTGGTGGCCGCCGGACGCGGCGAGTACGAGCCCGCCGCGAAACTCCTGGCCCTGACCCGGGAGCGCGCGGAGTGGGAGAACCGCGACCGGTACGTCATGCGGCTCGCCACCTTCGCGTGCTCACGGCCCGAGTGGTTCGAGCACTGGCGGCGGACCGAACCGGACGATCCGGACATGCTGCTGCTGCGCGCCGAACAGGCCGTCGCCCGGGGCTGGGCCGCCCCCGCCCGCGCCGAACAGCTGGGCGCCGCGACACCGCTCGTCACCGCCGCCGCCCAGGGCGACCCCCGCGACCCCGTGCCCTGGCGGGTCGCCCTCGACCAGGCCCGGGGCACCGGGGCGCCGCCCGCCCGCTTCGAGGCGCTGTGGGGCGAGGCCGTCCGCCGCTCCCCGCACCACTACGGCTGCCATGTGGCCGCGCTGCGCTTCCTCGCCACCGCGGGCGGCCGGTCGCACGACCAGTGCTTCGACTTCGCCGAACGCGCCGCGCAGGACGCCCTGCCGGACTCCCTCGTCCAGGCGCTCCCCCTACGGGCCGCGCTCGGGCATCTCACGGCGTCCACGGGGCCCGGCGCGCCCGGTCCCGTCCCCCGGGCCCGGCTGGACTCCGCCGCCGACCTCGCGGCCGCCCTGTCCGGCCGGTACGCCGTCGCCGACCCCTGGCCCGCCGAGGTGCGCAACGTCCTGGTCTGTGTGCTCGTCCGGCTGGAACGCTGGCCCGAGGCCCTGGTCCAGCTGGGGCGGACCGGCCCGTACGCGACCTCGTTCCCCTGGGACCGTTTCTCCGACGATCCGCTCGGCCAGTTCCTCGAACTGCGCGACGGTGTACGGATCGAGGTGGCCGCGTCGACCCCGCTGCGCGGCCGGCGCGGACGCGATGCCTCCGGCGGCCACTAGGCTTGTACGTCGTGACCACCGTCCGGCTGCCGCTCTTCCCGCTCAACTCGGTGCTGTTCCCGGGTCTCGTCCTGCCCCTGAACATCTTCGAGGAGCGCTATCGCGCCCTGATGCGCGATCTCCTCAAGATCCCCGAAGGGGAACCCCGCCGCTTCGCCGTCGTCGCCATCCGCGACGGCCACGAGGTCGCGCCCAGCGCGCAGGGGCTCCCCGACCAGACCGCGGTACCCGAGCGCGGACCCACCGCGGGCTTCGGCGACGACCCGCTGAAGGCGTTCCACTCGGTGGGCTGCATCGCCGACGCCGCGACCGTCCGGGAACGCGCCGACGGCGGGTTCGAGGCGCTCGCCACCGGCACGACCCGGGTCCGGCTGCTCTCCGTCGACGCGTCCGGACCGTTCCTGACCGCCGAGCTGGAGGAACTGGAGGAGGAACCGGGCGACGAGGCGGGCGCCCTCGCCGAAGGGGTGCTGCGGGCGTTCCGCGCCTATCAGAAACGGCTGGCGGGGGCCCGGGAGCGGTCCCTTTCGACGGGGGCCGACCTCCCCGACGAGCCGTCCGTGGTGTCCTATCTGGTCGCCGCCGCGGCGGTCCTGGACACCCCCACCAAGCAACGGCTGCTCCAGGCCCCGGACACCGCGTCCCGGCTCCGTGACGAACTGCGGCTGCTGCGCGGGGAGAGCGCGATCATCCGCAATCTGCCGTCGCTGCCCGCGGTGGACCTGACCCGCTCCCCCACCAGCCTGAACTGACCCCGCGTCGCGCCACCACCCGTACGACGAGCGGCGCGACGCGGCACCACGTACCCGCCGTCCCGTACTCAGCTCCACGTACCCGGCACCGCACAGCCACCGTCACGCACCCAGCACCCAGCACCCAGCACCGAGCACCGAGCACCGAGCCGAAGCGAAGGGCCCGATGGCGAAGAAGTCCAGGAAGCAGCAGCCGGGCGGCACCCCCGCGACCGTGGCGCTCACTGCGGCGGGGACCGTGTTCACCGTCCACACGTACGAACACGACCCCGCCCATCCGTCGTACGGCGAGGAGGCCGCCGAGGCGATGGGGGTGTCGCCGGAGCGGGTGTTCAAGACCCTGGTGGCGGAGGTGGACGGGGAGCTGACGGTGGCGGTGGTGCCGGTCGCCGGGACCCTCGATCTGAAGGCCCTCGCCTCGGCGGTCGGCGGCAAGAAGGCCACCATGGCCGATCCGGTCGCGGCCGAGCGGGTCACCGGGTACGTCCGGGGCGGGATCTCCCCCCTCGGCCAGCGCAAACGGCTCCGTACCGTCCTTGACGCGTCGGCCGGCGCGCACCCCACGATCTGTGTCTCGGCGGGCCGCCGGGGCCTGGAGGTCGAACTGGCCCCCGCGGATCTGGCGGCCCTGACGGGTGCGGCGCTGGCCCCCATCGGCCGGGGCTGACCCGGGCGGACCGGGAGTGCGGTCGGAACCCGCCGTGCGCGGACCCTGGACGGACCGGTCGCCTTGCGTTAAGTACCGAGGACATGTCGAAGAGGACGCGGAAGCGGAAGTGGCGTATCCGGAAACGGCGTGCCAACCACGGACGGCGGCCCGCCTGAGCCGCCCCGACGAGCACCCGGGAGCCCGGCCGGTGACGGACGCGGCACCGGGCCCCTGACCGGCCCCTCCCGCCGGGAGCGGAGGGTCAGGGGCGCCCCGGGCGGGGGTCCTCCGGCGGGGCGTGGGGCGAGCGGTCCTGGTGGTCCGCCGGGGGCGTGTCCTCGGGCTGCGGGCCGGGCGGGGCGGTCTGCCCCCAGCCGCCGGGCGGGTGCCCGGGGCCCTGGCCGGAGCCGTCGGCGGGCGGCGGTCCGTACGGGCCGTAGGCGTGGAGATCGGCGTACGGGTCCGGGTCGCGGGGGCCGAACAGCGCCGTCAGACAGAGATGGACGAGCATCGCGGTGACGGGCCACACCAGCAGCGCCCCGCGGGCCTCCAGCTTCAGCGGCGCGTCGAAGGTGACGCCCTTGCCGACCTCCTTGGCATGGGCGACCACGTCCTGCGCGGGACCGAGCCAGACCCCGAGCCGCCAGGCCAGCAGGGCCCCGAGCAGTCCGCCGACGGCGAGTCCGGCGACCAGCGGGATACCGCCGCGTCTGCGCACCAGGAACACCACCAGCGCGCTCAGCGCGCCGAAGCCGACCGCCAGCAGGGTGAACGTCCCGTCGATCCCGATGGCCTGTTCGCCCTCGGTGTCCCCCAGATAGACCGCGTCGGAGTCCGCGACGAGCGGCACCCGCGGCGCGAGCCACAGCCAGAGCAGCCCGAGCAGCGCCCCGGCGGCGGCGACCGCCGCCATGATCACGGCGGCCTCACGCAGTTCGGCGCGTATCCCGGGACCCTCGTCCTGGCCGTACGCCACAGGGGGTCCGGAACTCGGGGTCCCCCAGCCCCCCACTGAGTGCGGCTGGTGGTGGGGCGGCGGAGTCAGCGGTGCGGTCACCCTGACATCGTGCCAGTCCGGCGGGGATCCCGCGTCATCGGACGGCGGCCCGGCGGTAGGCCCAGGTGGCGACCGCGAGGGACAGCACCCCGACCACCGCGCAGACCGCGAGATGGAGTCCGACGACGGCCCAGTCGGGGTCGGCCGCGAAGGTCCGGGCGAACGCCTCGACCCCGTAGGTCGACGGCAGCAGATCACGGCCGTACTGGACGGCCGAGGGCAGCCGCTCCGGCGGCAGCACCCCGAGCAGCAGGGCCGCGGACATGCCCAGCTGGCCGAGCAGGGTGGCCAGTTCGGGGCGCGGCGCGAGCAGTCCGAGGGCGGCGCCGAGCCCGGCGAGGGCGGCCCCGGCGAGCGGGACCACGGCGGCCAGCACCCACAGATGGGTGAGCGGGAGCTGGAAGAGGAAGCAGCCCGCGACGGCGGTGACGAAGGTGCCGGGCACGGTGAAGGAGGCGTACGCGGCGGCGGCGCCGAGGACCACGGCGGCGGGCGGCACCGGCAGGGTCGCGTAGTGGTCGAGCCCGCCGTCGGCGCGCAGCCGTCCGAAGTACTGGGCGAGGAGGTTCAGCGCGACGAACGCGACGACGAGGACGCTGGAACCGGCGACGACCGCGCGGGCCTCGTCACCCCCGTCGACGACCCCCCGCATCAGGACCATGATCCCGATGGACTGGAAGGTCGCGACGAACAGCAGCGGGATACGGGCGACCCGGGCCCGGGAGAGCTGGGCGCGGTAGACGGCGGCCAGCGAGGGCAGCAGCCGGGCGCGGGGCGCGAGCTCTGCGGGGGCCGAGCGGGTCGCGGGACGCGGCGGCGCGGTCCGGCGGCCGGACAGCACCTCGGCGGGTACGACAGTCACGTGGTGAGGCTCCTGTTCCTGACGACGTGCGGCACGGCGTCCATGGTGGCCCGGACGGACGGCGCTGTGGGCGGCCTCATGTACGGCCGCCCGGTCGGCGGGCGCGGTACGGGGCCGGGCCCGGCCCGGGGGCCGGGGCACGGGCGGATCGGCGGGTCACAGCTTCACCAGGCCCTCTGCGGCGGTGTCGCTGCCGCCGAGCGCCAGATAGACGTCCTCCAGGCTGGGCGTCGCGAGGGTGAAGTCGTCGAGGGCGGCGAACGCGGCGCCGCCGGTCACCGCGGCGACCGCGGCACGGGCCTCGTCGGGGGCGAGACGCAGCACCCAGCGGCGGCCGTGCAGGGTCGCGGAGGAGCGCAGCGCGGCGACCTCCGGGATGTCCAGGGGCGCGCGTTCCCGCCAGACGAGCTCGACGCGTACCTCCCCGGCGACCCGTTCCTTGAGTCCGCCGGGGGTGTCGCAGGCGATGACCCGGCCCCGGTCGAGGACGGCGACCCGGTCGAGGACCGTCTCCGCCTCGATGACGTTGTGGGTGACCAGCAGGACGGTGGTGCCGTGTTCGGCGCGGCGGCGGTCGATCGCGGCCCAGACCGCGCGCCGGGCGATGGGGTCCATGGCGGTGGTGGGCTCGTCGAGCACCAGCAGCGGGCGTTCGCCGACGAGCGCGGCGGCGACACAGGCGAGCCGCCGCTGGCCGCCGGAGAGCCGGGCGAGCGGGCGGGACGCGAGGGCGGTGAGGCCCAGTTCTTCGAGGACCGTGTCGCGGGCGGCGCGGGCGGCCCGCAGTTCGAGGCCGCGCAGCCGGGCGGTGGTCTCCGCGGCGAGGGAGACGGTCAGCTCGTCCAGGGCGCTGGACTCCTGGCCGAGGTAGGCGAGGATACGGGCGGCGCGTTCGGGGTGGCGGACGATGTCGTGGCCCAGGATCTCGACGGCGCCGGAGTCGGGCCGCATCAGTCCGGTGAGCTGGCGTACCAGGGTGGACTTACCGGCGCCGTTGGGTCCGAGCAGGCCGAAGATCTCGCCGCGCCGGATGTCGAGGCGGACCCGGTCGGTGGCCCGTACCTCGGGGGTGCCGGGGGCTCCGCGCCGGCCTCGGCTGGCGGGGTACGTCTTCACCAGGTCGCGCACCACGCACACCACATCGCCGATGTGTTCCGGGTGTGCGGGGCGCGTACTCACGAAGAGGGAGCCTACGGGGTGCCGGGAGGGCGCTATGCCTCCGGGGTGCACAAGGCGGTCCGCGGGAGGATCGGCGGGACACCGGGCGCGGGCGTCCGGCGCGGGCGGGCCGGGGCCCGTCGCCGGGCCCCGGGGGCGGGTCCGTGCGGCGCCGCCGCGCCCCCGGTACGGGGTGGGGTCACTCGCCCGCCGGGGCGGGCTCGGGGGCGGTCCGGGCCTCGACCTCCCGCCAGAACCCGGCCCGGATGGCGTACCGGTCGTGCTCGTCGATCTGGTCGTCCTTGTGGGCGAGGAGACCGAAGCGGGCGGCGTACCGGAGCAGTTCCCCGTCGATGCGGTGCGGGACCCGGGGGTAGAGGGTGGACAGCCGCTGGAGGGCGGCCGGTTCGGGCAGCCGGGCCATCCAGCGGCGGGCGAAGACCTGGCCGACCTCGTAGGGGTCGCCGCCGACGGTGGTGATGTCCTCCTCGCGGTCCGCCCAGCGCTGCTCGGCGGTGGTGACCTGGGCGAGGGTCGGCAGCGACGCGGCGTCGGCGGGCTCGGAGACCGTGCCGGGGCGGTCCACCCAGCCCTTGTCGGAGGACCAGCGCAGGGTGGCCCCGGCGGGCTGGGGCTGCGCCCCCGGTACGGGGTGGGTCCCCGGGGCGCGCAGCGCGGCGAGGTCCTTCGGGGTGGGGACGCCCTTGGGCGCGCCCCGGTCGGCGGCGCCGTTGCCGTGGGTGACGCCGTTGCTGTCGCGGGGCGGGGCGGGGTGCGGGGGGTCGGCGGGGCCGTCGCCGGGGTGGGGGCGGCCGGTGGCGGTCCGGTCGGGAGCGGACTCCGGCAGCGGGGCGGAGAGGATGGCGGCGATCTCGGGCCGGGGCACGGGCGGCGGGGCGCAGATCCCGGTGGTGTCCTTGGCGCGGACGGCCCGGGTGATCCAGATCCGGTCGAGGACGCGGCGTTCGTCGGCCTCGGCGACCAGGTCCTCGGACTGGTTGTAGTCGCCGTCGGCGGCCTGGAGGGCCCACAGATGGACGGCGACCCCGTGTTCCTTGGCGGCCATCATGCCGGGCAGCAGATCGCCGTCGCCGGTGACCAGGACGATGTCGGAGCAGGCGCGGTTGCGGGCCAGCTCGGTCAGTTCGGCGTGCATGGCCGCGTCGACGCCCTTCTGGGCCCAGCGGCCGTCGCTGCGGGTCAGCGCGCCGAGCCGGACGGTGACCCGGGACATCACGCGCAGTCTGCGGTGCTCGGGCTGCGGTACGCGGTCGGGGGCGCCGTCGAACCAGTAGATACGCAGCAGCGGGCGTCCGGTGTCCTGCTCGGCGCGCTCACGCAGGCCCTGGATCAGGGCGGTGTGATCGACGGTGATCCGGGATCTCGACGGTTCCCCGGCGAGGAGACTCGCGGCGGCCCCCAGCAGATATCCGGCGTCCACCAGGACGACACAGCGGTCCACGCGATCCACCCTCTTTCCTGAACTGTCCCTGAATCCTGCATCGGGGTGTCCCGAAAGTGGCCCTTCAGGACGGCGGAACTTCGGACTCCCGCGTCTCCTCTACCTTCGCGGGCGCGCGTCGGGTTTCTCAGACCTGCTTGGAGTCTGCCCGACCCCGGGGGGCTTAACGGCCCGAACTCGATCTTCGGCGTGGCGGATTCGCCCATAACGCCCCGACGCGCCTTGTCACCCAGGGTAATTCTCCGACATGCGCGCTTTGTCCGCCTATGTGAATCTGGTCGCGGCTCTGGACCCCGGATCCCCCTCAGGAGGCATCACCATGGCCAAGAACAAGCACCGCAAACACGGCGGCCAGCAGCAGGACCGTTCGTCGGCCGCCGAGCAGAGCGCGGAGGAGGCACGGCGCAGCTCGCTGGAGTCCCAGACGGAGCAGCGCGGCTCCCAGGTCACTCCTGGTGACGTGGCCCGGAAGGGCAGGCAGAAGCGATTCGGCCACAACTGACCCCCCGGGGTCGCCACCGCATCGAAGAGGGGCGCGTCCGGGTGTACCGGACGCGCCCCTCTCGTGCATCGTGCGCGGGCGTGACCGTGCCCCGCGCTCAGTTCTTCAGCCCCTCAGGACCTCAGCCCTTCAGCCCTCGGGCCCTCAGCCGCTCAGTCCCTCAGCCCGCGAGGCAGGACGGGCCGAGGAGGACCTTCAGATCGCCGAAGAGCGCGGGGTCGGGCTGCACCCGGTGGCGGTCCAGTCGCAGGACGGTGGTCGAGCGGGCGCCCAGGAGCTTGATCCGTACCTCGCTGTTGCCCTTGTGGTGGCTGAGGATCTCCCCCAGCCTGCTGACCATCGGCGGGGTGACCTTCACGGTCGGGATGGTGATCACGACGGCGGCGTCGGTCCCGGCGTTCGACAGATCGGGCACCATCAGCTCCATGGCGACCAGCCGGGGCACGTCCTCCCGCTTGTCGAGCCGTCCCTTGACGAAGACGACCGCGTCCTCGACGAGTTGGGTGGAGACGAGCTGGTAGGTGGCGGGGAAGAACATGCACTCGATGGAGCCCGCGAGGTCCTCGACGGTGGCGATCGCCCAGGCGTTGCCCTGCTTGGTCATCTTGCGCTGGAGGCCGGAGATGATGCCGCCGATGGTGACGACCGCGCCGTCGCTGTGCTCACCGCCGGTGAGCTGGGAGATAGACGCGTCCGCCTTGTCCGACAGCACATGCTCGATACCGAACAGCGGGTGGTCGGAGACATAGAGGCCGAGCATCTCGCGTTCCTGGGCGAGCAGATAGGTCTTCTCCCACTCGTCGGGCGAGAACTCCACGTCGAGGCCGAAGCCGGGCTCGTCACCCGCGTCGTCGCCCATGCCGCCGAAGAGGTCGAACTGCCCCTCGGCCTCCTTGCGCTTGACCTGGACGACATTGTCGATCATCGGTTCGTACTGCGCGGTGAGGCCCTTGCGGGTGTGCCCCATGGTGTCGAAGGCGCCGGCCTTGATCAGGGACTCGGTGGTGCGCTTGTTGCAGACGACCGCCTCGACCTTGTCGAGGTAGTCGGGGAACGACGCGTACTTCCCCTTCGCCTTGCGGCTGCGGATGATCGAGTCCACGACGTTCGAGCCGACGTTGCGCACGGCGTTCAGCCCGAAGAGGATCACGTCGTCACCCTGGGCGGCGAAGTTCGACATGGACTCGTTGACGTTGGGCGGCAGCACCTTGATGCCCATCCGGCGGCATTCGTTGAGGTAGACCGCGGACTTGTCCTTGTCGTCCTTCACCGAGGTGAGCAGTCCGGCCATGTACTCGGCCGGGTAGTTGGCCTTGAGGTACGCCGTCCAGTACGAGACGAGTCCGTACGCGGCGGAGTGGGCCTTGTTGAACGCGTATCCGGCGAACGGCACCAGGACGTCCCACAGGGCCTGGATGGCCTCGTCGCTGTACTCGTTCTTCCGGGCACCGGCCTGGAAGATCGTGAAGTTCTTCGCCAGTTCCTCGGGCTTCTTCTTGCCCATCACGCGGCGCAGGATGTCGGCCTCGCCGAGGGAGTACCCGGCGATGATCTGCGCGGCCTTCTGCACCTGCTCCTGGTACACGATCAGACCGTGGGTGACATCGAGGATCTCCCGCAGCGGCTCTTCGAGCTCCGGGTGGATCGGGGTGATGTCCTGCTGGCCGTTCTTGCGCAGGGCGTAGTTGGTGTGCGAGTTCATGCCCATCGGGCCCGGCCGGTACAGGGCGGACACGGCGGAGATGTCTTCGAAGTTGTCGGGCTTCATCAGCCGCAGCAGGGACCGCATGGGTCCGCCGTCGAACTGGAAGACGCCGAGGGTGTCGCCCCGGCCGAGGAGTTCGAAGGTCTTGGGGTCGTCGAGCGCGAGCCCCAGGAGGTCGATGTCGATGCCCTTGTTGGACTTCACCATCTTGACGGCGTCGTCCATGATCGTGAGGTTGCGCAGTCCGAGGAAGTCCATCTTCAGCAGGCCGAGCGACTCACAGCTCGGATAGTCCCACTGGGTGATGGTGACCTGGTCGGAGTGGCGCACCCAGACGGGGACGTGGTCGGTGATCCGCTCGCTGGACATGATGACGCCGGCGGCGTGGACGCCCATCTGCCGGACCAGGCCCTCCACCCCGCGCGCGGTGTCGATGACCTTCTTCACGTCCGGCTCGTTCTCGTACATCCCCCGGACCTCGCCCGCCTCGGAGTAGCGGGGGTGGGCCGGGTCGAGGATGCCGGAGAGCGGGATGCCCTTGCCGAGGACGTCGGCGGGCATGGCCTTGGTGATGCGGTCGCCCATGGCGTACGGGTAGCCGAGGACGCGGGCGGAGTCCTTGATGGCGTTCTTCGCCTTGATCGTGCCGTACGTACCGATCATGGCGACCTTGTCGGCGCCGTACTTCTCGGTGACGTACCGGATCACCTCGACGCGCCTGCGCTCGTCGAAGTCGATGTCGACATCGGGCATCGACACGCGCTCGGGGTTCAGGAACCGCTCGAAGATCAGACCGTGCGGGATGGGGTCGAGGTCGGTGATGCCCATCGCGTAGGCGACGATCGATCCGGCGGCGGAGCCACGGCCGGGGCCCACCGCGATGCCGTTGTTCTTGGCCCACATGATGAAGTCGGCGACGACGAGGAAGTACCCCGGGAACCCCATCTGGATGATGACGTCCATCTCGTACTCGACCTGCTTCTGCCGGTCGTCGGGCACACCGTCGGGGAAGCGGCGGTCCATACCGCGGCGCACTTCCTCCTGGAACCAGCTGACCTCGGTGTAGCCCTCGGGGATGTCGAACTTGGGCATGAGGTTCCGCTGCTGGAACATGCCCTCGGTGTTGATCTGCTCGGCGACGAGGAGGGTGTTGGCGCAGCCTTCCTGCCAGGCGTCGGAGGAGTCGATGGCGTACATCTCGTCGGTGGACTTGAGGTAGTAGCCGGTGCCGTCGAAGCGGAAGCGGTCGGGGTCGGAGAGGTTCTTGCCGGTCTGGATGCAGAGCAGCGCGTCGTGGGCGACGGCTTCGGAGGCGTGGGTGTAGTGGGAGTCGTTGGTGACGATCGGGGGGATGCCGAGTTTCTTCCCGATCTCCAGCAGCCCCTCGCGGACCCGGCGCTCGATCTCGATGCCGTGGTCCATCAGCTCCAGGAAGTAGCGGTCCTTGCCGAAGATGTCCTGGTAGTCGGACGCCGCCTTCAGCGCCTCGTCGAACTGCCCCAGCCGCAGCCGTGTCTGGAGCTCACCCGACGGACAGCCCGTCGAGGCGATCAGGCCCTCGGACCATTTCGAGATCGTCTCGCGGTCCATCCGGGGCCACTTCGTCAGCCAGCCCTCCGCGTACGCGTCCGAGGAGAGGCGGAACAGGTTGTGCAGCCCCGTCGCGTCCGCCGCCCAGATCGTCTTGTGGGTATAGCCACCCGAACCGGAGACGTCGTCCCGCTTCTGGTGCGGCTGGCCCCACTGGATCTTCCGCTTGTTGCGCCGGGACTCCGGCGCCACGTACGCCTCGATCCCGATGATCGGCGTGATGCCCGCCTTCGTCGCCTGATGGAAGAAGTCGTACGCCCCGTGCAGGTTCCCGTGGTCCGTCATCGCGATATGCGACATGCCCATGTCGTTGCACGCGTTGAACATGTCCTTCAACCGCGCCGCACCGTCCAGCAGCGAATACTGGGTGTGAACATGCAGGTGCGTGAACGGCGGTTTCGACACGGTACGGCCTCCAGCGGAAACGGTCGGCGACGGTCTGGGGGGACAGCGTGGAAGTCTACGTCTCCGCACTGACAGGAACGGGGCGCCCGCCGGTACGGTGCGGGGACGCGATCGGGTGGCGTCCCGGCCCCGGAACGCCGTCCACGGATGTCCGGGGCGGGCACTCCGAAGGCGTGTCGCGCGTTGACAGGACCGGGAGCGCGTACGGGGCCGGAAGGCCGCGGTGTGCGGTCCCGCCCCGCGCGCCCGGCAGCCCGGACACATCAGGCACCATGCGCACAGGCCCGCGCATCACCGCGCGAGCCCGACCGGTCCGTACCAGGAGGCACCCCCCGATGTCGGTTCAGCAGCCCCGCGCCGAGCAGCGCGGCGAGGAGATCCTCGCCGTCTTCGACACCGCATTCGGTGAGCTGCTGGCCGCCGACCCCGCCGCGTTCCGGGTGAAGTTCCGCAAGATGGCGTCCTCGGCGTTCGCCTTCTACCGCGGTACGGCGGCCCTCTTCTACCACGACCTGCACGCGGAGGGCGCGAGTGCCGCGAAGACCGCGAGCGGCCCGTACCTGGACGACCGCACCTCCCGGGTGTGGATCCACGGCGACCTGCACGCCGAGAACTTCGGCACGTACATGGACTCGCAGGGCAGGCTGATCTTCAACGTCAACGACTTCGACGAGGCGTACGTAGGCCCCTTCACCTGGGACCTCAAGCGGTTCGCCGGGTCGCTGGCGCTGATCGGGTACGCGAAGGCCCTGAGCGACGAGCAGATCACCGGCCTGGTGCGCACGTACGCGGCGGCCTACCGCGAGCGGGTCCACGCGCTGGCGACCGGCGCCAAGAGCGACGAGGTGCCGCCGTTCACCCTGGACACCGCGGACGGCCCGCTGCTGGGCGCGCTGCGGGTCGCCCGCTCGCTGACCCGCTTCGGCCTGCTCGACTCGATGACGGACATCCGTGACTTCGAGCGGCGCTTCGCCTCCGGGGGCGGCGCCATCGAGCTGGACGCGGCCACCCGGTACAAGGTCCTGGCCGCTTTCGACGGCTATCTGGAGACCCTGCCCGAGTCGTCGCTGACCCGCCCCGACTCGTACCGCGTCAAGGATGTCGTCGGCCGCCGGGGCATCGGCATAGGGTCCGCCGGCCTCCCCTCGTACAACATCCTGCTGGAGGGCAACAGCGACGCCCTGGAGAACGACGTCGTGATCTACCTCAAGCAGGCGCAGACCCCGGCGGTGTCCCGGCACATCACGGACCGGGCGATCCGCGAGTACTGGCAGCACGAGGGCCACCGCACGGTGATCTCCCAGCGGGCGCTCCAGGCGCACGCGGACCCGTGGCTGGGCTGGACCGAGCTGGACGGCTCGGGGCAGCTCGTCGCCGAGGTCTCCCCGTACGCGGTGGACCTGGACTGGTCCGACCTGGACGATCTGGACGAGATCACGACGGTCGTCGCGGACCTCGGCCGGGCCACGGCGACGATGCACTCCGCGGCGGACGACGAGAGCGGCCACTCGGAGCTGGTGCCGTTCTCCACCGAGCGCGCCATCGACGCGGCGATCGCCGCCGACGAGGACGGCTTCGCGGAGCTGCTGGTGGACTTCGCGCACAGCTACGGCGCGCGGGCCCGCGCCGACCACCAGACGTTCGTGGACCTCTTCCGCAACGGCCGCATCCCGGGCCTGTAGCACCGCCCGGCCGCCGTCGGTGGGGCGCGAGCGGGGCGGAATCGGCCCGCTCCCGCCCCACCGGCCGCACCGGGCCCCGCCGGGCCCACCGCTCCCCGCCGAACTCACAGGGACCCTTTAGGGCTCTCTTACCACCGCCCATGGGACACTCCTCCGCGATGGACATATCCGGTACCCCGATCAGAGCCGTACGCGCGGCGCTGTTCACGGCAGTCGTCGTGACGCTCTCCGTCGCGTCGCACGTGCTGCTGTCCGGGGTACCCCTGCCCCTGTCGACCACCGCGGTGGTCACGGCGGGCGTCTTCGTCCTCGCCTTCGCCCTCGCCGGGCGGCGGGAGCGCGGCTTCGGCCGGATCGCGGCACTGCTGGTGCCGCTGGAGCTGGCCTCGGACACCGTCTTCACCGCCGGGCAGCATGTCTGCTACGGCCGGGCGGGCGGTCCGGTCACCGGTGCGCTGCGCTCGGTGGGTCTGGACGTCCTGTGCCGCGGCGATGTGGGCACCCCGCTGGCCGGGATGGCCGCGGGCCCGCAGAACCGGGCGGCGGCCCTGCTGGCCGACGCGACCCCCGGCACCCCCTGGCTGCTGCTCGCCGCGCACATCGGGATCGGGCTGTTCGCCGCGGTCTGGCTGTGGCGCGGTGAGCGGGCGCTGGGGCAGCTGCTGCGCGCGGTGGCCGTCTGCACCTTCCGGCCGCTGCTGATCGCGGTCGCCGCGGTGACCGTGGCCCGGGAGCCCGGGCGCCCGCTGCCCGGCGCCGTCACCCGCGCGGTCCCCGTCGCCCGGCCCCGGCTGTGGGCGCACTCGGTGGGCCGCCGCGGCCCCCCTGCGGCCCCCGCCTTCGGCTGACCGCCGGCCACGTCCGGCATTCGCAGACCCCCTTCCGTACCCCGCCCCGAGCGGGTACGTCATGACACGGAGATCCCCCATGAGCAAGAGGAACACCCAGTCCGCGAAGACCGCGGCGCGCGAGCGGCTGCGCGTGGAGCGCGAGAAGCAGGCCAAGAAGGACAAGGCGAAGCGGCAGCTGGTCGTCGCCGGTGCGATCGTGGGTGTGCTCGCGATCGGCGCCGGTGCCGGTTACCTGATCATGCAGGCCGGCGAGCCCGACTACTGGAAGGCCGCGGCCAAGGACACCCTGGTCAAGCCCGCGAACTCGTCCGGTGAGAACGGCACCACGGTCGTCATCGGCGAGGACTCCGCGAAGAAGACCCTCAAGCTGTACGAGGACCCGCGCTGCCCGGCCTGCGCCTCCTTCGAGCAGGGCCTCGGCTCGACGATCGAGAAGGACGTCAAGGACGGCAAGTACAAGGTCCAGTTCATCGGCGCGACCTTCCTCGACAAGAGCCTGTCGGGTGAGGGCTCCCGCAACGCGCTCAGCGCGCTGGGCGCGGCGCTGAACGTCAGCCCCGAGGCGTTCCTGACCTACAAGTCGCAGCTCTACTCCGCGAAGTACCACCCGCAGGAGAGCAAGGACACCTTCAAGGAGGACTCGTACCTCATAGAGGTGGCCGACCAGGTCAAGGAGCTGAAGGGCAACAAGGAGTTCCAGAAGAACGTCAAGGAGGGGACCTACGACCGCTGGGCCCTGGAGATGGCGAAGACCTTCGACAAGAACAAGGACGAGGTCACGGGCACCCCGGCGCTGGTGATGGACGGCAAGAAGGTCACCGGGGCGAACGGCCAGGGCTCCCCCGGCTCGGTGGAGGAGTACAACGCGGCGATCGACCAGGCCCTCAAGGGCTGACACGTCCGCAGCGTCACGGGGACCGCGCGGTCCGGCCCGGGGGCATCGCCCCGGGCGCGTACCGCGCGGTCCCCGCGGCGTCTCCCCCGGCCGTACGTACCGGGCGGATGTGACATCCCCGACCCCGGCGGGGATCGCAGGTTCACGACGGCGGGTCCCGGTTACAAGCGCAGACATGGAGAACGTACTGCGACCCGCACTGGTCCTCGGCGGATCGGTCGTCCTCACCCTGCTGCTGGGGTGGGCGGTCGACCAACTGCTGCGCAGGGCCGACCGACGCCACCCGGAGACCCCCCTGTGGGGGCTGCTGCGCCGCTGCCGGGTGCCCCTCCAGGTCGTGCTGTGCGCGGCCCTGGTCCGCGGCGCCTACGGACAGGGCAGGCTGCTGGGGTCACCCTCGCCGGGCATGGCCCGGCTGCTGACCCTGGTGCTGATCGGGGCGACGGCATGGCTCATGATCCGGATGGCCGCGGCCGTCGTGGAGTCGACGTACGCCCGCTACGCGGGGGCGCGCCGCGATCCCGCGAGGGTGCGCCGGGTCCGTACCCAGGTGACCTTGATCCAGCGCGTCGTCACCGCCGTGGTGGGCGTGGTGGCGGTCGCGGCGATGCTGCTCACCTTCCCCCCGATGCGGGCCGCGGGTACCTCGCTGCTGGCCTCGGCGGGACTGCTGGGCATCGTCGCGGGTATCGCCGCGCAGTCCACGCTCGGCAATCTCTTCGCCGGGTTCCAGATCGCCTTCGGTGACATGGTGCGGCTGGGCGACACGGTCGTGGTCAACGAGGAGTGGGGCACCGTCGACGAGATCACCCTGACGTTCCTGACGGTCCGCACCTGGGACGAGCGGCGGATCACCATGCCGGTGTCGTACTTCACCAGCAAGCCCTTCGAGAACTGGTCCCGGGGCGGTATCCAGATGACGGGCACCGTCTTCTTCCATCTGGACCACAGCGCCCCGGTGGCCGAGATGCGCGAGAAGCTGCACGAGATCCTCAAGGGCTGCCCCGCGTGGGACCGCCGCGACCATGTGCTCGCCGTCACCGACTCCACCCCCACGACGATGGAGGTGCGTGCCCTGGTCACCGCGAAGGACGCCGACGACATCTGGACGGTACGGGTCGCGGTCCGCGAGCAGATGCTCCGCTGGCTCACCGACCACCACCCGTACGCCCTGCCCCACATCACCACGGCGACGGCGGCACCGGCCCCCGGCAGGCCGGACGGACCGGACGCCGTCGGGAGCGGCGGTGACGCCGGGCTCGTGAAGGACACGGTGCAGGACACCGCCCGGGAACACGAGGAGCCCGGCGGACGGACGACCGCCGGGCTGCCGCGAAGGGTGACCGCTCCGGAGAAGGACCTGAGCGAGCGCAGGCGCTAGGAGGAGCCGCGGGCGCCGGGTGGACCCGAGGGCCCTAGGAGGACTCGGCGCGGACGCGGTCGAGTGCCTGCTGGAGGTCCTCGGGGTATCCGCTCCCGAACTCGACCCAGCGGGCCTCGCCCGGGTGCTCGAAACCGAGCCGCACCGCATGCAGCCACTGACGGGTCAGCCCGAGCCGCTTGGACAGCGTGGGGTCCGCCCCATACGTCAGGTCACCGACGCAGGGGTGGCGGTGCGCGGCCATGTGCACCCGGATCTGATGGGTGCGGCCGGTCTCCAGCTTCACGTCCAGCAGCGAGGCCGCGCGGAACGCCTCGATCAGGTCGTAGTGGGTGACGGAGGGCTTGCCCTCGGCGACGACCGCCCACTTGTAGTCGTGCTGGGGGTGGCGCCCGACCGGGGCGTCGATGGTGCCGCTCATCGGGTCCGGGTGGCCCTGGACGAGCGTGTGGTAACGCTTGTCGACCGTCCGCTCCCGGAACTGCTGCTTCAGCGAGCTGTAGGCGTACTCCGACTTGGCGACGACCATCAGCCCGGACGTACCCACGTCCAGCCGGTGCACGATGCCCTGCCGCTCGGCCGCCCCGGAGGTGGAGATGCGGTACCCGGCGGCGGCCAGCCCGCCGATGACGGTGGGCCCCGTCCAGCCGGGGCTGGGGTGCGCGGCGACGCCGACGGGCTTGACGATCACCAGGATGTCGTCGTCGTCATGGATGATCTCCATGCCCTCGACGGGCTCGGCGACGACCTGCACGGGCGCGGGCGCCTGCGGCATCTCGACCTCCAGCCAGGCGCCGCCGTGGACCCGCTCGGACTTGCCGACCGCCGTGCCGTCGACCAGCACCTTGCCCGCGGCGGCCAGCTCCGCCGCCTTCGTACGGGAGAAGCCGAACATCCGGGAGATGGCGGCGTCGACGCGCTCGCCCTCCAGGCCGTCCGGCACGGGCAGGGTTCGGATCTCGGGAAGCGTGCTCACCCGTCGAGTATGCAGGACTCCGGCGGCCCCCCGGCCCGGCCGGAGTCCTGGCGGGGGCCGCGGGGCGCTGTCAGTCCTTGTGGACGGTCCCGTCCGGGTCCAGTCCCCGGAAGGACAGCAGCACGATCAGGATGCCGCCGCAGACGATCGCGGAGTCCGCGAGGTTGAAGACGGCGAAGTGCTTCGGCGCGATGAAGTCGACGACCGCGCCCTTGAACACCCCGGGCGAGCGGAAGATCCGGTCGGTGAGGTTGCCGAGCGCGCCGCCGAGCAGCAGCCCCAGGGCGATGGCCCACGGCGTGCTGTACAGCTTGCGGGCGAGCCGGGCGATCACCACGATCACCAGGGACGCGACCACCGTGAAGAACACCGTGTACGCCTCGCCGAAGCCGAAGGCGGCACCGGAGTTGCGGATCGCCTCGAAGCGCAGCCAGTCACCGATGACCTCGATCGGCTCATGGTGCTCCAGCCTGGCGACCACGATCAGCTTGGTGACGAGGTCGAACGCGTACGCCACCGCGGCCACCGCGAACAGCGCCATGATCCGCCGCTTGCCACGCGGGGCGGGGGTCTCCTCCGCGCCGTCGGTGCCCTCGGCACCGGCGGTGTCCCCCTCGACGGGTTCCCGTCCGCTGTTCCCGTCGTCGGGGGCCGGTCGAGCCCCGGACGGGTCCGGGATGTCCGGCGTACCGATGATGCGCTCCGCCTCTGCCACGTGAGTCCCTCAGCCTAGGTACCTGACTGAGGACGAGGGTACGGCACGGCATGACCGGCTGATCAGGCAAGGAGCGGTACGGGGCCGGGGCGGGACCGGGGCGGCGCGGCGGACACCGCCCCGGTGGCTCCCCGCGCGCGGGGGTCGCGCCGGGGTGTCAGCCCCTGCGCTCCTGCTTCTGCTTGCACTCCACACACAGGGTCGCCCGGGGGAACGCCTGCATACGGGCCTTGCCGATCGGCTTGCCGCAGTTCTCGCACAGCCCGTACGTCCCGGTCTCCAGCCGGTCCAGGGCGCGCTCGGTCTGTTCGAGCATCTCCCGGGCGTTGGCGGTGAGCGCCAGCTCGTGCTCACGGGTGATGTTCTTGGTCCCGGTGTCGGCCTGGTCGTCACCGGCGCCGTCCCCGGAGTCCCGCATCAGACCGGCCAGGGACGCCTCCGAGGAGGTGATCTCCTGCCGCAGCCGGGTCGCGTCGGCGGACAGCAGCGCGCGTGCCTCGGCGACCTCCTCCGGTGTCCAGGGTTCCTCACCCGGGCGTACCTGGAGTTCGCCGGGCTCCGCCGCGGCCGGCCGCGCCTTGGGCACCGGACCGGTGCCCTTCGCCGCCGTGGCCGTACCCCGAGTCTTCTTCGCAACCACTGTCGTGGCTCCCGTCATGTCCGCGACCGCAGCCGCACTGTCCGCACTCTCCGAGCCGTCCGAACGGTCCTTCCCGCCCCCTGCCCCGGCGCTCCCCGGCGCCGTGTTCTTCCTGCGTCTGGCCGCCGACCGCTGCGCACCCGTGTCCCGGGCGCCCCCCGCACCCGTACGCACCGCGCCCCCGGTCGCCCCGCCACCGCCGCTGTCCGTCCCCGGGCCCGCCTCCGCCTCCGTGTCCGCCCCGGTCCCGGTCCCGTGGTCCGGGTGCGGGACGTCCGTCCTACGGATGTCTGCCCGGCCCGCACCCGCCTTACTGCTCCCGGCCCCCTCGGCGGACACCTTCCCGGCCGCCGCCTCACCGGACACGGCCTTCCCGGCCGGCGCCTTGGCGGGTGCCTTCTCGGCAGCGGTCTTCTTCGCGGGTGCCTTCTTCGCGGGTGCCTTCTTCGCGGTCGCCTTCTTGGCCGCCGCGGTCCCGGCTCCCGCGGTCTTGGCCGCCGTCTTCTTCGCGGTGGTCTTCTTCGCCGCCGCGGTCTTCTTCCCCGCGGCCTTCTTCCCCGCGGCCTTCTTGGCCGCCGCTGTCCGGGCGACGGCTTCGGTCCCCTCCGCCGGGGGCGGTGAGTGCTCTGCGGCGGTCTCTTTCGCCACCATGGCCGCGGCCCCTTCACATATCGTGATCTTGCTCGCGAATCGTGCTGGGACGATAAATCGCCCCCGGACCCACGGCAACGGGGAGCACCGCGCCCCTGGCCTCCCCGCACACCACCCCGGACCCGGTCCGGCGGCCCGGGCACCCGCCCCCACCGGCGCACGGACCGCGCGCGGCGCCCACAAGGGCAGGCCAGGAACCCTCACCCGCCCCGCTGCCCCGTTCGGGTCACCGCGGGCCCCGGCGGCCGCCGCCTCCGTCACCGGTGCGCCGACAGCCGTACGGCCCGCCCGCGCCGGGGCCGCGAGGCGCCCTGGGGTCCGCCCCCCGCGCGCCCGCCGCCGCGCAATCCGTTCGGCGCGCGGCGCCCGGCGCCGTACACTGGCCGCAGCGAAAAGGCTTGGATGGGGCCGAGTAGCGGCGTGAGCAGCCCAGAGCGACCCGGGGACGGTGTGAGCCCGGGGGTCAGCGCGGCGTGAAGATCACCCCGGAGCCGCCGGAGGAAAGCCCCCCGCCCGCGAGCCGGGCACCGCGGGGCGAGTAGAACCGGCGTCGCGACCCCAATGAGGGGGCTGTCCGGCGCGCCGCGCCGGAGGGCCAAGGAGGGTGGTACCGCGGGAGCGCGCCGTAGCCGGCGCACCGGCTCTCGTCCCTCCGACGGAAGAAGCAGTCCGTTGGAGGAGCCGCCGAGATGACCCCGCAGCCAGAACCGGCCCGGAGCACCACCGCAGAGTCCGCCGCGCCCGGCGCCGCGCAGTACCGGCAGGTGCCCGCGCAGATCGACCTGCCCGCCCTGGAGCACGCCGTGCTCGACTTCTGGCGCGAGAGCAAGGTCTTCGCCAAGAGCCTGGAGCGCTCCGAGGGACGCCCCGAGTGGGTGTTCTACGAGGGCCCCCCGACCGCGAACGGCATGCCGGGCGCGCACCACATCGAGGCCCGCGTCTTCAAGGACGTGTTCCCCCGCTTCCGGACCATGCGCGGTTACCACGTGGGCCGCAAGGCCGGCTGGGACTGCCACGGTCTCCCGGTGGAGCTGGCCGTCGAGAAGGAACTCGGCTTCAACGGCAAGAAGGACATCGAGGCGTACGGCATCGCCGAGTTCAACGCCAGGTGCCGTGAGTCCGTGACCCGGCACACCGACGCGTTCGCCGAGCTGACGGACCGTATGGGCTACTGGGTCGACCTGGACGACGCCTACCGCACCATGGACCCGGAGTACATCGACTCCGTGTGGTGGTCGCTGAAGGAGATCTTCGGCAAGGGCCTGCTCGTCGAGGACCACCGGGTGGCGCCCTGGTGCCCGCGCTGCGGCACCGGCCTGTCGGACCATGAGCTGGCGCAGGGCTACGAGACGGTCGTCGACCCGTCGGTGTTCGTCCGCTTCCCGCTGACCTCGGGCCCCCTCGCGGGCGAGGCCGCGCTGCTGATCTGGACGACCACCCCGTGGACCCTGGTGTCCAACACCGCCGTCGCCGCGCACCCCGACGTCGTGTACGACGTGGTGACCGACGGCACGGAGCAGCTCGTCGTCGCCCGGCCGCTGATCGCGAAGTCGCTCGGCGAGGGCTGGGAGCCCACCGGACAGAGCTTCACCGGCGCCGAGATGGAGCGCTGGTCGTACCAGCGCCCCTTCACCCTGGTCGACTTCCCGGCCGACGCGGCGCCCGCGCACTACGTCGTCAACGCCGACTACGTCACCACCGAGGACGGTACGGGTCTGGTCCACCAGTCCCCCGCGTTCGGTGAGGACGACCTGAAGGTCTGCCGCGCGTACGGGCTGCCGGTGGTCAACCCGGTGCGCCCCGACGGCACCTTCGAGGAGGGCGTCGGCCTGGTCGGCGGGGTCTTCTTCAAGAAGGCCGACGAGGCCCTCACCCAGGACCTCCAGGACCGCGGGCTGCTGTTCCGGCACACCCCGTACGAGCACAGCTATCCGCACTGCTGGCGCTGTCACACCGCGCTGCTGTACTACGCGCAGCCGTCCTGGTACGTCCGGACGACCGCGATCAAGGACCGTCTGCTCGAAGAGAACGAGAAGACGAACTGGTACCCGGACTCCATCAAGAACGGCCGCTACGGCGACTGGCTCAACAACAACATCGACTGGGCGCTGTCCCGCAACCGCTACTGGGGCACCCCGCTGCCCGTCTGGCGCTGCGAGGAAGGCCATCTGACGTGCGTCGGCTCCCGGGCGGAGCTCACCGAGCTGACGGGCACCGACCAGTCGTCGCTGGACCCGCACCGCCCGTTCATCGACGCCGTCACCTTCCCGTGCCCCGAGTGCGCGGCCACCGCGACCCGGGTCCCGGAGGTCATCGACGCCTGGTACGACTCGGGTTCGATGCCGTTCGCGCAGTGGGGCTACCCGTACAAGAACAAGGAGCTGTTCGAGAGCCGTTACCCGGCGCAGTTCATCTCCGAGGCCATCGACCAGACGCGCGGCTGGTTCTACACACTGATGGCGGTCGGGACGCTGGTCTTCGACAAGTCCTCGTACGAGAACGTGGTGTGCCTCGGGCACATCCTCGCCGAGGACGGGCGCAAGATGTCCAAGCACCTCGGCAACATCCTCCAGCCGATCCCGCTGATGGACCAGCACGGGGCGGACGCGGTGCGCTGGTTCATGGCTGCCGGCGGCTCCCCGTGGGCGGCCCGCCGGGTCGGTCACGGCACCATCCAGGAAGTCGTCCGCAAGACCCTGCTGACGTACTGGAACACGGTCGCCTTCCAGGCCCTGTACGCCCGTACCTCCGGGTGGGCCCCGTCCGCGGCCGACCCGGCCCCGGCCGACCGCCCGCTGCTGGACCGCTGGCTGCTGTCCGAACTGCACGCGCTCACCGACCAGGTGACCCAGGCGCTCGACTCCTACGACACCCAGCGCGCCGGGAAGCTGCTGTCGGCGTTCGTCGACGATCTGTCGAACTGGTACGTACGCCGCTCCCGGCGCCGGTTCTGGCAGGGCGACAAGGCCGCGCTGCGCACCCTGCACGAGGTCGTCGAGACGGTCACCCGGCTGATGGCGCCGCTCACCCCGTTCATCACCGAGCGGGTCTGGCAGGACCTGGTGGTGCCGGTGGTGGCGGACGCCCCCGAGTCGGTGCATCTGTCGTCGTGGCCCGAGGCGGACCTGGGCGCGATCGACCCCGAACTGTCCCGGCAGATGCTGGTGGTACGGCGGCTGGTCGAGCTGGGCCGGGCGACCCGGGCGGAGTCCGGGGTGAAGACCCGTCAGCCGCTGTCCCGGGCGCTGGTCGCGGTCTCCGGGTTCGAGTCGCTGCCCCTGGAGCTGCACGCGCAGATCACGGAGGAGCTGAACGTCTCCTCGCTGGCCTCGCTGTCGGAGGTCGGGGGGTCGCTGGTCGACACCACGGCCAAGGCGAACTTCCGTGCGCTCGGCAAGCGGTTCGGCAAGGGCGTGCAGGCGGTCGCCAAGGCCGTCGCCGAGGCCGACGCGGCGGCGCTGTCGCTGGCGCTGCGCGAGGGTACGGCGTTCGTCGAGGTCGACGGTGAGAAGGTCTCCCTGGCGCCCGACGAGGTGATCATCACGGAGACCCCGCGCGAGGGATGGTCCGTGGCCTCCGACTCCGGTGCGACGGTCGCGCTGGACCTGGAGATCACCGACGAACTGCGGCGGGCCGGGCTGGCGCGGGACGCCATCCGGCTGATCCAGGAGGCCCGCAAGAACAGTGGGCTCGATGTGGCGGACCGGATCGCGTTGCGGTGGGACGCGGCGGACGAGGGCGTGGTGCGGGCGCTGACCGAGCACTCCGGGCTGATCTCGGACGAGGTGCTCGCCACGGAGTTCGTCCGGGCGGAGCCCGGTGATCCCTCCTTCTCCGATGCCGGGCTGTCGTTGGAGTTCAGCCTTCGTAAGGTCTGACCTCCGGCCGCTCGTACGGGTCGTACGGGCGCGAGCGCACGGGCACCCCGTGGGGATTTCCCCGCGGGGTGCTTTTGCGTGTGCGCCGGAGTGGGGGTGAGGTGCTGCGTGGCTCCGGCCGGTTCTCCGGTGCGGGACGGTTCTCGTCCTTCGCGCGGTTCCCCGCGCCCCTGAAGGGGCGCTGCTCGCTGCTGTCGGTCTGTCGGGTTCCGGTCGGTCCTCGTTCTCGCGCAGTTGCCCGCGCCCTTTGAGGGGCTCGCTGTTCGTTGCTGCCTGCCCTTGGCTGCGGGTCGGTTCCCGTTCTTGCGCAGTTCCCCCGGTACCGGGAAAAGGGCGGGGCCCCCGGAAGATTCCGGGGGCCCCGCCCTGTTTCGGGTGGTGTACCCGTCAGTTGTCGTCCTCGTCGATGAGGAAACCGCGCATCGGCGACGGAGCCTGCTGCATCGGCTGCGGCGCCTGCGGGCGGACCGGAGCCATCGGCTGCGTCATCGCGGGGGACATCTGCTGCTGACCACCGTAGGAGGGACCGCCCTGGGAGGGGGCACCGCCCATGGACTGACCACCGTAGGAAGGCGCGCCCGCACCGGCCGGAGCCATGGAAGGCGTCGGGGCCGGCGGAAGGGACGCGGCGGCCGGGGTACGCGGCGGCGCCAGCGAGTCGTCGGCCTGGGTCTCCAGCTGACGGAGCTGGGACTCCAGGTACGACTTCAGGCGCGTACGGTACTCGCGTTCGAAGCCGCGCAGGTCCTCGACCTTGCGCTCCAGCGTGGCGCGGGCGGACTCCAGGGAGCCCATCGCGACGCGGTGCTTCTCCTGCGCGTCCCGCTCCAGGGCGTCGGCCTTGGCACGGGCGTCCCGCTCCAGACCCTCGGCGCGGCTGCGGGCCTCGCCGACGATCTTGTTGGCCTCGGAACGGGCCTCCGCGATGGCCTGGTCGGCGGTCTGCTGGGCGAGGGACAGCACACGCGCGGCGCTGTCACCGCCGGGACCCTGACCGGGCTGCGGCATCTGCGGACCGTGGCCGCCCATGGGACCGCCCATCGGGCCGCCCATCTGCTGCATCGGACCGGGGCCCATCTGACCCTGCTGCTGCATCTGGCCCTGCTGCTGCATCTGACCCTGGCCCATGGGGCCCTGGCCCATCTGACCCTGGCCCATCGGACCGGGACCCTGCTGCATCTGCCCCGGGCCCTGCTGCATCTGGCCGGGACCCTGCTGCTGCATCTGGCCGGGGCCGTGGCCGCCGGGACCGGCGGGCAACTGCGGCGCGCCGCTCGGGAGCTGGGGGGGACCACCCATGGGACCGCCCATCTGCTGCTGGGGCGGCACGGGCTGCGGTCCTGATATGGCGGCGGGCACCGGACCCGGACGGTCCTGCGGCTCGGGCGGCTTGCGCATGCCTGCCTGCTGCTGGTTCTGCGCGGCGGCACGGGTCGCTGCGGCGAGCTTCGCGCGCAGGTCCTCGTTCTCGCGGAGCAGTCGCGTCAGTTCGGCTTCGACCTCGTCGAGGAAGGCATCGACCTCGTCCTCGTCATAGCCTTCTCGAAGGCGGACGGTCGTGAACTGCTTGTTCCGCACGTCCTCGGGGGTCAATGGCATCTCTTTACCTCAACGTAGTCGTCGGCGGGATCAACCCCCGCGTCAGCGGGGACCGTCATCGTTCACAGTCGGCTCACGACGGAGATCAAGATGTAGACGATGATCATCAGAACGAAGAAGGACAGGTCGAGCGCCACGCCCCCGAGACGCAGCGGTGGGATGAACCGCCGCAGCAGCTTGAGCGGTGGATCAGTGACAGTGTAGGTGGCCTCCAGAACGACCACCATCGCCTTGCCGGGTTGCCACGAGCGGGCGAACTGGAAGACGTAGTCCATGACCAACCGGAAGATGAGCACGATGAGGTAGCACAACAGCGCGTAATGAATCACTTCGATGAACACGCGCATCTCGTGCTGTCCCTCTCCCCTGTTCCGTGCCTGCTTCGTACCGGATTATCGGCCAGTTGCCGGTCCTGCGTCTCAGCTCTGGTTGAAGAACCCGCCCTCTGCGATGCGAGCCTTGTCCTCCGCCGTGACATCGACGTTAGCAGGAGACAACAGGAACACCTTCTGGGTCACCCGCTCAATACTGCCGTGCAGACCGAAGACGAGGCCAGCGGCAAAGTCGACAAGTCGCTTCGCGTCGGTGTCGTCCATCTCGGTCAGATTCATGATCACCGGAGTGCCCTCACGGAAGTGTTCCCCGATGGTACGGGCTTCGTTGTAGGTCCGCGGGTGAAGCGTGGTGATCCTGTACGGCTCCCGCTCGGACACGACCTTGGGCATGATCACCGGTGCGTTCTTCTCCAGGCTCTGACGTTCAGGTGTGATGGATGCCACGGGTGCGATGCGGGCGGGGCGGACCGATTCCGCCGCGAGTGCGGCGGACTGGGGCACCGGGTCGCGTTGCGCCGGAGGTTGCACCACTCGTACCGATTCGTCCCGTTGGGAGGAGTGGGACTGGTGAGCTTGGTGGGGCGGCTCGTGCCGCCGGTGATCCCGTTCCGGCTCCGGGTCCAGTTCGGGTTCGAAGTCGTCGTCGGGGTCGAAGCCCCGGCCGTCGTACCCATCGTCCTCCACGAGGCCGAGGTAGACCGCCATCTTGCGCATCGCGCCGGCCATTCTCTGAGTCCTCCGCTCTGTGGTGGATCGGCGTGGTGGATCGGCTGACGCCAACCAAGTTTCCGCGATCCACGTGGTCCACCCCGCGGATCAGCGGGAATGACCATATTTTCTGCTGTGGTCCGACTTCTTGGTGACGTTACCCGAGCCGGGGACGGACTCCGAGTACCGCACTGCCGACGCGCACATGTGTCGCCCCGGCCGCGACGGCCTCTTCGAGGTCCCCACTCATCCCTGCTGACACCATGTTCGCAGCAGGATGGTCCGCGCGCAGGGCAGTCGACAAATCCATCAACCGCCCGAACGCCTCGCGTTGCCGTCCGGCGTACGGTCCGGTCAGCGGAGCCACCGTCATCAGGCCACCGAGCCGCAGCCCTTCGGCGTCCGCGAGCAGGTCGGCCAACTCGGGCACGCCCTGCGGTCCGACGCCTCCGCGCGCTCCGCGTCCGGACTCGTCGGCGTCCAGCGCCACCTGGATCAGACAGGTGACCTCCTGTCCGGTCCGGACCGCCTCCCTGGACAGCGCGGTGACGAGCCGTCCGCGGTCCACGGACTGGACCACGGAGGCGTAACCCAGTACCGAACGTACCTTGTTGGTCTGGAGCTGACCGACGAAGTGCCAGGTCAGCGGGGCGGCGGTGGTGGCCGCCGCCTTGGGGGCGGCCTCCTGGTCGCGGTTCTCCGCGACCTGCCGGACGCCGAGTTCGCCGAGGATGAGGACATCGTCGGCGGGGTAGGTCTTGGTGACCACGACCAGGGTCACCTCCGCGCGCTCGCGGCCGGCGGCGGTACAGGCCGCCGTGATGCGCTCCTCGACGCGCGCCAGATTGCGCGCGAGTTCTTCCCTGCGGTCCGTCATGCCTTATCAGTCCAGCCAGACATAGCCGGCGAGCCGCCCGGTGACGCGGTCGCGGCGGTACGAGAAGTGGTCGTGCGACTCCCGCGTGCACACCGCGGAACGCTCCCGGTCGCGCACCCCGAGCCGTTCGAGCTGGGCGTGCACCCCGGCGGTCACATCGACGGAGGGGGTGCCCCAGGTGGTCTCGGCGTACGCGGCGGGTTCGACGGCGGCGACCTCGGCGCGCATCGCCGCGGGGACCTCGTAGCAGCCGCCGCACACGGCGGGGCCGGTACGGGCGATGATCCGGGCGGGCTCCGCGCCGAGTTCGGCCATGGCGGCGACGGCGGCGGGGACCACACCGGCGACCATCCCGGGCCGTCCGGCGTGGGCCGCGGCGACGACCCTGGCGACCGGGTCGGCCAGCAGCACGGGGACGCAGTCGGCGGTGAGCACCGCGAGCGGGACCCCGGGCCGGGCGGTGACGACGGCGTCGGCCCGCGGGATCCCGGCGGACGGGTCCCAGGGGCCGTCGACCACGGCGACGTCCTTGCCGTGGACCTGGTTCATCCAGACGACGGCTGCCGGGTCGAACCCGAGCCGCCGGGCGACGGTGCCCCGGTTGGCGAGGACCGAGCCGGGGTCGTCCCCGACGGCCCCGCCGAGATTGAGCTCCTCGTACGGAACGGCGCTCACCCCGCCCCACCGGTCGGTGAAGGCGAAGTGGGCGCCGCTGGTGGTGGTCCGGTCGGGGACCACCGCTCCGGTTCGGCCTATCACTTGAGGAAGTCCGGCACGTCCAGCTCCTCGACACCGCTGTCGTAACGGGCGGGCGGGACCTGCGGGGTGCTGGACGGGTAGGAGTCGGACGCCTTGGAGACCGGGGCCGGGTCCTTCTCCACGGGGGCGGGCTTCGAGGACTCTTCACGCGGGGTCACCGCGCCGAGGCCGCCGAAGGCGAGCCGGGAGTCCGAGCGCTGGGCCGGCTCCTCACGCTTGCCCGCGGTGAGGGCACCGCTCTGCTTGGGCGGCGGCTGTCCGCCGTCGAACCCGGCGGCGATCACGGTCACCCGTACCTCGTCACCGAGGGCGTCGTCGATGACGGCGCCGAAGATGATGTTGGCCTCGGGGTGGGCGGCCTCGCTGACCAGCTGGGCGGCCTCGTTGATCTCGAAGAGACCGAGGTCGGACCCGCCGGAGATGGAGAGCAGCACCCCGCGGGCGCCGTCGATGGACGCTTCGAGCAGCGGCGAGGAGATCGCCATCTCGGCGGCGGCCACCGCGCGGTCGTCGCCGCGGGCCGAGCCGATGCCCATGAGCGCGGAACCGGCTTCGGACATCACGGACTTGACGTCGGCGAAGTCCAGGTTGATCAGACCCGGGGTGGTGATCAGATCGGTGATGCCCTGAACACCGGACAGGAGGACCTGGTCGGCGGACTTGAAGGCGTCGAGAACGCTCACCTGCCGGTCCGAGATGGACAGCAGCCGGTCGTTGGGGATGACGATGAGGGTGTCGACCTCTTCGCGGAGTTCCGCGATGCCGTCCTCGGCCTGGTTGGCGCGGCGGCGGCCTTCGAAGGTGAAGGGCCGGGTGACCACACCGATGGTGAGGGCGCCGAGCGAGCGGGCGATGTTGGCGACGACGGGTGCGCCGCCGGTGCCGGTGCCGCCGCCTTCGCCGGCGGTGACGAAGACCATGTCGGCCCCCTTGAGGACCTCCTCGATCTCCTCACGGTGGTCCTCGGCGGCCTTGCGGCCGACGGCCGGGTTGGCCCCGGCGCCGAGGCCCCGGGTGAGTTCGCGGCCGACGTCGAGCTTGACGTCGGCGTCGCTCATCAACAGCGCTTGCGCGTCGGTGTTGATCGCGATGAACTCGACACCCTTGAGGCCGACCTCGATCATCCGGTTGATGGCATTGACACCACCGCCGCCGACACCGATGACCTTGATGACTGCGAGGTAGTTCTGCGGTGCTGCCACGTCGAGAGCCTCTCGCCTCGATTACGTGCCGCCGCTCGCTGTATCGCGCCGCGACGGCTGATGCCGAAATGGGACGGTCCGAACGCCGACCCGAACCCTAACGCTGAAGTTTAGGGTTACCAGTGTGTCTGTTCCTCGGACTCTTCCGAACAGGACACTAAGTCGACAAGCGGCGCCCGTTCAACGAACACGCCGAACCTCCCGTTTTTCTTTTCACCCTATGTGATCAGCCATAGCGCTGCCCACTCAGGGTGCTGGCCTGCACGAATACGCGTCAACTCGCCGCTGACGCGGGGGCGGTGGGAACACTCACATCGAAGTGCCCGGCCTTCGGAGCGGCTTTCATCAGTGCGGCGAGCGTGACGTTCTTCGCACCGCCGTCCTCCGCACTGCCCCAGTCGACCGTACGGCCCCCGCTCAACTCCAGCGTGATGGAGTCGTACGAGCGGACCTTGAGCCTACGGGTTTCCCGGGCCACCCGGGCCGGGACGGCGGTCATGACCTCCACGGCCGCCCGGGTCAGCTCCCCGGTGCCGAACCGCTGGGGGCCGGGGGTCCGACGCGGCGTCAATTCGAGTACGGGTACCCCTTGGGGTGCCCGGGCGACGGTGGCGTAGCGGATCGCGTCGTCGTCCACTTCGATGAACTTTCCGCCCTTTTCGACAATCAGGACCGGTTCACGTTCGGTGACTTTCAACCTGATTCCGTCCGGCCAGGAACGAACCACGTCGACCTCGTCGATCCTGGGCAGTTCACCGCGCAGCCGGTTCTCGACGGCGTCCGTGTCGACGGAGACGAGCGGGGTGCCGGAGGCGATGCCCGCCGCCGCGCGGACCTCTTCGGGGCTCAGCACGTCCGTACCGGCGGCGGTGACCTTCTCGACCCGCAGCCAGGACGACCCGTACAGCGCCCACAGCCCGCCGCCGGTGACGGCGAGCAGGGCCGCGGCGGCCAGGATCAGGGTGCGGGTCCGGGGGGCGGACAGCGCGGCGGGCAGCCGGGGCAGGCGCGGCAGCCGGGACCGGCCGGAACCCGGTTCCTGCGGTTCGCCGCCCTCGGCGGTCGTGGGTCCGGACACGCTCCCTGCCTTCTGTCACACCCGGGGGCGCGACACGCCGTCCGTCACGCCCTGGCGCGTGACGCGATCGCTTCGTACACCATGCCGACGAGGAGGTCGTCGGCGTCCCGGCGGCCGAACTCCGACGCGGCGCGGGACATCTCGTAGAGCCGGTGCGGGTCGGCCAGCACCGGGACGACGTTGCCCTGCACCCACTGCGGGGTCAGCTCGGCGTCGTCGACGAGCAGTCCCCCGCCCGCCTTGACCAGCGGCTGGGCGTTGAGCCGCTGCTCGCCGTTGCCGATGGGCAGCGGGACGTACGCGGCGGGCAGCCCGACGGCGGAGAGCTCGGCGACGGTCATCGCGCCCGCGCGGCACAGCATCATGTCGGCCGCGGCGTACGCGAGGTCCATCCGGTCCACATACGGTACCGGGACATACGGCGGCATCCCGGGCATGTTCTCGATGTACGGCAGTTCGTTCTTCGGGCCGACCGCGTGCAGGATCTGGATACCGGCCTGCTGGAGGTACGGCGCGGCCTGCTGGACGACCTCGTTGAGCCGCCGGGCGCCCTGCGAGCCGCCGGACACCAGGAGCGTCGGCAGATGCGGGTCGAGCCCGAAGGCGGCGCGCGCCTCGGGGCGCACGGCCGCGCGGTCCAGGGTGGCGATGGAGCGGCGCAGCGGGATGCCGATGTAGCGGGCGCCCCGCAGCTTGCTGTCCGGGGTGGAGACCGCGACCTGGGCCGCGTACCGGGAACCGATCTTGTTGGCGAGACCGGGCCGGACGTTGGCCTCGTGGATCACGATCGGGACGCCGCGGCGTTTGGCCGCGAGATACCCGGGCAGCGCCACGTAGCCGCCGAAACCGACCACGGCGTCGGCACGGGTGCGTTCGAGGATCTGCTCGGCCGCCTTGATGGTGCCGCGCAGCCGTCCGGGGACGGTGATCAGCTCCGGGGTGGGCTTACGGGGCAGCGGCACGGCCGGGATCAGGGCGAGCTCGTACCCCCGCTCGGGGACCAGCCGGGTCTCCAGGCCGCGCTCGGTGCCCAGTGCCGTGATACCGACGGACGGGTCCCGCCTGCGCAGGGCGTCCGCCAGGGCGAGCGCGGGCTCGATGTGTCCGGCGGTACCTCCGCCGGCGAGTACGACATGCACCGAAATTCACCGCTCTCCGGACGGGCGCGTCCTGACGCGCCGTCGCATCGTGTTCCAACTCCGAGACGCCCGGCCGGTTCCGGGCCCTCTTGCCGCGGTCCGCCGTCCGGTCAGGACCGACTGTCGCACGGCGAGCGCCGCGCGTGCGGCGGGGTCGTCGCGTGCGAAGGCGATCAGCAGTCCGATGGCGAACATGGTCGGAAGCAGGGCCGACCCCCCGTATGAGAACAGCGGGAGCGGGACACCGGCGATCGGCAGCAGGCCGAGCACCGCACCGATGTTGATCATGGCCTGCGCCATGATCCAGGTGGTCACGCCACCCGCGGCGTACCTCACGAAGGGGTCCTCCGTGCGTCCGGCCACGCGGATACCCGCATAGCCTAGAGCCGCGAACAGCCCGAGGACGGACAGTGTCCCCGCCAGACCCAGTTCCTCCCCGGTGATCGCGAAGATGAAGTCCGTGTGCGCTTCCGGAAGTTGGCCCCATTTTTCCACACTGGCGCCCAGTCCGGAACCGAAGAGTCCGCCGGAGGCCAGTGCGTAGATCCCGTGTACGGCCTGCCAGCACGGATCGGTCGGGCCGCCCAGCTCGGAGGCGCCGATGCACTGGAGCCGGGACATCCGGTTGGGGCTGGTCCTGATGAGGACGGCGCCCACGACGACGGCGGCGCCGAGGACCCCGGCGAACAGCCGGGTGGGTGCCCCGGCGAGCCACAGCAGCCCGAAGAGGATGGCGGTCAGGATGATCGCCGTCCCCATGTCGCCGCCGAGCATGATCAGGCCGAGCACCATGAACGCGACCGGGACCAGCGGCACCAGCATGTGCTTCCACTGGTTCAGCAGCCGTTTGTCCTGTTTGCGGGCGAGCAGGTCGGCGCCCCACAGCACCAGCGCCAGTTTCCCGATCTCGCTCGGCTGGAGCTGGAAGGCGCCCAGCTCGATCCAGTTCTGGTTGCCGTTGACCGCCTTCCCTATCCCCGGCACCTGGACCAGGGCCATCAGGACCACGGAGCCCGCCAGCATCGGGTAGGCCAGCGCCCGGTGGAGCTTGACCGGCATCCGGGAGGCGAGCAGCAGCAGCGCGGTGCCGAGCGCGGCGGCGAGCAACTGCTTGCGGAAGAAGTACGAACCGGGCAGCGAGAGCTGCAACGCCCGGATGATGGAGGCCGAGTAGACCATCACCAGCCCGAGCAGGGTGATGAGGAAGGCGCTGCCGAAGATCAGATAGTAGGCCGTCAACGGCCGGTCCCAGGCGCGTCTCGCCTGCGTCCGCAGCCGTCGCAGCGGAGCCCCCGGTCCGCGCGCGGGGCGCGGCGGCGGGGGCGCGGGGGTGCGCGGGGTGGCCGCGGTGGCCCGCCCGCCGCCGCTCAGCACGCGCGGTCCCGGCCGCCGGACAGCCTCAGCCACGGCGCACTCATGCGACCCTCCCAGACCTGCCGGGCGCCCCGGGCGGTCATCGCGACCGGCTCAGGCGCCACCGGGGCCGAGCTCACGGACCGCCTCCGCGAACGCGTCCCCGCGCATGTTGTAGTTGGTGTACATGTCCATGGAGGCACAGGCGGGGGCCAGCAGTACGGTGTCCCCCGGCCGGGCGAGCCCCTGGGCGGCCCTGACCACCTCGGACATCGCCCCAGTGTCGGTCCGCTCCACGTCGACCACGGGTACCTCGGGCGCGTGTCGCCGCAGGGCTTCCCGGATCAGGGCGCGGTCGGCGCCCAGCAGGACCACGCCCCGCAGCCGCTTCGCGGCCGTGGCCACGAGTTCGCCGAAGTCGGCGCCCTTGGCGAGGCCGCCGGCGATCCATACGACGGGTGCGTACGCGGCCAGGGACGCCTCGGCGGCGTGGGTGTTGGTGGCCTTGGAGTCGTCGATGTACACGACGCCGTCCACGTCGGCCACGTGCTCGATGCGGTGCGGGTCCGGGCGGAAGGCCCGCAGCCCGTCCCGGACGGCGCTCGCGGGGACCCCGAAGGCCCGGGCGAGGGCCGCGGCGGCCAGCGCGTTGGCGATGTTGTGCGGGGCCGGGGGCTCGACGTCGGAGACCTGGGCGAGTTCCTGCGCCCGCTGCTGCCGGTCGGCGACGAACGCGCGGTCGACCAGCAGTCCGTCGACCACCCCGAGTTGCGAGGGGCCGGGCGCGCCGAGGGTGAAGCCGATCGCGCGGCAGCCCTCCTCGACGTCGGCGGCCCGTACCAGGTCCTCGGTGGCCGGGTCGGCGGTGTTGTAGACGCACGCCACCTGGTTGCCGTGGTAGACGCGGCCCTTGTCCTCGGCGTAGGCGGCCATGGAGCCGTGCCAGTCGAGGTGGTCGGGGGCGAGGTTGAGGACGGTGGCGGAGTGCGCGCGGACCGAGGGGGCCCAGTGCAGCTGGTAGCTGGAGAGTTCGACGGCGAGCACGTCGTAGGTGGTGGCGTCGTCGTGTCCCTGGCCGAGGACGACGTCCACGATGGGGGTGCCGATGTTGCCGACCTCGGCGGTGCGCAGTCCGGCGGCGCGCAGGATGGCCGCGAGCATCCGGGTGGTGGTGGTCTTGCCGTTGGTGCCGGTGACCGCGAGCCAGGGGGCGGCGCCGGGTCCGCGCAGCAGCCAGGCGATCTCGACGTCGCCGACCACGTCGACCCCGGCGTCCGCCGCCGCCGCGAACAGCGGCGCGGTGGGCGGCCAGCCCGGCGAGGTGACGACGAGGTCGGTGCCCTCGGGGAGGGTGACGGCGTCGCCGAGGCGCACGGTGACCCCGGTGAGGCCCTCCGCGTCGAGCGCGGCGGCCTTGTGCCGGTGGGTGTCGCTGTCGCCGCCGTCGACGACGGTGACGCGCGCGCCGAGGCCGGCCAGGGCGCGGGCGGCGCTGAGGCCGCTCACGCCGAGGCCGGCGACGGTGATGTGCCGGCCCGCGAACCGCTCCGCGGGGTCGGTGTCCTGCTGGGGGGTCACTTTTCCGCTGCCCATCCGGCGTAGAAGAGACCGAGTCCGACGATCACGCACATGCCCTGGATGATCCAGAAGCGGACCACGACAAGGACCTCGGACCAGCCTTTGAGTTCGAAGTGGTGCTGGAGCGGTGCCATGCGGAAGACGCGCTTGCCGGTGAGCCGGAAGGAGCCGACCTGGATGACGACCGACATGGTGATGAGGACGAACAGTCCGCCGAGCAGCGCGAGCAGCAGCTCGGTGCGCGAGCAGATCGCGAGTCCGGCGAGGGCGCCGCCGAGGGCCAGCGAGCCGGTGTCACCCATGAAGATCTTCGCGGGTGAGGTGTTCCACCACAGGAACCCGAAGCAGGCGCCCATCAGGGCGGCGGCGACGACCGCGAGGTCCAGGGGGTCCCGTACCTCGAAACACGCCTCCGGGTTGATGAGGGTGTTCGCGTCGGCGCAGGACTCCTGGTACTGCCAGACACCGATGAAGGTGTACGCGCCGAAGACCATCACGGACGCGCCGGTGGCGAGGCCGTCGAGGCCGTCGGTGAGGTTCACGCCGTTGGACATGGCGAGGATCATGAACAGCGCCCACACCACGAACAGGACGGGGCCGATGGTCCAGCCGAAGTCCATGATGAAGGAGAGCTTCGTGGACGCGGGGGTCAGTTCCCGCTGGTCCTCGAACTGGAGCGACAGGACCGCGAAGGCGATGCCGACGGTGAGCTGTCCGGCCATCTTCGCCTTGGCCCGCAGACCGAGCGAACGGCGCTTGACGATCTTGATGTAGTCGTCGAGGAAGCCGACGAGGCCCATCCCCGCCATCAGTCCGAGCACCAGCAGCCCGGAGACCGTGATCGGCGCGCCGGTGATGACCTTGCTCAGGAAGTACGCGATGAGGGTCGCCAGGATGAAGGCGATACCGCCCATCGTGGGCGTACCGCGCTTGGCGTGGTGCTCGCGCGGGCCGTCGTCCCGGATGTACTGGCCGTAGCCCTTGCGGGCCAGCAGCTTGATCAGCAGCGGCGTTCCCACGAGGGTCAGGAAGAGGCCGATGACACCCGCGAACAGGATCTGATTCATCATCGGGCGCAGGCCTCGCCCTCGCCGCTCGCGTTCTGCTCCAGCAGCGCCATGGCCACCCTCTCCAGGCCGATGGACCTGGATGCCTTCACGAGTACGACGTCCCCCGGACGCAGTTCACCGCGCAATAGGTCGATCGCCGCCTGTGCGTCGGACACGTGCACCGACTCCTCACCCCACGAACCCTCGTTATAGGCGCCCATGCGCAGCCAGGCCGCTTCCCTGCCCCCGACTGCGACGAGCTTGCTCACGTTGAGCCGGACGGCTAGCCGTCCGATCGCGTCGTGCTCGGCGAGTGCCTCGTCACCGAGCTCGGCCATCGCGCCGAGCACCGCCCAGGTACGGCCCCCCACGGCCCGAGCGCCGCTACCCATCGCGGCAAGCGCGCGCAGGGCGGCCCTCATGGACTCGGGGTTCGCGTTGTAGGCGTCGTTGACCACCGTTACGCCGTCAGGGCGTTCGGTGACCTCCATCCGCCAGCGGGAGAGTGTGCCCGCTCCGGAGAGCGCGTGCGCGATCTCGTCCACGGACATGCCCAGCTCATGGGCGACGGCCGCCGCGGCGAGCGCGTTCGACACGTGGTGCTCACCGTACAGGCGCAAGGTCACGTCTTCGTACCCGGAGGGTGTGTGAAGCCTGAAGGAAGGCTGTCCGGAGGCGGTGAGCCGGACGTTCTCGGCCCGTACGTCCGCTTCGCCGGATTCCCCGAACAGCACCACGCGCGCCTTCGTGCGCGCGGACATCGCGCGCACGAGCGGATCGTCGGCGTTGAGGATCGCGATCCCGCCCTCGGCGGCGGCCGGAAGGGCCTCCACGAGTTCGCCCTTGGCCTCGGCGATCTGCTCCCGGCCGCCGAACTCGCCGATGTGGGCGGTGCCGACGTTCAGGACGAGTCCGACGCGCGGCGGGGTGAGTCCGGCGAGGTAGCGGATGTGACCGACACCGCGGGCGCCCATCTCCAGGACGAGGTACCGCGTCTCGTCGGTGGCGCTGAGCGCGGTGAGCGGCAGTCCGATCTCGTTGTTGAGGGAGCCGGGTGTCCAGACGGTCGGCCCGTGCGCGCCGAGGACCTGGGCGATGAGGTCCTTGGTGCTGGTCTTGCCCGCGGAGCCGGTGAGGGCGACCACGGTGGCGCCGAGGCGTTCCACGACGGCCCGTGCGAGGGCGCCGAGCGCCCGCTGGACGTCGTCGACGACGATCGCCGGGACCCCGACGGGGCGGGCGGCCAGTACGGCCACGGCGCCCGCGCCGACCACCTGGGCGGCGAAGTCGTGGCCGTCGGCGCGTTCGCCCGCGAAGGCGACGAAGAGGCTGCCGGGTCCCGCTTCGCGGGAGTCCCGGACGACGGGGCCGGTGACCCGCACGGACGGGTCCGGTATGTCGTGGGGCCGCCCGCCGACGAGGGAGGCGATCTCGGCGAGGGAGAGGGCGATCACAAGTTCATCCCTGGGTCTGCTGGGTCGCTTCGCTGGTCTGTGCGGTGCCGGTGCGCGGGGCGCCGGGGCCGGTGGCGCCGGGTGGCGCGCCGTCACCGGCGGGCCGGGCCGCGCGGGATGCCTCGATGGCCTCGCGCAGTACCTGCCGGTCGTCGAAGGGGCGGATCACCCCGTGGATGTCCTGGCCCTGCTCGTGCCCCTTGCCCGCGACGAGCACGGCGTCCCCCGGTTCGGCGCGCGCGACGGCCGCGGCGACGGCGGCGGCGCGGTCCTCGAAGACCTGCACCTCGCCGCGTTCATGGGCGGGCACCTCGGCGGCGCCCGCGAGCATGGCCGCGAGGATCGCCAGCGGGTCCTCGGAGCGGGGGTTGTCGGAGGTGAGGACGGCCGTGTCGGCGAGCCGGGCCGCGGCGGCGCCCATCGGGCCGCGTTTGGTGGTGTCGCGGTCGCCGCCGCAGCCGAGGACGATGTGCAGCCTGCCCTCGGTGACCTTGCGCAGCGCGCGCAGCACCGATTCGACGGCGTCCGTCTTGTGGGCGTAGTCCACGACGGCGAGGTACGGCTGTCCGGCGTCGACCCGCTCCAGCCGTCCCGGGACCCCGGGGACGGCGCCGACGCCCTCGGCGACGGGGTGCGGGTCGAGTCCGGCGGCGGTCAGGGTGACGATCGCGGCGAGGGTGTTGGCGACGTTGAAGGGGCCGGGCAGCGGGGCGCGGGCGCTGAGCCGCTCGCCGTCGGGGCCGCGCACGGTGAAGGTGGAGTCCATCGGGCCGACCACGACGTCGTCGGCGCGCCAGTCGGCGTCCGGGTGGCCCTCGGCGGAGAAGGTGACGACCGGTACGGACGCCTCCTTGACCAGCCTGCGGCCGTACTCGTCGTCGAGGTTGACGACGCCGAGCCTGCTGCGCCCGGGGGTGAAGAGCTGGGCCTTGGCCTGGAAGTAGTCCTCCATGCCGGAGTGGAACTCCATGTGCTCCGGGCTGAGGTTGTTGAACACCGCGACGTCGAACACGCAGCCGTCGACCCGGCCGAGGACCAGCGCGTGGCTGGAGACCTCCATCGCGACGGCGTCCACGCCCCGTTCGCGCATCACGGCGAACAGGGCCTGGAGGTCGGTGGCCTCGGGGGTGGTGCGTTCGGACTTGAGGCGTTCGTCGCCGATGCGTGTCTCGACGGTGCCGATGAGTCCGGTGACCCCGTCGGTCGCCGCGTCGAGTCCGCCCTGGACGAGGTACGCGGTGGTGGTCTTGCCGGAGGTGCCGGTGATGCCGATCTGGAGCAGGCCCTGGCCGGGGTGGCCGTAGACGGTGGCCGCGAGGGCGCCCATCCGGGCGCGCGGGTCGTCGACGACCAGGACGGGCAGTCCGGTGGCGGCGGCGCGGTCGAGTCCCGTGGGATCGGTCAGCACCGCCGCGGCGCCGAGGTCGGCGGCCTGCGGGGCGAAGTCGGCGCCGTGGAAACGGGCGCCCGGCAGCGCGGCGTACAGATCACCGGGGCGGACCGCCCGGGAGTCATGGGTGATGCCGGTGACCTGGCCGGCGGCGCCCCCGGTGGGGAGGCCGAGCTGATCGGCCAGTTCCGCGAGCGGGGTCGGGGAGACATGAACCGGTCGAGGCGGTCCCGGGTAGGTCACGGAAACGCCCTTCTGGGTGGTTTGCGACTGATCAGCGTGTGACACGGCGGTGAGCGTACCGGGCGTACCGGCCCCGGGACCAAATGACCCGTTCCGCGCGGCGGCACCGGACGCGGGCGGTTCGCCCGCGGTCGCGGACGGCTCCTCGGCGGGTCCGGTCCGCGGGTGCCGGTCACCCTGCGGCGAGGGGTCCTCGGGGAGGGGCGCGGGGCCTTCGCGGTCCGGTCGGTTCCCCGATCGGTTCCCCGGCCGGGGGGTGATCGTTGTCACGGGCGGTTCCTGGTGGCTCGGGTGGTGCGCGGGGGTGGCGCGGCCCGGCCCGCGGGCCGGGCCACCGCCGCGGTCAGGGGGTGAAGGTGACGGGCAGCCGGGCGGGCGCGGTGCCGGTCGGCGGGACCTGAAGGCTCTTCAGGGCGAACTGCATGACCTCCTTGTGGACGGGGCCGCAGATCTGGCCGCCGAAGTAGCTGCCCTTGGTGGCGTTCTGGATCGCGCAGTAGACGGTGATCCGGGGCTTGTCGACGGGGGCGAACCCGGCGAACGACGAGGTGTAGCCGCGGTACTTGCCGGAGACCGGGTCGACGCGGTTGGCCGTGCCGGTCTTGCCCGCGACCCGGTAGCCGGGGATACGGGCCTTGCTGCCGGTGCCCGCCTCGTCGTCCACCACCGACTCCAGCATCCGGGACAGGGTCCGCGCGGTCCGGTCGCTGACGACCCGGGTCTCCTTCGGCTTCGGCGCGGGGGTGAACCGGTCGTCGGGGCCGCGGGAGCCGCGGACCAGGGTGGGCTCGACCCGTACCCCGCCGTTGGCGATGGTCGAGTAGACGGAGGCCGCCTGCATCGCGTTGATGGAGACGCCCTGCCCGAAGGGGATCGTGTACTGCTGCGAGGTGGACCATTTGCCGGGCCGCGCGAGGATGCCGGGGGTCTCCCCGGGGAACCCGAGCCCGGTGGGGCTGCCGATGCCGAACTTGCGCAGGTACGAGTGCAGGACGCGGTTGGCCTCGGGCTGGGTCCTCCCCAGCTGGCCGGTGGCGAGGATGGTGCCGATGTTGCTGGACTTGGCGAGGACGCCGTTCAGCGTGAGGTACCAGGTGGGGTGGTCGATGTCGTCCTGGAACAGCCGGTCCCCGCGGTGCAGCCGGTTGGGGACGGTGACCTTGGTCGACGGGGTCGCCGCGTTCTCCTCCAGGACGGCGGCCATCGACATGACCTTGGCGGTGGACCCGGGCTCGAAGGCGTCCTGGAGCGCGGCGTTGCCGAGCGAGGCGGAGCCCGCGCGGGAGAGGTCGCCGGGGTCGAAGCCGGGGGCGTTGGCCATCGCGAGGATCTCGCCGGTGCGGGTGTCCTGCACTATGACGTAACCGCGGTCGGCCTTGGACTTCTTGACCTGCTCCGCGATGGCGTTCTGCGCCGCCCACTGGATGTCCCGGTCGATGGTCAGCTCGATGTCGGAGCCGGGCAGGGCGGGTGTCTCGGTGCCGCCGGCGGTCGGCACCTGACGGCCGCCCGCCTGGGCGTAGGTGACCTCGCCGTCGCGGCCCGCGAGCCGCTTGTCCAGCTGCTGCTCGATGCCGCCGCCGCCCTTGCCGTCGGCGTTGACCCAGCCGAGGAGTCCGGCGGCGAGGTCGCCGTTGGGGTAGACGCGTTTACTGGTGGGTTCCTGGAAGACGCCCCCGAGGATGTTGACGGCGTCCTTGTCACCCGCCAGCCGGTCGGCCCCGGCCTTGTCGCCGAGGGTGGTCCGCAGGTCCTTGATCTGGTTCCACACCTGCGGGGTCTGACGGCGTGCCAGCACCACGTACCGCGTCTCGGGGGTGCTGAGCTTGCGGGTCAGCTCGGCGGTGTCCTGGTCGAGGATCGGGGCGAGGAGGGCAGCGGCCTGCGCGGGCGCGTCGGGGAGCTTGGTCTCGTCCGGGGTGAACATCATCGGGTCGGCGGTGATGTCGTACGCGTCGACGCTGGTGGCGAGGGCGATCCCGGAGCGGTCGGTGATACCGCCGCGGTCGGCGGCCACCACCCGGGTCAGATAGCGGTTGGCCTCGGCCTTGGCGGAGTACTCGCCGGCGTCGACGGCCTGCACCTGGAGCAGCCGGACCACGAACGCGAGCATGACCAGGGTCATCGCCACGCTGATCATCCGCAGCCGGGGCCTCGGGCTGCCGAGCCGCAGCGGCTTGGGGCCGTGGGGTGGCCGGGCGGAGCGCCGGCCCACCCCGGGCCGCGCGGACCCGGGGCGGCGGGGCGGCCGGACGGCGGAGCCGCCGGTCCCGGAGCGGCGGGCGGGACGGCCGACCCGGACGGCGCGGTCACCGCGGTCGGACCGCCCGGACCGGTCGGCGCGGCCCTGGTCGGCGCGGTCGGCGCGGTCCTGCCGCTCGTCCCGGGCCCGGTCGGTGCGCTCGCCGCGGCCCGTACGGCCGCCGCTCCGGTCCGTGCGGTCCGTGCGGTCGGGTCGTTCGGCGCGGTCGGCGCGGTCCTGCCGCTCGTCCCGGTCCCGGTCGGTGCGCTCGCCGCGGCCGGTACGGCCGCCGCTCCGGTCCGTGCGGTCCGTGCGGTCGGGTCGTTCGGCGCGGTCGGGGCGCGGGCCGCGGTCCCGGGGGTCGCTGTGGGAGAGGCGGTCGGCGCGGTCCTGGCGGTCGGCGCGCGGGGCGCGGTCCGGGTCGTGCGAGAGGCGTTCACCGCGGTCCGCGCGCGGACGGCGGTCCGGGCGGGCGGGGCGTGGCACCCGGCGCTTGGGGGGTTCCCTGTCGGTCACGGCGTCACCTGCCGGAGGTAGGTCGGTGCGGGGGCTGCGGGCGGGTTCTGCGGGGCGGCGGCCCGGGGGTCGGCGCCGGACACCGTCCCGGTGGCCCCCGCGCCGGACGGGGTGCCCGACGGGCTGCCGGACGGGGACGGCCCCGGGGTACCGGCGGACGGGCTCCCGCCGGGGCCGGCGGACGGGGTGGGCGACGCGGTGGGTGAGGCGCCGGGGGACGGCGCGGCGGCGGACGGGGACGGCGGTGCGGTGGTGGGCGCCGGGGGCGCGGCGAGCCCCGGGCGCGGGGTCGCGGGGGCGCTCAGCGCGGTGGGCGAGGCGGCGCCGGGGACACCCCGTACGGTGCCGTCCGGGTCGAGGAAGGCGGGGTCGCCGCCGGGGACCATGCCGAGCTCCCGGGCCCGGCGCTGGAGGGCGTCCGGCGCGGCGTGGGCGTCCACGTCCCGCTGGAGGGCCTGTTCCTCGTCGGTCAGCTCGGTGGTCTCCAGCTTCAGCTCACGCAGCCGGAAGGAGCCCTCGTTCAGGGACGAGTTCAGCATCAGCAGGGTGATCAGTCCGCCGCCGAGCAGCAGCACCATCAGCAGGACGAAGGGGGTGCGGGCCGCCCGGCTCGGTCCGGCGGGCAGCAGCCGCGCCAGCCGCGCGGCCCGGCCGCGCAGCTTCGGTCCCTGGCTCATGTGTCCCTCCCGGTGCGCGCCGGCGGTCCGCCCGCCCGGTCCGTCGTCCGGGGTCGGCGCGTCATCCCGCCTCGTCCGCGCGGACGCGTTCGACGCCGCGCAGCCGCGCGGGCGCGGCCCGGCGGTTCTCGGCGATCTCCTCCTCGGTGGGCAGCTCGGCGCCCCGGGTGAGCAGTCGCAGCCGCGGCTGGTAGCGCTCCGGGACGACGGGCAGCCCGGGGGGCGCGGTGTTCGCGGCGCCCGCCGCGAACACCTGCTTGACCAGGCGGTCCTCCAGCGAGTGGTACGACAGCACGGCGATCCGGCCGCCGACGGCGAGGGACGCGACCGCGGCCGGAACGGCCCGCTCCAGCACCGACAGCTCGCCGTTGACCTCGATCCGCAGTGCCTGGAAGGTGCGCTTGGCGGGGTTGCCGCCGGTGCGCTTGACGGCCTGCGGCAGCGCGGCGCGGATCAGCTCGACGAGCCGGGCGCTGTTGGTGAAGGGTTCCCTCGCGCGTTCGCGGACCACGGCGGAGACGATCCGCTTGGCCTGCTTCTCCTCGCCGTAGGCGCGCAGCACCCGGACGAGTTCGCCCGGCGGATAGGTGTTGAGGACCTCCGCCGCGCTGATCCCGGTCGTCTGGTCCATCCGCATGTCGAGCGGCGCGTCCTGGGCGTACGCGAAGCCGCGGTCCGCCTCGTCGAGCTGCATGGACGAGACACCGAGGTCGAACAGCACGCCCGTGGCCGCGGGGATCCCGAGCCGGTCGAGGACGTCGGGCAGCTCGTCGTACACGGCGTGCACCAGGGTGGCCCGGTCACCGAAGCGGGCCAGGCGCTCCCCGGACAGCCGCAGGGCCTCCTTGTCGCGGTCGAGGCCGATGAGCCGGACGCCGGGGAAGCGGGTGAGCAGCGCCTCGCTGTGGCCGCCGAGACCGAGGGTGCAGTCGACGACGACCGGGGGCGTGGCGCCGGCCGGGTCCAGGGCCGGGGCCAGCAGGTCCAGACAGCGCCGCAGCATCACGGGGACGTGCCGGGTGCCGGGGGGCGGTGGCCCGTCCTCGGCGGCGGGGGGCGGGTCGCCGTCCGGGTGCGGGGGCCGCTCCCGGGTGGCCTGGTCGGGATCGGGGATGTCCCCTTCGCGCCCGTGCATGTGCCCTCTCAAGGATCCGGGCGCGGCGCACATACCGCCAGGGCCCCGCCCGCTCGTGAAGGGTGGACCACCGGCGCCGTCCCGGTCACCGGGGGCGCCGGCCGACCGGAGCGGGAGGAGGCCGAGCCGTACGTGGCGCTTCGCGCGCGCGGGGAGATCGTGCGGATCTCCGGTGACTGCCAGTCCAGCGGGGAGGGCTCGCGGCCTCCCGCTTCGCGTCACTTTAGTCCACGGTGTCGCCCGGTCAATCAACGCGCCTGCGCGTCGGGGGCATGGTTCGCACAAAGCCGCGAAACCGCCGGAGCCACCCGTTCGGCAGTGCCGGGTTCACGCTTGTGGGTTACCTCACAACAAGCCTCATTGACGTTCTTTGTCCCCTCTCCTGCCCTGCTGGGCGGCCCCGCGCGCACTACCGTCGGTGTCATGACGACTTCCGCTCCCCTCCCGTCAGGCACCGAAGCCGCCATGAGTGCCGGTTCCACCGTCACCGACCGGCTCGTCGGCGCGAACAGCAGGTACGCGGCCGCCTTCTCCGATCCGGGGATGGACGCCCGTCCCGTTCTCAAGGTCGCCGTCGTGGCGTGCATGGACGCCCGGCTCGACCTGCACGCCGCGCTCGGTCTGGAACTGGGCGACTGCCACACCATCCGCAACGCGGGGGGTGTGGTCACCGACGACGTGATCCGTTCCCTCACCATCAGCCAGCGCGCGCTGGGCACCCGCAGCGTGGTCCTGATCCATCACACCGGCTGCGGTCTGGAGAGCCTCACCGAGGACTTCCGCCACGAGCTGGAGATGGAGGTCGGCCAGCGTCCCGCGTGGGCGGTGGAGGCCTTCCGGGATGTCGAGCAGGACGTCCGGCAGTCGATGCAGCGGGTGCGGACCTCGCCGTTCCTGGTGGAGACCGGGGATGTGCGCGGCTTCGTCTTCGACGTCCGTACCGGTCTGCTGCGGGAGATCGACCCGGCGTGAGCCGCCCGGCGGGCGGCCCCTTCCGGTACGGAGCCGGGGCCGTCCGCCGCCTCCCACCCCGCGGGCACCCCCCTCATGGCCCCCTCCCCCCACCCCCCTTCCGGGTGCCTGACCGGCGGTCCCGGTGCCCCGCCGACCCGACCACGTGCCACGACACCGCCCCGGACGGCCTAGGCTGGGGCGCTCCGGTGCACCACGAAGCCGGTCACCCGGCGGCCAGTTGTCCACAGCCGAGTGACACGAACCGGTCACGGCGACAACAATGCGCGTACATGGCACCGCGCTGAACGCCCGCCGAGTGGTGCCCGTGTTCCGGGGTGGGCCGGGCCGCAGCAACGCGCGCCGGTCCGGAAGTTGGGGAATGCCCGGCTCCGCGAGGGGCCAGGGGAAGGGCCGAGGAGGGCCGGGTGACGACCTATGACGATCGAGCGAGCCTCACAGATCTGACCACCACAGCGGAGCAGGTCCGCAGGTCGGTGGAGGGTGTGATCGAGGGCAAGCCGGAGGTCGTACGGCTTTCGCTGACCGTGCTCCTCGCCGAGGGGCACCTGCTGATCGAAGATGTACCGGGCGTGGGGAAGACCATGCTCGCCAAGGCACTGGCGCGGTCCATCGACTGCTCGGTGCGCCGTATCCAGTTCACGCCCGATCTGCTGCCCTCGGACATCACCGGGGTGTCCATCTGGGATCAGCAGCAGCGGGACTTCGAGTTCAAACCGGGCGCGATCTTCGCGCAGATCGTGATCGGCGACGAGATCAACCGGGCCTCGCCGAAGACCCAGTCCGCCCTCCTGGAGTCCATGGAGGAGCGGCAGGTCACCATCGACGGCAACAGCTACGAACTGCCCAGCCCGTTCATGGTGGTGGCGACGCAGAACCCGGTCGAGATGGAGGGCACCTATCCGCTGCCCGAGGCGCAGCGCGACCGCTTCATGGCCCGGGTGTCGATCGGCTACCCGAGCGCGGACGCCGAGCTGGAGATGCTCGGGGTGCACGGCGGTGCCTCACCGCTCGACGACCTCCAGCCGGTGACGCACGCCGCCGACATCGTCAAGCTGATCGACGCGGTCCGCTCGGTCCATGTCGCGGACACCGTCCGCCGCTATGTGGTGGACCTGGTCTCCGCGACCCGCAGCCATCCCGATCTGCGGCTCGGGGCGTCGCCGCGCGCGTCGCTGCATCTGCTGCGCGCCTCGAAGGCCGCCGCCGCGCTCGCGGGCCGCGAGTACGCCCTGCCGGACGACGTGCAGGCGCTCGCCGCCCCGGTGCTCGCGCACCGGCTGCTGCCGACGGCCCAGGCCCAGCTGAACCGCCGGACGGCCGAGCAGGTCGTCCAGGACATCATCCAGCGCACCCCGGTCCCGGTCGCGCAGCCGCACGCCAACGGGCATCCCGGGCATGCCGCGACCTTCGGGGAGCGTCCGCCCGGCGTACGGAGGCTGTGATGACGGTCCCCGGTGATCCGTCCGGTCCGTATCCGGAGGACGGCCGGGGCGGCGTGCGCACCGCCCTCGCCGGGCTCACCACCCGCGGCCGGTCCTTCCTCGCCGCGGGGGTGGCCGCCGCGGTGTGCGCCTATGTGCTCGGGCAGAGCGATCTGCTGCGGGTGGGGCTGCTGCTGGCGGTGCTGCCGCTGGTGTGCGCGCTGGTGCTGTACCGCACGCGATACCGGGTGGCGGGCAGCCGCAGGCTCTCCCCCGGGCGGGTCCCGGCGGGGTCGGAGGCGCGGGTCCATCTGCGGGTGGAGAACGTGTCGCGGATGCCCACCGGCCTGCTGATGCTCCAGGACCGGGTGCCCTACGTCCTCGGTCCGCGGCCCCGTTTCGTCCTCGACCGGGTCGAGGCGGGCGGGCGCCGCGAGGTGTCGTACCGGGTCCGTTCCGATCTGCGCGGACGGTACCCGCTGGGGCCGCTCCAGCTGCGGCTGAACGACCCGTTCGGGATGTGCGAACTCACCCGGTCCTTCGCCACGTACGACACCCTCACCGTCGTCCCGCGGGTCGAGCCGCTGCCCGCGGTGCGGCTCAGCGGTTCGTCGACGGGGCACGGCGACGGGCGGCAGCGCTCGCTCGCCCTCGCCGGTGAGGACGACCTGATCCCGCGCGGGTACCGCTACGGCGACGATCTGCGCCGGGTGCACTGGCGTTCCACCGCCCGCTACGGCGAGCTGATGGTGCGCCGCGAGGAGCAGCCGCAGCGCGCCCGCTGCACGGTGCTCCTGGACACCCGTTACATCGCCTACGACGGTTCCGGGCCCGACTCGGCGTTCGAGTGGGCCGTCTCCGGCACCGCGTCCGCGCTGGTGCACATGATCGAACGGGGATTCTCGGTACGGCTGCTGACGGACACCGGGACCTCGGTGCCCGGTGAGGGGTCCGACGGGTTCACCGGCGCCGGTCATGACTCGGCGGACACCTCAGGACTGATGCTGGACACCCTGGCCGTCGTCGAGCACTCCGACAGCGAGGGCCTGTCCCGCGCGTACGACGCGCTGCAAGGCGGCGGCGAGGGGCTGCTGGTGGCGTTCCTCGGCGACATGGACGAGGAACAGGCCGCGGCCGTCGCCCGGATGCGGCAGCGCAGCGGGGTGGCCGTGGCCTTCGTGCTGGACAGCGACCAATGGGGCCGGGGCGCGGGCGCCGAACCCGGCAGGCACTGCCGGGAACGGCTGAGGATGCTGGGCGAGGCCGGTTGGACGGCTGTCGCCGTGGCACCCGGATCGAGTGTCACGGACATGTGGCGCCAGGCGGACCGCGAGCGCGTCGGCACCGGGCTCACGGGGGGAACGGGGGGTTGGTCATGAGCGGCCGTACTCGACTGGCGCTGTGCGCCGCGCTCGCCACACTGCTGGCGGCGACCTCGCTGGTCCCGCTGATGGAGACGCCCACCTGGCTGGTCCAGGCGGCCGTGCTGATCGGCTGCCAGACGGCCGTCGGCATCGTCGCCCGGCGGGTCCCGACGCCCCGGCCGGTGACCGTCCTCGCGCAGCTCGCGACGTCGGTGCTGCTGCTGACCGCGCTGTTCGTCGGTGACCGGGCCGTCGCGGGGTTCCTGCCCGGCCCCGACACCGTCACCGCGTTCGCGGAGCTGGTCCGCACCGGCGGCGACGACATCGGCCGGTACGCGATACCGGCGCCGCTGACGGACGGCGTCCGGCTGGTGCTGATCAGCGGGGTCCTGCTGATCGGGCTGGCGGTGGACGTCCTCGCGGTGACCTGCCGCAGCGCGGCCCCGGCGGGGCTGCCGCTGCTCGCGCTGTACTCGGTGGCCGCGGGAATCGGCGGCGGCGAGGCCGGCTGGGCGTGGTTCCTGCTGGCGGCGGCCGGCTATCTGCTGCTCCTGCTCGCCGAGGGCCGCGACCGGCTCTCGCAGTGGGGCCGGGTCTTCGGCGGACCGCCGTCCACCCGGGGCCGGGTGCTCGGCGGGCTGGAGAGCGGCGGCGGGTCCGCCCGCCCGGTGCGCACCGGCCGCCGGATCGGCGCGCTCACGCTCGGGATCGCCCTGGTCGTCCCGCTGGCGCTGCCCGCGCTGGACGGGGGCCTGCTGGGCGAGACGGGACGCGGCAGGGGCACGGGCGACGCGGAGGGCGGCACGATCTCCGCCGTCAATCCGCTGGTGTCGCTCCAGAACAGCCTCAACCAGCCCGAGGACCGGGAGGTGATGCGGTACACCACGAACACCCCCGACACCCAGGAGATGTATCTGCGGATCGTCGCCCTGGACTCCTTCGACGGCAGCGCGTGGAAGCCCTCGGTCCGGGACATCGGCGATGTCCCGTCGACGTTCCCCGATCCCGCGGGGCTCAGCCCCGAGGTCAAGCGATCCGAGGTCACCACCCGGATCGAGGCGGCCGGCTGGTACGCGCAGGACTGGCTGCCGATGCCGTTCCCGGCGAGCGGGGTCGAGATCGACGGCCGCTGGCGGTACGAGCCGGTGGGCCGGACCCTGGTCGGTGACCACGGGCAGACCACCAAGGGCGCGGACTACCAGGTCAGAAGCCTGATAGTGCAGCCGACGGCGGCCCAGCTCGCCGAGGCTCCGGCGCCGCCGCCCGAGTTCAAGCAGGAGTTCACCCGGATACCGGGTTCGCTGCCGGACGTGGTCGAGGAGACGGCCCGGCGGGTGACCGCGGGCGCCTCGAACGACTACGAGCGGGCCGTGAAGCTCCAGGACTGGTTCGCGGTGGACGGCGGCTTCACGTACGACACGGAGGTGGCCGCGGGCAGCGGGAGTGCCGCGATCGCGCGTTTCCTCCAGCAGAAGCAGGGCTTCTGTGTGCACTTCTCGTTCTCGATGGCGGCGATGGCCCGCACGCTGGGCATCCCGGCGCGGGTCGCGGTCGGTTTCACCCCGGGGACCCCGCAGTCCGACGGGAAGATGTCGGTGGGGCTCAGGGACGCGCACGCGTGGCCCGAGCTCTACTTCGAGGGCGCGGGCTGGACCCGGTTCGAGCCGACGCCCGCGCGCGGTTCGACTCCGGACTACACCCAGCCGGACACCCCCGCGGGCTCGCCCAGCACCCCGGCGGGGACGCCCTCGGAGACCGCGTCGAGCGCGCCGTCGGCCGCGCCGTCGGCCTCCGAGAGCTGCTCGGTCGAGCAGAAGCGGCTGGACGGCGGCTGCGGGACGGCGGCGCCGGCGGTGGCCGCCGGTTCGTCGGGCGGTGGCCCCCCGGTCGGCACGATCCTGCTGATCACGCTGGGGGTGGTGGCCGCGCTCACGGTGCCGTTCCTGCCGATGCTGTGGCGGCTGCGGAAGCGGGCCGTGCGGCTCGGCGCCTCGGGCGGCCGGACCGACTCGGACGCGGCGACACGGGTCCTCCTGGTGTGGCGGGAACTCCTGGACACCGCGTGGGACCACGGGATCGCCCCGGACGCCTCCGAGACACCCCGTACGACGGCGGCCCGGATCGCCCGGGTCGCCCGGCTGGACACGGGGGCCGCGGAGTCCCTGCGGAAGGTCGCGGAGGCGGTGGAGCAGGTGCTGTACGCGCCCGCCCCCCGGGCGGCCGCGGGCCTCGCCGACGAGGTACGCGCGGTACGGGGTGCCCTGCGGGCGTCCATGGGGCGCTGCGCCGGGCTGCGGGCCCTGCTGGCGCCCCGGTCGGCGGTACGGGTGGTGTGGGCCCTGTCGGACCGCTGGCAGGCCCTGCGGGGCCGCGCGGGCGGCGGCTTGGCCCGGCTCCGCGCACGGTTCCCCGTCCGGGGCGGCGCGGAAGCACCCTGACCGGTCCGGCCCGGTTCCCCCGGACCCCCGCGCCATGATTCGCTCCCCCGGTTCGCGGACCCGACGGCCCGCGGACCGGGGGTTCGTGGATTCCGGGGGTTCGTGGATTCCGGGGGTTCGTGGATTCCGGGGTCCCGAGGGTCCGGGGGTGCCGGGTTGCGTGCGGGTGGCCTTCGCCCGACGCCCCTGGGTCCGCCCACCTGGACGTACGTGTCCCTGCGCGGGCCGTTCGGGGGTGCGCAGTTCCCCGCGCCCCTGGGTCCGTCCACCTGGACGTACGCGTCCCCGTGCGGGCCGTTCGGGGGTGCGCAGTTCCTCGCGCCCCTGAGTACATCCACCAGGGCGTACGCGTCCCCGTGCGGGCCGGACGGGGGTGCGCAGTTCCTCGCGCCCCTGAGTACATCCACCAGGGCGTACGCGTCCCCGTGCGGGCCGGACGGGGGTGCGCAGTTCCCCGCGCCCCTGAGTACATCCACCAGGGCGTACGTGTCCCCGTGCGGGCCGGACGGGGGTGCGCAGTTCCCCGCGCCCCTGGGTACGTCCACCTGGGCGTACATGTCCCCGTGCGGGCCGGACGGGGTGCGCGGTTCCTCGCGCCCCTGGGTACGTCCACCTGGACGTACGTGTCCCTGCGCGGGCCGGACGGGGGTGCGCAGTTCCCCGCGCCCCTGGGTACGTCCACCTGGACGTACGCGTCCCTGCGCGGGACGGACTGGGGTACGCGGTTCCTCGCGGCCCTGGGTTGTCGCCCTGGGCGTGGGCGGGTCGCTGTCCGCAGCCGGCGGGCTACGGAGGAGACGCGGCCCGAAGGGGCGCGGGGAACTGCGCACCCACCGAGTACCCGCACGGGGACACGCAGGCCCAGCCGAACGCCCCCGGCGAGACCGCCCGCACCCGGAAGGCCCGGGCCGGAAGTGCGCCCGAAGGGGCGCGGGGAACTGCGCGAAACCACCGGGTACCCGCACAGGAACAAATGGGCCCAGCACAGGAAACCCAGGGGCGCGGGGAACCGCGCACCCACGGACGACCTGTACAGGGACAGGACGCGGATGGCCGGGACCACCCAGGGCATCGCCGGGCGTACGGGCAACAGGGCACGTGAGAGACCCCCAGGTCGAGGACCTGGGGGCGGGAAGCGGAAAGTGCGCGGAGGCCGTCCCGCCAGGGACATCCTCCGGTGGCCGGACCGCCGAGAGGCGGGCGCCCTAGCGGGAGCCGTCCTGCTCGTCGCGGCGGCGCTGCCACCGCTGCTCGATGCGGTCCATCACGGACCGCCGCTGGCGCCCTTGCTGTCGCGCCGCAGGCTGACCCGCCGCCTGCTGCTCACCTGGTTTCGGCGCTTTACGCCATCCGGTCACGGCGAGCACCGCGCACCCCAGCATGACGAGGAAGCCCACCACGCTGATCCAGATCTGCTGGGCGACCATACCGGCCATGAGGAGCGCGATACCCACCAGAAAGCCTGCGACCGCCTGATACACCCGTCGCCGGGTGTACGTACGCAGCCCGCTTCCCTCAAGCGCTGTCGCGAACTTGGGATCTTCGGCGTACAGCGCTCGCTCCATTTGCTCGAGCATTCGCTGCTCGTGCTCCGAGAGCGGCACGGAGTCCTCCTCATCGTGCAGTCGCCGGGGCGACCGGGGGGTTCCCTTCAGGATAGGCAGGGAATCGCCCCCGTGAAACCCGCCCCTCTACGCCAATTCGCCAGTCAGAACCCGTCATGGCGCTCCGGCCCGCTGAGGCGTCCATTCCCCGGCGACCCGTCCGTCATGCCGGACCGTCTCCCCCGATCATACGGCGAGTGGCGCCCGATCGGGTGGCGTGTGGCGTACTCCATGTGCCACTGCGGACCTGATCAGCGGCGTTTGACCATGGTCCGTCAGGGTTACGCGGCATCCTGCCGGGTGCCCAGCACGTGCAACTGGGTCGCCACCGAGTGGAACGCCGGCTGCTCGGCGGCGGCGGCCTCCAGCTTCAGAAGGGCCTCCAGGGCGCCGGGCTCGGTGTCCACGAGGACCCCGGGCACCAGGTCCGCGAAGATCCGCACCCCGTGCACGGCGTCCACCCGCAGACCGGCGGCGGTGACCAGCCCGGTGAGCTGGTCGGCGGTGAAGCGCCGGGGCACCGGGTCGGAGTCGCCCCAGCGGCCGGCCGGGTCACCGAGGGCGCGCCGGGCCTCGGTGAAGTGACCGGCGAGGGCACGGGCGAGGACGGCGCCGCCGAGACCCGCGGCGAGCAGGCTGAGGACCCCGGAGGGGCGCAGCGCGCCGATGGCGTTGCGGACGCCCACGGCGGGGTCGTCGACGTACTCCAGGACGCCGTGGCACAGGACCACGTCGAAGCTGTCGCGCTCGGCGACGTCGAAGAGGCCGTGGGCGTCGCCCTGGACGCCCTTGACCCGGTCCTCGACGCCCGCTTCGGCGGCGCGGCGCTCCAGGGCGAACAGGGCGTCGGGGCTGGGGTCGACCACGGTGACCCGGTGGCCGAGGTGGGCGGCGGGCACGGCGAAATTGCCGCTGCCGCCGCCCGTGTCGAGGACGTCGAGCACGTCGCGTCCCGTGGTCTTGACCCGCTGGTCGAGGGCGTCCTTCAGCACGTCCCAGACCACGGCGGTTCGGAGGGAAGCGCGGGGGCGCATCGGGTCCGACACTGCAACTGACTCCTCGGCACGGCACCGCCCGTCCTGCGGCGGTAGCGATCGGGTGGGCCTCCCGGGCGGATGGGCTCGGGGCCGTGCCGACCGGTGAGGCTTCAGGTCCGCCCCACCCTATTGCCTCGTGGACATTGCCTCCCCTATCGCCTTGTGAACACCGTCTTTCGTCCCGCCCGCGCTTTCGTCCCGCCCGCGGTGCCGGGCGGTCCGGGTCGGCCGGCACCGGCCGCCGGGGGCTGGCGGTGGTCGTGGTGTCCGTCCCCGGCGGTGCACCGCGGCGGCCGGTCGCGCGAGCGCGTCGCGGAGGTCCACGCGCCCGACAAGGGCGCCACGAAGGCCGCGGACGGCGCCGAGGGGCTCCACAAGGCCTCAGGGGCGCCCGGACGGGCCCGCCGGCCCTGGACCGGGGGTGGGAGCGGGGGTGGGCCTCCCGGGGCCGGAGCGGGCGATCCGGACGGCGGGGCGCACCCGCTGTACGAGGGCTCCGGGGATCTCACGAGCGGACCGCACGAGGGCGGCGTGACGATCCCCGGCCACGGGAGGTCCGACCGTGACCGGCGCACCGGGGGCATGGCCGGCCCTGTGAGAATCGGAGCCATGGACAGCAGCAGCACCCGACGTCAGGCGACCCGGCAGAAGCTGTACGAGGCCGCTGTGACCCTCATCGCCGAGCAGGGCTTCTCGGCGACGACCGTGGACGAGATCGCCGAACGGGCCGGAGTGGCCAAGGGGACGGTGTACTACAACTTCGCCAGCAAGTCCGTCCTGTTCGAGGAGTTGCTGCGGCACGGCGTGGAGTTGCTGACCGCGTCCCTGCGCGACGCGGCGGAGAGCACCACGCGCGCGGGTGGCGGGAGTGCGGACGCGCTGGACGCGATGGTCCGCGCGGGGCTCGTCTTCATCGAGCGGTACCCGTCCTTCACCCAGCTCTACGTCGCGGAGCTGTGGCGTACCAACCGGTCGTGGAACTCGACCCTGATGGCGGTCCGCCAGGAGACCGTCGCGGTGGTCGAGGGTGTGCTGCGGACGGGTGTCGAGCGCGGGGAGCTGAGCGGGGACATCGACGTCCCGCTGACCTCGGCGGCGCTGGTCGGCATGGTCCTGGTGGCCGCGCTGGACTGGCGTTCCTTCCAGCCCGAACGCTCACTGGACGACGTCCACGCGGCACTGTCCCGGCTGCTCCAGGGACGCGTCGGCGGCGGCGCCTGACACGCGCGGCGGACGCGGGGACGGCAGACGGCGGTACGGCGGGCGGGCGGTGGACCGACCGCTGACCCACGGCGGACGAACGCGCCGCTCCAGCGAAGCTCATCCCCCTGAGCCCTCGCCGCAGCGGCGCGTTCCCCCCGTGTCCCCCATTTTTCGCGGTCCTCCGTGTCGCCACGGCGATCCTGTGCCCGTGGAGCCCTGGACACCCCCCGGCTCCTCGGTCACCGCTCCCCTGGTCAGGGGGAGCCACGGTCAAGGAGCGCCATTCCGTTCCGCCGCCCCGTGTCGGCGGTACCGTCCCGGCGTCCTCCTCCGTGCCTCCACTCTCCCGTTTCCCCGGGTGGCGGCCCATCCGCGCGGGTACTCATCTCCGCCGCTAGGTACCGGTACTCAGGTCTGGGCCCGCGTCCTCTTGTCCGGGCCCGCCGTCCTCGTCGGGGCCGTCGCCGGAGCCGCCACGGACCCCGTGCGGGGCCTGTCGGCGGCCTCCCGGCGGCGCTGTCGGTGGTGGCCGATAAAGTCGCCGCATGGGACGGATTGCGGTGATCGGCGCGGGCATGGGCGCCATGGCGGCCGCCGCGCGGCTGGCCATCGCGGGCCACAGCGTGGTGGTCCTTGAGCGCGGGGACACCTACGGCGGCGCCGTGGGCTCCTTCGCGCGGGACGGATTCACGTTCGACACGGGCCCCGGTCTGCTGCTGCTGCCCGCCGTGCAGCGCGACCTGTTCGTCAAGACCGGCAAGGAGCCGCTGGAGCGGTGCGTCGAGCTGTCGCAGGTGGAGCCCGCGTCCCGCCATGTCTTCGCGGACGGCACGGAGGTGTTCCTGCCCCACGCGTCGCGCGCGGGCGTCGCCGAGGCGCTGGACACCGCGCTCGGCGGGGACGCGGGCGCGCTGTGGGCGGCGTTCGTCAACCGCGCCCGGGACGCCTGGGACCGGGCCCGCCGCCCGCTCCTGGAGGAGCCCTTGTGGCCGAACTGGGAGGTGCTGGCGGAGCGTGAGCCGTACCCGGCGCTGCCCCGCAAGCGGCTGCTGCGCCGCGACCTGGTGGCGACGACCGTGAGCGGGATCGCCGAGCTGGAACTGGCGGGCGAACCACGGCTGCGCGCCCTGCTGGAGAGCTATCCGCTGGAGTGGGGGCTCGACCCGCGGACGGCCCCGGCGGGCGCGTCGGTGCTGGCGTACCTGGAGCAGACGTTCGGGGTGTGGTCCGTGGGCGGCGGTATGCGCGAGCTGGCGCGGGCCGTCCATGAGCGGTGTCTGGCGCGCCGGGTGGAGTTCCGCTTCGGCACGGCGGTGACCCGGATCGTGGAGAAGGACGGCCGCGCGGCCGGCGTCGAGCTGGCCGACGGCTCCGTGACCGAGGCGGACCATGTGGTCGCCGGGGTGGCGCCCGCCGTGCTGGCGGGGATGCTCCCGGGCACGGAGCCGCGCGCGCCGGAGGCCGTCCCGGCCCGCCCGGGGACCGCCAGTCGGCTCACGGTGATGCTGGCGCTGCGGGGCGCCCGCCCCGAGGGCACCGCGTACCGCACGGTGGTCCACACGACCGACCGTGACGGCGAGTTGGACGCCCTGTCCGGTGCCGTACCGGGGCTGCCGGAGCGACCCACGGTGGCCGTGCTGAGCACCGGTGACCCCGCGGGCGTGCCCGGCGCGGAGCACGAGGCGGTGACGCTCACGGCGACGGTCGCGGCGGGCGCGGGAGCGGGCGACCGGCGGGAGGACCTGCTGGGGCTGGCCGAGCGGATGATCGACACGGCCGGGCGCGCGGTGCCGAGGCTGCGGGAGCGGCTGCTGTGGCACGAGGTGCGCACCCCGGCGGACATCGAGGAGGCGACGGGCGTGCCGGGCGGGGCGGTGCCCGCTCCGGCGCTCGCGGCGGCCGGGGGGCGGCTGCTGAGCCCGTCGAACACCACCCGGGTCCCCGGGCTGTACACCGTCGGCGGCTGGTCGCACCCCGGCGGCGGGCTGCCGCACGCGGGTATGTCAGGGGCGCTGGTGGCCGGACTGATCGTGGAGGGGCCGGAGTTCCGCGGCTCCCAGTGAGGCACGCCCGCCGCGCACCGGCGGCGGGCGCGGGCTCAGTAGTGGTAGGGCTGCCGCTCGTCGTAGCCGGTGTCCTGGTCGGAGCGGTAGTCGTCGCCCTGCGGGGGATACGGGTAGTGCTGCTGGTCGGGCGCGGGCTCGCCGGAGTACGGGGCGCCCTCGGGGGTGCCGCGCTGCTGCGGGACCCACACGCCGCCCGGCGGGGTCTCCTGGTAGCCGCCGCCCGGGGCGTAGGGGTCGTGCTGCGGGGCCTGCTCATGGCCCTGGCGGCCGTAGGGGTCGTAGGAGGCGCCGACGCCGTCATAGGTCTGGGTGCCGATGTACGGGTCGGAGTAGGCGGCGTAGCGCTGCCCGCCCTGGTCGTAGCCGTGGCCCTGGTCGTAGCCGGAGTAGGTGTCGTAGCCGAAGTCCTGGCCGGGGGACGCGGGGGGTTGCGGGGACTCGCTGTAGACGCCGTAGCCGCCGGTGTCGTCGGGCATCGGCTCCGGCGCGTGGACCGGTGCGTGGACCATGGTGACCGGCTCCGGTCCGGCGGCCTCGTAGGGGAAGCCGTCGTTCCCCGGGTGCGGTGCGGCGCCGAAGTCGCCCGCCGCGTACGGGTTGTCGTCCGCTTCCAGTCCGGAGACCTGGAGCGCGGGTTCCTGATGTCCGCCGCCCCGGCGGCGCTTGCTGGCGCCCGGCCGGCCGCCGATGGCCCAGCCGGTGGAGAAGCCCCGGCGGAACGACATCGTCACGTACGTCTGCCCGACGGCGAACGCCATCGCGCCGATTCCGATCACGATCACCGACGGCAGCAGCACACCGATGACCACGGCGAGGAAGCCGCTGAAGGCCAGCAGCCGCCAGCGCAGCCTCGCCTTGTACTGCAACAGCACTTCACCCAGCAGCCACAGCGCGACGATGCCGAACGCGATGTAGAGGACCGCCCAGCCCATGTACGCCCCTCTCGTGCGGCCTGCGCCCCTCCGCGCACGGCCGGTCTAGGCCGGCGTGTGGTGCAGGCCCAGATTCTCGTAGATCTCCAGCGTCGCCGTCGAGTTGTTGAGCGTGATGAAGTGCAGCCCCGGGACGCCCTCGTCCAGCAGTCTCGCGCAGAACTCCGTCGCGAACTCGATTCCCAAGGAGCGTACAGCCGCCGGATCGTCCTTCGCCGCGAGGATGCGTTCTTTCAGCTCGTCCGGGAACGCCGCGTTGCTCAGCTGACCCAGCCGTTCGAGCTGTTTCACGCTGGTGACGGGCATGACCTCGGGGATGATCGGCGTGTCGCATCCGGCCGCGGACACCCGTTCGCGCAGCCGCAGATAGGACTCCGGGTCGAAGAACATCTGGGTGATGGCGTAGTCGGCGCCCGCGCGGCACTTGTCGACGAAGTGCCGGACGTCCTGGTCCCAGCCCTCGGAACGGGGGTGCATCTCCGGGAAGGCGGCGACGCCGACGCAGAAGTCCCCGGACTCCTTGATGAGCCGCACCAGTTCGGCCGCGTAGGCGAGGCCCTCGGGGTGCGGGACCCACGCGCCCATGGGGTCACCGGGCGGGTCGCCGCGGACGGCGAGCATGTTGCGGATGCCCGCGTCGGCGTACTGGCCGATGATGTTGCGCAGTTCCGCGATGGAGTGGTTGACGGCCGTGAGGTGCGCGACGGGGGTCAGGGTCGAGTCCGCGACGATGCTCTCGGTGGCCTTGACGGTGCCCGCGCGGGTGGAGCCCCCCGCGCCGTAGGTCACCGAGACGAAGCTCGGGGCGACCGCCTCGACCCGGCGCAGCGCGTTCCACAGGTTCCGCTCGCCCTTGGGCGTTTTCGGCGCCCAGAACTCGAACGAGTACGTCGCTTTGCCCGACGCGAGCATGTCACGCACCGTGCGTGCGCGGTCCGTCCTGGTGGAAGCAGTGCCTAGGGCCATACGGGCAGGTTAGCCAGCCCGTGGCCGTCCCCCAACCGGGCGACGGACATTACGGACGAATAGCGTGCCGCTGTCCACGCTTCGGACAACGCATGGCCTGTTCCGTGCGCCGGCACGCACCGGGCCGACCGGTTCCGTCCACGATACGGACATCACCGCGGACCGCGGGCCCCGGCGCGTGGCTCTCGGGCCGGACCCGGATCACGGAACACGGACCGCGAGCGGGTCGCTGCCCCCGGCCCGGCCACCGCACCCGCTACCGCTCCCGGAGCCGCTCCGCGAACTCACGGGCCGCCGCTCCCGGGTCCGGGGCCTCGGTCAGGGCGCGGACGACGACGATGCGCCGGGCGCCCGCCTCGACGACCTGGTCGAGGTTGCCGAGGTCGATCCCCCCGATCGCGAACCACGGCCGGTCGGTGCCCAGCGCGGCCGTGTGCCGGACCAGGTCGAGCCCGGGGGCATGACGGCCCGGCTTGGTGGGGGTGGGCCAGCAGGGGCCCGTGCAGAAGTAGTCGGCGCCCTGCTGGACGGCCGCGTCCCGCGCCTCCGGGAGGGCGTGGGTGGAACGGCCGATCAGGACGTCGTCACCGACGATCGCGCGGGCCGCCGGGACGGGCAGGTCGCCCTGGCCCAGATGCAGCACGTCGGCGCCCGCGGCGTGGGCGATGTCGGCGCGGTCGTTCACCGCGAGCAGCGCGCCGTGCCGGCGGCACGCGTCGGCGATGACCCGCAGATGCTCCAGCTCCTCGGCCGCCTCCATGCCCTTGTCGCGCAGCTGCACGATGTCGACACCGCCCGCGAGGACGCTGTCCAGGAACTCCGGCAGGTCGCCCTGCCGGGTACGGGCGTCCGTGCAGAGGTAGAGGCGGGCGTCGGCGAGCCGGGCGCGGCGCGTGGAGCTGGGCATGACGCGGTGTCCCCCCGTGGTGATGCGTGCTTCGTGGTGGTGAGTGGGCCGTGGCAAAGCGTGGGCCGTGGTGGTGCGGACGGCCCTTGGTGGTGGTGCGGACGGTGGTGTGCGGGCACGGGCGGCCCGTGCCCGCACACCGGCGGTGCCGCCGCTCGGGCGGCGGATGCTGGATCGCTCAGACGGCGAGCGCCTGCGCTCGGCGCTTCACCTCCGTACCGCGATTCTCGCTCAGGGCCTGCGCGGGCGTGCCCGGCAGGGTGGGGTCGGGCGTGAAGAGCCATTCCAGGATCTCTTCGTCGTTGAAGCCGTCGTCCCGCAGGAGCGTCAGGGTGCCGCTGAGGCCCTTGACGACCTTGTCGCCGTCGATGAAGGCGGCGGGTACGTGCAGCGCCCTGTTCTCGCCCCGGCGTACCGCGATGAGCTGCCCGTCCCTGACGAGCTGCCGGACACGGGTCACCACCTCGCCGAACTGCTCGGCGATGTCGGGGAGGGTGAGCCAGGCGGGGACGAGCGCATCGATCTTTACGTCAATCTCGGTCACGTACCCAAGCGTGCCACTTCACTCCGGCAACGGAAAAGCGGCCCGCTGCGCGCGTCCCGCCGCGCCGGGTGGTACAAGCCCCCGGAGAACCCCTCCCGGCCGGTCCCGGCGGCTCAGCGGACGGCGGACTTCAGCGGCCGGGCCGGGTCCGTCAGCGCCTCCGCGTCCAGCGGCGCACCGGCCTCGATCAGCTTCCGGCCCTGGGCGAGGTCACGCGGCCGGCCCACGGCCAGCAGGGCCACCAGCCGGTCCCCGCGCAGCCAGCACACCGACCAGGCCGCCCCGGCGGGGTCCCCGCGCCGGACCGTCGTGTCGGCGTGCGGATGGTGGCCCGCGTACTGGACGAAGCGGCCGAACTGCTCCGACCAGAAGTACGGCACCGGGTCGTAGGGGGCGGCCGGTCCGCCGACGATGCCCGAGGCGACCGTACGGGGGCCTTGGAGGGCGTTGTCCCAGTGGTGCACCAGGAGGCGTTCGCCGTAGCGCGCGGAGGGGAAGGAGGCGCAGTCGCCGACGGCGTACACATCGGGAGCCGAGGTCCGCAGCCGGTCGTCGGCGACGATCTCCCGGTGGTCCCCCAGGGTGATCCCCGAGCCCGTGAGCCAGCGGGTGGCGGGGCGGGCGCCGATGCCGACGACGACGGCCCCGGCGGGCAGCGCGGTGCCGTCGTCGAGGACCACCAGGCCCGGTTCGACACGCGCCACGCGCGCGTGGGTGCGCAAGTTCACGCCCGCCTCGGCGTACCAGCCGGCCATCGGCGCGGCCACGTCCGCGGGCAGCGCGCCCGCCAGCGGCCGGTCGGCGGCCTCGACCACGGTCACCGCGCAGCCCGCCTCGCGGGCCGCGGTGGCGAACTCGGCGCCGATCCATCCGGCGCCGACCACCACGATGTCGTGCCGGTCGGCGAGCACCGGGCGCAGCCGCTGCGCGTCGTCCAGGGTGCGCAGCAGATGCACCCCGGGCACACCCTCCGAGCCGGGCAGCCGGACCGGTTCCGCGCCGGTCGCGATCACGAGCGTGTCGTACGGGACGGGGCCGTCCTCGGTGTCGAGCGCGTGGTCGCCGGGGCGGACGCCGGTGACCTCCAGGCCGAGCCGCAGTTCGACGCCGAGGGCTTCGAAGTCGATGTCGAAGGCGGAGCCCTCGGCGTTGCCGAGCAGGACGGCCTTGGACAGCGGCGGCCGGTCGTAGGGCTGGTGGGGTTCGGCGCCGATCAGCACCACGGACCCGGTGAAGCCCTGTTCGCGCAGGGCCACGGCGGTCTGCACCCCGGCCATGCCCGCGCCCGCGACGACGACCCGCTCACCCGCGCGCGGGAGGTCCGGCGTGCCGCCGGTCGCCGGTGCCAGGTCGGCCGGTGCTTCTGACGCTGCCTGTGCGGCCACCGCTGCGGGGGGCCCGGTCCGCTCACTCACCCCGCCACCATAGACAGACGACCTCGGGTCAGCGTCGTCCCCCGGTCGTGAGCTCCTCCACCACGCTCGTGCCCCGCCCCGGACCCGATTCCCACTCCCAGGTCTCCGTCAGCCGCAGCCTGCCGTCCGGGAGGGCCGTCACCTCGGAGACGCAGTGGCCGGACGCGGTGGTGCCGTCGGTGCGCAACTGGACGTAGCGGAAGTCGAGACGGTCCCCCGCGCGCGTGCCGACGAGATGTCCGCGCGCCACGTCACCGCCCGCGTAGTCGGCCCAGACCACCCCGTCCCGCTCGTGGTAGGCGAACCGGGTCCCGGTGCCGACCTGACCGGGCGCCTGGTCGGCCACCGGGGCGAGGGTCCGGCCGTCGAGCGAGGGGGCGCGGGGCGCCGTGTCCTGGGCTGTCACGGGTGACGGCTCCCTTACTGAGGCGTACGAGGACGGGTTAGGGTGGCCAACGTAGAGCACTCGCGGGAGCCCGGACGCACCGGGCTGAGAGGGAGGCTGACCGGCCTCCGACCGTACGAACCTGATCCGGGTCATGCCGGCGAAGGGAGGGGCTGGACACCCATGTCGCGTACAGCGGACGTGCTGGTCGTGGGGGGCGGGATCATCGGCCTGGTGACCGCCTGGCGGGCGGCGCAGCGCGGACTGGCCACGGTGGTCGTGGACCCCGGGCCCGGCGGCGGGGCGGCACAGGTCGCGGCGGGCATGCTCGCGGCCGTCACCGAACTGCACCACGGCGAGGAGACCCTGCTCGCCCTCAACCTGGCCTCGGCACAGCGGTATCCCGCGTTCGTCGCGGAGCTCACCGGGGTCACCGGGCTCGACCTCGGCTACCGGCGCTGCGGCACGCTCGCGGTGGCGCTCGACGCCGACGACCGGGCCCATCTGCGGGATCTGCACACACTCCAGACCGGTGCGGGGCTCAGCTCCCGGTGGCTGAACGGACGGGAGTGCCGGCGGCTGGAGCCGATGCTGGCGCCCGGGGTACGCGGCGGACTGCGGGTCGACGACGACCACCAGATCGACCCCAGAAGGCTCGCCGCGGCCCTTGTGGCGGCCTGCCGCTCGGCCGGGGTGGACTTCCACCTCCACCGGGCCGAGAGCCTTCTGGTGGCCCGTGAGCGGGCCGTGGGCGTCGCGCTGGAGGACGGCACCCGGCTCGCCGCCGGGCAGGTCGTCCTCGCCGCGGGCAGCCTCAGCGGCCGGCTCGCCGGGGTACCGGACGACGTGCTGCCGCCGGTCCGGCCGGTCAAGGGCCAGGTGCTGCGGCTGACCGTGCCGCCGCGGTACGCCCCGTTCCTGAACCGGACGGTCCGGGCCGTCGTCCGGGGCAGCCAGGTGTATCTCGTCCCCCGGGAGAACGGCGAACTCGTCGTCGGCGCGACCAGCGAGGAGCTGGGCTGGGACACCACCGTCACCGCGGGCGGCGTGTACGAGCTGCTGCGCGACGCCCATGAGCTGGTGCCCGGCATCACCGAGCTGCCGCTCACCGAGACCCGCGCGGGGCTGCGGCCCGGCTCCCCCGACAACGCGCCGCTGCTCGGGCCGACCGCCCTGGACGGTCTGCTGCTCGCCACCGGCCACTACCGCAACGGTGTGCTGCTCACGCCCGTCACCGGGGACGTGCTCGCGCACGCGCTGGTGAACGGCGAACTGCCCGGGACCGCCCGGCCCTTCAGCCCGCTGCGCTTCCGGACCCCGGTCCACGCCCTCCCCCAGGAGCAGTCCGTATGACCGTCACCCTCAACGGCGAGGCCCGCGAGGTGCCGCCGGGAACCACCCTCGGCGCGCTCGTCGCCACGCTCACCACCGCGCCGGGCGGGGTCGCCGCCGCGCTCAACGAGACCGTCGTCCCGCGCGCGGGGTGGACGTCCACCGTCCTGACCACGGGCGACCGGGTCGAGGTCCTCACCGCCGTCCAGGGAGGCTGACCCATGGCCGACGACCCCTTCGTCCTCGGTGGTACGACCTACGGCTCACGGCTGATCATGGGGACGGGCGGCGCGCCCAGCCTCGATGTGCTGGAACGCGCGCTGGTCGCGTCCGGTACGGAGCTGACGACCGTGGCGATGCGGCGGGTCGACCCCACCACCCGGGGTTCCGTGCTGTCCGTCCTGGAGCGGCTCGGCATCCAGGTGCTGCCCAACACCGCGGGGTGTTTCACCGCCGGGGAGGCGGTGCTGACCGCGCGGCTGGCGCGGGAGGCGCTGGGCACCGATCTCGTGAAGCTGGAGGTCATCGCCGACGAGCGCACGCTGCTGCCCGACCCCGTGGAGCTGCTGGACGCGGCCGAGACCCTGGTGGACGACGGGTTCACGGTCCTGCCCTACACCAACGACGACCCGGTGCTCGCCCGGAAGCTGGAGGACGTGGGGTGCGCGGCGGTCATGCCGCTCGGGTCGCCGATCGGGTCCGGGCTCGGTATCCGCAACCCGCACAACTTCGAGCTGATCGTGGAGCAGGCGCGGGTGCCGGTCGTGCTGGACGCGGGGGCCGGGACGGCGTCCGATGTGGCGCTGGCGATGGAGCTGGGATGCGCGGGGGTGATGCTGGCCTCCGCGGTGACGCGGGCGCGGGTGCCGGTGCTGATGGCCGAGGCGGTGCGGCATGCTGCCGAGGGCGGGCGGTTGGCGTATCGCGCGGGGCGGATCCCGCGGCGGTGGTTCGCCCGGGCGAGCAGTCCGCACGCGGGGCGTGCGGAGCTGGATCCCGAACGCCCGGCGTTCTGACCCGGCGGGGGTCGTGGTCCTCCCGGCTGGACGCACTCGTTCCCGCACGGGTCGCCTCCGCTTGCGCTTGTGAGGTCTGTCCGGGTGGCCGCACTTGTTCCTGTGCCGTCGCTCGGTGGGTGCGCAGTTCCCCGCGCCCCTGGATGCTGCCCCTTCGGGATTGTTCGTCGGGTGCGGGCCGGTTCTCGTTTTTGCGCAGTTCCCCGCGCCCCTTTGGGGCGCCATCTGCTTGTTCTTCGGGTCGGTGCCGGTCGGGATTCTCCGTCCTCGATCCGACACGCTCGGTACGACGTTCATGTGGTCCGACTGAAGAGCATCGGAGTCTGCGGGCAGAGATTCCCGCCCACCCCCTCCCGCAGCAGCGCGACTGCACGAGGAGGATGGTGCCCCTTCAGGGGCGCGGGGAACTGCGCGAAAGACGGACGACCCGCACCCGCCGGACATCGGCACCACGCAGGGGTCGCCCCAAAGGGGCGCGGGGAACTGCGCAAAACCACGGGATACCCGCACAGGAACGGAGTCCGGCTGGCACAGGAAACCCAGGGGCGCGGGGAACTGCGCGAAAGACGGACGACCCGCACCCGCCGGACATCGGCACCACGCAGGGGTCGCCCCAAAGGGGCGCGGGGAACTGCGCAAAACCACGGGATACCCGCACAGGAACGGAGTCCGGCTGGCACAGGAAACCCAGGGGCGCGGGGAACTGCGCAACCACCGAGCGACGGCATAGGAAGAAGTGCGCCCAGCCGGACAAACCTGGGAAGCGCAAGCGAAGGCGACCTGCGGGGAACTGCGCAACCACCGAGCGACGGCACAGGAACGAAGTGCGCTCAGCACAGGGAGACCTCGGAAGCGCAAGCGAAGGCGACCCGTGGGGGCATGCGGGGAAACGTAGACTCGGTGGGTGCATACGCTTCAGGACCCCCTGGTCGGCCAGGTTCTCGACGCCCGCTACCGCGTGGACGCCCACATCGCGACGGGCGGCATGGCCACGGTCTACCGGGCCCTGGACACCCGCCTCGACCGCGTCGTCGCCCTGAAGGTGATGCACCCCGCCCTCGCGGTCGACGCGACCTTCGTGGAGCGCTTCATCCGCGAGGCGAAATCCGTGGCCAGGCTCTCACACCCGAACGTCGTGGGCGTCTTCGACCAGGGCGCCCAGGGCGCCTATGTGTACCTGGCGATGGAGTACGTCTCCGGCTGCACCCTCCGGGACGTCCTGCGTGAACGCGGCGCGCTCCAGCCCCGCGCCGCGCTCGACATCCTGGAACCCGTCCTCGCCGCCCTGGGCGCGGCCCACCGCGCCGGTTTCGTGCACCGGGACATGAAGCCCGAGAACGTCCTGATCGGCGACGACGGCCGGGTCAAGGTCGCGGACTTCGGCCTGGTGCGGGCCGTGGACTCGGGCACCGGCACCACGGGCACCGTCCTCGGCACGGTGGCGTATCTCGCGCCGGAGCAGATCGAGGAGGGCGCGGCCGACCCCCGCGCCGATGTGTACGCCTGCGGTGTGGTCCTGTACGAGATGCTGACCGGCCGCAAGCCGCACACCGGCGACACCGCGGCCCAGGTGATCTTCAGCCATGTCAACGAGGACGTCCCCCCGCCGTCGGCCGCCGTACCGGGCCTGTCGGTGGAGCTGGACGACCTCGTGGTGTCGGCGGCGGCCCGTACCCCCGCGGTACGGCCGCACGACGCGGTGGCCCTGCTCGCGGCGGTCCGCGCGGCGCGCTCCGCGCTCACGGACGAGCAGCTCGACGCCGTACCCCCGCAGGCCCGCACCGCCGCGCACGACAACGCGGACGACCGCACCAGCGTGATCCCCCGGGCGCTCGGCATACCGGCGCCGCTGCCGGTGAACGAGCCGGACGACGTCCAGCGGACCAGTGTGCTGGCCCGCGCCCCGGCCCCCGCTCGGGCGCGGACCGGGCGGTTCGGGCGGTTCGGCGGACCGCCGCGGTCGGTGCTCGTGGCCGCCGGGGCCCTGCTGCTGACCCTGCTGGCCGGGCTGGGCGTCTGGTACATCAACTCCGGGCAGTTCACCAAGGTGCCCGCGCTGCTGACCCGGTCCGAGACGGACGCCAGGCAGCGTCTGACGGACGCCGGTCTGGACGTGGGCGACATCCGCCGCCAGTACAGCGACACGGACCGGCGCGGCACCGTCGTCGCCACCGATCCGGCGGCCGGGGAACGTATCCGGGACAACGGCAGCGTGGGGCTGACGATCTCGCTGGGACCGCAGACGGTACGGGTACCGGACGTCACCGACCGCACGCTCGCCGTGGCGCGTGAGGAGATCACGTCGGCGGGTCTGGAGCCCGGGATGGTCACGGACGAGTTCGACGCGACCGTCCCCAAGGGCGAGGTGATCAGCACCGAACCGGCCGCGGGCACCGGCCGCCGGGCGGGCAGCGCGGTCGCGATCACGGTCAGCAGGGGCGCCCCGGTGGACGTACCGGACGTCCGCGATCAGCCGCTGGACGAGGCGACGGCCGCGCTGGAGGAACTGGGGCTGCGCACCGAGGTCGCGGCGGAACGCGTCACCGCGAAGGTCCCGGCCGGAGAGGTCGCCCGGCAGTTCCCGCGGGCCCGTACCGAGGCGGCCGAAGGCGACACGATCACCCTGACGCTGTCCAAGGGGCCGGAGATGATCGAGGTCCCGGACGTGGTCGGTGACCGGGTGGACGACGCGCGCCAGACGCTGGAGGCGGCCGGGTTCGAGGTCGAGGAGGACCGGGGCATCCTCGGGATCTTCGGTGACACGGTCCGCGGTCAGTCGGTCGAGGCCGGGGAGAAGGCCCCGGAGGGCTCCAGGATCAAGCTGAGCATCCGCTGACCCAAGGGCTCCGGGGGCTCCGTCACGCCGAGCGGGCTCACGCCGGGCATCCGCCGACCGGGGCCGCCGAGAGCCGTGAAACCCTGGCCGGGTGACACGCACCCTCCCCCGCAACCCTGTCGGCAGCCACGTCCCGGTGGCCGGAGGTCTCGCCTCCGTCGGTCTCGCGTACGCGCGTGAGCTGGACGCCGAGACCGTGCAGGTCTTCGTGGCCAACCCGCGCGGCTGGGCCACCCCGGCCGGTGACCCCCGCCAGGACGAGGAGTTCCGTACGTACTGCGCGGAGCGGGGCGTCCCGGCGTATGTGCACGCCCCGTATCTGATCAACTTCGGTTCCCACACCGAGGCGACCGTGGACCGTTCCGTGGACTCGATGCGGCACTCGCTGCGCCGGGCGCGGGCGATCGGCGCGCTGGGGGTCGTGGTGCACACGGGGTCCGCGACCGGTGGCCGGAACCGATCGGTGGCGCTGGCGCAGGTACGGGAGCGGATGCTGCCGCTGCTGGACGAGCTGACGCACGACGACGACCCGTTCCTGCTGCTGGAGTCGACGGCCGGGCAGGGGTCCTCGCTGTGCTCGCGGGCGGAGGATTTCGGGCCGTATTTCGCGGCCCTGGACTCCCATCCGAAGCTGGGTGTCTGTCTGGACACCTGTCACATCTTCGCGGCGGGACACGATCTGGCCGGGCCCGGCGGAGCCCGTCGGACGCTCGACGAGCTGGTCGCGACGGTCGGCGAGGGGCGGCTGAAACTGATCCATGCAAACGATTCGAAGGAGGGTGTCGGGGCCTTCAAGGACCGGCACGCGAACATCGGCGCCGGGCATATCGGCGAGGAGCCGTTCCGGGCCCTGCTGGCGCACCCCGCGACCGCGGACGTGCCCCTGGTCATCGAGACCCCGGGGGGCAAGCAGGGGCATATGGACGATGTGGCGCTGCTGAAGAAGCTGCGGGGCTGACCGAAGGTCCCGCTGACCGAAGGTCCCGCTGACCGGAGGTCCCCCGGCCGCGGGCAAGGGTCCCCGGCCGCACAAGGCAGGCGGACGGCTCAGAGCTCGGGGCCGTCGCCCGGTTCCTCCTGGTAGGAGTACCGCTGCTCACGCCAGGGGTTCCCGATGTTGTGGTAGCCGCGCTCCTCCCAGAAACCCCGGCGGTCGGCCGTCATGTACTCGACGCCCCGGACCCATTTGGGGCCTTTCCAGGCGTACAGGCCCGGCACGATCAGCCGCAGCGGGAAGCCGTGTTCCGCGGTGAGCGGCTCACCGTCCTTGTGGGTGGCGAAAATCGTTCGCTCGGAGGTGAAGTCGGCGAGCCGCAGATTCGAACTGAAGCCGTATTCCGCCCATACCATCACATGGGTGACGTTCGGTGCCGGAGGTGCGAGATCGAGCAGCGTACGGGCCGGGACACCGCCCCATTCGGCGCCGAGCATGCTGAATTTGGTGACGCAGTGGAGATCCGCGACAACCGTGGAATAGGGGAGTTCCGAGAATTCCTCGTGATTCCAGCACCGCTTGTCGCCGTCCGCCGTGGCACCGAAGACACGGAATTCCCAGCGCTCCGGACGGAACCGCGGCACCGGACCGTAATGGGTGACCGGCCAGCCCCGCTGAAGCCGCTGACCAGGTGGAAGGTCCGGCTGCGCTGCTGGCGAAGACTCGCGACCGACCGGATGACCCATGCCTCCATCCTGACAGACCCGGCGCGGTGTCCATGACCAGGCGGGCGCCGATCGGTGCAACTCCTACTAAGCATGCACTTACTGGACGGCCTCCGAAGACCGGTGCGAGGATGCGGCCACCAGCCGCACCCCTTACGGAAGGAGCCTCTGCGATGCAGGGCGACCCCGAGGTCATCGAGTTCCTCAATGAACAGCTCACGGGCGAACTCACCGCCATCAATCAGTACTGGCTGCACTATCGCATTCAGGACAACAACGGCTGGACCAAGCTCGCGAAGTACACCCGGGCCGAGTCCATCGACGAGATGAAGCACGCGGACCGGCTCACGGAGCGCATCCTCTTCCTCGACGCGCTGCCGAACTACCAGCGGCTCTTCCACGTCCGGGTCGGGCAGACCGTCACCGAGATGTTCCAGGCGGACCGGCAGGTCGAGGTGGAGGCCATCGACCGGCTGAAGCGCGGGATCGACGTGATGCGGGCCAAGGGCGATGTGACCTCGGCCAGGATCTTCGAGGACATCCTGGAGGACGAGGAGCACCACATCGACTATCTGGACACCCAGCTCGACCTCATCGAGCAGCTCGGCGAGGCGCTGTACCTGGCCCAGCAGATCGAGCAGCCCGAGGGCTGACGTACCGCCGTGCCCCGGTGGCCGCGGACCCGACCGGTCAGGCGGCTTCCTCCAGCGGGGCGCCCGGACGCGACATCAGCGAAGCGCTCTCCGCGAGCGCCGGCCTGCCCTGGTCCACCAGGTCACGGCGGGGGCAGGCGCCCCGGCCGAGCAGGGCCTGGATGTGCCGGACACAGGAACCGCAGTCCGTACCCGCCTTGGAGGCGGAGGCGATCTGCCGGGGTGTGCACGCCCCGTCCGCCGCGTGCTTCCTCACCTGCGCCTCGGTGACGCCGAAGCAGTTGCAGACGTACACGCGGTCACCTCCCCGGTGGATTCGCTCGGGACCGGCGGTCGCCGGTCATGGACGCCGTCCCGATCTTCGGTGAGGCTAACCTAACCTTACCCGCCACTCCACCGGCGCAAAAGCCCCGGATACGACGATGGGGCACGGATCACAGATCCGTGCCCCATCGGTGCGCCGGTCCCGGCGCGGTGGTGCTACTGGTCGCGGTACATCTCGGCGACCAGGAAGGCCAGGTCCAGCGACTGGCTGCGGTTGAGCCGGGGGTCGCAGGCCGTCTCGTAGCGCTGGTGCAGATCGTCGACGAAGATCTCGTCGCCGCCGCCGACGCACTCGGTGACATCGTCACCGGTCAGCTCCACATGGATACCGCCCGGGTGGGTGCCCAGGCCCTTGTGGACCTCGAAGAAGCCCTTGACCTCGTCCAGCACGTCGTCGAACCGGCGGGTCTTGTGGCCCGAGGCCGCCTCGAAGGTGTTGCCGTGCATCGGGTCGGTGACCCAGGCGACGGTGGCACCGGAGGCGGTGACCTTCTCGACCAGGTTCGGCAGCTTGTCGCGGACCTTGTCGGCGCCCATCCGGACGATGAACGTCAGCCGGCCCGGCTCCCGGTCGGGGTCGAGCCGGTCGATGTAGGTCAGTGCCTCGTCGACGCTGGTCGTCGGGCCCAGCTTGATGCCGATCGGGTTGCTGATCCGGGACGCGAACTCGATGTGCGCGCCGTCGAGCTGGCGGGTGCGCTCACCGATCCACACCATGTGGCCGGAGGTGTCGTACAGCTTGCCGGTCCGCGAGTCGGTCCGGGTCAGGGCGCCCTCGTAGTCGAGCAGCAGCGCCTCGTGGGAGGCGAAGAACTCGACGGTCTTGAACTCCTCCGGGTCCGTGCCGCACGCCCGCATGAAGTGCAGCGCGTTGTCGATCTCCCGGGCGAGCTGCTCGTAGCGCTGGCCCGACGGGGACGACTTCACGAAGTCCTGGTTCCAGGCGTGCACCTGGCGCAGATCGGCGTAGCCGCCCGTGGTGAAGGCGCGCACCAGATTCAGCGTGGACGCGGACGCGTGGTACATCCGCTTCAGCCGCTCGGGGTCCGGCACCCGGGACTTCTCGGTGAAGGCGAAGCCGTTCACGGAGTCGCCCCGGTAGGTCGCCAGGGTGACACCGTCACGGGTCTCGGTCGGCTTCGAGCGCGGCTTGGAGTACTGGCCCGCGATCCGGCCGACCTTCACCACCGGCACCGAGGCGGCGTACGTGAGGACGGCGCCCATCTGGAGCAGGGTCTTCAGCTTGCCCCGGATCTGGTCGGCGCCCACGGCCTCGAACGACTCGGCACAGTCGCCGCCCTGAAGCAGGAACGCCTCGCCCTTGGCGACGGCACCCAACCTGGTGCGCAGCGCGTCGCACTCACCGGCGAAGACGAGCGGGGGATAGCTTTCGAGGTCGGCGATCACATCGCGCAGAGCCTCGGCATCCGGGTACTCGGGCTGCTGCGCCGCGGGAAGGTCGCGCCAGGTCTGACCGGCGGCGACGGACTGGGATTCAGCGTTCACGGTCACCTCGACAACCTTACGGGGTCCGGCCCGCTGTCCATTCGAACGCTCATCTTTTGAGACGCACCTCGCAGGTGAGCGCGGTGTGCCCGGCCCCGTGGCGGTACCGGCGGGGGGTGTCGGATGCCCTGCGGGACCCGCATCGGGTAGGGTGCGCCGCATGTTCGCGCACTCGACCCGTAACTGGTGGTGGACCGCTCATCCGGCGGCCCACTGACTGCGCGTACCCGAATCACGCGAAGGCCGCCCGAGGGGCGGCCTTCCCGCGTTCACGGGGCCGTTCCTCCTCCAGACCCCCGCCGGGCCCTGTGCGCCCGGCGGCCGCAGGAAGGACCGACCGCCCCATGGACCTCAGCCGACTGCTCGACGACGACTGCCCGCCCTTCGCCCTGCTGCGCCGCCGCACACCCGGCCGTGACCACGACACCGTCGAGGTGCTGACCGGCCCGGTCGGTACGTACGAACGGCTGGCCGACATCCCCGACGGGCTCGCGCTCGTGCCCTTCCGGCAGATCCGCGAGCGCGGTTTCGACGTCCGCGACGACGGCACCCCGCTGATGGTGCTCACCCCGGAGGAGACCTGCGAGCTGTCGCTCGCCGAGGCCCTGGCCCAGCTGCCCGAGGAGCCGGTGCGGGTGGTGGACGGCGGCTTCGACGTGACCGACGAGGCGTACGCGGGGATCGTGGAGCAGGTGCTCCGCGAGGAGATCGGGCGCGGCGAGGGCGCGAACTTCGTGATCCGGCGGACCTACACCGGCCGGCTCCCCGGCTTCGGCCGGGCGGACGCGCTGGCGCTGTTCCGGCGGCTGCTGGTCGGGGAGAGCGGCGCTTACTGGACGTTCGTGGTGCACACCGGGGAGCGGACCCTGGTCGGGGCGAGCCCCGAGGTGCATGTCCGGATGAGCGGCGGCACCGTCGTGATGAACCCGATCAGCGGGACCTACCGCTACCCGGCGAGCGGTCCGAGCGCCGAGGGGCTGCTCGACTTCCTCGCGGACGGCAAGGAGATCGAGGAACTGTCGATGGTGGTCGACGAGGAACTGAAGATGATGTGCACCGTCGGCGACCGGGGAGGGGTCGTCATCGGTCCCCGGCTGCGCGAGATGGCGCACCTCGCGCACACCGAGTACGAGCTGCGCGGCCGGTCGTCCCTCGGGGTGCGGGAGGTGCTGCGGGAGACGATGTTCGCCGCGACGGTGACCGGCTCGCCCGTGCAGAACGCGTGCCGGGTCATCAAGCGGTACGAACCGGCCGGGCCGGGCGGCGGCGGCCGGGGGTACTACGCGGGTGCGCTGGCCCTGGTCGGACGGGACGCGGGGGGCGCGCAGACCCTGGACTCACCGATCCTGATCCGTACCGCCGACATCGACGCGTCGGGCGGGCTGAAGGTGGCCGTCGGCGCGACCCTGGTGCGCGGGTCCGACCCGTGGAGCGAGGTGGCGGAGACCCACGCCAAGGCCGCCGGGGTGCTCGCCGCGCTCGGGGTGCGCCCCGGCCGGGAGCGGGCCGGTGAGCCGCGGCCCGTGCTGGCCGACGACCCCCGGGTGGTGGCCGCGCTCGACCGGCGGCGGGCCGGGCTCGCCCCGTTCTGGCTGCGGATGCAGGAACGCGGGGACGAGCTGCGCGGGCACGCCCTGGTCGTGGACGGCGAGGACACCTTCACCGCGATGCTCGGCCATGTGCTGCGGTCCTCGGGTCTGGAGGTGACCGTCCGCCGCTACGACGAGCCGGGGCTGCGCGCGGCGGTGCTCGCCCATCCCGGGCCGGTGGTGCTGGGCCCCGGACCGGGCGACCCCTGCGACGCGGCGGACCCGAAGATGCGGCTGCTGCGGGCGCTGGCCGCGGAGCTGATCCGGGCGGCCCGGCCGCACGGGGTGCTCGGGGTGTGCCTCGGCCATGAGCTGATCGCCGCCGAACTGGGGCTCGACATCGTCCGCAAGGAGGTCCCGTACCAGGGGGCGCAGAGCCGCGTCGAGCTGTTCGGGCGGACGGAGACCGTCGGTTTCTACAACAGCTTCGTGGCCCGCTGCGCCCCGGACACCGCGCTGGAGCTCGCGGCGCACGGGGTGGAGGTGAGCCGGGACCCGGCGAGCGACGAGGTGCACGCGCTGCGCGGTCCCGGGTTCGCGGGGGTCCAGTTCCATCCCGAGTCGGTGCTGACCCTGCGGGGGGCGTCGATCGTGCGGGACCTGCTCGGTCAGCTGCTCGGGGGCGCGGGGACGAGCACGTTGCCGGTGCGGCGGCCGGCGAGGTAGTCGAGGACGTTCTGCGCGGTGGTGTCCACGATCTGGGTGACCGCGTCCACGGTGTAGTACGCCTGGTGCGAGGTGACCACGACATTGGGGAAGGTGACGAGGCGGGCCAGTACGTCGTCCGGGACGGCCTCCAGGGACTTGTCCAGGAAGAACAGGCCCGCCTCGGCCTCGTAGACGTCCAGCCCGACCCCGGTGAAGCGGCCCGCGCGCAGCTCGGTGACCAGGGCCTGGGTGTCGACGAGGCCGCCGCGGCTGGAGTTGACGAGGATCGCGTCGTCCTTCATCGTCCGCAGCGCGGTGGCGTCGATCAGGTGCTGGGTCGCCGGCAGCAGGGGTACGTGCAGGCTGACCAGGTCGGACTCGGCGAGGAGCCGTTCCTTGTCGGTGTACTCCATACCGAGGGCCACGCACTCGGGGTTCGGTGCGACGTCCCAGCCGAGCAGCCGCATCCCGAAGCCGTGGGCGATCCGTGCGAACGCCTCGCCGATCTTGCCGGTACCGAGGACACCGGCGGTGCGGCCCCGCATGTCACGGCCCATCAGACCGTCGAGGCGGAAGTCGAAGTCCCGGGTGCGGTTGCTGGCGCGGACGATCCGGCGGTTGACCGCCATCCCGAGCGTCCAGGCGAACTCCGCGACCGAGTACGGGGAGTAGTACGAGACCCGGGCGACCGTCATCCCGAGCCGTTCGGCCACCTGGAGGTCGATGTTGTTGAAGCCGGTGGAGCGCTGGGCGATCATCTGGGTGCCGCCGGCGGCGAGCGTCTGGAGGACGCGGTTGCCGAGGTCGGCGTTGACACTGGTGGAGATGATCTCGTAGCCGGCGGCGATCGGGGCGGTGTCCTCGGTGAGGAACACGTCGAGGCAGCGGACTCCGTGCGGAGCGCCGAAGGCGGCTTCGATCAGGGGTTTCTCGTCGGCCTGTACGCCGAGGGCGAGGATCTCCACGGAGTCCCTCCGGGGTGGTGGGCGGTTTCTGGTGCCGTAACCCGGAATATACGGGTTCCTCCAGGGTGGGCCCCGGGGGCGTGCCGGGTGTGCGCACCTGTCCCGTGCGGGTCGCTCGTGGGGTGCGCAGTTCCCCGCGGGTCGCCTTCGCTGGCGCTTGCGGGTACTCGGTGCCGGGCGCACTTCTCGCTGTGCCGTCGCTCGGTGGTCTCGCGCAGTTCCCCGCGCCCCTGTCGGGGCACCCCTGCTTGGTACCGCTGCTTTGCGGGTGCGGGTCGCCCGTTTTTCGCGCAGTTCCCCGCGCCCCTGATCGGGGCCTCTGCCTGGTGCGGTTGTCCGGCGGGTACCGGTGCGCCCGTGGTTCTGCGCAGTTCCCCGCGCCCCCTGTCGGGACCCTCCAGCGGACACAGCAGCCGGGGGCCCCAAAGGGGCGCGGGGAACTGCGCGAGGGCGACCCGCACCCGACGGACGACGGACCGGGGCAGCGTCCAGGGGCGCGGGGAACTGCGCGAAACCACCGAGCGACGGCACAGGAACGAAGTACGCCCCGCCGGACAGACCTCGGAAGCGCAAGCGAAGGCGGCCCGCAGGGAACTGCGCACCCACGGGCGACCCGCACCGGGACAAGTGGGCCCACCGGGACGAACCCGGAAGCGCGAGCGAAGGCGGCCCGTACGGGAGATCCGGGGTCAGCCGAAGAAGTTAGCGGCTTCCTCGTAGAGGGTGGGGTCGACTGTTTTGAGGCGGGACGTGGCCTCGGCGATGGGGACGCGGACGATCGCGGTGCCCCGCAGCGCGACCATCTTCCCGAAGTCCCCCTCGTGGACCGCGTCGATCGCGTGCAACCCGAACCTCGTGGCGAGCCACCGGTCGAACGCGCTGGGCGTACCACCCCGCTGGACATGTCCGAGAACCGTGGTCCGCGCCTCCTTGCCCGTGCGGGACTCGATCTCCTTGGCGAGCCATTCACCGACCCCGGAGAGCCGGACATGGCCGAAGGAGTCGAGGGAGCCGTCCTTGAGGACCAGGTCGCCGTCCTTGGGCATGGCGCCCTCCGCGATGACGACGATCGGCGCGTACGAAGCCCTGAACCGCGAGGCGACCCATGCGCAGACCTGGTCCACGTCGAAGCGGCGTTCGGGGATCAGGATCGCGTTGGCTCCGCCGGCGAGGCCGGAGTGCAGGGCGATCCAGCCGGCGTGGCGTCCCATGACCTCCACGACGAGCACCCGCATATGGGACTCGGCGGTGGTGTGCAGCCGGTCGATCGCCTCGGTGGCGATGCCCACGGCGGTGTCGAAGCCGAAGGTGTAGTCGGTGGCGGAGAGGTCGTTGTCGATGGTCTTCGGGACGCCGACGCAGGGCACCCCGTACTCGTCGCTGAGGCGGGCGGCGACGCCCAGGGTGTCCTCGCCGCCGATGACGACGAGCGCCCCGACCTCCTGTTCGGCGAGGGAGGCCCTGATGCGGCCGACGCCGTCCGCGGTCTTGAGGGGATTGGTGCGGGAGGAGCCGAGGATGGTGCCGCCGCGCGGCAGGATGCCGCGGACGGCCGGGATGCCGAGGGGGACGTGGTCGCCCTCCAGCGGGCCCCGCCAGCCGTCCCGGTAGCCGATGAACTCATGGCCGTAGCTCTGTGTGCCCTTGCGGACGATGGCACGGATGACCGCGTTGAGTCCGGGGCAGTCGCCGCCCCCGGTCAGTACTCCGACCCGCATGGAAGTGTCCCTTCGCTCGGGATGAAGCCGACCTGTTCACGGTAGTAGTGATCCAGGTCACTCCGATATGGAGCGAATGGCCAATTCCTCAATGAATCATGGGAGTTGTCGGCCTGGTCGGGTCAGGCGTCGTCGAGACCGCGTTCTATCGCGTACCGGACGAGCTCCACCCGGTTGTGCAGCTGGAGTTTGCCGAGGGTGTTCTGCACATGGTTCTGCACGGTCCGGTGCGATATGACCAGGCGTTCCGCGATCTGCTTGTAGCTGAGGCCCTTGGCGACCAGCCGCAGGACCTCGGTCTCGCGGTCGGTGAGCCGGGGCGCCCCCGGCTCGTCGGCGGTGGCCGGCGCGGGCTCGGAGGCCAGCCGCCGGTACTCACCGAGGACGAGGCCCGCGAGGCCCGGGGTGAACACCGCGTCCCCGACGGCGGTCCGGCGGACCGCCCCGATCAGCTCCTCGGTGGACGCCGACTTCAGGAGATAGCCGGTGGCCCCCGACTTCACGGCCTCCAGCACATCCGCGTGCTCACCGCTCGCGGACAGGACGAGGACCCGCAGCGCGGGGTTCGCGCCGACGATCTCCTTGCACACCTGGACACCGGGCTTCGCGGGGAGGTTGAGGTCGAGGACGACCACATCGGGCCCGGCGGCCCGCGCCCTGCGCACCGCCTGCTCGCCGTCCCCGGCCGTGGCGACCACGTCGAACCCCGCCTCGGCGAGGTCCCGGGCGACGGCGTCCCGCCACATCGGGTGGTCGTCCACCACCATGACCCTGACCGGACGGGACGCCTCCGTGCCGCCCCCGTCGCCCTGTGCCGCCGTGTCCCTGTGCTCCGCCGCCGTGTCCATGTGCTGGGTCTCCCCCCGTGTCACCGTGTCGCCGTCTTCCGGGTCCCGTCGCGCGGAACCCTCAATTCCACCTCTGTGCCCTGCCCGGGTACGGAGAACAGTTCGGCCGTGCCGCCGATGTCGCGCAGCCTGCCGCGGATCGACAGGGCCACTCCCATCCGGCCCTCGCCCTCCGCCCGCTCCAGCCGTCCCTCGGGGATCCCGGGGCCGTCGTCGCGGACCGTCACGATCACCGCGTCGGGCTCGTCCTCGACGAGGATCCAGGCCCGGGCGTCCTCACCCGCGTGCCGCCGCACATTGTCCATCGCGGCACTGACGGCCGCCGCCAGCTCACGGGCCGTGCCCGGCGCCAGCAGTACCGGGGCGCCCGGCTCCGAGAGAGTGACCCGGGACCCCGCGTGGGGGGTGAGCAGCGGGCGCAGGTCGTGCGGGCCGCCATTGTCCGGCGGATCGTCGTCGGGGACCTCGACGGCCCGTACCAGCGCGCCGCGGGAGGCGTCCTCCGATGCGCGGGAGGGCGGTGCGAGCCCGCCGGTGACCAGGGTCCGCAGGGCGACCTCCTGCTCACCGGCCATCCGGCCCAGCTCCGCCGCCTCGCCGCCCAGGGCGTTGCCCCGCCGCTGCACCATGGCGAGGACCTGGAGGACGCCGTCGTGGATGTCCCGGGCGAGCCGTTCGCGTTCCCGGGTGGCCGCCTCGATCTCCAGGGCCCGCGCGAGCGTCAGCTCCGAGGCGCGGGCGACCTCGACCACGTACCCGATGGCGATGGAGGCGACCCACACCAGCATCACGTTGTGGACGGTGTCCCGGCTCACGCCGCCGCGCTGGACGATGTTGGCGGCGCCGACGAGCGCGGACGCCACGGCCGCCCAGCGCCAGCCGCCCTTGAGGGCGAAGGCGAGCACGGCGCCCGCGGTCCATATCGACGGCAGGGTGGGCGCGCCGTCGACGATGCGTTCATAGGGGACGACGACCGGGGTGAGCAGGATGCCGGTCAGGGCGATGGTCAGATCGGCGACCAGGAAGCGCTTGGTGCAGCGGGCCGCGCCGGAGACCTTCCCCAGGGTGGCGAGGGTCCAGCCGGCCAGGACGACGTAGTACGCGATGGCGACCCAGGGGCGGACGACCGTGCCGTACATCGACAGGAACACGCCGATCGCGTACAGCATGGTGAGCACGCGGTAGCCGGTGAGGGCGCTCCACAGAGGCTGCTCGACGGACATCCGCATGACGCGTTCCCGCTTGGTCGTTCCGCCCACCGCTCCCCCACCCGCCCCATCGGTACCGCGGCCGGTACCCGTACGTCGTCGCTACCGCTGACGGTCCCCGTACCGGTTCCGGTTCCGGTGGGCCGTCCGCCCCGGTCAGGAACCGGAGGCGTCCCGCTCCGTCGGCTCCGGCGCGGCGGCGACGCTCTTCGCGGCCTGCCGGTCCGCGGCCTTCTCGGCCTTGAGGGCCTCCCGCTCGGCCTTCGCGGCCTCCGCGATCTGCCGCTTGGCGGCGGTCGCGTAGATGTCCACGTACTCCTGGCCGGACAGCTTCATGATCTCGTACATGACCTCGTCGGTCACCGCGCGCAGCACGAAGCGGTCGTGCTCCATGCCCTGGTAGCGGCGGAAGTCGAGGGGCTCGCCGATCCGGATGCCGGGCCGCATCAGCTTGGGGACGACCTTGCCCGGCGGCTGGATCTTCTCGGTGTCGATCATCGCGACGGGGATCACCGGGGCGCCGGTGGCGAGCGCCACCCGGGCGAGTCCGCCGGGCTTGCCGCGGTAGAGACGGCCGTCGGGTGAGCGGGTGCCCTCGGGGTAGATCCCGAACAGCTCGCCGCGTTCCAGTACCTCGATCCCGCTGCGGATCGCCGCCTCGCCCGCGCCCCGCGCCCCGGAGCGGTCGACCGGGAGCTGTCCGACGCCCTTGAAGAAGGCGGCGGTCATCCGTCCCTTGACGCCGGGGGTGGTGAAGTATTCGGCCTTCGCGATGAAGGTGACCTTGCGGTCGAGGACCGCGGGGAGGAAGAAGGAGTCCGAGAAGGACAGGTGATTGCTCGCGAGGATGGCGGGACCCTCGGCGGGAATGTGCTCGATGCCCTCCACCCAGGGCCTGAAGGCAAGCTTCAGCGGCCCCCCGATGGAAAACTTCATCGCGCCGTAGATCAACCGACTGCCTCCTGTTTCTGTCGGTCAGACCATAACCCGCGGCGCGGCGGACAGGCCCGACGGCCCTGGCCGGTGTCAGCACCGTCGCGTACGGTGAAGTACCCCTTGCGAAGCCCCGGCCCAGTGCGCAGAGCCTTCCCGAGCCCCTCAGCCCCCCGGCCGGACCCCTGGACCCCGGCCGGACGCACCCGGTCCGTTTTCCGACCCTTCACACGAACAGGAGACCGAACGTGACGGTCCTCCCCGGTGCCGAGCCCTTCCGTCATGACGGCGGGGGGACCGGTGTCCTTCTCTGTCACGGATTCACCGGTTCCCCCCAGTCACTGCGCCCCTGGGCGGACTTCCTCGCCGCGCGGGGACTGACGGTGTCCCTGCCCCTGCTCCCCGGCCACGGCACCCGGTGGCAGGACATGGAGTCCACCGGCTGGCAGGACTGGTACGCGGAAGTCGACCGGGAGCTGCACGCGCTGCGGGACCGGTGTGCGCGGGTGTTCGTCCTCGGGCTGTCGATGGGCGGCGCGCTGGCCCTGCGGCTCGCGGCGCAGCACGGTGACGCGGTGAGCGGGATCGTCGTCGTCAACCCGGCGATCGCCCTGCACGGAGCGGCTTCGAAGGCGCTGCCGGTGGCCCGGCATCTGGTCCGGACGACGAAGGGGCTGGTGGGGGACATCGCGAAGGAGGGCGCGTTCGAGGTCGGGTACGAGCGGGTGCCGCTGCGCGCGGCGTACTCGCTGGGGCATCTGTTCAAGGTCGTGGACGCGGACCTGCCGCAGGTGACCCAGCCGCTGGTGCTGCTGCACAGCCCGGAGGACCATGTGGTGCCGCCGTCGGACTCGGCGCGGGTGCTGGGCCGGGTGTCGTCCACGGATGTCACCGAGATCCTGCTGGAACAGAGCTACCACGTCGCGACGTTGGACCACGACGCGGACCGGATCTTCGAGGAGAGCCTCGCGTTCATCGGCCGGCTCGCACCCAGTGTCGGCAAGGAAGGGACGGCCACCGGTGGCTGAGCACGACGCGGACCGCGAGGACGGCCGCGAGCCCGAGGACCGCGCGGCGGCCGGGGAGCAGGGGCCGGATGAGGCCGCCCCGCTGGACGAGGCGGCGCAGTCGGCCGCCTGGGAGGCGATCGTGGCGGGGTACGGGGAGGAGCCGCCGGACCCGCCCGGGGCGAAGCCCTTCAAGTCGGTGGAGGACCTGGCGCTCCTGGAGGCGGAGACCAACAGCACGGAGAGCGGCGGTACGCAGACCGGCGGCGACGAGGCGTCCGGGAAGGGCGACGACTCTGCGGCGGGCGGTCCCGGCACCCCGCTCGGGGGCTCCGTGACGTTCGCCCCGGGGGTCGGCGGGCCCCGGGACCACAGTCTGGCGGAGCCCTCGGACGACGACTTCGAGGCGGGCGACGAGGGGCACTTCGTCCCCCCGGAGCCGCCGCCGCTGCCCGACGCCGACGCGACGGCGAAGTTCGCGTGGCTCGGGCTGATCGGCGGCCCGCTGCTGCTGTTGCTGGCGGTGCTGCTGGGCTGGGAGATGACCTGGTGGCTGTCGCTGGCCACCATCGGCGGTTTCCTCGGCGGCTTCGCGACGCTGGTGGCCCGGATGAAGCCCGACGACGAGGACGAGGAGGACCCGGGGCGCGGCGCGGTGGTGTGATCTCCGCGCGGCGCCCTACGGGGTGCCGGACACAGGGACGCGGAGGGTGGCCAGGACCGGCAGATGGTCGGTGGCCGCCCTCAGGTCCGCGTCGGTGATCCCGGGGAGTCCGGTGGGGACCCCGCAGCTCAGGACCTCGATCCCGGGGGTCGCGAACACCGCGTCGATCCGCTGGCGCGGCCGGTCGGCGGGCGAGGTGTACTCGGCGCCCCAGGGCTTGGTGGCCCAGCCGTCCTGGAGGGACCCGGCGAGCCGGCGGAAGGCCGGGCCGTCGGGGCGTTCGTTGATGTCGCCGCCCGCGACGGCGTGCGGGGCGCCGAGCTCCGCGAGACGCTCCAGCAGCAGCCCGGACTGGACATGCCGCTCGGCCTTCTGGAGCGAGAGATGGCAGCTCAGTACGGCGACCCGGGCCGCGCCGAAGCGGAGCACCGCGGTGGCGAAGCCCCGGCGGTGCAGGCCGGGGGTGAGCGGCAGCAGGGTGTCCTCGGTGTGCTCGACGGTGGCCCGCAGGGAGCACAGCAGGGCGGGGCCCGCGGCGGTGGCGCCCCCGGAGAGCGTGTAGAGACCGCTCGCCGCCGCGAGTCTCGCGAGCTTCTTGCGCCAGCGGAAGAAGCGCGGCGCCTCCTGGATCAGGACGATGTCCGGGGCACAGGCCCGGATCACCCGGGCCAGGGCGCCGGTGTCGTCACGCATCGACCGTACGTTGTAGCTCAGCACCCGGATCACGGCCGAACCGTCCGGTTCGGCAACGGAGTTGGAAGACATGATCCCCAACGTACGGTGTCGCGCGGCGCCCCCGGCGCCTGGCCGGGTGGGTGTCGCCCTGTTCAGGGGCGGCCGGTCAGCCCTGGCGGGCGAGGTCGGCCGCGCCGACGAGTCCGGCCTTGTTGCCGAGGCGGGCGGCCAGCACCTGGGCGTGGGGCCGCCAGTGCGAGCCGACGAGCCAGCGCCGGAACGACTTGCGGATCGGGTCGAGCACCAGATCGCCCTCGTCGGAGACGCCGCCGCCGACGATGAAGGCGGACGGGTCGAAGAGCGAGGCGAGGTCGGCGAGTCCGGCCCCGGCCCAGCGCGCGAGCTCACGGAACGAGTCGACGGCGACCGGGTCCCCGGCGCGGGCGGCGGCGCTAATGTGCTTGCCCTCGATGCCGTCGACGGTGCCGTCCCCGAGGCCGAGCAGTACGCCCGCCCGCTCGGGGGTGGCCCTGGCGCGCTGCCTGGCGTAGCGCACCAGCGCGCGGCCGGAGGCGTACTGCTCCCAGCAGCCCTGGCTGCCGCAGCCGCACAGCAGTCCGTCGGGCACGACGCGGATGTGGCCGAACTCCGCGGCGACCCCGAACCGGCCGCGCCGCAGCTTGTTGCCGATGATGACCCCGCCGCCGAGGCCGGTGCCGAGAGTGATGCAGATGACGTCGTCGTGGCCCTGGCCCGCGCCGAAGCGGTACTCGCCCCAGGCGGCGGCGTTGGCGTCGTTCTCCACGACGACCGGCAGGCCGGTCCGCTGCTCGACCTTGTCCTTGAGCGGTTCGTGGCGCCAGTCGATGTTGGGGGCGAACAGGACCGTGGCGCGCTTCTCGTCCACGTAACCGGCGGCCCCGACGCCGACCGCGTCGATGTCGTGGCCGCGGCCCGCGGCGCCGACCGCGGCGCAGATCGCGTCGACGATGCCGTCGGGGGTCGACGGGGTGGGCACGGTGTGTGTCTCCAGGATCGCGCCCTCTTCGTCGACCACCCCGGCCGCGATCTTCGTCCCACCGATGTCGACGCCGATGGTCAGTCCCATATGTCCCTCAGTTCGATCGTGGCCCGCAGCGTCAACCGTACCCGAGCGGGGGTCAGTCGAGATCGATGCGTCCGCCCCCGGCGGCTCCGTCGTCCCCGGGACCGGCCTGGTCACGCGGGTCGCTGGGATCGCCCTCGGGGCGGCCGTCCGCCGCGGGCCGGTCCCCCTCGGCGCCGTCCGCCCCGGGGCCCCGGGTCCAGCGGCTCTCCTGGGCCTGGACGGCCGAGCGGTACGCGGCGAGGAGTTCGCCGCCCGCGGCGGCGAGGTGGTCGAAGACCTGCGGGTTGCGCTCGATGACGGGCTCGACGGCCGCACGGGCCTGCCGTACCGCCTGCCGGACGGCCTGCTCGGCGGCGCCCGACGCGACGGAGCCGAGCAGCGGCGACTGGAGCCCGGACAGCTTCTCGGTGACCGCGTCCATCAGCCGGCGCAGTTCCTCGGCCGCGGAGCCGGGCTGCGGCCCGTGCTCGGCACGGCGGCGGGCCTTCTCCTCGGCCAGGTCCTCGGCACAGGCCGTGGACCAGGCGTCGGAGTCGGCGGGACCGGCCGTGGGGGCGTCCCGCTCACCGTCGGAACCGCTCTCACCGCCGGGACGGGATTCGGGGCGCTCGGCATCGCTCATGGCGGGTGACTCCTGCGGAAGACGACGGTTCGTCCCTTCGACGGTACCCGAACAGCGGTACACCTTTCACGTGCGCGGCCAGAGCCCCGGATCGGGCGTGAACCGGACCCGCAGCTCACCGTCGCGCAGACCCGCCCCGGCGACGGTGCAACGGCGCAGCGCGGACGGCAGCGGAACGATTCTGCGGAACCGTCCGACGGTGATGACGAGTTCGTCGCCGCGCCGCAGCAGATCCAGGTCCTCCCGTACGGCCCCGGGCAGCGGGACCGTCCAGAGCAGCACCCCCTCGTCGCCGGGCGGGTCGGTGACCGGCCAGCGCACGGGCTCGGGCGGGGCCGGGTCGTAGGGGACGGCGAGCGCCCCGAGGTCGTCGACGCCGTGCGGTTCCCGGCCGAGGTGCGGTATGCGTCCCAAGGGGTAACCGGGACCGGCGACGGACCCCCAGTCCGCGAGGATCTTGCCCTGCTGGGCGACGGGGCCCGCGAGCCAGGTGCCGTCGGCGTCCTCGGGGAGCACCCGGTTGGCGAGCAGGGTGTCCACCCGCAGGGCGTGCAGGGCGAGCGCGGTGGTGGCGGTGCGCAGCGCGTCGGTCGCGGTGCGGCCCGGTTCCGCGACCAGCCGGACGGTGGTGGCCGGGTGGGCGATCACCTCCTGGACGGCGGCGAGCTCGCGGTCCCAGCGTTCGGCGGTCTCGTACAGCCCGGCCGTCGGCATCGGGACCCCGGCGAGCCTGCCGAGTACGGGGCGCAGGGCGCGGGCCGCCTGCCGCTCGGGGGGCAGCAGCCTGCGCAGATAGCGGCGGAGCTGTTCGGGCAGGGCGAGGAGGGCGAGGGCGCGGGTGAGCGGGGGGAGGTCGACGACCACCACGTCGTGGGAGGCCCGGACGGCCTCCCGCAGCGCGCGGAACGCGGCGGCCTCCTCCGCGCCGGGCAGCGGGGTGAGCTCCTCGCCCTCCAGCCGGGCCGCGCCCGCGAGGTCCAGGGCGGGGGCGGCCCAGTCCTGGAGCCGCAGCAGGTCTTCGCCGAAGCGGGCGGCGGCGGCCGGGCGCCAGGCGGTGAGTCCCGGGGCGGCCTCCCGGGGGGTGGGGCCGGTGGGGGTGCCGAGGGCCGCGCCCAGGGTGTCCTCGGGGTCGGTCGACAGGAGCAGCGTGCGGTTGCCCGTGCGGGCGGCGGTCAGGGCGGTCGCGGCCGCGACGGTGGTTCTGCCGGCTCCGCCGGGGCCTGTCACGAGGATGGTTCGCATCCCCGCACGCTAACCCCGTCCGGGGAGGCCCGAGCCCCCACTCCCCGGCTCAGCGCACTCGCCCCCGCACGGGCGGCCCGTGGGCGCCCCCACTCGTCCCCCGTACGGTCCCCCACAGGTTGCCCCGTTCCCCGCGCCCCTGAGGTACGCCCGGGTGGACGGAGTTGTTCCTGTGCCGTCGTTCGTGGGTGCGCAGTTCCCCGCGCCCCTGGGTACGCCCGGGTCAGCGAACTTGTCCCCGTACGGGTCGTTCGTGGGTGCGCAGTTCCCCGCGCCCCCAGGGTTCCTGTGCTGGGCGCACTTCGTTCCTGTGCCGTCGCCCGGTGGGTGCGCAGTTCCCCGCGCCCCTGAGGTTCGCCCGGGTCAGCGAACTTGTTCCTGTGCCGTCGCTCGGGGGGTGCGCAGTTCCCCGCGCCCCTGAGGTACGCCCGGGTGGACGGAGTTGTTCCTGTGCCGTCGCCCGGTGGGTGCGCAGTTCCCCGCGCCCCTAGGGTTCCAGGGGTCGGCGGACTTGTTGCTGTGCCGTCGTTCGTCGTGTTTGCGCCGTTCCCCGCGCCCCTTTGGGGGCGCCCAGCCCGCCTGGGGTTGTCGGCTGTCCATCAGCCCGGGGCGGGGTTCAACCACCCTCCTCGCGCACTCGCCGGACTCACCGAAGGGGGTGGGCGGGAATCTCTGCCCGCAGACTCCGATGCTCTTCAGTCGGACCACATGAACGTCCGACCGAGCGCGTTGGAGCGAGGACGGAGAATCCCGACCGGCACCGACCCGAAGAACAAGCCGGGAGCGCCCCAAAGGGGCGCGGGGAACTGCGCAAAACCACCGAGCGACGGCACAGGAAACAGGTGCGCCCACCGGGACGGACCTGGGAAGCGCAAGCGAAGGCGACCCGCGGGGAACTGCGCACCCCACGAGCGACCCGCACCGGGACAAGTGCGCTCAGCACAGGCGACCCCGGGGCGCGGGGAACCGGGCCCCCCGGGGACGGAGCGCGCGGGAACCCCGGGCTCAGGTGCGGAGGCGTTCCCTCAAGGGGATTCGACCCGCTTCTTGAGCCCCGCCAACGCCCGGTCGATGATGACCTTCTCGGCCTTCCGCTTGATCATCCCCAGCATGGGGATCTTGACGTCCACGGTGAGCTGGTACGTGACCTCCGTCGCGGCGTCCCCGACGGACTTCAGCACGTACGACCCGTCCAGCGACCGGAGCATCTGCGACTTCACCAGCGTCCAGCTGACCTCGTGCCCACCGCCCCAGGTGTACGCCAGCGTCTGGTCGTCCTTGATCGCGCCCGCGTCCATGACGAGGCGCACCTGCTCCGCCCGCCCGGCGGCGTCCGTCGCGAGGACCTCCGCCTCCTTGACCTCGCCGGTCCAGTCGGGATAGCGGGCGAAGTCGGCGATCACGGCCATGACGTCGGCCGGGTCGGCCTCGATCCTGATGCTCGAACTGGTGTACTCCGCCATCGCCGTGGCTCCTCCAGATGCGGTTCCGGTGGGTGAGGCCGCGCGTTACGCGCGGGTAAGGAGATGAAGGCTACCGCGCACCGCGCCACGTACCGCCGCCCGGCACCGCGCGGGCACGGGCGGACGGACGGGCGGACGGGCGGACGGGCGGACGGGCGGACGGGAACAGGGGACGGGGCCGTGGCCCGGTCACCACTCCAACGCCCACGGTTTCCCCGTACTGGCGAAGTGCCCCACGTTCACGCACTCCGTCGACCCGATCCGCATCCGCCGCGCCAGGGGCTGATGGACATGGCCGAAGAGGGCGTACCGGGGCCGGGTCCGCCGGATCGCGTCGAGCAGCGCGCGGCTGCCGCGCTCGAAACGGCGGGGCACGGTGTCGTAGAGGAGTTCGGGGACGTCCGGCGGGATATGGGTGCACAGCACGTCGACCTCGCCGAGGGCCTCGATCTTCGCGGCGTACTCCTCGTCGCCGATCTCGTAGGGCGTGCGCATCGGGCTGCGCAGTCCGCCGCCGACGAAACCGAAGGTCAGGCCCCCGATCTCGGCGGTCTGCCCGTCGAGGACGGTGGTCCCGGGGCGGGCGTACTCCGGCCACAGCGCGGGGATGTCGACATTGCCGTAGGTGGCGTAGGTAGGGGTCGGGAACGCCGCGAAGAGTTCGGCGTACTGCCCCCGCACGGCCCGCTCGACGGCAGCCTCCCGGTCGATCCCCGCCCACAGCCGCGCCCCGAACGCACGGGCCTCCTCGAAGCGGCGGGCGGTGCGCAGCGCGACGATACGGCCGGCGTTCTCGGCCCCGAAGAGTTCGGGGAAGATCCCGCGTGTGTGATCGGCGTAGTCGAGGAACAGCACCAGGTCACCGAGGCAGACGAGGGCGTCCGCGCCCTCCCCGGCACGGGCCAGGTCGCGGGCGTTCCCGTGCACATCGCTCACCACATGGACGCGGTGGTGGCGGGTTCGGGGCGGGGTGGCAGGCATGACGATCACCCTAGGGCGGGCGGGCAAAGCCGGGTAGAGGCGGGCGGACCTGCGGTTACTTCCCAGTCGGGAACGGGGTGGACTACTGTGCGCGAAGGAACGCCTTGACATGTGACGCAGCGAACATCTGGCCGGAACCCTCTTTCGAAGAGTCGTACCGGTCGGTAACGTCCGGCCCGTCCGTCGTGCTCCGAGGCCCGGCGCCGTGCCGCACCCCTGGCCGCGGGGTCCGGAGCCCCGAGCACCGCCGAGCCGTGTACCCGGACCGCCGCAGCGACACACCGTCGTGGCGCCGGCGCCCTATGAGGAGCAGCAGTCTTGCGCGAGTTCAGCCTTCCGGCCCTGTACGAGGTCCCGACGGACGGCAACCTGACCGACATCGTGCGCAGAAACGCCACACGGCACCCCGATGTGGCCGTCATCGCCCGCAAGGTGGACGGTGCCTGGCGTGATGTGCCGGCGCGGGCGTTCCTGGCGGACGTGGAAGCCGCGGCGAAGGGGCTGATCGCCGCCGGTGTCGGGCCCGGCGACCGGGTCGCCCTGATGTCGCGTACCCGCTACGAGTGGACCCTGCTGGACTTCGCGATCTGGAGCGCGGGCGGGGTGACGGTCCCGGTGTACGAGACGAGCTCACCGGAGCAGGTGGAGTGGATCCTGTCCGACGCGGGCGCGGTGGCGTGCGTGGTGGAGCTGGACAGCCACGCGGCGTCGGTGGAGTCGGTACGGGGACGGCTGCCGTCGCTGGCGCAGGTGTGGCAGATCGACGCGGGCGGGGTCGAGGAGCTGCGGCGGCTCGGCGCGGACGTCACCGACGCGGAGGTCACCGAGCGGGGCTCGCTGGCGAAGGCCGACGACCCGGCCACGATCATCTACACCTCGGGCACCACGGGCCGTCCCAAGGGCTGTGTGCTGACCCACCGCAGCTTCCTCGCGGAGTGCGGCAACGTCGTGGAACGGCTGCGCCCGCTGTTCCGTACCGGTGAGTGCTCGGTGCTGCTGTTCCTGCCGCTCGCGCACGTCTTCGGGCGGATGGTGCAGATCGCCCCGATGATGGCGCCGATCAAGCTGGGCTGCGTACCGGACGTCCGGCAGCTGACGGACGAGCTCGCCTCGTTCCGGCCGACGCTGGTGCTCGGTGTGCCGCGTGTCTTCGAGAAGGTCTACAACGGGGCGCGGGCCAAGGCGCAGGCGGACGGCAAGGGGAAGATCTTCGACCGGGCGGCGGACACCGCCATCGCGTACAGCAGGTCCCTGGACACCCCGTCGGGCCCCGGACTCGGTCTGCGGCTCAAGCACAAGCTGTTCGACAAGCTGGTGTACGGCAAGCTGCGCGCGGTGCTCGGCGGGAACGGCGAGTACGCGATCTCCGGCGGCGCCCCGCTCGGCGAGCGGCTCGGGCACTTCTTCCGGGGCATCGGCTTCACCGTGCTGGAGGGCTACGGCCTCACCGAGACCTGTGCGGCGACCACGTTCAACCCGTGGGACCGGCAGAAGATCGGGACGGTCGGTCAGCCGCTGCCCGGTTCCGTGGTGCGGATCGCCGACGACGGCGAGGTGCTGCTGCACGGCGAGCACCTGTTCGCCGGGTACTGGAACAACGAGGCCGCGACCGCCGAGGCGCTGCGCGACGGCTGGTTCCACACCGGGGACCTCGGCACCCTGGACGAGGACGGCTATCTGCGGATCACCGGCCGCAAGAAGGAGATCATCGTCACGGCGGGCGGCAAGAACGTGGCGCCCGCGGTGATCGAGGACCGTATCCGGGCGCACGCGCTGGTCGCGGAGTGCATGGTCGTCGGTGACGGCAGGCCGTTCGTCGGCGCGCTGATCACGCTCGACGAGGAGTTCCTGGGCCGCTGGGCGTCCGAGCACGGCAAGCCGTCCGGTGCCACGGCCGCGTCCCTGCGGGACGACCTCGATCTGCTGGCGGCGGTGCAGGGCGCGGTCGACGACGGCAACGCGGCGGTGTCCAAGGCGGAGTCGGTACGGCGCTTCCGGGTGCTGCCGACGCAGTTCACCGAGGACTCGGGGCATCTGACCCCGTCGATGAAGCTGAAGCGCAATGTCGTCGCGAAGGACTTCGCGGACGAGATCGAGGCCATCTACCAGGCCAAGTAGGCCCGTCCGCACGGTGGTTCGTCCACCCGGCGGGCCGTTCGCGGTCCGGGTCGTTCGCGGTCCGGACCGGCCGGGGTCCGGGCCGGTCAGGGGTGCGGGCCCGCGTCGCGGCTCAGCAGGGCGGCCTGGACGCGGTTGGCGCAGTCGAGTTTGGCGAGGACGCGGCTCACATACGTCTTGATCGTCATCTCCGTCATATGGAGCCGCCGGGCGATCTGCGCGTTGGACAGGCCCTCGGCGACGAGCCCCAGCACCTCGCGCTCGCGGGCGGTGAGCCGGGCCAGCCGCCCCGCGGCCTCCTGCCGTCGGCCCACCCGCTCCGCGCCGATGGTGCCGAGCAGCAGCCGGGTCACCTGCGGGGAGAGGAAGGCGTCCCCCTGGTGGGCCGCGCGGACCGCGCGGATGAGTTCCCCCGGTTCGCAGTTCTTGAGCACGAAGCCCGCCGCGCCGTATTCCAGGGCCCGCAGCACATGGGACTCGGCGCCGAACGCCGTGAGCAGCACACAGCGGACGGCCGGGGCCCGGCGGCGCAGTTCGTCCACCGCGCCGAGCCCGTCGAGGACGGGCATGACGATGTCGAGCAGGGCGACGTCCGCGCGATGGCTGACCGCGCGTTCGACCGCGGTCCGTCCGTCACCCGCTTCGGCGACGACCTCGATGTCCGGCGCGGAGGCGAGGACGGTGCGGATGCCCGCCGTGATGAGCGGCTCGTCGTCCGCGACCAGCACCCTGATCATCAGCGCACCCCCAGCAGGAATCCGGCGGGCAGCACGACGAGGACCAGTACGGCGGCGGCGACCCCGCGCACGGCGACCCGGGCGGTGCTCTCCCGGCCGTCCCCGCCCGGCCCGTACGGGAAGCCCCGCTCCCGGGTCCGCCCGCCGCCCGCGCCCTCCCCGGCGGGACCGTACGGCGCGTCCTGGCGGTCGGACCCGGGCGGCGGGCCCTCCCCGGCGGGCAGCATCGCCAGCAGCCGGAAGCCGCCGCCGTGCGGACCGTGGTCCAGCAGCCCGCCCGCCTGCCGTACCCGCTCGCCCAGCCCGACGAGCCCGTGGCCCGGTCCGCTGGGCCGTACCGCCGTCGCGGCGGCCCCCGGTCCCTCCGGTGTCACCACGGTGAGCAGCAGCGCGTCCCGTTCCCAGACCAGCGCCACCTCGGCGGGCCGGCCCCCGGCGTGCTTGGCCGCGTTGGTCAGCCCCTCCTGCACCACCCGGTACGCGGTCCGCCAGGTCGCGTCGGGCAGCGGCACCGGACGGCCGGTGCGGGAGAGTTCCACGGGCAGCCCGGCGGTCCGGAAGTCGGCCACCAGCCGCTCGATCCCGGCCGGGCCCGGGGCCGGGCGGCCGGGGTCCTCCGTCCCGCGCAGCGCGCCGACCAGTTCATGCAGCTCGTCCATCGCGGCGCGGGTGGTACGGGCCAGTTGGCGCACCCCGTCGCGCCGGTCGGGCGGCAGGTCGGTGACCTCCAGGGCGGCGGCCTGGACGGAGACGAGGCTGAGCCGCTGGCCGAGCGAGTCGTGCATGTCCCGGGCGATCCGCAGCCGTTCGGCGAGGCGTTCCCGCTCGGCGAGGAGTTCCTGGCGGCGCAGCAGTTCCTCGTTGCGCTGGGACAGCGCGTCGACCAGCTGGTCGTGCTGTGCCTGATGGCGGCCGACGAGCAGCGGCATCGCGACGAACACCAGGTAGGCGGTGACGAGTTGGGTGATCCCGGCGTCGTCGGGCGCGGACAGGAGCTGTACGGCGAGACCGCCGCAGGCCGCGCCCGCGGTCACCGCCGTACCGCCGCGGGTGACGAGGGCCCGTCCGGCGGCGTACCCGGTCCACAGCAGCAGCGCGAACACCGCGGGCAGCAGCGAGAACAGCAGCAGCGCGGTGACGAACGCCCCGACCGGACTGCGGCGGCTGAGCAGGACGACGCCGGTCAGGAGCACCGAGGTGCCCAGGAGCCCGGCCCACGACGGCGGGTCGCCGGGGAGCCGGGACGCCAGCACGGCGGTGTCCGTCGTGATCACGGCGAACGCGGCGAGCAGGGGCGCGATCATGTGGGGCAGCGTATGCCGGACGCCGACGGCCCGGCCAGGCAACGAAGGCGGACCGGTGGCGCCCACTTTCGGGGGCGGAGCGCGGGCCGGTCCGGCGCCTAGCGTCCCCGGCATGATCGAAGTACGGAACCTCGGCAAGAGATACGGCGGCCGGACCGTGGTGGACGACCTGTCGTTCACCGTCCGGCCGGGACGGGTGACCGGATTCCTCGGGCCCAACGGCGCGGGCAAGTCCACCACGCTGCGCATGATCCTGGGCCTGGACCGCCCCACCCGGGGCCGCGCCCTGATCGACGGCCGCCCCTACCAGGAGCTGGCACGGCCGCTGTGCCACGCCGGTGCGCTGCTGGACGCCTCGGCCCTGCACGGCGGCCGGCGGGCCGGGGACCATCTGCGGTGGCTGGCGCGGAGCAACGGGATAGCGCGGCGCCGGGTGGGCGAGGTGCTGGAGCTGGTGGGGCTGGCGGATGTCGCGTCCCGGCGCACGCGGGGGTTCTCGCTGGGGATGACCCAACGGCTCGGGATCGCCGCCGCGCTGCTGGGCGATCCGCCGGTGCTGATGCTGGACGAGCCGGTCAACGGGCTCGACCCCGAGGGCATCCGCTGGCTGCGGAACCTGCTGCGGGACCTCGCGGCGGAGGGCCGTACGGTGCTGGTCTCCAGTCATCTGATGACCGAGACGGCACGCACCGCCGATCAGCTCGTGGTGATCGGGCGCGGGCGGCTGCTGGCGGATGTGCCGGTCGCCGAGTTCGCCGCCACCGGCACGGGCGGGGAGGGGGAGGCCGCCGCGCTGGAGGACGCCTTCCTGCGGCTCACGGACGCGTCCCTGGAATACCGGGGCGAGCGGGAGGGGCAGCGGTGAACGTCTTCCTGGCCGAACTGACGAAGATCCGTACGGTGCGCTCGACGGCGTGGTGCCTCGCCGCGGCCGTGGCCGTCGCCGGTGTCGTCGCCGCGCTGATCGGGCGCAGCTTCCGCGGCTGGCGCGAGGATCCCGGGAGCGCCGGGCAGCCGGACGCCGATCCGCTGTTCGCGAGCTTCTACGGGCTGACGCTGGCCCAGTTGGCGCTGGTGGTGTTCGCGATCCTGGTGATGGGGAGCGAGTACTCGACCGGCACCATCCGGCTGTCGCTGGCGGCGACCCCGCACCGGGGCGCGTTCTTCGCGGGCAAGCTGCTCGCGGTGACCGCGGTACTGGCCGTCGTGTCGCTGCTGGCGGTGCTGGTGGCGTTCGCGGCGGGCCAGTGGGGGCTCGGCCCGGACAGCGTCGGCTGGGGCGCTCCGGGCGTGCCGCGGGCGATCGCCGGGAGCTGGCTGTATCTGGTCCTGGTGCCGCTGCTGGCGCTCGGGCTGACGGCGCTGCTGCGCGGTCCGGCGCGGGCGATGGGGGCGCTGCTGCCGCTGCTGCTGCTCGGCTCGCAGGGGGCCGGGAACATCCCCGCGATCCGGGGGTGGGCGCAGTACCTGCCGGACCAGGCGGGCACGTTCATCATGCATCTGGCCGGGCCGCCGGAGGATCCGGTGTTCGCACGGGACTACGGCCCGTGGACGGGTACCGCGATCCTGGCGGCCTGGACCGCCGCGGCGCTCGGCGCGGGATACCTCACCCTGCGCCGCAAGGACGCCGTCTGACGGTCCGCCGTACCGCGGTGTCCCGTTCCCGGCCCGCGTTCCGGACGGCCCGCGCCACGGGCCGACCGGGGCACGGGCCGAGTCGGGCAGGGGCCGTCCTGGAACACGGGCCGAGCCGGGCGGGGGCCGTCCGGGGCAAGGGTGCGCGTCTCAGGTGGGGCGGGCCCCGGACAGCGGCCGTACGCCACCGCGCCGGACCGCGCGCCGCACCGCACGTCGCACCGCGGCACACCGGGTCACAGCAGTTCCTTGAGCCGTTCCGCCAGCAGGTCCCAGCGCCATCTCTCCTCGACCCAGGCCCGGCCCCGCTCCCCCATCCGCTGCCGCAGTTCCGGGTCACCGAGCAGCGTCACGATCCGGTCGGCCGCCTCGTCGGGCCGGCCGCCGCGCACCACCCAGCCGGTCTCCCCGTCCAGGACGGCGTCGGGGGCGCCCCCGGAGTCCCCGGCCACCACGGGCAGTCCCGTCGCCGACGCCTCCAGGTACACGATGCCGAGCCCCTCGACGTCGAGTCCGCCCCGGCGGGTGCGGCACGGCATCGCGAACACGTCCCCCGCGCCGTAGTGCGCGGGCAGCTCCGACCAGGGCACGGCGCCGGTGAACCGCACCGAGTCCGCGACGCCCGTCGTCTCCGCGAGCCGTCGCAGATCGTTCTCGTACGGGCCGCCGCCCACGATCAGCAGCACCGCGTCCGGGACGGCGGCGAGGATCCGGGGCATCGACCCGATCAGGGTGTCCTGGCCCTTGCGCGGCACCAGCCGTGAGACGCACACCACGACGGGCCGGTCGGCGAGCCCGAGGCGGGCGCGCACCAGGTCGCCGCCCGAGCCGGGGTGGAAGGTCTTCTCGTCGACCCCGGGCGGGAGCTGGACCATCCGGGCGGCGTCGGCCGGGGCGAGGGCTCCGGCGATCCGGGACCGGGTGTACTCACCGAGATAGGTGAGGGTGTCGGTGGACCCGCCGATCCGGCGCAGCAGCCCCCGGGCGGCCGGGAGCTGCGCCCAGCCCGCCTCATGGCCGTGGGTGGTCGCCACCAGCCGGGTGGCGCCCGCCGAGCGCAGCGCGGGCGCCATCAGCCCGAGCGGGGCGGCGGCGCCGAACCATACCGAGGCGCAGCCGTGCTCGCGCAGCAGCGCGGTGGCCCGCCGGGTGACCCGGGGGGTCGGCAGCAGCATGGTCGTCCGGTCGCGGACGACGGTGAAGGTCTGCTCGGCGTCGAACGCGGCGGTGGCCTCGACGCCTTCGCGGCTGCGGTTCCAGGTGGAGGCGTAGACGACGATCCGGTCCGGGTCGAGGCGGAGCGCCATGTTGTGCAGGAACGCCTGGATTCCACCGGGCCGGGGCGGGAAGTCGTTCGTGACGATCAGGGTCTTGTGCATCGGCGTCGACAGTACCGAACCGCCGCCGCCACTGGCCCCCCGGCCCGAGCCGCCGCCCACACGCCCGGCGCGCACGCCCCCGGGCCCCCGTCCGATCGGCCCGCCCGGTGGCGAACCCCGTGCCGCGGTCGGTCCGGCCCGGCCCCGCCTGATGGCCCGGCCCCCGTCCGGCCAGGCATGATGACTCCCCTTGGCCATCGGCGAACAGGGTGGGAAGGGTATGACGGACACTCCGGACGTGGCTCCCGGTTCGGCTCCGGGGACACCGGCGACCGCACCGGCCCCGCGCCCGCGCACCGGGGCCGGACCGGGCACTCCCCCGCGCGCCGCCCCGCTCCCCTGGTACCGCGCGGCCCTCATGCCGACGGTGTGGATGCTCACCCGGGCGCTGCTCCTGCTGTTCGTCCTGAAGGTGTTCGTCCTGCCGGGCCCCGATGTGACCGTGGACGTCTCGGTGATCTACCAGGGCTGGTACGACGTGCTGCGCACCGGCACGTTCCCGCTGGACGACGTCACCTGGCAGTACCCGCCCGCCGCCGCGCTGCCGGTCCTGTCGCCGGGGCTGCTGCCGTTCCTGGACTACCCGGCCGCGTTCACGGTGCTCGTGCTGGCGGCCGACGCGGTGGTCCTGCTGCTGCTCCAGTACGCGGGCACCCGGCCCGGCGGCAGTGAGCGGGGTGTGTGGCTGTGGGTGTGCGGGGTGCCGCTGCTGGGACCCACCGTGTACGCCCGCTACGACCTGATGGTGACGGCGGTCGCGGTGGCCGCGCTGGTCGCCGGGGTCCGTCATCCGCGCGCGGCGGGTGCCCTCGCGGCGTTCGGGGCGCTGCTGAAGGTGTGGCCCGCGCTGGTCCTCGCCGGTACCGCCCCGGGCCGGGCGACCCGTCGCGCGTGGACGGCGGCGGCGGTGGCCGGGTCGCTGGTCCTGCTGGTGTTCGCCGTGACGATGCCCGGCGCGTTCGGCTTCCTCACCGCCCAGCGGGACCGGGGCACCGAGGTCGAGTCGGTGGGGGCGCTGGTGCTGCATCTGGCGCGCTGGTTCGGCTGGCCGGGCGAGGTGCGGCTGCACTACGGGTCGCTGGAGTTCCTCGGCCCGTACGTACCGGTGGTGAGCACGGCCGCCCAGGCGCTGTCGGTGCTGGCGCTGGGCTGGCTGATGGTGTGGCGGGTGCGGGCCCGGACCTGGTCACCGGGGACCCCGGCGGACGCCGCCTTCGTGGCGGTCCTGCTGTTCACGGTCACCAGCCGGGTCATCAGCCCGCAGTACGTGGTGTGGCTGATCGGGCTCGCGGCGGTGTGCCTGACGTTCCGGGACAGCCGGATGGCCGTCCCCGGGTGGCTGGTGGCCGCGGCGGCGTTCGTGACGGTGCTGGAGTTCCCGGTGTACTTCGCGGAGGTCGTGGCCGGCGAACCGCTGGGTGTGGGGCTGCTGTTCGTACGCAACGGACTGCTCGTCGCGGCGGCCCTGCTGGCCGCCGGGCGGCTGTGGCGGGCGACGGTGCCCGGCGCCGGGACACCGGGCGTACGGCGGTCGCGGAAGGCGTACGGCGGGCGGCCCGCCGCGGTCAGCCCAGCTCGCGCCTCAGATACGTCCGCCAGCGCGCCGTGAAGTCGTCCTCCGACAGCCCGAGGACGTCCCGCAGCGCCGTGTCGACCGCGCCCGACCGCTGCCCGTGGGCGCCGACGGCCCGGTAGAACGCGGTCAGCTCCGCGCCGCCCCAGCGTTCCTCGATCATCCGGCAGGCCAGCCAGCCGCTCTCGTACGCGCGCGCCAGCCGGTCGGCGTCCCCGCTGAACCCGAAGTCGGCGTCCTCGGGCAGCCGTCCGGGGACCCGGCCGTCGCCGACGGCCCGCTCCAGCTCGGGCGCCGCCTGCCGCGCGGTACGGCCCGTGCCGTGGTAGCCCACCCAGTCCGCGTACCCCTCGGAGAGCCACAGCGGGGTGGCCTCCGAGGTCTGGCGGCGGGTCGCCACATGGGTGGCCTCATGGGTGAGCACGACCTGTGCGCCGAAGTCGCCGAGGACGTCGTACGCGTCCGGGTTGACGATGATCCGGTCGGCGGGCGTGGGTCCCGAGCCGCCGGTCTCGCCGGTGGTGACGGCGGCGATGCCCCGGTAGCCGGAGGCGGGCGCCCCCAGCAGCTCGGCCATGGCCTCCAGCGACCGGGGCACCAGGACCACCACCCGGCGGGCCCAGCCGTTCCCCCAGACCCCGCTCACCTGCGGCACCGCGCGGTCGGCGAGCCCGGCGAACTCCTTGAGCCGGGCCCGGTCGTGACCGACGCCGAGGATCAGGCTGTGCGTACCGCGGACCGTGTCGACCGGGCCCTGTTCCCACAGCTGGCGGGGCGCGTCCCGGGCGGGCCGGTCCCCGGCCACGTACCAGCGGCCGTCGCGCTCGCGCAGTTCCACGGCGCGGTCCGCGACGACGGGCGCGCGGTCGTACCCGGCGATCCGGTAGCCGAGTTCCGCGCGGACGGTGGCGCGGTCGCCCGAGCGGTCCGCGTCCTTGACCGTGTACGACCACGAGTGCAGCGGTACCCGGGCGAGCCGGTCGTAGAGCGGGTCGGCGGGCGGCGTGCCGCCGCGCGGGCCGGGGTCGAGGGTGGCCCGGTACCCGGTGGTGTCCCGGGCGAGCACGGCCGCCGCCCGCCGGTCCAGGACACGTTGCGCGTCGGCGAGCACGGGATCGGCGCGGACCGGGGCGCCGCAGCCCGCGAGTCCCGCCAGTACGGCCACCACGACCAGCAGCGCGGCGGCCGGGGACCGGTACCCCGCCGCCGTCCGTCCGACCCGCCCGCCCCGCCCGCGCTCCGCCACGCTCAGAGCGTACGGGGCGCCGGGCCGGTCACCGCACCGCCGGACGGCCCGATGGCCGGGGGAGGCTCAGACGCGGGTCACCGACGACACGGGCATCATCCCGACCGGGTCGTAGCGCACCGGGGCGCCCGGGTAGGGGGCGTGCACGACCTGGCCGCCCCCGACGTACATCCCGATATGGCTGGCGTCCCCCCGGTAGGCCACCAGGTCACCGGGGCGCGCCTGGGACAGCGGCACCCTGCGGCCGGCGAACCGCTGGGCCTGCGAGGTGCGCGGCAGCCCGACCCCGGCCTGCGCGTACGACCACTGCATCAGCCCCGAGCAGTCGAAGCCGGTGGGGCCGTTGGCGCCCCACACATAGGGGCGGCCGACGGCCGAGCGGGCGGCGGCCAGCGCGGTGGCGGCCCGGCCCGAGGGGGCGCCGGTGCTCCCGGCGGACCCCGCGTCGAGCGTGGTGCGCTGATGGCGGGAACGGGACGCCCGCTCGTAGGCGTCGCGCTGCGCCCGGGTCAGGGAGTTGAGCAGCCGCCGCGCCTCACCGAGCCTGCCCTCGACGGCGCGTTTGTGGCGGGCCACGTCCGCGCGGCTGCGCTCCAGTTCGCCGAGGGTGCGGCCGGCCTCGGCGCGCTCCTGGTCGAGGGCGCGCTGGGCGCCGTTCAGCCGCCGCAGGTCCCCGGTCTGCCGGGAGCCGATCCGGGCGAGTGTCGCGGCCCGGTCCAGATAGGCGTCGGGGTCGGAGGACAGGATCAGTTCCAGCGCGGGGTCGACGCCGCCGGAGCGGTACTGCGCCCCGGCGAGCGCGCCGAGCGCGCCCCGCATGGTGTTGATGCGCTCCTGGCCCTGGGCCACCCGGTCCTGGATGTCCGCGACCCGCGCGCGGAGCCGGTCGGCGCGTTCGTCGGCCTTGTTGAACGCCTCGGTGGCCTTCTCCGCCTGGGTGTGGAGCCGGTCGACCTCGGCCCGGGTGGCGGCGGGGGTGTCGCCGGGCGCGGCGGCGGCGGGACCCGCGACGAGGGCTGCCGCCGCGGTGGCCGCGACGGCGGTCAGGGCGGTGACTCGGGCACTGCGGTCGAGGCCGGGTACTGGGCGGCGATGGGACCCCACGGGCAGCCGCTCCTTCCGCTGACGGACCCCCTTGCTTCGGCGGGGGAATGCGCGCCAGACAGTAGCCGGGCGACCACGCTCCGGCCAAAGACCGCCTCGCACACGGACGGTGACACCTCGCCTGGTACGCAGGTCACCGGCGGGGCGCGGGGTCAGTGGCGGAACACGGATTTCGCCCGTTCGGGGGGTGTCGCGGGCACTTTCCCGGGGCGGGGAACGCCGCCGCCCGCGTACCGGTGGGGTACGCGGGCGGGGGAACGGACTGCGGGCGGGACGGATCAGACCCGGACGCCGAACATGTACGGCATGTTGTTGATCGACTCGTAGCGCACATTGGCGCCGGTGCGCGGGGCGTGCAGCACCTGGCCGTTGCCCGCGTAGAAGCCGACGTGGTGCAGGTCGGAGTAGAAGAACACCAGGTCGCCGACCTGGAGGGCACTCTGGGAGTTGATCCGGGTGCCGATGTTCGCCTGGGCCTGCGAGGTGCGCGGGATGGACTGGTTGACCTGCGCGAAGGACCAGGAGGTGAGGCCCGAGCAGTCGAAGGAGCTGGGCCCGCTCGCCCCGTACACGTACGGGACGCCGACCTTGCTCTGGGCCGCGGCGTAGGCGGAGGAGGCACGGCCCGACACGGGCGCCTCGGAACCGCCCTGGCCGCCCGCGCTCTGACCGCCGGTCTTGGCCTTCCCGGAGTCGGACTTGGCCTTGGTGCTCTCGGTGGCCTTCAGGGCGGCGCGCTCGCTGTTGCGGGTGGCGCGCTGCTCCTCCTCGGCGAGGGCCGCCTTCTCCGCGGCGGTCAGGGTGTTGAGGAGCCGCTGCGCCTCGGCGAGCTTGCCCTGGACCTCTTTCTTCTTGCCGCCGAGCTCGGTACGGGTCTCGGCGAGGTCCTTGAGCTTGTCGGAGGCTTCCTGGCGCTGCTGGCCGAGGGAGCGCTGCTTCTCCTGGATCTTGCGCAGCGACTCGACCTGCTGGCCGCTGAGCTGCTCCAGCGTGGACGCCTTGTCGAGATAGGTCTCCGGGTCGGAGGAGAGGAAGAGCTGGAGAGCGGGGTCGATCCCACCACTGCGGTACTGGGCGCTGGCGAGCGAACCGAGGCCCGAGCGGAGCTCGTTGACGTCGTCCTGGCCGCGGGCGACCTTGTCCTGGAGGGTGTCGATCTCCTTGTCGAGCTTCTCCTGCTTCTCCTTGGCCCCGTTGTACTTCTCGGTGGCCTTCTCCGCGTCCTGGTAGAGCTTGTCGACCTTGGACTTGACCTCGTCCTTGGTGGGCTTCTCGCTCGGCGCGGCCTGCGCGGACTGCGAGGTGAGAGCGACGGCCGCTGCGGCGGTCACGGTGAGCACGGTCACACGGGCGCGGCTCGGCTGCTTCGGTCGACGGTGGGACGCCACGGGGGCGAGCTCCTTCATCCCTCAGCCGCCTACCGAGTACGCCGGCGGGCGGTGCCCCTCCGCCGTCGCTCCCGTTGAGCGATCACCCGAGCGGAGGTTCGACGCCTGACCTTAGTGACCCTCTTGTGATCAGTTCAAATCCTCACCGGAAAAATCTCGGTCGTACCCGCATTCTTTACATACAACTCACCTGCCGTGACGCGTGACTGACGCTACGTTGCGTGAACCCGGGGCCAATCCGGACAACCGCCCCAGAGGTCAGTTACAGGACAGATGGCGCGAAGTGGCCCTCGTGCGCGCTTCGGCGGAGCGCTTTGTTCGGTTACGCGGAGCCGCCGGTGGTACATCGTGCGGCGTGTGCGCCGGTTGTCCGGGTACGGGTGGGCCCGGGTTCGAGACGGGCGGGCTCGCGACAACAGGTACGCGACGGTCAGATGAGTGACGGCGGAGTGCGGGCCGGGGCGGTTCAACCACGCGACAGCCACTCGCGGTTCAACCACGCGACAACCGCTCGCGGTTCGGCCACGGGACAGCCGCTCGCCGGACCAGCCGCGACAACCGCCCGCGGTCAGCCGCGGGACAGCCGCTTGAGGAGCATCACGGAGGCGACCGGGCGCGCGCCCGCCTTGGCGACCCCGTCGGCCACCTCACGGTCGGTGGACGCCACGATGACCGGCCGGCCGGGAGGTTCGGCGCGTACGAGCTGACGGATCAGCTCGTCGGCGGTGACCTTCGGTTTGGAGAACAGCACCCGCACCCCGCGCGGGGGCGCGAGCAGGACGGGGGCGGCGAGTTCGGCGCCGTCGAAGACACAGGTGATCTCGGCGCCGGTCTGCGCGGCGAGCAGCGAGAGCTGGCCGAGCAGCCGCAGCCGCTGTTTCTCCAGGGGCATCTGCGGATAGCCGGTCTTGGTGACGTTGTACCCGTCGACCAGGAGATGGGCCTGGGGCAGCGCGAGGAGCTGGTCGAGGATCGCGGGGTCGTGCTCGGACAGGGCGCGCGCGGCGATGTCCTTGGGGGTCATCCGGCCCGGTTCGACGGCTTCGACGGTCTCGGCGGGCCGCACCGACACGGGCGGCAGGGCGAGTTCCCGGCGCAGCCCCTGGGCGGACTCCAGGAGAGTGTCGAGCAGCAGCCGGACCCGCATGTCCTCGACGCTGCGGCCCTCACGGGCGGCCCGGCGGCTGGCCTCCAGCGAGGCCTCGGCCTCCCCGAGGCGGGACTTGAGCCTGCGGGCCTCGCTGTCGGCGGCGGAGCGCTGGACATGGGTCTCGGTGCGGACGGCGTCGATCTCGCCGTGCGCCTTGCGCAGGGCGGCCTCGCCGCGCTTCACATCGCTGAGGGCGGCGCGCAGTTTGCGGTGCAGGGACTCGGCCTCGCGGCGGGCGGCGTCCAGGTCGGCGCGCAGCCGCTCGGTCTCGGCGCGGGTGTGGTGGCGGGCCTCGGCGAGCTCCACCCGCAGCCGGTCGAGTTCGGCGCGGGCCTCCTCGTCGGCGCGTTCGGCGTCGGCGCGCTGGGCCTCCTCACCGGCCGCGGCGACGAGCTTGACCCAGCCGGCGGGCCGCAGGACGTACGCGGCGGCGGCCACGTCGAGGGGGTCGGCGGCGGGCGGCGGGGAACCCGAGTCGAGCGCCCCGGCCAGCTCCCCCTGGTTCTCACGCAGATGTTCCGCGATGCGCTGGCGGAACAGGGGGTCGCTCTCCAGCGCGGCGGCCATCGCGTTGCCCGCGAACTTGGCGCGGCGGCTGGGGGTGAAGCGCGCGTACTGCCGCAGGGCGGACGGCAGCTCCGACACGGTGAGCCCGCCGAAGCCGTCCGACACGATCTGGACGACCCGGCGGCGCACGCCTTCGGGCAGCGGGCGGTCGAGCACCTCGGCGGTGCCGTCGTCCGGCTCCCCGCCTCCGCTCTCCGTCATCCGTCCGTCACCCCACTAGCTGTGCGGGGCCGGCTCCGTCAGGAGTCGGCACCCGGCCTGTCCACGAGTTCCACCGAGTCGTTCGCGTTGCACCAGCGGCAGCGCACCGTGTCGATGGTCTCACTGACGACGTCGCGTTCCTCCACCTTGGGCTCTCCGGCGAGGTCGAGGTGGACGTACTCGACCACCTTCGAGGAGCGCGTCACATCGAAGCGGGTGAGGTTGCCGCAGAGCGTGCAGCGCCACCGCGTCCGTTCGGTCGGCAGGGGAACCGTCATCGTGGGCGTCGCTTCCTTAGGGCCTGGGGTGCGCCGCGGCACACCCGTCACGTCCATGGCGCGCCCGTCGCGCGGGCGCGTGTCGCCGTAACCCTACGACCTGTAAGGGGCAGCCCGCTCGGGTCCTGGCAACGGCGGGGCAACCGTACGGCTTCGGTCCCGTTCCGTCATGATCTGTCCATGATCGGCTCCTGGGGTGGCGACCGGACGGCCCGGCCGGGCGGGGCGGCGCGCGGCCGCTCGGCGCCGGTGACGTACGCGCTGATCGCGGCATGCGCGCTGATCTTCCTGCTCGGACCGGTCCCGGGCCTGAACCCGGGGTACGGCACGGGGGACGGGTTGCTCGCCGCACAAAGGTCCTATTTCGCCCGCTGGGGAGTGATCCCCGCCGAACTGTTCTCCGGAGCGCCCCGGGCCCTGCTCACCCCCGTCACCGCCCTGTTCGTGCACGGGAGCTGGCTGCATCTGCTCGGCAACATGCTCTTCCTCCACGTCTTCGGGACGATGGCCGAGGAGCGCCTGGGACGACTGCGCTACCTCGTCCTGTACGTGGTGTGCGGCGCGCTCGCGCTGACCGGGTACGCGACGGCGCACGCGGGGCAGCCGGACGGGGGTCAGACCCTGGTGGGGGCGTCGGGGGCGATCTCGGCGGTCCTGGGGGCATTCCTGTACCTCTTCCCCACGGCACGGGTCACCAGTCTGTTCCCGTTCCTGTTCTTCCTGCCGCTGCGCTTTCCGGCCTGGATGGTGCTGCCGTTCTGGGTGGCGCTCCAGTGGCTGGCGGCGAGCCGGGACGGCCAGGGGCCGGGGGTGGCGTACCTGGCGCATCTGATCGGCTTCGGGCTCGGGTTCCTGGGCTGCTGGGCCGGGTACGGCCGCCTGCGGCCGGGTCTGCCCAGGAGCCCCGCCACGATCCGGGAGGAGCCGGACAGGGGCGGGCTAGAGTGAATCCACCAGCAGCGGCCACCGAGGGAGACAGCCAGCCGTGATCACCGCGATCGTGCTCATCAAGACCAGTGTGGACCGCATCCCGGAGATCGCCGAGGCGATCGCCGCGCTGGAAAGCGTCAGCGAGGTCTTCTCCGTGACCGGGACGTACGACCTGATCGCCATGGTCCGGGTCCGCTCCCACGACGATCTCGCCGAGGTCATCCCCGGCCGGATCAGCAAGATCCCGGGCGTCGAGGGCACCGACACGCATGTGGCGTTCCGCACCTACTCGCAGCACGACCTCGAAGCGGCGTTCGCCATCGGGCTCGACTCCTGACCCGTCCGCCCCCGCCCGGCCGTCCCCCGGCCGGCCCGTACCGCCACCGCGTCCGCCGCCGACGCCCCCGCCCCGTACCGCGTCAGCCGGGGCACCTCCCCGGGCCGAAGATGAAGACTTCCTCATCCGAGTCTCATCCTGGGGCGCGGTTGGCCTCGTCACCATCGGAACCATGGTCTTCACTCATCGCATAGCGGCACTCGCCGCGGTCGTCGCGATACCGCTGGGTATCGCGGTGACCAGCTACGCCCTCACCGACAGCCCCGACGACCGCAAGGTTCCGCAGAAGGTGGAGCTGGAGAGCGGCTCCCCCTCCGGCTCCGCGGGCTCGCCCCGTCCGACGCCCAGCGACGAGACGGTCGCACCGCCCTCCATGGACGGAACGCCCTCCGACACCACCCCCGACGGCGGCAGGAGCACCGCCCCGGACAAGCCCACCGACAAGCCCACCGACAAGCCCACGAAGAAGCCGACGAGCAAGCCCCCGGCCGGCGACGACAACAACGACGACGGCCCCGGCGGGGACGACGACGGACCTGGCGGCGACGACTTCGGTGACGACGGCTGATCCGGTGCGCCGCCGGCTCTCCGCACGGCTGCGCATCCTCCTGTGGCTGCTGCTGGTGATGGCGGTGGCGCTCGGCGCGGTGGCCTTCGCCACCCGCTCCGTCCTGCTGCGCGACGCCGACCACCGCATCAACGGCCTGCTGGCCCAGGAGGCCAAGGAGTTCGCCAATCTGGCCGACCGCGGCGTCGACCCGAACACCGGCGACCCCTTCACCGACCCCGACGCGCTGCTGCGGCTGTTCCTGATGCGGCAGTACGCCGACCCCGACGAGGAACTCCTGGGGCTGACCGACGTCCCCGGGCAGGACCCGGTGACCAAGGTGCAGCCGCGGGAGACCCGGGTCGACCACCCGCTGGCCGCGGACAAGCCCGCCCTGAAGAAGGTGTTCGAGTCACGGCACGCCACCGGGACACTGCACCGCCCGCAGGGCGAGGTGCGCTGGGCGAAGGTGACGATCGCGTCCAGCCCCGGGCATCCCCCCGCCGCGTTCGTCGTCGCCTTCCACCCGGCCGGTGAACAGGCCAAGGCGAACGACGTGTTCACCATGCTGATCGCCATCTCCGGGGTGGCCCTGCTGATGACGACCGGCATCGGCTGGGCGGTCGCCGGACGCATCCTGCGGCCCGTACGGATCATCCGCTCGACCGCCGCCCAGCTCACCGAACAGGACCTCACCCGCCGTATCCCCGTCCAGGGCCGCGACGACATCGCCGCCCTCGCCGACACCTTCAACGCCATGCTCGACCGGCTGGAGCGCGCGTTCGCCGCCCAGCGGGAGTTCGTCGATGACGCCGGCCATGAGCTGCGCACCCCGATCACCATCGTCCGGGGCCATCTGGAACTGATGGGCGACGACCCCGCCGAACGCGAGGAGACCGTCCGGATCGTCCTGGAGGAACTGGAGCGGATGAGCAGGATCGTGGAGGACCTGCTGCTGCTCGCCAAGTCCGAACGCCCCGACTTCGTCAGCCCCGAACCCGTCCAGCTCGGGGAACTGACCGCCGACGTGTTCGTGAAGGCCCGGGCACTCGGGGACCGGGACTGGTCCCTGGCCGGACTCGCGGACGCCGAGGTGCACCTGGACGCCCAGCGGATCACCCAGGCCATGGTGCAGCTCGCGCAGAACGCCGTGCAGCACACCGTCCCCGGCCAGCAGGTCGCCATCGGCTCCCGGGTCCAGGAGGGCCGCGTCGAGCTGTACGTCGCGGACAGCGGCCCCGGGGTCCAGCCGCAGGACGCGGGGGTGATCTTCGAACGGTTCCGGCGGGGCACCGCCCGGCGCGGCGCCCGCGGCACCGGCGCGGGCCTCGGCCTCGCGATCGTGAAGGCCATCGCCGAGGGTCACGGCGGCCGGGTGGAGCTGCGGCCCACCGAGGGCGGCGGCGCCACCTTCGTCCTCGTCCTCGACGACCCCGACGGGACGACCGTCCTCATGCCCGCACTGGAAGAGCCCACCAAGGAAGCGGCACTGTGAACCGGATACTCATCGTGGAGGACGAGGAACGCATCGCCTCCTTCGTGCAGAAGGGGCTGCGCTCCAACGGCTTCACCACCACCGTCGTCGGCGACGGCGAAGCGGCCTACGACTACGCCGTCACCGGCGGATTCGACCTGATAGTCCTCGACATCGGACTGCCCGGCAAGGACGGCTTCACCGTCCTGCGGCAGCTGCGCGAGGCCCGGATCTCCGTCCCGGTGATCGTGCTCACCGCACGCGACTCCGTACGGGACACCGTCGCCGGTCTCGAAGGCGGCGCCGACGACTGGATGACCAAGCCGTTCCGCTTCGAGGAACTGCTGGCCCGGGTCCGGCTCCGGCTGCGCACCGCCGCCCGCGCCCCCGAGGTCACCGTGCTGCGCAGCGGGGAACTGACCCTCGACCTGCGCACCCGCCGCGCCCGCTCCGGCGAGCGCACCGTCGACCTGACCGCCCGCGAGTTCGTCCTGCTGGAACTGTTCCTGCGCCACCCCGGCCAGGTCCTGTCCCGCGAGCAGATCCTGTCCCACGTATGGGGCTACGACTTCGACCCCGGCTCCAACATCGTCGACGTCTACGTCCGCGCCCTGCGCAAGAAGCTCGGCGCCGACCGAGTCGAAACAGTAAGAGGAATGGGCTACCGCCTCCCGGAGTAACCCCGGACAGCCGACGGGCGCCCCAAGGGGGCGCGGGGAACTGCGCGAAACCACCGAGCGACGGCACCGGAACAAGTACGCCAGGCCGAGGAGACCCAGGGGCGCGAGGAACCGCGCCCCACGAACAACCCGCACCCGACGAATCACGCCAGGGAACGCCCCCGAAGGGGCGCGGGGAACTGCGCACCCACGAACGACCCGCACAGGAACAAGTACGCCCAGCACAGGAAACCCAGGGGCGCGAGGAACCGCGCACCCCACGGACGACGGCACAGGAACAACCGCGCCCAGCACAAGAAACCCAGGCGGGGCAACCGAAGACGCCCCGCACAGGAACAGCCACGCTGAGGTGAACCGGGAAGCGCACAGCGAAGGCGCCGCGTGAAGTTCCTTTCATCAACAACTCATGGAGCCCTCACCGCCGAGGTGAAAGCTCTCTCATGTGACAGTGAACATCCGGCAAATGGCGACCCTGTGCGTGGCGCTGAGCATCTGCGCACTCCTCGTGGTCCCGGGCAACTTCCCGGGCCTCAGCGGCGACGCGCGGATCACCCTCGCCATCTTCGCCCTGGCGACCTGCGCCTGGATCGGAACGCCGATCGACGACACGTACATCGCGCTCGGCGCGGGCCTCGCCCTGACCGCGACCGGCGTGATCAGCAGCGACGCCTTGTTCGGCACCCTCGGTGACGACACGGTCTGGCTGCTGATCTGCGCCTTCGTGCTCGCCGCCGCCGTCGCCCGGACGGGCCTCGCGGGGCGGGCCGCCGCGTTCCTGGTCGGCGGCGCCCGCAATGTCCGCCAGCTCACCCATCTGACGACCGCCGCCCTGGTGGTCACCGCGTTCGCGGTGCCCGCGACCTCGGGCCGCGCCGCGCTCGCCATGCCCGTGTTCCTCGCGCTCGCCAAGGTCCTCGCCGACCGCACCCGGCTGGTCGTGATGCTCGCGCTGCTGTTCCCCACGGTGATCCTGCTGTCGGCGGTGGCCACCCTGATCGGCGCGGGCGCCCACCTCATCACCGTGTCGGTGCTGTGGGAGGCCGCGGGGGAACGTGTCGGCTTCACCGACTGGCTGCTCGTCGGACTCCCGCTCGCCGTGGTGTCCTCGCATCTCGCCGCGGAGGTGGTCCTGTTCACCACGACCAAGCGCGCCGACCGCAAGGGCCCCGTCCACATCACCGCCGAACAGATCCAGGAACACAGCGAACAGCCCGTCACCGGGCCCTGGAGCGCGGCCGAGAGCCGCTGCGCGCTGCTGCTGGCCACCGTCGTCGCCCTGTGGTGCAGCGAACCCCTGCACCGGGTGCCGCCCGCGGTGGTCGCCCTGATCGGCGCGATAGTCGCCGCGTCCCCGGCGCTCGGCACCGTACGGCTGAAGGACGCGCTGAAGACCGTCCCGTGGTCGCTGCTGCTGTTCATGGCCGCGACCATGGCGATGGGCCTCGCCCTGTCCGACTCGGGCGCGGCGAAGTACCTGGTCGGCGGGATACCGCTGGATCTGCCGCCGTGGCTGTTCCTCGCAGTGGTGATCGGGGTGTCCACCGCGGCGCACCTGGTCCTCCAGTCCCGCTCCGCCCGGTCCTCCGTCCTGGTGCCGCTGGTCGTCGCGGCGGCGGTCGGCGCCGGGGTGAACCCGGTCGCCGCCGCCCTCGCCTCCACCGCCGCCGCGGGTTTCTGCCACACTCTGCCCGCCTCGGCGAAACCCGTCACCCTCTACGCCGAGATTCCCGGCATCCCGACCTACACCCCGCGCGATCTGCTGCGGATGTCCGCCGTCCTCGCCCCCATGACCGCGCTGCTCGTGCTGCTGTTCACCGTCGCGGTCTGGCCCCTGCTCGGCGTTCCCCTGACCTGATCCCGGGTCACCCTCCGCGCTCCGCGCGGCCCCGCACCTCACCCTCACCCGTCACAGGAGTCCCACCATGCTGACCCGATTCGCCGTGGCACCCAGCGGTTTCAAGGAGTCCCTGTCCGCCCAGTCCGCAGCCGAGGCCATCGCGGAGGGCGTCCGCAGGGTCGTCCCCGAGGCGGAGATCGACCTGATACCGCTCGTCGACGGCGGGGAGGGCACCGCGCTCGCCCTCGCCACCGCGTCCGGCGGCCAGCTGGTGCGGCTGCGGGCCACCGGCCCCACGGGGGAACGGATCGGGACGCACTTCGCGCTCCTCGGGGACACCGGCGGCACCGCCGTGGTGGAGATGGCCGCCGTCGCCGGGCTGTCGCTCGTCCCGCGTGATCTGCGGGACCCGGGCGTCACCACCACCTACGGTGTCGGGGAACTGATCGGGGCCGCCCTGGACACCGGGGCACGTCGTATCCTCGTCGGCTGCGGCGACTCGGGGACCTCCGACGGCGGCGCGGGAGCCCTCCAGGCGCTCGGCGCCCGGCTGCTCGACGCGGACGGCCGCGAACTGCCCGCCGGCGGCACCGCGTTGATCCGGCTCGCCCGTATCGACACCAGCGGCCTCGACCCCCGGCTGGCCGACACCGAGATCCGGGTCGCCTGCAACCCCTTCAACGTACTGTGCGGCGAGCGCGGGGTGGCCCGGGTCTTCGGCCCGCAGAAGGGCGCGACCCCCGAGCAGGTCGAACTGCTCGCCGCCGCCCTGGAGCACTGGGCGACGGTCCTCACCCGCGATCTCGCCGTCACCACCGACCTGTTCCACGGCACCGGCACCGGCGCCTCGGGCGGGCTCGGCGCCGGACTCGCCGCGCTGGGCGCGCGGTTGCTGCCCCGCTTCGACGTCCTCCTCGACCACCTCGGCCTGGACGAACGGCTCGCCCGCGCCGATCTCGTCGTCACCGCCGAGGGCGCCCTGGACCACCAGACCCCGCGCGGCAAGGTCCCCGCCGAGGTCGCCCGCCGCGCCAAGCTGTACGGACGTCCCGTCCTCGCGCTCGCCGGCACCCTCGGCGAGGGCGCCCACCAGGTCCGGGCCATCGGGGTCGACGCGTACGGCTCGATCATGCCCGCGCCGGTCAGCCTCACCGAAGCGCTGGGCCGGGGCGGCGAGTTCCTCACCGACGCCACCGAGCGGGCCCTGCGCATGATCCAGATCGGCACCCGGCTGAGCGGCGGCCGGACTCACGCGGACGCGGTCGTGTCCGGTACGCAGCGCCCGTCCTCGGTCCGGTAGTTCCAGCGCGCGCCGTCCGCGACCAGCTCCTTGACGGCGCGTACGAACCGCTCCACATGCTCGTCGGGGGTGCCCGCGCCGAAGCTGACCCGGATGGCGTTCAGGGACCGTTCGCCCGGCGCGGCCTCCGGGGCACCGCACTCGCCCGGGTCCTGCGGGTCGGTGCCCAGCAGGGTCCGCACCAGCGGATGGGCGCAGAACAGTCCGTCGCGCACCCCGATGCCGTACTCGGCGGACAGGGCCGCCGCGAAGTGCGAGCTGTTCCAGCCGTCCACCACGAACGAGATCACCCCGACCCGGGGCGCGTCGTCCCCGAACAGCGACAGCACCCGCACCTCGGGCACCTGGGCGAGCCCGGCGCGCACCAGTCCGATCAGATACCGCTCACGGGCCACCAGATCGTCGAACCCGGCCTCGGTGAGCGCCTTGCACGCGGAGGCGATCGCGTACACCCCGATCACATTGGGCGATCCCGCCTCGTGGCGCGCGGCGCTGTCGTGCCACTCGACGTCCACTCCCCCGTCCGCGCGGCGCGACACCTTCCGCGAGGCACCGCCGCCCGCCAGGTACGGCTCCGCCTCGCGCAGCCAGTCGGCGCGTCCCGCCAGCACCCCGGAACCGAACGGCGCGTACAGCTTGTGCCCGGAGAACGCGATCCAGTCGACGTCGAGTTCGGCCACCGACACCGGGTGATGGGGCGCGAGCTGCGCGGCGTCCAGCACGATCCGCGCGCCGTGCGCGTGCGCGGCGGCGGCCAGCTCCCGGACGGGCCACAGCTCACCGGTCACGTTCGACGCACCCGTCACACACACCAGGGCCGGACCGTACGGGTCCCGGTCGGCGAGCGCCCGCTCCAGGGTCGTCACGGCGTCGGCGGGGGTGCGCGGCGCGTCGAGGTAGGTGACCCGGGCGTCGCGCCAGGGCAGCAGCGACGCGTGGTGCTCCGTCTCGAACACGAAGACCTCGCACCCGGCGGGCAGGGCGGCGGCGAGCAGATTGAGCGAGTCGGTGGTGGAGCGGGTGAAGACGACCTGGTCACCCGCACGGCAGCCGAGGAACGAGGCGACGGTCTCCCGCGCGTTCTCGAACAGGTCGGTCGAGAGCTGCGAGAGGTAGCCGGCGCCCCGGTGCACACTGCCGTAGTACGGGGCGTAGGCGGCGACGTCGTCCCACACCCGCTGGAGCGCGGGGGCGCTCGCCGCGTAGTCGAGGGCCGCGTAGGTGACCTCGCCGCCGGTCACCAGCGGGACGCTCACCTCCCGCCCGAGAACGGGCAGCGGGGCCAGGCAGGCCGGGTCGGACGGGTCGGTGACAGCAGCGGTGGTGGTCGGGGTGACGGCTGCGGACATGACGAACTCCCTGATGCGGCAGATGCGGGGGACCACGCCGAGGACACCGCGCACGAACGGGCGGTGGAACGGGAACCGGTACGGACGCCCTCGCGGGAGGGCATGGCGGTACGGGTGTCCCGTGTACGGGACGGCGTGGGAAAGGAGAAGTGCACACCGGTGCGGGCGTGCCCGGGGGTGGGGCGCTGCGCCCTATCGCATTCGCTTGCTCACGAGACCGCTCCCTCGACGACCAGGACCCCTGGAGACGCGAGGGGTCCGCGCTTGCCGTAGACCTCGCTGCCTACGACCTGGTCTTCACCCGGGGCACCCCGCCACGGACGGAGGGTTGCCGGACAGCAAGCCGGGGCCGATGCGCTGTCACTCATGACCTGCGCAGAATCATGCCAGAAGATCGCCGCGCCGTAAACGGGTCGCCTTCGCTCGCGCTTCCGAGGTCCCACCCCCTCGGGCCCCTGTCCCCGTTCGGCCTCCCCCTGCCTTCGCGCAGTTCCCCGCGCCCCCGGGTACTCCCACCTGGACGTACTTGTTCCCCGTACAGGTACCGACATGGGGCGCGGTTCCTCGCGCCCCTGGGTCCGTCCGGCCCGGCGCACTTGTTCCCGTGCGGGCACTCCGGGGTGTTGCGCAGTTCCCCGCGCCCCTTGATCGCGCCCCTCACGGCAGCCCGCCGCCTGCGGGCCCCACCACCGAAAGCGGAGCCCCGAAAGGGGCGCGGGGGGGGCCACCCGCACCCGAGGGCCAGCCTCAGTTGGGCGCCCCTTCAGGGGCGCGGGGAACTGCGCACCCCCGTCCGACCCGCACAGGAACAAGTACGCCCAGGTGTGGAACCCCAGGGGCGCGGGGAACTGCGCGAAACCACCGAGCGACAGCACAGGAACAAGCGCGCCCAGCCCCGAGTGCCCAGGGGCGCGAGGAACTGCGCACCCACCGAGCGACGGCACAGGAACAGGTACGCCCAGCACAGGCAACCCAGGGGCGCGAGCGAAGGCGACCTGCGGGGGACGGCCGGGGCTACTGGCTCGCCGCGACCCATCGCTCAAGCACACGCCGCGCCGCCCCGGAATCAACCGCCTCCGCGGCCCGCGCGATCCCCGCCCGGAGCTGCTCCTCCAGCGCCCCCGCACCCGGCGCCAACGCCACCAGCGCCGCCGCGGAGTTCAGCAGGACCGCGTCCCGTACCGGCCCGGTCTCCCCCGCCAGCAACCGCCGCGCGACATCCGCGTTGTACGACGCGTCCGCGCCCCGCAGCGCCTCGACCGGCACCAGGTCGAGCCCCACGTCCCGCGGGTCGAACGCGTGCTCCGCGACCGCCCCGCCGCGTACCACCCATACCTTCGAGGTGGCGGTGGTGGTCAGCTCGTCCAGCCCGTCGTCCCCGCGGAACACCAGCGCGGACGAACCCCGCTCGGCGAGCACCCCGGCCATGATCGGCGCCATCCGGGCGTCCGCGACGCCGGTCGCCTGCGCCATGACCCGCGCCGGGTTGGTCAGCGGCCCCAGGAAGTTGAAGACCGTACGGATGCCGAGGTCCCGGCGGGCGAGGGCGACATTGCGCAGCGCGGGGTGGAACTTCACCGCGAAGCAGAAGGTGATGCCCGCCTCCTCGGCGACCTCGACGACCCGCTCGGGCGACAGCTCCAGATTGACGCCCAGCTTCTCCAGCACGTCCGAGGCGCCGCTCGCGGAGGACGCGGCCCGGCTCCCGTGCTTGACGACCTTCGCCCCCGTGCCGGCGACGACGATCGCGGACATCGTGGAGATGTTCACCGTCCGGGCGCCGTCCCCGCCGGTGCCGACGATGTCGACGCTCGGGCCGGGCACGTCGATCAGCCGGGCGTGCTCGTACATCGTGCGGACGAGCCCGGTCAGCTCCTCCACGGTCTCGCCCTTGGCCCGCAGCGCGACCGCGAAGCCCGCGATCTGGGCGTCGCTGGCCTCACCGCGCAGGATGCGGTCCATGGCCCAGGAGGTCGCGTCGGCGGCCTGGTCCTCACCGGACAGCAGCGCGTTCAGCACCTGGGGCCAGGAACGGCCCGCCGTGGTGTCGCCTCCAACGGGGGGCACAGCGCTCATGGTCGCTCCTGGGTTCCTGGCCGTGCGGACGCCGGGGGCGCCCGCCGGGCCGAGTCGGCGGGCGGACGCGCCTGCGCGTCCGCGTAGGGGAACCGGCCGGGCCGGTCACCCTCCACCCTATCCAGCCCCGGGAACGGCGAAGAGCCCCGTCCGGGCAATGGACGGGACTCCTCGGGTGGCGACCACCGGGACCCCCGCGCGGGGCCCCGGGCCGTGGGGATCAGTGGTGGCCGTGGCCCTCGCTGATCTCCTTGTACTCCTCCACGGAGGGCTTCTCGATCTGCCCCTGCTCCCCGTAGTAGCCCTTCGAGAGCTTCGCGCGCAGCTTCTCCACCGGGGAGACCTTGCGCTTGACGCCGTTCTCGTCGACGAGCGGGCCGATCTCCGCGGGCTTGTACTGCTCGTGCGCCGTGAGGGTGTGGAGCGCCTCCTGGTTGAGGGGCTCGTGGACCTCGATGAACTCACCGTGCGGCAGGCGCTTGATGATGCCGGTCTCGCGGCCGTGCAGCACCTTGTCCCGGTCGCGGCGCTGGAGGCCGAGACAGATCCGCTTGGTGATGATGAAGGCGAGGACCGGTCCCACGAAGAACGCGATACGGACGAACCAGGTGATCGAGTTGATCGACAGATGGAAGTGCGTGGCGACGAGGTCGTTGCCACCGCCGATCAGCATGATCACGTACCAGGTGATCCAGGCGACACCGACACCGGTACGGGTCGGGGCGTTGCGCGGGCGGTCCAGGATGTGGTGCTCGCGCTTGTCGCCGGTGACCCAGGACTCGATGAACGGGTAGACCGCGATCGCGACCAGGACCAGCGGGAAGACCATCAGCGGGATGAACACGCCCAGGGCGAGCGTGTGTCCGGCGAAGTTGATCTCCCAGCCGGGCATCACCCGGATCAGGCCCTCGGAGAAGCCCATGTACCAGTCCGGCTGGGCTCCGGTGGAGACCATGTCCGGCCGGTAGGGGCCGAGCACCCAGATCGGGTTGAGGCTGACGAGCGCGGCGATGACCGAGATGACACCGAAGACGAGGAAGAAGTAGCCGCCCGCCTTGGCCATGTAGACCGGCATCAGCGGCATGCCGACGACGTTCTTCTCGGTGCGGCCGGGGCCCGCGAACTGGGTGTGCTTGTGGTACACGACGAGGATCAGGTGGGCCACGATCAGGCCCAGCATGATGCCTGGCAGCAGCAGGACGTGCGCCGAGTAGAACCGGGCCACGAAGTCGACGCCGGGGAACTCCCCGCCGAACAGGAAGAACGACAGATAGGTACCCACGATGGGCACGGACAGGACCGCGCCCTCCATGAAGCGGACACCGGTGCCCGACAGCAGGTCGTCCGGGAGCGAGTAGCCGGTGAAGCCGGTGAACATCCCGAGGACGAACAGCAGGAAGCCGAAGACCCAGTTGACCTCACGGGGCTTGCGGAACGCGCCCGTGAAGAACACGCGCATCATGTGCACGAACATGCCGGCCAGGAAGATCAGCGCGGCCCAGTGGTGGATCTGCCGGATCAGCAGACCGCCGCGGACCTCGAAGGAGATCTTCATGGTCGAGTTGAACGCCTCGGACACCAGCTGTCCCTGGAGCGGGACGTAGGGGCCGTGGTACTCCACCTCGTTCATCGACGGGTGGAAGAACAGCGTCAGATACACACCCGTGAGGATGATGATGATGAAGCTGTAGAGGCAGACCTCGCCCAGCATGAACGACCAGTGGTCGGGGAAGACCTTGCGCATGTTGGCCTTGGCGAGGGAGTAGATCCCCACCCGGCCGTCCGCCCAGTCCGCGACCCGCTCACCCGCGGGCGCCTTGCCCCTGCGGTCGGTCTCGTTCTCGTTCGTCGTGGTGGTACTCATCCGCGCTCCCAGAAGGACGGACCGACAGGCTCGTCGAAGTCGCTGAGCGCCTCAAGGTAGCCCTCCGAGTTCACACCGATCCGCAGCTGCGGAAGGGCGTGACCGGCGGGGCCGAAGATGACCCGGGCGCCGTCGGCGAGGTCGAAGGTGGACTGGTGACACGGGCACAGCGCGTGATGCGTCTGCTGCTCGTACAGGCTGATCGGGCAGCCGACGTGGGTGCAGACCTTGGAGTACGCGACGATGCCGTCGTGCGACCAGGCCAGCTCCTGCTTGTCCTTGATGTCGCCGGGCTGGAGGCGGATGATCATCACCGCGGCCTTGGCGATCTCGGTCAGGAACTCGTGGTCGTGCTCCTCAAGACCCTCGGGCTTCACGAACGTCAGCGAGCCCACGGTCACGTCCTCGGGACGCAGCGGCTCATTGGTGTTCATGTTGACCAGGAGCTTGCCCTTGGACCACAGCGTGTGCCGCAGCTTGGTGCCCGGGGCCGGGCCGAGCCCGCCGAGCAGGACGACACCCGACAGCGGGAACAGGGCCAGCGCGCCGAACATCGTGTTGCGGATCAGCTTGCGGCGGCCCAGCGCCGACTCCTGGGCACCCAGCCGGAAGTCCGCCATGACCTTCGCCTTGACCTCGGGGGTCGCGGCGATCGGGTGGCGCTCGTCGACGACCTCGACATCGGACATCAGGGTGCGGGCCCAGTGGACCGCCCCCGCGCCGATGAGGAAGAGCGAGACACCGAGCGTGAGGCCGAGGGTGAAGTTCAGGGCATTGGTGTGCCCGATCGGCCAGACGAAGATCGACTTGTCCACCGGGATCGCCACATAGGCGACGATGAAGCCGATCGTGCCCAGCATCGACAGCGTGAACATCAGGGCGACCGTGCGCTCGGACCGCTTGGCGGCCCGCTCGTCGATGTCCTGGACACGGTGTTCGTGCGGCGGCAGACCCGGGTCCGCGAAGGGATTGTCCGTGTCGGCCAGGGCTACGGAGCCGTGGGCGTGGTCCTGCGCGGAGGGCAGGTTCTCTTCTGGAATGTCTTGGCTACTCATGACTTCTTGGCCTTTGCGGTCCGAGCGGCGACCCAGATGGCGACGACGATCAGGGCGCCGAGACCGAAGATCCAGGCGAACAGACCCTCACTGACCGGCCCGAGGCCGCCCAGGGTCAGACCGCCGTTGTTGACCGTCTTGTCACCGTTGACCGCGTTGATGTAGGCGATGATGTCCTTCTTGTCCTTCTCCGGCATGGTCGTGTCGGGGAAGGAGGGCATGTTCTGCGGCCCGGTGGTCATCGCCTCGTAGAGGTGCTTCTGGCTGACGCCCTGAAGCTTCGGCGCGTACTTCCCGTCGGTCAGGGCGCCGCCCTGGCCGGTGAAGTTGTGGCACTGCGCGCAGTTGTTGCGGAACAGTTCACCACCGTTGCCGATGTCCGCACCCTCGGGGCTGTACTGGTCCTTGGTGGGGATGCTCGGACCGGCACCGAGCGAGCTGACGAACGCGGCCAGCTGGTCGATCTGCGCCTGGGTGTAGACGACCTTCTTCTTAGGCGCCTGGACACCCTGCGCCACCATCGGCATCCGGCCGGTACCGACCTGGAAGTCGACAGCGGCGGCACCGACACCCGCCAGGGGCGGACCGTCGGTACTGCCCTGACCGCCGGTGCCGTGGCAGCTCGCGCAGCCTACGGCGTACAGCTTCTTGCCCTCCTCGATGGCGAGGGACTGGGAGGTTTCATCGGCCTGCGCCTTGTCCGCCGGCGCGAACGCGGCGTACAGCCCCCCGGTGGCCGCCAACGCGAGGAGTAGGACGACGACAGCCGCCAGCGGGTGGCGTCGTCGTGCGGAGAGCTTTTTCACGGATTACCCCGGTGTCAGGATCTTCTGCGTCGATGCTTCTGGTTGTCGGTACGCGCCCCTCGGTGGGCGCGGCCCGATTACTTGATCAAGTAGATCGTGGCGAAGAGGCCGATCCACACGACATCGACGAAGTGCCAGTAGTAGGACACGACGATCGCGGCGGTCGCCTGCTCGTGGGTGAACCTTCTGGCCGCGTACGTGCGACCCAGGACCAGCAGGAAGGCGATCAGTCCGCCTGTCACATGCAGTCCGTGGAAGCCGGTGGTCAGGTAGAACACCGAGCCGTACGGGTCGGAGGACAGCGTCAGGCCGTACTCCTTGACCAGCTCCGTGTACTCGAAGATCTGACCACCGATGAAGATGGCACCCATCATGAAGGTCACGATGAACCACATCCGGAGCTTCTTCACGTCCCCGCGCTCGGCGGCGAAAACGCCGAGCTGACAGGTGAAGGAGGAGAGCACCAGGATCGTGGTGTTCGTCGCCGAGAACGGAAGGTTCAGGGTTGATGCCTGTTCCTTCCAGAAGTCGGGACCGGTCACCGATCGCAGGGTGAAGTACATCGCGAAGAGGGCCGCGAAGAACATCAGCTCGGAACTCAGCCAAATGATGGTTCCGACACTGGTGAGGTTCGGCCGATTGACCGACGGGTGCGCGTGCCCGGTATCTACTGTCGTTGCTGTCGCCACGACCGACATTATGTCGGTCGCTTATCTCGCCCTCACTCCGGGGGGTGCCGTTCGGTGTGTCCATGGGCGTGACGCGGCCCGGATGGCCCATCGCGGCGGTGTCCGAACCGGTGTTGACGAGGTGTTCGAGGGAGTAGCATCCGCGGCAGCGGTTCCCGTCCCAGGCATCAACGCCCCCAAGGGCCCGGCAGGCTCCAGGGCCCTCAAAGCACTCGGAGGAACAATGCAGCCGACCGCCACGGTCCTGGTCTACAGCGATGACGCGGGCACCCGCGAGCAGGTCCGGTTGGCGACGGGGCGCCGTCCGGCGACCGATGTGCCCGAGGTGCAGTTCATCGAGTGCGCGACGCTGCCCGCGGTGCTGAAGGAGCTGGACCGCGGGGGCGTCGACGTGTGTGTGCTCGACGGTGAGGCCGTCCCGGCGGGCGGTATGGGTGTCTGCCGGCAGATCAAGGACGAGATCTTCCGGTGCCCGCCGGTGCTGCTGCTGATCGGGCGCCCGCAGGACGCGTGGCTCGCGACCTGGAGCCGCGCGGAGGCGGCCGTGACCCTGCCGGTGGAGCCGGTGGAGTTCGCCCACGCCCTGGCGGGGCTGCTGCGCACCCGGCTCGCCGTCCAGGCATAGCCCGCCAGGGGCACGGGAGGCCGCGGCGCGGCCGTAGCGCCTCCCGGCCCGCGCCAGGCCCTCCACGGGCCGCGCACGGACTCCACGGACCCGTTCGCCCGTTCGCCCGTCACCCGCTTGCCCGTCGCCCCTTCGTGCCGGTCCGGCCCCCGGGCGTGTCGGAGGCCGGACGGTACGCGCCGCCGGATCAGACCTGCGGGCGCAGCCGGGCGAGCTGGGTGGCCGGCGGGGTCCGCTTCGCGGGGTTGCCGATGGCGGCGCTGCCCTCCTGCCATTCGTCCCAGTCGAGGTTCCAGTCCCCGTAGCCGTTGCCGAAGGCGTTCATGTCGTCGCCGTAGCTGTTGACGACCTTGACGAGGTCGCCCTGGCTGATGGTCTCGTAGAACCAGGCGGCGTTGCCGGTACTCATCCCGGTGCATCCGTGGCTGACGTTGGCGGAGCCGTGGGAGCTCACCGACCAGGGCGCCGCGTGGACGTACTCCCCGCTCCAGGTGACGCGGGTGGCGTAGTACACGGGCAGGTTGTACGACTCCGAGGTGCCTTCGGCGATGCCGACGCTGGTCCCGCGCATCCGTACGAAGTACTCCTTGCCGAGCACCACCTTGATGCCGTTGCGGGTCTCGAAGCCGGGCTTGCCGGTGGTGACGGGGATCGTGTTGATCTCCTCACCGTTGCGGTAGACCGTCATCGTGTGCGCGGAGGCGTCGGTGACGGCGACGATCCGGTCGCCCGTGGTGATCTTCAGATCCGCGCTGTTGCCGCCCCAGAGCCGCTCGCCGAGCTTGATGCCCTTGAGGTTGCTGTGGGCCCGTACGGAGGCGTTGACGGGCCAGTACTCCTTGGGCCGGTAGTGCAGGGTCTGGTCGTCGACCCAGTACCAGGAGCCCTCGACGGAGGGCTGGGATTCCACCCGCAGACCGCGCTCGATGGTGACGCGGGTCGCCTTGTCGGTGACCTCCTCGCTCAGCTCCGCGATGATGGGCTGGCCCACGCCGTACTTGCCCTCCTCGGGGCCGAACGTGACCTCCAGTTCGCGCTTCTTGCTGGGCACCCCGGTGTCGAAGGCCAGGACCTTGCGGCCGGGTGAGCCGTCGGTGTTCTCGGTGCTCACCCGTACGGTGTAGTGCTCCCCGGCGGCCAGGGGGGTGGTGGTGTGCCAGCGGGTGCCGTCGGCGGCGAGCCGGCCGGCGACGAAGCGGCCGGCGGCGTCGGTGGCCGTCACATCGGTGATGCGGCCCTGTTTGCCGCCCTTGGAGATGATCTCCAGCGGCTGGTCCGGGTCCACCTTGCCGGTGCCCGAGGAGTTGTTGAAGACCACCTGGCTCGCCGCGTCGTACGGCGCGGCCGACAGCGGGTGGTCCGGGCGACCGCCGCAAGCGGTGGCGCCCGCGCCGAGGGCGGCCACCAGCGTGCAGCTCAGAACCGTGCGGGTTCGCGGTGAGTTGCTCATGGGCCGAGCCTAGGAACGACTCACCTCGCGGGCGCGGTGGGTGGGCCGTCCGGGGGGCGTCCGTTACTGCGTCCGGGGCAAGGAGAAGGACCCGGACCCTCCGTGAGGAGTGTCCGGGTCCCTTACGGCCCAGGCCGCGTGCTACTGGTTCTGGTTCTCGCCCTGGTAGTACTCGAAGACCCAGCCCCACAGACCGATCAGCAGGATCGGCAGCGAGAAGTACAGCAGCCACCAGCCGAAGATGACTCCGCAGAACGCGAACGCGCCACCGACGGCGAGAGCGAGCGGCTGCCAGCTGTGCGGGCTGAAGAAGCCCACCTCACCGGCGTCGTCCGCGACATCGGCCTCCTTGTTGTCCTGCGCGCCCACGTCGACCCGCTTGGCCGTGAAGGCCAGGTAGTAGCCGATCATGATGCACAGGCCGAAGGTCAGGAAGAGCGCCGTGGTACCGGCCGGCTCCTTCGACCACACGCCATAGACGATCGCCATGACGAGCACGAAGACGCTCAGCCAGATGAACATCTTGCCCTGGATCTTCACTTGCCGGCCTCCTTGCCGCCGGCCAGCGCCTCACCGGAACCGGGGCCGAGGTGCCCGCCCGCGTTCTCCAGCTGGTCGAGCGCGGCGATCTCCGGGTGATGCAGATCGAACGCCGGGGATTCGGAACGAATACGCGGCAGGGTGAGGAAGTTGTGCCGGGGCGGCGGGCAGGACGTCGCCCACTCCAGGGAGCGGCCGTAACCCCACGGGTCGTCGACCTCGACCTTCTTGCCGTACTTGGCGGTCTTCCACACGTTGTAGAAGAACGGCAGCATCGACAGACCGAGCAGGAACGAGCTGATCGTGGAGATCGTGTTCAGGGCGGTGAAGCCGTCCGCGTCCAGGTAGTCCGCGTAGCGGCGTGCCATGCCCTCGGCGCCCAGCCAGTGCTGGACCAGGAAGGTGCCGTGGAATCCGATGAACAGCGTCCAGAAGGTGATCTTGCCGAGCCGCTCGTCCAGCATCTTTCCGGTGAACTTCGGCCACCAGAAGTGGAAGCCGGCGAACATCGCGAAGACCACGGTGCCGAAGATGACGTAGTGGAAGTGCGCGACGACGAAGTACGAGTCGGAGACGTGGAAGTCCAGCGGCGGCGAGGCCAGGATGACGCCCGTCAGACCACCGAAGGTGAAGGTGATCAGGAAGCCGATCGCCCAGAGCATCGGTGTCTCGAAGGACAGCGAGCCCTTCCACATCGTGCCGATCCAGTTGAAGAACTTCACACCGGTCGGAACGGCGATGAGGAACGTCATGAAGGAGAAGAACGGCAGGAGTACGCCACCGGTGACATACATGTGGTGCGCCCACACCGTGACCGAAAGACCGGCAATGGCAATGGTCGCGCCGATCAGGCCGGAATAGCCGAACATCGGCTTACGGCTGAATACGGGCAGTACTTCGGAAATGATGCCGAAGAACGGCAGAGCGATGATGTACACCTCGGGATGGCCGAAGAACCAGAAGAGGTGTTGCCACAGCAGCGCCCCGCCATTCGCGGGATCGAAGATCTGCGCACCGAATTTCCGGTCGGCCTCCAGCGCGAAGAGCGCGGCGGCGAGCACGGGGAAGGCGAGCAGGACCAGCACACCGGTCAGCAGCACGTTCCACGTGAAGATCGGCATCCGGAACATCGTCATGCCGGGAGCGCGCATGCAGATGATGGTGGTGATGAAGTTGACCGAGCCGAGGATCGTGCCGAAGCCGGAGAAGGCCAGACCCATGATCCACATGTCCGCTCCGACGCCCGGCGAGCGGACCGAGTCGGACAGCGGCGAGTAGGCGAACCAGCCGAAGTCGGCCGCGCCGTTCGGGGTCAGGAAGCCCGCGACCGCGATGAGCGAGCCGAACAGGTACAGCCAGTAGGCGAACATGTTCAGCCGCGGGAACGCGACGTCGGGGGCACCGATCTGGAGCGGCATGATCCAGTTCGCGAAGCCCGCGAACAGCGGCGTCGCGAACATCAGCAGCATGATCGTGCCGTGCATCGTGAACGCCTGGTTGAACTGCTCGTTCGACATGATCTGCGTGCCGGGACGGGCGAGCTCGGCGCGCATGAACAGCGCCATGACGCCGCCGACGCAGAAGAAGACGAACGAGGTGACCAGGTAGAGCGTACCGATGGTCTTGTGGTCGGTGGTGGTGAGCCACTTGATCACGACGTTGCCGGGCTGCTTGCGCCGGACCGGTAGCTCGTTCTCGTACGAGTCGTCGGCCGTGGCGGCACCCTGAGGTTCATTGAGGATGCTCACAGGTTGTTCGTCTCCCGGTTCTTCTCGTGCTTCGTCTGCTCGATGCCGGCCGGGACGTAACCGGTCTGCCCCTTCTCGGCGAGCTCCTTCAGGTGCTCCTGATAGCGCTCGGGAGAGACGATCTTGACGTTGAAGAGCATGCGGGAGTGGTCCGTGCCGCACAGCTCGGCGCACTTGCCCATCATGGTGCCCTCCCTGCTGGGGGTCACCTCGAAGGCGTTGGTGTGGCCCGGGATGACGTCCATCTTCATCAGGAACGGCACCGCCCAGAAGGAGTGGATGACGTCACGAGAGGTCAGGACGAAGCGGACCCTCTCCCCCTTGGGGAGCACGAGGGTCGGGCCGGGGTTGCCCGTCTGGGGGTTACGGGTACCGGGAACGCCGACGTCGTAGACGCCGCCCGCGTTCTCCGGGAAGTCCTCCACGAAGCGGTCGGGGATCGCCTTCAGGTTCTTGTCGGTCTTCGCGTCACCCGTCGAGCCCGGAACCTGCTCGATGTAGTTGAAGGCCCAGCTCCACTGGAAGCCGACCACGTTCACGATGTGGGGAGGCTTGTCCTGGAGTTCGAGCAGCTTCGACTCGTCGCGGGCGGTGAAGTAGAAGAACACCGAGACGATGAGGATCGGAACCACGGTGTACAACGCCTCAAGGGGCATGTTGTACCGGGTCTGCGGGGGAACTTCGACCTTGGAGCGGCTGCGCCGGTGGAAGAAGACACTCCACAGGATCAGGCCCCACACCAATACGCCGACGGCGAGCGCGGCGGCCCACGAGCCCTGCCACAGGGAGAGGATGCGGGGACCCTCTTCGGTGGTCGGAGTGGGCATACCAAGGCGGGGGAAGTCCTTGTATGTGCAACCGGTGGCGGTTGCCAGGACCAGGCCCGCAGTCAGTGCCTGCAGCAGCTTCCGCCGCATCGGGCGCCGCGGCGAGCGGTCGGAGCCGTTGGGACTCACGTAGCGCCTTCCCGGGAGTCTCGCCCGTGCGTCGGCTGCGGCCTTCTCGCAGGTCGGTCGCCGCCCTGCGACGGGCAGGGGTTTGGATGTTTATGCGGACCAAACCCTACTGGACGCAATTTGGGGTCGCGCGGGGAGGGTGCCCAACGCGCCGCCCGACTCCCCGAAGGGGTGGTGCACCGCTGGTCGGGGGGCCGCCCGACGAACGGAGCCGGGGGTTCCGGGGCCCGGCGGGGGCGGTGGATCGGCGTGCGTGGCGGCGCTTCTGACGGCCCCTCCGGCAGCCGTTCGGGGGGTGCCGGAGGGGTTACCGTACGGGCGTGTCCTACTTCGACGCCGCGTCCTCCGCTCCGCTGCATCCCGTCGCCCGGCAGGCGCTCCAGGCCTCCCTGGACGAGGGATGGGCCGACCCCGCCCGGCTCTACCGCGAGGGGCGGCGGGCCCGGATGCTGCTGGACGCCGCCCGTGAGGCGGCGGCCCAGGCGGTGGGCTGCCGTCCGGACGAGCTGGTGTTCACCTCCTCGGGCACCCGGGCCGTGCATTCGGGTGTCGCCGGGGCCCTCGCCGGGCGCCGCCGTGTCGGGGGCCATCTGGTGGTGTCGGCGGTCGAGCACTCCTCCGTACTGCACGCGGCCGAGGCGCACGAGGCGGCCGGCGGTTCCGTGAGCCGGGTCCCGGTCGGCCGGACGGGCGCGGTCGACGCGGACACCTACGGGACGGCCCTGCGTACGGACACCGCGCTGGCCTGTCTCCAGTCGGCGAACCACGAGGTGGGCACGGAGCAGCCGGTGGCGGAGGTCGCGGAGAGCTGCCGGGCGGCCGGGGTGCCGCTGCTGGTGGACGCGGCGCAGTCCCTCGGCTGGGGGCCGGTGCCCGGCGGATGGTCCCTGCTGACCGGCAGCGCGCACAAGTGGGGCGGTCCGGCCGGGGTGGGGCTGCTGGTGGTGCGCAAGGGGGCGCGGTTCGCGGTGCGCGGGCCGGTGGACGAGCGGGAGTCCGGGCGGGCGCCCGGGTTCGAGAACATCCCGGCGATCGTCGCGGCGGCGGCGTCGCTGCGGGCGGTCCAGGGCGCGGCGGCCGAGGAGGCAGTCCGGCTGCGGGCACTGACCGACCGGCTGCGGGAGCGGGTGCCGCTGCTGGTGCCGGACACGGAGGTGGTGGGCGATCCGGTACGCCGGCTGCCGCACCTCGTCACCTTCTCCTCTCTTTACGTGGACGGCGAGAGCGTGCTGTCCGAGCTGGACCGGGCCGGGTTCTCCGTGTCGTCCGGCTCGTCGTGCACCAGCAGCACGCTGACGCCGAGCCATGTGCTCAAGGCGATGGGGGTGCTCAGCGAGGGCAACGTACGGGTGTCGCTGCCCGTCGGGACCACGGCCGAGGAGGTCGAACGGTTCCTCGGCGTACTGCCCGGGGTGGTGGCGGAGGTCCGCGCGAAGTTGGGTGCGCACACCCATGCGGGTTCCCGTGCGGCTTCCCGTGCGGGTGGCTCCGAGGAGGCTGCGGCGGAGGTCGCCGGGGAGGCCGGGCCGCTGGTGGTCGACGCGCTCGGGAAGCGGTGTCCGTTGCCGGTGATCGAGCTGGCGAAGGTGATCGGGCGGGTGCCGGTCGGGGGGACGGTCGTCGTGCTCGCGGACGACGAGGCGGCGCGGTTGGACATTCCCGCGTGGTGCGAGATGCGGGGCCAGCGCTATGTGGGTGAGACCCCGGCGGCACGGGGTTCCGCCTACGAGGTGATCCGCCTCGCCTGACCCCGTCCCGCGCCCCTGGGTTCCGCCTCGTCCCGTGCCCGGTCGGGGTGCGGGTCGCTCGTGGGGCCCAGGCCCTCGGGACTCACCCTTTCCCGGTGGCGTGCGGGTCGCCCGTGGTTTTGCGCAGTTCCCCGCGCCCCTAGGGTTCCCCACCTGGGCGTACTTGTTCCCGCGCGGGTACGGACGGGGGTGCGCAGTTCCCCGCGCCCCTGAGGAGGCCGCCCCGTCCCGTGCGCGCGTCGGGTGCGGGTCGCCCGTGGGGCCCAGGCCCTCGGGACTCACCCTTTCCGGTGGCGTGCGGGTCGCCCGTGGTTTTGCGCAGTTCCCCGCGCCCCTGGGGAGGCCGCCTCGTACCGTGCGCGGTCGGGTGCGGGTCGCCCGCACCCGGCCGGATGGGGCAAGCGGCACATCTCAGGGGCGCGGGGAACTGCGCGAGAACGAGGACCGGCCCGCACCCGACGGACGACGAACAGGGGCAGCATCCAGGGGCGCGGGGAACTGCGCACCCACGAACCGCCCGCACCCGACCCCGACGGGACGAAGCAGGAACCCAGGGGCGCGGGGAACTGCGCGAGGACGGCCTGCACCCGACGAGGAACGGATCGGGGCAGCATCCCGGGGGCGCGGGCAACCGCGCCCCCGGACCACCCGCCGGGCGGCTACGCCAGGTGGCGGACGACCTCCTGCGCGGCCTCGTGGCCATACGCCTTCGTGAAGCGGTCCATGAAGTGGACCCGGCTCAGCTCGTACTCCTGCGTGCCCAGCGTCTCGATGACCAGCGTCGCGAGCATGCAGCCGACCTGCGCGGCCCGCTCAAGCCCGACCCCCCAGGCGAGCCCGGAGAGGAACCCGGCCCGGAACGCGTCGCCGACCCCCGTCGGGTCGACCTTCGCCTTCTCCTCGGGCACCCCGACCTCGATGGGGTCGTGCCCGACCCGCTCGATCCGCACGCCCCGCGCGCCCAGCGTGGTGACCCGGTGCCCGACCCGCGCGAGGATCTCCTCGTCGGTCCAGCCGGTCTTCGCCTCGATGAGCCCCTTCTCGTACTCGTTGGAGAAGAGGAACGCGGCGCCGTCCAGCAGTATGCGGATCTCGTCGCCGTCCATCCGGGCGATCTGCTGGGAGAAGTCCGCGGCGAACGGGATCGCCCGGGTGCGGCACTCCTCGGTGTGCCGGAGCATCCCCTCGGGGTCGTCCGCGCCGATGAGGACGAGGTCGAGGCCCCCGACCCGGTCGGCGACGGCCTTCAGCTCGATCAGCCGGGCCTCGCTCATCGCGCCCGTGTAGAAGGAGCCGATCTGGTTGTGGTCGGCGTCGGTGGTGACGACGAACCGCGCGGTGTGCAGCACCTCGGAGATCCGTACGGAGGCGGTGTCGACCCCGTGCCGGTCGAGCCACGCGCGGTACTCGTCGAAGTCCGAACCGGCGGCGCCGACCAGGACAGGGGTGGCGCCGAGCTGGCCCATGCCGAAGGCGATGTTCGCCCCGACCCCGCCGCGCCGTACGTCGAGGGTGTCGACAAGGAAGGAAAGGGAGACCGTGTGCAGTTGATCTGCGACGAGCTGGTCGGCGAACCGTCCGGGGAAGGTCATCAGATGGTCGGTGGCGATGGAGCCGGTGACTGCGATACGCACGGCGAAGCGCTCCTGTGGGAACTGGGGGCGGCTGGGTGGGCCTGGCACAGGGCATGCCGCCCCGGAGCCCGGCAGGACTGAACACTTCACGCTACCGGGTCATCGCAACGGTCCGAACCGTACGGAGGGGTGGAAACTACCGGATAGTAGGGCTTTTTTCACCGGACTCGGGGCGTCTACGGTGCCGGTATGACCAACCTCCAGATCGGTCGCACCGCTCCGTACGACAGGGAAGGCGGTCTCGCCGCGCTGCGCGGGGACTGCGCCCGGATGATCCCGCACTGGCCGGCGGACCGGCGGGCCGGGGCCGTGCCGGTGTCCCCGTCGCTGATCCACGGGGTGGTCGTCCCGCCCGCCTCGGCCCGGCTGCTGGACGCGACACAGGAGTACGGGGACTGACCCCGGGCGTGGGCCCGCCCCCTTCCCGTTCCGCTCACCCTCCCGGGTGAACACCGCCCCGGAGGGAACCGTACGCGCCCTCCCCACGTCCCACCGCTGTCCCCGCGAGGGGGAGTTGGACGACGTACCGCCGTGGCCGGGACACGGGCGCGGCGCGGACTGAGGAGCGATGCGGTGACCACCAATCCGGTCGACCCCGACGGACCCGGCGGCACGGACCGGGGCGCCGCGCCCCGGGGCGCGTGGCGCCGTTCACCCGTGGTGGTGTCCGTGACGGCCGCGGTGCTGCTGGCCGGGGGCGGTGGCACGTATCTCGCGGTGGCCGCGTCCGGGGACGCGCAGCGGGACCGCGGGGAGGGGGTCACGGCCCCCGGTGACGACGCCGCTCCCCCACCGCTCGCGCTCGACGGGCCGGGCGGCGACCCGGGCGGTGACCCGGGGATCGCCCCGGGTGAGCCCGACCCGGGCGGACCGCTGTACCGGGCGCGCGGTGAGCTGCCGCGGGGTCCGGGCACGGCGGCGGTGCACCGGCCGGACGCGGAGGTGACCGCGGGCGAGGTACGGCGGCTCGCCGAGGCGCTGGGGGTGCCGGGCACACCCCGGCTCAGCGGGGAGACCTGGCGGGTGGGCACCCCGAAGGACGGTTCGGGTCCGTCGCTCCAGGCGGCGCGGGACGGCGGGGGCACCTGGACGTTCCAGCGGTACGCGGCCGGGCCGGACGGCTGCGGCGCCACCGCCAAGTGCACGGACGGCGGCGCGGACCGTATGTCGGGGGACACCGCGCCGATCGGTGAGCGGGCCGCGAAGAGCGCCGCCGCCCCGGTCCTGAAGGCACTCGGCCAGGACGACGCGAAGCTCGACGCACGCCAGGTCATGGGTTCGGCCCGGGTGGTGAACGCGGCTCCCCGGGTGGGCGGGCTGCCGACATTCGGCTGGTCCACGGGGGTCCAGGTCGGCCCCACGGGGGAGGTCGTCCGGGCGAGCGGTCATCTCGGGGAGCCGCGCGCGGGTGACCGTTACCCGGTGATCAGCGCCCGGAAGGCACTCGAACTGCTGAACCAGCAGGGTGGCGGACGGGTCGGTATCGGCGGCTGCGCGGACCCCGTGCCGCACCAGGACGACCCGTCGGTGGCGTGCGGGGACGGCGGGGCGGCGAAGGCCCGTGAGCCGCTGACGGTGACGGGCGCGGAGTTCGGGCTGGCGGTGCGGCTCGCGGACAGCCGTCCCGCGCTCGTCCCGTCATGGCTGTTCGAGGTGCGGCCGAAGGGGTCCGGGGAGCCGTACACGGTGACGTATCCGGCGGTCGACCCGAGGCATCTGGCGGACCCGGGGAAGAGCGGCGGCGAGGAGAAGCCGGACGGTGCCAGGACCACGGTGGACAAGGAGGTCGCGTGGTACGAGACCCGGAAGGACGGCCGGGAACTGGTCCTGCACGTCCTCGCCGGGGTGTGCGGCGATCTCACGGCCGGTGCCGAACCGCGCGCGGGCACGGTGGTGGTCCGGGTGACGGAGAGCGTGAACGAGAAGAAGGCGTGTGTGCTCATGCTGAAGCGGCATGAGCTGACCGCGCGGCTGGCGGAGCCGCTCGGGGACCGCGCGGTGGTGGACGGGAAGGGGCGGCCCGTAGCGGACCGGGCGCCGAAGAACTGGCCGTTCCCGGAGGGCGGGCCGGACGGCGACGGGGCGGTGAAGGGCGGCGGCGGAACCGTCACGCGGTAGGCGGTACGGGAGCGCGGCAGGCGGTACGGGACGCGCTGGAGCCGTCACGCGGTAGGCGGTACGGGAGAGGCGCCGGAGCCGTGACGCGAAGGCGGTCACGGGAGGTGGCGGAACGCGCGGAGGCGGTACCCCCGTCCGGGGTACCGCCTCCGTCGTGCGGGTACCGGCCCACGCGGGCGGCCGGTGGCGCGACTAGCTGAAGGAGTCGCCGCAGGCGCAGGAGCCCGAGGCGTTCGGGTTGTCGATGGTGAAGCCCTGCTTCTCGATGGTGTCGACGAAGTCGATGGAGGCACCACCGAGGTAGGGGGCGCTCATCCGGTCGGTGACGACCTTGACCCCGTCGAAGTCCTTGACGACATCGCCGTCGAGGGAGCGCTCGTCGAAGAAGAGCTGGTAGCGCAGGCCGGAGCAGCCGCCGGGCTGAACGGCGACCCGCAGGGCCAGGTCCTCGCGGCCTTCCTGGTCGAGCAGGCCCTTGACCTTGGCCGCGGCGGCGTCGGACAGGATGATGCCGTCGGTGGCGGTCTTGGTCTCGTCCGATACGGACATCTACATCTCTCCCGGGTTGTACGGAGACTGCTTGCCGACGTGACAACCGTCGGGGCGGCGGATTCATTCCGGGCCCGCGTCCGTCCTCGGCAGTGCCTTCGTGTCTGCGTGCCGTGCGCTTCCATGCTCGCACATGGGGCCGGGCGGCGACACGGTCGAGCCGGACGGGTCCCAAGGGGCCGGGAACAAGCCCTGGTCCGGGGCCCGCTGGGGGCCCACGGGGTATGCGTCACATCGACACGATGGGCATCGTCAAACTGACGTGAAGCAGTTATGATAGATAACGTCAGAACGACGAAAAGGCGCCTGGGGACCAGGTCCGACAGCGCCCGTGAGCCGCCGGGGCGAGAGCTCCGAGAGAAAGGGTGCGTGATCGTGACCACCGCCCAGCCCCTGGACGTAACCCCGACCCCGCTGGCACTGCTGCTGCTCGGCCGGGAGGCCGACCCGCGCAGCGAGCGCGGGGTGGAGTGTCCGGGAGACCTGCCCTCCCCGTCCGACCCGGACCTGGTGGCGCGGGCGCGTGCGGCCAAGGAGAGGCTCGGGGACAAGGTGTTCGTCCTCGGGCACCACTACCAGCGCGACGAGGTCATCCAGTTCGCGGATGTCACGGGCGACTCGTTCAAGCTGGCCCGGGACGCCGCCGCGCGGCCCGCGGCCGAGTACATCGTCTTCTGCGGTGTGCACTTCATGGCGGAGTCCGCGGACATCCTCACCGGCGACGCCCAGAAGGTCGTCCTGCCGGACCTCGCGGCGGGGTGCTCGATGGCCGACATGGCCACCGCCGAGCAGGTCGCCGAGTGCTGGGACGTGCTCACCGACGCGGGCATCGCCGACCGGGTCGTGCCCGTCTCGTACATGAACTCGTCGGCGGACATCAAGGCGTTCACCGGCCGCCACGGGGGCACCATCTGCACCTCCTCCAACGCCGAGCGGGCGCTGGAGTGGGCGTTCGGGCAGGGCGAGCAGGTGCTCTTCCTCCCCGACCAGCATCTCGGGCGCAACACGGCGGTCCGGGACCTCGGGATGTCCCTGGACGACTGCGTCGTCTACAACCCGCACAAGCCCGGCGGCGGGCTGACCACCGAGGAGCTGCGGGCCGCGAAGATGATCCTGTGGCGCGGGCACTGCTCCGTGCACGGGCGCTTCTCGCTGGAGTCCGTGGAGGACGTACGGGCCCGGATACCCGGGGTCAATGTGCTGGTGCACCCCGAGTGCAAGAACGAGGTGGTGGCGGCGGCCGACCAGGTCGGGTCGACGGAGTACATCATCCGGACGCTGGAGGCCGCGCCCGCCGGTTCCAAGTGGGCGATCGGTACGGAGCTGAACCTGGTGCAGCGCCTGGCGAACCGTTTCGCCCCGGAGGGCAAGGAGATCACCTTCCTCGACCGGACGGTGTGCTTCTGCTCCACGATGAACCGGATCGACCTGCCGCATCTGGTGTGGACGCTGGAGTCGCTCGCGGACGGCAAGCTGGTCAACCAGATCACGGTCGACCCTGAGACGGAACGTTTCGCCAAGCTGGCCCTTGAGCAGATGCTCGCCCTGCCGTAGCGCGCACCGCCGCAGCGCGCCCTGCCCGGCCCTTCGCAGGCGTTCGCACGGGTGCCCGTACCCCGGCCCTTCGCCTTCGCCGCGCGGCACACGCGCGGATGCCCGCACCCCGGTCCTTCGGGGGTGCGGGCATCCGCGTACCGCGTTCCGGGCCCCGGCCACGGGGCCCGGAAGTCAGGTCTTGGCCAGCTCCGGGGTCTCCGTACCGGCCGGTACGGCGGACCTCTTCGCCTCGCGCTTGGCGCGCCTGCGCTCCTTGCGGAGCTCGACCATCGCGTAGAGGGTCGGCACCAGGAGCAGTGTCAGCAGCGTCGAGGTGATCAGACCGCCGATGACGACGACCGCGAGGGGCTGGGCGATGAAGCCGCCCTCGCCGGTGACCCCGAGGGCCATCGGCAGCAGCGCGAAGATCGTCGCGAGGGCCGTCATCAGGATCGGGCGCAGCCGGTGGCGGCCACCCTCGACGACCGCTTCCACGACCCCGTACCCCTTGGCGCGGTACTGGTTGATGAGGTCGATCAGGACGATCGCGTTGGTCACCACGATGCCGATGAGCATCAGCATGCCGATCATCGCGGGGACGCCCATCGGGGTGCCCGTGAGGATCAGCAGGCCGATCGCGCCGGTCGCCGCGAACGGGACGGACACCAGCAGGATCAGCGGCTGGACGAGCGACCTGAAGGCCGCGACGAGCAGCATGAACACGATGGCGATGGCCGCGAGCATGGCGAGCCCGAGGGAGGCGAACGCGTCGTCCTGGTCCTCGGAGACCCCTCCGATGGAGGCGGTGGCCCCCTCGGGCAGGTCCAGCGCGTCGACCTTCGTCTGGAGTTCGGTGCTGACCGCGCCGGTGTTGTCGCCGGTGGGGCGGGCGGTGACGTTGGCGGAGCGCTGGCCGTCGATCCGGGTCATGGAGACCGGGCCGTCGACCAGTTCGACCGTGGCGATGTCGCCGAGCTTCACCGGGCCGAGGCGCAGCGCCCGCAGTTCGTCCATCGTCCCGGCAGGCTTCGCCGAACGGATCACGATGTCGCGTTCGGTGTCGTCGAGGACGGCCTTGCCGGTGGTGGTGCCGCGTACGGCCTGGGTGACGGCGGCGCCGAGGGTGGCGTCGCTGAACCCGGCGCGGGCGGCCTTGTCGGTGGCCTTCACGGAGATCCGCGGGACCGACTGGGAGAGGTTGCTCTGGACGTCGGTGACGTCGTCCAGTTCGGCGACCTCGTCACGTACCCGCTCGGCCGCCTCGCGCAGGGTCGCGGCGTCGGCGGCCTTGACGACCACGCTGAGGTCCTGGCTGCCGAAGCCGTCGCCGGCCGCGAGGGTGGTCTCGCCGATCCCGTCCAGCTTGCCCAGTCCGGTCTCGATGCGGTCCTGGGTGTCCTCGAAGGACGCGTCGTCGTCCAGGGTGACCTGGAACGACGCCTGGTTGGTGTCGGTGCCGCCGCCGAACGCCGCCATGAAGCCGGAGGAGCCGATGGTGACCTGGTGGTCCTTGACGCCTTCGACGCCGTCGAGCATCTTCTCGATCTTGGCGGAGGCGGCGTCGGTCGCGGAGAGTCCGGTTCCGGGCTTCAGCTCCTGCTTGATGGAGAGGATCTCCTGCTCGCCCTGGTCGAAGAAGTTGGTCTTCAGCAGCGGCACCATGCCGAAGGTGCCGATCAGGACGGCGGCCGCGATGCCGAGGCTGACGAGCCGGCGGCGGGTGGCGAACCTCAGCACGGGGACGTACATGCGCTGGAGGCGGCTGCGGGCCTCCTTCTCCTCGGCCTGGCGGCGGGCCACCTCCGGGTCGACGCCGCGGACGGCCTTCGGGGGCCGCAGGAACCAGAACGACAGGACCGGGACGACGGTGAGCGACACCAGCAGCGACGCGAGCAGCGCGGCCGTCACGGTGAGGCTGAAGGAACCGAACAGCGCGCCGACCATGCCGCCGGTCAGACCGACCGGCAGGAACACGGCCACCGTGGTGAGCGTCGAGGCGGTGACCGCGCCCGCGACCTCCTTGACGGCGGTGAGGATGGCCTCACTGCGTTCCTCGCCGTAGCCGAGGTGGCGCTTGATGTTCTCCAGGACCACGATCGAGTCGTCGACGACCCGGCCGATGGCGATGGTCAGGGCGCCGAGGGTGAGCATGTTGAGCGAGAGGTCCCGGGTCCACAGCACGATCAGCGCGAGGACGACGGAGAGCGGGATGGAGACCGCGGTGACCAGGGTCGAGCGGATCGACGCCAGGAACACCAGGATCACGAGGACCGCGAAGATCAGTCCGAGGGCGCCCTCGGTGGTGAGACCGGCGATCGCCTTGGAGACGGCGGGGCCCTGGTCGCTGACGACGGTGAGTTCGGCGCCGGAGCCGAGGTCGGTGCGCAGGCCGGGCAGGGCCTTCTCGACCGCTTCGGAGATGGCGACCGCGCTGCCGTCCTGGTCCATGGTGACGAGGACCGCGAGGCTGGGTTCGCCGTTGGTGCGGGTGAGGGAGTCCGCCTTGGCCGGCTCCTGCTTCACGGAGGCGACATCGGCGAGCCGGACGGGCTTCTTGACGCCCTGGCCCGTGATCATCAGTTCCTGGATCTGCTCCAGGGAGGTGAAGCCGCCGCCGACCTGGACGGTGCGGTTGCTGCCGTCCTCCTCGAAGGAACCGGCCGGGACGGTCGCGCCGCCCGCCTGGACGGCCTGGCCGAGCACGGGCGGGGTGACGCCTGCCGCCGCCATCCTACGGTCGTCGGGGGTGACGGTGACCTGGAGGTCACGGACGCCGTCGACGGTGACCTGGGCGACCCCGTCGATGTCCGTCAGCTCGGGCACGACCGTGCGGTCGAGCTGCTCCTTGAGCGCCTGCTGGTCCTTGTCGGAGGTGACGGCGAGGACCACGGTCGGGATGTCGTCGGTGGAACCGGCGATGACCTGCGGGTCGACCTCGGTGGGGAGCTGGGCGCGAGCCCGGTTCACGGCCTGCTGGACGTCCGCGATGATCTGCTTCGAGCCGTCGCCGTAGTCGAACTGGGCCCTGAGGACGGCGTTGCCCTCGCTGGCGGTGGCGATGACGCCGGTGATGCCGTCGACCGCTTCGATGCTGTCCTCAAGCGGTTCGACGACCTGCTTCTCGACGACATCGGGGGACGCGCCCGGGTAGGGGGCCAGGACGGACACCATCGGAAGTTCGATGGAGGGCAGGAGCTGCTGCTTGAGCTGGGGTATCGCGATGGCACCGAAGACCAGCGCGATGATCGAAATCAGCCCGATCAGGGCCCGCTGAGCAAGGCTGAATCTTGACAGCCAGGACATGGGTGGCGGTCTCTCTTCTGTGGCTTGGCGCGGCAGGAGGAGGCACGACTTACCCCCCTGTCCTCACCTTGGCCCATCCGGGGGCCCGGATTCCTCGCTCGCAGGTCGCTTTCCTTATGCCGCGCATACTGCGGGTGTAGTAGGCGCGGTAGTCCCTGTGAGTGAGTCCGGGTCCTTTCCCGGGCCGCCGGCGGCGGGGTGCCCGGGGTCAGTGCGGGCGGGGCCGGACCAGTCCCGACTCATAGGCGATGACGACGAGTTGGGCGCGGTCCCGGGCGCCGAGCTTGGCCATCGCCCGGTTCACATGGGTCTTGACGGTGAGCGGGGAGACATCGAGCCGGTCCGCGATCTCGTCGTTGGAGTGACCGCCCCCGACCAGGACGAGCACCTCGCGTTCCCGGCCGGTCAGCACGTCCAGACGCGTCGACCGGGCGCCGTCGACCCCGGGGCCCTCGCCCTGGGCGAGGAACCGGGCGATGAGGCCCTTGGTCGCCACCGGGGACAGCAGCGCCTCGCCCGCGGCGGCGACCCGGATCGCGCCGAGGAGTTCCTCCGGCTCGGAGCCCTTGCCGAGGAAGCCGGACGCCCCGGCGCGCAGCGACTGGACGACGTACTCGTCCACCTCGAACGTCGTCAGCATCACCACGCGGACGGCGGACAGGGCGGGGTCGTCGCAGATCCGGCGGGTGGCGGCGAGACCGTCGGTGCCGGGCATCCGGATGTCCATGAGGACGACGTCGGGCATCGTCTCGGCGGTGACGCGGACGGCCTCGGCGCCGTCGGACGCCTCACCGACGACCTCCATGTCGGGCTCGGAGTCGACCAGTACCCGGAAGGCGCTGCGCAGCAGTGCCTGGTCGTCGGCGAGCAGTACCCGGATCGTCATGGCGTGTCCCCCGTCTGTGCCGTGCTCCGCCCGGCACGTGCTTTGACGGGCAGGATCGCATGGACGCGGAAGCCGCCGCCGTAGCGGGGGCCCGCGGTGAGGGCGCCGCCGAGCGCGGTGACCCGCTCGCGCATCCCGAGCAGTCCGTGCCCACCGGCCTGCGGGGGATCGGCGGGCGGCCGGGCGGTGTCCGCGGCGGGCGGACGGCGGCTGTCGCGGGAGCCGTCGTCCAGGACGGTGATCTCCACATGGGGTCCGACCCGGACGACGCTGACCTCGGCCCGGGCGCGTTCCCCCGCGTGCTTCTGCACATTGGTGAGCGCCTCCTGGATGATCCGGTACGAGGCGAGGTCGACGGCCGCGGGGAGTTTGCTGCCCTGGTCGCCGCGGGCCACGTCGACGGGCAGCCCGGCGTGCCGGAACGTGTCGGCGAGTTCCTCCAGCCGGTCCAGGCCCGGTGCCGGTTCGGTGGGGGCCTCGGGGTCGCCGGTCTGGCGGAGCAGTCCGACCGTGGCGCGCAGTTCCCCGAGGGCGGAGCGGCTGGCCTCCCGGACATGGGCCAGGGCGGCCTTCGCCTGGTCGGGGCGTTTGTCCATGAGGTGGGCGGCGACCCCGGCCTGGACGTTGACCAGTGCGATGTGGTGCGCCACCACGTCGTGCAGATCCCGGGCGATCCGCAGCCGCTCCTCGGCGACCCGGCGGCGGGCCTCCTCGTCGCGGGTGCGTTCGGCCCGCTCGGCGCGTTCCCGGATGGCGTCCACGAAGGCCCGGCGGCTGCGGACCGCGTCCCCCGCGGCGGCGGCCATCCCCGTCCACGCGAAGACGCCGAGGTTCTCCTGCGCGTACCAGGGCATGGGGCCGGACAGCATGGCGGCGCCGGTGAGGGCGGTCATGGTCAGCAGTCCGACGCGCCAGGTCGTGGGCCGGTCGGTGTGCGCGGCGACGGTGTACAGCGCGACGACGGCGCTCATCGCGACGGGGGCCCTCGGGTCGCTGAGGATCAGTTCCAGCAGGGATATCGCGGTGGTGACGCAGAGGACCGGGAGGGGCGCGCGGCGGCGCAGCGCCAGGGTGCCCGCGGCGAGCGGCATCAGCACCAGGCCGAGGACGGTCGGGGTGCGGGTGTCCCAGCTGGTGGGTCCGTGCTTGCCCGCTGGGCCGTTCGGGTCCAGCACCGAGCCGAGGAGCATCGCCGCGAGGACGGCGACCGCGAGGGCACTGTCCGTCGCGGTGGGATGGGCGATCAGCCAGCCACGCAGACGCTTGACGCGCTCCAGGGGGGTCACCCGGTGAACGGTAGCGCCCCGTACGGGTGACACTCCCCGGCGGTGCGCGCTCCCGCGAGGAACCACGACCCCGCCGGGCCCGGACACCGTCACGGGACCCCTAGGGGTGCCCCTGAGGCCCGGCCGGGAGAAGGACGGCCCCCGGATCGGCCGGTGGCCTCAGCCGGGGATCAGACCGTCGTCCGTCAGCAGGTCGCGGACCTGGTCCAGGGTGGCGTCGGAGGACGGCAGGATCAGCTCCGACGGTTCGAGCGAGTCGTCGGGCAGGGGGGTGCCCAGCTCACGGACCCGGTCGAGCAGCGCGCCGAGGGTGCGCCGGAACCCGGGGGTGTCCCCGCGCTCCAGCTCGGCGAGCAGCTCGTCGTCCAACGCGTTCAGCTCGGTGAAGTGGCTGTCCGCCAGCTTCACCTGGCCCTCCCCCATGATCCGTACGATCATGACGCCCTCCTCGGCGCGGCCCTCGGCCGGGGCCTACTGCTTGTCGAAGCGCGGGGTGTCCCGCTGCGGCTGCTGGGTCCCGGCGGCGTTCTGTCCGCCCTCGATGGCCTGCTGCGAGGACGATCCCCCGGCCAGCTCGGCCTTCATCCGCTGGAGTTCCAGCTCCACATCAGTACCACCGGAGATGCGGTCCAGCTCGGCGGCGATGTCGTCCTTGGCGGTGCCCGTGGGGTCGTCGAGGGCGCCGGAGGCCAGCAGCTCGTCGATCGCGCCCGCGCGGGCCTGGAGCTGCGCGGTCTTGTCCTCGGCGCGCTGGATCGCGAGGCCGACGTCGCCCATCTCCTCGGAGATGCCGGTGAACGCCTCGCCGATCCGGGTCTGCGCCTGGGCGGCCGTGTACGTGGCCTTGATGGTCTCCTTCTTGGTACGGAAGGCGTCGACCTTGGCCTGGAGGCGCTGCGAGGCCAGCGTCAGCTTCTCCTCCTCGCCCTGGAGCGTCCGGTGCTGGGCCTCCAGGTCGGTGACCTGCTGCTGAAGGGCGGCGCGACGGGACAGGGCCTCACGGGCGAGGTCCTCCCGGCCGAGCGCGAGGGCCTTGCGGCCCTGGTCCTCCAGCTTGCTGGACTGGCTCTGGAGCTGGTTGAGCTGAAGCTCCAGGCGCTTGCGGGACGTCGCGACGTCGGCGACCCCGCGGCGGACCTTCTGCAGCAGTTCGAGCTGCTTCTGGTACGAGTAGTCGAGGGTCTCGCGCGGGTCCTCGGCCCGGTCAAGGGCCTTGTTCGCCTTCGCGCGGAAGATCATCCCCATACGCTTCATGACACCGCTCATGGGCTTCGCGCGCCCCCTTCTGACGGACTCCGGCTCAAGCTCTGCAACAGGTCCCACAGTAAGGGGCCTGCTTCTATTACCGCACTGTTCGGCGCCGGATGCGCTCATCCCCAAGGACGACTGCGTGCGCTTCCGCTCCGGCGTAAGGAGTAGGTGGTCCCCGGGATCGGCCCGCTGCCCGCGGTCCGTACGGGCCGGTGGGCGCCCGCTCCCGGATGTCCTCTTCCGTTCCCTATGTGGGACGACCGGTGTTGCCGGATCGTTCCCCGCCCGGCCGCGGTCCATGCGCGGGCACCCCGTACCCTTGGGTTTTGTGTTCCGTAGCCGTGCCAAGACAGAGAAGGCCGCCGCCGACCAGACGCCGGTGACCGCCTCCTCCCCCCAGTCCCGTGACCCGCAGGCCCCCAAGGGCCGCCCGACGCCGAAGCGCAGCGTGGCGCAGTCGCAGCGCCGCAGCGTCGCCAATACGCCGACGACGCGCAAGGAAGCCAGCAAGCGCTCCCGCGAGGAGCGGCGTACCGCCCTTGAGCGGCAGCGCCAGGCCCTCGCCAGCGGTGACGAGCGATATCTGCCCGCGCGCGACAAGGGCCCGGTCCGCCGGTTCGCCCGTAACTACGTCGACTCGCGTTTCCACATCGCGGAATTCTTCCTGCCGATGGCCGTGGTCATCCTCGTCCTGAGCATGGTCCGGGTCCCGGCGCTCCAGAACGTCTCGCTGCTGCTGTGGCTGTTCGTGATCGTGATGATCGTGGTGGACTCGATCGTTCTCGTGTTCCGGCTCAAGAAGGAGCTGCGGACGCGGTTCGCGGACGAGCCCAAGCGCGGCGCCGTGGCCTACGCCCTGATGCGGACCCTCCAGATGCGCCGGCTCCGGCTGCCCAAGCCCCAGGTCAAGCGCGGGGAACGGCCCTGACCACCTCCTCTTCACCCGGAGGTCTGCCGGATGTCGTCCGGCGGGAGCTGGTCGCCAGACAGCTCGACGAGCAGATAGCCGCCCGGTTCCGGGTCGGCAAGCGGCTGCGGGTGCTCGACGTGGGCACCGGCCGCGGTACGCAGGCACTGCGGCTGGCGCGGGCCGGGCACGAGGTGACCGGGCTCGAACGGGACGCCGGGCTGATCGCGGCGGCCCGCGCGTCGCTCGCCGCGGAGCCCGAGGGCATCCGGGGGCGCGTCCGGTTCATCGAGGGTGACGGCCGGGACACCGGGGTGCACTTCCTTCCCGGCGGGTTCGACGTGGTGCTCTGCCATGGGGTCCTGCCCTATGTGGCGGAGCCCGATCCGCTGGTCGCGGGGCTCGGGCGGATGCTGGCCGCCGGGGGGCTGCTGTCCTTGCTCGTCCGCAACGCCGACGCGTTGGCCGTGCGGCCCGCGCTGGCCGGGGACTGGGGTGGGGCGCTCGCCGCGTTCGACTCCGCCCGCGCGCGGGACCGGCGGGGCGTGGAGGTCCGCGCGGACCGGCTGTCCGCGCTGACCGTGACGCTCGCGGGGATCGGGGCGCCGTTGCGGGCGTGGTACGGGGTGCGGGTGTTCGCGGACGCGGTGCGGGACGACGCGGTCGGCTCCGCCGGGGATCTCGCGTTGTTCCTCGATCTGGAGGACCGTGCGGGGCGTACCGACCCCTATCGGGGTGTCGGCTCCCTCCTTCACCTCTGCGGGGCGCGGGGGTAGTTCCCCCTGCGGGTCGCCTTCGCTTGCGCTTCCGAGGTCTGTCCGGCTGGACGTACTTGTTCCCGTGCGGGTCGCCTTCGCTTACCGCTTCCTAGGTCTGTCCGGCTGGACGCACTTGGCCCTGTGCCGTCGCCCGGTGGGTGCGCAGTTCCCCGCGCCCCTGGGTGCTGCCCCCTTGCGGTCGCCCTTCGGGTGCGGGTCCGCCCTCGTCTTTTGCGCAGTTCCCCGCGCCCCTTTGGGGGCGCCCCTTCAGGCTGTCGGTCAGGTGCAGGCCTTTGCTTGCGGAACCACCCTCCTCGCGCGGTCGCGCTGCTGCGGGAGGGGGTGGGCGGGAATCTCTGCCCGCAGACTCCGATGCTCTTCAGTCCGGCAAGGGAACGTCCTGCCGAGCGCGTTGGAACGAGGACGGAGAATCCCGACCGGCACCGACCCGAAGAACAAACCGGACGCGCCCCAAAGGGGCGCGGGGAACTGCGCAAAGACGAGGGCGACCCGCACCCGAAGAACGACCGCAACAGGGCAGCGCCTCAGGGGCGCGGGGAACTGCGCACCCCACGAACGACGGCACCGGAACGAAGTACGCCCAGCCGGACGGACCTGGGAAGCGCAAGCGAAGGCGACCTGCGGGGAACTGCGCACCCCACGAACGACGGCACCGGAACGGAGTGCGTCCAGCACAGGAAACCTCGGAAGCGCGAGCGAAGGCGACCCGTTCGGGGGGTCATCTCAGGCCTGCCCGGACGGGCCGGGCAAGACTTCGGGCATGAACGTATCCCGAAGGGCCGGGTTCCGGGTGGTGGGTGTCGCGATAGGTGCGGCCGTCCTGGCCGGGGGGTGCTCCGGACCGGGCGGGAAGCCCCCGGGGACCGCCCGGGCCACCCCCGTCACCGAACAGGCCGCCGCGGCCCCCCGCTCCGCGGACGACCTCCAGAGCGGCTTCGAGAAGGTGATCGCCGACGTCCTCCCGTCGGTCGTGCAGATCCGCGGCAGGAACGACCTGGGCTCCGGTGTGGTCTACGACGACCAGGGCCACATCGTCACCAACGCCCATGTGATCGGCACGGAACGCACCTTCCAGGTCACCACCGCGAACAACGAGCAGCCGCTCACCGCGAAGCTCGTCTACTCGTACCCCGAGCAGGATCTCGCGGTGGTCAAACTGGACACCGTGCCCGACGGACTGCGGGCCGCGTCGTTCGGCGACAGCACCAAGGTGCGGGTGGGACAGCTCGTGCTCGCGATGGGCTCCCCGCTGGGGCTCTCGTCCAGCGTCACCGACGGGATCGTCTCGGCCACGGGCCGCACCGTCAGCGAGAGCGCGGACGGCGGCGGCACGGGCGCGACCCTCGCGAACATGATCCAGACCTCCGCGTCGATCAACCCCGGCAACAGCGGTGGCGCCCTCGTGGACCTGGACAGCAAGGTCATCGGGATTCCCACGCTCGCCGCGACGGACCCGAACTTCGGGGACAGCGCGGCGCCGGGCATCGGGTTCGCGATCCCCGCCTCGATGGTGCGGACGGTGGCGGACCAGATCATCAGGGACGGCCGGGTCACCGACTCGGGCCGGGCGGCGCTGGGGATCACCGGCCGCACGGTGGTGGATCAGGACCAGCGGCCCGCGGGCGTCGCCGTGGTGTCGGTGTCCAACGGCGGTGCGGCGGACGACGCGGGCATCAGGGCCGGCGACATCATCACCCGTCTGGGTGACCAGCGGGTCACCACGATCACCTCGCTCGCCGAGATCCTCGCCGGGGACGAGCCGGGCGACAAGATCGACGTCACGTATCAGCGGGACGGGACGGAGAACACCGCCAAGGTGACGCTCGGGGAGATCTGACGGCGGCCGTGCGGACGGGCGGGTGCGGGGCACCGGCCCGTCCGGACACGCCGGTGGCTCAGGCGTCCGCCTCCGCCACCGGCTCGGCCACGGGCTCGGGCTCGGCCTCTTCCGCGTGCAGGCTCATCGGGCCGTAGATCAGGCTGCCGTCCTCGTGCAGGAACACCTGGTCGGCGCCGCCCGCGACAAGCTCCTTCCACTGCTCGCCGATCCAGCTCTCGGCGTCCCCCTGGGTGGTGAACTCCTCGGGTTCCACCGCCGGGGCGACCTCCGTACCGTCGGCCTTCTCGAACCGCCACGTCCAGTCCGCCATGCCTGCCTCCCGAAGGTCGATCACGGTCGTGCGTGCAGCGTGAAGCCTATCCGGGCGGGCGGCCGGGACACCGGCGCGGGAGGATCTTCCCGTGGAACTCACTCTGCTCGGCACCGCCGCCCCCGAGGGGCTGCCCCGCCCCGGCTGTCCCTGCGCCGTCTGCGCCCTGGCCCTCGTGGACGGGGCGCGCGCCGCGTCCGCCGCCCTGGTGGACGGGACGCTGCTGCTGGACCTCACCCCCGGCGCCGTGTTCGCCGCCGCGCGCGCCGGACGCACCCTGGGGGGCGTACGGCAGGTGCTGTTGTCGCATCCGCACGACGGTCCGCCGGTGGAGGTGCCCGCGGGGCTGCCGCAGCCGGGCCGTGTGCCGGACGGGCGGGAACTGGCGCTGCTCACCGGGCACCGGGTGCGGGCCGTGCCGATGGACGCCCCCGGTACGGGGTACGCGGTGACCGGGCCGGACGGCGAGCGGCTGCTGTACCTGCCGCCGGGCGCGGCGCCCGCGGGACTCGGTTCGCACGACGGCCGCTACGACCTGGTGGTTGCCGATGTCCTGGGCCGCCCGGACGCGCTGGCGCGGCTGCGGGCGTCGGGGGCGGTGGGGCCGACGACGGACGTGGTCGCGGTCCACCTGGACCATGACGTGCCGCCGGGCCGGGAGCTGACGCGCAGACTGGCGGCGGCGGGCGCGCGGGCGGTCCCCGACGGGACGACGCTCACGGTCGGCGCCTACGAGGACGTACCGGACGTACCGCTCCGGACGCTGGTGCTGGGCGGGGCCCGGTCGGGGAAGTCGGTGGAGGCCGAGCGGCGGCTGGAGAGCTTCCCGGACGTGGTGTACGTGGCGACGGGCGCCGCGTACGGGGGGAACGGGCAGGACGGGGAGTGGGCGGCGCGGGTCGGTGCGCACCGGGAGCGGCGGCCGGGGTCGTGGCGGACGGAGGAGACCTGCGACCTGGTGCCGCTGCTGGCCGCTTCGGGGCCGCCGCTGCTGATCGACTGCCTGTCGCTGTGGCTCACTAACGCGATGGACGCGGTGGACGCGTGGGACGACGCGGAGTGGGCGGGGGGCGGTGAGCGGGCGCTGCGGCGGCGGGTCGGGGAGCTGACGGACGCGGTGCGGTCGACCCGGCGGACGGTTGTCGCCGTGTCCAACGAGGTGGGGTCGGGGATCGTCCCCGCCACGGCGTCGGGGCGGCGGTACCGGGATGAGCTGGGGCGGTTGAACGCGGCGTTCGCCCTGGAGTGCGAGCAGGTTCTCCTGGTGGTGGCGGGCCAGCCCCTCGTCCTGCGCGGCTGAAGTCCCCCCGGGGGGCGTCGCTTGGTCTGTCCGGCTGGGCGCACTCGTTCCTGTGCAGGTCGTTCGTGGGTGCGCAGTTCCCCGCGCCCCTGGGTACTCGGGGCTGGGCGTACTTCGTTCCTGTGCCGTCGCTCGGTGGGATTGCGCAGTTCCCCGCGCCCCTTTGGGGCGCATCCGGCCGGTTCTTCGGGTCGGTGCCGGTCGGGATTCTCCGTCCTCGCTCCAACGCGCTCGGTCGGACATCCCCCTTGCCCGACTGAAGAGCATCGGAGTCTGCGGGCAGAGATTCCCGCCCACCCCCTCCCGCAGCAGCGCGAGTCCGCGAGGAGGGTGGTTGAACCCCAGCCCCGGGCTGACGCCGGCCCGCTGTCTGACCCCACCCGCAGACTGAGAACAGCCCCAGGTGGGCGCCCCCAAAGGGGCGCGGGGAACTGCGCAAAAACGAGGACCGACCCGCACCCGAGAAGCGACCGCGAGGGGGCAGCACCCAGGGGCGCGGGGAACTGCGCAAAGACGAGGACCGGCCCGCACCTGACGAACAAGCCCGAAGGGGCAGCATCCAGGGGCGCGGGGAACTGCGCACCCGACGAGCGACGGCACAGGGAACAAGCCCGCCCAGCCGGACAGACCTCGCAAGCGCAAGCGAAGGCGGCCCGCGGGGAACTGCGCACCCACGGACATCCCCGTACGGGGACAAGTGCGCCCAGCGCAGGGGAGCTCGGGAAGCGCGGGCGGGAGGGGGGCCCACAGGTCACCCGGGGGTGGTGTCGCGGCGGGCGATGAGGCGGTAGGCGTTGGCGCAGCGGGTGCGGGACGTGAGGGGGGACAGCGCGCGGTCCAGGGCGCGGGCCAGGGCGAGCGGGGGGCCCGCGGACCGGGACAGGGCGGTGCGGGCGAGGCGGGCCACCGGGCTGTCGGCGGCGGACGGGCGGGCGAGGAGGCGGGCCAGGGCGAGGGTGGCGGCGGCACCGGGCCCCGCGGACCGGTGCGCGGCGCGGCGGTCGATGAGGACGACGGTGAAGCCGAGGCCGCGCAGCTCCCGGCACAGGGCGCTCTCCGGGATGAGCTGGAGGAGCCGGGGCCGGTGATAGGGGGCCCACCAGCGGCCGAGCACCGCGGCGGCGAGGCTGCGGGGTTCCGTGGCCTCGACGACGAGATGGCCGCCGGGACGCAGCACCTGGTGCGCCGCGCGCAGTTCGGCACGGGGGTCGGGGACGTGTTCGAGGTGGCGGAACATGCTGAGGACGTCGTAGCGGGCGGTGAGCCGGGGAGCCAGGTCCGTGAGGGTGCCGCGATGGCCTTCGTCGATCCGGCCGTCGGCGAGGGCCTGTGCGACCTCGGGCCCGGTATCGAGGCCGTCGAACGCCGTGTAGGGGTGGACCGTCCGGGCGGTGACGGGGAAGCGGGCGGCGCCGGTCCCGACGTCGAGCCAGCTCTCGGGTTCCCCGAAGGGGAGCAGCGCGCGGGCGGCGGCGCGGTGGCGGCGGTCACGGGCGGCGGCCGGTTCCGGTGCGTCGGCGGCGGGCGGTGACGGCCGGACGCCCGGGGCCGGGCGGGGATTGCGGAAGACGTAGGCGCAGTCGTCGCAGCGGTCGAGGACGAGGGTGCGCAGACGGGTGGAGCCGCACCAGGGGCAGTCGGTGCGGCGGACGGCGGGGGCGGCCGTCGTCCCGGGACGCGGTCCGGCGGCGGTGGGGTCGGCGGGCTCGGCGGCGCTCTGCTGCGTGGGGGGCACAAAACGGAACGTAAGGGATCAACGATGCGGGTTCAACGACGGTGCGCGGCCGGTGCGTCCCGTGCCGCCGGGCCGGGGCGCGGGGGCGTCCGCGCGCGGGGTCCGGCGGGGGCGCGGGGGCCGGGCGGACGGGCCGGGCGGTGCCGGTACTGTTCCGCGAATGAGCTCCTTCACTCTCGACGACTTCAGCGACCTGATCGAGCGCCCCGACGGCGGGCTGCGCGGCGACGCCGAGGAACGCAGGGAACGGCAGGACGTGCCGCCCGAGGCGCTGGGCCGGCTCGACGAGCTGGCCGGCTGGCTGTCGGCGGCGCAGTCGGCCGTGCCGGTGCGGACCGTCGAGCGGCCCAAGGTGGTGCTGTTCGCGGGTGATCACGGGGTGGCCGGACTGGAGGTGTCCGCGCGGCCCGCCGGGAGCGCGGACGCGCTGGTCCGGGGCGTGCTGGACGGCTCCCGCCCGGTGGCCGTCCTCGCGCGGCGGCTCGGGGTGCCCGTCCGGGTGGTGGACGTGGCCCTGGACTGCGAGCCGGACACCCTGCCCGACGAGGTGGTGCGCCACCGGGTGCGGCGTGGGTCCGGGCGGATCGACATCGAGGACGCGCTGACGGCGGGCGAGGCGGAGGCCGCGTTCCGGGTCGGGATGACGGTGGCCGATCAGGAGGTCGACTCGGGCACGGACCTGATGGTGCTCGGGGATCTGAGCGTCGGGGGGACCACCGCGGCGGCGGCGCTGATCGCCGCGCTGTGCGGGACGGACGCGTCGGTGGTGACGGGCCGGGGCGGGAGTCCGATCGACGACCTGGCGTGGATGCGCAAGTGCGCGGCGGTCCGGGACTCCCTGCGGCGGGCCCGTCCGGTGCTCGGGGACCAGTTGCGGCTGCTCGCGACGGTCGGCGGCGCGGATCTCGCGGCGGTCACCGGGTTCCTGTTGCAGTGCGCGGTGCGCCGGACGCCGGTGATCCTGGACGGGGTGGTGTCCGCCGCCTGCGCCCTGGTCGGGCAGCGGGTCGCGTTCCGGGCCCCGGACTGGTGGCTGGCCGGGCACGACTCGGGGGAACCGGCGCAGGCCAAGGCGCTGGACCGGATGGCGATCGAGCCGCTGCTGACCCAGGGCGTCCGGGTCGGCGAGGGCACCGGCGCGCTGCTCGCGCTGCCGCTGGTGCAGGCGGCGGCGGCCCTCTCGGCGGAGCTGCCCGTACGGGACGAGCCGCCGGTACGGGATGACATGCCCGTACACGACTGAGCTGCCCGAATACGGCTGAGCGGGGCCTACGCGTCCGAGCGGGACGAGCCGCCGGTACGGGACGAGCCGCCCGTACTCAACTGAGCCGCCCGTACGCGACCGGGTGGGGCGGGCGGGCGCCCGCCTGGGGGCGGAACGGGTGGGCGGGCGGTCCGTACCGCCACGTTCCACCGCGATACCGGCGATACCGTACGGAACGCGGCCTATAGTCCCGTTCCATGGCTGACGACCGGTCGACGCGCGGGGGCGGTCCGAGCCGCCGCGCCGAGCGGGCCGCGCGGCTGTGCGTGGGGTATCTGCGGGCCGTCACGTTCGTGAACCTGCTGAGCGCCGGCTGGGTGTCGCTGGGCCAGGACCTGCGGCGCCACAACACCGAGGACCTGTTCACCCCGTACCTGCTGACGGCCGGGTTCGCCTCCGGGGTGTTCACCGCGTTCCTGGCGGTCACGACGCGCCGCCGCAAACGCGCCGCCTGGATCCTGAACCTGGTGCTGTGCGGGCTGTTCCTGCCGCTGTTCGCGTTCGCGCTGTGCTTCCCGGAGATCCGGGTCCACCCGCAGAACTGGGTGTCCTTCGCGCTGTCCGCCGCGTTCCTCACGGCCCTCCTGGTGGGCCGCGAGGCGTTCTACGCGAAGGGCGACCGCGCCAACCCCCGGCTCGCGGCCCTCGTCGCGGGCGGCGGGCTGCTGGCCACCAGCCTGCTCGCCGCGTTCCTGGTGACCAGTACCAACACCGACCCCGACGCGCCCCGCTCGACGTTCCCGGACCGCTGGCTCTACGGGACCCTGCGGCTGGTCTCGGTCGCCGCCGACGACGAGCGGTTCCCCGGCATCACCACCCCCCGGTGGACCGACGTCACCATCAACATCCTCAGCACCCTGCTGGTCCTCGCCGTGCTGTACGCCGCCTTCCGCTCCCGGCGGGCCGTCGACCCGCTCACCGGGGACGACGAGGAACGGCTGCGGGCGCTGCTGGCGCGGCACGGCGGACGCGACTCCCTCGGGTACTTCGCGCTGCGCCGGGAGAAGAGCGTGGTGTGGTCCCCGACCGGCAAGGCCGCCGTGACGTACCGGCTGGTCAGCGGGGTGTCCCTGGCGTCCGGCGACCCGATCGGGGACCCCGAGGCATGGCCCGGCGCGATCGCGCCCTGGCTCGCGCAGGCCCGTGCGCACGGCTGGCTCCCGGCGGTGATGGGCGCGGGCGAGGAGGCCGGGACGGTGTACGCGCGGCACGGCCTCGACGCGCTGGAGCTGGGCGACGAGGCGATCGTGGAGACCGCCGACTTCACCCTCGACGGCCGCGCGATGCGGACCGTCCGCCAGGCGTACAACCGGGTGCGGCGCGCCGGGTACGAGGTCCGGGTCCGCCGGCACGCCGACATCCCCGGGGACGAGATCGCCGCCCTGGTCGCCCGCGCCGACGACTGGCGCGACGGCGCCACCGAACGCGGCTTCTCGATGGCGCTCGGCCGACTGGGCGACCCGGCGGACGGGCGGTGCGTGATGCTCGAATGCACCGACGCCGAGGGCACGTTGCGGGCGCTGCTGTCGTTCGTGCCGTGGGGTCCGCGCGGGCTGTCGCTGGACCTGATGCGACGTGACCGGGACACGGAGAACGGCCTCATGGAGTTCATGGTCATCGAACTGCTCCAGCGGGCACCGGGGATGGGGATCACCCAGGTCTCGCTGAACTTCGCGATGTTCCGCTCCGTCTTCGAACGCGGCGCACGGCTCGGCGCGGGACCGGTGCTGCGGCTGTGGCGCGCGCTGCTGAGCTTCTTCTCCCGCTGGTGGCAGATCGAGTCGCTGTACCGGGCCAACGCCAAGTACCGGCCCGTCTGGGAGCCCCGCTTCCTGCTCTTCGAGAAGAGCGCGGACCTGCCCCGGATCGTCCTCGCCGCCGCCCGCGCGGAAGGCTTCCTCACCGTCCCCGGCCTCCCGGACCACCCCCGCCCACCCCGCCTCACCACCACACCACGCGAAGGCCCCCGACGGGACACCGGCAACCCCGCGCCCCACGACCCCCCCGCACCCACCCAGCAGCCACACCAGGCTGAGGGCCCCCAAAGCGGCGCCGGGAACCGCGCGAAGAACGATCACCCCGCACCCGCCCGGCAACCCCACCCGGCAGAAGGCCCCCCAAGGGGCGCGGGGAACCGCGCAAAAGACGAGGGCGGACCCGCACCCGAAGAGCGACCGCAAGAGGGCAGCATCCAGGGGCGCGGGGAACTGCGCGAGCAACCGAGGGCCACCCGCACCCGAACGGGAACCGCAAGAGGCGCGACCCAAGGGGCGCGGGGAACTGCGCACCCGACGAGCGACGGCACGGGAACAAGTGGGTCCAGCCGGACAGACCTGGGAAGCGCAAGCGAAGGCGACCTGCGGGGAACTGCGCACCCACCGGACGACGGCACGGGAACCGCGCACCCGCACGACACCCGTACCGGAACACGTGCGCCGACCGGCGGGAACCCGGACCCGCCCGCCCCGGGCCCCTGCGGATAGCCTGCCCGGCATGACACCCGAGGACCACCGGACCCCCGGGCCGGACCGGCACGCAGGGCCCCGCTTCGCGTTCGGGACGCTCACCGCGCTGCCCGTCCGGGTGACCCGCTGGGACCGGGACGCGGCCCGTTCCGGGATGCTCTGGGCGCCCGTCACCGGACTCGTCGTCGGGGCGTGCGGCGCGGCCCTCGGCGGCGCGCTGCTGCTCGGCGGCGCGGGACCCCTGCTCGCGGCGGTCGCCACCGTGGCCACGGGCGCGGCGCTGACCCGGGGGCTGCATCTGGACGGCCTCGCGGACACCGCCGACGGCCTCGGCAGCGGCAAGCCCGCCGACGAGGCGCTGCGGATCATGAAGCGGTCGGACATCGGCCCGTTCGGGGTGATCACCCTGCTGCTGGTGCTGCTCGCGCAGACCGCGGCGCTCGGTGAGCTGTACGCGCGCTCCTGGGCGCACGGCGCGCTCGCGGCGCTCGTCGCCGCGGTCACCGCGCGCCTCGCGCTGACGCTCACCGCGCGCCCCGGGGTGCCGCCCGCCCGGCCCGGCGGTCTGGGCGCGGCCGTCGCGGGGACCGTGCCGCTGCCCGCCGCCGCGGCCCTGCTCGCGTCGACCGCGGCCGCGTCGGCCGGTGCGGCGCTCGCCCTCGGACCGTCCGACGCCGTCCGCGCGGCCGCCGCGGTGCTCGTCGGCTGCGGCGCCGCCGAACTGCTGCTGCGCCACTGCGTCCGGCGCTTCGGCGGGGTCACCGGCGATGTGTTCGGCGGGGTCGCGGAGACCGCGGCGACCGGCGCCCTCGTCGTGCTCACCCTGGGTGGATGAACGTTCCCCGCTCCCCGCGCGTCTTCCCTTGCGCCCGCACCGGTGGGCGGCGGCGGTGTCACGGAGCGTAGGCTTCTCCGTGGCACTCTTCCGGCCCGGTCCACCCACGGGTACGAGGCCGGTCGAGCCCACCCCCTCTCGGCCATGGAACTCCTAGGAAGCGAGATCTCACCACCGTGACTGCTCTGACTCTCAGCACCGCCGCGGCATCCGGACTGCGCGCCGACGCCATCGTCGTCGGTGTCGCCAAGGGCGCCAAGGGCCTTGTGCTCGCACCCGGCTCCGAGGCCGTGGACCAGGCGTTCGACGGCACCCTCGCCGCCGCCCTGGAGACCCTCGGGGCCTCGGGCGGCGAGGGCGAGGTGACCAAGCTCCCCTCCCCCGCCGCGCTCAAGGCGCCGCTGGTGCTGGCGGTCGGGCTCGGCCCGGTCCCGGAGGCCGACGAGGACGACAGCACCGACGTCTCCGCCGACTACACCGACGAGACGCTTCGTATCGCCGCGGGCAGTGCCGCCCGTGCGCTGGCCGGGGCGAAGAAGGCCGCGTTCGCGCTGCCGCTCGCCGACGCCGAGGCCGCCGGTGCCGTCGCGGAGGGCGCGCTGCTCGGCGCGTACGCCTTCGACGCCTACAAGGCGAACGGCCGGGGCGGCAAGAACGCCAAGAACGGCAAGGCGCCCCTCGCCGAGATCGCGATCCTCGGCGGCAAGCCGCGTGACAAGGCGTACAAGGCGGCCACCGCCCGCGCGCTCGCGGTGACCGAGGAGCTGAACCGCGCCCGCGACCTGGTCAACACCCCGCCGAACGACCTCAACCCGGAGTCGTTCGCGGCCGTGGCCACCGCCGCCGCCAAGGAACACGGCATCAAGATCCAGGTGCTGGACGAGAAGGCGCTCGCCAAGGGCGGGTACGGCGGCATCCTCGGGGTCGGCGCCGGTTCCGCCGCCGCCCCCCGGCTGGTGAAGCTCACGTACACCCACCCCGACGCCGAGAAGCACCTCGCGTACGTCGGCAAGGGCATCACGTACGACTCGGGCGGCATCTCGCTGAAGCCCGCGGGGCACAACGAGACGATGAAGTGCGACATGGCCGGTGCCGCCGCCGTGTTCGCGGCGGTCGTCGCCGCCGCGCGGCTCGGGCTCGCCGTCAACGTCACCGGCTGGCTGGCGCTCGCCGAGAACATGCCCTCGGGCTCCGCGACCCGCCCCGGCGACGTGCTGCGGATGTACTCGGGCAAGACGGTCGAGGTGCTGAACACCGACGCCGAGGGCCGTCTGGTGCTCGCGGACGTGCTCGCCAAGGCGTCCGAGGAGAAGCCGGACGCCATCGTCGACGTGGCGACCCTGACCGGCGCGATGATGGTCGCGCTCGGCAACCGCACCTTCGGTGTCCTCTCCAACGACGACGCGTTCCGTACGGCGATCCACGAGACCGCCGAGGAGTCCGGCGAGCCGGCGTGGCCGATGCCGCTGCCCGAGCACCTGCGCAAGGGCATGGACTCCCCCACCGCCGACATCGCGAACATGGGCGAGCGGATGGGCGGCGGGCTGGTCGCCGGACTGTTCCTGCGCGAGTTCGTCGGCGAGGGCATCACCTGGGCCCACCTGGACATCGCGGGCCCCGCCTACAACGACGGCGGCCCCTTCGGCTACACCCCCAAGGGCGGCACCGGCTCCGCCGTGCGCACCCTGGTGCGGCTCGCCGAGCGCACCGCCGCCGGTGACCTGGGCTGACGTCCCCCGCGCACGACCGCGGCACGAGCGCCGCGCAGGTACGGCCCCGGGCTCCGCGCCCGGGGCCGTACCGGTGTGTGAGCGATACCACCAAGGGGACCGGCGTCCCTCCACCCCCCGACTAGTGCGAAGATGGGCAGCGGCAGGACAGGGCCCCCACCACAGGGCCGTAGAAAGAGCGGCCACACCAGCCGACCGGCCGGACACCCTCCGGAAACAGGGCCCGGCACGCGGCGCAATGCATGGAGGACGTGACGTGGCGAACGACGCCAGCACCGTTTTCGACCTAGTGATCCTCGGCGGCGGTAGCGGCGGTTACGCCGCGGCCCTGCGTGGCGCCCAGCTGGGTCTGGACGTCGCTCTGATCGAGAAGAACAAGCTGGGCGGTACCTGCCTGCACAACGGCTGCATCCCGACGAAGGCCCTGCTCCACGCCGGCGAGATCGCCGACCAGGCCCGCGAGGCCGAGCAGTTCGGTGTCCGGGCGACCTTCGACGGCATCGACATCAAGGCCGTCCACAAGTACAAGGACGATGTCATCGCGGGCCTCTACAAGGGCCTCCAGGGCCTGGTGGCCTCGCGCAAGGTGACGTACATCGAGGGCGAGGGCCGGCTGTCGTCGCCGACCTCGGTCGACGTGAACGGGCAGCGCGTGCAGGGCCGCCATGTGCTGCTCGCGACCGGCTCCGTGCCGAAGTCGCTGCCGGGTCTGGAGATCGACGGCAACCGCGTCATCTCCTCGGACCACGCGCTGACCCTGGACCGGGTGCCCGAGTCCGCGATCATCCTCGGCGGCGGTGTCATCGGCGTCGAGTTCGCCTCGGCGTGGAAGTCCTTCGGCACCGACGTGACCGTGGTCGAGGGCCTGAAGCACCTGGTGCCGGCCGAGGACGAGAACAGCTCCAAGCTGCTGGAGCGCGCCTTCCGCAAGCGGGGCATCAAGTTCAACCTCGGCACCTTCTTCGAGAAGGCGGAGTACACCCAGGACGGCGTCCGGGTGACCCTTGCCGACGGCAAGGTCTTCGAGGCGGAGGTGCTGCTCGTCGCCATCGGCCGCGGCCCGGTCTCCCAGGGCCTCGGGTACGAGGAGCAGGGTGTCGCGCTGGACCGCGGCTATGTCCTCGTCGACGAGTACATGCAGACCAATGTGCCCACGGTCTCGGCCGTCGGTGACCTGGTCCCGACCCTCCAGCTCGCGCACGTCGGCTTCGCGGAGGGCATCCTGGTGGCGGAGCGGCTGGCCGGTCTGAAGACCGTGCCGATCGACTACGACGGTGTGCCCCGGGTCACCTACTGCCACCCCGAGGTCGCCTCCGTGGGCATCTCCGAGGCCAAGGCCAAGGAGATCTACGGCGCGGACAAGGTCGTCGCCCTGAAGTACAACCTGGCGGGCAACGGCAAGAGCAAGATCCTGAAGACCGCGGGCGAGATCAAGCTCGTCCAGGTCAAGGACGGTGCCGTGGTCGGCGTCCATATGGTCGGCGACCGGATGGGCGAGCAGGTCGGCGAGGCCCAGTTGATCTACAACTGGGAAGCGCTGCCGGCCGAGGTCGCCCAGCTCATCCACGCCCACCCGACCCAGAACGAAGCGCTCGGCGAGGCCCACCTCGCACTGGCGGGCAAGCCCCTCCACTCCCACGACTGATTCCGGTCACCGGGCGCGACGACCACAGACTTCCGCACTTTCGTAAGGAGCAACCGAAACCATGGCGGTTTCCGTATCCCTTCCGGCGCTCGGTGAGAGCGTCACCGAGGGCACTGTCACCCGCTGGCTGAAGGCCGAGGGCGAGCGCGTCGAACTCGACGAGCCGCTGCTGGAGGTGTCGACCGACAAGGTCGACACCGAGATCCCCTCGCCCGCCGCCGGCATTCTGGCGTCCATCAAGGTCGCCGAGGACGAGACGGTGGAGGTCGGCGCAGAGCTGGCCGTCATCGACGACGGCAGCGGTGCCCCCGCCGCCGACCCGGCCCCGGCCGCCGCCGAGGCTCCCGCCCCGGCCCCCGAGCAGCCCGCCGAGCAGCCTGCCGAGACCCCGGCGCCCGTCGCCGAGGCCCCGGCCGCCGAGGCCCCCGCCGCCCCCGAGGCTCCTGCCGCCGCTCCGGCGGGCGGGGCCGCCGAGGGCACCGACGTGGTCCTTCCGGCGCTCGGTGAGAGCGTCACCGAGGGCACCGTCACCCGCTGGCTGAAGGCCGTCGGTGACTCCGTCGACGCCGACGAGCCGCTGCTGGAGGTGTCCACCGACAAGGTCGACACCGAGATCCCCTCGCCCGTCGCCGGTGTTCTCCTGGAGATCACCGTCGGTGAGGACGAGACCGCGGAGGTCGGCGCCAAGCTCGCGGTGATCGGTGCCCCGGGTGCCGCTCCCGCCGCCGCCCCGGCCCCCGCCGCGGCTCCGGCCCCGGCTCCGGCAGCCGAGGCCCCCGCCCCGGCCGCCACCCCGGCTCCGGCTGCTCCGGCGCCCGCACCGGCCGCTCCGGCCCCGGCGCCCGCCGCCGCTGCCCCGGCCGCTCCGGCTCCGGCCGCTCCGGCTCCGGCTCCGGCCGCTCCCGCGGCGCCGCAGGCTCCCTCCGCTCCCGCCCCCGCCGCCGCGCGGGACACGGACGAGGGCGCCTACGTCACCCCGCTGGTGCGCAAGCTCGCCGCCGAGAACGGTGTCGCGCTGTCGTCCGTCAAGGGCACCGGTGTCGGCGGCCGTATCCGCAAGCAGGACGTCATCGCCGCGGGAGAGGCCGCCAAGGCCGCCGCGGCTCCGGCGCCCGCCGCCGCTGCCGCACCGGCCGCCGCTCCGGCCGCCAAGAAGGCCCCGGCCCTTGAGGTGTCCCCGCTGCGCGGTCAGACGGTCAAGATGACCCGGATGCGCAAGCTCATCGGCGACAACATGATGAAGGCGCTGCACAGCCAGGCGCAGCTCACCTCGGTCGTCGAGGTGGACGTGACCCGGCTGATGCGGCTGCGTGCCCAGGCCAAGGACTCCTTCGCCGCCCGTGAGGGCGTCAAGCTGTCCCCGATGCCCTTCTACGTGAAGGCGGCGGCCCAGGCGCTCAAGGCGCACCCGATCGTCAACGCCCGGATCAACGAGGACGAGGGGACCATCACCTACTTCGACACGGAGAACATCGGCATCGCCGTGGACTCCGAGAAGGGGCTGATGACCCCGGTCATCAAGGGCGCGGGCGACCTCAACATCGCCGGTATCGCCAAGAAGACCGCCGAGCTGGCCGGTGCCGTGCGCACCAACAAGATCCGCCCCGACGACCTCGCGGGCGCGACCTTCACGGTGAGCAACACCGGCTCGCGCGGCGCGCTCTTCGACACGGTGATCGTGCCGCCCACCCAGGCCGCCATCCTGGGCATCGGCGCCACGGTCAAGCGTCCGGCGGTCATCGAGACCCCCGACGGCACCGTGATCGGCGTCCGGGACATGACGTACCTGTCGCTGTCGTACGACCACCGTCTGGTCGACGGCGCCGACGCCGCCCGGTACCTCAGCGCCGTCAAGGCGATCCTGGAGGCCGGCGAGTTCGAGGTCGAGCTCGGTCTGTAGCCGGTCCGGCCGCCCGTACGGGGATAGGTGTACGTTCCCCCGTACGGGTGACGGCCGGGTTGCCCGCGACACGCGGTTCGACGGTGCGGACGGCCTGTAAGGCTCACCACACCTGGGACAACGCCCCCGTTCGGATGACTTCCGGACGGGGGCGCAGCCGTATTGTCTAAAGGTCAACGCCCTTGGGGGTCCCCACGACGCCCGGCAGCAAGGAGCCCGTCATGACCGCGCCCGTCGTCCACTCGCTACGCGAACAGATCCGCGAGCACATCGTGGAGGGGATCGTGAGCGGGCGCTGGAAGCCGGGTGAGCGGATCGTCGAGCGGCGGATCGCCACGGAGCTGGAGGTCAGCCAGACTCCCGTGCGGGAGGCGCTGCGGGAGCTGGAGTCGCTGCGGCTGATCGAGTCGGCCCCGAACAAGGGGGTCCGGGTGCGCAACCTCAGCGCGGCGGACCTGGAGGAGAGCTATCCCGTGCGGGCGGGGCTTGAGGCGATCGCCGCGGAGCTCGCGGCGGAGCGGCTCGCGGCGGACTGCTCGGCGCTGGAGCCGCATGTGGAGGCGCTGTACGCGGCGGACCGGCTCGCCGACGGGACCGGGCAGGTGCGGCACACCGTGGCGTTCCACCGGGAGATGGTGCGGGCCGCGCGGAACGCGGTGCTGCTGCATACGTGGGAGGGGCTGGGGATCGAGGTCTTCACCTCGCTCTCCATCCGGTGGCTGGGGACGGTTCAGCAGTCCTATGCCGAGGAGCACGAGGCGCTTGTCGCGGCGTTCAAGCGGCGTGATCCGGCTATCGCCGAGCTGGTCAAGGCCCACGTACTCGGCTGCGCGCCGCGGCCCGACGCAGCGGTGTAGCTCCCGCCGGCGCCTTTGTCCGGCTGGACGCGCTTGTTCCTGTGCCGTCGCTCGTCGTTCTCGCGCAGTTCCCCACGGGTCGCCTTCGCTTGCGCTTCCCAGGTCTGTCCGGGTGGGCGCACCTTTCCTGTGCGGGTCGTTCGTGGGTGCGCAGTTCCCCGCGCCCCTGGGTTTCTTGTGCTGGACGCACTTCGTTCCTGTGCCGTCGCTCGTCGTTTTCGCGCAGTTCCCCGCGCCCCTTTGGGGCGCGTCCGGTCGGTTCTTCGGGTCGGTGCCGGTCGGGATTCTCCGTCCTCGATCCGACACGCTCGGTAAGACGTTCCGTGGTCCGACTGAAGAGCATCGGAGTCTGCGAGCAGAGATTCCCGCCCACCCCCTCCCGCAGCAGCGCGACTCCGCGAGGAGGGGGGTTTGAACCCCAGCCCCGGGCTGACGCCGGCCCGCTGTCTGACCCCACCCGCAGACTGAGAACAGCCCCAGGTGAGCGCCCCCAAAGGGGCGCGAGGAACTGCGCGAAGACGAGGACCGGCCCGCACCCGACGAACAAGCCCGAAGGGGCAGCATCCAGGGGCGCGGGGAACTGCGCGAGCAACCAACGACCACCCGCACCCGAACGGGAACCGCAAGAGGCGCGACCCAAGGGGCGCGGGGAACTGCGCACCCCACGAGCGACGGCACAGGGACAAGTGCCCCCAGCACAGGAAACCCAGGGGCGCGGGGAACTGCGCAAAAACGACGAGTGACGGCACAGGAACACGTACGTCCAGCCGGACAGACCTGGGAAGCGCAAGCGAAGGCGGCCCGCACAGGGGACCCGGACCCGCGTCGGCGGGCATCCCTCCGCGGCCCGGGGTTCAAGGGAGACGCGAACCGCTCAAACGTGCGGAGCACCCCCGCCCACCTGCGAAAACCAGGGCACCCCATGCCTGCCGCAGAGGCACTCCGTGCCGACTTTCTTGATTCGGAGAGGTTTTACCGATCAACCCTTTGATCGATCATCGATCAGGGAGTTACAGTCACCGTCGGGCTCCTACCCGAGCCCTCGCCCTGTCCTGCCAAGAACAAGGGCACCCCCCGGACCCCTACCGATGAGGGAACCCCCTTCGACACCGGAAGGCGGCGAAATGACCGACCCCACCGCGATCCAGCCCAGCCAGCTCGACCAGCTCCCCGACCGTGACCCCGAGGAGACCGCCGAATGGCAGGCCTCCCTGGACGCCGTCACCAAGGCCGCCGGTCCCCACCGTGCCGCGTACCTGATGCGGCGCACGCTGGAGCGCGCCGAGGGCGCCGGTCTCGCGCTGCCCAAGCTGCTGGAGACCGACTACGTCAACACGATCCCGACCTCCGCCGAGCCCGCGCCCGAGGGTGACGAGGCGCTGGAGCAGCGGATCGCCGGCTGGAACCGCTGGAACGCGGCGGCCATGGTCACCCGCGGCAGCAAACACGGCGTCGGCGGCCATATCGCGACGTTCGCCTCGGCCGCCTGGCTGTACGAGACCGGCTTCAACCACTTCTTCCGGGGCAAGGAGGCGGCGGACGCGCCGGGCTCCGGCGACCAGCTCTACATCCAGGGTCACGCCTCCCCCGGCATCTACGCCCGTGCCTTCCTCGACGGCAGGCTCACCGAGGCGCACCTGGACAACTTCCGCCAGGAGGCGGGCGGCAACGGACTGCCCTCCTACCCGCACCCGCGGCGGCTGCCCTGGCTCTGGGAGTTCCCGACCGTCTCCATGGGTCTCGGCCCGCTGTCGGCGATCTACCAGGCCCGGTTCAACCGGTATCTGACCAACCGCGGCATCAAGGACCTGTCCGCCTCGCATGTGTGGGCGTTCCTCGGTGACGGTGAGATGGACGAGCCCGAGTCGACGGCGGCCCTCGCGCTCGCCGCCCGCGAGGAGCTGGACAACCTCACCTTCGTCATCAACTGCAACCTCCAGCGCCTCGACGGCCCGGTCCGCGCCAACTTCAAGATCGTCCAGGAGCTGGAGGCCCAGTTCCGGGGCGCCGGCTGGAATGTCGTGAAGTCGCTGTGGGGCACCGCCTGGGACGAGCTGTTCCAGCTGGACACCACCGGCGCCCTGGTACGGCGGCTGCGTGAGGTACCCGACGCGCAGGTGCAGACGTACCAGACGCGTGACGCGGCCTACATCCGCGCGGACTTCTTCGGCAAGGACCCGGCGCTGGCGGAGCTCTCGAAGCTCGTCAGCGACGACAAGATCCTGGAGTGCTTCCATCTGTCGCGCGGTGGCCACGAGCCGCGCAAGGTGTACGCCGCCTACCGTGCCGCGGTCTCCCACAAGGGCGCGCCGACGGTGATCCTCGCGCAGACCGTGAAGGGCTTCACCCTGGGTCGGGGCTTCGCGTCGAAGAACGCGAACCACCAGATGAAGAAGCTGTCCACGGACGAGTTCAAGGACATGCGGGACCTGCTGGACCTGCCGATCGCGGACAGCGCGTTCGTCGACGGTGTGGTGCCCTACGGCCACCCCGGCGCCGACTCCCCCGAGGTCCGCTACCTCCAGGAGCGCCGCGCGGCCCTCGGCGGCCCCGCCCCCGCGCGCCGGGTGCACCCGGTGGCGCCGCTGCCCGCGCCCGCGGACAAGGCGTTCGCGTCGTTCGACAAGGGCTCCGGCAGCCAGTCGGTCGCCACGACGATGGCGTTCGTCCGGCTGGTCAAGGACCTCATCCGGGACAAGGAGACCGGCCGCCGCTGGGTGCCGATCGTCCCCGACGAGGCCCGCACCTTCGGTATGGAGTCGCTGTTCCCGTCGCTCGGGATCTACTCGCCGAAGGGCCAGACGTACGAGCCGGTCGACCGTGACCAGCTGATGTACTACCGCGAGGCCCAGGACGGCCAGATCCTCAACGAGGGGATCACCGAGGCCGGGTCCATGGCGGACTTCATCGCCGCGAGCACGTCGTACGCGACGCACGGCGAGACGATGATCCCGTTCTACATCTTCTACTCGATGTTCGGCTGGCAGCGCACCGCCGACCAGATGTGGCAGCTCGGCGACCAGCTCGGGCGCGGCTTCCTGGTGGGCGCGACGGCCGGGCGGACCACGCTGACCGGTGAGGGCCTCCAGCACGCCGACGGGCACTCGCCGGTGATCGCCGCGACCAACCCGGCCGCGATGTCGTACGACCCGGCGTTCGCGTACGAGGTCGCCGCGATCGTCAAGGACGGTCTGCGGCGGATGTACGGCGAGCCGGTGGCCGGTGAGGACCAGGACGTCTTCTACTACCTCACGGTCTACAACGAGCCGATGCCGCAGCCCGCGAAGCCGGGCGGGATCGACGAGGGCATCGTCAAGGGGCTGTACCGCTTCAACACCGCGGAGTCCGCCGGGCTCACCCTGCCGGTGAACGCGCCGCGTATCCAGCTGCTCGGCTCCGGTACGGCGATCCACTGGGCGCTGAAGGCGCAGCGGATGCTGGCGGAGGAGTGGGGCGTCGGGTCCGACGTATGGTCGGCGACTTCGTGGACCGAGCTGCGGCGCGACGCGCTGGAGGCGGACGCGGCGGTGCTGCGCGGTGAGGACCGGACGCCGTTCCTGCGCAAGGCGCTCGCCGGGGCCGAGGGGCCCGTGCTGGCCGTCAGCGACTACATGCGGCAGGTGCCGGACCAGATCGCGCAGTGGGTCGAGCAGGACTGGACCTCGCTGGGGGCCGACGGGTTCGGGCTCTCCGACACCCGCGACGCCGCGCGCCGCCACTTCGGTGTCGACGCCGAGTCGGTCGTCGTGGCCGCGCTGGCCCAGCTGGCGCGCCGCGGTGAGGTACCCGCCGCCGCGGTGAAGGAGTCGCGCGAGCGTTACGGGCTGTAGCGGTCCGGGAGCAGCCGTCCGAGGGGCGGGGGTGCGGGTGGCCGTGACGGCCGTCCGCGCCCCCGCCCTTCGGCGTTCCCCGGGCGGGCCGGGGGCAGGGGTGGCGGGCGGCATCATGGGGGGATGCGGGCTGCGCGGTTGATCAGGATGGTGCTGCTGCTCCAGGCGCGGGCGTCGATGACGGCGGCCGAGCTGGCGCGGGAGCTGGAGGTGTCCGAGCGGACCGTCACCCGGGACGCACAGGCCCTCTCCGAGGCCGGGGTGCCGGTGTACGCGGACCGGGGGCGCGTGGGCGGCTACCGGCTCGTGGGCGGCTACCGCACCCGGCTGACGGGCCTGGACCGGGGCGAGGCGGAGGCGCTGTTCCTGTCGGGGGTGCCGGGTGCCCTGCGGGAGATGGGGCTGGAGGACGCGGCGTCGGCGGCCCGGCTGAAGGTGTCGGCCGCGCTGATGCCGTCGTTGCGCGGCGCGTCCCGTACGGCCGCGCAGCGGTTCCATCTGGACGCCCCGGGCTGGTTCCACGCGCCGAAGGCCCCGGCGCTGCTGCCCGCGGTCGCGGACGCCGTCTGGGACGACCGCCGGATCACCGCCCGCTACCGCCAGGGCGGCGGCGTCTCCCCGGGGAGCGGCGAGGGGGAGGACGCGCGCCCCGCCGAGGTGGAGCGGGTGCTGGAGCCGTACGGGCTGGTCCTGAAGGCGGGTGTCTGGTACCTGTGCGCCCGGGCGGACACGGGGGCGTACCGGGTCTACCGGATCGACCGGTTCACGGCGGTAGCGGCCGGGGCGGAGCGGTTCGACCGGGACGGGGATTTCGATCTGCCGGGGTTCTGGGCCGAGCGGGGCGCGCAGTTCGCGCGGGCCCTGCTGCGTACGTCGGCGGTCGTCCGGCTGTCGGCGGAGGGGGCGCGGCTGCTGCGGCACGCGGTGGGCGCGGCTGCGGCCGGGGAGGCGCTGGCGGAGCCCGGGGAGCCGGACGCGCGGGGCCGGGTGACGGTCACGGTGCCCGTGGAGTCGGACGAGGTGGCGTACAGCCAGCTGCTGATGCTGGGGCCGGAGGCGGAGGTGCTCGCGCCGCCCGCGCTGCGGCGCCGGTTCACGGACGCGACGGAGCGGATGGCGCGCCACTACCGCTGACGGACCGGCGGCGGCCCGTGTCTCCCCCGGGCGGAGACACGGGCCGCGCGCGTGCGGGTCAGCGGCGGTGGGCCGCCGGATCGGGGTGCTCGCCCGCCCGCTCCTTGAGGATGAAGCCCCAGACGTCCGGGCGGCTGCCGTCCGTGTCGGTGACGCCGTACTCGCGGGCGAGTTCGCCGCTGTCGAGGGACCGTCCGGTGAAGCGGCGCCGGTCCGGGTCGGCGGCGAGGGCGGCGATCCCCCGGGCGAGGTAGGCCGGTGACTCGGACAGTTCCCAGTGCTGTTGCCCGCCGATGCCGTCCCGCCAGGTCTCCTCGGTCAGGCCGAAGGCGTCGAGCATCTCCTCGGAGCGCAGGAAGCCGGGGGTGACGGCGACAGCGGTGCCGCCGACGTCCTCCAGTTCCCCGGCGAGGAGGAAGGCCATCCGGATGGGGGCGTTCTTGGCGAGGTCGTAGTAGAAGTTCTCCCGGGAGACCTGGTTGGTGCGGGCGGTGCCGTCGGTGACCTCGATGAGCAGGGCGCCGGGGTGCCGGACCAGCAGGGGCAGCGCGACACTGCTGGTGATGATGTGGCTGCGGACCCCGAGGTCGAGCATCCGCAGGCCCCGGTCGAGGTCGACGTCCCACATCCGGGTGCCGAAGTCGAGGAGCGGGTTTCCGCCCCACATGTCGTTGACGAGGATGTCGAGCCGTCCGTGGTCGCGTTCCACCCGGTCGAGCAGGGCGCGTACCCGGTCGGCCTCCAGATGGTCGGTCGGGACGGCGATCCCGGCGCCGCCGGAGTGCGCGGCGGCCGCCGCCGCGTCGACGAGTTCCACCGTGCCCTCGATGGTCTCCGTGGCGCGTCCCAGTTCGCTGACCCGCGCGCGGGTGGTACGTCCGGTGGCGTAGACGGTGGCTCCGGCGCGGCCGAGTTCCACGGCGATGGCGCGTCCGGCGCCCCGGGTGGCCCCGGCGACCAGGGCGATCCGGCCGGTCAGGGGCCCGCCGGGCGGGGTGGTCGCGGTGCCGGTGGCGGGAAGCGGAGTGGTGTGGTCGGTCATGGACCCGATGGTGCCGTCCAATCCGGACATCCTCTGTCGCCTTTCCGGCGGGGCTCCCCGGACCGGCCGCAACGGGTGCACGTACGCGCACTCGGCGTGCGGCGCGGGGGCCGAAGGCCGATGCTGGTCCCGTGATGGACGAGACGGAGTTCTGGGAGCTGATCGACAGCACCCGCGAGGCCGCCGGGCCGGACCCCGACGACCAGGCCGACGCGCTGGTCGAGCGGCTGCTGGGGCTGGACCCCGAGTCCGTCCTGGACTTCTCCCGGCATTTCGAGGCCCGCTACAACCGGGCATACCGCTGGGATCTGTGGGGCGCCGCCTGGGTGCTGCTGGACGGGGTCAGCGACGACGCGTTCGACTTCTTCCGCTGCTGGCTGATCGGCCAGGGCCGGGAGGTCTTCGAGGGCGCCCTGCACTCCCCCGACGACCTGGCCGGGCTGCTGGACGACTTCGACCCGGCGGTGGACGGCGACGCGGAGGAGCTGGGGTACGCGGCGGACGAGGCGTACGAGCAGCTGACCGGTTCGGCCGCGCCGGACCTGGGGCTGCCGCCCCCGCCGCGGGAGCCGGAGGGCAGTCCGCTGGACTTCGAGGACGACGCCGTCCTCGCGAGCTACTACCCCCGGCTGTGGGACCGCTTCGGCCAGTCGGACATCTGAGCCGCCCGGGGCCCGCCGGTCACAGGGAGCGGCCCATCAGCACGTCGTCCACGTACTGCCCGCCGACGAGGAACTCCTCCGGCTGGACGCCCTCGACGGTGAAGCCCTCCGACTCGTACAGCGCGCGGGCGGGGGCGTTGTGTCCGAGGACGCGCAGGGTGATCCGCCGCGCGCCCCGCCGCCCGGCCTCCGCGACGGCGGCCCGCACCAGGGCGCGGCCCGCCCCGGTGCCGCGCGCGCCGTCGGTGACGGCGAGGCCCTGGATCTGCCGGACATGGGCGTTGGACGCGAGCGGGGTGGGGCTGCCGAGCCGGACATAGCCGACGACGGCGCCCGCCAGTTCGGCCACCAGATGGTCGTCGACAGCGTGCCGCTCGTCGAAGAACGGCTGGTACGGGGGCTCCGGCGCGGGGGAGACCGCGTGCAGGGTCGACCAGGTGTCACGGTCGATACGGGCGAGCGTGTCCTCGTCCCCGGCGCGCGCGGGACGTACGGACGGTACGGGACGATCGGGCATACCCGTCACCCTAAGGGGCAGGCGGGACGGCGTGCCGGGAAATTTCCGGTGCTGGTGAGCGCGTCCCGCCGGGGGCGCGCGAGGGTTCCATGGGCAGGATGGGGTCATGCAGGCATCCCGTATCGCGGTCGCCGGAGCCTCCGGGCTGATCGGCTCCGCCCTCGTACGTTCCCTGGGCGCCGACGGACACCAGGTGGTCCGGCTGGTGCGGCGCGCGCCGCGCGGACCCGACGAGCTCCGCTGGGACCCGCTGCGCCAGCGGATCGACGCGGCCGGTCTCGCGGGCTGCGACGCCGTGGTGAACCTCGCGGGCGCGGGGGTGGCCGACCACCGCTGGACGGCGGCGTACAAACGCCGGATCCGGGACAGCCGGGTGCTCGGTACGGTCACCCTCGCGGAGGCCGTCGCGGCGCTGGACGTCCCGCCCCGGGTGTTCGTGAACGGCAGCGCGATCGGTTTCTACGGCGACACCGGTGACCGCGCGGTCGACGAGAGCGCGCCGCCCGGCTCCGGGTTCCTCGCCTCGCTGGGGATCGAGTGGGAGGAGGCCGCGGCGCCCGCCGAGGAGGCGGGGGTACGGACGGTGTTCGCCCGTACCGGGCTCGTGGTGGCCCGGCAGGGCGGGGCCTGGCAGCGGTTGTTCCCGCTGTTCAAGGCGGGGCTCGGGGGGCGGCTCGGGGACGGGCGGCACTACTGGAGCTTCATCTCGCTGCACGACGAGGTGGCCGCGTTGCGGTATCTGCTGGACACCGAGGAGCTGTCGGGCCCGGTGAACCTGACGGCGCCCGAGCCGCTGACGAACCGTGAGATCACGGCGGCGATGGGGCGGGTGCTGCGGCGTCCGGCGGTGTTCACCGCGCCGGCCCCCGCGGTGCGGTTGCTGCTCGGCGAGATGGCGACGGACGTGCTGACCAGTACCCGGGCGGTGCCCCGCAAGCTGCTGGACTCGGGGTTCGCCTTCGCGTTCCCCGGCATCGACGAGACCCTGCGGTCCGCCCTCCACTGACCGCCTTCGCTTGCGCCTTCGAGTTCTCCGGTGCGGGTCGTCCTCGCTTGCGCCTCTGGGTCTGTCCGGCTGGGCGTACTTGTCCCTGTGCCGTCGCTCGTGGGTTTCGCGCAGTTCCCCGCGCCCCTGGGGTTCCCCACCTGGGCGTACCTGTTCTCGTGCGGGTACTCCGGGGGTGCGCAGTTCCCCGCGCCCCTGGATGCTGCCCTGTTGCGGTTGCTCTTCGGGTGCGGGCCGGTTCTCGTCTTTCGCGCAGTTCCCCGCGTCCCTGGATGCTGCCCTGTTGCGGTTGCTCTTCGGGGGCGGGCCGGTTCTCGTCTTTCGCGCAGTTCCCCGCGCCCCTGGATGCTGCCCCGTTGCGGTCGCTTCTTCGGGTGCGGGTCGCCCTCGCGCAGTTCCCCGCGCCCCTGGGGTTCCCCACCTGGGCGTACCTGTTCTCGTGCGGGTACTCCGGGGGTGCGCAGTTCCCCGCGCCCCTTTGGGGCGCTCCTTCAGGCGGCCTTTCGGGTGCGGGACCACCCTCCCCGCGCAGTCGCCGGACTCACCGGAGGGGGTGGGCGGGAATCTCTGCCCGCAGACTCCGATGCTCTTCAGTAGGACCACATGAACGTCCGACCGAGCGCGTCGGATCGAGGACGGAGAATCCCGACCGGCACCGACCCGAAGAACAAGCCGGACGCGCCCCAAAGGGGCGCGGGGAACTGCGCAAAAACGAGAACAGGCCCGCACCCGAAGAGCGACACCAGGAGGCAGCACCCAGGGGCGCGGGGAACTGCGCACCCACGAGCGACGGCACAGGAACGAAGTACGCCCAGCCGGACAGACCCCGGGGGCGCAAGCGAAGGCGACCCGTGCGTCCGTGCCACGGCGACGCGCGACTCCCGGAACCGCGTGGGTCTCCTAATCTCGACCGGAACTCGGGTATTCCGGAGCCGTGTTGGGGGCAGGAACGCCCGCAGCAGCCGCGCAACCTCGGGGAGGAGCACGTGCCTGAGCACGCACGCAACGCGGACGTCGTCATCGTAGGGGCGGGGGTCGCCGGACTCTCGGCCGCCCGGCACCTGGTCAGGGCGGGGATCGCCACGGTGGTGCTGGAGGCCGCAGGCCGGCCCGGTGGACGGATGTCCACCGAGGAGGTCGACGGCTTCCGGCTGGACCGGATCGCCCGCCCGCTGTCCACCGCGTATCCCGAACTCCGTCGCACACCGGCCCTGGAGGGCCTGGTCCTGCGGCCGTTCGCGCCGGGGGTGCTGATCCGGGGCGAGGACAGGTTCCACCGGATCGGCGAACCGAGAAACGTCCGGCGCGCGCGGGGCGCACGGAGCGCACGCGGTGCGCTGCGGGCGGCGCGGGCCCTGGCGCACACCCCCCGGGGCCCCCGGGCGGGCTGGTCGCCCCGGGTCGCGGGCCCCATCGGGGGCCCACTGGACCAGGCGCGGCTCGCGTCGGCGCTGGCCCGGCTCGCGGACACCCCGGTGGAGCGGCTGCTGGCCCGCCCGGAGGTGCCGACGGCCGAGGCCCTCCCGGCACGAGGGTTCGCGCCCCGGACCGTCGACGGGTTCCTGCGTCCGCTGCTGTCCGCCCTGCTGTGCGATCCGGAGCTCACCACGTCCAGCCGCTGCGCGGACCTCGCGCTGCACGCGTTCGCCCGGGGGCGGCTGTGTCTGCCCGAGGGGGGCGCACAGGCCCTCCCGGACCGGCTGGCGGCCTCGCTGCCGCCGGGGACGGTGCGTACCGGGGTGCGGGCGCGGACGGTGTCCACGACACGGGTGGGGACCGAGGAGCACGGTGAGATCCGCTGCCGCGCGGTGCTGCTGGCCACGGACGCCAGATCGGCCGCCGAACTGCTGCCGGGGCTGCGGGTGCCGGACTTCCATCCGGTGACGGTGGTCCATCACGCGGCCGGGGAGCCGCCGCTGGACGAGCCCTCGCTGGTGCTGGAGACGGAACGCCGTGGTCCGGTGGCGCACACGGCGGTGGTCAGCCAGGTCGACCCGAGCCGCGCCCCGGCGGGGCGGTCCCTGATCACGTCGACGGTGCTCGGGGCGCCGCCGCCCGGTCTGGAACGGCTGGTCCTGGCGCAGCTCGCGGAGCTGTACGGCACCTCGACGCGGGGGTGGGAGCTGCTGGCCGTGCACCAGGTGCCGGACGCGGTGCCCGCGATGCCCGCGCCCCATGATCCACGGCGGCCGGTCCGGGTGCTGTCCGGGCTGTACGTCTGCGGCGACCACCGGGACACGAGCACCCTCGGTGGCGCCATCCAGTCCGGGCACCGCGCCGCGACGGCGATCCTCACGGATCTCGCCCCGGAGCGTTCCCGGCCCCCGGAGCGGCTCGCGGCCTGACCCCGTACCTGCCGGGGGGCGGTACGGGGCCGGGCCGCGATGCCACGGACGCGGTACCTCGGACGTGATGCCTCCGAGTACCTCCGGCCGGTGCCTCGGACCGGTGCGTCAGATCAGCGCGACCTTGTCGCGGTACGCGCGGGCCGGCGCGGTGTCCCGGTAGGGCTCCAGTCTGCGTTCGAAGTCCCGGACGTACTCCAGGGCCCGTACGGACCGCATGTCGGCCGCCTGCTGCGCGGCCTCGGCGCCCAGCTGGCACGCCTGGTCGAGCTCGCCGAGGCCGAGCCGGGCGCAGGCCAGCACCACCCGGCAGAACAGCCGGCTCCGGGCGAAGCCGGGGGCCCGCAGCTGGAGGGAGCGTTCGGCGTGCTGCGCCGCGGCCCGGTACTGCTGGAGGTCGCGGTAGCAGTGGCCGAACTCGTCGGCGAGCTGGGCCTGGTCGAAGAACCGGGCCCAGTGCGGTACGTCGTCCCCGGGCCGGGCGGCGTCGAGTGCCCGCTCGGCCCGTACCAGGGACGCCGTACACGCCCGTACCTCACCGAGCACGCCGTGGCCCCGGGCCTCCGCGGCGTGCAGCAGCGACTGGACGGTGTGCGGCGCGGACGAGCCGATGCCCTGCTGGGCGACCCGGGCGAGCTGCACGGCTTCCCGGCCGTGGCCGAGGTAGACGGCCTGGCGGCTCATGGTGACCAGCACGTACGACCCGTAGGCCCGGTCCGCGGCGGCCTGCGACAGCCGCAGGGCCTGGACGAAGTACCGCTGGGCGAGCCCGTGGGCGGCGATGTCGTACGAGGTCCAGCCCGCGAGCCGGGTCAGCTCGGCGGCGGCGCCGAAGAGCCGCCGTCCGGTCTGCTCGCCGTAGACCCCGCGCAGCATCGGCTCGGCCTCGTGCTCCAGGTACCGGACGAGGGCCTGGCGGGCGTGCCCGCCGCCGTAGGCGTTGTCGAGGGTGCGGAAGAGTTCGGCGACGGACCGCAGGGCGGCGATGTCCCCGGCGGTGACCCGGTGGCCGGGGCCGCGTTCGGTGCCGCGCTGTCTCTGTTGCGGGACCGTGCGGCCCTGGGCGGGGATACGGAGCGCCCCGCCCGGTTCGGCGGCCCGGACGGGACCCTCGGGACGGCCGGGCCGCTCCAGGCCCCGGACGGCCCGTTCGGGCAGTTGCCCGGCGCGTGCCGCGGCGAGCGCGGCGCGCTCGTCACGGCGGTCGGCGGGGACCCGTTCGTCGCCGCGGCTCACCTTGTCGTCGGCGCGACCGATGAGCCAGTCACGGCTGGGCACGACGAGCCCGGCCGGGGTGAAGGCGATCTTGCGTAGTTCGGCGTGGCTGCCGGAGTCCTTGCGCCACAGGCCGCTGACGATGTCGACGGCCTCTTCGGGGCCCGCGGCGAACTCCAGGCCCGCGTACACGGGCGCGCACGCGTCGAGCCCGAGGTCCTGGGCGGTGAGTCTGCGCCCGAGGCGGCGGGTGAACACTTCCGCGATGAGCGCGGGGGTGGTGCCGCGTGGCTGCTGTCCGCGCAGCCAGCGGGTCACGGATGTCTTGTCGTACCGCAGATCGAGCCCATGCTCCAGACCGAGCTGGTCGACCCGGCGGGCCAGCCCCGCGTTGGAGAACCCCGCCTCCGCGATGAGGGCGGCTAGCTGGCGGTTGGGTGTGCGCTGCGGAGGTCGTTCCGTCATCAGATGTGCGGTCTCCTGCCTTTCGGGCCACACCTTGAGCGGCCCTTATGGCCTTGTGAACGGCGTGAATGTAGCGGGAGAAGCCGTCCGCAACGCCACCTTCGCCCCGCATTCATCCGATCGTGTGAGGATCGGCCCGACGGCTGACGTAGTTCGGCGGGTCGTACAGTGGCTGGGGTGGATATATGCGCCCCAAAGTCATCAGGGAGGCACGTGCCGTGAGTGAGCTTCGGTTCGTCCGGCTGGGATTCGGCGCGGACAGGGTGGAGTACCGGGCGGCGTGGGACGAGCAGCGCCGGGTGCACGCGGCCCGGTTCGCCGACGAGGTGCCGGACACCTGCCTGCTCCTGGAGCATCCGCCGGTCTACACCGCCGGCCGCCGCACCCAGGACAGCGAGCGCCCGCTGGACGGCACACCGGTGATCGACGTGGACCGCGGCGGCAAGATCACCTGGCACGGCCCGGGGCAGCTCATCGGCTATCCGATCATGAAGCTGCCGCGTCCGGTGGACGTGGTGGCCCATGTGCGCAGGCTGGAGGAGGCGCTCATCCGCACCTGTGCGGAGTTCGGCCTGACGACCACCCGCATCGAGGGCCGCAGCGGGGTGTGGGTGCTCGGTGATCCGGTGGAGCGCCGCCCGGCGCTCGGCGGGCTCTCCCTCGACCTCGACCCCCGGCTCGCCGACGACGAGTTCGACCCCCGGATGAACGGCCCCGAGTACGCCCCGTCGAACGCGGGCCAGCGCCGCGAGGACCGCAAGGTCGCCGCGATCGGCATCCGGGTCGCCAAGGGCGTCACCATGCACGGCTTCTCGCTGAACGTGAACCCGGACAACACCTGGTTCGACCGGATCGTGCCGTGCGGCATCCGTGACGCGGGCGTGGCGTCGCTGGCGGGCGAGCTGGAGCGCGCTCTCACCATCGCGGACGTGCTGCCGGTCGTGGAGCGCCATCTCGCGGACGTCCTGGAGAACGCCGAGCTGCTGCCCCGCGAGGTGCCGGAGGCGCCCGCCACGGGACTGCGGCCCGCCGCCGCGTCCGGGCCGCGGCACACCGCGGGCGCCGGGACCTGACCCCGGCGGCGCCGGGCGCCGACGGCACCCGGTGCCGATGACATCTTGTTCCCCGGACGGGGGAATGGGCCCCGATGATCTGAGGTTGGACTCACATCAGGGCCGTACACCTGACGGGCGTACCCTGGTGGACGCCCATGAATCGAAGCACAGGGAGCCGATGTGTCCGCAGTCGCACCCGACGGACGCAAGATGCTGCGCCTGGAGGTCCGCAACAGCCAGACCCCCATCGAGCGCAAGCCCGAGTGGATCAAGACCCGGGCTAAAATGGGCCCCGAGTACACGAAGATGCAGAAGCTCGTCAAAAGCGAGGGACTGCACACGGTGTGCCAGGAAGCCGGTTGTCCCAACATCTACGAATGCTGGGAGGACCGCGAGGCGACGTTCCTCATCGGCGGCGACCAGTGCACCCGGCGTTGCGACTTCTGCAACATCGACACCGGTAAGCCCCAGGCCCTCGACCGTGACGAGCCGCGCCGCGTCGGCGAGTCCGTCGTCACGATGGACCTGAACTACGCCACGATCACCGGCGTCGCCCGCGACGACCTGGCCGACGGCGGCGCCTGGCTGTACGCGGAGACCGTCCGCCAGATCCACGCCATGACCGCGGAGCGCCCCGAGGGCCGCACCAAGGTCGAGCTGCTGATCCCGGACTTCAACGCCGAGCCGGACGCGCTCGCCGAGGTGTTCTCCACCCGTACCGAGGTGCTCGCGCACAACGTCGAGACGGTGCCGCGGATCTTCAAGCGCATCCGCCCCGGTTTCCGCTACGAGCGCTCCCTGAAGGTGATCTCCGAGGCCCGCGCGGCCGGGCTGGTCACCAAGTCGAACCTGATCCTCGGCATGGGCGAGACCCGTGAGGAGATCAGCGAGGCGCTGCGCGAGCTGCACGACGCGGGCTGCGAGCTGATCACCATCACCCAGTACCTGCGGCCGACGGTCCGCCACCACCCGGTCGAGCGCTGGGTGAAGCCGCACGAGTTCGTGGAGCTGAAGGCGGAGGCCGAGGAGATCGGCTTCTCCGGTGTGATGTCGGGCCCGCTCGTCCGGTCCTCGTACCGCGCCGGGCGGCTGTACAAGATGGCCGTGGAGAAGCGCGGCGCGTACGTCGCCTCCCAGGCGGTCTGAGGCACCACCTCACGCGGGCCCTGGCGGCCCGTGTGACTCTCCGCACAGGCTCCTACCCGCCGGTAGGAGCCGGGTCGACGCGGCCCCGACGGTCCCCGCAGGTGGGACGACCGCCGGGGCCGCGCCGCTGTCCGGTGCGGACCCGCGTCAGGGGTTCATCACCGTTTGACCGGTGGGTCACGCACTGGTAACACCGAACCGTGACCCTGGTTCCACTCCGCGTACACCGCCGTACGGCACCGGAGCACGAACCAGTACCGCACAACCCGTCGCGCCCGGCCCCCGGCCCCGCCGTGCCGCCGTGCGGGACCGCACCGCCCGCCGCGCTCCAAGGGGGAACCACCATGCAGGCCGCGCCGCCCGTCCGCGCCACCGCCCGCCCGTCCGTCACGACCGCGCTGCGCGCCGTCGAGTCGCTGCTGATGAGCGGGGGCCAGCGCACCGCCCGCCGCAACGCCTGGACCTCGGTCCTGGAGGACCGCCGCCGGGCCAAGGACCGCAGCGAGGCCGAGCTCGCGCTCCAGGACTCCCCCCACACCGCCCGCACCTCCTGACCCGGAGCCGTCCGGCCCGCACCCCCGGACGGCTGCGCCCGGGCCCCTGAACCATTCGGCCCGTACCCCCTGAACGGCCCCACCCGGGTCTCCCGAACCGTCCGACCCACACCCCCGTGAACGGCTCCGCCCGGGCCTCCCGAACAGTTCCGGCCGCGTCTCCTGAGCGGTGCCGCCGCCCGGCGGTCGCGGACCGTATGTGACCGGCCCCGGACCGCCGCGGAACCCTTCCCGGGCCCGCCGCTCGCCTCCCCGGGCCGTTCCCGCGCGATCCAGGGGCCACCGGGCGTCGTGGGCGCCACTCGGGGCACGTAGACTTCACACATGGCGAGGAAGGAATCCGCAGCGGACGCTGCGAACCCGGGGCGGCTCAAGCAGATCGCCCTCACGTACAAGATGACCCGCAGGGCCGACTCCAAGATCGGGCTCGTGCTCGCGGGGGTCGGGATCGGCACCCTCGGTGTCTTCCTCGCGTTCGGCTTCTGGATCGGGCATCCGGTCTATCTGGGCATCCTCGGACTGCTCATCGCGCTCCTCGCGACGGCGATCACCTTCGGGCGCCGGGCCGAGCGGGCCGCGTTCGGCCAGATGGAGGGACAGCCCGGCGCTGCCGCCGCGGTCCTCGACAACATCGGCCGGGGCTGGTCCACCACCCCGGCGATCGCGATGAACCGCAGCCAGGACGTCGTGCACCGCGCGGTCGGCAAGGCGGGCATCGTCCTGGTCGCGGAGGGCAACCCGAACCGGCTCAAGTCCCTGCTCGCCGCCGAGAAGAGGAAGATGGCCAGGATCGTGGCGGACGTGCCCGTCCATGACCTGATCGTCGGCACCGGCGAGGGACAGGTCCCGCTGAAGAAGGTCCGCACGACGATGCTCAAGTATCCGCGCGTCCTCAGCGGCCCCCAGGTCACCGCGACCAACGACCGGCTGCGCGCGATGGGCGACCTGATGAGCAACATGCCTCTGCCCAAGGGCCCCATGCCGAAGGGCATGCGGATGCCCAAGGGCGGCCCGAAGACGCGCTGACCCGCGACACCCAAGCGAAAAGGGGCGCCGGAACCCGGACGGGTTCCGGCGCCCCTTCGTCATACCCGGGCCGGGTACGCGTCGGCCTGCGCTGTCCGTGGCGCCCGCCGTTCGGGATCAAGCAGCTGTGCCCCGTACAGGGACGGAACGGGTGCCGCGTGCGGGGTCCCGCGTCCGACGGGGCCGAACCATCGGCGACGACGTCAGATACGGACCTGGATCGTGCGGGCCAGCCGGTCGTGCAGACCACGGCCGTCACGGTCCCAGACGAGGGCGGGGACGGCGAGGCACAGCAGCGCGCTGCGTACCAGGCCCCGCAGCGGGCGGGCGTAGCCGCCGTCCTCGGCGATCACCCGCAGACCGAAGAGCCGCCTGCCGGGGGTGAAGCCGACGGTGCCCACCGTGACGGCGTTCAGCACGAAGAAGACGAGCAGCGCCCAGTTGCCGGTGGACTGGCCGTAGCCGTCGGTGAGAAGGCCGTATGCGATCAGCATGCACAGGCCCCAGTCGACCGCGAGGGCACCGAACCTGCGGCCCGGGCGGGCGATCGAGCCGGGCCCGGACTCGGGCAGGCCGAGCTGTTCACCCCGGTATCCGAAGTCGACGCCCGCCTGCTCCGCGGCTTCGCGGGGGCCCGAGAGCCACGATCCGATTGCTTGCCTCTTGTCCACCCGTCCACGGTAACCGGGGGCGCGGGCCGTCCCGCTCCTGGGGTCCCGGGGCGGGGGCGCCGGGGAGAGGGCGTGCGCGCGGGGCGCGCACGGGCGGGTGACGCTCCTCACCGCCGTTCCCGGTCATGGCCGTGGCGCCACGGGGAATCCGGGTGGACGGCACCACCGCCGACGCCCTGGTTAACTTCGGCGAAACAAATGGGTCACGCTTGAGAAATCCCGCGTCCCTATCGTCAGGGCGAGCATGTGCCACCGCACTGGCGCACGTACGAGCTGCAACCCCGCCCCTCCCGGGTCGGGAGTAGGAGGAGTTGGATGTTCAAGAACGCCGACGAGGCCAAGAAGTACATCGCCGACGAGGACGTCAAGTTCATCGACGTCCGCTTCTGCGACCTGCCGGGTGTGATGCAGCACTTCACGATCCCGGCCAGGGTGTTCGACCCGGCCGAGGAGCTCGCGTTCGACGGTTCGTCCATCCGCGGCTTCCAGGCCATCCACGAGTCCGACATGGCGCTGCGCGCCGACCTGTCGACCGCGCGGCTGGACCCCTTCCGCCGTGACAAGACCGTCAACATCAACTTCTTCATCCACGACCCGATCACCGGCGAGCAGTACAGCCGTGACCCGCGGAACATCGCGAAGAAGGCGGAGGCGTACCTCGCCTCGACCGGTATCGCGGACACCGCGTACTTCGGTCCGGAGGCGGAGTTCTACGTCTTCGACTCGGTGCGCTTCAGCACCTCGGCGAACGAGGGTTTCTACCACATCGACTCCGAGGCCGGCGCCTGGAACACCGGTGCGGTCGAGAACAACCGCGGTTACAAGGTCCGTTACAAGGGCGGCTACTTCCCCGCCCCGCCGGTGGACCACTTCGCCGACCTGCGTGCCGAGATCTCCCTGGAGCTGGACCGGCAGGGCCTCCAGGTCGAGCGTCAGCACCACGAGGTGGGCACGGCCGGTCAGGCCGAGATCAACTACAAGTTCAACACGCTGCTCGCCGCGGCCGACGACCTGATGCTCTTCAAGTACATCGTGAAGAACGTCGCCTGGCGCAACAACAAGACCGCGACGTTCATGCCGAAGCCGATCTTCGGTGACAACGGTTCGGGCATGCACGTCCACCAGTCGCTGTGGAGCGGTGGCGTCCCCCTCTTCTACGACGAGCAGGGTTACGCGGGTCTTTCCGACATGGCCCGCTACTACATCGGCGGCATCCTGAAGCACGCGCCGTCGCTGCTGGCGTTCACCAACCCGACGGTGAACTCGTACCACCGTCTGGTGCCCGGCTTCGAGGCCCCGGTCAACCTGGTCTACTCGCAGCGCAACCGTTCCGCCGCGATGCGTATCCCGATCACGGGCTCGAACCCGAAGGCCAAGCGCGTCGAGTTCCGCGCCCCGGACCCGTCCTCGAACCCGTACCTCGCCTTCTCGGCGCTGCTGCTCGCGGGCCTGGACGGCGTCAAGAACAAGATCGAGCCGGCCGAGCCGATCGACAAGGACCTGTACGAGCTGGCTCCCGAGGAGCACGCGGGCGTCCCGCAGGTCCCGACCTCGCTCCCGGCCGTGCTGGAGGCCCTGGAGAACGACAACGAGTACCTCCAGGCCGGCGGCGTCTTCACGTCCGACCTGATCGAGACCTGGATCGACTACAAGCGCACCCACGAGATCGCCCCGATCCAGCTCCGCCCGCACCCCCACGAGTTCGAGCTGTACTTCGACCTCTAGAGGGCGGAGTCCCCGGGCGACCTGGGTGGAAGCCCTGCAAACAGGCTGTGACCTGCGAAAACTCTTCCCAGCAGTTCTCATTGTCACCGCTTGCCTTCCGCCCCCTTGTGCACCGAGTGTGCACCGCCCGGCCAACTCTCCGACGTGATGCCAGAAACAACAGCGAGGGCCGCTACCCCATAGTCGGGGTAGCGGCCCTCGCTGGTTTGTCCAGGCTCCGTGTGCGGGTCGCTGACCTGGCCTTTTACTGATGACTAGCGATGGGCTATGACCGTCTTGATCGGGTGTATTCGTTGAGATTTTGGGCCCGACGCGGGTGAAGGAAAATATCCGGTTTCTCGCGGATGACTATTGGGATAGACATCTGGGCCGGCCCGATCTTGTTTCTTGGAGCGAGGCGCACGTGGGGTCGCAGATGTCGAATTCATTGAAGTGAAATCGAGCAGTGACAAGCTGAGTGAAGATCAGCGGGACTGGATCGTGAACAACCATGAATTGCTGAAGTTGCCGTTTAAGATCGCGAAGGTGTACAGGGGGCCTAAAAATGGACCGGGAGAAGATAGAGGCTTCGGACGGGTCAAATGCAGAAGCCGATCGTGACGGTGAGGGAGTAGCGGTGCGCCGGGTTTAATCGACAGCCCCGTTGGGGCGAACCGTGGAATTTGTCAGTGGCGATTGCTTCGGTGCTGTTGCCAAAGCCGTGCAGCGTCAAGCAAGTTCATTGTCCAGTCGTCCGGGGTAACGCCCGCAATTCCTTCCCAGAGGTTCGCGCTGGCGTGGGCGAAGGCGTCCACCGCTCGGGGTGGTGCCAATGTCCAGGTGGGAAGCATCGCGACCGACTCCTCTGCGGCAGATGGCGTGTGGCCGGCCGCGATGAGCCAGATGACCCAGTGGGCTGGATCCAGCCAGGCGGCTCCGCGGGTGGCCCAGCCCCAGTCGACTAGGTGAGCGCGGTCGTGGGTGATGAGAACGTTGTGGTTGTTCCAGTCGGTGTGGAGCAGCGCGTTCCCTGCGAAAGCTGCCGCGTCGGCGGGGTCGGCGACGTAGTCGGCCAGGCGTTGTTCGGCGTGCCGGAGCTCGATGTCAGGGCAAGGGAGAGAGGCAAGCTCTTGGAGGGCGTCGGTGACTTTGGGCAAGTCGGGGGAGCCTGGGGAGTAGTCGGCATGGCGGCCGTCGATGGCCTCAAAGCCAAGGAGATCCCAGCCGCCGGCGATGGCATGGAACAGCAGGCGCGGGGCGAGCGGGGTCACGTACGGGTTGATGTCTGCCTCGCGTTGCTGCGTCCAGACCCAGCGATGGTCGGAGCGCAGGCCCTTGAGGAAGACGACTCCGCCGGCGGTGCGCGCGAGCGCGGAGAGGGAGCTGTTAAGACCGGTGCTGACGTCTTCGATCCTGAGAATCGAGCCGATCTCGGCTTCGATGGCGGTACGAGCGCCAGAGGGGAGACTGCCGAAGGTGATGGAGGGTGCGGGCATGGCCGTCAGGTTTCCAGATCTGAGCGCCAACAGGGGCCTCCGGCGCGAGGTGCCGCCGAAAGCCCCTGAAGGGATGGTCAGTTGTACGGGTTGTCGTCCCCGCAGCCGGGCGTGGTGGCCGCAGCGAAGTCGTCCACGTCGTCGATGAGGATGATCTCCGCATCAGGCTCGGACAGCGGGCGGATGGGGGCGATCTCGACTGCTACGGCGGTCATGGTTCAGTTCCTTGTAGTCGCGTGTTGGCAGTACCTGTCCAGTGGTGCCTTCGCCTCCTGGTAGACCTTGGCCAGCGGCCGGCAGACCCGGCAGGTGCCGGAGAGCTGGCAGCCGGTGCAGCCACCGGTGCGAAGCATCAGAGAGTCGGCGATGCCGCCAAGGCGGCTCAGGCCCTCGACTCCCGTGGTCATGAGGGGGATCGCTTCGTCACGGCCGACCTTGCAGATGGTCGCCATGCCGTGCGGGTCGACGTGGAAGAAGGTGTGGCCGGCGTTGCAGCCGTTGAAGGGTTCGCGATCTGCGAGGTGGTCCGGGGCCTGGGCGGCGAGGGTTTCCGCGCCGCCGTAGATGGTCGGCGACATGTGGGTGTACTCGCGGTACGGCAGGTCGTAGCGGCCGGCGAAGGCACGCATCTGGTCGGCCTCATGGGCGTTGTGCCGTGTGATGATCAAGGCGAGATCGAGGGGTAGCCCAGCTTCGTGGGCTGCATCCAGTCCTTTGACGAACATGCGGTACGCGCCCCGGCGCCGGGTCAGCCCGTCGTAGGACTCTGCGGTGGCCCCGTACAGGCTGAGTGTGATCCGGTTCGGCCTCAAGCGGGTCAGCAGGGCGAGGTTCTTCGGTGCGGCAAGACGCGAGCCATTGGTGAGGATCTCGACCATCATGCCCAGCTCGTACGCCAGCCGGTACGTCTCGGGGAACAGCTTGTCGATCATCGGCTCACCGCCTGTGAGCTGGAGCCAAAGCACCCCCGAGTCCCTGATGGCGTGCAGTAGGCGCTCACGCTCGGGCCACTCCAGGCCGACGAATTGCTTCAGGCCGAGGTAGCAGTGTTCGCAGTCGTAGTTGCAGCCGAGGTTCAGCTCGTACGAGGCACGTCCGTACCCATAGGGAGAGCGGGAGCGGACCAGCACAGTCTCCCCGAGACGTCGGTCGCTCAGATCGGTTTCCCAAGCCCGGCGGGCCACGTCGGCCAGCCAGGTGGGCGCTGCGGAGGCGTCCGGCGTGGTGCGCAGTTCCTCATACCGGTGAACAGGAAGGCGGGCTGCCCTCGGACTGCCCGGTTGCACGAGGAGGTGGTGGTCGAGGTACGGGGCAGCGATCAGCTCGTGCATACGGACTCCTCACTCGGACTGCCGGGGATCAGGCGGGCCCACACGGTCTTGCCGAGCGGATAGCGGTAGTGGTGGCCGGTCTCCTCGGAGAGCGAATCGACGAGAAGCAGGCCCCGGCCGCCTTCGTCGTCCTCCCCTGCCTTGGTGGGGCGGGGAGGGGTACGGCTGGCGTCGGAGACCTCGACCAGGCAGCGCGGGCCGTCAACAGTCAGCCGAATTTCAAAGAGGTGCCCACGTCTGCCGCCGTGCTGGACGGCATTGGCGGAGAGCTCTCCGCAGACGAGGACCACCCGGCCGATGTCCTACTGGCCGTATCCCCAGCTCGCGAGCGTCTTGGAGACGAGGGCGCGGGCCAGGGGCACGCACTTGCGTGCTGGGCTGAACTGCATCTGCCACCGCAACGGGGTGGTCTGTCGGTCGTACGTCGTCATCGCGTGCATCGCGTCCCCTCGTCGCGGGCGGGCTGTGGGACACAAGTTCACCGCTGCGGCGATCATAGAATCAGGTCACGGTGATTACCCAACGTGGGTAATCTCCTCAGCAGTCGGTCTCATGTCAGCCCGTCCGGACGGTCGAGTGAGGGGGATGAGTGGCACGCTCGCAAGCCCACCGGGCTCTGCCGGCCGATCTGCTGGCCAGCGCGGCATGGCAGGAAGCCTGTCGCGCTCGGGACTTCGCCCGCATCTTCCGGCTGGTCAAAGTCAAGGCGGGGATCTACCCGTCGCAAATCGCCGCGCTGTGCGGCATGACGCCGAGCAGGGTCGGTGAGATCATGGCGGGGCGGCGCGGCTTGGCGCATATCGACGTGATCGAACGCGTCGCCGACGGCCTTCGCATCCCCGGTGCAATGCTCGGCCTGGCCCACCGCCCTTGGGAGATCCCTGCTTCCTCCACCACCGAGGAGAAGCCGCCCGAGCTACTCCCTGCCGTACCGCGCGAGCCTCAGCGCACCGAAGCGGCAGAGGAATTGGATGACCTTCTTGCCTTGGTCGACGGCCGGGCAACCCGCTCCACCCTCACGGCCCTGCGCTCCTCGGTCCAGGATTACTGGCGGCGCGACAACGCACACGGCGGCGCGACCCTGCGGCCGGCCGTCGTGGGGCATCTGCGCTATGTCGGCCGTCTCCTCGATTCTGCCGAGGCCGGCTTACGGCACGACCTCCAAGGGGTTGCGGCCGAGCTGGCACGGCTTTCCGGCTGGGCCTACTTCGACGCCCGCCAGTACAGCACCGCTCGCACCTACTTCATCCAGGCGCTCAAGCTCTCCCACACGCAAGGCGACAGCCTCTTCATGGCCAATGTGCTGTCCTGCATGAGCCTGCTGGCCACCTACGACGGCAACCCGAACGATGCCGTGGCCCTTGCATGCCGTGCCCAGGACGCGGCCCGCGCCGTCGGCGAACAGCCGCTCGTCATGTCGATGCTGCACTTACGTGAAGCGTTCGCCCATGCCGCCCTTCGAGACGCCCAGGCTTGCCACCAGGCCGTGGCTCGCTCCCGTGACCAGTACGAACGCTCACGCGGACACGAACCCGAGGCGCCTGACTGGGTCCAGTACTTCGACGAGACGAAACTCCTCGTCGACACCGGCATCGCCTACGCGCGCCTCGGCGAACCAGCCCGCGCCGAACCCCTCATCGCTGAGGGCTTACGTCGAGAAAATGCCGACCAACAACGAGGCCGGGCCTTCCACGCCTACTGGCTGGCCAGCGCCCAGCTCCAACTGGGCAAACTCGACGAGGCATGCACCAGCGCCGGCCTCGCCCTCGGCCTTGCCGCAGCCATTGACTCGCCACGAGTGAGCGGCCACATCCAGGAGCTTCACCGCCAAATGCTCCCCTACGCACGCGAAGCCCCCGTCCTCGCCTTCGAGCAGCGCATGCGTGAAGCCCTCGGCTGACCCCTTACGAGCTGCCGGTCGCCTCGTCCAGCAGCAGGTACAGCAGGCCGACCAGGCTGCCACTGCTGACGACCTCGCGGCGGTCGATCATGCCCCGGATCGCTGAGATCGGAATCCACTCGATTCGGTCGGACTCGTTCACCTCGGTCGGTGGGCCTGCAGACAAGGCTGTCTCGGCGCGGAAGATGAAGTGCTCGGAGTCTGTGATGCCGTTCGCCGGTTGCGCGTAGACCAGCGGCTTGAGGCCCTTCACACGCCAGCCGGTCTCTTCCTCCACCTCGCGGGCAGCGGCCTGCTCCGGGGTCTCGTCGGCCTCGATGAGGCCCATGGGAAGCTCCCAGCCCCAGGTGTCGGTGATGAACCGGTGCCGCCACATCATCAGCACGCGCTTCTGGTCGTCGACCACGGCCGCTACGGCCAGGTGCCGCATCCGGACCACATGGTGTTCCCACCGCCGGCCGTCAGGCTGCTGGACGTCCACAAGCCAGAGGTTCACCCATGGGTTGTTGTAGATCTGCCGCTCGCCATGGACGGTCCACTGCATGAGCCCAACTCCCTTGTTTCAGTGAAGTATCCAGCATGTCACTGTGACGAGAATCCGTCCGCCAGGTTGGCGCATCATCGCCCACGCCCGACGAGAGGGGGGAGTTTCGGAGTCAGCAGACATGACCGTTGAGGTGCTCTGCACTGTAGCCATTGTGCTGCTTGCCCTTGCGGCCGCGAGTCGTCGGCTGGACGCGTTATCGAGCCGCCAGATGAATACCTGGGCAAGGTGTTTGGCGGTGCCGAGTTCACGTCCTTCAGCGGCTCCGGTGAGAACGGAAGCTGGCGAGTGGCTGCCGGCCTCTGCGCGGCGCAAGGCGGCGGTCAAGGCAGGCCACGCGGGGTCGGCCAGGATTCGGCCGACTTGGGCGGGGAGAGTCACCCGCAAAATGCCTTCGTAGCGCGTGACGGTTTCGGCGGGCGGGGCACGACGGATCCGTTCGGACAGGACGGGCTGGTCCCCACCTCGGCCGACGTCGGGAAGTGCACGGACGCTGTGAAGGCAGAATCCATCTATGAGCACGTCGACTTCCGCACCGGGCTCGGCCCGGCAGAGTCCCGCCCCGCAGCAAGACCCGGGGCCTGCGGGCCCAGCCGGGCCGCCCTTCAACCGTCGTGTCCACATCGTTGCAGAGGTCCTGGACCGCCCTGAGGAACTGGACCTGCTCCAGCAGGTGTGCGACGCGATGAGTTGGCCCATACGCGAGCCGGTGGCAGGGGAGACCACGGTGACCACGGACGCGAGCGGGAGGCTGCGCGTGATCGAGGTCCGCATCCGCGGGGTTCGCGAAACGGCCGTCGAACAGGCGGTTACCACCCTGGACACGCTGGCCCAGAACGCCGAGCTCTCCCTGCACTGCCGCGATGCCACCCTTGTTGAGCGCGTCCAGCGACCACAGATCGAGTGGCACCTGCGGGGCAGGCGGAGACCGCTGAGTCGACGGATCAGCCACCGGCTCAAGTTCTGGGACCCCGCCGCCAACCAACACACAAGCATCCGTCTGGAGGACGCTCGCATCAAGGTAGTCCCCGACAGCGACTCAGCGTGCGCCAAGGCCGCCCGGTAGCGCAGCTCATGACCCGGCTACAGGTGCCGTGGGCGATCGGCAGGCCCAGGCAGAGCCTCCCCTTCCCCGCCATGTGCACCGATTATGCACCAGGCTGCTTGCCAGAAGGGCATCTGTGCAGGTCAGAGGGTTTGTCGAGCTGCACTTCGACCTCTAGGCGGGCCGGGCCGCCGGGAGACACCGGGCAACCGGACCTCGCGGCCACCGCGACAGCAGGCACGGCGTGGGCCGCCGCTCCCGGACAGGGGCGGCGGCCCACGCCGTTGCCGTCCCCGCCGGATGCCCCTACTCCCCCCGCCCCGCCTCCTCCGTCGACGTCCCCAAGTACCGCCCCGGGGACGTGCCGACCGTGCGGCGGAAGGCGGCGAGGAAGGAGCTCGGGGTGGCGTAGCCGACCGTTCTCGCGACGCGGGAGACCGGGTGGCCCTCGGCGAGGAGAGGGAGGGCCGCGCGCAGCCGGGCGTGGGTGCGCCAGTGGTCGAACGTCATACCGGTGTCGCTGGTGAACAGCCGGGTGAGGGTACGGCGGCTGACCCCGATGGCGCGGGCGTGGACCTCCAGGCCGCGCGGGTCGGCGGGGTCGGTCAGCAGGGCGTCGGCCACCGCGCGTACCCGGTCGTCCACCGGGTACGGGACGTCGATCGGGGTGGTCGGCAGTGGGCGCAGCAGGTCCACGGCGACCGCTTCGGCGCGCAGCCGGGCGTCCTCGGGGAGGTCGTCGCGGGACAGATGGGCGATCAGATGGGCCAGCAGGCCGTCGACCACGACCGGGGTCGGGTCCGGCCAGTCGATCGCGCAGCGCTCCGGCGGGAAGTAGAGGCCGTGGAGCAGCGCGCCCCGGGTGGCCCCGGTGCTGTGCCGTGTCCCCGCCGGTATCCACAGGGCGCGGGTCGGCGGAAGCACCCAGTACGCGTCGCCGATACCCACACCGAGGACGCCGCCCCGGGTCCACGCGAGCTGGTGGTGGGTGTGCGCGTGGGGTGCGATCCACTCCCCCGACTCCAGCGGGAACGTGCCCACCACGATCGCGCCGGGCGCGGCGGGCGGGGGGCACAGTCCGTCGCCTGCGGGGGGTATGTACCGCCGCGCTCGTGTCACGTTCCCGGCCATGGCGTGGTCCTTCGCCCTCGGTTGTCCTCAGCTCGCTATCACCCGTCCTCGTAGCGTATCGCGGCCGGAGCGCGCGTTGCCTAGCGTCGGTCACATGCTCATCCCACCTGCTCCCGGGCCTTTCTCCGCCCGCCCTTCCGGTACGGCACGTTCCGCCGGTTCCGCCTGTTCGACTCGTTCCGCCGAGCCCGCCGGTTCCGCCGATTCGGCTCGTTCCGCCGGTTCAGCACGTTCCGCCGATTCCGTTCGTTCCGCCGATTCCGTTCGTTCCGCCGCCGACTGCGGCCGTCCCACCACCCGCTCCGCCTCCGCCTCCGGAGGCGTCCGATGACGGCCCCCGTGAAGCGGCGCCGGGCGCCGCTGCTCGTGTTGTGCGGTGTGCATTTCATGCTGGTGCTCGACGACACCGTGGTGAGTGTCGCGCTGCCCACGCTCCGCGCGGAGCTCGGGTTCGGGACCGGTGGGCTGACCTGGGTGGCGAACGCGTATCTCCTCGCGTACGGCGGGCTGTTGATGCCCGCCGGGCGGGCCGGGGATCTGTACGGGCGGCGGCGGGTGTTCCTGCTCGGTGTGGCGCTCTTCGGGGTGGCGAGCCTCGGGTGCGGGCTCGCCCAGGAGCCCTGGCAGCTGGTGGCCGGACGCTTCGCGCAGGGCGCGGGCGCCGCGCTGGCCGGGCCTGGCGCCCTGGCCCTGCTGACCCTGCTCTACCCCGGGGACGGCGAACGGGCGCGGGCCCTCGGGCTGTGGGGCGGGCTGGCCGCGCTCGGCGGGACCACGGGGCTGGTGGTGTCCGGGGCGCTGACGGGGCTCGCGTCCTGGCGGTGGATCTTCCTGGTGAATCTGCCGGTCGTCCTGGTGACCCTGTTCCTGGTGCCCCGGCTCGTCGACGAGAGCCGCGCGCCGCGTGCGCCCCGGCTCGACATCCCGGGCGCGGTGCTCGGTACCGGGGCCGTCACCGCGCTGGTGTACGGGCTGATCCGGGCCGGGGACGCGGGCTGGGGCTCCACGGCGGTGACCGTTCCGCTGCTGCTCTCGGCCGTGCTCGCGGGGGTGTTCGTGGTGGTCGAGCGGCGTGCGGTGGCGCCGCTGGTCCCCCGGGGGTTCCTGGCCGACCGGGTCCGGGCCGTCAGCAACGGTACGGGGCTGCTGTTCACCGCCGTGTTCTTCGCGCTGTCGTTCCTGCTGATGCTGCGGCTCCAGACCGCGCTCGGGTACGGGCCGCTGCGCGCGGGGCTGGCCTTCGTACCGTACGGGCTGGCCATCCTCGCGGGGGTGTGGCTGTCGTCGCGGGCGGTGGTCCGGATCGGGGTGCGCCGGACCCTGGTGTCGGCGTTCCTGGTCGGCGCGGTGGGCCTGTTGACGCTCGCGCAGGTGTCGCCGGGTGACGGGTATGCGAGCGGGGTGCTGCCCGGCATTCTTCTCGCGGCCCTCGGTTCCGGTCTCGGCGCGCCGGCCCTCGCGGTCGGCGGGGTCAGCGGCACCACGGAGGACGACGCGGGGGTGGGCTCGGCGGTGCTCGGGTCGGTGCAGCAGGTGGGCGGCGCGATCGGTATCGCCGGGCTGGTGACGCTGGCCGTACGTCAGGGCCCGGGCGGCGGGCACGGGGCGGCGGCCCTCGACGGGTACGCGTCCGCGCTGTACGTGGCGGCGGGGGTGATGGTGCTCGGGGCGGTCCTCGTCCATTCGCTGCTCCCGGCGGTCCCGGGTACCCGCGCGGCGCCCGAATCGGCCGGGACGCGGTGAGGGTTTCGTGGGCGCGGGGGGTGGTTGTCGTGACGGGTGTGCGGCGGTGCGGGCAACGCCCCCGACCAGCGGCGTTGCCCCGTGTCCCGCCCCGCCGGGTGGTTGTTGCCCCCGCGGCGGAAGTTGCTACCGTGATCGCTGGGCCGGGCGGACACGGGGCGTCCGGCGGACACGGGGAAGGGCGCGGCCATGGGGTGGGACGAGTGGGACCAGCTCAAGTCCCAAGTGGCAGAGCGCCACACGGGGATGCAACTCAATCAGGTGCCCGTGGAGCCGGGCGCTCCCGGCGGCGCCACGGACACCGGGGGCGGTGGGACGCTGCGGCACGCGGGCAAGCCGTGGAACCAGGCCGCGGACACGGCGGGTGAGCTGCGGACGAGCACGAGCGCCGCGAAGAAGGAACTGACCGACGCGCATACGGGGGTCGCCTCGGGCGCCGCCGGGCTCGCGAGTCTGGGCGCGCTCACGGAGGTGCTCGCCTCCTGGGAGAAGCGGATCGGCGCGGTCCGTGACGAGTGCGACGCGCTGGAACCGAAGTTGCGGCAGGTCGCGAAGGATCTCACCGGGGCCGATGTCGCCGCGGGCGGCCGGGCGGACGCGGTCCGGGCGCCGGAGGGCGCCAAGTGACCTCGGCACTGACGTGGCAGCAGCTGCGCGACCTCACCCTGACCGAGCTGGACGACGCGGCCGACGGCTGGGCGGCGGTCGCCCGCCGGGCGGACGCCGCGGGCACCCAGGTCGACGGGGACATGGCCGGGACGCTGTCCAAGTCCCAGGAGAGCGAGTCGGCGAAGTCGGCCGTGGGCCGTCTCAAGCGGCTGAGCGGCAACTTCGACTACCTCCGCACCGAGTGCGGACTGATCCGCTCGGCGGTGAACGGACTGTCCCAGGAGCTGGCCGCCCCCAAGCGGCGGCTCGGGGCGGCGCTGGACGACGCGGGGGCCAACTCGTACACGGTCAACGAGGACGGCAGCGTCGCCTATCCCTCCGGCGGCAAGAACGCGATGACCGGTGGGCCGAACCCCGGCGGGACGGCCTTCGGCAACAACGGCATGCTCGCGCCTCCCGGGGCGTCGAACGGCGGGCTGTCCGGTCCGCGGCTCGGCACCCAGGGGCCGTACGGGCCGGGGCTCGGCGGCGGCCCCACGCTGACGCCCGGGGGCGGGCAGCCGATCAAGGGCGTGTACGAACCGAACCCGCACCAGGCGCGGGCGCAGGAGATCGCCGACTCGATCGCCCACGCCCTGCGCGAGGCCCGCGAGATCGACGGCCGGTACCAGAAGGCCCTGGGCGAGCTGAAGGCCGCGCCGGGGCTGACCGTCGACGCGAAGACATGGGCGGACATGGCCGCGGACGCCGGCACGGTCCGCTCGGCCGCGCGGACGTATCTGCTGGACGAGGTCCCGCTGGACAAGCCGGCCGCCGCCCGGGAGAGCTGGTGGGCGGGGCTCAGCCAGGAGCAGCGCGAGGAGTACCTCGCGGTGTACCCGGATGTGATCGGCAATCTGGACGGCATCCCCTCCGTCGTCCGGGACGAGGCGAACCGGGAGAACCTCCAGCTCCTGATCGCCAAGCTGGAGGGCCAGGGCGACGAGAAGTCCCAGTCCCAGCTCGGCGGGCTCAAGGAGATCGACCGTCAGCTCCAGGAGGGCAGCCGTCCGCCGATGATGCTGCTCGGCATCGGCGACGAGGGCAACGGCCGCGCGATCGTCAGCTACGGCAACCCGGACACGTCGAAGAACGTCTCGGCGTATGTGCCGGGACTGGGGACGGCCCTGGACTCCGACTTCGCGAAGAACGACCTCAAGCGCGCCCGGGACACGGCGATCGGGGCCCGGGAGTACGACCAGTCCAGTGCCTCCATCGTGTGGCTCGGGTACGACGCGCCGCAGCTCCCCGACAACGACAATCTGCTGCACAGCGGGGCCGTGATGAGTTCGGAGCGGGCCGAGAAGGGCGCCCCCGCGTACAACAGCTTCATGAGCGGGCTGAGCGCGACCAACGAGAACGACGATCCGCATGTCACGTCGATCGGCCACTCGTACGGGTCACGCACGGTCGGCGCGGCCTCCCAGTTGGACGGGGGCATCCCCGGTGCGGACGACATCATCCTGATCGGCAGCCCGGGAGTGGGCGTCGATCGGGCCGAGGACATGGGCGTGGGCAAGGAGAATGTGTACGTCGGCGCCGCGGAGAACGACCCGGTGTCCAAGCTGCCGTCCAAGGAGGAGGCGATCGCGTATCCCCTCAGCGGGTTCGTCCCGGGAGGGGCCATCCTCCGGGAGGTGAGCGATCTGGGCGACGACGATCTGTGGTTCGGCAAGGACCCGGCGAGCGAGGCGTTCGGGGCCCAGCGGTTCGCGGTGGACGACGGCCCCCGTCCGATCATCGACGGAGAAGGCGCGACCCCCGCACACTCGAACTACTTCAATCCGGAGAAGGACCCCATGTCCGCCGACAACATCGCGAAGATCGTCGCCGGGCAGCCTGAGACGATCGACACGGAGCGCCATCGGTGAGGACACAAGCAAAGTACGTCGTGACGGCGGTCGTGCTCGGTGCGCTCGTCACCGGGTGCGCGGAGACCAAGACCTCCGGTGCGGAGGGGGCTGAGAGGGCGAGGAGCGACATGAACATGCAAGAGGCGGCCGATCGGGCCGATGCCCTGTTGGACCTGACGTTCAAGGCCATCCGGCCGCCCGTGCAGTGGGCCCATGGCGACACCACGACGGGGAGCTGCGATCTGTCGCGCCGCCGGGTGGTGATGACGGTGATCTCCGAACAGATGCGGGGCAGCTTCCTCGGTGTGGTCGAACGCGCCTGGGAGAAGGCGGACGTCCGCATCACGAACGTGAACAAGAACAAGGAGTTCCCTGCCCTCTACGCCAAGACCGCGGACGGCTTCGGGCTCCGGTTGAGCATCGCGGGCGAGGGCCAGGCGTTCTTCGAGGTCGCCACCCCCTGCGTCGAGGAGTCCGAGGTAGCGGAGCCCACGGCCGAGCCGAACGGGCCGTCCTACAAGGATGTCGATCCCATCCCCCGGCCCAATGTCCGTTCCCCCTTCTGGTCGGCGGACAAGGCGCCCTGAGCGGCGGCACGGACCACCCGTACGGCCTGGAAAAGGGGGCGAAAGCCCCAGGTCGCCGCATACAAGACCTTCCGTTCGAGTGGAACGTCACAGTGCGTAGCTCTGCTGCGCCTCAAGCGTGAGGGCCTAGCATCTGAGCATGACGGTCCTGCCTGACGACGGGCTTTCGCTGGCCGCCGAGTTCCCTGATGCGACCCATGCGCAGTGGCAGCGCCTCGTGGAAGGCGTACTGCGCAAGTCGGGCAAGGAGGTCTCGGGCGACGACGCCGAGGAAGCGCTGTCCACGACGCTTGAGGACGGGCTCAGCACCCGGCCGCTTTACACCGCGCGGGACGCGGTGGCCGATACCGGGTTCCCCGGCTTCGCCCCCTTCGTGCGGGGCGGACGCCCCGAGGGAGCGACACCGGGCGGCTGGGACGTGCGCCAGCGGCACGCCGGGGGCGATCCCGCGCGGACCAACGAGGCCGTGCTCGCCGATCTGGAGAACGGCGTCACCTCGCTGTGGCTCACCGTGGGTCCCGGCTCCGTGCCCGTCGACGGGATCGGGCGGGCGCTGGACGGCGTGTACCTCGACCTCGTGGCGGTCGTCCTCGACGCGGGTGACGCGTCAGGGGCCGCCGGACGCGCGCTGCTGGAGCTGTACGGCGAACGCGGGGTGCGGGCCGACGAGGCGCGCGGCAACCTCGGGGCCGATCCGCTCGGGTACGCGGCGCGCTCCGGACGGGAGCCCGGCCCCACGGACTGGCACGACGCCGTGGACCTGGCGCGGACCACCGCCGGCCGATGGCCCGGGGTCCGGGCGCTGACCGTGGACGCGCTGCCGTTCCACGAGGCCGGTGGATCGGCCGCGCAGGAACTCGGGCTCTCCCTGGCCACCGGTGTGGCGTATCTGCGGCTGCTCACCGACGCGGGGCTGAGCGTGGACGAGGCGGTCGGACAGCTGGACTTCCGGTACGCGGCGACTGCCGACCAGTTCCTGACGATCGCGAAACTGCGGGCCGCCCGGCGGCTGTGGGCGCGGGTCGTCGAGGTGTCGGGGGGCGGCGCGGGCGCGCAGCGCCAGCACGCGGTGACCTCGTCGGTGATGATGACCCGGCGCGACCCGTATGTGAACATGCTGCGGACCACCCTGGCGACCCTGGGAGCCGGGGTCGGCGGCGCCGACGCGGTGACGGTGCTGCCGTTCGACGACGCGATCGGGCTGCCGGACGCGTTCGCGCGGCGGATCGCCCGGAACACCTCGGCGGTCCTGGTGGAGGAGTCGCATCTGGCGCGGGTCGTGGACCCGGCGGGCGGGTCCTGGTACGTGGAGCGGCTGACCGACGAGCTCGCCCACGCGGGCTGGGAGTTCTTCCGCGAGGTGGAGCGGGCCGGCGGAGCGGCGGCGGCACTGCGGTCCGGGTTCACCGGGGAGCGGCTGGCGGCGACCTGGGCGGCGCGCGGCAAGCGGCTGGCGACCCGGCGGGAGCCCATCACGGGCGTCAGCGAGTTCCCGAACCTCGGGGAGCGGCCGGTGGAGCGCGAGCCCGCGCCCGCCCCGGTCTCCGGCGGACTGCCCCGGGTACGCCGCGACGAGGCGTACGAGGTGCTGCGGGCCAGGTCGGACGCGTATCTGGCGCGGACGGGTGAGCGGCCGAAGGTGTTCCTCGCGGCGCTCGGTCCGGCCGCCGCGCACACCGCGCGGGCCTCGTTCGCCGCGAACCTGTTCCAGGCCGGGGGGATCGAACCCGTCCATGACCCGGTGTCGGTGGACGCCGCTACGGTCGCCGCCGCGTTCACCGCGAGCGGTGCCACGCTCGCGTGTCTGTGCTCCAGCGACCCCGTGTACGCGGAGCAGGGCGCGGCGGTGGCCGCCGCGCTGCGGGCGGCGGGCGCCGCACGGGTGCTGCTCGCGGGCAGGCCCGGTGAGGTCCCGGACGTGGACACGTACGTCTTCGCGGGCTGTGACGCCGTCGCCACCCTCACCTCCGTACTCGACTCCCTGGGAGTGTCGTGATGGCGATCCCCGATTTCACCGGTGTGGAGCTGGGCGACGGTCCCGGCCAGGGCTCCGAGGAGCAGTGGCGTTCGGCGCTGAAGGAGTCCACCGGCCAGGACGACGGCGAGCTGTCGTGGGAGACCCCGGAGGGCATCCGCGTCAAGCCGCTGTACACCGGGCGGGACCTGGAGGGCCTGGACTTCCTGGACACGTATCCCGGGGTGGCGCCGTATCTGCGCGGGCCGTATCCGACGATGTACGTCAATCAGCCGTGGACCATCCGGCAGTACGCGGGGTTCTCGACGGCGGAGGAGTCCAACGCGTTCTACCGGCGCAATCTCGCGGCCGGGCAGAAGGGGCTGTCGGTCGCGTTCGACCTGCCGACGCACCGGGGCTACGACAGCGACCATCCCCGGGTGACGGGCGATGTGGGCATGGCGGGTGTCGCGATCGACTCGATCTACGACATGCGGCAGCTGTTCGACGGCATCCCGCTGGACCGGATGAGTGTGTCGATGACGATGAACGGCGCGGTGCTTCCGGTGCTGGCGCTGTACATCGTCGCCGCCGAGGAGCAGGGCGTACCGCCGGAGAAGCTGGCCGGGACCATCCAGAACGACATCCTCAAGGAGTTCATGGTCCGCAACACGTACATCTATCCGCCGAAGCCGTCGATGCGGATCATCTCCGACATCTTCGCGTTCACCTCGCGGCGGATGCCCCGCTACAACTCGATCTCCATCTCCGGGTACCACATCCAGGAGGCGGGGGCGACGGCCGATCTGGAGCTGGCGTACACCCTGGCCGACGGGGTGGAGTACCTGCGGGCGGGGCGGGGTGCCGGGCTGGACGTGGACGCGTTCGCGCCGCGGCTGTCGTTCTTCTGGGCGATCGGCATGAACTTCTTCATGGAGGTCGCGAAGCTGCGGGCGGCGCGGCTGCTGTGGGCGAGGCTGGTCAAGGAGTTCGGGCCCGGGAACCCCAAGTCGCTGTCGCTGCGGACGCATTCGCAGACCTCGGGCTGGTCGCTGACCGCGCAGGACGTGTTCAACAATGTGACGCGGACCTGTGTGGAGGCGATGGCGGCGACGCAGGGGCACACCCAGTCGCTGCACACCAACGCGCTGGACGAGGCACTGGCCCTGCCGACGGACTTCTCGGCGCGGATCGCCCGCAACACCCAGCTCCTGATCCAGCAGGAGTCGGGCACGACCCGGGTCATCGACCCGTGGGGCGGCAGCGCGTACGTGGAGCGGCTGACGTACGACCTGGCGCGGCGGGCCTGGGCGCACATCCAGGAGGTCGAGGCGGCGGGCGGGATGGCGCAGGCCATCGACGCGGGCATCCCGAAGCTGCGGGTCGAGGAGGCGGCGGCCCGGACGCAGGCGCGGATCGACTCGGGGCGCCAGCCGGTGATCGGGATCAACAAGTACCGGGTCGAGACCGACGAGCAGATCGATGTGCTGAAGGTCGACAACTCCTCGGTGCGTGAGCGGCAGCTCGACAAGCTGCGGCGGCTGCGCGCGGAGCGGGACGAGCAGGTGTGCCAGGACGCGCTGCGCGCGCTGACCCGGGCCGCCGAGGACGGTCCCGGGCCGGGGCTGGAGGGCAATCTGCTGGCCCTGGCGGTGGACGCGGCCCGGGCGAAGGCGACGGTCGGGGAGATCTCGGACGCCCTGGAGAAGGTCTACGGGCGGCACGCGGGCCAGATCCGTACGATCTCGGGTGTGTACCGCACCGAAGCAGGTGAGTCGCCGTCCGTGGAGCGCACCCGGGCGCTGGTGGACGCCTTCGAGCAGGACGAGGGCCGCCGTCCGCGCATACTCGTCGCGAAGATGGGCCAGGACGGCCATGACCGGGGGCAGAAGGTGATCGCGACGGCGTTCGCGGACCTCGGCTTCGACGTGGACGTGGGCCCGCTGTTCCAGACCCCGGCGGAGGTCGCGCGGCAGGCGGTGGAGGCGGATGTGCACATCGTGGGTGTGTCGTCGCTGGCGGCCGGGCACCTCACGCTCGTCCCCGCGCTGCGGGAGCAGCTCGCGGAGGAGGGCCGGGAGGACATCATGATCGTGGTCGGCGGGGTGATCCCCCCGCAGGACGTGGCGGCGCTGCACGAGGCGGGCGCGACCGCGGTGTTCCCGCCCGGCACGGTCATCCCGGACGCGGCGTACGACCTGGTGGTGCGGCTCGCGGACCGGCTCGGGCACGAGTCCGGGGAGCGGTGAGCCGACGGGCATGGCGAGGACGATCGATCTCGACGCCTATACGAAGGGCGTGCTCGACGGGAAGCGGGCGTTCGTCGCGCGGGCCGTCACCCTGGTGGAGTCGACGCGCGCCGACCACCGGGAGCAGGCGCAGCGGCTGCTGACCGAGCTGCTGCCGCACTCGGGCCGCGCCCGGCGGGTCGGCGTCAGCGGGGTGCCGGGTGTCGGCAAGTCGACGTTCATCGACGCGCTGGGGACGATGCTGACGGGGCTCGGGCACCGGGTCGCGGTGCTGGCCGTCGATCCCTCGTCGACACGGACCGGGGGTTCGATCCTCGGGGACAAGACCCGGATGGAGCGGCTGGCGGTGGACCCGGCGGCGTTCGTGCGGCCCTCGCCCACGGCGGGCACGCTCGGCGGGGTCGCCAAGGCCACCCGGGAGTCGATCGTGGTGATGGAGGCCGCGGGGTACGACGTGGTGCTGGTGGAGACGGTCGGGGTCGGGCAGTCGGAGACGGCGGTCGCGGGCATGGTGGACACGTTCCTGCTGCTGTCGCTGGCGCGGACCGGCGACCAGTTGCAGGGCATCAAGAAGGGCGTCCTGGAGCTCGCGGACGTCATCGCGGTCAACAAGGCCGACGGCCCCCATGAGCGGGACGCCCGCGGGGCGGCCCGTGAACTGGCGGGCGCGCTGCGGCTGATGCACGCGGCGGACGCCGCCTGGACTCCCCCGGTGCTGAGTTGCAGTGCCCGGGAGGGCACCGGGCTGGACACGGTGTGGGAGCGGGTGGAGGAGCACCGGGCACGCCTTGAGGCGACGGGCCGGCTGGCCGCCAGACGCCGGGACCAGCAGGTGTCGTGGACCTGGGCGATGGTCCATGACGAGCTGCTGGACCGGCTGCGCACCCATCCGGGGGTCCGGGCCCTGGCCCCTTCCCTGGAGCGGCGGGTACGGGACGGGGAGCTGACGGCGACACTGGCGGCCGAGCGGATTCTCGATGTGTTCGGGGGCGGGGACGGGGGCGGCGCGGGCACCGGGGCCGACGAGGCTGCCGGAACGCCCAGGGCGGCTGGAGCACCCGGAGCCACCGGAAGCGACGGGGCCGATGACGGGCCGTCGGGCGGGGACTCGGGCGGGGCGTCCGGCTGACGGTCCCGCGGGGTCACCCGGTCCGGTCGCCGAACCCGTACACGTTGAAGCGGTACGCCTCGATGTCCGCGCGGCGGACCCGGGCCAGCAGGGACAGCAGGGCGCGGGTCGGCTGGGGCACGGCGCGGCGGACCTCGGCGGGCAGCCGGGCGAAGGTGCGGGTGTCCTCCAGGGTGACGGATGGGTGCCAGGCGGCGGGTGCGGCGGGGTCGTCGCAGCGCCAGACCATCCGGGCGGCGACCTTGCTGAGGACGTCGTGCCGGTCCTGGCCGTCGATCATGTGGGAGGACGCGGTCTCCAGGGCCAGCCTGGCGCCGGGGAGCCGTGCGGCGATCATGCGGAACACGTCCCGTACCTGGTCCTCGGGCAGATAGATCAGGACGGCCTCGGCGGCCAGGAAGTACGGGCCGGGGCTCTCCCGCACCGCGTCGGTCCAGGCCGGGTCGGTGACCGACAGGGCGAGGGTGCGGCGGCGGTCGGTGTCGGTGAAGTAGCGGCGGCGCAGGGCCGTCACATCGGGCAGGTCCAGGTCGAACCAGTGGACGTGCCCGGTGTCGAGGCGTTCGAAGCGGGTGTTGAGGCCGGTGCCCAGCTCCACGACCGTCCCGCCGGGGTGTTCCTGGAGGAACGCCCGTACCCAGTGGTCGAAGAGCAGGGTGCGCAGATTGGAGCCGACGAGGCTGCGGGCGCCGTCGAAGCGGGAGAAGTCGTAGTCGAGGGACTCGACCATCTCCACCGCCTTGGGGTCGCTGAGCATCCCGTGGCGTTTCCTCGTCTCCAGCGCGCGGGCGTACAGGGGGATCAGCAGGGTCTCCTGGATCTCGCCCAGTTCCGGGACGTGCTTGGGTGCCCCCGAGGGGGAGGCGGGGTGCGTGTCGGGCACGGTGCTCACCTCTTCGTCGCTGCGGACGTCTCGCGGGACACCCTAGGTTAGGCAAGCCTAAGTTTCACCCGTTCGGCCGTACCCGGTTCGCCGTGGCGCTCCGTACGGCACACGCTCGGGGCACCGGGTCCTTGGCGGTCCGAGGCCCGCCGCTCAGCACCGAGGGACCGCGTTCCGACGGGAGAACCCCATGAGCAGCACGACACCCCCGCCCGCGGGCACCCCGCGGACGGACCGGCCCGACCACCGCCGCGACAGCTGGATCACCGGCGGAACCGTCTTCGCCGGGGTACTGATGATCGTCTCCGGTGTGCTGTCGGTCCTCAACGGCATCGCGGCGCTCGCCAAGGACGATGTGTACGCGCGGGTCGGCGACTACGTCTTCGGGTTCAGCCTGACCAGCTGGGGCTGGATCCACATCGTGCTGGGCGTGCTCGTCGCGATCGTCGGCTACGGCATCCTGAAGGGCGCCGACTGGGCGCGTGCCACGGGTGTCGGACTGGCCGCGCTGAGCGTCGTCCTCAACTTCATGTGGCTGCCGTACCTGCCGCTGTGGGCGCTCATCTCCATCGCCATCGGCATCTTCGTGATCTGGGCGCTGTGCAGCGGGGCGGGCCGCGAGGAGCGGGTGCTCTAGCGTCCACCCCGTTGTCCGCGGGGCGGCCGGGCGGTGTCCGGCACGCTCCGCGGCGGGTCCGCCCGGTACGCCGGGCGGACCGCCCACGGCGGCCGGCGGCACGGGCCCCGGTGCCGTGAGCTGGAGGGAGCGGCCATGTCCGACGAGTTGGAGTCCCTGGCGGCCGACGCGTACGTCTATGGGTTCCCGCTGGTCAGCGGTCTGTCGATGATGGACCGCTTCGTCCGGGTGGGAATGGGCGTGCTGCCGCCGACCCCGTTCAACCGGTTCGCTCACGCCACCCGGCTCGCCGCTCCCGACACACGGTTCGTCTCCGTCAACAACGACACCGTGTACTCGATCGCCCAGCTGGACCTGTCCGGCGGCCCGCTGCTGCTGCACACCCCGGACACCGGCGGCGCGTACCACGTCCTCCAGTTCGTGGACGCGTGGAGCGCCAACTTCGCGTATCTGGGCAGCCGGGCGACCGGTACCGGCGAGGGCTCGTGGGCGATCGTCCCGCCGGGCTGGTCCGGCACCGAACCGGCCGGGGTGCGCGGGGTGATCGACGCGCCGACCGCGGTGGTGACGATCGTCGGCCGCAACGCGTGCGCGGGCCCCGCGGATCTGCCCCGGGTCCGCGCCCTCCAGCAGGAACTGACGCTGACCCCGCTGGGCGAGCCTCATCCCACCGGGCTGCCCACCCCCGATCCGGCGGTGCCCGGGGCGCTGCGGTTCTTCGAGCGGATGCGGGTGTGGTCGGCCGACTTCCCGCCCGCCGCGCCGGACCAGGCGTACCAGGAGCGGTTCCAGCCGCTGGGGCTGCTGGAGGAGGGCCCGTCGCCGTACGCGTCCGCCGGTCCGGAGCTCGCGGACGCGCTGGAGGCGGGGCTGGCGGAGGGCGCGCGGCGGGTCGAGGAGGCGAACACGGCCCCCGCAGCGGACGGCGGGGAGCCGGGTGCCTGGGTGTCGGACCCGCATCTGTTCGACCACAACCTCGACCACTTCGGTGTGGGCACCCTGGACGAGGCACGCTGGAAGGCCGCCGACCGTACCGCTTCGTACCTCCGGCGGGCGGTCGCGGCGCGTGCCGGGCTCTGGGGCAACCACGGGTACGAGGCGGTGTACGCGTACACGTTCCGCGACGCGGACGGTGAACCGCTCACCGGCGACCGCCGGTACACCCTGACGTTCGACTCCCCGCCGCCGGTGGCCGCGTTCTGGTCGGTGACCATGTACGACGTCCCCGAGTACCACCTGGTGGCCAACCCCGTGGACCGCTACTCGATCGGCGACCGCACCCCGGGGCTGGTGCGCGGCACCGACGGCTCGCTCACGATCCGCATCCAGCACGACCCGCCGCCGGACGAGGCCAACTGGCTCCCCGCCCCCGAGGGCGCGTTCCGCCCCATGATCCGGCTGTACCTGCCGCGGGAACCGGTCCTCGACGGCTCGTACACGCTCCCGCGGATCGAACGGGTCCGTACGGGGTGAGCGGGCGGGACGCTGAGCGGGCGGGACGCGTCCGGCTGCGATCTTCGGGGCCCGGTCTTCGGGCCCGGGAACGGGGAGCGTCACACGCCCGGTTCGGCGCTGACGACTCCCGCGGCGATCGCCGCCGTCAGGGCCGTGTGGTCCTTGGCGTTCTGCTCGGCGTAGCGCACGGCGAAGTCGGCGACCGAGCGGTCGAAGGTGTCGCCGCGGCCCAGATATCCGGCGAGGGCGATACGGTCGCCGGAGCGGGCGTGGGCGCGGGCCAGGGCCGTGCCGCACAGGCCCGCGTAGCGGACGAGCCGGTCGGGGCCCAGCGCGGCGAGGTCGGCCGTGGCCTTCATGTCGCGCAGCTGGCGCCAGTAGAAGGCGCGGCCCTGGGGGCCGGTCATCCAGCCGAGGAAGATGTCGCCGGACGCCTGGAGCAGCCGCTGTCCGGCGACCACGCGGTGCCCCGGGTGGTCGAACGGCCCGGACGGCAGATGCTCCTCCAGGACGGACGGGCCCGCCTCCTTGATCTGGAGGAACAGCGGGTCGTCGCCGTCCCGGCCGGCGAGCAGCACGATGAAGCAGCGGGTGCCGACGCTGCCGACGCCGACGACCTTGCGGGCGGCGTCCACGAAGCGGAACCGGTCCAGCAGCAGCCTTCGTTCCTCGGAGAGCGTCGAGCGGTAGTCGTTGAACATCTTGCGCAGTTCGGTCATGTCGGGGGCGCCCAGCCGCTCCACCAGCGGCGGATCGTCCCGGATGCGGCGCCGGCCGTCGACGACCTCGGTGAGCTTGCCGAGCGCTTGGAGGCTGGTGCGGCGGCGGGCCCGCGCGAAGGTGGCCCGCGCCTGGGCCCGGCCGCCGGGACGGATCAGCTCCAGCAGCGCGTCGGTGTCGAGCCGGGTGTACCAGACGTCCAGTTCGCCGCGCTCGGCGAGACGGCGCATCGTCAGCCGGTAGCGCTTGACGCACTCCCGGGCGGCGGCACGGGCCTGGCCACGGCCCAGGCCGTTCTCCCGGGCGGCGACGGTGGCGCTGGCGGCGAGCCGTTTGACGTCCCACTCGAAGGGGCCCGGGAAGGTCTCGTCGAAGTCGTTGAGGTCGAAGAGGAGGGCGCGTTCGGGTGAGGCGAAGAGTCCGAAGTTCAGCAGATGGGCGTCGCCGCAGAGCTGGACGGTGAGCCCGCTGCCGTCCAGGGCGGCGAGATCGGCCGCCATGACCGCGGCGCCGCCCCGCAGGAACGCGAACGGCGACAGCGCCATCCTGCCGTACCGGATCGGCAGCAAGTGCCGTACCCGGTCGGCGTCCTGGCGCTCCAGTACGGCGACCGGGTCGGGGCGGCCCGCGGCGGGTATCCACGCGCCGTGGGCGCTGCGCGGTACGAGCTTGCGGGCGCGGCGGCCCTGCTCGGCACGGGCCGCGGGGGTACGGTCCGCGGGCCTTCCCACGGGCGTGTTCACCCCGCGCCCCGGGCTCCGGCGGACTCCGGTGCGGTCGAGAGGGTCCTCGGCATGGGCAGCCTCCGGGGTGCGCCGCGTGGTTCCCCCCAGTGAACGGGACCGGCCGACGCGGCGCATCGCCGGTTGCGTCGAACGGGTGAACGCTTCCGGTGGCGCCCGGGGTTCCTGGAGCGGACCCCGGGCGGCCGTGTGCTGCTCCGCCTCTCAGCGGTTGTAGCGCATGAAGGCCCGGACCATATGGCAGGTGATGTCCGACGGGGGGTGGATGCCCACGCGCTGGGCGGCGGAGCGGATGGTGCGGTTGTGCGCCTGGTTCGGCAGGTAGACGCCGGCGTCGAGCAGCGTGATGGCCAGGCGCATGGCCTTGAGCCGGCGGTTGTGCGTGACGTACCACTCGCGGGGGCGTCCGGCGGGCAGCGGCTGCTTCTTCGGCGGGGCGATCGGCAGGGTCTGGTCCATGAGTGCGGCAGCGGGCACGGGCTTCCTCCTGTCGTGGCCGGGGGCTCCTCGCGAACCCTCGAACACTGCCCCCATTCTACCGCCCCCCACCGACAAAAGCCCCTGGCCAGGGGCTTTTGAGTAAATCGAACAGGCCGCCTTCGCGGGTCGCCTTCGCTTGCGCTTCCGAGGTCCGTCCGGCGGGACGCACTCCGTTCCTGTGCCGTCGCTCGGGGGGTGCGCAGTTCCCCGCGGGTCGCCTTCGCTTGCGCTTCTGAGGTCTGTCCGGGTGGGCGCACCTGTTTCCTGTGCCGTCGCTCGGTGGTTTTGCGCAGTTCCCCGCGCCCCTTGGGTCGCGCCCCTTACGGTTCCCGTTCGGGTGCGGATGGCCCTTGGTTGCTCGCGCAGTTCCCCGCGCCCCTGGATGCTGCCCCGGTCGGTTGTTCGTCGGGTGCGGGCCGGTCCTCGTCTTTGCGCAGTTCCCCGCGCCCCTTTGGGGGCGCCCACCTGGGACTGTTCTCAGTCTGCGGGTGGGGTCAGACAGCGGGCTGGCGCCAACCCCGGCCGGGGTTCAAACCCCCCTCCCCGTGCACTCGCCCGGCTACGGGAGGGGGTGGGCGGGAATCTCTGCCCGCAGACTCCGATGCTCTTCAGCAGGGCAAGAGGGACGTCCGACCGAGCGCGTTGGAGCGAGGACGGAGAATCCCGACCGGCACCGACCCGAAGAACAAACAGAACGCGCCCCAAAGGGGCGCGGGGAACTGCGCGAAAACGAGAACCGGCCCGCACCCGAAGAGCGACCGCAAGGGAGCAGCATCCAGGGGCGCGGGGAACTGCGCACCCGACGAGCGACGGCACAGGAACAAGTGCGCCCAGCCGGGCAGACCTCGGAAGCGCAAGCGAAGGCGACCTGCGGGGAACTGCGCACCCGACGAGCGACGGCACAGGAACAAGTGCGCCCAGCCGGGCAGACCTCGGAAGCGCGAGCGAAGGCGACCTGCGGGGAACTGCGCACCCACGAACGCCCCGCACAGGGACAGGTGCGCCCAGCACAGGGGACCTCGGAAGCGCAAGCGAAGGCGGGGCGTTGAGTCGGGGGGGAGTTTGGTGCGTACCTGTCACCACACCGGCCCGGCGGACCGGGAGGCGGGAGGGGCGGGCCCGCCGTGCGACACGACCGGACGACGGAGGACGGTATGGAGCGAGACGGGCACGACGACACCGGACAGGAGATCGTCCGGCTGCTGCGCGAGGTGGCGGACGGACTCGGCGCGCTGGCCGCACGGTTCGCCGCGCGCCACGGCACGCACCCCACCGACATCCGCGCCCTGTCCTGTCTGCTCGACGCCCGCGACACGGGCGCCCCGCTGACCGCCGGACGGCTCGGCGCCCGGCTCGGGCTGAACTCGGCCGGGACGACCGCGCTGGTCGACCGGCTGGAGCGGCTCGGACATGTCCGCCGGGTCCCCGACGCGCACGACCGCCGCCGGGTCCTGGTCGTCCTGGAGGAGACCTCCGTGCCGTTCGGCAGATCCGTCCACGAGCCGCTGGCCGAGCGGTCCGCGATACTGCTGAAGGGGTACGACGAGCACCAGCTCGCCGCGCTCCGCGAGTTCCTGGAGGACGTCCGCGCGGCCGTGCGGCAGCGCACCTGACCCCCGCGCGGGTGAGCGACGGGTAACACGGGGTTCATCGACGGGCAATCACCGGGAAACCGTGCCTTGACACTGTCGTAGCAGCACCACCGCACCGCCGGTGCGCAGACGCCCCTAAGGATGTGTCCCGTGACGTTCAAGGCTGAGTACATCTGGATCGACGGTACCGAGCCGACCGCGAAGCTCCGCTCGAAGACGAAGATCCTGCCCGGCGCCGCCGCGGGTCTCGCGGAGCTGCCGCTGTGGGGGTTCGACGGGTCCAGCACCAACCAGGCCGAGGGGCACGCGTCGGACCGGGTCCTGCGGCCGGTCTTCGTCTGCCCGGACCCGATCCGCGGCGGGGACGACATCCTGGTGCTGTGCGAGGTGCTGAACACGGACATGACCCCGCACTCGTCCAACACGCGCGCGCTGCTCGCCGAGGTCGAGGAGCGTTTCGCCGGTCAGGAGCCGGTCTTCGGCATCGAGCAGGAGTACACGTTCTTCGCCGGTGAGCGTCCGCTCGGCTTCCCCGTCGGCGGGTTCCCCGCGCCGCAGGGCGGCTACTACTGCGGCGTCGGCGCCGACGAGATCCACGGCCGTCCCGTCGTCGAGGCGCATCTGGAGAACTGCCTCACGGCGGGCCTCGGGATCTCCGGCATCAACGCCGAGGTCATGCCCGGTCAGTGGGAGTTCCAGGTCGGCCCGCTGGCCCCGCTGGAGGTGTCCGACCAGCTGTGGGTGGCCCGCTGGCTGCTGTACCGCACGGCCGAGGACCACGAGGTGTCGGCGACCCTGGACCCGAAGCCGGTGAAGGGCGACTGGAACGGCGCGGGCGCGCACACCAACTTCTCCACCCGTGCCATGCGCGGGGGCGCGGGCGCGTACGACGCGATCATCACGGCCTGCGAGTCGCTGGGCGAGGGTTCCAAGCCGATGGACCATGTCAAGAACTACGGCGCGGGCATCGACGACCGGCTGACCGGACTGCACGAGACGGCCCCCTGGAACGAGTACTCCTACGGGGTCTCGGACCGCGGCGCCTCGGTCCGTATCCCGTGGCAGGTCGAGAAGGACGGCGAGGGCTACATCGAGGACCGCCGCCCGAACGCCAACGTCGACCCGTACGTGGTGACACGGCTGATGGTGGACACCTGCTGTGCCGCGCTGGAGAAGGCCGGCCAGGTCTGAGCCCCGGCCGCGGAGCCCGTGGGGCATCCACCTCGACCGGTGGGTGGCCCACGGGCGCCGCCGCGTTGTCAGTGGCGCGTGCGAGGGTGGAACCCGGGTCGGGCGCTGCCCCGGCCCGGCCGTGCGGACGGTGCGCGGCGGACGATCCAGGGTCCGGGCGGCCGGGCGCGGCAGGGGGAGACGATGGGGAACGGAAGCTGGACCGGGGCCAGGCAACGGCCGGACGGGACGTTCGAGGACGGCGGCGCGGCGGGACTGCCCGTCAAGGTCGAGTCGGAGGACGGTTCGGTGACTCTGGCGCCGTCGCCCGGGCAGCTGCGCGAGCTGGTCGGGCGGATCGGTGGGCAGGACGACCACTTCCTGGTCGTCCAGCGGGTGCCCGACCTCCCCGATGTGTTCGTCCAGGTGTGGCACGTCACCGGCCGGGAGTACCGCCTGGAGCACCGCGAGAGCCGTTCCCGTTTCTTCGGTACGGTCATCGCCCCGCAGGGCGTTGAGCAGGTGGCGGAGGCGGTCCTCGGCTGGGCGCGCGGTGACGAGGACTGGGGCCGGGACCTGCGCTGGAAACCGGTGGACGTGGACCCGCCCGAGGAGGTGCCCCCGCTCCCCGACGAGCTGCGCGAGCCGGTCGAGGAGCGGATACGCGAGCTCCTGCGCTGCGGCTATCTCGACCGGGAGGGTCTGGCGGAGGCCGCCGAGGAGTGGCTGGTGGGTTCCGAGGAGGCGGAGCGGGCGGGTCCGGCGCAGGACGACCGCCCGGTCTCCCCCGAGCAGGCCCGTGTCCTGGTGGACGGGCTGTGGCTGGAGCGGGTCGCGGAATCGGCGCGCTGGACGGGGACCACCGATCCGGAGCGGCTGACCCGCGCGTTCGCGGCGCTGGAGGGCGCGGGGATCACCGCCCGGGAGGACTTCACGTGCTGCCGCGGCTGCGGACTGGCCGAGATCGGGGCCGAAGCGGCGGACGGCGCGCGGGGGTTCGTCTTCTTCCATGAGCAGCAGACGGAGGCCGCCGCGGCGGGCGGCGGGCTGTTCCTGCTGTACGGCGGGTTCGACGGCAGCGCGGCGACGGCGGCCGCGGTGGGCCATGAGGTGGTCGCCGCGCTGTCGGCCGCCGGGCTGTCCACCCAGTGGGACGGGTCTGCGGGGACCGCCCTTGTGGTCAGCCCCCTGGATTGGCGTAAACGCCTGGTGGGTTGAGGGTTGGGAGCGACAAAATCGCGCCAAGGAGGCGTCCGACCCGTGAGAGGAGACTCCTGCCGGACCCATGGGTCTGGTTCAATGGCGGCATGGCCAGCTACCGGAACGCGACGACGGGACAACCCGACGTGTACACCCTGGAGCCCTTCTGGCCGTCCCGACAGCACCACGACTTCGATCGGGTGTGTCGCCGCGCACGGAACGCGCGGGCCCTCTAAAGCCGTTCACCCGGCCTTCGGCCAGCGCGCACGACGTACGTCCTCGACGACCTGAGCCACGCGCTCACCGTCCTCGAACTCCCACGACGACATCTCGCGCGAAAGAGCTGACCCCTCATGGCGAACACCCGTTCCTTCCCGGCGAACCCCTCGTCCCCCTCCTATCCGGGCGGCCCCTATCCGGCCGCCACCGCGTACTCCTCCGGCGCCCCCGGCCCGTCCGCCGCGGCCACGGCCCCCGCGTCCTACGGCAAGCCCCTCGGCGGCCCCGCCCCCCGGCCCGGGACCGCCGGGCCGGCCGCGCGGCGCGGGCTGCGCGCCGTGGACCGGGACGAGGTCGTCGATGTGACGGACTTCCTCCCGCCGGGCGCCACCTGGCTGCCCGCGCCCCAGCACGCCCTGCCCACCCTGCCCGGCCAGCCGCCGATGATCGGGTACCTCGTCCTGGTGCCCGCCGATCAGCAGCGGCTGCTGCCCGTCCCGTCCGTGGAGGACGACGAGGACGGCCCGGCCCGCTCCGGTCCGCTCGACGGGGACACCCTCGTCCAGGTGGACGCGGTACGGCGGACCGCCCGGGTGCGGGGCCGTGATCTCGACCTGACGTACCTGGAGTTCGAGCTGCTGGCGCATCTCGTGGCGCATCCGCACCGGGTGCACACCCGCGACCAGCTCGTCACCACGGTGTGGGGCTACGGGCATGTCGGTGACGGGCGCACCGTGGACGTCCATATCGCCCGGCTGCGGCGCAAGCTCGGCACGGAGCACCGTCAGGCGATCCAGACGGTCCGCCGGGTCGGCTACAAGTACGCGCCCCCGACCGGCTGATCCCCAACCGCCCGTATACGCCCGCGCGTTCGGGGTCCCTCGCCCGGCCGCGGGCGTCCGCCACCAGCTGAATCGTTTCTCCCTGCGCGGAACGCCATTCCGTTCCGGAACCGGTCCTTGCACAGTCGACCCATGAAACTACTGATTCTGGGCGGCACCGAATTCGTGGGACGGGCCATCGCGGAGGAGGCGGTCCGCCGGGGAGAAGAGGTGACCGTCCTCCACCGGGGCCGGCACCGCGCCCCGGACGGGGTCACCTCCCTCATCGGCGACCGGACCGCTCCCGACGGACTGGCCGCACTGGCGGACGGCACCTGGGACGCCGTCGTCGACACCTGGTCCGCCGCACCGACCGCCGTACGGGACAGCGCGCGGCTGCTGACCGGCCGGGCCGCCCACTACACGTACATCTCCAGCGCGTCGGTGTACACCTGGCCGCCGGGCCCGGACCATGACGAGTCCCATCCCGTGGTGGACGGCTCGCCCGACGCGGCGGCGACCGACTACGCCCAGGACAAGCGCGGCGCCGAACTCGCCCTGCGGGACGGGTTCGGCGCGGACCGGAGCCTGCTGCTGCGCGCGGGGCTGATCCTCGGCCCGTACGAGAACATCGGCCGGCTGCCCTGGTGGCTGAGCCGGGTCGCCCGGGGCGGCGATGTCCTCGCCCCGGGGCCGCGGGACCTCCGGCTTCAGTACATCGACGCACGTGACCTGGCCGCCTGGGCGCTCGACGCGATCGCCGCCGGGTTGACCGGCCCGTACAACACGGTGGGTCCGCAGGGTCACACCACGATGGGCGAGCTGCTGGACGCCTGTGCCGAGGCCACCGGCTCCGCCGCCCGGTTCCGCTGGACCGATCCGCGGGCGATCCTCGACGCGGGGATCTCGCCCTGGACGGAGCTGCCGATCTGGACCCCGCCCGGCTCGGAGGAGCACGAAGGGGTGCACCGTATCGATGTGTCCCGCGCCCTCGGCGCGGGGCTGGTCTGCCGGCCGGTGGCCGAGACGGTGGCGGACACCTGGGCCTGGCTGAGCGCCCTGGACGGCCGGGCCCCGCAGCGTCCCGACCGCCCCCGGCTGGGCCTGGACCCGGACCGGGAGGCCCTGGTCCTGGCCGGTACGCCGGGCACGGCCGGACCGACCGGCTGACCTGCGACCACGCGTCACCCGTGGCGTTCGCCCTCGGCCGTGCCCTGTGCGGCGGTTGAGGGCGAAACGCTCCCGGAGACTCCTACGAATCACCCCCCGGGCCTGAACATCCGTACCGGCACCCCCGTATGGAACGGAGCCGCTTCACCCCTGCCGAACGACCACGGCGCGGCAAGGAAGCAGAGGAGTTCCATGGGACACACATCACGCAAACGCCGGACGACGAAGGCCCAGCGGGCCATGGCGGCGGCTGCCGCGCTGGTCATGGGCGCGGGCGGACTGGTCGTGGCCAATGTCTACGCCTCGGCGTCGGGGACCGTCCCCCGGGACGGGGGCGAGCTCCGGCAACTGGTCGCGACCATCGACTGCCCCGACGTGGGCAACGAACTCACCGACGTACCGGACGGGGCCCGCGCCGGGGTGGACGGTGAACTCGCCGCCCTCGACAGCCAGATCACCGAGTCCTACCGGCGGCTCGCCGACTCCCGGGACGACGCCGCACGCGATCCGGGCTTCGTACGGGACAGCATCCTCACCCCGCTCGGGAACGACCGGGCCGCGGCCCTCGAACGCATCCAGGCCCGTATCCGTGGCAACGGCGGCACCCCGCCTCGGCGCTTCGACTCACTGGCCGCCTGCACGGGCCGCACCCCCGAGGGCGACCGGACCACCGCGGACGGCGACGGCGGCGGTGAGGGCGAGCGCGAGGGCGGTGACCGGGAGCGCGACAGCGGCCAGCGCGGCGGACGGTCCGGCGGTGGGCAGAACGGCGGCCAGGGCGAGGGAAACGGCGGCGGACAGGGCGGCGGCAACGGGCAGGCGGGCAACGGGCCCGTGGCCGCCGACTTCGCAGACATCCGGTCCGTCCGGCCGAACGTCCAGGTGCCCCGGTCCGGGCGCGGCGCGTCCCGGGGCACGTTCTCCACGAGCTGCGGCACCAACCGGAACCGGTTGTTCAATCCGGACAATGTGATCGTGGCACCGGGGGTGAGCAACGGCGCCCACCATATGCACGACTATGTCGGCAACCAGGCCAACAACGCCTTCGCCGATGACCGGACGCTCGCGGCCGGTCGCACCAGCTGCCGCGACCAGGGCGACAGGTCGTCGTACTTCTGGCCCGTGCTGCGGGTGCAGAACGGGCGGGCCGAGGCGGACGCGGACGCGGACGGCGGCGGCCGGGACCGCAACGTCGGCCGGATCCGGACGCCGAGCGAGGTGACCCTGCGCTTCGAGGGCAACCCGCGCTCACGGGTCGTCGCGATGCCGCGCTTCCTGCGGATCATCACGGGCGACGCCAAGGCCCTCACCAACGGCACGGCGAACGCCAACGCCTCCTGGAGTTGCACGGGCTTCGAGAACCGCCAGCTCAGGGACAAGTATCCGCTGTGCCCGCAGGGCAGCCAGGTCGTCCGGACGTTCCGCTTCCAGAGCTGCTGGGACGGCCGCAACACGGACAGCGCGAACCACCGGACGCATGTCGCGTTCACCGATCCGCGCTCGGGCGCCTGCCCGTCCGGCTTCAAGGCGATCCCGCAGCTCGTCCAGCGCGTCGTCTACGACGTCCCGCCGCGGCGGAACTTCGCCGTGGACTCGTTCCCCGAGCAGCTCCACAAGCCGGTGACCGACCACGGGGACTTCATCAACGTCTTCGACAACCGGCTGATGAACCGGCTGACGGACTGCGTCAACCGCGGCCGGCGCTGCTCCTGAGCCGTCCGCCGAACCGTCCGTACGGCGGATGGCCCCCCGGCCACCCGCCGCACGAACCGGCTTCCCCCCGGCCCCCGTCTAATGCCCGCCGTGCCCGGGAGCCCAGGTGCCACCGGGGTCCGGGTGCTGCGGGTCCGTGCCGTGGGCGGAGCGCTCCACGTCGCCGCCCAGTTCGGCGCGCAGCGCGCCGACCATGTCCGGCCCCGCGACGGCGACCCAGCGGCGGCCCACCAGATAGGTGCCGCCGTAGTCCTTGGCGCCGTTCAGCCACTCCCGCTGGCCCCGGTCGGTGGTGAAGGTCGCGAGGACGAACCGGCCGTCGCCGGTGCGGCAGTCGGCCTGGCGCAGTTCGTCGGTCGCGGCGCGGGTCTCGGGCGCGCAGCCCACCTCGGCGGCGAGCTCCTCCAGGGTGCCGGTGGCCGTCCGGGGGATGCCGGGGCCGTCGTCGCCGCAGCCGGTCAGCGCGGCGAGCAGGGCCACCGCGCTCACGGCGGCGGACCGGGCCCGCCACCGGGGCCGGTCGGCCGTCCCGCCACCGTCCCCGCCGCGTCCGTTCCCCGGGTCCCGCGTCGGCCGCCTCATCGTGCCCGCCTCTCCGCCCACCGCTCGCCGGTCCTGGCCGGTCCCGGCCGGGGGTCCGACCTCCGATACGGACCGCGTCGCCCGTGTGCTCAACACACCTCCCGCCGATGTGGGAAGGGCCTCGACGATCATGGGCCGAATCCGGACGTCCCCGGGGTACGGGTGTGCGAAGGTGACCTGGTGGACCAGGGAAGGGGACCGATGAGCGGGAACGGGAGCGCGGGCCGCGGCACCGCGGACGGCGTCGGCGCGGCCACGGGGACCGTGCGGCGGAGCACGGCGGACCAGGAGCCCGGTCTCGCCTGGGAGCAGCGGCTGGCCGCCGCCTGGTCGCGGCTGGACGCGCTGCCCGCGCCGCAGTTCCGGGCGCTGATCGACGCGCTGGCCGCCGAACTCCCGCCGGACAGCGCGGTGGCGGCGTTCGAGCGGGCCGGGGCGTTCGACTCGACGGGTCGTCCCGACCGGGCGGTGCCGCTGTACCGGCTGGCGCTGGAGCGCGGGGTGGAGGGTGTCCGGCGCCGCCGTGCCAAGATCCAGCTCGCGAGTTCGCTGCGGAACCTGGGCCGCCCCGAGGAGGGTGTCGCCCTGCTCTCCCCGGAACTGGACGCCGAGTCGGACGAGTTGGACGACGCGGTGCGGGCGTTCCTCGGGCTGTGTCTCGCCGACACGGGCCGGGAGCGCGAGGCGCTGGCGCTGGCGCTCGGCGCGCTCGCCCCGCATCTGCCGCGTTATCAGCGGTCGTTGCGGCACTACGCGCGCGGGCTGAACGCTCCGGCCGCTTCCTGATCCCGGCGGCGGGGCGGTCCCCCGTCCGTGGCGGGCGGGTGACCATCCCCCGTCTCGTTCGTTGCGCTGGTCGTGCAGTCACAGGATGTCGTCACCCGCCCCGACCGCCCGGCCGGACCGGCCGCCGACGTGGAGCGGGCCGAAGCCGCGCTCGTCGAGCACTATCCCCGGCTCGCCCGCCTCGCCTATCTGGTGCTGCCGCCGCGTCTCGGCCGGCACCGCCGGGTGCTGACGGCCCACGCGCTGGTGCAGCGCGGCCTGCCCCGGGGCCGGGGCGGGAGCGGTACGGCGGGGGTGGTGGCCGCCCGGCGTTCCGGTGACGCCCGGGGCGCCGATCCGGGGTACGCGTTCGTACGGCTGCGGGTGCTGCGGGCGGCGCTGGAGGCGGATCTGCCGCTGAAGCGGTTCGCGCTGCCGAAGCGGGCGCGGCTGTGGCCCGGGCTGCCGCAGGTGTGGGGGCTGCGGCTGTTCCCCCGTTCCGGTGGCGCCGACGAACTCGCGCTGGACCAGGACCTTTCGGCGCTGACCGCGCCGGGCCGGGCCGCGTACGTGCTGCGGGGTCTGGAGGGGCTGACGGACGACGAGGTCCGGGACCTGCTGTCGGCGGCGGGCGCGGAGGACCCGGACGACGCGCTGGACGAGGCGGACGAGGTGGCGCGGCGGTACGCGCTGCTGGAGGCGCCGGAGTTCGATCCGTGTGTGCTCCAGGCGCGGCCCACGGACCTGGTGCGCAGGCGGCAGCATCTGCGGGCGGCGGCGGTGGCCGCGGCGGCGACCGTGGTGTGCGGCGCGCTCCTCGGGATGCCCGGCGAGGGCTGGGGCCCGGACGGCGCGGCGGCGCCTCCGTACGCGAAGAACCCGGCGGGTGAGGCGGCGCTGGACCCGGCGCTGCTCACCGAGGCGGGGTCCGCCGCGTGGCGCACCTCGCCGCGCACGGACTTCTCGGTGTGGCCCGCCCGGGGCGCGCTGACCGGTGACCGGGCGCTGCTGCGGCGGGCGCTTGCGGTGTGGGCGCGGCCGGGTACGTCGGTGCGGGTGTCGGCGACCCCGGGTACCGCGTCGGGCGCGGCGCCCGGTCCGGCGCAGTTGCTGTACGCGGGTGAGGTGGACGGCGCGCGGGTGGTGCTGCTGCACGACGGGCTGCGGATCGTGCGGTACGCGGAGCCGGTGGAGGGCTCGGAGGGGGCGGCGCTCGACTTCGCCCGGGTGGACGGCGCGGGCGCGGCCGAGGCGGTGGCGCTGGTGCTCGGCCGCACGGACGGCAATGTGCGGTATCTGACGGCGCCCTGGGTGAGCGGTACGTCGGTGCGGGATCTGCGGGCGCCCGGTACCGGACCGGTGGCGTTGCGGCGGTCGGCGGACGGGGTGACGGACCCGATGGCCGGTCCCGGGCAGCCGGACCCGAAGACGGGGATGTGCTCCTCGTGGAACGTCCTCCAGGTGTCCGGTGGCGGGCCGAAGCGGCTGATGAGCGATCTGGGTGAGCTGACGCCGGCCCGGCTGACGTCGGGGCGGCCGGGGGCGGCGCGGGACGCGGCGGGTGCCGAGGCGCTGGCCGGGTGGGCGCCCGCGGCGTGTTCGCTGGCGGCGGTGCGGGGGCAGGGGGTGCGTACGGTGAACTCCTGGACGTACGCGAGCCAGCCGCTGCCGGAGGGCAACGGCCAGGCGTCGTGGCTGTGCACCCGGGCCGACACCTGGCGGGGCGGCGGGAGCCGGGTGCTGGCGCAGGTGCTGGCGCCGGGCAAGCCTGTCGCGGCGGTGGCGGCGCAGTCCGTGGACTCGCCCGCGTGTTCCCCGCGGCAGGCGCGGGTGCTGGCCGGGGTGCTGTGGAAGTCGACGGCCGGGTCCTGGTACCTGGTGGCCGCCGGGAGCAAGGGTGTGACGGAGCTGTCGGCGCGCGGCGATGTGACCGGGCAGGCGCCGGGGAACGTGCTGGCGGTCCCCGCCCAGGAGGGTGCGCAGGCCGCGCTGACCGGGCGGGGCGAGGACGGTACGAAGATCGACGCGCTGCACTGACCTGGGCAGCGGCAGGGCGGGACGGATGAGGCGGGTGGGGAGCCGGAGGGCTCCCCACCCGCCTCACGCTGTCGGCCGGGTCTCGGCTCAGGGGGCGGAGTCGAGGTAGGGGGCGGCCAGGGCCGGGGGGTTGGCGGCGCGGGTGGCCTCGATGTCCCAGCCGGGCAGGTCGGGGTCGTAGAGGGCGACGGGGACGGGGCGGCCCAGCACCCCGGCCAGCAGGCCCGAGGTGTGGAGGTGGCGGGCGACATCGACGCACACGGTGGCGAACTGTCCGCAGAGTTCCTCCGCGCAGTCGTCCTTCTCGTCGTCGGTGATGTCCTCACCGTCCTCGTACCAGTGCCCGAGGCGTTTCGCCTCGTCGACGAACAGGGCGCCGCCGACCGGGTCGTCGGGGGTGTTGCCGAAGCGCTCGAAGCCGTCCTGGAGCCAGTGGGCGTGGTTCCAGCGGGCCTCCTCGGGGCCGCGGCGGGCGAGTTCGGCGCGGTACCTGCTCTCGGTGTTCCAGCCGATGGTGAGGCAGGGGCGGCGGGGGTCGCGCCCGAGGCGGCGGACATGGAAGGAGACGACGTATATCTCGGGGACGCTCGTGGCGGGGAACCGGGCGACGGCGTCGGCCGCCGCCCGGCGCAGATGGAGTTGGAAGGTGCTCACTGCTCGCGCACTCCAGGGTGTGGGGGGGTGGGGTGAACGTGGGGGTGAGGGGTCGGACGCGTCCGGGAACGCGCTGTGCGGGAACAACTGTCCTGGGACAGGGAGTACTTCATCATGGGGCGGGGGTGTGCGGAGCGGTCCGGCGAGAATCCGGCTCCGGGGGTCTGGCGCCGCCCATTTACCCGTCAGTACATTGACACCATGTCCAACAAGCCGATCCGGCGCCCTGGGCCCGTCGAGTCCGGGCACGCCCCGCCGAGGCCCCGCAGGGTGTCGTTCTCCTGGGCGGACACCCCCCTGCACTGGGTTCCGGGGGACCCGTTCACCACCCATACCGTCAATGTGCTGCATCTGCTGCTGCCCGCCGGTGAGCGGTGGTTCGTCCATGTGTACAAACAGGTGCTGCCGTACATCCATGACGACGCGCTGCGGGCGGACGTCATCGGGTTCATCGGGCAGGAGGCGATGCACGCGCAGGCCCATGACGAGGTGCTGCCGCATCTGCGGGAGCAGGGGCTCGACCCCACCCCGTACACCGCGCAGGTGGACTGGATGTTCGAGAAGCTGCTCGGGGACCGGACCCTGCCGCCGGGCCGTCCGCGCTGGTGGTGGCTGCGGGAGCGGGTCGCGCTCATCGCGGCGATCGAGCACTACACCGCGTTCCTCGGCGACTGGGTGCTGAACGCCGACGCGCTCGACCGGGCGGGCGCCGACCCCACCATGCTGGACCTGCTGCGCTGGCACGGCGCGGAGGAGGTCGAGCACCGGTCGGTCGCCTTCGACCTGTTCGCGCACATCGACGGGGCGTACGCGCGGCGGGCCCGCACCTGGGCGCTGGCGTTCGGGGCGCTGATGTTCCTGTGGCAGCGCGGCATACGGTTCTTCCTGGCCAACGATCCGACGCTGGACCGCGGTCCGGGCGGCACCGCGAAGGCGTCCCTCATGGACTTCCACCGCCGGGGGCGCGCGGGTCTCCTGCCCGGCACCGGGGCCCTGCTGCGTTCGGTGCCCGGCTATCTGCGCCGCGACTACCACCCCTCGCACGAGTGCAGCACCGCACAGGCCCTCGCCTATCTCGCGTCCTCCCCCGCCGCCCGCGCCGCCGACGCGGCCGTGGGAAAGGACGCGGGCTGATGCCGGGCCCGCGGCTGCCGCTCGCCGCGCTCGCCGCCACCGGCTCCGCGCTGCTGGTCCGCCGCGCGCTGCGCCGCCGGATCGGGGCCTCGCCGCTGTGGCCGCTGCCCGCGCTGGAGGAGCCGGTCTCCGGGCGGCCCCGCTCCCGGGCGCTGCGGCTGCTGGTCACCCGGCACGAGCGGATCGCGGACGGGGTGGTGCTGCTGCGGCTCGAAGGGGCCGCGCTGCCCGGGTGGGAGCCGGGCGCGCATCTGGACCTGGTGCTGCCTTCCGGGCGGGTCCGCTCGTACTCGCTGTGCGGGGACCCCGCCGACCGCACCGCGTACACCGTCGCCGTACGGCTCGTCGCCGACGGGCGCGGCGGTTCCCGCGAGGCGCATGAACTGCTGCGCGCGGGCAGCGAGGTGGAGGTGCGCGGGCCGCGCAACCGGTTCCCGCTCGCCGACGCCCCGGAACACCTCCTGGTGGCGGGCGGTATCGGGATCACCCCGCTGCTGCCGATGCTGCGGGCGCTGGACGCGGCGGGCACCCCCTGGCGGCTGCTGTACCGGGGGCGCGGCCGGGCGTCGATGCCGTTCCTGGACGAGATCGGGCGGCTGGACGCGGGCCGGGGCCGGGTCACGGTGTCCGACGGCCCCGGACGGCCGCCGCTCGAAGCCCTGTTCCGGGACATCGCGCCGGGCACCGCCGTCCAGGTCTGCGGTCCGGCCGGGCTGATGGACGCGGTCGCGCGGGCGCTGCCCGCCGGCTGCGCGCCACACCGTGAGCGGTTCACCGCGTCCGTCGAGCCCGGCGGCGAGGACACGGAGTTCGAGGTGGAGCTGCGGCGCAGCGGGCGGACCGTACGGGTCCCCGCGGACTCCACCGCGCTGGCGGCCGTCCGCGCGGTGCTCCCCGACACCCCGTACTCCTGCGAGCAGGGGTTCTGCGGGACCTGCCGGCAACGTGTGCTGGAGGGCCGGGTCGACCACCGGGACACCCTGCTCACCGACGCCGAACGCGCCGGATCGATGCTGCTGTGCGTCTCCCGGGCCCGGGGCGGTCGCCTCGCGCTGGACCTGTGACCTGCGCGGAACTCCGCGCGCCGGGGGCGCCGGAGGGCTTCTGTGGCGGCGGGTGCGACGGGGACGTACGGGGTCCGGCCATGGTGCGTCACCTGGGCCGGGGCGGCCCGGGGGCTGCCGCTAGGGTGTTCCCATGACAACCGGGGTGCGCCGCAGGATGGGTGTCGAGGAACGGCGGCAGCAGCTGATCGGGGTCGCCCTCGAACTGTTCAGCCGCCGTTCGCCCGACGAGGTCTCCATCGACGAGATAGCCGCCGCCGCGGGCATATCCCGCCCGCTGGTGTACCACTACTTCCCGGGCAAGCTGAGCCTCTACGAGGCGGCGCTGACCCGGGCCGCCGAGGATCTCGCGGCCCGGTTCCAGGAGCCCCACGAAGGGTCGCTCGGGGTCCGGTTGCTGCGGGTGATGCGCCGCTTCTTCGACTTCGTGGACGAGCACGGGCCCGGTTTCTCCGCGCTGATGCGCGGCGGACCGGCCGTCTCGATGGGCGAGTCGGTGCCGGTGAACACCCTCTCGGCGACGAACGCGCTCATCGACTCGGTGCGGCAGGCCGCGTACGAGCAGATCCTCACGCATATGGACGTGGCGGACCCGCCGCCCCGGCTGGAGCTGGTGATCCGGTCATGGATCTCGCTGGCGGAGTCGACGGCGCTGATCTGGCTGGACAAGCGGCAGATCCCGCGCCGTGAGCTGGAGTTGCAGCTCGTCCACGACTTCGCGGCGCTCACCGCCGTCAGCTCCGCGTACGACGAGGAGATGGCGGGCATCCTGGTGCGCATCCTCGCCGACGAGCCCGCCGACGGCCCGTTCGGTGAACTGGTGGGCCGCCTGGTCGCGCTCACCCCGCCCGCGGCTCCCTGAGGGTCCGACGGACACCCGGTCTGGAGAATCGTTCCGCCAGCCACCCGGACGAGGGTCCGCCCGCCCCGGGAGCCAGGACGGGCGGCCCGGCGTCAATGCGCGGACGACCACCAGACCGTGGTGTCGGGGGGCAGCGTGCCCGGGTCCGGGAGATCCGCGCTGGCCAGGAGCACCTCGCCCGGGGCCGGGTACGGGACGGCGGCGCCACCGATGTTGGCCGCGCACGTCAGCACCCGGTCCCCGGCCGTCCGGCGGAAGGCCAGCACACCGTCCGGGGCGGACAGCCACTCGACCCGGTCCCCCGCGCCGAGCGCCGGATGGGCACGCCGGGCCGCGAGGGCCGCGCGGTACAGCTCCAGCGTCGAGCCCGTGACCCCGGTCTGCGCCTGGACGCTCAGGGCGCCCCACTCCCCCGGCTGCGGCAGCCAGGAACCGGCCGGGCCGAAGCCGTGGGAAGGGCCGTCGGTGGTCCAGGGGATCGGCACCCGGCAGCCGTCACGGAGGCCGTCCTGTCCGGCGCTCCGGAAGAACGACGGGTCCTGGCGGACCTCGTCGGGCAGGTCGACCACGTCCGGCAGCCCCAGTTCCTCGCCCTGGTAGACGTACGCGGACCCGGGCAGCGCCAGCATCAGCAGGGTCGCCGCGCGGGCCCGGCGCAGCCCGAGCGCGCGGTGCCCGGCGGTACGGAGCTGGGTGCCGAGTCCGGGCGGGTTGGCGAAGCGGGTCGCGTGCCGGGTCACGTCGTGGTTGGACAGCACCCAGGTGGCCGGGGCGCCGACGGGCCGCATCGCGTCGAGGGACCGGTCCACGACCTCCCGCAGCGCGACCGCGTCCCACGGGGTCGTGAGGTACTGGAAGTTGAACGCCTGGTGCAGCTCGTCGGGACGGACGTAGCGGGCGGTGCGCTCCACGGTCGGGGTCCATGCCTCCGCGACGAAGATCCGCTCGCCCGGGTACTCCTCGATCAGCGCCCGCCAGGTGCGGTACACGGCGTGCACACCCTCCTGGTCGAAGAACGGCCGGACACCGTCGTCCAGCAGCCCCACCCGTCCGGCCCCCGCGCCGAGGTCGGGCAGGCCCGGCGCCTTGACCAGCCCATGGGCGACATCGACCCGGAAGCCGTCGACGCCCCGGTCCAGCCAGAAGCGCAGGATGGAGCGGAACTCGTCGGCGACGGCCGGGTGCTCCCAGTCGAAGTCGGGCTGCTCGGGGGCGAAGAGATGCAGATACCAGTCGCCGGGGGTGCCGTCGGGATTCTCCGTACGGGTCCACGCGGGGCCGCCGAACACGGACTCCCAGTCGTTGGGCGGCAGCTCACCGTCCCGGCCGCGTCCGGGCCGGAAGTGGTAGCGCTCGCGCAGCGGTGAGCCGGGGCCGTCCGCGAGGGCGCGGACGAACCAGTCGTGCCGGTCGGAGGAGTGGTTGGGCACCAGGTCCACGATGATCCGCAGCCCCTGGACGTGCGCCTCGCGGATCAGCTCGTCCGCGTCCTGGAGGGTGCCGAACACGGGGTCGACGGCCCGGTAGTCGGCCACGTCGTACCCGGCGTCGGCCTGCGGGGAGGCGTAGAAGGGGCTCAGCCACACCGCGTCGACCCCGAGGTCGCGCAGATACGGCAGCCGGGCGCGCACCCCCGCGAGGTCGCCCATGCCGTCGCCGTCGCTGTCGCCGAAACTGCGGGGATAGACCTGGTAGATGACCGCTTCCGTCCACCAGCCGGGCCCGGCCGTACCGGTCCGCGGCTGGTCTGCGGTGTGCTGGCTCATGGTGTCCTCACTGCTCGCAGGTGGGGTTCCGGCCCGGCGGCCGGTGCCGGGAGCGGGCGTCCGCCCGTACCCGGGTTCTCGTCGTGGGCGGGTACGGGCCGTGGAGGGGAGCCGTCGGGACGAGGGCTCGTCGTAGGTGGGTGCTCGTCGGGGCTCTCGCGGGACCGGTCGGCGCCCCGGCCGCGGGGAGCCCCGCCGACCGGGCCGCCGGGATCGCCGGACACACGCGCGTCACCCCGAGGACATACCCACGAAAGTGCTTGCAGAAAGAATCCGCAAGGAACTCCGCCCGACCCGCAAGGACTTGCCGTCCCGGGCGCGGCGACTGCCGCCCGCCCCGTATACGTTGAGCGGGTACGGCGGGCGGGCCGGCCACCGTGCCCGCGACGGCACCGCCCACCTCCCAGGGAGCCCGATGAGCCAGCAGCCCCCCGCGCCGCGTACCGCCGCCCCCGTGCCCGGACCGGCCGGCGGGCCCCCGCGCCCCCGGGCGGCGCCGTCACCGCCCGTGACCGCGCGGCTCGCCGACATCGCGGCACGGGCGGGGGTCAGCGAGGCGACCGTCAGCCGGGTGCTCAACGACCGGCCGGGGGTCGCCGCGGCCACCCGCCGGTCCGTGCTCGCCACGCTCGACGTGCTCGGCTACGAGCGCCCGGTACGGCTGCGCCGGCGCGGTACGGGACTTGTGGGACTTGTCACCCCGGCGCTGGACAACCCGGTCTTCCCGGCGCTGGCCCAGGTGATCGTCCAGGCCCTGACCCGCCAGGGCCTCACCCCGGTCCTGGTCACCAGCACCGCCGACGGCTCCACCGAGGACGAGCTGACCACGATGCTGGTCGACCAGGGGGTCGCCGGGATCATCTATGTCTCGGGGCTGCACGCGGACACCACAGCCGACCCGGCGCGCTACGAGCGGCTGCGCGCCCAGGGGGTGCCGTTCGTGCTGGTGGACGGCTTCTCGCCGAAGGTTCGGGCGCCCTTCATCTCCCCCGACGACCGGGCGGCGACCCGGCTGGCCGTCACCCATCTGGTGGCCCTCGGCCATACCCGGATCGGGCTCGCCCTCGGCCCGCGGCGGTACGTACCGGTGCAGCGGAAGACCGAGGGATTCGTCCAGGCGCTCCACGAACGGCTCGGGACGGCCGAGGACGACATCACCGCGCGGCTGGTCCAGCACTCCCTGTACACCCTGGAGGGCGGGCAGGCGGCGGCCGGGGCGCTGCTGGACCGGGACTGCACGGCGATCGTCTGCGCCAGCGACATGATGGCGCTCGGCGCGGTGCGGGCCGCCCGGCAGCGCGGTCTCGCGGTCCCCGACGACGTGTCCGTCGTCGGGTTCGACGACTCCCCGCTGATCGCGTTCACCGATCCCCCGCTGACCACGGTCCGCAAGCCGGTGACCGCGATGGGCCAGGCGGCCGTCCGCGCCCTGCTGGAGGAGATCGGGGGGACGCCCGCGCCGTACGGCGAGTACGTCTTCATGCCGGAGCTGGTGGTCCGGGGCTCCACCGCGTCGGCGCGCCGGAGCGGTGGCGCGGATTCCCCCTGACGGCGTCGGGGGCGCGTCGTAGTCCGTGAGGGGGAGAGCATGCGGAGGGAACCCGTCCGGGGGATGATCAGACGTGACACATCATCTGGCAGACTCTTCCCTCATGGGTGAGACGACCGTGACACAACTGGAAGGCCGACAGGGGGCCGCCAGCGGGGGTCAGCAGTCCGTTCCCCGGGACGGCGGCGCACCCCTCACGGACGGGTCCCCGGCATCCGACCGGACCGGTGGGTCCGGGCGGGCGGGACGGTTCTCGCGACAGGCGCTGCTCGACCGGATGCGGGCACCACGCAGGCCCCGGCTGTGGTTCGAGATCCTGCTGATCGCCGTGAGCTACTGGACCTACTCACTGGTACGCAACGCCGTACCGGAGCAGAAGGCCCAGGCCATGGCGAACGCCGAGTGGATCTGGGACGTACAGGCGAGCATGGGGCTGGCCTTCGAGAAGTCCGTCAACCACGCGGTGGACTCGGTGACGTGGCTGATCGTGGGCATGAACTACTACTACGCCACCTTGCATTTCATCGTGACGCTCGGTGTCCTGGTGTGGCTGTTCCGCAGTCATCCCGGGCGGTACGCGGCGACCCGCACGGTGCTGTTCGCGACGACCGGGGTGGCCCTGCTCGGGTACTACCTCTACCCCCTGGCGCCCCCCCGGCTGATGACCGGGGGCGGCTTCATCGACACGGTGCTGGTCCATGAGACCTGGGGTTCCATGGCCTCCGGCGACCTCAAGAACATGTCCAACCAGTACGCCGCGATGCCGTCCATGCACATCGGGTGGTCGCTGTGGTGCGGCCTCACGATCTTCTTCCTGGCGAAGGTGCCGTGGGCGAAGGTGCTGGGGCTGCTGTACCCGGTGGTGACGCTCGTGGTGATCGTCGCGACCGCGAACCACTTCTGGCTGGACGCGGTGGGCGGCATGGTGTGTCTCGCGTTCGGCTACGCGGTGGCACGTGCGTGGTACGGGGAGTGGCCCTCCCGCCTTCCCCGCGAGGTGCTCCCGGCGGGCGGCGGTTCCGTGGTGGCCCGCCGCTGACCCCTGCGGTTTCCCCGGGCTGGGGGCCGCCCTGGGTCTGTCCGGCTGGGCGTACTTCGTTCCTGTGCCGTCGCCCGGTGGTTTCGCGCAGTTCCCCGCGCCCCTGAGGTTCCACACCTGTGCGTACTTGTCCCTGCACAGGTGGTCCGGGGGTGCGCAGTTCCCCGCGCCCCTGAGGTTCCACACCTGTGCGTACTTGTCCCTGCACAGGTAGTCCGGGGGTGCGCAGTTCCCCGCGCCCCTGAGGTGCTGCCCCCTTGCGGTCGCTCTTCGGGTGCGGGTCCGCCCTCGTCTTTTGCGCAGTTCCCCGCGCCCCTTTGGGGGCGCCTCCGCCCCTTGCTGTTGCTTTTCGGCACCCTCCTCGTGCGGGCGCGCTGCTGCGGGAGGGGGTGGGCGGGAATCTCTGCTCGCAGACTCCGATGCTCTTCAGTCGGGTCACTGAACGTGTTACCGAGCGTGTCGGATCGAGGACGGAGAATCCCGACCGGCACCGACCCGAAGAACAAACAGAACGCGCCCCAAAGGGGCGCGGGGAACTGCGCGAAACCCACGAGCGACGGCACAGGAACGAAGTACGCCCCGCACAGGCAACCCGGCGGGGCGACCCGCTACGAGTCGTAGAAGAGGGCGTCGACGACGGCTCGGGCGCGTCGGGTCACGCGGCGGTAGTCGTCGAGCATCGCGCCCACCTGCCCCGGCCCGTACCCGAGATAGCGTCCCACCGCCCCCAGCTCCCGCCCGTCGGACGGAAACGTGTCCCCGGCCCGCCCCCGCACCAGCATCACCGCGTTGCGCACCCGCGAGGCCAGCACCCACGCCTCGTCCAGCACCTCCGCGTCCTCCGCGGCCAGCAGCCCCGCCGCGTGGGCCGCCGCGAGCCCCGCCCGGGTCCGGGTGGTGCGCAGCGCCGGCACCTCCCACCCGTGCCGCATCTGCATCAGCTGGACGGTCCACTCGACATCGGACAGCCCGCCGCGCCCCAGCTTGGTGTGCAGCGTCGGGTCCGCCCCGCGCGGCATCCGCTCGGACTCCATCCGGGCCTTGAGCCGCCGGATCTCCCGTACGGCGTCCGGCCCGGGCCCCCCTTCGGGGTAGCGCAGCGGGTCGATGAGTTCGATGAAGCCCCGGCCCAGTTCCACGTCCCCGGCGACGGGTTCCGCGCGCAGCAGCGCCTGCGCCTCCCAGACCAGCGACCACCGGCGGTAGTACGCCTCGTACGACTTGAGGGTCCGTACGACCGGACCGTTCTTCCCCTCCGGACGGAGGTCCGCGTCTATGAGCAGGGGCGGGTCCGCGCTGGGGAGCTGGAGCAGCCGCCGCATCTCCGCGACGACGGCGCTCGCGGCCTTCGCGGCCTCCTGCTCGTCCGCGCCCTCGCGGGGCGCGTGGACGAACAGGACGTCGGCGTCGGACCCGTAGGACAGTTCGTGGCCGCCGAAACGGCCCATCCCGATGATCGCGAACCGGGTGGGGAGTTCCGCGCCCCAGCCCTCCTGGACGACCGCGCGCAGCGTGCCCGCGAGGGTCGCGGCGGTGAGGTCGGACACGGCGGCGCCGGTGAGGTCGACGAGGGCGCCCTGGTTGGCGACGGCGGGCATGTCCTCGGTGCCGTAGGAGGCGACGATGTCGGCGGCGGTGGTGCGGAACAGCTCCCGGCGGCGTACGGCGCGGGCGGCGCGGACGGCCTGTTCGCCGCCGTCGGCGCGGCGGACGGTGGCGAGCATCTCCTGTTCCAGCGGGGCCCGGTCCCGGACGCGCAGCCCGCTCGGGTCGCCGAGCAGGGCCACCGCCTCGGGGGCCCGCATCAGCAGGTCGGGGGCGAGCCGTCCGGCGGACAGCACCCGGGCGAGGTTCTCGGCGGCGGCGCCCTCGTCGCGCAGCAGCCGCAGGTACCAGGGGGTCTTGCCGAGCGCGTCGGAGACCTTGCGGAAGTTCAGCAGCCCGGCGTCCGGGTCGGCGGAGTCCGCGAACCAGCCGAGCAGCACCGGCAGCAGGGTGCGCTGGATGGCGGCCTTGCGGCTGACTCCGGAGGCGAGGGCCTCCAGATGGCGCAGCGCGGCGGCGGGGTCGGCGTAGCCGAGGGCAACCAGGCGTTCGCGGGCGGCTCCGGTGCTGAGCCGGGTCTCACCGGGGGCGAGCTGGGCGACGGCGTCGAGCAGCGGGCGGTAGAACAGCTTCTCGTGCAGTCGGCGGACGACGGAGGTGTGGCGCCGCCAGGCCCGGTCCAGGTCGGTGAGGGGTTCGGTGCGCATGCCCAGCGAGCGGCCGATGCGGCGCCGGTCGGCGTCGTCCTCGGGGACGAGATGGGTGCGGCGCAGCCGGAAGAGCTGGATGCGGTGTTCGAGGCTGCGCAGGAAGCGGTAGGCGTCGTCGAGCTGGGTGGCGTCGACCCGGCCGACGTAGCCGCCGCGGGCGAGGGCGGCGAGCGCGTCGAGGGTGGTGCCGCTGCGCAGGGAGCTGTCGGCGCGGCCGTGGACGAGCTGGAGGAGCTGGACGGCGAACTCCACGTCGCGCAGTCCGCCGGGGCCGAGTTTCAGTTCCCGGTCGACCTCGCCCGCCGGGATGTTCTCGATCACCCGGCGCCGCATCTTCTGTACGTCGGCGACGAAGTTGTCGCGTTCGGCGGCCTGCCAGACGAGGGGGGCGATGGTGGCCACGTACCGGGCGCCGAGTTCCAGGTCACCGGCGACCGGACGGGCCTTCAGCAGGGCCTGGAACTCCCAGGTCTTGGCCCAGCGCTGGTAGTAGGCGAGATGGCTGGAGAGGGTGCGGACGAGGGGGCCGTTGCGGCCCTCGGGGCGGAGGTTGGCGTCGACGGGCCAGATGGTGCCCTCGACGGTGGTCTCGGAGCAGATCCGCATCATGTGCGAGGCGAGCCGGGTCGCGGCGCGCAGGGCCTCGGCCTCCCCGCCGCCGCCGTGACCGTCGCCGTGACCGTTTCCGCCGTCGTCCCCGGCCGGTTCGGCGGGTTCGGCGACGAAGATGACGTCCACGTCGGAGACGTAGTTCAGCTCATGGCCGCCGCACTTGCCCATCGCGATGACCGCGAGCCTGCACAGGGCGGCGTCCTCGGGGGCCGCGGCGGCGGCGAGGGCGAGGGCCGCGCGCAGGGTGGCCGTGGCGAGGTCGGCGAGTTCGGCGGCGGTCTGGGTGATGTCGGTGGTCCCGCACACGTCGCGGGCGGCGATCGACAGCAGACAGCGCCGGTAGGCGACCCGCAGGGAGACCGGGTCGGTGGCTCCGGCGAGCCCCCGGGTGAACTCCTCGACACCGGGGTGGAGGTCCTGGGCCTCGTAGGTGACGAGGGCCTGCCAGTCGCGGGGGTGGCGCGCCAGATGGTCGGCGAGCGCCTCGGACGCGCCGAGCACCCCCAGCAGCCGGTCCCGCAGGGGCTTCGCGGCGATCAGGGTGTCCAGCAGTTCCCGGCGGGCGAGCGCGTCGGGCTGGGCCTCGGCGAGCCGGACGAGGCCCAGCAGCGCGAGGTCCGGGTCGGCGGCTCGGCCGAGCGCGTCCAGCAGCACCGGGTCGGCGCGTACCGCGGCCAGCGCCTCGCCGTCCAGCAGCCGTTCGGCGGTGGAGGGGTCGGTGAAGCCGTGCCGCAGCAGCCGGGTGAAGGTGCTGCTCCGGCGTCCTTGCGGCACCGTCATCCGCCCGGCCCCCTGACCGCCGTGCCCGCGGGCTCCCCGGCCCTCATAACTGCCGCCTCTCTCGTGTCCCGTCCGCCGCGGGCACCGCCCGTGCGGCTCCCGGTCGTGGCACGGCGTGATTCCGCCACCGTGTCCTGTTCCGGGCGCGGCCGGGGTCCGCGGTGGTTACCGTGGCCCGGTCCGGCGTCGTCACCGCCGAGCCTACGTCCTGGCCGATGAGTTTTGCCCGTGCGCGCGGTCCACACCGTGCGGGGACCCCATCGACCACGACGGGCCGCCGGGTTCTCCCGGGCGGACGAAGTCCCCGGGCCCACCGAGGAGCCGCACCATGAACGCCGACGCGCCGCGCGCCGAACTCAACACCGACTTCAGCAGCCCCGACGCCGAACCCACCTCGTGGGCGAGGGTGGAGGAACTGCTGTCCGCGCCCCGGACCTTCTGGATCTCGACCGTGCGTCCGGACGGCCGTCCGCATGTCACCCCGCTGATCGCCGTCTGGCGCGACGGCGTGCTGCACTTCGCGACGGGCCCGGCCGAACGCAAGGCGCTCAATCTGGCGCGGAACGCGGAGGTCGTGCTGACCACCGGGGACGCGGCCTGGGACGAGGGCTGCGACGTGGTGGTCGAGGGGACGGCCGTGCGGATCACCGACGAGGACCGGCTGCGTGCTCTCGCGGGGGCCTGGGAGGCGACGTACGGTTCGTTCTGGAAGTTCGACGTACGGGACGGGGCGTTCAGCGGGGACGGCGGCGCCGCGTGGGTGTTCGGGGTGGCGCCCCGTACCGTCTTCGCCTTCGCCAAGGGCGACCCGTCCGGCCAGACCCGCTGGCGGCTGCGCTGATCCCTGGGCGCCGGGGCCGCCCCGACAGGATGAGGATCTCGGTATGGACTGGACGCTGGAAGTGATCACCGTGCCCGTCACGGACGTGGACCGGTCGCTGGCCTTCTACCGGGACAAGGTCGGTTTCCATGTCGATCTGGACATGGAGGTGATGCCGGGCGCACGGGTCGTGCAGCTGACCCCGCCCGGCTCGGGGTGCTCCATCGCCCTGACGGACGGGGTGCCGTCCCCCACCGGGCAGGCGCGGCCCGGTGGGTACCACGGGCTCCAGCTCGTCGTCACGGACATCGAGGCGGCGCGCGCGGAGCTGACCGGGCGGGGCCTGGAGGTCACCGGGCCCGAGCGGTACGGCGACAGCGACGGCGCGACGTTCCTGTACTTCACCGATCCCGACGGGAACGGCTGGGCCGTCCAGGAGTACCGGGCCCGGATCGCCGAGCCGCTGCACGAACTGCTCGCCCGGCAGCGCGACACGGCCTGACGGGACCGCGCCGGGCCGCCGTGCGGTTCAGCCGCCGGCGCGGGCGCGCAGCAGTTCGTCCATCCGGGCGATCTCGGACCGCTGGCCGTCGACCATGCCCCGCGCGAGCCGCTTCCCGACGGGGACCGCGCAGGAGCGGACACAGCCCTCGGCCATATGGACCCCGCCGCGGTGATGGTCGGTCATGAGCCGCAGGAACAGCGCTTCGGCGGTCCTCCCGCGGGCCGCGCGCAGTTCGTCGAGCTGGGCGCGGGTGGCCATGCCGGGCATCAGCGCCCCGTCCCGTACGTCGCGCGGGTCGGGGGTCATGCCCATCCACGCCATGGGTTCCCGGGCGGACACCGTCGGCAGCTCCCACAGGTCCAGCCAGCCCAGCAGCATGCCCCGCTGGGTGGACTGGGTCTGGGCGATGTCGTAGGCGAGGACGCGGATGTCCTCGTCGTCGGTGCGGTCGCGGACGAGGTACGCCATCTCGACGGCCTGCTGGTGGTGGACGGCCATGTCCCGGGCGAAGCCCGCGTCGGCGGACCCGTCGGCCGGGGCGGTGGCGGCGGGCGCGGGCGCCGGGGCGGGGCCCGAGGAGGCGGCGGTGGCCACGGTGAGCGCGGCCAGTACGGCAGCCGCGGCGAGGGCGGCCGACACGAACGGCCCCGGGCGCCTCACCGGGTGAGCCCGCCCGAGCAGGTGGCGCCCTTCTCGGGGGTCTGCGGGCCCTGGACGTACGCGGCGAGGAACCGGTCGACGGCCGGGTCCTTGCCGCTGTCGACGCTGAGCTGCTTGCCCCAGGCGGTGAGCGTCAGCGGGTCCCGCTGGCCGTCGTACGGGCTCATCAGGGTGTAGGGGGTCCTGCCGACCTTGTTGGCGAGCGCGGCGATGTCGGCCTTGCGGGCCTTCTTGGAGTACGTCACCCAGACGGCGCCGTGCTCCAGGGAGTGCACCGCGTTCTCGTCGCGCACGGGGCGCTCGTAGACGATGCCGTCGCAGGTCATCCAGCGGTCGTGGTGGTTGCCGCCGACGGGCGGGGTCATCGGGTAGGACACCTTGCCGCTCACATGGTCGCGGCCGAGCTTCGACGCGTCCCAGGAGCGGACACCCGCGGGCGGCCGGGGCTTCGCCGCCTCCCCCGGTGCGGCCTCTCCGGGGTGCGCCTCGCCCGGGTGCGCGGGGTGCGGTGCCTCCCCGGGGTTCTTCCCGTCCCCGGAGTCCTCCCGGGCGGCGCCGTCGCGGGCCGCCGGGGCCCGGTCGCCACCGCCGCCGCTGTCCGTGGCGTTCGCGAGCAGCGCGCCGCCCACGCCGAGGGTCAGGACCAGGGCCGCGGCGCCCGCGGCCAGCAGGGCCCGGGTGCGGCGCCGCCGGGCGTGCTCGGCGCGGCGCAGTTGCTCCATGTGGGCCCGGGGGTCGACGGGGCGAGGAGGAGTGGGGGAACCCATGAGGTGTCCTTAGGGGCCTGCGGGGACGTACGGGCCCGCTGATCGTAGTGCGGACGGGGTCCGCCGTCGGCGTATCGGCCGGACATCACCCGCGCGTGGCGGCCACGCGGTGGCCGGTAGGGACCCGCCGGTGGGCCCGGCCGTTACGGACGTCCGGATCAGCAGGCAGTATGGGCACAGGACCGCGGTACACGGCCCGGCCGCGGAGCGTCCGACGGAGGTCCGCAACGTGCCGGAAACCGTGTGGTGGGATGCTCGTGCCCCGGACTCGCCCTCGCGGCCCCGGCGCACGCGGCCTGACCGGCAAGGATGGGTGGAAGTCGACAATGGACAAGCAGCAGGAATTCGTGCTCCGGACCCTGGAGGAGCGCGACATCCGTTTCGTACGCCTGTGGTTCACGGATGTGCTGGGCTTCCTGAAGTCCGTCGCGGTCGCCCCCGCGGAGCTGGAGCAGGCGTTCGACGAGGGCATCGGTTTCGACGGCTCGGCCATCGAGGGCTTCGCCCGGGTGTACGAGTCGGACATGATCGCCAAGCCGGACCCGGGGACGTTCCAGGTGCTGCCGTGGCGCGCGGAGGCGCCGGGCACGGCCCGGATGTTCTGCGACATCCTGATGCCGGACGGCTCGCCGTCGTTCGCCGACCCGCGGTACGTGCTGAAGCGGGCGCTGGCGAAGGCGTCCGACCTCGGGTTCACGTTCTACACGCACCCGGAGATCGAGTTCTTCCTGCTGAAGGACAAGCCGCTGGACGGCTCGCGGCCGACGCCCGCCGACAACTCCGGCTACTTCGACCACACCCCGCAGAACGTCGGTATGGACTTCCGCCGGCAGGCCATCACCATGCTGGAGTCGATGGGCATCTCCGTCGAGTTCAGCCATCACGAGGGCGCCCCCGGCCAGCAGGAGATCGATCTGCGGTACGCCGACGCGCTGTCGACCGCCGACAACATCATGACGTTCCGGCTGGTGATGAAGCAGGTGGCGCTGGAGCAGGGCGTGCAGGCCACATTCATGCCGAAGCCGTTCTCCGAGCACCCCGGTTCCGGGATGCACACCCATCTGTCGCTGTTCGAGGGCGACCGCAACGCCTTCTACGAGTCGGGCGCCGAGTACCAGCTGTCCAAGGTGGGCCGCTCCTTCATCGCCGGGCTGCTGCGGCACGCGGCGGAGATCTCCGCCGTCACCAACCAGTGGGTCAACTCGTACAAGCGGATCTGGGGCGGCTCGGAGCGCACCGCGGGCGCGGGCGGTGAGGCGCCCTCGTACATCTGCTGGGGTCACAACAACCGTTCGGCGCTGATCCGGGTGCCCATGTACAAGCCGGGGAAGACCGGTTCGGCGCGGGTGGAGGTCCGTTCGCTGGACTCCGGCGCCAACCCGTACCTGGCGTACGCCGTGCTGCTCGGCGCGGGTCTGCGGGGCATCGAGGAGGGCTACGAACTGCCTCCGGGCGCCGACGACGACGTGTGGGCGCTGTCCGACGCGGAGCGCCGCGCGATGGGCATCGAGCCGCTGCCGCAGAACCTGGGCGAGGCGATCTGGCTGATGGAGCGCAGCGAACTCGTCGCCGAGACGCTCGGCGAGCATGTGTACGACTTCTTCCTGCGCAACAAGAAGCAGGAGTGGGAGGAGTACCGCTCCGAGGTGACGGCGTTCGAGCTGCGCAAGAACCTGCCGGTGCTGTAGCCCCGTACGGCACCGGTGCCGGGGCGTCAGCAGCCCCGTGCGGCACGGGTGCCGGGTGTCAGCGGGCGGTGGCGGCGCGGATCGCGTCGGCCACGTCCGCCGGGCGGTCCAGCGTCAGGAAGTGGCCCGCGGGGGCCGCGACCCGGAAGCGGGCCGCCAGGGCCTTCGCCAGGGCCCGCTGGCGGGTGAGCCACGGGTCCGGTCCGGCGGTGGCGCGGGCGGCGGCGAGGACCGTCACCGGGAGGCCGGCGGGCAGGGCGTGGGTGCGGCGCAGGGCGGCCAGGTACAGGGCCGCCTCGGGGTAGGTGAGGTGCTCGGCGGCGATCGCGCGGGCGGTCCGGCTCGTCCGGTACACGGCCCTGACCAGCTCCGGCGGGGCCGGGTCGGGGGCGCCGCCGAGGCGGCCCGCGCGGATCGTCAGCCGCCGCAGCGCGGGCCCGAGCGCGTACGGGACGCCCGCGCGGCACAGGGCCGTGACACCCGCGCGGACGGCGAGGTCCGGGACCGGTGAGGGCCGCCGGGGCACCGGACGTTCCTCCAGGCTGGTGTCCAGCAGGACCAGGGCGTTCACCCGCGCGGGGTGGCGGCGGGCGAAGGACTCCGCGTGGAAGCCCGCCAGCGAGTGACCCACGACGGTCGCCGGGCCGGTGAGGCCCAGCGCGTCCAGGACCCCGCCGAAGCGGTCCGCCTCGGCGGCCGGGTCCGGCGGGCCGGGCGCGGGGGCGCTCAGTCCGAGGCCGGGCCGGTCGAAGCGGACGACGGTGCGGTGCGGCGCCAGCAGCTCCACCACCGGGTCCCAGTCGAACCAGGCCATCCCGAGCCCCGCGGCGAGCACACACACCGGACCGCTGCCGTCGACCACGGTGTGCACGGCGGTGCCCCCGACCGTCACGAAGGCCACCGGGGCCGCCCCTCGTCCGGGCGGCGCGCGAGCGTGCGGGCGAACACGACGAGCCACAGCGCCAGCAGGACGAGCTGGAGCCGCTGGGCCACGCCGAGGCCCCAGCTGCCGAGGCCCTCGCCGAACGCCCACACCGCGCCCAGGGTCCACCCGGTGGCGGCGAGCTGGGCGGCCACCAGGACCGTGCCCGCGCGGGCCACCGGTCCCCCGATGCCGTAGCGGCGGGCCGCCACCGTCAGGGCGACGGCGGTGAGCAGGGCGGCGGCCGTCGCCGTGGCGCTGGTCACCAGATGGGCCGAATGGGTCAGCGGCACCAGCCCGCTGTGCTCGCGCTCCGCGCAGCCCGCGTCCATGGTGGGTGTGCAGCTCAGGGGCAGCCGGGAGTCCGCGACGGTCGCCGCGGCGAACAGCGCGAGGGCCGACCAGCCGACGAGGGTCCAGGGGCGGCCCTCCGCCCAGGGCAGCCGCGCCGAGGGGCGCAGCAGGCCCAGCAGCGCCGCGGTGAGCAGCAGCAGCCCGGCGAGCAGGTCCGTGGCGCGGAACAGCGCGGAAAAGGGCTCGCCCTCGGCGGCGAGCTCGCTGACGTACGCCGTGGCGCGCGGCAGCCCGGTGGGCAGGACGGCCTCCAGCAGCCAGGCGCTGTAGGCGAGGGTTCCGGCGGCGGTCAGCAGGGCGGTCGTACGGGGGCCGGTGCGGGACGCTGCGCGGATCGGCATGGATTCATCCTGGGGTACCGGGGGTCCGCCCGCGCGGTCGGCGGCGCCCCCCGCGTGGCCTGCGCGGGGCCCGGCCGGACGGGGGTGGGGCAGGTGCCGGGGCGAGGGTGGGGAGGGCCGCCGGACGGGGGGTGGGGACGGGTGCCGGACGGGGGAAGGGGACGCTCCGGGCATCCGGCCAGCACATCGCGTCGGAGTGACGATTACACTGGGCCCGTGCCTCAACTTCGTCTCGCCCTGAACCAGATCGACTCCACCGTCGGTGCCCTCGCCGAGAACGCGGAGGCGATCCTCCGCTGGACCCGGCACTCGGCCGAGCAGGGAGCGCATGTCATCGCGTTCCCGGAGATGGCCCTGACGGGGTATCCCGTCGAGGACCTGGCCCTGCGCTCGTCCTTCGTGGACGCCTCCCGTACCGCGCTGCGGGACCTCGCGCGGCGGCTCGCCGGGGAAGGCTTCGGCGCCATCCCGGTGATCGTCGGCTATCTGGACCGTTCCGAGACGGCGCAGCCGAGGTACGGCCAGCCCGCGGGCGCCCCGCGCAACGCCGCCGCCGTGCTGCACGGCGGTGAGGTGGCGCTGGTGTTCGCCAAGCACCATCTGCCGAACTACGGGGTCTTCGACGAGTTCCGGTACTTCGTGCCGGGCGACACCCTGCCGGTGGTCCGGGTCCACGGCGTGGACGTGGCGCTGGCGATCTGCGAGGACCTGTGGCAGGACGGCGGCCGGGTGCCCGCGACCCGGTCCGCCGGGGCGGGGCTGCTGCTGTCGATCAACGCGTCGCCGTACGAGCGCGACAAGGACGACACCCGGCTCGAACTGGTCCGCAAGCGCGCCCAGGAAGCCGGGTGCACCACCGCGTACCTGGCGATGATCGGCGGCCAGGACGAGCTGGTCTTCGACGGTGACTCGATCGTCGTGGACAAGGACGGCGAGGTCATCGCGCGCGCCCCGCAGTTCGCGGAGGGCTGTGTCGTCCTCGACCTGGAGCTGCCCGCGGCGGCCGCGGACCCCGTCACCGGTGTGGTGGACGACGGACTGCGGATCGACCGGCTGATCCTGTCCGAGGAGCCGCTGCCCGCGTATCCGGCGGAGCTGACCGGCGGCTACGCGGACCGCCTCGACGACGACGAGGAGATCTACTCGGCGCTCGTGGTGGGCCTGCGGGCGTATGTCGCGAAGAACGGCTTCCGTTCCGTGCTCATCGGCCTCTCGGGCGGTATCGACTCGGCGCTGGTCGCGGCGATCGCGTGCGACGCGCTCGGCGCGCAGAACGTGTACGGGGTGTCGATGCCGTCGAAGTACTCCTCCGAGCACTCCAGGGGCGACGCGGCGGAACTGGCCCGGCGCACCGGCCTCAACTTCCGTACGGTGCCGATCGGGCCGATGTTCGACACGTACATGGCGTCGCTGGAGCTGACCGGGCTCGCCGAGGAGAACCTCCAGTCCCGGCTGCGCGGCACCCTGCTGATGTCGGTGTCCAACCAGGAGGGCCACATCGTGCTGGCGCCGGGCAACAAGTCCGAGCTGGCCGTGGGGTACTCGACGCTGTACGGCGACTCGGTGGGCGCGTACGGACCCATCAAGGACGTGTACAAGACGACGGTGTTCCGGCTCGCCGAGTGGCGCAACCGGGCCGCCGCGCAGCGCGGTCAGACCCCGCCGATCCCCGAGAACTCGATCACCAAGCCGCCGAGCGCGGAACTGCGCCCGGACCAGGTCGACACGGACTCCCTGCCGGACTACCCGGTGCTGGACGCCGTGCTGGAGCGGTACGTGGACCGGGACCAGGGCGCCGACAGCATCGTGGCGGCCGGTTTCGACGCGGAGCTGGTGACCCGCATCCTGCGGATGACCGACACCGCCGAGTACAAGCGGCGGCAGTACCCGCCGGGCACCAAGATCTCGGCGAAGGGCTTCGGCAAGGACCGCCGGCTGCCGATCACCAACCGCTGGCGCGAGACGGGCGAGGCACCCGAGTAGGCCCCCCGCCCTCCCGGACCGAAGCCCTTACGGACGGCGCGTTACAGACCGACGCGGGCGGCCACCGGCAGGTGGTCGCTCGCGGTGCGCGGCAGCGTCCAGGACGTCACCGGCTCGACGTCCTTCACCAGGATCTGGTCGATACGCGCCATCGGGAACGCGGCGGGCCAGCTGAAGCCGAACCCGCTGCCCGACGCGCCCTGGGTGGAACGCATCTGCGCGGTGATCGCCTTCAGGGCACGGTCGTTCATGGTGCCGTTGAGGTCCCCGAGCAGGATCACCCGCTCCACCCGCTCCACGGCGATGGCCGCCCCGAGCGCGTCGGCGCTCTGGTCACGACGGCTCGCCGTGAAACCGGCGTTCACCTTCACCCGTACCGACGGGAGATGCGCGGCGTACACGGCGACGGGCCCTTCGGGGGTGGCCACCGTGGTCCGCATCGCGCGGGTCCAGCCGAGCTTGATGTCCACGGGCGCGGTCGCGCTCAGCGGGTACTTGCTCCACACCCCCACCGTGCCCTCGACCTCGTGGTAGCGGAAGGTCTTCGCGAGGGCCCGCTCGTACACGGGGACGGCCTGCGCGGTGAGTTCCTCCAGCGCGACGACGTCCGCGCCCGAGGCGGCCACCTCGCGCGCGGTGCCCTCCGGGTCGGGGTTGCCCGCGTTGACGTTGTGCGTGACGACGGTGAGGTCACCGCCGGTACCGGTCTTGTCGGTGACCAGCCCGCCGAACAGGTTCAGCCACACGATGGCCGGAACAAGTACCGCGATCATCGCGATCGCCGACTTGCGCAGCAGCCCGCACAGCATCAACAGCGGCAGCAGGGCGCCCACCCAGGGCAGGAACGTCTCGTTCAGGCTGCCCAGGTTGCCCAGCGAGTTGGGGATCTGCGCGTGCAGCACCATCACCAGCGCGAGCAGAAGGGCGAACGCCGTGAGGACCAGTCCGCGCCGCCAGATCCCGGGGTCGCCGCGCCATCCGGAGAACAGCCGGCGCAGTCGGGACACAGGACGGCCGGTTCTCGCATCGCCTTCGCGGCTGTCCGTGTCCGTCGCGTATGCCTGCTGCGCCATTCCGTCGCCTCACTGCCTGCCGTGCACTTCGTTACCGCCACCATTGACCCTAGGCGATGAACGCTGCTGTTCCCGCCGCTCCCTGACGGCTGTACGGGCACCATGACGAAGAAGCACCCGGCGGGAGTTCCGGCACGGGGGTGGCATGCGCTCACTGTGACAAAACGCGCACATACGTACCGGGCGCGGCGAGACTACTGCGCCGGACGCAGACCCGCCAGTACCACGTCCACGATCTGAGCGGCGAGTTCCTCCGGCAGATCCCCCTCCGGCCGGACGACGGTACGGACGAGCATCGGGCCGACGAACAGGTCGTGCATCAGGTCCAGGTCCAGATCGGTACGGATCTCACCGGTCCGCTGGCCCCGCCGCAGCACCTCGACGGACATCCGGCGGCGGGGTTCGATCACCAGGGCGTGGTACGTGCTCCACAGCCGCGGATGGCTCTTCATCTGGGCGTGGACGTTGCACAGCAGGGTGGACGAGCGGTTCGCGACACCGCGCAGCCGCAGGCTCTCCAGCAGGGTGATCAGGTCCTCGCGGACGGACCCGCCGGTGAGGGGCGGGTCCGGGGGCTCGGCGCGGCGCAGAACCTCGACGAAGAGTTCCTCCCTGCCGGGCCAGCGGCGGTAGATCGTGGCCTTGCCCACGCGGGCGGTGCGGGCGACACGTTCGATGCTGATGTCCGCGAGCGGTACGCCTTCCTCCAGCAGTCCGACCACGCCGTCCAGGATGGCCCGCTCGACCCCCTCGCTGCGCGGCCGTCCCACCTTCGCCTCACCGCCTTCGCTCGCGCCTCCGAGTACCCCGCCCTGAACCTACCCGTCCCCGTGCGGGCCGCCTTCGCTCGCGCTTCCCCGGTCTGTCCGGCTGGGCGTACCTGTTCCCGTGCGGGTACGTCCGTGGGTGCGCAGTTCCCCGCGGGCCGCCTTCGCTTGCGCTTCCGAGGTCTGTCCGGGTGGGCGTACTCCGTTCCTGTGCCGTCGCTCCGTGGGTGCGCAGTTCCCCGCGCCCCTGGATGCTGCCCCCTGCGGTCGCTTCTGCGGTGCGGGTCGCCCTCGCCTTTCGCGCAGTTCCCCGCGGGTCGCCTTCGCTCGCGCTTCCCCGGTCTGTCCGGCTGGGCGGGCTTGTTCCCGTGCCGTCGCTCCGTGGGTGCGCAGTTCCCCGCGCCCCTGGATGCTGCCCCCTGCGGTCGCTTCTGCGGTGCGGGTCGCCCTCGCCTTTTGCGCAGTTCCCCGCGCCCCTGGATGCTGCCCTCTTGCGGTCGCTCTTCGGGTGCGGGCCGGTCCTCGTTTTCGCGCAGTTCCCCGCGCCCCTTGAGGGGCACTCCTCTCCTCGTGCAGTCGCATGGCTGCGGGAGGGGGTGGGCGGGAATCTCTGCCCGCAGACTCCGATGCTCTTCAGTCGGACCACGCAACGACTTACCGAGCGTGTCGGATCGAGGACGGAGAATCCCGACCGGCACCGACCCGAAGAACAAACCGGATGCGCCCCAAAGGGGCGCGGGGAACTGCGCACAACCCACGAGCGACGGCACAGGAACAACCGCGCCCACCCGGACAGACTTCGGGAGCGCAAGCGAAGGCGACCCGCGCGGGAACAAGTACGCCCAGCACAGGGAACCCGAGGGGCGTCAGCGCCGGGTGGGGGTGCGGCCGGGGAGGAAGAGGAGGGTGACCACCGCGCCGAGGGCCGCGATCCCCGCCCCCCACACGGCAGTGACATGCATCGCGTCCAGAAACGCGTCCCGCGCCGCCCCCGCGAGCGACGACCCCCCGTCCGCCCCCATCCGCCCCGCGACGGCCAGCGTCGCCTCGATCGACGACCCCGCCGCGTGCCGCGAACCCTCCGGCAGGGAGGCGAGCTCGTCCTCGATGCCCGACCGGTACGCGGTCGACAGCACGGACCCGAGCACCGCGATCCCCAGCGCCCCGCCGACCTGCCGGAACGTATTGCTGAGGGCGGACGCGGAACCCGCCTTCTCCCTCGGCAGGGTCTGCATGATGACGACGCTCGTCGGTGTCATCACATGGGCCATCCCCGCGCCCATCAGGAAGAACACGACCTCCATCACCCAGACGGGGGTGTCGTGGTCGAAGAGCAGGAACGCCGCCAGCGTCGCCGCGATCAGCAGCAGCCCGCCCGTGGTCACGGCACGGTAGCCGAACCGGTCGACCACATGCCGCGCGCGGGCCGCGAAGAAGAGCTGGGCGAGGGCGAGCGGCAGCATGAGCAGCCCGGTCTGGAGCGGCGAGTAGCCGCGCACGCTCTGGGTGTAGAAGACGGAGAAGAAGGTGACACCCATCAGCGCGAAGAAGACCAGCGCTATCGCGGTGATCGCGGCCGAGAACACCTTGTCGCGGAAGTACCGCATGTCGATGGCCGGATGGTCGCTGCGGATCTCGTACCAGACGAAGAGGCCGAGCACCGCGACCCCCGCGCCGATGGTCGCGAGGACACCGGGGTCGGTGAAGTCCGCGCGTTCGCCGCCCTCGATGATGCCGTACACCAGCAGCACCAGACCGACCACGGTGAGCAGCACACCGAAGGGGTCGATCCGGCCGGGCGCCGGATCGCGGGAGTCGGGTACCAGGAACAGCAGCAGGGCGATGGCGACGACCACGATGGGTACGTTGACGAGGAACACCGAGCCCCACCAGAAGTGGTCGAGCAGGACGCCGCCGGTGATCGGGCCGATGGCTATCGCGAGGCCGACCCCGCCCGCCCAGATACCGATGGCCTTGGGCTGTTCGTCGCGTTCGAAGACGTTCATCAGGATGGCGAGCGTCGCGGGCATCACGAACGCGGCGCCGAGCCCCATCACCGCGCGGAACGCGATCAGCTCGGCCGGTGAGCCCGACTGCGCGGCGAGCGCGGAGGCGATGCCGAACACCAGCATCCCGGCGACGAGGACCTTGCGGCGGCCGAGCCGGTCACCGAGGAGCCCCGCGGAGAAGAGCAGTCCCGCGAAGACGAGGGTGTAGGAGTTGATCGCCCATTCCAGCTCCCCCTGGGTCGCGCCGAGGCCGGTGGGCGCGGGGGTGGAGATGGTCCTGACGGCGACATTGAGGATCGAGTTGTCGAGGACGACGATCATCAGGCTGAGCATCAGTACGCCCAGGACGGCCCAGCGTCTGCGGTGCACGGCCTCAGGGACCCGCGGCGCGAGGTCGGCAGGTGTGGTCATGGCCCGAGCGTAGGGATGTTCCGATACGGGACCGTCTCGTATCTCGTTCTCCTGGCCAGAACTTTACGGTCCGCTCCGGCCCGGACGGGCCGGACCCGGCGCCCGCGCGGTACGGGAGCGGCTGCCGGGCCCGGGTGACGTACGGCACCCGGGTCCCGGGAGTCGGCCGGGCGCGAACCGGGAACCACCACCGTGTCCGGCCCCCACCGGGCCCCCTCGGACCCCCGGGACCGGTACCGCACTTTCGCCGGGCCGCACGAAGTGCCACCATGGAGACGGTCCGGGGACGCCGTTAGGGCGCCTCGAGATGACATGAAGGAGCCGTTGCGATGACGCAACTCTCGGCTGCCCGTACGCCCGCCCAGGAGGCCGGCGCCCCGTCCGACAGCGTGAAGACGCTGTACGGCGGCAAGGGGAACCGCCGCATCACCGTGCGTGACATCACCGTCGCCAAGGAGCGCGGCGAGAAGTGGCCCATGCTCACCGCGTACGACGCGATGACCGCGTCCGTCTTCGACGAGGCCGGGATACCCGTCCTGCTCGTCGGGGACTCGATGGGCAACGTCCACCTCGGCTACGAGACGACCGTGCCGGTCACCATGGACGAGATGACGATGCTGTCCGCGGCCGTCGTCCGGGGCACCAAGCGTGCCCTGATCGTCGGTGATCTGCCGTTCGGCTCGTACCAGGAGGGTCCGACCCAGGCGCTGCGCAACGCGATGCGGCTGGTCAAGGACGCGGGTGTGGGGGCCGTGAAGCTGGAGGGCGGCGAGCGTTCGCACCGGCAGATCGAGCTGATCGTGGAGTCCGGTATCCCGGTGATGGCGCATGTGGGGCTCACCCCGCAGTCCGTGAACACCATGGGCTACCGCGTGCAGGGCCGCGGTGAGGAGGCCGCGCAGCAGCTGCTGCGCGACGCCAAGGCCGTCCAGGACGCGGGCGCCTTCGCGGTCGTGCTGGAGCTGGTGCCCGCGGTGCTGGCCGCCGAGGTGACCCGGACGCTGCACATCCCGACCGTCGGGATCGGCGCGGGGGTCGAGACCGACGCGCAGGTGCTGGTCGCGACCGACATGCTGGGCCTCACGGGCGGGCGGATGCCGCGGTTCGTGAAGCAGTACGCCGAGCTGCGGTCCGTCATCGGTGACGCCGCGCGCACGTTCGCCGACGAGGTCGTCGGCGGGGTCTTCCCGGCGGAGGAGCACTCCGTGCACTAGCGGTACCCGCCGTACCCGCGGCCCGGCCGCGCGCCGGGCCGCGTCCGAACCACTGCGGCACCAGGGCAGCCCGTCGATCTTCCCCCGTCGGCGGGCTGTCGCCGTTCCCGGGTGCCCGGCGGGGAGCTCCCCCGCTGACGGTAGGATCATCCTCCCGCCGTCCGTCGTGACCGCGGGTGTCTTGCGTTCAGGCCTGTGGCCTGCCGCCCCGCCTGGTTCGAGGAGGATTTCCCGGGTGTCTGCGCGTCGACTGCCCTCATGGGCCTGGGTCACCGGGCTGCTCTGCGCCGCGCTGGTCGTGGTGGTCGGGCTGGCCGTACGGGCCGAGCCGATGCCCGGGGGCCGGACCGACGCGGGTCCCGCGGGGTCCGCGTCGAAGAAGCCTCAGCAGCGGCCCGAGGACGCGAAGCCGAAGGTGCCCGCGGTGCCTGCCGCCTCCGGCGAGGGACACCGGGTCGTGTACTCCCTGGAGCAGCGGCGGGTGTGGCTCGTGGAGGCGCGGGACAAGGTGTCGCGGACGTTCGCCGTGTGGCCCGGGTCCGTGCATCCGCCTGTCGGCGCGCACAAGGTGTCCTCCCGGCTGCCGTCCGGGACGGGGACCGACGGGGTGAAGGTCGCGAACATCATCTACTTCGCGAAGAGTTCCGGGCTGACCGTGGCGTTCTCCAACGCGGTGGACGGGGCGCGGCCCGAGACGGATCTCGGGGTGCAGACCGCGGCGGTCCGGCAGAAGGTTGCCGATGGGGCCGCGATGTGGAAGTTCGCGCCCGTCGGCACGATCGTGAACGTCGTCGCCTGACCCCTTGCCGGGGGGGCGCCTCTTGGTCTCTTGTGCGGGTCGCCTTCGCTTGCGCTTCTGAGGTCTGTCCGGCCTTGGGCACTTGTTCCTGTGCCGTCGCTCGTGGGGTGCGCAGTTCCCCGCGCCCCTTTGGGGCGCCATCTGTTTGCTCTTCGGGTCGGTGCCGGTCGGGATTCTCCGTCCTCGCTCCAACGCGCTCGGTCGGACGTCCCTCTTGCCCGACTGAAGAGCATCGGAGTCTGCGGGCAGAGATTCCCGCCCACCCCCTCCCGCAGCAGCGCGACTGCACGAGGAGGATGGCGAAATGCAACATCACGGAGCTGAGGCGCCCCCGAAGGGGCGCGGGGAACTGCGCACCCACGGACGACCCGCACAGGGACAAGTGGGCCCAGCCGGACAGACCTCGGGAGCGCGAGCGAAGGCGACCCGTACGGGGGCTACCGGGGGGTGGGGTCGACCGGGTGGGTGGCCAGGGAGTGGACCGTTACGGTCATCCAGGGCCAGACCGGGAGGGACGAGATGATGGTGTGGAGTTCGGTGGGGTCGGCGGCCTGCCACAGGCCCCAGTTCTCGGTGCGGCCGGGCACGCGCCACATACGGACGAGATGACCCGAGGCGGCCAGCTCCGCGGCCCTGCGGCGCTCCTCCTGCGAGACGGACTCCTTGTGTTCGGGGTCCATGCCGTGCGGCCAGCTGATCTGGATGTTGACGAGGAATTCCATGGGGTTCCTTGCGGTGTGCGGGGCGGTCAGTGGGCGAAGGGGTCGGCGGGGGTGCCGTGTTCGGTGATGACGGACTTGGTCTGGAGGAACTCGGCGACGGCCTCCGCGCCGTTCTCACGGCCGAGTCCGGACTGCTTGTAGCCGCCGAACGGCACGCTCCAGTGCAGCAGCCGGTAGGTGTTGACCCAGACGACGCCCGCTTCCAGGCGCCGGGCCACCCGGTGCGCGCGGGCCGCGTCCCGGGTCCAGAACCCGGCGGCGAGCCCGTACTCGACGGAGTTGGCGAGGGCGACCGCGTCGTCCTCGGTGTCGAAGGGGTGGACGGTGACGACCGGGCCGAACACCTCCTCGCGGCAGACCGCGAGGTCGGGGCCCGCGTCGGTGAGGACGGTCGGCTCGTACCAGTAGCCGCCGTCGAGGGACTCCGGTACCGTCGCCCGCTTGCCGCCGGTGACCGCGCGGGCGCCGCCCGCGAGGGCCTCGTCCACGTATCGCTCGACGCGGGTGAGTGCCGCGGCCGAGGCCAGCGGGCCGACATGGGTGCGCGGGTCGCGGGGGTCGCCCACCCGCAGCCGTCCGACGGCGTCGCCGTAGCGGCGCAGGAACTCCTCGTGGACCTCGCGCTGGACCAGGACACGGGAGCCCGCGACACAGGTCTGGCCCGCGGCGGAGAACGCGCCCTGCCGGGCCGCGGTCACGGCGGCGTCCAGGTCGCCGTCGGCGAAGACGATGTGCGCGGACTTGCCGCCCGCCTCGCAGACGTAGCGCTTCATCCGCTCCGCAGCGCGGGCGCCGAGGGTGCGGGCGACGGCGGTGCTGCCGGTGAAGGTGATCATCGCGACATCGGGGTGGTCGGTGAGGCGCCTGCCCTCGTCGGCGCCGCCGATGACGACACTGACGACCCCGGGCGGGAAACCGGCCTCCAGGGCGAGTTCGGCGAGCCGGACGGAGGAGGCGGGGGCCTGCGGCGGCGGCTTGAGGATCACGGTGTTGCCCGCGGCGAGGGCCGGGGCGAGCTTCCAGGAGCCCAGGGACAGGGCGCCGTTGAAGGGGGTCAGCGCGGCGACGACCCCGAGCGGTTCCTGGGTGATCCGCGCGTGCGCGGTGGCGCCGAGCGGCCGGGAGCGGTCCTCCAGGGTCTCGGCGACGGCCGCGAAGTAGCGGTACCAGCGGGCGAGCGCCCCGACCTCGCCCCGGGTCGCGGCGAGCGGCTTGCCGTTGGCGAGGGTCTCCAGGGCGGCGAGTTCGTCGGTGTGCGCGACGAGCACGTCACCGAGCCGGTACAGCAGATCGGCGCGGGCGTGCGCCGGGAGTCCGGCCCAGTCGGGGCCGGTGAACGCGGCGCGGGCGGCGGCCACCGCCTCGTCCACGGCGTCCGGGTCCTGGTACGCGTGGGCCCAGACCGCGCCGGTCGCGGGGTCGGTCAGCGGCACCGCCGTGCCCGCGGGGGCGCGCCGCCGGCCCGCGGTGTGGGAGGTGTACTCCCCGGTCGTACCGGTCGTGTCGGGGGTCATGGTGCGGGGGTCCTTTCGGGGACGGGGGCCTCGGAGGTGAGGGCGGCCCGTACGGCGGGGGTCTCGGCGTGATGGCAGGCGACGGTGTGGCCGCCGGCGCCGACGGACAGGGTCGGGGGCGGGTCCCCCGCGCGGCACTCCTCGGTGGCGAACGGGCAGGAGCGCTGGAAGCGGCAGCCCGGCAGCGGATCGGTGGGGTCGGGCGGTTCGGCGCGCGTGCGGACGGCGCCGCGCAGTCCCGGGGAGCGGGGGTCGGGCACGGGGACGGCGCCGAGCAGGGCGTGGGTGTACGGATGGCGGGGCGCGGAGAAGATCTCGTCGCACGGTCCGCTCTCCATGATCCGGCCGCCGTACATGACGATGACGTGGTCGGAGATGTGCCGGACGACGCTCATGTCGTGGGAGATGAACAGGAAGCTCACCTCGCGGTCCCGGCACAGGTCCTTGAGGAGGTTGACGATCTGGCCCTGGATGCTGACGTCCAGGGCGGAGACGATCTCGTCGCAGACGATGAAGCGGGGTTCGGCGGCGAGCGCGCGGGCGATGGCGGCGCGCTGGCGCTGGCCGCCGGACAGTTCGTGCGGGTAGCGGTCGGCGAGTTCGGGGCGCAGCCCGACCTGGGCGAGGAGTTCCGCGACGCGGTCGGCGGCCTCTTCGCGGGGGACGGTCCGGTGCACGGTGACGACCTCGCGGATCATCGCCCTGATGGTCATCCGGGGGTTGAGGCTGGCGTACGGGTCCTGGTAGACGATCTGGGCGAGCCGGTGCAGGGTGCGGTCGCGGCGGATCTCGTCCAGCGGGCGGCCGTGGACGGTGACCGTTCCGGAGTGGACGGGTGAGAGGCCGACGAGGGCGCGTCCGGTGGTGGTCTTGCCGCTGCCGCTCTCCCCGACGATGGTGACGATGCTGCGGGCGGGCACGGTGAACGAGACGCCGTCGACGGCGTGCGCGGAGCCGGTGACCCGGCGCAGTACCCCGGTGCGGACGGGGAAGTGGACCCGGAGTTCCTCGACGGTGACGGCGTTGTCGTCGGTCCGGGTGGCGCCCGGGGTCCGGGGTTCGGCGGCGGCGGTCATGCGCGGTCTCCTCGGGGTGCCGGGGCGGTGGTGTCCGCGGGGTCCGGGGCCTCGGGTGCGGCGGATGCGGTGACCTCGGGTGCGGCGGGGTCGGGCGCGTCGGCCGCGGCGGTGGCCTCGGGTGGGGCGGTGAAGGGGCAGCGGACGGTGTGTCCGGGGGCGCCGGTGGTGAGGGTGAGCAGCTGGGGCACGGAGTCGCCGCACTCGGGGCGGGCCGTGGCGCAGCGGGGCTGGTAGGCGCAGCCCGGCGGCGGGTCGGCGGGGTCGGGCGGGAAGCCGGGGATGGCGGGCAGCCGGTCGACGCGGGCGCGGTCCATCCGGGGGATGGAGTTCATCAGGGCGCGGGTGTACGGGTGGCCGGGGGCGTCGAACAGGGCGGTGGTGGGCGCGAGTTCGACGATGCGGCCCGCGTACATCACGGCGATCCGGTCGGTGATCCCGGCGACGACGCCGAGGTCATGGGTGATCAGGACGAGGGCCATCCGCAGTTCGCGGCGCAGCCGGTCGATGAGCTGGAGCACCTGGGACTGGATGGTGACGTCGAGGGCGGTGGTGGGTTCGTCGGCGATGAGGACCTTGGGGTCGCGGCTGATCGCCATGGCGATGAGGACGCGCTGGCGCATTCCGCCGGACAGTTCGTGCGGATAGCTGCGCAGGCGTTCCCGGGCGCCGGGGATGCCGACCAGGTCGAGGAGTTCGGCGCAGCGGGCGGTGGCGGCGCGGCGGCTCATCCGGTCGTAGTGGATGAGGGGTTCGGCCATCTGGGCGCCGATGGTCATGGCGGGGTTGAGCGCGGAGAGGGCGTCCTGGGAGACGAGTCCGATGCCGGAGCCGCGTATCCGCCGCATCTCCTTGGGGCCGAGGGTGGTGAGGTCGCGGCCGTCGAAGCCGATCCGGCCGCTGATCTCCGCGCCGCCGTGGCCGAGCATCCGCAGTACGGCGAGCATGGTCTGGCTCTTGCCGCACCCGGATTCGCCGACGACGCCGAGGGATTCACCGGCGGCGACGCTGAACGACACGTCGCGGACGGTCTCCAGGGCGGGTCCGTGGCCCTGGTCCGGGCGCCGGTAGGCGACCTTGAGGTGCTCCACGTCCAGAATGGTCACGGTGGTTCCCTTCCGCCTACGCGAGCTTGATCTTGGGGTTGAAGTACGCCTGGAGGATGTCGACCAGGAAGTTGATCAGGACGAACGCGACGGCGATGACGAGGATGCCGCCCTGGACGAGGGGGATGTCGCGGGTGGAGATGGCCTGGTGGAGGGCGAGTCCGATGCCGGGCCAGGAGAAGACGGTCTCGGTGAGCACGGCGCCGCTGAGCAGGAAGCCGGCCTGGAGTCCGACGACGGTGATCACGGACGGCATCGCGTTGGGCAGCACGTGCCGGACGACGACCCGGAACTCGCCGACGCCGCGGGAGCGGGCGGTGCGGACGTAGTCGTTGCCGATGACCTCCAGTACCGCGGAGCGGGTCATCCTGGCGATCACGGCCAGCGACCAGGCGGCGAGGGTGATCACCGGCAGCACCATGTGCGCGGCGACGTCGAGGGATCCGCCGCCTCCGATGGAGGTCATGCCGGTCGCGGGGAGCACCCGCAGTTGCAGGGAGAAGACGACGATGAGGACGAGGCCGAACCAGAACGAGGGGACGGAGTTGAAGAACAGCACCCCGACGGTGAGTCCGCGGTCGCGGGCGGAGCCGGGCTTCTGCGCGGCCCAGGTGCCGATGGCGACGCCGACGACGGCGGCGACGACGATCGCGGTGCCGGACAGCAGCAGGGTGTTCAGCAGCCGTTCGGAGAGCACTTCGGAGACGGGCCGGCCGAAGGACAGGGAGCGGCCGAGGTCGCCGTCGAAGAGGCTGCCGAGGTAGGTGAAGTAGCGGGAGACGGCGGGCTCGTCGAGGCCGAGGTCGGCGCGCAGCGCCTGGCGGTCCTCCTCGGAGGAACTGGGGCCGAGCAGGGCGCTGGCCTGGTCGCCGGGGATGATCTGGCCGAGGCCGAAGGTGGCGATGGTGACCCCGAGGACGACGGGGATCATCTGGAGCGCGCGGCGCAGGGTGAAGGTCAGCATGACGGGGCTCCTGGGCTGTTCATGTCCGGCTCCGGCGGGTCCAGGGGGTGAGGAGCGCGCGGGCTCCGCGGGTCTTGCCGGACCGGCGGCTGCGCGGGTCGAGCCGGTCCCGTACGCCGTCGCCGAGCAGGTTGAAGCCGACGGCGAGCACGACGATCGCGAGTCCGGGGATGGTGGCGACGTGGGGGGCGGTGACCAGCAGGGCGCGGCCGCCGCTGAGCATCTGGCCCCAGTCGGGGGTGGGCGGCTGGGCGCCGAGCCCGAGGAAGGCGAGGCTGGAGCCGAGGATGACGTTGCGGCCGGTCTGGAGGGTGGCGAAGACGACGAGGCCGCCGAGCAGGTTGGGCGCGATGTGCCGGAACGCGATCCGCAGATGGCTGTAGCCGAGGGCTCCGGCGGCCTCGACGTACTGCTCCTGGCGCAGCGAGACGACGTTGCCGCGGACGATCCGGCCGAACTCGGGGACGGTGACGACGACCATGGCGATGACCATGGAGGTGACGCCGGGGCCGAGGGCGACGCCGATGCCGAGGGCGAGCAGGATGCCCGGGAAGGAGAACATCACGTCGAAGACGCGCATCAGGAAGCTGTCGAGCCAGCCGCCGACGTAGCCGGACAGCAGTCCGAGGCAGCCGCCGATGGCGAGGGCGAGCAGGGTCGGCAGCACGGCGACGAGCAGGGCGAGCCGGGTGCCGTGCATCAGCCGGCTGAGGATGTCGCGGCCGACCTCGTCGGTGCCGAGGAGATGGCCGCCGCTGAAGGGGCCGAGGCCGACGGACGACGGGTTGGTGCCGAGCGGGTCATGGGGGGCGATCCACGGGGCGAGGATCGCGACCAGGACGGTGACGGCGAGGATGGCGCCGCCGATGAGGGCGGTGACGTGGGAGCCGGTCAGCGCGCGCGGGAGGCGCGCCCGGCGGGTGGCGGGGGCCCGGGTGGTGGCGGGGGCCGGTGCCGCGGTGGCCTTCATGGCTGTGCTCTCCCTCACCGGCGGCGGATGGTGGTGTAGTCGACGTAGACGGAGGCGGCGGGGACGACTCCGTCGATCTTGCGGCTCAGCAGCCGGGGCAGCCGGTCCTGGTAGAGGAAGACCCAGGGGGCGTCGGCGCCGATCCCGTCGGCGGCCTGGCGGTAGAGCGACATCCGGCGGTTCTCGTCGGGTTCGCCGCGGGCCCGGTCGAGGAGGGTGTCGACGCGTGCGTCGCGGTACCAGCCGCGGTTGACGCCGTCGGGCGGGTGGAGCGCGCCGCTGAACATCCGTTCCAGGAAGTCGGCGGCGTCGGCGCCGGTGGTCCAGCCGTTGAACGAGCCGTGGGTGCCGTTCTCGTAGCCCTTGCCCTCCACGGCGACCAGGGACGCGAACTCCATGTACTGGACGTCGAGGCGGACGCCGACGGCTTTGAGGTCCTGCTGGATCAGCGACATGATCTCGGTGGCCTGGGAGAAGCCGGGGCCGCTGTCGGGGGCGAGCAGCTTGAGGCGGACGGGGGTGGGCACCCCGCTCTCCCGGATGAGGCGGCGGGCCAGTTCGGGGTCGTGGTCGTAGGCGGTGGCGGCGCCGGCGGAGGGTTCCTGGTAGGCCTCGTTGCCGCGGGGCAGGGGTCCGGTGGAGGGGGCGACCTGGCCGCCGGTGAGGGTGGCGACGGCCTCGCGGTCGACGGCGTGGTTGAGGGCGCGGCGGAAGGTGGTGTTGTCGGTGGGCGCGGTGCGGGTGTTGAGGCGCAGGAAGTACTGGTTGGCGGGTTCGGGGTACTGGACGGTCATGGTGCCGCGTCCGGCGAGCTGCTGGACCTGCTGGGCCCCGGCGCTGAGGATCGCGTCGATCTCGCCGGTCTGGGCGGCGATGGCGAGGGTGGTGGGGTCGGTGACGGACTCCACGATGATGGTGGGGGTCCGGGGTGCGCCGCCCCAGTAGTCGTCGTTGCGCTTGAGGGTGACGCGTTTGCCGTGGTCGGCCTTGTCCTGGGTGAAGGCGCCGGTGCCGACGGGGTGCAGGCCGATGTCGTCGGGCCGGTGGGCGCGCAGCGCCCGGGGGCTGATGATCGACATCCGGCGGTCGGTGAGCATCCGGGGCAGTCCCGCGTAGGGGCGGGTGAGCCGGAGGGCGACGGTGTGGGTGCCGGTGACGTCGACGCGTTCGATCCAGCGGGTCAGGAACTTCATGTTCCCGGCGGCGGTGGGGTCGTGGACCGGGGACTTCTCGTCCATGATCCGGTCGAAGTTGGTGCGGACGGCGGCGGCGTCGAACGGCGTCCCGTCGGTGAAGGTGACGCCTTCGCGCAGTGCCAGGGTGACGGTGAGGGCGTCGGGGGCGACCGTCCAGGACTTCGCGAGCGAGGGCCGCAGGGCGGGCGCGCGGTCGGTCCTGGTGCCGAGTTCCTCGCGGATGAGCGGGTCGAAGAGGGCGTCGGTGACCCGCAGTCCGACGGTTCCCGAGAGGCGGTGCGGGTCGAGGGCGGGTATCTCGCCCTCGGCGCCGATGACGAGGGTGTGCGGGTCGCGTCCGAAGGACGGGTTGGCGCCGCATCCGGTGAGGAGGACCCCGGTGACGGCCGCGGTGGCGACGGCCGCACGCAGGCGTGCTCCTCGCGGGCGTGGTCTTCGCGGGCGGGGCGGCCCGTGGCGGAGCGAAAGCCTCATGGTGTTCGCCTTTGTTCGTCGTGGAGGTCGGTCAGGACCGCGGTGGCCGCGTTGCGGCCCGGGGTCCCGGTGACGTAGCCGCCGGGCCAGGTCCCCGACCCGCTGAGGTAGAAGCCGGTGAGCGGGGTGCGGTAGCCCGCGACGGCGGGGTGCGGCCGAGCGCCGAAGAGATTCACGGGCAGCATGTCGCCGTGGGTGATGTTGCTTCCGGGGAGGCCGAGTTCGTTCTCGATCTCGACGGGGTTCATGAAGCGGTGGGCCACGATCCGGTCGGCGATGCCCGGCATGAGCGCGGCGAGCGTGTCGACGCAGGCGCGGCCGAACTCCTCGGTGCGGGTGGTGTCCCAGGGGCCGTCGTGCGGGGTGTGCGGGGCGTGCCAGGCGTTGACGCTGATGAGGTGGGTGCCCCGGGGGGTGAGTCCGGGTGAGGTGAGGGTCGGGACCAGTCCCCACATCAGGGGGCGGCCCGCGACCCGTCCGGCGAGGGCGGCGGTGACCGACTCCTCGATCCCGTCGAGCGGGGCACCCACCCGGAACTGGCAGGCCCGTACCCGGTCGGGGTCGGTGCCGTCGGGCAGTCCGGCGTACCCGGGCAGCGAGTCGACCTCCAGGACCACCTTGAACGCGGAGCCGCGCATCGGGGTGGCGGTGATCTCGTCGCGGACGGTGGCGCCCATCGCCGTGTCGTCCAGCAGGTCCCGGAAGAGATGGACGGGGTTGACCGCCGAGATCACCCGGGGCGCGGTGAACTCCTCGCCGGACACGGTGACCACGCCCCGCACCCCGTCCGGTCCGTGCAGGACACGGTCCACGGGCGCGCTGGTCCGCAGCTCCACGCCGTGGGCGCGGCAGCTGCTCGCCAGCGCGTCGATGATCGCGCTCATGGAGCCGACGGGCAGTCCGGTCGAGCCGCGCAGCGCGACGCGTTCGGCGTCGGCGGGCCGTCCGGCGCCGGCGGCGGCCAGTGCGAAGGGCCGCATCATCAGGCCGACGGCGGTGCCGGGGGCGGAGGGCGGGACGAGGTGCGCGTTGAGGGCGAGCATCGCGAGCAGGGTCTTGGCCTGGTCGGAGCGCAGATGTCCGTCGAGCAGATCGGTGAGGCTGCCGTCGAAGACCTCGGCGAACAGGGCCTTGTCGGCCGGGTCGGTGAGCCGCTCGCGCAGGACGTCCAGGGTGGGCGGCGCCGCGTCGAGGGACACCCGCAGGCTCGCGCCGAGCCGTTCGAGGCCGCTGATCAGTGCCCGGTAGCGGTCGGCCTCGCCGGGGGCGAACGCGTCGAGCTGGGCGTCGACCCGGGCGGGGTCGCGCCAGCCGAGGAAGCTGCGTCCGCCGAACTGCTGGACGACGGTGGGGTCGGCGCGGACGAAGCGCAGACCGTGCCCGGCGAGCCCGAGTTCGGTGACCACGGCCGGGTTGAGCGAGCCGGGCGAGTTGGTGAAGGACAGCCTGCGGCCGGGCAGGAACTCGTAGCCGCCGCAGGGCCCGCCGAGCTGCGGCCTGGCTTCGAGGACGGCGACCCGCAGTCCCGCGCGGCCCAGATAGGCGGCGGCCACCAGCCCGTTGTGGCCGCCTCCGACGATCACGGCGTCGTACCGGTTCATGACGGTCGGCTCCTTCCCTGGCCTAGGCCGGGGGTCAGTTCGCCGGACCGGCCACGAAGCCGGACTCGAACATGCGCAGCCAGTTGCCGCCGGATATCCGCGCCACCTCGCTGTCGGTGAAGCCGCGGCGCAGGAGTTCCGCCTGGACGTCGGCGTAGCCGCGGCCGGCGGCGAACCAGTCGGGGAACTCGACGGGCCCGGAGATCGGCACCATGGGCTTGCGGCTCCAGCGGCCCTGGCGCCACCAGTGGAGTTCCTCGTCGCCCTGTCCGGCGTAGTAGTCGGAGCCGAGGCCGACATGGTCGACGCCGATGAGTTCGACGGTGTAGGCGACCATGTCGCAGAACTGGGCGACGGTGCAGTCGACGCCGCTCGGGGCGATCCGGGGGTACATGCTGAGGCCGACCACACCGCCGGACTCCGCGGCCTTCTTGAGGACGGTGTCGGACTTGTTGCGGAACGCGAGTTCCACGTCCTCGCCGACGAATCCGCGCGGGTTGGAGTGGGTGACGGCGACGGGCCGCTCGGAGGTCTCCAGGGCTTCCAGGGAGGTGCGCTCGTTGCAGTGGGAGATGTCGATGAGCATGCCGACCCGGTTCATCTCCCGGACCAGGTTGACGCCGTAGGTGCGGGAGAGTCCCGCGTCGTCGCCCTCCCAGCAGCCCGCGCCCGCGGAGTTCTGGGTGTTGTAGGTGAGCTGGGCGATCCGGACGCCCGCCTGGTGGAAGGCGCCGACGAGGTCGAGGTCGTCCTCGAAGGGGCTGCTGTTCTGGAAGCCGAGGACGACGGCGGTGCGGCCCTGCTCACCGGCCGCGCGGATGTCGTCGGCGGAGCGGCCCTCGCACAGCAGGTCGGCGTTCTCCGCGAGCAGCCGCTGCCAGCGGCCGACCTCGCGCATGGTCTCGGTGGAGTCCTCCCAGATCGCGACGGTCGCGTGGACCGCGGTGATCCCCGCGGCGTGCCACTCCTCGAAGCGTTCCCGGGCGGGCTTCACGAACTGCAATGCGTCGACGAGCACGTTCATTTCCTTTGTTCGGCCGGGCGGCGGGTGTTCGGGGGCGGGACCGGGTCAGACGGTCCGGCCGAGGCGGCCGAGCTGGGGGATCTCGTCGCGCAGTCCGAGATGGCGCAGCGCGGCCCACAGCGACGCCTGGTTGCTGGTGACGACGGGACGGCCGGTGTCCATCTCCAGGTACGGCAGCACCTCGAACGTGCGGAACGTGCCGCAGGAGATCAGCAGGGCGTCGGCGTCGGGGGCGGCCTTGTGCAGCCGCCGGCCGAGCCGGTACGCGCTGTCGGCGTCATGGACGCTGGCCTCGTACGGGTCGGTCATCTGGAGTCCCTCGACGGCGGCGACCTCGAAGCCGAGCGCCGTGAGGTAGACCCGCAGCGCCTCGTTGACCTCGTCCGTGTAGATGCTGCCGACGGCGACCGAGGTGGCGCCTACGGCGCGCAGGGCGTCGACCGTGGCCTGCATCATGGTGATCGCGGGGACACCGGTCTCGGCGGTGATCTCGTCGGTGACCTTCTGGTCGGTGCCCACTCCCGGGATGAAGGTGCCGGGGGCGCCGCACTGGACGATCAGGTCGACCTTGGCGGTGGCGAGCTGCCGGGACGCTTCGAGCACCTGGCCCATCATGACCCGCAGCCCCTCGGCGTCGACCCGGGGAACGATGGTGCGGGCGTCCGCGAAGGCGACGCCGGTGGGCGCCACCGAGCGCCATTCCTCGGCTCCCTCGATCGCGGTCGCGGGGCGGATCTGTCCGATTCGTGCACGCCAGCCGAGCAGCATATGGCACTTCTCCTGATTTTCGGGTTATCTACGGAACTGTCGAGTGTTTTCGCGTGGCGACGCGACGTTCGGCGGCGCGGGCGGTTCTCGCGGTCGCCCTGACCCCCCGCGTACCGGGCGGGACCTGCGGCTCCTGGCCGGAACCTTGTGGAGCCCGTGCGGGGCGGATGCCCTCCGGCGCCTTCCGGGATCGGCCGGAAACTGACACCCTCCTCGATCTGGGACAGTGGACCAGATCGCTTGGGACAACGTACCTACGCCGTTCGAGCGAGGTCAATGGGTGTAGTGAGGTCAACCGGGGACGATCATCGGACGAAACCGATGGCCGGATACCGCCCTGCTGGTGGAAGGCGTGCCGGACGGTCCGGGGTACCACCGCGACGGGCGGTCCGGGGCACGACGAAGGACCCCGCCGGTGAGGGGACCTCACGGGCGGGGCGCTGGGACGACGGACACGGGGACGGGCCAGGGGTGTGCTCGGGCGGGACGGCCGGCCCGGCCGGGGGTACCCGGGCCGGGGAGGTCAGCCGGGCGGGGCGCGGCGGTACGGCGCGGGTACGAGGCCCGGACAGCTACCCGGGCCGGACGGTCAGCCCGGCTGGTCGGTAGCGGGGCCGGACGGTCAGCCGGGCCGGACGGTCAGCCCGGCTGGTGCCAGCGCAGCGTGATCTGCGCGGCGGCCGACCGCAGGACGGGGACCAGCTCGGTCATCCGGTCGTCGGTGAGCCGCGCCTCGGGCCCGTAGATGCTCAGCGCGGCGCTGACGGTCCCCTGGGTGCCGATCGGTACGGCGACCCCGCAGCCGCCGTTGATCCACTCGCCCCGGCTGAACGCGTACCCGCGCGCGCGGGTCTCCTCGACGCGACGGGTCAGCGTCGCGGCGTCATCGCCGTCGTCACCGGGGCCGGAGCCGGAGCCGGAACCGGCCGCCGTGTGCTCGCGTACGAGGTGCTCCAGCCGCTCCTTGGGCAGCATCGCCAGCAGCATCCGGCCGGTGGCGCCCGCGAACAGCGAGTACGGCCGGCCCACACCGGTGATCAGACGCAGCGGCTGGGAGCTCTCCACCTCGTGCACCGTGACCCGCCGGTCGTCCACGACGGTGGAGACACAGGCCGTCTCCCCCGTCACGGCCGCGATCCGGGCCGTGACCTCGGCGGCGGCGCCCACGAGATCGCTGTTGGCGGCGTGCTTCCACGCCAGGGTGAGCGCGGCGGGGCCGATCACGTACTTGCGGGTGCTCTCGTCGGCGACCGCGAGGCCCACCCGTTCCAGCGAGGCGAGGATGCGCTGGGTGGAGCTCTTGCTGATCAGCAGATCGCGGCTCAGCTCCCGTACCCCGCGCGGCCGGTCGGCGTCGGCGATGGCCTTGAGCACCAGCAGCGCGTGGTCCACGATCTGTACGGTGCCGCCGCCCCGGGCCCCCCGGTCCGCGTCGTCCGACGGCTCAGGCTCCGGTCCGTTCGCGGTGGCCATCACACCCGGTCCTCTCCCTCGGGAAGCACGAGCCGGACGCGGGCCCCGCCGCAGCGGAGGGTTCCTGGGCGATCCGTGAGGGCTGCGTGATCTATCGGACGGGATTATCACATAGCCACCACCCCCCGTCACCTCGCGGTCCGCCCCGCCCCCGCGCTCCCCGTCGCCCACCCGGGCCGCCCGCGCCGGGGCCCGCGCGCACCCGGACCGGCGCACCCCGCCCGAACCGCCCACGACGGCCCCTCGGCGGACCTGTCGGCGAACTTGCCCGGACCCGTCGGCGGACCCGTCGGCGGGCTCTCGGCGGGCTCTCGGCGGGCCTGTGGACGGTCTGTCGGTGATCTGTAGGCGATCTGTCGGTGCTCCGCCGCCCGGACCGGGCCGGGACCCCGTTCCGTGTCGGCGGACTGTCGGTGGCGGATGGCACGCTCGACGCATGAGCCGATCCGACCGCACCACCCGAAACTCCGCCGGGGGCATCGCCGTATCCGTCCGGGGACTCCACAAGCACTACGGCACGACGAAGGCCCTCGACGGGGTCGACCTCGATGTCGCGGAGGGCACGGTGATGGGGGTCCTCGGTCCCAACGGCGCCGGCAAGACCACCCTCGTACGGTGCCTGTCCACCCTGATCACCCCGGACTCGGGCACCGCGACCGTCGCCGGGTACGACGTGGTCCGCCAGCCGTACGCGCTGCGCCGGGTGATCGGCCTGACCGGCCAGTACGCCTCCGTGGACGAGAAGCTGTCCGGCCGCGAGAACCTGATCCTCATCGGCCGCCTCCTCGACCTGACCCGCAAGGGCGCCCGGACGCGGGCCGATGAACTCCTGGAGCGGTTCTCCCTCACGGAGGCCGCGCTGCGTCCCGCGAAGACGTACTCCGGCGGGATGCGCCGCAGGCTCGACCTCGCCGCGTCCATGATCGGCGACCCGGCCGTCCTCTATCTGGACGAGCCGACGACGGGACTCGACCCCCGTACCCGCAACGAGGTGTGGGACGAGGTCAAGCGGATGGTCGGGGACGGGGTCACCGTCCTGCTCACCACCCAGTACATGGAGGAGGCCGAACAGCTCGCCGGGGAACTCACCGTCATCGACCGGGGCAAGGTCATCGCGGGCGGCAAGGTCCACGACCTGAAGGCCAAGGTCGGCGGCCGGACCCTGCGGGTGCGCCCCACCGACCCACTGGAGCTGTGGCCCACCGCCAGGGCCCTCGACGACTCCGGCCTCACCGGCCTGGGCCTCGCCACCGTCGACGCCGACTCCGGCACCGTCCTCGTCCCGATCCTCAGCGACGAACAGCTCACCGCCGTCGTCACGCTGCTCTCCTCCCGGGGCACCACCCTCGCCTCGATCACCACCGAACTGCCCAGCCTGGACGAGGTGTTCCTGTCCCTCACCGGCCACCGGCCGACCACCGGGCAGGACACCCCCGCCCCCGCCCTGGAGGAGGCCGCCGTATGAGCGCCACGACCCTGAAGCCGCCCACCGACGCACCCGCCGCCCCGGCCGTCCGCAAGGACGAGAGCCGGATCGGTCCGCGGGCCCATGTCCGCCACACCACCGCCCTGGTCCGCCGGAACCTGCTGTGGATCAGACAGGACCCGGAGTCGATGTTCGACGTCGTGCTGATGCCGATCGTCCTGACCCTGCTGTTCGTGTTCGTCTTCGGCGGCGCGATCGCGGGCGACCAGGAGACGTACGTCAACTACGTGGTCCCGGGCCTGATGGCGATGATGGGCATGAACATCGCGATGGGGGTGGGCACCGGATTCAACCAGGACTTCCAGACCGGGGTCATGGACCGGTTCCGCTCCCTGCCGATAGCCCGCTCCTCGGTGCTGATCGCCAAGATCATCGTCGAGATCGGCCGGATGCTCGTCGCGACCTCGATCCTGCTCGCCGTCGGCTTCGCCATCGGACTGTCCGTGGACAGCGTGCCGGGCCTGCTGGCCGCCGTCGGACTGTCCCTGGTGTTCGGCTCCGCCCTGATGTGGATCTTCCTCACCATGGGTGTGATGATGAAGAACGCGCAGGCCATCCAGGGCATGGCCATGCTGGTCCTGATGCCGCTCCAGTTCGGCTCGTCCATCTTCGCGCCGACGGAGTCCATGCCCGGCTGGCTCCAGACGTTCACCGGCTACAACCCGCTGTCGTCCCTCGCGGACGCCGCCCGCAACCTGATCAACGGCGGCCCGCTGGCCCACGACGTCCTGATGGTCCTGCTGTGGTCGGGCGCGATCACCGCGGTCATGGCCCCGGTCGCGATCCACAAGTACCGCACCCGGACCTGACGGAGGAGCTGGTCGGCACAAGGCCGGCCCCCACGCCCCGACGCCCCATCGCCCCGCAAGTCAGCCCTGAGTCCCAGTGGTTGTCGCGCGGGGCGATCGCGTTCCGGGGCCGGACAAGGAGCGCTGCCGCTGCCGCCGGGCCAGGGAAAGCGCGGCCGCGCCCGCCGGGCGGACGTACCGGACGCCAAAGCCCGCCAACCGCTCCGGAACCAAGGGCTTTCGGTCGGACACCCGCCATTCGCAGGGTATCGGGCACCCACCATTCGCACGGTATTCGAAATGTGGCGGGAATGTGCGGTCAGAATGATTGTGGCCCATGCAACGATGAGGGACGAGTGAGCCGCTGGAAACCTGCACCGAATTGCCTTACCGAACGACTCGACCTGCACGACCAGTCAACGAATGAGGTTGAAACGTGAAGGCACCGTCGATCAAATCCGTCTTCGCCACCGGACTGCTGCTCGGCTGCACCGCCATAGCCGTCCCGGCCCAGGCACAGGCCGCCGAGAAGCCCGGCGACCACTGCGTGGCGAATCTCTCCACCGGCAGCAACGAGTGTTTCGGCACCTTCCGTGAGTCGATCGCGTCCGCGACCAACGGACAGGTCACCGACGCACCGCTCACCGCGCGCGCCGCCGTCGCCGACAGGACACTGAAGACGAAGCTGGAAGGCCCCCAGACCGCTGAGGCGAGTCGCGCCGCGGCCTACGTCCTGTCCATCGAGTACCAGCTTTCGGGCTACGGCGGAGACAGCCTGGTCATCACCGCGGGCACGCCCTGTGTGCGGGACGGACAGCGCGACTTCACGGTGAACGACATCCGGGACATCAACCCCTGGTGGAACGACAGGATCTCCTCCTTCGACGGCTACAACACCTGCGATGTGAACCACTACGAGCACCAGGTCGTCAACGGCGGTGACACCACCGGCCCGAGGGCGTCCATGTCGAGCATGGGCGCCATGGACAACAAGACCACGGGGCTCACCTTCGGCTAAGGGCTGTCCCGTAATCCCCGGTGGATCAGCGTGCGGCGTCAGATGCGGTGCATCGCAAGGCGGAGGATCGTCCTCATACTGGGCGTATTCGGGTGATCCGACAACGCAGCGAGGTGCCGTAGCTGTCGTCGCGCGCCCGCCGGGGGTTACGGGACAGCCCTTAGGACCCGTCCCGGCTTCCGGTGTTCTCCGGAACGGTGTGCCGGAGAACACCGACCATCCACCGCCGCCCGAAGCACGGCCGGACTCCTTGCCGCCACCCCGCACAATGAACCCACAATGGGGAGCGGTCAGGAATTCATAGGGCGGGCGGCCGTCGGAGCTGATGGCGGTATCAGGAAGAGCGGTGCCGTCGCGGCGAGAAATCCGCAGCGGAGACAAAGGACCACGAAATTCGGCCGGAACCACTTCACAAGGCCACCCCCGGCACATTTCCATTCCCTCTGCGGCCATCCGCCTCAGACCAAGGCGCTCGCGGTCTCCAGGGTCAATCCGGCGCCCTCCGCGAACGCCGCGTCGAACACCTCCGGGTCCAGCGCCGCGCGGGTCGCCTTCTCGGCCGCGGCCCATGTCTCACGGTCCGCGGCCGTGTCGCAGTGCCGCGCGGGCAGCAGCGCCCGGGACGCGCCCAGCAGCAGCGCCGCGTCCCGGGCGCGCGCGCCGCCGTCGCGTCGGGCGAGCGCGAGGGCGCCCGTCAGCAGATGCTGCGCCCCGAGGTGCGGCGCCATCATCCGGCACATCGGGTCGGCGGCCCCGACCAGCGCGGTCCGCACCTTCGCGAGACCCGCGTCGAACTCCCCGTCGAGGATGTCGAGCCATGCCTCGATCCCGGTGATGAACCCGTCGAAGACGACGAACCCGGCCGCGGTGAACTTCTCCCGCAGCAGCCGCAGATGCTCCCGCGCCTCGGCCCGGCGCCCGGTCCGGCCCAGATACATCGCGAGGAACAGCCGCGAGGTCGGCATCGCGCCGTTGTTGCCCTGCTCCGCGTTGTCGTGGATCACCTGGCGCAGCAGTTCCTCGCCCCGCAGCGCGTCCGCGCCCCCGATCTCCAGCCAGACGCCCGCGAGCCGCGCGCTGAGCACCGAGACCTGCGCGTGCGCGCCGAGGCTCCGCGAGTGCTCGATGGCCGCCCCGAAGTCGGCGGCGGCCCGCGCGTGGTCGCCCCGCCGCTCGTACGCCTCCCCGCGCGCCGACAGCGACTCCGCCGCGCCCCAGGCGTCACCGAGCCGCAGGAAGATCCCGAGGGCCTCGTCGGCGTCCCGGGTGGCGTCGCCGTTCCACTCGGTGCGGTTGGCGAGGATGTTGGCCCGCATCTGGAGGGCCTGGCCCAGCTCCCACGCGTAGCCGAGGTCCCGGCAGGTCTGGACCGTCCCGTCGACGACCTCGTGCAGCTGGTCCAGGTCACCGGTGAGCAGCACCGCGAAGAACCACAGGTATCCGGGGGTACGGCAGGTCTGCGGCAGCCCCGGCCGGTAGGTGGCGGCGACCCTGCGCAGCCGGTCCTGGGCCCCCGAGTTCTGCCAGGCGTCCAGATCCATGTCCATGCAGGCCAGTTGGATGAGGTGGACCCCGCGCCGGGCCTCGGTGAGCACCTCGGGCCGCATCGGCGGCGGGGCGGCGGTGACGGGCTCGTACAGCGGGAGCGCGGGGGTCACCGGCGGGGCGAACGGGTCGGGGCCGAGCGCGCCCGCCTCCCGTGACCAGTTGCGGGCGTCGGTCCGCAGATCACGGATCTGCCAGAACCAGCCCAGGGACAGCACCAGGCACAGCGACTCCTGCTCGTCCCGGGCGGCGACGGCGTGCCGCAGGGCGGTCCGCAGGTTCTCGTACTCGGTGGTGAGCAGCCGGATCGCCGCCGGTTGTCCGCCGCCCCGCAGCAGCGGGTCGGTGGTACGGGCGACCTCGCGGTAGTGGACGAGATGGGCGCGTTCGGTGGGGGCCCGGTCGTCGGCCAGGTCGAGTTGTTCGGCGGCGTACTCCCCGACGGTCTCCAGGAGCCGGTACCGCATGGGTCCGTCGGGTCCGGGCGCGGCGACCACGAGGGACTTGTCGACCAGCGAACCGAGCGCGTCGAGGGCCGCGGGCCCGCACACGTCCTCGGCGGCGGCCAGATCGCAGCCGCCCGCGAAGACGGACAGCCGCCGCAGCACGGTGCGTTCGTCGCCGTCGAGCAGTTCCCATGACCAGTCGACGACCGCGCGCAGCGTCTGCTGCCGGGGCAGCACGGTCCGCGCGCCGCTGGTCAGCAGCCGGAAGCGGTCGTCGAGCCGGTCAGCGATCTGCCGGGGGGTGAGCATCCGCAGCCGGGCGGCGGCGAGTTCGATGGCGAGCGGCAGCCCGTCGAGGCGGCGGCAGATCTCGGCGGCGGCGCCCGGGTCGTCCGCGATCCGGAACCCGGGCCGCGCGGCGGCCCCCCGGTCCGCGAACAGCCGCATCGCGAAGGGTTCCGGCAGGGGCTCCACCGGCCGCAGCGACTCCCCCGGCACCCCGAGCGGTTCCCGGCTGGTGGCCAGGACCGTCAGCCCCGGACAGCGGGCCAGCAGGTACTCGGCGAGGTGGGCGGCGGCGCCGACGACGTGCTCGCAGTTGTCGAGGATCAGCAGCATCCGGCGGGACGCGCAGTGCTCGGCGAGCCGGACCAGCGGCTCGACGGGGTGCCGTTCGGTGACGGCCCGGATCTCCTCGGCACCGGCCCCGCGCAGCACGGTCTGCCGGGCACCGAGCGCGGTGAGCACCGCGTCCGGTACGTCGTCGGGGTCGTCGACGGGCGCGAGTTCGGCTATCCAGACCCCGTCGGGCACATCGCCCGCGACACTCTCCCCGGCCTCCTGCGACAACCGCGTCTTCCCCGCGCCCCCCGGCCCCAGCAGGGTGATGAGCCGCGCCCGGCCGAGATCGTCCCGGATCGCCACGAGGTCGCGTTCCCGCCCGACGAAGGAGGTGAGCCGCGCCCGCAGATTCCCCTGGGCCGGGGGGCCGACGGGGGCGGGCCGCCCGGGTGCGGCGGAGTCGGCGGGGTCCCCGGGTGCGGCGGAGTCGGCGGGTGCGGCGGGTTCGAGGGAGTCGGCGGGCGCGGCGGAGTCCCCGGGCGCGGCGGGTACGGCGGGTACGGCGGGTTGTCCCGGTGCCGTCGGCCGTCCGGCCGCGGCGGGGTCCCGGGGTGCGGTCGGCCCGGCAGGTGCGGTGGGCGGGCCGGTGGGCGAGGGGCCGGTGGGCGCTTGGTCGGCGGAGTCCCGGGGTGCCGTCCGCCCGGCAGGTGCGGTGGGCGGGCCCGCCGGGGCGATGCCGGTGGCGCGGCCGGTGAGTCCGGTGAGGTACGTGCCGGCGCCCCGGCCCGTGGCGATGGTGCGCCTGGGCGCGGTGTCCGGGGACGCGGAATCCGAAGGTATGAGGTCCGGGGGCGCGGCGTCCGGGGCGACGGGGTCCGGCGATTCGGGGCCCGGCGGTATGGGGCCCGGAGGTGTGGGGCCCGGAGGTATGGGGCTGGGGGGCGCGGGCTCCGGGGACGGGGATACGGCGGGTGGTGCGGAGCCCAGGGGTACGGGGGCCGGGGGTACCGGGGCCGGGGGTACGGGGGCCGGGACCGCCGGGGCCCGGGGCGGGGCCGGGGGTGCGGTCCGGGCGCCGGGCGGGCGCAGCAGTGCGTCGTGCAGGGCGCGCAGTTCCGGTCCGGGGTCGGTGCCGAGCCGTTCGGCGAGCGTCTCGCGGACGGTGCCGTACGCGGCGAGGGCCTGGGCCGGGCGGCCGGTGTCGCGCAGGGCGCGGATACGCAGTGCCTGGAGCGGTTCGTCCAGCGGGTGGGCCTCGCACAGGGCGGTCAGCTCCGGCAGGGCGCGGTCCGCGTCCCCGAGGGCGACGACGGCGGTGAGCCGGTCCCGCCGGGCGCTCAGCCGCAGGGCGTCCGTCCGGGCGGTGGCGCCGTTGCGGCCGGGGAGGTCGGCGAGGGCGGGGCCCCGCCACAGGGCCAGGGCGTCGTCCAGGACGGCCGCCGCCTTGGCGGGGTCGCCGTCGGCGAGGGCTCGGGCGCCTTCACCGGTGAGCCGTTCGAAGCGGTGCAGGTCGATGTCGTCGGGCTCGGCGCGCAGCCGGTAGCCGCGCTCCACCGACTCGACGGCGTCCGCGCCGAGGGCCCGCCGCAGCCGTCCCACGAGGGCCTGGAGGGCGGCGGTGGCGTCGGCGGGCGGCTCGTCGCCCCACACCTCGTCCACCAGCGCGGCCACCGGTACGGTACGGCCGGCCCGCAGGGCGAGCACGGTCAGCAGTGCGCGCAGCCGGGCGCCGCCGACGGGCAGCGGGGTTCCGTCGGCGCGCGATGCCTGGGTGGTGCCGAGAATGCGGTAGCGCACGAGGTCCATTGTCTCCGCTTGTCGCGGTGCCTGAGGCACGAGGTGAGGAACGGGGCGGTACCCACCCCACAACACCCCCACCCTCCCCGGAACTCCCGCCCCGCCGCGAGACGTTTTCGTGGTGGGCGGGTACGGTCGGCGGGCCGCTGGTGGCGGGTGGCGCCGCGGGCCGGTGGCCGGGCCGCGGGCCCGCTGTCGTCGTCACCGTACTGTCCCCGTCCCCAGGAGCCATGTGAGATGACCACCGCCAGCATTCCTCGCGGGGACCGCCGGATCAGTCCCGTGTTCCTCGGGATCGTCGCCGTGACCGCGGTCGCCGGATGGGCGACCTGGACGGACTTCGCCGCGCAGCCGGGTCTCGCCGTGTTCCTGTTCGTGACGGGCGCGTGGATCGTCTCGCTGTGTCTGCACGAGTACGCCCACGCGCGGACGGCGCTGCACAGCGGTGACATCTCCGTCGGGGCCAAGGGCTATCTGACGCTGAACCCGCTCAAGTACACGCACGCGCTGCTGAGCATCGTGCTGCCGGTGCTTTTCGTGATCATGGGCGGTATCGGTCTGCCGGGTGGCGCGGTCTTCATCGAGCGGGGCCGCATCCAGGGCCGCTGGAAGCACAGTCTGATCTCGGCGGCGGGCCCGCTGACCAACGTCCTGTTCGCGGTGGTGTGCACGGCCCCGTTCTGGCTGGGCCTGCTGGACGGGGTGCCGCCGGTCTTCCGGTACGCGCTCGGTTTCCTCGCACTGCTCCAGGTCACCGCGGCGATCCTGAACTTCCTGCCGGTGCCGGGCCTCGACGGGTACGGCGTCATCGAGCCGTGGCTGTCGTACAAGGTGCGGCGGCAGGTGGAGCCGTTCGCGCCGTTCGGGCTGCTGTTCGTCTTCGCGGTGCTGTGGATTCCCGAGGTGAACCGCGTCTTCTTCGACATGGTCGACGTGCTGCTGGGCTCACTGGGGGTCGGGGACCTGGAGCGCTACTGCGGGTACGACCTGTTCCGGTTCTGGCGGGAGGCGAACCCGGTCTGCGAGGCCGGGTGAGGCGGCCCGGGCCTGCCGTGAACCCTGGGCACGGGACGGCTGTGCGGCCCGCGCGCGAGCCTGCCGCGACGGTGTTCCCGAACCGGCCGCGAACCGGGGCCGGGCCGGGTGCGGCGCCCGGTGCCCCGGCGTCCCGGACCCGGCGTCCGGTCACGTCACCCCGGTCACGTCGTCCGTGACACGTCCTCCGGAGCGCCGGGAGCGGCGGTCCCGGGTCAGCGGGCCTGGGGCCCCGCCGCGGTGCGGGCCCGGAGCCGGTCGCGCCGGAAGTAGTACCAGGCCATGTTGGACGACAGCCCCGTGAGCAGGACCCAGACGACACCGAGCCAGCTTCCGTTGGCGAACGACACCACCGCGGCGGTGACGGACAGCAGGCACACCACAAGGGCGAAGAGGGCGAGGCGGGACATGGGGTCGGCTCCTGTCGGGGGACACTGCGCGGTCGTCCCAGTGTCCCCCATGGCCGCCGCCGCCCGGCGCCCGCCCGGCCGGTTCCGGGCAGGTCCGTTCCGCGGTCCCCGAAGCCTCTGCTCCAGGGCCCCGGGTGCCCGCCGGACGCGTCGGGCCCGCCCCTGAACGGACTTCTGTGACCTCCGGCGCCGGACGTCGCTGCCGCCGGGCGCCGGACTTCCGTGGCCTGCGGCTCAGACGTCCGTGACCCGCAGGCCCGCGTGGGCCTTGTAGCGGCGGTTGACGGAGATCAGGTTGGCGACGAGCGACTCGACCTGGTGGGCGCCCCGCAGCCGGCCTGCGAACACGCCCCGCATCCCGGGGATGCGGGCGGCGAGCGCCTGCACGGTGTCGGTGTCGGCGCGGGCCTCCCCGAGGACCATCACATCGGTGTCGATCTCCTCGATCGACGCGTCCTGGAGGAGCACGGCCGACAGATGGTGGAAGGCGGCGGTGACGCGGGACTCGGGGAGCAGCGCGGCGGCCTGCTCGGCGGCGCTGCCCTCCTCGGGCTTGAGGGCGTAGGCGCCCTTCTTGTCGAAGCCGAGCGGGTTGACGCAGTCGACCACGATCTTGCCGCGCAGTTCGTCGCGCAGGGACTCCAGGGTCGCCGCGTGGCCGTCCCAGGGGACGGCGATGATCACGATGTCGCTGCGGCGGGCGCACTCGGCGTTGTCGGCGCCCTCGACACCGAGGCCCAGCTCGGCGGCGGCGCTCGCGGCGCGGTCGGCGGCCCGGGAACCGATGATCACCTTCTGGCCCGCGCGGGCCAGCCGGTAGGCGAGGCCACGGCCCTGGTCGCCCGTGCCGCCGAGGACGCCGACGACGAGCCCGGACACGTCGGGCAGCTCCCAGGGGTCCTTGGCGGGGGCCTTCGCGGGCGGCGGACCGGGCTGCGCGTTGTCGGAAGAAGTCATGCCCCGACCTTATGCGCCGGTGATCCACTCGCGCGGCGTGGCATCCCTCACCCCGGGTGGTGGTGGCGTTCGGGCGGGTCCTGTGCGCAGGGCGGGGCGCGTGGGGCGGGCGTCCGGGGCGGTCCCGAACATCCGTGCGCCCCCGGCGAATCGGGGTGAACCTCCGCCGCCGGTACGGCGGATTGGGGCATCATGCGAGGCCATGGACGCCGTACGAGTCGCGATGTTGCGGGACGTGCTCGCCGGGACCGAGTGGCTGGGTGCCACCCGCCGGTTCGCGGGCACCCTGCGGTCCTCCGTGGTGCCGCGCGGGGGCGGGCTCCTCCTGGTGGGGACGGAGGAGTACGAGCCGTGGCATCTGGCGGCGCACCTGGTGGACGAGGCGGCGTGGTCGGGGACCCCGGAGCTGGCCCCGACGCTGGTGCGTCACCGGGTACCGCCCGGGGGCACGGCGGCGCATCTCGCGGTGGGCCTCGCCCGGATCGAGGCGGTGCGGCGGGGTGAGACGCTGCTCGTCGTCGCGCCCGGGGCACCCGGTGAGGGCCTGCTGGAACGGGTGCACGGGGCCCGGCGGGCCGGGGCGACGGTCCTCGCGCTGTCGGCGGGGGACACGGAGCTGACGTCGCTGGCCCATGAGTGGCTGACGGCGCCCACCGATCCGGAGCTGTCGCTCGACACGGTGCAGCATCTGGTGAGCGCGGCGGCCGGGGAGGCGAGTCTGCCCGCCCCGCGCGCACCGCACCGGCTGCGCGACCGGCTGTCCCGGCTCGCCGACCGCCTCACCACCCCGCCGCCCACCCGCTGGTGACGGGCCCCGGCCACCGCGACTGAACGCCTCCGGTCACCGACAGGCCGCCGGGCAGGGCGGTGGGCAGAGCGCCGGGCCGGGCCGGGCCGTGGGCAGTGGGCAGCGCGGGGGCAGCGGGGAAGCCGGTCGGCCACCGCCGCGACCGGGCCCGCCTCCCGGTGACCGGACGGCAGCGGGAAAACCGGTTGGCAGCGGGGTGCGGGCGACTGGAAAATGCCCTTCCGTGACCGCTGACCCCATCGAACGGGGGGAGCCCGCTCCCCCGGCCCGTGCCACCGGAGCGCGCGGTCTGCTGCCCGACCTCTCCCCCTGGCGGTCCTCCCGGGACTTCCGGCTGCTGTGGACCCAGGGCCTGATCACGTACATCGGGGCCGCGATGGCCCTGATCGCGCTGCCGTTGCAGATCAAGGATCTGACGGGGTCGCCGCTCGCGGTGGGTGCGATGGGCGCCGTCGAGCTGGTGCCGCTGATCGTCTTCGGGCTGTACGGCGGGGCGCTCGCCGACGCCGTGGACCGCCGCAAGGTGATCATCGCGACGGAGGCGGGCCTCGGGGTGCTCGCGGCGGTGCTGCTGGTCAACGCGCTGCTGCCGGAACCGCTGTTGTGGCCGCTGTACCTGGTGGCGGCGGGGGTCGCCGCGCTCACCGGACTCCAGCGCCCGGCCCTCGACTCGCTGATGGCCCGGATCGTCCCGCACGACCAACTGCCCGCGGCGGCGGCGCTGAACGCGCTGCGCTGGCAGGCCGGCGAGATCGCGGGCCCGTCGCTGGCGGGGGTCGTGGTGGCGTTCGCGGGCAGCGCGCCCGCGTACGGGATCACGGTGGTGACGTTCGCGGTGTCCGTGCTGATGTGCCGGGGACTCGGAGCGGCGCCGCCGTCCGAGGGCGCGCCCAAACCGTCGCTGCGGGGACTCGCGGAGGGCGCGCGGTACGCCTGGTCGCGTCCGGTGCTGCTCGGGACGTACGCGATCGACCTGGCGGCGATGTTCTTCGCGTTCCCGCACGCGATCTTCCCGTTCCTCGCGGACGAGCTGGACGCGGAGTGGTCGCTCGGGCTGATGTACGCGGCGGGCGCCGTCGGTTCGCTGCTGATCGGCCTGACCAGCGGCTGGCTGTCGCGGACCCGGCGCCATGGACTGCTGGTGGTCGCGGGCGCCTCCGTGTGGGGGCTGGCGATCGCGGCGGCGGGCTGGTTCGACTCGGTGTGGCCCGTGCTGGCGTGTCTGGCGGTCGCCGGGGCGGGCGACATGATCAGCGGACTGGGCCGGAGCACCATCTGGAACCAGACGATCCCGGAGGGGCTGCGGGGGCGGCTCGCGGGTATAGAGGTGCTCTCCTACAGCGTGGGTCCGCAGCTCGGCCAGGTCCGGGCGGGCGCGATGGCGAGCTGGACCGGCACCCGGGCCGCGTTCTGGTCCGGCGGGCTCGCCTGTGTGGCCTCGGTGGCGCTGCTGGCGGCGGTCCTGCCGAAACTGATCGCCTACGACGCGGAGACCGACCCCGACGCGCGGCGCCGCCGGGCGGAGAAGGAGTCCTCCGCGGAATCCCCCGAAGCGGCTCCCGAGGCGTCCCCCCGGGAGTTCCCCGAGGGCTCACCGGCGGCCGGGACCTGACCCGCTGTTGCGACGGCCCCCACCGTTCCCGACAGGTCCCCGCCGTTCCCGACCGGCCTTCCACCGTCCCGGACGGACCCCCGCCCCCGCCCCGTTCCCGCCCGGCGGCCCGGGGTCAGCGGTCGTCGTCCTCGCCGCGCGCCGCCGCGTCGTGCCAGCGGGGGTCGTTCTCCCACTCCTGGTTGCGCTCCTGGGCGGTGTCCATCGCGTGCTGGGCCTCCTCACGGCTCGCGTACGGCCCGAAGCGGTCCTTGGCCGGGCACTCCGGGCCCTCCTCGACCTTCTGATGGACGAGGCAGTAGTACCACTCCCCCGGCTTGCCGGCCGCCCGCTTCTTGAACAGCGCCATGTCGAATCCTTTGCGTCCTGTGCGTCCTGGGTGCCCCCGCGCGTCGCCTCGGGTCCGCGGCGGCGGGCGGGTGGCGTCCGGCTCCCCGGTCCCGGGAAGCCCACAGCGGCCATGTTGCCCCATCCGGGCTGGCTACACTCGTTGACATGTCTGCCCAGTCGCTGCTCGTCCCCGGGGAACTCTCCGCCCCCCGCGCCGTCCCGGGACACATCACCCGCCCCGAGTACGTGGGCAAGGCCGCCCCCACCCCGTACACGGGTCCCGAGGTCCAGGACGCCGACACCGTCGAGCGGATGCGGATCGCGGGCGGTATCGCCGCGCGGGCGATGGCGGAGGCCGCGAGCGTCATCGCGCCGGGAGTGACCACCGACGCGCTGGACAAGGTCGCCCATGAGTACATGTGCGACCACGGCGCCTACCCCTCGACGCTCGGGTACCGGAGCTTCCCGAAGTCGCTGTGCACCTCCGTCAACGAGGTGATCTGCCACGGCATCCCCGATTCGACGGTGCTGCGCGACGGCGACATCGTCAACCTCGACGTCACCGCCTACATCGGCGGGGTGCACGGCGACAACAACGCCACGTATCTCGTCGGCGACGTGGACGAGGAGTCGCGGCTGCTGGTGGAGCGGACCCGGGAGTCGCTGAACCGGGCGATCAAGGCGGTCCGGCCGGGACGGCAGATCAATGTGATCGGCCGGGTCATCGAGTCGTACGCCAAGCGGTTCGGGTACGGAGTGGTACGGGACTTCACGGGGCACGGCATCAACTCGTCGTTCCACTCCGGGCTGATCGTCCCGCACTACGACAGCCCGCACGCCACGACCGTCATCCAGCCGGGCATGACGTTCACCATCGAGCCGATGCTGACGCTCGGCACCCATGAGTACGACATGTGGGACGACGGCTGGACGGTCGTGACGAAGGACCGCAAACGGACCGCCCAGTTCGAGCACACGCTCGTCGTCACCGACACGGGTACGGAGATCCTCACCCTCCCGTAGCCGACCCCGGCCCCGGTCCGGCCCGGCCGTACGCACGGGCCACCCACCGCGCACGCCCAGCGCGGCCACGCATGGCCGCACACGCACCGATGAGCCCGCCCCCGAGCCGGGGGCGGGTTTTCTCATGCCGTTCTCAGGACAACCCGAGCCTGAAAGCCCTAGAGTCCTAAAGTGCTAGCCACCTAGATGAATAGGGAAACGCATGATCGAGTTCCATCTGGACGCACGGTCGGGAGTGGCCCCCTACCGCCAGCTCGTCCAGCAGGTGCACCGCGCGCTGCGCCTCGGGGTACTGGCCGAGGGCGACCGGCTGCCGACCGTCAAGGACGTGGCCGCGCAGGTCGCGGTCAACCCGAACACCGTGCTCAAGGCGTACCGCGAGCTGGAGTACGAGGGTCTGGTGGCGCCCAGGCCGGGCGTCGGCACCTTCGTGACCCGCACGCTCGACGACACCGCGCACCCCGAGTACGAGGCGCTGCGCCGCGAACTGGACGACTGGCTGGTGCGCGCCCGGACCGCCGGACTGGCCGACGAGAGCGTGGAGGCGCTGGTCCTGACCGCGCTGCGGGCCAGGGCGGCCGGTCAGCCGGGCACTCCGGACGGGGCGGTGCGATGACGGCGGTCCTCGAAGCCCGCGGGCTGACCAAGCGCTACGGACGGCGGACGGCGCTGCGCGAGTGCACGCTGAGCGTCCCCGAGGGCCGGGTGGTCGGCCTGGTCGGCCCCAACGGCGCCGGGAAGTCGACCCTGTTACAGCTGGCGTGCGGGCTGCTCACCCCGACCTCGGGCACCCTGTCGGTGCTCGGCGGACGCCCCGGGTCCGGCCCGGCACAGCTCGCCCGGGTGGGCTTCGTCGCCCAGGACAGCCCGGTGTACAAGGGGCTGACGGTCGCCGAGCACCTGCGGCTCGGCGCCAAGCTGAACGCGGGCTGGGACGCCGCGCTGGCGCGGGCCCGGATCGACGCCACGGGTCTCGACCCGGCGCAGCGCGCGGGGCGGCTGTCCGGCGGCCAGCGGGCCCAGCTGGCGCTCGCCCTGGCCCTCGCCAAACGCCCCGAGCTGCTGATCCTGGACGAACCGGTGGCCGCGCTGGACCCGCTGGCGCGGCGGGAGTTCCACCAGGCGCTGATGGCGTACGTGGCCGAGCACGGGATCTCGGTGCTGCTCTCCTCGCATCTGGTGTCCGACCTGGAGCGCACCTGCGACCATCTGATCACCCTGGTGGGCTCGCGGGTACGGCTCGCCGGGGACGTGGACGAGCTGCTCGCCACCCACTTCCGGCTGACCACCGCGCGCCGGGACCCCGGTTCGCTGCCCGGGGAGCTGACGGTCGTCCAGGCGCAGCACACCGAGCGGCAGAGCACCTTCGTCGTCCGGTCGATGATCGAGCTGCGTGATCCGGCCTGGCGGATGGAGCCGATAGGGCTGGAGGACCTGGTCCTCGTCCATATGGCGGCGCGGGACACCGCGGCCCCGGCGGCGTCCCGGCAGGAGGCCCGCTCATGATCTGGCTCACCTGGCGGCAGTTCCGTGTCCCGTTGCTGGTGACCCTGGCGCTGCTCGGCGTCGTGGCGGCGTTCCTGCTGATCACGGGGATCGGGATGCGGGACGGTCTGGACGAGATCCGGGCGGGGTGCGCGGGCGGCTGCGGCGACTCGCTGAACGAGTTCGTGCGGCAGCAGCAGACCATGGTCTCCGCGGTGGGGGCGGCGCTGATCGCCGTGCCGGGGCTGCTGGGGATGGCGTGGGGCGCCCCGCTGGTGGCCCGTGAGCTGGAGAGCGGCACGCACCGGATGATCTGGAACCAGGGAGTCACCCGGACCCGCTGGCTGATGGTCCGGATGCTGGCGGTCGGCGGCTTCGCGGTGCTCACCACGGGGCTGCTGGGTCTGATGGTGACCTGGTGGGCCCGTCCGATCGACGCGATCACGCAGGAGCGGTTCACCCCGCTGGTCTTCGAGGTCCGCGGGGTCGTGCCCTTCGGGTACGCGGCCTTCGCGTTCGCCGTGGGGGTGTGCGCCGGGCTGCTGGTCCGCCGGACCCTGCCCGCGATGGCGGTGACGCTGGCGGTGGTCGCCGCCGCGCAGATCCTCGTCCCGCTGGCGGTGCGCCCGCATCTGATGCCGCCGGAGACCAGGACGCTGCGGGTGGCCGGTCCGGCGGGGCTGGAGAAGGGGATCACGGGGATGGGGCTCCAGTCGCGCGGCTCCGGCGACAACGCCCGGATGGACGTGATCGTGGAGATGGCCGGGGCGTGGGTGACGTCCGGCCGATCCCCGGCACTGACCCCGGACGGGGTGCCCGCGACCGGGGCGGAGGTCTGCGCGGACAGCGGCCCCGCGTCCCAGGGGAAGTGCCTTGAGCAGGCCGGCCTGCGGGTGGAGGTGGAGTACCAGCCGGGCGACCGGTACTGGACGTTCCAGCTGCTGGAGGCGGCGCTGTACCTCGCCCTCGCGGGGTTGCCGGCGGGGGCGGGCTTCTGGTGGCTGCGCCGACGACTGTCCTGACGGCCGCCCTGGACCTGCGGACGCGGCTGTCCTGACGGCCGCCCTGGGCCAGCGGACGCGGTGGAGGGTACGGCTGCCGCAGGGCCGGAAGCCGCCTCGGAACCGGGTCTGCGGCTGCCGAACCCGGGTCGCGGCGGGGCGGGAGACGTACGGGAGCGGGCCGGATTCCCCGGATCGGGGCACACCGGTCCGCTCTCCGGGTATATTTTTCCCGACAGCCTGTCGGAAAGCTGTTGACTTAGGTAAGCCTAACCATAGATGATCGGTGCAGCCCCGCCCCCCTTCGGCACCCGGAGGTCCCATGGACACGCCGCCGTTCTCCACCCTCATCCGCACCGCGTCGCAGGACGCGCACACCGAAGCGGAGAGCTCGTCGTTCATGAGCGACATGCTCGGCGGAAAGCTCGGGGTGGACGCCTACGCGCGCTACACCGAGCAGCTCTGGTTCGTCTATCGCGCGCTGGAGGCCGGTGCGGAGTCCCTGCGCGACCACCCGGTCGCCGGTCCCTTCATCCAGCCCGAGCTGATGCGCAGCACGGCCCTGGAGCGTGACCTCGCCCATCTGCGCGGTCCGTCCTGGCAGGAGGGCCTGGTCGCGCTGCCCGCGACCCGCGCCTACGCGGAGCGCGTCGAGGAGTGTGTGCGCGAGTGGCCCGCGGGCTATGTCGCCCACCACTACACGCGTTACCTCGGTGATCTGTCGGGCGGCCAGATCATCCGTGACCGGGCCGAGAAGACCTGGGGCTTCGCCCGCAAGGGCGACGGCGTGCGGTTCTATGTCTTCGACGAGATCACCAACCCGGCCGCGTTCAAGCGCGGTTACCGCGAACTCCTCGACGGTGTCGCCGCCGACGACCTGGAGAAGCAGCGGATCGTGGCCGAGTGCAAGCGGGCGTTCGCGCTGAACACCGCCGTGTTCCACGCGCTGGGCGAGGAGTTCCCCCTCAGCGCCTGATCGGACCGGCACCCCTGCACCACCCAGTACCCGACCGGACCAGTGCCTGATCGGACCGGGTGCCCGATCCGCCCAGCCGTTGACCGGCCCGGCGCCTGGACCGCCCAGCGGTCGACCCGCCCGGCCGCCGGTCCGACGTCCGCCCGCCGCCGACCCGGCCCCGGAGTTCCGGGGGCGGGTCGGCGGCGGGCGTCACCCGTACGTCAGCGGGGCAGCGGCAGCCCCGAATGCGTCAGCCGGACCCGCCCGCCGACCTCCACCCAGCCGTACGGCTGCGGCGCGGTCAGGATCTGGGAGCCCAGCCCCTGGCGGATGTTGAGCGCGCGGCCGAGTTCCGCGGTGAGCAGCAGCGCCGCCGCGCCGGTCGCCTCGTCCTCGCGGACCCCGTCGTCCCGGCCGGGGAACGCCCGCGCCCGGATCCGCCCCGCGGCCTCTTCCTCCCAGGCCCAGGCGTAGATCCACTCACCGGGCGGCGGGACCTCCAGGGCGTCCACCTCGGCCGCCGAGGCGTACTGCCTCAGCGTGCGTTCCGGCGCCCACTCGGGCAGCGCCTCGATCCACGAGAACTCCCCGTCCTGACGCGCCCCCACGACGCCCGCCGGGGTGACGAGTTCGGGCACGTCCAGCAGCCACGCGGCGCCCACGCACGGGTGTCCCGCGAACGGCAGCCGCAGGCTCGGGGTGTGGATGTCGATCTGGCCGCGTTCGGGATCGTCCACGAACACGGTTTCGCTGAACCCGAGTTTCCCGGCGATACGCCTGCGGGACGCCTCCTGCGGCACCGGTGCGCCGTCCCGGACGACGCCCAGCTCATTGCCGCGGCCACCGTCCGGTCCGCAGAAGACTCGTAGTACGTCGAGTTGGGTCACCGCAGCATTGTGCCCGCCCACCCCCGCACCCGAACAGCCACGTCCACGGGCGGGCCCCGCGGGGCGCGGCGAACCGCGCACCCGTGGGGCCCGCCCGGGGGACAACCATGACCGCGGGTGAGAACCCGGGGGCGCGGGGAACTCCGCGCGCGGCGCGGGTCCCGACGCCCCGTCAGGCTCACTGCGCCGTCGTACGCCTCCGCACGCCGATCACCACGGCCGCACCGGCCGCCACGACGGCTCCGGCCCCGGCGAGCAGCGAACCCGTCGGGAGCTCCGCACCGGTGGCCGCGAGCGACCCTCCGGCCGAGCCACCGGCGGAGCCCCCGCCGACGGAACCGCCCGCGGAACCCCCGCCGACCGAGCCGCCGCCGACGGACCCGCCCGCCGAGCCACCGGCGCCGCCGCCGGCGGACCCGCTGCCCTCGCTCCCGCCGGAGGACGAGCCGCCGGAGCCGCTGGGCAGCTCCACGTCGTCGGACAGCGCGAGCGCGACGGTGACCGGGTCGATCTCCATCCCCGGCTGGTAGATCGATCCCACCGTGTCGTTGGCGAACTGCTTCGCCCCGTCCGCGGTGAACTTGGCCGGTACCTTGTCGAGCAGCAGGACGTCGTTCGTCGGGCGGTACGACACCCCGGACAGGTCCAGCGTGGCGAACTCCACGTCGTCGCTGGTCCGCTGCGGGGTGATCACATCGACGACGAGCGTGCCCTTGGAGCCGTTCGCCTTGATCTTGACGTCGGTGAACGCCATGTCGATCGTGTGGCTCAGGAAGAGGAACTGCACCGTGCCGTTGAAGGACGCGTCCAGCGTCTTCGCCTCGGGGTCGAGTTCGGCCGAGGCGAACGGGAAGTCGAAGCCGTTGCCGTTGTCGGTGGCGGTCTCGGACAGATTGATGGAGCCGCCGCTCTTGATGTAGGAGCGGAAGGACTCCTTGAGGCCCCACGACAGCTTGCCGTCGACGACCTCGCCGACCGGCCCTTCCTCGCCGGGCGTGGAGGGCTCACCGGGCTCACCGGGCTCACCAGGGCCGCCCGTCGGCTCATCGGTCGGCTCATCGGTCGGGTCGTCGGTCGGCTCGGGCGAGGGACCCGTCGGCGTACCGGTCGGGCCCCCTGTGGGAGTACCGGTCGGCGTGCCCGTGGGAGTGCCGGTCGGCGTACCCGTCGGCGTGCCCGTGGGGGTGCCCGTGGGGGTGCCGGTCGGTGTACCCGTCGGGGTGCCGGTGGGGGTGCCGGAGGACTCGGAGGTGACGGTGAGGGTGGCGGGGTCGAGTACGGCACCCGCCTGGTAGAAGTTCTGGAACGCCTTGGCGCCGCCGGACGTCAGCTTGGCGGGGATGTCCTTGAAGACCATCGCGCCACCCGGACCCGAGCCGGGCCGGACGCCCGTGAGGCTCAGATCGGCGAGGACCACGTCCTGGTCGGTGGTGGTCCTGCCGTCCTTCTTCGTCGTCACGTCCGCGCTGATCGTGCCGTCGGTCCGGGTCGTCCTCACCTTGACGTCGGACAGCTTGATGTCGAGGACCCCGGCATGGCCCTCGAAGTGGACGGACCCCTTGAACGCGGTGTTCGTCGCGTGGTTGCCCATGTCGTAGGTGCCCGTGCCGTCCGTGAAGGTGAACGGGCCGTTCCCGGCGGCCTGCCGGGCGCCTTCGGCGGCGGTGATCTTGCCCTTGCCGATCGGCCCGACCAGGTACTTGCGGAACGTCTCCTTGAAGCCCCAGTCCAGAGTGCCCTCCTTGAGCCCGATCGGCGGCCCGGCGGGGGCGGACGGGGCGGCGGGGGCGGCGACGGCGGGCAGGGCCAGCGCGGTGGCCCCGAGGGTCACCGCTGTCGCGGCGCAGACCGCGAGTGATGTCGGGCGGCGGCGGGGAGCTGCCATGATCCGTTCTCCTAGGTGAGGGCCGGTCCGGGGGGCCGGGGGGGGGGAGGGCCCGCCCGGACGGCTGTTGTGTGGTGGGTGCGCGGACGCGGACCGTACGGCGACGGCCCCGGGCACCGCGGCCGGGGCCGGTGCGGCCCGGGGCCGGGTGCGCGGGCCCCCGGCCGGGGGCCGCGTCCTCGCGCGGGGAAGAGGTCAAGAGGTCAAGGGGTCCGGGTCAGCCTGCGTCGGTGGTCCCGGCGCGACGGGAGCGGACGAACCAGAAGGCGAGCGCGGCGAGCAGCAGCACACCCGCGCCGATCGCGACGGGGACGGCCGGGAAGCCCGACGAGTCCTCGGCGGCGGCGGCCTTCTCGGTCTTGTCGCCCTGGTCGGCGGGGGTGGCCTCGGCGGACTTCTCGGGGGCGGGGCTGGGTGAGGGGTCGCTGCCGAGGTCGGGCAGCGCGGGCAGTTCGGCCTTGGTGTCGAGGGCGACGGCGAGCGAGACGGGGTCCATCCGCGTACCGGCCTTGTACATCCCGCCGAACGCCTTGGAGCCCTGGGCGGTCAGTTCGGCCGGGGCCTCGGTGATGGTGACGAGGCCACCGGAGGTCTTCAGCGCGGCGGTGTCGAAGGTGACCAGCGGGACCTTGGCGTCGTGGAAGGCGGAGTTCTTCACATCCGCGAACAGGGTGCCCTTGGCGCCCTTGGTGGTCACGGCGACCCTGCTGAACGTCAGGTCGAGACCCTGGTCGCCGGAGAAGCGCACGGTGCCGGTGAAGGTGGCGTCGAGCGCCTTCTTCTCGTAGGTGCCCTTGCCCTCGGGGAAGCGGAAGAGCGCGCCGCCGTCCTGGGCGCCGTCGGTCAGCTTCCATTCGCCGTTGGCGATGGAGCCGTTGACGTACTCGCGGAAGGTGCGGCGCACGCCCCAGTCGACGGCCGCGTCCTCGATGCGTCCGGCCGCGGGCTTCTTGTCGCCCTTGCCGTCCTTCTCGCTCTTCTCGTCCTTCTTGTCCGCGCCGGCCTTGTCCTTGTCGGCCTTCTCGTCCTTCTTGCCGGGCGGCGGTGTCTCCTGGGACGGCTCCGGCGCGGGCCGGGTGGCCGCGGCGGCGACATCGGCGGAGAGGTTCACCGGGTCGAGGGCGGTACCGGCGGTGTAGTAACCGGCGAACGCCTTGGCGCCCTGGGCGGTAAGGGTGGCGGGGATGCCGTTGAGGGCGACCGGGCTGCCGCCGCCGCGCATGTCGACACCGGACAGGTTCAGCGAGGCCATCGGCACCTGGCTGGTGTTGGTCACCTTGCCGGTGTTGAGCTCCTTGCTGAGCATGTCGGCGTAGAGGGTGCCGGAACCGCCGGAGATCCGGACGGTGGGGCGTGAGATGGTGAGATCCAGTTGGAGGTCACCGTTCGGCTTCTTGTGGCCCGTGAACCGCACCCCGCCGGAGAAGCCCGCGCGGAAGGCGCCGGTGTCCGGGTCGTAGGTGCCGTTCGCCGAGTGGAAGCGGAACTGGCCCGCGCCCACGGTCGCCGAACCGCCTTGCAGGGTGAAGTTCCCCTGGGCGATCGGACCGGTGACGTATCGCTGGAACGAGGACTTGATGCCCCAGTCCAGCCGGCCTCCGTTCACCGTGCGCTCGGCCGCGTGCGCGGTCGACGCCGGGAGCAGCAGCGCTCCCATGAGAGCCGAGCACGCCGTGGCGGCGGCGGTACGGGCAACCCGTCCGGACAGCATCGATGCCCCTTCCTGGGCCTGGTCATTTAAGGTAAGGCTAACCTAAACTATGGCTGACCTGGCCGGAACCCTTCGGTCACCTCCTTCGGTCACCCGAACCTCACAACCAGCACGACAGGACGGTGTATTCGTGCGCATCCCACGACTGGCAGGCGCCCTCACCGTCGTCCTCGCCCTGGCCCTCACCGGCTGCGGCGGCTCCCAGGACGACACAGGCGCCCCGGCCACGGCCCGCGCGAAGACCGCCGCCGACCGGGTGGAACCGCTGGCCAAGGCCCCACAACCGCGACTTCCGGCCACGGTTGATTCCGCCGACGGGCGCAAGGTGGAGATCACCGACATCAGCCGGATCGTCCCGCTGAGCGGCAGTCTGAATGAGATTGTCTTCACACTCGGACTCGGCGGAAAAGTGGTGGCCAAGGACATCACCGCGACCTTCGAACAGGCCGAGAAGCTGCCCGTGGTGACCCGCGCGCACGATGTCTCCGCCGAATCCGTGCTGTCGCTGCGCCCGACCGTCGTCCTCGCCGACTCCACCAGCGGCCCGGTCGAGGCGATCGACCAGATCCGTGACGCGGGCATCCCCCTCGTCGTCTACGAGGCGGCCAAAGGTCTCGACGACGTGGACAAGCGCATCGAGGCCGTCGCGCGGACCCTCGGTGTCCCGGACTCGGGCGCCGAGCTGACGGCCCGTACCCAGGAGCGGATCGGGAAGGTCCAGGCGGACATCCCGGCGCCCGCGAAGGACGCGGACAAGCCCCGGGTCGCCTTCCTGTACGTCCGCGGTTCCGCGTCCGTCTATCTGCTGGGCGGCCGGGACTCCGGCGCCAGCTCCCTGCTGGAGGCCGCGGGCGCGGTCGACGCGGGCAAGGCGTCCGGACTGAAGAAGGACTTCACCCCCATCACCAGCGAGGCGCTCGCCAAGGCCGCGCCGGACGCCGTCCTCGTGATGACCAAGGGCCTGAAGTCCGTCGGCGGTGTCGACGGACTCGTCAAGATCCCCGGGGTCGCGGAGACCCCCGCCGGGATGGACCGCCGGATCGTCTCCATCGACGACGGCGTGATGCTCAACTACGGTCCCCGTACCGACCAGGTCCTCCAGAGCCTGGTGGACCAGCTCTACGCGAAGGGTCCCGCGAAGTGACGACCCTGGCCAGGCCCGACCGGGCGGACGACGGCCCGGAGGAACCCCGCGCCGTCGCCCTCACCAAGTCCGCGGCGACGGCGGACGGAGCGACGAAGGAAGCGGCGGCGGACCCGTCGCCCGCCCCGGACCCGGTACGCGGGGCACCGGCGCAGGCCGCCCCCCGGCGGCGCGGCACCACGTCCCTGCTGACCACCGGGCTGATCGCGGCGCTGCTCGTGATGGCCCTGGTCTCCGCCGGGACCGGCGCGTACGACATCCCGATCGGGGACGTCCTCTCCTCCGTCCGGCACCGGATCGGGCTCGGCGGACAGGCCCTCGACCGGGTCGGTGAGAGCGTCCTGTGGAACGTCCGGCTCCCCCGGGTCGTCCTCGCGCTCCTCGTCGGGGCGTCGCTGGGCTGCGCGGGCGCCCTGATGCAGGGCGTGTTCGGCAACCCGCTCGCCGAGCCGGGCGTCATCGGCATCTCGGCGGGCGCGGCCGTCGGCGCGGTCGTCGCCATCGCCTTCGGCCTCACCTTCCTCGGCAACTGGACGGTCACGGCGGCGGCGTTCATCGCCGGACTCGCGACCGTCAGCCTCGTGTACGCGCTGTCCCGCTCGGGCGGCCGGACCGAGGTGGTGACCCTGATCCTCACGGGTATCGCCGTCAACGCGTTCGCGGGCGCCCTGATCGGGCTCTCGGTCTTCTTCGCCGACAACTCCGCGATCACCCAGATCACGTTCTGGCAGCTCGGCTCGCTCTCCCAGGCCACCTGGCCGAAGGTGCTCGCGGTCCTGCCCTGCGCGCTGCTCGGGCTGCTCGTCGCCCCGCTGTCGGCCCGCAAGCTCGATCTGCTGGCCCTCGGTGAGCGCCCCGCCCGGCATCTGGGTGTGGACGTGGAGCGGCTGCGGATCACCATGATCCTGGTCGTGGCGCTGCTCACCGCGGCAGCCGTCGCCGTCGCGGGGGTCATCACCTTCGTGGGACTGCTCGTCCCCCATCTGCTGCGGATGGCCGCGGGGCCGGGACACCGCTTCCTGGTGCCCGGCAGCGCGCTGGGCGGCGGACTGGTCCTCGTCTCCGCGGACCTCGCCGCCCGGACCGTCGCCGCGCCCGCCGAACTGCCGCTCGGGGTGCTCACCGCGCTCTTCGGCAGCCCGTTCTTCTTCTGGCTGCTGCGCCGGACCCGCCGCAAGCAAGGAGGCTGGGCGTGATGAGGTCCCTGTTCGCGTCACGGACACGGAACATGCCCGCGCCGGTCGCACCCGGCGAGGTGCTCGCCGAGGCACGGAACCTGACGGTACGGCTGGACTCCCGTCCCGTGCTGTCGGAGGTCGGCGTCACGGCGCGGGCCGGTGAGGTGCTGGCGCTGGTCGGGCCGAACGGCGCCGGCAAGTCGACGCTGCTCGCCGCGCTCGCGGCGGACCGGGCCCCCGACGAGGGGTCCGTGACGATCGCCGGACGGCCCGCCGCCGCGTGGTCGGCCGCCGAACTCGCGCTGCGCCGGGCCGTGCTGCCGCAGGACGCGTCGCTGTCGTTCCCGTTCCCCGTCGAGGACGTCGTACGGATGGGACGGGCGCCCTGGGCCGGGACCGAGCGGGAGGACGAGGACGACGAGGCGGTCGCCGCGGCGATGGCCTCCACCGAGGTCACGGACTTCGCCGGGCGGGCGTTCTCCGGGCTGAGCGGGGGTGAGCGGGCGCGGGTCGCGCTGGCGCGGGTGCTGGCGCAGCGGACGTCGCTGCTGCTGCTCGACGAGCCGACCGCCGCGCTCGATCTGCGCCATCAGGAGCTGGTGCTCGGGGTCTGCCGGCGGCGGGCCGAGGCGGGTGACGCGGTGGTCGTGGTGCTGCACGATCTGGGGCTCGCGGCGGCGTACGCGGACCGGGTGGCGGTGCTGCGGGACGGGCGGGTGGTGGCGGACGGGGCGCCCGGGGTGGTCTTCACGGACGCGTCCCTCACGGAGGTCTACCGCCAGCCGGTCGAGGTACTCCCCCATCCCCGGACCGGGGCGTTGCTGGTCTTCCCCCGCCGCGAATAGCCTTCCCGGGGGGCGTGGTCGTCCCTGCGGCCGCACGTGTCCCTGTCCGGGTCGCCTTCACTTGCGCCCCTGGGTCCGTCCGGCTGAACGTACTTGTTCCCGTACGGGCCCGACGGGGGTGCGCAGTTCCCCGCGCCCCTGGGTCCGTCCGGCTGACCGCGCTTGTTCCCGTGCGGGTCGCTCGTGGGTGCGCAGTTCCCCGCGCCCCTGGGGTTCCCCGGCGGGGCGTACCTGTTCCTGTGCGGGTACTCCGGGGGTGCGCAGTTCCTCGCGCCCCTGGGTACTCGTCGCTGGGTGTACTTGTTCCTGTGCGGGTCGCTCGGTGGGTGCGCAGTTCCCCGCGCCCCTAGGGTTCCACCTCTGGGCGTACCTGTTCCCGTACGGGTCGTTCGTGGGTGCGCAGTTCCCCGCGCCCCTGGGGTTCCCCGGCGGGGCGTACCTGTTCCTGTGCGGGTGGTCCGGGGGTGCGCAGTTCCTCGCGCCCCTGGGTACTCGTCGCTGGGTGTACTTGTTCCTGTGCGGGTGGTCCGGGGTTTCGCGCAGTTCCCCGCGCCCCTTTGGGGCACCCCCTGGTGACCCGCGGTCGGGCGGGGGCAGCAAGGGGCGCGATCTCAGGGGCGCGGGGAACTGCGCAACCCACGAGCGACGGCACAGGAACAAGTGCGCCCAGCACAGGAAACCCAGCGGCGCGAGCGAAGGCGACCCGCGGGGAACTGCGCACCAACGGACCACCCGCACAGGACGTGCGACGCCCACCCGGGACGACCCAGGGGCGCGAGGAACTGCGCGAGCAACCAGGCGCCACCCGCAGGCGAACAGCCACCGCAAGAGGCGCTGCCCAAGGGGCGCGGGGAACTGCGCAACCCACGAACGACCCGTACGGGAACAAGCGCGGCCAGCCGGACGGACCCAGGGGCGCAAGCGAAGGCGACCTGCGGGGAACTGCGCACCCACGAGCGACGGCACAGGAACTTGTGCGCCCGGCACGGGGAACCCAGGGGCGGCTCGGTCGGGGTGCGGCCGTCAGTCGCCCTTTGCTCCGGTGAGGCCCTGGATACGGCTCAGGACGAGCACCCCGCCCCCCGAAGCCCCCCGCACGGGAACCCGTACCGCCTGGTTGGAGGTCCGTTCAAGGGTCACCGACTGCTTGACGGCGCCCCGCATCAGCGCCCGCACCGGCGGCTCCAGCCGCAGGTCGCGCCCCTTCGCCGCGGTCTGCTTCTCGTAGTGCCGCGTCGCGAAGAACACCAGCGCTCCGCCGTCCTCGGTCCGCAGCCCGAGCGGGGCGTACGCGCCGTCGCCGAGCGGCTGGTCGATGTACTGCCGGGACAGTCCGGGCCGGGTCGCCCCCCGCCGCCGCTCCTCCCGCCAGTCGGTGGTGTGCGGGCCCGGCGCGAAGTCGGGACCGCCCTTGTCGAGATACGTCGCGTACCGTTCGCTCAACTCCGCGGGCGGCACCGCGAGTTCCTTGTCCCGTACCGGCACCGCGCTCGCGAGGCCGTCGCCGTCGGTGCGGAACTCCGGGATCTGGCCGGGGGACATGACCGTGAGGTACGCCGCCTTCCAGCCGGCGTCCGGTCCGCCCCGGGTGAAGGCGAGCACCCAGCGGGTGTCCTTGCTCTTGTCGGTGTCCTGGTCCCGGTTGGAGTCCGTGTCGGCCAGGAAGAACTTGGGCCAGCCCGCCATCTTCGGGACGGTGAACCGGCGGTCCGTCAGCTCCAGCGGCGAACGGTTCGGGTCGCCGTCCGGGTCGATGCTCCGGCGGGCCCGCAGCCCGGCCTGGTCGATCGCGCCGAGCGCGCCGGTGACCCGGTCCTCGTCCAGCGCGGGGTCGTTGGCCCGGTCGGCCTTGTTGTACGCGGTGAGGAAGTCCCCGAGCGCGCGGTCCGCCTCGGCCTTGGTCGCGGCGGGGATGATCTCGCGTTCCCCGTGCACCGTGACACAGCCCGTCGCCATCAGCGTCAGGGCGGTCAGTACGGCCCAGGGGGTGAGTCCCCGCGCCGTCGCGCGCCGGGGGAACCGGCGTATCGCCGCCCGCGGGCGTGGCGGAGGAGTTGCTGAGATTGCTGGCGTTGCTTCCATCGGGCCCCTTCACCTTCCCCTTCCCGGCCCCGAACCCTACCGGGCGGTGGGCGGACCGGACGCCGGGCCCGGAGGGGGGCGGGGCCGTGCGCCGCGGGGTCGACCGGGGCGAGCGGTCCGTACCGTGACAGGGGAATACAATTCGTGGGTGAACCAGCCGACCGCGTCCCCGACCGGTGCCGCTCCCCTGCGCACCGCCCTGGACACCCTTCTCGCAGAGCTTCCCGCCCGGGAGGCCTCCCGGGCCGTGGAACGGCTGATCACCACGTACCGCGGCCGTATCCCCACCGCCGCCCCGGTCCTGCGGGACCGCCCGGACGTCGCGGCCTACGCCGCGTACCGCATGCCCGCCACCTTCGAGGCCGCCCGCACCGCGCTGGCGGCGCTCGCGGCGGCGGCCCCCGGCTGGACCCCCGCGAGCCATACCGACGTGGGCGGCGGCACCGGCGCCGCGACCTGGGCCACCGCCGCGACCTGGGCGGGCCCCCGCGAGGTCACGGTCCTCGACTGGGCGCAGCCCGCCCTCACCCTCGGCGCGGAGATCGCCGCCGCGAACCCGGCCCTGCGCACCGCCCGGTGGCAGCGCGCGAGGATCGGCGCCGAGCTGGTCCTGGCGCCCACGGACCTGGTGACCGTCAGCTATGTCCTCGGGGAGCTGACCGAGGAGGACCGTACGGCGGTGGTGGCCGCGGCGGCCGACGCCGCGCAGGCGGTGGTCGTCGTGGAACCGGGCACCCCGGAGGGCTACGCCCGGGTGCTGGAGGCCCGGCGGGCGCTGCTCGCCGCGGGTTTCCGGGTGCTGGCCCCGTGCCCGCACGACCTGGCGTGCCCGATCGTCCCGGGCGCGGACTGGTGCCACTTCTCGGCCCGGGTCAGCCGCTCGTCGCTGCACCGCCAGGTGAAGGGCGGTTCGCTCGGGTACGAGGACGAGAAGTTCAGCTTCGTGGCCGCGGTCCGCTTCTCCGGCTCACCGGCGGCGGCGCGGGTGGTGCGGCGCCCGCAGATCCGCAAGGGCCAGGTGCTGCTCGAACTGTGCGGCGCGGACGGCGCGCTGCGCCGCGAGACGGTGACCAAGCGCCATGGGCCCCTGTACCGGTCCGCGCGGGACACGGACTGGGGCGACGCCTGGCCACCGCCGCCGGAGGACGGCGAGCGGTCGGGGAAGGACTAACCCCGCAGCTCCTGGGTGCAGCACTTGACGCTGCCCCCGCCCTTGAGCAGTTCGGACAGATCCATGCCGATGGGCTCGTAGCCCCGCTCGCGCAGCGGGTCGAGGAGGCCGAGGGCGGCTTGCGGGAGCAGGACGTGCCGGCCGTCGGAGACGGCGTTGAGGCCGAGGGCCTCGGCGTCACGTCCGGTGGCGATCAGGGCGTCGGGGAACAGATGCCGCAGGACGGCCCGGCTGCCCGGTGAGAAGGCGCCCGGGTAGTACATGACGTCGTCCGCGCGGTCGTCGAGGACGGCGAGCGCGGTGTCCAGGTGGTAGTAGCGGGGGTCGACGAGATCGAGCCCGATGACCGGGCGGCCGAAGAACTCCTGGGCCTCGCCGTGCGACAGCGGGCTCGCGCGAAAGCCCCGTCCGGCGAGGAGGTACGAGGCGGTGACGGCGAAGTCGCCCTCGCCCTCGTTGATGTGCAGCGGTTCCTGGACGGCGCTCCAGCCGTGGTCCCGGAACCAGTCGAGGTGTACCGCGGCCTCCGGGACACGTTCCGGGTAGGCGAAGCGGGCACCGAGGACCCGGCCGTCGACGACGGTCGCGCCGTTGGCGGCGAAGACCATGTCGGGCAGTTCGGGGTGGGGTTCGAGCACCTCGACGGTGTGGCCGAGGGAGCGGTACCGGTCCCGCAGGTCCTCCCACTGGGCGACGGCGAGCGGGAGATCGACGGGTTTGGCGGGGTCCATCCACGGATTGATGGAGTAGGTCACCTTGAAGTGTGCCGGTGGGCACATGAGATAACGCCGGGGTGTGGCGTGGCGACGGGGCAATGAGGGCTCCTCACGACCGCAGGTTCATGCCGTCCCGATCGGGGGCGACGCTGCCCATGGTGCGGCAGAACGCCGCCCGGCGGGAAGCCGTTGTGTCCTGGTGCGGGGTGAGGAGCCCTCGTGGTGCTGGGCCGGACAGGTGGTCCGCCGTCCGCGCGCGGTCGGCGGCGCGGCCACGGCCCGGGTTCACGACCCGTCGGTGGCCGTGGTGTCCTCGTCGGTGGCGGGTCCGGGCCCGGCGTCGGGCGCGCTCCCGGACGTGGCCGCGGATGTGTCGCCGGACGCGTCCTGCTCGGCCGTCCGGGCCGCCTGGAGCTTGCGCAGCAGCTCGCGCTTCTGCGCGGCGGGGTCCACCGCGGCGCCCCTGCCGTCGCGGCCCTTGCCGCGCAGCGCGCCCCGCGAGAGATTGCTGCGGGTGCCGCCCACGCCGAGCATGTTTCCGTTGCGGGCCATATGCCCTCACCTCCGTGTGATGGTCGTCGTCCGTCGGTCGACGTCCTACGGGACGATACGCCCCGTAGCGACCGCACCACACGTTAGGCAAGACGATACGTCTCGTCAATCGAATAAAGACGCTCCGTCTCGTCACGAGGTAGATTCGGTGCATGTCCAGCGATTCCAGCACCCCTACCGCGCCCACCCGGCCCCCCGGCACCGCCCGCAAGGACGGGCCCGACTCCAGCCGCCGCAGTGAGCGCTCCCGCCACGCCATCTACGACGCCGCGCTCGCCTCCGTCGCCGAGGTCGGCTACCAGCGCACCACCATCGAGGGCATCGCCTCCCGCGCGGGCGTCGGCAAGCAGACCATCTACCGCTGGTGGTCCTCCAAGGCCGATGTACTGCTCGAAGCCTTCCTGGACCTGAGCGAGCAGGCGAGCGAGGCCGCGGGCGGCACCCCCTGGGAGTTCCCGGACACCGGGGACCTCGCGGCCGATCTGAAGTTCGTGCTCCGCGCCACCGTCGACGAACTCCTCGACCCCAAGTTCGAGGCGCCCTCCCGCGCTCTGGCCGCCGAGGGCGTGGTGAACGCCCGGCTCGGTGAGCAGTTCGTCACCAAACTGCTCGAACCCCAGCTCCAGCTCTACGTCGGCCGGCTGCGATCGGCGCAGGACAGCGGGCAGGTACGGGCCGACATCGACCCGCGGATCGCGCTGGAACTCTTCGTCGCGCCGCTCGCCCAGCGCTGGCTCCAGCGCAGCGGACCGCTCAGCCACGGCTATACGGACACCCTCGTCGACTACGCCCTGCACGGCATCGCCGCGCGCTGAACGCACCCCGGCTGCGGGGTCCGGCCACGCGGGGCGCAGGATGGTGGGACGATGGAAGGCCACGGAGGTCCGGGAAACGCCACGAGCCGCCCCGGTCACATCCGCGCGAACCGGCGCCGACGCCGTGCCGGACTCGGGACTCAGGACTGGGTGAGGGGATACATGGGCGTGGAGAACGGCCGCTCGGGCGGACGGAGCAGGATTTCCCAATGGCTGCGAGGCCGCCGGCCCCGGGACACCGGGGACACGGTGGACAGCGCCGGCCGTGAAGAGCTGCTGCTGGCCGCCGCGGGAGCCGGGCTGCCGCTCGCGCCCGCCGCGCACCCGTCCGGATACGGATGTTCCTGCGACCGGGTCGGCTGTCCCACTCCGGGCCAGCACCCCGTCTCGTTCGCCTGGCAGACCCAGTCCACGACGGACCGGGCCCAGATCGAGCGCTGGGCGCGGAGCGCGCCCGAGGCGAACTTCATCACGTCCACCGGGATGGTCCACGATGTGCTGGACGTTCCGCAGGCCGCGGGGCGGGAGGCGCTGGAGCGGCTGCTGGCCGCCGGGGTCGAGGTAGGGCCGGTGGCGGTCTCCGGCGAGGACCGGATGCTCTTCTTCACGGCGACCCGGGGGACGCCGGAGCAGGAGGACGAGTGGTGGCCCTGCGAGCTGGACTGCCATCCCGAGACGATGGACGAGCATCCGGGGCTGCGGTGGCACTGCCGGGGGTCGTACGTACTGGTGCCGCCGGCGCGGCTGCCCGGGGAGCGGGTGGTGGAGTGGGTACGGGGGCCTGAGTACGGGTTGCCCGATCCGCTGACGCTGCTGGAGTTCCTCACGGATTCCTGTGCGAGGTTCGGGGGCGAACCGGCGGGGGTGGGGTGGCCGCTGCGCGGCTGACCCCGGGCCCCCTTCGCCAGCGGTCCGTAGGCCCCCCTGCGCGGGTCGCCTTCGCTTGCGCTTCCTAGACGAGTCATTCCGAATGCTGATGGTGTGTTCGGGAACGCGGACAGGGCGTCCAAGAT
>NZ_LFBV01000006.1 GCF_001905345.1 Streptomyces uncialis
TTCCTTCGTACTCACCCCAGCCATTCGGCTCAGGCTTTCCTCCGGGCGCTTCCCTTCGGTGTTTCAAACTCTACCAGGTCTTTTTCCGCTCCCCGACCCGCATCTCGCAGACATGCGAAAGGGAATCCGAAGAAAGGGAATCGAACTCTCATAGAGACTGCCCTGACACAAGCGCCTGAAGAGGCGGTCGGCTGCGGGCAGGAGTACGACTGTACAGGGGGCTTGACAGCAGGCGCAAATCAGCAGTGCACCGGCCTCCAGCTTCGCCAACCGGGAGCTCTCATGCGGAACCCGGACTTTTCATGACTTACCCTGCTGAACAGTGCGCCGTTCCTGGACAGACAGTGACGGCCCGGTGATTCCCAGCCTGGGAGGCTTGCCCATGACCAGCGTGACAGCCCCTGTGTCCGGCCGTGCCATCGGACTGACCGAGGTGCCGGACCCCGTCTTCTCCGGCGCGATGGTGGGGCCGGGGACGGCGATCGATCCCGACCGTGTCCCCGCCGAGGCGGTGTCCCCCGTCTCCGGTGTCGTCGTCTCCCTGCATCCGCACGCGTTCGTGGTGGTCGACGGCGACGGGCACGGTGTGCTCACCCATCTCGGTATCGACACCGTGCAGCTCAACGGTCAGGGTTTCGAGCTGCTGGTGAACAAGGGGGACACCGTGCAGCGCGGGCAGGCCGTGATCCGCTGGGACCCCGTAGCGGTCGAGGCCGCCGGGAAATCACCGATCTGTCCGGTGGTGGCGCTGGAGGCGACGGTGGACTCGCTGTCGGACATCACGGAGAGCGGGGACGTCAAGGTGGGCGACGTGCTCTTCGACTGGCAGTAGCACAGGGTGCCGTCAGGCCGACGGCAGGCAATCATCCCGGCGGGAGGGCCCGCCGCACCTATCGGAGACGGTGAGATGGAGACAACGCTGCGAGGCGTCGGCGTGAGCCACGGTGTGGCGATCGGCGAGGTACGGCACATGGGGACGGCGGTCCTCGAACCGCCCGCGAAGCAGATCCCCGCCGAGGAGGCGGAGCGCGAGCAGGGGCGGGCCCGTCAGGCCGTGGAAGCGGTGGCCGCCGATCTGATCGCACGCGGCAACCTCGCCGGCGGGGAGGCCCAGGCGGTGCTCGAAGCACAGGCCCTCATGGCGCAGGACCCGGAGCTGATCGCCGATGTGGAACGGCGGATCGTGGTCGGCAGCAGCGCCGAACGCGCGGTGTACGACGCGTTCGCCTCGTACCGCGCGCTGCTCGCCGGGGCCGGTGAGTATCTGGCCGGGCGGGTCGCGGACCTGGACGATGTGCGCAACCGTATCGTCGCGCGGCTGCTGGGGGTGCCGATGCCGGGCGTGCCGGACAGCGACGAGCCGTATGTGCTCATCGCGCGGGATCTCGCACCGGCGGACACCGCCCTGCTCGATCCGTCCCTGGTGCTCGGCTTCGTGACCGAGGAGGGCGGGCCGACCAGCCACAGCGCGATCCTGGCACGGGCGCTCGGGGTCCCCGCCGTGGTGGCGCTGCCCGGGGCGGGCGAGATCACCGAGGGCACCGTGGTCGCGGTGGACGGCAGCACGGGTGAGGTCTTCGTGGACCCCAGTGCCGAGAAGCGGGCCGTGATGGAGGCCACGGCGGCCGAGCGGCGGGCGGCGCTGTCGGCCTCCACCGGTCCGGGGGCCACGTCCGACGGTCACAAGGTGCCGCTGCTGGCCAATATCGGGGGTCCGGCGGATGTCCCGGCCGCGGTCGAGGCCGGTGCGGAAGGGGTGGGGCTGTTCCGTACGGAGTTCCTGTTCCTCGACGACAGCGCCGAGGCGCCGTCGCAGGAGAAGCAGATCGTGGCGTACCGGCAGGTGCTGGAGGCGTTTCCGGAGGGCCGGGTCGTCGTCCGGGTGCTGGACGCGGGGGCCGACAAGCCGCTGGCCTTCCTGACGCCGGCCGATGAGCCGAACCCCGCGCTGGGTGTGCGGGGGCTGCGGTCCTTGCTGGAGCATCCGGAGGTGCTGCGGACCCAGCTGACCGCGCTGGCGAAGGCCGCGGAGGGGCTTCCGGTGTATCTGGAGGTGATGGCGCCGATGGTGGCGGACCGCGTCGATGCCAAGGCGTTCGCGGACGCGTGCCGTGCGGCGGGGCTGCGGGCGAAGTTCGGGGCGATGGTGGAGATCCCGTCGGCGGCCCTGCGGGCGCGTTCGATCCTTCAGGAGGTGGAGTTCCTTTCGCTGGGGACGAACGATCTGGCGCAGTACACCTTCGCGGCGGACCGCCAGGTGGGGGCGGTGGCCCGGTTGCAGGACCCCTGGCAGCCCGCGTTGCTCGACCTGGTCGCGCTGTCGGCCGAGGGGGCGAAGGCGGAGGGCAAGAGTTGCGGGGTGTGCGGTGAGGCGGCGTCCGATCCGTTGCTGGCGTGTGTGCTGACGGGGCTGGGGGTCACGTCCTTGTCGATGGGTGCGGCGTCGATCCCGTATGTGCGGGCGGCGCTGGCCACGTACACGCTGGCGCAGTGCGAGCGCGCGGCGTCGGCGGCCCGTGCCGCGGACACGGCCGAGGACGCGCGGAGCGCCGCGCGGGCGGTGTTGTCCGGCGAGTAGTCGTGCGGGAGCCGGGCCCGGGGCGCTCCGCCGCGGCGGGGCGCCCCTTGGGCTGTCGTGCCTTGTCGGGGCGACGGCCCGGCCGGTCAGTGGTGGTGTTCGTCGGTGCCGGGGGCGATTCCGTCGATGTCGGGCGGGGCGCAGTAGTCGACGCCCGACTCGGGTGAGACGAGTTCGCCGGTGAGGGCGTCGGTGCAGTAGGCGTCGAAGACCTCGGCCGCGGTGAGGGGTGCGAGGCCGTCACCGCTGAGGCGCCAGCCGTGCACCCGGTCGTCCTGGTCGAGGGTGGTGGTGCGCATGACGAGGCCGCCGGGGCTGCCGGCCGCGAGCCCGGCGGCGAGGACCGTGGCGAGTTCGACGGCCTCGGTCTCGTCGATCTCGGTGATGCCGGTTTCGTCGCTGTGGGCGGTGAGGGTGCCGAGGAGGGGTTCGGCGGGGGTGTCGACGCTGCACACCAGGTGGTGGGAGCCGGGGCGGGCGGCGCGCAGGATGCGCAGTAGCAGGTCGGACGCGCGGACGAAGGAGGCCCGGCCGATGTCCTCGCCGCAGGAGGCGCACTCCCCCGCCCGGGCGAGCACATGGGTGGCGTACTCCCAGGTGGCCTGGCGGGCGGCCTCGTCGACGAGGTCGGGGAGCAGTTCGGCGAGGGGCTGTCCCTCGTAGGGGACGGTGGGGCCGGTGGCGGCGAGTTCGGCGGTGAAGCGGGTGCGGGAGGCGCGGGCGTCGGGTTCGATCCCGTGGCGGGTGCAGTAGGCGGCGTACTGGTCGGGGTCGAAGAGGGTGAGGGTGGTGTGCCGGCCCTGGTCGGTGCGGGTGCGCAGGACGGCTTCGATCTGGTCGAGGTAGGTGTCGTGGTCGTCGAAGGTGAAGGTGCGGTAGCGGCGCATGGCCGTGAAGTCCGCTTCGTCGGCGAGCAGGCCGATGGTGCCCGCGATCTCGTGGTGGAGCTGGTCGCGGACGGTCCGGTGGTGCTGGGTGTGCGTCATCGTTCCCCCTGGTGCACAGTCATCGATGCTCACTCACCGTAACCGGGGGCACTGACAACGGGGCCCGGGGACGGGCGCCGGGGGGTGCGGTCGGCGGGGCGGCCGGAGCTCCGGGCCGGGTGGTCCGGAGCTCCCGGGCCGGTGGGGTCAGGTCCGTCGGCGGGCGAGGTCGACGTAGAACTGGAGGAGTTCGATCCGGTCGACGGAGCCGGGGTTGACCGCTTTGTCGAGCGGGGTGCCCTGGAGGAGTCGTTTGACGGGGACCTCCAGTCGTTTGCCGGTCAGGGTGTGGGGCACGGCGGGTACGTCGATGATCTCGTCGGGGACATGGCGGGGTGAGAGGTTCTCGCGGATGGTCCGCCGGATGCGGGTGCGCAGCTCGTCGTCGAGGGTGGCGCCGGGGGCGAGGTGGACGAAGAGGGGCATCCAGTACCCGCCGTCGGGCTGTTCGACGCCGAGGACGAGGGATTCGCGGATCTCGGGGAGGCGTTCGACGGCCTCGTAGATGTCGGCGGAGCCCATCCGGACGCCCTGGCGGTTCAGGGTGGAGTCGGAGCGGCCGTGGATGACGACGGAGCCGTGGGAGGTGACGGTGATCCAGTCGCCGTGCCGCCAGATCCCCGGGTAGGTGTCGAAGTAGCTGTCGTGGTAGCGGTGGCCGTCGGGGTCGTTCCAGAAGCGGGTGGGCATGGAGGGCATGGGCTGGGTGACGACGAGTTCGCCGACCTCGCCGGTGAGGGGTGCGCCCTGGGGGTCCCAGGCCTGGAGGTCGGTGCCGAGGCAGGCGGCCTGGAGTTCCCCGATGTGGACCGGCAGGGTGCGGACGGCGCCGGCGAAGCAGGAGCAGACGTCCGTGCCGCCGCTCACGGAGGCGATCCACAGGCCGCCGGGGCGGTCGGTGAACTGGTCGCGCAGCCAGCGGAATCCGTCGGGGGGCAGGGGGGAGCCGGTGGTGGCGACGCAGTGGACCCGGCTGAGGTCGAAGTCGCGGGCGGGGTGGATGTCCGCCTTGTGGCAGGCCATGACGTAGGCGGCGGAGGTGCCGAAGAGGGTGGCTCCGGTGCGTTCGGCCACCCGCCACTGGGCGCCGGTGTCGGGGTACCCGGGGCTGCCGTCGTAGAGGACGATCGTGGTGCCGGTGAGCAGGCCGGAGACGAGGAAGTTCCACATCATCCAGCCGGTGGACGTGTACCAGAAGAAGCGGTCCTCGGGGCCCAGGTCGCAGTGGAGCGCGAGCTGTTTGCAGTGTTCCAGGAGGATGCCGCCCTGGGGCTGGACGATCGCCTTGGGCAGTCCTGTGGTGCCGGAGGAGTAGAGCACCCACAGGGGGTGGCCGAAGGGGACCTGCTCGAAGACCGGCTCGGTGTCGCCGGCGGTGAGCGCGGACCATTCCAGGGTGCCCTCGGGGGCGGGGGTGCCGAGGAGGGGGACGTGGACCACGGCGCGCACGGTGGGCAGGGCGGCGCGGAGTTCGGCGACGGTGCCGGTGCGGTCGTGCTCCTTGCCTCCGTAGCGGTAGCCGTCGACGGTGAACAGGACGACGGGTTCGACCTGCTGGAAGCGGTCGAGGACGCCGCGTGCGCCGAAGTCCGGGGCGCAGGAGGTCCAGACGGCGCCGACGGCGGCGGTGGCGAGGAAGGCGACGACGGCCTCGGGGATGTTGGGCAGGTAGCCGCTGACGCGGTCGCCGGGGCGGACGCCGAGGTCACGGAGCGCGGCGGCGAGGGAGCCGACCTGGCGGCGCAGTTCGGCCCAGGTGACGGGGGTGGGGTCGTGGGTCTCGTCGACGTGGAGCAGTGCCGGTTCGCCGGGTCGGTCGGCGGCGGCGCGCAGGGCGTGTTCGGCGTAGTTGAGGGTGGCGCCGGGGAACCATTCGGCGCCGGGCATGTGGCGGTCGCCGAGCACGCGCGCGTAGGGCGTCGAGAAGCGGATGTCGAACCACTCGGCGACGGCCTGCCAGAACGTGTCGAGTTCGTCGACGGACCACTGGTGCAGGGCCGGGTAGCCGCCGTCCCGTGGGGCGCCGTGGTGTTCGGCGGCCCAGGTCTGGAAGCGGGTCACGCGCGCGTGGTCGATGGTGTGCTGGTCGGGTCGCCAGAGCGGCTCGGGGTTCGCTGAGGACATGGAGGGTGCTCCCCTGGTGGGTGCGTCGTGGGCGTCTTCGACGCACGGGGGGGGTGCTGCGCGCGTCGGCGGCTGAGGGGGACGATGCCATGTGATCGACTCCGGCACCAGGGTCGTGCGGTCGGGTGTGGCCGGGTCGTGGGGAACTGCCGGTGCCGGGGGTGAACGACAGTTGAACGCGGCGCGTGGCCCGGGGCGGCGGTGGCAGGCTGATCGGTATGGATGGTCGTGACCTGTGGCGTTCGGTGAAGACGGTCGGTTCGGTGGGTCCGGCGCGGGGGTTGCGGGCGCTGCGGGCGGCGCTGCGCAGGCAGCGGACGGACGCGGTGGGGCTGACGGTCCGGGGGGCCGAGCGGGCCCGGGTGCCGGGTGGGGTGACGGGGGTCGAGTCGGGGCCGGGCGGTGGGGTGATCCGGTTCGCGCGGTCGGATCTGCGCATCCTGGTGACGACGACGGGGGCGGTGTTCTGGGGGTGGGACGGGGTGGGGCCGCAGCCGTCGTACGCGCTGTCGGGGGCGGCTCCGGAGGCCGATCCCCGGGCGATGCTGGAGCCGGACAAGGACGGTGGCTGGCGGGTCGTGTCGGAGCGGGTCACGCTCGCGGTGTCGCGGAGCGGCGCGGTCGAGGTGCGTACCCCGGGCGGGGTGGTGCTGCGGCGGGATCTGCCGCCGCGCTGGTGGGAGCCGGTGGCGGGTGAGGGCGGGGCGCGGTGGGTGCAGCGGTCGGAGGTGGCCGCGGACGCGCGGTTCTTCGGGCTCGGGGGGCGGGCCGGCGGGCCGCGGCTGAGGGGTGGTGTGTACCGGCTGTGGAACAGCGATCCGGGGGGTTCGTCCGGTCCGGGTGGCGATCCGCCGCATCTGACGATGCCGGTGCAGTGGGTGGTGGCCGACGCGGGTACCCATCTCGTCTTCCATGACACGACATGGGACGGGACCGTGCGTCTGCGGGAGGGCGAGGAGGGCGCGGGGTCGGGGCACGACCGGGCGGGGGCGTCGGAGCTGCGGGCCGACGGGGGGCCGCTGCGGTGCTGGGTGGTGGTGGGGTCCCCCGCGCGCGTGCTGCACGCGTGGGTGTCGTTGACGGGTGCTCCGGCGGTGCCTCCGTCGTGGGCGCTGGGGCATCATCACGCGACTCCGGGGTCCGGCGGCGCCGAGGAGGTGCGGCGGGTGGTGGCGGGGTACCGGAGCCGGGGGCTTCCGCTGGACGCGGTGCATCTCGGCGTCGACCATCTGGACGGGCGTCGGGTCTTCACGGTGGACGAGGCGCGGTTCCCCGATGTGGAGGGGCTGGCGCGGGATCTGGCGGACGACGGGGTGCGGCTGGTGTCGATCGTCGATCCGGCGGTGAAGGCGGAGCCCGGGAACGCGGTCCATGAGTCGGGGCGGGCGGCGGACGTGTTCGTGCGGGACGGTGCGGGGCGTGCGGTGACGGGCACGGGGTGGGCGGGCGAGTCGGTGTACCCGGACTTCACGGACGCGCGGGTGCGCGCGTGGTGGGGCGGGTGGTATGGGGAACGGCCGGCCCGGGGGTTCGCGGGGTTCTGGCACGACAGGAACGAGCCGGTCGCGTTCGTGGCGTTCGGGGAGGCGACGCTGCCGCGTTCGGCGCGGCACGCGCTGGAGGGCCGTGGCGGTGACCACCGGGAGGCCCACAACGTGTACGCGTTGGGCATGGCGCGGGCGGGGTACGAGGGGCTGCTGCGGTCGCGGCCGGGCGAGCGGCCGTTCCTGTTCTCGCGGTCGGGGTGGGCGGGGCTCCAGCGCTACGGGGGGACCTGGTCGGGGGATGTGGCGACGGGGTGGGCGGGGCTGCGGGCGTCCCTGTCGCTGGTGATCGGGACGGGGTTGTGCGGGGTGCCGTACTCGGGTCCCGATGTGGGCGGGTCGACGGGTGATCCGTCGCCGGAGCTGTATCTGCGGTGGCTCCAGCTGGGTGCGTACATGCCGTTGTTCCGGACGCGTTCGGCGTCGTGGGCGGGCCGCCGGGAGCCGTGGGAGTTCGGGCCCCAGGTGCTGGAGCACGCGCGGGAGGCGTTGCTGGAGCGGCGGCGGCTGTCGCCGTACTTCGTGACGCTGGCGCGGCTGGCGTCACGTACGGGGGCGCCCTATGTGCGTCCCTTGTGGTGGGGTGCTCCGGAGGACCGGGCGGCGCGGGAGTGCGAGGACGCGTTCCTGCTGGGTGACGCGTTGCTGGTGGCGCCGGTGCTGGAGCCGGGTGCCGACCGGCGGGCGGTGCGGCTGCCGAAGGGGCTCTGGTACGACGCGGTCACCGGTGCGGGGTTCTCGGGGCCGGGGCAGGCCCTGGTGGACGCGCCGTTGTCCCGGGTGCCGGTGCTGGTGCGTGCGGGGGCCGTGCTGCCGGTCCGGGGCGCGGACGGGGGGTTGGAGCTGGAGGTGTGGCCTCCCGCGCGCGGGCGCGCTGGAGGGGGGCTCGTGGTGGCCGACCCGGGTGACGGCTGGGACGTGCCGGAGGTGCAGCGGTTCACCACCCGGGTGCGGGACAGCCGGGTGGTGGTGGAGCGGGAGGGCGGTGGGCCGGTGGGGTACCCGGTGCGGCTGCGTGAGGTGTGACGCGGGGCCGGGGCGGGTCGCCGTGCCGGTGGCCCGGACGCCGTCGTCCGGGCCGGTGGGTGCGGCCGGGGGTCAGTGGTAGCGGCCCTCGAACCAGGCGTGGACGGCCAGGGTGTGCAGGGGGAAGGCCATCTCCTGGGGGCGGCGCAGGAGTTCCCAGCCCTCCGTCTCGTCGGTGGCGGTCGAGGGGGGCAGCTCGGCCACGGGGCGGTCCGGAAGGGCACCGAGGAGGAGCAGGTATCCGTCGGCCGAGCTCAGGGCGTCGACGATCCGTACGTCACGGCTGGCGGCGTCGATGCCGGTCTCTTCCTTGAGCTCGCGGACGAGGGCGTTCCGCCAGTCCTCGTTGTGGTCGACGTGGCCGCCGGGCAGGGCGAGGCCACCGCGCGCGGGTGGCACGGTCCGGGTGATGACGATCAGGGCGGAGCCCGAGGCGTCGTAGACCGGCTGGAGGACGATCGCCACGGGCAGCGGGTTCCCGTAGGCGGTGCCGCCGCACGGGACGCAGGTTCGGGGCCAGCCGGTGTTTCCGGCGTCGTAGGGAGCTCCGCAGTGCGAACAGTGGGAGTTCCGTACGGGGTTGGTGGTCGGGGTTTGCGATTCGGGCACGCGCGGACTGTATCCGATCAGCGGATGGTCGGACCGCCATGATCGCCGGGTCCGGGCGGGGAAAGGGCGGTTACGTGCCTTTCGCGTCCGTTCCAAGGGGCGTCGCGGGGTGCGACGGGGCGGCGGGCCGGGGCCGGCAGGGGGCGGGGCCGCAGGGTGAGGGTGGCCGGAACCACCCCCGTCGGCCCCGGCCACCCTCACCGAATAGACCTGACGCAATTCACCCCTGTGCGGTTCTCCTGTTGCCCGGCCGTCTGCCCGGGGACGCTGTCGCGCAGGGGCCGCCGACGGTCGTGGCGTGGCGTGCCGCAGCCCGGCCGGGACGCCGTGCCGCGGGGGTTCACGTCCGGGCGTCCGCGGTGCCCGGTGCGGCCGTACGGGGCGCGCTGCGCCCCTCGTGGACGCCTGTGCGGCCCAAGGGGCGTTCAAGCCGGGAAGGGTGCCGTGACGCGCGTGGGCGGGCCCGGGGGGCCGTGCGCGGGCGTGGGGGATCAGGTGGCCGTGGCGGCCGCCCGCCGGGAGGCCGCGAGCTTCATCGCGTGCTCGACCACGTCGATGAGGACGTCCTTCACGGATTCACGGTCCCGCGCGTCGCACAGGACGACCGGGACGGCGCTGTCGAGGTCGAGCGCCTGGCGTACCGAGTCGGCGGGGTAACGGGCCGCGCCCTCGAAACAGTTGACGCCGACCACGAAGGGTATGTGCCGTCGTTCGAAGTAGTCGACGGCCGCGAAGCAGTCCTCCAGGCGGCGGGTGTCGGCGAGGACGACGGCGCCCAGTGCCCCGGTGGCCAACTCGTCCCACAGGAACCAGAACCGGTCCTGTCCGGGGGTGCCGAACAGATACAGCACCAGGTCCTCGCGGACGGTGATGCGGCCGAAGTCCATCGCCACGGTGGTGGTGGTCTTGCCCTCGACGCCACTGATGTCGTCGATCGGACGACCCGCCTCGCTCAGGGTCTCCTCGGTGCGCAGTGGCTTGATCTCGCTGACCGCGCCGACCAGGGTCGTCTTGCCCACACCGAAGCCGCCCGCCACGAGGATCTTGAGCGTGACGGGTTCTATGGGGGCCTTGCCGCGCTCAGTACGCCCCAGGATCATCGCTTTCTTCTCCTGCCTCGGTGGAATTGAGCGTCGGTGGACCATACCCGCCGCCGCCCGGTGTCTCGACGACGAGTACGTCGCCTGGGCCGACCGTCACCGAATCGCTGCCGTCGAGCGGCTGCACGGTGCCGTCGGCCCGTTCGACGCGGGAGGTGCCGAGCGCGCCCGGCGCGCCGCCCGCGAGGCCGTAGGGCGCGATCCTGCGGTGCTGCGCCAGGAGGGACACGGTCATGGGCTCCAGGAACCTGATGCGCCGCAGCGCGCCGTCACCGCCGTGCCAGCGGCCCGCTCCCCCGCTGCCGTGCCGGACGGAGAACTCCTCCAGGAGGACGGGCAGCCGCCACTCCAGGACCTCGGGGTCGGTGAGCCGTGAGTTGGTCATATGGGTCTGCACGACGGACGCGCCGTGGAAGCCGTCCCCCGCGCCGGAGCCCGAGGCCACCGTCTCGTAGTACTGGTGGCGGTCGTTGCCGAACGTCACGTTGTTCATGGTGCCGGAGCCCTCCGCCTGGACGCCGAGTGCCGCGTACAGGGCGCCGGTGATGGCCTGTGAGGTCTCGACGTTGCCCGCGACGACCGCGGCGGGCGGTCGTGGGGCGAGGAGACTGCCGGGTGGGACGACGATGCGCAGCGGGCGCAGACAGCCGTCGTTCAGCGGGATGTCGTCGGCGACGAGGGTGCGGAACACGTACAGGACCGCGGCGTTGACGACCGCGTAGGGGGCGTTGAAGTTGGTGGCGAGCTGGGGTGAGGTGCCGGTGAAGTCGACCGTCGCGGAGCGGTCCGCGCGGTCGACGGTGACCCGTACGTGGATGACGGCGCCGGAGTCGGTCTCGTAGCCGTACTCGCCGTCGTCCAGGGCGTCGATGACACGGCGTACGGATTCCTCGGCGTTGTCCTGGACGTGTCGCATGTACGCCTGGACGACATCGATGCCGAAGTCGTCGATCATGCGCCGGACCTCGTCGACGCCCTTCTGGTTGGCGGCGATCTGGGCGCGCAGGTCGGCCAGGTTGGTGCGCGGGTCACGTGAGGGGTGGGGGGCCTCGGTGAGCAGGCGCAGGGTCTCGTCCTCGCGGAGGCGTCCGTCCTCGGTGAGGAGCCAGTTGTCGAGGAGGACGCCTTCCTCGTCGAGGGTGCGGCTGTCGGCGGGCATCGAGCCGGGGGCGATGCCGCCGATCTCGGCGTGGTGGCCGCGTGAGGCGACGTGGAAGAGGAGGTGTTCCCCCGCCGGGTCGAACACGGGGGTGATGACGGTGACGTCGGGCAGGTGGGTGCCCCCGTGGTAGGGGTCGTTCACCGCGTAGGTGTCGCCGGGGCGCATGGTGGTGCCGCGTCTGCCGATGACCTCCTGGACGCTGGTGCCCATCGAGCCGAGGTGCACGGGGATGTGCGGGGCGTTGGCGACGAGGTTGCCCTCGGGGTCGAACAGCGCGCAGGAGAAGTCCAGGCGTTCCTTGATGTTGACGGACTGGGCGGTGGACTCCAGCCGGGCGCCCATCTGTTCGGCGATGGACATGAACAGGTTGTTGAAGAGTTCGAGGAGCACCGGGTCGGCCTCGGTCCCCGGCCGGGAACTCCCGGGCGGGACGGCCCGTTCCAGGATCAGATGGCCCAGGGGGTGCGGGGTCGCCCGCCAGCCGTCGTCGACGACGGTGGTCGCGCCGTCCTCGGTGATGACCGCCGGTCCGGTGACGGTGCGGCCGGGCGGCAGCTGCGCACGGCGCAGCAGGGGTACGTCGTGCCAGGTGCCGCCGGTGTGCAGGGCCGCGGTGTGCGGGGGGCCGGGTGCGGTGGGGTGCTCGGTGAGGGTGGACAGATCGGGGGGTTCGGTGAGGCCGGTGGCTTCCACGGAGAGGGATTCGACGACGACGGGGCGGTCGAGGGCGAAGGAGTACATGTCGCGATGGCGGTCCTCGAACGCCTCGGCCATCGGGCCGGGTCCGGTGAGATCGACGGTGAGGGCGGTGTCCGTGCCGTCATAGCGGAGCTGGGCGCGCCGGGTGACCCGGACGCGGTCGTCGGGTACTCCCTCGGCGCGCAGCTGGCCGCGGGCTGCCTGTTCCAGTTCGTCGGCGGTCGCGAGGACGCGGGGCATGGCGCGGGGTCCGAGTTCCGTCTCGACGGAGCGTTCGCGCATGGCGGTGGTGTCCGCGAGCCCGATGCCCAGGGCGGAGAGCACTCCGGCCAGGGGTGGGACGAGCACCGTGCGGATGCCCAGCGAGTCCGCGACCATGCAGGCGTGCTGGCCGCCGGCTCCGCCGAAGGTCGTCAGGGCGTAGCGGGTGACGTCGTGGCCCTTCTGCACGGAGATGCGTTTGACGGCGCCCGCGATATTGGCGACGGCGATCCTGAGGTAGCCCTCGGCGACCTGTTCGGGGGTGCGGTCGTCGCCGGTGCGGCGGGTGATGTCGGCGGCTAGCGCGGTGAAGCGGTCGCGGACGAGGGCCGCGTCGAGGGGCTGGTCGCGGCCGGGGCCGAAGACGTGCGGGAAGTGCGCGGTCTGGATGCGGCCGAGGGCGACATTGGCGTCGGTGACGGTGAGCGGTCCCCCGGCGCGGTAGCAGGCGGGGCCGGGCACGGCTCCGGCGGAGTCGGGGCCCACCCGGTAGCGGCTGCCGTCGAAGCGCAGTACGGAGCCGCCGCCCGCGGCGACGGTGTGGATGTCGAGCATCGGCGCCCGCAGCCGGACCCCGGCGACGGTGGTCGTGAAGACGCGTTCGTAGGCGCCCGCGTAGTGGGAGACATCGGTGGAGGTGCCGCCCATGTCGAAGCCGATGACCCGGTCGTAGCCCGCGAGCTGCGACATCCGGGCCATCCCGACGATGCCGCCGGCCGGTCCGGACAGTACGGCGTCCTTGCCGCGGAACTGTCCGGCGTCGGTGAGTCCGCCGTTGGACTGCATGAACATCAGCCGCGGGCCGCCGGGGGCGTCCGGATCGCCGGTCGCGTCGAGGTCGTGCGCCAGCCCCCGTACATAGCGGCGCAGCACGGGCGAGAGATAGGCGTCGGCGACCGCGGTGTCCCCGCGCGGGACGAGCTTCATCAGTGGGCTGACCTCGCTGGACAGTGAGATCTGCGGGAAGCCGATCCGGGCGGCCAGTTCGCCCACCCGCTGTTCGTGGGCGGGGTGCTGGTGGCTGTGCGCGCAGACGACGGCGAGCGCGCGGATGCCGTCGGCGTGGGCGGCGCGCAGGGGGCCTTCGAGGGCGTCGAGGTCGGGCGGGCGCAGGACCTCGCCCTGGGCGGTGACGCGTTCGTCGACCTCGATGACCCGTTCGTACAGCGGTGGCGGCAGGACGATCTCACGGTCGAAGATCCGCGGCCGGTTCTGGTAGGCGATGCGCAGGGCGTCGTGGAAGCCCCGGGTGATGACCAGGGCGGTGCGTTCCCCGGTGCGTTCGAGGAGGGCGTTGGTGGCGACGGTGGTGCCCATGCGGACGGATTCGACGGCGGCGTCGGCGTCGGAGGGGTGGTCGCGCAGGATGCGGCGGATGCCCTCGACGGCTGCGTCGGCGCCGGGGGCGGCGGGCGCCGCGGCGGCCGACGGTGGGTCGTCGGTGGCCGGGGCGGGGTCCTGGGCCGCTTCGGGGTGGGCGGACAGAAGTTTGCGGGTGAGGAGGCGGCCGTCGGGGCGACGCGCGACGATATCGGTGAAGGTGCCACCGCGGTCGACCCAGAACTGCCAGCCCGTCATGTCGTTCTCCCCGCTGCCGCGCTGTTCAGAGCGCCCGGAGGCCGTTGATCACGTCGCGCAGAATACTCTCGTCCGGCAGTTCGGCGGGCGGTACGGGACGGGTCACATGGACGAGTTCGTCGTCGACGAGGTCCCCGATGAGGACGCGTACCACGCCGATCGGGAGGTCGAGTTCCGCCGCGAGTTCGGCGACGGACTGGGGCGTGTCGCGGCACAGCTCGACGATGTCGACATGTTCCGGGGAGAGGGTCTGGTCGGCCTCCGGGTCGGCGGTGTGAGGTTCGGTGACGACCACCGCGATGAGATCGAGGCGGTGCTGTGCGGCGCTGGTGGTACGGCCCCGGGTCATGGCGTACGGGCGTACCACGGGGCCGGCGTCGTCGTCGAACCAGTGGGGGGGTCCCTGACCGTCTGGTCTCATGTCATCCCACTACCCTCCCGCGGGCAGACCGGTGCGCGGAGCGGCCCCCAGATGCACGCCGACCCGCTTGACGAGCAGGGTCATCTCGTAGGCGACCTGTCCCACGTCGGAGTCCGCGTCGGACAGCACGGCGAGACAGCTGCCGTCCCCGGCGGCGGTGACGAAGAGGAACGCGTCGTCGAGTTCCACCACGGTCTGGCGGACGCTGCCCGCGTCGAAGTGGCGTCCCACACCCTTGGCGAGGCTGTGGAAGCCGGACGCGACGGCGGCCAGGTGTTCGCTGTCCTCCCGGGTGAGGCCCTGCGAGACCCCGGTGGGCAGGCCGTCGCCGGACAGGACGAGTGCCTTGCGGATGCTGGCGACGCGTTCGACGAGTTCGTCGAGCAGCCAGTTCAGATCGTTGTTCCCCCCGGGGCTGTCGAGCCCGTCGGCCTTCGGTGCGGTCATCGACCGTCCCCCTCAGATGTCGTTCCCTGTGCTGTGCCGTCCGGGGCGGTGTCGCCCTCGGCGTTCTCCTCACGGCCGCGTGCCCACCCGCGCTGGAGCGAGGCCATACGGCTGCGTACTTCGTCGGCGTCCCGCTCCTCGGCGGGACGGACCGGCCCGCCGCCGCCTCGGCGGGTGGGGGCCTTCTTGAGCTGGGGGGCGAGATTGGCCTGGCGGACCCGGCGGGGCAGTGCTCCGTCGGCGGGTTCGGCCGGGCCGTCACCGGCGCGGGGGACCCGTTCGCCGGTGACCCGGTCGAGCCGGGCCAGGCCGGGTGCGCCGCGGTCGGGTGCGGCGCCGCGTGGGGAGGCGCTGGGGGGTGCGGCGTCACCGCCGCGCGCGGGGGTGCTCGTGGTGGCCTCCGGGAAACGGCGGCGGCGCGGCAGGACCGGCGCGGTGGTGGGGGTCTCGGGGGTGGGGCGGTCCGTGGCGGGGTCGGGTACCCGGTGCTCGGGGTCCACGACGGGCCGGCCGTGGGAGCTCACGAGTTTGGGGGTGTGCCGACGGGGCAGCGGGACCGCGCCACCGAGGCGTTCGTCGTCGGAGCCCCGCGTGGCGCCGTCGGGGTCCTCGGCGGGCTGCTGTTCGTCCGGGAGCGCGGTGACGGTGCGGCGCGGTCCGAGCAGCGCGTGTTCGCGTTCGGTGTCCCTGCGGCGGGCGGGGAACATCTCGATGTCGTCCGCGGAGCCGACGGGTGCTTCCAGTTCGACGGGGACGTCGAGCAGGGAGGGGGGCAGTCCGGGGAGCTTCGCGGCGGACCTCCCGAGCGCGGGGCGGCTCCCCGCCTCGGCGAGGGACCGTCCGGTGCGCAGACCCGCGTCCTCGGCGTCGGCGGCGGTGATGCCGCCGGCGTCGGTGAGCAGGGTCTCGGGCAGGAACACGACGGCGGTCGTGCCTCCGTACGGCGACGGCTGGAGCGAGACGCGGACGTTCTGGCGCTGGGCGAGACGGCTCACCACGAAGAGGCCGAGCCGGTCGGTGTCGGAGAGTTCGAACTCGGGGGTCTCGGAGAGCCGGAGGTTCGCGTCGAGGAGCGCGTCGCTCGCCATGCCGAGGCCCCGGTCGTGGATCTCCAGGGTGAAGCCGTTGGCGACATAGTCGCCGTGGACCTGGACCGCGGTGTGCGGCGGTGAGTAGAGGGTCGCGTTCTCCAGGAGTTCCGCGACGAGATGGGTGAGGTCGGCGACGGCGGGACCGGTCACGGCGATCCTCGGCAGCCGGCGGACCTCGATGCGCTCGTAGTCCTCGACCTCGCCGACGGACGCGCGGACGACGTCCATGAGCTGGACGGGCTTGCGCCACTGCCGGGACGGGGCGGCGCCGGAGAGGATGACGAGGCCCTCGGCGTGGCGGCGCATCCGGGTGGTGAGGTGGTCGAGGCGGAAGAGGTCCGCCAGTTCGTCGGTGTCCTCGGTGCGGCGTTCCATCGTGTCGAGGAGAGTGAGCTGCTTGTGCAGCAGGACCTGGCTGCGGCGGGCGAGGTTCACGAAGACGTCGGAGACACCGTGCCGCAATTCGGCCTGTTTGACGGTGGCTTCGACGGCGGCGCGCTGAAGGGTGTTCAGGGCGAGTCCGACCTGGCCTATCTCGTCCTTGCCGAACTCCAGCCGGGGTGCTTCCGTCTCGACGTCGACCTGTTCGCCGGCCGCGAGGCGCCGCATGACGCCGGGCAGCCGCACGCCGGACGCCTCATGGGCGTCCAGGCGCAGGGTGCGCAGGTCGCGGATGAGACCGCGGCCCACCCGTACGGAGAGGAAGACGGAGAACAGCAGGGCGATGAGGCCGAGGATGCCGGCGATGACCGCGCGGGCGATGACCCCGACGGCGATGGGGTGGACGCGGTCCTGGTAGCGGTCGTTGGCGGCGGCGTTGCGGGTGGCCAGCTCGTCGAGGACGGCATCGGTGGCGCGGTTCCAGCTCGCCGCGGTGAACATGCTCGCCGCGCCCGGGGACGCGGCGGAGACGGACTCCTCGGCGACCCGCAGCGGGGTGGCGTCGGCGCTGCGCCAGAAGCGCTCGTAGCGGACGCGTTCCGCCTCGGGCAGCAGGGTCAGGTTCACCTCGTAGAGGAGGGTCCGCTGCGCCACGAGGTCGGAGATGTCACGGATCTCGTGCCGGGTCAGGCGTCGGGCGGCGAGGGCCGAGCCGAGCAGGGCGTCCTCACGGGAGAGCAGTTCACGGGCGCGGGCGAGACCGACGAGGGCGCGGCCCTGCTTGTCCATCTCGGGGTCGTCGAGACCGTGGACGGTCATCAGCAGGGCGTAGCTCGGGTCGATCAGCCGGTTGTAGAGGTCGAGCGCGGTGCTGCGGCTGACGGTTCCCTCCTCGACCGCGTGGCGCAGCGATTCGAGGCCGTCGAGCGCGTCGAGGAGTGCGCTGAGCCGGCCGCGGGACTCGGTGTCCAGGTCCTCGGCGACACCGGAGTCGGTCGCGTTGCCGCGGATCTTCGCCACGAGCTTGTCGGTACGTCCGCGCAACAGCCGCAGGTCGGACAGGGCTTCGGAGGCCCGGGGGTCGGCGAGGTAGGTCAGGGACTGGCGCCGTTCCTCCTGCACCGCCTGGACCATGTCCTCGATGGGGTAGCCGATCTTGTCGACCACCTCGGCGACCGTGAGCAGACGGACCGCCTCACGGCTGGTGATGATCGTGGAGAAGCTCCACAGGGCGGTCAGGGAGACAAGCGGCACGAGCAACAATGCCACGATCTTCCGACGGATCGACTTCCCGCGAAAGCGCATGGCCTCCCCCACATCGAGCCCCCGCTCAGGGGGGATACACAGGTGCGTCAAGAAACGGCGTGAGCCTACTACTCACGTGGGAACAACTCGAAGACGTGTCCGGATGCTTTTGCGTCGCGACCAGCGGTCCTGATCATGAGTTGTCCGGGTATGAGGGCAGATTTCTGCCCGGTTCGGACGGCCAGGAAGCGGGGCCGACGCACACATTATTCACGATCACTTGGCTGAAAACGTTCGCCCCCAGGGAATCTTCGCGGCCGTTCGTTCGTCTACCTCACAGGAGTTGGGTCACGGGGCGGGATCACCGAGGGACGAGTGGGGCGGACGCCGGGGGGAACAAGGCGTGGAGGTCCGCAGGTCTCCAATGGATCACATCCGCCCCATGCCGCTCCCAGGTGGCGTAAAACAGAGCAAGACGGGCAGCCACTTGGGTGTCGATGCCTGTGGCACCAGGGGGTTGGCCGGTGAACGGTGGGGAGTGACGAGGTCATGAACACGGCAGAGCGGCAGCCGTCGGCCGTCCGGGGGGCCGCGGCCGTCCGTCCCGGCGCGGGGGGCGGGGCCGAGGGAGCCCGGGGGGCTCGCCGTGCGGGCGGCGCGGGGGACGGCCGTGCGGCGCCCTCCGCGAGGGCGCTGTGGGTCGAGGAGCCCGCGAACAGGTTCCGGATGGCGGACCCGGTGCGTACGGCGGCGGTGCGGGCGGTGATCATCGTGTCGCTGACGCTGATTCAGGCGATGGTCGCCTTCTTCTGCACCCTCGCGGGGTCGTGGCTCGCGTTCCCGATGGTGCTGAGCAGCGTGGCCAGCACGGTGGTCGCGACCTGGGGCGTGCTCGACGTCTGGGTGACGCGGCAGGTGTGGAAGCAGCGGCACGGCGTGGTGTCCATACCCAGCAGCACCGCGCGGGCGCTGCGGCGTGAGCGGCGTCGGGCACGGCGGCGGGCCAGGTCGGCGGAGCGCGCGCGAATACGCGGCGAGCGGCGCGGTGGACAGCAGTTGTCCCACTCGTAGGCGACGTCCGGACGGTGCGACCGCGGCCGTGCGTCCGGACTATGGGTTGTGGGCTGTGGGCCGGTGCACCGGGAGCGGGTCGGCCGTGGCCGTGCGGCGAGACGGTCGGCCGTGGTCGTCCGGCGGGCGGACCGGCATCCGGACGGGCGGACGGGCGGACGGGCGGACGGGCGGACGGGCGGACGGGGCATGGTCGTCCGTCGCGCGGGTGGGGTTTCGCCGTACCGGGTGAGCCGCCTCAGGAAGGCCCGGGAGCGCCGGGGGCTGCCCCGGGGCGGCCGGAGCCGCCCCGGAAGGGCTGAGGGCGGCCCGCCGGATGGGGTGGGAGCGCGGCGCCGCCCTGGGATGCCGCCCACCGAGGCGGGGGCTTTGAACTCAGATCGCTCCGGTGGGCCGCTTGTACATCCGGGTCGCGGTGATCTCGCCATGGACGCCCTCGTCGGAGGCCGTCCGGTTCGGCAGACCGGGGCGCAGATGTTCCTCGACGCTGATGTACTTCAGACCGGCCCGCAGGTCGGCGTCATTGCGCAGCCGGATCACCAGGGGGAACTCCGCCAGCGCGGTCGTGTCGAAGAGACCGGTCGTGTAGAGCAGCTGCACACCGAGCGCGTCCGACACCGCGCGCTGGAGCTCCAGCAGATAGGTGGCGTTGGCGCGGCCGATGGGGTTGTCCAGGAACAGGGTGCCCGCGTGCCGGTGCTTGTCGCGGCCCCGGTCGTTGGATCGGAGCGCGGCCATCGTGCAGTACAGCGCGATGGCGGCGGTCAGCAGCTGACCGCCGGAGAAGACGTCGCCCATCTGTCCGACGGGCACCCGCTCCGCGCGCAGCACGGCGTCGGGCTTGAGGATCTCGACGGAGATCCCGCGTGGCTGGAGCGCGGCCTGCACCCCGCGCAGCAGCAGGGACATCCCGTCCCGCCGCAGATCGGAGTTCTTGCGGAGGGCCGCGCGGGTGGCCTCGTCGATGACCTCGCCGAGCCGTTCCACGAGGGTGGTCTGGTCGGGCTCCTCGAAGCGGATACGCAGGAACTCCTGGCCCGACCAGTCGCCCAGCCCTTCCGGGAGCCGGGAGAGCCGCTGCGCGGACCGCAGGGTGGCCAGCGCGGACTCCACGAGACCACGCAGCCGGTCCACGATCGAGTCGCGGTTGCGTTCCAGCTGGGCCAGTTCGTCGGTGAGGACGCGCAGCCGGGGTGCGAAGGCGTCGGCCCACTTCTGCGCGTGGTCGGGCAGCGCGGCGGCGGGCAGTTCACGGATCTGCTGCCGGGCCGGGGTGCGGACCTGCTCGTAGCGGGTGGAGTTGGCGTGCCGTACGAGGGTGTCGCTCGCCTCGCGCACCGTGCCGTCGGCGGTGGACAGGTCGGTCGCGCAGCCGCGCAGTGCCCGCCGGGTCTCGGCGGCGGCCCGGCGGGCCTCGTCGAGGGTGCCCGGGTAGGGCTCGGCGGTGTCCGCGGCGCTCTCGTCGTCCTGGTGGTCGCGCAGCAGGTCCCGCAGCAGGGCGGCGGTCTCGTCGAAGCCCCCGGCGGCGTCCTCGGCGGCGCGGTGCGCCTCCAGCAGGGTGGTGTGCGCTTCCCGGGCGGAGGCGACCGCCCCGGTACGGGTGGCGAGTTCGCCGGTCGCGGTCCGCAGCAGGGCCTGGGCGTGCTCGGCGTCCTTGGGTGTGAGCTCGTCGGGCAGCTCGGTGTGGGAGCCGCCGTCGTCGGGGGCGTGGCGCTCGGCTTCGCCGCGCAGCCGTCCGAGCTGCTCGCTGGCGAGCGAGGTGCGGTTCTCCAGGAGTTGGACGAGTTCGTCCGCGCGGGCGGCGGCGGCCTGCCGGGACGGGCCGTCGGACCCGTCGGGTGACTGGAGGAGCTGTGCGGCACGGGTGCGGACCTTGTTGCTGAGGCGGTCCAGTTCGGCGAGCGCGGCGCTCTCGTCGCTCTCGGCACGGGCCTGTTCGGCCCGCAGGTCGGCGCCGACGCCGACCTTCTCGTAGAGCTGTGAGGCGGCGCGGTAGGCCTCGCGCAGCGCCGGGAGCGACGCCTTCGGGGCCTCGTCGTCCGGGGCGGTCCGCGCCGACAGGTCGTCGGGGGCGCCCGCGATCTCGGCGCGTTCGGCGCGCAGGGCGCGGGCGGTGCGCCGGGCGTCGTCGGCGCCGCGCTGCGCGGCGCGGCGGTCCTCGTCGGCGGCGCGGGCGCGGTCCAGACAGGTCTGGGCGCGGGCCTCCGACTCGACGGCGTCGTCGGCGAGTTCCCGCAGTCTGACCTGCCAGCCCGCGCGTTCCCGCAGCCGGAAGGCGAGGCCCGCGAGGGCGTCGGCGGCGCGGCGGGCGCGCTGGGCGGTCTCCTGGCGGGCCTCGCGGAGCCGGGCGGCCTCGGTGGCGGTCTCCTCGGCCTCGGCGCGCGCGGTGCGGGCCTCGGCCAGTTCGCCCTCGGCCTCCTCGGCGAAGGTGTGCGCCTGGCGGGCCGCCGTGGCGAGTTCGGTGAGGCGCCCGGCGGGGCATCCCGCGCGCCAGGAGGTGAGCCGGGAGGCCAGCTCGCGGTCGCCTGCGAGCCGGGCGGCGAGCGCGCGGATCTCCTCGTCGCGGGCGGTGGCGCGGGTGCGCAGGGCCTGGCGTTCCTCGTCGGCGGCGTGCTCGTCGTGCATGGCCGGGTTCGGCGGGACGAGGAACACCCCGGAGTCGTCGCCGGTCCCGCTGGCCGGGGTGGGCGCGAGGAGGGCGGCGGCGGTGCCCACGGCGACGGCGGAGCGCGGGAGCAGGGCGGCGCTGCCGAGGGTCTCGCGGGCCCGGGTGTGGGTGTCGGGGTCGGTGATGACGACGCCGTCGACGAGTTCGGGGCGCGCGGCGAGCACCCGCGCGTGGTCGGCGGGGTCGACGGCCTGGGCGAGGTAGCGCCAGCCGGGCAGGGCGGGGATGCCGTGCTCGCCGAGGTATTCGACGGTCGCGAGGACGTCGGGGCCGGGGGGCAGGAGTCCGCCGTCACCGAGGGCGCCGAGGATGCGGGAGTCGTCGGCGGCGGCGGTGCGCAGGTCGAACAGCTGGCGTTCGGCGCCGGCCACGCCGTCGTCGAGGAGGCGCCGCAGCTCGTCGGCGACCCGGTCGAGTTCCTCGGGTGACAGGGGCAGGTCCGGGGCGGAGCCGTCGTCGTGGCCCGGACGGCCTCCCTGGGCGGCGGGACCCGTGGCGGTGTCCGGGCGGGCGCCCGCCGGTGTGCCCGTGCGGGGCTCGCCCGCCTTGCGGGGCTGCGGGACGGCGGCGCCGTCCGGGGTGCGGACGGGGGCCCCGGGCAGGCTGAGGAGTTCGGCGAGGCGTTCCTCCGCGGCGAGAGCCTCGGCGGTCAGCCGCTCGGCGTCGTAGGCGCGTTGGGCGGCGCTCGCGGCGTCGGCCGCGCGGGCGGCGGTGAGTTCGGCGCGGGCTTCGGCGGACGCCGTGCCGCGGGCCTCCTCGGTGGCGCGGTGGGCGGTCTCACGGGCGGCGTCCCAGGCGGCGACGGCGGTCTTCTCGGCGTCGCTGGCGGCGAGCGCGGCCCGCGCGGGGTCGGCGTCGGGGGCGGCGTCGTCCAGCCAGCCTGCGCGGACGGCCTCGGTGGTCTCCTGCTCGACCTCGTCGAGCCGCTGGCGCAGATGTCCGGCCTCGCTGCGGGCGCGCTGCGCCTCGGTGGCGGCGGCGGTCGCGTCGCGGTGGGCGGCCTCCCCGGTCTCCTGGAGGACGGCGGAGCGCTCCTCGCCCTCGTTGGCCAGGTTCTCGGCGCCCTCGGCGGCGGAGTGCAGGGCGCGGACGAGGTCGGCGGCGGCCCTCGCGCGGGCGGCGAGCGCGGGGGCCGCGTCCCGCTCGGCCTCCAGGATGGCGGCGGCGACCCGGCCGGAGCGGTCGGCCGCGGCACGGTGCCTGAGCACGTTCTCGGCGGCCTGCCACGCGGCGTGCAGCGTACGGGCGTCCGCCAGCTCGCGCTTCTGCGCGGCGGCGGTCCTCTCGGTGGCGGCCAGGGCGAGCGAGGCGTGCCGGTAGGCGAGTTCGGCGGCGATCAGCTCCGTACGGCCGCGCTCCCGGTCGGCCTCGGTGACGGTGTGCGCGGCGGCGGTGACCCGCTGGGCCAGTTCGGCGGTGCGGTGGCGTTCGCCCGCGCCCCGGGCGGACAGCGCGCGGGCGAGGGTCCGGGTGCGGCGTTCGGCGGCGCTGTGGACGTCGCGCGCGCGGGCGCGGGTGGCCGCGGCGTCCACGATCCGGCCGAGGAGGTCGACGGACCCCGCGGTGAAGTCGCGTTCGGCGATGAGCTCGTCGCGGCGGCCGAGTTTGTTCCCGAAGCCGCTGACGAGGTCGGCGAGGCCGTCGGTGTCGCGGGTGTCGGTGACGGCCCGCAGCAGCAGATCGGTGAAGTCGGAGTCCTTCTTGACGGCGAAGAGCCCTGCGGCCTCGCCCTCGTCGGCGTTCATCTCCCGCTGGTAGCGGAAGAGTTCCGGGTCGAGGCCGAGTTCACCGAGGTGCTCGGTCCAGCGCTCGTGGATCTCCTCCCAGTGCACATCGAGGTGCGGGTACGCCTTGCCCGCCTCGGTCAGGGCGTCGCGGAAGCCCTTCATGGTGCGGCGGCGGCCCTGCGCGCCGGAGGCGCCCTCCACCGGCGGGCGGACGGCGGTGGACTCGGCGACCGGCAGATTGTCCAGACCGAGGCCGGGACCGGGGCGCAGGGAGTACCACGCCTCGGCGAACTTGCGGGGGTCGCCCGAGACCTGGCGGCCCCGCCATTCGCTGACCTTGCCGACGACCACGCACTCCCCGGTCAGGGTGTGCTGCCACTCCAGGGCGACATGGCCGCAGTCGTCCGCGAGCAGGAACTTGCGGAGCACCCCGGAGCTGGCACCGCCGAGGGTGTTGCGGTGGCCGGGGAGCATCACCGAGAAGATCAGCTTGAGCAGGACGGACTTGCCGCCGCCGTTCTCCAGGAACAGCACGCCCGCGGGCGCGGGGCGGCGGGGCGGACCGACGGGCTCCGCCGCGAAGAACTCCGCCTGGGTGGGGGCGGGATCGGGCACGGGGGCGCCGACACCGCGCAGGTCCAGCACGGTGTCGGCGTAGCGCGCACCGGCCGGCCCGATGGAGTAGAGGCGGACCCGGGACAGCTCGTACATGGCGGCGGACTCTCGTCGAGGACCCGGACGCAGGGGGGCGTCCGGCGGATGGGGCGGGGGCGGTCGGGGCGGCGGAGGCGGTCGGTCAGGGCGGTGGGATCGGGCGGGTACCGGGGGTGGGGCGTTGACGTTGGCGTCGGGGGCGGGGTACCGGACAGGCGGGGCGGGGCGGGGCGTCAGGAGTGGAACGGGAGGCCCGCCCCGGCGACCAGCTCCAGGTCGTCGGCCTCGTCGGCGGGCAGCAGCGTCGCCGTGCCGTCCGACACGGGGACCACCCCCAGCTCCAGCAGCTCGCCCAGCGCGGCACTGCCCGCCAGGTCACGGACCTGGAGCTGATAGCGCGCGGTGGTGCGGTACGTGCCCCCGGAGTCGTCGCCGGTGCGCTGGAGGAATCCCGACTCGGTGAGGAACGCGACGGCCTTGGCGACGATCCCGGTGGTCGAACCGGCGAGTCTGCGGGCGTCCTTGGTGGCACCGGTCGAGCTGCGGCGGGCCCAGATCCGCCAGGCGGCCTCCAGTCCGGGGGCGTCGGTCGCGGGGTCGGTGTTCTCCCCCTGTGCCTCGGCGCGCTCCTCCAGCCGGTGGCACGCCTGCCGGACGAACGCGTCGACGCCGTTGACGGTGACACGGCCGATGTACGCGTCGTCGGCGAGGTCCTCGGGGCGGGGGAAGGCCAGCGCGGCGACGGCGAGATGGGCGAGGCCGTGCAGGAAGCGGTCGGCGGAGTCGGCGGCGGTGCGCCGGGCGTAGTCGCCCATCCGGACGGCGAACACCGAGTCCTCGGCGGCGGTGACGGCCATCCCCGCGCGCGGGGAGACCTCCAGGACGATCAGTCCGAGCCCGGTGGCGACGGCGTCCGCGAGGCGCGCGAACGGCGGGTCCTCCCGGTAGCGGCGCAGCAGTTCGGCGTACTCCTGGTCGCGGGCGGGCTGGAGCTTGGGCTGAAGGCCGAAGGCGACGAGCCGGGCCGCGTCCGCGGTGTCGGCGGGGGTGACGGGCGCGGCGGCCGTGGGCTGCTGCCGCTCCTCCGGCTCGCTCCACGCGGCGGTGTCTGCGTGGTGGTCGCTCACGGCTGGTGCTCCTCGGTGCGGTGGTGTGACGGTGTGCGGGGTAGGGCGACGGCAGGGCGGCGGCCGGCGGCCGGACCGGGGGCAGGTGCCCGACCGGCGGCGGGTGCCCGACCGGCGGCCCGACCAAGGGCGGGTGCCCGACCAGGGACGGCCGTCGGACCGGGTGCGGGTGCCGGGTGGAGGGGCTTCCTCATGCCGCCTCCTTGCGGTCGGCGGCCATGCCCGCCGCGTCCAGCAGCGCGGTGCCGACGATGAGGTCGGCGCCGCCGAACTCGATGTCGTCCAGCTCGGTGCCGTCGTCGACGGCGAACACCAGCTTCTCCTCGCCCTGCCGGTAGGCCGTACCGACCGGGGGACTCGCCGCGTGCACCGCGAGGAGGGCCACGAGGTAGGGCAGCTCGGGGTCGCCGCGCCGGGCCTCGGCGAGCAGCCCGGACAGCCGCCTGGGGGCGTCGGCGGGCAGGTCGAGCAGCCGGCGCGCGCTCGCGAACTGTTCCTCGCTGAACCGGCTGTCGTCGGGGGTCGCGATCAGATCGGGCTCGGGCATCTCGGCGCCGAGGTGCTCCCGCTCCTGGGGCGGGGTGAGCAGGATGTCGACCAGATCGGTCACCCGTACGGACACGGGGGTGCGCAGGCCGGTGCCCCCGGCGAAGAACGCGTCGGTGACCCGCTTCGCCTGCTCGACGGGCAGCGGCAGGGTGGGGGCCACGAGCTGGCCGTACAGATCGAGTCCCGCGCGCGCGGTGGGCGCGGCGAACGCCTGGCGGTCCTGCTCGGCGCGGAACAGGGGGCCCGCTTCGAGGAGACGGGACTGGAGCTGGGTGTGCCGGCGGATGCAGTCCTTGACGATGTCGACGAGCTCGGCGGCGCGGCGCTTCTGCTCCGGCTCCTCGGACTCGTCCCGCGCCTTTCGGATGTTGGTGAGGATGGCGTTCTCGTGGCGGTAGCGGTCGGCGACATGGTCGAGGGCTTCGTCGATCATGTCGGGGACGCCGTGGAGCCAGTCGACCGCGCGGACGTTGCGCCGGGTGGCGTCGAGGGCCCTGCGGAGCGTCTCGGAGTACTGCACCGTGCGGTACCGGGCCTGCTCGGCGGCGAGTTGGGCGTCGGCGAGGCGGCCCCTGCGGATCAGGACCTCCAGCTTGACCTCGGCGGCGATCTGCGCGCTGGTGACGTCGGTGTCGAGGGCACCGACGAGGACGTTCACCGCCTCGTCGGTGGTGCGCAGGAAGACCCCGCCGCCGTAGCCGGGGACCTCCTCGACGAGTTTGAAGTCGTAGTCCCGGCGCACATAGGTGCCGTCCGGCGCGAAGGTGCCGTACACGGCGCGGAAGCCGCGGTCGACACTGCCGACGTTGATCAGGTTCTCCAGGACCCAGCGGGCGACCCGCTCGTGCTCCTCGCCGGGGCGGGCCGGGGCCTGGGCCGCGATCCGGGGGACGAGCCGGGCGACGATCTGTTCGTGGTCGGCGCCGGTGTCGAAGTCCATGTTCAGGGTGACCAGGTCGATGGCGGCGAGCGCCACCTCCGCCATGCCGTACCCGGAGTACTCGCCCGCGAGGTTGGCCTTGCGGGCGTCCAGGTCGTGCAGCGGGGCCGTGCACGCGAGCGCGCGCAGCCGCCGCGCCAGGCCCTCGTCGGCGGCCGGGCCCGGGGCGGGCCGCGCCGCCGCGCTGAGCTGGGGCGGAACGGATTCCGTCGAGGCAGGCGAAGTCACGTGGCACAGCCTAGGTCCTCGGTCTGACATCGACCCAAACGACGCAGAAGCCACGGGCGCCGCCACGGGAGCGCGGCGCGAGGCGGGTCGGGCCGCGGGTGCCGACGAGCGCGGGGGAACGCCGGCCGCCACCGGGTCCGCGGCCCGCCTCCGTCGGGGATTGAGGGATCGTCGAACGATCCTCTACCGTGCTCGGCAGGACACCGCCCGCTCCCCCCGCTCCCCCACTCACCCGCGCCCCGTCCCCGGCACTCGGCTCCCCTCATCCCCACTCCCGTCACCCAGCGCCCCGCCGCCTCACCTCAGCCCGCAACCCGCAACCCAGCGCCCCGACCCCGCCACCACGCCCCACCCAGCCGCTCCCAGGTCGAGAGAGGTCCCATGAGCACCGTCGACGACCGCACGCGCGCGGGACGGTCCATCGAGGCACACCCGGGGGTCATCGACCTCAACGCCGATCTCGGTGAGGGCTTCGGCCGCTGGACGCTGACCGACGACAAACAGCTGCTGTCCGTCGTCACCAGCGCCAACGTGGCCTGCGGATTCCACGCCGGGGACGCCGTGACGATGCGGCGGGTGTGCGAGCTGGCGGCGGCCCGGGGGGTGCGGATCGGCGCCCAGGTGTCGTACCGCGACCTGGCGGGGTTCGGGCGCCGCGCGATGGACGTGCCGTCCGACGAGCTGGCGGCCGAGGTCGCCTACCAGATAGGCGCGCTCGGGGTGTTCGCGCGCGCGGCGGGCACGCGCGTGGCGTACGTGAAGCCGCACGGGGCGCTGTACAACCGGGTCGTCGGGGACGGGGAACAGGCCCGTGCCGTGGTCGACGGGGTGCTCCTCACCGGGGAGCCGCTGCCGGTCCTGGGGCTGCCCGGTTCACGGTTGCTGGAGGCCGCCGCGGGGGCCGGACTGCCGGTCGTCACCGAGGCGTTCGGGGACCGTGCCTACACCGACGAGGGCACCCTCGTCCCGCGCGGCCTCGACGGTGCCGTCGTCACGGACCCGGACGCCGTCGTGACCCGGTCGGTGGGGCTCGCGCGCGAGGGCGCGGTCGTCGCGCACAGCGGACGCGAGATCGAGGTACGGGCACGGTCGCTGTGCCTGCACGGCGACACCCCCGGGGCGGTGCTCCTGGCCCGCCGGGTGCGCGCGGAGCTGGAGCGGTCCGGGGTACGGGTCGAGGCGTTCGTATGAGGCCGCTGGAGGTCGGGGCGCACGCGCTGCTGGTGGAGCTGGACAGCGGTGAGGAGGCGCGGGCCCTGCACGCCGAACTGCTGCGCCGCCGCGCCGCCGGGGAGCTGCGGGTCCGGGAGATCGTCCCCGCGGCCCGTACGGTGCTGCTGGACGGTCTGGACGATCCGAGGGGGCTGGCGGCCCGGCTCCCGGCCTGGTCGGTCCCGCCGCCCCGGTCCCGCGCGCGGGACGTCGTGGAGTTGGCGGTGCGCTACGACGGACCGGACCTCGCGGAGGTCGCGGCACTATGGGGTGTCAGCCCCGGTGAGGTGGCCGCGATCCACTCCGGGACGGAGTTCCGGGTCGCCTTCTGCGGGTTCGCGCCGGGCTTCGGCTATCTGACGGGCCTGCCGGACCGCTACGGGGTGCCGCGCCGCGCCACCCCCCGTACGGCGGTGCCCGCGGGGGCGGTGGCCCTCGCGGGGCCGTACACGGGGGTGTATCCGCGGGCGTCGCCGGGCGGCTGGCAGCTCATCGGCACGACCGACGCGGTGCTGTGGGACCACGCGCGCGTGCCCGCGGCGCTGCTCGCCCCGGGCACCCCCGTACGGTTCGTGCCCCAGGAGCGGCCGTGAGCGGCCACCCGGGCGGGGTGGGGTGTTGACGACCGGCCGCGCGGTGGTCGTCGTACGGGCGGGCGCGCTGACCACCGTGCAGGACCTGGGGCGCCCGGGGTACGCGCATCTCGGGGTGCCGCGGTCCGGGGCGCTCGACGCGCCGGCCGCCGCCCTGGGCAACCGGCTGGTCGGCAACGCGCCGTCGGCCGCCGTTCTGGAGACGACCGTGAACGGCTGCGCGGTGCGTACCCGCCAGGGCGTCACGGCGGCCGTCACGGGGGCGCCCTGCCGGGTGACCGTGGACGGTCGCCCCGCCCCCTTCGGCGCGCCCTTGTGGGTGCCCGCCGGGGCGGTGCTGGACGTGGGGTCGGCGGTGGCCGGGGTGCGGACCTGTCTGGCGCTGTCCGGCGGGGTCGCCGTCGAGCCGGTGCTGGGGAGCCGGTCGGCGGATCTGCTGTCAGGGCTCGGGCCCGCGCCGCTCACCGACGGGTGCGTACTGCCGCTGGGGCCGGAGAACGCGCCCCACGCGCGCGTGGACGTCGCCCCGCAGCCGGGACCGCCCGCCGAGCTGGTGCTGCGGGTGCGGCTCGGGCCGCGCGCCGACTGGTTCACGGCCGACGCGCTGCGGACGTTCGGCACCCGCGTGTACCGGGTCTCCTCGGCGAGCAACCGGGTCGGGCTGCGTACCGAGGGGCCGCCGCTGGAGCGGGCGGTGAGCGGGGAGCTGCCCAGTGAGGGCATGGTGCTGGGCGCGGTGCAGGTTCCGCCGGACGGGCGCCCGGTGGTGTTCCTCGCCGACCATCCGACGACCGGCGGCTATCCGGTGGTCGCCGTGGTCCTCGAGGACGGTCTCGCGGCGGCGGCCCAGGCACCTCCGGGCACACCGGTGCGCTTCGTCCCGGTCGGCCCGGGCGCGATCGGCTCCCGCCCGGTCGGTTCCGTTCCGCCCGCGCGCCGCCCCTGACCCGGCCGTCCTGACCGGGCATCCTGACCCGAGCCGTCCTGATCCGGCGCCCCTGATCCGTCCGGTCCCGACGGACGGCGACCGCAGCCGCGAGGTCGCCGCGGCGGGCCTGCCCGCGAGGGTGCGACGGGCGGTTCGCGGCGGTATGTCAGCCGATCGCCCGGCGACGCGGCGGGCCGCCGGGCGCGGCGGCCGCGAGCGTCTGCGTCTGCGGGTGCGTCCGCGGGTGGATGTACCCGTCGGCGGACTCACACGTGGGTGGGTGTACCCGTGGTGGCGGTACCGGTGGTGGAGGTACGGCCGGGCCCGGCGGCGCTTCGGGGGCGCGGCGGGGTCAGGCGGCCTCCGGTCCGATCCGGCTGCGCACGGCGGTCTGGACCTCGTCCTCCTCGGCGGGGTCGGCCGCGAGCCTGCGCAGCTGCTCCACCACGCGCGCGTCGCCGGTCTCCGCGTGCCGTGCGGCGATCTCGCGGGTGGTCTCCTCGCAGTCCCAGAGGCATTCGACGGCGAACCCGGCCGGGAACGAGCCGTCGGTCGCGGCGAGCGCGCGGGCGGCGCGTCCCCGCAGCTGGGAGGAGGCGGTCTCCCGGTACACATGGCGCAGTACGGGTGCCGCGCAGACGATGCCGAGGCGGCCGGCCCCGTCGACCAGGGTCCACAGGGTGGGTGCGTCGGGGCCCTCGGCGCGCACCGCCTCGCGGAGGGCGTCGAGGACGAGCATGGTGTCCTGGGTGCCGCCCCGGCAGGCGAGCACGCGTCCCGCGGCGGCGCCGAGCGTGTCGGGCCGCTGGACCCAGGCGCGGGCCCGGTCGACGGCGGCGGGCCCGCGCATCCGCTCGAAGGACTCGACGGCCGCTTCCGCCACGGTCGCCGAGGGGGAGGCGACCGCGATTTCGATCAGGTCGAGGGCGAAGGGGTCGTGGGTGTCGGCGAGATAGCGCAGGGCGGTGCAGCGGGCGCCGTCGGCGCCGTCGCGGGCGGCCCGCACGATCTCGGCGTGGTCGTCGGGTCCGGCGACCGCCGTCAGGCAGCGGGCGGCGGGCACATGCAGGGGGGTACCGCGTTCGGCGCCGCGTTCGGCCCAGTCGAGGACGGCCCGCACGCTCCAGTCGGGGCGTGGCCCCGTGGAGTCGAGCTGGCGCTGCCAGCGGTCGAAGGAGCCCTGTTCGCGGGCGGCCCGCACCCGGGCCGCGACGGATTCGCGCGGGTCGTCGGCCCACAGCCGCCAGGGCCGTGGCTCGAAGGCGTCCCGGACGGTCGCGGCGAGCGCGGCCTCGCCCTCGGTGTCGCGGGCGAAGCGGGCGAGGACGGGGGCGGCCAGCGAGCGCAGCCCGGCGTCGTCGTCGCGCAGCGCCAGTTCGTCGAGGGCCCAGGCCCAGTTGCTGCCGACGGTGGCGTACCGGCGGAGCAGCTCCAGGGCGTCGCGCCGGCCGTAGGCGGCGAGGTGGCCGAGGACCGCGAGGGCGAGTCCGGTGCGGGACTCGTCCGGGTCGAGGACGTCCTCCGGGTGGAAGAGGTGGGCCTCGACCGCGTCGAGCTCGCCGTCCAGGTCGAGGTAGAGGCGGGCGTAGTAGAGGGAGCGGTTCTCCGCCTGCCAGTCGTGGCGGGGATCGTGGAGGACGCAGTTGTTGAGTGCCGCGAGCGCGTCGGCCCGCGGGGCGGTGAGCGCGTGCAGTGTGCCGTCGCCGCGGCCTCTCTGAAGGAGACCTAGCAGCGTGCCACTGGGCGCTATGACCGAATCGAACATGGGAAACAGCCTCACATCAAGCGTCGACGTGACCAGGGACTCGCGACTACCAGGTCTCGCGGCAACACGTCGGGGCGCCCGTCGTCTCATGCTTGTGGTAGACCATCTCTTCCTCTGCCTCTCGTCGGTGGCCCGTGCCGGGCCGTTCAGGGCCCGCGCGGTGCGGCAACACCTGCCCCGCCGTCGCGTCCGTGAATCACCTCGTCATGATGACCCAGGCGTTCACAATGCCGCGACCGATTTCCCGGACCGGCGTTCCGCCTGGTCAGGGGGCGGTGCTCAGCCTGTACCGAAGAGTGCCAGCAGGTGTGTCCGGCCGAACATGCGGGCCGTGTCGACGGCGGAGGGCGTACCCGCGGTGGGGTCCGCGCCGCCCTCGACGAGGGCCTGGACGACGGCGTCCTCGCTCTTGAAGACGGCGCCCGCGAGCGGGGTCTGGCCCCGGTCGTTGACCCGGTCGGGGTCGGCGCCGCGCTCCAGCAGGGCGCGGACCGTGGCGACGTGGCCGTGGTAGGCGGCGAGCATCACCAGGGTGTGGCCCTGGTCGTTGGTGAGGTTCGCCGGGACCCCGGCGTCCACGTACGCGGCGAGCCGCTCGGTGTCGCCCTGCCGGGCCAGACCGAAGAGCTTCGTCGCCAGCTCCACGACCTCGGCGTCGGGGGTGGGGGCGGCCCCGGGCTCGGAGGCTTCGCTCATCGGTCGGACCTTCTTTCGGGCAGCGGGCAGGGGCGGGGGGCCGTGCGGGTGAAACGTCAGGGTACTGCCCGTCGGGGCATATGACGGGCCGAGTCCTCGGTTCGGTGCCGGGCGGCCCGGGGCGTGGCCGTGGGGATGTCCGGACGGGGTGACCGGGAGGGTCCGGACGGGGGTCGGCTCCCCGCCGTCCGGGTGAGCGGATGTCCGCTGTTCAGGCGAAACGTCCAGCAATTCACCCAGTTGCACCTTTTATCGTATGGATACCTCCTGTGAGCCTGGAACAACTCATGGTGTCTGTCCCCACCGACCAGGAGAAACCTCATGATCCTCTCCATCTCGGGCGTCGTGCTGCTCGGAATCATCGTGTTCCTGTTCTTCCGGAAGGACGGCCTCAAGGGCTCGCACGCCGTGGTGTGCGCGCTCTTCGGCTTCTATCTGGCGAGTACCGCCATCGCGCCGAGCATCAAGGCGGGCGGGGCGAGCCTCGCCAGCCTGCTCGGCGGGATCAAGTTCTGACCCAGTCCCCCGCACCCCCTCCGCACGCACCTTCAGGAGACCGATGTGGCCCGGCGCCCCCTTGCCCGCGTCCTGCGTGACGGCAGCGCACAGATCGCCCGAAGCCGGGAGCTGGCCCGGTCGGCGGCCGACAGCGCCACCGATGTCCTCCATCCGCTGATCACGATCACTCGCGGACTGCACCGCCTGGCCGGGGCCGGGCGGCGCAGATGGACCGACACCCCGGCCGACCGCCGGGGCGGACTGCTGTTCCTGGCGGCCTCCGTCGTCCTGGTCGTGGCACTGCTGCCGTACGGACCGCTGCTGGCCGTCATCACCCTGATGGCGGCGGCGGCCTGGTACGGCCGGGACCGGGCACCCGCGACCCCGGCGGGCCCCGACGAGTCCCAGGTCCAGCGGCTCACCTCGCTGTACGAGGCGCTGGTCCCGTACTTCTCCGTCGCCGAGGACCCCAGCCCGCTGTACGCGCACGGCGGTGACTGGGAGAAGGCCTTCGACGCCTTCGAGTTCGACGGCGACGGGCGGATCAGCCGTCTCCTGGTGCGCTACCCGGCGTACTTCACGGACGGCGAGCCCGCCGCGCGCGCCCGGATCGAACATCTGCTGCACGCGAAGTCCGGGCGCGGGCGCGAGTACCGGTTCGACTGGGACGAGGAGGGCAACGAGCTGACGGTCGCCGTACTGCCGCCGCTGCCCACCGACATCACGGCCCAGCCGTTCGTCACGGCCCCCGGCGAGATCGTGCTCGGCTTCACCGACCCCACCGGTGTGCGGCGCACCCTCCCCGTCCGGCACGGCGACGGACACCGGGACGAACCGCCCGTCGTCTGGCGCACCGGGTACCGGTCCACCGAACCGCATCTGCTGGTGGTCGGCGCGCCGGGCAGCGGTACGTCGACCCTGCTGCGCTCGATCGCCCTCCAGGCGCTCCGGCACGGTGACGTCCTGATCGTCGAGGGCACGGGCACCGGCGAGTTCGCGTGTCTGGCCGGACGGGCCGGGGTACTGGCCGTCGCCTGCGGACCGGCGGGCGCGCTCACCGCGTTCCAGTGGGCGGCGGACGAGACGGAGCGGCGGCTGGTCGCCGCCAACCAGGCCCGCCAGGCGGGGCATCCCCCGCCCGAGGACGTCACCCGCCCGCTGTACGTGCTGGCCGACCGGCCCTCCGCGCTCGGGCGGCTCGCGGCGGACGGGCAGGGCGAGGGGGACCGCGATCCGCTGTCCCTCCTCCAGGTCCCGCTGCGGCACGGCCGGGCGGCGGGTGTCACGGTCGTCGTCGCCGATCAGTACGACAGCTACGACGGCACGATCACCGTCCCGGACAGCGTGCTCCCCTGCACGCGCGCGCGGGTCGTGCTCGGCCCCGTGGCCGACCGGCTCGCCGGGGTGCTGGGCGCGGCGCCGTCCACCACGCCCGCCCCGCGGATGCCACCGGGCCGGGGGCACGCCCGGCTCGGCGACGGACCCGTGCTGCGCTTGCAGGTGCCCGCCACCCCCGACCCGTACGACGACGCCACGAGCGACGCGCACCGGCAGGCCGTGCTGGCGCTGCTGCCGCCCCGGGCCGCCGCGCCGGGCGGCGAGGGCGCCGCGGACGTCGAGGGCCCGCCGACCCAGGAGGTACGGACGGCCCGCGCGGACAGGGTCCCGATCGAGACGGCGGCCGCGGAGGGCTGACCGCCCCGGCGACCGTCCCGCAGCCGTCGCCCACCCCCACCGGCCCCGCGCGTCCCCGACACCACGCGTTCCTGGTGGACGGTGGACGGTGAGCGGTGCGCGGTGCGCGGTGGCGGCTCGAACCACGAACGGGCACATCACGCCGTATGAACGGGCGCCCCGGGCCACGAACGGCACCCGAGGGCCACGGCGACGTACGCCCAGGCCGCGAACCCGCGCTCAGGCCACGAACGTGCGCGGGGGCTCGGCGCCGTGCGCCCCGCCCGCACCGCCGCGCACCAGCCGCGCCGCCGCCGCGAGACGGGACGCCGCCTCCTCCGCGACCGGGCCGCCGACCGTGAACGGCAGTCGTACATAGCCCTCGAAGGCGCCGTCCACCCCGAACCGCGGCCCGGAGGGAACCCGTACCCCGACCCGCTCCCCCACCTCGGCCAGCCGCGATCCGGACAGACCGCCGGTGCGCACCCACAGGGTCAGACCGCCGTGCGGCACCTCGAACTCCCAGTCCGGCAGCTCCCGGCGCACGGCCGCCACCAGGGCGTCCCGGTTCTCCCGGGCCTGGGTACGGCGCAGGGCGACCGCCTGCTCCCAGCCGTCGCCGCGCAGCAGCCAGTTGACGGCGAGCTGTTCCAGTACGGGGGTGCCGAGGTCGGCGAAGGCGCGGGCCGCGACCAGACTGCGGATCACATCGGGGGCCGCGCGGACCCAGCCGATACGCATACCCGCCCAGAACGCCTTGCTCGCGGAGCCGACGGTGATCACCGTGGAGCCCGCGGGGTCGAAGCCGCACACGGGCCGCGGCATCGGCAGATCCGGGTCCAGCCGGACCTCGCTCATCGTCTCGTCCACGATCAGGACGGTCCCCGCCGCGCGGGCCGCCTCGACCAGGGCGCGCCGCTGGTCCTCGGGGATCAGCGCCCCGGTGGGGTTGTGGAAGTCCGCGACGACGTACGCGAGGCGGGGCGCCGCGTCCCGCAGGACCTGGCGCCAGCGGTCCAGGTCCCAGCCGCCGAGCCGTTCGGCCATGGCGACGGGGACCAGCCGGGCGCCGGCCTCCCGCATCAGCTGGAGGATGTTGGCGTAGCTGGGCGACTCGACCGCGATGCGTTCGCCGCGCCCGGCGAAGAGATGGCAGATCGCGTCGGTCGCGCCCATCGCCCCGGTGGTGACCATGATCTGCTCGGGCATGGTGGGGATGCCGCGCGCGGTGTAGCGGGCGGCGATCATCTCCCGCAGGGCGGGCAGCCCGGCCGGGTAGTCGCCGTGGGTGTGGGCGTACGGCGGCAGTTCCTCCAGCGCGCCGTGCACGGCGCGGGTCAGCCAGGGCTCGGGGGCGGGGAGCGCCGCGCAGCCGAGGTCGATCATCGACCCCAGGGCCTCGGGGGGCAGCGGTTCGAGGCCGCGCGCGGGGAGGGGGTTCCCGGCGGGGACGGAGGTCCAGCTGCCGGCGCCGCGCCGGGACTCCAGGAAGCCCTCGGAGCGCAGTTCCTCGTAGGCGGCGGCGACGGTGGTGCGGCTGACGGCGAGGGAGAGGGCGAGTTCGCGTTCGGCGGGGAGGCGGGCGCCCACCGGGACCCGGCCCTCCAGCACGAGCAGCCGGACGCCGTCGGCGAGCGCCCGGTAGGCGGGGGGCTTGCGGCTGCCGGGGCCGGCGGGGCGGTCCTGCTGGGAGCTGAGCAGCCGGGCGAGCTGTGCCGCTCCGACCGTGGAGGTCCACTGCACCATGCTTTTCAGTCCACCTTTATCGGATTGGCCATGGATCGATGGTTCCTGCAAGCCACAGAGTGACATGAGCCAGGCCACCATCACCACAGAGGGGCACTGCTTTGCCGATCACACGCTTCACCCGGAGTCCCCGCGACCCGCAGGCCGCCCCCGCCCGTCTCCCCCGCCGCCTCACCCAGCTCTACGGCGGCCTCACGCTGTACGGGGTGAGCTGTGCGCTGATGGTGGAGGCGGGGCTCGGTCTCGAACCATGGGGTGTGCTGCACCAAGGCCTCGCCGAGCTGACGGGCCTGACGATCGGCGTGGTCACGATCGTCGTGGGCGCGCTGGTGCTGCTGCTGTGGATACCCCTGCGCCAGCGCCCCGGTCTCGGCACCGTCTCGAACGTGATCGTGGTCGGCGTCGCCATGGACGCGACGCTCCTCCTGTTCCCGGACACGCGAACGCTGGCCGTCCGCGTTCCGCTGATGGTGCTGGCCGTCCTGCTGAACGGCGCCGCGACCGGCCTCTACATCGCGGCGAACTTCGGTCCGGGCCCGCGTGACGGGCTGATGACCGGACTGCACCGCCGCACCGGGCGGTCCATCAGACTGGTGCGCACCGCCCTGGAGGTCGCGATCGTGGCCACCGGCTTCGCGCTCGGCGGCACCGTCGGCGCGGGAACGGTCCTGTACGCCCTGGCGATCGGACCGCTCGCCCAGCTCTTCCTGCGGATGTTCGCCGTCGCACCGGCCTCCGACCTCGCCGATCCCCCCGCGGACCGGACTCCCGTCACCGGGGTGTCGCCCGGACACGCGATAATCCGGCCGTGACCTCCCGTACCCGGCACCCCTATCTGGACCATCCCGCGCCGCTCGCGTTCGCCCATCGCGGCGGCGCGGCGGACGGCCTGGAGAACACCGTGGCCGCGTTCCGGCGGTCGGTGGCCGCGGGCTACCGCTACATCGAGACGGACGCGCGCGTCACCGCGGACGGCAGACCGGTCGCGTTCCATGACGCGACGCTGGACCGGGTGACGGACGGTGCCGGGCGTATCGCGGACCTGCCCTGGTCGCGGGTGCGACGCGCGCGCGTGGGCGGCACCGAACCCGTACCGCTCTTCGAGGAACTGCTGGAGGAGTTCCCCGAGGTCCGCTGGAACATCGACGTCAAGGCGGACGCGGCCCTCACCCCCCTGCTGGCGCTGATCGGCCGCACCGGCGCGTGGGACCGGGTCTGCGTGGGCTCGTTCTCCGAGGCCAGGGCCGCCCGCGCCCAGCGGCTGGCGGGCCCCCGCCTCGCCACCTCCTACGGGATGCGCGGGGTGCTCGGGCTGAGGCTGCGCGGGTACGGCGTGCCCATGGCCCCGCGCGGCTCTGCGGTGTGCGCGCAGGTACCGGAGAGCTGGGCGGGGGTGCGGGTGGTGGACCGGCGCTTCGTCCGGACGGCCCACGCGCGCGGGCTGCCCGTGCATGTGTGGACGGTGAACGACCCCGCGCGGATGCACGCCCTCCTCGAACTCGGCGTGGATGGCATCATGACCGATCACATCGACACACTGCGGTCGGTCCTTCAGGACCGGGGCGTCTGGGTCTGAGCGCGCGCCCGGCCGGGCACCGCGCCGGGCCCACCAGGGGGAGGCGAGGGGCCGGTGGGTGCGAAGACCGTGCGGGCGGAACCGGACGACGGACCCGGGGACCGGCGGCGCGAACAACACGGGTGGTACGTCTACGACTGGGCGTGCTCGGTCTACTCGACGACGGTCCTCACGGTGTTCCTGGGCCCCTATCTGACAGAGATCGCCAAGGCCGCCGCCGACAGCGACGGCTATGTGCATCCGCTGGGCATCCCGGTGCGCGCGGGATCGTTCTTCGCCTACTCCGTGTCCCTGTCCGTGGTCGCCGCGATCCTGGTGATGCCGCTCGCGGGAGCCGCCGCCGACCGCTCGGGACGCCGCAAGCCCCTGCTCGCGGTGTCCGCCTATGTGGGGGCCGCCGCCACGACCTGCATGTTCTTCCTCGAAGGCGACCGCTATCTTCTCGGCGGACTCCTGCTGATCGTGGCCAACGCCGCGCTCGCCGTGTCGATGGTCCTGTACAACTCGTACCTCCCGGTGATCGCCGGGCCCGAGGAGCGCGACACGGTCTCCTCACGCGGCTGGGCCTTCGGCTACGCCTCCGGCGCGCTGGTCCTGGTGGCCGATCTGATCCTGTTCACCCAGCACGACCGGTTCGGGGTGACGGAGAGCACGGCGGTGCGGATCTGTCTGGCGACGGCGGGTCTGTGGTGGGGCGCCTTCACCCTCGTCCCGCTGCGCCGTCTGCGTGACCGGCGGCGGCCCGCCGCCGGCGCGGGAACCGCCCTCAAGGGCTGGCGGCAGCTGGCGGCGACGATCCGGGACATGCGCCGCTATCCGCTCACCCTGGCGTTCCTGCTGGCGTACCTCGTCTACAACGACGGGGTGCAGACCGTGATCACCCAGGCGTCGGTGTACGGCTCCGAGGAACTCGGACTCGAACAGTCGACGCTGATCGTCGCGGTCCTGCTGGTCCAGGTGCTCGCGGTGGCGGGCGCGCTCGGGATGGGCCGGCTGGCCCGTACGCACGGGGCGCGCCGCACGATCCTCGGGTCCCTGGTCGTCTGGACGCTGCTGCTGGCGGCGGGGTACTTCCTGCCCGCCGGGCGGGCCGTGTGGTTCTTCGCCCTGGCCGCCGGGATCGGCCTGGTCCTGGGCGGCACCCAGGCCCTGTCCCGGTCGCTGTTCTCGCATCTGGTGCCGCCGGGCAAGGAGGCCGAGTACTTCTCGGCGTACGAGCTGAGCGACCGGGGGATGTCCTGGCTGGGGCCGCTGCTGTTCGGTCTGACGTATCAGCTGACCGGGAGCTACCGGGACGCGATCCTGTCGCTCGTGGCGTTCTTCGCGCTCGGTTTCGTCCTGCTCGCCCGGGTGCCCGTACGGCGCGCGATCCAGGACGCGGGCAATCCCGTACCGGAACGGATTTAGCGCCTGCGGGCAAAGGGCGGTAGTGTACGCCTTTGGCCTGCCAGGCGTACCGTTACTGCGCGCGAAACCAGCCTCAACGCTGGGTGACATCTCACGCCAGGTGTGACAAACCGGGCGTCGGTGGGTATTGCATTGGTCAACAAGGCTGCGGCTACGACGGCGACGCAGGACCCGGAACGGGAATCTTTACCGCCGACCGGACGTTGACCGGATGACGACGACAGCGACACCTGTCCTGTGGGCGACAAGCCCGGGAGGCACGATTCATGAGTGAGCGAGCTCTTCGCGGCACGCGCCTCGTGGTGACCAGCTACGAGACGGACCGCGGCATCGACTTGGCTCCGCGCCAGGCCGTGGAGTACGCATGCGAGAAGGGCCATCGATTCGAGATGCCCTTCTCGGTAGAGGCGGAGATCCCGCCGGAGTGGGAGTGCAAGGTCTGCGGGGCCCAGGCACTCCTCGTGGACGGCGACGGCCCTGAGGAGAAGAAGGCGAAGCCCGCGCGCACGCATTGGGACATGCTGATGGAGAGGCGCACCCGAGAGGAACTCGAAGAGGTCCTTGAGGAGCGGCTCGCCGTCCTTCGCTCCGGGGCGATGAACATCGCCGTACATCCGCGGGACAGCCGCAAGTCCGCCTGACCCTTACGGGGAAGGTCGGCAGAGAGCTTCAAGAGCCGCGGGCGGGTGCCATATCAGGTGTGGCACCCGCCCGCGGCTCTTGAGCTGTCCCCGGGCCCCTTCGGCGGCCCATCTGTGCAGATACGGGTACTGCCCCGTGCCGTTCAGCGGCACGGGGCAGTACCCGTATCTGCACAGATGCGTGAAGCCGGTGTCAGGGGCCCGCGGTCACGGCGTCAGCGGAGGGTTCTGACCCGGGTTCGGGTCCCTGCGGGGGTCGGCCTTGTCGTGGATGACCTCGCCCGGGACGACCTTGCCGTCCGGACGGCGCATCCGGGCCTGCTGGAAGGCGTCCCCCAGGGTGCCCGGGGAAGCGGCCCGCATCCTGCGCTCCAGCGCCCGCTCACCGCGGCGGCTCACCGCCTTCCGGACCGGGGGCACGAGCAGCAGCAGCCCCAGCGCGTCCGTGACGAGCCCGGGGATGATCAGCAGCAGACCGGCGAGCATCACCAGTCCGTTGCCCTCGCCGGAACGGCCGCCTTCCGGCGGCATCACACCGCTCTGGGCCTGCTGGACCGCCTCGCTCAGATTCTTGAAGGCCCGGCGCCCGGCGGCCTTGATCACCACGCCGCCGAGCACGATCGCGCCGACGAGCAGCAGGAAGACGGTGAACCCGCCCGCCGCGTCCGCGACCAGGGTCAGCAGCCAGATCTCCAGCACGAGCCAGGCCACCAGGGCCAGCGGAAGAAACCTCCGGACCTTGGAGGGCCGGGGGCGGGTCGGGTACGGCGGGTTCGGTGCACCGGTCGTCATACGTCCAGTGTGCCTGGCCGCACATCGGTGCGGGATAAAGCGATGCGGTCAACAATCCTGCGCGGGGCGGACTCAGGGTCCGACGCACCGCCGTACGGACGGCGGGGCGGCCCGCCTCAGCGGTCCTGGGCGCCCGAGGAGTGCCGCTCGGCCGGGGCGGAGGCGGCGGACGAGGAAGAGGCGTCCACGGAGCTCTTCGCGGCGGACGGGGCACCGGAGGGGCCTGCCGGGGCGGATCCGTCGGACGCTCCGGCGGGGCCGTGGGACCTCAGCTTGCCGAAGCGCTCCGCGACCCCCCAGGAGGTGACCCGCCACAGGGCCTCGACCAGGATGTCCTTGCTCATCTTGGAGTCGCCGTGCACCCGCTCCACGAAGGTGATCGGGACCTCGACCACATGGAAGCCCGCCTTGACGGCACGCCGGGCCAGGTCGACCTGGAAGCAGTAGCCCTGCGAGGCGACCTCGGCCAGTCCGAGCCCTTCGAGGGTCTCGCGCCGGAACGCGCGGTAACCGCCGGTCACATCGCGGATCGGGACGTCCAGCAGCAGCCGGGAGTACGTGCTGCCGCCCCGGGAGATGAACTCACGGGACTTGGGCCAGTTCACGACGCGCCCGCCCGGCACCCAGCGGGAGCCGAGGACGAGGTCGGCGCCCTTCAGCGCGGTAAGCAGCCGGGGCAGTTCCTCGGGCTGGTGGGAGCCGTCGGCGTCCATCTCGACGAGGACCCCGTAGCCGTTCTCGATGCCCCAGCGGAAGCCCGCGAGATAGGCGGCGCCGAGCCCTTCCTTGCCCTTGCGGTGCAGGACCTGGACGTGGTCGTCCTGGGCGGCCAGCTCGTCGGCGAGCTTGCCGGTGCCGTCAGGGCTGTTGTCGTCGGCGACGAGGACGTGCGCCTCGGGCACCGACTCCCGGACCCGGCCGACGATCGACTTGATGTTCTCGGCCTCGTTGTAGGTCGGGATGATCACCAAGGCCGTACCGAGCGGGCCGAACCGCCGCTCTTCGGCACCGGCCGAGGAGATCTCGTCGCCGTCGTTCACAGGAGCCCCTTCGTGCAGGTCGTACGCAGATGACCACCATAGTGGGCGCGGCCTGCGTGGCAGCGCCGCGACGGGCCCGTACGGGCACACGCTTGGTGACGGTGCCGTGGGGCTGCGGATCGGGCCCGGCGCCCTTCGGTCCGGCCCGGGACCCGCTGGCTGCGGATCGACCGGGGCCGTTGTCTACTGAGCTGCCGGGCCCACCCGGGTCACAACCGGCCCCGGGCTCCAGTGGAGCAAGGGGGGACCCCCGACCGGCCGGAACGTTCCCTCGCCCCCGAGGCGCGGGAACTGGGCCTGGCTCCCAGCGGTGCGGCACCGGTCGTGGCGCCGTACCCCTGACCCAGCGGCGTTCGACGACTGCGTGGACGTTCGCCGGTCGGACGTCCTGTGGTGGACCCGGCCGAACCTACCCGGCATCGGCGGCTCCGTGTCAACAGCCCTCCCACCTGGGTCGTTTCCAGGAACCAGCAGGTCAGCGAGGAGACCCGCAGGTCGGGTGCGGCGGTACGGCACCCCCGGCCGGGTGCGCGCCACCCCGGCACATCACTCGTTAGGCCGCACGAAGACCGTGCGGCCGCCGACCACGGTGCGCAGACAGACGGGGAGTTCGGCGCCCGGGGAGAGGTCGGGCAGTCCCGGGGTGCCGGAGCGCGGGTCGGTGGACCAGCGGGCCACCCGGTCGTCGGGCGCCTGGACGAGCAGGGCCCCGGTACGCCACAGAGCGTAATCGGCGGGGGCGCCGGGGACGAGGATCCCGGCGTCATCCCGCCCGACGGCCCGCCAGCCGCCCCGGGTGTGGGCGGCGAACGCGGCCCGTACGGAGACCCCGTGCCCGGGGGTGCGGTGGAAGGCCGCCGCGCGGACGGCCGCCCAGGGGCCGAGCGGGGTGACCGGGCTGTCGGAGCCGAAGGCCAGCGGGACACCGGTGCGCAGCAGCGCGGCGAACGGATTGAGGGTGCGGGCCCGTTCGGTGCCGAGGCGGCGCGCGTACATGCCCTCGTCGCCGCCCCACAGGGTGTCGAAGAGCGGCTGGACGGAGGCGGTGAGGCCGAGTTCGGCGAAGGCGGCGATCGTCTCGGGGGTGAGCATCTCCGCGTGCTCGACCCGGTGGCGGGCGGCGCGGATCCGGGCGAGCCCGAGCTTCTCGGAGGCGGCGCGTACCCCCTCGACGACGGCGGTGACAGCGGCGTCGCCGATGGCGTGGAATCCGGCCTGGAGGCCCGCCTCGGTACAGACGACGACATGGGTGGTGATGTCGGCGGCGTCGAGGTATGCGGCGCCGGTGTGCGGGGCGTCGGCGTACGACTCACGCAGACACGCCGTGTGGGAGCCGAGGGAGCCGTCCACGAAGAGGTCGCCCGCGGCGCCGACGGCGCCGAGCGCGCGCACCCGTTCGGCGTCCTTGGGGCCGGTGAGGCGTTCGCCCCAGTAGCCGACGACCCGGGGGCCGGGTTCCGTTTCCGCGAGGCGCAGCAGGTCCGTCAGGTCGTCCTCGCCGGAGATGTCCGGGCCCGCGCACTCGTGGACGGAGCCGATCCCGAGGGAGGCCGCGTGGCGCAGGGCGGCGCGCTGGGCCTCGGCGCGCTGGGCGGGGGTCACGGCGCCGTAGGCGGCGGCGCGCACCGCGTGGTGGGCGTCGCGGGTCAGCGGGGCGTCGGCGTCGTAGCCGTCGCGGGCGGTGACACCGGGGACGAGGTCGAGCAGGGCGGTGGTGGCCGCGGCGGAGTGGACGTCGATCCGGGAGAGGTAGAGGGGGCGGCCACCGGTGGCGGTGTCCAGTTCGGTGCGGGACGGGGGCCGGGTGTCGGGCCAGCGGGAGGCGTCCCAGCCGTGTCCGAGCAGGACCGGGTCGCGGGGGCGGGCCGCGGCGTGCGCGCGGACCTGTTCCAGGGCGGCCTCCCTGGTGGCGGCGCCGCTCAGGTCGAGTCCGGTGCGGGTCAGCCCGGTGGACGTGGTGTGGACATGCGCGTCGGTGAAGGCCGGGGTGACGAGGGCGCCCGCCAGATCGACGGTCTCGTCGGCGGTCGCGGCGAAGGCGTCGGCCGCGCCCTCGGAGCCGACCCAGGCGATCCGGCCGTGGGAGACCACCATGGCGGTGGCGAAGGGGTCGGCGGGTGAGTGGATCTCTCCCCCGCGCAGAAGGACGGTTCCCTGGTCCTGGCCCTGGTCCGTCCCGGGGGCTGTGCGCTGGCTCATGCCCCCAGTGTCCTCGCCCCCGGGTCCGTCCTCGTCCCGGGGTTCGCGCGGCGGGCGGTACCGGCCGGCGGCCCGGGATCAGATGACGCGGGGCGGGCGGGACTCGTAGGGGGTCGACAAGACGACGGTGGTGCGGGTGGAGACCCCGGCGAGGCCGCGGAGCCTGCTGAGGAGGTGTTCGAGTTCCCTCGGGGTGGCCACCCGGACCTTGAGGATGTAGTTCTCGTCGCCCGCGACGCTGTGGCACGCCTCGATCTCCGGAACGCCCGCGAGGCGCTCCGCGATGTCGTCCGGCGCGCTGGGATCGAAGGGTTTCACCGAGATGAACGCGGTGAGCGGCAGACCGACGGCCTCCGGGTCGACGACCGCCGCGTAGCCGCGGATCACTCCGCGCTGCTCCAGTCGGCGTACCCGCTGATGCACGGCCGAGGTGGACAGGCCCGTGGCCTTGCCCAGGTCGGTGTAGCTCATGCGCCCGTCCTTGACGAGCAGCTCGACGATCTGACGATCCAGCTCCTCCATGGCGGAAACCTACAGCTCCGATGATCGCCCGGGGGACCGGAACGGCATTCGGCTCCGTTCCGAGACCATTCGGTGACGCGCGGGGCGCACACGACCCTTCGCACGCCCCGCCGGACACCATCTATGTGACGAACGCCACAGCCCTATGGGGGGGTCCAGGACCTTGGGGTGATTATCGCCCTGACCGGACGGGAAATGCTTGCTGTGGCCGAGGACACAGCGCCCGGCCCACCCATCGAGGGGGAGAGTTCCCAATATGCAGAGTGTGAAGCGTCCAGGCCGCCCCGCGCGTGCCAAGCAGCAGCCCGTCGTCGAGTCCGCGCCGGAGGGCGTCGAACCCGGTGACGACGAGTTCGACGAGTACGACACGTTCGAGATGTACCGGGTGATCTGCCCGGACTGCGCCCAGCCCATCGCGCTGCTGGCCGACGAGGACACCCTCCCGGAGCACGCGCGGTGCCCCACCCCGTGGAACCCGTTCGGCCTCCAGGTCTGCGCCGGTACGGGCCGGCTCGCCACCGGTACCCGGCCCGCCGACGAGACCCGTGAGGTCCAGGAGCAGGACACCGCCCTGCTGCTGACACTCCCCCAGGGCCTCGACTGGCGCACCCAGCCCTTCTCGCACGTCGGCGGCCCCGGGTCGCGGCCGATGCGGGTCCCCCAGATGCGGCGCGACGCGGCCTGAGCGCCCCGCACCCCGTACCCCCGCACCACCCCCACCCCGTATCTCCCGCGCGCCGGTCGTCACCCGGCGTCCGTGTCCCGGACGCCCGGTCAGCCGTCCCGCGCGCGACCCCCCTTCACCGAGCCGCCGCCGCGTCGGCGGTGTCCTGACCGTGCCGCAGCGCGGGCACGGCACGGCCCTCGCCCGCCCGGTGGTGACAGCGCGTCAGGTCCGTCAGGGCCGGTGGCCGACCGGCCGACTACCGGTCGGCCGCGGCGAAACCCGGGGTGACGGCCGCGCTCAGGCGCCGTCGAACTCCCGGACCTCACGGACCTCCGCGGTGATCGTGAGGTGGTCGTCATGGGCCGCGAGGAACCGGCGGACCCACTCGACGGCCTCGGCCCGGTCCCCGGCCTGGATCATCGAGTAGCCGAGGATGGCGTCACCGCCGCCGAAGGGGCCTTCGGTGTCGGTGAGTCCACCGCCGGACCAGACGACCCGCACGCCCTCGGCGGTCGGGGCGAGACCGGCGGTGTCGAGCATCACGCCCGCCTTGGAGATCTCTTCGAACAGCGTGCCCATCCGCTCCGCGAAGGCGGGTGAGCGGGGTGCGGCGGCGGCGGTCTCGTCGAGCTGGATCAGGGTCAGGAATCGGGGCATGGAAAGGCTCCTCCACGAAAGGGCGGGACTCTCCCGCCTCTGCCTCTACGTCGAACGGAGGGCGCCCGGATCGACAGACCGGGGGAAAGTCGTCCCGTTCCGGCAGGAGGGCGCGTGTCCGTTCACGGGGATCGAACTCACGCGCACCCGGGCCCGAGGGTGACCCGCGCGGGGGTCGCCGCGTTCGCCGGGTATGACCTCGACCCTTCCCGGTCCGGGCAGGCTGCGCCGCGTCCTGTTCTCCGCGCCCGAAGAATCGGTTCCGCTGTCGGCGCCCCGGCAGCGGGGACCCGAGCAGTCCGGCCCCCCGCCACGGCACCCGTATCCGGTGCGCGCCACGCCCGCGCCGCCGGGCCCGGCCCCGGAGCCGTCGCCCCGGCCCGATCCGCCCCTCTACCACGAGCTGCTGGCCCAGTGGACGGAACGGGGACGGACGCTGCCCGGCCACCCGGACCCGGAGTGGGACCGGCTGACGGCCCCGCTGGTGCGGCCCGGTGAGTTCGGCGGGACGGGGGCCGCGGGGGCACCGCGCGGCGGCGGCCGGTGAAGGGCTCCGCGGACGGCTTCGGTGGTGGGTGCGGGGTTCCGGGCACCGCGTCGGCGGCCGGTGCGGGCGTTCCTCGGACCGCGTCGGTGGCCGGTAGGGGCGTTCCGCGGCACGCCGGGGTGTTCCGGGGGCCGTATCCGGCCGCCGGTGGTGGAGCAGCGGCTCTCAGCGGCTCTCCGGGCCCGCCAGGTGCCGGGCGATGACCATCCGCTGGATCTGGTTGGTGCCCTCGACGATCTGGAGGACCTTCGCCTCCCGCATGTACCGCTCCACGGGGAAGTCGGCGGTGTAGCCGTAGCCGCCGAGCACCTGGACCGCGTCGGTGGTGACCTTCATCGCGGTGTCGGTGCACATCAGTTTGGCCATCGCGGCCTCCTTGGCGAACGGCAGCCCCGCGTCACGCAGCCGGGCCGCCGCGAGGTAGAGCGCCCGGCCCGCCGCGATCTGGGTCGCCATGTCCGCGAGCAGGAAGCGCAGTCCCTGGAAGTCGGCGACGGGACGGCCGAACTGGCGCCGTCCGGTGGCGTACTCGACCGCCCCGTCCAGCGCCGCCTGGGCCACCCCGATCGCGCAGGCGGCGATGCCGAGCCGGCCGGAGTCCAGGGCGGCGAGGGCGATCGTGAAGCCCTGGCCCTCCTCGCCGAGACGGCGGGAGTCGGGGACCCGGACCCCGTCGAAGTGGACCTGCGCGGTCGGGGAGCCCTTCATCCCCATCTTCCGCTCGGGCACCGCGGCGCTCAGGCCCGGCGCGTCCCCGGGCACCAGATACGCGGTGATGCCCCGGGCGCCCGGACCGCCGGAGCGGGCGAGCACGGTGTAGAAGTCGGCGATCCCGCCATGGGTGATCCACGCCTTGGTGCCGGTGAGCACCCAGTCGTCACCGTCCCGCACGGCCTTGGTCCGCAGGGAGGCCGCGTCCGAGCCCGCGGCGGGCTCCGAGAGGCAGTAGGCGCCCAGCAGGCCCCCGCCCAGCATCGCGGGCAGCAGTTCGGCGCGCTGCTCCTTGGTCCCGAAGCCCGCGAGGGCGTGACAGGCGAGGGTGTGGACGCTGGCCCCGAGACCGACGGTCAGCCGGACGGCGGCGAGTTCCTCCAGGACCTGGAGATAGACCTCGTAGGGCTGGTCACCGCCGCCGTACGCGGAGTCGTAGGGCAGTGCGAGCAGTCCTGACCGGGAGAGCAGGGTGAAGACCTCACGGGGGAAGCGGCCCGCCTCCTCCTCGTCGGCCGCCGTCGGGGCGATCTCACGCCGGGCGAGTTCGCGGACGAGCGCGAACAGCTCCCGGGCCTCGTCCGTGGGGGCGATCCGGTCCACGGGCTGCGGGGCGTGGTCGGGCATCTGCGGTCCTCCCTGTCGGGCTGATCGGGGACGACCGCACTAGGGTGTGGCGGCGCCTCCGGTGGGTCCGCGGCATCGTTCCGGCGCCAGGCGCACGGTCCGTCCCCGGAGATACGGCACTGCCCGGCCGATGGTGCCCTTCCGGATCACGGAGGGGCGCTGACCAGCGACTGTGGCGCGTCGAGTATGCCCGATCGGAGGCAGTTCGTCACGGGTGCGCGATCACCTGGCACCACCACGGAAATTGGTCCGCACCATTGACCCCACTGGTCTAGTCCTCCTACTGTTCCCTGCGAACGCCCCACGCGTTCATGCCAAGAGGAACAACCGCGTTGTCCCACAAGGCCATTGTGGTGCTCCGCGCGGCCTCCACGGCTTGCCCCCCACCGTTCTCCTCCCCCACGAGGTGACCACCGCATGTCCGCACCACACCGTCCCCGAGGCCGCTTCCGGGCGCTCGTCTCCACCGTCTGCTGCGCCGTGCTCGGCGCCGGACTGCTCGCCGGGGCCACGACCGGCGCCAGCGCGAGCGCCGAGGACACCACCGCCACGACCCAGGCCGCGGCGGGCTCGAAGGTCATCGGCTACTTCCCCGAATGGGGCGTGTACGGCCGGAACTACCACGTCAAGAACATCCAGACGTCCGGCTCCGCCGCGAAGCTGACCCACATCAACTACGGATTCGGCAATGTCCAGGGCGGCCGCTGCACCATGGGTGACGCGTACGCCGCGACGGACAAGGCGTACCCCGCCGCCGGTTCCGTGGACGGCGTCGCCGACACCTGGGACCAGCCGCTGCGCGGCAACTTCAACCAGCTCAAGAAGCTGAAGGCGAAGAACCCGAACCTCAAGGTGCTGTGGTCCTTCGGCGGCTGGACCTGGTCCGCCGGGTTCACCCAGGCCGCGCAGAACCCGGCCGCGTTCGCCCAGTCCTGCTACGACCTGCTCAACGACCCGCGCTGGACAGGGGTCTTCGACGGGATCGACATCGACTGGGAGTACCCCAACGCCTGCGGTGCCGGCTGTGACACCAGCGGACACGCCGCGTACCGGAACCTGATGCAGGCGCTGCGCGCCAAGTTCGGCTCCACCAAGCTGATCTCCTCCGCGATCCCGGCCGACGCGTCGGCGGGCGGCAAGATCGACGCCGCCGACTACGCGGGCGCCGCGCAGTACGTCGACTGGTACAACCCGATGACGTACGACTACTTCGGCACCTGGTCCGCCAAGGGCCCGACCGCCCCGCACTCGCCGCTGAAGAGCTACCCGGGCATCCCGAAGGCCGAGTTCCACTCGGACGCGACGATCAAGAAGCTGAAGAACCTCGGCATCCCGTCGAACAAGCTGCTCCTGGGCGTCGGCTTCTACGGCCGCGGCTGGACCGGCGTCACCCAGTCCGCGCCCGGCGGCACCGCCACCGGCCCGGCCCCGGGCACGTACGAGCAGGGCATCGACGACTACAAGGTGCTCAAGACGAAGTGCCCGGCCACCGGTACGGTCGGCGGCACCGCGTACGCCAAGTGCGGCAACGAGTGGTGGAGTTACGACACCCCCGCCACCCTCGCCACCAAGATGGCCTACAAGAACGAGCAGGCTCTCGCCGGCACGTTCATCTGGGACCTGAGCGGTGACACCGCGAACGGTGAGCTGATCAAGGCGATCAACTAGCCTTCGCGGAAACCGGGGCGGCGGCCCCGGCGCACGAACCAGCATCACAACGGTGGAGGGGCGGGACCCGGTCGCGGGTCCCGCCCCTCCACCGTGTGCGTGGACTTCTCCGGTACGTGGACCGCTCCGGTACGTGGAACCTACGCGGGCCGCACGCGCGGGGGCGCCGGGCAGGACGGTTCCAGCTCCTCGATGGTGCGCAAGGTGCTGCCGAGCAGTCTGACCAGCAGCTCACGGACGGTGTCGCGGGGCGGTCCGTCCCGGCCGATCCAGTCGAGGGTGACGCCCTCCACGCTCCACTGCCAGCCCAGGATCGCGAGCCGGGCGAGCCGCGGGATGTCCCGGCGGCCGTAGGCGCCCTCCGCGATGGTGTCGACGATCGCCTCGCGCACCCCGTCCCGGATCGCCTGCACCTCGGCGTCGAAGCCGACCCCGCCGCTGACGATGGTGCGGTACGCGGCCTGGTTCTGCTCCGCGTAGCGCAGATAGCCGTCGATGGTCCGCTCGACACGGGCCCGGCCCGGCAGTTCGGTGCCGCTCGCCGCCCGGGAGACCAGCTCGGCGACGGCGTCCTCCACGATGGCCAGGTAGTAGCCGCGCTTGGACGTGAAGTAGTAGTAGATCAGCCCCTTGGCGACATGGGCCTGACGTGCGATGTCGTCCATCGACAGGGCGTCGTAGGACGTGTCGGCGAACAACTTCCGCCCGATCTCGATGAGTTCGGCCCGGCGGGCGTGGGAACGGTCCGTGCCGCGCGGGCGGGGCCGCTCGGGGTCGGGAGACCGGGAACCGCTGACGCCCTGCTGCTGGCTGGTATCCAAATGGGGCCTTTGTCTGCTGGCTGGCGACGAAACACCGGCAGTATGGCAGAACGGAACGCTCCGCAACGGGCGTCCGGGAGACCTTCCCCCGCCACACCGGACAGCACCGGCCACATCGGTCCCACGCGACGGCATCCGTCCCACCCGGCCCGGCCGCATCGGTCACGGCGCCCGGCCCGGAGGGACCGGGCCCGGCTCACATCAGGCCGAGGCGGGTGACGAGCATCGCGATCACCACGACCAGGGTCCAGCCGAGGACGTGTTCGAGGACGCGGGGGCCGTCGGTGCGCGGGCCACCCGTGCGGGCGGCGGCGCGGCGGGTCTGGAATGCGGTCGCGTTCATGGGGTCTCGCTTCGTCGAGCGGAGGGAAATGTCCCCGAATGGTCGCGCCACTGTGCCACCCGCACCGGGGATCGCGATAGGACGCCGGTCACGTCCCCGCCGGGCCCCGGTGCCGGAGGGCGCGCGGGGCGCGTCGGGCGCCCGGGGGCGTGCGACCGGCGCGCGTGGGCGCCGGTTCACTCCCACGGGTGGTACCTGGCCGGTTCCCGGGCCAACGATCTCCACGCGCCGGTCGTCCTCCTCCCAGGGGGATGAACCGGCCCGGCCGACCACCGGGCGCCGCCGTTCCCGCGACCACCGACGACAGCGTGCACGGAGGGGATCTCGATGAGCTCGCACCACACGTCCCGCCGCCGACCCCGGCTCGCCCTGGCCACCGCGATCACCGCGCTGGCGGCCCTGGCCGGGCCCGCCGCCCAGGCCGACCCCGCGGGCCGTCCGACCTCGCCCCAGGCAGCGCCCCCGGCGACGGCTCCCACGCCGGGCGCCCCGGGAGCGGGCGATCCGCTGTTCCCGCTCGACGGGAACGGCGGCTACCGGATCAGCCGCTACTCCCTGGACTTCGACTGGCAGGCCCCGCGGACCGCGTTCCCGGCGAGCGCCACGATCACCGCCCGCACCACCCAGGCCCTGTCCCGCTTCAACCTCGACTTCGCCGGGAACACGCTGCGCTCGGTCACGGTGGACGGCGCCGAGGCCCGGACCACCCGCGACGGCGACGAGCTGGTCATCACCCCGGCCCGCCCCCTCGACAAGGGCAGCCGCTTCACGGTGGTGGTCCACTGGACCGCCGACCCGACCCAGATACGCCACCGGACCGACGCCATCGAGGACTACGGCTGGATCCCCACCCCGGACGGCACGGTGGTGTACCCGCAGCCCAACGGCGCCCGCATGCTCTTCCCCGCCGACGACCACCCGAGCCGCCGCGCGCCCGTCACCTTCCGGATCACCACCCCGCCGGGGATCCAGGCCGTCGCGGGCGGCCGGCTCACCGAACGCGCCGAGCGGCCCGACGGCCGGGTCCGGTGGACCTACGACTCCGGGCAGCCGGTCGCCGCGCAGCTCGTCCAGCTCGCGATCGGCCGGTTCACCTTCGTGGAGAGCGAGGGGCCGCGCGGGCTGCCGATCCGGGACGTGGTCCCCGACGCGCTGGTCGCGCCCACCGAGCGCTACCGGGCCCTGACGCCCACGCATCTGGCCTGGCTGGAGGAGCGCCTCGGCGCCTATCCGTTCGACCGGTACGGAATCCTCGTCGGTGACACCGGTCTCGGGGTCGCCCTGGAGACCCAGACCCTGTCCCTGGCGCCCAAGGCCGATCTGCTCGGGAACCAGGTCGACGCCGAGCGCAATCTGGTGCACGAACTGGCGCATCAGTGGCTGGGAAACAGCAACGGCATCCGCGAGTGGTCCGATCTGTGGCTGAGCGAGGGGCACGCCCGCTTCTACGAGCGGCTGTACTCCGAGGAGCACGGCGGGACCTCGCTGGAGGCGTCGATGAGGACGGCGTACGAGCAGCACGACCAGTGGCGGCGCGACTTCGGCGCGCCCGCCGAGCCGACCGAACCGAACCTCTTCAAGCGGATGCGCTACGACGGCTCCGCGCTGGTCTTCTACGCGCTGCGCCAGGAGGTCGGTGACCGGATGTTCCGGAAGATCGAGAAGGAGTGGGCCAAGCGCTACCAGGGCAAGGTGACCGGGAGCCGCGAGTACTTCGCGCTGGCCTCCGAGGTGACCGGGCGGGACATGGACGCGTTCCTGCGGCCGTGGGCGTACGGGCCGAAGACACCGCCGATGCCGGGGCACCCGGACTGGGTGGTCCGGCCGGCCATCCGGTGACCGCGCGGGCGACGGCTCAGCCGATCCCGGCGGCGGCCAGGGCCCGGCGCTGCCGCTCGTCCGGTTCGGCCGGGAAGTACAGGTAGCACACCCCGCCGGAACCGCCGACGGCCTTGCCCGCCGCGTTGTACCGCCGGGTCCGCAGCCAGACGTTCTCCCATTCGCGTCGGCGGTAGACCCGGCGGACCTCGGCGTTCGACGGGGAGGACGGGTCGTTGGCGATCACATCGCCGTCCGCGGTGAAGCCGACGACCGTCATCAGATGCCCGGCGGTGCCGTACCCGGCGCCGGTCAGCTCCTCGGCCCGGAAGGACTGCGAGGTGATCACCGGGAGCCCGGCCGCGATCAGGCCCTCCAGCTCGGTGAGCGTGGCCAGCCGGGTGACGACCGCCTGGAGACCGGGGTGACTCGCCGCGTAGGCCGCGTTGAACGGCCAGTTCCCGCAGCCCCGGTACGTGTGGTCGTACGTGGCGCGCGCCGCGTGGCACACCTGCGGATCGGCGTACGCGGGGTCCACCCAGGCCAGGTCCTCCGGCGCCGGGCGGTGCCCCCAGTACTCGACCACCATCTGCGAGGACGTGGGGCTGCACCAGGCCTCGCCCCCGTTGTCGTACTCCGGGTACTGACCGATGTGGGTGTTCTGCGAGTAGCGGGGCACCGCGAGTTCCCGCGCGGTCGCCGGGACGGAGGCGGGCACGGTGAAACGGTCCGGGATGTCGGAGCCCATCAGATGCAGCCGGTGCACCCTCGGGGTGAGCGCGGTACCGGCCCGCCGGTGCAGGGTGAGCCGCGCGCGGCAGGCGGTCAGCCGCAGTCCCGAGGCGGGATCACCGATCGCGAGGGTGTCGGTCAGGACCGCGCTGCGGCCGTCGCCCTGGCCGTCGGCCGAGGCCCGCCGGATGTCCTGGTCGCCCGAGGCCCAGTCGCCGAGCGAGTACCAGGGGGTCAGGGTGCCGTCGGAGTAGGTGCCGCGTACCTCGGTCCGCAGCCAGGTCCCGGCCGGGGTGTGCGCGTTCCAGGAGACGACGGCCTCCGTCGAGGGCACGGCGAGCGGCTGCTCGGGGCCGGTCCACACCGCGTGTTCCCAGGTCACCGCCCGTCCGGAGACCGGGTCGGCACGCTGGACGCGGCCCGCCGCTGCGGCGATCGCCAGATACGGGCGGGCCCCGGCGACGGTACGGGTGCCCTCGGCGGCGCCCTGCTCCCAGTCGGCGTACGAGGCCCAGGCGTGATTGGCGACCCCCCGGCCGCCGGCCCGGCCCGCCGGGAGGGCGGAGCCGCTGGCGGGACCCGCCGAGCCGCCCGCGGTGACGGCGACGGCCGCCGAGCAGACGGCCGTCAGCAGTGCGCGGCGGGAGGTCCCCGCTGATCCGGTCATGGACGGCTGCTCCCGGTCGGCGGGCCCGCGGTGGAGCGGCGGGCGGGGCGATGGCGACCGGCATCCGCCGGTCCGCCGTGGGGACACTATGTCCGCCGGACCGGCCCCGGCCAGCACCTCCGCCCCCGCCACGCCCACCGGACCCCGCCCGGACCAGCCGTACGAGCCGCACGGGAGACCCCGCCCGGACCAGCCGCACGTGAGGCCCGGGGGCGGCCCCCTACCCTGGGAAGGGTGACCGGAACCACCCCGCCCGCACCACACGCCCCAGCCGCCCCGCCGCCGGGGCTCGCCGGGGAACTCGCCCTGCTGCCGCCGTCCTGCGGGCCGGTCCGGCTGATCGCGGTCGACGGCCACGCGGGCTCGGGCAAGACGACCTTCGCCGCCGCCCTCGCCGCCGCGCTGGGCGGTGCTCCCGTGCTGCATCTGGACGACATCGCCACCCACGAGGAACTCTTCGGCTGGACGGACCGGCTGCTGAGCCAGGTCGTGGCACCACTGCGGGACGGGCGGCCCGCGCGCTACACACCGTACGACTGGACCGCCCGCGAGTTCGGTCCGCCGCGGCTGCTGCCCCCGGCCCCGGTGGTGCTGGTCGAGGGGGTCGGCGCGGGACGGCTGGCGCTGCGCCCGTATCTGGCCCGGGTGCTGTGGATGGAGTTCGAGCCGGACGCGGCCTGGGAGCGGGGACGGCTGCGGGACGGTCCCGCCCAGCGCGCGTTCTGGCGCGGGTGGGTCGCGGCCGAGCGACGGCACTTCGCACAGGACCCTTCGCGCCCCTACGCCACCCAGCTGATCCAGCAGGGACAGAAGGGGTACGTGGTGTCTCCTGGGCCCGCCGCGCCGCGTGGGACGCGGGAATCGCCCGTTCCGTGACCGAGGGTGAAGTCCGGCAGGGAGGCTGAGAAGCGCCCGGAAAGTGGTTTTCGTCAGTGCTTCAACTCCGCTTGACCAGTGGGCCGTACACGTCCTACGTTCTCAATGTGCGGCCTTTCGGGTCGCCCGCAGTCGCGAGGCCCCCGGTTGTTCCCCCGTGACCGGGGGCCTCGTTCTGCCCGTCACGCCCCGCTTCGCCCCTTCGGTCCGTCCCGGTACGGCGTCGCCCGCTCACCCTCGGTCACCGCCGGGTATCCGTCCGGTCCCCGTGCCGGATACCGGACTTCGCGGAACCGGCATTGCGGGCACCCGTAGGCCCAGCCTGATCGCGCGGGTACGATGCGTGCGGTGCGGCCAACGGACACTGCTCACCGCACCGCGTCAACTCCCGTGCCCGGCTATGCGGTTCCGAGGGGCGGGACGGGGGGAGAACACGGACTGAACCGACGAGCAGCGGCAGGGCACACCATCGGGGGCAGGGCTTGTGGGGGACGTGATGGACTTCGGCACCCAGGGCACACCGGCCCCGGCGGATCTCGCCTGGCTGCGCGGGGTGGACGCCTACACCATGGGCGCGTATCCGCAGGCGGAGGAGGAGTTCCGGGCCTCCGTGCGGATGGACCCCGGCATGTCCGACGGCTGGCTGGGGCTGCACGCGCTGCGGGTGGACACCACGACCGCGCTGCTGCGTATGTACCAGCACCGCGACCGCTTCGGTGAACAGCGCTCCCGCCACCGGCGGACCCTCAACTCCTGGTACTGGCTCGGCTGGTGGGTCCAGCCGGTCCTGGAACGGCCCCGCGATCTGCTGCTCGCGCACGCGTCGCACTGGCTCGACGGACGCCATGTCCCCGAACTGGACCGGGCGTTGGCGGGGCTGCCGCCCGTGGACACCGACCCCCAGGTCCGCTTCCTGCACGCCTGCCGTTCCTATCTCGTCAAGGACTGGGAGCAGCTGGTCCGCCACACGGACTCGCTGCTGGAGGACCAGCTGCTGGGGATCGAGGCGGGGCTCTTCGGCGGTATGGCCCGCGTCCGGCTGGAGATGTTCGGCCACGCGGAACCCCTGCTGGCGGCGGCCTTGATGCGATGTCGCAGCGAACAGCCACAGCGCAAGGAACTGCGGTACTGGCTGGCCCGCGCGCACGAGGGCACCGGGCGCAGCGCGGCGGCACTCCCCCTGTACCGGGCGGTGCACCGGGTCGATCCCGCGTTCATGGACACCTCTGCCCGGCTGGCCGCGATCTCCGAGGGCGACGGGTACGACGAGGCGATGGACCTCGGCGCGGTGGCGCTGCCCGGTTTCGGGCCGGACGCCACGGACGGGGTGGACCCGCTGTTCGACGCCGAGGGACGTGACCTCAAGGTCAGCGAACCGGCGCCGCCGGGTGGCGGGGCGCCCGGTCCGGGGGACATCGTCCGTGAGAAGGCAGCCGGTCCCACGCAGCACCGGCAGCCGGCCGGGCCGGCCGGACCGGCCGGCCCCCCGGTGACCGCCGATCCGGCGCTGCTCGCCGACGCGCTCGCGGAGCTGGAGCGGATGGTCGGGCTGGAGCCGGTGAAACGCCAGGTCAAGGCGCTGTCCGCACAGCTCAACATGGCGCGGCTGCGGGCGGGTCAGGGCCTGCCCGTGCAGCCCCCGAAGCGGCACTTCGTCTTCTCCGGCCCCTCCGGCACCGGCAAGACGACGGTCGCCCGAATACTGGGCCGGGTCTTCTACGCCCTCGGGCTGCTCGGCGGTGACCATCTGGTCGAGGCGCAGCGCGCGGACCTGGTCGGCGAGTATCTGGGCCAGACGGCGGTGAAGGCGAACGAGCTGATCGACTCCGCCATCGGCGGGGTGCTGTTCCTGGACGAGGCGTACGCGCTGTCCAACTCGGGGTACGGCAAGGGGGACGCGTACGGGGACGAGGCCCTCCAGGTGCTGCTGAAGCGCGCCGAGGACAATCGCGACCATCTGGTGGTGATCCTCGCGGGCTATCCCGAGGGCATGGACCGGCTGCTCGCCGCCAACCCCGGACTGTCGTCACGTTTCACCACGCGGGTGGACTTCCCGTCGTACCGGCCGCTCGAACTCACCGCGATCGGTGAGGTGCTCGCCGCGGAGAACGGGGACGCGTGGGACGAGGAGGCCGTGGACGAGCTGCGCTCGATCAGCGGCCATGTGGTGGACCAGGGGTGGATCGACGAACTGGGCAACGGCCGGTTCCTGCGGACGCTGTACGAGAAGAGCTGTGCGTACCGGGATCTGCGGTTGTCCGGCTACACGAGTACGCCGGGCCGGGACGATCTGGCGACCCTGCGGCTGCCGGATCTGATGCAGGCGTACGGCGAGGTGCTGTCGGGCCGCAGCCCCACCGACCCCCGCGCCACCTAGGCCGGGGGCGGCGGAGCGGGGACCGGGGAACGGAGACCGGGCCGACAGCCGGGCCGGAACCGGAAGCGACGGCACCGGTCCCGTGTCCGGCATCCGGGGCCCCGAGGTCCCGGGCCCCGAGGTCCCGGGCCCCGGCATCCGGGCTACCGGCTACCGGCTACCGGCTACCGGCTACCGGCTACCGGCTACCGGCTACCGGCTACCGGGGAGGGTGTCACCCGCCGCGGAGGTGTGCCGGGTCCCGGGACTCGCCGACCAGGAGGGCGAGGACGTCCTCCAGGGCGATCACCCCCAGCGCCCGGCCCGACGCGTCCGCCACCTCCGCGAGATGCGCGGACGCGCGTCTCAGCGCGGCGAGTGCCTCGTCCAGCGGCAGTCCGGCCGGCAGGGTCGTCATCGGACGCCACAGCCGCCGGGGCAGGGGCCGTTCCCTCTCCGCCGGTCCCATCAGGTCCAGGACGTCCTTCACATGGACGTAGCCCAGGAGGGGACCGTCCCCGGCGCAGACCGGGAAGCGGGAGTAGCCGGTCCGCCCGGTCAGCTCCACGATCCGCGCGGGGGTGACCCGCGGACCGACCGTGACCAGCGAGGACCGGCGCAGCAGGACGTCGGTCACCGGGCGGGAGCCCAGCGACAGCGCGTCCCCGAGGCGTTGGCGTTCCCGGGGGCCGAGCAGTCCGGCGCGGCCCGCGTCACCGACCAGCCGCCCCAGTTGCTCGCTGGTGAAGACCGCCTCGATCTCGTCCCGGGGCTCGACCCGGAAGACGGCGAGGACCAGCCGGGCGCACACCCCGAGCGCACCGGTCACCGGCCCGCACAGCCGGGCGAAGGCGACCAGGGCGGGACCGAGCCGCAGCGCGGTCCGTTCGGGGTCCGCGAGCGCCAGGTTCTTCGGCACCATCTCCCCGATGACGAGATGGAGGACGACCACGAGGGCCAGCGCGATGGCGTAGCCGAGCGGATGGACCAGGCCCTCGGGGACCCGGGCCCCGGCGAAGACGGGTTCCAGCAGCCGGGCGACGGTGGGTTCGGCGATCGCGCCGAGGGTCAGCGAGCAGACGGTGATGCCGAGTTGGGCGGCGGCCAGTATCTCCGGCAGATGCGCGAGCCCGTACAGGACCTGGCGGGCCCGCGGGGTGCGCAGCGGCTCGATCTGGCTGCGGCGGACCGACACCAGTGCGAACTCGGCGCCCACGAAGAAGCCGTTGGCGAGGACCAGCAGTCCGGCGAAGAGCAGATGCAGCAGGCTCATCGGGCCGCCTCCGGGGTCCACGCGGCGGTGCCGGTCGCGGTCGCCGGGCGTCCGGCGGCCACGCGCGCGCGGCGGTCCCGGGCGGTCGGGAGGTCCTGGGCCGCCGGGTGGTCCGGAACTGCCGGTATACGGATGAGGCGTACCCGGTCCGCCCGGTTGCGGGTGACCCGGCGCACCGACAGCCGCCAGCCGGGGAGTTCGGCGTGGTCGCCCGGTACGGGGACCCGGCCGAGCAGCTCGGCGACCAGTCCGGCGACCGTCTCGTAGGGGCCGTCGGGGGCGTCGAGTCCGATCGGGCGCAGGGCGGCGACCCGGCAGCGGCCGTCGGCGTCCCACGCGGGGCGGCCCTCGTCGGGGGCGGCGGCGGTGAGCCGGGGCGGCGGGGGGCCGTCGTGCTCGTCGCGGACCTCTCCGACGAGTTCCTCGACGATGTCCTCCAGGGTGACGACCCCGGCGGTGCCCCCGTACTCGTCCACGACGACCGCCAGCGGCCGGCCGTCGCGCAGGATCTCCAGCAGCGACTGGACCCCGGCGGTGCCCGGGACCAGCAGGGGCGGTCCGGCGATCCGGCCTACGGGGGTGCGCAGCCGGTCGGCGGCGGACAGCGCGAGGGCGTCCTTCAGCTGGACCACACCGGCGATCTCGTCGATACGGTCGCGGTAGACGGGGAACCGGGAGAGTCCGGTGGCCCGGGTCAGATTGACGACGTCCTCGGCGGTCGCGGTCACATGCAGCGCGCTGACATGGACCCGGGGCGTCATGATGTGCTGCGCGGTGAGGGAGCCGAGCGCGACCGAGCGGACGAAGAGCTCGGCCGTGTCCTGTTCGAGGGCTCCGGCGCGGGCGGAGTGCCGGGCGAGGAAGACCAGCTCACCGGGGGTGCGGGCGGAGGCGAGCACTTCGGCGGGCTCGACACCGACGAGCCGGACGAGCCGGTTGGCGACGGCGTTCAGCGCGGCGATCACCGGCCGGAAGACCCGGGCGAACGCGTGCTGGGGGCCGGCGGCGAACCGGGCGACCTGGAGGGGCCGGGAGACCGCCCAGTTCTTGGGGACGAGTTCCCCGATCACCATCTGGGTGACGGTGGCGAGAAGCATCCCGACGACGACGGAGATCCCGGAGACGGCGGGGCCGGACAGCCCGAGCGCGGTGAGCGGTGCGGTGAGCAGCCGGGCGAGCGCGGGTTCGGCGAGCATGCCGACGACCAGCGAGGTGAGGGTGATGCCGAGCTGGGTGCCGGAGAGCTGGAAGGACAGCTCCCCCAGGGAGCGCACGACGGTACGGGCGCGGCGGTCACCGGCGGCGGCGGCCCGTTCGGCGTCGGGGCGGTCGACGGTGACAAGGCCGAACTCGGCGGCGACGAAGAAGCCGTTGGCGAGGATCAGCAGGAACGCGGCTCCGAGGAGCAGCAGCGGGACGTTCATGCCACCGCCTCCGCAGGGACACGGAGCGGGTCCGGGTCCGGGGAGGGGGTGGCGCAGGTACTACAGGACGGTCCGTCCATCGCCGGAGGGGGTCACTCCTCGGGTGGGGGGAGCCCCGGCGCGGTCCGGGCGGGCCGGCGCGGGGGCGGGGTCCCGGAAGGGGCACCCCGCCCACAGCGTAGTCACGGTCCGGTCACCCTGCGTAGACCTTGTCAGCCTCGCGCGGCGGTGCCGTGCGTCTGGACGAGGGCGCGCAGGGCGCGGGCGTCCGTGATGGCGCGTTCCCGGGAGACGCCGGGCTGGATGCCCATCGCGGCGAGGCTGGTGCCGTCGCTGAGGTCGAGGAAGACCCAGGGGTCACCGGGGCGCAGATTGACCTGGAGGATCTGTGCCCACTCCAGCCGCCGGGAGGAGGCGACGTTGACGACGGTGAGGCCGGTGTCGTCGGCGACGATCTTCGGCCGGCCGAGCAGGGCCAGTCCGGCGAGGCAGAGCGCTCCGGTGAAGATGAAACTGCTGCGCTCCCCCGGGCTCAGCTGCGGCAGGACGAACGAGATCACCGTGAGCAGGACGAGGATCGCCACGCCCGCGGTGATCAGGATGATCCGGACGAGGGAGGGCCGGAAGGTCACCGGGAGCGCGGGCGGCGGGGGCGTGCCCTGTGCGGCCGGGGAGGGGGTGCCGGGCGCCGGGGTGTCGGACATGGTGTGGGGCCTCTCAGAGACGGCAGGCGTGGATGGCCGTGGTGAGGATGGCCCGCGCCCCGATGTCGTAGAGGTCGTCCATGATCCGCTGGGCTTCCTTGGCGGGGACCATCGCGCGGACGGCGACCCAGCCCTCGTTGTGCAGCGGCGACACGGTCGGGGACTCCAGACCGGGGGTGAGGGCGACGGCCTGCTCCAGGTGTTCGGCGCGGCAGTCGTAGTCCATCATCACGTAGGTGCGGGCCACCAGGACGCCCTGGAGGCGGCGGAGGAACTGGCCCGCCTTGGCCTCGTCGGCGGCGGCCCCGGTGCGGCGGATCACGATGGCCTCGGAGGTCATGATCGGCTCGCCGAAGACCTCCAGGCCCGCGTTGCGCAGCGAGGTGCCGGTCTCCACGACATCGGCGATGACCTGGGCGACCCCGAGTTCGATCGCGGTCTCGACGGCGCCGTCGAGGTGGACGACGGACGCGTCGACCCCGTGGTCCGCGAGGTGCTTGGCGACGATGCCCTCGTAGGAGGTGGCGACGGTGAGTCCGGAGAGGTCCTCGATGGCGCTCGCGGTGCCGGGCTTGCCGGCGAAGCGGAAGGTGGAGCGGGCGAAGCCGAGCGGCAGGATCTCCTCGGCGTCGGCGCCGGAGTCGATCAGCAGATCGCGGCCGGTGATCCCGATGTCGAGCCGCCCGGAGGAGACGTAGATCGCGATGTCCCGGGGGCGCAGATAGAAGAACTCGACCTCGTTGTCCGGGTCGACGATGACGAGTTCCTTGGACTCGCGCCGCTGCTGGTAGCCGGCCTCATGGAGCATCGCCGACGCAGGTCCGGACAGTGAACCCTTGTTGGGGACGGCGATGCGCAGCATGAGGCCAGTTCCTTCGCGTGAGGCACGCGGATGATCGCGTGCGGGTGAATCCGAAAGGCGCGGACGTGCGGGTACGGGGCCCGGCGAAAGGGCCGGTCACCACCGGCCGCGGGGTCGCGGGCGGTGGTGCGCGGGGTGGTGGAGCGCAGGCGCGGTCGCGGCGTGCGCTCTACAGATGGGCGTACACGTCGTCGAGGGAGATCCCGCGCGCGACCATCATCACCTGGACGTGGTACAGCAGCTGCGAGATCTCCTCGGCGGCGGCTTCCTTGCCCTCGTACTCGGCTGCCATCCACACCTCGGCGGCCTCCTCGACGACCTTCTTGCCGATGGCGTGGACGCCCTTGTCGACCAGTTCGGCGGTGCGTGAGGTGGCGGGGTCGCCGTGGGCGGCCTTCTGCTGGAGCTCCGTGAAGAGCTCCTCGAACGTCTTCTTGGACATGGTGCGGAACATTCTACGGGACCGGGGGGTGCCCCCGGCCCGGCAGGGTCACCGCCAGGGTTCGGCGACGGTACGCAGGGTGGTGGCCGTCGCGACGGCGGCGGTGACCGCCTCGTGTCCCTTGTCCTCGCGGGACCCCTCGATCCCCGCGCGGTCGAGTGCCTGCTCCTCGGTGTCGCAGGTCAGGACGCCGAAGCCGATGGGGACCCCGGAGTCGACGGCGACCTGGGTGAGGCCCTGGGTGACGCCCTGGCACACGTACTCGAAGTGGGGGGTGCCGCCGCGGATGACGACGCCGAGGGCGACGATCGCGTCGTAGCCGCGGCCCGCGAGGACCTTCGCGACGACGGGAAGTTCGAAGCTGCCGGGCACCCGCAGCAGGGTCGGCTCGTCGATGCCGAGTTCACGCAGGGCGCGCAGGGCGCCGTCGACCAGACCGTCCATGACCTTGTCGTGCCACTGGGCCGCGATCACGGCGACCCGCAGGTCCCCGCAGTTCTTCACGGTCAGTTCGGGTGCGCCCTTGCCGCTCACGTGCTGCTCCTGGTGCTGGGTTGCGGACGGCCGACCGGGTGGGTCCGGGGGCCGGTGGTGCGGTGGTGCGGTGGTGCGGGTGACCGCCGGGGTCACTGGTTGCCGCAGGCGGTGGTGACGGGGGTGTCCAGCCCTGGCAGGTCGTGGCCCATGCGGTCGCGCTTGGTGCGCAGATAGCGCAGGTTGTGCTCCCCGGCGGTGACGGGCATCGGTTCCCGGCCGTGGACGGTGAGGCCGTGGCGGACCAGGGCGTCGGTCTTCTCGGGGTTGTTGGTGAGCAGCCGCAGACCGCGGACGCCGAGGTCCTTCAGGATGCGGGCGCCCGCGCCGTAGTCGCGGGCGTCGGCGGGCAGTCCGAGTTCGAGGTTGGCGTCGAGGGTGTCGTGGCCGCGCTCCTGGAGTTCGTAGGCGCGCAGTTTGGACATCAGACCGATGCCGCGGCCCTCGTGGCCGCGCAGATAGACGACGACGCCGCGGCCCTCGGCGGCGACCCGGGCCAGGGACGCCTGGAGCTGGGGGCCGCAGTCGCAGCGCAGCGAGTGGAAGACGTCGCCGGTGAGGCATTCGGAGTGGACGCGGACCAGGATGTCCTCGCCGTCGCCGAGGTCGCCGTGGACGAGGGCGACATGTTCGACGCCGTCGGTGGTGGAGCGGTAGCCGTACGCGGTGAACTCGCCGTACTCGGTGGGCAGCCGTACCCGGGCCTCGCGGCGGACGGCGGGTTCCTGGGCGGCGCGGCGGTAGGCGATCAGGTCCTCGATGGAGATGATCGTGAGGCCGTGCTTGCGGGCGAAGGGGACGAGTTCGGGCAGCCGCAGCATCCGGCCGTCCTCGCCCGCGATCTCCACGATGGCTCCGGCGGGCCGCAGTCCGGCGAGCCGGGCGAGGTCGACGGCGGCCTCGGTGTGGCCGTTACGGGTGAGCACTCCGCCGGGGCGGGCGCGCAGCGGGAAGACATGACCGGGGCGGACGAGGTCGCCGGCCGTGGTGGTGCCCTCGGCGAGCAGCCGCAGGGTGGTGGCGCGGTCGGCGGCGGAGATGCCGGTGGTGACGCCGTGGGCGACGCTCGCGTCGACGGAGACGGTGAACGCGGTCCGCAGGGACTCGGTGTTGTGGTCGACCATCTGCGGGAGCTGGAGGCGGTCGAGCTCGGGGCCTTCCATGGGCGCGCAGATCAGACCGCGGCACTCGCTCATCATGAAGGCGACGATCTCGGGGGTCGCCTTCTCGGCGGCCATGACGAGGTCGCCCTCGTTCTCGCGGTCCTCGTCGTCCACGACGACGACCGGACGGCCGGCCGCGATGTCACGGATGGCCCGCTCGACGGGGTCGAGGAGGGGACGCGGGGCGTCGTCGGCCCCGGGGTCCGTGGTCCAGGGGGACGTGGGCCAGGGGGACGGCGGAAGGCCGGTCGGGTCCTGGTCCGGGGTGACACCGGGGGCCGGGCGGGTCGTCATGCGGGGGCTCCATTCAGGGTGGGCGGCGTCGCCGCGCGGGAGCGCAGCCACCAGTCGCGCATGCCCCACAGGACGAGGGCGAGATAGATGACGTAGACGAGGCCCGAGAAGGCGAGGCCGCTGCTGAACGCCAGGGGGACGCCGACGAGGTCGACGAGGAGCCAGGCGAACCAGAACTCGATCAGACCGCGGGCCTGGGCGACCATCGCGGCGAGGGTGCCGACGAAGATGTACGCGTCGGGCCACGGGTTCCACGACAGGCTGGGCACGGCGGTGAAGAGCAGTCCGACGGCGGCGGTGCCGAGGGCGGTGCCGCCGAGCAGCAGTCCGCGTTCGCGCCAGGTGGCGAAGCGCACGGCGATGGAGCCGTCCTGGGCCTGCTGCCGTCCGTTGGTCCACTGGCGCCAGCCCCAGATGGCGACCCCGATGACGAGGAGCTGCTTGCCGACACCGCCCGCGAGTTCGGCGGAGGCGTAGGCGGCGACCAGGATCACCCCGGACACCAGCTGGGCGGGCCAGGTCCAGATGGAGCGGCGCCAGCCGAGCGCGAGGGCGATCAGCCCGATGGTGTTGCCGATCATGTCGGACCAGATGACGCGCTGGCCGAGGACGGCGAACGCCTCGCTCTGGAGCCAGTCGAGCGCGCTCATCCGGCACCCCCTCGGGCGCCGAGCAGCCGCTCGACGTACTTGGCGATCACGTCGACCTCCAGGTTGACCGGGTCGCCGGGCTGCTTGAGGCCGAGCGTGGTCAGGGCGAGGGTGGTGGGGATGAGGCTGATGGTGAAGCGGTCGGTGCCCGCGTCGACGACGGTGAGGCTCACTCCGTCGACGGTGATGGAGCCCTTCTCCACGACGTAGCGGGAGAGGGTGTCCGGGAGGGAGACGGTGACGATCTCCCAGTGCTCCGAGGGCTCGCGGGCGATGATCCGGCCGGTGCCGTCGACATGGCCCTGCACGATGTGGCCGCCGAGCCGGTCGCCGACGGCGGTGGGCCGTTCCAGGTTGACCCGGGAGCCGACGGTCAGGTCGCCGAGGCTGGAGCGGCTCAGGGTCTCCGCCATCACATCGGCGGTGAACTCGTCACCGGTGAGCTCCACGACGGTCAGACAGACCCCGTTCACCGCGATGGAGTCGCCGTGCCCGGCGTCCTGGGTGACGACGGCGCCACGCAGCCGGAAGCGGGAGGCGTCACCGAGCTCCTCGATCGCGGTGACGTGGCCCAGCTCTTCGACGATTCCGGTGAACACTCAGATCTCCTTCGTGGAGGTGGGACGGCCCGCGGTCCCGGTCCCGGACCCGCTCCGGGGGACCGCGGTGATCCGGAGGTCGGCTCCGATACGGACGGCCTCCGTCATGTCGAGCCGCAACGCTTCGGGGAGGGTGGTGATTCCTGCGCCGTCCAGGGCGGCCGGTCCTGCGCCGAGCAGGACGGGCGCCAGATAGCCGATGACACGGTCCACCGCCCCGGCGGCGACGAAGGCCCCGGCGAGGGTCGCCCCGCCCTCCAGCAGCACGGACCGCACGCCCCGGACGTGCAGCTCGGCGAGCAGCGCGGGGACGGCGAGCCCGCCGCCGGGGGCGCGCGGCAGCCGTACGGTCCCGGGCCGTGCGCCGGGGTCGGCCGGACGGTGGGGGTAGGCGGGGGCGGGGGCGTCCTCGGCGATGGCGACGAGGGTGGGCGCGGCGTCGTCCAGGACCCGGGCGCCCGGCCGTACGGCGGTGGCGGAGGTGTCGACGACGACCCGCAGCGGCTGGACGGCGCCCTCGACGCCGCGGACCGCGAGATGCGGGTCGTCGGCGCGGGCGGTGCCGGAGCCGACGACCACGGCGTCGGACTCGGCGCGCAGCCGGTGGACGTCGGCGCGGGACTCGGCGGAGCTGATCCAGCGGCTGGTGCCGTCGGCGGCGGCGGTGCGGCCGTCGAGGGTGGCGGCGTACTTCCAGGTCACATGGGGGCGGCCACGGCGTACGGAGGTGAGCCAGGCGGCGTTCCCGGCGGCGGCCTCGGCGGCGAGGACGCCCGCCTCGACGTCGACACCGGCCGCGCGGAGGGTCGCGCCGCCGCCGGTGGCGGCCGGGTCGGGGTCGCCGACGGCGTAGACCACTCGGGTGACCCCGGCGGCGACGAGGGCCTGTGAGCAGGGGCCGGTGCGGCCGGTGTGGTCGCAGGGTTCGAGGGTGACGACGGCGGTGGCGCCCCGGGCGCGTTCCCCGGCGGCGCGCAGGGCGTGGATCTCGGCGTGCGGTCCGCCCGCGCGCTGGTGGTGGCCCTCGCCGACGACCTCGCCCCGGGCGTCGAGGAGTACACAGCCGACGACGGGATTGGGGCTCGTGGCGCCGAGTGCGCGCGCGGCGAGCGCGATCGCGTGCCGCATGGCGGCTGTTTCGGCTGGGGTGGCCACCGGATGCTCCTGCCTCTTGGGGCACGGACTCCGGGGCCTGTCACGAGGACAGTGGACACGGACGGGAACACACCGGGAACGCCTGCTCGCGGACCGTCCCCACAGGGAACGGAACCGACGGCGGCGCACACTGGTGCATGCCTGCCCGCCGCGCACTGCCTCCCATCCGGACTTTAACCGTCGGTCCAGGAATTTCACCTGGTCAACCGGCCACTGGACGTGGCCGGGTCGCGGACTGTAACCGCCGGTTCGGACTTTCACCGACCCCGGAGTGCGCTGCTACTGGTACCCAACCAGTTTGCCACGGTCGCCGCGCGGCCATGCGGGCGAGCTGTTGTGTGCTGGCTCACAGGGCGGCGCAGAGGGGCGTACGGCACCCGTCCCGGGCATCAACTCCGCTTCCGGACAACTGGCTTGGAGCAGGTACATACCTATTGACGGGGTCGCGGCGGGCTCCCTACTGTCTGCGTGACCCCCGAGGGGAGTCCTGCCCGAGGGCGCGTCCCGCGTCCGGCGGAACGCCCGGCGGCGGACTCTCGGCCCTTGCCCGCCGCCGGGTCCAGGGCCTGCCGAAGACGGCCCCTGAGCCCCTGCCGGTCCGCGTCACGACCTCCGGGCCCGCCGGGCCGGTGACCAGCGCGCGCCGCCCGGGAGGCGGATACAGCAGTGCCCGGGTGCCGGACGGCGGCGGATGCCCCCAGGGCCGGGGCCACGGGCCCGTACACGGTGCCGAACCCCGGCAGGCTCATCCGTCCGGCGCCGGGCACCGACCCGGGGACCGGCAAGCGGCCGTGCGGGGCCGATCGGGTGCGCCGTGGCGGGGGGTTGTCACAAAAGCCGGGGCCCGCCGGTTCTCCGTGGTGAGCGGTGTCCCGGCCGGGGCACCGGCACCGGGTGGCGAAGGGCGGACGGACGATGACGACGATGCTGGTGACCGGGGGAACGGGCACGCTCGGCAGGCTGGTGGTGGAGCGGCTGCGGGGCGCGGGGCACGAGGTCCGGGTGCTGAGCCGGTCCTCGCAGCCGTACGCGGTCGACCTGGTCAAGGGCACCGGGCCGCTGGACGACGCGGTCACCGGGGTGGAGGTGGTCGTGCACTGCGCGAGCGGGCGGCGCGGGGACGAGGCGGCGGCGTGGAACCTGATCGAGGCGGCCCGCCGGGCCGGGGTGCGGCATCTGGTGTACATCTCGATCGTCGGCGTCGACCGGGTGCCGTTCGGCTACTACCGCGCGAAGCACGCGGTGGAGGGGCGGATCGCGTCGTCGGGGCTCGGCTGGACCGTGCTGCGCGCGACCCAGTTCCACGATCTGGTGCTGACCCTGCTGACGGCGCTCGCCAGGCCGCCGGTGATGTTCGTGCCGGCGGGTGTCGCGGACCAGCCGGTCGAGGTGCGGGAGGTCGCGGACCGGCTGGCTCAGCTGGCGGCCGGGGAGCCCGCCGGGCGGGTGCCCGACCTGGGCGGGCCGCAGGTGCTGGAGTTCCGGGAGCTGGCGGCGGCGTATCAGGCGGCCGGTGGGCGACGGCGGCGGATCGTGCCGGTACGGCTGCCGGGGAAGCTGGTGGGGGCGCTGCGCTCAGGTGCTCATCTGGCCCCGGAACGCGCGGTCGGGCGGGTGACGTTCGCGGATTTCCTGACCAGCGTCCGCGGGCCGTCGAAGGGGGCGGGCGGGGAGAACAGCTCGTCCTGAGCGGCGTCCCGGGCGGTGAACAGGGCGCCCCGCAGCACACCCGAGCCGCCCAGTTCCCCCGCTCTGACCTCGGTGGGCAGGGGTGACATCGCGGCGAGGCGGGCGCCGACCCGGGCGGCGAGTCCGGCTCCCCCGGCATGGCCGACCTCGCCGCCGAGCACCACGCAGCCGGGGTCGAGGACGGCGGTGACGGACGCGGCGGCGAGCGCGATCCGTCCGGCGAGTTCGTCCAGGAACGCGTCCGCGTCCGGGGCACCCGCGTCCGTGGCCGCCGCGGCCACCGCCGCGCGGACCACGGCGGCGGCGGGCGGTTCGTGCGGCTGCGGCTCGGCCGTCAGCCCGTGGCGGGCGGCGAGCGCGACGACGGCCGCCGACCCGGCGAGGGTGTGGAACCCGCCGTCGCAGGAGGTGGCGGAGGGCAGACCGCCGGTGCCCGGCACCGGCAGGAAACCGATCTCGCCGGTGCCGCCGGAGGCTCCCCGGCGCAGGACGCCGTCCAGGACGACGGCCGCGCCCACGCCGTGGTCCAGCCAGAGCAGGACGAAGGTGTCGCGGTCCCGGGCCGCTCCGGCGCGCTGTTCGGCGAGGGCCGCGAGATTGGTCTCGTTCTCCACGAGGACCGAGGCGGGCACGCGTTCCTGGAGGGCGGCCATCAGTCCCCGGTGCCAGGCGGGCAGTCCCGAGGCACCGCGCAGCACCCCGGTCACCGGATCGATCAGACCGGGCGCGCCGATGCCGACGCTGTGCAGGGCCGGGGCCCCGGCCCTGCGGACGGCCCGCTCGACCAGGGCGACGGCCCGGTCCACGGCCTCCTCGGTGGCCGTCCCGGCGGGGACGGGTGCCGCCGCCTCGGCGCGGACCCGCCCGAGCAGATCGGCGACGACGACGGCGACGCTGTGGGTGCGCACGTCGAGCGCGCCCAGGTACGCGTACTCGGCGACGATCCCGTAGAGCCGGGCGTTGGGGCCGCGCCGCTCGGCGCCGGCCTCCCCGACGACGGTGATCAGACCGCTGTCCTGGAGTCGTTCGACGAGGTCGGAGACGCTCGGCCGGGACAGTCCGGTGAGCTGTTTGAGCTGGGCCGCGGTCAGCGGGCCCTCGCTCTGGAGCAGCCGCAGCGCGAGCCGGTCGTTGATGGCGCGGGCCGTACTCGGGGATGCGGGCATGCGGCGATCCTTCCAGATCCGTGCGGCCCCCGGCCTGCGACCCGGGGTCTATTTATCAGGCAGGGTTCCTGATAGTTTACGCGGCGGCCGTTCCTCCTGGACCGGTCCGGGTACGGGAACCAGGGCCGGCAGGCCGGGGAGAGCGGGAGGGCGGTACCTGATGGGCAGCACGGGGAGCGGGAAGACGCACGACATCACGGAGGTGCGCCGGGCGAGGTTCGCCGTGGCGGCGGTGTTCTGTGTGCACGGCGCGGTGACGGGTTCGTTCGCCACCCGGGTGCCGTGGATCGCGGACCACGCGTCCGTGAGCGCGGGCCAGTTGGGGGTGGCGCTCGCCTTCCCGGCGATCGGCGCGGCACTGGCGATGCCGCTCGCGGGCCGGATCAGCCACCGGTTCGGCGCGCGGGCCGCGCTGCGCGGGCTACTGGCCCTGTGGACCCTGGCGCTGGTACTGCCCGCGCTCGCGCCGAACCTGCTGACGCTGTGCGCCGCGCTCCTGGTCTACGGGGCCAGCGCGGGGATGTCCGACGTGGCGATGAACGCGCTGGGTATCGACATCGAGAACCGGCTCGGCAAGTCGATCATGTCCGGGCTGCACGGCTGGTGGAGCGTGGGCGCCCTGGTCGGCTCGGCGGGCGGCACCCTCGCCGCCCATCTGGGCACCGACGCACGTATCCATCACGCCCTGGCGGCCCTGGTGCTGACCGCGCTCGGGCTGCTCGCCTGCCGCCACGTACTGGATCTGCGGGCGCGGGCGGACGAGGAGCCGCCGCCGCGGTTCTCGCTGCCGCCGCGTTCGGCGCTGCTGATCGGCATGGTCGGCTTCTGCGCGGTGTTCGCGGAGGGCGCGAGCCTCGACTGGTCGGCGGTGTACCTGCGGGACGTGCTCGGTTCCTCGGCCGGTCTCGCGGCGGCGTCCACCACGGGCTTCACCCTGACGATGGCGGTGGCGCGGATCGCGGGCGACCGGATCGTGGACCGGTTCGGCGCGGTGCGCACGGTACGGGTGAGCGGCGCGCTCGCCACTCTCGGCGGGCTGCTGGTCGTGACGGGGAACAACGCGGCGGTGGTCATGAGCGGGTTCGCGCTGCTGGGCCTCGGGGTCGCGGTCGTCGTACCGCTGGCGTTCGCGGCGGCCGGGCGCAGCGGCCCGAACGCGAGTCAGGCCATCGCGGGGGTCGCGACCGTCACCTACACCTCGGGGCTCATCGCGCCCTCGGCGATCGGGACGCTCGCGGATCTGACGAGCCTGGTGGTGTCGTTCGGGGTGGTGACGGTGCTGGCGTTCGGGCTGATCGCCTTCGCGGGGGTGCTGCGGTCGGCGGAACGGACCACGGCCCCTGCCGGGATCACCCCCGCGGAGACGGCGGTTCCCGACCCGCGGGCCTGAAGCGCTCGTTCCGGCGGACGGGGACGGGGACGGCGACGGGGCGCGGGTGAGAGCGGGGCGCGGGCGGGGCCCCGGGTGAGAGCGAGGCCACGGGCGGGGCCTCGGGCGAGGGCGTCCGTCGCGGGCGGCCAAGGGTGCGCGGGCGGCGGAGGGTGCGCGGCGGAGGGTGCCGGGCTCGCCGGACATCCGAGCCGGACCGTACCCGTCCGCACCCGGCCCGCTACCCGGCCGCACCGGTCCCCACCCCTCCGTACCGGTGCTGACCTGGCCGGTGCCGTCCGACGGGGAGCGATCGGCGGACGCTTAACATGTCCACGATCATCCCCGGCGTACAGAAAGTGACCTCTTCCATGGATCTCGGTGTGCGCTGGAAGCTGCACGGTGACGGACGGACCCCCGCCCCGGGCGCCGTCGTCCGGCCGGACGAGCGGCTTTCGTGGCCGCGGACGTTCGGTCTGGGCGCGCAGCATGTGGTGGCGATGTTCGGGGCGTCGTTCGTCGCACCCGTGCTGATGGGTCTGGACCCCAACCTCGCGATCATGATGTCCGGGGTCGCGACGGCCATCTTCCTGCTCGCCACCAAGGGCCGGGTGCCCAGCTATCTGGGCTGTTCGCTGTCCTTCGTGGGCGTCGCCGCGGTGATCCGGGCGCAGGGCGGCACCAGCGCGACGGTGACCGGCGCGGTGTTCGTGGTCGGCGTGGCGCTGTTCCTGGTCGGCGTCGCGGTGCAGCGGTTCGGGGCGCGGATCATCCACGCGGCGATGCCGCCGATCGTGACGGGCGCGGTCGTCATGCTGATCGGCTTCAACCTCGCACCGGTGACGGCCGCCACGTACTGGCCGCAGGACCAGTGGACGGCTCTGCTGACGATGCTGTTCACGGGCCTGGCCGTGGTGTGTCTGCGGGGCTTCTGGTCACGGATCGCGATCTTCCTCGGGCTGATCTTCGGGTACGCCGTCTCCTGGCTGTTCGACCTGGTCTTCGGGCGTATCCACTCCAACGACGGCTCGGGCAAGGTGGTCGACCACTGGCGGCTGGACCTGTCGGCGGTGGGCCCGGCGGACTGGGTCGGGCTGCCGTCCTTCCACGGCCCGTCCTTCGAGTGGTCCGCGATCCTGGTCGCGCTGCCGGTCGTCATCGCGCTGGTCGCGGAGAACGCGGGCCATGTGAAGGCGGTCGGTGAGATGACCGGTGACCCGCTGGACGACAAGCTGGGTACCGCGATCTCGGCCGACGGCGCCGCGTCGATGCTGTCCACCGCGGTCGGCGGGCCGCCCAACACCACGTACTCCGAGAACATCGGGGTGATGGCCGCGACCCGGGTCTACTCGACGGCCGCGTACTGGGCGGCGGCCGCCTTCGCGCTGCTGTTCGGGCTCTGCCCCAAGTTCGGGGCGGTGGTGGCCGCGATCCCCGGCGGGGTGCTCGGCGGGATCACCGTGATCCTCTACGGGATGATCGGGCTGCTCGGCGCGCAGATCTGGATCAACGCGGGGGTCGATCTGCGCAATCCGCTGAACCTGGTGCCCGCCGCGGCGGGCATCATCATCGGCGTCGGCAACGTCACCCTGGAGTTCACCGACACCTTCTCGCTGAGCGGTATCGCGCTGGGCACCATCGTCGTGATCACCGGCTATCACGTGCTGCGCGCGCTGGCCCCCGCCCATCTCAAGACCCAGGAGCCGTTGCTGGACTCGGGCACGTCCGCGTACGACACACCGCCCGGCGGCGGTTCGAAGGACGAGGAGAGCGGCACCGGGAAGTAGCCGCCATGCCCCGGTGGTCCCCCGGTGTCAGGAGCCGCCCGTGGCCAGGTCGTAGGCGTAGCCGGGGACGAACGTCCCCGGGCGGCCCCGGCAGCCGTCGGACTCGCCGGGGAGCTTGACCCACAGGAACGCGTCGATCCGGGCCTGACCGGTGGTCAGGGTGGGCGGAGCGCCCAGTTCGCGGCCCCTCGGGTCGCACCACGCCCCGTCCGGCGGCGCGCCGTTGCCGTTGCGGCTGGTGTCGACGACGGCGCCGAGCCCGGGGGCCCCGCCGAGGGCGTCCAGGACCCGGCGGGCGAACGCCACCTCGTCGGCGGTGCGGTGGAAATTGGACACATTGGTGAAGATGCCGTCCGACGCGTCCGCGGCGCCCGCGCCCGCCGCGCGCAGCCGTTCCGCGATCGTCGCGGGCGCGTGCCAGGCGGAATGCCCGGCGTCGAAGTAGACCCGGGCGTTCGGATTGGCGGCCTTGAGCACCCGTCCGGCGCGCGCCAGCGACCGGTAGCGGCGGTCCCTGTCGTTGCCGGACAGGCATTCGGCCAGGGCTATCGAGTCGGGCTCCAGCACGACGACGACCTCGTCCTCACCGAGTCCGGCGGCGAACAGATCGATCCACCCGTCGTACGCGGCCAGGTTCGGCGCCCCGCCCTGGGAGGCGCCGCCGCAGTCCCGGTCCGGGACGGTGTACGGGACGAGCACCGGGACCTGGCCGTTCGCGGCCCCGCCGGAGGTGACGTCACGGACCCGGGCGGTGATGTTCTCCGGGGTGTAGTCCGCGAACCACACGGCGGCGGGCCGGTCCGCGATCCGGTCCCGGATCACGGCGGCGCGGGGGTCACCGGGGTTGGCCCGCACCCAGTCGAGCACCTGGGACCCGGGGTGCCGGTAGAGCCCGGCGGACGAGGGCTGGGCCCGGGTCGTGGGCGCGGCCGTCGTACGGGACGGGGCCGGGCGGGTCGGCGGCGGGGCCGGGGCCGTGGTGCGGGTCGGCGCGGGCGCCGGGGTCGGTGAGCCGGTCCTCGCGGACGGGGAGGGCGACGCGGAGGGTGAGGGGGTGGGCGTGGGGGTCGGCGGCCCGGACGTCCGGACGGGCGGCGGCAGCGGGGCGGGTACGTCGGTGACCACCGGCCTCGCCTCCTCCCGGGGGCGCCGGCCGTCGTCGTCCAGCGCCTCCAGCGTCCCGGCGACCGTGCCGAGCAGAGCGACCACCGAGGCGGCCACCACCATCACGTTCCGGCCCCGTCCGGGTACCCCGCTCCCCGGTCGCCGGTATGTCCGGCCCCTCGGCTTCCCGTGCTTCCTCGCGTGCGTGCCGGGCACGACGCCTCCCCTCCCCCGGCGCCGCACCGGACCGTTCCCCCGTGCTGGGGACAGCCCCCGGCCCCGCGGCACCGGCGCCAGCCTAGAGCCGCGACGCCGCCCCCACGACACGCTCGGACGAGTTCCCGCCTCCGGTACGTCCACGGCGGGTCAACGGCCGTGTGACCTGGGGGACTCAGGACCAGTAGTGGGTCCCGTGGTCGAGAACGGTCCCGAGGTGCCCGTCCCGGGGGTCGTGCCCCGGCTCACGGGCGCACAGCACGACGAGGTTCGACAGATCCCGTCCGGTGATGTGCCGGTGCGACACCAGCATCTCGTCCGGCAGATACGTCAGCGCCCCGCACACGTCGTCAAGGACGCCGTCCGACTCCTCCGACTCCTCCGGCGGCTCCGCGTCCTCGACCGTCCCGTCCACGGGGATCATCCGCCACACCGATGTGGCGACCCCCTTGTACGCGGTGTGCGACGGATGGTGGCCCGTATGGTCCATGGCCCATTCCTCCGCCTCGGTCCGGTCCTCCCAGTCGACGGCTGCGGAGCGCGCGCCGCACGACGAACAGACAGCCCGCACCTCGGGCGACGGCGGAACCGTGACGAGCCGCCACCGGACGTACCGGAACACGGAGCGGGTCATCGGACCGCCCCCGTGGACCGCGCGTTGACGAGTGCGACCTTCGCCGCCGGCACTTCCGCCTCCGTCGCGGGCCGTACGTGACCCGGGTCGGGGGTCCACTCCCGGCCTCCGCCCAAAGGGCGGAGGTGGATTCGGCCATCCACGGTGTCCATGACCTGGCCCATGCGTTCGCGTGCTGTGTCGATCACGAGGCCGCCCGGTGTGGGACGCTCCATCGCGCACCGCCTCTCCTCAGTTGACTGGCATGGTCCACCGGTGGACTAGTCAGGTCAAGAGGTGCGGAAAAACGACCCCTGCCGGGACAGGGGCCGTTGAGGGAGCGTCAGCAGTCAGTTCCCCATGGGGTATTCCTCGGTCCGGGACCAACGTCCGGCGGGGACCACACCCACTTCGTAGGCCAGTGGCAGGCCGTCCGCGTCGTACGCGATGTGCCGCACCTCGCCCACCGCCTGGGGACCCTCAAGCTCCAGAATCCGCAGTTCATCGGCCGTCGCCAGGCGCGCGGTCCACCAGTCCCGACCCGTGTGAGGGGTCCGGCCGGTCTGCATCTCGACGTAGCGGGTCGTACCTTCACGCACGCGCTCCGCCTGAAGCAGCCGAGGAGCCGCCCCGGCAACCTCGGCGGTGAACCAGGAGAACGATGCCGCCGTGGCCGTTTCACCCTCCCGGGTGACGCGATGCCTGCGGGCCACCTGATCACCAGCAGCCACCCCGAGAGCGGTCGCGACATCCTCCGGGGCGGGAACCATCTCGGCGGAGAGGATGTCCGCGTGCTCTCCCGCGGTGTAGATGAAGCCGGTCGCCCGAGCGGTCCGGTAGCGCTCGCCCGCCGTACGGGCAAGCGGCAGCCGCTCGCGGACCAGGGTGCCGACGCCCTGGCGGGTCTCCACCAACTCCTCCTGCCGCAGCACCTGGATCGCCCTGACGACCGTGGCCCGCGCCACCTTCCAGCGTTCGGTCAACTCCCGCTCCGACGGCAGCACGTCCCCGGGCTTCAGATCACCACGAACGATCTGACCGCGAAGGTCAGCGGCGATCTGGTCGTACTTCGGCAGCGCCATTTCGCGTCTCCCCTGACTAGTGGACTGGTCCAGTAGTCATGTTGGTCATCCCACGCCGCGCGGTCAAGGGTGATTCCCGACGCCGACGGACCACCGAGACCTCGTCCCTCCGGGCGAGTTGAGCGCGGTACGGAGCGAGTGACGTACCCCCGTTCCGGCGAAGCGGCGGCCCTTCGGCGCCCGCGCGGGCAGGACGGCTGCGACGCTGCGTCCATGACGCGGTTGGAGGAGTTCCCCGCCCCGGCGCACGGGATCGACGGGGTGGTGCGCAGGATGCGCGCGCTGGGCGACGGGTGGCGGCCGGACGACGGGGTCGCGGTGTTCAACCGGCTGTATCTGACCGTCACCGAGGCCATCGGCCGGGACATCGACGGCGGCGGCTTCGCCGACCGGCGGGCCGCCGTCACGCTGGACGTCCGGTTCGCGGAGCGGTACCTGGCGGCGGTGGACACGGTGGCGGGCGGCGGACGGGCGCCCGCGTGCTGGCGGCCGCTGTTCCAGCTCCGGAGTCATCCGGGGGTACGGTCCGTCCAGTTCGCCCTCGCGGGCGTGAACGCCCATATCGGGCACGACCTGGCGCTCGCCGTGATCGACACCTGCCATACGCTGGGCTGCGAACCGGCCGACCTGGAGGACGAGTTCGAGCGGGTGGGCGAACTGCTCGCCCTGCTGGAGGAACGGGTCCGCGAGGAGCTGATGCCCGGACCCGATGTACTCGAACTCGCCGATCCGCTGACCCATCTCATGGCCTCCTGGAGCCTGGACCGGGCCCGGGACGCGGCCTGGGCGGCGGCCCGGGGACTGTGGGCCCTGCGCGGGCTGCCCTCGCTCGCCGCGGAGACGGCCGTCCGTCTCGACTCCGCGGTGGGCCTCGTGTCCCGATTCCTGCTGACCCCGGCCCGCTGAGCCGCCCTCCCGGGCCCCGCTCCCCCGCCCCCCGCGTCGGCGCACCCCGCTCCCGCCCGCCACCTGGGAGAATGGCGGGACGCGACATGGATGAGTGCGTACACACACGGAGGAGGCACGAGGGATGGCGCGGACGAATGCCGACGCGATGTCCCGGCCGTTCAAGGTCGGGGTCTGGCGCACGCTCATGGAGGTCCACAACGAGGTCCTGCGGGAGATCGAGCGGGAGCTCGCGGACCGCCACCGGCTGTCCGTCAGCGAGTTCGACGCGCTGGTGAACATCCCCCTGGCGGGGACCCGGATGAAGGACCTCAAGCACCGGATCGTACTGACGGCGAGTGCCGTGAGCAGGCTGTGCGACCGGCTGTCGCAACGGGGCCTGGTGACCCGTACGCCCGTCGAGGAGGACCAGCGCGGGGCGCTGATCCAGCTCACCGACGAGGGCCGGAAGCTGCTGCGGGCGGCCGTGCGGACCAATGCCGAGGTGGTGGAGCGGATGTTCGCGGACCGGCTCACCCCCGATGAGCTGCGGATGCTCGGCGGTGTCCTGGGCCGGCTGAGGAGCGGCGAGGGCCCGGAGGCATGCGACACCGAGGTGTGACCCGGATCACCTGACCTTCCCGCCGGAAGGCGGAAATAGGAAGGGCACTGTCTCGGTTAAGGTGATTGCGCAAGCAACAAACGGGGCTTGCGGAACCCCATCGACAGGGAGCCTCGCGGAACACCCGCCCGGAGCCCGAGGGAGACACGACGACATGAGCGGCAACAGCTACGTGACGAACCGGCTGACACCCGAGAACACGGGCATCCTGCTGGTCGACCACCAGAGCGGACTCCTCCTCGGCGTCCAGGACCACGACCAGAACGAGGTCCGCCGCAACGCCCAGGCGCTGGCCCGTACCGCGAAGGTCTTCGGCCTGCCGATCGTGGCCACCACCTCCGCGCCGCAGGGCCCCAACGGCCCGCTGCTGCCGGAACTGGCCGCCGAGCTGCCGGCCGGGGCGCCGGTCATCCACCGCTCCGGTGAGGTCGACGCCTTCGACGACCCGGCGTTCGAGGCCGCCGTACGCGCCATGGACCGGCCGAACCTGGTCATCGCCGGTGTCATCACCGACGTCTGCTTGATGTTCGCCTCGCTGTCGGCCCTGGGTCACGGCTACCACGTGCACTCCGTGACGGACGCCTCCGGCACCACCAACAAGCTGGCCCGTGAGACCTCCCTGCTCCGCCTCCAGAACGCGGGCGCCACCCTCAACAGCACGGTCGGCGTGATATCCGAGCTGCTGCGGGACTGGAAGAACCCCGGCGGTCCGGGTACGGCCGACATCTTCGCCAACCTGGCAATGCCGTTCTACGGCGCGGTCATCGCCAGCCACTCGGCGGCGAGCGGCAACAACAACGGCTGACACCACCCGAAGCCCCCGGTGCCGCCGAAGGGACAGCGGTCATGGCACCGGGCACAACACGGCGCCGTCCGGCACCGGCCCCACACGGGCCGGACCGGACGGCGCCGCGCGTCCACCCCGGCGACCGCGGCACGGGCCCGGGTGCGGGTGCGGGTGCGGCGCGGGCGCGGCGCCGCCCGTTCGCTCCAGGCCCGGCACCTCCCCGTTCGCTCCGGGCCCACGACCGGGGACTCCGGGGCGCAACCATTCACCCCGGGCCCGCCCGGCACGCGCCACCAGCACCGGGGCGGGCCCGCACGCACGCCCCGCACCGCCCCGGACACACCACCCGTACGCCCGCCCCGCCCAGGGGCCTACGCGTTGCTGCCCGCGTCGACCGTCAGCGCCGCGCCCGTGATGTTGCGGCCTCCGGGACCCGCCAGATGTGCGATGGTCGCCGCGACGTCGTCGGGGTCCATGAAGCGTCCGAGTGCCGCCAGCGCCCGCTGTTCGTCGGCGCCTTCGGCGTCCACCGGGTTCATTTCGGTGTCCGTGGACCCGGGGTGGACGACGTTCACGGTGATCCCCCGGGGGCCGAACTCCCGGGCCAGCGCCCGGGTCAGACCGCTCAGGGCCGCCTTGGTCATCGAGTACAGCGCGATCCCGCCGAACGGCGCGCGCTCCACCAGGCTGCTGCCGACGCTGATGATCCGGCCGCCCTCCGGCAGATACCGCGACGCCGCCTGGGCCGCGAGGAACGCGGCGCGCGCGTGCACCGCCAGCGCCCGGTCCAGCTCGTCGAGCGTCACGTCCTCGACCGGTCCGAACGGGAAGATGCCCGCGTTGTTGACGAGGATGTCCAGCCCGCCCAGCTCCGCCACCGCGCGTTCCACCGACGCCACGACCGCCGCCGCGTCGGCCGAGTCCGCCTCCAGCATCACCGCGCGCCGGCCCATCGCCTCGACCTCGGCGACCACCCCCTTGGCCCGCTCCGCACCGAGCGGACTGACGTACGTGAACGCGACATCCGCGCCGTCCCGGGCGAGCCGCCGCACCACCGCCGCCCCGATCCCCCGGCTGCCACCCGTCACCAGCGCGACCTTGCCCCGCAGCGCGTCCATATGTCCCACTCCCCTGTTCCCCTGATCGTTCCCACGACCTCGGACACTATTTCTGTGTCGGTCGACACAGAATATATTCACGCGCCACCCCGGCACGTCAAGGCATATATTTGTCACTCGACACAGAAAGACAGCCGACCGGTACGCGCGACGGCGGACCGGGTACGGCGAGCAGCGGAGGAGGAGCGCCATGCCCCCGGCACGCGGACGCCCCCGGGCCTTCGACCGGGACATCGCCCTGGCCCGCGCCATGGAGACCTTCTGGGAGTACGGCTACGAGGCCACCTCGATGACCGACCTCACCGCCGCGATGGGCATCAGCTCGCCCAGCCTCTACGCGGCGTTCGGCTCCAAGGAGCGGCTGTTCCGGGAGGCCGTCGAGCTGTACGAGCGGACGGCGGGCGAGCCGGTGAGCCGCGCCCTGGTCGAGGAGCCCACCGCGTACGACGCCGTGGCCGCCATGCTGCGGACCAACGCCCGGGACTACACCGGGCCCGGGCATCCGACCGGCTGCATGATCGTGCTCTCGGCGCTGAACTGCTCGGAGTCCGGCGCGGGCGCCCGTGACCATCTCGCCGGTATCCGCCGGGACGGGGCCGACGCCCTGCGCGCACGGCTCGACCAGGGGGTGCGCGAGGGCGAACTGGCGCCCGGTACCGACACCGGCAGCGCCGCCGCCTTCTACACGGCCGTCCTCCAGGGCATGTCGGTGCAGGCCAGGGACGGCGCCGGACGGGCGGAGCTGGAGCGGATCGCGGACCGCGCGCTGGCCGCCTGGGACGCGGTGACGGCGCCCACCGGCTGAACGGGGGCGCCGTCGGGAACGGGCGGGGAAACGGTCCGGGTCCAGTTTCGGTCCGGGTCCCCGGGGAGGGTCAGTCGTCGGGGAGTTCCACCGGGGCGATCTCGTCGTACCGGTCGCCCGGGCCCGGGTTGGTCGCGTCGGTGGCGCCGCCGAACTGGCGCATCACACCCCATACGGCGTTGAGCGCGGTCTGCACGGCGCCCTCGGCCCAGCCCGCGGTCCAGGAGATGTCGTCGCCCGCGAGGTAGATGCCCCGCTTGTCCTCGGGCAGCCGGTCCTGCATGAAGTGGGTGAACAGCCGCCGCTGGTAGCGGTAGTGGCCGGGCAGGTTGGCCTTGAACGCGCCCATGAAGTAGGGCTCGTTCTCCCAGGACACGGTGACCGGGTTGCCGATGATGTGCTTGCGGATGTCGACGTTCGGATAGATCTCGCCGAGCGACTTCAGCATGACCTCCATCCGCTCGTGGGCCGACAGCGGGAGCCACTTGAGGCTGTCGTCGCACCAGGTGTAGGAGAGGCAGATCACGGCGGGCTTGTCCGGGCCGTCGTCGAGCAGGTACGTACCCCGGGTCATCCGGTCGGTGAGCGTCATCGACATCACGTCCCGGCCGGTCTCCTCGTCCTTGTCCAGCCAGAACGGCCGGTCGACGGGGACGAACAGCTTGCTGGACTCCATGTAGTGGGTGCGCTCGATGGCGGTCCAGTGGTCGATGGGGAACAGCTCGTCGTCGCACTCGATCTTCGACAGCAGCATCCAGGACTGCGCGGTGAAGACGACCGCGGGGAAGGTCCGGATGTCACCGGAGGAGTCGGTGACCGTGATCCGGTTGCCCGCCGTACGGTGCAGCCGGGTCACCGCCGGACGCGGGGTGCCGCCGTGCAGCGAGGACAGCGAGGTGCCCTGCGCCCAGTGGACGATCTTGCCCGGCTCGCGCTCCCACAGCCGCAGCGGAAGCTGCTGGCTGCCGCCGACGATGCCCCGGTGGTGGTCGTCGGCCTCGGTGTAGACGACACGGAGGATCTCCAGGATGGAGTTGGGGAAGTCGGTGTCCCAGCCACCGGTCCCGAAGCCCACCTGGCCGAAGATCTCCCGGTGCCGGAAGGACTTGAACGCCTCCGAGTCGCAGAGGAAGCCGTAGAAGGTCTGGTTGTCCAGCTTCTCCACGAGCTTCGCCCAGATCTCGCGGATACGCGGGACGTCGCGCTCACGCATCGCCTGGTTCATGTCGGAGAAGTCGGCGCCCTCCTCCAGACAGGCGCTCCACGCCTCGGCGACCTGGCGGTACACGCCGGGCAGGTCGTCCAGGGTGCGCGCGTAGTGCGACTCGCCCTTGAGGTCGACCACCGTGGACGGGGTGACCTCGGCCAGCGGGTTCGGGAACGGGCGGGTCGTGAGGCCCACCAGGTCGATGTAGTGCTGGAGCGCGGTGGACGACGGCGGGAACCGCATCGCGCCCATCTCGGCGGTGAGCTCCGGGTCGCAGCCGTCGAAGCCGACGGTCCGCAGCCGCCCGCCGATCATGTCCGCCTCGTAGACGACGGGCCGCAGCCCCATCTTCATCAGCTCGTACGCGGTGACGATCCCGGACAGCCCGCCGCCGATCACGGCCACCTCACGGCCGTGCTCCGTCGCCGGGATCTGCCCGAGCCCGGCCGGGTGCGCGAGGAAGTCGTCGTACGCGTACGGGAAGTCCGGGCCGAACATCGTGATCGGCGGCTGCGCGTCGGTGTGCTGGACGGCGGTGGGCACCGTGGACGTCATGGGGCGGGGACTCCTTGCACGGGAAAGCCGCGCGGGGCGCGAGGGGGCGGGACGACCCCGGCCGGGCGCGGGGGGATCACTGAACGGCGCGGGGACGACATCGACGGTACGTTCCGGCGTTCCACCGGGACAAGACGCGTCCGTTGCGCTCCACCTGGCGATTCATTGCGTACGGCGACGCCCGTGCGGCGATTCGTTGCGTGGCGGGGAGAGAACGGGGAAAGGGTGACGGCGGCCACACCGGTGCCAGCCCCTACGGGGGTGTCACCGCAGGTCGGCGGCGGTGGGCCCCGGCGCTCAGCCCGGGGTGCCGGAGGCGAAGCGGCGCAGCAGCGGGGACAGCACGAGCACCGACTTGGTGCGCTCCACGAAGGGCTCCGCCGCGATCCGTTCCAGGACCCGCTCGAAGTGCCGCATGTCGGAGGCGAGGACCTGCACGATCGCGTCGGCGGCCCCGGTCACCGTGGAGGCGGCCATGACCTCCGCGTACGGTTCGAGGCCCCGGTGGATCTCGTCCGCCGAGGTGTTGCCGCGGCAGTAGATCTCGATGAACCCCTCGGTCTCCCAGCCCATCGCCGCCGGGTCGACGCGCACCGTGAACCCGGTGATCGCACCCGTCGCCCGGAGCCGGTCGACACGGCGTTTCACCGCGGGCGCCGAGAGGCCCACCTGCTGGCCGATGTCGGCGTAGGAGCGGCGGGCGTCCTGGGCGAGGGCGTGCACGATGGCTTCGTCGAGGTCGTTCAGTCGCACGGGGGTCGTTCGCTTCTCTTCGCTGGCCCCGGGGACACGGGGACGGCGGTGGGCCGTACCCGCAGTAGAACACGGCCGCCGGGGAGGACCTGCCGGGCCGGCCGGGTGTCGTCCGGCGCCCGCCGCGGGACGGCCGGCTACCGCCCGGGAGCCGCCCAGGGACGGCGCGTGCGGGCGCGGGACGGCTCCCGGACGACATCCGAACAGCTCCGGACGGCTCCCCGAACGCGGCGGGGAGCCGTCCGGACGGGCCGTCGGCCCGGGATCAGTTCCAGCTCGCGTGCAGCGGCTTGCCCTCGGCGTACCCGGCGGCGCTCTGCACCCCGACGATCGCCCGCTCGGCGAACTCCTCCAGGGAGCCCGCGCCCGCGTAGGTGCAGGACGAACGGACGCCCGCGATGATCGAGTCGATCAGGTCCTCGACACCGGGCCGGGCCGGGTCGAGGAACATCCGCGAGGTGGAGATGCCCTCCTCGAACAGGGCCTTGCGGGCCCGGTCGTACGCGGACTCCTCGCTGGTGCGGTTGCGGACCGCGCGGGCGGACGCCATGCCGAAGGACTCCTTGTAGAGCCGTCCGTCGGCGGCCTGCTGAAGGTCGCCCGGGGACTCGTACGTACCGGCGAACCAGGAGCCGATCATCACGTTCGACGCCCCGGCGGCCAGCGCCATCGCCACATCGCGGGGGTGCCGGACCCCGCCGTCGGCCCAGACGTGCTTGCCGTACTTCTTGGCCTCGGCGGCGCACTCCAGCACCGCGGAGAACTGCGGGCGGCCCACTCCGGTCATCATCCGGGTGGTGCACATCGCGCCGGGGCCCACCCCGACCTTGATGATGTCGGCGCCCGCCTCGATCAGGTCACGCACCCCTTCGGCGGCCACGATGTTGCCCGCGACGACCGGGACCGCGGGGCCGAGGGCCCGTACGGCGCGGACCGCGGCGATCATCGACTCCTGGTGGCCGTGCGCGGTGTCCACGACGAGGGTGTCGACCCCCGCGTCGAGGAGCTGCTTCGCCTTGCCCGCGACATCGCCGTTGATCCCGACGGCCGCGGCGATCCGGAGCCTGCCCCGGTCGTCCGTCGCCGGGGTGTACAGCGTGGCGCGCAGGGCACCGCGGCGGGTGAGGATGCCGACCAGCCGGCCCTCGGCGTCCACGGCGGGCGCGTAGCGGCGGTTGGCGGTGTCGAGCTGGTGGAACGCCTCACGGGGGTCTATGTCCGCGGCGAGGAGCAGCAGGTCCCGGGACATGACCTCGGTGAGCTGGGTGAACCGGTCGACCCCGGTGAGGTCCGTGTCGGTGACCACACCGACGGGCCGGTGGTGCTCGTCGACGACGACACCGGCGTTGTGGGCCCGCTTCGGCAGCAGCGCCAGCGCGTCGGCGACGGTCTGGTGCGGGGCCAGCACGATGGGGGTGTCCAGGACGTGATGACGGCTCTTGACCCAGCCGACGACCTCGGTGACGACCTCGATCGGGATGTCCTGGGGGATCACGACGAGCCCGCCGCGCCGGGCCACGGTCTCCGCCATCCGGCGGCCCGCGATCGCGGTCATGTTGGCGACCACGAGCGGGATGGTGGTGCCCGTACCGTCCGGCGACGCCAAGTCCACGGCCTGCCGGGAGCCGACGGCGGACCGCCTCGGCACCATGAAGACGTCGTCGTACGTCAGGTCGTACGGGGGCTGGAGATCATTGAGGAAACGCACGTGCTGCTCATCCCAGTCGATCAGAGGTGGCCCCCGGACAGGTCAGCCGGGGGGAAGAGCACGTACTTCAGTGTCCCATGACGGGGGTCCCGTCCGACCTGGGACGATCATCCAGGGCCCTCGACGCCCCCTTCGTCACTTCCTCCAGCCCGGACCTCCCCCAGGCCAGGACCCCGCTGCCGACTTGCACCTTCCCCGGCCAGGACTCCCTCAAGCCCGGATTCCCGCAAGCCCGGATTCCGCAGTTCACGGTTCACATCCCGGCTGCCCGGCTTTGCCCGGTCCGGTCCGGTTCCGTTCCGATCCGTTCCGGTGCCCCGGCCCCGGCACGTCGTCGTGCCCGGAGCGGTCCGGCACGGAATCGTGTGCCGTGCGGCGCATCCGGTGCGCCGCCGGGGCCGGAATGGTCGGCGGACGGACCGGGCCGGGGTCACCGCGAGCGGCAGGCGCGCCGCGGCCGGGGCGGCGGCCCGGGACCCCGGGCGAGCGGAAGGGGAGGCGGGTCGGGATGTCCCGTACGGACGTGGTGATCGTGGGGGCGGGCGCCGCCGGGCTCTCCCTGGCGCACTGGCTGACCGAGCCGGGAACGCCGGGCAGCGGCCCCGGTACGGGGACGGGTTCCGGTACGGAGCGGGGTACGGGGACGGGTGGCGGGCCGCTCGATGTGACCCTGGTCGAGGCCCCCGGGGGTCCGCTGCGGCCCGCGCCCCGGACCTGGTGCTACTGGGAGCCGCCCGGCGGTCCCTACGACCATCTGCTCACCGCGTCCTGGGACCGGCTGCGGGTCCGGGCGCCGGACGGGAGCGGCGAGGTCCGGCGGACGGACCCGCTGCGGTACAAGATGCTGCGGTCCACCGACTTCGAGGCGGCGGTCGGCGCCCGGCTCGCACAGGTGCCCTGGGTACGCCGGGTGACGGCCACCGTCGACACCGTCGTGGACTCGCCGGGCGGCGCGGAGGTGGTGGGCACCCGCGCGGACGGCTCCCCGCTGCGGCTGCGGGCCCGCTGGGTCCTCGACTCCCGCCCGCCGCGCGTCCTGCCCCCGGCCCGTACCGTGCTGCTCCAGCACTTCCGGGGCTGGTTCGTGACGACGGACGACCCGGTGTTCCGCCCCGGTACCGCCGACCTGATGGACTTCCGGACCCCGCAGCCCGACCGGGGCCTGTCCTTCGGGTACGTCCTGCCCACCGGCCCCCGGACCGCGCTGGTCGAGTACACGGAGTTCTCCCCCGGGGTGATCGGCGACGCGGCGTACGACCGGGCGCTGCGGCACTACCTCGGCACGGTCCTGGGGGTCGGGCGCTACACGGTCACCGGGACCGAGCACGGGGTGATCCCGATGACGGACGCGCGGCTGCCGCGCCGCACCGGCGCCTCGGTGTTCCCGATCGGGGCCGCGGGCGGCGCGACCCGGCCCGCGACCGGGTACACCTTCGCCGGGACCCAGCGCCAGACCCGCGCGGTCGCCGCCGCGCTGCGCTCCGGCCGCACGCCCCTGCCGCCGCCCGCGCACGGCGCCCGTTCCCGGGCCATGGACGCCGTGCTGCTGCGCGCCCTGGACACCGGACGGGTCGGGGGCGCCGACTTCTTCGCCCGGCTGTTCCGCACCGTCCCCACCCCGGTCCTGCTGCGGTTCCTCGACGGGGGGACCGGGCCCGTACGGGATGTGTCGATCGGGCTGCGCACCCCCGTCCTGCCGATGCTGCGCACCGCCCTGGAACTCCCGCTGCTGCGGCGCCGCCCCCATCCCGGGGCACCCGCCGCACCGGCGTCCCCGCCCCCTCCCACCCCCCACCGTGAAGGGTCACCGTGATGACACTGCTGCGCGACGACGACCTGTCGGACGCGTTCGACCACGCGTCCCGCACCTACGACCGGCTGGTCGCCGTCAACCCTGGCTACCACGCCCAGCTGCGGCGCTCCGCGCGGCGCCTCGGGCTGCCCCACGGGGGCGCCGGGCTGCGCGTCCTGGACCTGGGATGCGGCACCGGCGCGTCCACGGCCGCGCTGCTGAGCGTGGCGCCCCGGGCCCGGATCACCGCCGTCGACGTGTCGGAGGGCATGCTGGACCGGGCCCGCGCGAAACGCTGGCCGCCGTCGGTGTCGTTCGTCCGCTCACCGGCCGAGGCGCTCTGCGACCACCAGGTCGGAGGGCCCTTCGACGCGGTGTTCGCGGCCTATCTGTTCCGCAATCTCACCGACCCCGACCGGGTACTGACCTCGCTGCGCGCCCTGCTGGCGCCCGGCGGGCGCTTCGCGGCGCACGAGTACGCGCTGAGCGGCCGTCCCGCGCACCGCGCCGTGTGGCGGGCGGTGTGCGCCGGGGTGGTCCTGCCCGCGGGCACCCTCACCGGCGACCGGGTGCTGTACAAGCATCTGCTGAGCAGTGTCACCCGCTTCGACACGGCGCCCGCGTTCGGTGAGCGGGTGCGGCGGGCCGGGTTCGAGCGGGTGCGGGTGCTGCCCGTGTCCGGCTGGCAGACCGGTGTCGTCCACACGGTCGTCGCGGCGGCCCCGGGCGGAGGAGCGGCGTGAACACGTATCTCACCGGCGCCGGCGGCATCCGCCGTCCGGCGCCGCGCCGGGGCCGCGACCGCCGGGCCGTGGCCGTCCGCGCCGCCGCCGGGCGGCCCCGGGTCGAGGGGCCCGCGCCCCGGGCGGCCGTGGTCGGCGGGGGGATCGCGGGGCTCGCCGCGGCGACCGCGCTCGCCGAGCGGGGGGTCCGCGTCACCCTGTACGAGCGCGAGCCCGTCCTCGGCGGACGGCTCGCGGGCTGGCCGGTCCGGCTGGCCGACGGGTCCACCGCGACGATGAGCCGCGGCTTCCACGCGTTCTTCCGGCAGTACTACAACCTGCGGGGGCTGCTGCGGCGGGTCGACCCGGGACTGGACGTGCTGCGCCCGCTCCCCGACTACCCGCTGCTGCACAGCGACGGACAGACCGACGGGTTCGCCCGGGTCCCGCGCACCCCGCCGTTCAGCGCGCTCGGCTTCGTCGCGCTGAGTCCGTCGTTCGGCTGGCGGGACCTGGCCCGGATGAACCCCCGGGCCGCGCTGCCGCTGCTGGACGTGGGGGTGCCCGGGGTGTACGACCGGCTGGACGGGATCAGCGCCTGGGACTTCCTGGAGCAGGTGCGGTTCCCGGCGGCGGCCCGGCATCTGGCGTTCGAGGTGTTCTCCCGCAGCTTCTTCGCCGACCCCCGGCAGCTGTCCGCGGCGGAACTGGCCCTGATGTTCCACATCTACTTCCTCGGCTCCAGCGAGGGCCTGCTGTTCGACGTGCCCGCCGAGCCGTTCCCGGCGGCGCTGTGGGACCCGCTCGCCGGATATCTGACCGGGCACGGCACCGAGGTGCGCACCGGGTCGGGCGTCGACGAGGTGACGCCCCTGGACGACGGCGGGGTGTCCGTCACGGGCGACGGCCGGAGCACCCGGTACGACGCGGTGGTGCTGGCGCTGGACCCCGCGGGGCTCACCCGGCTCGTCGCCGCCTCGCCGCGCCTCGGTGACGGCCCCTGGCGGGAACGGGTCCTCGCGCTGCGGACCGCGCCGCCGTTCCTGGTCTCCCGGCTGTGGCTGGACCGGCCGGTCGCCGCGGACCGGCCCGGGTTCCTGGGCACCAGCGGGTTCGGCTCGCTGGACAACATCAGTGTGCTGGACCGCTGGGAGGGCGAGGCCGCGCGGTGGGCCGCCCGGCGGGGCGGGGCGGTGGTGGAGCTGCACGCGTACGCCCTCGATCCGGGGGCCGACCGGGCGGCGGAGGAACGCGCGCTGATCGGGCAGTTGCACCGGGTCTACCCGGAGACCTTGCAGGCCCGGGTCGTCGACCAGCGGCATGAATGGCGGGCGGACTGTCCGCTGTTCCCCGTCGGGGGGTACCGGGAGCGGCCCGCGGTGCGGACGCCGGACCCTGCGGTGAGCCTGGCGGGGGATCATGTGCGGACGGGGCTGCCGGTGGCGCTGATGGAGCGGGCCGCGACCAGTGGGTTCCTGGCGGCGAACTTGCAGTTGGCTCGGTGGGGGGTCGGGGGGCAGCACCTCTGGTCCGTCCCCACCCAAGGCCGCACCCCGGCCCTACGCGCCCTGACCCGAGCGTTTTCCGCATAGGCGTTCGCTTGTGCGTTCGGGGTATGTCCGGGTGAGCGCACTCCGTCCCTGCGCCGTCGCTCGTGGGTTTCGCGCAGTTCCCCGCGGGTCGCCTTCGCTTGCGCTTCCCAGGTCCGTCCGGCGGGGCGTACTTCGTCCCTGTGCCCTCGCTCGTGGGTTTCGCGCAGTTCCCCGCGGGTCGCCTTCGCTTGCGCTTCCAAGGTCCGTCCGGCGGGGCGCACTTCGTCCCTGTGCCGTCGCTCGTCGTTTTCGCGCAGTTCCCCGCGCCCCTTTGGGGGCGCTGCCTGCCTGGTGCTGTCGGTCAAGTGCGGGCCTGTTCTCGTTTTCGCGCAGTTCCCCGCGCCCCTTTGGGGCGCCTTCTGCCGGTTCTTCGGGTCGGTGCCGGTCGGGATTCTCCGTCCTCGCTCCAACGCGCTCGGTAGGGACGGGAAGGTGACCCCACTGGTGGCGTCGGAGTCTGCGGGCAGAGATTCCCGCCCACCCCCTCCCGCAGCAGCGCGACCGCGCCAGGAGGGGGGCCCGCACCCGAAAGACAACGGGAATGGGGCGCCCCGTCAGGGGCGCGGGGAACTGCGCGAGCAACCAAGAGCTATCCGCAGCCGAGCAGGTACCGGAAGGGGCGCGACCTCAGGGGCGCGGGGAACTGCGCGAAGACGAGGGCAGACCCGCACCCGACGAACAAGCCCGAAGGGGCAGCATCCAGGGGCGCGGGGAACTGCGCACCCCACGAACGACGGCACAGGAACAAGTGCGCCCGGCACAGGAAACCCAGGGGCGCGGGGAACTGCGCGCCCACGGACGACCCGGACAGGGACAAGTACGTCCAGCACAGGAGACCCAGGGGCGGGGGGGAGGGCACCCGTGGGGGGCGGGGTCAGCCCGGGAAGCGGCCCGCCGCTCTCAGGCGCCAGCGGCGCTCCGCATACGCCAGGTCGTCCCGCCAGAGCCGCCCCGCGGCCCTCCGCACCAGCGGCCGCAGCACCGGCGCCACGGCCCGCGCCACCCCGAACCCGGCCCGGTCGGACGCCGCGATCACCGCCTCCACCACCGCCGTACGCGGCACCCCCGCCGCGTCCGCCCCGAGCGGTGTCGCGTGGGACTCCACGACCGACCCCCGCCCCTCCCCCCGCACGATGCGCATGACGACGGTCCGCGGCTCGGGCGCGGTGAACTCCGCCCGCACCGGGACGACGGCCCGCCCGGCGACCTTGAACGAGACGTCCACCACGAACGCGTCGTCGTCCTCCGCCGCCCCGTCGGCCGGCGCGCTCACCACCGTGAGGTCCACGAAGGAGTACGGATGGAACCAGGCACCGTGCCAGGGGTCGAGCCGGTTGGCGACGATGTCCTCGGGTTCGCAGCGGCCGACGGCGGTGTACACCGCGTCCACCACGCCCCGCGCCAGGTCCGGCCGAGGGGGCACCACGGGGCGTTCGGTGGCGGGCTCGCCGCCCACCTGGTCGAGCCGGACCCAGACAAGGACCCCGTCGTCGTGCGCGGGATACGGTTCCCAGCCCGCGAACGGCCGCCCGTCGAGGGCCATCCCGTGCCAGTGGCACACCAGCGTGCCGCACCGCACCGGACTGTCCTTGAGGGGTGCCCCGAGATGGGGACACGCGCCCGGCCCGGCCCGCAGCCCGCCCGTCGCGTCCCGCCAGACGACGATCTCCGTGCCTTCCACGGTCCGGCCGAGCGGCCGGTCCCGGGGCACGTCACGGGAGGCACCGACGACGTACCAGTTGCCGGAGGGGCGGGCCTGGGCCCGTTCGAGGGCCTGGGCGATCAGCGCGGGCCGCGCGTCCCGCCAGGTGGGACGCATGTGCTCCCAGGGCACGACCGCACGGCGCAGCCGCAGCGGGACCCGGGGCCGCCGGGGGGAGGACGGATCCGTCACGCGGCACCCCTCCCGGAGCCTGTCGAAGCGGAGGCGGAGGGCATAGGGGCGGGCGACGGGGATGGCGCCGTCCGGAAGCGGGCGCGGCCCCGGGCGAACAGGGCGCCCGTGAATCCCCGGAGCGCGACGGCGGCCCGCCGCCGGTCGCTCACCACGGCCCTGCGGTGCAGTACCGCGTACCCGTCGGCCGCGATGGCGTCGAGGATCTCCCCGTACAGCACGAACGCCGTCCGCACGCATGGCCGGGACACCGGGTCGAGGAGTTCGACGCCGGGCGCGGCGGCGGTGTAGACCCGGCGGGTCAGCGCCTCCGCGTCGGTGAGGGCGGCGGTGATCCGCGGGTCGCGGTGCCCGGTGGTCCTGCTCCAGCCCAGCAGGTCCCGGTCGACGCCGTGCGCGGCGAGCAGATCGGCGGGGAGGTACACACGGCCCCGGTCCAGGTCCTCCCCCACGTCCCGCAGGAAGTTGGTGAGCTGGAAGGCGACCCCGAGGTCGGCGGCGTACGGCTCGGCCGTGGCGCGGGGGACGACGGTCCCGAGGACGGGCAGCATCTGGAGGCCGATCACCGCGGCGGACCCGTGCATGTAGCGGCGCAGCTCGGCGTAGGTGGCGTAGTCGGTGACGGTGAGGTCGCTGCGCATCGACGTCATGAAGTCGCTGAACAGGCCGGGGTCGATGGCGTACCGGGCGGCGGTGTCGGCGAGGGCGGTGACGACCGGTTCCCCGGTGCGTGCGCCGCGCAGCCCGGCCAGCAGCCGCTGGTGCAGGGCGTCGAGGGCGTCGGCCCGTTCACCGGGGGTGGCGGTGGCGCCGAGGTCGTCGACGATGTCGTCGGCCCGGCGGGCGAAGCCGTACAGGGCGTGCACGGCGGGCCGGCGCGCGGCGGGCAGCAGCCGGGTCGCGAGGAAGTACGTCCTGCCGTGGCGGGCGTTGAGCGTGCGGCAGCGGGTGTAGGCGGCGCGCAGGGCGGGGTCGGTGATCCCGGCGGCGTCCAGTTCACGGTCCGTCATGCGCGGTGGCCTTCCTTGGCGGACGGGGAGCGGGGGGCCGTGACGGTCGTGGGACGGCCGTGCCGGACCAGACGGGGGCCGGTGACCCGGGCGGCGGCGAGCTTGCCGGAGAGCAGCACCGTGGGTACGCCGACCCCGGGGGTGGTGCCGCAGCCCGCGAGTACGGCGTTGGCGGTGCCGTTCACCAGGTTCCGGGGGCGGAACGGGCCGGTCTGCGCGAAGGTGTGCGCCACCGCGAACGGGGTGCCCGCCGCGTGTCCTTCGGCCGTCCAGTCGACGGGGGTGACCAGGCACTCCTCCTCGATCGCGGCGGCCAGGCCGGGCATCCCCCGCCCCTCCAGCTCGGTGAGCAGGGCGTCCCGGTAGCGGGGTCCGAGCCGCCGCCACTCGTCGGTGCCCGGTCCGATGTCGGTGTTGGGACAGGGCGCCAGCACATAGTGGAGATGGCGGCCGGGCGGGGCGAGGGAGGGGTCGGTGGCGGTGGGCCGGGTGATGAGCAGGGACGGGTCGCTCATCAGACGCCCGGTGCGGGTCAGTTCACGGAACGTCTCCTTCCAGGCGCCGCCGAAGGAGATCGTGTGGTGCCCGAGGTCCGGCCAGGTGCGGTCCGTCCCGGCGTGCAGCACCACGGCGGACGGGGCGTGCCGCAGCGGGCGGACACGCCGTGGGGCGCGGCCGAGCAGCCGGTAGCTGACGGGCAGGTCCGGGGTGAGGACGACGGCGTCGCAGGCGATCCGGCCGTCCTCGGTGTGCACGGCGGTGATCCGCTCGCCGCGCCGCTCCAGCCGGGTCACCGTGCTCCCGTACCGGAGGTCGGCGCCCGCGTCGGCCGCCGCGTCGGCCATGGCCCGGGGCAGCGCGTGCACCCCGCCGCGCGGGAAGTACACCCCGGCGACGGTGTCCATGTACGCGATGACGGCGTACGCAGCGAGCGCGCGGGCCGGTGCGACACCCGCGTACAGGGACTGGAAGGAGAAGACCCTGCGCAGCCGTTCGTCGGAGAGGAACCGTCCGATCCGGGCGTCGAGGCGGCCGAATCCGCCGAGGGCCGCGAGCCGTACGAGGTCGGGGTGCAGCAGACCGAGCGGCGAGTCGAAGTTGGTGTCGATGAACCGGGCCTTCTGCGCCCGGTAGACCGCCTCCAGCCAGCTCCGCAGCCGCCGGTATCCGAGGGCTTCGCGGGCTCCGGCGAACCGGTGGATCTCGGCCTCCATCGCCGCCGCTCCGGTGTGCACGTCGAGGGCGGAGCCGTCGGCGAAGCGGGCCCGGTAGGCGGGGTGGAGCGGGATCAGGTCGAGCCGGTCGCGCAGGTTCTCCCCGACGGCCTCGAACGGCTCCGCCATCAGGTCGGGCATCGTGAGGACGGTCGGCCCGGTGTCCATCCGGTACCCGGACCGGGTCATCGTCCCGGCCCGGCCGCCGGGCCCGGTGTGCCGTTCCACGACGGTCACCCGCCGTCCGGCGCCGAGCAGATGCAGGGCGGCGGCCAGCCCGCCGAGTCCGGCACCGACCACGACGACATGGTCGGTGGGTCCCTTCAGGGCTCTCATCGGGATGCTCCTTCGTGGGGTGCGGTGCGGGGACGCCCGGCGGCGGAAGCGGGACGCGCCGGGGGGCGGGGCGGGTCCGACGGGCCGCCGCGGGGGGCGGGCTCGTCCGGGGCGGGCGCGGGCTCGTTCGAGACGGGTGGGGGAAGCGGGTCGGGGGCCGGGGGCCGATCGGGCGGGGGGTCGCCGCGGGCGATGGTGGCGAGCAGGTGCCCCAGGCGTTCGGCGGCCCGGGGCGAGCCGCCCGTCACGGCCGCCAGATGGCGGCCCGCGAGCGTGACGAGGTGGTCGATCCGGGCCTCGACGACCTCCCGCGCCCCGGTCGTCACGAGCGTGGCGCGGACCCGGTCGAGGTCGCCGGCCGAGAGCTGCGGGTCCCCGAGTGCCGCGTCGAGGACGGCCACCGCCGCCCGGTCCCCCGACGACTGCGCGCGAGCCCGGCCCACCGCCGTCAAATAGGTCAGCTTCCCCTCCCGGATGTCCTCACCGGACGGTTTGCCGGTGGCCTCCGGGTCCCCGAACACCCCGAGCAGATCGTCGCGGAGCTGGAAGGCGATCCCGGCGCAGCGGCCCGCCGCGCCGAGGGACCGCGCGGTGCGTTCGTCGGCCCCGGCGAGCGCCGCGCCCAGGGCGAGGGGCCGTTCCACCGTGTAGAGGGCGCTCTTGAGCCGGGCGACCCGCAGTGCCTGGGCGCGGGAGCGGGCGCCCGTCACCTGGCCGTGCAGGTCGAGGTACTGCCCGGCGACCATCTCGGTGCGCAGCGCCCGCCATTCGGCGCGGACCCGGGCACGTACGGCGTCCGGCAGGTCGGTGTCGGCGACCGTGTCATCGGCCCAGGCCAGTGCGAGGTCCCCGGCGAGGACGGCGGCCGAGCTGGCGAAGTCGGTGCCGCCGGGGCGCCGCGCGCCGGAGCCGTACTGCTCGCGCAGGGCGGTGTGGAGGGCGGGACGGCCCCGGCGCAGCGGTGAGCCGTCCATCACGTCGTCATGGACGAGGGCACAGGTCTGGATGAGTTCGAGGCCCGCCGCGAACCGCAGCGCGGGGGCGACGGTGCCGGGGTGGGCCCCGCAGGTGCGCAGGGCCCACCACAGGAACTGGGACCGCAGCCGTTTCCCGCCGTCCAGGGTGAAGCGGGCGACCCGTTCCGCGAGGTCGCGGGCGAAGAGCGGGTCGAGGTGCGCGGCTTCCCGGCGCCGCTCGCCGAGCACGGCGGCGAGGGTGCGTCCGACGGCGGCGGGCACGTCCGAGTCGATCAGCCGTGCCTCGCTCTCCGGGGACGGTACGCGGCGGTGGCCGGGCGGGGGTTCGCGCAGCGACGCGGGGCCCGTGGGCGGGCAGGGGGCGGCGGCGGGGTGGTCCTGCGCTGCGGTGCGACGCATCGCGCATCCTCTCGTCGCGTGGTTCGGCTGTCTCCCGGGACCTGTTCGGGACGAGGGCCTCGTTTGGATGCGGGGTGCCGTGCGGCAAGCTGTTCGGGTGCCACGCGTCTGGCCTACCAGCGCGGTGCGGTGGGCGGCCCGAAACCCACCGTGGGTGGGCCACGTTCCACACCACCGGCCCATCGGGGGTGCGCTCGCAGGTCGCCTTCGCTTGCGCTTCTGAGGTTTCCTGGGCTGGGCGTACTTGTTTCCTGTGCCGTCGCTCGTGGGGTGCGCGGTTCCTCGCGCCCCTGGGTACGCGGTGCTGGGCGTACTCCGTTCCTGTGCCGTCGTTCGTGGGTTTCGCGCAGTTCCCCGCGCCCCTTTGGGGCGCGTTCTGCCGTCTTTCGGGTCGGTGCCGGTCGGGATTCTCCGTCCTCGATCCGACACGCTCGGTACGACGTGTCGTTGCCCGACTGAAGAGCATCGGAGTCTGCGAGCAGAGATTCCCGCCCACCCCCTCCCGCAGCAGCGCGACTGCGAGAGGAAGGGGGCCGCACCCGAAAGACAGCAGCAATGAGGCGCCCCGTCAGGGGCGCGGGGAACTGCGCAAAAGACGAGGGCAGACCCGCACCCGACGAACAAGCCCGAAGGGGCAGCATCCAGGGGCGCGAGGAACTGCGCGAGCAACCACAGGCGACCCGCACCCGAACAGGAACCGCAAGAGGCGCGCCGTCAGGGGCGCGGGGAACTGCGCAAAACGAGGACAGCCCCGCACCCGAAGAACAACCCGAAAGGGCAGCATCCAGGGGCGCGGGGAACTGCGCACCCACGGACGGCTCGCACGGGCACAAGTACGCCCAGGGGTGGAACCCCAGAAGCGCGAGCGAAGGCGACCTGCGGGGAACTGCGCACCCACCGAGTGACGGGGCCGGGACAAGTACGCCCGGCACCGGAGACCTGGGGAGCGCAAGCGAAGGTGACCCGTGTGGAGACGGTCAGACGCGGGTCAGGGACCCGGGGCGAGCTCCGTCAGACGCCGCCGCTGGTCCGCGTCCAGGGTCAGCCCGGCCGCGGCCACGTTCTCCTCAAGATGCGTGATCCGGGACGTGCCCGGGATCGGGAGGACCACGGGCGAGCGGTCCAGGAGCCACGCGAGGGCGACCTGGGTGGCGGTGGCGCCGAGCTCCGCGGCCACCGCGGCGACCTCCTCCCGCTCCCCCGCGCCACCCCAGGCGATCGGCCGCCACGGCAGGAACGCGATGCCCGCGGCCGTGCACGCGTCGAGCACGGCGTCATGCTCACGGTCGAGCAGGTTGTAGCGGTTCTGGACACTCGCGATGTCGACGATCTCCCGTGCGCGCGCGAGTTCCGCGACGGTGACCTCGGACAGTCCGACCCGGCCGATCTTCCCCTCGGTACGGAGGTCGGCCAGGGTGCCGAGCTGATCGGCGAAGGGGACCTCCGGGTCGACGCGGTGCAGCTGGAGCAGCTCGATCCGGTCGGTACGCAGTCGCCGCAGGGCCAGGTCGACCTGGTCGCGCAGCACGGCCGGGCGGCCGTCCAGGCCCCACTCCCCCGAGTCGGCCGAACGCGCGAGCCCGACCTTCGTGGTGACGAGCAGTCCGTCCGGGTAGGGGTGCAGGGCCTCGGCGACGAGTTCCTCGTTGGCGCCGCCGCCGTACATATGGGCGGTGTCGATCAGGGTGACGCCGAGGTCGACGGCCCGCCGGAGGACCGCGAGGGACGTGGCCCGGTCGGCGGCGGGTTCGGTCGGCAGCTGCATCGCGCCGAAGCCGAGCCTGCGCACGGTCAGGTCCCCGCCGATGCGGAATGTGGTCGGATTCATGTGCGGTGCTGCTCCCTTTTCGCTCAAGCGGCCACGCTAGCAGCGGCTTTGAGGGCGGCGAACCCCCGTTCGGGGGGTCCGCGCTCACCCGGGCAGGTCCCGCCCGTACAGTGCGCCGAGCATCCGCAGCGCCTCGCCGAGGCTCGCCGGCTGTACGGCGCCCTCGACCGGGGCACCCGCCCAGCCGGGCCCGGCGGCCATCACCGTCGCCCGGGTGCGGGCGCCCCGTACGCCCCAGGTCATACCGCCGACGCGCCGGACCAGCGCGCGGCCGGCGGTCGCACGGGACTGCGACCACAGCACCACCGCGGCCGGACCCGCCCGCCGGACCGCCTCGTCGAGGGCGTCCGCGGGCACCGCCGCGCCGAACATCCGTACCGGCACGCCCCGTTCGGCCAGGCCCGCCGTGAGCGCCTCCAGCGGCAGGGTGTGCAGCTCGCCCGGCGCGCACGCGACCACGACGGGCGGACCGGGCTGCGGCGGGACGGGCCGCGCGGGGACCCGGCGCAGCGCGGACGAGATGTGCCACGACAGCAGATGCTCCACCTCGACGTACCGCTCCCCCGATGTCTCCCACTTCCGGCCGACCGCGCGCAGCGCGGGCATCATCACCTCGTCCCAGGCGGTGACGAGTCCGTGTGCGGCGAGCACCTCGCCGAGCAGCGCGTCGACGGCCCCGGAGTCCAGCCGGACGGCGGCCCGCGCGAGGCCCCGGCACTCCGGGCGCACCCGGCCGAGCGGCAGCGCGCCCCAGTTGCCGGGACGGGCCGGACGGCGCGCGGGGCCGTCGGCGGGACCGTCCGGCGGGGCGTCGGGGCCGGTGGGAGCCTCGGCGGGTGCCGCGGCGACGGCGCCGGGCGGGCCGGAAGGGGCCACCGCGGCGGACCGGGCCGTCCGTGCGGCCTCCGCCGGGGGCACACCGGCCGCGGTGAGGCGGCACATGGTCTCCAGGACGGCGATGTCCGCCGGGGTCCAGCGCCGGTGCTTGGCGCCCTCGTGGTGGACCGGTCCTATCCCGTAGCGGCGGTCCCAGGACCGCAGCGTGGTCGGGGCGACACCCAGCCGACGGGCGACGGCACCGGTGGTGAGCGCGGCGCCGTACGGGGTGTCGGGCACGGCGGCCGGACCGCCGTCCCCGGCGGCGGATACCGGGTCGGGGTCGGCCGCCGCGACGGTGATCGTCGTGGACGGGCGGGCGGTGCGCCGGGACGCGGGGGACGACGGAGTGCGGTGGGGCATGCCCACAGCCTAGGACCGACGCACAAACGACGCGTGTTGCGCCGGATGTACGGGGAACCCGAGGGTCGGACCGGGCGGCGGCGCCCGAGCGCGCCGTCATCCGTATTCCGCACGCCAGCTCAGAGGAGTCACCGTGGTGGCCACCGACGTACCGCGCGAAGCACCCAGCGCGCTCCCCCGGCGTGCGCCGGCCGAGGAGACAGGGCAGGACGAGCGGTTGTCGGCCGCTCTGGTCGCGGGCGACCCGGACGCCCTCACCGATGCCTACCGCCGCTGGGGAACCCTGGTGCACACCCTGGCGACCCGGGCCATCGGTGACGCCAGGGAGGCGGAGGACGTCACCCAGCAGGTGTTCCTCGCGGTGTGGCGGGGCCGGGCCGGATACCGTCCGGAGCGCGGACCGCTGGTGGCCTGGATCGTGGGCATCACCCGCCGGAAGACCGCCGACGCGCTGTCCGCGCGGACCCGGCGGGGCACCCTGGCCGCCGCCGCGGCGGCCGTCGCGGCCCCCGAGCCGTCCCGGCCCGAGGCGGACCCGGAGTCCGCTCTCGACCGGGTGCTGGTGACCCAGGCGCTGCGTGGTCTGACACCCGTCCAGCGGGATCTGCTGTGCCTGGCCTTCTACGAGGATCTGACCCAGGCCCAGATCGCCCGGCGCACCGGGCTTCCGCTCGGCACGGTCAAGAGCCATGTCCGCCGTGGCCTGCACCGGCTGCGCGGCAGCCTGGCACCGGAGGAGCGCCCCGCCCTGCGGACCGCCGCCTGACCCGCGGGGCGTTGTCACACCCCTCTGCTACAACTTCCGGCCATGAGCACTCAGACCCACGACGCACCGACCCCCTCCGAGCTGGAGTCCTTCATCGTGCGGGCCAAGTCCGCCACGTACGCCGCGGGCGGCGGCCGGATCGCACCGGTCCGCACGGCTTCGCACGACCTGGAGTACCGGGAGGACGGACTCGTCTACCGGGACAGCTACTTCGGGGGCACCGACTTCCTCGGGCAGGAGACCGTCCACTCCCATGACCTGCCGGTCTGGGGCATGAACTACCACGGGTACCTGCTGACCGGGGGAATCGACGCCCGCACGGCGGGCGAGGTCATCCAGGAGGCGCTCACCGCCCTCTACGCGGAGGGCCGCTTCCTCGGAGGGTTCCGGTACACCGTCGGCGGCTTCGTCTATCACGACGAGACCACCGGCGAGGTGAACCGCTTCCGGGGCACCGAGCACATCACGCTGCCCGACGGCACCCGCGCGTACGAACTCGTCTACCACGGCGGACGCGTACTCGACTGATCCGCTGTCCCCCGCTCAGTCCTTGCCCCGGGCCGCCCGGAAGCGGTCCAGCCCGTCGGCCAGTTCCACGATCGGCTCGGGGTAGTCGTAGCGGGCCCGTTCGGATGCCGCCAGCTTCCACGGCTCATGGACGGCGGCGCCCGTGAGCCCGGCGAGTTCGGGCACCCAACGCCGTACGTACACCCCGTCGGGGTCATGGCGTCTGCCCTGGCGGACCGGGTTGAGGACGCGGCCCGGCCGGGTGTCGGTGCCGGTCCCGGCCGCCCACTGCCAGTTGAGCTGGTTGTTGGCGAGGTCACCGTCGACCAGCAGGTCGAGGAAGTGCCGGGCGCCGGTCCGCCAGTCGATGTACAGGGTCTTGGTGAGGAAGCTCGCGGCGAGGAGTCGGCCCCGGTTGTGCATCCAGCCCTCGTGGGCGAGCTGACGCATGGCCGCGTCCACGGCGGGGTAGCCGGTGCGGCCCGCCTTCCAGGCGGCCACGTCCCGGTCCGCGCCGGCTCCGGTGCGCCAGTGGTCGTGCTTGGTGCGGTAGTCACCGGTCGCGGCGCCGGGGCGGGCCGCGAGGACCTGGTGGTGGAAGTCCCGCCAGCACAGCTGGCGGACGAAGGCCTCGGCACCCGGCCCGCCCGCCTTGCGGGCCCGGTGCACGAGCTCGGTGGCCGACAGGGTGCCGAAGTGCAGATGGGGGGAGAGCCGTGAGGTGAGGTCGCCGGGCAGGTCGTCGTGCCCGTCCTCGTAACCCGCGAGATGTCCGCGCAGCCAGCGGGAGGCCCGCGCCCGTCCCGCGCGCTCCCCGCCCTCGGTGAGTCCCGGCGACACCCCGGTCACCGCCGCACGGGTGGGGACGGGGTCCGATCCCGCGTCCCGCGGCACCCGGACCTTCCGGGGCGCGGCCAGCGGACCGCGCAGCCGCTGCTCGGCCCAGCGGCGGTGGTACGGCGTGAAGACGGCGAAGTGGTCGGAGCCCTGCGGGGTGACGGCGCCCGGCGGCAGCGCGGTGACGACCGCGTCATGGACCCGCAGCAGCCCGCCCGCGGCCTCGACCGTCTCCCGCAGCCGCTGCTCCCGGCGGGCCGCGTAACCGCTCACGCCCGCCGCGACATGGACCTCCCGGGCGTCCGTGGCCGCCATCACCTCGCGCACCACGTCCGCCGGGTCACCGGTGCGGACGACGAGCCGACCGCCCCGGTCGCGCAGCGCGGCGTCGAGATCCTGGAGGCAGTCGGCGAGGAACGCCCGCCGGTTGGGCGCGCCGAATCCCGCGGCCTCGACACCCGGGTCCAGCACGAACAGCGGCACGGTCTCCTCGGCCGCGTCGAGCGCGGCGCGCAGCGGCGGATGGTCGTGCAGTCGGAGGTCGGAGGTGAACAGGACGACGGAGACGGTCATGGCGCCATTCCTTGGTCGGGCCGGGTCGGGTACGCCCTGTTCGGCCGGGCCCCGGTCCCTGGATGCACCGGGACGGGCGGTCAGCCGGTGGGAGGTGTGCCCGCGGGGTCGGGGACGGCCTTCGGCGCGCGTTCCGCCGTCCGGGCGATGTTGCGGGCCATCCCGCCGAAGACGACGGAGTGGAACGGGGAGACGCTCCACCAGTAGAGGTGCCCGAGCAGGCCGCGCGGATGGAACAGCGCGCGCTGCCGGTAGCGGGTGCGGCCGTCGTCGGTGCGGTCGGCGGTCATCTCCAGCCAGGCGAGGCCCGGCAGCCGCATCTCGGCGCGCAACCGCAGCAGATGTCCCGGTTCGATCTCCTCGACCCGCCAGAAGTCCAGCGAGTCCCCGGCGCGCAGCCGGTCCGCGTCCCGGCGTCCCCGGCGCAGCCCCACCCCGCCGACGAGCCGGTCGAGCTGGCCGCGCACGGCCCACGCGAGCGGGAAGGAGTACCAGCCGTTGTCCCCGCCGATGCCCTCGATGACCCGCCAGAGCGCGTCCCGCGACGCGTCGACGACGGCTTCCCGGCGGTCGGTGTAGAGGCTGCCGCCCGCCCAGTCGGGATCGGTGGGCAGCGGGTCGCTGGGGGCACCGGGGGTCGAGGCGGACGACCAGCGGGTGGTGACGTTCGCCTCCTTGACCCGGCGCAGCGCGAGGGACAGCGCGGTGTCGAAGGGCAGGGGGTGGCCCGGCGGGTCGGGTACGTAGCGGGCGATGTCGTGGTCCTGCTGGACGACCTCGTAGCGCAGGGATTCGGCGAGCGGACGCGCGATGGTCCGGGGGACGGGGGTGACGAGTCCGATCCAGTGGCTGGACAGCCCCGGCGAGAGCATCGGCACGGGCAGGATCAGCCGTCGCGGGAGTCCGGCGACCTCGGCGTAGCGGGCCATCATGTCCCGGTACGTCATGATGTCGGGCCCCGCGATGTCGAAGGAGCGGTTGACGTCGTCGGGCATCCGGGCGCTGCCGACCAGGTAGCGCAGCACGTCACGGACGGCGACCGGCTGGACGCGGGTGCTGACCCAGCTGGGGGTGACCATGACCGGCAGCCGCTCGGTCAGATAGCGCAGCATCTCGAACGAGGCGGAGCCGGAGCCGATGATGACGGCGGCCCGCAGCACCGTCGTGGGGGTGCCGGATTCCAGCAGGATGCGGCCGACCTCCGCGCGGGACCGCAGATGGGGCGAGAGATCGTGCTCGGGTACGCCCGCGGGGGTGAGTCCGCCGAGGTAGACGATCCGGCGGACGCCCGCGGCACGCGCCTGCTCACCGAAGTTGCGGGCGGCGTCACGGTCGGTGCGTTCGAAGCCGGAGCCGCCGCCGAGGGCGTGCACCAGGTAGTAGGCGACATCGATGTCCTGGAGCGCGGCGCGGGTCGACGCGGCGTCGGTGACGTCGCCGCGGACCGTCTCCGCGTCGGCGGACCAGGGGTGGTCGCGCAGTGCCGCGGGGTTGCGGGCCAGGCAGCGGACCTGGTGGCCCGCGTCCAGGAGTTCGGGGACGAGCCGTCCGCCGATGTATCCGCTGGCCCCGGTGACGAGGCAGCGCAGCGGTGGGGTCCCGTCGGGCATCGTGGCCTCCCGTGCTCACGCGGTCGGCCTGCCGCCGCACCGCTCTGCGGTCCTCCCTCACCCGGACTTCCGTCCCGCCCCGCCCACCGGATGCACCCACCCGCACCAGCTTCCCGCCCCGAAGCCCCCTTGTCCTCCCCAGCCCGCCATTCGCCCCCGCGTCCGGGTTCCCTGTGCCGGGCGTACCGACGCCCGTGCGGGTCGCCTTCGCTCACGCTCCCGAGGTCTGTCCGACTGAACGCACTCGTCCCTGTGCCGTCACTCGTGGGGTGCGCAGTCCCCGCGCCCCTGGGTTTCTGTGCTGGGCGTACCGACGTCCGTGCGGGGACGTCCGGGGGTGCGCAGTTCCCCGCGCCCCTTTGGGGGCACCCACCTGGGGCTGTTCTCAGTCTGCGGGTGGGATCAGACAGCGGACCGGCATCAGCCCGGCCGGGGTGCAACCACCCTCCTCGCGGACTCGCATGGCTGCCGAAGGGGGTGGGCGGGAATCTCTGCCCGCAGACTCCGATGCTCTTCAGTAGGACCACATGAACGTCGTACCGAGCGTGTCGGATCGAGGACGGAGAATCCCGACCGGCCCCGACCCGAAAGACAGCAGAACGCGCCCCAAAGGGGCGCGGGGAACTGCGCGAAGACGAGGACAGCCCCGTACCCGAAGAGCGACCGCAAGGGGGCAGCATCCAGAGGCGCGGGGAACTGCGCAAACCCACCGAGCGACGGCACAGGAACGAAGTACGCCCAGCCGGACAGACCTGGGAAGCGCAAGCGAAGGCGACCCGCGGGGAACCGCGCGAAACCACCGAACGACGGCACAGGAACGAGGCGCGCCCAGCGCAGGAAACCCAGGCGGGCGCAAGCAACCGCGACCGCCGGGGCCGGAGGAAAAGCCCCCCGACCCCGACGGCGTCAGTCGTCGGGGTCGACCCGCTCAAGCGCGGGCGACGGCGCACTCCCCGCCGCCAGCAACGAATCCGCCGCAGCCGTATCGGTCACGAGACTCGTGACCAACCCGGACCGCAGCACCGCGTCGATCGCCGCCGCCTTCCGCCGCCCCCCGGCAATCGCTATGACCTCGGGAATCCGCCGCAGCCGATCGGCCTCGACGGTGATGCACCGCTCCCCCAGGTCCCGCCCGACCCGCCGCCCGTCCGCGTCGAAGAGATGCGCGGACATCTCCGCGGCGACCCCCAGCGACGCGTAATGCGCGCGTTCCTCGTCGGTGAGCATGTCGTGCACCGTGGAGATCCCGGGCTCCCAGGAGCCGATCGACACACAGGCGACCGTCACCTTGTCGAAGTACTCGAAGGCACGGGCGATCCCGGTCTGCTGCCGCAGCGCGTTGGCCGTCGCCGCGTCGGGCAGCAGCATCGGCGCGTAGATGGGGTGCGCGTCGCCCCCGGAGACCTGGGCCGCCCGCCGTACCGCCTCCACGGACCCGCGCTCGGCGGTCCCCGCGTCGTAGACACCGGTGAGCTGCACGACCGTGCAGGGCGGCAGCCGGTCGAGGGCGGCGGCCATATGGATGGTGGAGCGCCCCCAGGCGAGCCCGAGGACATCGCCTTCCGCCACCAGCTCGCCGAGAAGGTCCGCGGCGACCTCGCCGAGGTTCTCCGGGTCCGGCGACTCGGCGGCCTCGGCGGGCGACTCGACGACCACGGCGTGCCGCAGACCGTAGCGGGCCCGCAGGGCGTCGGAGCGTTCCGCGTCGAGCTCGGCGGGTACCCGGATCTCGATCCGCACGAGATCACGCTCAAGGGCGGTTTCCAGGACCCGGGCCACCTTGAAGCGGCTGACGCCGAACTCCTCGGCGATCTGGATCTTGGACTTGCCCTCAAGATAGAAGCGGCGGGCCATGGCGGCGGCCTGAACCAGCTCAGCGGGTCCCATCCGCAAGGCTGATCTGCCCGCCGAGAAGCCAGTCACGGCGATCTCCTCACTGCTGTTCACTTCTGTTCACAACCTGGGTATTGCCGTTCATCCTCGCAGATCCGGACCGGCCGAACAGCTCGGACGAACGCCGTTCACTATTCGGTGGCTCAGTGGTCGCAGGCCCAGGCCGCACCGGCGGTGGCCGACTCCGCCAGGGTGCGCAGCCCGCGCACGGCGTCCGCGGGGTCGTCCGCGCCGTAGACGGCGGAGCCCGCGACGAACACGTCCGCGCCCGCCTCGGCGCACCTCTCGATGGTGGTGGCCGAGACCCCGCCGTCGATCTGGAGCCACAGTTCAAGGCCGTGCTTGGCGATCAGCTCACGGGTGCGGCGGATCTTCGGCAGCATGATGTCGAGGAACGATTGCCCGCCGAACCCCGGCTCGACCGTCATGATCAGCAGCATGTCGAGCTCGGGGAGGAGGTCCTCGTACGGCTCGATGGGGGTGGCCGGTTTCAGGGCCATCGAGGCGCGGGCGCCCTTGGCGCGGATCTCGCGCGCCAGCCGTACGGGGGCGGCGGCGGCCTCCGCGTGGAAGGTGACCGACCCGGCACCCGCCTCGACGTACTGGGGGGCCCAGCGGTCGGGCTGCTCGATCATGAGGTGGCAGTCGAGCGGGATGTCCGTGGCGCGCGCCAGGGACTCCACGATCGGTACGCCCAGCGTGAGGTTGGGCACGAAGTGGTTGTCCATCACATCGACGTGGAGCCAGTCGGCGCCGTCCACCGCACGGGCCTCGTCGGCGAGGCGGGCGAAGTCTGCGGAGAGAATACTGGGATTGATCTGCACGGCCATGGTCCAAGACTGCCATGCCGCGCGGCGGTTGCCCGCCGCGGTCCGGACCGGAACCCCGCAGACCGGTACGGACCGCCGCACGGCGGGACAGCGGCGGCGGCGCGGACCGGCGTACGGTGCCGGAACCGGCGCTCGGACCGGTACGGCATGCCCTCGACCCAGGGAGCGAACGACATGACGCACAGCGACCCGCACGCGACGGTGGCGGATGTGTCCGTACCGGACACCAGGATCGCGGTGGCGGCCACGGAACTCGTCCGGGACACCACCGACGACCTCGTCTACCACCACTCCCGCCGGGTGTACTTCTTCGGTGCCCTCCAGGGGCGGCGCCGGGGGCTGAGCTTCGACCCGGAGCTGCTGTACGTGGCGGCCATGTTCCATGACATCGGCCTCGGCGCCGAGCACCGCGGCAGCGGACGCCGCTTCGAGGTGGACGGGGCGGACGCGGCCCGCGCGTTCCTGCGCGGGTACGACGTCCCCGAGGACAGTGTCCGCCGGGTCTGGACGGCCATCGCCCTGCACACCACCCCCGGTATCCCGCAGTACATGGAACCGGAGGTCGCGCTGGTCACGGCGGGCGTCGAGTACGACGTGCTGGGGATCGGCTACGACGAGCTGAGCCCGGGTGCCCGGGAGGCCGTGGTCGCCGCCCATCCGCGGCCGGACTTCAAGCGGGCGATCCTGAAGGCGTTCACGGACGGCATCGCGCCCAAGCCGGAGACCGCCTTCGGCAATGTGAAGGCCGATGTCCTGCGCCACTTCGTCCCCGGCTTCACGCCCGGCGACTTCGTCGAGGTGATCCAGGACTCGCCCTGGCCCGAGTGAGGGGCCAGGGCGGGCACGGCGGTCAGGCGGTGCGGCGCAGCAGGGCGAGGTACATGGCGTCGGTGCCGTGCAGATGGGGCCACAGCTGGACGTCGGGTCCCTCGCCGAGCGCGGGGACGCCGGGCATCAGGGGGCGTGCGTCGACGAGCTCGGCGGCGCCCGTGAAGTCCCGCAGGACGTCGTCGACGACCGCGCGGGTCTCCGCGAGGTGCGGCGAGCAGGTGGCGTAGCCGACGATCCCGCCGACCCGTACCGACTCCAGCGCCCGCTCCAGCAGCGCGCGCTGCAAGGGCGCGAAGCCCGCGAGGTCCTCCGGGCGGCGCCGCCAGCGGGCCTCCGGGCGGCGGCGCAGCGCGCCGAGGCCGGTGCAGGGCACATCCATCAGGACCCGGTCGAAGCTGCCGGGGCGCCAGGGCGGGCGGGTGCCGTCGGCGGTGATGACCTGGTACGGGCCCGGGTTGCCGCTGAGGGCGCGGGCGACGAGTCCGGAGCGGTGCGGCTGCTTCTCGGCGGCGAGGAGGAAGGCGCCGCGTTCGGCCGCGAGTCCGGCGAGCAGGGCCGCCTTGCCGCCGGGCCCGGCGCAGCCGTCGAGCCACTTCTCGTCCCGCCCCTCGACGGGTGCGGCGGCCAGCGCGAGGGCGACCAGCTGGCTGCCCTCGTCCTGGACCCCGGCCCTGCCCTCCCGTACGGCGTCCAGCGCGCCGGGCTCGCCGCCCTCGGTGAGGCGTACGGCGTACGGGGACCAGCGGCCCGGCAGGCCGCCCTCGGTGGGCAGCCCGTCCAGCAGGGCGTCGGCGGTCATCCGGCCGGGGCGGGCGACGAGGGTGACCTCGGGGCGTTCGTTGTCGGCTTCGAGCAGGTCCTCGATTCCGGCACGCGGGCCGCCGAGGGAGTCCCACAGCGCGGAGACCACCCAGCGGGGATGCGAGTGGACGACCGCGAGGTGGTCCTCGGGGTCCTCGTCGTAGGGCGGCGCCACCAGCTCCAGCCAGCCGTCGAGATCGTGCTGGGCGACCTTGCGCAGCACCGCGTTCACGAACTTCGCGCGGCCGTCACCGAGGACGACCCGGGCCAGTTCGACGGACGCGGAGACCGCCGCGTGGGTGGGGATACGGGTGCCGAGCAGCTGGTGGGCGCCGAGGCTGAGCACATCGAGGACCGGCGGGTCCACCTCGCGCAGCGGCCGGTCGACGCACCGGGCCAGCACGGCGTCGTACGTGCCCTGACGGCGCAGGGTGCCGTACACGAGCTCGGTGGCGAGGGCCGCGTCCCGGTGGTCGAAGTCGCCGTTCTCCCGGGCCTTGCGCAGCAGCGGGGGCAGCACGAGGTTGGCGTAGGCGTCCCGCTCGTCCACGGCCCGCAGCGCGTCGAACGCGAGCATCCGTACGGGGTCCTTCTGCGGACGGCGGTAGGGGCGGCCCTGGGGGGCGCCCTTGCCGCCCGGCCGCCGGGAGGTGGACTGCGTCGGCCTGCGCCGCTGATCGTTCACGAAAAGGTGCTCCGGGGAGAATCGGGACTGCGCGGTGGTGAGGACTGCGGGGTTTCGGGGACCGCCGGGTACGGACGTGGTGCCGGGGCACCGGGCGACGTACCCGGGACGGCCGCACCGGCTCCGTCAAGCGTACGTCGCCCCCGCGCGGGCGCGGTCCGCGAGCCGTCAGGCCCCGACCCGCTCCCCCGCCGTGATCCGCGCGCCCCGCGCCCAGTCGGCGGCCCGCATCGGCTTCTTGCCCTGGGCCTGCACCCACATCAGCTCCACCGCGTACGAGCCGGTGCCGACGTGCACGCTGTTCTTGCCGACCCCGAGTTCCCCGGGGGCGAGGTCGGTCCGGGCGGGCGCGGGTGTGGCCTGGACCAGCTTGAGCCGCTCGCCCCGGAACACCGTCCAGGCGCCGGGCGCGGGGGTGCAGCCCCGTACCACCCGGTCCACGCGCAGCGCGGGCGCCGTCCAGTCGACGCGGGCGTCGTCCACGGTGAGCTTCGGCGCGAGGGTGATCCCGTCGGCGGGCTGCGGGACGGCCTTGAGTCCGCCGTCGGCGATGCCGTCCATGGTCGCGGCGAGCAGCCCCGCGCCCGCGAAGGCGAGCCGGGTCAGCAGATCACCGCTGGTGTCGGTGGGCCGTACGAGCTCGGTGACGGTGCCGTACACGGGCCCCGAGTCCAGCCCCTCCTCGATGAGAAAGGTGGAGGCGCCGGTGATCTCGTCACCGGACATGACCGCGTGCTGGACGGGGGCCGCGCCGCGCCAGGCGGGCAGCAGCGAGAAGTGGAGGTTCACCCAGCCGTGGCCCGGGATGTCCAGCGCGGTCCTGGGCAGCAGCGCGCCGTAGGCGACGACCGGGCAGCAGTCCGGCGCGATCTCGCGGAGCCTGGCGAGGAAGTCCTCGTCCCGGGGCCTGCGCGGCTTCAGCACCTCGATCCCGGCTTCCTCGGCGCGCTCGGCGACGGGGCTCGCGACGAGATGACGGCCCCGGCCGGCGGGGGCGTCGGGCCGGGTGACGACGGCGGCCACCTCGTGCCGGTCGGAGGCGATCAGGGCGTCCAGGGCGGGAACGGCGACCTCGGGGGTGCCTGCGAAGACGAGCTTCATCAGTGGCTGTGGGCCTCTCGGGCGGGATTCCGGTCGTGATCGGTACGGCGTCACGGGGCAGCGCACCAGTCTAGATCGTGTCGCCCGCGCCGGGGTCGCCCGCCCGGTGCCCGCCACGGGTGCCCCCGGGCGGACCCCGGAACGGGTCCCTGGGCGGGTGCGGAGCGAGTCCCTGGGCGGGTGCGGAGCGGGGGGCGGAGCCAGGAGTGACCGGGCGGGGCACGCCGGGGGCGTACGGCGCGCTTCACGCCCCGCACCACGATCCGTGCGCCCTGGCACCGTGACCCCTGCCCGCGTGGCGCGTTGGTCAAGGAAGAGTTGACTCTGCGGACCGCGGACGCGGTCCGGTTCTTTCCCCCTCCGCCGGTTCGAGAGGCTTGTTTGATGGCCGACCACGCAACCCACGACGCACAGGCCCGAGCCAGTCTGCACCTGCTGGTGCGGGACATCGAGCGGGTCCGCCGCCAGGTGGACGCCCTGCGTACGCTCACCGCCCAGCTGGGCAATGTGTACCGCCCGCGCCGTTCGGGCCCGTCCACGGGCTTCGTCGTCTACGGCCGCGCGCCCGCACCCACCGTCCGTCTCGCGCAGGAGCTGCGGGACAGTGTCGAGACCCTGGTCACCGCGGCTGTGGACTTCGACCGGTCGCTGGGCTTCTCGTGGGACGCGGTGGGTTCCGCGCTGGGTGTGACGAAGCAGGCGGTGCACCGGCGGTACGGGGCGCGGCGGGCCGCGGCGCAGGCTGCCGCGGAGGCGGAGCGGGGGGCGGAGCCGGCCGCTGCGCGCGGGGCGGTGGGGGTCGCCGGGCCGCTGCCGTCCGTGCCCGCGGCGCGTTCCATGCCGACCCAGCCCGTCGGTGGCAGTCCGGCTCTCCGCGACGATCCCCGCCCCCCGGTCTTCCCCGCCCCCCGAAACGGCTGACCCCAGTTCCGGTTACGCGTCCGGGTTCCTTGTGCTGGACGCACTTCGTTCCTGTGCCGTCGCTCGGTGGTTTCGCGCAGTTCCCCGCGCCCCTTTGGGGCGCATCCGGTCGGTTCTTCGGGTCGGTGCCGGTCGGGATTCTCCGTCCTCGATCCGACACGCTCGGTACGACGTTCATGTGGTCCGACTGAAGAGCATCGGAGTCTGCGAGCAGAGATTCCCGCCCACCCCCTTCGCTGAGTCCGGCGAGTGCGCGAAGAGGATGGTTCAACCCCGCCCGGGCTGACGCCGGCCCGCTGTCTGACCCCACCCGCAGACGGAGAACCACCCCAGTTGGGCGCCCCCAAAGGGGCGCGGGGAACTGCGCAAAAGACGAGGGCGGACCCGCACCCGAAGAGCGACCGCAAGAGGGCAGCACCCACCAAGGGCCACCCGCACCCGAACGGGAACCGCAAGAGGCGCGACCCAAGGGGCGCGGGGAACTGCGCACCCGCCGAGTGACGGCACAGGGACAAGTGCGTTCAACCGGACAGACCTCGGGAGCGCGAGCGAAGGCGGCCTGCGGGGAACTGCGCACCCCCGGACGTACCCGCACGGACGTCGGTACGCCCAGCACAGGAAACCCAGGGGCGCGAGGAACTGCGCACCCGCCGAGTGACAGCACAGGGACAAGTGCGTTCAACCGGACAGACCTCGGGAGCGCGAGCGAAGGCGGCCTGCGGGGAACTGCGCACCCCATGAGCGACCCGCACAGGGACAGGTACGTCCAGCACAAGGGACCTCGGAAGCGCCAGCGAAGTGCGGCTAGCCGATGTCCGGGGGGTCGACCCGGATACGCACCGCGCCCCCGGCCCCCCGGGCCGTCCGCAGGGCCTGCGCGGCCTTGAGCGCCGCGGCGAGGGCCGCCCCGCTCCCGGGCGGCACCCGCAGCAGCGCCCGCTCCCACACCGCCCCCTCGCCCGCCGCCAAGGCGCCCGCGGGGACGGGCACCGGGACCGGCCCGAGCAGCACCGCGTCCCCGGGCAGCTCCACCGACGCCAGGAAGTCCGCGACAGCGTCCGGCGGGCCCGTCACGGACGCCATCCGGGACACGGGCGGGAACCCCAGCTCGGCCCGCTCCGCCAGCTCCCGGACCGCGTGACCCACGGGGTCCCACCGCACCAGCGCCTGCACGGGCCGCAGCGAGGGCTCGGCTATCACCACGACCGTGCCCCCCGCCTCCTGCCCGCGCACCAGCGCCGCCGCGCCGAGCCAGTGCCGCAGGGCCTCCTCACCGGCCCGCAGATCGGGCCGCCCGAGCATCGCCCATCCGTCGAGCAGCAGGGCCGCCGCGTACCCGCCCTCGGCGACGGGTTCGGCGCCGGGTGTGCTGACCACCAGGGCCGGGGTGTCCGGCACCGTGTCGAGGATCTGTTCCCGCCCGGAGGTGCGGACCGGGACGGCGGGGAACGCCCGGCCCAGTTCCTCCGCGGTCCGCCGGGCGCCGACGACCTGCGCGCGCAGCCGGAACGACCCGCATTCGGGGCAGTGCCAGTCGCCCTGCTCGCGCCCGCACCAGCCGCAGCCCAGCGGTCCCGACTCACGGGCCTCCAGCGGTCCGGCGCAGTGCCGGCAGCGGGCGGGGGCCCGGCAGCGTTCGCACGCCAGCCTCGGGACATAGCCGCGGCGCGGCACCTGGACGAGGACGGGGCCCCGCGTGAGTCCCTCGCGGGCGGTCTTCCAGGCGAGGGAGGGGAGGCGGGCGGCGCGGGCGGCGCCGTCGCGGGCGAGTTCCCCGTCGCCGACGGTGCGGATCAGGGGGGCCGCGGCGCGGACCCGGTCCCGGTCGGCGACCAGGGGGCGGGCCCAGCCGGTCTCGACGAGCTGCGCGGCCTCGACGGTGCAGCCGATGTCCCCGAGCAGGAAGGCGCAGCCCTCGTGGGCGGCGCGCAGCAGCAGCACCTCGCGGGCGTGCGGCTGCGGGGCGTGCTGTTCGCTGTGGCTGGAGTCGCCGTCGTCCCACAGGACGACGAGGCCGAGGTCGCGGACGGGGGCGAACATCGCGGCGCGGGTCCCGACGACGGCGCGCACCGAGCCGCGCCGTACGGCGAGCCACTGGCCGTAGCGCTTCTCGGGGCCGGCCTCGGCGGTGAGCACGGCGTGCCAGCCGGGGCCCAGCAGCGCGCCGAGGGCGGCGTCCACGCGGGCGACGACGCGTCCGTCGGGGACGACGACGAGGGCGCCCCGGCCGGAGGCCAGGGTCGCGGCGACGGCGTGGGCGATCGCGTCGGCCCAGTCGGGGCCGGGCAGCGCGTGCCACACGGCTCGGGGGGCGGCGCCGTCCGCGAGGGCCCGCAGGAAGGCCGGTCCCTGTCCGTACCGCTCCCAGGGGCCGGGGGCGGGCGCGGGGGGCGGGGGCAGCGGTTCGGGTGAGGGGCGTTTCTCGGCGCGGGCGCTGCGCGGGGGGACGGCGAGCTGGAGCACATCGGCGAGGCTGCCCGCGTAGCGGTCGGCGACGGCGCGGGCGAGGCCGAGCAGATCGGGGCCGAGGACGGGTTCGGGGGAGACGACCTGGGCGAGGGCGGCGAGGGGGCCGCTGTAGTCGGACTCGGCGACGCGTTCCACCAGGAATCCGTCGACCAGGCCGCCGCCCTCGCGGCGGCCGTCCCGGACCTGGCCCCGGCCGGCGCCGAACCGGACCCGGACCCGGACCCCGGGCCGGGCGTCGGCGTCCATCTCCTCGGGTACGGCGTAGTCGAAGTACCGGTCGAGGTGCAGGACGCCCTTGTCCACCAGGACCCGGGCCACGGGCAGCTCGCGGGCGAGGGGTGCGCCGCGCCAGGTGCGGGGCTTGGCCTTGGGCACCTTGGCCTGGCGGATCGTCTCGCGGATGAGCGCGAGCTGCTCGGGCGGGGTGGTGTCGTCGCCGTCGGCGCTGTTTCCGCTGCTCACATCCGCATTCCTACCAGACGCCACCGACAACGCGCGGACCGTGCCGGGCGGTCCGCCGGGCACGGCCAAGGGCCGGGCCCGCGATGCGGGTCCCGGCCCTCCGTGACGCTGGTGTCAGCGGGTGCTGACGCGGATCACAGTCCGGCGGCGGCGCGCAGCGCGTCGACGCGGTCCGTGCGCTCCCAGGTGAACTCCGGCAGCGCACGGCCGAAGTGGCCGTACGCGGCGGTCTGGGCGTAGATCGGGCGCAGCAGGTCGAGGTCGCGGATGATGGCGGCCGGGCGCAGGTCGAAGACCTGGCTGATGGCGCTCTCGATCCGCTCGGTGTCGACCTTGTTGGTGCCGAAGGTCTCGATGAACAGGCCGACGGGCTCGGCCTTGCCGATCGCGTAGGCGACCTGGACCTCGCAGCGGGAGGCGAGTCCGGCGGCGACGACGTTCTTGGCGACCCAGCGCATCGCGTACGCGGCGGAGCGGTCGACCTTGGACGGGTCCTTGCCGGAGAAGGCGCCGCCGCCGTGGCGGGCCATCCCGCCGTAGGTGTCGATGATGATCTTGCGGCCGGTGAGGCCGGCGTCGCCCATGGGGCCGCCGATCTCGAAGCGTCCGGTCGGGTTGACCAGCAGGCGGTAGCCCTCGGTCTCCAGCTTGATGCCGTCGTCGAGGAGTGCCTTGAGCTCCGGCTCGACCACGAACTCGCGGATGTCGGGCGCGAGCAGCGACTCCAGGTCGATGTCCGAGGCGTGCTGCGAGGAGACGACGACCGTGTCGAGGCGGACGGCCTTGTCGCCGTCGTACTCGATGGTGACCTGGGTCTTGCCGTCGGGCCGCAGGTAGGGGATGGTGCCGTTCTTGCGCACCTCGGACAGCCGCCGGGACAGGCGGTGGGCGAGGTGGATGGGGAGCGGCATCAGCTCGGGCGTCTCGTCGCACGCGTATCCGAACATCAGGCCCTGGTCTCCGGCACCCTGCCGGTCCAGCTCGTCCTCGTCGCCCTCGACCCGCTGCTCGTAGGCGGTGTCGACACCCTGCGCGATGTCGGGCGACTGGGCCCCGATGGACACCGAGACCCCGCAGGAGGCGCCGTCGAAGCCCTTCTTCGAGGAGTCGTAGCCGATCGCGAGGATCGTGTCGCGTACGAGCTGCGCGATGGGCGCGTACGCCTTCGTCGTGACCTCGCCGGCCACATGGACCAGGCCGGTGGTGATCAGTGTTTCCACGGCGACCCGGGACTTCGGGTCCTCCCGCAGTAGCGCGTCGAGGATGGTGTCGCTGATCTGGTCGGCGATCTTGTCGGGGTGACCCTCGGTCACGGACTCCGAGGTGAAGAGACGGCGGGACACATCGCTCCCTGTGGTTGCAGCGGCTGCTGGCTGTTCATTGGCGGACCGGCCGGAGGCTGCGCCCGGCGTGGTCCGTCATCAGTTTATCGGTCGCGCTCGGTCGGCAGGTCACGTGTCTCGCCACTTGGGAGGGCGGTGAGCTGCGGCACTGGCATTCTGGGCCACGGGGGCGCTCTCCACCAGACCGGCACCACCCGAATGTGCGGGTTGCGCCGATACCGGCGTCCCGCACAAGCGATTGTCGCGCAGGATTCGAGGCTCACTCGGCGGACGCGCCGGAAAACCGGTCGGTGACCAGGTCCCACACGGTGTCGGAGAGGACTTCCTTGGGTCCGAAGGGCACGGGGGTCTCACTGCCGTCCGCGCCGAGGACGACGGCTTCGCTCTCCGCCTCGCCGAAGGTCTTGCTTTCCCCGACCTCGTTGACGACGAGCAGGTCACAGCCCTTGCGGCGGAGTTTCGCGCGGCCGTTCGCCAGGACGTCGTCGGTCTCGGCGGCGAAGCCGACGACCACCTGGCCGGGCCGGGCGCGGTCCCGGGAGATCTCCGCGAGGATGTCCGGATTCCGTACCAGCGAAATGGGCTCGGGGTCCTGTCCGTCCCGTTTTTTGATTTTTCCGGCGGCGTACACGGCGGGCCGGAAGTCGGCGACGGCGGCAGCCATGACGACCGCGTCGGCGTCGGCGGCGGCCTTCAGCACGGCCTCGCGGAGCTGGACGGCGGTGCCCACGGGCACCAGGTCCACCCCGGCGGGGTCGGGCAGCGCGGTGGTGTTGGCGGCGATCAGGGTGACGCGGGCGCCCCGGGCGGCGGCGGTCCGGGCGAGGGCGTAGCCCTGTTTGCCGGAGGAGCGGTTGCCGAGGAAGCGGACCGGGTCGAGGGGTTCGCGGGTGCCGCCCGCGCTGATGACGACGTGCCGTCCGGTGAGGTCCGGTTCGCGGACGCCGCGGGCGAGGACCCGGCGGCAGACCTCGAAGATCTCGCCGGGGTCGGGCAGCCGTCCCTTGCCGGTGTCGGCCCCGGTCAGCCGGCCGACGGCGGGTTCCACGACGACGGCGCCCCGGCGGCGCAGGGTGGCCACGTTCTCCTGGGTGGCGGGGTGCTCCCACATCTCGGTGTGCATCGCGGGCACGAGGACGACCGGGCAGCGGGCCGTGAGCAGGGTGTTGGTCAGCAGGTCGTCGGCGAGGCCGTGGGCGGCCTTGGCGAGCAGGTCGGCGGTGGCGGGGGCGACGACGACGAGGTCGGCGCCCTGGCCGATGCGGACATGGGGCACCTCGTGGACGTCCGACCAGACCTCGGTGGCGACGGGGTGCCCGGACAGCGCGGACCAGGTGGCGGCGCCGACGAAGTGGAGCGCCGACTGGGTGGGGACCACCCGGACGTCGTGCCCGGACTCGGTGAGGCGGCGCAGCAGCTCGCACGCCTTGTAGGCGGCGATACCGCCGCTCACCCCCAGGACGACCCTGGGCCTGGCCGCCTCGTTCTTGTCGCTCACCGGCATGTCGCTCCCCGGACTCGGTGCGCGCACGGCCGTGCCGCCGTACGCATCCTGCGCAGTCGCGTCTGCGTATGTGTACGTACCCATGACACACCACGGGCCCGGACAGCTCGGCTGCCGGGCCCTTGGTGGATGAAGCGGTGGTTACTGCGCGGGGCCGTCGATGGCCTCGGAGGTCAGCAGGCCCGCGTTGATCTCACGCAGGGAGATCGACAGCGGCTTCTCGTGGACGTGGGTGTCGACGAGGGGGCCGACGTACTCCAGCAGGCCCTCGCCCAGCTGGGAGTAGTACGCGTTGATCTGGCGCGCGCGCTTGGCGGCGTAGATCACGAGGCTGTACTTGCTGTCGGTGGCCTCAAGCAACTCGTCGATCGGCGGGTTGATGATGCCCTCGGGCGCGGTGATGGAAGAGGACACGCTCTACCTTCCGAAGGTGTGGATGGGATCAGTGAAGATCACACAACGTCCATCAAGGCTAGCAGCTCACGGGCCACGTCCTTGACGGAGGTGTTGACCAGGGTGGTGTCGAACTCCGACTCGGCGGCCAGTTCGGTCCTGGCCGCTTCCAGGCGGCGCTCGATCACCTCGGGGGACTCGGTGCCGCGGCCCGTGAGCCGGCGGACCAGCTCCTCCCAGGACGGCGGGGCGAGGAACACGAGCCGGGCGTCCGGCATGGACTCGCGCACCAGCCGGGCACCCTGGAGGTCGATCTCCAGCAGGACCGGTTCCCCGGACTCCAGCCGCTCCAGGACGGCCCCGCGGGGCGTGCCGTAGCGGTTTCCGGCGAACTCGGCCCACTCCAGCAGCTCACCGTTGGCGATCAGCTTGTCGAACTCCTCGTCGGTGACGAAGAAGTACTGCACACCGTGCTGCTCGCCGGGCCGGGGCCTGCGGGTGGTGGCGGAGACCGAGAGCCAGACCTCGGGGTGTTCCTCGCGCATATGGGCGACGACCGTGCTCTTGCCGACCCCGGAGGGGCCGGAGAGCACGGTCAGCCGCGGACGTACGTCCGGGGGTACGGGGGTCGTCCCCCGGGATGTTGCAGCCATGGAGCGATTATCCCGCTTCGCGGGGGTGCCGGGGAACGTCAGGCGGGTCCGCCGCCGAACTCGCGCTCCAAGGACGCGATCTGGTTGGAGCCGAGCCCCCGGACTCGCCGGCTCTCGGAGATGCCGAGCCGCTCCATGATCTGCTTGGCGCGGACCTTGCCCACGCCCGGCAGGGACTCAAGGAGGGCGGAGACCTTCATCTTGCCGATGACGTCGTTCTCCTGGCCCGACTTGATGACCTCGTGGAGGGAGGCGCCGGAGTGCTTGAGTCGATTCTTGACCTCGGCCCGCTCCCGGCGAGCCGCGGCGGCCTTTTCGAGCGCGGCTGCGCGCTGTTCAGGGGTAAGGGGCGGAAGAGCCACGCCTACGTCACCTCGGATGTCGAACTGTCGGATGTCTGTCAGGTACAGCGGCCCGGTGGGGAACTCGGTCGCCCCACACCTGGGGAGTAACGGGCAACGCGCTGCCCGTTCGCTCTCGACGGAGACTAGCGGCCAAGGCCCTCCGAGTCAGCGAGAACAGCGGAAAAGTCCTGGTCAGCCTCAACCGAGTCCGACATTCTGGGGCAAAAAACCCCGGATCTGAGAACTCTTTCAGAATGGAGATCCGCCAAGGAGCCTCCGAAGGGGCCCGCGGAGGGCTCACGCGGGCCCGAAAACCGGAGACTGCCCAGGCCCGGACCCCGCGAAACCGACTCCTCGTTCGATCCACCCGCGAAAGGGGCATCCGGTGCCGCCAGGACGGCTCAGACCGCCGCGACCGCGTCCCGTACCTCGTCCGCGAAGCGCTCGGCCGCGCCGCGCAGCGCGGCGGTGTCGGGCCCGTGCCGCAGGACTCCCCTGCTGACGTTCGGGACGACCTGGCGCACGGCCGCGCCGAACACCTTCGGCAGATCCGCCGGGGTCGCCCCCTGCGCGCCGATCCCGGGGGCCAGCAGCGGCCCGCCGATCGCCAGGTCGTAGGAGGACAGGTCCCCGAGGGTCGCCCCGACCACGGCCCCGAAGGAGCCGAGCGCGGCGCCCGCGGCCACCTCGGCCGCGTTCTCCCGCGCGAGGCGCGCCAGCATGGTCGCGCCGATGTTCCGTCCGTCGGCGCGCAGCGCGTGCTGCACCTCCGCGCCCTCCGGGTTGGAGGTCAGCGCGAGCACGAACAGGCCGGTGCCGGAGGCCCGCGCCAGGTCCACCGCGGGGCTCAGCGAGCCGTAGCCGAGGTAGGGCGAGACGGTGAGGGCGTCGGAGAACAGCGGCGCGCCGGGAGCCAGGAAGGTGTCGGCGTACGCGGCCATGGTGGAGCCGATGTCCCCGCGCTTGGCGTCCATCAGGACGAGGGCGCCCGCCGCGCGTGCCTCGGCGACCGTCGTCTCCAGGACGGCGACGCCCCGGGAGCCGAAGCGCTCGAAGAACGCGCTCTGCGGCTTCAGCACGGCGACCCGGTCGGCCAGTGCCTCGACCACGGTCCGGCTGAAGCGCTCCAGTCCGGCGAGGTCGTCGGTGAGGCCCCAGGAGGTGAGCAGCGAGCCGTGCGGGTCGATGCCCACGCAGAGCGGGCCCCGCTCGTCCATGGCGTGTCGCAGCCGGGTGCCGAAGGGGACGGGGCCGGTGGACGCGGGACCGGTGGGTGCGGGGCTGTGGGTCATACGGGCTTCCTGGTGTCGGCGCCGACGGCCTCGGCGAGGGTGGCGTACGGGGAGGAGGCGAGGCGGGCGGCGAGGCCCCGGTGGACGGCGCGGGACCAGCAGGGGCCCTGGTAGACGAAGGCGCTGTAGCCCTGGACGAGGGTGGCTCCGGCGAGGATGCGCCGCCAGGCGTCCTCGGCGTTCTCGACGCCGCCGACACCGACCAGGGTGATGCGGTCGCCCACCCGGGTGTAGAGGCGGCGCAGCACCTCCAGGGAGCGCTCCTTGAGGGGTGCGCCGGACAGGCCGCCGGTCTCCGCGACGACGGCGGGGTCGCTGGTGAGGCCGAGGCTCTCGCGGGCGATGGTGGTGTTGGTGGCGATGATGCCGTCGAGGCCCAGGTCGACGGCGAGGTCGGCGACGGCGTCGATGTCGTCGTCGGCGAGGTCGGGGGCGATCTTCACCAGGAGGGGGACGCGGCGGCCGGGGACGCTGCGGTCGGCGGCCTCGCGGACGGCGGTGAGCAGGGGCCGCAGCTGGTCGACGGCCTGGAGGTCGCGCAGTCCGGGCGTGTTGGGCGAGGAGACGTTGACGACGAGGTAGTCGGCGTGCCGGGCGAGCCGTTCGGTGGAGGTCACGTAGTCGGCGACGGCCTCCTGTTCGGGGACGGCCTTGGTCTTGCCGATGTTGACGCCGACGGTGGTGCGGAAGACCTCGCGGCGGCCTGCGAGCCGGTCGGCGACGGCGGCGGAGCCCTCGTTGTTGAAGCCCATGCGGTTGATGAGGGCGCGGTCGGCGGTGAGCCGGAAGAGCCGCTTGCGGGGGTTGCCGGGCTGGGGTTCGCCGGTGACGGTGCCGATCTCGACATGGTCGAAGCCGAGCATGGCCATGCCGTCGACGGCGACGGCGTTCTTGTCGAACCCGGCGGCGAGCCCGAACGGGCCGTGCATCCGCAGTCCGAGCGCCTCGGTGCGCAGTTCCGGGTGGCGGGGGGCGAGGAAGGCGGCGAGGTAGGTCCGCAGGACCGGGACGCGCGCGGCGCGGATGATCCAGCCGACGGCCAGACGGTGGGCCCGCTCGGGGTCCATACGGCGGAACAGGAGCTGGAAGAGAAGCTGGTACATGGGCTGGTGTCCTCGGGCCGGGGGCGGGATGGGGCGCGGGCCATGGGACGGGGGCACCGTTTCCGGTGCCCCCGGGTCCGGCGGCGTGCGGGCCGGGTGCGGCGGGGTGTCCGCCGCACCGGGCCGTGCGGTCAGTCGCGGGCCGCGATCAGCCGCTCCGCGTGCTCCTGGAGCGAGCGGACGCCCACGTCGCCGTGGTTCAGCGCGTCGATGCCCTGGACGGCGGCGGCGAGCGCCTGGACGGTGGTCAGACAGGGCACGGACCGCGCGACGGCGGCGGTGCGGATGTCGTAGCCGTCGAGGCGGCCCCCGGTGCCGTAGGGGGTGTTGACGATCAGGTCGACCTCGCCGTCGTGGATGAGCTGGACGATGGTCCGCTCGCCGTTCGGTCCCTCGCCCTCGCTCTGCTTGCGGACGACGGTGGCGTTGATGCCGTTGCGCTTGAGGACCTCGGCGGTGCCGGAGGTGGCGAGGAGTTCGAAGCCATGGGCGACGAGTTCCCGGGCCGGGAAGATCATCGAGCGCTTGTCGCGGTTGGCGACGGAGATGAAGGCCCGGCCCTTGGTGGGCAGCGGCCCGTACGCCCCGGCCTGCGACTTGGCGTAGGCGGTGCCGAAGGCCGTGTCGATGCCCATGACCTCGCCGGTGGAGCGCATCTCCGGGCCGAGGATCGTGTCGACGCCGCGGCCGTGGATGTCGCGGAAGCGCGACCACGGCATGACGGCCTCCTTGACGGAGATCGGCGCGTCCAGCGGCAGGGTGCCGCCGTCGCCGTTCGCCGGGAGCAGTCCTTCGGCGCGCAGCTCCGCGACGGTGGCGCCGAGCGAGATGCGCGCGGCGGCCTTGGCGAGCGGGACGGCGGTCGCCTTGGAGGTGAAGGGCACGGTGCGGGAGGCGCGCGGGTTGGCCTCCAGGACGTAGAGGATGTCCCCGGCCATCGCGAACTGGATGTTGATCAGTCCGCGGACGCCGACGCCCTTGGCGATGGCCTCGGTGGAGGCCCGCAGCCGCTTGATGTCGAAGCCGCCGAGGGTGATCGGGGGCAGGGCGCACGCCGAGTCGCCGGAGTGGATGCCGGCCTCCTCGATGTGTTCCATCACACCGCCGAGGTACAGCTCCTCGCCGTCGTAGAGCGCGTCCACGTCGATCTCGATGGCGTCGTCGAGGAACCGGTCGACGAGGACCGGCCGGGACGGGGAGATCTCGGTGGACTCCGCGATGTACGAGGACAGCCGGGTCTCGTCGTAGACGATCTCCATGCCGCGGCCGCCGAGGACGTACGAGGGGCGCACCAGGACGGGGTAGCCGATCTCGTCGGCGATGGCCTTGGCCCCGGCGAAGGTGGTGGCGGTGCCGTGCTTGGGCGCGGGCAGTCCGGCCTCGGCGAGGACCCGGCCGAAGGCGCCGCGGTCCTCGGCGGCGTGGATGGCCTCCGGGGGGGTGCCGACGACGGGGACGCCGTTGTCCTTGAGCGCCTGGGACAGTCCGAGGGGGGTCTGGCCGCCGAGCTGGACGATGACGCCCGCGATCGGTCCGGCGAGCGACTCGGCGTGGACGATCTCCAGGACGTCCTCCAGGGTGAGCGGCTCGAAGTAGAGCCGGTCGGAGGTGTCGTAGTCGGTGGAGACGGTCTCGGGGTTGCAGTTGACCATGACGGTCTCGTAGCCCGCGTCGTGCAGCGCGAAGGACGCGTGGACGCACGAGTAGTCGAACTCGATGCCCTGGCCGATGCGGTTGGGCCCGGAGCCGAGGATGATCACGGCGGGCTTCTCGCGGGGCGCGACCTCGCTCTCCTCGTCGTACGAGGAGTAGAAGTACGGGGTGCGGGCGGCGAACTCGGCGGCGCAGGTGTCGACGGTCTTGTAGACCGGGCGGACGCCGAGGGCGTGCCGGACCTCGCGGACGACGTCCTCGCGCAGGCCCCGGATCTCGCCGATCTGGGTGTCGGAGAAGCCGTGCCGCTTGGCCTCGGCGAGGAGGTCCGGGGCGAGCTTGTCGGCGGCGGCCAGCTCGTCGGCGATCTCCTTGATGAGGAACAGCTGGTCGACGAACCAGGGGTCGATCCTCGTGGCGTCGAAGACCTCCTCCTGGGTGGCTCCGGCGCGGATGGCCTGCATCACGGTGTTGATCCGGCCGTCGGTGGGCCGCACGGCCTCGCGCAGCAGTCCGGCCTTGTCGCCGGGGTCCCCGACGAAGGTGAACTGGCTGCCCTTCTTCTCCAGCGAGCGCAGGGCCTTCTGGAGGGCCTCGGTGAAGTTGCGGCCGATGGCCATGGCCTCGCCGACCGACTTCATGGTGGTGGTGAGGGTGGAGTCGGCGGACGGGAACTTCTCGAAGGCGAAGCGGGGCGCCTTCACCACGACGTAGTCGAGTGTCGGCTCGAAGGAGGCCGGGGTCTTCTCGGTGATGTCGTTGGGGATCTCGTCGAGGGTGTAGCCGACGGCGAGCTTCGCGGCGATCTTGGCGATGGGGAAGCCGGTGGCCTTGGACGCCAGCGCGGAGGAGCGGGAGACCCGGGGGTTCATCTCGATGACGATGACCCGGCCGTCGGCGGGGTCGATCGCGAACTGGATGTTGCAGCCGCCGGTGTCGACGCCGACCTCGCGGATGATCGCGATCCCGATGTCGCGCAGCCGCTGGTACTCGCGGTCGGTGAGGGTCATCGCCGGGGCGACGGTGATCGAGTCACCGGTGTGCACGCCCATCGGGTCGAAGTTCTCGATGGAGCAGACGACCACGACGTTGTCGTGCTTGTCGCGCATCAGCTCCAGCTCGTACTCCTTCCAGCCGAGGATGGACTCCTCCAGGAGCACCTCGGTGGTCGGGGAGAGCGTGAGGCCCTGTCCGGCGATGCGGCGCAGCTCGTCCTCGTCGTGGGCGAAGCCGGACCCGGCGCCGCCCATGGTGAAGGACGGGCGGACGACGACGGGGTAGCCGCCGAGGGTGTCGACGCCCGCGAGGACGTCGTCCATCGTGTGGCAGATGACGGAGCGCGCGGACTCGCCGTGGCCGATCTTCGCGCGGACGGCCTCGACGACACCCTTGAAGAGTTCGCGGTCCTCGCCCTTGTTGATGGCCTCGACGTTGGCGCCGATGAGCTCGACGCCGTACTTCTCCAGGACACCGTTCTCGTGCATGGAGATCGCGGTGTTCAGCGCGGTCTGTCCGCCGAGGGTGGGGAGCAGCGCGTCGGGGCGCTCCTTGGCGATGATCTTCTCGACGAACTCGGGGGTGATCGGCTCGACGTAGGTGGCGTCGGCGATCTCCGGGTCGGTCATGATCGTGGCCGGGTTGGAGTTGACGAGCACGACCCGCAGGCCCTCGGCCTTGAGGACGCGGCACGCCTGGGTGCCGGAGTAGTCGAACTCCGCGGCCTGGCCGATGACGATCGGGCCGGAGCCGATGACCAGGACGGACTGGATATCGGTGCGCTTAGGCACGCTGGCCCTCCATCAGGGTGACGAAGCGGTCGAACAGGTACGCGGCGTCGTGCGGGCCCGCGGCGGCTTCGGGGTGGTACTGGACACTGAACGCGGGCTTGTCGAGGAGCCGCAGCCCCTCGACCACCTGGTCGTTCAGACAGATGTGGGAGACCTCGGCGCGGCCGTAGGGGGTGTCGCTGACCCGGTCGAGGGGGGCGTCGACGGCGAAGCCGTGGTTGTGCGCGGTGACCTCGACCTTGCCGGTCGTGCGGTCCTGCACGGGCTGGTTGATGCCGCGGTGGCCGTACTTCAGCTTGTAGGTGCCGAAGCCGAGGGCGCGGCCGAGGATCTGGTTGCCGAAGCAGATCCCGAACAGCGGGGTGCCGCGGTCCAGGACGGCGCGCATCACGGACACCGGGTGGTCGGCGGTGGCGGGGTCGCCGGGGCCGTTGGAGAAGAAAACGCCGTCGGGGGCGACCGCGTAGACGTCCTCGACGGTCGCGGTGGCGGGCAGGACGTGCACCTCGATACCGCGTTCGGCCATCCGGCGCGGGGTCATGCCCTTGATGCCGAGGTCGACGGCGGCGACGGTGAACCGCTTGGTGCCGATCGCGGGGACGACGTACGCCTCCTTGGTGGCGACCTCGGCGGAGAGGTCGGCGCCGCTCATCTCGGGGGCCTGGCGGACCTCGGCGAGCATGGTGCCCTCGTCGGGCAGCGCGTTGCCGGAGAAGATCCCGACGCGCATGGCGCCGCGTTCGCGCAGATGCCGGGTGAGGGCGCGGGTGTCGACGCCGGAGATCCCGACGACGCCCTGGGCGGCGAGCTCCTCGTCCAGCGAGCGCCGGGAGCGCCAGTTGGAGGGCTTCCGGGCGGGGTCGCGGACCACATAGCCGGAGACCCAGATACGGCCGGACTCGGGGTCCTCGTCGTTGACGCCGGTGTTCCCGATATGGGGGGCGGTCATCACGACGACCTGGCGGTGGTACGAGGGGTCGGTGAGGGTCTCCTGGTAGCCGGTCATCCCGGTGGAGAAGACGGCCTCGCCGAAGGTCTGGCCGGTGGCCCCGTAGGCCCGGCCCCGGAAGAGGCGGCCGTCCTCCAGGACGAGTACGGCGGGGACCTGGGCCGCCCTGGTGGAGGAGGTCGGCTGCGCTGTCTGCGCGCTCATCGTTCCGCGCCTTCCGTGGTGGTGGTGTGCTGGGGGGTGTCCTGGTGGACGGTGGTCCGGGCGTTGATCCCGGCGACCCAGGCGGTGTGCTCGGCGGCGGTGTCGGAGCGGAACCCGGAGTCGATCAGCCGGTCGCCGTGCGCCCAGGTGACGACGAGCAGTCCGCCCTCGGCGAGGACCTTGCCCGCGATGCCCTTGTCGAGGCGGGCCCCGCGCAGCTGCGCGGTGGGCACGAAGAAGTCGGTGGCCCCGGGGCGTACGACGTCGAGTCCCGCGTCGGTCAGGGTCAGCTCGGCGCGGGAGCGGGTGCCGAGACCGCGGGCGACGATCCGGTCCAGCCACTGTCCGGCGGTGGTGGAGCCGTGGTAGCGGCCGCGCAGGGTGAGCCGGGGGGCGCCCGGGTCGTCCGGGGCGGTGGGCAGCTCGGGGAGGTCGCCCTGGAGGGTGCCGCGCCAGCGCCAGCCCTCGCGCATCAGCCAGTAGACGAGGACGACGAAGAGGATGAGGCCGACGAGCCAGCCGATCCGGGCGGCCCAGTCGGTGACCTCGGCCGATTTCTGCTCGGCGGCGAGCACGGAGAGGGCTTCTGCACTGCGGAGGGGGTGAGGCATCACACGAGCTTCCCGTCGACGACCGTGGCACGGCCCCGCAGCCAGGTGTGGGTGACGCGTCCCGGCAGCTCACGGCCCCGGTAGGGGGTGTTGCGGCTGCGGGAGGCGAAGCCCGCGGGGTCCACCTCTCCACGGTATGCGGCATCGACCAGCGTCAGGTTGGCGGGCTCACCTTCCGAGACGGGACGGCCGTGTCCGGCGAGCCGGCCGATCCGCGCGGGCCGGAACGACATCCGGTCGGCGACCTGCGCCCAGTCGAGGAGTCCGGAGTCGACCATCGTGTGCTGGACCACCGACAGCGCGGTCTCCAGGCCGACCATGCCCATGGCGGCGGCGGCCCACTCGCAGTCCTTGTCCTCGTGGGGGTGCGGGGCGTGATCGGTGGCCACGCAGTCGATGGTGCCGTCGGCGAGCGCCTCGCGCAGGGCGAGGACGTCGGCCTCGGTGCGCAGCGGCGGGTTGACCTTGTAGACGGGGTCGTAGCTGCGGACCAGCTCGTCGGTGAGCAGCAGATGGTGCGGGGTGACCTCGGCGGTGACGTCCCAGCCCTTGGACTTGGCCCAGCGGACGATCTCCACGGACCCGGCGGTCGACAGATGGCAGATGTGGATACGGGAGCCGACGTGCGCGGCGAGCAGCACATCGCGGGCGATGATCGACTCCTCGGCGACGGCGGGCCAGCCGCCGAGTCCGAGTTCGGCGGAGACGACGCCCTCGTTCATCTGGGCGCCCTCGGTGAGCCGGGGCTCCTGGGCGTGCTGGGCGACGACCCCGCCGAACGCCTTCACGTACTCCAGGGCGCGCCGCATGATCACGGCGTCGTCCACGCACTTGCCGTCGTCGGAGAAGACCATGACCCCGGCGGCCGAGTCGTGCATGGCGCCGAGCTCGGCGAGCTGCTTGCCCTCCAGGCCGACGGTGACGGCGCCGACCGGCTGGACGTCGCAGTAGCCGTGCTCGCGGCCGAGCCGCCACACCTGCTCGACGACGCCGGCGGTGTCCGCGACGGGGAAGGTGTTGGCCATGGCGTGGACGGCGGTGAAGCCGCCGACGGCGGCGGCGCGGGTGCCGGTGAGGACCGTCTCGGAGTCCTCGCGGCCGGGCTCGCGCAGATGGGTGTGCAGGTCGACCAGGCCCGGCAGGAGGACCTGTCCGGCGGCCTCGACGACGGTGGCGTCGCCGGCCGTGAGGCCGGTGCCGACGGCGGCGATGGTCCCGCCGTCGATCAGCACGTCCTGGGGGTCGCCGCCGAGCACCCGGGCACCGCGGATAAGGATCTTGCTCATGTCGGTTACTTCTCCTCGGTACGGGTGTGGGTGACGGCGGGCTCGTTGCCGCCGAGCAGCAGGTACAGGACGGCCATCCGGATGGAGACCCCGTTGGTGACCTGTTCCAGGGCGGTGCAGCGGTCGGAGTCGGCGACCTCCGCGGTGATCTCCATACCGCGGACCATCGGCCCGGGGTGCATCACGATCGCGTGTCCGGGCATCCGGGCCATCCGGTCGCCGTTGAGCCCGTACCTGCGGGCGTACTCGCGCTCGGTCGGGAAGTACGCGGCGTTCATGCGTTCGCGCTGGACGCGCAGCATCATCACGGCGTCCGACCCGGGCAGCACGGTGTCGATGTCGTAGGACACGTCGCAGGGCCACCGCTCGACGCCGACGGGCACCAGGGTGGGCGGGGCGACCAGGGTGACCTGGGCGCCGAGGGTGTGCAGCAGGTCGACGTTGGAACGGGCGACCCGGCTGTGCAGGATGTCGCCGACGATCGTGATGCGGCGCCCGGCGAGGTCGCGGCCGAGTCCGGTGTCCCGGCCGACGAGGCGGCGGCGCATGGTGAAGGCGTCCAGCAGGGCCTGGGTGGGGTGCTGGTGGGTGCCGTCGCCCGCGTTGATCACGGCGGCGTCGATCCAGCCGGAGGTGGCGAGGCGGTAGGGGGCGCCGGAGGCGCCGTGCCGGATGACGACGGCGTCGACGCCCATCGCCTCCAGGGTCTGCGCGGTGTCCTTGAGGGACTCGCCCTTGGAGACCGAGGAGCCCTTGGCGGTGAAGTTGATGACATCGGCGGACAGCCGCTTCTCGGCGGCCTCGAAGGAGATCCGGGTACGGGTGGAGTCCTCGAAGAACAGGTTGACGACGGTACGGCCGCGCAGGGTCGGCAGCTTCTTGATCGGCCGGTCGGCGACCCGGGCCATCTCCTCGGCGGTGTCGAGGATCAGGACGGCGTCGTCACGGGAGAGGTCGGCGGCCGAGATGAGATGACGCAGCATCTGTATGGCTCCGTAGGGCAGTTCGGCGTGTCGGAGGTCCGGGCGGTCCCGGAGGGGGGTGCGGCGGGCGGCACCGGGGCGGGGCCGGCCGGGGGCGGGCGCGCGGCGGCGCACCGCGGGACGCGGAGCGGTGGCGGCGCGGCCCGTCCGGGCCAGGGTCAGACGGTGCGGCTCATCCGGCGGGGCCCACGGGCTTCAGCCCGAGCAGGACGGTGTCGCGCCCGTCCTCCTCGTCGAGCTGCACCCGGACCGTCTCGCGCAGCGAGGTCGGCAGGTTCTTGCCCACGTAGTCCGCGCGGATCGGCAGCTCGCGGTGGCCGCGGTCGACGAGGACGGCGAGCTGCACCGCGCGGGGGCGCCCGATGTCGTTCAGGGCGTCGAGGGCCGCGCGGATGGTGCGCCCGGAGAAGAGCACGTCGTCGACGAGGACCACGAGCCGGCCGTCCAACCCGTCGCCGGGGATGTCGGTGCGGGCCAGGGCGCGCGGCGGGTGCATCCGCAGGTCGTCGCGGTACATGGTGATGTCGAGGGAGCCGACGGGGATCGCGCGCCCGGTGATCTCCGCGAGCTTCGCGGCGAGCCGCTGCGCGAGGAAGACCCCGCGGGTGGGGATGCCGAGGAGCACCACGTCGTCGGCGCCCTTGGCGCGCTCCACGATCTCGTGGGCGATACGGGTCAGCATCCGGGCGATGTCGGGAGCCTCCAGGACAGGCCGCGCGACGCCCTCGGGGGCGCCGGTGCCGTCGTGGACGGGTCCGGTGGGACCGGCGGCGGGGCCGGCCGGTTCGGGGTGGTTCGTACCGCTGGTGTCCATAAGAAACGGACCTCCTTCTCCGCCTCACGGGACGGACCTTAAAGGACGTCGGAATTGCGCCCTGCACGATAGCAGGTCGCCCATTCCCCCAGTTCACCCCCTCACCGTGCGCCCCGGGCCGAGGCAGGGAAGAGTCGGTGCTGACCGTTCGGCTTGACGCATTCAAGTCACGCTGCGTAACCTCACAGTGAGTCACCAGCCTTCGTCCGGGGAGCTATATGTCCAGCGAATACGCAAAACAGCTCGGGGCCAAGCTCCGGGCCATCCGCACCCAGCAGGGCCTGTCTCTCCACGGCGTCGAGGAGAAGTCCCAGGGCCGCTGGAAGGCCGTCGTGGTCGGGTCCTACGAGCGCGGGGACCGTGCCGTGACCGTCCAGCGTCTCGCCGAGCTGGCGGATTTCTACGGGGTCCCGGTCCAGGAGCTGCTGCCCGGCACCACGCCCGGCGGCGCCGCCGAGCCGCCGCCGAAGCTCGTCCTTGACCTGGAGCGCCTGGCGCATGTCCCGGCCGACAAGGCGGGCCCGCTCCAGCGTTACGCCGCCACGATCCAGTCCCAGCGCGGCGACTACAACGGCAAGGTCCTGTCGATCCGCCAGGACGACCTGAGAACCCTCGCGGTGATCTACGACCAGTCCCCCTCGGTCCTCACCGAGCAGCTCATCAGCTGGGGCGTGCTGGACGCGGACGCCCGTCGCGCGGTGGCCCACGAGGACAACTGACCCCTCACCCACCAGCAGAAACGTGCCGCCGGGGTGGCGCGGACCTCAGGGTCCCGCGCCACCCCGGCATGCGTTCACCCGGACGGCCCAGCGGTCGGTGCGCGGGTCGCACGGTGGACGCGATATGCGCGGCACGGTATGGGGCGGCGGTCGGACGGTCGGGCCCCCAGAGGTCGGACCGCGTGGCGGTGAGACGGCCGGGCGGACGAGTCCCCGGGTCGTGCGGCGCCGGACGGACCGGCCGCCGGATCACCGGGTCGTGCGGCGTCCGGCGGCCCGGACAACGACCGGGCCGGACAACGACCGACCGCCCGCACCGCGCCGGGGGCAGGGCCCCCGCGGGTACGGGCGGGCGGATGAGCGGCGTCCCCCGCCGCGGGGCGGCGGGGGCGGCACGGCCGGTCGGGCGGCGTCAGTCCCGTCGGAGACCGGGCTTCAGCTCCTTGAGCCGTCCGAGCAGGCCGTTCACGAAGTTCGGCGAGTCGTCGGTGGAGAACTCCTTCGCCAGCTCGACGGCCTCGTCGAGGACCACCGCGTCGGGTGTGCCGTCCACCCAGATCAGCTCGTAGGCGCCGAGCCGCAGGATGTTCCGGTCCACCACGGGCATCCGGTCCAGCGTCCATCCCACGGCGTACTGCGCGAGCAGCTCGTCGATCCGCGCGGCGTGCTGCGCGTACCCCTCGACCAGCTCCATGGTGTACTCGCTCACCGGCGGCTGCCGGGTGTCCGTACGTGAATGACGCACCCAGTCCGCGAGGACCGTGGTCACGTCGGCATCGCGCTGATCGCCTTCGAAGAGGATCTGGAAGGCGCGTTTGCGGGCCGTGTTCCGGGCAGCCACGGTTAGCTGTTCACCCGGCCGAGGTAGTCGCCCGAGCGGGTGTCGACCTTGATCTTCTCGCCGGTCGTGATGAAGAGCGGAACCTGCATCTCGAACCCGGTCTCCAGCTTCGCGGGCTTGGTGCCGCCCGTGGAGCGGTCGCCCTGGACGCCCGGCTCGGTCTCGGCGATGACCAGCTCGACAGCGGTCGGCAGCTCGACGAACAGGACACTGCCGTCGTGCTGCGCCACGGTGGCCGAGAAGCCCTCAAGGAGGAAGTTCGCGGCGTCACCGACGGTCTTGCGGTCGATGTGCAGCTGGTCGAAGGTCTGCATGTCCATGAAGACGAAGTACTCGCCGTCCATGTAGGAGAACTGCATGTCCCGCTTGTCGACGGTGGCCGTTTCGACCTTCACGCCGGCGTTGAAGGTCTTGTCGACGACCTTCCCGGACAGCACGTTCTTGAGCTTGGTGCGCACGAAGGCAGGGCCCTTGCCGGGCTTGACGTGCTGGAACTCGACGACGGACCAGAGCTGGCCCCCGTCGAGCTTGAGTACCAGGCCGTTCTTGAGGTCGTTCGTGGAAGCCACGGTTGCGGAATCTCCTGGACTGACGTGGACGACCAGCGGGGGCCCGCGTCCGGCAGCTCAGCGGTGGGCTGAGGCTAGAGCGCCAGGAGCTCCTTGGTCGTGATGGTGAGTAGCTCGGGTCCGCCGTCCGCCTCTGGGCGCACGACGAGCGTGTCATCGATCCGGACCCCGCCCCGGCCAGGGAGGTGAACCCCCGGTTCGACGGTGACCGGCACACAAGCGTCCAGTTTACCCATGGCCGAGGGCGCCAATTGCGGGTCCTCGTCGTTTTCGAGCCCCACACCGTGCCCGATGCGCGGCGGAAGGCCCTCCCGGTGGCCCGCGGACTCCAGGATCTGGCGGGCCGCGCGGTCCACATCGCGGCAGGCGGCGCCGGGCACCAGGGCCTCCCGTCCGGCCCGCTGAGCGGCGAAGACAAGGTCGTACAGCTCGATCTGCCAGTCCGCGGGCGAGGTCCCGATGACAAAGGTCCGGCCGATCTCGCAACGATAGCCGCGGTAGGACGCGCCCAGGCCCACGGACAGAAAATCGCCTTCCTCGACCCTGCGGTCGGTGGGACGGTGCTCACCGAGACCCGCGTGCGGGCCGGTGCCCACCGAGGTCGCGAAAGCGGGGCCGTCGGCCCCGTGGTCGACCAGCCGGCGTTCCAGCTCCAGGGCGAGATGCCGCTCCGTGCGGCCCACCAGGATCGATTCGAGCAGTTCGCTCAGGGCCTGGTCGGCGATCTCCGCGGCGATCCGCAGACAGCCGATCTCCTCCTCGTCCTTGATCAGCCGGAGCTGTTCGACGGCTCCCGCGAGGTCGGTGAGCCGCAGACCGGGGGCGACGGTCCGCAGCGCCCGGTGGCGGGCGACCGTCAGATGGTGCTCCTCCACGGCGAGGGCGTCCGTGCCCCGGGCCGCGGCGATGCCCGCGGCGGTCACCGCGGGGTCCCCGCCCGGGTCGGGGAGGGTCTTGGTGAGCAGCGTCTCGTCGGGGCGGCCCTCGTCCGGGCGGCCGCTGGGCGGGTGCGCGCAGACCAGGAGGTCGCCGTTGCCGCCCTCGCCGTCGCCGTCGTCCTCGCTCTCGCCGAGGAGGAGGACCGCGCCGGGGGGCGCGGTGCCGGTGAGGTAGCGGACGTTGGCGGGGCGGGAGATGAGTGCCGCCGCGGGGCCACCTGCGGTGTTGCGTTCCCGTAGGCGGTGTCTTCGGGACGCGTACGCCTCTGCCATGGTCCGAGCGTACGAGTGACCTGGCGCGGGGGCCCGGTCTGCGCGGCCGGACGGGGGGTCCCCCGTCCGGCGGCTGGGTTCGGCGTGCCTCTGGCCGTCCTCCCTTGCGGGTGGGTCCTGGGTGCTCGCGGTGTTGCTCGCGCCCTTCAGGTCTCCGCACCTGGGCCCACTTGTTCCTGTGCGGGTCCGACGTGGGGCACAGTTCCCCGCGCCCCTTACGGGGCGCCACCGGGTGTGGGCCTTCACCTGCGGGTGGGCACTGGGTTGCTCGCGCCGTTCCTCGCGCCCCTTAGGTCTCCGCCTGTGGGCCTACTTGTTCCTGTGCGGGTCGCACGGGGGTGCGCAGTTCCTCGCGCCCCTTGCGGGGCGCCTCCTGGCGTGGGTCCTCACCTGCGGGTCGGTACGGGGTTGCTCGCGCAGTTCCTCGCGCCCCTTAGGTCTCCGCACCTTGGCCCACTTGTTTCTGTGCGGGTCGCACGGGGGTGCGCCGTTCCTTGCGCCCCTTACGGGGCGAACCTGGACGTCGTCCGTCCTGTCCGGGCAGGGGTTACCACTGTGGGGGGCTGGCTACCGAGCGGGTGAGGGCTTCTGTGAGGGCCTGGGCCGTGCTGGGGATGTCCAGGTGGGAGTTGTCGATGATCGGGAGGCCCGAGCCGTACCAGCCGGCCATCCGGCCGTGGATACGGGCCACCTCCTCGTCGGCGAGACGGCGGTTCCCGCTGCGCTCGGCGTTGCGCTCCAGGACGATCTCCAGGCCCGGCAGCAGGACCACGGGCAGCAGCCCGGGCCCCACATGCCGCTTCCAGCCGCCGAGGCCGACCACCGGGCGGTCGGGGAAGACCGCGTCGTCGAGGATGCAGGAGATGCCGTTGGCGAGGAAATTGCGCGCGGCGAAGCCGCAGGTGCGGCGGGCCAGCCGGTACTGGGCCTCCGAGTGGTCGTTCCACCCGGACTGCGGGTCGGCGAAGCCGGAGCGCACCCATTCCCTGACGTCGTCGAGGCTGATGTGCGCGGTCGGGGCGCGGCGGTGCTCGGCCCAGTACTTGGCGACGCTCGTCTTGCCCGCGCCCGCCGGGCCGATCAGCAGCACCGCGAGGGTGATCCCGGTCGTGTCGGGTCCGCCGTGGGCGGGTGGCGGGCTGGGGAGCGCGACGGGGCCGCCGGGCGGCAGCCGGACATGGCCGGTGCTGTCCGGACGGGCCTGGGGCGGGCCGCCAGGGGCCTGCGCCGAGGCAGCCGGGGCCTGGCGGGGTGCGGGATGCGGGGGCGCGCCCTGGTGCGGAGGCGAGTGCGGCGGGGGGCCCTGCCGCGGCGCCGGGGGCGGCGGCGGGCCCTGCCGCTGTGGCGGGCCCTGCTGCGGCGTGGGGGGCGGAGGCGGGGCTTGGTGCGGGGGCGAGTGCGGCGCCGGGGGCGGGCCCTGGTGCGGGTGGGGGGCCGGTGGGGGGCCGCTGGGAGGCGGGGGCGCGGCGTGGCCCGAGTGCGGGGGCGGGGGGACGGACAGGTAGGGCCCCGGAGGGGGCGGCCCGGTGGGTACGGGGCCCGGGTGAGGTGTGCCTGGGCGGTGCGTGCCCGGGTGGTGCGGGGCCGGCCAGCCCGCGGCCGGTTCCCCGCCCGGCCGCTCGGGCGGCGGCAGCGGTGCTCCCCCTGCGTGCTGCATCCGGTGCCACTCCGTCTCGTACAGGCCGTACCGGCGCGTCGGGTCGTGTCGTCCAGACAACTCGCGGCGACCCCGCCGGAGTTCCCGGCCGGGCGGCGCCGCTCCCCCGCGGCCGTGGCGGCCGGGGAACATCCACCGAACGGTACCTTCCCGGGCGGTCCCCGTGGGGACGGGCCGGGTGAACGGACGGCGGACGGCGGAGGATGCGCTCAGGGACGCGGGGCCGGTCCATCGGCCCCGCGTCCCGTGGGAGCGGGGACTAGCCCGCGACCTCGCCGTAGGCGGCGAGCAGCACCGCCGGGTCCGGGCCCTCCAGGACAGTCGGCCGCGCGAGGCCGTCGAGCACGATGAACCGCAGCAGGTCGCCCCGGGACTTCTTGTCGACCTTCATGGTCTCCAGGAGCTTGGGCCACTGGTCGTAGCGGTAGCTGAGCGGCAGCCCCACGGACTCCAGGACCGTGCGGTGGCGGTCGGCGGTGGCGTCGTCCAGGCGTCCGGCGAGCCGGCCGAGCTCGGCGGCGAAGTGCATACCGACGGAGACGGCGGCGCCGTGCCGCCACTGGTAGCGCTCGTTCTTCTCGATGGCGTGCGCGAGGGTGTGGCCGTAGTTGAGGATCTCCCGGCGCCCGGCTTCCTTGAGGTCGCCGGAGACGACCTCCGCCTTGACCCTGATGGACCGCTCGACGAGTTCCGCGGTGTGCGGGCCCGCCGGGGTCCGGGCGGCCTGCGGGTCGGCCTCGACCAGGTCGAGGATCACGGGGTCGGCGATGAACCCGGCCTTGATGATCTCGGCGAGCCCGGAGACGTAGTCGTGGACGGGCAGCGACTCCAGCGCGGCGAGGTCGCACAGCACCCCGGCCGGCGGGTGGAAGGCGCCGACGAGGTTCTTGCCCTCGGCGGTGTTGATGCCGGTCTTGCCGCCGACGGCGGCGTCGACCATCCCGAGGACGGTGGTCGGGACCGCGACCCAGCGCACGCCGCGCAGCCAGCTCGCCGCCACGAACCCGGCCAGGTCGGTGGTGGCGCCGCCGCCCACGCCGACGATGACGTCGCTGCGGGTGAAGCCGGACTGCCCGAGCGCCTTCCAGCAGTAGGCGGCGACCTCGGCGGTCTTGGCCTCCTCGGCGTTGGGCACCTGGATGGCGACCGCTTCGAAGCCCTGTCCGGCGAGGTCCGCGCGCAGCGCCTCCCCGGTCTCGGCCAGCGCCTCCGGGTGGATCACGGCGACCCGCTTGACCCGCGGCCCGATCAGGGCGCCCAGTTCACCGAGGAGCTGCCGCCCGACGAGCACGTCGTACGGGTCGGTGCCGGCCGAACCTGCGACCTGGATACGGGTGGGTGCCTGCGCGCTCATGGGGTCTCCTGGCGGGGGTCGTGCGGGTCGTCGTCCGGGGCGGCGGGGCCGTCCGGGACGGGTGGTGCGCCGGGGCCGGCCGTGAGGCCCAGCGCTTCGAGGACGGCGCGGGCCACCTCTTCGGGGCCCCGGTCCGCGGTGGTGACGACCGCGCGGGCCACCTCGGTGTAGAGCGGGAGGCGGGCCTCCATCAGCTCGCGCCAGGTACGGCGGGGGTTGACGGCGAGCAGCGGCCGGGCGACGTTCAGCCCGGTGCGGCGTACCGCCTCGTCCACGTCCATCGTCAGCAGGACGACGGGCCGCCCGGCGAGCAGGGCCCGGGTGTCGGCGTCGAGGACGGCGCCGCCGCCGAGGGCGAGGACACCGTCGTGGGTGCGCAGCGCGTCCCGGACGGCGGCCTTCTCGGCGGCGCGGAAGTACGGTTCGCCGTCGTTGACGAAGATGTCGGAGATCGGGCGGCCCTCGGCGGCCTCGATGTCGTCGTCGGTGTCCCGGTAGGGGCGCCCCAGCCACTCGGCGAGGAGCGCCCCGACGGTGGACTTGCCGACGCCCATCGGTCCGACGAGGACGACGGCGGGCCCAACCGGTCCGGGTGTGTCGGGCATCGTCGTCACCGGATGCGCAGGTGGTCGAGGTAGGACTCGACGTTGCGGCGGGTCTCGGGGACGCTGTCGCCGCCGAACTTCTCCGCGACGGCGTCCGCGAGGACCAGGGCGACCATGGCCTCGGCGACGATCCCGGCGGCCGGGACCGCGCAGACGTCGGAGCGCTGGTGGTGGGCCTTGGTGGCCTCGCCGGTGACGATGTCGACGGTGGCGAGGGCCCGCGGGACGGTCGCGATGGGCTTCATCGCGGCGCGCACCCGCAGCAGTTCCCCGGTGCTCAGACCGCCCTCGGTGCCGCCGGAGCGGCCGGTGACGCGCTTGATGCCGTCGGCGGTGCGGACGATCTCGTCATGGGCCTGCGAGCCGGGGACGCGGGCGAGGCCGAAGCCGTCGCCGAGTTCGACGCCCTTGATGGCCTGGATGCCCATGAGGGCGGCGGAGAGCCGGGCGTCGAGACGGCGGTCCCAGTGGACATGGGAGCCGAGGCCGACGGGCACGCCGTAGGCCAGCACCTCGACGACGCCGCCGAGGGTGTCGCCGTCCTTGTGGGCCTGGTCGATCTCGGCGACCATCGCCTCCGAGGCGGCGCTGTCGAGGCAGCGCACCGGGTCGGCGTCGAGCTTGTCGACGTCCGAGGGGACGGGGTGGACGCCGTACGGGGCCTTGGCCGCCGCCAGTTCCACGACATGGCTGACGATCTCGATGCCCGCGGTGGCCTTGAGGTAGGACCGGGCGACCGCGCCGAGCGCGACCCGGGCCGCGGTCTCCCGGGCGGAGGCGCGCTCCAGGATGGGGCGGGCCTCGTCGAAGCCGTACTTCTGCATGCCCGCGAGGTCGGCGTGACCGGGGCGGGGGCGGGTCAGCGGGGCGTTGCGGGCCATGGTGGCGAGTTCGGCCGGGTCGACCGGGTCGGCCGCCATGACCTTCTCCCACTTGGGCCACTCGGTGTTGCCGACCATGATCGCGACCGGGGAGCCCAGGGTGAGACCGTGGCGTACCCCGCCGAGGAACGTGACCTCGTCACGTTCGAACTTCATCCGGGCACCGCGTCCATAGCCGAGGCGCCGCCGGGCCAGGTGGTCCCCCACCATCTCCGTGGTGATCGGGACACCGGCGGGAAGGCCCTCCAGTGTCGCCACCAGGGCGGGGCCGTGCGACTCCCCCGCGGTCAGCCAGCGCAACCTGCTCAACGGTGCTCCTCTTGCTCGCGCCCGAACTGCGACGGCGCGACCGGGTGCGCGGCCCTGGCCCGCCACCCCTGATCCTCCCATGCCCCGGACCCGTGCCTGTTCGAAGGTCCATCAGGCGGACGCCCCCGGGGCCAGCGGGTCAGCGGGAGGCGAGCGCGAGCTCTCCGGCGCGGCGCATCGCGGCCAGCGGCGCGGGGCCGCGCCCGGTCATCCGCTCGACCTGGAGCACGGCCTGGTGGACGAGCAGGTCGAGGCCGCTGACGACGGCGCCGCCGTACGCCGACCAGCGGGCGGCGAGCTCGGTGGGCCAGGGCTCGTACAGCACGTCGAACAGCGTCGCGGGGCGTTCGGGCAGCCGGGCGGCGAGGGCGTCGGTCGTCCCGGCGGGCGTGGTGGCGATCACCAGGGGGGCGTGCAGCGCGCGGGCCGCGTCGTCCCAGTCCTCGGTGCGGACCTCGACGCCGAGGCGTTCGCCCCACTGCCGCATTTCCGCCGCGCGGGCGGCGCTGCGGACGTAGGCGACGACCTCGCCGGTGCAGATCCGGGCGAGGGCGGCGAGCGCGGACGAGGCGGTGGCCCCGGCGCCGAGCACCGCCGCGGACTCCACGGACTCCACGCCGCGCTCCCGCAGCGCGGCGACCATCCCGGGGATGTCGGTGTTGTCCCCGGTGCGGCGGCCGTCCTCGGTGAGGACGACGGTGTTGACGGCTTCCACGGCGGCGGCCGTGTCGCTGATCCCGTCGAGCAGCGGGATCACCGCGCGCTTGAGCGGCATGGTCAGCGAGAGTCCGGCCCACTCGGGGCCGAGCCCGGCGAGGAAGCCGGGCAGGGCCGCCTCGTCGGTCTCGAAGCGGTCGTAGCTCCAGCCGGTCAGTCCCAGTTCGGCGTAGGCCGCCCGGTGCAGCACCGGGGACAGGGAGTGCGCGATCGGTGAGCCGAGGACCGCCGCGCGGCGCCGCCCGGCGTGCTCAGTCGCCGTTCTTCCGTCGCTCATTGAATTCGCGCACCAGTTCCTCGTGGTCGGCCAGTTCCTTGGTGAACGTGGTCGTCTTGCCGTCGATGGAGATGAAGAACATCCAGCCGTCGGTGTCGGGCTCGACCGCGGCCTGCATCGCGTCCTTGCCGGGGTTCCCGATCGGGCCGGGGGGCAGTCCCGCGTAGAAGTACGTGTTGTACGGGTCGTCGTAGTTCCGGATCTCCTTGGTGGAGATGTCGATCTCGCTCTGGTTCTTCACGTAGTTGTACGCGGAGTCGAACTCGACCTTCTGGTTGGTGACCACGTTCGTCGGCTTGAGGCGGTTGTAGACGACGGCCGCCATCTTCTTGAAGTCGTCGTGGGTCATGCCCTCGGCCTGGACCATGCTCGCGACGGTGACGACCTCCAGCGGGTCCTTCAGCCCCAGCTCGCGGGCCTTCGCCTCCAGGTCGTAGGTCTCGTACTGCTCGACCGCCCGGGCGACCATCTTCTTGAGCACGGCGGCCGGTTTCATACCCTTGGCGACGGAATAGCTCGACGGGTAGAGGAAGCCCTCCAGCGGATCCTTTATGTCCTTGTCCGCGTTCGCCCAGCTGGGCAGACCGAGGGACTTCGACTCCTTGAGGGCGACTTCCTTGGTGGTGCCGCCGGGCAGTTCGAGGCGCTTGTCGATCTGCGAGTAGACCCAGGCGTTGCGGCGGCCCTCCGCGATGATGAGGTTGTTGCGGCTCTTGGGACTGAGCATCAGTTCGACGGCACTGGCCGCCGACATCTGCTTGCGCAGCAGATAGACGCCGTCCTGGATGGTGTTGCCCTTGGGGTTCTGCTGCTGGGCGGACACGAACGCGTCGACGCTCCTGATGACGCCGGCTTCCTTGAGTTTCTGGCCGATGCCGGAGCCGAGCGAGCCCTTGGGGATGTCCACGGAGACGGTCTCGCCGGTGCCGTCGCCCGCGAAGTCCGGGGCCGTGCCGAAACGATCCTGGTAGAACTGGAACCCGAAGTAGCCGACCGCGCCGATACCGCCCGCGAAGACCGCGGTGACCAGCAGGCACGCGACCCCGCTGCGGCCTTTCCTGCTCTTGCCGCCGCGGCCGCGCCGGTCACCGCCCCGGCCGCCGGAACGGCCCTCGGGCTCCTCGTCGTCGTATCCGTCGCCGTCGGGCGCGTCCTGGCCGGTGAAGAAGGCGTGGTCCTCGCCCTCCTGACCGGCGTCCCACTCGGTGGCCTCGTCCGGGTCGGGCGCGGCGCGCCGCCGGCCGGGGGGCTCGGGCGGGGGGTACGCCGCGTCCGAGCCGTAGTGGTCGGGCTGCTCGGCGCCGTACGCCTCGGGCTGTCCCGCGTAGGTGCCCGCGGGGTCGGTGCCGTAGGGGATCTGACCGGGCTGCGCGGCCTCCCAGCCGCCCTGGTACTGGCCGCCGTGCGCGTCGCCCTGCCCGGGGGCGGGCTGGTTGTGCCATTCGTCGTACTGCGGGGACTGCCCGGCGTGCTGCGGGGCGTGGCCCTGCTGCGGGTACCCCTGCTGGGTGTGGTCCTGCGGATACTGCTGCGGGTCGTACCCCTGGCCCTGGCCTTGGCCCTGGTCCTGCGGGTACGACTGCTGCGGCTGGCCCTGCTCGTAATACTGGTGCTGCTGGCCCTGCTGGTGCTGCTGGTGCTGGTCCTGGTGGCCCTGCTGCTGGTGCTGCTGCCCGTGCGGGTACTGCTGACCGGTCTGGGGGGACTGGCCGGGGTGGCCCTGCGAGCCCTCCCATCCGACGTCCCCGTACAACGGGTCCTCCGGATACCACGGTTCGGAGCCTTGGCCCCGGCCATATTCAGTCATCTGTCCCCTAGTGCCGCGAGGCGGGGTCCGCTGAGCACTCGCGGCGCGGCGTCGCATCCACCTCAATTGCTGTGCGCCGGCTGTTCGAACCCCGTCGCATCGCGCGGAACGTTACCGTATCGCGATCAGATGACCACTTCGACGCCCTCACCGGGTGCAGCGCCTGACGCCCGTTCGGACTCCAGAGCGTTCTGGAGGATCACCACAGCGGCAGCCTGGTCGATGACAGACCGGCCCTTTCGGGACGTCACGCCCGAGGCGCGCAGTCCCTGACTGGCCGTGATTGTGGTCATCCTCTCGTCCATCAGGCGCACCGGGACGGGCGCGATACCGGTGGCGAGGACCTGGGCGAAGGCCCGGACCTTGACCGCCGCCGGGCCCTCGCCGCCGCGCAGGGAACGCGGGAGCCCGACGACGACCTCGATCGGCTCGTACTCCTCCACGAGGGCCCGCAGCCGCCGGTGGGCGGCCGGGACATCACGTCCCGGCACGGTCTCCACCGGCGTGGCGAGGATGCCGTCCGGATCGCAGGAGGCGACACCGATCCGGGCGTCCCCCACGTCGAGCGCGAGTCGGCGGCCCCGGCGCATCAGGCGGCGGTGTCGGCGACGAGCCGTTCGACGGCGTCGATGGCGTCACCGATCGCGGCGGCGTTCTGGCCGCCGCCCTGGGCGACGTCCGGCTTGCCGCCACCGCCGCCGCCGAGGGTCTTGGCGGCGGCGCGGACCAGCTCACCGGCCTTCAGACCGCGTGCGCGGGCGGCGTCGTTGGTGGCGATCACCGTGAGCGGCTTGCCGTTCACGGCGGTGAACAGGGCCACGACCACGGCCCGGTCGCCCTGGATACGGCCCCGGACGTCGAGGACCAGCTTGCGCAGGTCGTCGGCGGTGGTGCCGTCGGGGACCTGGCCGGTGACGAGGGCGGTACCGCGCACGTCCTTGGCGGACGAGGCGAGCCCGGCGGCGGCCTGGAGGACCTTCTCCGCGCGGAACCTCTCGATCTCCTTCTCGGCCTCCCGCAGCTTGGCGAGCATCCCGGCGATCTTCTCGGGCAGCTCCTCGGAGCGGCCCTTGACCAGCTCCTGGAGCTGGGCGACGACGGTGTGCTCACGGGCGAGGAAGTTGTAGGCGTCGACGCCCACCAGGGCCTCGATACGGCGCACCCCGGAGCCGATGGAGGACTCCCCGAGCAGCTTCACCAGGCCGAGCTGCGAGGTGTTGTGGACATGGGTACCGCCGCAGAGCTCCTTGGAGAAGTCCCCGATGGTGACGACCCGGACCCGCTCGCCGTACTTCTCGCCGAACTCGGCGATGGCGCCCTGCTTCTTGGCGTCGTCGATGCTCATGACCTCGGCCTGGACGTCGAGGTCCCGGGCGAGGACCTCGTTGATCCGCTGCTCGACGTCGGTGAGGACGGTGCCGGGCACGGCGGCCGGTGAGCCGAAGTCGAAGCGGAAGCGGCCGGGCTGGTTCTCGGAACCGGCCTGGGCGGCCGTCGGGCCGAGCGCGTCACGCAGCGCCTGGTGGGTGAGGTGGGTGGCGGAGTGGGCGCGGGCGATGGCGGTGCGGCGGCGCACGTCGATGGTGGCGTGTGCGGCGGCGCCGACGGTCACCTCACCGACCTGGACGACGCCCTTGTGGACGTACACGCCCGGCACCGGCTTCTGGCAGTCGCGGATCTCGACCACGGCCCCCGAGTCGAGGCGGATCCGGCCGGTGTCACCGATCTGGCCGCCGCCCTCGGCGTAGAAGGGGGTGCGGTCGAGGACGATCTCGACGTCGTCGCCCTCGGTGGCGGCCGGGGAGGAGACCCCGTCCACCAGGATGCCGACGATCCGGGACTCGCCCTCGGTGTCGGCGTACCCGGTGAACTCGGTGGCGCCCGCGCGGTCGGCGATCTCGCGGTAGGCGCCCATGTCGGCGTGACCGGTCTTCTTGGCGCGGGCGTCGGCCTTGGCGCGCTCCCGCTGTTCCTTCATCAGCCGCCGGAAGCCGTCCTGGTCCACGGCGAGGCCCTGTTCGGCGGCCATCTCCAGGGTGAGGTCGATGGGGAAGCCCCAGGTGTCGTGGAGCAGGAACGCCTTGTCACCGGTGAGGACCGTGCCGCCGGTGGCCTTGGTCTCCGAGACGGCGCTGTCGAGGATGTTGGTGCCGGCCTTCAGCGTCTTGAGGAACGCGGCCTCCTCGGCGAGGGCCACGGTCTCGATACGCTCCCGCTCGCTCTCCAGCTCCGGGTACTGGTCGGCCATCGAGCGGATGACCGTGTCGACCAGCTCACCGACGACGGGGCCGGTGGCGCCCAGCAGCCGCATGTTGCGCACGGCGCGGCGCATGATGCGGCGCAGTACGTAGCCGCGGCCCTCGTTGCCGGGGGTGACGCCGTCGCCGATGAGCATCACGGAGGTGCGCATGTGGTCGGAGACGACGCGCAGCGAGACATCGCTGTCGTGGGCCTTGCCGTAGGCGATACCGGTCAGCTCGGTGGCCTTCTCGATCACGACACGGGAGGTGTCGATCTCGAACATGTTCTGCACGCCCTGGAGGATCATGGCGAGGCGTTCGAGACCGAGACCGGTGTCGATGTTCTTGTTCGGCAGGTCTCCGAGGATCTCGAAGTCTTCCTTGCCGGTGCCCTCGCCCCGCTCGTACTGCATGAAGACGAGGTTCCAGATCTCGACGTACCGCTCGTCGTTGACGGCGGGGCCGCCCTCGACGCCGAACTCGGGGCCGCGGTCGTAGTGGACCTCGGAGCAGGGGCCGCAGGGGCCGGGGACGCCCATGGACCAGAAGTTGGGGCCCATCCCGAGGCGCTGGATGCGCTCGGCGGGCACCCCGATGACGTCCCGCCAGATGCGCTCGGCCTCGTCGTCCTGCTCGTAGACCGTGATCCACAGCCGCTCGGGGTCCAGGGCGTAGCCGCCGTCCGCGAGGGAGCCGGTCAGCAGCTCCCAGGCGTACTTGATGGCGCCTTCCTTGAAGTAGTCCCCGAAGGAGAAGTTGCCGCACATCTGGAAGAAGGTGCCGTGCCGGGTGGTCTTGCCGACCTCTTCGATGTCCGGGGTGCGGACGCACTTCTGGACGCTGGTGGCGCGCTCGTAGGGCGGCTTGACCTCACCGAGGAAGTACGGCTTGAAGGGGACCATGCCCGCGGGGACCAGCAGCAGGGTCGGGTCGTCCGCGATCAGCGACGCCGACGGAACGACGGTGTGCCCGCGCTCCTCGAAGAAGCGCAGCCAGCGGCGGCGGATTTCAGCCGACTCCATCAGTGGTCCTCATTCCGGTTGTGCGAGTGCGTCCTGTGCTCGGCGTACTTCGCGGCCTTCGGGTGGTCGGGGTGGTAGGGGCTTTCCAGGGCGGCGGCGCGGCGCGGCGCGGGGAGCTCACCGTCGACGGGGGCGTGCAGGCCCAGCGCGTCGCCCAGTTCGTGCTCGCGCTGGATCATTCCGGCGCGGACGTCGAGGGCGAACTCCTTGAGCCGGTGGCCGGTGTCGACGGCCTTGTTCGCGGCCTGGGCGGCGAGGCTCTCCGGGGTGAGCTGCTTGAGCTTGCGGTTGACCTTGGTGGTGGCCCAGACCCCGGCGGCGGCGCCCGCGGTGAACCAGAACGTACGGCGGAACATCGCTGCGTCAGTCCTTCTTGCGCCTGCCGCGCCGCTTGGCCGGGACGGCCCGGCCGAGGATCACGGTGCGACGGGCCTGTTCGGTGGGCGGGGTGGCGGCGGGCGCGCCCTTGCGGCCGATGGCCTGGCGGACGCCGTAGCCGAACGCGGCGACCTTCACCAGGGGGCCGCCGAAGGTGGCGGCGACCGTGGTGGAGAGCGCGGAGGCGTTCGACGTGACCTCCTGGACATCGGAGGCGATGGAGTCGACCCGGTCGATCTGGGTCTGTGCCGAGCGCACGGCCGTGGCCGCGTCCGCCAGCAGCGGGACTGCCTGGTCGGTCACGTCCGCGACGAGTTTGGTGGTCGCCCTGAGCGTCTGGGCCAGCCTCGCCAGCGCGACGGCGAGGAAGGAGACCAGGATCGCCCAGAAGACGGCCACCAGGATCCCGGCAACCTCTCCACCGGACACAGTGCACCGCTCCCTGAGATCTTCGCCCGGGGTGACCGGGACGCCCGTACGTCGACCGCGCCGGCCCTGCGGCGGTCCTTCGCCGGTGCCCGGCGGTCGACAAGTATGGCCCGAGCCTATCGCGCCACGCGCCCGCCTCCGTACCGGATTACGGCCCCCCGTCACGGTGTGTGCCGGTGCGGGTCCGGGCGGGCGGGCGAGGGGTCCGCGACGGGGCGGCCCGTGCGGGCTGATTGTACGGACCGCTTATGCCTGGGTACGCTCCGTCTCTCATGCGACGCACATCGCGGCCCGGGGCCCGAAGAGACGATTCTGCGCAGTTCCCGGGGGTGTCCGGTGCCCTGCCGCTGGAGCTGAACACCTTCGTGGGACGCGCTCCCGAGCTGGCCTGTCTGGCGGGCGCGCTGGAGGAATCCCGGCTGGTGACCGTGACCGGTATGGGCGGGGTCGGCAAGTCCCGGCTGGCGGCGCGCGCGGCGGCCGTGTGCGCTCCGCCGGGCGGGGCGCGGCTGGTGGAGCTGGCGGCGGTGACCGCCGACGATCTGCTGGAGTACGCGGTCGTGGAGGCCCTGGCGCTCACCGACCACACCGCCCGGCCCGCCCGTGAGGTGCTGCTGGAGCACTTCGCGGACCGCCGGGTCCTGCTCGTCGTGGACGGCTACGAACATCTGGTGGACCCGTGCGCGGCGCTGGTCGGGGCGCTGCTGCGGGCCGCGCCGGGGCTCACCGTCCTCGCCGCGGGCCGGCGTCCGCTGGGGCTGAGCGGGGAGCGGGTGGTGCCGCTCGCCCCGCTGGGCGAGCCGGACGCCCTGGCCCTGCTCACGGACCGGGCGGCGGCCGTGGTGCCCGGCTTCGCGCTGGACGACGCGGCGGCGGACGACGCGCGGGAGGTCTGCCGCCGGCTGGACGGCATACCGCTCGCGCTGGAGCTGGCGGCGGGACGGCTCACCGCGCTGTCCCCCGGTCAGCTGCTGCACCGCCTCGACGACCGTTTCCGGCTGCTCACCGGGGGCGGCCGGGACGCTTTGCCCCGCCATCAGACGCTGCGTACGGCGATCGGCTGGAGCCATGAGCTGTGCACCGCGCGGGAGCGGCTGCTGTGGGCGCGGCTCTCGGTGTTCTCCGGCGCCTTCGACCTGGACGCCGTCGAGTACGTGTGCGGCGGGGACGGGCTGCACGCGGACGATGTCCTCGATGTGCTGTCGGCCCTGCTCGAACAGTCCGTGGTGGGCCGTGAGGACGGGCCCGCCGGGGTGCGCTACCGGATGCTGGACACGGTCCGCGCGTACGGCGCCGACTGGCTGGAGGGTTCCGGGGACGCGGTACGGCTGCGGCGGCGCCACCGGGACTGGTACATGGGGCTGGCGACCTGGTGCGAGCTGGAGTGGTTCTCCCCGCGTCAGGCGGAGGTGGCCGCGCGGATCGAGGCGGAGCTGCCCAATCTGCGTACCGCCCTGGAGCACTGCCTCACCGAGCCCGGCGACACCCGGCTCGGCCAGCATCTCGCGGGCACCCTCTGGTTCTACTGGGTGGGCTGCGGGCGGCTCTCGGAGGGCCGGCACTGGCTCCAGCGCAGCGTGGAGCTGGACGCGGGGGCGCCGGAGCAGCCCGACGACTTCCCGCAGGCCCGGCTCAAGGCCCTGTGGGTGCTGGGCTATGTGGCGATCCTCCAGGGCGACCCGGTCCCGGCGCTCGCCGCGCTCCATGAGTGCCAGGACGAGGCGGAGCGGACGGACAACGCGGTCGCCGTCGCGTACGTCGAGCACCGCAGGGGCTGTCTGGCGCTGGTCGGTGACGATGTCCGCCGCGCCGAGGTGCTGCTCCGCTCGGCGCTGGAGCGCTACGAGGAGATCGGGGAGCTGAACAGCAATGTCCTGATGGCCCGGGTGGAGCTGGCCATGGCGCTGGCGTTCCAGGGCGAGCTCGGGGACGCGGTACGGCTGTGCGAGGACGTCCGGGAGGTGTGCGAGGACCACGGGGAGCGCTGGACCCGGGCGTACGCGCTGTTCGTCCTCGGGTACGCGGCCCGCTGCGAGGGTGATCCGGCGCGGGCCCGGCGGCTGCTGGAGGAGTGCCTGGTCATCGACCACACGTTCCGGGACCTGCTGGGCGCGGTCCTCGCGATCGAGCTGCTGGCGCTGGTCACGGTGGACGAGGGCGATCCGGCGGAGGCGGCGGTGCTCCAGGGCGCGGCGGGCCGGATGTGGGCGTCGGTGGGTCTGCCGCTGTTCGGCTCACGCCACTACAACGCGCCGCACGAGCTGTGCGAGGAGCGCTCCCGGGCGGCGCTGGGCGACGTCCGGTACGAGGAGTGCGTGCGGGAGGGCGCCCGGCTGGGCATGGACGCGGCGGTGGGCCGGGCCCTGGGCCATGGGCCGGCGCCGGACGACGGGCCGGGGGCGGCCGGGGTGGTGCCGGTCGCGGGACCGGGGGCGCCGGACAGCGCACCGGATGCCGGGGCGGACGGTGCGGGGGCGGCGCGGACGGACGGTGTGGAGCCGGGCGGCGGCGGGCCGCGGGGCGCGGAGCCGGACGGGGGCGCGGCGTCCGTGGGGCCGGGGGACGGCGGCGGCGCGGGTCCGGGAACACCGCGGCCCGCCGCCTCGCCCGCTCCGGGGAGCGGGGAGACGACGGGCTGAGGCGTGGTGACGCGGGAGAGCGCTACGTCCGGATCAGCGGGCGTAGTACTCGACGACGAGCTGCTCGTCGCAGATCACGGGGATCTCCTTGCGCTGCGGGTCCCGGTCCAGGCGGAACGCCAGGGCCTTCAGGTTGACCTGAAGGTAACGGGGGGTCTCACCGTCGGCGGCGTAGCCACCCTCGCGGGAGACCTGGAACAGCGTCTTCTCGCGCGAGCGCTCGCGGACCATGACGACATCGTCGGGACGGACACGGAAGGACGGCTTGTCGACCTTCTTGCCGTTGACCTCGATGTGGCCGTGGACGACCATCTGGCGGGCCTGGTAGATCGTGCGGGCGATGCCCGAACGCAGCACCAGCGCGTCCAGACGGCGCTCCAGCTCGATGATCAGGGCCTCGCCGGTCTTGCCCTGGACCTTGCTGGCGCGGTCGTAGGCGCGGACGAGCTGACGCTCGGACACGTCGTACTGCGCGCGCAGACGCTGCTTCTCCAGCAGACGGACCTTGTAGTCCGAGGTCTGCTTGCGGCCGCGGCCGTGCTCGCCCGGCGGGTAGGGGCGGGCCTCGAAGTACTTGACGGCCTTGGGGGTCAGCGCGATGCCGAGGGCACGCGACTTCTTGACCTTGGGACGGGACTGGTTCGGCACGAACCAACCTCTCTCACTTTGAACGAATACGGCTCACCAGGGTTAAGGGAGGTCGCATCCGCAGCCCGGGGAAACCCGGGGGGTCCGCTGGACCCCTGGGCAGCCGCTCCCTGGACTGGGCACATACGTGCAGCACGCGAGTGGCCCACCGACCGCTGGGGTGGTGGGCTGCCCGCGACACCTTTCGACGGTGCGCGACGCTCCTGGAACCCGCCCGTGAGGGCGCGGGCTCCGGCTGCTTGTCCCGTTCTGGTGAACCGGCCGGGGCCGGACACGGGACGCAGCGCTCGGGGAAGTTTACCGGGTGTCCGGGGGTGCCTGCTACCGGGGCCCGGACCCGGTGGGCGGGGCGGCCGGACCCTGCTCCCCGCGCAGCCGCTCACGGACCCGCTCCACGACATCGGCGTAGCGCGCTTCCGCGCCGTACCGGGTGGGCTGGTAGTACCGCTTGCCGTCGACGGCCTCCGGGGCGTACCGCTGGGCGGCGATACCGCCGGGGACGTCGTGCGGATAGACGTACCCCTTGGCGTGGCCGAGGGTGGCGGCGCCCTTGTAGTGCCCGTCCCGCAGATGGGTCGGCACCGGACCGGCGAGGCCCTTGCGGACATCCTCCATGGCGGCGCCGATGGCGAGCGTCGCGGCGTTCGACTTGGGTGCGAGGGCCAGTGCGATGGTGGCGTGGCTGAGGGTGAGGGCGGCTTCGGGGAAACCGATGAGGGCGACGGCCTGGGCGGCGGCCACGGCGGTGGGCAGGGCCGTCGGGTCGGCGAGGCCGATGTCCTCGCTGGCGGAGATCATCAGCCGCCGGGCGATGAAGCGGGGGTCCTCCCCCGCCTCGATCATCCGGGCCAGATAGTGCAGGGCGGCGTCCACGTCCGAGCCGCGGATGGACTTGATCAGCGCGCTGGCCACGTCGTAGTGCTGATCACCGGCGCGGTCGTACTTCACTGCGGCCCGGTCGACGGACTCCTCAAGGGTGCTCAGCGTCAGGGTGTCGTCCCCCTTGGCGAGGGCGGCGCCCGCGCCCGCCTCCAGTGCGGTGAGTGCCCGGCGGGCGTCGCCGCCCGCGATCCGCAGCAGATGCGCCTCGGCGTCCTCGGCGAGGGCGACCGCGCCGCCGAGGCCCCGCTCGTCGGTGAGGGCGCGCCGCAGCAGTCCGCTCACGTCGTCGTCGGTGAGGGGTTCCAGGGTGAGCAGCAGGGAGCGGGACAGCAGCGGGGAGATGATCGAGAAGTAGGGGTTCTCGGTGGTGGCGGCGATCAGGGTGACCCAGCGGTTCTCCACGGCGGGCAGCAGCGAGTCCTGCTGGGCCTTGCTGAAGCGGTGGATCTCGTCCAGGAAGAGCACGGTCTCCTGGCCGTATCCGCCGGTGGCGCGGCGGGCGCTCTCGATGACGGCGCGGACCTCCTTGACGCCCGCGGTGATCGCGGAGAGCTCCACGAAGCGCTTCTTGGTGGCCTTGGAGACCACGTACGCGAGGGTCGTCTTGCCGGTGCCGGGCGGGCCCCAGAGGATCACCGAGGAGGGGCCGGCGGGACCGCCGCCGCCCTCGCCGACGAGCCGGCGCAGGGGGGCGCCGGGCTTGAGCAGATGCTGCTGGCCGAGGACCTCGTCGAGCACGCGCGGGCGCATGCGTACGGCGAGAGGACTGCTCGCCGGGTCTTTCTCCTGGCGTTCCTCGGCGGCGGCGGTGAACAGATCGGGCTCCACCCGGGGAACCCTATGCCACACCACCGACACTCCGGCCGGGCACCGTCGTGCGCGGTGCCCGGCCGGGGCGTCGAAGGGTGCGGGGGCGGCTCAGCTGGTCCAGAACTCCCACCAGCGGGTCATGATCAGTATGCCGATGGCGCCGATGTGCAGGACGGGCAGCACCCAGGTGAACTCGCCGAGGAAGCTCTTCAGCCAGCCCGGGGCGGGCAGATGTCCCGCGCGGACGTTGAACGAGGTCACGTACCAGAACATGATGATCGTCGCGACCCAGGCCAGACAGCACCACAGGCACAGCGCGTGGATGCGGTAGAGCGACTGGAACATCAGCCAGCCGCAGAAGGCCACGCCGAAGAGCATCCCGGCGTTCATGGTGAGCCAGTACCAGCGGGGGAGGCGGGCGCCCGCGAGCAGGGTCATCCCCACGCAGATGATCATGCCGTAGGTGACCAGGCCGAGCATCGGGTTGGGGAACCCGAAGACATGGGACTGCTCGCTCTCCATGATGTTGCCGCACGACACCACGGGGTTGAGGCTGCACCCGGGGACGTAACCCGAGTCCTCCAGGAGCTTGAACTTGTCGATGGTGATGACCCACGCGGCGAGCAGCCCCGCGGCGCCGGTGATCACCAGGAGCAGGGCGAGTCCGCGACCGGCGCCGACGCTGCCGGGGGCGTCGGACCGGGGGGAAGCGGAGGACACGTCGTTGTCTGCTGTCATCGTCTCGGTCATCACGCCGTTCCGTCAGTCGAGTCGCGGGCCAGGGCATCGTCATTGTGCCGTACGTGTCTGTGTGCCCCCCGTCCGGCGGACCGGATCGCGCCGGTCCGGCGGGAAGGGGTCCCGCCCCAGGTGGCGGGCGGTCCCGGCGGACGACGAGGGGGCCGCGCGGCACCTGGCCGCGCGACCCCCTCGACATCGGTTCTCACCCTCGCGGGGGACCCTGTGGAGGTCCCGCGCGGTCAGCCCAGCCGGGAGCGGAGCGTGTCGGTGACGGCGGCCAGGGCCACCGGCTCCTGTGCGCCCGACTCCATGTCCTTGAGCTGGACGACCCCTTCGGCGAGGTCCCGTTCGCCCGCGACGAGGGTGAAGCGGGCTCCGGAGCGGTGGGCGCCCTTCATGGCGGCCTTGACGCTCCGGCCGCCGTACGCGAGGTCCGTGGCGACCCCGGCCCGGCGCAGTTCGGCGACGACGCCGAAGAGAACCGTGCGGGCCTGCTCGCCGAGCGGGACGGCGTACACGCTGGTGGCGGGCGGGATGTCGAGGGTGACGCCCTCGGCCTCCAGCGCGAGGACCGTGCGGTCGACGCCCAGTGCCCAGCCGACGGACGGCAGCGCGGGGCCGCCGATCATCTCGGAGAGCCCGTCGTAGCGTCCGCCGCCGCCGACCGCGGACTGGGAGCCCAGACCGTCGTGGACGAACTCGAAGGTGGTGCGGGTGTAGTAGTCGAGGCCGCGGACCAGCTTGGCGTCGTCCTCGAAGGCGACGCCCTGCGCGGTGAGCAGCGCGCGGACCTCGGCGTGGTAGGCGCGGCACGCGTCGCAGAGGTGGTCGCGCAGCAGGGGCGCGTCGACGAGCTGCTTCTGGACGTCGGGGCGCTTGTCGTCGAGGACCCGCAGCGGGTTGATGTCGATCCGGCGGCGGGTCTCCTCGTCGAGGTCGAGGCCGCGCAGGAAGTCCTGGAGCGCCGTGCGGTAGGCGGGGCGGCACTCGCTGTCGCCCAGGGAGTTCAGCAGGATGCGGAAGTCACGCAGCCCGAGGGAACGGTACGCCTGGTCGGCGAGCAGGATCAGCTCGGCGTCGAGGGCGGGGTCCTCGGTGCCGATCGCCTCGGCGCCGATCTGCGAGAAGTGGCGGTAGCGGCCCTTCTGGGGGCGCTCGTAGCGGTAGTACGAGCCGGAGTACCAGAGCTTGACCGGCAGGTTGCCCGCCTTGTGCAGACCGGCCTCCAGGGTGGCGCGGAGCACGGAGGCGGTGCCCTCGGGGCGCAGCGCGAGTTCGTCGCCGCCCTTGGTGGTGAGGGTGTACATCTCCTTGGTGACGATGTCGGTGGACTCACCGACACCGCGGGCGAACAGTTCGACGTTCTCGAAGCCGGGCGTCTCGATGTAGCCGTAGCCCGCGATGCGCAGGGGCGCGGCCAGGGCCTCACGGACGGCGAGGAACGTCGCGCTGTCGGGCGGGGTCAGGTCGTACGTGCCCTTGGGGGCCTTGAAGGTGCTCACGAAGGTCTCTGGTCACATTCCTCGTCGGGGAGCCGAGGGGGCTCCCTGGCCGTCGGCCACCTGCCGCAGATACGGGTTGGTGGCGCGTTCCTGGCCGATGGTGGTCTGGGCGCCGTGGCCGGACAGCACCACGGTCGAGTCGTCGAGCGGCAGGCACACCCGGGCCAGCGACCGCAGGATCTCGGGGTGGCTGCCGCCGGGCAGGTCGGTGCGTCCGATGGAGCCGGCGAACAGCAGGTCGCCCGAGAAGAAGACGGACGGGACGTCCGCGTTCTCGGGCATCCTGAAGGTCACCGACCCCTTGGTATGGCCGGGGGCGTGCGCGACGGAGAGGTCGAGTCCGGCGAGCTCCAGCGAGGCGCCGTCGGTCAGTTCCCGCAGATCGGCGGGTTCCCCCACGGTCAGTTCGCCCATGAGCGGGGCGCCGATGGCGCGGCCGAGCGCCTTCTCGGGGTCGCTCAGCATGTACCGGTCCTCGGGGTGGATCCAGGCGGGCACGTCGTGCGCGCCGCACACCGGGACGACCGAGGCGACATGGTCGATATGGCCGTGGGTGAGGACGACCGCGACGGGCTTGAGCCGATGCCTGGCGATTGCCTCCTCGACCCCGGGGGCGGCCTGGTGCCCCGGGTCGATGATCACGCACTCCTCGCCCGCGGCGGGGGCCACCAGATAGCAATTGGTGCCCCAGGCCCCGGCGGGGAACCCCGCAATGAGCACGATCGTCCTCTGCTTCTCGAAATGTCTCTCGGATGTCTCGCGGCGGGTCCGCCGGGAGGGTCTGTCCGGTCTTCCCCGGTTGTGCCGGGGCGTTCCCGGGACGTTCCCGTACGGATGAGACGCGTCCGGCGTCCCGGCTCCCGCGGGACGCGGCTCCCCCGAGCCTACCGGCGGTGCCGTTTCCACAGCGAACCCATATACGGTACGGGACACACCCAGACGGTCAGGCTTTCGAGACGTACGAGGAGACAACCCGGTGGTCAGCCAGGAGCAGCGGCGGCGGCAGCTCGCCCGGGAGAAGTTCTTGCGGCAGCAGCAGCGGCGCGAGGGCACCCGGCGCAGGGCACGCACCCGGAACGCGGTGATCGCGGCGGCACTGGCCGTGGTGGTCGCCGGGGGCGCGGTGTCGTACGCGGCGGGAGCGTTCGACGGGAGCGACGGCGAGAAGGACTCGGCGGGTTCGCAGGCGAGCCCGTCGCCGTCGAAGGCGCCCGATCCGTGCGAGAAGCCCGCGGCGGGCGAGCCCTCCACGAAGACGTACAAGAAGGAACCGGCGCTGTCGATCGACAAGTCGGCGAAGTACACCATGAAGCTGGACACCACCTGCGGCGCGGTGGATGTGGAGCTGGACGCGGCGGCGGCGCCGCGGACGGTGAACTCCTTCAACTTCCTGCTCGGGAAGGGGTATCTGGACCACACCAAGTGCCACCGGCTCACCACCTCGGGCATCTACGTGCTCCAGTGCGGCGACCCCAAGGGCACCGGCGAGGGCACCCCGGGCTACACGATCCCGGACGAGAACCTCAAGGACAAGCGGCTCAAGGGCGGTGTCTACCCGGCGGGCACGGTCGCCATGGCGAACCGGTACAACGCCCAGACCAAGGAGGGCAAGAACTCCGGCGGCAGCCAGTTCTTCGTGGTGTACCAGGACAGTCAGCTGCCTCCGCACTACACGCCGTTCGGGACGCTCTCCGAGTCGGGCATGAAGGTCCTGTCGAAGATCTCGAAGGCCGGGGAGAACTCCGGGATGGGTGACGGGGCCCCCAACGCGACCGTGGTCATCGACAAGGCGACGGTCACGAAGTCGTGATCCCCACCGCGTAATTTCGGTCGCGCGGGATGCGGACAGCCGCCCCGCCGGTCGCCTAGATTGGCCGTGACGAAACTGTGGACGATGCCCGGGGGCCCGACAGGCCCCCGCGGACATCATGTGGAGGAGGCGCTGTGAGCAGCGACCCGTGGGGCCGCGTCGACGAGACGGGGACCGTGTACGTGCGTACGGCCGACGGTGAGCAGGTCGTCGGTTCCTGGCAGGCAGGCTCCCCCGAGGAGGCTCTGGCCTACTTCGAGCGCAAGTACGAGGGCCTGGTCGTGGAGATCGGCCTCCTCGAACGCCGGGTCAGGACGACCGATCTGTCCAGCAAGGACGCCCAGACGGCGATCGGTCATATCCGGGAGCAGGTGGACGCGCACCACGCGGTGGGCGATCTCCAGGCGCTGCGCGTACGGCTCGACAAGCTGGTGGAGAGCGTCGAGGCGCGCCGCGAGGAGCGCCGGGTCCAGAAGGCGAAGCAGTCCGACGAGGCCCGGCACGCCAAGGAGGCCCTGGTCGTCGAGGCGGAGGAGCTGGCGGCCAGCGAGCAGTGGCGGTCGGCCGGTGAGCGGCTGCGGGCGCTGGTGGACACCTGGAAGGGTCTGCCGCGGCTGGACCGCAAGTCCGACGACGAGCTGTGGCACCGCTTCTCGCACGCCCGCTCGGCCTTCTCCAAGCGGCGCAAGGCGCACTTCGCGTCCCTGGACGCGCAGCGCGAGGAGGCCCGCAGGACCAAGGAGCGGCTGGTCTCGGAGGCCGAGGCGCTGTCGGGTTCCACGGACTGGGGTCCGACGGCGGCCCGCTACCGCGATCTGATGGCCGACTGGAAGGCCGCGGGCCGCGCCCAGCGGGAGCACGAGGACGATCTGTGGAACCGCTTCCGGGGTGCGCAGGACGTGTTCTTCGCGGCGCGCAGTTCGCTGTTCGCGGAGCGTGACGCGGAGCAGTCGGAGAATCTGAAGGTCAAGGAGGGGCTGGTCGAGGAGGCCGAGAAGCTCGTCCCGGTGGGCGATCTGAAGTCCGCGCGGGCCGCGTTCCGGTCGATCAACGAGCGCTGGGAGGCCGTCGGGCATGTGCCCCGGGACGCCCGGCCGCGCGTCGAGGGCCGGATGCAGGCGGTGGAGCGGGCCCTCGCGGAGTCGGAGGAGACCGAGTGGCGCCGGACCAACCCGGAGGCACGCGCGCGTGCCGAGGGTCTGACCGGTCAGCTCCAGGCCGCGGTGGACAAGCTGCGCGGGCAGGCCGAAGCGGCGCGCGCGCAGGGCAACAACGCCAAGGCGGACAAGCTGGAGCGGGAGCTGGAGGGGCGGCAGGCGCTGCTCGACCAGGCGCTCAAGGGCCTTCAGGAGTTCGGGGGCTGATCTCCCTCCGGCACGGAACCGCACAGGGGTGGGCCCCGGCACCGAAAGTGCCGGGGCCCACCCCTGTGCGCGTCCGGTTCAGGGCCTGCGGGCCGAGGTGACGCGGTACACGTCGTAGACGCCTTCCACTCCCCTGACCGCCTTGAGGACGTGTCCGAGGTGCTTGGGGTCGCCCATCTCGAAGGTGAACCGGGAGGTGGCGACCCGGTCGCGGGAGGTCTGGACGGCCGCCGACAGGATGTTGACGTGCTGGTCCGACAGGATGCGGGTGACGTCGGAGAGCAGCCGGGACCGGTCCAGTGCCTCGACCTGGATGGCGACGAGGAACACCGAGGACTGGGTGGGTGCCCACTCGACGTCCAGCATGCGTTCGGGCTGCTTGGACAGCGACTCGACGTTGACGCAGTCCGCGCGGTGCACGGAGACACCGCTGCCCCGGGTGACGAACCCGATGATGGGGTCGCCGGGTACGGGGGTGCAGCAGCGGGCCAGCTTCACCCAGACGTCGTCGACGCCCTTGACGACGACCCCGGGGTCGGCGTTGGAGCGGCGCTTGCGGGAGCGTCCGCGCGCGGGCGGTACGTCCTCGATGTCCTCGCTGGCGGCCTCCTCGCCGCCGAGGGCCTGGACGAGCTTCTGGACGACGCTCTGCGCGGCGACATGGCCCTCGCCGATCGCCGCGTACAGCGACGAGATGTCGGGGTAGCGCATCTCGTGCGCGAGGGTGACCAGGGAGTCGCCGGTGAGGATGCGCTGGATGGGCAGGTTCTGCTTGCGCATCGCGCGGGCGATGGAGTCCTTGCCCTGTTCGATCGCCTCGTCGCGGCGTTCCTTGGAGAACCAGGCACGGATCTTGTTGCGGGCCCGTGGCGACTTGACGAAGCCGAGCCAGTCGCGGGAGGGTCCCGCGCCTGTCGCCTTGGAGGTGAAGACCTCCACCAGGTCGCCGTTGTCGAGCGTCGATTCGAGCGGCACGAGACGGCCGTTGACCCGGGCTCCTATGGTGCGGTGCCCGACCTCGGTGTGCACGGCGTACGCGAAGTCGACGGGGGTGGCGCCCGCGGGCAGCGCTATGACGTCGCCCTTGGGGGTGAAGACGAAGACCTCGTTGCGGGACAGGTCGAAGCGCAGGGACTCCAGGAACTCGCCCGGGTCCTCGGTCTCCTTCTGCCAGTCGAGGAGCTGGCGCAGCCACGCCATGTCGTTGACGGCGGCGCTGTCCTTGCCCGACCGGCCGGCGGGGCTGCGGGGCGCGTCGGTGCGTACCTTGGACGCGCCCGCCACGGCCTCCTGCTTGTACTTCCAGTGCGCGGCGATGCCGTACTCGGCGCGGCGGTGCATGTCGAACGTACGGATCTGGAGCTCGACGGGCTTGCCGTTGGGGCCGATCACCGTGGTGTGCAGCGACTGGTACATGTTGAACTTGGGCATCGCGATGTAGTCCTTGAAGCGCCCCGGAACCGGGTTCCAGCGCGCGTGGACGGTGCCCAGGGCCGCGTAGCAGTCGCGGACGGTGTCCACCAGGACACGGATGCCCACCAGGTCGTAGATCTCCGCGAAGTCCCGGCCGCGGACGATCATCTTCTGGTAGACGCTGTAGTAGTGCTTCGGGCGGCCCGTGACGGTCGCCTTGATACGGGCGGCGCGCAGATCGGCCTGGACCTCGTCGGTCACTATGGCGAGGTATTCGTCCCGCTTGGGGGCGCGCTCCGCGACGAGCCGGACGATCTCGTCGTACATCTTGGGGTAGAGGATCGCGAAGGCGAGGTCCTCCAGTTCCCACTTGATGGTGTTCATGCCCAGCCGGTGGGCGAGCGGGGCGTAGATCTCCAGCGTCTCGCGGGCCTTCTTCTCCTGCTTCTCCCGCTTGAGGTAGCGCATGGTGCGCATGTTGTGGAGCCGGTCGGCGAGCTTGATGACCAGGACGCGCGGGTCCTTGGCCATGGCGACGACCATCTTGCGCACGGTCTCCGCCTGCGCGGCCTCACCGAACTTGACCTTGTCCAGCTTGGTGACGCCGTCCACGAGGAGGGCGACGGTGTCCCCGAAGTCGCGGCGCAGGGTGTCCAGGCCGTACTCGGTGTCCTCGACGGTGTCGTGCAGCAGGCCCGCCATCAGCGTCGCCGGGTCCATGCCCAGCTCGGCGAGGATCGTGGTGACCGCGAGCGGGTGGGTGATGTACGGGTCGCCGCTCTTGCGCTTCTGGCCGCGGTGCCAGCGTTCGGCGACCTGGTAGGCCTGCTCGATCTGGCGGAGCGTCGCCGTCTCGATCTTGGGGTCGTTGCCGCGCACTATCCGCAGCAACGGCTCCAGGACCGGGTTGTACGGGTTGGAACGCTGGACGCCGAGCCGGGCGAGCCGGGCCCGGACACGGTTCGGCGAGGCGGAGCGCGCGACGGACTGACCGGCGCCGCCGCGGGCCGGGGCGGGCTTCACGGGAGCGGGCGCGGGCGCGGCGGCCGGAGCGGGCGCGGCGGCGGGGCGCTCGGGCGGCTTGGGGCGTGACGGCTCCGCCGCCTGGCCGGCGCTTCGCGTGTGCTCGGCGGGCTTCCCGTGCGGCGCGCTCTGCGCGTGGGCCACGGGGGCGGTCGCGGGGGCCGCCGCCCGGTCGGCCTGCGTGTCGGGCGTGGCGGCGAGTGGCTGGGGCTCGTCTGGCAAGTGCGCTCCTCGTGCGCTTCCGGGTCCCTGGGTCGGGCCCCGGAAGGCCCATGGTATCGACCCTGGGCCGTGTCCTCCCCTTGTGCGCCTCGGGGCCGGGACCGGGCGGCTCCCCGGACCGGGGCCGCCGGGCCCGGGTGTCCGGGGCGGGGGCGGTGCCGGCCCGGTGCCGGGGGCTCGCGGGCGTGGTGCGCGGGCGGGACCGCGGCCGGTGGGCCGTCGCGGGTCGGGTGACCCGTGCCGTCCATCGGACAGCCTGGGAGCGGTGGAACGCAAGGGACGGGCCCGGAATTCCTCCGGGCCCGTCCCATGTGTGCTGTGCGAGGCCCGCGGATCAGCGGTGCCCCGTCGTACCCCGTGGGTGTCCGTCCGTCGGCACGTGGTCAGCGGCCGGCGGACGGGGTGATCAGCGCCAGCGGAAGAGCGAGGCGCCCTTCACCTGGATCGCCTTCTTGGCGGCGACGTTGCCCCACGGCACATTGCGGATCTGGCCGCTGCGGCCGCAGCCGGCGTTGAACCACTTCTCACGGCCGTTCTGGAAGCCCTTCACCTTGATGCAGGGCGCGCCGCGCTCGGCCTTCCACTGGTAGGCGGCCTTGTAGCTGGGGCTCCCCCAGGTCGAGCAGTTGGAGGTGATCTTCTTCCAGCGGAGCGGGACGCCGACCGCGCGCTTCCAGTCGCCGCCGCACTGGGCGCCGACGTCGGGGACGGCGGTGAGGGTGATCTCGACCGGCTTCTCCGCCTTCGGCGCGGGCTGGGCCGCGCCGGCGGGAGAGGCCAGGGACGACATCGTGGCCACGGAGACCAGGGTCAGCGCGCCGGTGGCGAGCTTTCGGGAAAGCTGCATCGTGTTCCTCCGTTTTTTCATTCCCCTTGCGGGGTGGGTCGCCTCAGATCATGGCCGGTATTCACTTCGGCCACCAAGCGACTTGAGGAACATTTGAGCCACTTCCCAATTCCGTTGTCCGTTTCAACATTACAGGCTGACATCCGCTCTGACCTGCATGTTTTCTTAACCCACCACGGGTCGTCCACCAGATGACGGGAGTCGATATCCGCCAGTCGAATACCACCGCCTGTTTATTCCCCCGCCATTGGGAGTGGCCGGAAAACTCTCTTCACCGGACACGTAAAAGGCGCCCCGGGAATTCCTTCCCGGAGCGCCTTCGTGAATCTTCGTACGGTCAGACCTTGATCAGTGCCTCCAGCGGAGCGCCGTCCAGCGCCGCCTCCAGCCGGGCCCGGCCGTCCAGGAAGCCCAGCTCCATCAGGACGGCGACCCCCGCGACCTGGGCGCCGGCCCGGCGGATCAGCGACAGCGACGCCTCGGCGGTGCCGCCCGTCGCGAGGACGTCGTCGATGACCATGACCCGGTCGCCCGGGCTGAGGTCCTCGGCGTGCACCTCGATCTCCGCGGTGCCGTACTCCAGGGCGTACGCCTGGCTGAGCGTCGCACCGGGCAGCTTCCCCGCCTTGCGGACGGGGATGAAGCCGACACCCGCGCGGACCGCCACCGGGGCCCCCAGGATGAAGCCACGGGCCTCCAGGCCCACGACCTTGGTGGCCCCGTGGCGGACGGTGAACTCCGCCAGGCTGTCCGTCAGCGCCGTGAACGCGGCCGGGTCCGCGAGCAGCGGGGTGATGTCCTTGAACACCACGCCCGGCTCCGGATAGTCCTGCACATCGCGGATACGGCTCAGCAGCAGCTCGGAGATCCCGGTCATCGGCGCTTGCCCGACGGACGGCCGCGGCCACGGCCACGGGACGGCGGCTGGGTACGCGGGCCGACGACGGCGGCCTGCGCCTCACCCGGCAGGACGTCCTGCGGGTCACCCTCGTCGTCGCCCTGCTCACCGGGGACCCGCTCGTCACGGGCGGCCTGCGCGCGCTTGGCGAGGACCCGCTTCTTGAGGGCCTTCATCTGCGGCTCGCGCTCCTTGAAGTCGGCGACGAGCGGCGTGGCGATGAAGATCGACGAGTAGGCACCGGCCGCGAGGCCGACGAACAGCGACAGGGAGATGTCGTTGAGCATGCCCGCGCCCAGGACACCGCCACCGATGAACAGCAGACCGGCGACCGGCAGCAGCGCGACGACCGTGGTGTTGATCGACCGCACCAGGGTGCTGTTGATGGAGCGGTTGGCGACCTCGCTGTAGGTGAACTGGGTCTGTTTGGCGAGGTCCTTCGACTGTTCCTTGAGCGAGTCGAAGACCACCACCGTGTCGTACAGCGAGTAGCCGAGGATCGTCAGCAGACCGATGACGGTACCCGGGGTCACCTCGAAGCCGACGAGGGCGTAGACACCCACGGTGATGGTGAGGTCGTGGATCAGGGCGATCAGCGCGGCCAGCGCCATCCGCCACTCGAAGGCGATGGCGAGATAGATCACCACCAGGATCATGAACACCGCGAGACCGGTCCACGCCTTGTTGGCGATCTGCTCGCCCCAGCTCGGACCGACGAGCTCGGCGTTGATCACCTTCGGGTCGACGTTCAGTTCCTTGGCGAGCATGGGACGGATCTGGTCGGCCTTGGTGGTGTCGACGTTGCTGATCTGGATACGCAGACCACCGGTGCCGAGCTCCTGCACGATCGCGTCGTGCCCGGCCGCCTCCTCGGCGACCTTCTCCGCCTGGCCGGCGGACACGCTCGTCTTCGGCGTGGTGAAGACGGCGCCGCCCTGGAACTCGATGCCCATGTTGAGACCGCGCACCCCGAGGCCCACGATCGCCGCGATGGTGATCAGTATCGAGACGCCGTACCAGAACGTGCGCTTGCCGACGAAGTCGTAGCCGACCTCACCGCGGTACAGCTTGGCGCCAAGTTCGCCGAGTCGCGACATGTCACGCCTCCTTCGGGTCGGTCAGCGGGGCGACGGGGCGACGGGAGCGGCGGACCGGGGGCTTGACGCCGAGCCGCTTCGGGTCGAAGCCGGACCAGGGGTGACCGTCCGAGAAGAACTTGGAACGGGCGGCCAGGGTCAGCAGCGGCTTGGTGAAGAAGAACACCACGAACACGTCCAGCAGGGTGGTCAGACCCAGCGTGAACGCGAAGCCCTGGACCTTGCCGACCGTGACCACGAAGAGCACCGCGGCGGCGAGGAAGGACACGAAGTCCGAGACCAGGATGGTGCGCCGGGCGCGGGGCCAGCCGCGCTGGACGGCGGGACGCAGCGTGCGGCCCTCACGGACCTCGTCCCGTACCCGTTCGAAGAACACGATGAACGAGTCGGCGGTGATACCGATGGCGACGATCGCGCCGCAGACGGCCGGCAGGTTCAGCGCGAAGCCGATGGCCGGGCCGAGCAGCGACATCAGCACATAGGTCAGCGCCGCGGACAGCAGCAGGGAGGCGATCGCGATCAGCGCCAGACCGCGGTAGTACACGACGAGGTAGATCACGACGAGCGCCAGACCGATGGCACCGGCGATGAGACCCGCTTCGAGCTGCTCCCCGCCGAGCGCGGCGGTGACGGTGGTGACGCTCTGCTCCTCGAACGTGAGCGGCAGGGCGCCGTACGAGAGCATGTTGCCGAGCGCCTCGGCGGACTTCTGGTTGAAGCCACCGGAGATCTGGGCGTTGCCACCGGAGATCGCGGTGCTCACGGACGGCGCGGAGACGATCTCACCGTCGAGGACGATCGCGAACTGGTTCTCCGGGGCGGGCTTGGCGGCGAGCTGACCGGTGATGTCGCCGAACTGGTCGGCGCCCTTGCCGTCGAAGGTCATCTGCACGATCCAGCCCTCGACACCCCGGGGGTCGATGGCCGCGCTGGCTTCCTTGATCCGCTTGCCCTCGACGGCGACCGGCCCCAGCGCGTACTTGAACTGGGACTCCGGGTCACAGGAGACGATGCTCTCGCCGTTCTTCGCCACGCCGGCCTTGGAGCCCGCGTCGGCGCGGGCAGGGGCGGTGGAGCAGTCGAGCGCTTCGAGCTTCTTCTGGAGGTCTGCGGGGATGCCGGGGGCCGCCGCGGGGGCCTCGGGGGCCACGGCGGAGGGGCTGCCGCTGGGCGCGGACGAACCGGGGTTCGTGGAACCGCTGGGGGCCGGGGTCTCGTCCTGGGCGGCGAGACCACTGGTGACCGCGCGGCCCTGGGTGGTGGCCGACGGGGACGGCGAACCCGGGGGGTCGGCGGAGGTCGAGCCGGACGGCTCGGCCTTGGCGCCCTTGTCCTTCTTGTCGCCCTCGGCCTTCTCACCGGAGGTGCTGGGCGACGGCTTGGGGGTGGCCTCGCCGCCCGCTACCGCGGGCATCCCGGCGAGCACCGGGCGGAACGCCAGCTTCGCGGTCGTGCCGACCTGCTCACGGGCGGACTCCTCGTCGGTCCCCTTGGGGATGTTGACGATGATGTTGTCGTTGCCCTGGGTCTGCACCTCGGCCTCGGAGACACCGAGACCGTTCACCCGCCGCTCGATGATGCCGACGGCGGTTTCCATGTTGGTCTTGTTGACCGCGTTCTTCTGACCGGGTTCGTTCTTCGCCTTGAGCGTGATGCTCGTACCACCGGCGAGGTCGATCCCGAGCCGCGGAGTAGTGTGCCCCGAAAGGAACATTCCCCCGGTGAGCGCCACCATGGCGATCAGGGTCAGGACCAGCGTGCGCCCCGGCCTGCCCTGTGCGCTCGGCTTACGGCCCTTCTTGGGTGCTGCCACCTTGTCGTTTCTCCCTCTCCAGCCGTCCCACGCGGGTCGGGCGCCGACGGCCGGTCACTGGTGTGGAGAGATGCGGCGTGAAGCCAGCACGACCCGGGAGCCGCCGCTCGTGAGCGGTCTCGGCGGGACTCCCGGGCGTGACTACTTCGCGTCCGACTCGCCGTCGGTCTTCTTCGGCTCGGCGTCGGCCGGCCGCTCGGCCTGGGCGGCCGGCGTGTCCTCGGTGTCCGGCTTGTCCTTGGCCTCGGCGTCGGACTTGCCGAGGTCGATCCGGGGACCGGCGCCGTCGGCCTCGGTGAGGGAGGAGGCGTCGTCGGGGACGGCGGAGCCGGTGATCTCGTCGGCGTCGTCGTCGGAGAACTCGGTGCCGTGGACGAGACGGTTGTACTCGTCGTCGTCCAGCACGGCGCCGATGGCGTTCTTGGCGAAGATCAGATGGACGCCGGGGGCGGCCTCGACGAGGACCGTGTCGTCACTGACCTCCTTGACGGTGGCGTACAGGCCACCGATCGTGCGGACACCTGATCCGGGCTGCATCTGGTCCCGCATCTGGACGGCCTGCTGCTGCTTCTTCTTCGCAGACCGGGTCATCAGGAACATGGCCCCGATGAGCACGATGAACGGGAGGAGGGTCACGAGACTCACGGGTCGGAACTTCCTTCAAGGGACCGCCGCTGCTGAGCGGCCTGATCGTTGGGGGTGTGTGATCGCCGTCCCGATAAGGGGGGCATCGGCGGAGTCTAAGCGAGTCCGCGCTGATGGAACAACGCTCAGCATGGCACCGGGGTTCCCGGCCCGGGGTGAGCGCGCGCCGTCACGCCCCGAACAGGTCCTGTTGTCCGATTCCGCCCGCGAAACCGCCGGGGGCCCGCTCAGGAGCCGTCAGTCCCAGATGCGCCCACGCGGCGGGCGTGGCCACCCGGCCACGGGGTGTACGCGCCAGCAGTCCCTCCCGGACCAGGAACGGCTCCGCGACCTCCTCGACGGTCTCCCGCTCCTCCCCCACCGCCACGGCCAGCGTGGACAGGCCGACCGGGCCGCCGCCGAAGAGCTTCAGCAGGGCCTCCAGGACACCGCGGTCCAGCCGGTCGAGTCCGCGCGCGTCCACCTCGTACACCCGCAGGGCGGCCCGCGCGATCTCGCGGTCGATCACCCCGTCGGCCTTGACCTGGGCGTAGTCCCGCACCCGGCGCAGCAGCCGGTTGGCGATCCGGGGGGTGCCGCGGGAGCGGCCGGCGATCTCGGCGGCTCCGGCGGTGTCGATCTCCACGTCGAGCAGTCCGGCGGAGCGGTGCACGACCCGCTCCAGCTCGGCGGGCTCGTAGAACTCCATGTGCGCGGTGAACCCGAAGCGGTCGCGCAGCGGCGGGGGCAGCAGCCCGGCGCGGGTGGTGGCGCCGACCAGGGTGAAGGGGGGCAGCTCCAGCGGGATCGCGGTGGCGCCGGGGCCCTTGCCGACGATCACGTCGACCCGGAAGTCCTCCATCGCCATGTAGAGCATCTCCTCGGCGGGCCGCGACATCCGGTGGATCTCGTCGAGGAAGAGGACCTCGCCCTCCTGGAGGGACGAGAGGATCGAGGCGAGGTCGCCCGCGTGCTGGATGGCGGGGCCGCTGGTGATCCGGATCGGGGCCTCCATCTCGGCCGCGATGATCATGGAGAGGGTGGTCTTGCCGAGGCCGGGGGCGCCGGAGAGCAGGACGTGGTCGGCGGTGGCGCCGCGCGCGCGGGCCGCCCGCAGGACGAGGTCGAGCTGCTCGCGGACCTTCTCCTGGCCGATGAACTCGTCCAGGTCCTTGGGCCGCAGCGCGGCCTCCACGGCCTGGTCCTCACGGTCCGCGGACGCGCCCACGAGCCGGTCGGCCTCGGTGTCGGGCGCCTCGTCGGTCGTGTCGTCCCGGTTCATCAGGTGTGTGCCTCGCGGTTCGGTGGGGCGGGGGGCGGCGGTGCGGGGGCGCTCAGCGGGTCCGGTTGAGGGTCTGGAGCGCGGCCTTCAGGAGCGGGCCCACCTGGGGGGTGCCGTCGGCGGCCTCGGCCTGCGGGGTCACGGCGGCGACCGCCTCGTCGGCCTCGCGGCCCGCGTAGCCGAGGCCGATCAGGGCGGCGTGGAGCTGGTCGCGCCAGCCGCTGACCGCGGCGGCGGCGACCGGGGCGGTGCCCCGGGGGGCGCCGAGGCGGTCCTTCAGCTCCAGCAGCAGCTTCTGGGCGCCCTTCTTGCCGATACCGGGCACGGCGACGAGCGTCTTCTCGTCGGCGGTGGCGACCGCCCTGCGCAGGGTGTCCGGGCTGTGCACGGCGAGCATGGCCTGGGCGAGCCGGGGGCCGACGCCGCTCGCGGTCTGGAGCAGCTCGAACGTCTGGCGCTCGTCGTCGTCGGCGAAGCCGTACAGCGTCAGCGAGTCCTCGCGGACGACCAGCGAGGTCGCGATACGGGCGGGGGTGCCGACGCGGAGGGTGGCGAGGGTGTTCGGCGCGCACTGCACGGCGATGCCGAGGCCGCCGACCTCGACCACGGCCGCGTCGGGGGCGAGGGCTGCGACGGGTCCGCTGACGAAGGCGATCATCGGGTGACCTTCCGGGCGAGGGGGCGGGCACGGCGGGCCTCGTCGTGCGCCTGCTGGAGGCGGTTGACCGCGGGGCCGCGCCAGATGTGGCAGATGGCGAGGGCGAGGGCGTCGGCCGCGTCGGCGGGGCGGGGCGGGGCGTCGAGCCGCAGCAGCCGGGTGACCATCGCGCCCACCTGCGCCTTGTCGGCCCGGCCGCTGCCGGTGACGGCGGCCTTGACCTCGCTGGGGGTGTGCAGGGCGACGGGCAGCCCGCGGCGGGCGGCGCAGAGCATCGCGACGGCGCTGGCCTGGGCGGTGCCCATCACCGTGGTGACGTTGTGCTGGCTGAAGACGCGCTCCACGGCGACGTACTGCGGGTCGTGCTCGTCCAGCCAGCGCTCGATGCCCCGCTCGATGGCGACGAGCCGCTGCCCCAGCTCGGCGTCGGCGGGCGTCCGCACCACTCCGACGCCGATCATGGTGAGCTGCCGCCCCGCGACGCCCTCGACCACCCCGACCCCGCAGCGGGTCAGCCCGGGGTCCACCCCCAGTACACGCACCCCGACCGCTCCCTTCGCTCACCTGTTCACGCAGGCTATCGGCTCCCACCGACAATCGGGGCCGACGCACGGACGGGCCGGCGGGGAGGGCTCCCCGGCGGCCCGTCCCGCGGGTGGGTCCGGCGCGTCAGGCGTCGACCTTCTCCATCACGTCGTCGGGGACGTCGAAGTTGGCGAAGACGTTCTGCACGTCGTCGCTGTCCTCCAGGGCGTCGATCAGCTTGAAGATCTTCCGCGCGCCCTCCTCGTCCAGCTCGACCTGCATGGTCGGGACGAAGTTGGCCTCGGCGGAGTCGTAGTCGATGCCCGCGTCCTGGAGGGCGGTGCGCACCGCGACCATGTCGGACGCCTCGCTGAGCACCTCGAAGGACTCACCGAGGTCGTTGACCTCCTCGGCGCCCGCGTCGAGAACGGCTCCGAGCACATCGTCCTCGCTGAGCTCGCCCTTGGGCACCAGGACGACGCCCTTGCGGTGGAACAGGTACGACACCGAGCCCGGGTCGGCCATGGAGCCGCCGTTGCGGGTCATCGCCACGCGCACGTCCGAGGCGGCGCGGTTGCGGTTGTCGGTGAGGCACTCGATGAGGACCGCGACACCGTTGGGGCCGTAGCCCTCGTACATGATCGTCTCGTAGTCGGCGCCACCGGCCTCAAGGCCACCACCGCGCTTGATCGCGGAGTCGATGTTCTTGTTGGGCACCGACTGCTTCTTGGCCTTCTGCACGGCGTCGTACAGCGTCGGGTTGCCTTCGAGGTCGACACCGCCCATCCGGGCGGCGACCTCGACGTTCTTGATCAGCTTCGCGAAGAGCTTGCCGCGTTTGGCGTCGATCACGGCCTTCTTGTGCTTCGTCGTGGCCCATTTAGAGTGGCCGGACATCTGCCTGTCTCCTTCGCGTAACCCATCTCCGTACGAACGCCAGCGATCCTACAAGGATCGCGCCGCCCGTATCTCGCGCACCGGGCGCACCGCGTCGGGTGCCCCGGTGCGCCCGTCAGCGGGTGACGGCGGCCGTCGCCATCGCGACGAAGAGGGCGTGCACCCGGTGATCGCCCGTCAGCTCCGGATGGAACGACGTGGCCAGGACGTTGCCCTGGCGCACGGCGACGATGTGCCCGCCGTGCTCGGCCAGCACCTCGGCGCCCGCCCCGACGGACTCCACCCAGGGAGCGCGGATGAAGACACCCTCCACGGGCTCCCCGGGCACGCCCTTGACGGCGACCGCGGCCTCGAACGACTCGTTCTGCCGCCCGAAGGCGTTACGGCGCACGGTCATGTCGATACCGCCGAAGGTCTCCTGGCCCGAACGCGGGTCGAGGATCCTGCCTGCCAGCATGATCATGCCCGCGCAGGTGCCGTACACGGGCATCCCGTCGCGCACCCGCGCGCGCAGCGGTTCCATCATCCCGAAGAGGACCGCGAGCTTGGAGATGGTGGTGGACTCGCCGCCCGGGACGACCAGGGCGTCGACCGCGGCCAGTTCCTCCGGACGGCGGACCGTCCTCGCCGTCACCCCCGCCGCGGCCAGGGCGGTCAGATGCTCCCGTACGTCGCCCTGGAGGGCGAGGACGCCGATGACCGGCGCCCCGGCCCCGGGTGCCGCTCCCGGGGCCGTCGTGATCGTCGTGGACGGGCTCGTCATGCCCTGCTGACCTGTGCCTCGCTGCTCGGTGGGGACGGGACGGGGACGCTCACCAGCCGCGGTTGGCGTACCGCTCGGACTCGGGCAGCGTGTCGCAGTTGATGCCGACCATGGCCTCGCCCAGATCACGGGAGGCGTCCGCGATGACCTTCGGGTCGTCGAAGAAGGTGGTCGCGCGGACGATCGCCGCGGCGCGCTTGGCCGGGTCGCCGGACTTGAAGATGCCGGAACCGACGAAGACGCCCTCGGCCCCGAGCTGACGCATCAGCGCGGCGTCGGCGGGGGTCGCGACCCCACCGGCGGAGAACAGCACCACGGGCAGCTTGCCGAGCTCGGCGACCTCCTTGACCAGCTCGTAGGGGGCGCGCAGATCCTTGGCGGCGGCGTACAGCTCGTTGTTGTCGTAGCCGCGCAGCCGGGCGATCTCGTTCTTGATCTGCCGCAGATGCCGGACCGCCTCGACGACGTTGCCGGTGCCGGCCTCGCCCTTGGAGCGGATCATGGCGGCGCCCTCGGCGATCCGGCGCAGCGCCTCGCCCAGGTTGGTCGCACCGCAGACGAACGGGGTGGTGAAGGCGAACTTGTCGGAGTGGTTGACCTCGTCGGCGGGGGTCAGCACCTCGGACTCGTCGATGTAGTCGACGCCGAGGGCCTGGAGCACCTGGGCCTCCACGAAGTGGCCGATCCGGGACTTCGCCATCACGGGGATGGAGACGGCCGCGATGATGCCCTCGATCATGTCCGGGTCGGACATCCGGGCCACCCCGCCGTCCTTGCGGATGTCGGCGGGGACCCGCTCCAGGGCCATGACGGCGACCGCGCCCGCGTCCTCGGCGATCTTCGCCTGTTCGGGGGTGACGACGTCCATGATCACGCCGCCCTTGAGCTGCTCCGCCATACCGCGCTTGACGCGCGCGGTGCCCGTGGCGGGGACGGTCTGGTCGGTGCTGGCAGGGGTGCTGGACACGGGTGACCTCACTCGGTGAAGAAGGTGTGTGCTCCACCGAGGAAACCCTTCCGGTCCGGCGGCCGACAAGGGCCAATGAACAGCCCGTGGATCGTTTTCGCCCGCGGCGGGGTCCGGTGGCCCCCGAACGGCGCCCCGGTGGACCGTGCGAGGGGTACCCGGAGTGGCCACGCGTGCCCTGCCGGTCGGCGTCGGCAGGACCTAGCGGTTGGGGCGGTCGGCGAGGGCGACCGGGGGTTCGTCGTCCATCTCGAAGGCCAGCGGGAACGGAGCGTGGCCGGCCAGCCGGAACCAGCGGACCTTGCGGTGCCGGCGCAGGGCGCGGGCCGCGCGGACGGCGTCGTTGTGGAAACGGCGCGCCATGGGGACCCGGCGGACGGCCTGCGCCAGTTCCTCGGCCGCCTCCTCGCCGCCCGGGACCTCGCGGACCGCCTCCACCTGCTGGGTCTCGCCGAACACGGCCCGCAGGGCCTGGCTCAGTTCGCTCTCCGCGACCTCGCGCTGGTCCTCCTCCGCCTGGCGGGCGGCGTGCGCGGCCTCGTACAGCACGATCGACGCGGCCGGGTCGAGGACCCCGGAGGTGGCCAGCTCCTGGGTGACGGAGGCGCGGCGCAGGAGCTGGGCGTCCAGGGCGGCCCGGGCGGCTTCGATACGGGTGTGCAGGCGGTCCAGGCGGCCCGCCGTCCAGCTGAGGTAGAGGGCGATCGCCACGAGTGCGGTGGCGATCCAGATCAGTGTCGAGGTCACCCCGCAAGGCTAACCGCCGGTCCGCCACCCGTTCCCCCGCCCGTACCCGAGCGGGTCGCCTTCGCTCGCGCCTCCGGGGTTCCCTGTGCTGGGCGTACTCGTCCCAGTGCGGGTCGTCCGTGGGTGCGCAGTTCCCCGCGCCCCTGGATGCTGCCCCGATCGGTTGTTCTCCGGGTGCGGGTCGGCCCTCGTCTTTTGCGCAGTTCCCCGCGCCCCTGGATGCTGCCCCATTACGGTCGCTCTTCGGGTGCGGGTCTGCCCTCGTTTTTGCGCAGTTCCCCGCGCCCCTGAAGGGGCACCCCCTTCCTCGCGCAGTCGCGCAGCTGCGGGAGGGGGTGGGCGGGAATCTCTGCTCGCAGACTCCGATGCTCTTCAGTCGGGTACGGGTACGTCGTACCGAGCGTGTCGGATCGAGGACGGAGAATCCCGACCGGCACCGACCCGAAGAACAAGCCGGACGCGCCCCAAAGGGGCGCGGGGAACTGCGCGAAAACGACGAGCGACGGCACAGGGACAAGTACGCCCTGCACAAGAGACCCGGGGGGGCGTCCACCGGCGAGTACCCGCACCCCCCGGGAAGGGATTATGTTCCGATGCCGAACCGGGCCCGCAGCCCGCTGGCCCGCTCATCCGTCGCGACGGCCGCCGCCCCCGCGGTCACCGTCTCGTAGACGGACAGGATGTCCGCCCCGACCGTGGACCAGTCGAACCGACGGACATGCTTGCTGCCGTGCCGGCTCAGCTCGGCCCGCCGCTCCTCGTCCCCGAGCAACCGCACCGCCGCACCCGCCAGCGCCCCCGCGTCCTCGTTCGCGAACAGCTCCCCCGCCGCACCCTGGTCCAGCACCTGCGCGAACGCGTCGAGGTCGGCGGCGAGCACCGGCGCGCCCGCCGACATGGCCTCGACCAGGATGATCCCGAAGCTCTCGCCGCCGGTGTTGGGCGCCACGTACAGATCGACGCTGCGCAGCAGCCGTGCCTTGTCCTCGTCGCTGATCATGCCGAGGAACTCGACCCGGGACCGCAGCTCCGCGGGGAGCGGTGCGAGGGCCTCCTCGGCGTCGCCCCGGCCGGCGACCAGGAGCCGGGTGCCGGGGCGTTCGGCGAGGATGCGGGGCAGGGCCTTCATCAGGACGGGCAGGCCCTTGCGGGGCTCGTCGATGCGTCCGATGAAGCCGATGGTGCCGCCCTGCCACTCGGGGCGTGGCTCGGCGTGCGCGAAGAAGTCGACGTCGACGCCGTTGGGGATGACGACGGCGTCGCCGCCGAGGTGCTCGACCAGGGTGCGGCGGGCGTACTCGCTGACCGCGATCCGGGCGCTGATCTTCTCCAGCGCGGCCTGGAGGATCGAGTACGCGGCGATCATCGCGCGGGACCGCGGGTTGGACGTGTGGAAGGTGGCGACGATCGGCCCCTGGGCGGCCCAGCAGGTCAGCAGGGCGAGCGAGGGCGCGGCGGGCTCATGGATGTGGATCACGTCGAAGGTGCCGTCGTGCAGCCAGCGGCGGACCCGCGCGGCGGAGAGGAACCCGAAGTTCAGCCGGGCGACCGAGCCGTTGTACGGGACGGGGACCGCGCGGCCGGCGGAGACGACGTACGGGGGCAGGGGGGTGTCGTCGTCGGAGGGGGCGAGGACGGAGACCTCGTGGCCGAGCCGGATCAGATGCTCGGCGAGGTCACGGATATGGAACTGGACGCCGCCCGGCACGTCCCAGGAGTACGGGCAGACGATGCCGATCCTCATGCGGTGGCCCCGCTTCGCGGGTGCGCGGGGTCGAGGTCGTCGAGCCACAGCCGTTGCAGCATGTGCCAGTCCTCCGGGTGCTCGGCGATCCCCGACGCGAAGGCGTCCGCGAGTGCTTGTGTCATGACGAACGTCCTCGCGGCCCGGTCACCTGAGCCGGGCACCTCGACGGGCGGGTGGACCCGGCCCCGCATCACGGGCGAGGAGTCGTACCAGAGGGTGACGGGGAGCAGCAGCGCGCCGGTCTGCTGGGCGAGCAGCGCGGGTCCGGCGGGCATCCGGGCGGTGGCGCCGAAGAACTGGACCTCGACCCCGGACGCGGACAGGTCGCGGTCCGCGACCAGGCACACCAGGCCGCCCGCGCGCAGCCGCCGGGCGAGGGTCCCGAAGGCGGCGCCGCCTTCGTGCGGGAGGACCTCCATGCCGAGGCTCTCGCGGTAGGCGACGAAGCGGTCGTACAGGGTCTCGGGCTTGAGGCGTTCGGCGACGGTGGTGAACGGGGTCTTCAGCTCGGTGGTGACCCAGGCCCCGGCGAGGTCCCAGTTGGCGAGGTGGGGCAGCGCCAGGACGACGCCGCGGCCGGTGGCGAGTCCGTCGGTGAGGTGGTGGAGACCGGCGACGTCGACCCCGGAGCGGATGCGCTGCTCGCTCCACGCGGGCAGCCGGAAGGACTCCATCCAGTAGCGCAGATAGGAGCGCATCCCGGCGCGGGACAGTTCGGCGAGCCGTTCGGGTCCCGCGTCCGGGACCACGCGCGCGAGGTTCGCCTCCAGGCGCAGGACGCCCTTGCCGCGGCGTTTCCAGACGAGGTCCGCGAGGGTGCGGCCGAGCCGGACGGCGACCGGTTCGGGGAGCTTCTTGGCGGTGGCCCAGCCGGCGCCGTACAGGGTGTCCGTGAGGCGCCCGGCGGTGCTCATGAGGCGGCTCCGCTGCCCTGCGGCTTCTGGTCGCCGGGGACCCGGGGCTGCTCGGCGTCGGCCTCGGCGGCCTCCCTGCGGACGGTGACGACCCGCTGGACGAGCGTGACGAGGCTGCCCACGGCGACGATCCACAGCGCGATCGGCAGCAGGATCTCGACACCGGGTACGCCGAAGGTGTGCATCCCGGCGAGACCGGCGGCGACCAGGGACACGACGAGGCGTTCGGCGCGCTCCACGAGGCCGTTCACGGCGACGGGCAGCCCGATCGACTCGCCCCGCGCCTTGGTGTACGACACCACCTGGCCGCTGGCCAGACAGAAGATCGAGACCGCGCAGAGGATGTTGTTGTCGCCCTGGCCCGCGTACCAGAGGGCGAAGCCGCCGAAGATGGCGCTGTCGGCGACCCGGTCGAGGGTGGAGTCGAGGAAGGCACCCCAGCGGCTGGAGCGGCCGAGCTGGCGGGCCATGTTCCCGTCGACGAGGTCGGAGAAGACAAACAGCGTGATGACGATCGTGCCCCAGAAGAACTCGCCCCGGGGGAAGAAGACCAGCGCGCCCACCACCACTCCGGCGGTTCCGAGGAGGGTGACCGTGTCAGGGCTCACCCCGCGGCGGATCAGAAACGCGGCGAACGGTGTGAGGACACGCGTGAAGAATGCACGCGCGTACTTGTTCAGCATGGCCTTCCCGGAGGGTCGGAGGACCGGGTGGCCCTTGCTGGCCCCCGGCTGGCCCATCGTAGCCACGCGCGGGCGGTTGCTCCCCCCGGGCACCGTGTGCCCCTGTGCGCGTGTACGACGTATGGACGCACCGTGACGGGAGTGAACGTCCGGAGGAACCGCGGGCACGGACCGCGGCGGACCCTTCGTAGGCGACCCCGCGGGTCCGCGCCCGGCGTACGCCCGGCACGGAACGGTGCCGCGGCAGGTCGCGGACCGGGTACGGGTGCGGGTGCGGTGGGCCGGGGCCGGTCGCGGGCCGGGTGCGCCGGGTCGTGCGCCGTCCCCCGGGCGGGCGGCCTTCCGCCGACCGCTGACGGATGACGGTGGCGCCGGATACGCTGAGTCCCGATCAGATCGACGGTGCGTACCAGTGTGCGATCCGGTCGCAGACCTGATCAACAGGTGTGCGGGACAGGCAAGTCGGGAAGGGCCGCAGAAGCGAAGGCGCGGCGGCGAGGGGGTTCTGCGGTGGCGGACGAGGGTTTCGATTTCAGGCCGGGGGCGCAGGTTCCGCTCTCGGGTGCGTCGGGTCAGACCGCGGCGACCACGGCACTCGCGTCGGCCGCGTACCGCGACAGCGACCTGGCGGACATCAAGCAGGCGGACAACGACCTGTACCAGTCCACGATCGCGGGGGGCCGCAAGTGGGCGTCCCTGTTCACGCCGAACCTCGGTGAGGCGTTCTCGCGGGCCGTCCAGACGCGCATGCTGGGCGGCGGCCGGGCGCCGCTGATCCAGTCGTTCGGGATCGATCCGCAGGCGGTCGTCGAGCACTGTCTGGCGGCGACCCGTATCCGCAAGCACCGCGACAGCTGGCTCACGGCGATCATGGCGCTGTGCGGGGTGGTGTTCCTGCCCGGGCTGCTCGGCTGGCTGCTGGTCTTCCAGCTCCGCAGGTGGAGTTCCGGTTCCACCAACAAGAGGATGTCCGCGCTCGGTACGACCCTGCTGTTCGCGGTGGGGGTGCTCGCGGTGATCATGCTGTGGCGGCTGCCGCTGCACGGCTTCTGGCCCTGGTACGCGCGGGCCGCGATCGTCGCGCCGGTGATCGGCTGGCTGTGGGCGAAGCGGATCTGTGAGCAGACCGCGGTGGATCTGCGCTCGCGCTGGGACGGGCTGCTGTCGGGCGGCGGGGTCGGGGCGAAGATCCCCGAGTCGGTGCCGACCTCCCCCAACGAGACGGCCGCGGAGGCGCTGCGCCAGGGGCTGGCCCGGCTCGGCGCGGAGCAGCAGTCGAACTCCGTGTTCTACGCGGGCCCCAAGGGCATCCTCGGGATGGGCACCCGCTGGGGCAGCTGGCAGCTCGCGGAGGATCTGATCCCCCGCGAGGAGGGCAAGGAGATCAATCCGTTCCGCAGCTGGGACGTGATCCGGTCCATCCACGACCAGCTGCGGATGCTGACGCGCGGGCCGCTGCACACGGGCGGGTTCCCGACGCCGTCGATACGGCACTGGATCGTCACCCCGGTCGGGGAGGGCGCCAAGTCGGTCTCCCGCCCCAGCGGTACGGATGTCGAGGCTTACCAGCTCAAGCCGCACGAGATACAGCGGATCTGCAACGAGCAGCAGTTCGGCAGCGGTGACCGCCACTATCTGGGCGTCCAGTTCACGTTGTGGGACGGTCAGCTGGTGATCACGATGATGATCACCGTGACGGTGCTGCACGAGACGCTGCGGATCGAGGTGACGGGGCACGCGCTGGGTCCGGTGCACGGGTTGTTCACCACGTCGTCGTCGCCGAAGACGAAGTCGGTCGCCAAGGCGATCAGGTTCTGGGAGACCAGGACGGTGTCGCTGCCGCTGATCGAGCCGGACGAGGTGGTGCGGCTGGCCGCGCGGGCGCCGTTCACCTGGTACCCGCCGCTGCTGGACTGGCTGGGCGGCAAGCTGGTCCTGCCGGAGCCGTTCGGGCTGCGGCACGCGTGGGCCTCGCAGCCGTGGCGGCACCGGTTCATGGCGGACGACGCGTTGCGGGCGGCGACGCCGGTGCTGCGTGTGGTGCACTCGGCGGCGCTCAAGGTGCTCAAGGAGAACGGGGTCGACACCGACAAGTTCGGTGCGCGGTCGTCGTTCCTGTCGGGCGCGGTGCAGGACCCGGCGCCTCGGAAGGCGGATGTCTACGATGCGTGACGCCGTCCGGCGGGGGTGAGCGGGGCGGTCGGTGCGGGTCCTTGGTGGCCCGCGCCCCCTTGGGTCTGTCCGGCTGGGCGCACTTCGTACCTGTGCCGTCGCTCGGTGGGTGCGCAGTTCCCCGCGCCCCTTTGGGTCTGTCCGGCTGGGCGCACTTCGTACCTGTGCTGTCGCTCGTCGTTTTTGCGCAGTTCCCCGCGCCCCTTTGGGGCGCCCCCGGCCGGTTCTTCGGGTCGGTGCCGGTCGGGATTCTCCGTCCTCGCTCCAACGCGCTCGGTACGACGTCCAGCGGAGCTACTGAAGAGCATCGGAGTCTGCGGGCAGAGATTCCCGCCCACCCCCTCCCGTGAGTCCTGCGACTGCGCGAGGAGGAGGGTGAAAAACAACCTCAGGAGGCTGAGGCGCCCCCGAAGGGGCGCGGGGAACTGCGCGAAGGACGAGGGCCGACCCGCACCCGAAGAGCGGCCGTAAGGGGGCAGCATCCAGGGGCGCGGGGAACTGCGCGAGCAACCACGGGCCACCCGCAGCCGAACGGGAACCGCAAGAGGCGCGACCTCAGGGGCGCGGGGAACTGCGCACCCACGGGCCGCCCGCACCCTCGCGGAGACCTGGGGACGGAGAGACCTGGGGGCGCGGGGAACTGCGCGAGGCCGCGGACTGCGGGGGCCTGTGGGGACGGGGCGGAGGGGTTACTTCGGCCAGGAGTCTGCGAGCATCGCCCGGGTGTCCGCCAGCAGCTGCGGCAGCACCTTCGTGTGGCCGACGACCGGCATGAAGTTGGTGTCACCACCCCAGCGGGGGACCACATGCTGATGGAGATGCGCCGCGATCCCCGCCCCCGCGACCGTCCCCTGGTTCATCCCGATGTTGAAACCGTGGGCCCCGGACGCGCTCCGCAACGCGGTCATCAACCGCTTGGTGAAGTCCGCGAGCTCCAGCGTCTCGGCCTCGTCGAGCTCGGTGTAGTCGGCGACGTGCCGGTAGGGCACGGCCATGGCGTGGCCGCCGGTGTACGGGTACAGGTTCAGCACGGCGTACACCCGCTCGCCGCGGGCGATGATCAGCCCGTCCTCGTCCGACTTGGCGGGAATCGCGCAGAACGGACAGCCGTCGTCGACCCCGGGGCCGGTCGGCTTGTTCTCCCCTTGGATGTACGCCATCCGATGGGGCGTCCACAGTCGCTGGAAAGCGTCCGGGACACCCACTCCGATCTGCTGTTCCGGCTCACGCGAAGTCATGCCAAGCAGCATAGGACCCCCGGGCGGACGAGCCGCCCGGGGGCCGTGGGCGCGGGGCCCGTCAGATCTGGGTGCGCTCCGCGACGACCTGGGCGATCTTCGCGAGGGCGTCCCCGACGGGGATGCCGTTCTCCTGGGAGCCGTCGCGGTAGCGGAAGGACACGGCGCCGTTCGTCATGTCCTCGTCGCCCGCGATGACCATGAACGGCACCTTCTGCTTCTGCGCGTTGCGGATCTTCTTCTGCATCCGGTCGGAGGAGGAGTCGACCTCGACGCGCAGCCCCTGCTTGCGGGCCTGCTTCGCGAAGTCCTCCAGATAGGGCACGTGCCCGTCGCCGATGGGGATGCCGACCGCCTGGACGGGTGCGAGCCAGGCGGGGAAGGCGCCCGCGTAGTGCTCCAGGAGGACCGCGAAGAAGCGCTCGATGGACCCGAACAGCGCACGGTGGATCATGACCGGGCGCTGCTTGGAGCCGTCGGGGCCGGTGTACTCCAGGTCGAACCGCTCGGGCAGGTTGAAGTCGAGCTGGACGGTCGACATCTGCCAGGTGCGGCCGATGGCGTCCTTGGCCTGGACGGAGATCTTCGGCCCGTAGAAGGCGGCGCCGCCCGGGTCGGGGACCAGCGGGAGGCCCTGCTTCTCGGCGACCTCGCGCAGCGTCGCCGTGGCCTCCTCCCAGATCTCGTCGGAGCCGACGAACTTCTCCGGGTCCTTGGTGGAGAGCTCCAGATAGAAGTCGGTGAGTCCGTAGTCGCGCAGCAGGTTCAGCACGAAGGTCAGCGTCGAGTCGAGCTCGTCCGCCATCTGCTCCTTGGTGCAGTAGATGTGCGCGTCGTCCTGGGTGAAGCCGCGGGCCCGGGTCAGCCCGTGCACGACGCCGGACTTCTCGTACCGGTACACGGTGCCGAACTCGAACAGGCGCAGCGGCAGTTCACGGTAGGACCGGCCGCGCGCGTCGAAGATCAGGTTGTGCATCGGGCAGTTCATGGGCTTGAGGTAGTAGTCCACGCCCTCGTCGAGCTGCATGGGCGGGTACATGCCGTCGGCGTACCAGTCGAGGTGCCCGGAGGTCTCGAAGAGCTTCCCCTTGGTGGCGTGCGGGGTGTAGACGAACTCGTACCCCTCCTCCTCGTGGCGGCGCCGGGAGTAGTCCTCCATGACCCGGCGGATGATGCCGCCCTTGGGGTGGAAGACGGCGAGGCCGGAGCCGATCTGGTCGGGGATGGAGAAGAGGTCCAGCTCGTTGCCGAGCTTGCGGTGGTCGCGCTTCTCGGCCTCGGCGAGGAATTCGAGGTGGGCCTTCAGCTGGTCCTTGGAGGGCCAGGCGGTGCCGTAGATGCGCTGGAGCATCGGGTTCTTCTCGCTGCCGCGCCAGTACGCGGCGGCGTTGCGCATCAGCTTGAACGCGGGGATGTTCCGGGTGGTGGGCAGGTGCGGACCCCGGCAGAGGTCCTTCCAGCACAGCTCGCCGGTCTTCGCGTCCAGGTTGTCGTAGATGGTCAGCTCGCCGGCGCCGACCTCGACGTCCGCGCCGTCGTCGTGCGAGGCGGAGCCCTTGATGCCGATCAGTTCCAGCTTGTACGGCTCGTCCGCGAGCTCCTCGCGGGCGTCGTCGTCGCTGACGACGCGGCGGGAGAACCGCTGGCCGCGCTTCTGGATCTCCTGCATCTTCTTCTCGACGGCCTTGAGGTCCTCGGGCGTGAACGGCTTCTCGACGTCGAAGTCGTAGTAGAAGCCGTCCTTGACCGGCGGGCCGATGCCGAGCTTGGCGTCGGGGAAGAGTTCCTGCACGGCCTGGGCCATGACGTGGGCGGTGGAGTGGCGCAGGATGTTCAGGCCGTCCTCGGAGGAGATGTCGACGGCCTCGACGCTCTCCCCCTCGCGCAGCTCGTACGCCAGGTCCTTCAGCTCGCCGTCCACCCGGGCGGCGACGACGGAGCGCTCCCCGGGGAAGAGGTCGGCGGCCGTAGTGCCCGTGGTCACCACGCGTTCTTCCCGCTCGGAATCGCGTTGGATGACCACACGGACGTCTGACACCGGACTCTCCTGCCTGAAGGTGGGGGCGGTACCGCATGCGGGTACGCGCTCCCCCGGATCGTACCGAGCGGGGGGCGTCCACCGCGAAACGGCGGTCCGGAGCGTGGGCGGCCCCGGGTGACGGTCGCGGTACGGAGGGTGTTCGGCGGGTGGGGGCGGAGCGTCAGTGGGGCGCGGCGCGAGGGCTCCGTCTCCCCCGGCGGGGCCCCGTGGGTGCCGGGTGCGGCGGCGGGGGTCGCGCGCGGTCGCCCGGTCGTTCCTCTTCCCCGCCCCGGGCGCTCATGGCCGGGGTGTGAACGCCCGTGTCCCGCGGTCCGGTTCGGCGTATCGCGTGGACGGCCCGGGTATCACGCCAGCAGCAGCGGCACTGGGGCAACTGCTGGAGGCGCGGGAGGGGTTGGGTGGCCTTGACGCTTTGGTACGAGGGTCCGTTGGTGGCCTTCGACACGGAGACCACGGGTGTGGACGTCGAGTCCGACCGGATCGTGTCGGCGGCCGTGATCTGCCAGGACGCGCCGGGCGGCCGTCCCCGGGTCCGGCGCTGGCTGGTGAATCCCGGGGTGCCGATCCCCGAGCAGGCGACGGCGGTGCACGGTCTGACGGACGAGCAGGTGGGGCGGACCGGGCGGTGGCCGGCCCCGGTGATGGAGGAGATAGCGCGGGAGCTGAGCGGGCACAGCGCGGCGGGCCGCCCGCTGGTGGTGATGAACGCGCCGTTCGACCTGACCCTGCTGGACCGGGAGTTGCGCCGTCACCGGGCCAGCAGCCTGGGGCGCTATGTCGAGACGAGCCCCTTGCAGGTCCTCGACCCCCGGGTCCTGGACAAGCACTTCGACCGATACCGCAAGGGCCGCCGGACCCTGACGGATCTGTGCGCGCTGTACGGGGTGGAGCTGACGGGCGCCCATGACGCGGCGGCGGACGCGCTGGCGGCGACGGAGGTGGTCCGGGCGGTGGGGCGCCGGTTCGCGTCCCGGCTGGGCCGGTTGTCCCCCGCGGAGCTGCACACCTTGCAGGCGGTGTGGCACGCGACGCAGGCGCGCGGACTCCAGGCGTGGTTCGCCCGTACCGGGAGCGAGGAGGCGGTGGACCCCGCGTGGCCGCTGCGCACCGGACTGCGGGCGGCGGTCTGAGCGGGGTGCCGTGGATGTGGCGGGGGTGTGCGGACACAGAAGAACCGGCCCGTCTGCTGACGGACCGGTTGTCTCCGGGTGGGCGATACTGGGTTCGAACCAGTGACCTCTTCGGTGTGAACGAAGCGCTCTCCCACTGAGCTAATCGCCCGGGAACGAGCTGAACAATACAGGTCTCCGCGCTCCTCGTTCAAACCGGTCGGCCGGGGCGGTGACCGGTTCGGTCAGGGCGAGCGCAGCAGCGCGGTGAGGCCGCGCCGTCCGCCGCGCATCATCCACGCGTGATTGAGGAGGAACAGGGGCCGTCCGGGCACCGCGAGCCCGCGCATCAGGGGTTTGCGTACCTCGACCTCCTGCTCGTAGCGCGCGATCGTGCCCGCTCCGCCGGGCCGCAGGGTCCAGCGGGCCCAGCCGTCGAGATCCCCGCTCATGGCGATCTCCAGGACACCGGCCGCACGGTCCCGCCGGGTCTCCGTGGCGGTGACCACCAGTTCGTAGGGCAGGAACGAGCGGAACCGTCCCGTACCGCCCGCGCCGGACGTACCGCTGCCCGTCACCGAGCGGACCTGCGGCCACCAGCGGGGGTAGTCCTCGGCGCGTTCCAGTACCGCGAACACGGCGTCGGGGGGCGCGGGCAGGTCCCAGCGGCTGAGGAAGCGGTATCGGCACCAGTCCATACGGGGAGTCTGCCTGGCCGGACCCCTCCCCGTACCTGTCCGGCGCCGGCCGTCCATCCCTCGGAACGCCCCGGGGTGTCCGGCGGCCCGTTCCCGGCGTCGGCGCGCGGGGGCACATCCGGACATTCGTCCCCAGAACCTGAGTACGCCCTGAGTACGCGCACTCATGCCGGGCCCGGTGGCCACGATCACACTCACCGCTATGACGAACAATCCGACCCCGGCCGAGGAGTTGCGCTACCTGGACCGTGAGCTGGGGCATCTGGACGCCCGGCGGGCCCAGCTCCTGATGCGCCGCGCGTGGCTGGTGGCAGCCATCGGGGCGGCCGCCGCCGCGCCCGCGGGTCCGTCCGCCGCCGCGCCCGCCGGGGCAGCGGGTCGGCGTCCCGAGGCGCGGGCCAGCGGGGTGCAGAACACGCTGCTGGTCCTCGGCGGTGTGCTGCTGACGGTGGCGGCGATCGCGTTCACGCTGGTCAGTTGGGGTCGGATGGGCATCGTCGGCCGGTCGTCGGTGCTGGGCGCGGTGACGGTCGCCGCGCTCGGTGCGCCGGTGCTGCTGCTGCGCAGGGGGCTGCGCTCGACGGCGGAGACCGTCGCGGGCATCGGTCTGGCGCTCACCGTGCTCGACGCGTACGCCCTGCACCGGGTGGCGCTGCCGGGGGTGCCGGGCACGGAATGGACGGCCGCGTCGGCGGCGGCGCTCGGCGCCCTGTGGGCGGGGTACGGGCTGCGGTGGCGTGCGCTGCGGCTGCCGCTGCCGGCCGCCGTGCTGGTCGTGCAGCCCGCGCTGCCGCTGTGGGCACTGGCCTCGGCGGCGGACTTCCCCGTGGTCGCCGGAGCGATCGTGGTGACCAGCGCGTCCGGCGCGGCGCTCGCCCTGCGCGTGACGACGCCCGCGCTGCGGACCACCGCCGCCGTCGCCGCCCTGACGAGCGGTCTGGGCGCCGTGCTGGCGAGCGGGTGGCAGGCGTGGTCGGCCACCTCGGGTCCGGACATCGCCGCGGGGGCCGTGCTGCTGGCGTCGGTGGCGGTCCTCGCGGTGGCCGTGGCCCACGCCTCGGGCCGTCCCGGGATCGCGCTCACCGGCGCCCTGACGGGCGGTCTGCTCGCGGTGGCCGCGCTCGGTGTCGTCCCGGCGAAGGCCCTGCCGGGCGACTGGCCGGCGGCCGGCTGGCTGCTGTGCGCCCTGGCGCTCGGCGTGACCGTCCTGCTGCCGGGGACGTCCCCGCTGCCGCCGGGCCCGGTGCGGCGCGGTCTGCTGCTGGCCTCGGGCATCGTGTCGGCGGGTGCGGCGCTGTGGTCGGCCCCGGTGGTCGCGGTGGGCCTGGTCGGACCGGTCCGGAACACGGAGGACGTCTGGTCGGGTGCGGGCGCCGATCCGCTGCCGTCGCCGCTGGACGCGAGGCTCCCGGACCCGCTGGTCGTGCTCCTGGTGCTCGGCGCGCTCGCCGTCGCGCTGTACGGGTACGCCGTGCTGGCGCGGCGGCGCGGCGGTCACGGTCCTTGGCCGTCGCTCGGTGCGCTGGTCCTCGCCTGGGGCGCGGCGCTGGTGCTGCCGCTGACCCTGCGGCTGCCGTACTGGGCGGCGGTGGCGGCGTATCTGGTGCTGACGACCGTGCTGCTCGCGCTCGCCTGGTTCGGGCGCCCGGTCACCGCTCCCGGTCCGGGCGCGGCCCCGGCCGTGCCACCGTTCCCCCACCCGGCGCTGGCGCTCGCGGTGCTGACCTCGCTCAGCACCGCGTTCCTGGCGCTGGCCGCCGAGGTGGCGACCCTCACGGTCCTGGCCCTGCTCACCACGCTGTTCGCGGTTACGTGCACGGCCCTGCGGTCCGGTGCGGGCCCCGCGCCGACGGCGGCGCCGGTCGCGGCGGTGGCCGCGTTCGCGTACGGCACCGGTCTGTTGGGCGCGGTCGCCGCCTCCCTGGAGCTCGGGCCGACCGGAACGGCGCTGCTGCTCCTGGTGGCGCCCACGGCCGCGGTCGTGCTCGCCGGGTGGCTCGGCGACGATCCGCTGACCCCGGCGGTCGAGATCACCGGTGCGGTGGCGGCGCTCTTCGCTGTCGGTGTCGCGATGTCCCACGCACCCGCGCTCGCGCTGGTCCTGGGGCTGTGCGGGGTGCTCGCCGGAGCCACCGCGCTGCGCTCCGGCCGGCGGTCCGTGGGGTACGCGGCGGCGGCGCTGTTCCTGCTGGCGGCCTGGGTCCGGCTGGCCGCGTGGGAGGTCGGGACCCCGGAGGCGTACACACTGCCGGTGACGGTGCCCGCGCTGGTGGTCGGGCTGCTGCGGCGACGGCGCCCGGGGACCACGTCCTGGAGGGCGTACGGACCGGGCCTCGCCGCGACACTGCTGCCGTCACTGGCGACGGCCTGGAGCGACCCCGGGTGGCCGCGTCCGCTGCTGCTCGGGACGGCGGCGCTCGCCGTGACCCTGCTCGGCGCCCGGCACCGGCTCCAGGCTCCACTGGCCCTGGGCGGCGCCACCCTCGGCCTGGTGGCCCTGCATGAACTGGCCCCGTACCTGGTCCAGTTGGCGGGGGTGCTGCCGCGCTGGCTGGCCCCGGCGCTGGCCGGGCTGCTGCTGCTCGCGGTGGGGGCGACGTACGAGCACCGGCTGCGGGACGTACGGCGGGCCAAGGACGCGCTCGGCCGGCTGGGGTGAGGTGCCGGGCGCGGGCGGGGTCCGGCGGTTTCCGGCCCGGGTCCGACCGCTCCCGGCGAGGTCCGACGGCTCCCCGCTGAGACCGGCCGGCTCCCGGACGCGGTCCCGCGGGCGTCGGCGGTGGGACGGTCGGTGTGCGCGGGGCGTGACTTCGGGCGGCGGCTTCGAGCCGTGGCGACGGAGGGTGACGTGCCGGGGCATGACTGGGGGACGCGGCTGGAAGCCGCCGTCCGAATCCCGTCCGTCGAAACGGGTGAATCCGGCATATCGATCGGGCGTACCAGAGGTGTCGGCCCCATGAACCGTTCGGCCGGGGTGAACTGATAACCGGTCAGAATCCCTGCGGACCAGCAGAGTTCCGGGCGATGGAATTCGCCGGAAATCGACGGTGGCAATTCCATGACGAACACGCACGGTGAAGAGTCGCGACAAATGCCCGCGGCCCGAAGGCGATAAGCCTTCGGGCCGCGGGTCCGGGGTGGGCGATACTGGGTTCGAACCAGTGACCTCTTCGGTGTGAACGAAGCGCTCTCCCACTGAGCTAATCGCCCGGACGCACGGAGAACATTACCGCATGTCAGCCGGTGCCCCGGACCAGCCCCGCCCCGGACCCCGCCGCACCGGGCGCGGCGGGCCGGGACCGGGTCGTCACCACTTGACCTTCCAGGGCAGCTCCAGCCCGAACTTCCACAGGTAGACCCCCATGAGCACGGCGATGATCGTGAGACCCAGCGCGGTGAGGATCATGTTCCGGCGGCGCACCTTCGGGTCGAGAGCACGCTGTGCCGCCTCTGTGACCTTGCGTTTCGTCCAGCGGAGCACCAGCTGCGCCCAGACGAACTCGGTCGCCCAGATCGCCATGCCGCCGAAGATGACCAGCCAGCCGGGACCCGGCAGGACCAGCATCGCGGCACCCGCGCCGACGACCGCGAGGCCCACCACGAAGACCCCGACCTGCCAGCTCAGATGCAGCACCTTGCGGCGCTGGACGTACTCGGGGGCCCGAGAGCCCAGCGGGCGCTCCGGCTGCTCGTCTTCCGCGTCGTCGGTTGCCAAGGCCACCTTCCCCGTTCCGTCACTCCCCGTATTCATACGGACAAACCTACCTGAAGGAATCCGGTCACCGGAATGGTCCCGTGGTACGAACAATGACTCCGCCGTACGGGGTACCTAAAGACACGCAAAACCCTCAGAGGGGTTTACAACGACACCGTAGGTGGCATGTCGATTTCGCCGACGTGCGAATCCCCGAGCGCACACTGAGCGAAAGGCCCTGGCGCTTATGAACACCACGGTCAGCTGCGAGCTGCACCTGCGCCTCGTTGTGTCGAGCGAGTCCTCACTGCCTGTTCCCGCGGGACTGCGGTATGACACGGCCGATCCCTACGCCGTGCACGCCACCTTCCACACCGGAGCCGAGGAGACGGTCGAGTGGGTATTCGCCCGCGATCTCCTCGCCGAGGGCCTGCACCGGCCCACCGGTACCGGCGACGTCCGAGTCTGGCCGTCCCGGAGCCACGGTCAGGGCGTCGTGTGCATCGCCCTGAGCTCCCCCGAGGGTGAGGCTCTGCTCGAGGCCCCGGCGCGGGCCCTGGAATCGTTCCTGAAGCGGACGGACGCCGCCGTGCCCCCGGGCACGGAGCATCGTCACTTCGACCTCGACACGGAGCTTTCCCACATCCTGGCCGAGAGCTGACCGGGAGCAAGGAGCGACCAACCGGAACAGCCGGTCACCGAACGCGCGCCCGACACCGTCCGACTCGGGGAGACGGTGCGGGCCGCGACAAGCGCATCACGGCATCACGGCACGTACCGGCGCCGCCGCCGCGGATCTTCCGCGCGGCGGCGCCGGCGCGTGCGCGCCCCGGTGGCGGTGGGCACACAGGGTGACGGGCCCCGTACCGGCGTGCGCGGAGCCAGTAGCATCGGCCAGCACGCGGGCGAGCGGCCCGCCCCGAGCCGAGTGCCCCCAGGGAGCGAATCGTGCTGATCACCCATGACACCGGGTGCGCCCTCGACACCGTGGTGGCCCTGGTGAACTCCGCGCCACAGGACGACGGCGGGAGCGCGGTACGGGGCGCCGAGGCCGACTCCCTCACCGATCTGGCCGCGCTGCGGGCGTTCGTCCGCAAGCACGAGATCAGCGATGTCGGGGAGCTGACCGACGAGGACCTGGCGGCGGTGCGCCGGGTGCGCGGCCGGTTCACCGAGGCGTTCGCCGGGACCGGCCCGGCGGCACTGGCGGAACTGATCAACGAGCTGGTCGCGGCGGCGGGCACCACGCCCCGGCTGACCGACCACGACGGCTACGACTGGCACATGCACTACTTCGCGCCCGGCGCGTCCGTCGCGGACCACCTGGCCGCCGACTGCGGTATGGCCCTCGCGTTCTTCGTCGTGGCCGGGGAGCAGGAGCGGCTGCGGCGCTGCGAGGCGCCGGACTGCCGCCGCGCCTTCGTGGACCTCTCCCGCAACCGTTCACGCCGCTACTGCGACAGCCGGACCTGCGGGAACCGGCTGCATGTCGCCGCGTACCGGGCGCGCCGCAAGGAAGCGGCGGGCTGACCGACGGGCCCGCGCGGCGCGCGCGGCGCGCGCGGCCCGTCGGCGGGCCGGACGGGTCGGTCGTCGCGGGGCGCCCTCCGGGGTCGTCCGGGATCACCGTCCCAGCAGGAACAGATCGTGCACGGCGCCCATCATCAGCAGCCCGCCGATCACCGCCAGGAAGATCATCAGTGGTGGTTGCGAGAGCGCGAAGAGACATCCCTTCGGCTCCTCCGGGACCGCGCCCGCTCCGGGCGGCCGGGCCCCGGCGGCGCTGCCGCCGCTCCCGGGCGGCCGGGGCGCGGGCACCAGCGGACCACGCGGAGTCACCGCCCCGGCCGCCGCCGACCCGGTCCCGGCCGCCGCGGCGACCTTCCCGGGCGGCGTCACGGACCCCGGCGGTGTCGGCGGCTTCGGCTGCTTCGGCTGCTTCGGCGCGGGACGGGCGGGTGGCGCCGGACATGGTGCCGTCACGGCCGTCTGGCACGGCTCTCGCGCCGTTTCGGGGCGGCAGGCTGGGTGGAGCCCCGGACATGGCTCCGGGTGCCCTGACGGCGTCGGGTGGGAGGGCCGGACGGGTTCCTTGCGGGGGACCGCGTGGGGGTGCGCGCGAGGGGAGGCGGGCGGGGCCTGGGGTGTCCCCGCCGCCGTGGGGCGGAACGTCTCGGGGACGACAGGCCGCGCGCCGGGTGCGGGAGCGCGCCGTTTTCGCGCTCGGGGTGCGTGGGGGCGCACGGTGCCGGTGGTGGGGGGAGCGGGGTGGTTCCTGATGGCGCCGTCGTCCCGGAGGGCCGGGTCGGCCTGGTGGTGCGCGGCCGGGCCGGAGCGGGGGGCGCCGCTGTGCGTGGTGTCGAGCATCTCGCGCAGATGATGACGCAGAGGAGCACCCCCGCGCGATCAACACGCCCGTATTGGGCGGGAGTTCGCCGGAATCCGCGACCACATGCTGAGACGTCCCAGCTCGCGGCGAGCCGCCCGCCCATATGCTGAGACGCCCGAGCATCCGTACGAATCCGCGATCCGCCGCGTGGGACGGTCCCGGAGGAACGGGACGACTGTCAGATCTCCCGGTGGGACGGTCCCGGAGGGACGGGACGACGGTCAGATCCCCCGCACGCTCCCGTCACCGCGCTCCCCCGCACCCCCTCCGCTTCCCCGGATCCCGTACCGCGTCAGATCCCGTGCTTCTTCAGGATGGCCTCGATGTCGCTGAAGTCGTCCCCGCTCTTCGCGGGGGCCGCGGGGGCCGGACCGGTCTTCCGGGCCGACGGCTTGAGCGACGGGCGGCCGGTCGCGGGCGCGGAGGCCCCCGGCTCGACGGCCTCCCGCCGCGCCGCCTTCGCGGCCTTGCGGTCCTGGCGGCTCACCCCGCGGCGGCGTTCGACGGCGCGGGTCGTCATGAACAGCGCCCAGGAGAGGCCGAGCACCCCGAACCCGGCCCAGGCCACCGGGCTGAACGCGGTGTCCACGACCCACTGCACCGCCCCGGTCATCACCAGGCCCAGCGGCACCAGCGAGTAGGCGGCGAGGCGGGTCGCCGCGAGGAATCGCTTGCGGTAGGCGGTGACCGCCGCGATGCCCAGGCCCGCCACGGCCACGGCGGAACACACGGTCTCGGCAATCATTCCGGCCTCCTGCTGCTGAACGGTCGAACGGTTCGTCCCCATCCATCCTGCACCGACCGGCGCCCTCGGGGCCACGGCCCCGACGCTCCTCAGGGAGATCTCCGGGTCCGATCTCCTCCCCAGGTGCCGGACCGGCGCCGGTGCACCCCCGGTGAGCTGCGAGACTTGCCCCATGAGTGACTCCACCGCCGCGCAGACCGAAGGCCGCCCCGTCCTGGACATCTGGTACGAACTCCAGTGTCCGGACTGCCGTACGGCGCTGGACGACGTCCACGCGCTGCGGGCCCGCTACGGCGACCGGCTGGAACTGCGGCTGCGCCACTTCCCGCTGGCGAAGCACAAGCACGCCTTCGCCGCCGCCCAGGCCGCGGAGGAGGCCGCCGCGCAGGGCCAGGGCTGGAGTTACGTCGAGGCGGTCCTCGACCGGGTCGGGGAGCTGGAGCGCGGGGGCGAGACGCTGCTCGTCGAGATCGCGGGCGGGCTGGGGCTGGACGCCGACGAGTTCGAGACCGCGCTGATCGACGGCCGGCACATCCTGATCGTGGACGCCGACCAGGCGGAGGGCAAGGCGATCGGGGTGACCGGCACCCCCACGTACGTCATCGACGGCGAGCGGCTGGACGGCGGCCGGCGCCAGGACGGGCTGCGGGAGCGGATCGAGGCCGTCGTGGACCGGCTGCTGGGCTGAGCCCCGCCGGTCAGGGCCCGCCCGGAACCCGTCCGGACCGGCCTACGCCAGTTGCTTGTACAGATGGTGGCTGACGGGCTCGTGGCCCAGGGACTCGTAGAGGCGCAGGGCCGGGGTGTTGCCGACGAAGACGTTCAGGCCGAGGACGGTGCGTCCGGCGGCGGTCGCCTCGGTCTCGGCGTGCCGCATCAGGGTGCGGCCGTGGCCATGGCCCCGGTGCGCGGCGTCGACCTTCACATCGAAGACGAAGGCGTCCTCGTCGCGGATGGCGACCCACACCGTCCCGACCACCGTGCCCTCGTGGTGGAGGACCCGGACGACCGTGCCGGGTGTGGCGAGGCCGTCGGGCAGCAGCCCGGCGTGGTCGCGCTCGGACTTCGCCCTCGCCTCGGCCTCCGGCACCCCGCGCCCGATCCAGCCCTGGGCGTAGTCCTCCTTGCCCGCCGCGAGCCAGGGACCGTACTCCTCGGCCGTCATCGGCCGGACGACGGAGCCGGTCGGCGCGGCCGGGGCAGCGGTGCCCAGGTGTTTGGCCATGCCCCGGTTGCGTTCGGTCCAGCCGAGGGCGGTGGCGAGCCGCAGGGCGGCGGCTTCGGTGGCCTGGACCGACGCCTCGATCCGGTGGCAGCCCCAGCCGCGGGCCACCTCCTCGGCGGCGAGGGCGGCGACCGTGGCCCGGCCGCGCCCCCGGTCGGCCTCGTCGACGCGCAGTCCCCGCAGCCGGGCGACCTTCGGCCCGTACACCTCGTGCGTGGCGAGTTCGATCTCCCCGACGGGGCGGCTGTTCACACAGATGAGGAAGTGGCGCGAACGGCCGCCGTCGGCCCGGTCCTGGAGCGGCCCGGTCGGCCGCAGCGTGGTGGTCATCAAGGATGTCTACCCGACGGGGACGGGAGCGTCATCCTCAATTCGGCGGGAGCCGGCCGCGGATGTCCGGGCCTACGGGTCGAGGTCGTCGGCGGCCCGCTCGTCGAAGATCCGCATGGCCTTGGCGGTCACGGGGCCCGGCGCGGTGGGCAGTTCACGGCCGTCCACCCGGCGCACGGCCTGGACGTCACGCAGGGTCGACGTCAGGAAGACCTCGTCGGCCCGGTCGAGGACGTCCATCGCCAGCTCCGTCTCCCGGGCGCCGGTCCACTCGACGGCCAGCGCGCGGGTGATGCCCGCGAGGCAGCCCGAGGCGACGGGCGGGGTGTGGATCTCACCGTCGAGGACGACGAACACATTGGAGCCGGTGCCTTCGCAGAGCCGGCCGACGGTGTTGGCGAACAGCGCCTCGGTGGCGCCCTGTTCACGGGCGCGGGCGAGCGCGACGACGTTCTCCGCGTACGAGGTGGTCTTCAGTCCGGCGAGGGCGCCGCGTTCGTTGCGGGTCCAGGGGACGGTGATGACCTCGGTCGTGTCGGCGCGGCGGGTGACCGGGCCGATCGCGACGACCAGGGTCGGCCCTCCCTCGCCCCGGTCGGAGCCGAGCGGGGAGTCGCCGCCGGTGAGGGTGATCCGGAGCCGGCCGAGCGGCATCGGGTTGGCGTCGAGGACGGCGCGGCAGGCCCGGCGGACCTCGTCCGGGTCGGGCTCCGGCAGGCCGAGGCCCCGGGCGGAGCGGGCGAGCCGGTCGAGGTGCCGGGTCAGGGCGAACGCCTGCCCGTCCACGGCCTTCATGGTCTCGAAGACACCGTCACCGACGGTGAGTCCGTGATCGAACACCGAGACACGTGCGGACGCGCTGTCGCGCAGTTCTCCGTCGAGCCAGAGCTTCACGAGGGAGCCCCTCCCCTTCGTCGGCGGGTTTCCCCGGTGGCCGCCGCGGTGCGCGGCGGATGGCTGTGCGGTGCGCCGGCCGGTCGCCGGTCGCCGGTCATGGTGTCCCGTCCGGGTCCGGGCAGGTGCCCGAGGCGACGGCGAGCAGCCGGGACGCCTTCAGCTCGGTCTCGCGCCACTCGCGCTCGGGGTCCGAGCCCCAGGTGATGCCCGCCCCGGTGCCGAACCGTAGCCGTCCGGCGGCCCGGTCGATCCAGAAGGTGCGGATACCGACGGCCAGCTCACCCGTGCCGCGGTCGGCGTCGACCCAGCCGATCCCGCCGCAGTAGGGGCCGCGTGGCGCCGTCTCCAGGGCGTCGATGATCCGCAGGGCGCTGGACTTGGGGGCGCCGGTGACGGACCCGGGCGGGAAGGTCGCGGCGAACAGCGCCGCCCAGCCCGCGCCGGCGGTCAGCTCCCCGCGGACGGTCGACACCAGGTGGACCAGTCCGGGGTGCTTCTCCACCACGCAGAGGTCGGGGACGGTGACCGTTCCGGTGGCGCAGACCCGCCCGAGGTCGTTGCGGACGAGGTCCACGATCATGACGTTCTCGGCGTGGTCCTTCTCCAGGAGGTCGGCCTCGGTGCGGCCGGTGCCCTTGATGGGGCCGGACTCGACGACGCGGCCCGCGCGGCGCAGATACAGCTCGGGCGACGCGGTGGCGATCTCCACTCCATGACCGGGCAGGCGAATCGTTCCGGCGTAAGGGGCCGGATTGCCGCGGGCCAGCAGCGCGGTCAGCGCGTCCACATCGGCGTCCGGGCCGACGGGCGCGGAGAGCACCCGGCACAGATTGGCCTGATAGACCTCACCCGCCGCTATGTGCTCCCGTATCCGGCGCACCCCCGCCGTGTACGCGGCGCGGTCGAGGGAGGACACCCAGTCACCGCGGGCGGGGCCGCGCCACGCGCCCGGTACCGGTGCGGGGACCGGGTCGGGGCGGACGTCGTCGAAGCGCGCGCACACCAGCCGGCCCTCGAAGTCGGCGGACACGGCCCAGAAGCCGCGGCTGTCCAGCGCGGCAGCGTCGCTGGTCACGTCACGCAGCCCGGTGGCGAGAAGACCACCGAAGCGGGCCAGAGGAGGGAGGATGCGCACGGCTGCGAGTCTAGGACGGCCGGGCCGCGGCTGCCCCGGGGCGGTCGTGGGGCAGCACGCTGCGTAAACGCGTTTTTGTGCTCGCCCAGGAATCCGCTAGAGTTCAACACGTCGCCGGGACGCGCAAGCGCACCGAAACGACAGGCGGACGTAGCTCAGTTGGTAGAGCGCAACCTTGCCAAGGTTGAGGTCGCGAGTTCGAACCTCGTCGTCCGCTCAGGAGCGGGGAGTCCTCAGGGACCCGCCGTGACTCCTGGTGGAGTGGCCGAGAGGCGAGGCAACGGCCTGCAAAGCCGTCTACACGGGTTCAAATCCCGTCTCCACCTCCAAGGACGATTAGCTCAGCGGGAGAGCGCTTCCCTGACACGGAAGAGGTCACTGGTTCAATCCCAGTATCGTCCACTGCCCCGGTAACGGGGGCCCGCGCGATTAGCTCAGCGGGAGAGCGCTTCCCTGACACGGAAGAGGTCACTGGTTCAATCCCAGTATCGCGCACGCAGTACCACTCTCCGTATCACCCTTCGTGAGACCCCGGTCGGCGCCCAGCGGCGTGGGTACTGGTAGTCTCCCCGAAGTCCCGCGCGATTAGCTCAGCGGGAGAGCGCTTCCCTGACACGGAAGAGGTCACTGGTTCAATCCCAGTATCGCGCACCATCCGCAAGCCCCCGGCCGTCCTGGACGCCGGGGGCTTCGCCGTGCCTCAGTGGGTCACGGGGCTGTCAGCGGCTCACGAGGAGAACAGCATCCGGCCGAAACCCTTGTTGCGGTGATGGCCGTGGTGACCACCGTGACCACCGTGACCGCCATGGCCGCCGTGCGGGGCGCCCCAGGCGGGCGCGGGCGCCGCCGGGTAGCCCTGCTGCGGGCCGGGTGCGGCCGGGTAGCCCTGCTGCGGGGCGGGCGGCGGGGGCGCGGGCTGCGACCACTGGGACTCCAGCCGGGTGAGGGCCTCAAGCTCGCCGTAGTCCAGGAATATCCCGCGGCAGCCGCCGCACTGCTCGATCTGGATGCCGTTGCGGTTGTAGGTGTTCATCGGCGCGTGACACTTGGGACACTGCATGCGTGGGCTCAACTCCTGCACGTTCGGTACGGCTTCGCCGGAATACTGCCCGGCTTCTCCTGTGGATGCACCCTACTTCGCCCCACTCCTCGCCAACTGCGCCGGACCGGGCCTCATTCGGCCATGGGTGTTCCGGCCATCCGGGCGCACGCGTCGATCACCGCGCGCTCGTCCTCGTCGGGCGGCCGCTGCTCCCGGCGGCTCCTGACGACCGCGAGGGCCGCCGTCTGCACCGCCAGGGTCCGTGCCGCCACGTCCAGGGCGGGCCAGGGATCGGCGGCAGCCGGTACGGCGGGACCGCCGGCGCTCCGGTAGGCGCCGAGGAAGCGGGCCCACTCCCCCGGCCCGAGCAGCCCGCAGGCGAACCACGCGGCGGGCCGGGCCAGATCCCAGGCGGCGTCGCCGACCCCGAGGTCGTCGATGTCGATCAGCAGCCAGGGGCCGCCGCCCTGGGGCGCGGGGGTGGCCGGGGCCCGGACGAGCTGGCCGAGATGCAGATCACCGTGGCACAGGGTGCGGGAGGGCGGTGGGGGCGCCTCGTCGCGCGCCCACGGCGGGAGGGTCCGCCAGGCGGCCTCGACCCGGGTGACCGCGTCGGCGTCACCGTACCGGGCGAGGGCGTCCAGGGGCTCGGGCGTCGTGGCGCGCATCCGGCGGACGGCGCGGGCGGCCTTCGCGGGGCCGCGCATCGGCGGCAGCGGGCCGGGCAGCGCCGTCAGCCGGGCGGTGTCCACCCGGTGCAGCCGGGCCAGCAGATCACCGGCCGCCTCCCAGGGGGCCAGCTCGGGGCTGGCGGGGTCGACGGGCGCACCGTAGGGCCAGAGGCTGACGGGGCGGCCCGCGAGCGGTCCGGTGGAACCGGGCGGGTCGGGCGGCCAGGTCCGGGCGGGCGGGGCGGTCCGGGGCCGGTTGGGCGGGTCGGGCTTACCGGTGGGGTCGGTCGGACCTGGCGGGGCCGTCGGGTCGGGCGGGGCCGTCGGGTCGGTGGGGCCGGTCAGCGGGGGGAGCAGGATGCCGTGGAGGGCGGGGTGGGACGCCAGCGCGAGGCGGACGGCCAGGTCGCCGGTGTCCGTGTCGCCCGCGTGCGCCTTGGCGACGACTCCGCCGTGCCGGACCACCACCCCGTCGTCCCGCTCGGCGAGCACGTCACCGGCCGTGCCGCAGACACACGCACCGGCCGTGCCGTGCGCCGCTCCCCTGGCCCGGGTCCGCAGACCTCCCACCACACCACCGTGCACCGAACCCCACCCCTGAGCCGAGGACCCGCCCGTCCGGACGGGCCCGGACCACGAGCGCCCCAGCCTACGGACACACAGAAAAATGCCCGCGCAACCTCCCCAGGTTGCGCGGGCACAGTGCCGTCCGCCGCACCCCCGTCCCCACGGGGTTTCATGGTCCGATGTCCCCGCCCGGACCGCTCTTCCGGGCCTGGGGCGCCGCTCAGCGCCCCAGCATCTCGACCACGGACGACGCTTGGGTGACCACTGCCTCCCAGCCGCCGAAGACGACCACGAGCAGGGCCGCCAGGGGGAGCACCATGGCCATCGCCACCAGTGGGTGACGCTGACCGGACCGGCCGTCGAACGCCGCGTACGCCTTGCGTCCTCGTGCGCGGATCATCGTCCGCGTGGCCGTGTCCGCCATGGTCCTTCTCCTGGTCGTTCCGTACGGGGTCCCGCTGCCGGAGCCCCGTCGCACATGTGGTGATGCGGGCGGCGGGCGCTTGACCTCGGGGGACGAGTACCGCACCCGCCGCTTGACCTCAAATCTACGGCCCGGCGGGACCCCGGTCGTCATGCCCTCGTACCTATTGCCTGGCCTCCCCGAGGATGACCACCGGGCGGACATGTACTCCCCAGGGTGGAGACGTGCGCCGGGGTCTCGGGGTCTTCCCGGAGGGGACACGTATCCGGGAACCCACCAGGTGGCGGGCCCCGTGCCGGGCACCCCTCCGGCCGGACGGTCCGCCGCCGCCCGGCCGCCGGGAAGCCGGGCGGCCGCCGGCGGCGGGCGCGGCGGGCCCGTGGGGCGCTCTGGTGACTTCGCTCACTCGGCCCGGCCCCCGGGCCCCGGAGCCCGGCCCCGGCGCCGGGCTCCGGCCGCCGCCGGGGCGGCCACGCGCACGCCGTCCGGGAACCGGCCGGGGGTCACGATCCGGTCACCCCGCCGGGCGTCAATCCGCCCTCCCCGCAATGGGGTTGGGCGGGTGGCCGGGGCAAGGGGCGTCCCGGCCCTGGGGCCCTGACCCTCCTTCATCCCGTACGCCCGGCACGGACAATCCCCGGGCCCGCGAGGGCGCGGCCTCTGCGCGCTCCCGGCCCCGGGTACGTAAGCTGTGGCTCGTCAACCGGACCGGGCAGCGGGGATGAACATGGCGATGATGCGCCTGAGGCGTGAGGACCCGCGTGTGGTCGGCTCGTTCAGGCTGCACCGACGGCTCGGGGCGGGCGGCATGGGAGTCGTCTATCTGGGGTCGGACCGCCGTGGCCAGCGGGTCGCGCTGAAGGTGATCCGCCCGGATCTCGCCGAGGACCAGGAGTTCCGTTCGCGCTTCGCCCGTGAGGTGTCGGCGGCCCGCCGTATCCGCGGCGGCTGCACGGCGCGGCTGGTGGCCGCCGATCTGGAGGCGGACCGGCCGTGGTTCGCCACGCAGTACGTCCCCGGGCCCTCGCTGCACGACCGGGTCGCCGACGAAGGGCCGCTGCCCGCCACCGAGGTGGCGTCGATCGGCGCGGCGCTGTCGGAGGGCCTGGTCGCGGTCCATGAGGCCGGGGTGGTGCACCGGGACCTGAAGCCGTCGAACATCCTGCTGTCGCCCAAGGGCCCCCGCATCATCGACTTCGGTATCGCCTGGGCGACCGGTGCGAGCACCCTCACCCATGTCGGTACGGCGGTGGGCTCGCCGGGGTTCCTCGCGCCGGAACAGGTGCGCGGGGTCGCGGTCACCCCCGCCACGGACGTGTTCGCGCTGGGCGCCACGCTGGCGTACGCGGCGACCTCCGACTCACCGTTCGGGCACGGCAGTTCCGAGGTGATGCTGTACCGCGTGGTGCACGAGGAGCCCCATCTGCACGGGGTGCCGGACGCGTTGGCTCCGCTGGTGCGGGCCTGTCTGGCGAAGGACCCGGAGGAGCGGCCGAGCACCCTGCAACTGTCGCTGCGGCTCAAGGAGATCGCCGCGCGTGAGGCGCAGGGTCTGACGGACCCCCGGCCGCCCGGCCCGCGCGGTGAGCCGGACCGGCCGTCGGGGCGGCTCGCCGACGAGTACGCGGCGCAGCGCACCCAGCGTCGTCCGCAGGGCACTCCGCCGCCGCGTTCACAGTCCGGGCGGCCGGGCCGTACGGGGCAGTCGCCGTCGCAGCCGACCCGGTCGGCCAAGGCGCCCTCGTCGCGTCCGGGGGCCCGGCCCGCCGGTTCCCCGGGGTCCCGGGGCTCGTCGCGCACCAGCCGCTCGGGCGGCAGGCCCGCGCCCCGCAGCGGTGCGGGGCGGCCGGGCGGGCCCCGCACCACGGGGACCGGGCTGCGCCCGGCCAATCCCCGGCTGCTGCGGCAGCGGCTGATCGTGTTCGTGGTCGTGACGCTGCTGGTCGCGCTGGGGATCGCGGCGGCTCAGGGGTGCCAGGGGCCCGCCCGGGGGTTCGGTGGCTCCGGCGGTGGGCCGCCGGGGGCCTCGGGGGTCACGGTCGGTTCGGCCGTGGCGGGGAGCGGCTTGGGGTTCGTGGCGGGCTGAGGCTCGCGGGGCTGTCCTGTGCGGGTTCTTGGCGGCCCGTGTCGCCGGGTTCCCCACCTGGGTGTACTTGTTCCTGTGCGGGGCGTTCGTGGGTGCGCGGTTCCTCGCGCCCCTGGGTCGTCCCGGCTGGGCGTACTTGTTCCTGTGCGGGTCCGTCGTGGGTGCGCAGTTCCCCGCGCCCCTGAGGTCTGTGCGTCCACAGGTTTCTCGGTCGGGTGCGGGTTGCCCGTGGGTGCGCAGTTCCCCGCGCCCCTGAGGTCTGTGCGTCCACAGGTTTCTCGGTCGGGTGCGGGTTGCCCGTGGGTGCGCAGTTCCCCGCGCCCCTGAGGTCTGCCCGGCTCGGCGTACTTGATCCTGTGCGGGTCCGTCGTGGGTGCGCAGTTCCCCGCGCCCCTGAGGTCTGTGCGTCCACAGGTTTCTCGGTCGAGTGCGGGTTGCCCGTGGGTGCGCGGTTCCTCGCGCCCCTGAGGTCTGCCCGGCTGGGCGTACTTGTTCCTGTGCGGGTACTCCGGGGGTGCGCGGTTCCTCTTGTCCCTTTGGGGTGTCAGGGGGTGGGGCGGCCGGTGGCTACCGCGTAGAAGGCGACCGCTGCCGCGGCGCCGACGTTCAGTGAGTCCACCCCGTGCGCCATCGGGATGCGGACCAGGGTGTCGGCGGCGGCCATCGCCCTGGCGGAGAGTCCGTCGCCCTCGGCGCCGAGCATCAGGGCGACCCGGTCCATCCGGTGCGGGGCGGCCTCGTCCAGGGTGACGGCCTTCTCGTCCGGGGTGAGCGCCAGTAGCCCGAAGCCCGCTCCCCGTACCTCCTCCAGCCCGCGCGGCCAGGTCTCCAGACGGGCGTACGGGACGGAGAACACCGCGCCCATCGACACCTTCACCGAGCGGCGGTAGAGCGGGTCCGCGCAGTCCGGGGAGAGCAGGACGGCGTCCATGCCGAGGGCTGCCGCGGAACGGAAGATCGCGCCGATGTTGGTGTGGTCGTTCACGGACTCCATGACCACGACCCGGCGGGTGACGGCCAGGACCTCGGCCGCGGTGGGCAGGGGCTTGCGCTGCATCGACGCGAGGGCGCCCCGGTGGACGTGGTAGCCGGTGACGCGTTCCGCCAGTTCCGGGGTGACCGCGTAGACGGGGGCGGGGAGTTCGTCGATCACGTCGCGCATGGCGTCGACCCATTTGGTCGAGAGCATCATGGAGCGCATCTCGTACCCGGCGTCCTTCGCCCGACGGATGACCTTCTCGCCCTCGGCGATGAACAGTCCTTCGGCGGGTTCGCGTCTGCGCCGCAGTTCGACGTCGGTCAGCCCGGTGTAGTCACTCAGGCGGGGGTCGTCGGGGTCCTCGACGGTGATGAGTTCGGCCACAGGGTGATACTGCCTTGTCGGTGCGGAGCGGAGCGGGCGGCTGGGTTCGAGGCGGGTCGCCCGGGTCAGGTGACGGGGTGCTGTCCGGGGGCGACCGGGGCGTCGGGGCCGACGCGGACCACCTCACCGATCACGATGACGGCGGGCGGGCGCACCCCCTCACGGACCACGGTCTCCGCCACGGTCGCGAGCGTCGCGTCCACGCGCCGCTGGGCGGCGGTCGTGCCCTCCTGGACCAGGGCGACGGGGGTGTCGGCGGCCCGGCCGTGCGCGATCAGCGTCTGTGCGATCCGGCCGATCTTGTCGACGCCCATCAGGACGACCAGGGTGCCGCGCAGGGCGGCGAGCGCGGCCCAGTCGACCAGGGAGCGTTCGTCGTCGGGGGCCACATGGCCGCTGACGACGGTGAACTCATGCGCGACCCCGCGATGGGTGACGGGGATGCCCGCCGCGCCGGGCACCGAGATCGAGCTGGAGATACCGGGGACGACGGTGTACGGGATACCGGCCTCGACCAGGGCCTCGGCCTCCTCCATGCCCCGGCCGAAGACGAACGGGTCACCGCCCTTGAGCCGGACCACCGTCCGGCCCGCCCTGGCGTGGTCGATCAGCGCCTGGTTGATGGCTTCCTGGGCCATGAACCGGCCGTACGGGATCTTGGCCGCGTCGATCACCTCGACGTGCGGCGGCAGTTCGGCGAGCAGGTCGCGGGGGCCGAGCCGGTCCGCGATGACGACGTCCGCCTCCGCGAGCAGCCGGCGGCCTCGTACCGTGATCAGGTCGGGGTCGCCGGGGCCGCCGCCGACAAGGGCGACCGACGCGGCGCGGGCGCGGTGGTGCCGGGCGACGAGGGTGCCGTCCCGCAGCCCCTCGACCACGGCGTCGCGGATCGCCGCGGTGTGCCGGGGGTCGCGCCCTTGCGCGTCGGTGGTGAGGACGGCGACGGTGACGCCCGCGCTGTGGCCGGTGGCCGGGGTCCAGGCGGTGGCGGCGTCGGCGTCGTCGGAGCGGACGCACCAGACGCGGCGGGTCTCGGCCTCCGCCGACGCACGGGTGTTGGCGTCCCGGTTCTGGGTGGCCACCAGGACGTACCAGGCGTCGGCCAGGTCCCCGTCCTCGTAGCGGCGGCGGTGCCAGGTGATCTCCCCCGTGTCGGCCATGGCCTCGACGGACGGGGTCGCGGAGGGGGAGATCAGCTGGACGTCGGCGCCCGCCGCGATGAGCGCCGGCAGCCGCCGCTGGGCCACTTGGCCACCGCCGAGCACCACGACACGGCGACCGGTGAGACGGAGCCCGACGGGGTACGCCGGGTCACTGGCGGGGCTGGGCATGGCGGCTCCTCGGATGGGCCGCTGCGACGGTGGAGCGGCGGACGGTTCCTGTCGGTGGGTCGACGGTCGGGGACGGGGGTCCCGGCGGCAACGATACGGTTCCGCTGGTCACAGCGGCGGAGGGGCCCTGCGGGTGCGGGGCCTGGGCGTCGTCGCCGGGGGCGGGGGTCCGGGAGTCGCGGCCGACGGGCGGTGGACGGGGACGGTGCTGGACGGCCGCTTCGGGCCGGACGCGGCCGGGCCGGGCACCCGGTGCGGGTGCCCGGCGCGGGCGGGTGCCGGTGGGGCTACTTCTCGGTGACCCCGGCCGAGTCGAAGGTGGCGACCTCGTGCATCGCGCGGGCCGCGCTCTGCACCAGCGGCAGGGCGAGCAGCGCGCCCGTGCCCTCCCCCAGCCGGAGGTCCAGGTCGATCAGCGGGCGCAGACCCAGCTTGTTCAGCGCCGCGACATGGCCCGGTTCGGCGCTGCGGTGGCCCGCGATGCAGGCGGCCAGCGCCTCGGGGGCGACCGCGCGGGCGACCAGGGCGGCGGCGCCCGCGCTGACCCCGTCCAGGATGACGGGGGTGCGCAGCGAGGCTCCGCCGAGGATCAGACCGACGAGGGCGGCGTGTTCGAGACCGCCGACGGCCGCGAGGACGCCGATGGGGTCGGCGGGGTCCGGCCGGTGCAGGTCCAGGGCGCGCCGGACGACATCCGTCTTGCGGGCCAGGGTCTCGTCGTTGATGCCGGTGCCGCGGCCGGTGACCTCGGCCGGGTCGGCGCCGGTGTAGACGGCGATCAGGGCGGCCGACGCGGTGGTGTTGGCGATGCCCATCTCGCCCGTCAGGAGTGCCTTGTTGCCCGCCGCGACCAGGTCGCGGGCGGTCTCGATGCCGACCTCGACGGCGGCCTTGACCTCTTCGCGGGTGAGCGCGGGCCCGGTGGTCATGTCGCCCGTACCGGCCCGGACCTTGCGGGGCAGCAGCCCCGGGGTCGCGGGCAGGTCGGCGGCGACCCCGACGTCGATGACGCAGACCTCGGCGCCGACCTGGTTCGCGAAGGCGTTGCAGACCGCGCCGCCGCCGAGGAAGTTCGCGACCATCTGGCCGGTGACCTCCTGCGGCCAGGGCGTCACACCCTGGGCGTGGACACCGTGGTCGCCCGCGAAGACCGCGACGGCCGCGGGCTCCGGGATGGGCGGCGGGCACATCCGGGAGAGCCCGCTGAGCTGCGCGGAGATGATCTCCAGCATGCCGAGCGCCCCGGCGGGCTTGGTCATCCGCTTCTGCCGCTCCCATGCCTCGCCGAGCGCCTTGGCGTCCAGCGGGCGGATGGCGGCGACGGTCTCGGCGAGCAGGTCGTGCGGGTCCTCGCCGGGCAGCGCGCGGCGGCCGTACGTCTCCTCGTGGACGACCCAGGACAGCGGGCGGCGCTTGGCCCAGCCCGACTGGGCGAGCTCGGGCTCCTCCGGGAACTCGTCGACGTACCCGACGCACAGGTAGGCGACGACCTCCAGGTGTTCGGGCAGATCGAGGGCGCGGACCATCTCCCGCTCGTCGAAGAAGCTGACCCAGCCCACGCCGAGGCCCTCGGCACGGGCCGCGAGCCAGAGGTTCTCGACGGCGAGCGCCGAGGAGTAGGGCGCCATCCGGGGCTGGGAGTGGCGGCCGAGGGTGTGCCGGCCGCCCCGGGTCGGGTCGGCGGTGACGACGATGTTCACCGGGGTGTCGAGGATCGCCTCGATCTTCAGTTCCTTGAACTGCTTCGCACGGCCCTTGGGCAGGGACCTGGCGTACGCGTCGCGCTGGCGCTCGGCCAGTTCGTGCATGGCCTGCCGGGTCTCGGCGGACCGGATGACGACGAAGTCCCAGGGCTGCGAGTGCCCGACGGACGGCGCGGTGTGCGCGGCCTCCAGCACCCTCAGCAGGACCTCGTGCGGGATCGGGTCCGGCCGGAAGCCGTTGCGGATGTCGCGGCGTTCCCGCATGACCCGCAGTACGGCGTCGCGTTCGGCGTCGTCGTAGGCGGGGGCGGGGGCGGCGGGACGGGACGACGGCTGCTCGACGCCGGGGGTGTCGTCCGGACTGTCAGCCTTCTCCGGGGTCTCCGGGGTCTCCGGGGCGGTCGCGGCGGCTTCCTCGGGGGATGCCGTCTCGGCGCTGCCGTCCGGGGCCTCGGCTTCGACCGTGGCCGGGGCGGCGGGCTCCGGGGTGACGGTCTCCGCGGCGGGGGGCGTCGCGTCCTCGGTGGCCGCGTCGGCGGCCGGGGCGGTGGCGGCTGCGTCGGCTTCCTCGGGGGCGGCCGTCTCCGGTGCCGCCTGGGCGGGGGCCTGGGTGACCTCGTCCGTCGGCGCGGGCCCGGCGGCGGGCTGCGTGGCCTCGGTGGTTCCAGGCGCGTCCGGGGTGCCTGCGGGGTCCGGGGCCTCGTGGGCGTCCTGGGCCTCCGTCGGACCGTCCGTGACGGCGTCGGGGGACGGCTCGGGGGCGTTCGCACCGGTGACGGAGGTGACGGACGGGGACGCGGGGGTACCGGCCGTCGCGTCGGGCGCCACGGGCGCCTCGGGTGTCTGCGGTGCGGCGGCGGGCAGGGGGGCCGGGTCCGGTGCGACGGCGGACTCCGGGGTCTCCGGGTCCGTCCGGGGGGCTGCGTGGGTCACTTCGCTGTCGGCTTCTTGCGGGTGCGGGTGCGGGTGAGGCTGGAGGGCCGGTGCGTCGGGGGTGTCCGGCGACTCGGCTGTCACGGCGGGGGTGGCGTCGGCGGGGGTGGTGCCGGTCACCGTGTCCGTGACGGCGGGGGTGGTGGGGCCCTCGGCGGAGTCCGTGGGGGCGCCGGGGACGGTCTCAGCCTCGGGAGCGACGGTTTCCGTGGTCTCCACGGTGGCCGGGGCGGACGCGAGCTGGTCGGCTGCTTCGGGGCCGACGGCCTCGGTCCCGGCCAGTGCCTGGTCCGAAGCCTCCGCCTGTGCCGGGGCCTGCGCGGCTGTCCCGGCGACGGGGTCCTCGGTGGGCGTGGCCTCGCCGGGCCCGGTCACGGACGCGGTGACGGGACCCTCGACGGCGGACGGCTCCGCGTCGGTGACCGGCGCCTCGGCGACGGTCGCCTCGGGCACGGTCGGGTCAGGCACGGTCGCCTCGGTGACGGTCGTGTCAGGCAGCGGAACGGGCTGCTCCTGGGGCACCGGGGCCTCGACCACGCTCTGCTCGACATCGGCACCGGCACCGGCACCGGCATCAACAGCGGCGTCGACAGCGGCGGTCGGCCCGCCAGGTACCTCGGCCGTCGGGTCCGCCGTCGGGTCCGGTTCCGTCACCTGGACGGCGTCCGGGGTCGGGGCGTCCGGGGTCGGGGCGTCCGGGGCGGGCGGAGCCTGGTCCACCACGTCGACCTGGTCCACCACGTCGGCCGCATCGGCCACGGGCGTCCCGTTCGCCGTGGGCGTCTCATCCGGCACGGGAGCCGTGTCCACCGCCGGTTCCACCACGACCGCGTCCACCGTCGGTTCCGGTGCCCGCGCAGCGTCCGGCGCGGGAGTTCCCGCCACGGGCGTACCGTCCGGCTGCGGTTCGACGGCCTGAGCGGCCTCGGCCTCGTCCGACGCGGTCGGCACGGGTGCCTCGGCGGGCACGGAGGCGTCCGGGGTGACGGCCGGGTCCGGCTCGGGGGCGGCGGGTGCGGCGGTGCCGTCCGTGGCCGGGGCCAAGGGGGACGGCGCGCTCCCGGGGGGTCCGGCCTGGGCCGGGACCGGCAGGGGAGTCCCGCGCGGCGGCGTCGGCGCGAGGTGCGGGGTGGTCGGGACGAAGCCCTCGACCGGGACGAACTGTCCGGTCGGTTCCGTCACCGGGGGTTCCGTCACCGAGGGCTCGGCCACAGCTGCGGCGACCGGCCCGGCCTGGGCGCCACTCGTACCGTCGACGGGCGTGCCGTCGGTGGCCGCACCGGCGGCGGGCGCGTTCTCGTGCTGGTGGAGGTCGAGCTGGAGTCCTCGGCCGTCGGTGAGATCGCCCGCCGGTGTGCCCGTCGTGCCGGTGGGCAGCGGCGGGGCGATGGCGTCCGCGTCGGGCACGGGGGCGTCACCGATGCTCTGCGGTCCCTGGGACGGCACGGCGGCGACGGCGTACGCGTCCGGTGCGGTCGGCGCGGTCGGCGCGGCGGCCGGGTCCTCGGCGACGGCGTACGCGGGCGCCTCGGGCGCGGGGTCCTCGGCGGGCAGCGCGCCCGGCGCGGCGAACGCGGCGTCCGGCACCAGCACGGCCCCGGTGTCGGCGGGGGACGCCATCACCTGGTCACCGTCCATCGTCGGCACGGCGGTCGTGGCGTCGGGGGCGGGGGGGAACGGTGTGGTGGACGGGGCCACCGGTGCGCTCTGCGCGGCGGCTTCCCCGGCCTGGGTCTCCGGAGCGCCGGGCGCGGGACCCCAGGGGGCGCCGCCCTGCGGCGGGATCTCCGCGAGCTGGGGGCCGGGCAGCGGGGCGCCGGGGTGCGGCGCGTCGAGGTATTCGGGCGCGCCGGTCTGCTGCGCCTGCGACGGCTCGGACTGCGGTGCCTGCTCGGCCTGCCTGCGGACCTTGACCGACCCCCGGCGGGAACCGGCCGGTCCCCGGTCGGAGAGCGAGCGTACGGGGCTGGAGGCGGTGTCCGGGGTGGGCGGGCCGAGGTGCAGCGGGCGCCGGGCGGTCCCCGGCGCGGAGGCGGCGTGCGCGCCGGGGGTGCGGACGTCCGTCAGATCGACGGCGCCGCTGTCCCGGCCGCCCGTCTCGTGCGGACCGGGTTCATGCCCGGGGGATTCCCGCGCGGCGGGCTCGGCGGTCTGCTCATGGGCCACGGCGGCGGCGCCGGACGGCTGTCCGGGGGCCGGTGCGGTGGCGGTGGGCGTGGCGGGGTGCTCGGCGGTCACGGGTGCCTCGGCCTCGTACGGGTTCGGGGGCTCGTCGTCGTCGGGTGTCTCCAGCGAGGTGGGCACCGACAGGACCGGGGCGGGCGCCACGGCGTGGACGTTCTCCCCCACGGATGCCTGCGCAGGCTCCGGCACCGGAGGCCCGGGGACGGGCGCCGGGTACCGGGCGTCCGGCGGCGGGGTCTGCTGGACCGGTACGGGGGGTGCGCTGGTGGTGTGGACGACCGGCGGGTAGGCGTCGGCGGACGGGAAGAGTCCCGTACCGCCCGGGGTGTCGCTCCAGGCGCCCTGGGAGCCGGGCATCAGGAGCTGATCGTCGTCGGCGGGGGGCTCCGCAGGGCCCGGGTACGGGTACGGGCCCGGGGTGTCCGGGCCGTGCCGCTCCGCCGCCCGGCCCTGGACGGACCCGGCAGCGACCCCCTCGCCGGCGTTGTCCGGCAGTGCCTCGCCCGGAATCCGGCCGGTGTCGGTCATGCGTACCCCTCGCCCATCGGTAGTGCTTCCTCGACCGTCCCGGCCCCCGCCGAGCGGCCCGTGTACCCCGGGCGGCGCACCGACCACCCGTCCATGAGAACGAGCGGAGGCGCCGCGCGGCACGTCCCGTCGGCGGCGCCGGTCGCACCGGCGAACACCGACCACTGGCATTGTCCCGGTCGGCCCCCACCGCGGCACCTGAGTTCCGGCACGGTCTCCTGTGGACTGCGCCACGTCGCGCGTCCTGCGGTCCCGCCGTACCACACTCCACCCAAAACGGGCGGGATTTCCGGACATTGAGCCATGAAGCGCTGCGGGCCCGGTGCGGTACAACGATCGGCCAGCCTACCCCGCGCGTCGCCGGGCGGCGGTCAGGGGGCGCGGTCGGGAAGGCTGCCGGAGAGCAGGAATCCGACCGTCCGTTCCTTCTCCGTCCAGACCCGGGTGTCGAGTTCCACGGACTGGAGCAGGGCACATTCGACGTCGTACCCGTGTTCGACCAGGTCACGGCCGAGGCGTTCGGCGATGTCGCGGGTGGCCGCGTGGGTGACGATGCGCTCGGGGCGGCGGTCCGCGACGGCGGAGACCACGGCGGGTCCGCCGCCCGCGACACGCACGACATCGGGTTCGGGCAGGTTCTCCAGTACATGGGGGGCGCGGCCGTGGACGGTCTGGATCTGGACGCCGAAACGGCGGGCCGCGGCGGTGGTCCGGGCGCAGGCGTCGGGGTCCTGGTCGACGGCGATGACGGCGGCGCCGAAGCGGGCCGCCTCGACGGCGAAGGCGCCGCTCGCGGAGCCGATGTCCCAGACGAGGTCGCCGACCCGGGGGCCGAGACGGGCGAGTTGGGCGGCGCGCAGCCGGTCGTTCTCGCTCTCCCGCAGTCCGGGGCCGTGGACGTGGGCGGGCAGGGCCCAGCCGCGCGGGCCGGCGGCGGGGTCGCGGCCGGCGATCCAGCCGGAGCCGGGGGCGGCGGTGCCGCCGATGACGATGACGACGTTGGGGTCGCGCCAGGTGCGGTCGGCGGCCTTGTCGGAGGTGACGACGGTGACGCGTTCGCTGGTGGTGCCGAGTTCCTCGCAGACGACGAAGGTGCGGTGGACGCCTTCGAGAAGGAGGCCCAGTTCGGCGGGGCCCGCGCCGGGCGAGGTGAGGACGGCGACCTTGGTGTGGGCACGGCAGACGTTGACCGCCCGGCGCAGCGTCCGGCGGTGGGCGACGACGACCTCGGCGTCGTCCCAGGGCATGCCCGCGCGGGCGAACGCCTGCGCGACGGCCGAGGGCGCGGCCACGACCTCGACCTCCAGGCCGAACTCGGGGTCGCGCAGGGCCCGTACGACCCCGAAGAAGCCGGGGTCGCCGTCGGCGAACACGACGGCGGTGCCGCGGTGGGCGGCGATCCGGCGGGCGGCGAGGGAGACGCTGCCGAGCCGGACGCGTTCGGCGCGTTCGGGTACCTCGGGGAAGGCGAGGTGGTGCGCGGCTCCGGCGACCAGGGTGGCGGCGGCGAGCGCCGAGCGCGCCCCGGCGCCGAGCGGTGAGCCGTCCCAGCCGATCACCGTGACCCGGTCGGCCATCGTCGTCAGTCTCCAGGGGTCGGGTGGTGCGGCGGTGCCGCGGGGGCGGCCGGTCGGCGGTACGGCGGCCCGTCGGTGGACGACGGAGGTCCGGTGCGGTCGGTCGCGCGGGCAGCGCGCGGGGCCCGCACAGGTGGCGGGACGGCGCCGCGCACCGTGAGCGTACCCGCTGGAAGGGGGTGGCGCCCCAGCGGTGCGGGGGGTTCCGGGCCGGGTCCGGGCACCGGGTGCCGCACCGGGGCGCGGAACGGGTTCGTCCGCTCGCCGGGGCCGCTGGGCCGCTCAGGGCGGGGTGAGGCGGGGCGGGCCGTGGCCCGCGGACGGGCGCGGGGCCGGATGCCACCGGGACGGACGGCACCGGGGCGGCGGGAGCGGAGGCGGCGGGAACGGGGCCGCGGGAGCGCCGGACGGCGGCGGAGCGGACGAGGGGTGCTCGCCGGTGGCCGTCGATCGCGGGCTGTCGCCGTCGGTCGCCGTCAGTTCCAGTCGGAGAAGGCGGTGTACTCGCTCGCCCCGGCGAACTGCTCGCCCGCGCCCTCCAGGTCCTCGGGCAGCAGGCTCCACACGATCAGATCGGTGCGCTGCTCGGTCCAGCCGCCGCCGTCGTCGGTGCGCGCCCGTGCTATCCAGGCGCCGCGCAGGACGCCCTCGCTGATGCAGCCGATCTTCTGCGCGACCTGCTGGGCTGCGGCGTTGTCGGCGGCGGTGCGCAGTTCCAGGCGCTCGAACTTCTGGTCGCGGAACAGCCACCCGGCGGTGGCGAGCGACGCCTCGGACGCGTAGCCCTCACCGCGCGCCCAGGGGGCGACGACATAGGCGAGTTCGGCGGCGCGCAGACGCCAGTCGGCGTGCCGGAGGTGGACGATGCCCACCAGCCGCTGGGTGAGGAACTCGGTGACGGCGAACACGATCCCGTCCCCCGAGGTGCGTTCGCCGGGGGCGCCTTCGGTGATCCAGGCGTGGGCGTCGTCCGCGGTGTAGGGGTGCGGGACGGAGGTCCACATGGTGACGAGTTCGTCGTTCATCATCTCCGTGAGGGCCGGTGCGTCCGCCTCCTCGAAGGGGCGCAGGACCAACCGTTCCGTGCTGAGGGAGATGTCGGGGAAGGTGGTTGTCATGACGCGCTCCGTAACCTTCAGGAATCCTCAGGTCTGCCGCTGAGTTGACCAGCATGCAGCATCGGAACGCGGAACCGCACCACGGGGTCCGCCGGAAGGCGGGACGGAACCCGTGGTGCGGTCGCGGCCCCCGGTGCGCGGGGAGCCGTGGTCAGGGGGCCTGCTGAGCCGGTGTCAGTTCTTCCCGGCGGGCAGCACGGAGCCCTGGTACTTCTTCTCGATGAACGCGGCGACCTCGGGCGAGGTCAGCAGGTCGGAGAGCTTCTTGACCCGGGGGTCGTCCTCGTCGCCCTTCTTCACCGCGAGGACGTTGTTGTACGGGTTGCCCTCGGCGCTCTCCAGCAGGATGGAGTCCTTCTTGGGGCTGAGGCCCGCGTCGAGGGCGTAGTTGTTGTTCACGACGGCGGCCTCGACATCGCCCAGGGAGCGCGGCAGCTGCGCCGGGTCCAGTTCCTTGAAGACGAGCTTCTTGGGGTTCACGGTGACATCGGAGGGGCCCGCGGTGGGGCCCGCGTCCTTCTTCAGTCCGATGAGGCCCTGGGCGGCGAGCAGCTGGAACGCGCGGCCCTCGTTGGTGGTGTCGTTGGGGACGGCCACGGTGGCGCCGTCCGGCAGGTCGGCTATGTCGCCGACCTTCTCGGAGTACAGGCCCATGGGCGGCAGATAGACCTCGGTGACCGGGACGAGGTCGGTGTTCTTCGACTTGTTGAAGTCGTCGAGGAACGGCTTGTGCTGGTACAGGTTGGCGCCGAGGGAGCCTTCCTGGAGGGCGGTGTTCGGCAGGACGTAGTCCGTGAACTCCTTGATCTCCAGGTCGAGACCGGCCTTCTTCGCGAGGTTGTCCTTGACGTAGGCCAGGACCTCACCGGCCGGGACGGCGGTGGCGCCGACGACGAGGGTGCCGTCGTCACCGCCGTCCGAGGAGCCGGAACCGCAGGCCGTGAGTGCGACGGCGAGGGCGGTCACGGCCGCGGCGGCGGTCAGTGCTCGGGTGGTGCGCATGGGTGGTTCTCCGCGTGCGAGGGATACGAGGGGGTACGAGGGGACCGGCCCGCCGCGGGGACGGCGGGCCGGGGACCTGACAGGCCGGGGGGGGACCGACGGGCCGGGGGAAGGACGGCCGGGGGACGGTCCGGTCAGAAGGCGGCGAGGACGGCGCCGTCGTACTTCTCCTCGATGAACTTCTTCACCTCGGGCGAGGTCAGCAGGCCGGCGAGCTTCTTGACCCGGGGGTCGTCCTCGTCGCCCTTCTTGACCGCGAGGAAGTTCCCGTACGGGTTGTCCTTCGCGCTCTCGGCGGCGATGGCGTCCTTGGCGGGGCTCAGGTCCGCCTCGATCGCGTAGTTGCCGTTGATCACCGCGGCGTCGACGTCCTCCAGGGAGCGGGGCACCACGGCGGCCTCCAGCTCCTTGAACTTGAGGTCCTTCGGGTTGGCGGTGATGTCCTTGGGGGTCGCCGCGAATCCGACGCCCTCCTTGAGCTCGATGACGCCGTTCTCGGCGAGGAGCTGGAGGGAGCGGGCCTCGTTGGTGGTGTCGTTGGGGACGGCTATGGTGGCGCCCTTCTTGAGGTCCGCGAGGTCCTTCAGATCCTTGGCGTACACACCGAGCGGCTCCAGATGCACCGTCGCGCCGGGCACGGGGACGATGTCGGTGCCGTTCTCCTTGTTGAAGTCGTCAAGGTAGGGCTTGTGCTGGAAGTAGTTGGCGTCGAGTTCGCCCTGCTGGACTGCGGTGTTGGGGGCGACGTAGTCCGTGAACTCCTTCACCTCCAGCTCCAGGTCGGCCTTCTTCGCGAGGTTGTCCTTGATGTACGCGAGGATCTCGGCCTGCGGGGTGGCGGTCGCGGCGATCCGCAGGGGACCGTCCGAGCCGGAGTCCTGGTCCGCGCCGCAGGCGGTGAGCCCGAGGGTGAGGGCTCCGGCGGCGAGGGCGGCGGTGGTGATCTTGGCGGCGTTACGCACGAAAAGTGCCTTTCTCCATGGGTGGTACCGCTCCCGCGCGTTCTGTGCGGGACACGGATGAGGGAGGTCGGTGCGCGCCCGGGTGCCGCCGGCCCGCGCGGGGCGGGCCGGTGACCGGGACGTCGGCGGACGGGTCAGGGGACCTTGACGGGGTCGGGTTCGCGGGTCACGTCCGACGCGGGCGACACGACCCGGGAGGTGCGCAGGAAGCGCAGCCGGGGTTCGCCGCCGCCGCGTCCGCCCCTGCGGTGCAGGGTGCGGGCGGCATGGTCGCCGGCGAGCTGGATGAGGGAGATGACGACGGCGAGGACACCCACCGTGATCCACATCAGTTCGTTCTCGAAGCGCAGATAGCCGTAGCGGATCGCGATGTCACCGAGTCCGCCGGCGCCGACCGTGCCCGCCATCGCGCTGTAGCCGATGAGGGCGACGACGGTGGTGGTGGCGCTGGAGAGCAGCGACGGCAGCGACTCGGGTACGAGGACCCTGCGGACGACGGTCCAGGTGTTGCCGCCCATCGCCTGGACGGCCTCGATCAGACCGCTGTCCACCTCGCGTACGGAGGTCTCGACCAGCCGGGCGAAGAAGGGGACGGCGCCGACGGCCAGCGGCACGATCGCCGCCTCACGGCCGATGGTGGTGCCGGTGATCGCCCGGGTGAGGCCCATCAGGGCGACCATCAGGATGATGAACGGCATCGACCGGGCGATGTTCACGATCTGCCCGAGGACCTTGTTGACGACCGTGTTCTGAAGGAGTCCGCCCCGGTCGGTGAGGACGAGGAGGACACCGAGCGGCAGTCCCCCGACCACGGCGATCACCGTGGACCAGCCGACCATGTAGAGGGTGTCCCAACACGCCTGCTCCAGCAGCGGCCACATCTCGGACCAGGTCACTTGGCACCTTCCTTCACCAGGGCGGACGGCTGCTCGGGGATCTGCGCGTCGACCACGTCGACCTGGAGCCCCTGCTCGCGCAGGAAGCCCACCGGCACGACGTTGTCCTCGTAGCGGCCCGGCAGTTCGATCCGCATCCGGCCGACCTGCTTCCCGGCGACGGTGTCCATCGCGGCGCCGAGGATCGAGATGTCGATGTTGTAGGTACGGGAGAGCTGCGAGATGACCGGCTGGGTGGCGGCCTCCCCGTGGAAGGTGACGTCCACGACGGTCCGGTCGGGGCCGGTGGCGTCGCCGCCGACCGGAAAGAGCGCGGCGGCCAGTTCGGAGCCGGGCACGGCGAGCAGTTCGCTGACCGTCCCGGACTCGACGATCCGTCCGTTCTCCATCAGGGCGGCGGAGTCGCAGATCGTCTTGACGACGTCCATCTCATGGGTGATGAGCAGGACCGTCAGTCCGAGCTGGCGGTTGAGGTCGCGCAGCAGCTGGAGGATGGAGCGGGTGGTCTCCGGGTCGAGGGCGCTGGTGGCCTCGTCGGAGAGCAGCACCTTGGGGTCGCCGGCGAGGGCGCGGGCGATGCCGACCCGCTGCTTCTGGCCGCCGGACAGCTGCGCCGGGTAGGCGCGGGCCTTGTCGGCGAGCCCGACCAGGTCCAGCAGTTCGAGGGCCTTGCGGGAGCGGTCCTTGCCCGAGACCCCGAGGATCTCCAGGGGCAGCTCGACATTGTCCTGGACGGTCCGCGAGGACAGCAGGTTGAAGTGCTGGAAGACCATGCCGATCCGGCTGCGGGCCTCGCGCAGCGCCTTGCCCGCGCGGGGGCCGCGTCCGGCGAGCGCCGTGAGGTCCTGTCCGTCGACGGTCACGATGCCGGAGGTGGGGCGTTCGAGGAGGTTGACGCAGCGGATGAGGGAGGACTTGCCGGCGCCGCTCTGGCCGATGACGCCGTACACCTCGCCTTCGCGTACATGCAGGTCGACGCCGTCGATGGCGGTGACCTCGCGTCCGCGGGAGCGGTAGACCTTGGTGAGGCCCTGGGTGGTGATCACTGGGATTCCGTCACTGTCGAGTGCGGGCGCCATGGTGGACGCCGGGCACGGGGCATTCATCTTCGGAACGCGGCACGGTTCTCGGTGTGGCGGTGGCGCGGGGGGAGAAACGTGCGCTCGGGGCGTGCGTGCCGGACGACTCGTGGTCGGGGACACGGCTCAGCTGTCTCGCTTCGGGGCGCGAGGCCGATGGCGGTGCGGGGGCCCTCAGAAGGCGCACATTCGACACATACAAGCAGCACCGGGCGTCATCATCGCCTCGGTCGCAAGGGTGCGGCTGCTCGTCGTGGTCATGTCGGCAAGTAAAGCAGACCTCCGCCCGCTGTCCACCCCCGCTGTCCGTATAGCGGACATCCCTGGACACTCCTTGGACACCCGCCCGGCGGCCCCGGCCCGTCCGCCGGACACCCCGTGGCGCCGCCCGCCACCAGCCGGGACAGGGGGCGGCGGCACCCCGGCCGCCCGTCGACACCGCCCGCCGCGCCCCGGCGGTCCTGGCCGATATGTGGCCAACACCACGATCGTCCCGCCCAGGCCGTGTCCGCCCGGCCCGCGACGCGAGCCGTCCGGACACGGCCCGGGCCGGTGGGGGCGGATACGGTACGGGCCGCCTCGCGTAATAAGGTCGTCGGCATGCTTGCTGCCCTGACGATCGCGACCGCGGTGGCCGCGCTCGTGCTCGCCGCGTGGTGCGGTTTCGCCGCCTACCGCGACCAGCCGACCAAGGACTGGCACTTCATCGGGATGGCCGTGGTGTCGCTGCTCGCACTCGTGCAGCTGGTCGTCGGGATCGTCCAGCTCGCGCGCGGGGAGCGCCCGGAGCAGGGCACGGCGATCTTCGTCGGGTATCTGATCGGCACCGTGTGCTGTGTCCCCGCCGCCGCCCTGCTGTCCCTCGGGGAGCGCACCCGCTGGGGCTCGGTGACGGTCGCCGCGGGTGGTGTGGTCCTCGCGGTCCTCCAGGTACGGCTCTACGACATCTGGGGAGGCTGAGATGACCGTGACCGGAGCACCGCGCGCCGAGGACGGGCGCCGCCGGCTGATCAGCGGACCGGGCACCCTGCTGGTGTGGCTGTACGGGGTGATGGTCGTCGGCGCGGTGTCCCGCTCGGCGGTGCAGATCGCGACGGACTTCGACCGGGCGCCGCTCGCCTACACGCTCTCGGCGGTCGCCGGGCTGGTGTACGGCTTCATCACGTACTCGCTCGTCCGGGGCGGGGAGCGGGCCCGGCGGGCCGCGCTGGTGTGCTGCGCGGCGGAGCTGGTGGGGGTGCTGGTCGTGGGGACCTGGACGCTGCTCGACCCGTCCGCGTTCCCCGACACGACCGTGTGGTCGGAGTACGGCATGGGCTATCTGTTCATCCCGGTGCTGCTGCCCCTGACCGCGATGTACTGGCTGCGCCGCGGCGCGGCGACCCACGCCACCACCTGAGCCGACGCCCGCCACCGTCCGGGCCGACGCCCGCCGGTACCTGCAACCGCGCCCCCGGATCGCCTTCGGCGGAGGCGCGGCCACCCGCGGTCAGGCCGTCCGCGTCAGCAGACCCACGTCCTTGGTGAGGGTGACCAGGGTGAGACGGTCGTCCACCTGGTGCGACCCCACGGGGGCGTAGCCGTGCTTGCGGTACAGCCGCAGGTTCCGGTCGGAGTGATGACCGGTGAAGAGCTGGAAGCGCTTGGCCTCGCGTGCCGTGCGCAGCCGCTCCTCGATGGCGCCGAGCAGCCGTCCGCCGAGACCGTGGCCGCGCATCCGGGGGTGCACGATGAGTTTGCCGATATGGGCGACGCCGTCCTCGTCGACGGTGCCGCGTACCGAGGCGACGACCTCCTCGCCGAGCCGGGCGACGAGCACCTGGCCGGCGTTCAGTTCCGCCCGGATGGAGTCGAGCGGCTGGGTGAGCGGCTCGATGGAGTAGTCGCCGCGGACCTCCGCTTCGCTCTGGTAGCACAGGTACTGCAACTTCAGGATCTGTTCGGCGTCCCGCTCGGTCGCCGCAGAGATGGTCACGCTCATGCCCATGTGCGCATGCCTCCCGCTCACCTGTTCCACCGGTTGTCTAACGCTCCTTTCCCCATGGGTCAGGAGCCGCAACCTCCGCCGCCAGCATTCTGCGCAGACATCCCAGGCATCGGGAACGTTCCGGTCCCAGGCTCCCTTGTGAGATACCCAACTCCCCTGCGATTTCGCGGTACGTCAGGTCCCGGGGCGACAGAAAGGCAGTCATGAGTCGTGCGCAGCGGCCGGGCAGCCGGTGGACGGCGGCGCGCACGGCCCGGTGACGCTCGGCGGTCAGGGCGAGTTCGGCGGGGTCCGGCTGGAGCGGGTCGGACGCCTCGGCGGGACCGGGACGACCCGGGCGGGGCGCCGTTTCGGCGCGGCGGAGCTCCGCGCGCAGCGCGTCCCGCAGCCAGCGCACCGGGTCGGGGGGCGGTCCGGCGGCCCGGGTGTCCTCGGCCAGCCGCAGCCAGAGGGTCTGGGCCAGATCGTCCGGCTCGGTGTCCGCGGCCAGCGCCTCGGCCGCCGCCGCGGCCGAGAGCAGCGGACCCAGGGTGGCCACGAGCCGGGGTGGTACGCGGGGTGTCATGACGCGAGATGTCATACGGACCGGAACGCCGCCGCCCCGGGGCGGGTTGCCGGGACGGCGGGATGTCACCCGGACGGGAACATGTCCGGCGGGACCCGGTCGGGCCGTTTCCGTCAGCGGTCACGCCTCGTCAGCGGTCGAGGAAGTCGGCGCGGGCCAGCAGGGCGGTGTCGGGGTGGTCGGTGAAGATGCCGTCGATACCGGTGGCGAAATAGCGGCGGTACGCGCCGAACACATCCCCGTAGCCGTCGGGCTCGGTGCCCACGCGGTACTCGGCGGGCAGGAAGGGGTTCTCGTTGCGCAGGGTGTAGGGGTGCACGACCAGTCCGGCGCGGTGGGCGTCGGCGACAAGGGTGGTCGGTTCGGTGAGCCGTCCGCCCGCGTCCTTGGGGATGACGAGGTCGAGGGTGGGTCCGATGCCCCGGGCGTACGAGGCGATCCGGCGCAGCTCCGCGGGCCGGACGAGGTCGTCGGTGGTGCGGGGGTCCCCGGCCGTGACGAAATCCCAGGGGCGGGTCCCGGCGGCGGACAGCAGGACGACACCCGGGGTGTCGACAAGTCGGCTCAGCCGCTGGACGCTCGTCGGTTCGAAGGACTGGACGAAGGCGGGCGAGTCACGGCGGTGACGGCCGTGGCGGCGCAGCAGCCGGGCGAGACGTTCCTCCAGGGCGAGGCCGATACCGCGGAAGTAGGTGGGGTGCTTGGTCTCGATGTGCAGCCATACGGGGGCGCCCCGTTCGCGGCCCGCGCGGTCGGCCCAGCGCAGCACCTCCTCCAGGGTGGGGACCGGCCATCGGCCGTCGTGGAGGGTGTTGTGGGGGCGGTTGGCGGGGATGCGTTCCTTGGCGCGCAGGGTCCTGAGTTCGGCAAGGGTGAAGTCCTCGGTGAACCAGCCGGTGACACGGGTGCCGTCGATGGACCTGGTGGTCCTGCGGCCGGCGAAGCGGGGATGGTCGGCCACGTCGGTGGTGCCGCTGATGTCGTTCTCGTGGCGGCACACCAGATGGCCGTCCCGGGTGGGGACGATGTCCTGCTCCACGATGTCGGCGCCCAGATCGAGGGCGAGCTGATAGGCGCCGATGGTGTGTTCGGGGCGGTAGCCGCTGGCACCCCGGTGGCCGATGACGGCGGGTACCGGCAGCGCACCCGCCCCGGGGCGCCCGGCCCCGCGCGCCGTGACGGCCTTGGCGGGCAGCGCTGTGGCGGTGGCGGGCAGCGCTCCCACGGCGCCGATCGCCCCGGCGGTGGCCGCCGCGCCGAGCAGGGCGCGGCGGGCGGGGGCGGCGCCCCGGGCGGGCCGGTCCGGGTGCCGTGCCTCGCCCGTCCCCGTGCGGATTCCCATGAGCGCTCCTCCCGACGGTCCGCGCCGTCCTTCGGCACGGTCTGGCTCCTGGCCCGCTGTCGGCCAGGAGGTGTGCCGATCGTAGGGAGGAGGTGATGACGGGAGAGGAACGTACGGCCGAACCGGAGCGTGCCGTGTGATGGCCGATCGGTGCGGGCCGGGCCGCTGATCGCCCGCCGTGGGAGGTGTGACGGGCGGACGAACGGGTAGTGACAGCGGGCGACGGATGATCAACGACACGTCACTGTTCGGTGAACCCGATGTGCGCGGGCCGGGGCCGCGCGAGTATCGTCCTCACCTGCACGGACTTCGACAGACCGTGACTTGCGCAGTCGTCGAACCCTGACCCCGGAGGGCCTGTTGTCCCGTTTCGCGCTCATCAAGGCAGTGCTCGGACCGATCATGCGCCTGATGTTCCGACTCCGGGTCGAGGGCGCCGGGAACATCCCCGGGACCGGACCCGTCATCCTGGCCGGAAACCATCTGACCTTCATCGACTCGATGGTGCTGCCGCTGGTCTGCGACCGCCAGGTCTTCTTCATCGGCAAGGACGAGTACGTGACGGGCGGGGGGCTCAAGGGGCGCCTGATGGCGTGGTTCTTCACCGGGGTCGGCATGATCCCGGTGGACCGGGACGGCGGCCGGGGCGGGGTCGCGGCGCTGATGACGGGGCGTCGGGTGCTGGAGGACGGCAGGGTCTTCGGTATCTACCCGGAGGGCACCCGCTCCCCCGACGGACGGCTGTACCGGGGCCGGACCGGGATCGCCCGGCTGACCCTGATGACGGGGGCGCCGGTCGTCCCGTTCGCGATGATCGGCACGGACAAGCTCCAGCCCGGCGGCAGCGGTATCCCGCACCCGGGCAAGGTCACGGTCCGGTTCGGTGAGCCGATGGAGTTCTCCCGTTACGAGGGCATGGACCGTGACCGCTATGTGCTGCGGGCGGTCACCGACTCGGTGATGACCGAGGTCATGCGTCTGTCGGGCCAGGAGTACGTGGACATCTACGCCACCAAGGCCAAGGCAGCCTGACCACCCCCGCACCCGCACCCAGGTGCGCGAGGAACCACGCACCCACAGCCGGACCCGCACCCGAGAACCAGCCCCAACCGGGCACCACCCAGGGGCGCGCGGAACCACGCACCCACGAACAGCCCGCACCGCAACAGATACGCCCAGCAGTGGAACCCCAGGTACGCGGGGAACCACGCACCCACAGCCGGACCCGCACCCGAAAATCAGCCCCAACCGGGCACCACCCAGGGGCGCGGGGAACTGCGCACCCACGTCCGGCCCGCACCGGAACAGGTACGCCCAGCAGTGGAACCCCAGGTACGCGGGGAACCACGCACCCACAGCCGGACCCGCACCCGGAGATCAGCACCAGCCGGGCAGCATCCAGGGGCGCGGGGAACTGCGCACCCCCGTCGCACCCGCACCGGGAACAGGTACGCCCAGGAATGGAACCCCAGGGGCCCGAGCCACAACGCCCCCGCACGGGACCAACGACCCGGCCAGTACCCAGTACCCAGCACCCGGCACCCGGCACCCGGCACCCGGCACCCGGAGGGGACCCCGCCCAGGTTCAGGACCGACGGGTCCCCCCGGAGGAATCGGGCGAGGGCGCGGGCGCGGACGGATGACCGGCCCGGGACGCCCCCCCGGAATGACGGGCGGCCCACCGCCCCCTGTGGGCCCGCGACAACGCCGCGGCCCGAGCCGCCGCCACCGGCGGCACACTCCGCGCACCCAGTTCGTCGAGCGCGTCCGCCATCCTCATGGCGAACCGGGCACCGACAGGGGCCAGCCGCCCACTCGCGAGCAGCGTCCCGCATGCCTCCCGTGAGGCGTCCCGCCACCGCGCGAACTCCACCCAGGCCAGCCGCCGCCCGTCCGCGGTCCGCTCGGCGCCGCTCTGCCGGTGCCAGAACAGGGCGACCCCGAGGTGCGCGTACACCCCGTGCAGGAGTCCGCCCAGCGGGCGGGGGTCCTCGCGCCAGGGCGCGTAGAAGTACTCGCCGGGCCGCTCGGCGGTGAGGTCGAACAGGTGGGTGACGGCGGCGAGTTTGTTGTGCTGGAGCTCATGGACGAGGGCCAGCGCGAGGTCCCGGGCGTCGCGCGGGGTGGACAGCCCGGTGCAGCCGAAGGTCTCGTCGGAACTCCCGGCGGCGTCCCGGCCCGGGGGCGCGAGGACGGGGACGACGGCCCGGAAGGTCGCCTCCGTCTCGGCGAGCGGGCCCGGGTGCGCGGCGCGCAGCAGCCGCCGGGCGTCGGCGAACGTCCGCCGCCAGTGGGCCCATTGAGCGGCGGGCAGCCGTCCCGTGCCGGGCGCGGCGGGGAAGGCGTCGGGGTCGATGTCGTCCAGCAGCAGCGGTGTCCGGCCGGGTGCCGTCAGCAGTGGCCGCAGCCCCAGCCAGCCCGTGCCGGACACGGGGTCCGGGCCGGGGCGGCCGGTGTCCGGGGGGACCCGTACCCGCCGGCCGGCCGCCGTCACGCTCGCGCCGCCGGGGCCGACGCGGACGGTGGCGGGCTCGCCGTCGGGCACGCCGTCGAACAGGGCGGCGCCGAGGGACGGCAGCAGCAACCGGCCGTGGCGGACCGGCAGCGTCACCGTGACGGGCAGGTTAGCGCGCAGGGCCCCGGCGACGGCGGTGGCCAGCAGCGGGTCGGCGCAGGGTACGGCGTCGGTGGCGCCGACGAGCACGCTCAAGGACCGCAGTTGGGCCGGGCCGACGGAGGGGTAGGTCAGTACCTCGCGGGCCACGTCCGGCGCGGTGCCGTGGACGCGGGACAGCAGCGACCAGGCCGTCAGGGCCGCCGCGGCGACGGGGGCCGAGTGGTCCCGCGCGCGGGCGACGACCTCGCGGACCAGCATCAGCCGGCGGCTGTACTCGGCGCGGCGCAGCAGTACGGCCGCTTCCCGGCCGCCCTCGCCGGACGCGATCCGGTCGAACAGGGCACCGCTCATCCGGTGAGGCGACGGCGTCACGGCCCGTCCGCCGGGCCGGCCGGGCCGCGGTGGGCGAGCAGTTGTCCGAGGTCCCCGGTGAGCCGGGCGCCCACGTGTCCGATGAGGGCGGCGAGGTCGGGGCAGTAGACGCTGGGGTTGGCGAAGGCGGAGCCGTCGTCGCGGTAGCGGTGGGTGGTGTGGCCGCCGCCGCAGACCCGGTGCAGCGGGCAGGCCCGGCAGGTGCCGGAGAGCCCGGCGGGGCCGGGGAGGGGTTCGCCGGGTGCGGCGGGGCGCAGGGCGCGGTCGAAGGGGTCGCGGGCGACATGGAGTCCGGTGGTGATGGCGCCGGGGTAGGCGGTGCGCAGGGTCGCGTCGCGTCCGATGGCGCCGTCGGTCTCGACGACGGCGTAGCCGACGGGTGCGAGGCCGAGGCCCTCCACCCGGGCCCGGCCGCCGAGCAGCAGGGTGATCAGCTCCTCCAGCAGCCGGACCCGGGTCCGGCGGACGGGCGCGCCGAACCATTCCTCGAACACGGCGATGAGCCACCGGGCGTACGGGGTGTCCGTGCCACCGGGGCGGCGGCCGGGCGGGGGGATGGACCAATTGCCGTGCGGGAGCAGGAAGTCGACCATCGGCGGGTCGTAGCTCAGCAGATGGCGGTAGGTCTCCACGGGGTCGTTGCGCAGGTCGATGGTGCAGAGCAGCCCGCCGAAGAGGGGGCGGTACGGTCCGTCGGCGAGCCGCCGCACGGCCGCGGCGACCTGGTCGTGGCTGCCGCGGCCGTCGGCGCGGCGGCGGTGCCGGTCGTGGGCGGCGCGGTCGCCGTCCATGCTGACGCCGATCCGGACGCCGAGTCCGGCGAGGACGGCGAGGTATGCCTCGTCGAGGCGGACGGCGTTGGTCTGCACGGTGACGTCGAGCCGGATCGCGGGGTCCAGTGCCCGGCGCAGGACGTGGACGGTGCGGGTGAGGGCGGGCGGGCCCGCGAGCAGGGGTTCGCCGCCGTGCAGGACGACGGTGACCGCGTCGAGCCGGTGGGCCGCGGCGTGTTCGGCGATACGGTCCGCGGTGCGGTCGACGACGGCGGGTGCCATGACGCGGGGCTGGGTGCGCCAGCTCTGGTCGACGCTGCGGTACATGTAGCAGTAATCGCAGGCGAGGTCGCATCTGCTGTGGATCTTGAGAATAAAGGAATGAAAAGGGGGAACAGGGTTTTCCGTGCCACTCGTGGACTTCCCGGGAACATCTCCGCGGGTCACCGTTGTCCCCGCTTCGTCGGGTCGGGCCGGATTCGCGTCCTGCACCAGGCGTGCACTCCTCAAGACGATCGTGGCTCGCCGTGTCCGCCGGAAACTGCGGATTCAGTATTTTCAGTGGCTCGTGCCAGCGTCAAGACGGCAAATCGGCCGTCGTGGCCGGGGAAACGGGAGGCTCGCCCGGAGCCGTCGGACAAGGAGCCACCGCCGCCCCGGCGCACGCCGGGCGGACAGGCGGGCCGGACCGTGCGGCGGCCGGGCGTCGGCCGGCGGGGGCGTCGGCTGGCCGCCGGGCCGGGCGGTTGGCTACGATGAATCCCCTTCGCCATAAGGCACTTGATCCGCCCCGTCCGGGCTTACCCTGGTTGCTCCGCTGCTCCGCGTGCCGTGTTCTTCCCCGTGCGAGAAGGGTGGGCGATCCCGACATGGCCGATCCGGCCAAGATGCTCGACGATCTCGATTCCCTGCTGGTGAACCTGTCCGAGCTGACATTCGACGATGTGGCACGGCTGCCCGATTCGGCACTCGGCTGTGTGCTGCGCAGACTTCATGAAGCCGCGCACGCGCCGGACCGTACCTTCGCCGCGGACTACAAGGATTCCATTAGCGTCCTGGACGGTGAGTTTCCCGGCAACCCCCGATGACCCCGGACCCGCGCGTTATCCGGCCGCCGAGCAGCCGGGACGAAGGAGCGGCCCAGAAGTGGAGCGACAATGACCGCCCAGGAAGACCGGGAATCCCGTTCACGTGTGACGCTTTTCTGTTCGGCGGCGGAGAACATCGGTCAGACCACCACCCTCCTGAACGCCGCCCTGATCCTCGCCGAGTCGGGGCGGCGGGTGCTGATCGTGGAGGTCCAGGGCACCGGGGTACGGGCGTCGCGGTATCTCGGCGCGCTGACCGACCGGCCGCCCCGGGACACGGGCGCCCCCGACATCCCGGGTACGGGGGTGCGCAGGCCGAGTGTGTGGGATCTGCGGGCACACGGCCGCGGCCTTCAGCTGTCGACGCTCGCGGTCGCCGATGTCCGCACGCTCGCGTCGCTGTTCGGGCGGGACCCCGGCCTCACCCCGGGGCACCCGTACTTCGAGCGCTACGACGAGATCCTCATCGACGCGCCCGCCCCGCGCGGACCCCGGGAACGCGCGGCGCTCGCCCCGCTGCCGCATGTGCTGGTCACCTGCTTCACCCTCAGCTCCTGGCTGATCGAGGGCGCCGCCGCGCTCGCCCGCGACCTGCGCAGGCGCGCCACCGACCGGATCGGTGTGCTGGCGGTGGGGCTGAAGGCCGACAGCCGCGCCAACGACCAGCTGCGCACCTCGCGGGCCCTGATCCGGGACTGCTTCGAGGACCTCAGCGACGGCCCCGGCGCCCACTACGTGGAGTTCCCCTACGACCCCCAGTACACCGAGTCCGACGTACTGGCCGTCGGGGCGGAACCGCCCGGGACCCAGGAGGGGCTGCGCCCCCGGTTCGTCCGGCTCGCCGCCGAACTCGCCCGCTCCCGCCCGGCACGGCTGAGCGAGGTGACCCTGCTGCACACCCCCCGGCACATCGCGTGGGCCGAGTGGATCGAGGCGCAGCTGGAGTCCTCGGGGGTGCGGGTCAACAGCTCCGGGTTCGACAGGTTCACCGGGGAGGCCCCGGGCCAGGGCTCGATGCTGCTGGCCCTCTCCCCCATCGGTGTCACCCCGGAGCAGGCCGACGCCCTCGCCGCGCTGTCGCACCCCGACATCCGGATGGTGCTGGTCGACGCCGAGCCCCTGCCGCGCGGGCTGTCCCACCATGAGCAGGTGGTGCTGCGCAGGCTGACCGAACCGGAGGCGCTGCGCGCCCTGCGGCGCGGTCTGCATCTGCCGTCCGGCGGGGAACTGCCGGGCGCGGTGAGCCGCTTCCCCCGGCTGCCCCCGTACACCAATCTGCGCCCCCGCAACCTGGCCTTCATCGGGCGGGACCCGGTGTTCGAGAAGCTGCGCGGCGCGCTCGCGACGGCCGCCGTGGCCCGCACCCGCTGTGTGCTGATGGGGCCGCCCGGCATCGGCAAGAGCCAGACCGCCATGGAGTACTGCCACCGCTTCAGCGGGGACTACGACATCGTGTGGTGGGTGCGCGCCGACACCGCGGGGGCGGTCCGGCGCGGTCTGACCCGGCTCGCGGAACGCCTCGGGCTGCCGACCGTCGGTGATGTGCCCGCCACGGTGCTCGCGCATCTGCGGGCCCGGGACCACGGCAGCTGGCTCCTCGTCTACGACGACGTCCGGGACCCGGCGCTGCTCGCGGACCCCCGGCTCGCCCCGGGCAACGCCGACGGCGGCCATGTCCTGGTCACCACCCGGCCCACGGAGGGTCCGCACGGCGGCCATCTCGTGGAGGTGCCGCCGTTCTCCCGGGAGGAGAGCCGCGCCCTGCTCACGAGGGCGGTGCGGGGGCTGTCCACGAAGGACGCCGGGGACGTGAGCGCCGCCGTCGGGCATGTACCGCTGATGGTCCGGCTGGCCGCGGCGTGGCTGGAGGACGCGGCCACCCGGGTGATGGCCCTGAACCGGCCCCGGGCGGCGGCCGTCAAGGAGGCCGCGGGGCAGTTCAACGTCGAGTTCACGGCGGAGCAGGACCGGCTGCTCCAGGAGCACCGCTCGGTGCCGCTGGCCCGGGTGATGCTGGAGGTCGCCCTCGCCTCCCTGCGGCGTTCGCCGGGGGCCGAGGCGTGGAGCCAGGAGCGCGGCGACAGCTCGGTGATGGTGTGGCTGCTGGAGTGCTGCGCGCTGCTCACCGAGTCGGGCGCGAGCCTGCCCCTGCTGCGCTCGCAGCAGATGCGCGCGGCGATCGCCCGGCACACCACGGACCGCGACGGGCCCGCCGACCACACCAGGCTCAGTTCCCTGGTCAGTGACGCCCATATGGTCGACGTGGCGCTGTGGACGATGGCCCGCTACGGACTCGTCGAGGTGGACTTCGCCCGCCCGGACCGCCCGGTGCGCCAGCACCAGGTGCTCCGTGACACCGTCCTGGAGCGGATGGGCGCCACCCGTGCGGCCCGCGAGATCGAGCTGCGCGCGGCCATCGCCGAGTACTCCTTCGGCGGGCCGCCGGGCCGGCCCACGGCCGAGGCGAGCGACCAGCTGGCCCGTCAGCTGACCGCGCTGCGGTTCTGGGAGGACGACCAGCCGGAGGTGCGCCAGCGGCTCATCGAGCATCTGCTGACCCTGGCGCGGACCCGCGACGAACTGCGGCTGCGGGAGGTGCTGGAGCTCGGGGCGAGCGCCGAGGCGCACTGGCGGACGTCCGGTTCGTCCGCCGAACTGCTGCGGCTGCACCAGGTGATGGCCGCCGCGCTGCGGCTGCTCGGCCGGTACGCGGAGGCGTCCCGGCACGCCCGGACCGCCCTGCGCGGGTACCGTGCCGCGTTCGGCCCGCACCATCCGCGCACCCTGCTGTCCCTCGACGCGTACGGGGCGATCCTGCGGGCGGACGGCCACTTCGCGGACGCGCTCGCCCAGGGCCGTTCCGTGGTGCGGGGTCTGCGGGAGATCCTGGGGCCGGAGCATCTGCTCACCGCGCAGGTCGAGCACAACCTCGCGGTGAGCGAGCTGCTGACGGGCAATGCCGCGCAGGCCCTCGACCGGCTCCAGGACCAGCTGGGACGGCGCCGGGCGATCGGCGGTCCCGACGACGAACGCGCCTGGGGGGTGGTCATCACCCTCGCCTCCGCGCACCGGGTGCTGGGGCAGCACCGGGAGTCGTTCGACCTGCTGAAGGAGTATCTCGCGGGGCCCGGCGGCGCGAGCGCCGCCTTCAGCGAGCGGGCCGTCACGGAGACCGGGCTCGCGGTGAGCGAACGGCGGCTCGGCAACCCCCGGGGCGCCCGGGAGCGCGACGGCCGGGTCCTCGCGGACTGTATGCGGTTCCTCGGCCCGACCAGCCCGGTCACCCTGCGCTCACGGTTCAGCCTGGCGGGCGATCTGCACGCGCTCGGCGAGCACGAGGCGGCGGCGGAGCAGTCGGCGCGGTGCGTGGAACTGCTGCGGACCCTGGTGGGCACGGACCATCCGTTCACCCAGCTCGGCCAGATGCAGCTCGCCACGCACCACCGCTCCGCCGGACGCCCCGAGCAGGCCCTGGAGGGGGCCCTGGCCGCCCATGAGGAACTGAACGCGCGGCTCGGGCCGACCCATCCGTGGACGCTGACCGCGCTGTCGTGCCTGGGGAACGTCCACATCGCGCTGAACGACCCGGACGAGGCCGTACGGCTGGAGGAGCTGGCCCTGGACGGCTACGACGAGATCGGGCTGGGCGAACACCCGGACCGGGCGCTGGTCGCCGCCAATCTCCTGGACTCCCTGGCCCGGACCGGCCAGGGGACACCGGGGGCCGGCGGCGCCCCGCGCGGGGACATCGATCTGGAGATGTCCGATGTGTGACGGCGGCGGGCGGCGGGACCCACGGCACGCCCCGCGAGTACGGGGCCGGGCCACGGACGTGAGAGCACAGGGGAGTGACGGGACTTGAGCGGCGACATGCGTCCGGACCAGGAGCGGCTGATCGCGATCGACAGGCTGTACGCGGAGCACTGGTCCGCGCAGCGGTTCGGGCTGATCAACGAGCTGAGCGAGCAGGTGGCGGCCACCTGCCCCGATCTGCGTTCCCTGAGCCACTTCAGCAACGGGGTCGTGGACTTCTCGCTGCGCCCGGCAGGGGTGGCGCCGCTGCCCGGGGGCCGGGCCGGGGATCTGGAGATCGAACGGGAGGGCCGCTCGGGGGCCCAACTGGTGCTGAGCATGCAGCAGTTCGAGAAGACGCTGGACCCGCTGCTGACCGGTGCGCTGATGCGGATGGTGGTCGAGACCCCCACCGGCGGGCTGTACTGCGGACGGGTCAAGGCCGCGCAGCACATCGTCGGCGTCACCCTGGACGGTGCCGGGGTCCCCCCGATGGACGAGGCGCTGAACGCGCTGATCACCGACATCCGGGTCGATCTGCTGTCCCTGTCGGAGGAGCACCCGGGCGGGCTGGACAAGCCGTACCACCGGCTGAGCGGCGGCGAGCGGCTGCACTTCACGGCCGGGCGTCAGATGGACGAGCCGCAGGTGGCCCGGTTGCGCGGGATCTGGCACCGCTTCCTGAACCCGGTGGATCTCCAGTACGCGGCCCTGTTCGCCAACTGGAACCTGGTCTGTGTCGGTGACGCGTTCGAGGACCCCACGATCGGGGTGCGTTTCCTGAACATCGATCCCGCGACCCGGCGGCGCAAGTACCGGGACACCGCCGACCAGCTGCGGGACACCATCGCGCAGTTGCGCAACCTCCTCCAGCCGGTGAGCCGGGAACCGATGACCCGGCTCGTGCTGGACGTCCAGGAGGGCGCGATCTACTTCCACTGGCTGCCGAACGGGCACAACGGCGACTTCGTGTGCGGGGTCACCCTCGACCAGCACCAGGTCGACAACGCCGAGCGGCGGATGCGGGAACTGCTCACCGAGCTCCCGCAGCCGATCCCACGCCCCCGTTCCCGCCGTCAGTGAGCTGGATCACGGTCTGCTGCACGCGTTCCGCGAGGGTGCTCAGTGTCTCGGTGACCTGGGCGCGCCGCACCTCGCGGGTGCCGGCGCCCTTCCCCGGGGCGCCGGGCAGGGCGTCGGGCCGCAGTTCGGGCAGCACCTCCAGGGTGATCTCGAAGCTGCGGCACATGACGAAGAGGCTGTTGCGCTGGTCCTCGGTGAGGCCGCCCTCGCGGTCGGCGGTGACCGTGGCGATCCAGTCGCCGACGCTGTCGTGGAACGTGTCCAGCAGCATCCCCAGCAGGGTGGCCAGGCCGATCGCCTCGAACTGCGGCGCGGAGAAGGTGACCCGGCGGGGCCGTCCGCCGGGTTCGGCCATCCCGCTGCTGTCGACGCCGAGCGCCTCCCGCAGATCGGCGGGCCGGTCGAGGAGCCGTTCCAGGGTTCCGGACGCCTCGGCGAACAGCCGGGCGACGGTCAGCGGCAGCCGGGGGCTCTCGGCGCGGGCGGGCGGCTGGAGGGTCTGGGTGTGCGCGAGGCGGTCCAGCCGGGTGTCGAGCCGCTCGATGCGTTCCAGGACCCCGCTCTGGTGCTCGGTGACCCGGGTCAGCCGGGCGCGCACCTGGTCGAGGGTCGATTCGCGCTGGGCGGCCTCCAGCCGGGCGGCGAGCAGTTCGAGGGAGCGGTCGAGGCGTTCGGTGAAGTCGGGGTCGGTGACGACGACGGGTGAGGTGCGGGTGACCTCCGCGACCCGGTCGCGCATCCGCCGGGACACATAGCCGTTGACGACGACGAGGATCTCGCACTCCCCGCGGGGGAACGCCCGGTGCGCGGCCCGGGTGATCCGGCCGATCCGTTCGATCTCGGCGTGCTCCAGCACGGAGGTGAACGGCAGTACGCCCAGTGCCCCGCCGGCTCCCACCCGTACCCAGTAGGCGATGTCCCGGGTGGCCGGCTCGGGCGGATCGCCGAGTTCCGGTGGGGGTGCCTCCCGGCGCCACTGCCCGGCCGCGAGCGCGCGTTCCACGGCCAGCAGGACGTCCGAGTGGGACCGCTGTTCGTACATCCGCCGTACGGCGGTGTGGACCCGGGGGACGTCGATGACGGGGGTCGCTGGGGCTTGCGCGCGGGCGGGCTCCAGGGCGGTCCGCCCGCGCGCGGCGGTCGCCTCCTTCTTGACGCGTTTCCAGGAGCGGCGGCAGATCCTGAGGATCTCGCGGGGGATGCCGTTGGACAGTTCCGCGATCTCGTCGACGGCGTCCGGTTCGAACGGCCCGAGGACGATCTCACCGGTCTCGTCGTCGGTGGGGGGCACGACGGTGTCGTAGTCGGCGGGGCGCCCGGAGGTGTCGGGGCGCTCCTCGACGGGGCCGGTGCCCGCCGCCGCGCCGGGCCCGGCGGGCGTACCGGCGCGGGCCGCGCCCACCCGGAGGTAGCCGCTGACCAGGCGGGCGGTCTCGGGCCCGGTGAGGCCGGTGGGCCAGATCTGGAGGACACGTTCGTGCAGTCCCTGGGGCATCCGGCTCCAGGGCTCGGGCTGGATGCACAGGACCAGCAGACCGTCCTGGTTCACAAAGGTGTTGACGAGTTTCTCGAACCCGTTCATGAACTGGCTGTAGTCACGGCGGCGCCAGCCGAGCACGCTTTCCAGCGCGTCGATGACCAGGACGTAACGCTGTCCGACCCGGCCGTAGAGGAAGCTGAGGACGCACAGCGCGTCGAAGACGCCTTCGGTGGTGTCGATGGCGGAGGTGATGCCGCGTTCCTTGAGCGCCGCGCTGGGTTCCTTCGCGGCGAGCCAGTCCCACACGTCCTGCTTGAACGGCCCTTCCAGCAGCAGGGACAGTCCGACGGCGAAGCGCCGGTGGTCGACGGCGACCCTCAGATGTTCCCGGAGATGCCGGTGCATGAGTTCACGGTCGATTCCGAACGCCTGGATCACCTTGCGCGGATCGAACGTGCCCTCCTTGAGTCCCGCGACGACCTCGTGCTGCTGCGGGCCGATGTGCAGTTCGTCCGCGTCGGAGCTGTTGAGCAGTTCCACGACGATGTTGGCGTAGTACGTGGAGACGACCCGTTCGAAGGCCGCGCTGGCCTCCTGGTCGTCCTTCAGACCGAGCATGCGATTGCGGTAGACGGCGCTGAGGTCGAGGCTCGGCTGATTGATCACCCAGAGCGGGATCGAGTGGTCGGCCCGGATCGCGGAGGTGACCTCACGGGCCATATGACTCTTGCCGACGCCGAACTCACCCACGAGTGCGATCGCCCGGCCCAGGTCGCCGCCCGGTTCGGGCCGTTCCAGATAGTCGGAGACCTGGCGTCGCAGGCGGGTCAGCGCGTCGGTGACGATCGTCGGATATCGCTTGGGCCGGTGTTCGCCCACGCGCACCGCGTCGGCGAAGCCGCCCAACTGCACGACCGGGCTGAAGGGGAAGGGGTTCCCCTTGCCGAAGATGGCGTCGGTCTGACTCATCGTGGTGGTCCTCCTGGGCCTGGGGGCCGTGCGGTCGGCTTCAGAACTTCAAGGCCGACAGGTTGAGCGCGGCACGGCGGCGGCTGACGAGTTCCAACCGGTTCAGCCGGACCGCGTTCTCCCGGTGCTCGATCGCCTCGCTCGACATGTCGTGCAGGAATCCCTGCAAATCTCTGACATTTCTGTACAGATGTCGTTCTGGGCGGTTCTGAATGACTTCATCCGCAAATACTATGCTGGCCCCCGGAAGTCCATTCACAACTGTACGCCGCCCGATGAAGATATCCCAGTCCTCCGCATTCACCGAACTCATCTCAAGCAGCGTGTAATGCGGTTCGTACACACCCCTGAACTCCTTCTCCAGTTCTCCCCTGAGCCCCTTGTGCGAGGTTTCCAGAAAGAACACGACAGAGGGATGCGCATAGGTGTGGAAACTACTGATGAACTGAGTGGTGAGCCCGTCACCGAGCCACATCATGTCCGGCACGATGACGAGCAGAATACGGTTCATCAGACCGAGTCGCGTACTGATGGCCTCGTACACCTCACCGAGGTCTTCCGATTCCTTGCGGGGATCATCGAATCCCTGCTCGAATCCCTTGTCCATGGCGAGTTTCCTGAGCACGGTTTTCGCGATCTTCCGGTTCAGTTCCTCGACACTCGTCTTCCTGCCGTTGTTCCTGCTGTACCCGTTGTCGACGTTGCGGAAGTCACCGATGGGCAGGATCTCCACACCCGGATATCCGCCCCGGGGCACCCACAGGGTGGGGCCGCTCTCCGCGCCCGGCAGCTGGTCCGCCGCGTACCCGGCCGCCGCCGCGACGCCGTCCGGCGCGAGCGGGGCGAGCCGCCGCCCCAGATCGTCCACACAGCGGTTGATCAACGAGGTCTTGCCGGTGCCCTGCGCGCCGTTCACGACGACGACATGGCCGTGGTCCTGCCCGTAGGCGAGGACGTCCGGATCGGGACCCGTCTCGACGAACCAGTCGAACTGCGCCTCGGTGTGGTCGACGGGCACCCACAGCTCGCTGTGGCCGTGCACCAGCCACGCGGCGAGCGGGGCGTTGACCTCCCACTTGACGACGGTGGGAAGTCCCTCGCGGGAGTAGGGGACGGGTACCCGGAACGGATTGAACGAAACAGGCTGCGCGTCCGCCGGCGGACCGCTCTCCTCGGATGGACTCATCGGCCGTCCTCCTCCCCCGTGAGGTTCCCCCGCCGGGAGCGCGATACGCCCACCCGGGACCACGCCCTCGTCGCGGCGCGCCCCGCCCGGCGCGCCTGCCAGCCGAGGAAGGACGCGTGCAGTTGCTCGACCCGGGCCACGGCGTCGGCGAGCGACCGCCGCTGGCGGACGGCCTCCTCGCCCATGTCGCGTGCGGTACGCCGGACGAATCCGCCCGCCCCGGCGCGTACCTGGGTGGGGAGTTCATCGGGCAGCGGCAGGGATTCCGCGAGCGCCACGGCCCGGCGGCGGCGGGAGCCGCCGTCCCGGACACCGCGCAGGGCGGTCGCCAGTTCCGCGCGGGCCCGGCCGAGTTCGTCGTACGGGGTGGTGGCCCCGGTCTCCCAGTCGGCGAGGTACAGCGCGGCGGCGTAGGAGTAGGCGTGGGTCGCGCCGGAGAGCGTGTCGGCGCGCTGGCGGCGGTGGGCCGAGCCGCGTTCGACCCCGCTGCCGAGCACGGTGAAGGCGGCGGCGACGCCCGCCAGCAGCAGCCCGTTCGTCAGTGCGCCGGGGCTCTCGCCGCCGCCCTTGTCCGGGGCGTCGCCCGAGGCGGTCATGACGGCGCGGCACACCCGGCGGAAGTCGGGGCGGTGCCGCTCGGCCCACTGGTCGACGGTCAGTTCCCGGCCGTGGCCGGGGCCGGCGCGCAGCTGGCCGGGCTCACCGCGCACGGCGGTGGCCGTGCCCAGCAGGACGGCCGCCGACACCACTTCGGCGCGGCGGTCGTCGGCGAGGCAGTGGACGGTGTGGACGTCGTCCTCCCGGGAGTCGGTGTGCGCGGGCGGCGCGCAGAGCAGCAGCAGGGCGGTGGCGGCCACCGGCAGGCCCGCCACGGCCCGTGGTCCCCCGTGTCTCATCGTTCCCCTCCCCCTGGGCCGGCTACGGACACGTGGTGTCGTCGGCCGGGCGGGAGGCGGGGTCCGCAGCGGGACGCGTGGTCGGCGCCGCGGGGGCGTCGGGCTCCGGGGAGGCGGCGGCGAAGGCGTCCGTGGTGCCGATGAACCGCCAGCCGTGCGCGGGGGCCGTGGCACGGGAGCGGGGCGGGGCCGCGGGCGGGAGGGGTCCGGGGCGCGGGTCGTCGTGCCGGCCCGCCGGGTCGCCGGGGACGGGGTGCGGGGCGCGGTGGTGCTGGGTCGTCGGCTCGTCGTCGGGAGCACGCCGGTCGGCCTTGTCCTGACGGCGGCGCCAGACGCCGTTGGCCGTGTAGTGCAGGGTGTTGATGGTGAGGATCGCCGGACCGACGACGGCGACGGTGCCCGGGAAGTCCGGTTCCAGGGCCAGCGCCAGGATGATGGCGGTGATGCCGTTCTGCTGGCCGAGCCCGAGCTGGACGCGGTCGGCGCGGTCGAGGTCCGGGAAGAGCCGGGGCACGGCGAACAGCCCGATGAGGATCTGCGCGCCGAACGCGGCGGCCCCCAGCACGAAGCCGCGCCAGGGGGACACCCCGTCCACCAGCAGCAGTCCGAGGACGAAGGCCGCGACGGAGAAGGCCACCGCGACGGAACGGTTGACGAGGGCCGCGTACCGGCCGACCCGGACGACCAGGCCGAGCACGGCGACCGCGAGCATCAGCATGGTCTGCGCGGCGACGGCCACCACGGCGGCGACCAGCAGCAGGCACAGCAGATCGGTCAGGCGCGGGAACGGCGAGGCGAGCGGGGCGTCCTGGCCGGGCGGCGGCATCGCCGCCCGGGTCCGCTCCCGGTCCAGGGCCCGGCGCCACAGCCGCCGGGGCACCCACCACAGGCCCGCGGCGACGGCGAACAGCAGCAGGTTCCCGCCGAGGCTCAGGGCGTACGCCGCCAGACCGTCCCCGGCGGGTCCGGCGGCCGGAGAACCGGAGCGGCCGGAGAACCGGAAGGCGAGGACGGAGAAGTAGAGCGTGAGCAGCACGGTGACCGGGTCGTCGAAGGACGCCCAGACCGACAGCAGGTTCTTGGCGCGCGGCGACATCCGGCTGCTGCGGTTCATCGCGGCGACCGACAGCGGGTCGATCTGTGCCACGGCGATACCGAGGACGAGGTACTCGGGCTCCCGGAACGCGGCGATCATGACGCCCGCGATCAGTACGGCCTTGAGCAGGACGCCGAGGGTGACCGTCCAGACAAGGGCCCGCAGATCCTGCCGGATTTCCCCGGGGTCGATCTCATGCGTACTGCCGTAGAGCCCGACGGCGAGCAGAAGTCCCGCCATCGCCGAATACCAGGAGGCTTCGGTCAGGGCCCGGGAACCGAGGAGTTGTCCGGCGGTGAGTCCGGCGAGTACGGCACAGATGGCCGCGACAAGGGCCGGCGGGAAGGAGTTCTCCCCGTCACGGCGTAATAAACGGCGTGCCTTCACGAGCCGGTCCCCCTTCCCCGCCTGCGGTCCCGTCGCACAAGATCAGCGAATGACCGCGGGCCACGCGGGACCCGTCCCGGACACGCATATGCCAGACGGCCCGAAGGAAAGGCCGCACCGGCCGGAATGAACCGGTCGCCGACTGTACGAGCAGCCCATCATGCCGCAAGAAAAGCGGGCTCCACCCGGCTTCACCGACATCGTCATCTCCGGTTCCCCCTCCATACGACGACCCCTGATCTAAAATGACCGCTTGGTCCGGGAATCTCAAGAGCGAGGCAATTTCTCGCCCCCGGCCACCGAAGCCCGTCCCCCGGCGCGGCAGCGCCGTCCGCGCGGACCTGACCCGCGCATACGCCCCCGCACGCCCCCGCACCCCCACCCTGGACACGGCCGGGCGACGGCGAACGGTTCCCGTGACACAACTCACCCCAGGGAGAAGGGTAGTTGGTATCCGCCCGGGGCAGCGCCCGGCGTGACGACGGGACCGGGCGAAGCCGGGCCGGCGTACGCCGATCGGCCGGACGCAGCGGACGGGGGGCCGCCCGGTCACCGGGCCAGGACGCTCCCGGCGGCCCGGACACGCGGCGGGCCCGGCGTCATGTCGACGCCGGGCCCGTCCTCCGTCCGGATCGTTCCGTCAACGCCGGGGACCGGCGTCATCCTCGCCCGGCCGCAGATGTGTTCGGTGAGGGAGTCCCGGACGGGGCTCCCTCACCGGGTCACCCGCGCGCGGGTCACGCGTGGTGCGCGGGTTCGCGTTCGGGCTGCTCCTCGACGCTCTCCAGCCGCTGGCCGCGCAGCATGAACCAGGCGGCGACCGCGGTCGCGAGCAGGACCACCGCGCCGACACCGGCCGCGAGCCGCATCCCGTCCACGAAGGCCGCCTGCGCCGCCGACACCAGGGCGTCCGCCGTCTGCGGCGGCAGGGCCGTCGCGGAGTGGACCGCGCCGCCCAGCGACTCATGGGCCGCCGCGGCCACCTCGGGCGGGGTCCCGGCCGGGACCGTGAAGTCCCGGTACACACCCGTCACGATCGAGCCGAGCAGGGCGATACCGAGCGCCGCGCCGAGTTCGTAGGCCGTCTCGGAGACCGCCGAGGCGGACCCCGCCTGCTCCTTGGGCACGCTGGAGAGGATCACGTCCGCGGTGACCGTGAACGCGAGACCCGAGCCGATGCCGACCGTCAGCAGCACCGCGCCGAGCACCGGATAGCCGGTGGACTGCTGGAGGACCGTCAGCGCGGCCAGCGCCAGACCGATCGCGGCGAGACCGGCGGACACCACGGAGCGTACGGAGAACCGGCGGGCCACCGTACCGGCGGCCAGTCCCGCGGCGACCGCGCCGACCGCGGCGGGGAGTTCGGCGAGACCGGCCTCCAGCGGGGGCCGTCCCTGGACCAGCTGGAGGAACTGGGACAGGAAGAAGATCAGTCCGGCCATACCGAGGATGGTCAGCAGGTCCGCGAGGACCGCGCCGGAGAAACCCCGGTTCTTGAACAGCCGCATGTCCAGCAGCGGAGCGGGCAGCGACAGCTGACGGCGCACGAACCAGACCAGGGCGGCGGCACCGAGCACGGCGGCGCCCAGCGGCACGGGACCCACGCCGTGCGCGGCGGCCTCCTTGATCGCGTAGACGACGGCGATCATGCCGATCAGCGACAGCACGACACTGATGAGGTCCCACGGCCCCGGAGCGGGGTTGCGCGACTCCGGCAGCAGCTTGATGCCGACCACGACGAGCACGGCCATCACGGGCAGGTTGATCAGGAAGACCGAGCCCCACCAGAAGTGTTCGAGCAGGAACCCGCCGACCACGGGCCCGACGGCCATACCGGCGGAGGCCGCGGCGCCCCAGACACCGATGGCGATACTGCGCTCACGCGGGTCGTGGAAGATGTTGCGGATCAGGGCCAGCGTGGACGGCATCAGCGTCGCACCGGCCACACCGAGCAGCGCGCGGGCGAGGATCAGCATCTCGGGCGTACTGGCGTACGCGTTGAGCACCGATACCGCGCCGAACGCGACCGCGCCGATGAGCAGCAGCTTCTTACGGCCGATCCGGTCACCGAGGCTGCCCATCGAGACCAGCAGACCGGCGATCACGAACGAGTAGACGTCACCGATCCACAGCAGCTGGGTACCGGTGGGCGCGAGGTCCTCACTGATGTACGGGGTGGCGAGGCCGAGCACCGTCGCGTCGACCGCGACGAGCAGTACGGCCAGGACGAGGACGGCGAGAGCGAGCCACCGTCCGGGGCCGCGCTCCAGGGCCCCTGGTGCCGCGTTCTTGCTGCCGATCATGATGTCACGCTCCGTCGTACGCCGCCGAGCAGGAGCTCGACCAGCATGAAGTGGAAGTCCTTGGGGGCCAGCCGGCCGCTCGACACCGCCCAGGCGGCCGAGCCGAGCAGCCCGTAGAACGCCTCGGTGAGCCAGACGGTGCTCAGGTCGATACGGAACTCACCGCTCTCCTGGCCCCGGCGGAACAACGCGCAGATCCGCGCGTCGAGCCGGTTCCAGCCCTCGTTCTGCCCGTCCTCGAAGAGCTCGTTCTCCGTGACGAGGAAGGCGATCAGTCCGGCCGAGGGCTCGGCCGCGGCGACGAGCCGGCGGAGGGCACCGAGGGCGTCGCCCTCACCCAGCCGCGCCTCGTCCAGCGCCGCCTCGAACTCCCGCAGGCCCAGGTCCTCCAGCGCGCGGATCAGCGCGTCCCGGCCCGCGAAATGGCGGTGCAGGGTGGCCCGGCTGATACCCGCGGCCTTGGCCACCTCGTCCATGGTGGCGGTGGCCCGGCGGGTGAGCAACGCGGCGGCGCTGCGCAGCACGTCTTCTCGGTCGACTGACATGAGACGAGGGTAGCCCATGTGAGACAGTACTGTCTCATCCTGAACGTCGAGGTCCCAGGCGAGGGGTGAATGCCCAGGTCAGACCCACCAGCGGCGTCACCACGAACATCATCATTGTCAGAGGTACCGGACAGACCGGGAGATACGCACAGGTTCTCTGGGGCCGGGAAAGGCTGCGGGAACGGCGAAGGGCCCGTCGAACGATCGACGGACCCTTGTCACCGCGCGGCAGGGCCGCCGCGCGGTGATCTCGGACTCGGCGCCCGGCCCGGGTACCCGGACTCGGCGCCCGGCCCCGCTACCCGGCCTCGGTGCCCGAGGCGTCACCGGCCCAGGCGCGCTGGACCGTGAGGTCGAACTTGGTCTCCATGAGCTGGAGGGCGACAGCGGACGGCGCGGTCCCGCCCCGGCCGTTGCGCGCGGCGAGCGCGCCGGACACATCGAGGACCACCCGGACGTCGGGCGTCAGATGCGGGGAGATCTTCGCGAACTGCTCGTCGGTGAGCTCGTCCAGCTCGATGCCGTGCGCCTCGCACTCCTTGACGCACTCCCCCGCGACCTCGTGCGCCACCCGGAACGGCACACCCCGCTTGACCAGCCACTCGGCGATGTCCGTCGCCAGCGAGAACCCGGCGGGGGCCAGCTCGGCCATCCGCTCCCGGTTGACGGTGAGTGTCGCCATCATCCCGGTGAACGCGGGCAGCAGGACCTCCAGTTGGTCGCAGGAGTCGAAGACCGGCTCCTTGTCCTCCTGGAGATCCCGGTTGTACGCGAGCGGCAGCGCCTTCAGGGTCGCCAGCAGGCCCGTCAGATTGCCGATCAGCCGCCCGCTCTTGCCCCGGGCCAGCTCCGCGATGTCCGGGTTCTTCTTCTGCGGCATGATCGAGGAACCGGTGGAGAACGCGTCGTGCAGGGTGACGAAGGAGAACTCCTTCGTGTTCCAGATGATGATCTCCTCGGCGATCCGGGAGAGATCGATGCCGATCATCGCGGTGATGAACGCGAACTCCGCGACGAAGTCCCGGGACGCGGTCCCATCGATCGAGTTGGCGACGGACCCGTGCTCGAAGCCCAGCTCACGGGCGACCGCCTCCGGGTCGAGCCCGAGCGAGGACCCCGCGAGCGCCCCGGAACCGTACGGGGAGACCGCCGTGCGCTCGTCCCACTGCCGCAGCCGCTGCGCGTCCCGGGACAGGGCCTGCACATGCGCCAGCACATGGTGCGCGAACAGCACCGGCTGGGCGTGCTGGAGATGCGTACGGCCCGGCATCGCCACGTCCGGGTGCGCCTCGGCCAGACCGACCAGGGCGTCCTGAAGGTCCGCGATCAGCGCGCCGACGATCCGCGCGTGGTCGCGCAGATACATCCGGAAGAGGGTGGCGATCTGGTCGTTGCGCGAACGGCCCGCGCGGAGCTTGCCCCCGAGGTCGGGGCCCAGCCGCTCCAGCAGCCCCCGCTCCAGCGCCGTGTGCACGTCCTCGTCGGCGACGGTCCCGGTGAACGAGCCGTCCGCGACATCCGCCTCCAGCTGGTCCAGTCCGGCGAGCATCCGCTCCAGCTCGTCGGCGGTGAGGAGTTCCGCCTTGTGCAGGGCGCGGGCGTGGGCCCGGGACCCGGCGATGTCGTAAGGGGCGAGCCGCCAGTCGAAGTGGACGGACGCGGAGAGTTTCGCCAGGGCCTCGGCGGGGCCGTCGGCGAACCGGGCGCCCCAGAGCCGGACATCACCGCTGTTGCTGCTCACTGCACTTGCTCCTCGGCTTGCTGGACTCGCTGAACTTGCTGACTTGCTGTCCTGCTGACTTGCTCGACCTACCGGATCTGCTGGATCTACCGGATCCACGGCGATCGTAGGGGGTGGCACCCACACCTGCGGACCGTCCCGGAGAGCCTTCGCGACCGGTGCGCCGCCGGGCCGGTGGTGATGCGCGACCGCCTCCCGGCCGGGTGCGGCGAGGAGGCGGTGGGCACCCGCGGCCGGGACCCGGCTGCGGGCGGGAGGCTGCTCAGTCGCGGACGAGGCGCCGGCGGGGGGCGGTCAGCCGAGGTCCCGCTTGGCGGCGATCTTCGCGGACAGCGCGAAGATGTCGATGAAGCCCTGCGCCTTCGACTGGTCGAAGGTGTCGCCGGAGTCGTAGGTGGCGAGGTTGAAGTCGTACAGCGACTCCTCGGAACGACGGCCCGTGACGACGGCCCTGCCGCCCTGGAGGGTCATCCGGATGTCGCCGGAGACATGCTGGTTGGCCTCGTTGATGAAGCCGTCGAGCGCGCGCTTGAGCGGGGAGAACCACAGGCCGTCGTAGACCATCTCGCCCCAGCGCTGCTCGACCTGGCGCTTGTAGCGGGCGAGTTCACGCTCGACGGTGACGCTCTCCAGCTCCTGGTGCGCGGTGATCAGCGCGATCGCGCCCGGCGCCTCGTACACCTCACGGGACTTGATGCCGACGAGGCGGTCCTCGACCATGTCGATCCGGCCGACGCCCTGGGCACCCGCGCGCTCGTTGAGCTGCTGGATCGCCTGGAGGACGCTGACGGGCTTGCCGTCGATCGCGACGGGCACGCCCTCCTTGAAGGTGATGACGAGCTCGTCGGCCTCACGGGTGAGCGCCGGGTTCTGCGTGTACTCGTAGATGTCCTCGATCGGCGCGTTCCAGATGTCCTCCAGGAAGCCCGTCTCGACCGCGCGCCCGAAGACGTTCTGGTCGATGGAGTACGGGGACTTCTTGGTGGTCGCGATCGGGAGGTCGTTCTCCTCGCAGAAGGCGATGGCCTTGTCGCGGGTCATGGCGTAGTCGCGGACCGGGGCGATGCACTTGAGGTCGGGGCCGAGGGCCTGGATACCGGCCTCGAAGCGGACCTGGTCGTTGCCCTTGCCGGTGCAGCCGTGGGCGACGGTGGTGGCGCCGTGCTTCTTCGCGGCGGCGACCAGGTGCTTGACGATGGCGGGCCGGGACAGCGCGGAGACCAGCGGGTAGCGGTCCATGTAGAGGGCGTTGGCCTTGATCGCCGGGAGGCAGTACTCGTCGGCGAACTCGTCCTTGGCGTCCGCGACCTCGGCCTCGACCGCACCGCAGGCGAGCGCGCGCTTGCGGATGACGTCCAGGTCCTCGCCGCCCTGGCCGACATCCACGGCGACGGCGATGACCTCGGCGCCCGTCTCCTCGGCGATCCAGCCGATGGCGACGGAGGTGTCCAGGCCGCCTGAGTAGGCGAGTACGACGCGCTCGGTCACGGGTTTTCTCCTCACAGTGCATTCGCTGATATGCATGAGTATGCAGTCTTCCGCATGTTTCGTCAATCTCGCCCTCGGGTAGCCCCGGCGGACCCCGATCCGGGCCCCCGCGACCCGCCCGGCCTGGGTCCGCCACCTCCCCGGCCCAGTCCCCCGCGACCTGCCTGAACGGACCACCCGACCTGCCGCCGAAGCCGCCGCCCCGTACGTTCTGAGCCATGCGCACCGGTGCCGTCGCCCTTGTGTCCGCCGTCCTCCTCGCCCTCGCCCTCGCCCTTCCCGCGGCCCCGGCCGGGGCCGCGCCGCGCCCGTTCCCGCTGCCCGCGCTGATGGCGGACACCGGCGGCGGCAGCCAGCTCATCACCGCGACCGCCCCCGGTATCCGCTCCACCACGGGCACCGTCACCTGGTGGGACCGGCGGGGCGGGCGCTGGAGGGCCGCCGGGACCGCGCCCGCCCGGTTCGGCGCGAACGGCCTGGTGGAGGGCGGCGTCCGCGAGCAGGGCACCAGCACCACCCCGACCGGGCTGTACGGCCTCCCTTACGCCTTCGGGACCGCGCCGCCGCCCGGGGGGACCCGGATGCCGCACCGCCCGGTGCGCGACAGTTCCTGGTGGTGCCAGGACAACGACTCGGCCGCGTACAACCGCTGGACCGACCCCCGTCCCGCCGACTGCCGGCCGACGGAGGCCGAACGCCTCGCCGACTACCGCACGCAGTACGCCCACGCGCTCGTCGTCGCCTTCAACTACGACCGGCCGGTACGGGGCCGGGGCGCGGGGATCTTCCTGCACGTGGACGGCACGGGTCCGACGGCGGGCTGTGTGTCGGTGCCCCGGCAGGCGATGGCGGATCTGCTGCGCTGGGCGGACCCGGCCCGCCGCCCCCATATCGCGATCGGCACCAGGACCGGGGCCACGGCGTTGTACCGCTACTAGCCGGGTTCACAGCCTTCTGCGCAGGCCGTCAGGACGGTGGCCGCGAGTTCGTCCGGCTGGGCGTACTCCGTTCCTGTGCCGTCGCTCGTGGGTTTCGCGCAGTTCCCCGCGGGTCGCCTTCGCTTGCGCTTCCGAGGTTCGTCCGGCTGGGCGTACTCCGTTCCTGTGCGGTCGCTCGTGGGGTGCGCAGTTCCCCGCGGGTCGCCTTCGCTTGCGCTTCCGAGGTTCGTCCGGCTGGGCGTACTCCGTTCCTGTGCCGTCGCTCGGTGGTTTCGCGCAGTTCCCCGCGCCCCTTTGGGGCGCGTCCTGCTTGTTCTTCGGGTCGGTGCCGGTCGGGATTCTCCGTCCTCGATCCGACACGCTCGGTAAGACGTTCCGTGACTCGACTGAAGAGCATCGGAGTCTGCGGGCAGAGATTCCCGCCCACCCCCTCCCGCAGCAGCGCGACCGCGCGAGGAGGAGGGTATGAACCCCGGCCCCCGCTCGCCGACAGCCCGCAGCCTGCCGACAGCCCCAGGTGGGCGCCCCTTCAGGGGCGCGGGGAACTGCGCGAAAACGAGGACCGCTCCGCACCCGAAGAGCGACGGCAAGGGGGCAGCGCCTAAGGGGCGCGGGGAACTGCGCGAAAGACGAGGGCGGACCCTCACCCGAAGAGCGACCGCAAGGGGGCAGCATCCAGGGGCGCGGGGAACTGCGCACCCCACGAACGACCTGTGCGGGGACAAGTACGCCCAGCCGGAGAGACCTCAGAGGCGCAAGCGAAGGCGACCCGCCAGGGTGGGACGGGGCCGAGGGGCTGTCACGCAGCTCGCAGCTACCCCGTGTTCTGCGCCAGCCGCAAGAGGTGCTCGGCCAGCGCCTGCCCCCCCAGCGGATCCCTGCTGATAAGCATCAACGTGTCGTCCCCCGCGATCGTCCCGAGGATGTCGTGCAACTCGGCCTGGTCGATCGCGGAGGCGAGGAACTGCGCGGCGCCGGGCGGCGTCCGCAGGACGACGAGGTTCGCGGACGCCTCCGCGGAGATCAGCAGCTCCCCGGACAGCCTCCGCATCCGCTCCTCCTTCGCGGACTCCCCGAGCGGTGCCCGGGGAGTCCGGAACCCGCCCTCGCTGGGGACCGCGTAGATGAGGTCCCCGTCGGTGTCCCGGATCTTCACCGCGTTCAGCTCGTCGAGGTCCCGGGAGAGCGTCGCCTGGGTGACGCTCAGCCCGTCGTCGGCGAGCAGCTTCGCGAGCTGGCTCTGGGAGCGGACCGGCTGCCGGTTGAGGATGTCCACGATCCGGCGGTGCCGCGCGGTCCGGGTCTGCGGCACCGCGGGCCCGGCCTGCTCGTTGTCCTGCGCGTGCGTCATCGTCGCTTCATTCTCCGGCTCGTCCGTCCCCGTGGGCTGCGTCGAGAACACCCGGCAGCGCCCGCAGGAACGTCTCCGCCTCGTCGTCGCGGAAGTTCAGCGGCGGCATCAGCCGGACGACATCGGGGGCGGGCGCGTTGACGAGGAGACCGGCGTCCTGGGCCGCGCGCTGCACCTGGGCGGCGAGCGGTTCCGTGAGCACGATACCCAGCAGGAGCCCCGCGCCCCGGACCCGGCGGACCAGCGGGTGTCGGAGCGACTCGATTCCGTCCCGGAGTGTCCCGCTCTGCCGCTTCACGTTGTCCAGCAGTCCCTCGGCCCCGATGGTGTCAAGGACGGCGAGTCCGGCGGCGCAGGCGACGGGGTTGCCGCCGAAGGTGGTGCCGTGGTGGCCGGGCTTCAGCAGGTCGGCGGCGGGGCCGAACGCGACGGTGGCGCCGAGCGGGAGCCCGCCGCCGAGCCCCTTGGCGAGGGTGACGACATCGGGGCGCACCCCTTCGTGGGCCTGGTGCTCGAACCAGTGGCCGGTGCGGCCGACGCCGGTCTGCACCTCGTCGAGGACGAGGAGGGTGCCGGTGGCCTCGGTGATCGCGCGGGCCGCGGCGAGATAGCCGGGCGGCGGTACGACGACGCCGTTCTCGCCCTGCACCGGTTCGATGATCACCAGCGCGGTGTCCTCGGTGACGGCGGCGCGCAGCGCGTCCACGTCCCCGTACGGGACATGGGTGACGTCGCCGGGCAGCGGGAGGAACGGTTCCCGTTTGCCGTCCTGGCCGGTGAGGGCGAGGGCGCCCATGGTGCGGCCGTGGAAGCCGCCGGTGGTGGCGACCATATGGCCGCGCCCGGTGAGCCGTCCGATCTTGAAGGCGCCTTCGTTGGCCTCGGCGCCGGAGTTGCAGAAGAACACCCGGCCCTCGCGGCCGAAGAGCTGGAGGAGGCGTTCGGCGAGGGCGACGGGCGGTTCGGCGACGAAGAGGTTGGAGACATGGCCGAGGGAGGCGATCTGGGTGCTGACGGCGCCGACGACGGCGGGGTGGGCGTGGCCGAGCGCGTTGACCGCGATGCCGCCGACCAGGTCGAGGTACTCGTTGCCGTCGGCGTCCCACACCCGGGCGCCCGCGCCGCGTGCGAGAGGCAGCCGGGGGGTGCCGTAGTTGTCCATGAGGGCGCCCTGCCAGCGCCGGGTCAGTTCCTCGTTGGCGGTGGTCACCGTGCTCCTCCTTCGGCGCTGTTGCGGGGTGACGGCGCGGTGCCGTCGGGCACGACCATGGTGCCGATGCCCTCGTCGGTGAAGATCTCCAGCAGGATCGAGTGCGGCACCCGGCCGTCGATGACGCGGGCGGTGTGCACGCCGTTGCGGACGGCGTACAGACAGCCCTGCATCTTGGGGACCATGCCGCTGGCCAGGTCCGGGAGCAGCTTCTCCAGTTCGCGGGCGGTGAGGCGGCTGATGACCTCGTCGCTTTTGGGCCAGTCCTCGTAGAGGCCCTCGACATCGGTGAGGACCATCAGCGTCTCGGCGCCGAGGGCCGCGGCGAGCGCGGCGGCGGCGGTGTCGGCGTTGACGTTGTAGACATGGCCGTCGTCGGCGGAGCGCGCGATGGAGGAGACGACGGGGATGCGTCCGTCGGCGAGCAGTGCCTCGATGGCCCCGCTGTCGATCTCGGTGATCTCACCGACCCGGCCGATGTCGACGAGTTCCCCGTCGATCTCGGGGCGGTGCTTGCGGGCGGTGATGGTGTGGGCGTCCTCGCCGGTCAGGCCGACGGCGAGCGGCCCGTGCTGGTTGAGCAGTCCGACGAGTTCGCGCTGCACCTGTCCGGCGAGGACCATCCGGACGACGTCCATGGCCTCGGGGGTGGTGACCCGCAGGCCCGCCTTGAACTCGCTGACGAGTCCGTGCCGGTCGAGCTGGGCGCTGATCTGGGGGCCGCCGCCGTGCACGACGACGGGGCGCAGGCCCGCGTGCCGCAGGAAGACGACGTCCTGGGCGAAGGCGGCTTTCAGGTCCTCGTCGACCATGGCGTTGCCGCCGAACTTGATGACGACGACCTTGCCGTGGTGGCGGGTCAGCCAGGGCAGTGCCTCGATGAGGATCTGCGCCTTGGGGAGGGCGGTGTGCTTGCGGGTGCTCATGGCTCCTCGGGTGTCCTCGGCCCGGCGCGGCCCCTGCGGGCGCGTGGCGGGCTCGGCTGGGGTCGTGCGCGGGCCGGTCGCGCCCGGACGTCCGGCGGGCCGGTCGCGGGCCGGGTCGGGCGGGTGCCGTCCGGGGTCGGTCCGGTCAGGAGGAGTACGCGCTGTTCTCGTGGACGTAGTCGGCGGTGAGGTCGTTGGTCCAGATGGTGGCGCTCTCGCCCCCGGCGGCGAGGTCGGCGGTGACGACGACCTCGCGGTAGCGCATGTCGACCAGGTCGCGGTCCTCGCCGACGCCGCCGTTCTTGCAGACCCAGACGCCGTTGATGGCGACGTTGAGCTGGTCGGGCTCGAACGCGGCGGAGGTGGTGCCGATGGCGGACAGGACGCGGCCCCAGTTGGGGTCCTCGCCGTGGATGGCGCACTTGAGGAGGTTGTTGCGGGCGATGGAGCGGCCCACCTCGACGGCGTCGGCCTCGGTCGCGGCGCCCACGACGTCGATCCGGATGTCCTTGCTCGCGCCCTCGGCGTCCCCGATGAGCTGGCGGCCGAGGTCGTCGCAGACCGCGCGGACGGCCTCGGCGAACGCGGCGGTGGCGGGCGTGACCCCGGACGCGCCGGAGGCGAGCAGCAGCACGGTGTCGTTGGTGGACATGCAGCCGTCGGAGTCGACCCGGTCGAAGGTGACGCGGGTGGCGTCGCGCAGTGCCCCGTCGAGTGCGGCGCTGTCGACGTCGGCGTCGGTGGTGAGGACGACGAGCATGGTGGCGAGGCCGGGCGCGAGCATCCCGGCGCCCTTGGCCATCCCGCCGACGGTCCAGCCGTCGCCCCGGGCGACGGCGGTCTTGTGGACGGTGTCGGTGGTCTTGATGGCGATGGCGGCCTTCTCACCGCCGTCCTCGTCGAGCTGGGCGGCGGCCGTCTCCACCCCGGGCAGCAGCTTGTCCATCGGGAGGAGGAGCCCGATCAGTCCGGTGGACGCGACGGCGACCTCCCCGGCGTTGAGCCCGAGGACGGTGGCGGCCTTCTCGGCGGTGGCGTGGGTGTCCTGGAACCCCTGGGGGCCGGTGCAGGCGTTGGCCCCGCCGGAGTTGAGGACGACGGCGGAGACCTGGCCGCCCTTGAGCACCTGCTCGGACCACAGGACGGGGGCGGCCTTGACGCGGTTGGAGGTGAACACGCCCGCGGCGGCGAGTCGGGGCCCGTTGTTGACCACGAGGGCGAGGTCCGGGTTGCCGTTCGACTTGATCCCGGCGGCGATCCCGGCCGCCGTGAATCCCTGTGCTGCGGTGACGCTCACTGCTGCTCCTTGTCGGCCGCGCGGGGCGGCGGGTGTCCCGTCGCCCGGAGCGGGCGGGGAGGGTACGGGTTCCTTCGGGCGGGGGCCGCCGTCCGGCTCAGGGGGCGATCCCGACGGTGGAGAGACCGGTGGTCTCGGGCAGGCCGAGGGCGATGTTCATGCTCTGGATCGCGCCGCCCGCGGTGCCCTTGGTGAGGTTGTCGATGACGCTGATGACGATGACCCGCCGCGCGGACTCGTCGTACGCGACCTGGAGGTGCGCGGCGTTGGACCCGTGCACGGACGCGGTGGCGGGCCACTGGCCCTCGGGCAGCAGCCGTACGAACGGCTCGTCGGCGAAGGCCTTCTCGTACGCGGCGCGCACGGCGGCGGCGTCGACGCCGTCCTTGGCGCGGGCGGAGCAGGTGGCGAGGATGCCCCGGGACATCGGTACGAGGGTGGGGGTGAACGACACGCTCACCGGCTCGCCCGCGACCGCGCCGAGGTTCTGGCTCATCTCGGGGGTGTGCCGGTGCCCGCCGCCGACCCCGTACGGGGAGGCCGAGCCCATGACCTCGCTGCCGAGCAGATGCGGCTTGGGCGTCTTGCCCGCGCCGGAGGTGCCGGACGCGGCGACGATCACGGCCTCGGGCTCGATCAGTCCGGCGGCGTAGGCCGGGAACAGGGCGAGGGTGACGGCGGTGGGGTAGCAACCGGGCACCGCGATGCGCTTGGACCCCTCCAGCGCCACACGGGCGCCAGGCAGCTCGGGAAGCCCGTACGGCCAGGTCCCGGCGTGCGGGGAGCCGTAGAACCGCTCCCAGTCGGCCGGGTCCGTCAGCCGGAAGTCGGCGCCCATGTCGATGACCAGCACATCGGGGCCGAGTTGCTCGGCGACCGCGGCGGACTCGCCGTGCGGCAGCGCGAGGAACACCACGTCGTGTCCGCCGAGCACCTCGGCGGTGGTGACCTCCAGCACCCGGTCCGCGAGCGGCACGAGATGCGGCTGGAGCGCGCCGATCCGCTGTCCGGCGTTGGAGTTCCCGGTCAGTGCCCCGATCTCGACCTCCGGATGCCCGGCCAGCAGCCGCAGCACCTCTCCCCCGGCGTACCCACTGGCCCCGGCAACCGCCACGCGAACCGACATACCACTCCTCCTCCTGGAGGGCATGACTATACGCAGTGCCGCAGTTTTATGCAACGGTGGGGCGACGCCACCCGGCGTGCCGGTTGCGACGGAGATTTTTAGTTGGCACATGGAGAACGCTGGTTGGCAAATCTTGATCCCCTCACGCTGTGTTGCGGGCAGTACCAGCGAAACGCCCCCGTCGCCGGTCGAGTGGTGCTTCTCTGGATGAGTGGGCGAGGCAGCGAGAGCGAAGATCCCGTCGGATTCAAGTCAGCTGGACCACCTTGTCACGGCGTACGACGGGGACGCCGGACTGCGGGATCGGCTGCGGCTCGGGGACGACTGGCCGCGTCGGTGGAGTTCGACGTGGCAGGTGGGCGCCGACGAGGTCTGCTGGCCGGTCCGGGACATGGCTCACGTACCGGTGATGTCGTCCCGGCCGATGCGGGGGTTCACGTGGCGGGCGAAGCAGCGGCACCGCCCCGGCCTGGAGGCGATGGCGTCAGCGGGCGGGAAGCATGGCTTCGAGTCGCTGAAGGAAGTGAGCCTGCTGGTCGCGCTGGACTTCTTGAAGGCATCGGAAGTGCTGTCGCAGCCGTTCCGGCTTGATTTCGAGCATGCGGGCGGGCGTGCCTGGCACATCCCGGACTTCCTGGCCGTGATCGGCGGTGGGATGTGGTTGCTGGACGTCCGCCCGATGGAGCTGATCAAGGAAGAGGACGCGCTGAAGTTCGCGGCGGCCAGGGAAGTGGCGGCTGCCTGCGGCTGGCGGTACTCGGTGGTCGCGGGCTGGCGACCGCATGTCTGGAGCGTCCTTGACCACCTGTCCTCGCGCCGGCGGCCGGCTAGGGACCTTCTCGGCATGCGCGAGCAGCTGCTCACCGCTATCAGCGGGCAGAAGGGGCAGGCGATGACGTTCTCCGACCTGGCGGAGGCGACCAGCGTGCCTTCCGTTGGCCGGGCGAACATCGTCCGGCTGCTCTGGCACCGCGAGCTCGGCGTTGACCTGGGCAGTCCCTTGCGCCACAGCTCACTGATCTGGGCGGTGTGATGGCAGCGAGGCGCTTCTTGCAGATCGCGCCGGGTAGGCGGGTCGCGCTCAATGGCGTCGAGTGGACGGTTGACGACGTCCACGGTCAACTCGGCCGGCTCGTCCTCGTGGATGACGACGGCCGCGCGGAGACCCGCTCGTTCCGTTGGCTCATCAACCATGCTGACCTGCGGCTTCTTCCGGTAGTCGAGTCAGGGCGCCCGCCGCCGGTCGCCCGGCAGCCGAGGACAATGGCCGACTTGACCAAGGACCAGTTAGAGCGGGCCCGGCTGCGGGCGGCGCACGTGCTGGAGGCCGAGACGGGGTTCCGGGAGGGCCACCCGGCTCGGGCCCTGCCGGGTGAGCCCCGGCCGGCCTACGACCCGGACCGCACGACGTTGACTCAGCGTCGGTACGCGAAGGCTGCGGAGATAGAGGCGATGCCCCGTCCGGAGGCGGTCCGGTGCGGTCTGCAGCACCTCAGCTACCGGACGCTGGTACGTCTGTCGGGACTGGCGGGCGACAGTCTCCTGCTGGCCTGCGCAGACGGGCGCTGGACGCGGCGACGCAGCGGGCACCGCACCATCACGAAGGAGGTCCGGGAGGCGATCTTCGCAGTAAAGGCCGAGTGCGGCCCACGCGCCCGCCTGAGCCAGGGTGCCAAGCACCGGTTGATGCACCAGTACATGCGTGAGCGGTTCCCGACGTTTCCCACTGAGAAGATTCCTTCACGCTGGACGCTCGCGGCCGTCTGGAAGGAGTGGTTCGGGCCCAGCGGAGCCCGGCCGCGTTACGGGCGGACGGCGGAGGCGGCCGCGGAGGCCGGGGTCTCCGGCCGGGTGGTGGTCCACAGGCCGGGCCAGGTTCTGGTGCTGGACTCGACCCCGATGCCGGTGAAGCTGCGCGAGACCGTGTTCGGCGACGCGATCACCGCGACGCTGACCCTCGCACTCGATCTCTACACGCACGGACTGCCGGCCTTCCGGCTCACGCTCCAGTCCGACACCTCGGTCGACATCGCGATGCTGCTGCGGGACGTGATGCTGCCGCTTCCGATGCGGGACGGCTGGGGCGAGGACATGGAATGGCCCTACGCAGGGGTGCCGGCCGAGGTGATCGCCGAGTTCACCGGGCACCGGGTCGCCGCTCTGCCGTTCTTTGCCCCGGAGACAGTCACCACCGACCACGGCGGCCCCTACAAGAATCACGACCTGGTGGAAGCCGAAACGGAGATCGGCTGCCGGATCCTGCCTGCTCGCGTCCTGCGGCAGACCGACAAGTTCGCGGTCGAGCGCCAGTTCCTCACCATCCAGACCATGCTCTTCGAGCACCTGCTGGGATTCACCGGCGGTGACGTCGCGGAGCGCGGGGCCGACCCGGAACGCGATGCGAGCCTCACACTCACGCAAGCCGAGCACATCATCGCGACCTGGATCGTCCAGATCTGGCAGAACCGTAAACTAGGCGAATACGCACCGAGTTGGGCACCGGGTGAAGACCACAGCCCCAACACCCTGTTCGCTGCCGCCATGGAACAGGGCGGCTTCGACCTGGACTTCCCCGAACCGAGCTTCTACTACAAGGTCCTGCGCAAACACCACGTGAAGATCCATCCTCGTCGCGGGGTGAAGATCCTCGGGCTCTGGTATCACCACCCGGTCTTCGACGAGCCGCGCTTCCAGCAACCCTCCGCCCGGGGCGGCAAACACGCGGGCAAGTGGGTTGTCCGCAGTGACCGGAGGGACCGCCGGCAGGTGTTCTTCCAGGACCCTGCCGACCACGAGACCTGGCACATTCTGCGCTGGAGAGGGCTGCCGCCCGAAGGTGAGATCCCTGCTTTCTCGGACAAGACTGCCGACGCCCTGCTGACACGCGTGAGGGCGAACAAGATCAGGATCCATTCCGAGAGCGAGCTCCTGGAACATCTGCTCGGGATCCTCGGCTCGGTCACCCCAGTCGACCAATGGCCCAGCCAGGCCAAGAGGAAGGCCGGAAAGAAGCAGCGCGTCGCCCAAGCCCGCGAGATCACCCGCGCACAGGCTGCGGCCGCTGACCGCCCCGCCGCACCCGCCATCGCGGATGAGCTAGCTCCGGCTGAGATGCCCGCGGCCTGGGCCGAGCACGCCCGCACGATCGACCACGCGGTCGACGCCGACCGCCGTCGACGACGCGAAGAAGCCCTCGCCGACGTCAAGCCCGTGGCCCCGGCAACGCTGCAGGAGGCCCTGAACCGGCGTCCCATGTTCCGGCTTCCGCCCCCCGACGACTCGGAAGCCGATACACCTGTCCAGGAGGACCACACGTGACCCGAGCCCTCTCTCACGATGATCCGCTGGACGGTCTGCCTTCACGAGCCAGGATCGCCGAGCTGATCCTGGGCAGCCGCCCGCCCCTCGACACCTACGTTGGCTGGCAGCACTACCGCACCCACTACGAACTACTCGTCCCCGCTCCGACGATCTCCCCGCAAAAGTGGTCGATGCTCCCTGAGAGCCGCCGGTACGACTACGACCTCTACCGGGAGCTGACGAACGCGAACCTCCCGCTGCAGGACACCCCCATGCATGACAAGGTCGGCAAGCTGATCCGGCGCCGGTTGAGCGGCAACACGAGGTAGAAGAACGACCCGACCCGCGCCGGCGTCATGATCAGCGGCTGGGGCAACTACGGCAAGACCGCGTCTGTTTGCTCAGCCGGGGCCGTCTTCGAAAAGCAGTGGCTTGAACTCCACAGCTACCTCAACCCCCAGGCTCTGCCGGGCACCCGCGATCTCCACGCACCGGTCGTCTATGTCTCGACCCCGGTGACAGCAACGCCGAAAAGCCTTTGCACGTCGATCTTAGGCTTCTTCCGGGCCCCGACGCGCAAGTCGGCCACGCTGCCGGAACTGGTACGGCAGGTCGCCGACTCCCTTTACGACCATGGCGTCAAAGCTCTGATTCTGGACGACATCAGCCGGCTGCGGATGCACAGAGCCGACGACCAGGACGTCCTCGACCTGATGCGGGCCCTTATGAGCCTGGACGTCACTCTGATCCTGACCGGCGTCAACATCTCCGGCATCGGGCTGCTGCGTGAGGCCAAGTGGAACAAGAAGACCCGGCAATGGGAGATGCCACCGCTGGAGTCGACCCGCATCCACGGTTTGGAGGTCACCCAGACGGAACACCGCTTCGAGCTCATCGAGATCGACCGGTTCCGCTACACGACCCCGAAACAGATCGCGGCCTTCGTCAATCACCTGAAGGGAATCGAGAAGCACCTGCGGCTGATGAACGCGACGCAGGGCATGCTCACCGGCGGCGGTATGCCGGAGTACTTGATGCGTCGCACCGGCGGTGTCATCGGCCTGCTGGGACGCCTGCTCGAAGACGGCGCCCAGGAAGCAATGGACTCCGGGAAGGAAATGATCGACGAGAGCCTGCTGGACGAGATCGTGCTCCGGCGGGACGAGCCCGAACAGCCGCCGGACGAGCCCGTCATTCCGGCCGCCCCGCGGACCGCCGTCAAGAAGCCCACGCAGGCGAAACGACCCCGGAACACCGTTTTCGATGACCCTGGCCCCGCTGCCCGCGCGGGCGCCTGACGGAGAAGCCACGATGCATCCACTGCCCCGGAATCTCGAACCTGCCTCAGGAGAGTCCCTTGTCAGCTACCTGCTTCGGCTAGGGCATCGCCTCAGCCTCCCGCCTCTGCAACTGATCCGTGCGGCGGGCTGGACCGATCGCGTCCAAGCCCATCACATCCCAGGCAGTCTGCTGCTGAATCTCACCGGGCCGGAGGCCCAAGGATTCGCCCGACTGACCCGCCAGACAGCCGAGGAAGTGTCGGCACTGACACTGACACAGTGGCGAGACCGGTATCCCCCCATCGCCTGGTCTTCCGTGTCCGGACCGGGACCGGGACAGAGGCCGGACCCATGGCTCTTCGTCGGCTCCCCACGGTATTGCCCCACCTGTCTGGCGGGCGACTGCACCCCAGCCCAGCGATTCCACGGCGGTCCCTGGCGCAAGCTATGGCACCTACCCTTTGTCTTCAGCTGCGTAGAACACCAGACCTATCTGGAAGCAAGCTGCCCGCGCTGTGGGCAGCCGCGCGCCATATCAGGGCGCCTGATTGAGCGGGCCAACGATCACACCCTGCACCCAGCGCAATGCCGGTGGACGATCGGCACCCCAACCCGGAAACGAAAGTCCCGCGCCTGCGGCGGCAGACTCGATCAGCGAGTTGCTACAGATCCTTACCGTCGGCCACACCCAACATCGGACATCCTTCGGTTCCAGCAGTCCCTGCTTGCCCGCCTAGAACCGCTGACTCCGGCCTCGGACGCATCCGAGTACTTCACTGATCTCCGGCTGGCCACCGCACTGATCGCTACTACTTGGCCAGTAGGGCAACATCTTCTCGACACCACCTTCACCGGGCATGTGGCCGCGTACGTCCACTCCGCTTCAGGGAATTCGAGTACCAGCAACGATTTGCAGCACTCTCGCTTGCGCGATGTACCGCCCCGTGACCCGATCGCCTGTGCCGGACTCCGACGCGCCGCACACGCCTTACTCGAAGCAGACGATCTGTCCGAACACCTTTCCCACATCGTCCACACCCCCGGGGAACGGCCGACACGTACGCCCTGGGTACGCATCTACGCCCGACATGAAAACTCGTGCTCACCGCGATTCCGAGACGCAGCCGAACCCCTGACCCGCACCTACCGCAAAATCGGCGGCCCACAGGGATTCCGAGCACCACTGCGGGACGACTACCGACCAGAACACATCCCCGCATACCTGGAACTGGACTGGTATGAAAGATACTTCGCACCTATTACCGGCATTGCCCCGAAGGTGCTACGCCGAACCGCTGCAGTCCGGCTCGTCCAATGGGCCATAGGCGGACCTCTCGACGAGGCCGCGGCCTACCTCGGCATCACCCCAAGCCTGGTGCGGTTCAGAACCAACACCGACTTCAAACGCTGGGAGCGCGCAGGACGCAGTCCAGCCGAGTTCGAACGAGTCCTCCGCGAACTCGGTGCCGAACTCCGAGCACCCCGGCGACCACTCATCGACTACCAGCGCCGACGCGAGGCGCTCAGGGACTGGTCCCTTCCTCCGGATGAATGGGACGCCCTGGTCAGCGAGTTGCCACCGCTTCCCGGCCCCATCCGGCCACCGGTCGGCGACCGCAAACGCCAGGACGCCTCCGTCTACATCTGGGTACAGGTCACACAAGGCGAGCACCTCTTCGCCCCACGCCCCATCGAGGCCGAACAGCCTCAAGACGTCCAACGCGAATGGGCTCTTCGCCGCAACACCACCTGGTATAACCTCGTCCGGCCAAATACCTTTCGACACTATGCCGACCTACGGAAACTCCTCGCCGGATATGCCCAACAGCTCGCCCGGGGCATCGACTCGGGTACAGGCGGGTCATTTACAGTCAACCAATAGTCCGACGCGTTCAGAGCGTGACCTGCCCACCAAGAATTCCGGTTACAGCGTTGCAGGCAGGGCTCGCACGCGTCACAGAGAGAAAGCAGTACTGCTCCGGCCACGACCTGGCCAAGGCATTCTCACTCGTCACGAAACTTCGAGGTTAATGAGGGTGGCTTGCTGCCAGGTCGTTGAGCACGGCGTTTACTGTGGACCAGCAGAGGTCGGCCGTGTCGAAGTCTGCGCTGTGTTTGGCTCGCTTTTCCGCGAGGGGGTGGACCAGGTTGCGGTAGGTCCGTAGCAGGTCCGAAGCCATTTTTGCGTCTTGGTCGATCCACTGGTTGGTGTGGGCATGCTGAATGAGGTCCTGCAGCCGGGTGTCGCGGGCGGGGCGGGTCAGCGGCACGGTTGCGTTTCTGACGTCGGCGGCGTGGACGAGGACGCCTTCGAGGAGGCTCCCGAGCATGATGACAGCGGAGGTGTAGGCGCCGTGTTCTTGGCAGATGCGGGCTTCGTCGAGGCGAAGTTGAACGGCGCGAGCCAGGTCGGGATCGGAGACGATGTCTGTGATGGCCACCTTCAGCTGTACGCGCTGCGGGCGAGGGGGTTCGTCGGGGTCGTACTCGATGAGGAACGGCTGCCCCTTGCGGTAGTCGATGCGGCGGCCTTCGAGGGCGAGGACTTCCTGGAGGCGCTGGATGACGGCGTCGTAGTCGGCCGGTTGTTGTTGGTATTCCCGTCGGTTGGCCAGGCGCAGGATGACGCGCTCGGTGTCTCCTGTCTGGTCTTCCTGCCGTTCGCACAGGATGGTGTGGACCCAGCGGTGGCGAGGGCTTCCGTCGTGGTCGGGGACGTCTTCCCAGCCGGCCCGGCGGAGGAATGGAGCCAGTTCCCAGCCCGCTCGGCGTTTCATGCCCGGCTCGTCACCGCAGATCATGGCGGCCAGTTCTTCAAGGGTGCTGTCGTCGAAGTTGTCCATGTCAGTGTTCCTCGCTGTCTTCGTCCGGCTCTCCGTCGTAGGGGTCCGCGTCTTCGTCGGGTTCGGCCTCGGCCAGGCCGACCGGCGTCCAGGGCATGTCAGTCGGCGCGTCATCTATGGATGACTCGCGGACCGTTCGGGGATGGATGCCCAGCTCGGTCAGGCGTTCCCACAGAGGTTCCAAGGCCTCGTCTGGTGAGAGGGCGAAGGCGCTGCTGCGTATGCGCCAGAACGTCCAGCCGGCGCGGCGAAGCTCCCGCTCGCGCTCGGCGTCGTCGTGGATCTGCTTCGGGGTGGAGTGGTGAGGGCTTCCGTCGCACTCCACTGCGAGGCGTCCGTGACCTCCGGTGACCACGAGGTCGATGCGTTTCCCGTTGACTTCCCACTGGGGCACCACGTCGTAGCCGCGTTCCTTGATGCGCAGGAAGACACGCTGCTCGAAGAGCGAGTCGAAGGGCTCGCAGCGTCGGTCTGCGCTGACGTGGGCGGGCTGGTGTGGGTGTGTGTAGGGCGGTGGCGGGCTCACCATGTAGGTGAGCAGGGAGCGCCTCAGGTCTTTGCTGCTGAGCTGGTCGACGGTCAGGGAATGGAAGAGCCACATCTGGTCGCGGGCCCGGCTGGCGGCCACGTTGAAACGTCGTTCATTGTTCCGGCCGGTCGCGGCGATGACGTTGGCTCCGTCGACGACCATCGACAGGAGAATGACGTCGCGCTGGTCTCCCTGGAACTGCTCGGGTGTGCCGACGAGGATGCTGTGGCGTTCGCGGGCCGACACGTCGATGCGCTGGTCGACGAGGTCCTGTACCAGGCGGGTCTGGTCGCCGTGGCGCAGGATGATCACGCCGATACTGCGGTCGGCGTAGGCAGGGTTCTGGGTGAGGCGGTGCAGTTCGTTGACGACAGCCTCTGCCTCCGGCCGGTTGATGAGTTTGTCCCGGCGTCCTTCGCAGTACCCTTCGGGCACATGGACGACCTTCAGCGGCGGGAGGCGGTCGGAGCCGTGCTGGCGCAGCAGGACCAGCTGGTTGTCGGGATAGAACTGCATGGAGGACCATTTGATGATCTCCGGCATGCACCGGAAGTGCTCGGTGAGACGGATCACTTCAGTGAAGCGGGACTGCAGCAGTTCGTACAAGTTGGACTTGGGGTCGAAGCCTTCGCGCTGCCAGGGTTCGAGGCCGGCCATGCGCTCGTCGAAGATCTGGGTGATCCGGTCATGCTTGCTGCCGCTGTAGAACGGGGCGCATTGCCGGTCGTCGCCGACGACGATGATGCGGGGTGCGAGCCAAAGCAACAGCAGGCCGTCCAGGCCCACTTGGCTTGCTTCATCGACGATGACGACGTCGAAGGAGTCCGGCTCTGGACTGATCGTTTCCGCTACCTGGTTCAGCGGCATGATCCACGCCGGTACCGCTCCTTGCGCTGTCTGCATGGCTGAGCGCGCGTGACGCTGGTGGCGTTTGCCGTACTCGGTGGTTCCCTTGCCTGCATTGGCCACGGCGCTGGCGTACGCAGCAAGGGCCTGTTTGTGCTTGGTGGTCATGCGGCTGACGCAATGGAGTGCTGCGCGGTCGCAGACCAGCTGTTCCACCAGGTCGTGCAGCCGGCCTTGGATCTGGGCCAGTTCGCCTTCGAGTTGCTCTTCGCGTCCTGGGAGCAGGTGGGTGTCGAGGAAGTCCTGAGCCTGCCTCCATGCCCAGGCCTGGGGCAGCACGGCGAACCGGGAGCGCCAGTGCGGGGCGAGGGGATCGCCGGCGAAGTCCTTGGCGAGTTCGGGGTGGGCATCGGCAAGGCACTCGAAGAGTTTCCCGGTCTCGCGCCGGTCTGCCTCACGCTGGTATGCCGCAGCCAGTGCCTCCACCGCCTGCGCGTAGGCCTGCGCATCACGGGCCGCTACGGCATCCACCGCGCGCTGCAGCTCTTCCACGCCATGCGGGTGAGGCGGCGGAAGACTCTTGAGAAGCTCTTCGAAGCGTTGTGTTGCGGTCCTGATGTGCAGGAGTTGACGGGCCTGGGCCGTGGCCTGGCGGATGTCGCGCCACTGCTCGGCGGTGGTGACCGGTGTCTGAATGCCGTCGGCCAGCAGGGTTGCGTGGAGCTGGCGGATGACCTCCACGCAGGTGTCGATGGCCTGCAGGATGACGGCCCTGTCCAGGAGCTCGGACGTCATCAGTTCGGCGGTGTCCTGTCCGACGGCCGATCCGACGCCGGTCCACCGGCCGCGCAGGGTGCGGGCGTGGGCACGCATCTCCAGTTGCCGTACGACCGCGGTGATGTGCGCCCGGCTGGCCGGCGCCATGCCTTCTACCCGGCACTGTTCGAGGAGGAATCGGGCTTGCTTGACGACGGCCGGTCGGGGCCATCGCGTGTTCAGTTTTCCGGTGCGCAGGACGTGTTGCTCCAGATTGCGGCCCGCGATCAGGAACTCCTTCTCCTCGCTTTCAGACAGGCGCGGGATCTCCACTTCCAAGAAGGAGGCGGCGGCTATCTCGTCGTGGGTCTGCTGTGCACGCTGTGAGGCGTTTCGGATGCTGTCCCACAGCTGCTGCCATCGCTGGGCGATGCCGTCCTGCAGCGCACGCGTGGACCAGACATTCGCCTGCCAGGAGGTGGGGTCCGCGGACAACCCGACCCTCTGCAGGGCCTGCTGAGCTCGGTCCAGGAGCGCTTCCAGCACCATGAGCCGCGCGTCACCGTGGTCCGCCAGTTCCTGCGCCAGCGGTGTGACCGGCTCGCGGCCGACGGCTTCCTCGGCTTCTTGAAGTTCCGTGATGCGGCGGGAAACCTCCGTCGAGTCCGGCAGCGTTGCCGGGTCCGGGCAGTACTGGATGCGGGCGTCGAGCATTCCGGGGCCGTGTTGGGCAACCAGCAGCCACAGTCGCTCAGCTTCGTCCGTGGTCAGGGGCGGGACCTGTGGGGCCTGGACATCCAGGGGCGGCAGCCACTGATATTCAGCTGCGCCGTGTTCCACTGCCTGCACGATGTCGTCGAGCCGCCCTCGGTAGCCCGGCGCGATCTCGGGGTGCTCGTACCACTCGACCTCGCGTACCTGACGCAGACGGTCTTGGACTTTGGCCTGCTCTGCCATGAGCTGGTGCCGCTGCGTCTGTTGGTCGTCGATGCGCTGTTGGAGCCGAGCAAGGTTCGTTGTCGCGTTCAGGTGGGCCAATGCTCCCAGCGACTGGCTCAGATCGGAGTTACCGCCCTGCCACTGATCGCCTTGGATCACGCACATGCTGCGCAGCTTGGACGGCAGCTGGTCGCGCAGCACGTTCAGAGCCTGGCTCTTGGCGCTGGTGACCAGGACTCGCTTGCCGTCCGCGAGGAGTGCGGCGATCAGGTTGCTGATGGTGTGTGTCTTTCCGGTGCCCGGCGGGCCCTGGACCACGACACTGGTGTCGCGCTGCAGCCGGTCCAGGACATCGCGCTGGGCAGCGTTGGTGACCATCGGGAACAGCGGATCCGGTCCCAGTGCCGGCGGCACGGAGCCATTCCTGCTCCCCCAGGCCGTCCGGTGCTCCGGTTCAAGGTCATACAGCAGCTGCGCCAGCCCCAAAGGAGCCCGTGCTTCGGGACGTTTCAGCGCCCGGGCGATGCTCTCGTAGAAGCCGAGGACGGAGCGCTGGCTGTGTTCGCGCAGGATGAGCGCGGGCGCGAGATGCAGTGACCGCGTCTGGGGTTCAGCGGTGCGGTCGGGGTGCTGGCCGGTGGGGTCGAACGGGAGCACGCGGTCGACTCCGAAAGCCCGCTGCGCCCACGAGCGCACGGCCTGTGCAGCCCGGTCCGACAGCGGGTGGAAGGGGACGTCCTCGACAGCGGAGCGCACGACCCCCAGCAGCTCCGACGTGTAGCCGTCGGACTCGCTGAGGAAGTCGGTGTCTTCCAGACGGCCGGGGTGCTCCGGCACGAGAGAAACGGTCACGTTGATCGATGCCGGTTCAACGGTGAGGGTCACCGGTGTGGTCACGATGTGCCGGCGGACCCGGGCCGAGGGACGACCGGCTCCGAGTTGCAAGAGACCTACAGCCAGGACTACTTCGAAGGTGTCACTGTCCTGATCGATCTTCTTGGCCATCCGGTACAGCTGCCGGTGCAGTCGCCGCTGCGGCTCGGCCGCCAGCTCTTCCTGCGACCATCGCATCCACTTGCCGGCCCACGTCTCGTACGCCTTGCGTTCTTCGGAGCTGCCGCTCTCCAATGCCGGCTGGTTCTCCTCCACAACCGCCTGGAAGTCGGCCATTCGATCATTCGGGGTGCTGTCGATCAGGCCGGGAGGTTGTGGTCCGGCGGTGGCGGCGGCCTCGGCGGAGACCCTGCCATGCAGGATCGCCGGCAGCCGCGGTGCCTCTTGGGGCGGACGGTGCTTGACCACCATGATGCGAGGATCAGCGTCCGCAGCAGGGCGCACGGTCCCATCGGGAGCGTCCGCGAGCCATACCGTTTCCGGGTACTTGGCACAGTCGCGGATGGTCTTGGAGACGGCGCCCCGCACCAGCTCCTGCAGACAGTCGATCAAGACGCGAGTGTCACGGACGGCTTTGGGATCGCTGCCATCTCGTACTGCCGGGCGGGCCATCACATCCCCCAAACGCCTACCACTGTGGCAAGCCTTTCAGGATCCATGACTGCTGCACGCCAGGCAATGTGGGGGACTCGCGCACAAACATTTCCGGACATGAAGACAGTCCGGTGTGCCTCTCTCTCGGTCCTGCCGGGCTATGAACGGATCAGCCGCTGCAGCACGGCGCATCACGAGACGGCACAGGCCCACACTCAGAGAGGAAGACACCCTGGCCACAGCCTTCCGTCGCAGGTTCTGGCTGTATTGAGCCGCAGCGTTGATCACGCGGCTGATCGGTGGCTGGCCGCCGAGTGCGGTGTGGCAGCAGTGGTGGTTGTAGGTGTGTAGGAAGTCTTCCAGGGCCTCTGTGCATTCGGTGTTGCTGGTGTAGGGCCGCAGGTAGGCCCACTCGTCGAGCAGGGTGCGGTTGAAGCGTTCGACTTGCCGTTGGTCTGCGGCCGTAGGCGCGGGTGAGCTTGCCGGTCCACGCTGAGGAGATCCCGGGCCTGCTGGAGCGACTGGCCGAGGTGCCCGATCCCCGAGATCCGCGGCGTGCGGCACGCTCGGGCCGTCGTACCCGCACTGACCGCGTACGCGGTTCTGACCGGAGCGGCCTCCCTGCTGGCGGTCGGCGAGTGGATCGCAGACGCCCCGCCGTCTGGTCCTGGAAAGCCTTGGCATACGACCCGATCCGCTGTGCCCGAAGCGGAGCCGGCCGTCGGAGGCTACGGTACGGCTGTCACGGGAATGCCCTCCCCCCAGTGGTCGGTGAGCCCGGACGCCTGCAACGGACTGCCAGCGCCGTCCCGTACCCAACGCCTGCACGCACGTGAAAGCACCTGGGCGGGATCAACGACCGAGTGACCGGTCAGGACCGAACTGGACGTAGTTTTTCGCATCACTGACCACTTTGAGCCAAGTAGGGATCCCCGTTCCTTCCGTATCAGATACTGCTCTGACTCTCGGTAGTTACAGGCATAAGTCGCCCCGGGAGCTGGGTTGGGGACGATGTCGGGAGTGAGATGCAGCTGACCCGTGCCGAAGTGATCAACTTTCGCGCCTTGGAGAGAGTGGACGTCCGGGTTGATCCGAAGGCCACCCTGATTGTTGGACGCAACAACAGCGGCAAGACATCATTCGTCAATCTCTTCGAGAAGTTCTTCGGTGAGGAGGACACGAGGTTTGTCCTGGAGGACTTCTCCACCTGTCGTATCGCCGACATCGAGCAAGCGCGGCAGATTTTCGGCGAGGCGCAGACGGAGGCTGACCGGGGCGACACGGAGACGAGCGAGGACCTGCTGGCCAAGGCGTACGACCTCGTCCCGGCCATCCGGTTGGTCCTTACCATCGAGTACACGGAAGACGACGACCTCGCGCCACTCACGGGTGTGATCCTCGACCTGGACGATGCCTGCTTCGAGGTCAAGATCGAGGCGGCTTTGGAGGTTGCCCGCCCGCACGACTTCCTCAAGGATTTCTGGTCGGCCAGCCAGAGGAAGCCGTTCGATCGCATCAAGTGGCTGCGCAAGAACTTCTCGGACTACGTCGCCACGGCTTACCGAGCGGTCAGTCCCTTGGATGAGAACGTCCGCAAGGAGATCAAGCGCGGCGCCGCCGAATCCATCCTGTCGGTGAAGTTCGTCTACGCGCAGACCAAGGTGGACGACACGCCGACCGACAAGGCCCGCACGTTGTCGAAGACGTTCGAGGCCTACTACAAAGTCAACAGCGGGCAAGAGGACCGCCACCAAAGCATCGAGCAGATCGAGACCGCTCTGGCGTCCGCCTCGCAGCAGCTCGACGACAACTACGCCACGCTGTTCGACCCGATCTTCGAGGACCTGCGCACCTTCGGGGTGGGCACCATCACCCCAGTCCAGAAGCCCCGCATCGTCTCCCTCATCGAGGCCTCAGGAATCCTGCGCGGAAGTACCCGCATCCAGTACCCGTCCGGGGACGACAACTTCCACCTTCCCGAAGGCCACAACGGGCTGGGCTACAGCAAGTTGATCTTCACGATCCTGCAGGTCATCAGCTTTCACCAGACCTACGAACGCACCACGCCCAAGCCGGCGCTGCAGGTGCTGTTCATAGAGGAGCCGGAAGCCCATCTGCATCCACAGATGCAGGAGACGTTCATCAAGAACATCCAGGACTTCATCGACCGCAAGACGGGCTGGAAGGTGCAGGTGTTCATCACCACGCACTCCTCCCACATCGTCGCCAGCAGCGGCTTCCAAACCGTGCGCTACTTCGACCGTTCCGAGCCGCAGCTCACGGTCAAGGACCTCTCGACCTTCCAGGCAAACGTCAAGGCCACCCCGCAGGGCGACGAGACCCTGCGCTTCCTGCGCCAGTACATGGTCCTGCACCGGTGCGACATGTTCTTCGCCGACAAGGTGATCCTTATCGAGGGCACCGCGGAACGCCTGCTGCTGCCCGAGATGGTCCGACGCTGCGCCAAGGCGCTGCTGCACCAGTACGTATCGGTAATCGAGGTCGGCGACGCCTACGCCGTCCGCTTCCGGGAACTGCTCGCCTTCCTGAACGTCAAGACCCTCGTCATCACCGACATTGATTCCGTATGCCCCAAACACCGCAAGGCCTGCCCACCCGGCCAGGGACAGACGGTCACCTCGAACCAGACGCTCAAGAACTGGCTGCCCGCAAAGTCCAGCATCGCCGAGCTGCTCGCCACCGACCCGGCCGAGAAGGAGCAGGGACACGTCCGCGTCGCTTACCAGATCCCGGAGAGAGATTCGGGAGTCTGCGCGCGGAGCTTCGAGGATGCCTTCATCATCGCCAACGCAGAACCCCTCGCGCGTGACTTCCGCCAGCTCGCTCTGAAGGCGGCCTTCGCCAAGGAGGTCGGGGCCGACCCCACCGCTGACCACATCGAAGCCAATGCCTACGACATCGCACAGCAACTCAGCGACCACAAGACCGACTTCGCCTTCGACGTCATGCTCGTGGAGGACTGGGCTGTTCCCCGCTACATCGCCGAAGGACTGCAGTGGCTCGCCTAGACACCCTCGAAGCCGTCGCCACGGAGATGGAGGCCCGGCGCAGCTTCCTCGTCGAAGCAGGAGCCGGCGCCGGCAAGACGACCACCCTGGTCCGCACCTTGCAGCACCTCCTGAACCACCACCGCACAGACCTGGAGGCACACGGTCGGCGGATCGCCTGCATTACATACACGAACGTCGCCAAGAAGAAGATCCACGAACGCATCGCCGCGGACCCCCTCATCGACGTCGGCACCATCCACGAATTCCTCTGGAGTGCCATCCAGCCCTACCAGCGTGAGCTCTGGCTGCAGATCCTCGACTACAACAAGGACCTGACCAAGCCCGAAGACCTCGATGACGTCACCGCTCCCCCAGTGATCGAGTACTCCGACCGCGGGCGCAGGCTGAGCGAAGGGCGCATCTCCCACGACGACGTCATCGCGCTGTCGCTCCGCCTCGTAACAGCACACCCCAAGCTCATACGCATCATCGCCAGCAAGTACCCCATCATCTTCGTCGACGAGTACCAAGACACCTCACCCAAAACGATCCAGCTCCTGCTGGACCACCTGGCGGGCGCCGGCCACGAGAACTGCGTGGTCGGCCTCTTCGGCGACTCCATGCAGAAGATCTACGAGTCCGGTGTCGGAGCGGTGAAACGCCCCGGCCTCCTAACCGAGATCACCAAGCACGAGAACTACCGGTGCTCACCTCCCGTCGTCGAGGTGCTCAACCGGATGCGTCCCGACCTCATCCAGGACGCCATCGGCGACCAGCAGACAGGCGAGGTCCACCTGTTCCTCAACACCGGCACCCCAGCCGGCCCTGAGCGACTCACCGCCGCCGAAGCAACACTTGCCCAGAACGGCTGGACTCGGGAGAACAGCAAATATCTCCTGCTCACTCACCGCAGGATCGCGGGCACACTGGAGTACGCCAACCTCCTCGAACAGTACAGAAAGTTGAGCCGGTACGGCCCCGACGACCTCATGGCACGCAATGAGCCCTACATCCAGTACCTGACGCGCGTCGAGTCCGTGAGCACGGCCTTCCGCAACAACGACTTCGCGGAGCTGACCAGCCTCTTAGACGAGGGATGGACACGGATTACCCGTCACTCCGACAAACGCGCCATCAGTCAGGCCATCCGTGCACTCGACGCCGTACGTACGAGCGGCACCATCGGCGACGTGCTCGACCTGATGGGCGACGGCCACCTCCTCGCCACGCCCGGAAAGCTCAAAAGCCTCGAACGCCGCAGAACCGCAACGGGTCTCGATGAGCGCGACCAGCGACGAGCGGATTTCTCGAACAACCTCCGCAACGTGTCCTACCGGGAAGTGATCAGCGTCACAAATTTCATCGACGAACTCACCCCGTTCTCAACCCAGCACGGCGTCAAGGGCGACGAATTCGAGAACGTCGTGGTGGTGGTCGACGACAGCGCCTGGAACAGGTACAACATCGGCAAGATGCTCGCAGGCACCGACAAACCCGACCGTACCGAGCGCTCACGCAACCTGTTCTACGTGTGCTGCTCGCGAGCCCAGCGCGGCCTGGCCGTGGTTTTCGTCAACGATCTCCCGGAAGGGGCGGAGTCCACTCTTCAAGACTGGTTCGCTTCAGGGATCATCCATCCTTGAGATGGGCCCTAGCGTGATGCCTGCGGACCGGCGGATCCCAAGATCATTCACGGAATTGCGGTTTGAATCAAATCCAACGAGTCTCATCAACGACCGAGGCGAGCATCGCGCTGTTCGGGTAGATGGAGGGCATTTACAACTCCCGGCACAGCCAGAAATGGCTCCGCTACCTCAGCCCACCGAGTTCGAAGGGAAGCACCACACCGGCCAGGCAACGGCCGAACGCACCTGAAAACCGACAACCCGCTCTGACCATCCGATAAAAGTACCCACCGCACGCCGGAAGAACCTCAGACAGCACCCTCGGCCACATGGCGGTTCGCTTGGACGGCGCCCCCCTCAATCCCATACATATGGGTCCAGATCAAGAGCGGCGTCGCCCATTGCCTCGCTTACCCCGAACGAGCTCCGCGGCGACCCACTGCTCGAATTCGCTGATAGGGACCACTGGCACGTTGGAGGCAAGCACTCGGGGAGCCATAAGATCCCTGCTGGTGACGATGGCGGATGTAACAGTCCAGCTGGTGCTATCGCGATCCCCAAGGAAGTGAGTCAACGTTTCCGCAAGGTTTTGGCGTACCCACTCTGTGCGGCGACCAAGCTTGAAGAGAGCACTTTTGTCGCCGCGCAGTAGAGCATCGGCTTCGTTGGCCATTTCGGTCGGATTACGTGACATCTCGAAGTCCTTGGCTTCGATAACGATGATCACGCGTCTAGCCGCGTTGATACCAAGCGCATCGATGTCGCCCAGATCGTGACCCTCGACTGACGTGAGTCTACGTCCCGCGATTTTGGAGACACCCCTGACAGCGAGGGAACAGCCTCCAGCCCTGAGTGTGTCGACGACACGCGCTTCGAAGGCCTTGTTCTCGTCCTGCCGAATCACTCCCAGCAGTTTCTTCATCGACGATGACGTGCTGCGCAACCGTCCGGAGTAGATGAGGTTGACCCAATACGAGCCACTGCTCCAAGTGTGTCTAGCTCCCCAGACGAGTTGAGAGCCGTCCCCTGTGCCCACACGGATGAGCGGGCGTCGAACGTACGACCATTCACGGTTGTAGCGCCACGGCCACGCATCGGATTTGACAGAAAGGAACTTGGCCCGGGGACGCAGTGCGAGCCGATCGAGGAAGGTCTGCGCTTTCTCATGTTCCCAGTGCAGCGTCGTGGACAAGTGATTGGCAACAACCGACTCTGAAAGGGTGTAGGGCTCTGATTGGCAGCGCTCATCCCCCAGGGCGATGACCTCGCCGACACCCTGGGCCAAGTCGGTGAGAGAGAAGCCGAACTCGGTGACCATTGCTTCCTCTACCTGTGCGGTGGGCCCTTGGGGCTCGGATCCCCGGCGGGAATGACGAGTCGGTGCCGCAAGCAGGAGTGCCTCTGCTCGGGCTGTAGCAAGGGCGTTGGAGCCTGATTCGTATTGGTCGCCGCGGGAGACACCGAGTCGGCCGGAGGGCAACAAGGCAAGTTGAGCCTCTGAGAAGTCGTGGTGAATGGCTTCCGAGAGAGTGGCACGAGAGATGAGTTCTGCAGACAACGCCATGAGGTGGTCGTACGTGTCCAGGGTGAGTGACGAGTCCCCACTGGGAGGTTGGGCAGCGACGTATTCGATGAGGAATCGGCTGGCCTGAGCAGCTTCCACTTGGCGCTTGGTGGTCCTGACAAGGTTCTCGGCCGGCTGGCTTGCCTCTCCGAAGCAGGCGATGCGCGATGGGAGGATCTGGTCATTGAAAGCCTCGTCGTACAGGAGCGCTTCGTGCCGCGAAATCAGCGACTCGATGAGTCCCTCGGCCGCCAGACCGGCCACCATATCCTCGATGAGCGCGAAGTAGTGCCCCACGACCTTCTGCAGAACCTGGGTACGCTTCTCCGAGGGGATGGTCTCCACTGGCGTACCGGCGCTATCGAGGTACCGGCCCAATACGTCAAGAACCGTGGCGGAAGCGGCAGGTTGTACCAGTCGAGCCGTAGGGAGTGGACCGGGACGCAGCGGAAGGCGTGGGTTCAGTTCGACGTGCATCATCTGTTTGGGACCCTCGGGCGCCAGTTGATCGATGAGCGCGTCAAGATCCTCCTCCACCAATCCGGCGGTTTGCGCGATGCCTTCAAGCAGGGCTCGTAGCAAGATGCGGTCGGCTCCATTTGCGTCTGCGAGAAGGCTGGCCATGCCCTCCGCGTAGAGGCGCAGATCGAGGAGCCCAGGTTTGGCGCCACGGACGCCGACCCAGGGACGTTCACTTTCTGTACCAGGATTGCCGTCCAACGCGGCCTGCCATGCTGAGGAATCGTCGAAGGAAAGGCTCACGTACAGCTCGCCCGTAGACGCGGCTAGCGGCAAGAGCTCGGGACGGGCGGTGGAAATCTGCCAGGTCCAGAAGGCTGCTGCCTCTACCGTCAGGTGATGGAAATCCTCCAGTCTGTCAGCAACTTCATAGTCGCCAGCGCCCAACCACACATTTATGTCTGGGACTTCGACGAGTCTCCCCACCTCGGGTACGTCTGCAAGAGGTCGATAGATCGGCGCCGTAGACGTGCCGTATACGGAGACCACCGGCACGAAGGCATGCCTCTGCGGGCTGGGAACGTCATGACGATCGTAGCGTTGCTGAACTTCAATGCGCAGCGCTCGAGAGTGGTCCTGTTCGACGAGAAGCATCGTAGGTCTCGCGTCGTCTGACAGGTAGTAGCTGTACTCGCAGTTCCGGTAGAGCCCGTAGTTGTCCAGTGCGCTCCACGACTGCACACGAGTCGTCTCGTGCAGCTCCGTTTCCGCTTGCGCAAATCGCCATAGGAACAAGGGGTCTGAGCCGTCCAGCTCTGCCATGACCTGAAGGTCGCTGAGAGAGGTCACGACGACCGGGCCGGTGCGACGCTGGGCGGCGAGTCCCAAGAACGAGGATCGGCCTACGCCTTCGTTGATGATGAGGCGAAGAGTGCACGCGTCCTCGGGAAGAGGCGGGCCGACAGGGTCAATAACGTTCTGCACCCGCAGACCGAGATCCCGGACGGGCCAGTGACCTGCCGGATTGGTGTCGTCGTAGTCGGACAGGTCATCCATGACCACGGCAAGGTCAAGGATCTTGTCCTCAGCAAACGTGAAGGTGCGGCGGGTGATCAGGTCGTCACCCACATGTTGAGCGGGCTCTGTCGGGGCCGCACCACACAACGTCAAAAGGCGGCTGGTGTCTCTCATCGTCTGATCGTGCAGTAGGCGCGCAAGCTGGGGTCGACACTCGTGCAACCCGGCTTGAACGATGAGTTCATGGCGCAGCGACGTAACCAGTTCGGACGGATTTGCAACGATCAAGCCGTCTTCCATGAGGAGAAGAGGTTTGAGTACGAGTCCATCGTCCGGCCCGGGCCCCGTGGTGAACGTGTGTTCGCCTGGTCGGATACCCCATCCAGCGAGGAGATCGGCGGAACTGGCTGGCAGCAGGTCAGACAGGTCGGTGAAGCGATAGCGGACGGCTTCCCGCAGGGCCGTGAGGTTCTTCTCTCCCGGAACGAACACCTCGTCGCCGTGTTGCTGCGGCGGAGCGATACCGCGGTGGAGCCCGGCCCGACACAGCGTGGCGTCGCTCAACCTCAATGCCGTGTGCGCCCACAGCTGTGTCGCCTTGACGAACTGCGCCGGCAATCCAGCCTGTCCATCAGGCCCGAGGATACTCCGCAGCATGAGATCGAGGGTGTGAGCACACCGTGATGTCAGTCCTTGCGCGACGAGACATGGCCCGCCGTGGAAGGAAACCTCGGCGGTGTACAGGTCGTCGTACAAGTCTTCTTGGGCACGGATCTGAGAGCCGCTGACCAGGGGATCCTTGAGCAGCGCCCGGAGCTTGCTGGGTGACAGCCGGGGTGCATCCGGACGGCTGGGGAGGCACGCGCCGATGGAAGCAAGGCGCTGAAGCCTCACAAGGCGCGGAATGTTCTGAGGAATCAACTGCAGAGCGGCTGCCGACGCGACAAGCACGGGGCCGTCTACATCGTGCCAAGGGCGGCCGGTCAAACGGGCAGCAGTCATGCACGTCTCCTAGGGCGGGCGGACGATCCATGATGCGGCCGAAGAATTTACTGCGACCAGCAACTGGCGCCTCCGTACGTCACGGTAGCGCCCAGGACTGACAACGGACGCCTCTTCCCAACCCCGAACGTCCGACGCCTACGGGATCGAGTTCACCAGGCGCTCGGCATCGCCGACGAGGAACTGGCTCACCCCATCCCTCACTCACAGTGAGCATCCAAGCTCATGATTCGCCAACTATGCCTCTCATGATTTGCCAACAAGGGTTCTCCACGCGCTCCCCACCTGCGCGTCTCAGTTCATGATTCGCCAACTAAAGATCTCGGTCACAGCCGGTGCGAGCGGGCGGTGCCGCTCGGGGACGGCCGGCCGCGTCCGTGGAGTTCGGCGTGGCGTGCGGGCGCCGATCGCCGCGTTCAGCGAGGAGCGGCCAGCACCGCCGCGAGGCCCTCCCGCAGGTCCTTGACGAAGAGCTCGGGCACCTCCAGCGACGGGAAGTGCCCACCGGCTTCGGGCGTCCCCCATCGGACGATCCGCCGGTAGCGTTCCCGCGCCCACGGGCGCGGACACTTCTCGACGTCGCGGGGATACATGGTGATCGCCGACGGGACGTCGACCCGGAGTCCGGGGTCCAGCGAGTTGTGGCTCTCGTAGTAGATACGGGCCGCCGACGCGCCGCTCCGCGTCAGCCAGTACAGGGTGACGTCGTCGAGGACCCTGTCCATGGGGATCTTCTCGAACGGGCTGTCCTCGGTGTCCGACCACTCGGCGAACTTGTCGAGGATCCAGGCGAGAAGCCCGACCGGTGAGTCGACGAGCGAGTAGCCGATGGTCTGCGGCCGGGTCGCCTGCTGCTTCGCGTACGCCGCGCGGTGGCGCCAGAAGTGGTGGGTCTCCTCGGCCCACCCGCGCTCGTCCGCCGTCAGCCCGTCCGTCGTCAACCCGGGCGGCCCCTCCGCGAACGTGGTGTGGATGCCGAGCACATGCGCCGGGAACCTGCCGCCGAGAACCGTGGTGATGTTGCCTCCCCAGTCACCGCCATGCGCCAGGAACCTGGCGTAGCCGAGCCTTCCCATGAGTTCCACCCATGCTGCCGCGATCCTCTCGGTGCCCCACCCGGTGGCGGCCGGCTTGTCGCTGTGGCCGAAGCCCGGCAGCGACGGGACGACGACGTGGAACGCGGGCGCGTCCAGGTCCTTCGGGTTCGCCAGCTCGTCCACCACATCGGTGAACTCGGCGACGCTGCCCGGCCAGCCGTGCGTCAGGACGAGAGGAGTGGCGTCCGCGCGCGTGGAGCGACGGTGCAGGAAGTGGATTCCCAGACCGTCGACGGTCGTACGGAACTGACCGATCCGGTCGAGGCGCTCCTCGAACGACCGCCAGTCGTACCCGGTGCGCCAGTGGTTCACGACATCGACGAGGTCGGCGAGCGGAACACCCTGTGCCCATCGGCGAGGACCGGGCGCGGCGGGATGGACCGTCTCGGCCTCCGGCAGCCGCGCCGCGGCCAGTCGCGCGCGCAGATCGTCGAGGTCGGCGTCGGTCGCGCGGGCTTCGAATGCTTGCACGTCGTCGCTGGTCGGGCGGGGCATGGAACCTCCTGGCCTTCGCGGAACCGGCTGCGGGCAGCAGCGAACCGGCAATGACGGTTCTACTACGCCTTCCCGTCCACCCGCAACCGGCTATGGTGGTTCCATGCGTACTGGGTTCCCCGACTTCCGTCTCGGCAGCGTGCTGGCGACCAGCTTCACGGGGACCTTGTCGGAGCGTCACGGCAACGCGGTGGAGCGCATTCCCACCCCGCACCGACTTGTCGACTGGCTGAAGGTCTACGACCTCGCCGTGGCGTCCTGCACCAGCGCCCAGCTCGAACTCGCCCGGGAACTGAGGGAGTCGATCCACGTCGCCGCGACGGCGGCGGCGCTCCAGGAGACCCTCCCTGCCTCCGCTGTGCAGGTCATCAACGACCGCAGCGCCCAGGGTCGGGCCGCGGCCGTCCTGACGCCCGAGGGCGAACGGCGGTGGCGGCTCAGCCCGGCCTCCTGCGTGGAGGACGCCCTCGGTGTGATCGCCGCCGACGCGATCAGCGTCATCGCGGGCGAACGGGACGGAAGACTGGCCTTGTGCGCCTCGCCGACCTGTCTGGCCGCCTTCTTCGACACCAGCCGGAGCCGCACCCGCAGATGGTGCGACATGAACACCTGCGGGAATCGCCAGAAGAAGGCGCGCTTCAACGCCAACCAGCGCAAGGACCCCGGTTCGGCGGAGTGATCGTCACCTTCGTCGGCGGACGGCGGCGCGCGGTGGCGACTGTCGGGCACGATGGCCGCCATGACGCACGTCGTACTCCTCCACTCCGTGCTGGGCCTGCGCCCCGTGGAGCTCCTTGCCGCCGAGCGCCTTCGCCGGGCCGGGCACGATGTCGTCGCCCCTGACCTCTTCGGTGGCGTGGCGGCGAACACCCTTGACGAGGGATTCGGGCTGTTGAACCGGGTGGGCTGGGACACCGTGACGCGGCGTGCCCGGTCGGCACTGGAGGACATGCCCGTGGACACGGTGCTGGCCGGAGTCTCCATGGGCGCCGGAGTGGTCAGCGCCCTGTTGCCCGAACGGACGGCTACCGCCGGGGTTCTGCTGCTGCACGCCACCGCGGAACTCCCGGCCGGCTCCCGCCCCGGCCTGCCCCTCCAGCTGCACGCCGCCGACCCTGACCCCTTCGCCCCTCCGGAACGCGTCGCCGCCCTGGAGGTGGCGGCCAGGAGATACGGAGCCGCCCTGGAGATCTTCCGCCACCCCGGCGTCGGCCACTTCTACACGGACCCCGGGTCACCGGAACACGACGCAGCAGCGGCCGAGCTGACCTGGGCACGGGTGGTTGGTTTCCTCGACCGGCTCGATCCGCGGCCCGCCCCTGACGTACGGCCGTAGAGAGGCCGAACGGGGCATGCTGGGTAAGTGTTCCGGAGGGCGAATCCCGTCGGCCGAAGCGGCGGAGCGACAGCCGGTGCGCCGGTGTTCGCGTCCCGGGTGGCCTGTCGGCGAGCGGCGGCCGGACGGCTTCCGCTGTCATCGGCTCCGCGTACGGTCTGGAAATGGTTGATCAGAGACTTCCTTTGGCGTCGGTGAGCGATTTCGCGATCTGGGAGCCCGTGCTGCGGCTCATGCTGACCGACGACACATACCGGTCCGCCGACCGGTCGGCCCGTGTCGCGGGACGTATCAGCCGATACGGCTGGAGCCTTGGCCATCAGGGGTCCCTGGCGGTGACGCGGAGCGCGGTGGAGGACATACAGAGGTCGCTCGCGCGCGGCGGGGTCCAGGAGGTCGCGTTCAGCGCGGAGGTCCAAGCGGACGGGACGACCACGCTGGGCCTGGTCTGGCCGAGCCCGGTCGTGGAACCGGCTGTCGGTTACCCGGACCTGGGGGTGCTCCTCCTGGCCGATGGCTCCCTTCCGGAGCCGTGGCTCCGCCGTCCCGAGCCGGTGCCCGGGGCGATGCCGGCACCGTCGGCGGATCCGGGGTTGCTGGAGCGGACGCTCCGCGAACGACTGCCTGACGCCATCGGCGCGACGGAGGAGGAGATATCCGCGGCCGGAGTACGCCTCGGTGTGCCGCTGCCCGATGAGCTCAAGGTGCTCTACCGGGTCACCCGGGTGGACGGGGGCGACGACTTCGAGGCGGCGGACCGTGCCGGGGAGGCGGTCGGCTGCGAGCTCTTCGGCCTGGAACACCTGGGCACCGTCGACGCGGCGGGGCGTCATCGCGGCTGGAACCCCGGCGCGAAGCGTGCGGTCCGCACCGGACCCGACACCGCGGTGCAGGGCCTGGCGGGCTCGCCGGGCTGGATCCGCTTCGGGACCAACGGAGGCGACGAGTTCGCCGTCGACCTGACTCCCGGCCCGGCCGGACACCTCGGACAGATCATCCTGATCGACCACGAGCAGAGCCTCGGTGCCGAGCTCGTGGCCGATTCCCTGACCGATTTCGTCCTGGGCCGGATGCGGGCGGACGGTCGTGACCACGGCGGGAGTCAGCTTCCCGCCGAAGTCGGGGTCCGGGTCGGGGTCGGGGTCGGGGTCGGACACCTTGAGACCGTCGAGGCCGCAGCCCATCTCGCCCTGGAGGTGCTGTCCGTCGGCCCTGGGGACGGCGAACCGTACAGCCTCGCGCCGGTCGCCGGACTGCCCCGGCTGCGCACGCTGACCGCCTCGCCCGGCGCGCTGGCCGACCCGCTGGAGGTCGCTGGGCTGACCGGACTGGAGTTCCTGGAACTCGGCGCGCGGGAATGGCGCGTCCTCCTGGACGCCGGAGCCGTCCCCCGCACTCTGAAAGCCGCGGCCATCACGGTGCGCGACCAGCACCACCTGCCCGTCGCGCCCCTCGCCAACGAGATCCTGGCCCTGTGGAACCGGCCCCGGATCGTACAGACGCTCCTCCACGGAGACCTCGGTCCCGGGGTCTGACCGGTGGGGCGCGTGGTTCCTCCACCGCCTCCCGTCGCGCTGGTCGTAGCGGGCCACCGCGAAGCCCTGCCCGGCCAGCGTCCGGCACAGCCCGTCCGGTACCCAGCGGCGATTGGCGCCCAGACCCGTGGCCACGAGGAGCGGTTCGCCCCCCGCCCCTTCGGTGAGCCGGTCGTAGGCCAGCCGCGCGGGGCCGTCACCGGCCCAGCGGGTGGGGCTCCAGAGGGATGACGGCGATGGGGACATGAGCGACCTCCAATTACTGCGATCGGTGTTCTCAGTTTTATGATAGAGGCTGTGCCCCAAGAACTGAAAGGACGGGTGGACGAGTTGACGCAGGAGCCTGTGATCGTCTGGCTGCGGCCCGGCCGGGGCGCCCGTGGCCCCGCGGCCGGAGTCAGTCACGCGGAGCTGGCCGCCGCCGCCGTCGGGGTGGCCGACCGGAGCGGTCTCGGGGCGGTGTCCATGCGTCAGGTCGCCAAGGAGCTCGGGGTCGGCCAGTCGTCCCTGTACCGCTATGTCTCCAGCCGTGAGGACCTGCTCGACCTGATGACGGACGCGGCGGCCGGGGAGACCGACCTCGGTGTCCCCTTGCGGGGCGATCCCGTCGAGGACCTGCTCGAACTGGCGCTCCGGACCCGGGCCGTCCAACTACGGCACCCCTGGCTGACCGACATCCCCCCCGAGCCTCTCCGGCTGGGCCCGTGCGGACTGGCGTACCTGGAGTACGCGCTGCGGGCCATGGAGAACGTCCGGCTGCCCGGCCCGGCCAAGCTGGAGGCGCTCGCCGTGATGAACGCGCTGATCGCGCAGTTCGTCCGGACGGAGGCGGGGAACACCCCGGCGAGCAGCGGTCGGCGGGCCGCGCAGGCCGCGTATCTGAACGGGGCGGCCGCCCAGGGGAATCACCCCCGGCTCGCGGCCGCCCTGGCGGAGCGGGTGGAAGGACAGGGGGTGACGGAAGCGGGCACGACCGAGGACGACCCGCACGGGCGGTTCCGGCGGACGATGCGCCGGGTGCTCGACGCCCTCGTCACGCCCGGGATCCCCGCGTAGCGGAACGGTACGGGGACGGGCTGGCTCCCACCCCCGCCGGGACGGCCGGGCGCCCGCACCCCTCGGTCTCCGGCTGGGGCGCGGCCCGCCTCACCTGCCGGTCTCCCACCGTCTCCCCGTCTTTCGCCGTTCCCTTCGCCGGGTCCGTGGGCGTGGCGCCCGGCGGACGAGCGGTTCCGCCCGGACCCACCGGCCGGGATGCGCGCGACACGGGCGTCCAGGTCCACCCCGAGCGGCGGTCCTTCGGCCGGACGGACGTTCTTGCGCACCCTCTCCTGCTCCATGGCCCGCCGTACCGCCTGCGCGGCCGGGGAGAACTCCTCCACGAACGCCGCCGCCCGGCCCTTCGTCCTGCGGTAGTAGAGCCAGCCCCGGCGCTCCGCGCCCAGCAGGGCACGGTCCAGCAGCACAAGGCAGACGGCGCCCGCGACGACGGCCGCCGTCACCACCCAGTTCTCCATGCCGGTGGAACGAACCAGCCCCGCGCCACGTTCCACGGAATGCCGGGGAGCCGGTTCCGGTCGGGGAGACGGTGCCATCAAGCCAGCTATGGGGAGGGGACATTGACGATGCGTCAACGACGGCGGGTACCCGTGGAGGCGACCGGGCCCGAGCAGGGGGCGCGGGCCGACCGTTCCGGACTGTCGTGCGGCGCGTGCGTCGACCGGGCGGACGGCTCATGACCCGCCCGGCCCCGGCGGCCCTCGACTGGGTGGCGTCCGTCGTCGGCGCCCCGGTCACCGGGGCCGACGCGCTGCGGGAGGGGTCGGGGCCCTGGCGGCTGCGGCTGGCGGGCGGCGGGAGCGCGCGGACCGTGGTCCTGCGGACCGGCGGGCCCGGCGGGGAGGTGCGCGAGCGGTTCGCCACCGAGGTGGCGGCCCTGGAGGCCGCCGCGGAGCGGGGTGTCGCCGCGCCCAGGGTGATCGCGTACGACCTGGACGGCACGGCCGCCGGCCGGCCCGCGCTGCTGACCAGCGTGGTACCGGGCAGCAGTCGTGTCCCGACGGCGGCCGACCCGGCCCGGATGCGGGCCCTGGGGGCGGCCGCCGCCGCGCTGCACTCACTGCCGATGACACCGCGCGCCGCGCTGCCGCGCCGCTCCCGGCCGCTGGCGGACGTGGACTTCGGGGCGCTGCGCCGGTCCCATGGCCCGTCGCCGCTCTGGCGGCGGGCCACGGAGGCGTTCGCGCGGGCCGCGGTCCCCGACGAGGCGGGTGTGCTGGTCCACGGCGATCTGTGGCAGGGCAACACCATGTGGGACGGCGGCACCCTGACCGGGATCGTGGACTGGGACTCGGCCGGTGTCGGTCACCCCGGGGTGGACCTCGGTTCGCTCCGCTGCGACGCGGCGCTCTACTTCGGCGAACGGGCCGCCGACGAGGTGCTGTCCGGCTGGTGCGAGGCGTCGGGGCGCGCGGCCGGGGACACCGCGTACTGGGACCTGGTCGCCGCGCTCAGCACCCCGCCGGACCTGGCGATGTGGCTCCCCGCGCTCACGGAACAGGGCGGCCCCGCGCTGGACCGGGCCACGGTGGCGGAACGCCGGGACCGGTTCCTGCGGGCTGCCCTGCACGGGCTCGACGCCTGACGGGTGTCCGGCCGGTGGACTCCTTGCCGGTCGGCCGGCCGAACCGCTGACCGGAACCGATCGGCTCCGGCCGACCTGTTCGGCTCCGGCCGGCCCACTCCGGCCGACCACGCCCGCCCCGCTCACCCGCTACGGGGACGACGAGGGTGAGGGGGACGTCTTCGGGACCGGGAGGTTGAACACATGGTCCGGGGTCACGATCTCGGTGATCGCCTGGCCGAACAGCGTGCTCGGTTCCTGCTTGTCGTGCAGGATGTCCGTGTTGAGGAGGACGACGAGCGTCGCCTTCGGCCCGGGCAGATAGATCGTCAGGGACTCGTACCCGGGCAGTGAGCCGTTGTGGCCGATCCACCCCTGGACGTTGAAGATGCCCAGTCCGTATCCGGCGCCCGGGATCGACGTGGGAGCGGTCTTCAGCCGCTCGGCCTGGGTCTCGGGGGTCAGCAGGGTGCCGTTGGCGAGGGTGGGCGCCCAGATCCGCAGGTCCCGGAGGTTGGAGATCATCGCACCGGCGGCCCAGCCCCACGAGGGGTTCCAGTCGGCGGAGTCCTCGACCTTCCCGTTGGCGGTCTGGTCGGTGTAGCCCTGGGCGTGCGGGCTGGGGAACGCGGCGTCCGTGGGGAAGGAGGTGTGCCGCATCCCCGCGGGGTCCAGGACGTTTCGCTGGATGAACTCGTTGATCGGCGTTCCGCTCACCTTCTCCACCACCAGCCCGACGAGGATGAGGTTGGTGTTGGAGTACTCGAACTCCTCGCCCGGCTGGAACTGCACCGGGTGCTTGAAGGAGTAGTCGAGCAACTCCTGCGGGGTGAAGGGGCGGTCGGGGTCCGAGGTCAGCGCCTTGAAGAAGTCCTCGTCCATCGAGTAGTTGAACAGTCCGCTACGCATCCCGGCGAGCTCCCGCAGCGTGATTCTGTCGCCGTTCGGGACGCCGTCGATGTATCTCCCGATCGTGTCGTCGAGGCCGATCTTGCCCTGGTCGACCAGTTCGAGCATGGCGGTCACGGTGAAGGTCTTGGTCTCGCTGCCGATCCGCATGTACAGGTCGGGGTCCATCGGCGCCTTGGTGTCCTTGTCGGCGACACCGAAGGAGCGGACGTAACTCCCCTTGCCGGACGCCCAGAGTCCGACCGTCACACCTGGTACCCCGGCCTCCGACATGACCTTCTTGACCGCGGAGTCGAGCTGGGTGGCCGTGGCACCGTCGAGGTCGGGGAAGGCCGGGTCCGTCGCGGACGGTGGGGCGGAGACGGTCCGCTCCGGGGACAGGGTCTGTGCGGAGGAGACCCCCGTCGAGGCCGGGACGACCAGCATCCCGGCCGCGGCGAGCCCTACGCACGCCCTGCGCCAACGTATCGGTGAGCGCTTCACAGTGGCCCTCCCGTCTGTTGTGGCCCGTACGGCCCACAAGACGACGTCACCCCTTCGGACCAGGCTAGGCCCGCCCGCGAACCCCCGCACGGCGACTTCCCCGCGCCCCGGGACGTACGGCGCCGTGAGCCGTTGTCCCCCACGGTCCGCCTTCGCTTGCGCCCTTGAGCTTCCTGTGCTGGGCCCACTCGTTCCGGTGCGGGTCGCTCGTGGGGTGCGGTTCCCCGCGCCCCTGGATGCTGCGCCTCTCCGTTGTCCGACGGGTGCGGGTGTGTCCTCGTCTTTTGCGCAGTTCCCCGCGCCCCCGGATGCTGCGCCTGCCCGCTGTCCGTCGAGTGCGGGTCCGCCCTCGTCTTTTGCGCAGTTCCCCGCGCCCCTGGATGCTGCGCCTCTCCGTCGTTTGTCGGGTGCGGGTCCGCCCTCGTCTTTTGCGCAGTTCCCCGCGCCCCTGGATGCTGCGCCTGCCCGCTGTCCGTCGAGTGCGGGTCCGCCCTCGTTTTTGCGCGTGCCCAATTCGGGGCCCGCGGCAGCCGTCGCGTCGGTGGGCCGACGGGGACCGTTACCGGCGGGAGCCCTCGTCCAGCCGCAGGCTCCACCGGCCCGCGCCACCCGCCAGGGTCACTGTGGACAGCGGCGGCGCGTCGATGCTCCAGTACGTGTCCGGGGGCACATGAAGCGCGTACACCAGCACCGCGCGGACGACCGCGGGTTCGGCGACGGCGACGATACGGACCCCGTCGTCGGCGGGACGGGTGTCGAGCCAGTGACCGACCCGTGTGATGAACCTCAGCAACGACTCGCCCCCGTGCGGCGCCGACCGCGGATCGCGCAGCCAGCTGTCGAACGCCTGGGGCTCCCCCGCCGCGACCTCCATCAGGGTGCGTCCCCGCCAGCGCCCCATGTCGCAGTCGCTGAGGGCGGGCTGGGCGAGCGGCGCGAACCCGAGGGCGGTCCCGGTGGCGCGGCTGCGCGGGGTCGGCGAGCAGTAGCGCAACTCGGCCGCCCCCAGCGGGACGAGCGTCGGCGCGGCGAGCCGGACCTCGTACCAGCCGGCCTCGTCGAGCGGCCGGTCCTCGTCGAAACGCTCCGCGAGCAGCGGGGAGCTGCGGGCGGCGGCGATGAGCGTGACCCGAACCTGCATGCCGCGATCGTGGAGCCCGGGCAGGCCCAGGTCAAGGCTTGACAGAGGGTGACCTTCCGGCTCAGGCGGCCGACCCTCCGGGCGCCGCGTCCGCGGTACGGACGGCGGCCTCCCCAACTCCCCCACCCACCAAGGGAATGACTCCGGGAGAGTGCCCCCAGGGCATGCCCACGAGAATGCGCGCCACAACCGGCGGCGCTCAGGAGCGGAACTCCTCCCACGCGGCGCGCAACCGCCGCACACCCTCCGTGATCTCCGCCAGATCCGCGACCGCGGCGAAACTGATCCGCACATGCGGGGCGGGGGGTTCGGCGCAGAAGTAGGGCCGCCCCGGAGCGAGCGCGACCCCGTGCGCCAACGCCCCGGCCACGAGCGCGTTCTCGTCGGTGCCGTCGGGCAGCCGCAGCCAGAGCTGATAGCCGCCGGCGGGCAGGTGCGGGGCGGCGATCCCCGGCAGCGCGAGCCCCAGCGCGTGGCGCATCCGCTCGCGCCGGGCCCCCAGTTCGACGGCGACCGCCCGCAGATGGCGGGGCCAGGCGGGCGCGCCGACGAGTTCGAGGGTGGCCTCCTGGAGGGGCCGCGGTACGAAGAAGGTGTCGACGACCTGGATGGCGCGCAGCCGTTCCAGCACGGGCCCCCGGGCGGCCAGCGCGCTGACCCGGAAGCTGGGCGAGGTGGCCTTGGTCAGCGAGCCGACATGGACGACGACCCCGTCCGGGTCGTCGGCCGCGAGCGGCGGGGGCAGCGGCCCGCAGTCCTGGTGCGCCAGCCGCCGTACGAAGTCGTCCTCGATCACGAAGGCCCCGGCGTCGCGGGCGATCCGCAGGATCTCCGGGCGGCGTTCGGCGGACAGTACGGCGCCGGTCGGGTTCTGGAAGAGCGGCTGGCAGACGAGGACCCGGGCGCCGGTGGCCCGGAACGCGTCGGCGAGCAGCGCGGGGCGCACCCCGTCCGTGTCGACGGGGACGGGGACCGGCCGCAGCCCGGCCGCGCGGGCGATGGCCAGCATGCCGGGGTAGGTCGGTGACTCCACCAGGACCGGGGCGCCGGGCGGGGCGAGCGCGCGCAGGGCGGTGGTGAGCGCGGACTGGCCGCCGGAGGTGATCAGCACCTCGGCGGCGGTCATGGACCCGCCGATCCCGCGCGCGAACCATTCGCGCAGCTCGGGCAGTCCGTCCACGGGCGGACGGCCCCAGGCCCCGGGGCGGCGTCCGGCCCGCGCGAGGGCGTCGGCCATCGCCCGCTCGGGCTGGAGGGAGGGATGGAGGTAGCCGCCGTTGAACTCGACCACCCCGGCGGGGGGCGCGGCGAGGGTGACGAGGACCCCGGAGGCGTCGACCGAGCGGGGTACGGCGTCGGCGGTGGCGTCGGCGCTGAGCGCGAGTTCCTGCCAGGAGGTGTCCCCGGCGGGGGTGTCCCGGCCGGCGGTACGGGGGTCGGGTCCGGCGCGGAAGGCCCCGGCGCCGGGCCGGGTCGTCACAAGCCCTTCGGCGGCGAGCCGGGCCAGCGCCCGGGAGACGGTCACCGGACTGATCCGGTAGCGCTCGACCAGGGCCCTGCTGGACGGCAGCTTCTCACCCGGGGAGTAGCGCTTCACCTCGTCACGGAGGCGATTCACCAGTTCATCGGCGCTGCTACGCTCATACATGAGAGCTCAAGATAGCGCTACTTCGGCTGGGACGATAGCGGTGCACGCTCCGGTCGGCGAGGTGACGGCCTCCGGGGCGACCGGGGACGCCGGTGGGTCCCGCTCCCCCGGGTCCCGGCGCGGTGGCACCCTGCTCGCGGCCCTCGGCGTCCTCGCCTTCTCGCTCACCTTCCCGGCGACCGCGTGGGGGCTGGAGGGGTTCGGCCCCTGGTCGTTGGTGACGGTGCGCAGCGTGCTGGCGGCCGTGATCGCGGGCGGCTGTCTGCTGCTGACCCGGGCGCCGGTACCGGCGCGACGGCACTGGCCGGGTCTCGCGGTGGTCGCCGCGGGCACCGTACTCGGCTTCCCGTTGCTCACCACGCTGGCCCTGGAGACCTCCAGTACCGCGCATGCCGCGGTGGTCGTCGGGCTGCTGCCGCTGACGACGGCGGTCTTCGCGGCGCTGCGCACGGGTGCCCGCCCGTCGCGCGCGTTCTGGGCCGCCGCGGGCGCGGGGGCGGCGGCCGTGGCCGTGTTCACCTTCGGACGCGGCGGGGGCGCCCTGACGACCGCCGATCTGTATCTGTTCGGCGCGCTGCTGATCTGCGCCGCCGGGTACACCGAGGGCGGCAGACTCGCGCGGATCATGCCCGGCCGGGAGGTCATCTCCTGGGCCCTGGTGATGTGTCTGCCGCTGGCGGTCCCGGGGGCGCTGGTCGCGCTGTCCCGGGAGCCGGTGGCGCTCACCGCGCACGGGGTCGCCGGACTGCTGTGGGTCGCGGTCGGTTCGCAGTTCCTCGGGCTCGTGGTCTGGTACCGGGGAATGGCGGTGATCGGGGTGCCCCGGGCCAGTCAGCTCCAGCTCGCCCAGCCGCTGCTCACGCTGGTGTGGTCGGTGTTCCTGCTGGGCGAGCGTCTCCCGGTGGCCGCGCCGGTGACCGCCGTGGCGGTGCTGGTCTGTATCGCGGTGACCCAGCGGGCCCGGACCTGACGGCGCCGTCCGGCCCCCGGTCGTAGACTTGGCGGGTAGGGAACGGATCGTCGGCCGGGCGGCCCCGCATGGACGGTACGCCGGGTCCCCCGGGTGCGGCGCGCGCCCGGGCAGGACGAGGAGGGCCCGTCATGGAAGCAGTCAAGGGCGACCGGTTGCTGGTGCACGGCAGGACCGTCGGCCGGCGCGACAAGGTCGCGGAGATCGTCGAGGTCATGGGCGACGCGGGCACCCCGCCGTACCGCGTCCGCCACGAGAACGGTCATGAGTCGGTGATGGCGCCCGGTCCGGACTGTGTGGTCCGGCACCGGCACCCCGCCGCGCCACGGTGACCGCACGTCAGCCCCGGACCCGCGTGGGGTAGTGGTCCGCGACGACCCTGGCCATGGCGCCACTCGGGTCGTCGCGGACCTCGCGGCCCGAGAAGAAGACATGCCCGTCCACCCTCGGATGCTTCTTCTTCGCCAGGGTGAGATGACGGGACAGCTCGGCGGGGTCCTGCCACGGCGCGGGCTGCGCCGGGTCGCCCGACTTGTACAGCGCCTCCCCGATGTAGAGGTCGGTGTCCGTCCCCTCGGCCACCCCGGCCCACCAGGACATCAGCCGGGCGTAGTCGGCGGCCTCGAAGCCGATGTGCCAGTAGAGCTGAGGGCAGATGTAGTCGATCCAGCCCTCCCGTACCCAGGTCCGGGTGTCCGCGTACAGATCGTCGTACGTCTGGACGCCCGCGCGGGTGTCGGAGCCGCGGGGGTCGGTGGCCGCGTTGCGCCAGACACCGAACGGGCTGATGCCGAGCCGGACCCCCGGCCGCAGCTCCCGCAGACGCGCGGCGGTCTCCCGGACCAGCAGATCCGTGTTGTGGCGGCGCCAGGCGGCCCGGTCGGGGAAGCCGTCGCCGTGCTCGGCGTACGCGGCGTCGTCGTCGAAGTCCTCGCCCGCGACGGGGTACGGGTAGAAGTAGTCGTCCCAGTGGAGGGCGTCGACGGGATAGCGGCGGACCGCGTCCAGCATCGCCTCCCGGACGAACGCCCTGACCTCCGGCAGCCCCGGGTTGTAGTACAGCTTGCCGCCGTACGGGACGACCCAGCCGGGATTGCGGCGCGCCGGATGCGAGGCGGCGAGCCGGGCGGGGTCGGTGTGATGCGCGACACGGTACGGATTGCACCAGGCGTGCAGTTCGAGCCCCCGGTCATGGGCCTCCGCGACGGCGGTGCCCAGCGGGTCCCAGCCGGGGTCACGGCCCTGCGTACCGGTCAGGTACTGCGACCAGGGCTCATGGGTCGAGGGCCACAGCGCGTCGGCGGTGGGACGGACCTGGAGGATCACGGCGGTGAGCCGCCGCTCGACGGCCAGGTCCAGCCAGCCCAGCAGCTCGTCACGCTGCCGGGCGGCGGACAGTCCCGCCTTGGAGGGCCAGTCCCGGTTGGTGACGCTGGCCACCCACATGCCCCGGATCGCGTGGCCGTCCCGCGCGGGCCCGGCCGGGTGCGGCCGGGCGGTGGCGGTGGCGGGCTGGTGGTCACCGGCGATCGTCAGCCCGGCGAGCAGCGTCATCGAGCCCACCGTGAAACCCCTGCGATTCAGATGCCCCATGCGATCATCCCGTTCCTTCCGTTCTTCCGCGCCGCCGTCGTCCACGCCGGTCCGGCCGTCCCTCCGGACAGAATGCCCGACCCGGCGGCCGGGTCCCGGTTCGTTCCGGAGTACCGTGCAGACGGAGGCAGGCGCCTGCTCCATACGGGGTCCTGTCGGATCGAAGTTCACGAAAGGGACGAAGTGACGGACACGCTGACCGACATCACACGCGTCGGAGTGGTGGGCTGCGGCCAGATGGGAGCGGGCATCGCCGAGGTCTGCGCCCGCGCGGGCCTGGATGTCAAGGTCGCCGAGACGACGGGCGAGGCACTGGAGTTCGGCCGCACCCGGCTGTTCAGCTCCCTGGCGAAGGCCGCCGAGCGGGGGAAGATCAGCGCGGAGGAGCGTGCCGCCACGGAGTCCCGCCTGGGGTTCACCACCGACCTCGGCGAGTTCGCCGACCGTGATCTCGTGATCGAGGCCGTGGTCGAGAACGAGCAGGTCAAGACGGAGATCTTCCAGGTGCTGGACCAGGTGGTGACCCGCCGGGACGCGATCCTGGCGTCGAACACCTCCTCCATCCCGCTGGTGAAGCTGGCCGTCGCCACCTCCCGGCCGGACCAGGTCATCGGCATCCACTTCTTCAACCCGGCACCCGTGCAGCGGCTGGTCGAGCTGATCCCGGCGCTCACGACCTCCGAGGCGACGATCAGCCGCGCCCAGCTGATGGTCGAGAAGGCGCTCGGCAAGCACGCGATCCGGGCGCAGGACCGCTCCGGCTTCGTGGTGAACGCGCTGCTCATCCCGTACCTCCTGTCGGCGGTGCGGATGTTCGAGTCCGGCATCGCCAGCCGTGAGGACATCGACAACGGCATGGAGCTGGGCTGCGCCCACCCGATGGGCCCGCTGAGGCTCGCGGACCTGATCGGGCTGGACACGGTCGCGTCGGTCGCGGACTCGATGTACGCGGAGTTCAAGGAGCCCCTGTACGCGGCGCCGCCGCTGCTCCAGCGGATGGTCGACGCGGGGCGGCTGGGCCGTAAGTCCGGGTCGGGCTTCTACCCCTACGGCTGACGGTTCCGCGGCCGGCGGTTCCACCGCTCGGCGCGTGCTCGCGGGTTTCGGGCCGCCGCTCCCTGTACGGGGGCGGCGGCCCGTTCTGCCGGACCCGGACCGTGGCGGCGCGGTGCCCGGCGGGACGTGCGGGGGGCGGTCGGGGGTGCCGCGGCGGTCAGCGGGACACGGTGTCCTGGCCGAGCCGCAGATGGTGCAGGAGCAGCAGGGCCGCGGCCATGTTCGCCGCCGGGACCTCGCCGCGGGCCACCAGATCGGGGACGAGTTTCAGCGGCACCCGCTCACGGCGGTCCGACTCGAAGTCGTCCACGGGATGGCCGGTGTACGTGGCCTCCTCGGTCCAGTAGACGTGGTGCACGGCGTCGGTGAGGCCGTTGGACACTCGTTCCTGTGCGGGTCGCCTTCGCTTGCGCCTCCAGGTCTCCCCACCTGAACGTACCTTCGCCCGTGCGGGCCGGACGGGAGTGCGCAGTTCCCCGCGCCCCTGGGCAACCGCACCTGAGCCCACTCGTTCCCGTGCGGGTCGCCTTCGCCTGCGGCACCAGGTCTCCCCACCTGAACGCACCTTCGCCCGTGCGGGCCGGACGGGAGTGCGCAGTTCCCCGCGCCCCTGGGTAACCGCACCTGAGCCCACTCGTCCCTGTGCGGGACGCCTTCGCCTGCGGCACCAGGTCTCCCCACCTGGACGCACCTTCGCCCGTGCGGGCCGGACGGGGGTGCGCAGTTCCCCGCGCCCCTGGGCAACCGCACCCGAGCCCACTCGTCCCTGTACGGGTCGCCTTCGCCTGCGGCGCCAGGTCTCCCCACCTGAACGTACCTTCGCCCGTGCGGGCCGGACCGGGGTGCGCAGTTCCCCGCGCCCCTGGGCAACCGCACCCGAGCCCACTCGTCCCTGTACGGGTCGCCTTCGCCTGCGGCACCAGGTCTCCCCACCTGAACGCACCTTCGCCCGTGCGGGCCGGACCGGGGTGCGCAGTTCCCCGCGCCCCTGGGCAACCGCACCTGAGCCCACTCGTCCCTGTGCGGGTCGCCCTCGCCTGCGGCACCAGGTCTCCCCACCTGAACGCACCTTCGCCCGTGCGGGCCGGACCGGGGTGCGCAGTTCCCCGCGCCCCTGGGCAACCGCACCTGAGCCCACTCGTCCCTGTGCGGGTCGCCCTCGCCTGCGGCACCAGGTCTCCCCACCTGAACGCACCTTCGCCCGTGCGGGCCGGACGGGAGTGCGCAGTTCCCCGCGCCCCTGGGCAACCGCACCCGAGCCCACTTGTTCCTGTACTGGTTCCACATGGGGCGCAGTTCCCCGCGCCCCTGAAGGGGCGCCCAACTGGGGCTGTCCTCCGTCTGCGGGCTGTCAGCAACCGGGGCCGGGGTTCAAACCACTCTCCTCGCGCGGTCGCGCTGCTGCCGAAGGGGGTGGGCGGGAATCTCTGCTCGCAGACTCCGATGCTCTTCAGTCGGGTAACGACACGTCGTGCCGAGCGTGTCGGATCGAGGACGGAGAATCCCGACCGGCACCGACCCGAAGAACAGACAGAACGCGCCCCAAAGGGGCGCGGGGAACTGCGCAAACCCACCGAGCGACGGCACAGCAACGAAGTACGCCCAGCCGGACAGACCTAGGAAGCGCAAGCGAAGGCGACCCGGCCCTGGCGGAGCTGGACGCGGCTGAGCATGGCCAGCCGGTGCACCCGGCCCCGGTCGTGCGCCGGGGTGTCCACCGCAGCCTCGGCGTGCTCGGCGGCCGACCGGACCGCGTGGCCGAACGGGTGCCCGTCCGTTCAGACGACCCGGTGCGCGGGCCGGGGCAGATAGGTGCCCCGGCCCGCGCGGGTGCGGCCGCGGTCGTTGCGGAGCACCAGGACCGCCGCGTCGTCGGTGGGCAGTCCCCGGGTGTGGCGCAGCAGTTGGCGGAAGACGGCGCGGATCACGGCGTCGGGCGCCAGGGGGTCGGAGCGGATGGCCTCGATCAGGGCGATCTCCAGCGGGAAGAACCTGCCGCGGGCGTCCCGGGCGTCCGCGACCCCGTCGGTGTGCAGGAACAGCGCCTCCCCGGGCAGCAGCGGCCCGCAGGGCACCAGCGCCGGTTCGGCGGGCAGCGGGAAGGGGCCGAGCGGCGGCAGCGGGTCGGCCTCGGTGACGGGGAAGGCCCGGCCCCGTACACCCCGGGGGCCGCTCAGCGACCGCAGCCGGTAGGGCCAGGGATGGCCGCAGTTGAGGGCGACGATGCCGCCGTCGGCGCGGATCTCCACCAGCAGGAGTGTCACGAACTCCTCGGCGACGGGGCTGTCCGGCCCCGGGTCGCCGCCGGGCCGCTCGCAGCGCGCGCGTTCCCCCAGATGACGGGCGAGCGCGCGGTCCAGCCGGCGCAGGACCCCGGCGAGTTCGGGTTCGTCGTGGCCCGCCTCGCGGAAGCTGCCGAGCACGGCGGCGACCGTGGAGAGCGCCGCGAGTCCATGGCCCCGGACATCGCCCATGACGATCCGCACCCCGTGCTCGGTGGCGAGGACGTCGTACAAATCGCCGCCCACGGACGCGCCCCGCTCGGCGGAGAGCTGACCGCCCGCGAGGGCGAGCCCGGCGACCCGGGGCGGCAGGGGCCGCAGCAGGACGTTCTGCGCGGCGGCGGCGACCTTGCGTATCTGGCGGACCTCGCGCAGCAGGGCGTACCGCACATGGACGACGAGCCCGGTGCCCACGGCGAAGAACACGGCGCCGGTGACGAGCCGGGCCCCGAAGCCCGCGTCATGGGCCAGCGGACAGACGAGCTTGTACGTGATCGCGACCGCGCCCCACAGCATGGGCAGGCCCAGCGCCCGCGCGGAGGACCGGAGCCACGGGGGAACCCCGGCCTTGATACGGATCATGCCGACGGCCCCCTTGTAGCCTCTGCCGCGCGCGGCCGACCCTTACGGGCCGGATCGATTCTCGCGACCGGGTGCCCCGGCTGGATGCGATCGGCCGGACTTGCCACCCGAACGAGTGAGGCCGGTGCCGCGCCACGCCGAAGGGGCGCGTCCGGAACTCCGGACGCGCCCCTCATCAGGCGTTTCGCGGCGGCGGGCGGCCTGTTCGCCGGGCCCGCGCGCCGGGCGGGTCAGGCGCCGCGCAGCACCGCGCCCGCCGCCTCGGCCGCGTGCGCGACGGCCGCGTCACGGGCCGCCGACGCCTCCTCGACGGTCAGCGTGCGGTCGGCCGCCCGGAACCGCAGCGCGTACGCGAGGGACTTCTTGCCCGCGCCGAGCTGGTCGCCGGTGTAGACGTCGAACAGCCGCACGTCCTCCAGCAGCGGTCCGGCGCCCAGCCGGAGCTGGTGCTCCACGAAAGCGGCCGGGACCTCGTCGTCCACGACGAGCGCGACGTCCTGGGTGGCCACCGGGAAGGTGGAGATCCGGGGCGCCTGGAGCACCCCTTCGCCCGCCTGCTGGAGGACGTCCAGGTTCAGTTCCGTCGCGCAGGTGCGGGCGGGCAGGCCGAACGCCTTGACCACCCGGGGGTGCAGCTCACCGGCGTGCCCGATCAGGGTCTTGACCCCGTCGGCCACGACGTGGAGCGCGGCGCAGCGGCCGGGGTGCCAGGGCCCGTACCGGCCGCTCTCGACGGCGAGCTCGACGCCCGCCTCCCGGGCGACGGTGCGCGCGGCCTCGACGGCGTCGGCCCAGTCGGCCGGACGGCCCTTGCCCCACCAGCCGGCCTGTTCGCGGGCACCCGCGAGGACGACGGCGACATGCCGGGGCTGGACGGGCAGCGCCGATGTCAGCGACACGATCTGCTCGTCGGTGGGGCGGTGGTCCACCGGGAGGCGGTCCGCGGTGTGCTGCTCGGCGCGGGGGTGGAAGACCAGCCCGGTCTCGAACAGCGCGAGGTCGTGGCTGCCGCGTCCGTCGTTGCGGCGCAGCGTGGCGAGCAGGCCCGGCAGCAGCGTCGTACGGAGCGCGGGCTCCTCGTCGGACAGCGGGTTGACGAGGGTGACGACCTGGCGGTCGGGGTCGTCGGCGGTGAGTCCGAGCTGGTCGAGGGCGCGCTCCCCGAGGAAGGGGTAGTTGAGCGCCTCGACGTATCCGGCCCCGGCGAGCGCCCGGCCGACGCGGCGGTGCAGCCGCTGGCGGTCGGTGAGCCCGCGGCCCGCGGGGGGCCTCGGCAGGGTGGAGGGCAGGTTCTCGTAGCCCTCCAGCCGGATGACCTCCTCGGCGAGGTCGTTGGGGTCGGTGAGGTCGGGCCGCCAGGTCGGGACGGTGACGATCAGCTCGTCCTGCCCGTAGACGTCGCAGCCGACCTCCTGGAGGCGGCGGACGACCGTCTCCCGGCCGTAGGTCACGCCCGCGACCTGGTCGGGGTGGTCGGCGGAGATCCGGATGGTGTGCGGGGCGTCCGGGCCGATGAACTCGGTGACGCCCGCGTCGGCGCTGCCGCCCGCGAGGAGGATCAGCAGATCGACGGTGCGCTGCGCGGCGGCGGAGGCGGCGAGCGGGTCGACGCCGCGTTCGAAGCGCCGGGACGCCTCGGACGACAGCTTGTGCCGCCGGGCGGCCCGCGCGACGGTCACGGGGTCGAAGTGGGCGGCCTCGACGACGACCTCGGTGGTGCCGGTGACCTCACCGGTGGACGGGTCGGTGACCGGGTCGGCGATCTCGGTGTGGGCGCCGCCCATGACGCCCGCGAGGCCGATGGGGCCGCGGTCGTCGGTGATCACCAGGTCCTCGGCGTCGAGGACCCGCTGGACGCCGTCGAGGGTGGTCAGCTTCTCGCCGGGGGTGGCGCGGCGGACCCCGAGGGGGCCGTCGACCCGGCCGCGGTCGTAGGCGTGCAGCGGCTGGCCCAGCTCCAGCATCACGTAGTTGGTGATGTCGACGGCCAGCGAGATGGGGCGCATCCCGGCCTTCTGGAGGCGGCGGCTCAGCCAGATCGGGGACCGGGCCTCGGGGTCGAGTCCGGTGACCGTGCGGGCGGTGAAGCGGTCGCAGGCGCGGGGGTCGGTGACCTGGACCGGGTAGCCGTAGGCGTTGGGTCCGGGCACGTCGAGCAGCGCCGGGTCGCGCAGCGGCAGCCCGTAGGCGGTGGCCGTCTCCCTGGCCACCCCGCGCAGCGACAGGCAGTAGCCGCGGTCGGGGGTGACGGCGATGTCGAGGACCTCGTCGACGAGTTCGAGGAGCTCGATCGCGTCGGTGCCGACCTCGTGCTCGGGCGGGAGGACGATGATGCCCTTGGTGCCGTCGTCGCCCATGCCCAGCTCGTCGCTGGAGCAGATCATGCCGCGCGACACCCGGCCGTACGTCTCGCGCTCGGCGATCGCGAAGCCGCCGGGCAGCTCGGCGCCGGGCAGCACGACGACGACCTTGTCGCCGACGGCGAAGTTCCGGGCGCCGCAGACGATCTCCTGCGGGGCGCCGGTGCCGTTGGCGGTGCCGACGTCGACGGTGCAGAAGCGGATGGGCTTCTTGAAGCCCTCCAGCTCCTCGATGGTCAGGACACGGCCGACGACGAGGGGGCCCTTGAGGCCCGCGCCGAGCTGTTCGACGCTCTCGACCTCAAGGCCGGCGGAGACCAGCCTGGCCTGTACGTCACGGCCGGTCTCGGAGGCGGGGAGATCGACGTACTCCCGCAGCCAGGAAAGCGGGACCCGCATCAGATCTCCATCCCGAACGGCCGGGTGAACCGGACGTCACCCTCGACCATGTCTCGCATGTCCTCGACGTTGTGGCGGAACATCAGCATCCGCTCGATGCCGAACCCGAAGGCGAATCCGCTGTACTTCTCCGGGTCCACGCCGCAGGCGGTGAGCACCCGGGGGTTGACCATGCCGCAGCCGCCGAGCTCGATCCAGCCCTCGCTGCCGCAGGTGCGGCAGGGGCGGTCGGGGTTGCCGACGGACTCGCCGCGGCAGACGTAGCAGAGCATGTCCATCTCGGCGGACGGCTCGGTGAAGGGGAAGTAGTTCGGCCGCAGCCGGGTCTTCATGTCCGAGCCGAACAGCGACTGGACCATATGGTCCAGGGTGCCCTTGAGGTCGGCCATGGTCAGGCCCTCGTCGACGGCCAGCAGCTCGATCTGGTGGAAGACCGGGGTGTGCGTGGCGTCCAGCTCGTCGGTGCGGTAGACGCGGCCGGGGCACACCACGTACACGGGCAGCTCACGGGCGAGCAGCGCGCGGGCCTGAACGGGCGAGGTGTGGGTGCGCAGGACGATCCCGGAGGCGTCCTCCGCGGCGCCGGCGCCCTCGGGGCCGGCGACGAAGAACGTGTCCTGCATCTGCCGGGCGGGGTGGTCGGGCGTGAAGTTGAGCGCGTCGAAGTTGAACCACTCGGCCTCGGCCTCGGGGCCTTCGGCGATCTCGTAGCCCATGTCCACGAAGACGTCGGAGACGCGCTCCATGAGGGTCGTCAGCGGGTGCCGGGCGCCGGCCGGGACGCGGTCGAAGGGCAGCGTGACATCGACCGCCTCCTCGACGAGCACCCGGGCGTCCCGCTCGGCCTCCAGTTCGGTCTGCCGCGCGGCGAACGCCTTGTTCACGGCTCCCCGGGCCTGGCCGACGCGCTTGCCCGCCTCGGCCTTGGCCTGCGGGGGGAGCGCGCCGATCTCGCGGTTGGCGAGCGCCAGGGGGGAGGTGCCGCCGCTGTGGGCGATCTTGGCCTCCTGGAGCTCGGCGAGGTCACCCGCGGCGGCGAAGGCGGCGAGCGCCTCGTCCCGCGCGCGCTCGATCTCTTGCGGTTTCAGTGCCTCGACCTCGACCGGGTCGTACGACTTGTTCGGTGCCGACATCTCTTCCCGTGCTTCCGATTGGCTGGCGGATGGTCCCCGTCCCGGCTCATGGACGCCTCGTCCCGCTGGGGCGACGTGTCGTCCCGGAAGTGGGGACGCAAAAGTGCCAGGGGCCGATTCTAACGGGGTCGGGAGGCGCGCCCGCGCCGTGGCCCGGTGGCCCCGGACGGGGCGGAGCGGCTTCCCTGGCCGCGGGCCGGTGCTCCCGGCCGCGGGTGGGGGCGCCCGTGGTTCCTCAGACCAGATAGGCCGGGGTCGCCACGGGCAGGGTAAATCGGAACCGCGCGCCCCCGTCGGGGCCGCGTCCGACGGTGATCGTGCCGCCGTGGGCCTCGACGATGCCCTTGACGATGTACAGGCCGAGCCCGGTGCCGCCGCGCTTGCTGCCCCGCCAGAAGCGGGTGAAGACACGGTTCATGGACTCCTCCGGGATGCCTGGCCCCTCGTCGCTGACCGTGACCGCGGTGCCGGTGATGCCCGGCTCGCGCGGACCCGGTGAGGGTTCCACCTCGATGGTGACGGTTCCCTCGCCGTGGCGCACCGCGTTTTCCAGGAGGTTGCTCAGGACCTGGTCGACCTTGTCGGGGTCGGCCCACAGGGCGGGCAGCGGCTGGCGCAGCCGGACCAGGAATCGGTCGACGGGCTGCCCGGCGGCCACATGGGCCTGGACATGGCGCCCTACGGCGGCGCCGATGTCGACCGGCTGGCGGCGCACCTCCAGGCGTCCGGAGTCGATCCGGGAGATGTCGAGGAGTTCCGCGATGAGCCGGGTGACGCGGTTGGCGTCGGCGTCGACGGTCTCCAGCATCAGTTTCTTCTGCTCGTCCGTGAAGCGTTCCCACTTGGCGAGCAGGGTCGCCGTGAACCCCTTGACGGAGGTCAGCGGGGAGCGCAGCTCATGGGCGACGGTCGCGATGAGTTCGGCGTGGCTGCGTTCGGTGCGGCGTCTGCCCTCGGTGTCCCGCAGGGAGACGACCACCCGCCGTACGGGGCCCTTGGGGGCGGTACGGACGTAGCGCGCGGTGACCATGACCTCACGGCCGCCGGGCAGCAGCAGGTTCCGCTCGGGCTGGCCGCCCCGGATGACGAGTCCGCCGTACGGGTCGGTGAGCCGCCACCAGCGGCGGCCCTCCAGGTCCTCCAGCGGCAGCGCGAGCTCCAGCGGGGCGCCGAGGGCGTCGGCGGGGCTGACGGCGGTGATCCGGGCGGCGGCGGCGTTGAAGCAGATGACCCGGCCGGTCTCGTCGGCGACGACGAGTCCGTCGGGCAGATCGTCCGCGGTGATCCCGAACGCGCCCGGTGCTTCCTCTACGCCCTGTGCGTCCTGGCAGGACGCGGCGGCCGGATCGCGCACGCCGTCCGCGTCCGCCGTGCCGCTGGTGCCGACAGCCATGTCCCCGTATCCCACCTCTCGAACTGGTGCAGTGGGCCCCCGAGTTCGTCACCCTACTAGCCCCCGGTCCCCTACTACCAGTCACCGGTGGCCTACAGGGATCTTGGGCGGCGCGGGACCGACGGGGGTGGTGCGGACGTGCGCCCCGGTGCGCGTGCCGGGCGCATGTGCCCCGGGGGCACGCGGGCGGACCCGGGTGCGCGGAGCGCGTACGGAGGCGGGTGTGGGTACGCGGGTCGGGTACGGGTGCGCGGAGCGGGTACGCGGGTCGGGTACGGAGATGGGCGGGTATGGGTGCGGGGGTCGGCGTGCCGGGGCGGCGGGTGCCTAGGCCCGGCAGCCGCCGGTGGTGCGCTGGGCGCGGGCCGAGGCGTAGAGGCAGACGGCGGCGGCCGTCGCGAGGTTCAGGCTCTCGGCCCTGCCGTGGATCGGGACGCGGACCACGGCGTCCGCGAGGCTGCGGGTCTCCTCGGGCAGGCCCCACGCCTCGTTGCCGAAGACCCAGGCGGTGGGTCCGCCCATGGTGCCCCGGTCGAGTTCCGTGTCGAGGTCGTCGTCACCCGCGCCGTCGGCGGCGACGATCCGTACGCCCGCCTCGCGCAGCCGGCCGACGGCCGTCTCGACGGGGACGCCTACCGCGACCGGCAGATGGAAGTGCGAGCCGACCGACGCGCGGACCGCCTTCGGGTTGTAGAGGTCCACCGACGCGTCGGTGAGGACCACGGCGTCGGCGCCGGCCGCGTCCGCGCAGCGCAGTACGGTGCCCGCGTTGCCCGGGTCGCGGACATGGGCGAGGACCGCGACGAGCCGGGGCCGGGCGGCGACGATCTCCTCGAAGGGGGTGTCGAGGAAGCGGCACACCCCCACGAGGCCCTGCGGGGTGACGGTGGTGGAGATCTCCGCGACGACGGTCTCGTCGGCGAGGTGGACGCGGGCGCCCGCGCGGTGGGCAGCCGCGAGGATGTCGGGGTAGCGGTCCGCGGCGTCCGGGGTGGTGAAGAGCTCCACGAGGGTCGGGGCGCCGCCCGTGCGGTGGGCCGCGGCCTCGCGTACGGCCTGGGGGCCCTCCGCGAGGAAGAGCCGCTCCTTGCCGCGGAAGTTGCGGCGGGCGAGACGCTTGGCCGCGGAGACCCGCGGGGAGCGGGGAGAGATCAGCTCGGGGGCCGGGGTCATGGTTGCCTCTCCTCGGGGTCGGCGCGGGGGCTGCGCGGGGCTTCGGCGGGGGATGCTGCCCGGTCGGTGTGGTTCCCCGGGTGCGGGTGCTGCGTTTTTCGCGCAGTTCCCCGCGCCCCTGGACGGGGCCCGGCGCTGCCTGGCTGGGGCTGATCGCCGGGTGCGGGTGGTGCGCTTTTGCGCAGTTCCTCGCGCCCCTGGACGGGGCCCGGTGCTGCCTGGCTGGGGCTGTTTCCCGGGTGCGGGTGCTGCGTTGTTTGCGCAGTTCCTCGCGCCCCTGGACGGGGCCCGGTGCTGCCTGGCTGGGGCTGATTGCCGGGTGCGGGTGGTGCGCTTTTGCGCAGTTCCTCGCGCCCCTGGACGGGGCCCGGTGCTGCCTGGCTAGGGCTGTTTCCCGGGTGCGGGCTCAGCCGAGGGGCGAGGAGCGGGCTTTCCGCAGGCGGTCGGGCGGGCAGCGCGGCGGCGGTGGACGGCCCGGGGGTGACAGGGCGGGGAACGGACGAACCCGTGGGCCTCGGAAGGTCCACGGGTCCGGACGTCACCACGGAAAGCGAGCGCAGCGATCAGGCGGCGGCGCGCGGCGCGTTCACATCGCTCGGCAGGGCCTTCTGCGCGGCCTCGACCAGCGCCGCGAAGGCGTTGGCGTCGTTGACGGCGAGCTCCGCGAGGATCTTGCGGTCGACCTCGATGTTCGCGGCCTTCAGCCCCTGGATGAAGCGGTTGTAGGTGATGCCGTTGGCACGGGCAGCGGCGTTGATCCGCTGGATCCAGAGCTGACGGAAGTCGCCCTTGCGCTTCTTGCGGTCGTTGTAGTTGTAAACGAGGGAGTGGGTGACCTGCTCCTTCGCCTTGCGGTACAGGCGCGAACGCTGCCCGCGGTAACCGCTGGCCTGCTCCAGGATCGCCCGGCGCTTCTTGTGGGCGTTGACTGCCCGCTTGACGCGTGCCACTTGTTAACTCCTTGTAGCGGGGCCGTGGTGGTCCTCACACGGCCCGGTATCGAATGGGTCCCGGTCCTGACGTCGTACGGCCCCGGTGTGCGGGGGCCGCGACATCACTTGCCGAGAAGCTTCTTGATCTTCTTGGCGTCGCCCGGAGCCATTTCGGCGTTGCCGGTGAGGCGACGCGTCACACGGGACGACTTGTGCTCAAGCAGGTGGCGCTTGCCGGCACGCTCGCGGAGCACCTTGCCGGAGCCGGTGATCTTGAAGCGCTTGCTGGCACCGCTGTGCGACTTGTTCTTCGGCATAGCGCCGTTCTCTCCTCGTCGGTGGCGCCCCGGTGCCCGGTCCGGGGACCGGGCACTGTGGAGCGTCCTGTGTATCGATGGACATCCCCGGACACGAGGCCCAGGGATCACGCCTCGGCGGACGCCTCGGCCGGAGCCTCTTCCTCGGCGGCGGCCTCGGGAGCCTCGGGGGCCTCGTCGGCCTCGTCGGCGTCCAGGAGCTCTTCGCCGTCGGCCGAGGAGTGCTGCACACGGCCGGGCTGGAGGGCCTGGCGCTCGGCCTTGCGGGCGGCCTGGGCCTCACGGGCCTCGGCCATCGCCTCGGTCTTCTTCTTGTGCGGACCAAGAACCATGATCATGTTCCGGCCGTCCTGCTTCGGGTTGGACTCCACGAAGCCCAGGTCCGCGACATCCTCCGCGAGGCGCTGGAGCAGGCGGTAGCCGAGCTCCGGACGGGACTGCTCACGACCACGGAACATGATCGTGATCTTGACCTTGTCGCCCTGCTTGAGGAACCGTACGACGTGACCCTTCTTGGTGTCGTAGTCGTGCGGGTCGATCTTCGGCCGGAGCTTCATCTCCTTGATGACCGTGTGCGCCTGGTTCTTGCGCGCCTCACGGGCCTTCATGGCCGACTCGTACTTGAACTTCCCGTAGTCCATGAGCTTGCAGACCGGCGGACGGGCGGTCGCCGCGACCTCGACCAGGTCGAGGTCGTACTCCTGCGCAAGCTCCAGGGCCTTGGCAAGCGGAACAATTCCGACCTGCTCGCCACTGGGACCGACAAGTCGAACCTCGGGAACGCGAATCCGGTCGTTGATGCGGGGCTCGGCGCTGATGGATCCTCCTCGGTAGCACCACGCGACGGTCTGGCGGACAGCCGCGTAAAGTCTGTGTTCGTCCGACCTGACCGCGCCGGTACATGAAAAATGCCCCGGACGATCACGGGCGGGGCTCCTTGCATACCGGAACACCGCCGCGACACATCGCGGGGCGTGACTTCGGGCGTGCCATGTCTCTCGACATGACCGCCTGACCGGTGACCCGCCACTCCTAGGAGCGGCCAGGTGGGAGAGCGGAGCCTCCACTTGTGGGCCGGGCACGTGAATGCCCGACCGGTCGTTGCCCCAGATTAACAGTTCCGCGACGGCACGGCTAATTCGCGCCGCCGGGGCCTCACTCCCCTGCCGGACGGGACTGCGCCTATCGTGTGAGGCATGAGTGACGCCACCCCTGACAGCACGGCCGCAGCGGACAGCGACGGCGCGGCCCCCGATTTCGACACCCTGACCCGTGACATCGCCGATGTCCCGGCGGTCGAGGTGATCACGACGGTGGCGGTCCATCTGATGAGCGCCGCCGCGGTGAACCTCGGTCTCGCCGAGGACGGCTCGGACCACAAGGACCTGGACGAGGCCCGCAAGCTGATCCACGCGCTGGCCGGGCTGGTGGACGCGGGCGGCACGGAGATCAGCTCCTTCCACGCGGCTCCGCTGCGTGACGGTCTGAAGTCGCTCCAGCTCGCCTTCCGCGAGGCGTCCGTCGTCCCCGACCAGCCGGGCCAGGGGCCGGGCGAGAAGTACACGGGAGCGCTCTACGGCTAGATCCGCCCGCGCACGCAGGAACGTGGACGAAGGGCCCCGCCGTCCGGCGGGGCCCTTCGCGTTGTGCGGTGGGACAGGGCGGTCAGCCGCGGAGGTACAGGGGCCGGCCGGGCAGGGTGCTGCCCGGCGGCAGCAGGGCGAGGTCCAGGCCGTGGACGAGCCGGGCGCGCAGCGCCGGATCGGCGGCGAGGCGTTCGGCGACGGCCCGCATGGCCTCGGCGGGGACGGCCGCCGGGTCCAGGACGAGGGCGAGGATGCCGTCGGCGCGGCCCGGCCCCAGATACGCGCCGGCCACATCGGGCTCGGCGGCGAGGACGGCTCGTACGGCGTCGGTGACCACCGGGTCGGCGAGCGGGTCGAGCGTGGTGCGGCCCTCCGCGAGGGCGAGCAGCGCACGGCCGGTCAGCTCGTACGCGACGGGGCCCGCGAGGTCGATGACGATCGTGTCGGCCTTCTCGTGGACGGCGGCCTGGATCGCCTGTTCCAGCGGGACGGCGACGGGCCGGGCGGCCGGGTCCCAGCGGGTGAGCGCGTCGGTGGACGTGAAGGCGGGCAGGGCGGTGCGGCCCCGGGCCTTCAGGGTGGGCACCGCCATGTCGCTGGTCTTCTCGCGGCGCAGCCCGTTCGCGTCCTCCTCGACCTCGCCGAGCAGCGCGACCATCGGGACGAGGAGACGGGTGCCCTTGAGCGCTTCGAGAAGGGGTCCCTCGGCGGACCGGTCGGCGGCCCAGGCGGCGAGCGCGGCGCTCAGCACGGGGTCGGCGGAGCCGTCGTCGTCGGAGTAGCCGGGCTGGGGGATGTTCTTGTTCGCCACGGTGCCCGAGCCTATCGGCGCGCCGCGCGGCGGTGCGGTGGGGTCCCGGGGGCCGGAGCGGTGCGGTGGGTGGGTCCCGGTGCGGGCGGCTCACGCCGTGTGCGGTACCCGCACCGTCGGTGCCGGGTCCGGTCCGGTCGGGTCGGGTCGGGTCGGGTCGGGTCGGGGTCAGTCCACGGGGACCAGGGTGAGGTATGCCAGCCCGAGCACTCCCCGGTAGCCGTCGAGCCAGCTCGCGCGGTGCCGGTCGGCGCGGGCGCGGGTCTCGTCGGCCAGCGGGTGGTCACGGTGGGCGGCCAGCCACTCCTCGGTGTCGGAGAGGTATCCGGACTCGAACTCCTCCCATTCGCCGCTGTCGGCGCTCTCGATCCAGGCGGGCCGGAATCCCGCCTCGACGGCGAGAGCGACGAGCGCGGCGAGGTCGTGGTACTCGTCGGCGCGGGCGTCCGGCCACATCCCGGTCAGCTCGGCGGGGGTGGGGGGCCGCTGCCAGAAGCCCTCGCCTAGCAGGACCCGTCCCCCGGGCGCGACCCGCTCCCGCAGCGCGTGGAGCGCGGCGGCGGTGTGCTTGGGCGGCGTCTCGTCGCTGAGCGCGTGACTGGCCCCGAGGCACAGCACGAGGTCGGCGGGGCCGCGGGGTGTCCCGGCGGCGGACCCGACGACGAACTCGACGCGACCGGCCAGCCCCCGGGCCACGGCGTTCGCGCGTCCCCGGGCGATGTCCTCGGCGTTGAGATCGATCCCCAGGCCGGTGGCCCCCGGCGTCGCCTCAAGGACCCGGAGCATCAGTTCCCCCCAGCCGCAGCCGATGTCCAGCACCGTCGCGGGGCCGGTCCGGGCGAGTCTGGTGACGATCCGCGCGGCCCTGGCCTCGGAGAGGGGGCCGTGGAAGGTGAGCCGGGTCAGGCGTGGGGGAAGATCGGTTCGGTCCATGTGACGCCACGCTAGCCATCTCAAGGTGACATGGACACCGGGTTTCGGCTCCGCGCGGACGGCGGCCGGTCGGTGTCCAGACCGGTCGCGGTGGCGGTACCGGTGTCCCCGCTCCCGTGCCGACGTCCGGTGGGAGGGCGCCGGGGATTCTCAGCGGAAGCTGAGGTTCGTCTCAGAGGTTCCCCAGTATGGGCACGGAGCATGCCCGGCATGTCGTGGTCCCGGGGTGTGGTGGTGGCGGTCTTCGTGGGGGTTCTTGTGCTGGTCGGCTGGGCGGGGAGCGGGTTCGTGGCGGTACGGGACGAGGGAGGCGCGGGGCGGGCCGGTGGGGGTCCGGCGGCCCGGACGGCCGGGGCGGGCACGCCGGACGTGTCGCGGGCACCGGGCGCGGCCCGGGCGGAGGAGGCGGCCCGGGCGGAGGAGGCCGCCGCCGCACAGGCCGGGCGGCGGCTCGACCGGGCCATGGCCGGGGTGCGGGTGAGCGGCGGGGCGCGGTTCTCGGTGGCGGTGGTCCCGGTGGACGACGACGGGGCGCCCGTCGCGTACCGGGGGGCGTCGGTGTTCGTCACGGCGAGCGTCGTGAAGGTCGACGTACTGGCCGCGTTGCTGCTGGGGGCCCAGGACAAGGGGCGGCGGCTGACCGGTCGGGAACGGGAGCACGCGGCGGCGATGATCGGGCACAGCGACAACGCCTCGACGACCACGCTGTGGGAGGCGTTGGGCGGAGCGCCGGGGCTGGACGCGGCCAACGCGCGGTTCGGGCTGACCGGCACGACCGCGGGCACGGGTGGGCTGTGGGGGCTGACCCGGACGACGGCGGTGGACCGGATAGCGCTGCTGCGGGCGGTGTTCGCGGCGGGCGCGGACCCGGAGCTGAACGGGGAGTCACGCGGTTACGCCCGGGAGTTGATGGCCGGGGTGGTCGCCGGGCAGGACTGGGGGGTGTCGGCGGCGGGTGACGGGGAGCAGCCGGCGGCGCTGAAGAACGGCTGGCTGCCGCGCGGCACGACCGGGCTGTGGGTGATCAACAGCACGGGATGCGTCTCGGTGGACGGACGGCGCTATCTGCTGGCGGTGCTGTCGGACGGTCATACGTCGATGCACGAGGGGATCACGCTGGTGGAGCGGGTGTCGCGGGGGGCCGTGGGGGCGGTGGCCGGCCGGTGACGCCCGGGGTGCCGCTGGGGTGCGTGTACGCCCGGGGCCACCCGGGACGGTGAGGTGTCGCGTCGGGACGGTGCGGTGCCTTGTCTGTCGGGGTGGTGCGGGTCCCGGAGTCGCGGGGTGCCGGGGTGGTGGGGTGGTGGGTCCCGGGGACGGTGACATGTCGGGGTGGTGGGGCATCGGGGCGGCTGGGGCGTCGGGGTGGTGGGGGTCCCGGGACTGTGGGGGGTGCCGGGGTGCGGGTCAGGCCGGGGTGCTTCGGCGGCCGCGCCACAGGACGACGGCCACGGCCAGCAGGGCGACGCCCGTTCCGGCGGCGAGGGGGCCCGCCCAGCCGTTGTCCTTCTTCTTCACGGGGACGGCCGGGCCCGCCCCGAAGTAGCGCTTTCCGTAGACCGCCGCGCGCAGTTCCGGTTCCCGGGTGCCGCCTTCGCGGATCGCGGCGGCCGGGTCGATCATGCCGAAGCCCCGGGAGTCGTCCCTGCCCTGCTCGGGGGCGTCCCCGGCGGTGTCCTCCAGGAGCCGTTTGATCTGTGCGGGGCTGAGGTCCGGGTGGGCGGCGCGGACCAGGGCGACCGCGCCGGAGACGAACGCGGCGGCGGCGCTGGTGCCCCAGCCCGTGTAGTACTGGCGGTCGGGGTCCAGCAGGACGATGTCCTTGCCGGGGGCGCTGACGGTGGCGTACCAGCGGCGGGTGGAGAACGGGGCGCGGGCGCCGAAGCGGTCCACGGCGGTGGCCGCGATGACCCCGGGGTAGGCGGCCGGGTAGGAGACATGGTCGCCCTTCTCCCCGCCGTTGCCCGCCGAGGCGATGACGGACGCGCCCTTCTTCAGGGCGTACTGGACGGCCGCGTCCTCGGCGGGTTCGGGGTGGGCGGAGGCGGAGTCGTCGCCCAGGGAGAGGTTGATGACGTCGGCGCCCTGGTCGGCCGCCCAGCGGATGCCTTCGGCGAGGGCGGTGCCCCGGGTGTCGCGGGCCTCCTTGCGGGAGGGGTCGCCGTCCTCCAGGATCACCCGGATCGGCAGGATCTCGGCCTCGGGGGCGATACCGAGGACACCGTCGGTGTTGCCCGCGCCGTGTCCGTGGCCCGCGATGATCCCGGCCATGGCGCTGCCGTGCCGGGCCCAGGAGCGGTCGCCGCGCCGGGCGCCGAAGCCGATGAGGTCCTTGCCGGGCAGGACGCTGCCGGTGAGGTCCGGGTGGCTGTCGTCCACCCCGGTGTCCAGCACGGCCACGGTGATGCCGTCGCCCCTGGTGGTGCGCCAGGCCTCCTCGACGCCGAGTGCCTGGTGGCTCCACTGGCGGGCGCGGATGCCGTCGGCGTGGGCGGAGGTGGCGGGCAGCAGGGCGAGCGCGGTGGTGAGTCCGGCGCAGACGAGGGCGGTGGCGGCGTGGCGCGCGGGCCTGGAGTGAGGGGCCGTGCGGTGGGGTGGGGGGAGCTGCCGGGGCGTCATGATGTCTTCTCCGGGGTCGCGCTCGCGCCTTTGCGGAACACGCGCTCCACACGGTCGGCGAGGCCCTTCGCCTCATGGCCGAGGCCCGACTGGGCGGGGGTGGTGGTGCTGTCGGAGCGGGCTGCGTCGGTGGCGGGCTCCGGGTCGGTGACGGTACGGCCGTCGGCGAAGCCGGACACCGCGAGGACGACGACCGGGGCGTCGGTGAGCACGGACACGGTCCAGGACGCGCGCTGACGGTCCCCGAATCCTTCGGCGACGGTGCCCTCGGCCGCGTACGGACGGGGCATCAGATCACGGCGGCGGTCCAGTTGCTCCTTGGTGAAGCGGGCGCGCAGGGCGCGCATCCCGTCGGCGTCCGTCTTGGTGAACAGCATCGCGACGGTGGTGACATGGCTGCGGGTGGCGTCCGTGTACGTGGCGCGCAGCAGCCGTACGCAGCCGGCCGGGGCGAGGGCGCGGCGCAGCAGCGGGTCGAGGCCCTGGGCGCAGGTGCCGTCGGGGGCGACGGCGACCCGGGTCCAGGTGCGGTCGGCGCCGCCCGGTCCGGCGCCCTCACCGCGGACGGTCCGGGGGAACAGGTCGTCGACGGGGGTGCTGTGCCAGCGTTCCCCGGCGGCGGCGAAGCGGTCGGCGGGGCCGGGCGCGGCGGTGCTGTCACCGGTGAGCCAGCTGCCGGTGACAGCACCGCCGATGAGGCCGAGTCCGAGGACGGCGCAGGCCACCGCGGCGGCGGCCCGGCGTCCGGTCCAGTGGCCGGTGGGCCGGGCGCGGTGTCCCGGGGGGTCGTCGAACGGGTCGTAGGAGCGGGGCGGCGGACGGTCGAGGGGGTCGTCGTCGCGGATAGGTCTGAGCCGGGTGGTGGTCTCGGTGGGGCGGGGGGCCGTGGTGAACGCGGGGGGCGCGCCGAGGTGGTGGGCGGGGCCGGGGGCGCGCGTGGCCTGGGGCGGACGGGGTCCCGGGTGGGTGTGGGGGCCGGGGTATCCGGGGTGCTCCGGACCGACGGGCGGGGCAGGTCGGCCCGGGTGGCCGGGGTGGCCGTGCGCGGGGTACGGGGGGCGGCCCGGGTGGCCGGTGCCCGGGGCGGGCGGGCCGCCGCGGCGGGGGCCGCCGCCTTCGTGGCGGGGGCCGTCGCCGGGCAGGTCGGCGCCCTGCGGCGGGGCGGGTACCTGGCGGGGCGGGACGCGCCGACGGGGTTCGGGGGGCGGTTCGTCGGGGAACCGGGCGGAGGCCGGGGGCGGGGGCGGCTGGTTCCCCGGGACCGGGCGGGTGGTGCCGGGGCGGGCGGGGGTCCGGGGGCCCGGCGGGCCGGGGACGGTGTCCCGCCCGGGGTGTCCGGGCATGCTGGTGCGGGGTCCGGGCGAACCCGGTCCCGGGTCGTTGTCGGCCATCCCGCGAACGTCGAACACCCCTTGAGTATCCAGTGACTTGGCCGTCCGGGTCCCGGGTGCCCCGGAACTGGCCGCGGAGGCAGGCATTCCGGATGGCTCGCCGAGCGGTGCGGGGGCGGCCGGTCGGGCCGTTCCGGGGGCCGTCGGGCGGGGAGTCGCGGCCCCGGGAGGCACGGCGGACGGGGGCGGGACGGGGCGCCAGGGTTCTCCCGGCGCGGGCGCGGTCGGGGCGCTCGACGCGGCGGGGGCGGTCGGAATGCCCGGCGCGGCCGGGGCCGGTGCGGTCGGGGCCGGGGCGGTCGGGGCCGGGGCGGTCGGCGCGGCGGGGGCGGGGGCCGTCGGGCCACCCGGCGCGACCGGGGCAGGTGCCGCCGGAACGCCGGTCCGGACCGGGGCAGGTGGCATCGGAGTACCCGTCCTCCCGACCGGCGCGGGCGCGGTCGGGGCACTCGGCGCGACCGGGGCGGGCGGGGTCGCGGTCCGGGGCGTGGGGACGGACCCCGGTGCGGAACCGCGCGGGTGGCCGGGGCCGCGGGCCGGGTCGCGGGCGGGCTCGGGCGGGGGGCGGTCCGGGCCGGACGGCGGCCGGGCGGACGAGGGCCGGGCGGACGGGGGCGCGGTGGCGGGCCTCGGAGGGTACGGGGGTGGCGCGACCGGGGGCCGCACGGGGTGGGGCGGGGCGGCGGGGCGCGGCGGGGCCGGGGAACCGGGCGGTGCCGGGGGCCGGGGCGGGACAGGGGGCGGGGGTGGGTAAGGGGGTGACGAGGGCTCGTCCGTCTCCGTGGTCATACGCCCCTCGCCTCCGGGCCGGTCCCCCTCGGACCGGGTCAGCTGTTCCCGGGGGTGATGCCCGGGTCCGTCGTCACCGGGCCGGGTCCGGACCAGGTCCGAACCGGCGCCGGGCCATGCCCTGTCCGGCTCCCCGGGCGGGACACGCGCCGCGCCCGGAAGCGCCCGGACCTGTCCGGAACCACGTCCGGGAGCACCGTCCCTTGCCGGGCGGGCCGTGCGGCCGCCCGTACGAACGGCGGGCCGCGGTGCGGGCGTCCGGGCCGGGGCCCGGGTCGTCCGCGCGGTCGGGGCGGGCTCCTTCCGCGACCCCGGGAAGGCGGTCACGGCGGGGTCCCAGCCGGTCCGGGCGCGGGCCCGGGACCGGTTCCTCCGTTTGCGTTCGCGTCACTCTACGGGCTGGCGACCACCGTGCGGGAGGCGGTCCGGGCAGCGGTGGCATCTGCCCGGTACATCCCCCTACCCTCCGGTAACCGGGTCTGGCAGGCTGCGGACATGAGTGCTCGCGCCGCCGACCGGGCCCGGTACGACCGGGCCACCGCCTCGTTCGACGCGCCCGTCGCGATCGTGGACCTGGACGCCTTCGACGCCAACGCCGCGGATCTGGTCCGCCGGGCGGCGGGCACCCCCGTGCGGGTGGCGAGCAAGTCGGTGCGCTGCCCAGCCCTGCTGGAACGGGTCCTCGCCCGGGACGGCTTCGCGGGTGTCATGTCGTTCACGCTGGCGGAGTCGCTGTGGCTCGCGCGGTCCGGTTTCGGGGACGTGCTGCTCGCGTACCCGTCGGCCGACCGGGCCGGGTTCGCGGAGCTGACGGGTGATCCGAAGCTCGCGGCGGCGGTGACGGTGATGATCGACGACCCCGCTCAGCTGCGGCTGATCGACGCGTCGCGCGGCGGTGGCCGGGAGCAAGTACGGGTCTGTCTGGAACTCGACACGTCGTTGCGGCTGCTGGGCGGCCGGGTGCGGATCGGGTCACGGCGTTCGCCGGTGCACTCCCCCGCCGAGGCCGCCGAGCTGGCCCGCGCGGTGGCCCGGACGCCCGGGTTCCGGCTGGTGGGGATCATGGCGTACGAGGGGCATGTGGCCGGGGTCGGGGACGTGGTGGCCGGGCGTCCGGTGCTCTCGGGCGCGATACGGCTGATGCAGCGCGCGGCGCGGCGGGAGCTGGCGGCGCGGCGCGCCGAGGTGGTGCGGGCGGTCCGGGCCGTCGTCCCGGACCTGGAGTTCGTGAACGGCGGCGGGACCGGGAGCGTGCAGCACACGGCCGCGGAGGACGCGGTGACGGAGGTGGCGGCGGGGTCGGGGCTGTACACGCCCCGGCTGTTCGACGGCTACTCGTCGTTCCGGGGCCGGCCCGCCGCGCTGTTCGCGCTGCCGGTGGTGCGGCGCCCGGGGGTCGGGGTGGTGACGGTGCTGGGCGGGGGATATCCGGCCTCGGGTCCGGCCGGGGCGGACCGGCTGCCGGTGCCGTGGCTGCCGGAGGGCCTGCGGTACGCCTCCCAGGAGGGCGCGGGTGAGGTGCAGACACCGTTGCTGGGCGGGCCCGCGGACGATCTGCTGATCGGCGACAAGGTGTGGTTCCGGCACGCGAAGGCCGGGGAACTGTGCGAGCGGTTCGACGCGTTGCGGCTGGTCGAGGGCGACACCGTCACGGCGACGGTTCCGACGTACCGCGGTGAGGGGCACACCTTCCTGTAGCGGGTCCCGTTCCGTTCGGCCCGGAGCGGGCGGGCGCGGGCGGGAGCGGGCGGCGCGGGTGGGCGAGGCGTACGGGCGGGGTGTACGGGCCCGCGAGTGGCGTGGGTGGCGTGCGTGGTCTCCGGCGCGGGCGGCGGGGTGGAGCGCTGTCCGCGGGCGGGCGGGCCGACGGGAGCGGGCGGGCGGGGCGGCGGGAGAGCGGGCGGACGGGTCGCCTCCGGGGTGCCCGCTGGGTAGTGCCGCGCCGCACCGGTGAGTAGTTCTCCCGTACCGGACGGCGTTTCCGCAGGTCACAGGGGGCGCGCGGCGGGGAGAAGTTTCCGGCGGGGGGCGCTGGATGGTGCCCCGGGGACTGGCACACGATGGGGAGCGTCTGCAAAGAGGCCCTTTTCGGCCCCCGCGTCAGAAAGCAGGTGCCATGGTCGTCAGCGCAGCGCCCGGAGCAGCGCCGCTTCCCCTCGACGGGGTCCTCTTCGCCGTCGTCGTGATCCTGGTGTGCTGCAAGTCCGTGGGCGCGCTGGCCCGTCGGCTGGGGCAGCCCGTGGTGATCGGGGAGATCGCCGCGGGACTCATACTCGGGCCCTCCGTGCTGGGCGCGTGGTGGCCGGAGGCGATGGACGCGCTGTTCCCGCCGGAGGTACTGGCCCCGCTGCATGTGCTGTCGCAGCTGGGCGTGGTCCTGTTCGTCTATCTCGCGGGCCTTGAGGTGGATCTGCGGCTGCTGCGCGGCAAGGGCAGGCTGACGTCGTACGTGAGTGTCACCAGCATCGTGATCCCGGTGCTGCTGGGTGTGGGTTTCGGGGTGCTGACGCACGAGCGGTTCGGGGGCGGGGACACCGGGCCCGTGCCGTACGCGCTGTTCCTCGGGGTCGCGATGGGGGTCACCGCGCTGCCGGTGCTCGCCCGCATCCTGGAGGACAGCCCGCTGCGCGGGACGGTCGTCGCCACGGTGGCGCTGACCTGCGCGACCGTCGGTGACGTGGTGGCGTGGTCGCTGCTGGCGGTGGTCGCGGGCATGGTCGCGGCGAGCGCGCCGAGTGCCGCGCTCACCGTGGCGCTGACGGTGGCGTTCACCGCGGCCTTGGTGTTCGTGGTGCGTCCGGCGCTCGCCCGGATGCTGGCCGAGCCCCGGTTCGGCGCGACCACCCGCACGGGTGTCCTGCTGCTCGGCGCGCTGGCGTCGGCCGCGGTGACCGAGTGGATCGGGGTGCACGCGATCTTCGGCGCGTTCCTGTTCGGGCTGGCCGTCCCCCGTGACCGGACGGTGGTCCAGGAGTCGGCGGAACGGCTGGGCACCGTCGCCGGGGCGCTGCTGCTGCCGCTGTTCTTCGCGTACAGCGGGCTGCGCACCGACCTCGGCTCGCTGGCCGGGTCGGGCGCGGTGTGGCTGTGGTGCCTGGTGGCGATCGCCGTGGCGGTCGCGGGCAAGCTCGGCGGCACGGCGCTGGGCGCGCGGGCGGCGGGGTCCGGCTGGCGGGACTCGCTGCGGCTCGGCGCGCTGATGAACTGCCGGGGCATGACGGAGCTGGTGGTGCTGAACGTCGGGCTCGACCTCGGTGTGCTCAGCACGGAGATGTTCACGGCGCTGGTCGTGATGGCCTTCGTCTGCACGGCGATGACCTGGCCGGTGGCGGGACGGCTCGGACGGGGCCGGGACGGCACCCTCGCGGCCCCGCCCACCCGGCGCAAGGGCCCGGACACGTCCGCCGCCTTGGGCGGCGTACCGCACCAACCGACCAGGAAGGAAGCGTGAGACAGCGTGACGGACATGGCTTCGCAGGACGGTGGGACTCCCCACGAGACGGGTACGGGCGGGGACTTCGCGGGTGATCTGCGGGGGTTCCTCGGCTCACTGCCGCGCGGGGACGCGGACGCGGTCCTCGGCTGGTTCGGCGGTTCCCCGGCCACGGGTCCCGGTGAGGGGCTGACCCCGGAGCTGACGGCGCTGTTCGAGGACGGGGAGGGCGGGCCCCGGGACGCCGGTATCGACCCGGCGAGCCGGCCGCGGCAGGGCGACCCGCGCGCGGTGCGCCGGGTGGGCGTCATCGGCGGGGGCACCGCCGGATATCTGACCGCGCTCGCGCTGCGCGCCAAGCGGCCGTGGCTGGAGGTCACGCTCGTCGAGGCGAAGGGCATCCCGATCATCGGGGTGGGCGAGGCGACCACCCCGTCGATGGTGCCGTTCCTGCACCACTATCTCGGGATCGATCCGCAGGAGCTGTACGAGGCGGTCGCGCCCACCTGGAAGCTGGGCATCCGCTTCGACTGGGGCGGCAAGCCGGGCGGGTTCATGGCGCCGTTCGACTGGGGCTCCAACTCGGTGGGCGTGCTGGGCTCGCTCGCCACCCAGGACGACATCAACGCCTTCACGTTCCAGTCGCTGCTGATGGAGCGCGACCGGGCGCCCGTGTTCCGGTCCGGGGACGACGGCCGGCTGTCGCTGATGAAGCATCTGCCGTTCGCCTACCACCTCGACAACGCGCGCTTCGTCCGCTACCTCACCGAGCTGGCGGAGCGGCGCGGGGTGGGTCATATCGACGCGAAGATCGACGAGGTGGTCCTCGGCGCGGACGGCTGGGTGGACCATCTGGTGACCGACGGCGGTGAGCGCCTCGACTTCGACCTGTACGTCGACTGCTCCGGGTTCCGTTCGCTGCTGCTCGGCAAGGCGCTGGACTCGCCGTACGTCAGCTTCGCCGACAGTCTGTTCACCGACCGGGCGGTCACCGCGATCGTCCCGCACCACGGCCGGATCAAGCCGTACACCCGGGCCACCACGATGGACGCGGGCTGGTGCTGGACCATCCCCACCCGGGACGACGACCATGTCGGGTACGTGCACTCCTCGGGGTTCATCAGCGTGGAGGAGGCCACCGCCGAGCTCCAGCGCCTCTACCCCGAGGCGCATACCTTCCGTACCGTGCACTTCCGTTCCGGGCGCCATGAGGAGGCGTGGATCGGGAACGTGATGGCGATCGGGAACTCGTACGCGTTCGTGGAGCCGCTGGAGTCCAGCGGTCTGATGATGATCACGCTGGGCATCCTGTCGCTGGTCGGTTCGCTGCCGGGCTCGTGGGACGAGCCGTGCCCGCGCAAGGTCGTGAACGCGGCCCTGGCGAAGAAGTGGGACGAGATCCGCTGGTTCCTCGCGATGCACTACCGGTTCAACACCCGTAAGGACACGGACTTCTGGCGGGCCTGCCGGGCGGACACCGATGTCTCCGGTCTGGAGGCGCTGCTTGAGGTGTTCGCGGGCGGCGCGCCGCTGCGGTTCCGGGACCCGGTGGTCCGGGGGTTCCTCGAATCGACCGCGCCGACGTTCTACGGACTGGACGGGGTGGACTGTCTGCTGCTCGGGCAGGGGCATCCGACCCGGCTGCTGCCGATGACGGAACCTGTCGACGCGTGGCGGGCCCGCAAGGCGGCGGCCGATGTGCTCGTGGACCGGGCGCTGACCGCGGCGGAGGCGCTGGCGGCGTTCGACCAGGACCCGCGGCTGAACGCGCAGTTGGTGGGCGATCCGGACAGCTGGGTCGTCAGGACCGGTACGAACCGGCTGGTCAGCGCGGATCCGGACGCGCCGGCGGCTCGTGGGTCGGCCGCGGACGGGCCGGCCGACGGGGCGGCGGTTGACGGGGCCTCCGGCGAAGGGGCCTCCGGCGGCGCGCTGGCCGGGACGGGGTCTTCGCGGGGCGACGGGACGGACGGATGACCAGGCCGCTGGAGCGGGTGCTGCCGGACGCCTCGGGCGAGTACGGGGCGCGGGTGCGGCGGCGGCTCGCGCGGGAGCGGGTCGTGTGGCTGTCCACGGTGTCCGACGAGGGGTTCCCGGAGCCCAATCCCGTGTGGTTCCACTGGGACGAGGACGACGGGTTCACCGTGTACAACGACACGGGGTCGCGCCGGGTCCGGAACATCCGGGCCCGGCCGGAGGTCACCCTGCATTTCGACGGCGGGGAGTTCGGGCGGGACATCGTGGTGTTCCGGGGGCGGGCCGAGGTGCTGGTGGGCGTGCCGCCCACGCTTCCGGGGTTTCTCGCGAAGTACGGGGACGACATCGATCGGATCATGGGCGGGCCCTCGGCGTTCCGGGTGGGGCACCCGGCCGTGGTGCGGGTCCGCCCGGTGGGGGTGAGGGGGCGGTAGTCCGGCCCCCTCTCCGGGCCGGGCCCCCGGGTTCGCTGTGCCGGGCGCACGTTGTTCCTGTGCCGTCGCTCGTGGGGTGCGCGGTTCCTCGCGCCCCTGGGTTGCCTGTGCTGGGCGCACTTTGTTCCTGTGCCGTCGCTCGTGGGTGCGCAGTTCCTCGCGCCCCTGGGTACTCCCCGGTTGGCGCACCTTGTTCCTGTGCCGTCGCTCGTGGGGTGCGCGGTTCCCCGCGCCCCTGGGTACTCCCCGGTTGGCGCGCTTCGTTTCTGTGCCGTCGCTCGTGGGTGCGCGGTTCCTCGCGCCCCTGGGTTTCCTGTGCTGGGCGCACTCTGTTCCTGTGCCGTCGCTCGTAGGGTGCGCAGTTCCCCGCGCCCCTGGGTACTCCCCGGTTGGCGCACCTTGTTCCTGTGCCGTCGCTCGTGGGGTGCGCGGTTCCTCGCGCCCCTGGGTTTCCTGTGCTGGGCGCACTTTGTTCCTGTGCCGTCGCTCGTGGGGTGCGCGGTTCCTCGCGCCCCTGGGTTGCCTGTGCTGGGCGCGCTTCGTTTCTGTGACGTCGTTCGTGGGCGGGGGCTGCTCGCGGAGGGGAGCTTCTCATTTTCCGCCAAGCGCGCCCCACGGTGACGGGCGGATGAACGCGGGTGTGGCGACGCGCGTCACCCCGCGCCGCCGCTGGGTGGAATCCATCGGGGCGAGGTGAGTAGTTCATCCGCGCCGGAGGAGAGAACCGCTGGTCGGGAGCGGGTGCGCCGGAGGAGAAAGTTCCCCCTGGATTGCGGTGGGACCGCGGAAGCCGTTTGCACACGATAGGAGAGCCCCAACCGACGTGGTTCGGCCAATGATCCCGAACCACTGGAACGCGATCGAAAGGGATGGACCCGTCATGAGCGAGCTTGAACTGACCGAGCAGACGTCGGACGCGGAGACCGGGACCGACGAGCTCGCGGATCTGGACGACATCGACTTCGACCTGGACGAGGTGGAGAACAAGATCGCTCCGCTGGCCCTGGCGCTCGCCGAGACCCGTTCATGGTGAGGCCGTCGCCGGACCCGTCGGCGGCCGGTCTGCTCGGCGGCGCCCGCACCTCCCCCCCGGTGGGTGCGGGCGCCGTCCGGGTGGACGTGGCCACCGGGCCCGCCGCCTCGTTCACGGGGCTGCGGGTCGCGCTGGGTGAACTCCGTTCGCGGGGGGCCACGTTCGGCGGCCTGCCGGAGCGTTACGCGGCGGAGTGGGCGGAGCTGTTCCCGGGCGGGGACGGGGCACCGGACGCCCTCGGGATCGCCGAGATCGCGCTCGCGCCGTCCGAGCGGCGGCTGCACCGGGAGTCCGAGCAGAACTACCGGGTGCTCGCCACCGCCGCGGCGGCGCTGTGCGCGGGGGCCGAGGAGCTGGGACGGCCCCTGGAGCTGTCCGGGGTCGGCGGTACGGACCTCTCGTCGCTGCGGGGCTTCATGCGCGCGGTGGAGCACTCCCGTACCCGCCCCGGTGCCGAGCTGCGGCTGGACGCGCCGGAGCGGGTCGCGCCGCCGGTGCTCCCCGAGGCGGACTACCGGGCCGAACGCGCCCGGTGCCTGCGCCGGATGGGGGTGCCCGTGGACGTGGCCTCGCTGCGTACCGAGCTGCCCGCGTACCGGCCGGGGCCGGACCCGGTGGGCGGCCAGGAGGCGGCGCTGTTCGCCGCGGCCTTCGGGGACGGCACCGCCTTCGACCGGCTCACCGCGGTCCTCGCGGGCTGCCGCCGGGGGTTCTTCACCGGCAACTGGGAGGCCATGGCGGCCCTCGCCGGGCTCGGCGGACGGCTGCTCGACGGCTTCCCCGACGCCTCGGTCGGTGATCTGCTGACGGCGGCCCGGGAACAGGACCTCCAGGCGGAGGCCATCGAGTTCGAGCCGGGCATCCTGCGCACCGCGGACGACGTACGGGCGTTCCTGCTCAAGGTGCTCGGGGTGCAGGCCACCTTCCGGGGGCGGCAGGACCAGGCGCTGGCGTACTTCCGGGCGATGCGGGAGGGCGAGCGGCTGTCGCCGGAGGTCCGGTCCCAGTCGCATCTGTACGCGGCGCTGACCCTGACCAAGCGGCTGGGGCACGTCGGGGACGCGGTGGCGGAGCTGGAGCAGGGTTTCGCGGCCGTACCGCACCGGGAGGGCGAGGAGAAGAGCGTGCGCCGCGAGCGCGGCTGGCTGCACAATCTGCGCGCGCTCACGCACTTCGCGCAGAAGGAGCTGCGGGACGCGTTCGGGCACGAGAAGCAGGCGCTGGCGTGCATCGAGGGCCTGGACGACGCGAGCTCGATCCATCTGCGGGTCAATCTGTTCTCCAACATCAGCGTGCTCCAGGAGAAGGCGGGCCGGCATCCGCAGGCCGCGCGCACCTGGGCGCGGTTCAAGGAGGCGGCCGGGTCCGGGAACGCGACGTTCGTCAAGCACCACGCGTACCGGGCGGCGGGGCTCGCCCTGCTGTGCGGGGACCGGGACGCCGCGCTGGAGGACCTGTCGCGGTCGGTGGCGTGCGCCGCCGAGTTCGACGACGACTTCCACGAGGCCGAGATCCGGCTGGAGACCGGGACGCTGCATCTCGCCGACGGGCAGCGGGCGGAGGCGGCCGGGCACTTCGAGCGGGCCGTCGAGCTCACCGCCCGGATCGGGGACCCGTACCGGATGGCGCTCGCGGGTGTCGGGCGGGCGGAGGCCGCGGGGACCGCGCCGGACAGCTCGCTCGGTGAGCTGGCGCTGCGCGGTCTGACCCGTCCCGGGGACGGGGCGGAGCTGGCCGCGCGGATCGCCAAGGGCGACACGGCGGGGCTGCTGCCCCGGGTGCGCACCAAACTCAACCGGCCGTTCGACCTGATCAACTTCCAGGAGTGATGCGGGAGTGAAGACGGGAGGGACCCACGCGGAGGGAGCGTCCTGGCGCCTGTACCCCCGGCTGCTGCTGCGGCGCGCGGGGTTCGGCGTCGAACTCCTCACGGATCTCGCGGACGGGGCCGTGGCGGGCGCCGCGGCGGACTACCGGCTGCGGGCGGACGAGTTCGAGGCGCGACGCGGTCTGTCGCTGGCCGCGCTGCGCGCCGAGGTGGACTCGGCCGCCGGGTCGGGCGACCGGGAGCTGCTGCGGCTGCTGTCCCGGGCGCGCGGCCGGATCGGCCGGCGACGGCCGCTGGACGGCCCGCTCGCCGGGTGCGGGCCCGCCGCCCTCGGGTACACCGGGGCGTGGCGGGCCCGTGAGGCGGCCTGGTCCACGCTGGCCGGGGCGCTCGCCGCCGAGCGCGACGGCAGGACGGCGAAGGTGCGCCGGGTGCTGGACGACGAGCGGCTGCTGGACGCGGTGCTGCAACTGGCGCCGTCGTTCGCGGCGGAGGTGGACCGGTTCGCCGCGGCGCCGCCGCGCGCGGGAGGTCCGACGGCGAAGGACCGCGCGTTCCTGCGGCGGGTGTACCTCTACTGCCAGCGGCTGGGTGCCAAGAACGAGACGACGAGCTTCTTCGGTCCGCTGGTGCACGGTGAGGTGACTGCCGCGCCGGAGGGTGACGCGGGCAATGGCGCGGCGGGCGTCGTGACGGGTCCGGAGACCTCGTCGGGCACCGTGGAGACGGAGGCGTTCCTGGCGTTCTGGGCGGTGTGCGAGCTGGCTGCGGTGCTGGCCCGGGACCCCCGGGTGGCGCGGCGGCTGCCGGTGTCGTGGATCGCGGCGTGCCGTCGTGACGGTGACTCGCTGACGCTGCCCGACGGGCGCCGGGTGCGGCTGACCGGGGCGCAGCGCCGGGTGGTGGACCTGGTCGACGGGGAGCGTTCGGTGCTGGCGCTCGCGCGGGGCGCGGGGCTCGGCACCGATGAGGTGACGGAGGTGGTGGAGCGGCTCCAGCGGGCCGGGGCGCTGCGGCACCGGCCGGAGCCGCCGTCGACCGCGCCGCGTCCGCTGGACTGGCTGACCGCGCGCGCCGACCGGTACGCGGCGGACACGCCGTGGCCGGGGGCGTTGCGGGGTCTCGCGCACCGGGCGGCGCTGTACGCCCAGGCGGAGGGTCCGGTGAAGCGGCGGGCGGCGCTGGAGGCCGTCGAGTCGGCGTTCAGCGAGCTGACGGGGGGTGAGGCGCGGCGGGCCGGTGGGCGGATGTACGCGGACCGGATGGTCGTGTCGCTGGACGCGAAGGGTGACCAGGGTCCGGTCCGGGTGGGCGCGGGGACGGCGGCGCGCTGGGAGCGTGAGCTGACGCCGGTCCTCGATGTGGCGGCGCGGTACGGCGAGTTGCTCCAGACGGCGTGCGCGGAGCTGTGCGCGGATCTGCTGCGGGAGGCCGGGGTCGGCCGGATGCCGTACGACGAGCTGATCCGCCGGTCGGCGGCGGCCGTCGCCGAGGGGCGGCTCGACGGGTACACGGCGCGGGCCGACGCGTTCGCCGCGGAGGTGGCCCGGGTGGTCACGGACGCGGTGCGCACCGACGGGGGCGGTCCGCCGGCGGCGGTGCTGAGGGCGGAGGAGCTGGCGCCGCTGGCGCCGGCGCGGGACCGGGCTCGGTTCGTCAGCCCCGATCTGATGCTGGAGGCCGCGGGACCCGGCGGTGAGCCGGAGGGGCTGGTGCTCGGGGAGCTGCATCCGTATGTCTTCGCCTGGGGTTCCCAGGGGTTGTTCGACCATGACCCGGAGGGGACGCGGGCGGCGTTCGGGGACCGGCTGGCCCCGTGGGGCGGCGCGGCGCGGCTGGCGACCGTGATCCGCAGGCGCCGTCACAAGGGGCTGGTGGGTGAGTGGTTCCCGGGCCGGTTCGTGGAGATCACCGCGGTCGCCACCGACGACCGGTCGCGTGCCGTGCCGGTCACCGCGCTGAGCGTCGAACTGGACGGCGCACGCGCCAGGTTGCTGGGTCAGGACGGTGAACTCGTGCTGTACGCCGGGGAGGACGACCATGTCCATCTGCGGGCGTTCGCCGCGCCGACGGCGGTGCTGCCGCCGGTGGTGGTCGACGGGATGATGCCGCGCTGGGGTGTCGGCGCGCTGATCGCGCAGCGTGCCCGCTGGTGGATCACGCCCGCCGATCTCGGCCCCGGGGCGGGGAAGCCGTCGGCGGACGAGGTGTTCCGGGCGGTGCAGGGGCTGCGGGTGGCCCTCGGTCTGCCCCGGTACGTCTTCGCCCATATCAGCGGTGAGCCGAAGCCGGTCGGCGTCGATCTCGACGCCCCGCTCGCGGTGGAGACCCTCGCGGCGCTGGCCACGGCGTCGGGCACGGAGCGGATCGCGCTCACCGAGATGCGTCCGGCGCCGGACCGGCTGTGGCTGCGCAGGCAGGGCCGTGCCGTGACCTCGGAGTTCCGGCTGGCCCTGCACCGGGAACCCGGATGAACCCCCCTTCGGAAGGTTCGATGACGACCTCGCGCCCCTCCCCGACGACCTCGCACCCCTCCCCCACCCCGTCCCTCCCGCCCGACTCCCGCGCCCCGGACCCCGTCCCGTCCGGCTCCTCGTCCCCCGCCCCGGCACCGTCCCGCCGGTCCTCCCCCGTCCGGACGGCCGCCCCGACGGCGGCCGGGGAATGGGAGACGCTGCCCACGTTCGTGGTGCGGACCGCCGGGTTCCCGTGGCGGCTGGTGGAGCGTCTCGGGTACGGCGCCGCCCGTCGGCTCGCGGCGGAGCTCGTCGTACTGGAGGAGCGGGCCACCGCGCTGGCTCAGGGGGCGGCGCCGGAGCGGCGGCTGCCCCGCGCGCTCGCGGCCAGGCTGCGCAATCGGCGTCCGATGCCCGCTGACGCGCCGTTCCCGCGGGAGTGGCTGGCCGGGTGGAACGAGCTGACCGGGCGGCTGGCCCGGACCAGGGAACTGTTCACGGCGGCGGTCGCCGAGGAGTCCGCCGCCGTCACCGGTGTGCTGGCCGGGATGACCGCCGACGAGCGGTTCCTGGAGGCCGTCGTGTGCTCGTCGCCGCCCGCCTACCGGGAGTTGCGCAAGGGGGCCAAGGGGGCGCGGCTGCGCCGTCAGAGCGCCTCGTACGCCCAGCGGTTCGCCGCCAAGTGCGAGACGATGAGCTTCTTCGGGCCGATCAACTACGGGCGGCTGGACCCGGCTCCCGGCGCTGTGGCGCGCTGGTCGTGGGAGGGCCATGAGCGGGTGCCGTGGCGTACGGCGTTCACCGCGGCGCGGGTCGTCGACCGGATACAGGAGGCCGTGCTCGCGGACCCCGCGGTGGTCGCCGCGCTGGTACCGGACCGCAAGTCGTGGCTGGCGCCGACCGGTACCGCGCCGGGGGCCTCGGTCCGGGCGCGGCTGGTGGGCGCGGCCGACGGCGTCCGGGACGTCGCCGCGCTGGCGCGGGCCCTGGACCTGGAACCGCCGGTCGCCGTCGAGGCGTTCCGGGACGCGGTGGCCCGGGGGCTGCTCACGCATTCCTTCGCGCCGCCCGCGACCGTCGCGGACCCGGTGGGCTGGCTGGCCGGGCGGCTCGCCCGGGAGCCGGACGCGCTGAGCCCCGCGCTGCGCGCGCTGGTGGCCGGGGTACGGGAGGTGCTGGCGCGCTATCCGGACGCGGCGCCGGACCACAAGGTCGAACTCCAGTCCCGGCTCCTGGGGCTGGCCCGGGACGCGGTCCCCGGCGACGGGCCCGGGGCGGACCCCGGTCGGGACGAGCGGGCGATCGCCGGGCGCGGACGGTTCTACAACGACCGGGTCATCGTCCACGAGGCCGCCGCCGGGACGCTGGACCTGCGGCTCGGCGGCGGGCTCGCCCGGGATCTGCGGGAGCGGGTGGCCCCGGTCCTGGATCTGCTGGCGGAGGACGCAGGTCTGACCCGCGCGCTCGCGGGCCGGCAGGTGGCCGGGCGGCTGGGCCCCGGCCGGTTCCCGCTGCTGACCGCGATGCGTCGGTGCGAGGGGCTGGCGTTCGAGCGCAGCGAGAGGCTTCCCTCAAGGCTGCTGGACATACTGACGGGCATGTCCGCGGACACCGCCGAAGTGGATCTCGCGGACCTGCTGGAGCGCCCCGCGCCCGCCGGTCCGCCGGTGCTGTGCTCCGTCGACGTCATGATCGACACGGCGGGACTGGACGACTACGTCCCGGGGCGGACCCCGCTGGTGCTGGGGGACATCCACGACGCCGCGCTGCTGACGCCCTGGGCCCTCCAGTTCCATCCGGACGGGGCCGCGCTGCGGGCGGGGAGGGACGCGGCGATCCGCCGGGTGCTCGGCGACCAGGACATGGTCAGTGTGATCGCGCGCCGTACGACGGGGCTGCCGCCGCTGGAGTTCCCGGGTCTGGTCCTCGAACTGGGCGGCACCAGCGAACGCGACGACGCCCCGCGGATCGGCCTCGACCGGCTGTACGTCGACAGCGACGGCGAGCGCGTCACCCTGCGGGCCACCGGGCACGACCGGCCGCTGATGCTCCACAACGGCGAGCTGGACACCGCCTTCCACACGGCCCTGGCCCTGCCCCGTATCCGTCGCCCACGACTGCCGGACCTGCCTCATGTGCCCCGGCTGACCTGGGGCAACGCCGTGCTGTCCCGGCGGCGCTGGACGGTGCCGTCCGAGGCGGTGGCGACGCTCGGCAAGGCGACGGGCGACGCGGAGCGACTGCTGGCGGCGGCCCGGCTGTGCGCCGCGCACGGCCTGCCGGACACGTTCTTCGCCAAGTCCGCGAACGAACGCAAGCCGGTGTACGTGGACACCGCGTCCCCCGCGCTCCTCGACTGCCTGGTGCGGCTCGCGACCACCGATGAGCGGCTGGTGCTCGGGGAGACGCTGCCCGGTCCCGGCCGGTCGTGGCTGCGGGACGGGGACGAGCGGATCGCGGCGGAGCTGCGGTGCGTGTATCTGCGGGGGGCGGTATGAGCGGCACGGGTCCGGGCGGCGACGGGCCGCTGATCGTCCCGCCGCTGACCGACTTCACGACCGCCGTCTCCGTGCCGTCCGGCGGTGAAATCCTCGACCTCGGGGAGCACTTCGTGCGCAGGCTGGCCGATCCGGAGCCGCTGCTGGCCCGTGCCGAGCGGCTCGACACCGGGCGCGGCACCTCGGCCGACGCGCTGCGGGCGCTGTTCGCGCGGGCCGCCGCCGACGCGCTGCGGCGGGGCCGCGCCGACCGGGCCGCGCTGCGGGCCACCGGGATGGCGCTGCGGCTCGCGGGCGACGCCGATCCGGCGCTGACCCTGGCGGTCGACGACCTGGAACTGCGGGACGGGACCACGGAGTCCGCCCCGGCGACGGACACCGCCGCGCGCCGCACCCGGCTGTTCGGTCCGGAGGTGGAGCTGGCGCTGCGGTGGGCCGGGGACCGTACGGTGCGGGTACTGGTCGACACCGACCAGCAGTTGCCCGCCGCGCTCGCCCTGGTCCGGGCCCTCGGTCCGGCGCGGGTGACGCTGTGCGGGCGGTTCGCCTGGGAGCACCGGGCGGTCCTGGGGCAGCTGCCGTCGGCGGCGGGCGCGCGGTTCGATCCGGCGGTCCCGGCGCGGACGGTCCGCCCCGGGTGGCTGCCCGGTACGGAGGACGTGCGGTGGGTGACCGTCCCCGGGGAGCGGACGCCCGGGGCGCCCTGGCTGGGGTGGCTGGACGTGGTGGACGCGGCGGCGTCGGCCGACGGGCACTGGGCGCGCTGCCGGGGGCTGACGGTGACCGTGGCACGGCTCGACTCGTGGGAGACGGCGGTCGGCGCGCGCGGCGGCCGGGCGGATCTGGCGGCGCTGTGCGCGCGGCTGCGGCCGGGGACCCCGCTCGCGGTGGAACTCCTGGTCGGGGCGCCCGGCACCGACGCCAAGGACGCGGCGGCGGCCGTGGCGCTGATCGCCGACGGCCCGGGGCCCGCCCCGGGGGTGCGGCCGGTCCTCGCGGGGCTGCGGCCGTTCCGGCTGCCCCGGCCGTCCGGCGGCGGGACGCCCCCGGCGGGCTGGGACGGGGTGCCGCTGCGCCTCCGGCCGCGTCCGGAGCACGATCTGCCGCGCTGGACGGACTTCGACGCGCCGGGCACCCTGGCCCCCGCCGAACGCTCGGCCACGATCCACGCCCTGCTGGGCGACCTGGCGCGGGACACCGACCTGTACCCCGGCAGGCTCGCCGGAGCCGCCGCGACCGCCCACGCGGTCGGGCCGCCGGCGGACGGGCCGCCGGTCTGGGACCCGTCGGCGCGGGTCGCCTCGACCGCACGGGCCGCGGTGGACGGCAAGGGGCCCGGCACGTTCGTCGCGCATCTGCGCACCGGCACCGCCTTCCGGCTGCACCCCCGGCTCGTCGAGGTCGTCACGGACCTCGCGGCCGGCGGCACGGACCGACTCGACCGGCTGTCCCCGGCTACCCGTACCCGACTCCTCGGCCTGCTCACCCGGGCCGGGGCCCTGGCCCCAGGGAGGACCCCATGAGCCGTGAGTGGACCATCGGCGGCGACTTCGTGGTCCGCCACGCGGGCATGCCGTTCGACTGGCTCGAAGCGCTCGGCGCGCCGGACGGCCCGCTGGCCGCCGCGCGCGAGCTGCTGGACGCGGAGGACGCCCTGCGGGCCGCCGCCGGGACGGGCTTCGGACGGCTGGCGCGGGCGGTGGAGGGCTGCGAACCGGAGCGGCTGCCGTCCGTCCCGGCCGCGCTGCGGACCGCGGCGGACCGCTGGCGCGGCGCGGCACACCGCTACCGGGACCTGTACGAGGGCGCCGACGCCGACGCGACGAAGGAACTGCGGGTGGTGCTGGAACGGCCGCAGGTCGCGGAGGCCGTGCTGCTGTCCAACCCGGACGCCTACCGCAACATGCTGCGTCCGCTGCTCACCGCCGACGGACCGCTGAACTCCCGCAGGCGCCGGGCCCGCCGTCAGCTCTACACCTATGTCCAGCGGTTCTGCGCGAAGAACGAGACGGTGAGCTTCTTCGGCCCGATGGCGTACGGCACCCTCGCGGAAACCGGCCCCGAAGCCGAAACCGACACCGGCCCTGGCCCTGGCACCGGCACCGGCACCGGCACCGGCACCGACGGCTCCGTCGACGTCACGACCTCCCTGCGCACCGATCTGCCGCGCCGCCGGAAGGTGTTCCTGTCCCACTGGGCGGGCCGCGCCCTCGCCCGGTCTGTCGCCCGGGACGGCGCGCTCCTGCCCGACCTGGTGTTCCACCAGGCGCGCCCCGGCGATCCGGACGGGGTCCCGCCCGAGCTGCCCGAGGGCACCGCGCCGGAGCTGACGCGGGCCGCGGGGGCCGCGTACGGGCGGCTCGGCGCGGACGGCGCGACGCTGCGCGGACTGGTCCGGGCGACCGGGCTGCCCGCCCGGGACCTGGCCCGGGGGCTGCGGCTGCTGCTCACCGCCGGGGCGGCCGATGTCCGGCTCGGGGGCGGCCCGTACGACCTGGAGCCGCTGCGGACCCTGCGCGGTCAGCTCGCGGAGCTGCCGCCCTCCGGCGCACGGGCGGTCTGGCTGGAGCGGATCGCCGGGCTGGAGGCGTGCCGCGCCGAGCTGGAGGCCGGGCCCCTGGACAGCGGGCCCGGGCCACGGGCGGAACGGATCGCCGCGCTGGAGGCGGCGTTCACGGCGGCGACCGGGGAGAGCGCCCGTCGTGCGGCCGGGGCGACCTACGCCGACCGGGCCGTGTTCTACGAGGAGGGCGCCTCGCCGTTCGCGCTGCGGGTGGGCACGGCGGCGGCCCGGCACTGGCACGAACGGCTGCGCGCGGTACTGGAGGTGTGCGTCGCGCACGGGGCCGCCACCCAGCGGGCGGCGACCGACGCGGTACGGGCGGCACTCGGTGACACGGGACCGCTCAGCCTCACCGCGTACGCAGCACGGGCCGCAGAGGCGTTCCCCGCGCCGGGCAGCGCCTTCGCGGTGCCGTACGCGCCGACGTACCCGGTCGCGTACGCGGCGGCCGGACTGGCCCGGCTGGGCGCCGCCGCGCGACGGGTCACCGGGGACCGCTACGCGCTGGTGGACCTGTGTGTGAAGGCGTCCGGCCCGGCGGAACTGGAGGGCGCGGCGCTGGTGGTGGCCCGGGTCCACCACCATCTGCTGGTGCCCGGCTGGCTGGGCACGATGCACTCCGGCCCGCGCCCCTTCGGTGCCGACGCCGAGCGGTGGGTCGCCGAACAGGACGGGCGGCTGGTGGGCTTCGACTTCGGACGGCGCAACAAGGGGTACTACCGCTTCCCGGGCCGCGAGGTGGCGCTGCGCCCGGGTTCCTGGGCGGACGCGGAGCGGGCGCCCTGGCGGCCGGAGGACGTGACGGTGACCGTCGGCCCCGGCACGGACGGCCCGGCCTCGGACGGCCCGGCCGGGGGTGGCCCGGCCAGGAGCGGCCCGGCCGTGGACGGGCGGGCGGTGGGCGACGGAAGGCGGGCCGAGGTGCGGATGTCCGGTCCGGCGGGGGAACCCGTCTCGGCGTACCTGCCGCTGAACGACTTCGTGAAGTACGCGCCGTTCGCCGCGCTGTCCCATCCGCAGGTGGCGCACCCGGCGTTCGTCCCCGGGGACGGGGAACCCGCGGACGGGGGCACGGTGTCCGGGGGCACGGTGTCCGGGGGCACGGTGTCCGGGGAAGCCGCGTCCCGGAGCACGGCGTCCGAGAGCGCGACACCCGGGGAAGCCGCGTCCCAGGGCGCGACCGCCGAGAGCACCGCACCCGAAATCGCGACACCCGAGGTCACCGCACCCGGGATCACGACGTCCGGAATCACCGCACCCGAAGGCGTGATCTCCGAGGTACCCGAGGTCACCGTCGACGGGGTGGTCCTCCAGCGGGCCCGCTGGACGCTGGACACCGGACGGCTCGGGCTGCCCGCCCCGCACGCGCGGTTCCTGGAACTGCGGCGGATCGCGCGCCGCACCGGGCAGCGGTTCCTGTTCTGCCGTTCCCCGAGGGAACGCAAGCCGTACCTCGTGGACCTGGCGTCACCGCTGGCGGCCGACCTGGTGGCCCATGTCGCGCGGGACGCGGGGCGGTTGACGGCGGAGGCCATGTCCCCCGGTCCGGACGAGCTGTGGCTGCGCGACGCGGAAGGGCGGCGTTACACGTGCGAGCTGCGGATGCAGGTCGTGGGCCGGGAGGTGACCGGATGAGCCGCCGGACCGGGGTGTTCGCGGAGCACTCCCACCGGCTGCGCCGGGTGTACCGGGAGCGGGGCGCCGACGAGGCGCGGACCGAACGGCGCTGGGGCGCGTGCGTGGAGACCCATGACGGACGGGGGCACGTCACCCATCGGTTCGCGGACGGGGCGGACCTGTTCGCGGACCGGACCAGGCCGGTCGGGGCGCGGGTGGCCCAGCGGGCCCGGGGGCTCGCGGACCGTCCGCTGTTCGCGCCGGACGACGCGGCGGACAAGGTGCTGCGGGACCTCGCCCGGGACGGCACGGAGCTCACCCTCGGGGTCATGCACCAGCATGTGGCCGCCGGGGACGACGCGTGGGTGACGGTGGACGAGCGGCTTTGGTGCACGGTGGAGGTCGGTGCCCGCGCGGCGGACGGGACACACGGGACCGAGGTGGTGCCGTGGCCGGTGGACGGCGACGCGGCCGAGGGCGCCGAACGGGTCGGGGCGGCCGTCGCGGCGCTGCGGTCCCGGCTGGCGCTGCCCCTCGCGGACACCGTGCCCGAGGGCTGCGACCTGGTGCTGGACCCGGGGCGGGCGGGGGCGTTCTTCCATGAGCTGGTGGGCCATCCGATGGAGGCCGACGTGGTGGCGTCGGGCACCAGCTATCTCGGGCGGCGCGCGGATCTGCCGGTCGCGCCCGGCTGGCTGACGGTGGTGGACGGCGGCGGGCGGGCGGCCCGTGGGCTGCGGTCGGCCGTCGACGACGAGGGCACTGCGTGCCGGGACGCCGTACTGATCGACGGGGGCCGGGTCGGTGAGCCGATGACGGACCTGGCGACGGCCGGGCTGCTGGGCACGGCCCCGACCGGGCACGGGCGGCGGCTCGACTACCGGCATCCGGCGATCCCCCGGATGACGCACACGGCCGCGCTGGTGGGCGACGCCCCTGGCGGTACCGGCGTGGGCGACGCGCCCGGCGGGATCGGCCCCGCCGGGGCCGGGCGCCGGTGGCCGGTGCCGCGCGGGGAGTGGATCGCGCCGCTCGATCTCCAGCTCCAGGTGATGAACATCGCGACCGGGGCCTTCGTGTTCCGTTCGTACACCCCGCTGCACCACCGCCCGGACGGTACGGTCCGGCGGCTGCCCCCGCTGGATCTGCGCGGCGACGGGCTCACCGTGCTCGCCGGTCTCGCACCGGTCACCACCCGCGCCGTGGAGTACGGACGGGCGACCAAGGGCTGCGGCAAGCTCGGACAGTTCCCGCTGGTGGTGACCTTCGCCAACGCGGGGGTACGGATCCCCTCCGGACTGGTCGGCGTACGGGAGGCCCGGGATGGCTGAACAGCGGCTCACCGGGACCGGGTTGCTCACCCCGACCCCGGCCGGCGCGCGCACGGCGGAGAGCCTCGACACCGTCACCGTCCTGCGGGACGACCGGCAGCGGGTGAGCGGGTCCCGGCGCCTGTCCGGCGACGACGGTTCGGGCGCCCGGGTCACCGCGTACGTGCGGGAGCTGCTGGCGGGCGCGGAGCGGGCGTGGGGCTCGGTGCCCGGGGCGCCGTTGCAGAGCGCGGTGGCCCGGGTCCGGGAGACCCGGCGGGAGACCCGCTCCGGCGACCACGGCGACGGCGCCTGGGCGACGGCGACGGTGCTGGCGCGGCTGGAGACGGTCGCGGGCCCGGTCCTGATCGGCGCCGGGACGGTCGGCCGGGGGCTCACCGGCTCCCCGCCCGCCGCCCGACCGCCGCTGCCGCCGCTGCCGCCGCTGCCGTCGACGGATCTGGCGCCGGAGCCGCCCGCGCACTGGCGGCGGCGTCCGCTGCTGCTGGGCCCGGCGGTCGCCGCCCAGTTGGTGACGGCCGCGTGGCTGGCGTTCACCTCGGGCGGCAGCCGGGAACGGCTCGCGAAGCTGGCGGGGCGGCGGGTGCTGCCGGGGCTCGATCTGCTCGACACGGCCGGGGACCAGCCGCCGGACGGCTCCGACGACGGCGGCCATCCGGCCGGGGCCCTCGCCGTCGTCTCGGGCGGGGTGCTGCGGGCCCTGCCCCGGGACCCGGACACCGGGCTGCTCGCCGGACGGATGGTCTGGGACCACGACACCCGTGGCTGCGCGGCCCGGTTCCCGGCGTCGCTGCGGCTCACCGGACCGGAGGTGCCCCTCCCGGCGGACGCCCTGGAACTCACCGTGTGCGTCGAGGGGCTCCAGCGCTACCACGCCGACGGCGTGCTGCGGCTGGCCTGTCCGGCGCGGACCGCCGACGAGCCGGACCGCTGGTTCATGCTCCAGCTCCGGGGCCGGCCGCTGCGGCTGCTCCAGGCGGCCCGGGGACTCACCGGTCCCCCGGCCGCCGTCCACACCGACCACACCGTCACCACCGCCGCCCTGGTCCTGCCGGGCGCCGCCGCGCTGACGGAGAAAGGAACGGGCTCCCTTGACCACATATGACTACCTGCTCGTCGGCGGCGGCATCGTCGGCGCGTGTCTCGCGGAGGAACTCGCGGGGACCGGTGCCTCGGTGGCCGTGCTCGACGCCGGGACCGAGGCGGGACGGGCGACCCGGCAGGCGGCCGGGGTCGCCGTGCCGTCGCTGCGCTACCTCGGCCGCCCGGAGCTGTACCGGTGGCTGTGCGAGGGGCGGGCGCGGCTGGACGAGGACATCCGGCGGCTGGAGCCGGAGCACGGCCCGTTCAGTGTGGCGCGGCCGATCCTGCGGGCGCTGCGCGCGTCCGACGCGGAGGCCCACGCCGGACGGCTGGACCTGCTGGCGGACGCCAAGTGGGTCGGCGCGGAGGATCTGCCGGGCGTGGCACCCGGGATGAAGCTGCCCGCGGAGCGCCGGTACCTGCTCGATCCCGGGGGCCTGATGGTCGACGGCGCCCGGTACCTGGCGGCGGTGCGCGCCCGGTGCGACGCGGCCGGGGTGTCCTGGCACCAGGACACCGAGGTCCGCGCGCTGACCGAGCACACCGGGTACGCCGTGGCGGCGACCTCGCGGGGCTCGTTCCGCGCGGACCGGGTGGTCGTCACCGCGGGTGCCTGGTCGGGCGGGCCGCTCGCGCCGTCGCTGCCGGTGTTCCCGCAGCGCGGTCAGCTGGTGGTGCTGAAACCGGCGGCCGAGGTGCCGCTGATCTTCTCGTCGGCGTTCTATCTGGCGCCGGGCGTGGACGGCGGGGTCATCGTCGGCGCGACCGAGGAGGACGCCGGGTTCGACGAGAGCATGACCGCGGCCGGGGTCGCCCGGCTGCTGATGTTCGCGGTGTCCGCGGTGCCGGGGCTCTCGGGCGCGACCCCCTGCGAGCTGCGCGCGGGGCTGCGGCCCGCGACCCGGGGCGGGGAACCGCTGCTGGGCCGGATACCGGACCGCAGCCGCACGTATGTCGCGGCGGGTCACGCGGGGCACGGGCTGCTGTCGGCGCGGCTGTCCGCGCGGGGCATGTCGGCGGGGCTGGTGCGTGACGCGTGGGAGGAGATCCCGGAGAGCATGTGCCCGGCCGTCGCCCTGGCCGCCGGGAACGACCAGGAGGGGCACCGGTGAACATCGACCACATGATCCTCGGGGCGCGGGACGTCGCCCCGCTGCGCGCGTGGCTGCGGGACGCGCACGGCTTCGGCATCACCGACGGCAGCCCGAACCCGGACGGCACGGCGAGCTGGGTCGTCCCGATGGACACCCCGCTGGTGCAGTACCTCGAACTGCTCGTGGTGCACGACGAACAGGCGCTGGCGGACTCGGACTTCGGCCGGGTGTTCCTGGACCGCACGGCGGACGGCCCGGCCTTCCTCAACTGGGCCGCGCTGTCGGACGACATCGACGCGGACGCCGCCCGGGTGAAGGAACTCACCGGCGCGGACCCGGAGCTGCTGCGCGGTGAGTCGGTGCGCGCCGACGGACAGGTGGTGCCGTGGGCGGAGGCCGGGTTCGCGGCGTCCTGGGAGGTGCCGTCGCGGCCGTTCTTCCTGGCGTACGAGAACTGGCCCGCCCGCCGCGCCCGGGTCCCCGGCGATCTGGCCGCCGCCGCGCATGACACGCTCCCGACCGGTATCGCCTCGGTGACGGTGGTGAGTTCACGGGCCGATCTGCCGGTCTGGCTCGGTACGGACGCCCTGCCGGTCACCGTCGAGGCGTCCGCGCACGAGGCGGTGCGCGCGGTCGAGGTACGTACCGATTCCGGGCCGCGGGTCCTGGAGCTGCCGTGACGGGCCCGGTGCTGTACGCCGTGGTGACCGGGGCGCCCCCGGCGAAGGACGTCGGCGCCCTGGTGGACCTCGCGTGCCGCGACGGCTGGCGGGTGTGCGTGGTGGCCACGCCGGACGCGGAGCGGTTCCTCGACGGCGACGCGCTGGCCGCGGCGACCGGGTACCCGGTGGTGAGCGGGTGGCACCGGCCGGGCCAGGCGCCCCGGCTGCCGCCGCCGGACGCGCTGGTGGTGGCCCCGGCGTCCGGCAACACCCTGGCCAAGCTGGCCGCGGGCATCTCCGACAGCTTCGCCCTCGGTGTGCTGGTGGAGGCCGTGGGACGGCGTGCCCCACTGGTCCTGGCCCCGTTCTCCAACGACGCCCATCTCGCGCACCCCGCGCTCGTGGAGTCCGTGGCCCGGCTGCGGTCCTGGGGTGCGAGCGTCCTGACCGAGGGCCTGTATCCGCCGCACCCCCCGGGGCCGAGCGCCGCGTACGCGCGATCCTTCGCGTGGGGGTCCGTCTGGGCGGCGCTGACCGCCCGTCCGGACGTGCCGCCCGCCCTCAGGCCGTCCCCCGACCCCCGCCTCCCGCCACGTCCCCCCGCCGCACCGCCGCTACCCGCCCGGAACGGGGACGCCGCCCGGTACGAGGACGCCCCGCCGCACCACGAAGCACCGCACCACGAAGCACCACACCGCGACACGGCGTCCCGCGACCCATCGCACCGCGCAGCACCGCACCGCGCGGCACCGCACCACGGCACACCTCCCCCCGACGCACCGCACCGCGCAGCACCGCACCGGCCGTCGCTCGCGGCCGGGCGCCCCGCCGACGACAGCAGTCCTTGAGGCCGCGGCCGTTCCGTGGCCCCCACCCAGGAGGAACAGCACCGATGACCGCATCCGTCCCCGAGATCGTCTTCCTGAGCGGTTCACTGGGCGAGCTGTCCCGGACGAACCGGCTGGCCCAGTGGTGCGCCGACCAGTGCGCGCCGCGGGCCCGGACCACCGTGTTCCCCGGCGCCGAGCTGGATCTGCCCTTCTACCGCCCCGGCAGCCCGCCACCGGGCCCGCGTCCGGCCCGGTACCTGGCCGCGTTGGAGCGTGCCGACGGGGTGGTGCTGGTGTCGCCGGTGTACCACGGCACCCTGTCGGGGCTGCTGAAGAACGCCCTGGACTATGTCAACGAACTCGCCGGGGCGCCCCAGCCGTACCTCGACGGCCGGGCGCTCGGCTGTGTCTCCATCGGGCTGGGCGAACAGGGCGCGTCGTCCACGCTCCAGACCCTGCGCACGGTCGGGCACGCGCTGCGCAGCTGGCCCACCCCGATGGGCGTCGCGCTGTCGCAGGGCCGCGCGGACCTCACCGACGACGGTTCCCCGGTCGACCAGCAGGCGCACACCCAGCTGACGGTGATGCTCGGCCAGGTCATGACGATGGCCCGGCTCAACGCCCGCCGCCGCGCGGCCCGCGCGGAGCGGACCGTCCCGGCTGCGCAGCCGGCGGGCGTCACCCCGGCCGCGGTGCGGGCCGGAGGGGTGCGGTGAACCACGCGCCCGCGGTCGCGGCGCCCCTGCGGTGGACGGTGCCGCACGGCCCGGCGGAACTGGCCGTCGAGCTGCTCTCACCGTGTCTGCTGCGCACCCCGGGGTTTCCGGTGGCGCTGCTGGCGGGCACGGCGAGCCCGGCCACCCTGGACCTCGCGGCGCGCGCGGCGGCGCGGGCCCGGGTCGCGCGGGCCGCCCGCGCGGACTTCCTGACCGGCCGCTGGCCCGCGCTGCGGGCGGCGGCCCGTCCGGCGGACGCGGCCCGGCATCCGGCGTGGCGGGCGCTGCTCCGCGCGCACCGGCGGATCGAGGGGTACGAGGCGCTGGGCGAGCCGCAGTTGGCGGCGCTGGAGTCGGTCGGCGGTACGCGGACCCGGATCTGGGCGGAGTCGTGGAACGCGCGGGTCCGCTCGGACGCGGCGTTCCGGGCCGGGGCGGCGGCACAGCTGCGGTCGGCGACGGTCGCCGCGTGGCGGCACACGGCGCGCACCGTGGACGACGAGCGGATGCGGCACGCGGTGTTCGTCTCCAACCCGTCCTTCTTCCGTACCGCGCTGAAGCGTCCGCTGGCCCCGCGGCTCGACGCGTGGGAGGTGCCGGACCGCGATACGGACGCGGTGCCGCCGCGGGGACTGCGCCGCACCCTGACGACCGCGCACCGCTATCTGCGGCGGTTCACGACACGCTGCGAGACGATCTCGTTCTTCGGCCCGGTGCTGTTCGCGGCGCTCGACGGGGAGTCGGACCGGCCCGTGGTCCGGGGAGAGCCCGGGGCGGAGCGGGTCCTGGTGGAGGCGAGCACCTGGCTCACCGACGCGTTGGGCCGGGCGGTGACCGAGCGGCTGGACCCGGCGCTGCGGGTGGCCCGGCGCAGCCCGCTGTTCCGCGAACGGGACGGCGGCGGCGGTAGCAGCGACCACGGTCATGGCGTCGGCGGTGTCCTGGAACGGGTCGTGGACGGGAAGGCGTTCCGGGTGGCCGCCGGGCCGCTGGCGCTGTGGCGGGCCGCCGACGGGACACTGACGCTGGGCGCCCTCGCGGAACTGCTGGGGCTGGACATCGCGGCGGCGGACACGGCGGCGCGGGCACTCGGACCCGCGCTGATCGTGGCGGGCCGTCCGCTGCCCGCGACCGAGCTGCGTCCGCTGGCGAGGCTCGCCCCGCACGACCCGACGGGCACCGCGGCACGGCTCGCGGCGGCGCGGACGGCGTACGCGACGGAGCCGTGGCCCGGACGGACGGCGGCGTACGAGCGGGTCGAGGAGCGGGCGGCGGAGCTGACCGGGGTGGTGCGGCGGGGCGCGGGCGAGCACTACGCGGACCGGGAGGTGGTGTTCGAGGACCGGACGAGTCCCTGGAGCGAGCGGGTCACGTTCGGCGCCCCGGTCCTGGACGGGATGCGCCGGGCGCTGTCGGCGGTGCTGCCCGTGTGCCATCTGGGGGCGCTGCTGGCCCGGGAGGACGCCCGGGAGGTGGTGCGCGGGGCGACCGGCGGGACGGGGCAGCCGCTGGCGCGGCTCGCGATGACGGAACTGCCCGATGAGCGGCCCCGTACGGAACTGCTGCGGACGGCCCTGCGGGATCTCGTCGCGGGACGTACGGCGTGCGACGGGGTGGTGGAGCTGACGGCCGAGGAGATCGGCGCGGCGACCGCCGGGCTGTGGCGGCTGGTCCCGGAGGGCGACCGGTACGAGGCGTCGTTGCCGAGTCCGGACCTGATGGCGATGGGCCGGGACCCGGGGAGCGCGACCTGGCTGCTGTCGGAGCTGCACGACGACGCGAGTTCGGTCTACGGAGGCTTGGAGAACCGCGCGCACAGCGACCCGGCGGGCCTGTGGCAGGAGTTCACCGCGCGGATCGCCGGCCGGTTGCCGCCCGAGGGGCTGGCGACGATCGTGTCGCGCCGCCGCAGCGCGCATGTCACCCCGGAACTGCCCGGTCTCTCGGTGGAGTTGAGCGGCCTGTCGGGCAAGCCGCGGACGGAGACGGCGCCGGTGGCGGAGGTCTCGGTGGCCCCGGCGGGTGACGCGATCGAGGTGCGGGGCGAACGGCGGTTGCTGTACCCGGGGGATCTGCGGTCCCCGCTGCACCGGGCGGTGTCGCTGCCCTCGGTGGTGCCGGTCACGGTGGAGACGGGCGCGCGCACGCCCCGGATCGTCATCGACTCGGTGGTCTACCAGCGGGCCCGCTGGCGGGTCCCGCTGCCGGACGCGCCCGGCCCGGAGCCGTACGACCGCTGGCTGGCGGTGCAGCGCTGGCGCTCCGGGCACTCCCTGCCCCGGCATGTGTTCCTGCGGCACGCCTCCGAACCGAAGCCGCTGTACGTGGACTTCGCCGATCCGCTGTCCGTGGCCGAGGTGGCGGGGCTGGGCGGCGGGGAGTGCGTGGTGTCGGAGATGCTGCCCGCCCCGGACGAGCTGTGGTGGGAGTCGGACGGCGGGGCGCAGTGCGCGGAGTTCCGGCTGGGCTGTGTCGTCGGGGCCCGGCGGTGAGCGGGCCGGACACCGGACCGGGCGCCGGGGCGGAGCAGGGCGGGGGCGCGGCCGTGGGCGGGGCGCGGGAGCGTGCCGACGCGGCGGGCGGGGCGGCGTGGGAGGCGGTGCCGGCGGGACTGCGCAAGCGCTGCCGGGCCGCGGTGGAGGGGCACCGTGAGCGGCTGCTCGCCCTGTCGCACGCGCTGCACGCCGATCCGGAGACGGCGTTCGAGGAGCACCGCGCGGCGGCGCGGGTCGCCGGTGTGCTGACGGCGGAGGGGTTCACGGTCCGGCGGGGCGTGGGCGGTCTGGACACCGCGCTGACGGCGACGTACGGCGACGGTGAGCTGGTGGTGGGGGTGTGCGCGGAGTACGACGCGCTGCCGGGGCTGGGCCACGCGTGCGGCCACAACGTGATCGCGGCGGCGTCGGTGGGCGCGGCGCTCGCGCTGCGGGACGTCGCGGGTGACCTGGGTGTGACGGTGAAGCTGATCGGCACCCCGGCGGAGGAGACCGGCGGCGGGAAGATCCTGCTGCTGGAGCGCGGGGTGTTCGACGATGTCGGGTTCGCGCTGCTGATCCACCCCTCGCCGGACGAGCTGTGCGCGCCGCGGACGCTGGCGGTCACCGATCTGGAGGTCCGCTACCGGGGGCGGGCGGCGCATGCCGCGTTCGCCCCGCATCACGGGGTGAACGCCGCCGACGCGCTGACGGTCGCCCAGGTCGCGATCGGGCTGGCCCGGCAGCATCTGGAGGACCGTCAGATGGTGCACGGCATCGTCACCGACGGCGGCGCCGTACCGAATGTGATCCCCGACGACACCCGGGCCCTCTACTATCTGCGCGCCGGTTCGTACGAGTCGCTGGAGGGGCTGGAGCGGCGGGTCCGGGACTGTCTGCGGGCCGGTGCGGTGGCGACGGGCTGCGCCGAGGAGGTGCGGCAGGTGTCACCGGCGTACGCGGATCTGGTGTCCGATCCCTGGCTGGCGGGTGCGTACCGCTCGGCGGTGACGGCGCTGGGCCGCTCGCCGGTGCCGTTCGCCGAGGAGGCGGGCCGGCTGACCCCGGCGTCGACGGACATGGGCAATGTGTCGCGGGCGCTGCCCGCGATCCAGCCGAGCATCGGGGTGGACTGCGGGTCCGCCGTCAATCATCAGCCGGGTTTCGCCGAGGTGTGCGCGGGGCCGTCCGGGGACCGGGCCGTGCTGGACGGTGCGGTGGCGCTGGCGTGGACGGCGGCGTCCGCCGCGCTGGACAGCCCGGCGCGCGCGCTGCTGCTGGCCGGGGTGCGGGAGCGCGCCGCGGGCCGGGTAGGGGGTCCCTGATCGGCGCGACCGGCCGCCGCGGTGGTCCGGCGCGGCTGCCCGCCGGCCGCTCCCCCGTACGGCGGGGACCCCGCCCGGGGCCGGGGTGTCCGGTCCGGGCGGGGTCCTCGGTGCGCCGTGCGGGGTGTCGGTCAGCGGGTCGCCTTCGAGCCGTCGATCACGGCGAAGACGGCACCGGCGACGTCGGTGAGGACGGCCTTGCGGCCGGCCGGGATGTCCTCGGGCGCGGAGACCAGGGTGGCGCCGAGGCCGACCGCGCGCTCGACGAGCTTGTCGGTGCCGGACGCGGGGTCGACGCCGAAGTACACCGTCCAGTGCGGGGGGACCTCGGCGGGGACGGCGTCGGGGAGCTGGAGGCGGCCGAGGAAGGGCGCCGCGCCGTGGCCCCACACGCTGTAGTCGTAGGTGACGCCGTCACCGATCTGCTGCTGCTCGTAGCCGAACAGGCCGCGGTAGAACTCGTCGGCGGCGGAGCCCTGGCGGGTGTTGAGCTCGGCCCAGGCCAGGGTGCCGGGGGCGCCGGTGCGGAACTCCGCGTCGCGCAGCGACTGCCACGCGCCGAAGAAGGCGCCGGTCGGGTCGGCGGCGATGACCACGTGGCCCTGCTGGGGCGCCTCGTTCTGGTAGACGACCTGTCCGCCGAGGTCCTTGACGCCCTGCGCGGTCGCGTCGGCGGCGTCGGAGTGCAGATAGAGGGTCCACGCGGGGGGCTGGCCGGGCTGCGCGGCCCGCAGTCCGGCGATCGGGTTCCCGCCGTCGACCGCGTAGGTGTAGGTCCCCGAGGGGTCGAGCGAACCGTCGAACTCCCAGCCGAAGAGGCCGCGGTAGAACTCCTTGCTGGCGTCGAGGTCGGCGGAGGTGACGTCGATCAGGGCCGGGGTTCCTGGACGCGAGGACATGGCTGTCTCCTTGGTTCGTGCGGAGGAATGGTGCCGGTGGACGGGACATGACGCGCGAGGCGTCACGTGGCCGAGTACGAGACGTTCTTCTTGACGCCGAGCAGGGACGCGACGGTGCTGACGGCGACCTCGCGGACCCGGTCCTCCCGGAAGTAGGCGTGATCGCAGACACGCGGGATGAGCATGCCGTCGAGCATGGCCAGGATGACCGTGACCAGGTCCTCCGGGTCCTCCTCGGTGGTGAACTCACCGCTGGCGATGCCGTCCCGGATGGCCTCGATGAACGGCCTGCGGTACCGCTGCTGGATGTCGACGCTGTGCGCGCGCAGCTCGGGGTCGCGGGCCGCCGCGTACCAGAACTCCAGCAGCATGCGCCAGGTCTGCACCGGGAGGATGGCGAGGCCCCGTTCCAGCAGCTGGACCAGCCGCTCCCATGGAGTGCTTCCCGAGGCGGCGGCCTGCTCCATGGCCCAGACCTCCTCCTCGGTGGACTGGTGCAGCGCCTCGATGAGCATGTCGTCGCGGGAGCCGAAGTAGAACTGGAGTGTGCTCACGGCGACGCCCGCGGCGGTGGCGACATCACTGAAACGGGTGCGGTCGTAGCCGCGTTCGGCCAGTACACCGACCGCCACGCGCAGTACCTCGCCCCGTCTTTCGCCTCCAGCCCGACGCCGACGCATTTGCCCCTTTTCCAACACTTCTCCCTAATAGTTCCAATAACCCTACCATACGACCGACCGGTATTGCAGCCCCGGTAGGCCGTACCGTACTGTCATACGGTATCGTACGCATCGGTAACGAAGGGGTTGTCTTGTCCGACCACACCCTGATCAGTCCGCCCGCGTCCGACCTGCACCTGAGGGACGCCGTGACGGGATACCGCCGCTCGCAGGTGATCTACGCGGCGGTCAAACTGGGCGTCGTGGACGCGCTCGCCGACGGACCCAGGTCCGCCGCCGCACTCGCCCGGCACTGCGGAGCGGACGCCGCGGTCCTGCCCCGGTTCCTGCGCGTCCTGGTCGCCGAGGGCCTCCTGGCCGAAACCGCCGGTGGGGGGTTCTCCCTCACCCCGCACGCCGCCCCGCTGCGCTCCGACGCCCCCGGCTCGCTCGCCGCGTGGGTGGTCACGGTCTGCGAGGAGCAGTTCTTCGCCTGGGGCCATGTCCTGCACACGGTGCGCACCGGCGGCTCCGCCTTCGAGCAGGCGTTCGGCACCGGCTTCTGGCAGTACCTGCGCGAGCACGACACGGCCGCCGCGGCCTACGACGCCGGTATGGCCGACTCCATCGGCCAGGCCCGCGACCTGGTCGTGACCGGCCACGACTTCGGCACGGCACGGCGCGTCGCCGACATCGGCGGCGGCCGCGGCGCCCTGACCGCCGCCCTGCTCGACGCCCACCCCACGCTCCACGTCACCCTCGTGGACCTGCCGGACGTGGTGACACGTGCTGCCGGACCGCTCGGCGCGCGCGGCTGGGGCGACCGGCTCACCCTCGCCCCGGCCGACTTCCTGGACGAGGTGCCCGGCGGCCACGACGTGCACATCCTGTGCCGGGTGCTCGCCGATTGGGACGACCACCGGGCCCGCCGCATCCTCACCACCTGCCGCCGCGCGATGGAGCCGGGCGCCGTCCTGCTCATCGCCGAAGGACTCGCCCGCCCCGCCGACCCGGCGGGCGCCCGGGGACTGCTCGATCTCCATCTGCTGCTGCTCATCGGCGGCCGGGAGCGGTCCGCGGACGACTACCGCACCCTGCTGTCCGAGGCCGGGTTCACGGTCCGCGGCGTCCAGGACACCGGCCGGATCTCCCTGATCGAGGCGGTCGCCTGCTGACCTTTCCGGGCCCGGGGGACGGGTCGTCCAGCGCACTTCCGCGACATCTGCACGCAGTCATGTGATGCACCAAGGGGGAGAACGCTACGTGAAAGAGCTCCAGCACAAGCCAGGAAGCAAGCCCTACCGCAGGGAACTGCGGGAACAACTGAAGGCCCTCGGATTCCCCGCGGACCGGATCAACGACGCCGTGGCCACGGCACTCGCCCAGCTCTGCCATATGCGCCCGCGCACCGCGCGCCGCCTCGCCTGCGAACTCTCGCTGGACGAGGTCGCCGCCCGCTACAGCGCCCTGCGCAACGACGCCGAGTCCCGGATGCGCGGCAGCCGCATATGGGACTTCGAGCAGTGGCCCGCCCGTGGGGTGCATCCCACGGTGCGCACCCTGCGCACCCTGGCCGACATCTACGGCACGAGCTGGGTCCAGCTCGTCGACATCGAGGACCTGCGGCACATGCCCGAGGAGGACCGCGAGCTGTACCACCGGCGGCTCGCCGGTGACGCGGACCCCCAGCAACCGCCCGCCTCCCGCCCGCGGACCGCGGGGACGGCGACCGCCGGCTGCCCCGGGCACCCCGGCCCGCCCGACCCCGCGCACCGCCCGTTACGGCTGCGGGAGACCGGCACCGCCGAACTCATGGCCGTCAGCGGCGAGAACGCGCTGGGCACCGCCCGCCATGTGACGACGACCAATGTCGACGACGTCACGGTCGAACAGCTCGACCGTGAACTGCGCGACGCGGGCCGCGCCTATCTGCACGCCTCACCCGCCCCGGTGCTGCTCCAGCTCACCCAGCTCGGCGAGCGCATGGCCGAACTGCTGCGCGGCCAGCAGCGCCCCAGCCAGACCGTCCGCCTCCAGGCCCTCGCCGCCCGCTGCTCCGCGCTGACGGCCTGGGTCTGCGACGACCTCGGCGGCACCTCGGCCGCCCGCGCCCACCTCTGGGCCGCCTCCATGTTCGCGGGCCAGGCCGAGCACGACGACGCGCGGCGCTGGGTCAGCGTGGTCCGCTCCCGGCTGGCCTTCTCCGACGGCGACTTCGTGGAGTCCGCCCGGATCGCCGACGACGGCGCGCGCGGCGAGTGGCCCGACGGCATCAAGTCGCATCTGCTGCTGCGCCGGGCCCGCGCGCTCGCCCGCGCCGGACAGGACGACGAGGCACGCGAGGCCCTGCGGGCATGGGAGGAGGGCAACAGGAAACAGATGTACTTCGGCACCGGGAACGGGGCCGACGGGATCTTCCACCTCCAGAGCGCCCAGCAGCGCTACTTCGTCGGGGCGGCCCTGCTGGACGTCCGCGACATCCACCCGGCGCTCCAGGAACTCCTCACCGCCCTGGACCTGTTCGACAAGGCGCCCGCGGAGGTACGCGCCTACGCCGAGCACGCGCTGAGCCGGATCGACACGGCCAGGGCGTTCCTCACCCTGGGCGAACCCTCGGAGGCGCACGAGGTGATGGAGCCGGTGTTCGCGCTGCCGCCGGAGCGCCGCTCCCGCTGCGTACTGACCGCGCTGAACGAGCTGCTGCTGGTCGCGGGCGGCGATTCCCTGTTCGGCCGGCGGTTCGCCGCGGAGTGGGGGATGCGCGCGGACCCGTACGCGAGCCGGGCGCCCGCCCCCCAGGGGCGCGCCGCCGGCACCTCGGTGCCCACCTGCGCCTGAACCTCCGGGTGCCGGGCCGGCCGACCGGCCCGGCGCCCGGGTCCGCGGGCCCGTTCCGCGACCGCGCCAACCCCATCAGCAACGCCGAGCCGAGGAGAACCGTCCGTGGAGAGCTCACCCCGCGTCGCCCCCGGAACACCACGGGGGATCGAGGCCATCGAAGGGATCGAGGGGATCGACACCAGCCGGGCCAGCGCCGCCCGGATGTACGACTACTACCTGGGCGGGACGCATCATCTGCCCGCCGATGTGGAACTGGCGCGCCAGGTCGTCGAACTGCTGCCGGAGACACCGCTCATCATGCGCGCCAACCGCGCCTTCCTCCAGCGGGCCGTGCGGTACTGCGCCGGGGCGGGAATACGCCAGTTCCTCGACATCGGATCGGGCATCCCGACGCAGGGCCCGGTGCACGAGGTGGCACGCGCGACCGACCCCGGGATCAAGGTGGTGTACGTCGACAACGACGACGCCGCCGCGCTGCACGCCGCCGAACTGCTGGCCGACGACCCCCTGTCGGAGGCCGTCCAGGGCGATCTACGTGATGTGGACGGGGTACTGGGCCACCCCGGGGTACGGCGACTGATCGACTTCGACGAGCCGGTCGCGCTGCTGTTCCTGTCGGTGCTCCAGTTCATCCCCGACGAGGACGACCCGCGGGCGCTGGTGGCCCGGTACCGCGACGCGCTGGCGCCGGGCAGCCATCTGGCGCTGTCCCACGCCACCGACGAGGGCCTCACCGCGCAGGCACCGGAGATCACCGAGATCTACTCCCGCAGCGCCAACCCCATCCGCTACCGCAGCCGGGACTTCGTCCTCGGTCTGTTCGACGGCTTCGACCTGGTCAGGCCGGGTCTGGCGAAGCTGATGGAGTGGCGCCCCGACGGCACGCCCGAGGAGCGCGAACTGGCGGCCCGGGTGCACGGGGCCGCGGGGGTCGGTGTCAAGCCCCGTTCCACAAGTCGTTAACCGCACACTCACTCGTACGGCGGAGTTGTTTCGATCTACCGTATGGACAGCTGGTACGGTCGTACGGTAACTCGATCACGCCTGACGAGCGAGAGAGAACGGCCCATGTACCACGCGACACCGGCTCCGGCGGCGGGGCGGCCCCACCCTTCCGCCGCCGGAGCACCCCACCCCACCGGACGGAGCCGGACGGCCCGTCCCGCTCGCCCGCGCCCTGTGGCCCCGGCGATCGCCGGGGCCCCGGCCGCCACCCCCCACCCGCCGAGACAGGCCCCGCACCGCCACTGACGCCGGCGCGCGCCCCACCCCCCACCCGGACGACCCACCGGCCCGACACGCCACGGCCGTTGTGCGACGGCCGGCCGGACCCGCCCACCACACGGGTCCGTGACCGCCGACCGGACGTCGTACCGCGATCGCCACCCGCGCACGGAGCGTTCCGCGCGCCCTCCCCCCACCACCGTCACCTTTCATCACCCCGTCGCGCACGGCTGTGCCCCTGCGGCACGCCCGTGCTCCGGACAGCACCGTCCCCCTCCCCGTCATGTCCCGCCGGTCCCACCCGGCGCGCCCAGGGCCGAGCGCCCGGGGCCATGGCGGACCGCGCCGCGCGCGGCGGGAGCCGGTGCGGTCCGGTCGCGACGGGCCGGACCGACCCGTACCGAGACCAAGGAGACCCCATGCCCCTTACCCGTGAAGAGCGCGAAGTGTTCCTCGCCGAAGCCCATGTCGCGGCGATCGCGCTGGACTCGGGCGACCCGTACCGGGCCCCCGTCACCGTCCCCGTCTGGTACCAGTACGAGCCGGGCGGCGACATCTGGATCATCACCGGTGCCACGTCCCGCAAGAGCACCCTGATCGCCGCCGCCGGGCGCTTCACCCTGCTGGTGGACCGGACCACGCCGACCACGCGCTATGTGTCGGTGGAGGGTCCCGTCATCAAGACGATGCCCGCGACCCGGGACCACTACCACGAGATGGCGTCCCGCTATCTGCCCGCCGAGAGCGTGGACGCCTATCTCGCCCACGCCGAGAGCGAGCAGGGCGAACAGGTGGTCTTCCATATGCGTCCCGAGCGCTGGATGTCCGCGGACCTCGGCGGGGCCTGACCGGGCCCGAAGGGACGGCGTACCGGTGGACAGGACCGGTACGCCGTCCCGCCGCGTCCCCGGGGCGCGCTACAGCGGGGTGACATAGGCGCCGGAGATCCCGCCGTCCACCAGGAAGTCGGTGGCGTTGACGAACGACGAGTCGTCGCTGGCCAGGAACGCGACGGCGGCGGCGATCTCGTCGGCCTCGGCGAAGCGGCCCACGGGGATGTGGACCAGCCGCCGGGCCGCGCGCTCGGGGTCCTTGGCGAACAGCTCCCGCAGCAGCGGGGTGTTGACGGGCCCGGGACACAGGGCGTTGACGCGGATGCCCTCCCGGGCGAACTGCACACCCAGTTCCCGGGACATGGCGAGGACGCCGCCCTTGGACGCGGTGTAGGAGATCTGCGAGGTCGCGGCGCCCATCCGGGCGACGAACGACGCGGTGTTGATGATGGAGCCCCGGCCCTGGCGCCGCATATAGGGCAGGGCGGCCTTGCAGCAGAGGTAGACGGAGGTCAGATTGACCTCCTGGACCCGCTGCCAGGCGGCCAGCCCGGTGGTGAGGATCGAGTCGTCCTCGGGGGGCGAGATCCCGGCGTTGTTGAAGGCGATGTCGACCGAGCCGTAGGTGTCGTACGCCGTCCGGAAGAGTTCGTCGACCTGCCCGGCGTCGGTGACGTCGACCCGGACGAAGGTGCCGCCGACCGCGTCGGCCGACGCCCGGCCCGACTCCTCGTCGATGTCGCCGCAGACGACGCGCGCGCCCTCCGAGGCGAGTCTGCGCGCGGTGGCGAGGCCGATACCGCTGCCCGCTCCGGTGATCACGGCGGTACGGCCCACCAGCCGCCGGCAGACGGCCGCGGCGGGTCTGTCGTCGTCGGTGCGGGCGGGGTCGGCTCCGGGGGTGTCGGTCATGGGCGGTCAGACCTCCGTGCTGAGGAAGATGTTCTTGGTCTCGGTGAAGGCGGTCAGCGCGTCGGGCCCCAGCTCACGGCCGAGCCCGGACTGTTTGTAGCCGCCGAACGGGGTCCAGTAGCGGACGCTGGAGTGCGAGTTCACGGAGAGGTTGCCCGCCGCGACCGCCCGGGATACCCGCAGCGCGCGTCCCAGGTCCCGGGTCCACAGCGAACCGGACAGCCCGTACTCGGTGGCGTTGGCGAGCCGTACCGCGTCGTCCTCGTCGGTGAAGGGGAGCACCACGGCGACCGGCCCGAAGACCTCCTCGACAGCCGCGGGCGCGTCCGGGGCGAGACCGGTCAGCAGGGTCGGCGGGAACCAGAAGCCCGGTCCGGTGGGGCAGTCGCCCCGGACCCCCGGCAGCTCCCCGGGGACGTACCCGCGGACCCGGTCGAGCTGGGCGCGGGAGATCAGCGGCCCCATCTGGGTGCGTTCGTCGGCCGGGTCACCGACCCGGACCGCCTCGATCCCGGGGGCGAGCAGTTCCAGGAACCGGTCGTACACGGTGTCCTGGACGAGGATGCGGGTGCGGGCGCAGCAGTCCTGGCCGCTGTTGTCGAGGAAGGCCATCGGCGCGCTCGCGGCGGCGGCCTCGATGTCGGCGTCCGCGAAGACGATGTTGGGGCTCTTGCCGCCGAGTTCGAGGGTCACCCGTTTCACCCGTGCGGCGCACTTCGCCATGATCGCCTTGCCGACCCGGGTGGACCCGGTGAACACGATCTTCGCGACCCCGGGATGGGCGACCAGCGCGTCACCCGCGACGGGTCCGGTGCCGGGCAGCACCTGGAAGAGATGTTCGGGCAGCCCCGCCTCACGGCCCAGTCCGGCGAGCCGCAGCGCGGTGAGCGGGGTGGTCTCGGCGGGTTTGAGGAGGACGGCGTTGCCCGCGGCGAGGGCGGGCGCGACGCCCCAGGCGGCGATGGGCATGGGGAAGTTCCAGGGGGCGATCACCCCGATCACCCCGAGCGGTTCGAGGATCGTGAGGTCGATCCCCCCGGGTACGGGGATCTGGCGCCCGGTGAGGCGTTCCACTCCCCCGGCGGCGTAGTCGAGGAGGTCGCGGACATTGCCCGCCTCCCAGCGGGCGTTGCCGATGGTGTGTCCGGCCTCCCGGACCTCCAGTGCGGCGAGTTCCCCGATCCGCGCGTCGACGGTGGCGGCGAACCGGCGCAGGGCGCGGGCCCGGTCGGCGGGCGCGAGGGCGGCCCAGCCGCGCTGGGCGGCGGCGGCCCGGGTGACGGCCCGGTCCACATCGGCGGCGGTGGCGCCGGGGACGGTGGCGACGACTTCCTCGGTCGCCGGGTTCAGCACCGTCAGTTCGTACGGTGCGCCGGGGTCACGGGGTGGGCGGAGCGGGTCGTCCTCGTGCTCGTGCGGCAAGGCGTTCCTCACAGGCGTTCGAAGGAGCGGCGCAGTTCCCAGTCGGTCACCGCGGCGTCGAAGGCGTCGAGTTCGACGCGGGCCATGGTCCGGTAGTGGTCGACCACCTCGTCCCCGAAGGCGGCGCGGGCGATCGTGCTGTTCTCCCAGAGCCCGGCGGCCTCGCGGAGGGTGGTGGGGACCCGGGCATGTCCGGCGGTGTAGGCGTTGCCGGTGCAGGGTTCGGGGAGTTCGAGCCCGTGTTCCACCCCGTGCAGCCCGGCGGCGATCAGCCCGGCGACGGCGAGGTAGGGGTTGACGTCGCCGCCCGGGAGCCGGTTCTCGAAACGGGTGCCGGGCCCGTGGCCGACCACCCGCAGCGCACAGGTCCGGTTGTCATGGCCCCAGGCGACGGCGGTCGGCGCGAACGAGCCGGGCTGGAAGCGTTTGTACGAGTTGATGTTCGGCGCGTACAGCAGCGCGAAGTCCCGCAGCGCGGCGAGCTGACCGGCGAGGAAGTGCCGCATCACCGCGGACATCCCGTCGGGCCCGTCTCCCGCCATCACGGGTCGGCCGTCGGGGCCGGTGAGCGAGAGATGGATATGGCAGGAGTTGCCCTCCCGGGCGTCGTACTTCGCCATGAAGGTCAGCGAGCGGCCCTCCTGGGCGGCGATCTCCTTGGCACCGGTCTTGTAGACGGCGTGCTGGTCGCAGGTGACCAGCGCCTCGTCGTAGCGGAACACGATCTCGTGCTGGCCGGGATTGCACTCGCCCTTGGCCGACTCGACGGCCAGTCCGGCGCCCGCCATCTCGTTGCGGATCCGGCGCAGCAGGGGTTCGACCCGGCCGGTGCCGAGGATCGAGTAGTCGATGTTGTACTGGTTGGCCGGGGTGAGGCCCCGGTAGTCGGCGTCCCACGCCTGCTCGTAGGTGTCCTCGAAGACGATGAACTCCAGCTCGGTACCGACCTGGGCCGTCCAGCCGTGTCCGGCGAGCCGTTCGAGCTGCCGGCGCAGGATCTGCCGGGGCGCGGCGGCGACCGGTGAGCCGTCGGCCCACGCGAGGTCGGCGAGCAGCAGGGCGGTGCCGGGGTGCCAGGGAATCCTGCGCAGGGTGGCGGGGTCGGGACGCATGGCGAAGTCGCCGTAGCCGCGGTCCCAGGAGGACATGGCGTAGCCGTCGACGGTGTTCATCTCGGTGTCGACGGCGAGCAGGTAGTCGCAGCCCTCGGTGCCGTGCTCCAGGACCTCGTCCAGGAAGAAGCGCGCGGCGAACCGCTTGCCCTGGAGCCGTCCTTGCATATCGGGGAAGGCCAGGACGACGGTGTCGATCCCGCCGTCCGCCACGAGGGCGCGCAGTTCCTCGACGCCGAGCGGGGGTGTGCGGTCTGCCACGGGGACGGCCTCCTTCGGTGCGCCGGCGCCTAAGGTATTACCCGCGGCGCGCCGCCGGGCGGGTACCGGCTGCACGACACGTTCCCCGATCCGGCCCCGTCGGAACCGGTCCGCTCCCCCGGCCACCCCGCCGGGAACGCCACGCTCCGCGCCGCCCTGGACGATCCGCCGGACCGCGTCCCTCCGCCGAGTTCACTCCATGGAGTGATGGACCGTCAGAAGGAGTGTGCCCGGTGAGCAGGCCGCTGATCGGAGTGAGCACGTACCGCGAGCACGCGCGGTGGGGGGTGTGGGAGCTGGAGGTGGCGCTGCTGGCGATCGGCTATCCCCGGCTCGTGCAGTCCGCCGGAGCCCTCGCCGTACTGCTGCCGCCCGACGACCCGGCGCACGCGGCGGCGGCCGTGGCCCGGCTGGACGGGGTCGTCGTCGCGGGCGGCCCGGACGTGGAGCCGGTGCGGTACGGGGCGGAGCCCGATCCCCGGACCGGCCCTCCCGCGCGGGAGCGGGATGCCTGGGAACTCGCCCTGATCGAGGCGGCGCTCGCCCAGGGGACACCGCTGCTCGGGGTGTGCCGGGGGATGCAACTGCTGAACGTCGCGCTCGGCGGGACGCTCGTCCAGCATCTCGACGGCCATGTGGAGCGGGTCGGCACGTTCGGTACGCATCCCGTCACGGCGGTGCCGGGCACGTTGTACGGGGCGCTGGCCCCCGGGGTGTCGGTGGTGCCGACGTACCACCACCAGGCGGTGGACCGCCTCGGGACGGGACTGGTGGCCTCGGCGTTCGCGGAGGACGGCACGGTGGAGGCGGTGGAGCCAGCGGAGGGCGGCGGGTGGGTGCTGGGGGTGCAGTGGCACCCGGAGATGGGGGACGATCTCCGGGTGGTACGGGGGTTGGTCTCAGCGGCGGCGGAAGGCCGCGGCTGATCCCCTTCGGGGCGTCATCCGCGCGAACAGGAATCCCTGTCACCGGTGGACCGGGGCGGGGCCGCCACACCCGACGAGGCACCCGGCCTTCCGGTCAGGGACCCTTGCTTGCGGAACCGGGACCTACTCCAGGCTGTTCTCGACGGCCTCGAAGATGTCCGAGTCGGTCTCCCTCTGCCAGTCCGGCAGGTCGGGCCAGTCGGCCACGTATCCCGGCTTAGGGTCCTCGAAGTGCTTGAACATCTGTGCCGTCCAGCTCGTGGCGACGAACCGGCTCTTCTGCTCGCGCGACAGACGGGAAGCGTGACCACCACTCAGTTCGAGCAGCTGGCGTACCTGTTCGTAGACGGCCCCCGCGGCCTCACGTTCCCAGTCCGGCGTCTGCTCCCATGGAGTCACGTAGCCCGGCTTCGGCTCGCCGGGGAAGTGCTTGCGCACTCCCGCGATCCACGCCTCACGAAAGACCCGCGCGCCCTCGGTGGTCATGCCATCCCCTCTCGTCACGCCGACAGACCGCCGATCTCGGCCTTCAGTTCGGCGACACCCCGGTCCCGCCCTACGGCATCCAGCTCGGCGGTCAGGGTCGAGAGTCTACGGATGGCATACCCCGACCCGGAGGCCCGCGCCAGCGCCAGGGCTTCCCGCCCGTACCGCACGACCTGCTCCGAGTCCTTCCGTCTGGCCCCGATCGCCGCCAGATCCACGAGTACCGCGCCCCGGCGCCGGAAGGAGGGTCCGACGGCCGGCGGACCGAGCTCCAGCGCGTCCTTCAGGGCCGCCTCGGCCAGGTCGAGGCGGTCGAGCTGGAAATACCGGGCTCCGCGCTCCTCCGCCAGACGCGAACCGTCGAAGCGCAACCATCCGGCGGCCGGCTCCCGGTCACCGAGGTCGGCCACCTTCTCGGCTTCGTCCAGGGCGGCCTCACAGGCGTTGAGGTCTCCGAGGCCGGCAGACGCCTCGGCCTGCACCGCCGCGGCCCAGTACTTGGTGGCAAGGCCGCTGTCCCCGCGCAGGGCGACGCGCCGCGCGGCCCCCAAGGTGTCAGCGGCGCGCCGGTAGCGACGCTCGGAGAGATCCACGTAGGCGCTGCGGATCAGGGCGCACGCCCACAGGTCGTAGGCCCCGGCCTCCTTGCTCGCACTGGCCGCCAACGCGTAGGAGGAGGCGGCGTCGTGGTTCCGATCGGCGTCGAAGGCGAGCTCGCCCGCCAGTTGGAACAGGTCCCCGGCCGCGACACGGAGCGAACCTGCCCGGCCTCGTCCGTCGCGCAGCGCATCGTTCAAAGCGATGAGCTGCGACTGCACCGCGGGGTACACCGAGTGCTTGGCGCGAGCGAGCCGGTAGACCTGCCACAGGTGACCGTTCATCCGCTCGAAGCCACCGGCACCGCCTTCCAGGGCACTTGCCCCGCCCGCGGGCACGGCGGCGAGCGGGCCCGAAACCGCCATGAGGTGCAGGAACTCACGTCGGATCATCTCGTCAGCGTCCCCCGGGCCGTAGTAGGCACCCGACGCGAACCGTCCGGGCTCCGGCGGCACCGCAGCCGGGGTGAGCAGAGCGTCGAGTTCTTCAAGGTCCATCTGTAGCACAACCGGTCGGGCAACCTCGTCTCGCTCAACATGGTGTGCTGCCCGAACCCGCACCATCCCGAACTCATCTGCCCGCTCACCTGACGCACGAAAGGGGCGCGGGGAACTGCGCGAAAGCGAGGGCAACACGCACCCGACGAACAAGGCACAAGCAGCAGGGGTGCCCCGAAAGGGGCGCGGGGAACCGCGCGAAGACGAGAGCGACCCGCGCCCGGCGAACAAGGCAACAGCACCAGGAAGCGCCCCGAAAGGGGCGCGGGGAACTGCGCACCCACGAACGACCCGCACAGGGACAAGTGGGTCCAGCCGGGCAGACCCACCGGCGCGCGGGGAACCGTGCGAGAAGCGGACGACCAGCACCCTGCACAGCCACCCGCACGGGCCCCCCACGGGTCACCAGTGGGTGAGGGTGAGGAGGTCCCGGGCCGGACCCGTGGGGCGGGGACCCCGGGGCCAGGTCGCACGCAGGGCGCGGGTCAGGGCGATGTCCTGGAGGGGGACGGCGACGAGGCGGCGCGCGGCCAGTTCCTCCCCGACCGCGAGTTCGCTGAGCACCGCGGGCCCCGCCCCGCCCACCGCCGCGGCCTTGACCGCGGTGGTGGACGACAGCTCGATCAGGGGCCGGGCCAGCCCACCGAGCGCCGCGGCCAGCACCTCCCGGGTCCCGGAGCCCTCCTCCCGAAGGATCAGCGGGGTCCGCGTCAGCTCGTCCCCGGCCACCGGCCGCCCGCGCCGGGCCCAGGGATGCCCGGGCGCCGTGACGACGACGAGCCGGTCGTGTCCGATGACCACCGAGTCCAGGCCGGGCGGCACGCCCACCCCCTCGACGAACCCCAGGTCGGCCTCGCCGGACAGCAGCCGCCCGGCGACCGCGGCGGAGTTCCCCGCGAGCAGGGACACCGCGGTGTCCGGGTGGCGCGCGCGCAGCGCGATCAGCCAGCCGGGCAGCAGATACTCGGCGATGGTCATGCTCGCGGCGACCCGCAGCCGCGAGTCCCGCCGGTCGCGCAGCGCCTGCGCCCCCGCGTCGAAGACCTCCGCCGCCTCGACGATCCGCCGCGCCCAGTCGGTGACCAGCGCTCCGGCGTCGGTGAGCCGGGACCCGCGCGGGGAGCGGTCCACCAGGGCCACCCCGAGCTGCCGTTCCATCGCGCGGACGCGGCTGCTGGCGGCGGGCTGGGTGATGCCCAGCTCCCGGGCGGCCCTGCCGAGGCTGCCCAGCCGGGCCACGGCGAGCAGCAGTTCCAGTGCCCCGAGGTCCGGCACCCGGTGCGCGAGCGGACCGCTCCGCTGCCCGCTTTTGCTCCCTTGACCCATAAATCCAGCTTATGCCCTCATAGCAACAACACCCCTGGTGGGCGGTCGGCCGCCGCGCGACGGTGGACCCATGCTCCATACCGCCGCCCGTCCCCGGATGTCCCCGCCGCCCGCCGGACCGCCCGCCGCCGGGGCCGCGGTCCGGCCCGGCACCCGTCATCTCGGGCCCAACTGGTACGCGTGTGTGATGGGGACCGCGATCGTGGCCACCGCCGGGACCGCGCTCCCCGTCCGGGTGCCGGGGCTGCGGACCGTGTGCGTGGCGGTGTGGGCGCTGTCGGTGCTCGCGCTGGCGGCGGTGACGGCCGCGCGCGCGGTGCACTGGCGGCGGCACGGGGACCAGGCCCGCGCGCATCTGCGTGACCCGGCGATGGCGCCGTTCTACGGGTGTCTGTCGATGGCCCTGCTCGCGGTGGGCGCCTCGACGGTCGCGGTGGGCCGGGACGTGCTCGGCGAGCGGGTCGCGGTGGTCCTCGGCGCGGCGCTGTTCACCGTGGGGACGGTGACCGCTCTCGCGGTGGCGGTGGTGATCCCGTATCTGCTGGTGGTGGTGCGGCGTACACCCCCGGCGCGTCCGGCGCCGGTGTGGCTGCTGCCGGTGGTGGCCCCGATGGTGGCCGCGGCGACCGGTCCGCAGTTCGTGCCGTACCTGCCGGCGGGGGCGGCCCGGGGGACGCTGCTGTTCGGCTGCGCCGCGCTGTTCGGGATCGGGCTGCTGGGCACCCTGATGATGCTTCCGGCGGTCTTCGCGACGCTGGTGGCGGACGGTCCGCCGCCGCTCGCGCTGACCCCGACGCTGTTCCTGGTGCTGGGGCCGCTGGGGCAGTCCACGACGGCCGCCGGACGGTTCGCGGAGCTGGCGCCGGACGCGGCCTCGGCGGCCCACGCGCGCGGGTTCGAGGCGTTCGCGGTGCTGTACGGCGTGCCCGTGACGGGGTTCGCCCTGCTGTGGCTGGCGTTCGCGGGCGCGCTGGTGGTGCGGGCGCGGCGGCGCGGTATGCGGTTCACGATGACGTGGTGGGCGTTCACCTTCCCGGTGGGCACCTGCGTCACGGGCGCGGCGGCGCTGGCCGACCGGACGGGACTGGCCGTGTTCGGGGCGCTGGCGGTGCTGCTCTTCGTCACGCTGGCCGGGGCCTGGACGGTGGCGGCCGTCCGGACGGTCCAGGGGCTGGCGCTCGGAAGCCTCCCGGCCGCGCCCCGCTGACCGGGCGGGGCGTACGGGTGTCCGGGGCCCGGCCGGGTGTCATCTGCGGCGCAGCAGCTCCCGCAGCCCCGCGCCGACGGTCCCCGGCGCCTCCGCCAACGACGGCCCGTACCAGGTGAGATGACGGCCGCTGACGAACGCCGCGGGGAACGGCAGCGCGTCGGGTCCGTCGTCGGGGCCGAAGGGGTACGGCTCGTCGGGCAGGACCGCCAGATCGGCGCCGCAGGAACGCAGTTCGTCGAGCGGGACATGGGGATAGCGGTCGGGATGGCCCGCGTACAGGTTGTCGACCCCGAGGCGGGCCAGCATGTCCCCGGCGAAGGTGTCGCGGCCGAGGACCATCCAGGGCCGCCGCCACACCGGTACCACGGCCGTGACGCGTTCCCAGGGTTCGGGCAGCCCGGACCACACGGACTCGGCGAGATCCAGCCAGGCGGGCCGTCCGTCGGCGCCGCACGCCTTGAGCACCCGCTCCAGTTCGCGGAACGCCTGCTGGACCGTGCGGATCTCGGTGACCAGGACCTCTACGCCGGCCGCCCGAAGGGCGTCGAGGTCGGGGCGGCGGTTCTCCTCCTCGTTGGCGACGACCAGGTCGGGGGCGAGGGAGACGATCCGCGGCACATCGGGGTTCTTGGTGCCGCCGACACGGACGGCGCCGAGGTCGTCGGGGTGGGTGCACCAGTCGGTGACGCCGACGAGGGTCCCGGGCAGGGTGGCGGCGACGGCTTCGGTCAGTGAGGGCACCAGGGAGACGATCCGGGCAGATTTCACGGGATCAGACTAGTCAGCCGGAATGTGCCACGGGAGGGAGTCGATCTCATCTCCTCCGGTCCTGCACAGCGTCGATGTGCTCGGCGACGGCCACCACCAGGACCCGGGTGTCCGGTTCGGTGGCCCGCCAGCGGTGCCGCACTCCCCCGGTCAGGTACAGGGTGTCCCCGCGGCCGAGGCGGTGGGCCCGGCCCTCCGCCTCGATCTCGACGGCGCCGTCCGCGACGTACAGCAACTCGTCGTTGCGGTGCTGGAATTCACGGGCCGTGTCATGGTCGCCGGTGAACTCGGTGGCGTGCAGCTGGTGGTGGCCGCGGACCAGGGAGCGGGCCCTGCTGCGCTCCCCGCCGGGGGACCGGAGGTCCTGGCCGGGCGGGGTGTCGGCGCGGACGACATCGACCGTGCAGGCGGGATCGGCGGCGGCGAGCAGCTCGACCGCGGTGGTGCCGAGCGCGTCGGCGACCTTCTCCAGGGAGGCGCGGCTGGGCCGTGCCCGTTCGTTCTCCACCTGGCTGAGGAAGGGGACGGACAGCCCGCTGCGCTCCGCGACCACGGCGAGGGTGAGTTCCAGGGACCGTCGCCGCCGCCGTACGGCGGCGCCCACCCGAAGGGTCTCCTTCTCGTCCATCGCTCCGGCTCCCTCCCGTGTCCGTGGTGCCGTGTGACCCGTCCGGGGTCTCCGTCGGGTTTCTGCACCCTACGCGTGTTCGGCAAACGGCCGTCGCCGGGATCACCCGTGAGGGGCGGGCCCCGTCGTGCGACGGGGCCCGCCCCTCATGGTCGGACATGATCGGCGGTTCGGCTCGCCGGAGCCGGATTTCCGGCCATTTCACAGCCGGGCGGAGGACGCCGGGCGGTAGGTGCCGGGCGGTGGGTGCCGGGCGCTCTACCCGGCGGCGGCCCGGTCGCCGGGCACCGGTGCCCACTTGTCGACGGTGTCCGGGTGCTTCTCCAGCCAGTCGCGGACGGCCTGCTGCTCCTTGCCCTTGCCCGCCTTCTGGATGGCGGACTCCAGGTCGGTGAGCTGCTTCTCGGTCATCCGGAAGTCCTTCAGCCAGCGGCCGACCTCCGGGTGGTCGTCGCTGAAGCCCTTGCGGCTGAGGGTGTGCACCTCGTCGCCCTCGCCCCACGCGCCCTTCGGGTCCTTGAGCTTCTTGAGGTCGTAGTCGCTGTACGCCCAGTGCGGGGACCAGAGGGTGACGGCGATGGGCTCCTTCTTGGCGTACGCGCGCTTGAGCTCGGCGAGCATCGCGGGGGTGGAGCCGTCCACGACCTTGTACTCGTCGCCCAGACCGTAGGCGCCGACGACATCCTTCTTGAGCAGGCCCATCATCCCGGCGCTCGGCTCGATCCCGATGATCCGGCCCTTGAAGCGGTCGCCCTGCCCCTTGAGGTCGGCCATGGAGTCCACGCCCTTGACGTAGCCGGGGACGGCGATCTCCAGTGAGGTCGGTCCGTACCAGGCGCCGAGGTCTTCGAGCTGCTTGCCGTACCTCTTCCAGTACTCGGCGTGGGTGACGGGGAGCCAGCCGTCGGTCTGGAAGTCGATCTGTCCCTGGGCCAGACCGGTGAACAGCGGTCCGGCGGCGTACTGGGTGGTCTCGACCTCGAAGCCGCGGCGTTCCAGGAGTTCCTTCCACAGGAAGGTGGTGGCGATGCCCTCGTCCCAGGGGATGTACCCGATCTTGACGGTGTCGCCCTTGCCGACGTCCGTGGCGGAGTCCGTGGTCCCCTTGTCGCCGGGGGTGCCGAAGATGCCCATGCCGCCCGCGACGAGCGCGAGGACGACCACACCGACGACCGCGACGGCCGGGCGGGGGCGGTGCTGCCAGATCCGCAGCTCACCGGCGGCCCGCGCCTTGGCGGCGGCGCGGCGGCCGAGCGGCGAGATCTGGTCACCGAGGGCGCCGGTCATCCGGTCGAGGTAGATGGCGAGGACGACGATGCCGAGGCCGGCCTCGAAGCCGAGTCCGATGTTCAGCTGGCCGATGGCCTCGTTGACCGCGCCGCCGAGGCCGCCGGTGCCGACCATGCCCGCGATGACGACCATGGACAGGCCCAGCATGATGACCTGGTTGACGCCCGCCATGATCGTGGGGAGCGCGAGCGGGAGCTGCACCCGCAGCAGGGTGTTGCGGGGGGTGGTGCCGAACGCCTCGGCCGCCTCGACCAGTTCCGCGTCGACCTGGCGGATGCCGAGTTCGGTCATCCGTACCCCGGGTGCCAGCGCGAAGATCAGGGTGGCGACGACTCCGGCGGGCACGCCCATGCCGAAGAACAGGATCGCCGGGATCAGCAGCACCATCGACGGCATGGTCTGGAGCAGGTCGAGGACCGGCCGGACGACGGAGCTGACCGTCTGCGAGCGGGCCGCCCAGATACCGAGCGGCACCCCGATGACCAGGGCGATCACGGTCGCGACCAGCACCAGGGACAGCGTCGACATCGACTTGTCCCACAGTTCCATGGAGTCGATCAGCGCGAAGCCGCCGAAGGCGAGGACACCGGCGACCAGTCCGCGCAGCCACCAGGCGAACAGGGCGAGGATGCCCGCGAGAAGCAGGGGTTCCGGGGCGGTGAGAACGGCGTTGGTGCCGTCGTACATGCCCTCGACCAGGCTCTTCAGCGCGTCGAAGAGCCACGCCATATGGGTGACCAGCCATTCGACACCGCTGTCGACCCAGTCACCGAGATGCAGCCTAGGCATCGGTGCTCACCGCCTTGCCGGTCGTCGTGGCGGCCTTGCCCGAGCCGTCGCAGGGCACCTCGGCCCGTACCGCCTCGTCGCCGTCCGCGAGGAAGCCCACCAGCCGTTGCTGGGGCACCACCCCGATCAGCTGCTTCCTCTTGTCGAGCACGGCGACCGCGTGCGGCACCCGGGCGCTGATGCCGCACAGGTCGGCGAAGGCGGTGTCGGCGTACGCGGTCTCGCAGCCGCAGTCGGCCTCGTTGCCGCGCAGCTCCCCGTCCATCACGGCCGACGCGGTCAGTACGCGGGAGCGGTCGACGTCCTGGGTGAACGCGGCCACGTAGTCGTTGGCCGGGGTCATCAGGATGTCCTCGGCGCTGCCGGTCTGCACGATCCGGCCGTCCCGCATGACGGCGACCCGGTCCCCGAGCCGCATGGCCTCGTTGAGGTCGTGGGTGATGAAGACGATCGTCTTGTTGAGGCGGCTCTGGAGTTCGAGGAGCTGGTCCTGCATATCGCGGCGGATCAGCGGGTCCAGGGCACTGAAGGACTCGTCCATGAGCAGCAGATCGGCGTCGGTGGCGAGCGCGCGGGCCAGGCCCACCCGCTGCTGCATCCCGCCGGACAGCTCGTCGGGCCAGGACTTCTCCCAGCCGGCGAGCCCGGTGAGGCCCAGCGCCTCGGCGGCGCGCTCCTCCCGTTCGGCCCGGGGCACGCCCTGGACCTCCAGGCCGTAGGCGGCGTTCTCCAGGACGCTGCGGTGGGGGAACAGCGCGAAGTGCTGGAACACCATGCTGATCTTGCGGGCCCGGACCTCGCGCAGCTCGCGGGGGCTGAGCGCGGTGAGGTCCTGACCGTCGAAGAGCACCTGTCCGGCGGTGGGCTCCAGCAGTCCGTTCAGCATGCGCAGCAGCGTGGACTTGCCGGAGCCGGAGAGACCCATGACGACGAAGATCTGGCCGGGATCGACCGTGAAGGAGGCGTCGATGACGGCGGCGGTGGCCCCGTCGGCGCGCAGTTCCTCGCGGTCCGCTCCCTGGCGGAGCCTCTCGACGGCGGCATCGGGTCGTCTGCCGAACACCTTGTACAGGTGCGCGGCCTCAAGCCTGGACACATGAACCTCTCGGGTCGAACCAATACGGCCCGCCTTTCCCCCGGGCGGGCCGTGGAGACGCGGGGTCGGCCCGCTGCCGGTGCGCGCGTCCGGTGGAGATGGACGGGCCCGGTTCGCTCCGGGAGCGCGCCTGCCCTTAGATGTATGCACCAAACACAGAAGTGGCGCGGGTCACATTTCGCCCGGTCCGTCCACGGGAGCGCCACTCGTCCCGAGCCGCCCCCCTCGGGCGGAACGTCCGGTGCGGCCGGGGCGTCGGGCACCCCGGACCGTCAGTGCCGTGCGGCATGATGCGCTCGTGACTCAGCGAACCCGACGGCTCATGCTCCTCGACACCGCCTCCCTCTACTTCCGGGCCTACTTCGGCGTCCCGGAGTCGGTGAAGGCACCGGACGGCACCCCGGTGAACGCGGTGCGCGGTCTGCTCGAATTCATCGACCGGCTCGTCAAGGACCATCACCCGGACGATCTGATCGCCTGTATGGACGCCGACTGGCGGCCCCAGTGGCGGGTCGACCTGATCCCCTCCTACAAGGCGCACCGGGTGGCGCGGGAGACCCCGGCCGGTCCGGACGAGGAGGAGGTGCCCGACACCTTGTCCCCGCAGGTGCCGGTCATCGAGGCGGTGCTGGACGCGCTGGGGATCGCCCGGGTCGGGGTGGAGGGGTACGAGGCCGACGACGTGATCGGTTCGTTCACCGCCCACGCGACGGGCCCGGTGGACATCGTGACCGGTGACCGCGACCTCTACCAGCTGGTGGACGACGCCCGGGATGTGCGCGTGCTGTACCCGCTCAAGGGCGTCGGCACCCTCCAGCTCACCGACGAGGCGGTCCTGCGCGAGAAGTACGGCGTGGGGGGCGCCGGGTACGCGGATCTCGCGCTGCTGCGCGGCGACCCCTCCGACGGACTGCCCGGGGTGCCCGGCATCGGCGAGAAGACGGCGGCCAAACTGCTGGCGGAGTTCGGCGACCTCGCCGGGATCATGGCCGCGATCGACAGTCCGGCGGCCCGGCTGACCCCGACCCAGCGCAAGCGGCTGCACGAGTCCCGGCCCTATCTCGCCGTCGCCCCCAAGGTCGTCGGGGTCGCGCTGGACGTACCGCTGCCGCGGGTGGACCCGGCGCTGCCGCGCGCCCCGCGCGACCCGGCGGCTCTGGACGCGCTCGCGCAGCGCTGGGGGCTCGGTGGATCACTGGCCCGCCTGCTCTCCACTCTCCAGTCGTGAGATGCTAACTTAGGTAAGCCTAAGTACCAGTGATCAGGGGAGTCCTCATGGCCGAGCGACCTGTACGCCAAGCACCGGCGACCCATCTGGGACGCGTCGTGCGCACGGAGCGGATCACCCCGCACATGCACCGGGTGGTGCTGGGCGGCGAGGGGCTCGCCGACTTCGCGGCGGACGAGTGGACCGATCACTATGTGAAGTTCCTGTTCCCCCCGGCCGGGGTGAGCTATCCCGAGCCGTTCGACATCCAGCGCATCCGCGCGGAGGTCCCCCGGGAGCAGTGGCCCGTGACCCGCACGTACTCCGTGCGGTCGTGGGACCCGGTGACACGTGAAGCCGTCTTCGACTTCGTGATCCACGGCGACGCGGGCATCGCGGGCCCCTGGGCCGCCGCCGCCCGCCCCGGCGACACCGTCCGCATCCTGGGCCCCGGCGGCGCCTACGCCCCCCAGGCGGACGCCGACTGGCATCTGCTGGCCGGTGACGAGAGCGCCCTGCCCGCGATCGCCGCCTCGCTGGAGGCCCTTCCGGCGGGTGCCGTCGTCCATGCCTTCGTGGAGGTCCCCGGCCCCGAGGAGGAGCAGAAGATCGCGACGGACGCCGAGGTCGTCTGGCTGCACCGGGGCGAGCGCCCGGTCGGTCAGGCCCTGCTCGAAGCGGTGCGAGCCCTCCGGTTCCCGGCGGGCCGGCTCCAGGCGTTCGTCCACGGCGAGGCCGGTTTCGTGAAGGAGCTGCGCCGGATGCTGCGGATCGAGCACCAGGTGCCCCGCGAGGACCTGTCGATCTCCGGTTACTGGCGCCTCGGCCACAACGAGGACGGCTGGCAGGCGTCCAAGCCCGAGTGGAACGCGCAGGTGGAGGCCGAGCAGGAGAAGACGGCCTGACCGGGCCCGCCCCTCACACCGGGTCCCCGGCCACCCGGGCGTGCAGATGCATGTCGTACCAGCCGTCCTGGTGGAGGGCCGCCGAGCGTTTGGTGCCCTCCTCCACGAAACCGGACTTGGCCGCCACCCGGCAGGACGCGTCGTTGCCGATCGCGTGCATGAGCTCCAGCCGGTGGAAGCCGATCCCGAAGGCCCAGCGGCTGAGCGCCCGCACCGCGCGCGGCGCGACACCGCGCCCCCGCGCCGACGGCACGGTCCAGTACGCGACCTCCGCCACGCCGTCGCCCAGCTCGATGCTCCGCAGGGCCACCCGGCCGACCAGTTCGTCGCTGTGCGCGTCGGCCACCGCCCACTGCGCGTCGCGTTCACCGGCCCAGGCGGCCCGCCAGCCGGCGATCCAGCGCAGCACCTCGTCCGGTGTGTCGGCGCTGCGGACATGCCACTGATGCAGGGTGGGGTCCTGGAACGCCGTGAACACGGCGGAGGCGTCGTGATCCGCCCACGGCCGGGCCACCAGCCCGCCCTCGACCTCCATCGAGGGCTGGGGAACCCTCGCGAGCGTGCCCGCGGCCACCACGTCGTTCACCAGAGTAGGCATCCCCCCATCCTGCCTAACCCACCCGGCCCCGACCACCACTTTTCCCAGCCCGGCCGCCCCGCCCCGGGGACCCCGGCCACGCCCGGCGCGACCCGCCCCGGCCGCGAGGCGGACCCGGTCCGGGACTACCCTCGACCCCGATGAGCCGAAGGCGCCGCACCCCGCCCCCGCCCGCCCCGCTCCCCCAGCGCGACGGGATCGACCCGGTACGTCTGCGACTGCCCGCCGCCGGACCCGACACGGCCAACTGGCCGACAGTACGGGACCATCTCGTGGACCGGCTCGCCCCGTCCGCCGACACCATCGACGCCCTGCTCGGCGCCGGTGCCTTCGTCACCGCAGACGGCACTCCCGTCACCCCGCTGACCCCGTACGTCCCAGGGCTGTACGTATGGTTCCACCGGCCCCGGACACCGGAGACACCCGTCCCGTTCCCGCTTCCCGTGGTGTACCGGGACGAGCACATCGTCGTCGTGGACAAGCCCCACTTCCTCGCCACCACCCCGCGCGGCGGCCACATCACCGAGACCGCGCTCGCCCGGCTGCGCCGCGACCTGGACCTCCCCGCCCTGGGCGCCGCGCACCGGCTCGACCGGCTGACGGCCGGGCTCGTCCTGTTCACGGTCCGCCCGGAGGAACGCGGCGCGTACCAGACCCTGTTCCGCGACAAGCGGATCCACAAGGAGTACGAAGGGCTGGCCCCGTACCGCGACGATCTGGAGCTCCCCCGCACGGTCCGCAGCCGTATCGAGAAGGAACGGGGCGTCCTCACGGCCCGCGAGGTGCCGGGCGAACCGAACGCGGAGACCCGGGTGGAGCTCATCGGCAACGCCGGACCGGACTCGGCGGCGCGCTACCGGCTGCTGCCCCGCACCGGCCGCACCCACCAGCTGCGGGTGCACATGAACTCCCTGGGCATCCCCCTCATCGGTGACCCGCTGTACCCGGTGGTCCTGGACCCGGTGGCGGACGGCGACTTCCGCGAACCGCTGCGGCTGCTGGCCCGGGTCCTGGGGTTCACCGATCCCGTCACGGGCCTGCGCCACCGCTTCGTCAGCGCCCGGCGGCTCGACGGGGCCCCCGCGCGGCCACCGGAACCGCCCGCGCGCTGAACCCCGGACCGCGCCGTCCTCCCCGCTCAGGCCGCGCGCCACCAGCGCGCGAGCCGCCGCCACAGCCCGCGCGGCACCGGCTGGGGAGCGGGGGCCACCGGCTCGGCGGGCGGCGGCAGCGGACCGGCCGCCCCGGCCGGCCGGTCGGGCGCCACCACGGGACCGGGCGCCGACAGCGGCGCGGGCGACGACACCTGCCAGTCGCCGCCCGCCGCGGCGGGCACCCCGAGGCTGGGCCGGGTCATCACGTCCTGGGTGGGCTGCGGGGTGAAGGTCACCGGCAGCTCCACCAGATGCCGCGACAGGATCGACGAACGCCAGCGCAGCTCGTCCTCGCCGATGTCGAGCTGCACGTCCCGCAGCCGCATCAGCAGCGCGTCCACCCCGGTGTCCGCGATGGCCCGGCCGATGTCCTGCCCGGGGCACTCGTGCGGGCCGCCGCCGAACGCGAGATGCGAGCGGTTGCCCTGCATATTGGCCTCCAGGTCGGGGCGGACCTCCGGGTCCACATTGCCCGGCGCGATCCCGAAGATGAGTCCTTCCCCCGCCCGGATGCGCTGACCGCCCAGCTCCGTGTCGTGCTTGGCGAAGTAGCCCACCATCGCGCTGAACGGCGGCTCGTCCCAGAGGATCTGCTCCACCGCCTCGGGCACGGTCATCTGGCCGCCGCCGAGCTGGGCCCGGAACCTCGGATCGGTCAGGATCATCCGCAGTACGTTCGAGATGAGATTGGCGGTCGCCTCGTACGCGGCGATGAGGACGAGCCGCAGATGCTGGGCGACCTCGTCGTCGGTGAGCCCCGACCCATGGGCGAGCAGCGCGCTGGTGAAGTCCTCCTCCGGCTGGGCCCGGCGCCGCAGGACCAGGCTCATCAGCGCGCTCATCACGTACTCGTTGCTGGCGATCGCGGTCTCGGTGCCCTTGATCATGTCGCGGGCGGCCTGCACCATGCGCTCGTCGTACTCCTCGGGCATACCGAGGAGTTCGCACATCACCGCCATCGGCAGCTGCTCGGCGAACTGGCTCACCAGATCGGCGCGGCCGTCCTCGCAGATGTCGTTGACCAGGCGCTGGCTGTAGCGGTTGATGTAGCGGCGGACCCCGCGGGCGTCGATGCCCGACAGGGCGCCGGTGACGGCGCCGCGCAGCCGCTGGTGCTCGGCGCCCTCGGCGAAACTACAGATGGGCTGCCAGGAGAAGACCGGCGCCAGGGGGTGGGTGGGACCGGCCGTGCCGTCCTTGACGGCGTGCCACTCCCGGGCGTCACGGTTGAACGTCGAGGGTGTACGGACCAGTTGCAGGTTCTCGCCGTGGCCGAGGACGGCCCACATCGGGACGTCGTTGTGGATCAGTACGGGGGCCACCGGGCCGTGCTCGGCGCGCAGCTTCTCGTAGAGGCCCGCCAGATCGGCGTCGGCCTCGGGCCCGTACAGCCTGCGTCTGCCCGCGGCGAGGCCGTGGGCGGGACAGCCGGGCGGCGGGGACGCGGCGGGATCGTCGGTGCCGGGGAGGTGAGGGGGAGTCATCACGGTGGTCGCTCCGAGAAGTCCGGGCCGGTGGCGGGGTACGGGCAGGAGGGCGGGAAGGGCGTGCCGGGAAGAGCGTTTCGGGAAGGGGGGCGGGCACGGGCGGCGGCGGGCGGACCGACCGCCCGGCCCAGGTGGAGGGCCCCGGGTGGGCGCTCCGGGGCAAGCGGTCCGGGGCAGGCGGAGAAGCGGTTCAGGCAGGTGACCGCCCGGGTCGGACAGCGGCCCGGGTCGGGCGGAGTGCCGGTCATATATGGGGTGCCGGTCGGACAGGGATGCCGGTCAGGCGGGAGTCCGGGTCAGAGAGTGCAGGAAGTGCATCAGGGTCATCAGCGCGTCCCGGCTGGACGCCCGCTGCCGGGCGTCGCAGTTGACGATGGGGATGTCCTCCGACAGATCGAGCGCGGCCCGCAGTTCCCCGACGGGGTAGCACGGGGCGTCCGGGAAGTCGTTGACGGCGATCACGAACGGCACCCCGCGTTCCTCCAGCCGCCCGATCACGTCGAAGCTGACCTCCAGACGCCGGGTGTCGATCAGCACGACAGCGCCCAGCGCCCCTTCGAACAGGCCGTTCCACAGGAACCAGAAGCGTTCCTGGCCAGGGGTGCCGAACAGGTACAGCACCAGTTGCTCGGTGATGCTGATCCGTCCGAAGTCCATGGCGACCGTCGTGGCGGTCTTGGTCTCGGAGCCGTAGTTGTCGTCGACACCGATGCCCGCCTGGGTCATCGTCTCCTCGGTGGTGAGCGGCCGGATCTCGCTCACCGCGCGGACCATGGTGGTCTTGCCGACCCCGAAGCCGCCCACGATCACGATCTTGACGGCCGCGGTCGCGGTGTCCGGAAGGTGATCCTCTGCGCGTGGGCCCGTGATCGTGCCGATGCTGTCAGAGTCGTTGAAGTCCATGTATCACCGCTTCGAGAAGGGAACGGTCGGGCAGCGCGGAACGCACGATCGGTGCGCGTGCCTGGACCAGATCCGCCGCCAGTAGTTCGGTCAGCAGCACGGTCACCACGCTGAACGGCAGGTTGAGATAGGCCGAGATCTCGGCGACGGACAGGGGTGAGCGGCACAGCCGGAGCACGGCCGCCTGTTCGGGCTGGGCGGTGGGCGGCGGTTCGCAGCGGGTGACGATCAGGGTCACCAGGTCCACCTCCGCCCGTTCGGTCCCCTCTGCGCCGCCGGCGATGACGTAGAGGCGCTCCGGGTCCTTCTCCGGGGCGGATCGGGGGGCGCGGCGTTCGCGTTGCGGAGGAGTCATACGGCCTGCCCGTCCCGCCTCGGGGGACTGGTGAGATGGGCGCCGATCCGTACCACCAGGTCACGCATGCGGTTGCTCATCAGACCCGCGTCGACGGTCTCGTCGGCGAGGACGGCGAGGAAGGCCCCCGCGCCGGCCGCCATCAGATAGAAGTAGCCGCCGCTGACCTCGATGATGACCATGCGCATCCGGCCGTCGCTGTCGGGGATCTCGGCGGCCACGGCGCTCGCGAGGCTCTGGAGTCCGGCACAGGCCGCCGCGAGCCGGTCGGCCGCGTCGGGTTCGCCGCCGAAGCGGGCGATCCGGAGTCCGTCGGCGGAGAGCACGACGACCTGCCGGGTGTGCGGGACTCCGTCCGCGAGTTCCTTGAGCATCCAGTCGAAATTGGCGCGCTGCTGGATCACTTGCGGTCCCCCTCGTCCATGAGGTCGTCGGTCTCCGGGCGTGCCTGCGGGTGCGGGCCGGTGCGATGGCCCTGTGCGGTGCCGTTGACGACGCCACCGCTGCCGTTGACGGCGGTACCGGGGCGGGTGCCCCCGGGGCCGTGGTGCGCTGCGGGGTCGCCGGAGGCGTCCGGTCCGGTCGGGCCGGTGCCGTCGGGACCCGCCGTGTCCGGGGTGGTCGGCGCGCCCTTGATGCCGTTCATGAACGCCTCGACCCACAGGCCCGGTTCGGGCTCGTCGGGCTTCTCGGCCTGGGCCGGTACGGGGACCCGCCAGGGGTCGGGTTCCCCGGCGGCCTCCGCGGCGGCCGACGCCGCGGCCTCGGCGTAGCGCTGGCTGAGCGGGGTCTTGACCCGGCTGCGGCGCTGCGGCAGCCCGTTCGCCGTCCATTCGGTGACGACCGGTACGTCGTCGTCGGTGGCGCCCGTGGGCGTCAGATCGTCGGAGGGGCGGCGCGGGCCGGTGGTCGGACGGCGCTTCTTGGCCTTCCGCTTCAGTTCCTGCATGGGGGTGCCGTCGTCGTTCACCCGGGGTACGGCGGTGGCGCCGATGCCGTGGGCGAGTCCGGGCGCGGGTCCCGAGGTGAGCATGTCGCGCGGCACGACGAGTACGGCGCGGACACCGCCGTACGCGGACTGCCGCAGCGAGACCTGCATATGGAACATCTGCGAGAGCCTGCCGACGACGGCCATCCCGAGGCGGGGCGTCTCGCCGAGGTCCTTGAGGTCGATACCGGCCTGCGCCTGGGCGACCATCCGCTCGGCCCGCAGCCGGGCCTCCTCGCTGAGGCTGACCCCGCCGTCCTCGATCTCGATGGCGATACCGGTCTGCACCTCGACGGCGGTGACATGCACCCGTGTGTGGGGCGGCGAGTAGCGGGTGGCGTTGTCGAGGAGTTCGGCGGCGGCGTGGATCAGGGGCTCCACATGGGTGCCCTTGATGGCGACCTTGGCGATGGAATGCAGGTCCACGCGCCGGTATTCCAGGATGCGGGACATGGCGCCGCGCAGCACGCTGAACAGCGGTACGGGCTTGGGCCACAGACGTCCCGGCCGGGCGCCGCCGAGTACCGCGATGGAGTCGGCGAGACGGCCGATCAGCGCGGTGCCGTGGTCGATGCGGAGCAGGTCGTCGAAGACCTCGGGGTTGCGCCCATGGTCCTCCTCCATCTCCCGCAGTTCGGCGGCCTGCTGATGGACGATGGCCTGGACCCGGCGGGCGATGTTGACGAAGGCACGCTGGGTCGCCTCCCGCATGGCCTCCTCGTTGTCGACGATCGTCAGGACGTCCTTGAGCAGGGTGCGCTGGGCGTCGGGGAGGTCGCGGTAGGCGGGGTCGGCGTCGACGACCGCGCGCATCACCTCGGCGGGCGACTCGCCCTGACGCAGCCGGAACAGCGCGTCGGGCAGGAGCTGGCTGCCGAGGTGGATCAGTTCGGCGTCATGGGCGGCGATCCGCCCTTCCAGACAGTCGATCTGGCGGGCGTGCTCGACACGCTGGGCCTCCAGCCGCCGTCCGCGCCGTACGGTCTCGGCGCCGATCGCGGCCACCAGCACGGTGCCGATCACCCCGCACAGGACGACGACCAGCCGGGCCGGTTCCGTGACCGCGGCCACACAGCCCCCGGTCACCGCGGCCATCAGGACGGTCGGCAGCACCTGGACGCGGAGACGCGGGACTTCTCGGCCACCGGGAGGCGCTTGAACACTCACCATGTATGCCCTCTAAGACAGTCGACTCGTGGAGTTGTCGGGGATTGCGGGGAACTTCGCGGTTTCGTAGCGGTCAGGGATGTTTCCAGTGTGATTTCCGGGTGCTGGACGTGCGGGAGCGTCCGGGATGATTCCCACCAACGGGAAGCCCGGGAACAAACGCCCGATTTCGTCTCAACTCAGCGCGCTGCGGGCGAGCTTAGTCCGGCCGCATCTTCGCTGTGTCATATTCCGCAAGCACCTGAAACCAGGCCGCCCACCCCGCTAGACTCGCCTCTTTTACACACAGGGCCATCACACACACACGCCGAGTGATCACCCGCACCCGACGAACAACGCACCGGGGCACCCCCAGGGGCGCGGGGAACCGCGCGACGAAGGCGACCCGCACCCGAGGAGCAACGAACCGGCGCAGCATCCAGGGGCGCGAGGAACCCCGCACCCACGGACCACCCACACAGGAACAAGCACGCCCAGGCATGGAACCCCGAAGGCGCAAGCGAAGGCGACCCGCAGGCGACGGACCCACCCACCAACGCCGAACCCCCGGAACGCAAAAGGTGGCCCGCCCGCCCCGCACAAGGGGACGACCGGGCCACCGACACCGTGGGGTGACCCCACGGCAGGGGGTCACCCCACCGACGAGTACGCCACCACACCCCGCAACAGGCCGTCCACGGCCTTCCGCGCGTTCCGGGCGACCGTCGTGGACCCCTCCGTACCGCTCACGGGAGCGGCCGCGGAGATCTGCCCGAGGACGTCGATCACCTGCTTGCACCACCGGACGAAGTCCCCCGCGGGCATGTCGGCCTCGCGCAGCACCTCGTCCAGCCCCTTGTCGGAGGCCCACATGTACGCGGCCCAGGCGAACCCGAGATCCGGCTCGCGCTGACCCACGCCCTCCGTCTGGTTGATCTTGAAGTCCTCCTCCAGGGCGTCGAGCCTGCCCCAGATGCGGACCATCTCGCCGAGTGCCTCCTTGGCCTTCCCGGAGGGCACCTTGGGCGCCAGCGCGTCGTCCCCCGACCGGGACTCGTAGACCAGGGCGGACGCGCACGCGGCCAGCTCCGCCGGGGAGAGGCCCTCCCAGACCCCGGCCCGCAGGCACTCACTGGCGAGCAGATCGAGTTCGCCGTAGAGCCGGGCGAGCCGCTTGCCGTTCTCGGTGACCTCGTCGCCCCGCAGATAGTCCAGCTCGGTGAGCAGCTTGACGATCCGGTCGAAGGTACGGGCGATGGTGTTGGTGCGACCCTCGATCTTGCGCTCCAGCTGGGTGGTGTCCCGCACCAGCCGGTGGTAGCGCTCGGCCCACCGCGCGTGGTCCTCGCGGTCGGAGCAGCCGTGGCACGGGTGCGCGCGGATCTCCGTGCGCAGCCGGGCGATCTCGCGGTCGTCCGCGGCGGCGGCACGCTGCTTGTGGTGCCGGTCCGGCACGATGTGCCCCGCCTTGCTGCGCAGCGCGGACGCCAGGTCGCGACGGGACTGGGGCGAGCGGGCGTTGAACGACTTCGGGATGCGCATCCGCTCCAGCGGCTCGACCGGTACCGGGAAGTCCATCGCGGCGAGCCGCTTGACCTGCCGCTCCGCGGTGAGGACCAGCGGGCGGGGACCGTCCTGGTGGTCGAAGCCGCGGTGGCCGTGGGAACGCCCGGCCGGCAGCCCCGGGTCCAGGACCAGGGCGAGACCCGCGTACTTGCCGGTCGGCACATGGATGACATCGCCCGGCTTGAGCTTCTCCAGCGCCCCGGCCGCGGCGGCCCGCCGCTGGGAGACCCCGTGCCGGGCCAGCTCCGTCTCCCGGTCCCCCAGCTGGCGGCGCAGCCGGGCGTACTCCTCGAAGTCGCCGAGGTGGCAGGTCATGGAGGCCTTGTAGCCCTCCAGCCCTTCCTCGTTGCGCTGCACCTGGCGGGAGATCCCGACCACCGAGCGGTCGGCCTGGAACTGCGCGAACGACGTCTCCAGGAGCTCCCGCGAACGGTGCCGGCCGAACTGGTCGACGAGGTTGACGGCCATGTTGTACGAGGGGCGGAAGCTGGAGCGCAGCGGATACGTACGGGTACCGGCGAGACCGGCGAGGTGCTCGGGGTTCATCCCGCGCTGCCACAGGACGACGGCGTGGCCCTCGATGTCGATACCGCGGCGGCCGGCGCGGCCGGTGAGCTGGGTGTACTCGCCGGGGGTGATGTCGGCGTGCTGCTCACCGTTCCACTTGACGAGCTTCTCCAGCACGACGGACCGGGCGGGCATGTTGATGCCGAGGGCGAGGGTCTCCGTGGCGAAGACGGCCTTGACCAGGCCCCGGACGAAGAGTTCCTCCACGACCTCCTTGAAGGTCGGGAGCATGCCGGCGTGATGCGCCGCGATGCCCCGCTCCAGGCCCTCCAGCCACTCGAAGTAGCCGAGGACATGGAGATCCTCGTCGGGGATGGAGGAGGTGCGGGCCTCGACGATCTCCCGGACCTTCGCACGGGCCTCGTCGTCGTTGAGCCGCAGTCCCGCGTGGAGGCACTGCTGGACGGCGGCCTCGCAGCCCGCGCGGCTGAAGATGAAGGTGATGGCGGGCAGCAGTCCGCCGGCGTCGAGGCGTTCGATGACCTCGGGGCGGCCGGGTGTCCAGACCCGGGAGCGCTGCCGGCGGTCGCGCTCGCGGTCGGCCTCGCGGATGTTCTTCCCACGGCGTTTGTCGCGGCCCCAGGTGGGTCGGGCCGACTCCATCCGCGCCATCCGGGTCAGATCGGGGTTGACGGCCCGCTTGCGGCCCTCGCCCTCCTCGAAGAGGTCGTACATCCGGCGCCCCGCGAGCACATGCTGGAACAGGGGTACGGGGCGGTGCTCGGAGACGATCACCTCGGTGTCACCGCGGACCGTGTCCAGCCAGTCGCCGAACTCCTCGGCGTTGGACACCGTCGCCGACAGGGAGACCAGGGTCACCGACGGGGGGAGATGGATGATCACTTCCTCCCAGACCGCGCCCCGGAAGCGGTCGGAGAGGTAGTGCACCTCGTCCATGACCACATAGCCGAGGCCCAGCAGGGACTGCGAACCCGCGTACAGCATGTTCCGCAGCACCTCGGTGGTCATCACGACCACCGGCGCGTCGGAGTTGACGCTGTTGTCACCGGTGAGCAGACCGACCTTGTCGGCGCCGTAGCGCTTGGCGAGGTCGCTGTACTTCTGGTTGGACAGTGCCTTGATGGGCGTGGTGTAGAAGCATTTCTTGCCCTGCGCGAGGGCGAGGTGCACGGCGAACTCGCCGACGATCGTCTTGCCTGAGCCGGTGGGCGCCGCGACAAGCACGCCCTTGCCCGCTTCAAGTGCCTTGCACGCCTCTGTCTGGAACGGGTCCAGATCGAATTCGTACATGTCACGGAAGGCGGCGAGCGCGGTGGCCTGCTCGGCGGCGCGCAGTCGTGCCGCCGCGTACCGCTCGGCCGGGGAGAGATCCTCTGTCATCGTGCTTTCGAGATTACCCGCCACCTCTGACAGAGGGCGATCATTATCGGGAAAGCGGTATCCGCGCTGGTCAGCGCGGCGGCCCCAGCGGCCCCCGGGGCCACCGGCGCCACCCTGGACGCCCCGGAAACCCGCGCGGACGGCCTCCCGGGCACGCCGAGGAGCGTCCGCGCGGTCGCGCCGACGGGGTCCGTACCCATGACGGTCCGTACCCGGGACGCGGTGCCACCGAACACGGTGGCCGGAAGACGGTGGCCCCGGAACGCGGAAGCGGCCGGTCGCGCCGTACGGGCGCCCCGGCCGCGTCACGCGGTGGGATCGGCGAGCGGAGTGGTCTCGCCGGTCGGGTGTCCCCCAGGCACGATCAGGTCCGATGCCGGGGCACTACGTCAGGTCCGGGCCTCAGGTGACGTCGTCGTAGCCGTTGATCCGGTCCCGGTCGGTGGACGCCTGCCGGGGCAGGCCCCGGGCGGCGCTGACCGGCTCCACGTCGTCCACGGATTCCGGGGTGAGGTCCAGGTCGGACGCCTCGTCGTCGTCGGGGCCCGCGGCCTCGATCCTCGCCTTGCGCTTGTCGTTCAGCAGGGAGAAGCCGGTGGCGCTGAAGTACAGCACCCAGATCGGCGCGGCGAGCGCCATCATGGTGAGCGGCTCGGTGCTGGGGGTGGCGACCGCGGCGAAGACCGTGATGCCCATGATCATCGCCCGCCACCAGCTGAGCATGCGCTTACCGGTGAGCACCCCGGTGAGGTTGAGCATGATCAGGACCAGCGGGAGCTCGAAGGACAGCCCGAAGACGATCACCATGCGGGTCACGAGGTCGAGCAGGTCGTCGAGCGGCAGCTGGTTGTCGACCGACGCCGGTGAGAACTCCAGCAGCACCTCGGCCATGGTGGGAAGGCTGGAGTACGCGAAGTACGCGCCGCCGAGGAAGAGCGGGACACCGAGACCGACGAACGCGAGCGAGTACTTGCGCTCCTCGCGGTGCAGACCGGGGGCGATGAAGGCCCACAGCTGGTAGAGCCAGACCGGGGTCGACAGGACGACACCGGCCATCAGGGAGACCTTGAGCGCCAGGGTGAACGGCGTCAGCAGACCGTTCAGCGTGATCCGGGCGCAGGTGTCCTCCTTGTTCTCCAGCTTCTCCGCGATCTCGGCGAAGCTGTCGTCGCAGCCCACCGAGCGCAGCACCGGTTCGGTGATGAACTCGATGATGTCCTTGTAGAAGAAGGCGGCGACGATGGTGACGACCAGGATGGCCACCACACTCTTCGCCAGCCGGTTGCGCAGCTCACGCAGGTGCTCCACGAGGGGCATACGCCCCTCGGGGTCCTTTTCCTTCTTGCGGGCAGACTTGAGCAACCCACGTCCTCATCTCGTGCGGCGGGCCGGTGGTCTTCCGGCCGTGGGTCAGCGCTGCGTGGTGTCCGTGGGCTCGTTCACCGGGCGGGAGCTGGTCACATCGCCCGGGGCGGCCTGGATGGTGCGCGGCGCCGTGACGGGCTGCTCCTTGTTCGCGGGCTCCGCCGGGGCGGGCTGCTCGCCCTCCGACTTCATCGCCTTGGCCTCGCTCTTGAGGATGCGGGCCGACTTGCCGAGGGATCGCGCCATGTCGGGGAGCTTCTTCGCACCGAACAGCAGCAGGATGATGACGAGGATCAGAGTGATCTCGAGCGGGCCGATCCGTCCACCGAACATCTACGTATACCTTCTCACCGAGGCGGCCTTGGGCGGTTGCTGCCCGACCGGCCGGACCGATGTCCGGCCGCCGTGCTGGCAGCGATCGTAACGCTCGGGGGTGAACGAGAGGCAATCCCCGTACGTACTCCCGGTTGCCGGCCCGCGCCTCGCTCTCCGGACCGTGTCAGCAGCCTACCCGCACACCCTCCGCCCCCGACAGGTCAAGACCACGGGTTGATCAGCGGTATCTCCGGCTTCGCGTCTTCCGGACGGCCTCCGGGGGTGCCCCGGAGCCCGGTACGGGCCGGGGAAGTGCCCGGGGAGTGTGCCCCGGGACGGCCCGGTCAGCGCCGCAGATCGCTCCCGGCCCGCGCGGCGCCCTCGGCGGCCCGCTCCAGATCCTCGGCGGCGCCGCCGACGAGCCGGGCGGCCTCGCTGACCTGGCGGCCCAGCCGGTCCGCGGCCACGAAGACCCGGACGGCGAGCACACCGAGGACGAGCAGACCGAGGAAGCCGACAGCGATCGCGAGCATGGCCCAGAACATGTGCCCGAGCCTAGACGGTCGAGTGCAGACGCAGGGTCCGCACCCCACCGCGGATGAGGAGTTCGACGATGCGCTCGCCCGCCGGCTTGCGCACACCGGCGCCGCACTCGGGGCAGGTGAAGGAGTAGAAGGTGGTGTTCGCGGAGCCGCCGATCGCCAGCCGCAGAGCGGGGGCGGACAGTTCGAAGCGGGCCCGGCAGTCGGGACAGCCCGCCTTGAAGACCATGGGCGTCACCCGCTCCAGACTGGAGATGTCCGGGATGTCGGAGGACATATCGGCGGCCGGGCCACCGGGCGGGACGGAACCGGACGGGACGGCGGCGGACGGGGCGGAACCAGGTGGGACGGGGCCGGGCGGCACGGTCACGGTCGCTCCCGCCGGTCGTCGGACACGTCGGCCGCGTCGTACCCGTCGTATGCGGCGAGCGCCTCCCGGGCCGCGTGCCGGGCGCTGTCGGCGAGCTCCTTCGGGGCGACGATCCGTCCGTCCCGGCCGAGCCGCAGGGCGAGCCGCCGCAGGGAGGCCGGTTCCGGGGTGCGCAGGGTGATCCGCAGTCCGCCGTCCCCGAGTTCCTCCGCGCTGTCGTGCGGGTAGTACTCCGCCACCCAGCGGCCTCCGGGGCCCACCTCGATCACCACCTCGGGGTCCTCGGCGGCGGGCTGCACCAGAGCCTGGGAGAGGTCCCGCAGCTCTATCTCGGGCGGCGCGGACGGCTCGTCCAGGACCTTGATCTCCGCGACCCGGTCCAGCCGGAACGTGCGCCGCGCCTCGGAGCGGCGGCACCACGCCTCCACATAGGTGTGACCGACGCTGACCAGGCGGATGGGGTCGATCTCGCGTTCGGTGACCTCGTCGCGGGCGGGAGAGTAGTACTTGATCCACAACCGGCGGCGCTCGGAGATCGCCCGGTCCACATCAGCGAAGACACCGCCCTCGGACTCGAAGGTGACCGAGAGCCGGTTGCTGGGCCCAGCCGCTTCCCCGGCGGCGGTCTCCACCTTGGCGGTGGCCCGCAGCAGGGCCTGCCGGTCGCTCTCCCGCAGTCCGGGCAGGGTGGCCACCGCGCGGGCGGCGACGAGCAGGGCGGTCGCCTCGTCGGCGGAGATCCGCAGCGGGGCCGCGGCCTCGGCGCTGAGCGCGCCCGGGTTGCGCCACCAGATGCGGTCGCCGTCGGTGTCGATGTCGAGGAGGTCACCGCCCCGGAAGCTGGTCCCGCACATGGGCAGCACGTCGAGGTCGGAGATCAGCTCGTCCTCGGTGATCCCGAAGGCACGGGCGACGTCCTCGACCCGCGCTCCCGGGCGCTCCCGCAGATAGGTCACCAGCGACAGCATGCGGCGGGTCTGGTCGATGGCGTTCACCGGGCGCGCGGGCCTGGCGGGTTTCGCTGCCACGGTCGTCTCTCCTACCCCTTGGCCACGGCACGCAGCCGGTCGACCACATCGGCCCGCAGCTCGGCGGGTTCCAGGACCACCACGTCGGGTCCGAACTCGACCAGCCACGCGTCCAGCCCGTGCCCGTACGGAATCTCCAACTCGTCCCACCCGTTCCCGAGTTCCCGGACGTTCTCCGCCTTGGCCCGGAGGGGGTACCCGGACCCGGCGCGCAGCCTGATCCGCGCGCTGCGGTCGGCGCTCTCCCCCGCCCAGCTGGCGACGGTCTCCCGGACGGTGACGACATCGGGGACGGGGACGCGGTAGGCGCCCGCGCGGCTGCGGACCCGCCCGGTGATCCGGGACAGCCGGAACACCCGCTCCGCGCTCCGGTCGCGGTCCCAGCCCGCGAGGTACCAGTGGCCGCGCCAGCACTCCAGGGCCCAGGGCTCCACCTGGCGGGGCTCGGGCCGGGCCGCGTTCGCCTTGCGGTAGTCGAACTGGACGGGCCGCCGGTCGCGGCAGGCCAGCATCAGCGGTTCGAACGCGGCCTCGTGGACAGGGATGCGCGGCTCCAGGGCGCCATGGCCCTCGTAGGGGTCGACCTCCTCGGGGAGTCCCGCCGCGCGCAGCTTCTGGAGCGCGCCGCTGGCGGCCCCGGCGAGCCGGGCCTGCTGCCAGACCTTGGCGGCGAGCCCGAGGGCGGCGCCCTCCTCGGCGTCGAGGGAGAGGGGCGGCAGCCGGTTGCTGTCACGGCGCGCCTGGTAGCCGACGTCGCCGTCGACGCTCTCCACGGTCGCGATGACCAGGCCGAGCTCGCGCAGATCGTCCTTGTCGCGCTCGAACATCCGGTTGAACGAGTCGTCGGAACCGGGTCCGCCGTCACCGGGGCCGAACGTCTCGACGTACGCCTCGATGGAGCCCCGCAGTTCCCGCTTGCTGAGCGGCCGCCGTGTCCCGAGAAGACACAGCGCCAGATTCATCAGCCGCTCGGCCTTGGAGATGGCCATCGACGCCTTACGTCCTCTCGTTCGCCCCACCCGCCCGTCGACCGTACCGCCCCGGGGTGTCGCGGGAAAAGCCGAGGGCCCACGCCCGGAGGCGTGGGCCCGCTCCTGATCGGATGTGATCAGTTCCGGCGTTCTCAGACCGAGATCAGGTCACACACGAAGATCAGCGTCTCGCCGGGGGCGATCCGGCCGCCCGCGCCACGGTCACCGTACGCGAGGTTCGCCGGGATGGTCAGCTTGCGGCGACCACCGACCTTCATGCCCTGGATGCCCTGGTCCCAGCCCGCGATGACCTGGCCGGCGCCGAGCTTGAACTGGAGCGGCTGACCGCGGTCCCAGCTGGCGTCGAACTGCTCACCGGTGGAGAAGGCCACGCCCACGTAGTGGACGGAGACGGTGTCGCCGGCCTTGGCCTCGGTGCCGTCGCCCTCCCAGACCTCGACGATGTCGAGGGCGGTGGGGGCCGGGCCTTCGGGGAAGTCGATCTCGGGCTTCTCGATGCTCACGTCAATTGCTCCTGCTCAGGATGGATCAGCAACCCGCACAGTGTGCCATCCCCGCTGTCACATCTTCGCGAGGATGTCGACGGAGAAGACCAGGGTGGAGTCCTTCTTGATCGGCGAGTCCTTCGGCGGGTTGTCCCCGTACCCGAGGGCCGGCGGGACGACGATCAGCACACGGCTGCCGACCTTCTTGCCGGTGAGCCCCTGCGCCCAGCCCTTGACGACCTGCTGGAGCGAGAACTGGGTGAGCTGCCCGCGCTTGTAGGAGGAGTCGAACTCCTTGCCGTCGGCCCACAGCACGCCCTTGTACTGGACGAGGACCTGGTCGTCGGCCTTCAGCTCGGCGCCGTCGCCCTCGATGACGTACTCGGACACCAGCTTCGTGGGCGCGGCCGTCTTCGGCACGTCGATGGAGGGGGCCTTGCCGTCGGTGTCGGTGCCGACCTTCGGCAGGGCCTTGTCGTCCTGCGCGGCCGTGTCGCCCTTGGCGGAGCTCTTGCCGTTGAACGAGTCCACGATGTCGACGACGAACACCAGCGTGTCGGTGCCCTTGATACCGGCCTGCGGATTGCCCTGCTCGCCGTAGCCGAGCGCCGGGGGGAGGACCAGCTCGACCCGGGAACCGGCCTTCTTGCCCACCAGCGCCTGGTCCCAGCCGGGGATGACCTGGCCGACACCGATCTGGAAGACCGCGGGCGCGCCCCGGTCGTAGGAGTTGTCGAAGACCTTCGCCGTGTCCCAGATCTGACCGAGGTAGTTCGCCTGGAGGAAATCGCTCTTGGCGACCGTCACCCCGTCGCCCTGGACGACCGTCTTGACGGCGAGGTCCGACGACGGCTTGCCGGTGCCCTTGGCGACGGTCGGCTTCTCACCGAACTTGGTGCCCTTGGTGATGTCCGGGACGGGACCGGACACGATCTTCGCGGACGGGGCGGCCGAGTTCGCCGGCGACGGGCTGGAACTGCTGCTGGCGCTGCTCTTGTCGGGCTTGTCGTCACCGCATCCGGCGAGTGTCAGCAGTCCGGCGGGAACAGCGAGAAGGAGAGAGCGTCGGCGCACGGTGGGGGCCTCGTATCGGTCGATCTTGCGGATGGCGTGCGCGCCACCTTACTGAGGTTCCTCCGCGCCCCGGCGCTCCGGCCCGCGGCCGGAACGGACCGGTCCCGAAGGGTCGCCCCGGGGCCGCGGAGCCACCACGGGAAGGGGCGCCGTACGGGAAAACGTACGACGCCCCTGGAGCGTTCCGGCGGCGGACCTGCCGCCGGGCCGCGATCCGCTCACATTCCGGCGATCAGCTTCTCCACCCGCTCGTCCACCGAGCGGAACGGGTCCTTGCACAGCACGGTGCGCTGCGCCTGGTCGTTGAGCTTGAGGTGCACCCAGTCGACGGTGAAGTCCCGGCGCTGTTCCTGGGCGCGGCGGATGAAGTCACCGCGCAGTCGGGCGCGGGTGGTCTGCGGGGGCACCGACTTGCCCTCGAAGATCTTCATGTCGTTGCAGATACGGGCTGCCCGGCCACGCTTCTCCAGCAGGTAGTACAGGCCGCGGCGGCGGTGGATGTCGTGGTAGGCGAGGTCTATCTGGGCGACCCGGGGGTGGGACATGGTGATGTTGTTCTTGGCCCGGTACTGCTCGATGAGCTGGTACTTCATCACCCAGTCGATCTCGGTGGAGATCTTGTCCAGGTCGTCGTTCTCGATGGAGTCCAGGGTGCGGCCCCAGAGCTCCAGGACCTGGTCGACCGTGCCGGTGCGGATGCCCCGGCGCTCGACGAAGTCGACGGCCTTCTCGTAGTACTCGCGCTGGACGTCCAGCGCGGACGCCTCGCGCCCGCTCGCGAGCCGGACCTTGCGGCGGCCGGTGATGTCATGGCTGACCTCGCGGATCGCCCGGATCGGGTTCTCCAGGGTCAGGTCCCGCATCACCGTGCCGGCCTCGATCATGCGCAGCACAAGGTCCGTGGCGCCGACCTTGAGGAGCATGGTCGTCTCGGACATGTTGGAGTCGCCGACGATGACATGGAGCCTGCGGTAGCGCTCCGCGTCCGCGTGCGGTTCGTCGCGGGTGTTGATGATGGGGCGGGAACGCGTCGTCGCGGAGCTGACGCCCTCCCAGATGTGCTCGGCGCGCTGGCTGACGCAGTACACCGCGCCACGCGGGGTCTGGAGCACCTTGCCCGCGCCGCAGAGCAGTTGGCGCGTGACGAGGAACGGGATGAGAATGTCCGCGAGCCGGGAGAACTCGCCGTGCCGTGACACCAGATAGTTCTCGTGGCAGCCGTAGGAGTTTCCCGCCGAGTCCGTGTTGTTCTTGAAGAGATAGACGTCGCCTGCGATTCCCTCCTCGTGCAGACGGCGTTCGGCGTCGACGAGCAGTCCTTCGAGAATCCGCTCACCGGCCTTGTCGTGAGTGACCAGCTCGGTCACATTGTCACATTCCGGGGTGGCGTATTCCGGATGTGATCCGACATCGAGGTACAGGCGGGCGCCGTTGCGCAGAAAGACATTGCTGCTCCGGCCCCATGACACGACACGGCGGAAGAGGTACCGCGCCACCTCGTCAGGAGACAGGCGGCGCTGTCCCCTGAACGTACATGTGACGCCGTACTCGTTCTCCAGCCCGAAAATGCGGCGGTCCATGACTGAACATTACGCCTGATGCCCTGTACTGAAACCGGGTTGGGCCGCACCGTTCCGATCATTTTCCGATGACCCGGTGACCCGCGCCGTGTCCACGGGAGCGGCGAGGACCCGGTGGGTGGCCGTCAGGACGACCAGCGCGGCGGCCCCGACGAGGGCCGGGACGGCGAACGCCCAGCGGGTGCCGCCCCACTCCACGACCGGGCCCGCGACGGCGGTTCCGGCGGACGCGCCGACCGTGAAGGTGGTCACGAGCCAGGAGAACGCCTCCGTCACGGTCCCGCGCGGGGCGTGCCGGTCCACCACCACGAAGGCGCAGGCGATGGCGGGTGCCAGGAACACTCCCGCGAGCGCGCACAGCAGCGTCATACCGACCGGTCCGGGGACCAGGACCAGCGGTACGTAGCACAGGGTCAGGAACACCGTCAGGACCCGCAGCCGCACCTCCGGCGCCCCGGTCCACCGGCGTGAGCCGTACACCGTGCCGCCGATGAGCGCGCCGAGTCCCAGGGCGGCCATCAGCCAGCCGTACACGGCGTCACCGCCGTGCCCGTCCGCGTAGGACACCCCGGCGACGGTGATGGAGCCGAGGGCGGCGCCGATGAACAGGAACACCCCCAGCAGGGCCAGCAGTCCGGGTGAGCGCAGGGCGCCGAGCCAGTGGGCCTCGCGCGGCGCCGAGCGCCACGCGCGCGAGGGCTTCGACACGACCACGGAAAGGGCGCCCAGCACCCCGACGGCATTGATGACCAGCAGGGCGGTCTGCGGGGACCACAGCGACACGCACAGGGTCACGAGCAGCGGTCCGATGGTGAACATCACCTCCTGGGCGATGGCGTCCATCGCGTACGCGGTGTGCACCTGGTCCTCGCGGCGCAGCACGTTCGGCCACAGCGCCCGCAGCCCGCCCTCCAGGGGCGGGGTGAAGAGGCCGGCGGCGGCGACGGCGGTGTACGCGAGGGCGAGGTCATCGGGTCCGGTGAACGCGAAGACGGCCATCGCGAGGGCCGACGCGAGCGCGGCGGGCAGCTGTACGCGCGGCTGGCCGCGCAAGTCCACCAGCCGTCCCAACAGGGGCTGCCCGACGGCGTTGGTGAGTCCGTAGACGGCCGCCAGGGCCCCGGCGAGGCTGTAGCTGCCGCCCGCGTCACGGATGAACAGCACGATCGCGATGGGGGCGGTGGCGTTCGGCAGCCGCCCCACCAGGGTGCCGGTCAGCAGCCGTCCGGCGTGCCGTGTGCGGAGGATCTCCGCGAATCCCGAGGCCATGCGTGCCCTCTCCTCAGAAGTGTTACGTATAACGAAGCCCGTCATACGTACCATGGCCCCACCCGCCGGTCCACCCCGTGGACCTCGGTGAAAGCGGCCGTGGCGACAAAGCGGCCACCCGGTCCCCGCGCGTCGCCGGGCCCGGTGGGCGGCACAGTGGAGGCAGCGTTGGACACCGGCGGACCAGGCCCGGACGGCGACGGGACGGCGCGCCCCGCGGGCGGCGGGCCGCGGCCACCGGCCACCGGCTCCCTCGTCGGCACACCCCCGCCCGGCCCCTCCGCGGCGGGCCGGGGCACCCGCCCGACCAGCCGGGACGTGGCACGGGCCGCCGGTGTCTCGCAGGCCGCCGTCTCGCTCGTCCTCGGGGACAAATGGCGCGGCCGGGTCGCGGAGACCACCGCCGAGCGGGTGCGCACCGCCGCGCGGGACCTCGGCTACCGGCCCAACCTCGCCGCGCGGACCCTGCGGCTCGGCAGGACCCGTACGGCACTGCTGGTGGTGCCCGCCCTGACCAGCGAGTTCTTCGCCGGGGTGTACGCGGGCGCCGCCCGGGTCGCCGCCGAGCACGATTTCGGCGTGATCCTCTACCCCTCCCCCATCGGGACGGGCCCGGCCCCCGACCCGTTCGCGTCCGCGCGGACCGCCCTCGACGGGGTGATCGCGTCGTCCATGTCGGCGGGGACCCTCACGGCCATCCGCGGCGACGAGCTGCCGCTCGTGATGCTCGACTCCGACCCGGGCGGCGGCCCCGGCGCCACCACGGTCAACCTCGACATGGCCGACGGGCTCCGCCAGGTGGCCCGGCATCTCCTCGCCCTCGGGCACCGCGACTTCCTGCATCTCGCCGCGGACATCGACTCCTGGACCTTCCACCAGCGCGCCGACGGCCTCGCCGACGCCCTCGGCGGCTCACGGGCGGCCCTCCGGACGATCGCCGCCCCGCTGCGGGTGGACGCGGCCCGCGACGCCGCGACGGCCGCGCTGCGCCTTCCGGGGCGGCGGCCCACCGCCGTCGTGTGCGACGACGACGTCCTGGCCGTCGGTGTCCTCAAGGCGGCCCGTGCGCTGGGCCTGCGGGTCCCCGGTGACCTCTCCGTCGCCGGTGTCGACGATCTGACCCTGGCGACGGCCGTGGAGCCCGAGCTGACCACGGTCCGGCTCCCCGCCGAGGACGTCGGCGCCCATGGGATGCGCGCCCTGCTGGCCGTCCTGGACGGTCACCGGCCGCCGTCCACCACGCTGCCCGTCGAGCTGGTCGTCCGCGCCTCGACCGCACCGCCCCCCGGCCGGTCCGGCTGACGGCGGGCAGCGGCCCGGACACCGGCTCAAGGGCACGACGAAGACCCCGGCCGGCGGCTGCCGACCGGGGTCCGGTACTGCATGTGCTCCCGCTGTTCCCGCGCGCGGGAAGGCGCTAGTCCTTCCCGCGCGCGGGAAGGCGCTAGTCCTTCGGGTCCGTGCCGTCGGCCGACGGGGAACCGGTGTCCCCGGAGCCGCCGGTGCCCTCGGTGCTGTCCGCGTCGTCCTGGGCCGCGCCGGCGTCCGGGGCGGAACCGTCCGCGCGTTCCGCCAGCAGCCGGGAGAGCCGACTGCCGACGATCCGCTGGAACTTGCGCTTCTGGGGGCGCGTACGGTCCAGGACCGCCACCTCCAGCCGCTCCGCGGGGATCTCCCGCTCCGTGCCGTTGGTGTCTCTCGACAGGGCCTGCACGGCGAGTCTCAGCGCCGCCGCCAGGGACATACCGTCCTCATGGCGCTGGTCCAGATACGTGCTGATCTGTTCGGCGTTGCCGCCGACCGCGACCGAGCCGTGCTCGTCCACGATCGAACCGTCGTGCGGCAGCCGGTAGATCTGGTCACCGTCGGGGGAATCCCCCACCTCGGCGACCACCAGTTCCACCTCGTACGGCTTCTCCGCCGAACTGGAGAAAATCGTGCCGAGGGTCTGGGCATAGACATTCGCCAGACCACGGGCGGTCACATCGTCACGGTCATAGGTGTATCCACGCAGATCGGCATAACGCACACCGCCGATCCGGAGATTCTCGTACTCGTTGTACTTACCGGCGGCGGCGAAACCGATCCGGTCGTAGATCTCGCTGAACTTGTGCAGCGCGCGGGACGGGTTCTCACCGACGAAGACAATGCCGTCGGCGAACTGGAGGACGACCAGGCTGCGGCCCCGGGCGATGCCCTTGCGCGCATACTCCGCCCGGTCGGCCATGGCCTGCTGGGGTGAGACATAGAACGGCGTAGACACCGGCTGTCCGTCCCTTTCTGTGAGTATCGATCAACGGTTTCGGCCGGCGGTTCAGAGCAGGGCGGCCCGCGGGCCGTCGGGCTGCTCCATACGCCGCTCCAGGATCGAGCGGGCGATCTCGGAGGACTCGGCCTCCGTCAGCCTGCGGAATCCGTCGTCGGTGATCACGGTGACGATCGGGTAGATCCGCCGGGCCACGTCCGGCCCACCGGTCGCCGAGTCGTCGTCGGCCGCGTCGTACAGCGCCTGCACCACGAGCGTGGTGGCCTGCTGCTCGGTGAGGTCCTCGCGGTAGAGCTTCTTCATCGACCCGCGCGCGAACAGCGAACCCGAGCCGGTGGCCGCGTAGCCGCGCTCCTCGCTCCGGCCGCCCGTCACGTCGTACGAGAAGATACGGCCCTTCTCGCGGTCCACGTCGTACCCGGCGAACAGCGGCACCACGGCCAGGCCCTGCATGGCCATACCGAGGTTGGAACGGATCATCGTGGAGAGCCGGTTCGCCTTGCCCTCCAGCGAGAGGCGGGTGCCCTCCACCTTCTCGAAGTGTTCGAGCTCCAGCTGGAACAGCTTCACCATCTCGACCGCGGGACCGGCCGAACCGGCGATACCGACGGCGGAGTACTCGTCCGCCGGGAAGACCTTCTCCATGTCGCGCTGGGCGATCAGATTGCCCATCGTGGCCCGCCGGTCACCGGCCAGCACCACGCCGCCCGGGAAGGTCACGGCGATGATCGTGGTGCCGTGCGGCGCCTCGATCACACCCTGGATCGGGGGCAGGTTCCGCCCGCCGGGGAGCAGCCCGGGCTGGTGGTCGGAGAGGAAGTCCACGAAGGACGACGATCCAGGCGTCAGGAAGGCCGCTGGTAGACGCCCGGTGCTACGACTGTTGGCTTCCACGGGATTCCCTCCAAAATAGGCGGCAGCCCGACGAACAGCGTCGGGATCATCTCCCAACTTGCCGATGGCCGAATTGCAGTTGAAGCACGGTACGCCACGGACCCTACCCGTCGCGGGGCACTGATCCACATGAGTGGCGGAGGTCGTCGGACGATCATCCGCCGGCCCCGCCGGACGGCACGCGCCCCACCGGGAGCGGCGACGGCCGAGCCGGACCGCCGGGAGGTGCCACGCGTACGGCACGGGACGGCTGCCGCGCCCCGGCCGGGGCGCGCGAGCGGCGCCCCGGAAGGGACCACGAGCCCGTGGTGGGGTGCCTCGTGGACGGGTGCGGGCACCCCACCCCGGACCTCCCGGGTACGGGAGCGGCAGCGGCTCCCGTACCCGATGGTGCGAACTACTGTCCGCCCTTCTGCACAAAGCTCCGGACGAAGTCCTCGGCGTTCTCCTCAAGCACGTCGTCGATCTCGTCCAGGACCGAGTCGACATCGTCGCTCAGCTTCTCCTGGCGCTCCTTGAGGTCCTCGGAGACCTGCGCGTCCTGCGCCTGCTCCTCGGTCTCCTCACTGGTTCGTGTGGCCTTCTGCTGTCCGCCGCCGGTGTCCTTGGTCGCCATCAACCCTCACCCCGCTCGGTTCGCCCGACTCAGTTCGATCGGTCAAGATCAGACCCTACAAGCAGGGTCCGACTTCGGCCCCCGTGTTTCCTGCACCGTCGGGGGCCCCTTTCCATGATTCCCGGTGGCGGTCCCTTTCAGCCCCGGGTCAGCCGCCGGACAGGACTTTGACGAGATCCTCGGCCGTACGGCAGCGGTCGAGCAGCTCTTTGACGTGATTACGCGTTCCGCGTAGCGGTTCCAGTGTGGGGACCCGCTGGAGCGAGTCCCGGCCGGGCAGGTCGAAGATCACGGAGTCCCAGGAGGCCGCCGCCACGTCGTCGGCGTACTGCTCCAGACAGCGGCCCCGGAAGTACGCCCGGGTGTCCTCCGGGGGCTTCGTACGGGCCCTCTCGACCTCCGTCTCGTCCAGCAGCCGCCGCATCCTGCCGCGGGCCACCAGACGGTTGTACAGGCCCTTGTCGGCCCGTACGTCGGCGTACTGGAGGTCGACCAGATGCAGCCGCGCCGCGTCCCAGTCCAGGTCGTCCCGCCGGCGGTAGCCCTCCATCAGCTCACGCTTGGCGACCCAGTCCAGCTCGCCCGAGAGGCTCATCGGGTCGTTCTCCAGCCGGTTCAGGGTGTCCTCCCAACGGCTGAGGACATCCTTGGTCTGCTCGTCGGCGTCGGACCCGAAACGCTCCTCCACGTACTTGCGCGACAGCTCGTAGTACTCCATCTGGAGCTGTACGGCGGTGAGCGTCCGGCCGCTGCGCAGCGTGATGAGGCGTCGCAGTCCGGGGTCGTGCGAGACCTGGTGCAGGGTGCGCACCGGCTGGTCCACCGCGAGGTCCACGGCGATGAAACCGTCCTCGATCATGGACAGCACCAGCGCGGTGGTGCCGAGCTTGAGGTAGGTGGAGATCTCCGAGAGGTTGGCGTCGCCGATGATCACATGGAGGCGGCGGTACTTCTCCGCGTCGGCGTGCGGCTCGTCGCGGGTGTTGATGATGGGCCGCTTGAGGGTGGTCTCCAGCCCCACCTCGACCTCGAAGTAGTCGGCGCGCTGACTGAGCTGGAAGCCGTGCTCGTGCCCGTCCTGGCCGATCCCGACCCGTCCGGCGCCGGTGACGACCTGCCGGGAGACGAAGAACGGCGTCAGATGGCGCACGATGTCCGAGAAAGCGGTCTCCCGCTTCATCAGATAGTTCTCGTGCGTGCCGTAGGACGCGCCCTTGTTGTCGGTGTTGTTCTTGTAGAGATGGATCGGCTGGGCACCGGGGAGCTGGGCCGCGCGCTCCGCGGCCTCCGCCATGATGCGCTCACCGGCCTTGTCCCACAGGACGGCGTCCCGGGGGTTGGTGATCTCCGGGGAGCTGTACTCGGGGTGGGCGTGGTCGACGTAGAGCCGCGCCCCGTTGGTCAGGATGACGTTGGCGAGCCCGATGTCCTCGTCGGTGAGCTGGCTGGAGTCGGCGGACTCACGCGCGAGGTCGAAGCCCCGGGCGTCCCGGAGCGGGTTCTCCTCCTCGAAGTCCCAGCGGGCCCGGCGTGCCCGGTGCATCGCCGCCGCGTAGGCGTTCACGATCTGGGACGAGGTGAGCATGGCATTGGCATTGGGGTGGCCGGGGACCGAGATCCCGTATTCCGTCTCGATGCCCATTACTCGCCGTACGGTCATGCGGCCCTCCTTGCCCGGCGGCGCCCCCGGGCGGGGGCGGCGCTCAAGTACCGCTGGTGCTCCGGTGCGTGTGCGGTGCCCGTCCCCGCACTGCGCGACGCGGCGGTACCCGAGAGCCTATGACGCCTCCGCGCTGGTGGGGAGATCATTCCGGTCATTGCCGTGTCGCGGTGCGGCGGCCTGGGGGACAGCCGGCCGCGGGTACCCACGGGCACCCGCGGCCGCCCTGTCCTAGAGGTACTGGCCGGTGTTCGCCACCGTGTCGATGGAGCGGCCGGTGTCGGCGCCCTGCTTCCCGGTGACAAGGGTGCGGATGTAGACGATCCGCTCGCCCTTCTTGCCGGAGATCCGGGCCCAGTCGTCCGGGTTGGTGGTGTTCGGGAGGTCCTCGTTCTCCTTGAACTCGTCCACGCACGCCTGGAGGAGGTGGGCGACCCGGAGGCCCTTCTGCTTGTGTTCGAGGAACGCCTTGATCGCCATCTTCTTGGCGCGTCCGACGATGTTCTCGATCATGGCGCCGGAGTTGAAGTCCTTGAAGTAGAGGACCTCCTTGTCACCGTTGGCGTAGGTGACCTCCAGGAAGCGGTTCTCCTCGGTCTCCGCGTACATCTGCTCCACGGCTGTCTGGATCATGCCGTGGACGGTGCCCCCGCGGTCGCCGCCGTGCTCCCCGAGGTCGTCGGAGTGCAGCGGGAGCCGCGCGGTCAGGTACTTGCCGAAGATGTCCTTGGCGGCCTCGGCGTCGGGGCGCTCGATCTTGATCTTCACATCGAGGCGGCCGGGACGCAGGATCGCGGGGTCGATCATGTCCTCACGGTTGGAGGCGCCGATGACGACCACGTTCTCCAGGCCCTCCACACCGTCGATCTCGGCGAGGAGCTGCGGGACGATGGTGTTCTCCACGTCCGAGCTGACGCCCGATCCACGGGTGCGGAAGAGGGACTCCATCTCGTCGAAGAAGACGATGACGGGGGTGCCCTCGCTGGCCTTCTCACGGGCCCGCTGGAAGATGAGACGGATCTGCCGCTCGGTCTCCCCGACGTACTTGTTGAGGAGCTCCGGGCCCTTGATGTTGAGGAAGAAGCTCTTGCCGGTGGCCTGGCCGGTGACCTCCGCGACCTTCTTCGCGAGGGAGTTGGCGACGGCCTTGGCGATCAGTGTCTTGCCGCAGCCGGGCGGGCCGTAGAGGAGGACGCCCTTGGGCGGGCGCAGTTCGTGCTCCTTGAACAGGTCGGGGTAGAGGTAGGGGAGCTCGACCGCGTCGCGGATCATCTCGATCTGGTTGCCCAGACCGCCGATCTGCTCGTAGCCGATGTCCGGGACCTCTTCGAGGACCAGTTCCTCGACCTCGCTCTTCGGCACGACCTCGTAGACGTAGCCGGAGCGGGGTTCGAGCAGGAGGGCGTCGCCGGGGCGGATGGTGATGTCGAGGAGGGGTTCCGCGAGGCGCACGACGCGCTCCTCGTCGGTGTGCCCGACCACCAGGGCGCGTTCGCCGTCCTCCAGGATCTCCTTGAGGGTGACGATGTCGCCGACGCGCTCGTAGGTCATGGCCTCGACCACGTTGAGCGCTTCGTTGAGCATGACTTCCTGGCCGCGCCTGAGCCCGTCGAGCTCGACGCTCGGGCTGACGTTCACCCGGAGTTTGCGGCCGCCGGTGAAGATGTCGGCGGTACCGTCCTCGTTGGCCACGAGGAAGACACCGAAGCCGGCGGGCGGCTGTGCGAGCCGGTCGACCTCTTCCTTGAGGGCCACGATCTGGTCGCGGGCCTCACGGAGCGTGTTCGCGAGCCGTTCGTTCTGCGCGGACACGCCGGCCAGGTTGGTCTGAAGCTCGACGATCCGCTCTTCGAGAATCCTCGTGTGCCGCGGAGAGTCGGCGAGCTTGCGTCGCAGGACGGCGATCTCCTGCTCAAGATAAGCGATCTGACCGGCCGGGTCATCGGACCCTCGACCCGGGCGGATGCCGCGGTTCATGTCGTCGTCGTGGGCTGCCACGGTCCTCACCTCCTCCAAGGGGAGCTGGACGCTTCCTGACCCTACCTGGGTGGGTGTCGATTGAAACCCCTAGATCACAAAGACCGTGGGGGTGTGTCCGATCTTCACCCTTGCGCTCTCCCTCACGCCAGGGGGATACCCAAGGAACCACGTCTGAAAGCGGCCGCGTATGCCCGGGAAGTGTTCAACACCCAACAGGGCGCGGCCGACTTGTGACGTGGTCGCCCCCTTCGACGGCCGGATCGGGGCACGGTGTGTGACGGCCGACACATGTACAGGGTGGGTGTTCCGTCATGGTTTTCGGCCAGGAGGGCGGGTTGCGGGACGGACTCCGCCGTGACGCTGCGTATGCCGCCTACGGGCTCCGTGGTGCCGGCACCGGCGGTTGTATCGTCGAGTCGTCCGGCACGAGCGGGACGCGGGACGGTGGCCGGCACGGCCGCTGTCCGGCAGGCGCACATTCATGGGTCAGGAGACACGACGGTGGGGCAAGAGGACCGGTCCGGCGCACAGGACGGCGCGGATCTGGAGGTGTGGATCGACCAGGATCTGTGCACGGGCGACGGCATCTGTGTGCAGTACGCCCCGGAGGTCTTCGAGCTGGACATCGACGGGCTGGCGTATGTGAAGGGCTCGGACGACGAGCTGCTCCAGCAGCCCGGGGCGACGACCCGGGTGCCGCTGCCGCTGCTGCGGGACGTGGCGGACTCCGCGAAGGAGTGCCCCGGGGACTGCATCCATGTCCGCCGGGTCGCCGACCAGGTCGAGGTGTACGGCCCGGACGCCGCCTGACGCGCGGTACGCGCGCGGGGTGCCGCGGGCCCCTTCGGCGCGCGGGTCGGCCCGCGCGGGTCAGACGCTGCGGGCGTCCGCCGGGTCGGAGGCGATGAAATGGCCGTCCCGCCATTTCCAGGTGGTGCGGCGGCGTTCGTCGGGGCAGCAGTTGGGTATGTCGGACGAGGAGTAGCCGAGGAGCGTCGCGGCGACGGCCGAGCCGCGTATCGCGAGGTCCATGACATTGAGCCGGTCCTTGGGCGCGACCAGGGTGGCGACGACCCGGGGGGCGGTGTCGGGGCGGGTGGAGCGGGTGATCACGTAGACGCCGTTGGGCGGGGTGCCCATCGACGAGTCGCAGCGGACGACCGCGACGGTCTCGGGGGTGCCGTCGCCGTCGAGGTCACCGGCGGCCGTTCTGACGACGACGGCCCGTACGGGCCCGCAGTCGATCGGGAACGTCACGTCGGCGGCGTCGGGGGCGGGCCCGGGAGCCCTCTTGGCGACGGCCTCGGGGCCGTCCTTCTGGACCGCGGTCGCCGCGTCGGGCTGGACGAAGGACGAGCCCGCGACGACGGCGGCGAGGGCCGCCGCGGTGGCCACCCAGTGGATGGGGCGTGTGTGCGTGTGCGCCAGTTCCGGAACGGCGGGTTGCTGCACGAGGAGTGTCTCCTGTGAGGGCTGTGCCGGTGGGGTGGCCAGCATCGTGCCACACCGCGCGGGGACAGGGAACGGCGGGGCCGGGGTTGGGCCGGGTCCGGCGATTCCCGCCGGGCCCGCGACACGGATCGCCGGACCCCGCCCGGGTTCCCGGGCCAACGAAAAGGCGCCTTCTCCGAGTTCCCGGAGCGTTCCGGGAACTCGGCGAAGGCGCCGGTGCGTTGAAGGCGGTACGGACCCCGGTCCGGCCGCGCGGGGCGTCCGGACACCGGTCCGTGGGCCGGTGCGCTCCGGTCCGCGAGGGCCGAAGGGGGTCGGGTGTACCGGGCGCGACGGGTCGCGCCGGGATCAGCGGGGGGTGCCGCCGTCGGCGTTGGGTCCGGTGTAGTCGTCACCGTAGGAGCCCTTGGAGGGGCGGCGGCGGCGCATCGGCGGCTCGACGCCGTCCGCGAGGCGGCGGGCGGTGAGGAGGAAGCCGGTGTGGCCGATCATCCGGTGGTCCGGGCGGACCGCGAGACCCTCGATGTGCCAGTTGCGGACCATCGACTCCCAGGCGGTCGGCTCGTTGAAGCAGCTGATCTCGCGGATGGACTCGACGGTCCGGGCGAGCTGGGTGGTGGTCGCCACGTAGCAGCAGAGGATGCCGCCGGGGACGAGGGCCTTGGAGACGGCCTCCAGGCACTCCCAGGGCGCCAGCATGTCCAGGATCACCCGGTCGACATCCGTGTCGGACAGATTGTCCTGGAGGTCGCCGACCGTGAGCTGCCAGGCCGGGTGGGGGGCGCCGAAGTAGCGCTCCACGTTCGCCCGGGCGATGTCCGCGAAGTCCTCGCGGCGCTCGTAGGAGTGGAGCATGCCCTGGTCACCGATGGCACGCAGCAGGAAGCTGCTGAGCGAGCCGGAGCCGACGCCCGCCTCCACGACGCGCGCGCCGGGGAAGATATCGGCGAAGGCCAGGATCTGACCCGCGTCCTTGGGGTAGACGACGGCCGCGCCTCTGGGCATGGACAGGACATAGTCGGGGAGCAGGGGGCGCAGCGCCAGATAGGCGACGTTTCCGGTGGTGCGGACAACGCTGCCCTCGGGGGAGCCGATCAGCTCGTCGTGCGGGAAGGAACCTTTGTGGGTATGAAAGTTCTTTCCGGCTTCGAGCGTGAACGTGTAGTGGCGTCCCTTGGGGTCGGTGAGCTGGACCTGGTCCCCGACCTCGAAGGGCCCGCGGCGGCGGGCGGCACCGGTCGGTTCGGACATGTGACCAGCCTACCGGTCGCCGGCAGACGCTCGGACCACGGCGGTCCGCGCCGCGGCGCGGACCGCCCGGGGCGGGGCCTGGTCAGCTGGGGCGGGCCATGGCCTTGACGAAGGCGCGTTCCACGTCGGCCGCGGACAGCACGCCGTAGATCTCGCCGGAGTCCTCGGTGACGAGGTACTCGGTCGCGGGGGTCGCGCGCAGGACGTCGAGCAGTTCCTCGCCGGCCAGCTCCGCGGAGACGCGCATCCCGTCGGTCAGCTCCTGGGCGAGCCCGCTCACGGCGACCCAGGGGCGCCGGTGCTCGGGCACCCCGACGATCGCGGCCTCCCTGACCACGGCGACGGGTTCCCCGTCGGGGGCGACGACGACGAGCGCGCGGGCCCCGGCGTCGTTGGCGCGGCGCAGGGCCTCGGACAGCGGGGTGGCGCTCTCCACGGGGACGGCCCGCCGGGTGAGGGTGCGGGCCCGCAGCTCGGGCAGGTGCTCACGCAGCCGGGCCACCCGCAGGCTGTTGCCCGCGCCGGTCCAGATGATGGCGGCGAGGATCGCCGCGAGCAGCGCGTCCGTGACGGTGTCCATGCCGTTGACCTCGGAGGCGGGGCCGAGGACTCCGGAGTGGGTGAGCAGCGGCAGCCCGATCAGCACGGCGACGGCGAGGGCGCGGCCCACCCACGCGGCGGCGACGGTGCCGCTCATGGGGTTGCCGGTGATCTTCCAGACGACGGCGCGCAGCATCCGGCCGCCGTCCAGCGGCAGCCCGGGGAGCAGGTTGAACGCGGCCACGATCAGGTTGGAGATCATCAGTCCGGCGAGCAGCACCCCCGGTACGGTGCCGGGTTCGACGAGCAGCATCCCGCCGTAGAAGAGGGCGGCGAGGACGAGCGACAGGAGCGGGCCGACGAACGCGAGGACGAACTCGCGGCCGGGCGTCTCGGACTCCTTCTCGATCTCGGAGACCCCGCCGAAGAACTGGAGCTGGATCCGGCGGACGGGCAGCTTGAAGCGGAGCGCGGCCACGGTGTGGGCCAGTTCATGGACGAGCACCGAGGCGTAGAACGCGACGGCGAAGAAGAGGGAGACCAGGTAGCGCAGTCCGCCGAGTTCCGGGAGCACCCGGTCCAGCTGGCCGCCGAAGACCCAGGTGATCAGTGCGGCGACGAGGAACCAGCTCGGGGCGACGTAGACCGGCACCCCGAAGGGGCGGCCCATGAGGATGCCGCCACCGGGTTCCTTGGGCCGCCGCGCCTTGCCGGGGCCGGGGGCCGGGGCGGGGGCGTCGCCCGAGCCGAACGGCTGGTGTCCGTGGGAGCCCGGGGTGTGCGCGGGCGGCGGACCGCCGACGGGAGCGTCCTGGCCGTCGTGGGCCGGGCGGTCCGGGTCACCGCTGTGGGCGTAGGGGTGCTGGGGGGCGCGGACGTGCGGCTTGGTGAGGGAGGTCCGGGCGGGCCGGTCGTCGTCACCGGCCGGAGGCGGGGTCACGTGGGCGCCGGGAGCGTCCGGGGCGGCGGGTGTGCCCGGGGCCTCCGGAGTGGCGGGGGCGTCCGGAGCGGCCGGGGCACCGGGGGTGCCGGGAACGTCCTGGGACGGGGTGGCCGGGGCGCCGGGAGCATCCGGGCCTGCGGCGACGTCCTGGGGCGGCATGTCCGGGGTCGCGGTGCCGCGGGGTGGGCGTGGTGCGCCGGGGGCCGGTGCGGCGTCCCCGGCGGGGGCGTCGGGGGCCGGTGGACGCTCCTCGGCGGATCGGTGGCCGGGCGTGCCGTCAGCCTGTGCGTCGCCGCGCGCGACACCGTCCCGGGGGTCCGGGGTGGTGTCCCGGTCCTCCGGATCCGGGCGGTGCCCGGCCCCGGATTCGCTGTCCGGCTGCGGCTGACCGCTCCCGCCGCTCTCGTCCACGGTTTCCTCTCGTTCGGCGTTCCCTCACTCCCGATCATGCAGGGCGGAGGGGTCTGCCGTCGATGGTATGCGGATCGGTGTCGGTGGCGGGTCGTAGGGTCTGTCCTCATGGAGACCCGTACCGGCGATGCCGTGGCACCCACACGTCCGGCGTCGCTGTCGCCGTCGCGCGCGAGCGACTTCATGCAGTGCCCGTTGCTGTACCGCTTCAGGGTGATCGACAAGCTGCCCGAGAAGCCGAGTGCCGCGGCGACCCGCGGGACGCTCGTGCACGCCGTACTCGAAAAGCTGTTCGACGCACCGGCCGCCGAGCGGACCGCGCCCCGCGCCAAGGCCCTGATCCCCGGCCAGTGGGACCGGCTGCGGGAGGCCAGACCTGAGCTGGCCGGCCTCTTCAAGGACGATGCCGGCGGCGCCGCGGCCGGGTCGGACGCGTCCGCCGCCGCGGCGGAGGACGGGGGGCCCGTCGAGGCCGCGCGGCTCGCCCAGTGGCTGACGGAGGCCGAGCAGCTGGTGGAGCGCTGGTTCACGCTGGAGGACCCGACCCGGCTGGAGCCCGCCGAGCGGGAGCTCTTCGTGGAGACGGAGCTGTCGTCGGGCCTCAAGCTGCGCGGGATCATCGACCGGGTGGATGTCGCGCCCAGCGGTGAGGTCCGGATCGTGGACTACAAGACGGGCAAGGCGCCGCGTCCGCAGTACGCCGACGGCCCGCTGTTCCAGATGAAGTTCTACGCGCTCGTCGTCTGGCGGCTGAAGGGTGTGGTGCCGCGCCGTCTCCAGCTGGTGTACCTCGGCAGCGGCGACATCATCACGTACGACCCCGTGATCGCCGATCTGGAGCGGGTCGAGCGCAAGGTCCTCACCCTGTGGGAGGCGATCCGGGCGGCGACGGAGAGCGGTGAGTGGCGCCCCCGGCCGACGAAGCTGTGCGGCTGGTGCGACCACCGGGCCGTGTGCCCGGAGTTCGGCGGCACTCCCCCGCCCTATCCGCTGCCGGTCGTGCCGCCGCCGGCCGAGCCCGGGGCGCCGGGGGCGGCGAGCCCGGAGCAGGGCAGAATGGGCGGGGACTAGCGAAGGAGACTTACGTGGCCATCCGTGTCCTACTGGTCGACGACCAGCCGCTGCTGCGCACCGGCTTCCGGATGATCCTGGAGGCAGAGGCGGACCTCGCGGTCGTCGGCGAAGCCGGAGACGGCCTCCAGGCTCTCGACCAGGTACGCGCGCTTCAGCCCGATGTGGTCCTCATGGACATCCGGATGCCCCGGATGGACGGTGTCGAGGCGACCCGCCAGATCACCGGTCCCGGCCGGGACGGTCCGGCGAAGGTGCTCGTCCTGACGACGTTCGACCTCGACGAGTACGTCGTCGAGGCGCTCAGGGCGGGGGCGAGCGGGTTCCTGCTGAAGGACGCCCCGGCGAACGAGCTGGTGCAGGCCATCCGTGTCGTGGCGGCGGGTGAGGCGATGCTCGCGCCGAGCATCACCCGGCGGCTGCTCGACAAGTACGCCGACCATCTGCCCTCGGGTGACGAGCCCGTGCCGGACACCCTGCACACGCTCACCGACCGGGAGGTGGAGGTGCTGAAGCTGGTGGCGCGCGGACTGTCGAACGCGGAGATCGCGGCGGACCTGTTCGTCAGCGAGACCACCGTGAAGACCCATGTGGGGCATGTGCTGACCAAGTTGGGCCTGCGGGACCGGGTGCAGGCGGCCGTGTACGCCTATGAGAGCGGACTGGTCCGGCCCGGGGCGCAGTAGCCCCCCGGCCCGCGACGGCAGCGCGCCGGCCCGGGTCCGAAGCCTTGGCTTCGGACCCGGGCCGGCGCGCTTGTGGTGCCCCCGGTCGGTCGGGGTCAGCCCTTGCTGATCTCCCAGAAGCGGAAGACGGTCGACGCGTCGAGGCACTTCTCCAGCCCGTAGACCCTGTCACGGACCACCGCGTACTGCTTCGCCTGCCACAGCGGGATGATCGGTACATCCCGGGCGACCGCGTTCTGGAGCTTGGCGTAGTCGCCGCTGGTCGCCGAACGGTCGTTCTCGGCGGCCGTCGCGGGGATGATCTCCTCCGTGATGACGCGGTTCACGTACTCGTTCTCCAGGACGTTGCCCTTGCCGAAGAACGGCTGGGTGAAGTTGTCCGGGTCCGGGTAGTCGGGCACCCAGCCCTTGACGTACACCCCGTACTCGCCCGCGGCGATGCCCTTCTCGTACTCGGCGAACTCGACGGAGCGCACCTTGGCGTCGAAGAGCCCGCTGGCGTTGAGCTGTTCGGCTATCGCCCGGAACTCCTTGTCGGTGGACGGGCCGTAGCGGGACGGCGTCGACCACAGGGTGATGTCCACCTTCTCGGTGATGCCCTCGTCCCGGAGTGCCTTCTTGGCCTTCTCCGGCTCGGGGCGCGACCCGTACTCGTCGAAGAAGGCCGTGTTGTGCGCCGTGATACCGGCCGGGATGATCGAGTAGAGCGGCGCGGCGGTGGAGTCGTAGACCTGCTGGACCAGGGCTTCCCGGTCGATGAGGTACGCCATCGCCTTGCGTACGCCGTCCTTGCGGGTGACCGGGTGCTTCATGTTGAGGACCAGGTGCTGGACCTCGGCGCTGGTGCCGGGGACGATGTCGATCCCGGATCCGGTGCTGGTGTCGCGCTCGATCTCCGCGATGTCCTGGGCTTCGAGGCCGCGGTAGGCGACATCGACGTCCTCGGCGAGGAGCGCCTTCTTCAGGGCCGGCTGGTCACCGTCGAAGAGACGCAGGACGACACGGGAGTTCTTGATCTCCGCGGGGCCCTTGTAGGAGCCGCTGCGGGAGAACTCGGCGCGCTCCTTGGAGAACGAGTCGAGCTTGTAGGGGCCCGAGCCGACGGCCTTTCCGTCGGTGCGGAGCTTGTCGGCGGGGTACTCGCGGCGGTCCACGATCGATCCCGCGCCGGAGGCGATCTTGCTGGGGAAGGTGGCGTCGGGGACGTTGAGGTGGAAGACGACCGTCCGTTCGTCGGGTGTCTCGACCTTTTCGAGCATCGGGAACATGATCGCCGGGCCCGCGTCGTCGTTGATGCGCAGGGTCCGGTCGAAGGAGAACTTCACATCGGCGGAGGTGAGTTCGTTGCCGTTGCTGAACTTGAGGCCGTCACGCAGGGTGCAGGTGAACACCTGTGTCCGGGTGTCCGTGAACCCGCACTTGCGCGCCGCCTCCGGCTCCGGCTCGGTGCTGCCGACCGGGAAGCTCAGCAATGACTGGTACACGTTGTTGAACAGCAGCCACGACCCCGGGTCGTAACCGGAGGCCGGGTCGGTGGTCTGGACGTCGTCGGACATGCCTACCACTACCGAGGCTCCACTGCCGGAGTCGCCGTCCTCCGTACCGCAGCCGGTCAGCGTGGCGGCGGCCAGTCCTGTCGCTATGGACAGGACCGACCACTGGGTGCGCTTATTCACGATCTACCTTGTCGGTCCAAGGGAGATCAGCCGCTGACTCCCCGGCTGAGCTCCCACAGCTGAAGGTTCGACGAGGAGTCGAGTGCCCATTCGACTCCCTGGATGTCGTCGCGCGCGGCGACGTACTGCTTGCCCTGCCACAGGGGCAGGACGGGTACGTCGTCGGCGACGATGTTCTGGATCTCCTCGATGCTGTCCGACGCGATCAGCCGGTCTGCCTCCCGGCGCGACTGGGGGATCAGGTCGTCACGGATGGCGCTGTTCACATAGGGCAGCGCGAGGAAATTGCCCTCGTCGAGGAAGGGGGCGAGGAAGTTGTCGGCATCGGGGAAGTCAGGGAACCAACCGAGGCCGTAGACCGCGTATTTGCCGTCGAGCCCATCAGCACGGAAGTCGGTCCACTTCGTGCCCTTGATCTCGACCTTGAAGAGACCACTGCGATCGAGCTGCGTCTTCAGCACCTCGAACTCCTTCTTGGTGCCGGAGCCGTAGTGGTCGGTGGTGTAGTTCAGGGTGAGCCTGACCGGTGTGGTCACACCCGCCTTGCTCAGGATCTGGCGTGCCTTGTCGGCGCTGGGGGCGCCGTACTTGTTGAAGAACGCGTTGGAGTGTCCGGTGATGTTGGCCGGAACGAGGGAGAAGAGGGGTTCGGCCATCTCGCCGTACACCGTGGAGGCGAGCTGACCGCGGTCGATGATCTGGGCCATGGCCTGGCGGACGGCTTTGTCGCGCACGACCGGCGCCTCGGTGTTGAAGCCGAGGTAGCGGATCTCCAGCCCGGGGGTCGCGGTCAGCTTGACGTCCCCCGTCGTAGCGCTGGAGAGCTTCTCGACCTGTGCCGGGGTCATGGTGCGGGTCATGAGATCGATGTCGCCCTTGTCGAGTGCGGCGCCCATGGCGTCGGCGTCGGCGAAGGGACGGAGTTCGATGCTGTTGTTCTTGGGGGTGAGCTGGCCCGTGTAGCGGTCGTTCTTGGTGAACACGGCCTTGGCGATCGTGTCGCCCTTGACCTCGGCCCGCAGGGTGTAGGGGCCGGAGCCGTCGACCTTGAACCCGGTGCGGAGCTTGTCCCGGGGGTACTCCTCGGGGTGGACGATGCCCGCGACAGGGGTGGCGAGCTTGTACGGGAAGGTCGCGTCAGGGGTCCTCAGATGGAAGATGACCTTCTTGTAGCCCTGGGTCTCGATGGTGTCGACGGTGCTCAGCAGGCCCGAGACGCCCGTGGACGCCTTGATGCCGAGGACCCGGTCGATCGAGTACTTGACGTCGGTCGCGGTGATCGCGTCGCCGCTCGCGAACTTGAGACCGTCCCGCAGGGTGCACTCGTAGCGCTCGTTGCCGCTGTCGGTGAAACCGCACTCCTTGGCGGCCTCCGGGACCGGCTCGCCGCCGCCGCGGGGCATGGTCATCAGGGTCTGGAGGGTCTGCCGGAGCAGGTTCCAGGAGCCCGCGTCGTAGGCGTACGCCGGGTCGAGAGGTGCCGGAGCTTCCTTGGAGGCCGTGTACGAGTCGGTGGTGCCGACCGTGATCGCGCCGCCCGCCCGGCCGCCGTCGTCGGACCCGCCGCACGCGGCGAGCACCGGGGCGAGCAGACCGATCACGGCCGGCAGCACCAACGTCTTGCGGTTCATGGGCGGGATTCTCCAGAGCTGTTGATCCCATGACACCGGCGACGGGGGTGTGAGGGCGGTGTCCGGGGTTCCGGCGATGTTCTCGCCACGAGATTAGTGCGGCTGCCGACGGGGCCCCGACCGGGCGGCCCATGACCGTCCATCACGCTCCGGAACGGGGCGCGGACACACCGAAAGACCGATGGAGGAAGGTATCCGTCCACGCTTTCACCAATCGGGACACATAGCCCCGACTCCGTCCCGTACCGGGGCGGTACCGGCACGGGGCGGGCCCCCTGTCGACCCCCCTCGGGGTGGCAAAGCTCACACGGGAGACTTGAGTGCGGAGCGTCCGGGGCCGCGTGGGGTGAGACGCAATTCACCCGAACCGGGCGGCGGGGCCGCACAGTTGGCGGGTCACGGGTACGGAGGAGCACCCCGCCGGACGGGATGCCCACGAGGGGCGGGGCCGCTGATCAGACGCGGTGCGGGCCGGTCAGTTCAGACTCATCAGACCGTGCAGGAACGGCAGGTTCACCTGCTCCAGCGAGGTCACCACGGTCCGCCCCGGGCTCGCCTCGATCGGTGCCACGGAGGGCACCGCGACGACCCGGCAGCCGGCCGCCTCGGCGGCCGTGACCCCGGTGACGGTGTCCTCGACGACGGCGCAGCGCGCGGGTTCGGCGTTCAGCCCGGCCGCGGCCAGCAGATACGGGTCGGGGAACGGCTTCGTGCGCTCCACCTCGTCCCCGGCGACGGTCAGGGCGAAGTTGGCGTGGCCGAGCGAGTGCAGGACGCGGTCGATGATGCGGCGGTGGGACGCGGAGACCAGGGCGGTGGGGACGCGGTGGGCGGCCAGTTCCGCGAGCAGCCGGGCGGCGCCGGGCATCAGGGGCAGGGCGCGGCCGATACGGCGCTCGAACTCGTCGTTGAGCAGGACGGTGAGCTCCGCGAGGGTGATGTCCGCGCCGGTCGCCGTGATGAGGAAGCCCGCGCTGCGGGTCATGGGGCCGCCGACCACGACCTGCTGCCACGCGTCGTCCAGCCGGTGCCCGAGCCCGGCGAAGACCGCGACCTCGGCGTCCCACCAGAAGCCCTCGGTGTCCACGAGGGTGCCGTCCATGTCGAGGAGGACGGCCTGGAGCGGGGAGCCGTCGGCGGATCTGGTACCGAGGGCGGGAACCGTACTGGTCATCCGGGCACACCTCCATGAGGGACGAAGAGGCCGACCGCCGCTCCCGTGGGAACAGCAGCCGGCCTGCGCTGGACCGACCAGTGTACGACTTGACGGCCGGAATGGCTCTGCGAACGGTGCGGCTTCCCGGCGGGCGGGGCCGCGCCCGTCACGGTGCCGGTCCGGGGCGGGCGGGCGCCCGGGACATCCGGGGCCGGGCCGTCACGAGGGACTGCCGGGGCAGGTGGCCACGGGTGACCGCCCGGCCCCGGTGGTCACCGTGCGTTGAAGTACTTCGCCTCCGGGTGGTGGATGACGATCGCGTCCGTGGACTGCTCGGGGTGGAGCTGGAACTCCTCGGAGAGGACCACCCCGATCCGCTCGGGGTCCAGCAGCCGGGCGATCTTCGCGCGGTCCTCCAGATCGGGGCAGGCGCCGTAGCCCAGCGAGAAACGGGCACCCCGGTACTTCAGGGCGAACATGTCCTCGACGTCGGAGGGGTCCTCGGCGGAGTAGCCCAGCTCGGAGCGGACCCGGGCGTGCCAGTACTCGGCGAGGGCCTCCGCGAGTTGGACGGAGAGACCGTGCAGCTCCAGATAGTCGCGGTAGGCGTTGGCCTCGAAGAGTTCGGCGGTGGCCTCCCCGATCCGGGAGCCCATGGTGACGACCTGGAGGCCCACCACATCGGTCTCGCCGGACTCCTCGGGGCGGAAGAAGTCCGCGAGACACAGCCGGCGGCCACGGCGCTGGCGGGGGAAGGAGAAGCGGGTGCGCTCGTTGCCCTCGTCGTCCAGGATGATCAGGTCGTCGCCCTTGGAGACGCAGGGGAAGTAGCCGTAGACGACGGCCGCCTCCAGCAGGTTCTCCGTCTGGAGCTTGTCGAGCCAGCCGCGCAGCCGGGGGCGGCCCTCGGACTCCACGAGCTCCTCGTACGTGGGGCCGTCGCCCTTGCGGTTCTGCTTGAGGCCCCACTGGCCCTTGAACAGGGCGCCCTCGTCCAGCCAGGAGGCGTACTCCTTGAGCTGGATGCCCTTGATGACCCGGGTGCCGAGGAAGGGCGGGGTGGGCAGCGGGTTGTCGGTGGACACGTCCGAGCGGACGGTGCCCTCCTCGGGCTGCTCCTCCACGGCGGGCGCGGCGGTGGCGCGGACCCGGCGCTGCTTCAGCTCGGGCAGGGTCGCGCCGGGCACCCCGCGCTTGACGGCGATCAGGGCGTCCATGAGGCGCAGGCCCTCGAAGGCGTCACGGGCGTAGCGGACCTCGCCCTGGTAGATCTCGTGGAGGTCCTGCTCGACATAGGCGCGGGTGAGCGCCGCGCCGCCGAGGATGACGGGGTAGTCGGCGGACATCCCGCGCTGGTTCAGCTCCTGGAGGTTCTCCTTCATGATCACGGTGGACTTCACCAGGAGGCCGGACATGCCGATGACGTCGGCGCGGTGCTCCTCGGCGGCGTCCAGGATCGCGGAGACGGGCTGCTTGATGCCCAGGTTGACGACGTTGTAGCCGTTGTTGGACAGGATGATGTCGACGAGGTTCTTGCCGATGTCGTGGACGTCGCCGCGGACGGTGGCGAGCACGATGGTGCCCTTGCCGTCGGCGTCCGTCTTCTCCATGTGCGGTTCGAGGTAGGCGACCGCGGTCTTCATCACCTCGGCGGACTGGAGGACGAACGGCAGCTGCATCTGGCCGGAGCCGAACAGTTCGCCGACGACCTTCATCCCGTCCAGCAGGGTCTCGTTGACGATGTCGAGGGCGGGGCGCTCGGTGAGGGCGGCGGCGAGGTCGGTGTCCAGGCCGTTCTTCTCACCGTCGATGATGCGGCGCTTGAGCCGCTCGTCGAGGGGCAGCGCGGCGAGCTCCTCGGCCTTGCCCTCCTTCATCGACTTGGTGTCGACGCCGTCGAAGAGTTCGAGGAGGCGCTGAAGGGGGTCGTAGCCCTCGGCGCGCCGGTCGTAGATGAGGTCGAGGGCGACCTTGACCTGCTCCTCCTCCAGCCGGGCGATGGGCAGGATCTTCGACGCGTGCACGATGGCCGAGTCGAGTCCGGCCTTGACGCACTCGTCGAGGAAGACGGAGTTGAGGACGAGCCGGGCGGCCGGGTTGAGGCCGAAGGAGATGTTCGACAGACCGAGGGTCGTCTGGACGTCCGGGCGGCGCCGCTTGAGTTCCCGGATGGCCTCGATCGTGGCGACGCCGTCCTTGCGGGACTCCTCCTGACCGGTGCAGATGGTGAAGGTCAGGGTGTCGATGAGGATGTCCGACTCGTGGATGCCCCAGTTGCCGGTGAGGTCGTCGATGATGCGTTCCGCGATGGCGATCTTCGTCTCGACGGTACGGGCCTGGCCCTCCTCGTCGATGGTGAGGGCCATCAGGGCGGCGCCGTGCTCCTTGGCCAGCGCGGTGACCTTGGCGAAGCGGGACTCGGGGCCGTCGCCGTCCTCGTAGTTCACGGAGTTGATGACGGCCCGGCCGCCGAGCTTCTCCAGGCCCGCGCGCAGCACCTCGACCTCGGTGGAGTCGAGGACGATGGGCAGGGTGGACGCGGTGGCGAAGCGTCCGGCCAGCTCGGCCATGTCGGCGACGCCGTCCCGGCCGACGTAGTCGACACAGAGGTCGAGCATATGGGCGCCCTCGCGGATCTGTTCGCGGACCAGCTCCACGCAGTCGTCCCAGCGGCCGTCGAGCATCGCGGTGCGGAACTTCTTCGAGCCGTTGGCGTTGGTGCGCTCGCCGATCGCGAGGTACGCGGTGTCCTGCCGGAACGGCACGGTCTGGTAGAGGGACGCGGCGCCGGGCTCGGGGCGGGGCTCACGGCCGGGCGGGGTGAGGCCGCGGACGCGTTCCACGACCTGGCGCAGATGCTCGGGGGTGGTACCGCAGCAGCCGCCGACGAGGGACAGTCCGTACTCGCGGACGAACGTCTCCTGGGCGTCGGCGAGTTCGGGGGCACCGAGCGGGTAGTGGGCGCCGTTCTTGCCGAGGACCGGCAGTCCCGCGTTGGGCATGCAGGACAGCGGGATACGGGAGTGCCGGGCGAGATAGCGCAGATGCTCGCTCATCTCGGCGGGGCCTGTGGCGCAGTTGAGACCGATCATGTCGATCCCGAGCGGCTCCAGGGCCGTGAGCGCCGCGCCGATCTCCGAGCCGAGGAGCATGGTGCCGGTGGTCTCGACGGTCACCGAGCAGATCACCGGCAGATTGGCGCCGGTGGCCTCCAGGGCACGGCGGGCGCCGAGCACGGCGGCCTTCGTCTGGAGGAGGTCCTGGGTGGTCTCCACCATGAGGGCGTCGGCGCCGCCCTCGATCATGCCCTCCGCGTTGCTCTGGTAGTAGTCGCGCAGGGTGGTGTACGCGGCGTGGCCCAGGGTGGGGAGCTTGGTGCCGGGGCCCATGGAGCCGAGGACCCAGCGCTGCTGACCGGTCGACGCGGTGAACTCGTCCGCGACCTCACGGGCGATCCGGGCTCCGGACTCGGACAGTTCGTGGACCCGCTCGGGGATGTCGTACTCGGCGAGCGCGGCGAAGTTGGCGCCGAAGGTGTTGGTCTCCACGCAGTCGACACCGACGGCGAAGTACTCCTCGTGGACCGACCGGACGATGTCCGGGCGGGTGACGTTGAGGATCTCGTTGCAGCCCTCAAGGTCTTCGAAGTCCTCAAGGGTCGGGTCCTGTGCCTGGAGCATCGTGCCCATCGCGCCGTCGGCGACGACGACTCTGGTGGCGAGTGCTTCGCGCAGGGCGTCGATGCGGGTACGGCTGTCAACGGGCGCGGTCGGCGGGGTCGGCGACGAGGCCATGTAAGGGCTCCCTGGTTGCGACGGCTGTCGGCTTTGCGGCTCCTCCGGGAAGGCGCACCCGCCCAGGGTAGCGGGGCCGCCGCCCGGTGCGCCCGTAGCGTCCAGGGGGCGGACCGGTTCGTGGCGGTTCGCCCCGCGACCGCCCCGGGCGTACGGGCCCGGTCCGGTCCCGCGGGTGCGCGGGGCGGCGGGGCGCGCGGGGTCGTGCGCGCTGGGCCGGGTGAGCGGTCCCGCTGGGCCGCCCGGGTGGTTTCGCACCGCGCGGGCGGCCGGGGGCGGCGGATGCGGGGGCCGTTCGCCGGGGCGGCGCGGACGGCGACGGCGGCGAATGTGCCCGGAGCGGCGCCGCGGGTGGAAACATACGCTCACCGCCCGGAGGCAATCGGTCGGCAAGGACCGATACTGTTCAGCATTGCCGAACGCCCTACGGCATGTGGTCGGCGTGGAGCACCCAGAGGACGCAAGGAGGCGCGGCGATGGCGAAGAACATCCAGTCGCTCGAACGGGCCGCGGCGATGTTGCGTCTGCTCGCGGGCGGTGAGCGGCGGTTCGGCCTGTCCGACATCTCCTCCTCGCTGGACCTCGCGAAGGGCACCGCGCACGGCATCCTGCGGACCCTCCAGGCGGAGGGCTTCGTCGAGCAGGACCCCGCCTCGGGCCGCTATCAGCTGGGCGCCGAACTGCTGCGCCTGGGCAACAGCTACCTCGATGTGCACGAGCTGCGGGCGCGCGCCCTGGTGTGGGCGGACGACCTGGCCCGCTCCAGCGGGGAGAGCGTCTACCTGGGGGTGCTCCACCAGCACGGCGTGCTGATCGTGCACCATGTCTTCCGCCCGGACGACAGCCGTCAGGTGCTGGAGGTGGGGGCGATGCAGCCGCTGCACTCCACCGCGCTGGGCAAGGTCCTCGCGGCGTACGACCCGGTGGCGCACAGCGAGGCGCTGGAGGCCGACCGCAAGTCGTTCACGGCGCGGACGGTGAGCGAGCCGGACGCCTTCGAGGAGACCCTGGGGCTCACTCGCGCGCGCGGGTACGCGTCCGACGTCGAGGAGACCTGGGAGGGCGTCGCGTCGGTCGCCGCCCCCATCCACGACCGGCGCCGGATGCCGGTCGGCTCGGTGGGGATCACCGGTGCCGTGGAGCGGGTGTGCGGCGAGGACGGCGAGCTGCGGCCCCAGCTGATCGCGGCGGTACGCGCGTGTGCGCGGTCCGTCTCCCGCGACCTGGGCGCGGGCCGCTTCTAAAGCCTGCCGGCGGCCGGGCGGGCACTCGTCCGGTTCCCGGCCGCCCGTCCGGTCCTGGCCCGCCGCGCCCATACCGCACCGCACCTCCGCCGGGGTGCCCTGGTCCGGGGTGCGCCGGGCCCTTCCGCGCCCGCGCCGCCCCGCGTAATCCGCCACCCCGCCGATCCGCCACCCCGCTGATCCGCCGCCCCGGGTTCCGCGCTGCCCGGCGACGGCTTCGGCCGCTTCCCGCCGTCGTCCTGCCGTGTCGTGCCGCGTCCTGCCGTCAGTTCTTTCGCGCGCTCGTACGCCCGCGCGCGCGAGGCGGGCCCGCCAAGGGTGCGCCCGGGGCCGATCGGGGCCGTCGGGGGCCGCCCGGGGCCGATCGATAGGCGGCCGCGATCAGTAACGATCGTGTTCTCGATTACACAACCCTTGACTCGCCGGTAACCCCAGGGAAAGACTCCCGTCCATCGGTCGGCATTGTCGAACACCTAACGGCAATACGCGCTAGAGTGTGGCGACACAAGCAACAAAGGAGTCGCGGGTGTCCACCTCCGACATCTTCATCGGCGAGACCATAGGAACCGCCGTCCTCATCCTGCTCGGCGGCGGGGTCTGCGCCGCCGTCACGCTGAAGCATTCCAAGGCCCGGGGCGCGGGCTGGCTGGCCATCACCTTCGGCTGGGGCTTCGCGGTCCTCACCGCGGCCTATCTGGCCGGCGGCGTCTCCGGCGCCCATCTGAACCCGGCCGTCACCCTCGGACTCGCCGTGGAGGGCGGGACGGAATGGGCCGATGTCCCGGTCTACCTGGGCTCCCAGCTCCTCGGCGCCATGATCGGCGCCGTACTTGTGTGGATCACTTACTACGGGCAGTTCCGGGCCCATCTGACCGACCCCGAGATCGTCGGCACTCCCCCGGCTTCCGGTGACAGCGGCCCCGGCCCGGTGCTCGGGATCTTCTCCACCGCTCCGGAGATCCGCAACGCGGTGCAGAACGTCACCACCGAGGTCATCGCGACGGTCGTCCTGGTCCTGGCGATCCTCACCCAGGGCCTCAACGACGAGGGCAACGGCCTCGGCGTCCTCGGCGCCCTCATCACCGCCCTGGTGGTCGTCGGTATCGGTCTGTCCCTGGGCGGCCCCACGGGGTACGCGATCAATCCGGTGCGCGATCTGGGCCCCCGTATCGTCCACGCCCTGCTCCCCCTGCCCCACAAGGGGGGCTCCGACTGGAGCTACGCGTGGGTGCCGGTGGTGGGTCCGCTGATTGGCGGGGTACTCGCGGGCGGTATCTACAACATCGCCTTCACTTAAGGTCACCGCCGACCACCGCCGCGCACCACGACCCGCGCGCCCCACCGGCCCGAGCGACCCGCTCGCGGCCCCGGAATCCCCAGGAGCAGACCCGTGACCGACGCCACCACCTCCAGCGCCCCCGCCCAGGGCGAGGGCGCCCACTCGCACGGCACCGGCCCGTTCATCGCCGCGATCGACCAGGGCACCACGTCCAGCCGCTGCATCGTCTTCGACCGTGACGGCCGGATCGTCTCGGTCGACCAGAAGGAGCACGAGCAGATCTTCCCCAAGCCGGGCTGGGTCGAGCACAACGCCACCGAGATCTGGACCAACGTCCAGGAGGTCGTGGCCGGAGCGATCCGCAAGGCCGGGATCACCCGGGACGACGTCCTGGCCATCGGCATCACCAACCAGCGCGAGACGACCCTGCTGTGGGACCGGAACACCGGTGAGCCGGTGCACAACGCGATCGTCTGGCAGGACACCCGTACCGACGGGCTCTGCAAGGAGCTCGGCCGCAACGTCGGCCAGGACCGCTTCCGCCGCCAGACCGGGCTGCCGCTGTCGAGCTACTTCGCCGGGCCCAAGGCCCGCTGGCTGCTCGACAACGTCGAGGGCCTGCGCGAGCGCGCCGAGGCGGGCGACATCCTCTTCGGCACCATGGACTCCTGGGTCATCTGGAACCTGACCGGCGGGACCGACGGCGGCCGGCACGTCACCGACGTCACCAACGCCTCCCGCACCATGCTGATGAGCCTGCACACCATGGAGTGGGACCCCTCCATCGCCGCCTCCATCGGGGTGCCGATGGAGATGCTCCCCGAGATCCGCTCGTCGTCCGAGGTCTACGGCGAGGTCAAGGGCGGCTCGCTCGGCGAGCTCCTCGGCGGTATCCCGGTCGCCTCGGCGCTCGGTGACCAGCAGGCGGCCCTCTTCGGCCAGACCTGTTTCAGCGAGGGCGAGGCCAAGTCGACGTACGGCACCGGCACGTTCATGCTGATGAACACCAGCAACAAGATCATCAACTCGTACTCGGGGCTGCTGACCACCGTCGGCTACCGGATCGGCGACCAGGAGCCCGTCTACGCGCTGGAGGGGTCGATCGCGGTCACCGGGTCGCTCGTGCAGTGGATGCGCGACCAGATGGGGCTGATCAAGTCCGCCGCCGAGATCGAGACGCTGGCGTCCTCCGTCGAGGACAACGGCGGCGCGTACTTCGTCCCCGCGTTCTCCGGGCTGTTCGCCCCGTACTGGCGCTCCGACGCGCGCGGTGTGATCGCGGGCCTCACCCGGTACGTCACCAAGGCGCACATCGCGCGCGCCGTCCTGGAGGCCACCGCGTGGCAGACCCGGGAGATCACCGACGCGATGACCAAGGACTCCGGTGTCGAACTGACCGCGCTCAAGGTCGACGGCGGAATGACCTCCAACAACCTGCTGATGCAGACCCTCTCGGACGTCCTGGACGCACCCGTGGTGCGCCCGATGGTCGCCGAGACCACCTGCCTCGGCGCGGCCTACGCCGCCGGCCTCGCCGTCGGCTTCTGGCCGGACACCGACGCGCTGCGCGCCAACTGGCGCCGGGCCGCCGAGTGGACACCCCGCATGGACGCGGACAAGCGGGACCGCGAGTACAAGAGCTGGCTCAAGGCCGTCGAGCGGACCATGGGCTGGATCGAGGACGACGAGAGCTGACAGGACAGCGGCGCCGCCGACCCACCGGCGGCGCCGAGCACGAGAGCTGACGAGGAGCACCACACCATGACCACCCAGCCCAGCAGCCCCGCCTACCCCACGCTCGGGCTGCATCCCTCCGCCGGTTCCCACCCGGGCCGCGCCGAGACCCGGGAACAGCTGTCCAGGGCCACGTACGACCTGCTGGTCGTCGGCGGCGGCATCCTGGGCATCTCCACGGCCTGGCACGCGGCCCAGTCGGGGCTGCGGGTGGCACTGGTGGACGCCGGTGACTTCGCGGGCGCCACCTCGTCGGCCTCGTCCAAGCTGCTGCACGGCGGGCTGCGCTACCTCCAGACGGGAGCCGTGAAGCTCGTCGCCGAGAACCACTTCGAGCGGCGCGCGGTCTCCCGTCAGGTGGCGCCCCATCTGGCGAACCCGCTCACCTTCTATCTGCCCGTGTACAAGGGCGGACCGCACGGCGCCGCGAAGCTCGGCGCGGGTGTCTTCGCGTACTCGGCGCTGTCGGCGTTCGGGGACGGCGTCGGCCATCTGCTGTCGCCCGCGCGGGCCCAGCAGGACGTGCCGGAGCTGCGCACGGAGAACCTGAAGGCCGTCGCCGTGTACGGGGACGGGCAGATGAACGACTCCCGGATGGCCCTGATGACGGTCCGCGCGGCCGTCGAGGCCGGGGCCGTCGTCCTCAACCACGCCGAGGTCACCGGACTGCGCTTCACCCGGGGCCGGGTCACCGGAGCGGAGCTGAAGGACCGTCTCGACGGCACGGAGTTCGGGGTCGACGCACGGCTGGTGCTCAACGCGACCGGCCCCTGGGTGGACCACCTCCGGCGGATGGAGCACGCGGGCGCCGACCCGTCGATCCGGCTGTCCAAGGGCGCGCACGTGGTCCTCAAGCGGACCTCGCCGTGGAAGGCGGCCCTCGCCACCCCCATCGACAAGTACCGCATCACCTTCGCCCTGCCCTGGGAGGACATGCTGCTGCTGGGCACCACCGACGAGGCGTTCGAGGGCGACCCGGCGGACGTGTCCGCGACGGAGGGCGACATCACCCAGATCCTCGACGAGGCCGCGTTCTCCGTCCGTGACCAGCAGCTCGACCGCGATCTGATCACCTACTCGTTCGCGGGGCTGCGGGTGCTGCCCGGCGGTCCGGGTGACACCTCCAAGGCCAAGCGGGAGACCGTCGTCAGTGAGGGCCGGGGCGGGATGCTGTCCGTCGCGGGCGGCAAGTGGACGACGTTCCGGCACATCGGGCGCACCATCGTGAACAAGCTCGCCGTGCTGCCCGGACGGCCGCTCGGCGAGGACATGGAGCCCATGTCCTCGCTCCCGAAGCGGCTGCCGCTGCCGGGCGTCGCCAACCCGCAGGCGGTCGCGCACCGGCTGCTGGTGGACGGCGGGACCCCCGGCCCCCGGATGGCCGCCGACACCGCGAAGCACCTGGCCACCCACTACGGCTCGCTGTCCTTCGAGATCGCGCGGCTGGCCAACGAGGACCCCGCGCTGGCCGCGCGCGTCCACCCGGACGCGCCCGAGATCTGGGCCCAGGTCGTCTACGCCCGCGACCACGAGTGGGCCGAGACCGCGGACGACGTGCTGCGCCGCCGCACCACCCTGACCATCCGCGGCCTGGCCACCGACGAGGTCCGCGCCGGGGTGGAGAAGATACTCGGCGGCGACCGCTAGGAAGACGTCCGGGGACAGCGGCCCCCGCGCACGACGACGGTCAGGGCGGTCGGGAAGGCCTGTACGGGCTTTCCCGACCGCCCTGACCGTCTCCCGGACCCCTGGGACCCCTGCCACATCACGTACACACGCCCGCAACGTCCCGCGGCGACAGTGGTCGTATGAAGTTCCAGGTGCTCTCCATCGTCGGCCACGCGCCGCACCCGCTGACCGGTGAACTCCTCTCCCCCGCCGACCGGTTCGACGAGGTGCTGGACGCCGGGGTGGCCGCCGAACGGCTCGGCTTCGACGCCTACGCGATCGGGGAACGGCACGCGGGCGCGTTCCTGTCCTCCAGCCCCACCGTGCTGCTGGCGGCGCTCGCCGCGCGGACCAGCCGGATCAGGCTGCTCACCGGGGTGACCGTGGTCGCGATCCTCGACCCCGTACGGGTCGCGGAGGACTACGCCACCCTCGACCAGCTCTCCCGGGGCCGGATCGAGCTCGTCATCGGCAAGGGCGCCGAGGCGGGCCACTTCGACCTGTTCGGACTGGACGAGGAACGGCAGTGGGACCTCCAGAAGGAGAAGTACGAACTGCTGCGCCGGCTGTGGCGGGAGGAGGGCGTCGACTGGGCGGGCGAGTTCCGGCCCGCGCTGAAGAACGTCACCACCGTGCCCCGCCCCTACGCGGGCCCCCCGCGCGTCTGGCACGGCTCCGCCACCAGCCTCAACTCCCCCGAACTCGCCGCCCGGCACGGCGATCCCCTGTTCACCGCCAACGCCGTCCAGCCGCGCGCGGCGTACGTCCGGCTGATCGACCACTACCGCGAACGCTTCGCGGCGTACGGGCACGACCCCGCGCGCGCCCATGTGGCGGCGGGCTCCGGCGGACTGCTGATAGCGGACACCCATGAGCGGGCCGTGTCCCGGTACAAGGAGCTGTACGAGGCCCGGGTGCGGCAGAACTTCAAGCCCCGGCTGGAGGGGAAGGCGGGCTACAACACGCCCTTCCGGACCATCGAGGACGCCATCGCGGACGGCCCCCAGCTCATCGGATCGCCGCAGCAGATCATCGACAAGATCCTCGGCTACCACTCCGCGTACCGGCACGACCTCCAGTCGGTCACCGTGGACGGCTTCGGTCTCTCCCGGGGCGAGCAGATCGAGACGCTGGAACGATTCGCCGAGGAGATCGCCCCGGTGGTCCGCCGGGAGGCCCCTTCCACGCTGTGGGAATGACCGCGCGGCCCGGCTCGTCGCGGGCCGCGCCACGGTTCTGTCCACGTCGTCCCCACACCCTGGCCGTCCACCGCGCGGGACGGCCGCGAGGCGAGGTCCCCATGGCGGTCACCGACGTGGCCATCGAGAAGATCAAGAGCATGATCGTCACCGGTGCGCTGCGACCCGGGGACCGGTTGCCCCCGGAGAGTGAACTGGCGGGCGCGCTCGGTCTCTCCCGCAACTCGCTGCGCGAGGCGGTCCGGGCGCTGTCCCTGATCCGGGTCCTCGACGTCCGGCAGGGCGACGGCACCTATGTGACCGGCCTCGGCCCGGAGCTGCTGCTGACGGCGGTGGGGTTCGCCGTGGACCTCCACCCGGCCCACACGGCCCCCCAGTTCCTGGCCGTGCGCCGCATCCTGGAACCCGCCGCGGCGGCGCTGGCGGCGGCCCGGATCACCGAGCCCGAGCTCGACGCCCTCCACGCGCTGCTGGACGTCCCGGCGGACACCGTGCCGGAGGCGGAACTGCTCGCCCGTGACCTGGAGTTCCACCGGAGGATCGCCCGCGCCGCGGGGAACCCGGTGCTCTGCGCGCTGCTCGACGCGCTGTCCAGGACCGCTCCCCGGCCCGGCCCTGCCGCCACCGGCCACGGCGTGGCCGCGGACGCCCTGCGCGAACACCGGGCGATCCTCGCGGCCCTGCGGGAGCGGGACGCCGAGGCGGCCAGGTCATGGGTCTCCGTCCACCTGGCGCCGGTGGCTCAGGAGCCGGGTTCCGCTTCCGTGACGGGCTCCCTCCCCGGAGCGGGTGTCACGGGCCGTTGACCGGGGCAGTGTCCGTTCACTCCCCCGTGCGAGGGGGCTGCGGAGGGCCCCCTCGATGGCCGTAAGGTTGGGGCGTACGTGACGGCTTGTCGGAAGGAGGCGCTGGGTGATCGAGCTCGACGGGGTACCCGAGCTGATCGACCCGGTCATGGTGGCCGCGTTCGAGGGCTGGAACGATGCGGGCGACGCAGCCTCCGCCGCGGTCGCGCATCTCGACAGGGAGTGGAAGGGCGAGGTGTTCGCCGCACTCGACGCGGAGGACTACTACGACTTCCAGGTCAACCGTCCCACGGTGTGGCTGGACGGCGGCGTCCGGAAGATCACCTGGCCGACGACGCGGTTGTCCGTGGTCCGGGTGGGCGGTGAGAAGCCGCGGGACCTGGTGCTGGTGCGGGGCATAGAGCCGTCGATGCGCTGGCGGTCGTTCTGCAACGAGTTGCTGGGCTTCGCCCATGAGCTGGGCGTGGAGCTGGTGGTCATCCTCGGCGCGCTGCTCGGCGACACCCCGCACACCCGTCCGGTGCCGGTCAGCGGGGTCACGTCCGATCCCGATCTGGCCCGCACGATGGATCTGGAGGAGACCAAGTACGAGGGCCCCACGGGCATCGTCGGCATCCTCCAGGAGGCGTGCACCCACGCGGGCGTCCCGGCCGTGTCGCTGTGGGCGGCGGTGCCGCACTACGTGTCCCAGCCGCCGAACCCGAAGGCGACCCTGGCGCTGCTGAACCGCCTGGAGGACCTGATCGACCTGCGCATCCCGCTCGGTGAGCTGCCCGAGGACGCGCGCGCCTGGCAGCTCGGTGTGGACCAGCTCGCCGCCGAGGACACCGAGGTGGCCGAGTACGTCCAGACGCTGGAGGAGGCGCGGGACACGGCGGAGCTGCCGGAGGCGACCGGGGAGGCGATCGCGCGCGAGTTCGAGCGCTATCTGCGCCGCCGGGACGGTGGCGGTCCCGGGCCCGCGGGGCCCGGCGCGGCCACCGCGCCGGGGCTGGCAACCGACGGCGGCGAGACCACGTCGTACCTGCGGGAGCCGTCCGGTGAGCGGGTCCGCCAGCCCCGCCCCCAGCGCGCGGCCGACCCGGGCCCGGACACGTCCGACGCCCCGGAGGCGGAGACGGACGCCCAGGACAGCGGGCAGTCCGCGCCGGAGACGGCCGGGGGCACCGCGCGCCGGAAGGCCGCACCGGACAGCGATGTCGAACCTGACACCGATGTCGCGGACACCGGCGCCGCGGAGGAGGCCACGGAGGACGGCGAGACCGCCACCGCCGAGGACACGGAAGGCTCCGGCGACGCGGGCGACGGTGGCGACGCCGAAGGTGCGGACGGCTCGGACGGCGGCCGTGACTCCGAGGGGGCCCAAGGCTCCCCGGGCACGGGTGGCGCCGGAAAGCGGGACAAGGGCCCCGGTGCGGGTCCGGGCCCGGCCCCGGAGCTGGGCTGAGCCCACCGGGGCGCACCGGCGGTACAGCGATCGACGCGGGCCGCCGCACCGGGACAGCCTCCCGGTGCGGCGGCCCGCGCCCTGTGTTCCTGGCCGCGCACGTGTTCCGGCCCGTGCCCTGGTTCCGGCCCGTGGCGTGTTCCGGCCTTCCCCGGGGGCGGGCGAGCGAGGCCGGTCGCGCTGGGCGGCCCGCCCCCGAGGAAGGCCGGTCGTATGAGGCCGGTCGCCGGGTCCGGGATGCGCGGGGTCGTCCGGCCCGGGGGCGCGGCGTCGGGGCCCGGGATGCCCGTACCGTTCCCGGACGGAAGAATTTTCTTCCGGGTGTCGATCGGGCCCGGTCCCGTTCGTCGTCATGGTGCGCGGCGGTCGCCGCACATGAACGGGACACATGACAGGAGTACGGACCATGAAGTACATGCTGCTGATCCAGGCCGGCGCGGTCGACGCACAGGGCGGCGCCGCCGGGTGCGAGGTCTCCGACTGGATCGCCTACGACAAGTCGGTACGGGACGCGGGTATCCATGTCTCGGGCGAGTCCCTGGCCGACCTGGTCACCGCCACCACGGTCCGGGTCTCCGAGGACGGCGAGCGGACCGTGACGGACGGCCCCTTCGCGGAGAGCCGTGAGGTGCTCGGCGGGTTCTACGTCATCGACGTACCGGACCTCGACACCGCGCTGGACTGGGCGGCCCGCTGTCCGGGGTCGCGGGGCACCGGCGCGGTCGTGGTGCGGCCGATCGCGGACTTCGGGGTCTGAGTCATGGCCGCGCCGGAGTCCTGGGACCACGGAGGTCCGACGGCCGCCGACGAGGCGGTGGCATCGGTGTTCCGCGAGGAACACGGACGGCTGCTGGCCTCGCTCGTGGCGCGCTTCGGGGACCTGGACCTGGCGGAGGAGGTCACCTCGCAGGCGCTGGAGGCGGCGCTCGTACGCTGGCCGGTCGACGGGGTGCCGACCCGGCCCGGCGCGTGGCTGCTGACGACGGCACGGCGCAAGGCCGTCGACCGGTTGCGCAGGGACCAGGCGTACGCCGCCCGGCTCGCCGTCCTCCAGGTGGAGGCCGACCGCGCGGCCCCGGCGCCCCCCGCCGACGCGGGCGGCGGGCTCCCCGACGAGCGGCTGACGCTGTTCTTCACCTGCGCCCACCCCGCCCTGCCGGCCGAGGCCCGGGGAGCGCTCACCCTGCGCTGTCTGGCGGGGCTGACCACCCCCGAGGTCGCACGGGCCTATCTGGTGCCGTCCGCGACCATGGCGCAGCGGATCGTCCGGGCGAAGCGGAAGATCCGTGAGGCGCGCATCCCGTTCCGGGTGCCGGGCGCCGACGAGCTGCCCGCGCGGCTGCCCGGGGTGCTCCAGGTGCTCTACTCGATCTTCACCGAGGGGTACACGGCCAGCTCGGGCCCCGAGTTGCAGCGGCTGGACCTCGCCGAGGAGGCGATCCGGCTGACGCGGGTCCTGCGTCGGCTGCTGCCCGCGGAGCGGGAGGTCACCGGGCTGCTCGCGCTGATGCTGCTGGTGCACGCGCGCAGGGCGGCCCGGACGGCGCCGGACGGGGCGCTGGTGCTGCTCGCGGACCAGGACCGCGGGCGCTGGGACCGCGCGATGATCGACGAGGGTCTGGCGCTGGTGCCCGCGGCGCTGGCGGCGGGGCCGCCGGGGCCGTACGGGGTGCAGGCGGCGATCGCCGCGCTGCACGACGAGGCGCCGGATCTGTCCGCGACCGACTGGCCGCAGATCGTGGCGCTGTACGACGTGCTGCTGGCGCTGGCGCCGTCGCCGGTCGTCGCGCTGAACCGGGCGGTGGCGGTGGCCATGCGGGACGGGCCCGCGGCCGGGCTGGCGCTGCTGGACGCGCTCGCCGACGAGCCGCGGCTGCGGGGGCATCATCCGTATCCGGCGGCGCGGGGCGATCTGCTGCGGCGGCTCGGGCGACTGCGGGAGGCCGGGGCGGCCTATCGGGTGGCGTTGGCGCTCGCTGGGACGGAGCCTGAGCGGGCGCATCTGCGGGGCAAGCTTGCGGCCATCGGGGCGACCGGTCGGTCCGGGCCGCCTGATCCGTCCGGGCCGCCTGGCCCACCCGGTCCGTAGGGTCCGTCCGGTCCGTCCGGTCCGTCCGGCGCGGCTTAGGCGCTCGGCTCGGGCCTGGGTTGGCTGTGCTGGGCGCACTCCGGGTCGTGCGGGTCGCTCGTGGGGTGCGCAGTTCCTCGCGCCCCTGGGGTTCCTGTGCCGGGCGTACCTGTTCCTGTGCGGGTACTCCGTGGGTGCGCAGTTCCCCGCGCCCCTGAGGTTGCCTGTGCTCGGCGTACTCCGGGCCGTGCGGGTCGCTCGTGGGGTGCGCAGTTCCTCGCGCCCCTAGGTTTCCTGTGCCGGGCGTACCTGTTCCTGTGCGGGTACTCCGTGGGTGCGCAGTTCCCCGCGCCCCTGAGGTTGCCTGTGCTCGGCGCACTCCGAGCTGTGCGGGTCGCTCGTGGGGTGCGCAGTTCCCCGCGCCCCTGGGTTGCCTTTGCTCGGCGTACTCCGGGGTGTGGGGTAGGTCCCGGCCTCTTCGGGGGGAGAGGCCGGGAGCTACTGGCTCGGGGGGAGGGTTAGAGGGCCACTCCCAGTAGGGCGTCCACGGCGCGGGAGACCACTCCGGGTGCGCCCTCGTCCTGGCCGCCGTCCGCCGTCTGGCGGTCGGCCCAGCGGTCGACCGCGGCGAGGGCCGTGGGCGCGTCCAGGTCGTTCGAGAGGGCCGCGCGGATCTCCTCGACGAGGTCGTCGGCGGGCGGGCCGTCGGGGCGGGAGACTGCCGCGCGCCAGCGGGCGAGGCGGGCCACCGCCTGCTCCAGCGCGGAGTCCGTCCACTCCCAGTCGGCCCGGTAGTGGTGGGCGAGCAGGGCGAGCCGGATCGCGGCGGGGTCGACGCCCGCGCGGCGCAGGGCCGAGACGAAGACCAGGTTGCCCTTGGACTTCGACATCTTCTCGCCGTTCAGGGCGACCATCCCGGCGTGGACGTACGCCTTCGCGAAGGGGTGCTCGCCGGTCAGCGCCTGGGCGTGCGAGGCGCCCATCTCGTGGTGCGGGAAGGCCAGGTCGGAGCCGCCGCCCTGGATGTCGAAGCCCATCCCGAGATGGTCGAGGGCGATGGCCACGCACTCGATGTGCCAGCCGGGCCTGCCCCGGCCGAGGGAGCCGCCGTCCCAGTCGGGCTCGCCCTCCCGCGCGGCCTGCCACAGCAGCGGGTCGAGCGGGTTCTTCTTGCCGGGCCGGTCGGGGTCGCCGCCGCGCTCGGCGGACAGCAGCCGCATGGCGGCGGCGTCGAGCCGGGAGACCTCCCCGAAGTGCGGGTCGGACTCGACGGAGAAGTAGACGTCGCCTTCGAGTTCGTAGGCGGCGCCCGCGTCCCGGAGGCGTTCCACGAGCGGGACGATGCCCGGTATGGCCTCGACGGCTCCTATGTAGTGCCGCGGCGGGAGCATCCTGAGGGCGGTCATGTCCTCGCGGAAGAGGGTGGTCTCGCGGTCGGCGAGCCCCGCCCAGTCGACGCCGTCACGTGCGGCGCGTTCCAGTAGGGGGTCGTCGATGTCCGTCACGTTCTGGACGTAGTGGACCTGGCGCTTGGTGTCGAGCCACACGCGCTGCACGAGGTCGAACGCGTTGTAGGTCGCCGCGTGACCCAGATGGGTCGCGTCGTACGGCGTGATGCCGCAGACGTAGATACGGGCGACGGGACCGGGGTCGAGAGCGACGAGGCCGCCGGTCGCGGTGTCGTGGATCTTGAGGTCGCGGCCCTGTCCGGGCAGGGCGGGTACCTCTGAAGCGGGCCAGGCATGCATGTCTTGAGCGTAACCGGACGGTGCGTCCGGTACACCGGTGGCCAGGTGTTTAAACCGGCGGCCAGGGGATCGCGGGCCATTCGCCGCCCGGTTTGGGATGGATACCGGCGGCCAGGAGGGCGGCCACCCGCGCGCGGGTGGCGGCGATCTCGGTCTCGGTGAGCAGGGTGGTGAGCCGGGCCGCGAGGGCCTGTCCGGGCTCCAGGGCCGCTTCGAGGGCCGTCAGGGCGGTCAGCGCGTCCTCGGGGAGGGGTTCGCCCGCCCAGCCCCACAGCAGGGTGCGGAGCTTGTCGTCCGTGTGGAATGTCACTCCATGATCGATGCCGTAGAGGCGTCCGGCGGCGGTGGGCAGCAGATGGCCGCCCTTGCGGTCGGAGTTGTTGATCACGGCGTCGAGGACGGCCAGCCGGCGCAGCCGGTCGTCGTCCGCGTGCACGAGCAGGGCGGTGCGGCCGCCGCCGACGTCGGCGAAGCCGATGGCCTTCCAGCCGGGCCCCGGTTCCTCGGTGTCGAGGAGGGCGAGCAGTCCCGTACCGGGGTCGTCGCCCGTACCTGGGCCGTCGGGGGTGCCGGGGACGGCGAGGGTCGCGGCCGAGCCCTCGATCCACAACTGGCACATGCCCTCGCCGTAGGGTCCGGCGCGCAGCACGGTGGGCGGGACGAGTCCCCAGCCGAGGGCCTCGGACACCTCGTAGGCGGCGACCTCGCGCTGGGCGAGGGTGCCGTCGGGGAAGTCCCACAGGGGGCGCTCCCCGGCGATGGGCTTGTAGGCGCAGTGGACCCGCTCGCCCTCGTGCTCGACGGTGCAGTACAGGACCGCGTTGGACGCCTCCTGGACCCGGCCGCGGACCGTCAGCTCACCGTGGGTGAGCAGGTCGGTGACGGTCATGCGCCGCGGCGGTATCCGTTCTGGCGCGGACATACGTGTCCTTCCGGGTCGAGCGGCAGGCTGCACAGCGGGCAGGGCGGACGGCCCGCGTTGACGACGTCCAGGGCGCGTTTGGCGAAGGCCCTGGCCTGGACGCCGCTGAGCCGGACCCGGAGCATCGGGGGGCCGTTCTCCTCGTCCTGGAGGAGGCGTTCCTCGGCCTCGGCCAGATCCTCGTCGGACTCGGCGTCCAGCTCGACGAGGGCCTGCGCCTCGACGATCATGCGCTGTTCCTCGCCGTCCCAGGCGAGGGCCATGGTGCCGACCCGGAACTCCTCCTCGACGGGGGTGTCCAGGGGCGCGGTGTCGGAGATCTCCGTGGGTGCCATCGCGGGGACGGAGGCGCTGCCGCCGCTGCGGCGGACGACCTCGTCGAGGAGTTCGTCCATGCGCTCGGCCAGCGCGGCGACCTGGGTCTTCTCCAGGGCGACACTCGTGACGCGGGTCCCGGAGGAGGCCTGGAGGAAGAAGGTACGGCGCCCTGGCAGTCCGACCGTACCGGCCACGAAACGCTCCGGCGGGTCGTAGAGGAACACCTGACGCGACACGTCCGGATCTCCCTTGGGATCGACGGGTCGATCAAGGGATCGCCCGGGTTCACTGGCTTGGTTCCGACCGCTTCACCCTACTGCGGTCGGCGATCACGGCGCGCCCGCTCCTCCCCCCACCTCGGCGGTGGCGGCGGACGCGTCGGTGGGGGCGGCGTCCGTGTCGTCCCGGGGCAGCAGCGACGCGAAGTCGCCGGTGTCCCCGAGGCGGACGAGGTAGGGCCGCAGCCGGGTGTAGCGGATCACGGTCACCGAGCAGGGTTCGACGGACACCCGCTGGAAGAGGTCCAGGTGGAGTCCGAGGGCCTCGGCGACGAGCGACTTGATGATGTCGCCGTGCGAGCACATCAGGTACGTGGCGTCATCGCCGTGCTCGTCGGCCACGCGCGCGTTCCACTCGCGGACGGCCTCGGCGGCGCGGGTGGACATGGCCCGCATCGACTCGCCGCCGGGGAAGGCGGCGGCGGAGGGGTGCTGCTGGACGATGTCCATGAGCGGCTCGTCGTTGAGCTCGGACAGTTTGCGGCCGGTCCAGTCGCCGTAGTCGCACTCACCGATCCGGTCGTCGGTGTGGTGGGTCAGTCCGGGCCGGGCGGCGAGCAGGGGCGCGACGGTCTCCTGGCAGCGCTGGAGCGGGCTGGTGACGACCGCGGCGACGGGGACGCCGTCCAGCCGGCCGGGGAGCGCGGCGGCCTGGGCGGAGCCGCGCTCGTCGAGGGAGATACCGGGCGTCCAGCCCGCGAGCAGGCCCGCGGTGTTGGCGGTGGAGCGTCCGTGGCGGACGAGGATCAGCGTGGGCATACCGACAGCCTAGGCGTGGGGGGTGTGCGCTCCTCGGGCGAGGGGAACACGTGCTGCGTGATCGTGGACTCTGCCATCTACCAGGACGGGCGCCGTATGGCGGGGCCCGCCGATCTCTCCGACGCGCTCGCGCGGGCCCGCGCCGAGGGTGACGCGTTCTTGTGGATAGGGCTGCATGAGCCGACGGAGGAGGAGTTCGAGCACGTCAGGACCGAGTTCGGGCTGCATCCACTGGCGGTCGAGGACGCCCTGAACGCCCACCAGCGCCCCAAGCTGGAGGTGTACGACGACTCGCTGTTCGTGGTGCTGAAGCCGGTGGTGTACGAGCCGGAGGGCGACACCGTGTCCTCGGGCGAGGTGATGCTGTTCCTCGGGGACTCGTTCATGGTGACCGTGCGCCACGGTGAGGGTTCGCCGCTCGGGTCGGTGCGGCAGCGTCTGGAAGCGGAGCCGGGGCTGCTGAAGCAGGGGCCCACGGCGGTGCTGTACGCGATCTCCGACGCGGTCGTGGACCACTATCTGGATGTCGCGACCGAGCTCCAGACGGACCTGGAGGAGCTGGAGGCGCAGGTCTTCTCACCGGAGGGCGGGCGGTCCCGGCACACGGCGATGCGGATCTACAACTTCAAGCGGCAGATCCTGGAGTTCCGGCGGGCCACGGTGCCCCTGGGGGCGCCGCTGGGGCGGCTGGCGGGCACGGGGCCCTTCGCGGCGGCGGTGCCGTTCGTGGCGGAGTCCGCACAGCCGTTCTTCCGCGATGTCAGCGACCATCTGACCCGGGTGAACGAGTCCGTGGAAGGGCTGGACCGGCTGGTGTCGGACATCCTGTCGGCGCATCTGGCGCAGATGAGCGTCCGGCAGAACGACGACATGCGCAAGATCTCCGCGTGGGCGGCGATGGCGGCCGTCCCGACGATGATCGCGGGCATCTACGGCATGAACTTCGACCATATGCCGGAGCTGCACTGGACGTGGTCGTACCCGGCGGTGATCGCGCTGATGGTGGGGCTGGAGATCGTCCTGTACCGGACGTTCAAGCGGCGCGGCTGGCTGTGAGTGACGCGGAGCGGGGGCGGCGAGCCGCGTGACCGGCTGGTGGCGGACGGCTGACGGCTGACGACGGCCGACCTGTGGCGGACGGCTCACGGCGGACGCCTTCTGGAGTGACGCCGCACGCGCGCGCGTGCGGCGTCCTCCGGATCACGGACCGTCCGTCATGGGTTCAGGCGAACTCGGGGGCGGCGGTCGCGGGACCGCCCAGCGCGTCGCGGCGTTCGGGCATCGCCAGGGACACCATGCGCCGCCAGCCGAAGGCGCGCTCGTAGGCGTACACCGCGTGGATACCGGCGGCGAGGGCCGCGCTCTTGGCCTTGGGCCAGCCGAGGATGCGGCCCATGTGTGCCATCACGGCGAGGCTGACGTCACGGTAGATCCGGATCTCGGCGAGCGCGCACTGTTCGAGGGTGCGCTGGATCGCACGGCCGTGTCCGGCGTAGGCGAACCTCAGCAGTTCCTCGTGGCAGTACGCGAGGTGGTTGTCCTCGTCGTTGGAGATCATCCTGACCGCGCGCCCGAGGTCGGGATGGTCGGCGAAGTACCTGCGCAGCAGCCGCATCTGTTCGGAGGCGCGCTGTTCGGTGACCCTGCTGTGGGCGAGGTAGGTGACGATGTCCTGGACGGTGAGCGGCTCGTCCCGGTGGAGCTTGTCGTGGGCGAGGCCGATGCCCCGGCGTTCCAGGAGCATCGTGTAGTCGGTGTCCTGGGGCACGTCGACGGGGGTCAGTCCGCGCTTCTTGATGAGCGCGTTGAAGATCCGCCCGTGCTTGTCCTCGTCGGCGCCGTGCCGGACGACCTTGGGCGCGATGTCGCGCTCGGTGACGGGCACGAGGGCCGCGATCCGGCCGTTCTCCCAGCCGCCCTGGGATTCCCCGCTGGCGGCGATGGAGCAGAACAGGCGGAACGACTCGTCGTTGTCGAGGATCTCCTGGAACAGGCTCTTGGCCGAGAGCATGACTGCCACCTCCGTGCAGGGGTCCGCGCACCACGAGTCAAATGCGGGACGGGCCGAACGGCAACAGCTCTGGGCGCCCACTCGGCCGAACGAAGGACCCCTCCACGCGCGCGGGGACCCGCCGGTGAGGGCGTAACCAGGAGCGCGCGGAGGCGTTGTACGGGGTGACGGCCGTGGCGGGGAAGACCCCCGAGCCCCCACCACGGCCGGGCCGGGGGTCAGCCGAGGCCGGCGTGCTCCAGGGCCTGCGACCCGGCCCGCAGCGCGGCGATCCGCTCCTCCAGGGTGAACCCGGCGGGGGCCAGTGTGAGGGTGGTGACCCCGGCCGCGGCGTACGCCTTCATCCGGTCCGCGATCCGTTCGACGGACCCGAGGAGCGTGGTGGAGTCGATCAGCTCGTGCGGGATCGCCGCGGCGGCGCCGACCTTGTCGCCGGACAGGTACTTGTCCTGGATCTCGGCGGCCTCGCGCTCGTAGCCCATGCGCTGGGCGAGCTGGTTGTAGAAGTTCTGCTTGCGGCTGCCCATGCCACCGACGTAGAGCGCGGTGTACGGGCGGAACGTGTCCGCGAGCGCGGTCACGTCCTTGTCGTCACCGAGGGCGAGCGGCAGCGTGGGGCAGACGTCGAAGCCGTCGAGTGTCAGGCCCGCCTTGTCGCGTCCCGCGCGCAGATGCCGGATCGCGGTGTCCTCCAGATGGTCGGCCGAGGAGAAGATCAGCAGGGCGCCGTCGGCGATCTCGCCGGTCTGCTCCAGGTTCTTCGGGCCGATCGCGGCGATGTACAGGGGGATGTGCTCGCGCTCGGGGTGGACGGTCAGCTTCAAAGGCTTGCCGGGGCCGCCGGGCAGCGGCAGTGTCCAGTGGGCACCCTCGTACGAGAGACGTTCGCGGGTCATGGCCTTGCGGACGATCTCCACGTACTCACGGGTACGGGCGAGGGGCTTGTCGAACTTCACCCCGTACCAGCCCTCGGAGACCTGGGGGCCGGAGACACCGAGGCCGAGCCGGAACCGGCCGCCCGACAGGGAGTCCAGGGTGGCGGCGGTCATCGCGGTCATCGCGGGCTGGCGGGCCGGGATCTGGAGGATGGCGGAGCCCACGTCGATACGTTCCGTCTGGGCGGCGACCCAGGACAGCACGGTGGGCGCGTCGGAGCCGTACGCCTCCGCGGCCCAGCAGACGGCGTAGCCGAGCCGGTCCGCCTCCTGGGCGACCGCGAGATTGTCCGCGTCCATTCCCGCGCCCCAGTAGCCGAGGTTGATCCCGAGCTGCATGGCCGATTCCCCTTACTGACGAGTAACGTGGCTGTGCGGCTGACCCTAGCGCGCGGCGGGCGATCCGTCAGGACCGGTGGGCGCCGCGCTCCCGTCCGTCCCCCGCCACCTGGGGAGTCACCCGTGGTGGGGACGGCCGTGCCGGTTCGGCGTGGGTTGTCCACAGGCTCCGCGCCGCCGGACATCCGGCCAGTAGTGTCAACGCCCATGGAGCAGAGGTATCTCGGCCGTACCGGCCTGCGTGTGTCCCGCATCGGGCTCGGCACCCTGACCTGGGGCCGCGACACCGACGAGAGCGACGCCGCCGACCTGTTGAAGCTGTTCTGGGACGCGGGCGGCTCCCTGGTCGACACGGCCGATGTGTACGGCGACGGGGAGGCGGAGTATCTGCTCGGGCGCCTGATAGAACGCCTCGTGCCGCGGCGGGATCTGGTGATCGCCACCAAGGCGGGCAGCGTGCCCGACCCGCAACGGCGCTTCGACGGCTCGCGCGGGCATCTGCTGAGCGCCCTGGACGCCTCCCTCGCCCGTCTCGGCACGGACCACGTCGATCTGTGGCAGCTCCACGCCTTCGACCCGACGACCCCGCTGGAGGAGACCCTTCAGGCCGTCGACATCGCCGTCAGCAGCGGCCGGGCACGGTACGCGGGCGTCTCCAACTACTGCGGCTGGCAACTCGCGAAGGCCGCCACCTGGCAGCTCGCCGCCCCCGGCACCCGGGCCCGGCTGGCGAGTACGCAGATGGAGTACTCGCTGCTCCAGCGCGGGGTGGAGCGCGAGGTGCTGCCCGCCGCGCTGGACCTGGGCGTGGGGCTGCTGCCCTCGTCCCCGCTCGGCCGCGGGGTGCTCACGGGGAAGTACCGGCACACCACTCCCCCGGACTCACGCGGCGCCTCCGAGCATCTGTCGCTCTTCGTGGAGCCGTACCTGGACAACGAGGGCGCCCGCATCGTGGACGCCGTGACGACCGCCGCCGACGGTCTCGCCGTCACCCCGCTCCAGGTGGCCCTCGCCTGGGTGCGGGACCGCCCGGGCGTGACGGCCCCGATCGTCGGCGCGCGCCACGCGCAGCAGCTCACGGCAGCGCTGTCAGTGGAGACCCTTAGTCTTCCTGACGAGATCCGCCGGGCCCTCGACGATGTGTCGGCGCCCATCCACCGCTATCCCGACCAGGACTGGAGCACGTTGTGAACACGGAGGCCGCGCACCCCCGGGCCGCAGGGCCCGCGCCGGAGACCGAGGCCGCGAGCGGGGCGGGCGGCCAGGACGGTGACGCGCCTGAACCCCGGGACGGGTCCGGTCCGGGGGCGCGGGGGAACGGCCTCGGTGACGACCAGGTCGGCCAGGGCGAGCAGGTAAGCCGGAGCGACCCTGATGGCCAGGGCGAGCAGGGGGACGGTCCGGCGAGCGGAGCGGCCGGCGCCCCCGGCGACGGGGAGGCGGCGGACATCACGGACGGCACGACGGACGACATGGCGGACGCGGTCGGGTCCGGCGACGACGCGGCCCCGGCGGACGGCGACAGCTCGGCGGGCACCAGCGGTGAGAACGGTGACGAGGCCGGTGAAGCCGGTGAAGCCACCGTCGTAGCCGTCGCAACCGGTACGGACGGCGAGAAGGCGGCGGAGGCCACCGAGGCCGAGGCCGAACTCGCCGCGCAGCGCGAGGTGCGTGAGCGGATCGAGCGGCGCAAGGCCGAGAAGGCGGGGCCCGTCGACAGCGGCGCCAAGCTGAGCGGGACCGCCGCCGAACTGCTGGCCGCCGTGCGCGCGGTCGAGAGCGGTGAGAAGCCCGCGAAGACCTTCGGCGAACCGGCCGCGGCCCCGCGCAGGCCCGCCGCGCCGCCCGTCGCACCCGCGCCGCGTCCGGTCGTGGCGCCGGGCCCCTCCGCGCCCGCTCCGCCGCCCGCGACCGTGGGCGGGATCGGTACGGTCCTGGCCGAGGGCGGGGCCCCGGAGTCGCTGGCCGGTGCGGTGGCCGCCACGCTCGGGGAGGACGCGGCCGAGCGGCTGCGGGACGATCCGTGGCAGTTGCTCCGGGTCCCCGGTGTCCGTCCCGAGCAGGCCGACAGCTTCGCCCGGGCCTGCCTCGGGCCCGACTGCGGCCCGGCCGACGAGCGCCGGGGCCGGGCCATCACCGTCTGGCTGCTGGATCAGGCGGCGCTGGCGGGACACACCGCGCTCGACGCGCCCGCGCTGAGCGCGGCGCTGGAGCAGCGGTCCGTTCCGGTGCCCGACTCCGCGGTGCAGAGCGCCATCGCCGAAGGCGAGGTGCTGGTCTTCCAGGACGTGTTGGACATCCCCGGCGCCACCCCCGGTGAGACACCGCGCCCGGCGGCCGAGGCCGGACCGGCGGGCGAGGGTCCCGAAGGAAACGACGGGACCGACGGGACCGACGCCGAGGAGGGCGAACCGGAGCGGCCGGTACGGGTCCTCATCGGGCTGGAGCGCTTCGCGCTGGCCGAGGAGAGCCTGGCCGACGGGCTCGCCCGACTGGTGAACTCACCGGTGGACGGCGGCGCGGGGCCCACGGAGCCGGAACCGGCCGCCGGAGCGGCGCGCGGCGCCGCCGCCGAGCTGATCCGCGCCTGCGCGACGCACGCCCTTGTGGCACACACCGGCGGCGAGGCCGCGCGCGCGGAGGTCGCCGCCCTGGTGACCGCGGAGCTGGCGCGGGGCCGACGGGTGATCGCGGCCACGCACACCGCGGACGGACGCGACAGGTTCGCCGCTCTCCTCGCGGCGGCCGGCGCCCCGGGGGGCGCTCAGGGCGTTCAGGGGGACGGGCCGGACCCGCGGGCCGCCGGGGTCGCGGTGACCGTCGCCGGGCTGCTGTCCGGTGCCGAGGGGCCGGGCCGGGACGGCGAGGGCGCGCTGGTCACGGATCTGCTGGTGGTGCTGGACGCGCCACAGCTGGACGTGGAGAGCGCCGCGATGCTCGTGGAGTCGCTGCCGGACGGGGCACGTCTGGTGCTGAGCGGTGATCCGGCCGTGCTGTGGTCGACGGGTCCCGGCCGGGTCTTCGCGGATCTGCTGGCGGCCCGGGTCTGCCCCCAGATCGCTTCCCGCACCCCGGACCCGGGCCCGATCGGTGAACTGATCTCCGGTATCGCGTTCGGTGAGCTCACCCAGGTCGAGGCCCCCGGCAAGGAAGTCATGATCGTCCCAGTCCGGGACCCGGGCGAGGCGGTGCACCGCACGGTCCAGCTGGTCGCCGACTCGATCCCCCGGGCCCTCGGGGTACCGGCCGAGCACACTCAAGTGATCACTCCGGGCCATGGGGGCGCGGTGGGCACCCGCGCCTTGAACACCGCGCTCAAGGAGCGGCTCAACCCCGGTCCGGGCAGGTTCGGCGGGTTCGACCCGGGTGACCGGGTGGTGTGGTCACCCGTGCCGGGCCGCGCGGTCCCGGGCAGCGTGGTGGGCGCCGACGCGGAAGGGCTGCGGCTGGAGTGCGACGGTTCGCCGGTCGTGGTGGCCCGGGAGCGGGTCGAGCAGAGCGTGCGGCACGGCTGGGCGATGACCGCCCACCAGGCCGTGGGGCGGCGCTGGCCCGCCGCCGTCGTCGTCCTGCCGGGGGACGCGGCGCACACCCTGAGCCGGGCGTGGGTGTACACCGCCTTCGGCCGGGGCGAGCGGCATCTGTCCGTGGTGCACGGGGTGGAGCAGGCGTTGCCCCGCGCGGTGGCTGAGGGCGCGCCCAAGCCGCGTACGACACGGTTGGCGGACCTGCTGCGCGGCCAGGTACCGGCGGCGGAGTAGGACCGCGGGGCCGCGTGCGAGGGGGCCGACCCCTCGTACGGCGGCGGTGCTCGGCCCGGAACGGGCGTCACGGCGTCACGGCGTCACGGCGTCACGGCGTCACGGCGTCACGGCGTCACGGCGTCACGGCGTCACGGCGTCACGGCGTCACGGCGTCACGGCGTCACGGCGTCACGGCGTCAGGGCGTCAGGGCGTCAGGGCGTCAGGGCGTCAGGGTGGAACGGCGACCGGCCCCCGGGGTCCCTCTACGGGGAGCCCGGGGGCCGGTGGGTTGTGCGTGGCGGTGGGGTGCGGGCAGCGGGTCAGCGTCCCCCGTCGCGCCGCTGCGGCCCCTCGCCGTCGGGATCGCCGCCGTCCGGATCGGGTTCGCCGTCCGGGTCGTCGTCCGGGTCGTCGTCGCGACCGGAGGTGGGCTCGATGTCGAGGTCGTCCTCCAGCCCGGGGCGGTCGTCGTCGACCGCCGCGTCCACGAGGTCCGTGAGGGCGTCCGCCGTGTCGGTGCGGGGCTCGACGGCCCCGGTCCGCACGGTGTCCTCGATGTCGTCGTCCAGATCGTCGATGTCCACGATGTCCTCGTCGTCGAAGACGGCGCTGACATCGAAGCGGCACACCACCCGCTGCGGGTCCGCGTGCTCGAAGGGGCTCTCCAGCCACACGCCCGGGTCCTCCGGGTCGTCGGTGGCCGTCACCCACAGCGTGGAGTCGCCCTCCTCCAGCCCGAACTCCTTGTGCCGGGAGGCGATCTCGTCGGGTTCGAACTCCCCGAAGAGGACGCCGAGCGCGCCGTGCACGGTGGTGCCCGCCGTGTCGACGAGCGGCGCGCCGTCCGCCTCGGCGGCCTCTACGCGCTGGGCCTGGGCCATGAGCCGCTGCGGCTCCACCACCGAGTAGTCGCGGCGGATCAGCACGCTGACCGCGTTCGGCTCCTCGGGGCCGGTGTACGGAGGAAGGGCGTCCTCCGAACCGGGGATCTCGAAGGGGGTGACCTCGTCGTAGCGGTCGTAGAGCAGCTCGTCGTACTCCTCGGCCGCGACGGCCAACTCGTTGAACGCTTCGTAGACGGCCGGGTCGTCCTCCCCCGACCTCCGCTCGACCGCGGCAAGGTGGCGGTCGAGCGCGGCCTTGACCGCCTCGGCGGCGGCGCGTACCTCGGCAACCGTGGGCTGCGCAGCATCAGACATAGTGCAGACGCTATCCGTACCGGGCCGGTGCCCGCACAATAGATGCGATGCCGGAATACGAATTTGTCGACGTGTATGTCCCCCGCGGGGTGACCCGCAAGGACACGACCCGCCTGCTGACCGACCACGCGGAGTACGGACACTGGGAGTTGGACCGTCTGAGACTGCACCCGGACGGCAGCCGCAGGGTGCGGTTGCGGCGCCGGATCATCCGCCAGGTGCGCGCCACATGGTGACGGACCACGGCGAAAGGGAAGTGGGCCCCGCGTTCGCGGGGCCCACTCAGTGTTTTACGGAGAGCGACGAGATCCCGGTACCGCGCGGTCGCCGAAGGCGGTGACCTGCGGGGTTCCGGCCGCCGTGAGCGCGCCGTGTGATGTCCGTGACAGCAGGGCCGTCAGACCCCGCAGAGCGTACGGATGACCCCCGCACGGGCGACGCCCGGTCGTGCGACCACTGTCACCGGGGTGACGGGCGCCGGGGCGCGCGCCCCTCACGCACCCACGCGCCCCCGGCGGTACAGGACTCCGCCGCCGAGCGCCGCGCCCGCGGCAAGCAGTCCGGCCGCTCCGATCGGCAGCGGGCTGCCGGTCTCGGCGAGGCTGCCCCCGGTGCGGGATTCCGCGGCGCGGGCCGCGCCGCGGTCCGAGGAGCCGACCGTGTGACGGGCGGGCCCGGCGGGCCAGCCGCGGGTCTCCGTCCCGGGCTTCGTGTGCTGTTCCGGGGCGACGGGCCCCCCGGGAGCACCCGGAGTACCGGGCGCACCGGGGGTACCCGGCGTCGCGGGGGTACCGGGGCTCCCCGGCGTCCCGGGCGTCCCGGGCTGCCCAGGGGTGCCGGGCCCACCGGGCGTGCCGGGGCCCTCAGGACCACCGGGGTTCCCGGGAGTGCCCGGGTTCCCCGGAGTGCCGGGTGCCTCGGGACCTCCCGGGTTCCCGGGCCCACCAGGCCCACCGGGCTCCGTCGGCTCGGTCGGCCGCTCGGGCGGGGTGCCCGCGTCGCCGTTGCCGCAGTCGTTGCCCATGGCCGGGTTGCCGACACCGATGACGTCGACGCTGTTGCCGCACGCGTTCACCGGGACGTGCACCGGGGCCTCGACGGTGTTCCCGGAGGCCACCCCCGGTGAGTCGCTGGTCCGTCCGCCCGCGTGCGCTCCGCCGGGCCGCTGCGGGCCGCCCCGCGCGGAGGCGTTCACACAGGTGTTCCCGTACGCGGGATTGAGGAGCCCCACGGCGTTCACCGTGTTTCCGCACGCGTTGACCGGGACGTCCACGGGCGCGTGGACCGTGTTCCCGGAGAGCACACCGGGCGATCCGGACGCCGTACCGTGCGCGCCGGAGTCCGCTTGCGCGTATCCGCCCCCGGTCGCCAAGGCGCCGGTCGCGGCCACCATCGTGATCAGTCCCTTGCGCGTGACCTGTCGCATAACCACCTGTTCCCTGCCCCTGCTCCGTACTCGCTGTGCCATGCCTGGTGCCGTACCGTCCCCGCCCCTCCCCCGGCCCCCAAAAGCGATGGCCCCGGAGTGCATGGATGGCACTCCGGGGCCAGGACCTCAGGGCCTCACGGAAGGAGGCGCGGCAATCAGCTGTTGATACAGGTGTTGCCGAAGGCGGGGTTCAGCAGACCGACCACGTTGACGGTGTTGCCGCAGACGTTGATCGGCACGTGGACCGGCACCTGGACGACGTTGCCCGAGAGCACGCCGGGGGACCCCACGGCGGCACCCTGGGCACCGGCATCGGCGATGGCGAGGCCCGCACCCGCGAGCATGAGGCCACCGGTGGCAGCCGCGACGGCGACGACCTTCTTGATCATGAGTTCCTCCTTGTTGGCAGAACGGTCCCCAGCACGCGGACCGCACCACCTGTAACGAGGAGGGCGCAATGGAGCTACGAGCTTATCTTCGGATTCACTCTTTCCGGAGCGGCTCCGTACATACGCCCGAATAACGGAACCGGCCGCTCCGGCCGCCGTCAGGAAGCGTCGAGGAAGCGGTCCAGCACCCGGACCCCGAACTTGAGGCCGTCCACCGGGACCCGCTCGTCCACCCCGTGGAACATCCCCGCGAAGTCCAGCTCCGGCGGCAGCTTGAGCGGCGCGAAGCCGAAGCAGCGGATGCCGAGGTCGTCGAACGACTTGGCGTCGGTGCCGCCGGACAGCATGTAGGGCACGGCCCGGGCGATGGGGTCCTCGGCGCGCAGCGCGGTCTGCATGGCGTCGACCAGGTCGCCGTCGAAGGTGGTCTCCAGGGCCTTGTCCCCGTGCACGTCCTCCCGCCGGACGCGCGGGCCGAGAATGCGGTCGAGGTCGGCCAGGAACTCGTCCTCGTACCCCGGCAGGAAGCGTCCGTCGACGTGCGCTGTCGCCTCACCGGGGATGACGTTCACCTTGTACCCGGCGCCGAGCATGGTGGGCGCGGCGGAGTTGCGCAGGGTCGCGCCGACCATCTTGGCGATACCGCCGAGCTTGGCGAGGGTGGCTTCCATGTCCTCGGGGTCGAGGGGGGTGCCGAGCGCGTCGGACAGCTCGTCGAGGAAGGACCGTACGGTCTTGGTGACCCTGACCGGCCACTGGTGGCGGCCGAGCCGGCCCACGGCCTCGCAGAGTTCCGTGATGGCGTTGTCGTTGTTGGTCATGGAGCCGTGGCCCGCGGTGCCCTCGACGGTGAGCCGCATCCAGTGCATGCCCTTCTGGGCGGTCTCCACCAGGTACAGCCGCAGATTCTCGTTGACGGTGAACGAGAATCCGCCGACCTCACCGATCGCCTCGGTCACCCCTTCGAAGAGGTCCGGGTGCTTGTCGACGAGGTACCGGGCGCCGTACGTGCCACCGGCCTCCTCGTCCGCGAGGAACGCGAGGACGATGTCGCGGGGCGGTTTGCGCCCGCTGCGCAGCCGGTCCCGGACGACCGCGAGGGTCATCGCGTCCATGTCCTTCATGTCGACGGCGCCCCGCCCCCATACGCAGCCGTCCGCGATCTCGCCGGAGAAGGGATCGTGGGTCCAGTCGGCGGCGTTCGCCGGTACGACGTCGGTGTGGCCGTGGATCAGCAGTGCGGGGCGGGAGGGGTCCTCGCCCTCGATCCGGGCGACCGTGGAGGCGCGGCCCGGGTGGGACTCGAAGACGCGGGGTTCCAGTCCGACCTCGGCGAGCTTCTCCGCGATGTACTCGGCGGCGCCCCGCTCGCCGGGGCCCGAGTGGTCACCGTAGTTGCTCGTGTCGATCCGGATCAGGTCGCGGCAGAGGTCGACGACCTCGTCCTCTCCGGTGACGGTCCGGGGCCCGGCGGCCCTGTTCGACTCGCTCACGGCGGTTCCTCCCACTGTCGCTGCCTGCTGCTCTCCCCTCCATACTCTCCCTCCTTGCCCGTCTCCCCCAAGGGCCGGCCCGGCCCGACATGCGCCGTTCACGCTGCCGCGGGGGTCACCCCGGCGGGCGCCCCCGGCCGGGCCGCGGGTACCGGACGGCCCGCGTGATCAGGGTCCGGATTCTTTGCTATGGTTTCCCACGTCGCCGCGGGAAACCGCGACACACCACCGGTCCGGGTGGCGGAATGGCAGACGCGCTAGCTTGAGGTGCTAGTGCCCTTTAACGGGCGTGGGGGTTCAAGTCCCCCCTCGGACACCAGCTGAGACCCCTGATGATCAGGGGTCTTCTGCGTTTCCGGACAGTGACTCCATTACCGGGTCACTTCGGTGTCGTGCCCGCGGCTCCCCCGTCGCCGCGGGCACGCGGGAGAACGCTGCCCCGGCGACCGGACGGGCCCGGCGCCGGAACAGTCGGCGTGATGTGGGCGGGCACAATGGGCGTATGGCTCGACGACCCTCGCGCAATGCCCGTTCCCGCCCGGCCCGTGATGCCGCGGCGGGCCTCGGCGCCGGGCCGGCCCCGGCCGCTCCCGTGGACTGCCCGTGCGGCGCCGGCCCGGCGTATGCGGAGTGCTGCGGGCGGTTCCACCGGGGTGAGGGGGCGGCGGCCACCGCGGAGGCGCTGATGCGGTCGCGGTACGCGGCGTTCGTCGTGCGGGACGCCGGATATCTGCTGCGGACCTGGCACCCGTCGACCCGGCCGCCGGTGGTGGAGTTCGATCCCGCGCTGCGGTGGACGGGGCTGGAGATCACCGGGACGGGCGAGGGGTCGGCGTTCCACGCGGTGGGCACGGTGTCGTTCCGGGCCTCGTACCTGGAGGACGGCCGGGCCGGGGCGCTGGTGGAGCGCAGCCGGTTCGCGCGGGTGGACGGCGCGTGGGTCTACGTGGACGGGGAGTTCGGGGAGGGCTGAGGGGAGGACCGAGCGGGGCGGGTCCTGTCTCCGGGCCGTGCGGGGCCGTGGACCCGGGGCGGGCGCGGGTCAGGGGGCGAGGATGTCCAGCTCCTGGAGGGCGCCCACCGCGATCTGGCGGGTCAGCTCCTCCGCGCGGACCGCGTCGCCCTCGCGTACCGCCTCCGCGACCCGGACATGCAGGGTGACGGCCGCCGGGTCCGGGTCCTCGAACATGACCTGGTGATGGGTGCGGCCCGCGAGGACCTCGGCGACGACATCGCCGAGGCGGGCGAACATCTCGTTGCCGGACGAGGTGAGGATCACCCGGTGGAAGGCGATGTCATGGACGAGGTACCCCTCCAACTGCCGTCCGCGTGAGGTGGCGACCATCCCGAGGGCGCACCGGGTGAGTTCCGCGCACTGCTCGGCGGTGGCGTGGCGGGCGGCCAGCGCGGCGGCGGCCGGTTCGACGGCGGAGCGCAGCACGGTCAGGGAGCGCAGCTGGCGGGGGCGGTCGGCGCCCGCGAGCCGCCAGCGGATGACCTGGGGGTCGTAGACGTTCCATTCCTCGGTGGGCCGGACCGTGACGCCGACCCTGCGGCGGGACTCCACCAGCCGCATCGACTCCAGTACCCGGACCGCCTCGCGCATCACCGAGCGGGACACCTCGAAGCGCTGGGCCAGTTCGTCGGTCCGCAGCACGCTGCCCGGCGGGCACTCGCCCGCGGTGATCGCCGGGCCGAGGGTGTCGAGGACATGGGCGTGCAGGCCGCGGCCCGGTGTGGTCATGCCGCTCAGCGTACGAGCTGACCCCGGGCGAGACGAAGTCGAAAAGTCAGACTTTTATGTCACAGACTCTTGAATTCATCAGACCTAATAGGTTTCAGTGTCGTGACACCTCGCCGCCAGACCCCTTGGAAGCCAACGAACCGGTTGAAAACGGGTGATGCCGGCGAGGTCTCGGCCAGGTCAACAAGGACATCCATCGACACGAGGACCCCAGATCGTGAAGAACACACCGCCGACCCCCCATGTCATCGTGGTCATGGGCGTGGCGGGGACCGGGAAGACAACGGTCGGTCCGCTGCTCGCGGAGCTGCTGGGCGTCCCGTACGCCGAGGGCGACGACTTCCACCCGGCCGCGAACATCGCGAAGATGACCGCGGGCACCCCGCTCACCGACGAGGACCGCCGGCCGTGGCTGGACGCCATCGGCGAATGGGCCCACACCCGGGACGGGCTCGGCGGGGTCGTCAGCAGTTCGGCGCTGAAGCGCGGCTACCGTGACCGGCTGAGGTCGGCCGCTCCCGGGCTCGTGTTCGTGCATCTGACGGGCGACCGCGCGCTGATCGAGGACCGGATGAGCCACCGGCAGGGGCACTTCATGCCGACGGCCCTGCTGGACTCGCAGTTCGCCACGCTCCAGCCGCTCCAGCCGGACGAGGCGGGCGTCGCCGTCGATGTGACGGGCACCCCCGCCGACATCGCGCGCCGGGCCGCCGAGGCGCTGCGGCCCGCCACCGACCCGGCCGCCGCAGGTCCGGCCCCCGCCGGTACGGAGGGCTGACCCCCGGGTCCGGGGCCCGCCCCGCGACCCACCGCTCCCGGCACCCCCACCCGCGCGGACCGTCCCGACCCCACCCGACCGGTCCTCCGCGCATCCGCTCCCCCGCTCCCCCCGCTCCACCCCCTGCCCCGTTCACCGCCGTACCTCCCCGTACGACCGAGTCTCCAAGGAAACCGACCGTGACCAGTCTCAGCGTCGAGATGCTGGCAGCGGACCCCGTCGCGCCGATCACCTCCGCGGGCCACGCCCAGCTCGGGATCGCCGTTCTCGCGGGCATCGCCGTCATCGTCCTGCTCATCACCAAGTTCAAGGTCCACGCGTTCCTCGCGCTGACCATCGGCTCGCTCGCCCTCGGCGCCTTCGCCGGGGCACCGCTGGACAAGGTGATCCCCAGCTTCACCACCGGCCTCGGCAACACGGTCGCCGGTGTCGGTGTGCTGATCGCGCTCGGCGCGATCCTCGGCAAGCTGCTCGCGGACTCCGGGGGCGCCGACCAGATCGTCGACACGATCCTCGCCAGGGCGAGCGGCCGTTCGATGCCGTGGGCCATGGTGCTGATCGCCTCGGTGATCGGTCTGCCGCTGTTCTTCGAGGTCGGCATCGTGCTGCTGATCCCCGTCGTGCTGATGGTCGCCAAGCGCGGCAACTACTCGCTGATGCGGATCGGTATCCCCGCGCTGGCCGGTCTGTCCGTGATGCACGGGCTGATACCCCCGCACCCCGGCCCGCTGGTCGCGATCGACGCCGTCCAGGCGAACCTCGGTCTCACCCTCGCGCTCGGTGTCCTCGTCTCGATCCCGACCGTGATCATCGCGGGTCCGGTCTTCGCCAAGTACGCGGCCCGCTGGGTCGATGTGCCGGTGCCGGAGAAGATGATCCAGGCGCGTCCTTCCGAGGACCTGGACAAGCGCCCCAGCTTCGGCGCGACCGTCTTCACCGTGCTGCTGCCCGTGGTCCTCATGCTCGGCAGCGCGCTGGTCGAGATCATCATCGACGACCCCGCCAACATGGTGCAGCGGGTGTTCGACGTGATCGGTTCGCCGCTGATGGCGCTGCTCGCGGCGGTCATCGTCGGGATGTTCACGCTGGGCCGGGCCGCCGGGTTCACCAAGGGCCGGCTGTCGACCACGGTCGAGAAGTCGCTCGGCCCGATCGCCGGTGTGCTGCTGATCGTCGGCGCCGGCGGTGGCTTCAAGCAGACGCTGATCGACTCGGGCGTCGGTCAGATGGTCCTGGAGATCTCCGAGGACTGGTCCATCCCCGCGCTGCTGCTGGCCTGGCTGATCGCCGTGGTGATCCGGCTGGCGACGGGCTCCGCGACGGTCGCGACGGTGTCGGCCGCCGGTCTGGTCGCCCCGCTGGCCGCCGATATGTCGAGCACCCACCTGGCACTGCTGGTGCTGGCGATCGGCGCCGGTTCCCTCTTCTTCAGCCATGTGAACGACGCCGGTTTCTGGCTGGTGAAGGAGTACTTCGGGATGAGCGTCGGCCAGACCATCAAGACCTGGTCGGTCATGGAGACGATCATCTCGGTGGTCGCGGGCGCCATCGTCCTGCTGCTGTCCTTGGTGATCTAGGTGATCCAGGTGATCCAGGTGGCCGACGTGGTCCGCACGGTCCAGGTGGTCTCGACGGCCCAGGTGGCCCGGGTGGTCCCGGGGGTCTGAGGCCGGTCACCGGGAAGGCCGGGATGTGCGGGAGGGGCGGTCCGTCGTACGACGGACCGCCCCTCCCTGCGTCACCGGACGTGCGCCCCGGGGGTCAGGAACCCTCCTCGGCCGCCTTCTCCAGCTGGAACGCCTCGTTGCCGAGGCCGATCCGGGCGTGCGCCTCGGGCTTGCGTGCCTTGAGGTACGCGCCGACGGACAGCCCGACGGCGGCGGCGAGGAAGATGATCCCGGGCAGGACCCAGCGCAGCGCCGAGTCGGGGCCCGCGCCGACGAGGAGGTAGAAGTCCTTGGCGGTGTACCCGGCGATCACCAGCAGCGACACCCCGGCGACGCCGGACGCGATCAGCCGCCAGAGCTGTGCGCGGGCGGCGCCCCGGCGCACGAAGAAGACGATGACCGCGAGCGAGGCGGTGGCCATCAGCAGGATCACCCCGAAGGCGCCCACGTTGCCCATCCAGGTGAACAGCCGCAGGATCGGCGCGGTCGGGTCGCCGGTCTCCTTGGTGTCGGTGAGGGCGAAGGCCGCGATCACGACGACGGAGATACCGGTCTGGAGCAGCGCGCCGGTGCCGGGGGCGCCGCTGGCGCTGTTGGTGCGGCCGAAGACGGCGGGCAGCAGCCCTTCGCGTCCCATGGCGAACGCGTAGCGCGAGACGACGTTGTGGAAGCTGAGCGTCGCGGCGAACACACCGGTCACCAGCAGGATGTGCATGAGGTCGGCGAAGGTCTCCCCGAGCCTGCTCTCGGTCAGCACGAACAGCAGTCCGGCGGTGTGCTCCTGCGCGGCGGGGACGATCCCGTCCGGCCCGGCGGCGACGGTCAGCGCCCAAGAGCTGAAGGCGAAGAACAGCGCGACGAAGGTCACCGCGAGGAACATCACCCGGGCCACCACGACCTGCGGACGGCTGGTCTCCTCGGCGTACACGGGTGCCTGCTCGAAGCCGGTGAAGGCGGCGATGCAGAAGCACAGCGCGGTGCCGATGCCCGCGCCGGTCAGGGTCTCCGGGTTGAACGCGGCGAGCGACACACCGCCCTTGGCGGGCTCGGAGAGCGCGGCGATGTCGAAGACGACGACAAGGGCGACCTCGATCAGCAGCAGCACACCGAGGACGCGCGCGTTGACGTCGATCTTCATCAGGGCGAGGAAGCCCACGATCGCGGCGCCCGCGAGGGAGGGTATCCACCAGGGGACGGACACCTCGAAGTGGGCGTTCAGCAGCAGCGAGACCTCGAAGCCGAGGAGCCCGTAGAGGCCGACCTGGAGTGCGCTGTAGGCGACCAGCGCCACGAGCGAGGCGCCCGCTCCGGCGGTTCCGCCGAGGCCGCGGGAAATGTACGCGTAAAAAGCGCCCGCGTTGTGAACATGACGGCTCATCTCCGCGTATCCGAAGGAGAAGAGGATGAGGACGACGCCGAGGATGACGAAGAGCAGTGGCTGCCCCACGATGCCCATGACCGCGAAGGTGGTGGGCATGACCCCCGCGACGACCATGAGCGGTCCCGTCGCGGCGAGCACCGACAGGAGGAGTCCCGCCGTGCCGAGCCGGTCCGCGCGCAGTGCGCGGTCCTGGCCCTTGAAGGTGTTGATCCCGCCGCCGGACTTCGCTCCGGTGGTCGATCTGGCTTCGCTCGTGCTCGAACTGCCCGTCGTCATGGCGGGGTTTGTCCTTTCGGGTGGGCGGGTCAGGCGTGTTCCGGTTCGTGCGGGCGCGGCCGACGTGGACCGCGGCCGTACCGGGGTACGGCCGAGCGGTGCACGACCCGGTGGTACGGGTGGTGCGAGTCGTACGTGTGGTGCCGGGTGATGCCCGTCGTACCTGTGGTGCGGGTGGTGACGGGTGACGTCGATAAGGACGACGTCACCGGTGGTGCTGGTGTTGCCAATGCTGTTGCCGCCGATCGTGCAGCGCGCAGAACCGCTGGTTCGCACCCGAGGTGCCGGTTCCGCGCGGTGGTGCCTTCTTCCGCGATGGTGCTTGCGGTGGTGCTGGTGACACTGGTGGTGCGTCCGCGCCTACCGCCGGTGGGCGCGGGGATGTGGGGTGGGGGTCATCCGGTGCCGAGGGACGCGTTGCGCGCTTCCCTGAACGCCTCGGACGGGTCCCGGTCGGGGTACGACCAGGGGGCGGGGGTGATGTGGTTGCCGATGCGGTGGAAGAGGGCCGCGGCCTCGGCGGCCCGGCCTCCGCAGTACTTCGCGTGGGCGAGGAAGTTGAGGTCGACGCGGTTGCGCGGGTGGTCCTCGCGCTCCCACTCCAGCCACCAGTCGAACGCCGCCTTCATCACCTGGCGGGCGCGGCGGCCGACCCAGTGCCCCGAGGACAGCGGGTCGGCGGGCTCCCGGCCGGCCAGGGCCAGCACGCGGTACCGCTCGGCGTGCGCGACGACGGGCAGGATCGCCAGCGGGGAGTCCGCCGGGGCCTGTTCGGCGGCCCAGGCGGCGAAGTCGTAGACCTCGTGCATAGGGTCCTGTCCGGCGTCGGCGCGGCGCTCGGCGAGCCGGGCGATCATCAGATGGTGGGCGTGGTGGTGGTCGGGGTGCCGGTGGCGGACCTCGTCGAAGAGCTGGACGACGTCCTCCTCGGTGCCGACCGTGCGTTCCAGCATCAGCAGTCCGAGCCAGGGCGTGGGGTCGGCGGGGACGAGCCCGGCGGCGGTGCGGCAGGCGGCCCGCGCCGCGTCCGGGCGCGCTTTGCCGTTCAGCGCGCGCTGGACGGCGGCCAGGGCGAACAGGACCGCGGCGTCGGCGGACTCGGGCTCGGCGATCCGCCAGTCCTGGGCCCAGGCCGAGGTGGTGGTCTCCTGGGCGAGCGCCGTGACGCGGTGGCCGCGGCGGTCCCAGTCGTCGCCGGTGTCGACGAGCAGCCCGCGGACGACGGACCAGCGGCCCTGACCGAGCGCGGTACGGGCGGTCGCGAGTGCCGTGTCGTCGAGGGCCGCGTCGAAGACATGAGAGCCCCGCTTGCGCGAACGGCCCAGTGGCGGTGGGGGTGGCGTCACCGCGGGACTTCCTCCCCGACACGGTGTGTTGAGCGAATGATCACGGACAGCAAACCGGTAGGGGGTGCTCCGAGTCAAGGGCCACCAGCCCACCTACACGTGTCAAGTGCCTGATCGGACGGTCGAGTTGTCCCTTCGATGCCACTTCTTACCCAAGTGCGCCCGCGATCCGGGGGGCGTAATCGGCGTGGCGGCTTGATCGTTGCGCCCGTGATCATGCGGGACGGGCGACGGGAACGGGGGCCGCGGAGGCGCCGACCCGGGGTTCGGAAGTGGTCCTACCCCACCCCTCCGACGCTATGCGTGGCTGGAGCACGTATCCCGTTGCGACCGGTTCATCCCGCACTCCCCCGATTCCAGGCGCACTTGTACGGGCTCGGGAGGCGTCAGCCCGTCGCGCGGGCGGCGGCACGGCCGGCGGTCCGGCCGGAGAACAGACAGCCGCCGAGGAAGGTGCCTTCCAGCGAGCGGTATCCGTGCACCCCGCCACCGCCGAACCCCGCCGCCTCGCCCGCCGCGTAGACCCCGCCGAGGGGTTCGCCGCTCTCGGTGAGGACACGGGAGGACAGATCGGTCTCCAGTCCGCCGAGGCTCTTACGGGTGAGGACACTGAGCCGGACGGCGATCAGCGGACCCGCCTTCGGGTCGAGGATCGGATGCGGGGCGACCGTACGGATCAGCCGGTCCCCGAGGAAGGACCGCGCGCCGCGGATCGCCGTGATCTGGGAGTCCTTGGTGAAGGGGTTGGCCACCTCACGGTCCCGCGCGGTGATCACCCGCCGCAGATCCGTCTCGTCGATCAGCGGTTCACCCGTGAGGGCGTTCATGCCCCGGACGAGGGAGGCGAGGTCGTGCTCGACCACGAAGTCCTCGCCGTGGTCCATGAACGCCCGCACGGGCGCGGGCACGTCGGCGCGGGCCCGGTCGATCACCCCGCGGACGGACCGTCCGGTGAGATCGGGGTTCTGCTCCGAGCCGCTGAGCGTGAACTCCTTGCCGATCACACGGCGGTTGAGGACGAACCAGCTGTGCTCATGGCCGGTGTCCATGAGGTGTTCGAGGGTGCCGAGCGTGTCGAAGCCGGGGAAGAGCGGTACGGGGAGCCGGTTGCCGCGCGCGTCGAGCCACAGGGAGGACGGGCCGGGCAGGACCCGGATGCCGTGACCTTCCCAGATCGGGTTCCAGTTGTGCAGGCCCTCGGTGTAGTGCCACATCCGGTCACCGTTGATCAGACGGCCGCCCGCGGCCTCGGTGACACCGAGCATCAGCCCGTCGACATGGGCCGGGACCCCGGCGACCATCCGCTCGGGCGCCCGGCCGAGACGCGCGGGCCAGTTCCGGCGGACCAGCTCGTGATTGCCGCCGATCCCCCCGGAGGTGACGATCACGGCCTGGGCCCGCAGCTCGAAGGAGCCGACGACATCCCGGCCGCTGGGCCTGCCACGGGCCACCTCGGAGCGGTCGAGGATCTCGCCGCCCACCGTGTCCACGGTGCCCGCCGCGCCGCACAGCGCGGTGACCCGGTGGCGGAACCGCAGATCGACCAGGCCCCGGGCGGCGCCCGCGCGGACCCGGCGGGCGAACGGGGCGAGCAGCCCCGGGCCGGTGCCCCAGGTGATGTGGAAGCGGGGGACGGAGTTGCCGTGGCCGGTGGCGTCGTAACCACCCCGTTCGGCCCAGCCGACCACGGGGAAGAATCGCACCCCCTGGCGATGCAGCCAGGCCCGCTTCTCCCCCGCCGCGAAATCGACGTACGCCTCGGCCCAGCGCCTCGGCCAGTGGTCCTCGGCACGGTCGAATCCGGCGGTGCCGAGCCAGTCCTGGAGCGCGAGGTCGTGACTGTCCTTGATCCGCATCCGGCGCTGTTCCGGGGAGTTCACGAAGAACAGACCCCCGAAGGACCAGTGGGCCTGACCGCCGAGCGACTGCGGCGGCTCCTGGTCCAGCAGGACGACCTTGCGACCCGCGTCGACCAGTTCCGCCGTCGCCGCGAGGCCCGCCAGACCCGCACCGATCACGATCACATCGGCGTCGTACGCCATGGGCCGTCCCTCTTCTCAGCCGCGCTCCCGCCTGCCGCACCGGCGGGGCGGCGCACCCATGGGGATACTGGGGTTACTGGTGGGTCAGATCCTTGGGGACGGCGTGACCGGCGTCAACCGTCCCGGGGCCGTGACTCACCGGCCACGTACCCGGCGGCCCGGCTGGCTCGGGCCCGGCTGTCGTGAGGGGTAACGACGTGTCGGTACTCGTTGTCGTCCTGGCGGTCTGCGCCGCCTGCTGCCTGGGCTTCGGGTTCGTCCTCCAGCAGGACGCGGCGCAGCGGGCGCCCCTGAGCGACTTCCTGTCGTTCCGGCTGCTGCTCGATCTCATGCGGATGCCGCGGTGGCTCGGCGGGATCGCGCTGATGGTGTGCGGGATGGTCCTCGGGGCGCTGGCCCTCGCCCATGGCCAGGTGAGTCTGGTCGAACCGCTGCTCGCCACGAATCTGCTGTTCGCCCTGGCACTGTCCCGTGCGGTGACCGGGCAGCCGCTGGGTACGCAGGGCTGGTCCGGGCTCGCGGTGCTCGCGGGCGGGGTGACGCTGTTCATCGTCGCGGGGCAGCCGGAGGCCGGGGAGGCCGTGACCGACCCGCTCCGGCAGTGGCTGATCATCGGGGCGGTGGCGGGCCTCGCGGCGCTGCTCGTACTGCTGGCCCTGCGGGCCCGGCTGGTCATGGCGCCGGTGCTGCTGGGGGGTGCGGCGGGGCTGCTGTACGGGCTCCAGGACGCGCTCACCCGGGTGAGCGCGCTGCGGTTCGCCGAGGACGGCTGGACCGTGGTGGTCGCGACCTGGCAGCCGTACGCGGTGCTGGTGCTGGGGGTGACCGGGTTGTTGCTGGTGCAGAGCGCGTTCGAGATGGCGCCGTTGCGGATGTCGCTGCCCGCGTTGACGGCTGCGCAGCCGATCGCGGGGATCGTCTGCGGGGTCGGGTTCCTCGGGGACCGGCTGCGGACGGACCCGCTCGCGCTGCTGGGGGAGGTGGTGGGGCTGCTCGCGGTGGTCGGGGGGATCGTGCTGCTGGGGTTGCACCCGGCGATGCCCCGGGGGGCGGGGCGGTTCGAGCGGGCGGGTGAGCTCCATGGAGGGTGAACGGGACGGGTCGCCTTTGCTTGCGCTTCCCAGGTCCGTCCGGCGTGACGCACCTCTTCCTGTGCCGTCGCTCGGTGGTTTCGCGCAGTTCCCCGCGCCCCTTTGGGGCGCCATCTGCTTGTTCTTCGGGTCGGTGCCGGTCGGGATTCTCCGTCCTCGATCCGACACGCTCGGTACGACGTTCCGTGACCCGACTGAAGAGCATCGGAGTCTGCGAGCAGAGATTCCCGCCCACCCCCTCCCGCAGCCATGCGACTGCACGAGGAGGATGGCGAAGAACAACGTCAAGGGGCTGAGGCGCCCCCAAAGGGGCGCGGGGAACTGCGCGAAGACGAGGGCGGACCCGCGCCCGAGAAGCAACCGCAAGAGGCAGCATCCAGGGGCGCGGGGAACTGCGCGAGCAACCACGGATCACCCGCACCCGAACGGGAACCGCAAGGGGCGCGACCTCAGGGGCGCGGGGAACTGCGCACCCACGAACGACCCGCACCGGGACAAGTACGCCCAGCCGGACAGACCCAGAGGCGCGAGCGAAGGCGACCCGCACAGGTAGCCCGGAGGCGCGAGCGGAGGTGGGCGGTGGTTGGATGGGGGGATGGGTGCAGCTGGCACGGACACGGACGGCGCGGCCGACGCGAGGGCCGAGGTCCTGGACGTGGTGGACGAGGACGACCAGGTCGTCGACCGGGTACCCCGGGGCGAGATCTACGCCCGCGGCCTTCTGCACCGCTGTGTCTTCGTCCTCGCCCGGGACCCCGGCGACCGTGTCTTCGTCCACCGCCGCACGGCGACGAAACTGATCTTCCCGTCGCGCTACGACATGTTCGTCGGAGGCGTCGTCGGCGCGGGCGAGTCCTACGACGACGCGGCCCTCAGGGAGGCGGAAGAGGAGCTGGGGGTCAGCGGACTCCCCCGGCCCACCCCCCTGTTCCGGTTCCTGTACCGGGGCGAGGGCCAGGGCGGCTGGTGGTCGGCGGTGTACGAGGTGCGCTGCGCGCTGCCCGTGCGCCCCCAGCTCTCCGAGGTCGCCTGGCACGACTTCGTCCCGGAGGAGGAGGTCGACGCCCGGCTCGGCTCCTGGGACTGGGTGCCGGACGGCCTGGAGGCGTACCGGCGGCTGAAGGCGTTCCGGGCCGCGCGGGACGTGTCCCCGTGAACGCGCCGACCGGACCGGGGGGACGGGACCGGCCGGGCGGCCGGGCGTTCTCCTCCGTACGGCTCTGGTTCGCGCCGGCCCGGCTCGCACAGGAGGGCCGTACCCCCGACTACCGCTTCTCGCTGGCGAACGAACGCACCTTCCTGGCCTGGCTCCGTACCGCCCTCGCACTGATCGGCGGCGGCTTCGCGGTGGACCAGTTCCTGCCCGACCTGCGCTGGGGCTGGCGGGTCGGGCTGGCACTGGCCCTGCTCGCGGCGGGCGTGCTGTGCGCGCTGCGCGCCGTGAACCACTGGGTGCGCTGCGAGCGGGCGATGCGGCGCGGCGAGGACCTGCCGGTGTCGCGGTTCCCCGCGCTGCTGAGCGTCGTCATCGCCATAGTGGCCCTGGCGATGGTCGTGATCGTCCTCGCGGGCTGGGCGGGCTGACATGACCGGCGCCGGGGTACGCGACCCGGGGCTCCAGCCGGAACGCACCAGGCTGGCGTGGCGCCGTACGACGCTGACGGCGACGGTGGTGACCGTACTGGCCGCGCGCTCGGCGTTCCAGGACGGGGAGGGCGCGGTGGGTCCGGTCGCCTGCGCGTTGTGCGTGCTGGTGTGGCTGGGGCTGCTGGCCGTGGCGCACCGGCGGATACAGGAGCTGACGGGCGATCCCGTGGATCCGCCCCGGCTGATGGTGTGGGCGGCGGCGGTCGGCACGCTGTGCGCGGTGGGTCTCGCGGTGTGCGCGGCGGCCGTCGTGTTCTAGCGGGGGCGCGTTCCGGCGGGGCGGCGCCTCGGGCAGTCGTCCGGCGGGTCAGGGGCGCAGGGCCCGCAGCAGCAGGTCGGCGAGGTGGTCGGCGATCTGCGTGGGGGTGAGGGTGCCTGTGGCCCGGTACCAGGTGGGCAGATGGTGGACCGAGCCGAAGTGGTGGTCGACCACGAGGTCCGCCGGGGTGCGGGTGGAGAAGACACCGGCGGCCTGGCCCTCCTCGATCAGGGCGCGGAACCGTTCGTGGTAGCGGCGGCGTTCGGCGCGTACCCGCTTGTTCTTCGCCGGGCTCAGATGGTGCATGGAGCGCTGGAAGATGACCGCGTCGTCCAGGTTCTCGATGGTTGTGACGACGACATCGGCGGCGGCGTCCCGCAGTCGCCGTTCCACGGGGGCGTCGCGGGCGGCGAACGCGTCGAGGCGTTCCTGCTGGAGGCGCAGCACCCGGGAGTAGATCTCCTGGAGCAGGTCCTCCTTGGAACCGAAGTAGTGGTAGAGGGCGCCCTTGGTGACTCCGGCCGCCTCCACGATCTCCTGGACCGAGGTGCGGTCGTAGCCCTGGTCGGCGAAGAGCCGGGTGGCCGCCGCCAGCAGCCGCTGCGGGACGGTCGCCCCGTCCGTGTCCGTCGTCCTGGGCACGTGGCCGCCCGCCTTCCTGTTGTCGTGGACCACCGGTCCGGCTCGCCCGGGTGCCGTTCGGCTCCCGCCGGAGGATCTTCCCATCTGCCGGCGCGGTGGGCGCGGGGATATCGCCCCGAGGGGGACGGCGGCGGGGTCCGTACCGGCGGGACGGTATCGCCCCACGTCCCGGGCCCCGGGCCGTACGGGCGCGGAGGGGCGGGAGGGAGCGGGAGGGCGTCCGGCGGGGCGTGGCGGGGGCGTACGCGGCTGCGGTCGGGCGGGGGCGGTCCGGCGGGTGTGGGCGGTCCGCTCGGCCGATCACTTGTGTCCGGGACGTTCCGCGGCGCCGCGGCCCGCGCTACCGTGCGTGATCATGACCGTTTCGCGATCACCACAGGGTTCGAATGTGACGGATTCTGTGCGGAATCGCTCGAACCTGGAGGTACTCCGATGACCCTCTCCAGACGCGGACTGCTGGCCGCCACGGGCGGCACGGTGGCGGCCGGAGCCGCGGTGGCGGCCCCCGCCGCGGCGGACGGCGGTGACCGCGGCCGGTCCCGTCGCCGTACGCGCACCGGCTTCGAGCGGCTCCAGGCGAGCGGCTACGCCCTGCTCGCGGGGGACAAGGTCGGTGTCGTCACCAACCCGACGGGCGTCACCCGGGACGTCCGGCACATCGTGGACGTGATGCACGTGGACGACCGGGTCGAACTCACCGCCGTGTTCGGCCCCGAGCACGGCTTCCGGGGCACCGCGCAGGCGGGCGGTTCGGAGGGCCGTCACGACGACCCGGCGACGGGGCTGCCCGTCTACGACACGTACCGGCTGAGCGGGCAGGAGCTCGCCGATGTGTTCACCGCGTCCGGGGTCGACACGGTCGTCTTCGACATCCAGGACGTCGGCGCGCGGTTCTACACGTACATCTGGACGCTGTACGACTGCATGGCGGCGGCCCGGCTCGCGGGCAAGCGGATGGTGGTCCTCGACCGGCCGAACCCGATGACCGGGCGTGGGGCGTACGGGCCGCTGCTGCGGCCGGAGTTCGCGACCTTCGTGGGCCGGGAGCCGATCGCCCAGGCGCACGGGATGACGGTCGCGGAGCTGGCGCGGCTGTTCAACGGGGAGTTCCTGGAGCGGCCGGTGGAGCTGGACACCGTACTGATGTCGGGCTGGCGGCGCGACGACTTCTACGACGTTTCCGGGCTGCCGTGGGTGCCGCCGAGCCCGAACATGCCCACACCCGAGACTGCGCTGGTGTACGCGGGAACCTGTCTGTTCGAGGGGACGAACCTCTCCGAGGGGCGGGGCACGACCCGGCCATTCGAAATGATCGGGGCCAAGGGGCTGGACGGCCGCTGGGCCGCCGCCGCGAACGCCCTCGGGCTGCCGGGGGTACGGCTGCGGGAGGCGTACTTCGCCCCGACGTTCGGCAAGTTCTCGGGCCAGACCATCGGCGGGGTCCAGGTCCATGTGGACGACCGCGAGGCGTTCGATCCGGTGCGTACGGGGATCGGGCTGCTGGTGACCGCCAAGCGGGTCTGGGACGGCTTCGTATGGCGGCTGGACCGGCGGCCGGACGGCACGTCGTCGTACTGGGTGGACCATCTGACCGGGTCCACGCGGGTCCGCACGATGATCGACGCGGGTGCGGGGACGGACGAGGTGGTGGCCGGCTGGCGGCACGAGCTGTCGGCGTTCCGCGCGGTGCGCGGGCGGTACCTGGCGTACCGCTGACGGACCCGGCGGGCATCGACAGGGCCCGTCCCGCCGGTCGGCCGGGGCCAGGTCCCCCCGACCGGCGGGACGGCATCGCCCATAGGCGGGCCAATGGGTCGGCGGCAACTCCCTGACCTGCGGGAACATCAGCCACTGGCGCCACGGGTGTGACACGACGCACGTTACCGGCCGTATACCGGCGGCCGAAGGAGAGCGCGAATCAACTTCCCCTTGAGTTAAGCGCCTTGACCGGCATGAACGCCGGACCAAACGCCTCCTTCCAGCCAATCGCTCGCCCACCCGGAAAATGAGAGGGAGCCAATCCGGTCGCTCGTTCGTCTACTCCTCAACGCCCGAACGACGTCGACCACGTGCTGGCGCACATGTGACGGAGGTGCAGGACGATGGCCGGATTCCGGAGTCTCGCGAGACAGGTGCGCGACCCGCGCAACGACCTGGCGCTGCGAAGGTACTCGCTGCGCAAGTGCCTGGAGCGGTTCGCCCCCTACGGACACCGCGCGACATGGGACCACTTGTGCTCCAGGGCCGGCTTCGGGCCGGAGGACAGGTCACCCGACCCGGCGCGGCTGGTGGCCGCGCTCGACGAGCTGGAGGAGGCGCGGGCCGTCTGGCTCGCGTACGAGGCGCAGTTCGCGGAGCGCCGACGCAAGGAGAAGCACGGGGGTTTGCGCAGGCCCGGAAGTGTGGACGACTGGCACCGGCTGACCTGGGGCGGCTTCGGTGTCGCCTGGTGCGACGACCCCCGGCGGCATCCCCGGCAGTCGCTGGGCGAGGTGCTGCGGCGGCTGATCGCCGCGCTGGAGCGGGAGCCGGGCGAAGGGTGTCCGGTGTGCGCGGGCGACCGTCTGGTGTGGTCGGAGAGCCTGGCGCACGAGCCGTCCTCCGGGCCGGTGTGCGGTGAGTGCGGGATCGTGGTGCCCGAGCCGGTACTGACCCGTGGCGCGCTGCTGCGGGCCCGCCGGGGAGCCCTGCTCGTGTCGGTGTGACGACGGTACGGGGCACGGGCACGGGCACGGGGCCGGGGCCGGGATGCGGCGCCGGGGCACCGTACGGGCGGTGCGGGTGGCCCGCCGCGTCAGCAGCTCTCGTCCTGCGGGTCGCAGGTCTCCTGGGCCGGTTCGACGACACGGCCCATCGGGGGCCGCGCCTTCTGGAGCCGGGCGGGGAGCAGCCGTGAACCGGTGTGGTCCTCGCCGAACGCGTCGCCCGGGTTGGACAGGACGCAGGTCTCCAGCGAGAGACAGCCGCAGCCGATGCAGTCGGTGAGATGGTCGCGCAGCCGTCCGAGCTGCTTGATCCGCTCGTCCAGCTCCCTGCGCCATGCCTGGGACAGCCGGGCCCAGTCCTCCTTGTTCGGGGTGCGTTCCTCGGGCAGCTCGGCGAGGGCGTCCCTGATGGTGGCGAGCGGGATGCCCACGCGCTGGGCGGCCCGGACGAAGGCGACGCGGCGCAACGCGTCCCGGTGGAAGCGGCGTTGGTTGCCGGAGGTGCGGCTGCTGCGGATGAGTCCCTTGGACTCGTAGAAGTGCAGGGCGGACACCGCTACGCCGCTGCGGGCGGCGAGTTGGCCGACCGTGAGTTCATGGATCTTCACCGGGATCTGGGACACCCTTCGCAGCCTACCGATCCCGCGGGGCGTACGGCACGGCGTCATCCGGGCCCGCCGTGCACCGCGCGCTCCCGGAATGCGGCGGAACGCCGGGAACGCGTCAGCGTTGACACGGCCCGCCCGTACCCGCATTCTGAGCAAGCGCTTAGGCAGATCGTTCGACCGGAACCGTCTGCGCGGTACGGGGAAGGCACAGGGACATGGCAGAGCCGAGGATCTTCCGATCCGCCGGGGAGTTGGGCGCCGCGGTCGGTGAGCGGCTGGGGTACAGCGACTGGCTGGAGATCGACCAGCGGCGCGTCGACCTCTTCGCCGACGCGACCGGCGACCACCAATGGATCCATGTCGACCCCGAGCGTGCGGCGGCCGGGCCGTTCGGCACGACGATCGCCCATGGATATCTGACCCTGTCGCTGCTCCCCGTGCTGGTGCCCCAGGTGTTCCAGGTCGAGGGGGTGCGGATGGGGCTCAACTACGGCACCGACAAGGTGCGTTTCCCCGCCCCCGTACCGGTGGGCTCCCGGCTGCGGGCCACGGCCGAGCTCCGGAAGGTGGCCGAGGCGGGCGGCGGCGTCCAGGTGACCGCGGCGGTGACGGTCGAGCGCGAGGGCGGCGACAAGCCGGTGTGTGTCGCGGAGTCGGTGTCCCGGTACTACTTCTGAGCGCCGGCCACCTCTGCCGGGTCGCCCCGGAACCCCACCATGCGCAGCACCAGTTCGGCGTAGAGCGCGCCGACCTCGTCGGGTGTCCGCCGTCCGCCGACGTTGAACCAGCGGGCCACGTCGATGCACAGCGACAGCACGGCGACCGTGGTGCCCGCCGGGTCGGCCACGTCGAACTCCCCCGCGCGGACGCCGTCGTCGACGAGTTCGCGGATCACCCCGTCCGTCCGGCGGCGCAGCGCGACGATCTCGGCCCGCGCGCTCTCGCCGAGCGCGTCGAGTTCGTACTGCACGACCCGGGCGGTGGTGTGCTGCGCGGCGTGCCAGCCGACGAACGAGCGGACCGCGACGGCGAGCCGCTCGGCCGGGGTGCCGGTGCCGTCCGCCGCCGTGCGCAGGATGTCCAGCGCCTTGTCGTGGCCGATGCGGCTGATCCGGTGGAGGAGTTCCTCCTTGGTCTTGTAGTGGATGTAGAGCGCCGCCGGGCTCATCCCGGCGCGGCTCGCGATGTCCCGGGTGGTCGTCGCGTGGTAGCCGCGCTCGGCGAACGCCTCCACGGCCGCCACCAGCAGCCGTCTGGCCGCGTCCGGTGTGACCTCGCCCCAGGGCTGGGCGTCACGGCCGGTCTCCTCCGCAGTCATCGCGTACTCCTCTCCGCAGGTCAGGGAGGCCACCTTACCCTTGCGGGTGAGCAAGCGCTTAGCGAACGGAGGGCGGACACCGCCGGACCGCGCCACCCCCTCGGGGACTCAGAGCTTCTCGAAAGGGTCGTGGGCGGCGAGCAGTTTGTCCACCCGGGCCTGGTCGACCCGGCTGGTGAGCTCACCGGCCTCCTGCCGGTCACGGATCACCTTGGCGAGCGTGAAGCACGAGGTGACGAGATACAGGACGGCGATGGCGAGGAACCCCCGTACCCAGGAGTTCGCGTCCAGGCGGGCGATACCGATGCCCGTGGCGGCGATCGCGATGACGAACGACACGACGGCCTGGACGTAGAACGCCGCCGTCGACTGCTGCTTGACCGGTGAGTCACTCATGTCGCACAGGGTCGCCCGGCCCGGGGCGGACCGGATCGGTACGGGTACTCAGTTCGGTACTCAGACCCCTGCGGGGTATCCCGGCGAGGGGTCCGGGAGGATACCTCCGCTCTACTATGTGGCGCATGGCCAGACCCCGTAAGCCGCTGCTCAGCAGGGACCTCATCGTCGAGACGGCCTGTGCGCTGGTGGACGCGGAAGGGCTGGCGGCGCTGTCCACCCGCCGGCTCGCCGCGGAGCTGGGGGTGAGCGGGCCGTCGCTGTACAACCACTTCCGGACCAAGGACGAGATCCTGGAGGCGGTCGCGGACTCGGTGAGCGCGCAGGTCGATCTGTCGATGTTCGACGACGTGCGGGACTGGCGTACCGCGCTGCGCGACTGGGCCGTGTCGTACCGGCGGGCGCTGAGCGCGCATCCGCACATGGTGCCGCTGCTCGCGCGGGGGCCGGGGCGGCGGCCGGCCGCGCTGCGGGTCGCCGACGCGGCGTTCGGGGCGATGGTGGACGCGGGGTGGACGCCCGCGCAGGCCACGTCGATCGGGGCGCTCATACGGTACTTCGTGATGGGGGCGGCGCTGGGGTCGTTCGCGGGTGGGTTCGTGGACGACGAGAGCGCCTACGATCCGGCGGAGTATCCGCGGCTCGGCCAGGCGCATCTTCTCGCGGAGCGTCAGCAGGTGATCGACGAGCGGGCGTTCGAGACGGGGCTGTCCGCGTTGCTGGACGGGTTGGCGGTCCAGTTCGCGGCGGCGGCCTCCCGGGGGGCGTAGGGGGGCTTTCCGTGCGCGGTTCCCTGCGGGGCGCCTTGGCTTGCGCTTCTGGGTCTGTCCGGGTGGGCGCACTTCGTTCCTGTGCCGTCGCTCGTGGGGTGCGCAGTTCCCCGCGCCTCTGGATGCTGCCCCCTTGCGGCCGCTGCTTCGGGTGCGGGGCCGCCCTCGCTCTTTGCCCAGTTCCCCGCGCCCCTGGATGCTGCCCCCTTGCGGCCGCTGCTTCGGGTGCGGGCCGGCCCTCGTCTTCGCGCAGTTCCCCGCGCCCCTGTCGGGGCGCCTTCCGCCGTCGTTCAGGTCGGGGCCGGTCGGGATTCTCCGTCCTCGCTCCAACGCGCTCGGTACGGACGTTCAGTGGCCGCACTGGGGGCGTCGGAGTCTGCGGGCAGAGATTCCCGCCCACCCCCTTCGGCTGCCGGGCGAGTGCGCGAGGAGGAGGGTTCCGCAGGCGATGAGCCCGCAGCCGGGGGACAGCCTCAGGGGGCGCCCCAAAGGGGCGCGGGGAACTGCGCAACCACCGAGCGACGGCACAGGAACGAAGTACGCCCAGCCCCGAGTACCCAGGGGCGCGGGGAACTGCGCGAGCAACCACAGGCGACCCGCACCCGAACAGGAACCGCAAGGGGCGCGACCTCAGGGGCGCGGGGAACTGCGCACCCCCGTCCGACCTGCACGGGAACAAGTACGTCCAGGTGGGGGACCCCAGGGGCGCGGGGAACTGCGCACCCACGAACGACCCGCACAGGGACAAGTACGCCCAGCACAAGGAACCCGGCGGCGCGAGCGAAGGCGACCCGCGGGGAACTGCGCACCCACGAACGACCTGTGCGGGAACAAGTACGCCCAGCACAGGAAACCTCGAAGGCGCGAGCGAAGGCGACCCGTGGGGGTTACTCCGGGGGACGTACGGCCAGGGTGGCCGCTGCGCAGAGGAGGGTGCCCAGGAGGACGAAGGGGGCGCCCGTGCCCGCGAACCCCGCGACCAGGCCGCCTGCCGCGGGCGTCGCGACCTGGCCCAGGCGGTTGCCGGTGAGGCGCAGCGCGAGGGCGGTGGAGCGGGCGCCCTCGGGGGCCGCCCGGACGACGGTGGTCATCGACAGGGGCTGGCCCACGCCCAGGCAGAAGCCGAGCAGCGCCAGCATCACCGCGAGGGCCCACACCGGGACCGGCACCGCGACCCCCGCGCACAGGACCCCCGCGAGCAGACAGCTCGTCACCAGCAGGGGGGTCCGGCCGACGACCCGGATCATCGGCGCCATCACCACCCGGCAGGCGATCGTCGCGGCGGCCCGCAGACTGAGCAGCAGGCCGACGGTGAAGGGGCTGATGCCCCGTTCCTCGCCGATCACCGGGAGATAGGCGATCACGATGTCGGTGGCGGACAGCACGGCCAGGCTGATGAAGATGCCGCCGGGCACCCCCCGGGCCCGCAGGATGCGGTGGACGGGGACCCGGGCACCGGCCGCGGGCCGGGAAGCGGCGAGGCCCCGGGGCTCCACGCGCCACAGCGAGGTGAGCCCGATCGTGCCGACCCCCGCCGCGACGACGAGGGCGAGCGCGCTGCTGCTCGCGAGGGCTCCGTCCGGTCCCGCGTCCCCGACGATCACGAGCCCGGCGGCGATCGGGCCGATCAGCTGGCCGAGGGACGCGCCGATGGTGAAGTGCCCGAAGTTGCGGTCCTGGTCGTCGGGCGCCGAGCGGCGGGCCACGAGCGACTGGGCGCCGATCACGAAGCTGAGGTGTCCGAGGCCCATGACCCCGCTCCACGCGGCCAGCGCGCCGAGGGAGTCCGCCGTACCGCCGAGGGCGCAGCCGACCGCGATGAGGACGATGCCGGCGGGCAGCAGCGGGGCGCAGCGGCCGTGGTCGGTGCGGCGGCCGAGGGGGACGGCCGCGAACAGCGGCAGCAGGGCGTAGGCGCCCGCGATGACGCCGATGGCGCGTTCGTCGGCGCCGAGCGAGAGCGCCCGGTAGGAGACGGCGGGCCGGGCCATCGACACCGCCGCCTGCGCGAAGCTGAAGGCGATGACGAGGCGGAGCAGCCAGCCGCGGCTCCCGCCGGGCGTCGGTATGTCAGGGGGCAGGGACACCGGTCCTCCGGGGTAGGTGCGGCACGGTCACCCGGGCGGTGGGGAAGACGGCGGACGGGCACCGGGCGGCAGCGGACGGATGCGCCCGGTGCCCGTCCACCGCCGGCTCAGAGGATGCCGAAGAGGAATCCGGCGCCGAGCACGACGAGCGAGGTGAGCGCGGCCCATTTGACGGTGAAGCGGGTGTGGTCGCCGAACTCGACCTTCGCCATGCCGACCAGGACGTACACGGCCGGGACGAGCGGGCTCGACATGTGGAGGGGCTGGCCGACGAGGGAGGCGCGGGCGATCTCCACCGGGGAGATGCCGTGGGCCGCGCCCGCTTCGGCGAGGACGGGGACGATGCCGAAGTAGAAGCCGTCGTTGGACATGAAGTACGTGAACGGGATCGACATGACGCCGGTGACGAGGGCCATGTGCGGGCCCATCCAGTCGGGGATGGCGGAGACCACGGTCTTGGCCATCTCGTCGACCATGCCGGTGCCCTGGAGGACTCCGGTGAAGACGGCGGCGGCGAAGACCATGCCGGAGACGTTGAGGACGTTCTCGGCGTGGGCGGCGATCCGGGCCTTCTGGTCGGGCATGTGGGGGAAGTTGACGGTGAGGGCGAGGGCCGCGCCGAGGATGAAGAGGACCGGGATGGGCATCCACTGCATGATCATCGCGGTGAGCAGGGCGGCCGTGAGGCCCGCGTTGAACCAGTAGAGCTTGGGGCGCAGGGTCTTGCGGTTGGGGTCGAGGACATGGAAGCCCTCGTGCTTGTCGTCGTCCTCGTCCGCTCCGGTGGCGCCCTTGGTGGGCGCGCCCGCGGTACCCGTGGCGCCGGTGCCGGTGCCCGTACCGCCGGTGCGCTTGGCGGTGCCGGTGGTGTTCTTGCCGTCGCCCGTGCCGACCAGGACCTTCTCGTCGGTGGTGGTCGTGGCCTCGACGGCCTCGTCCAGGGAGAGATAGCCGAGGCGCTTGCGCTCGCGGCGGCCGAGGACGTAGGCGAGGGCGAAGACGGCGAGCAGTCCGACCGCGAGGGCCGGGATCATCGGGACGAAGATGTCGCTCGCGTCGAGCTTCAGGGCGGTCGCGGCGCGGGCGGTCGGGCCGCCCCAGGGCACGGTGTTCATGACGCCGTTGGCGGTGGCGGCGACACCGGTCATCACGACGAGGCTCATGTTGAGGCGCTTGTACAGCGGGTACATGGCCGAGACGGTGATCATGAAGGTGGTGGAGCCGTCACCGTCGAGGGAGACGATCGCGGCGAGCAGGGCGGTACCGACGACGATCCGCAGGGGGTCCGCCTTGGCGAACCGGAGGATCATCCGGACGATCGGGTCGAAGAGCCCGACGTCGATCATCACCCCGAAGTAGACGATGGCGAACATCAGCATCGCGGCGGTCGGGGCGAGGTCGCCGATGCCCTCGATGACGTAGTCGCCGAGGTGGGCCCCCTTCCCGACCAGCACGCAGAAGAGTGCGGGGATGAGCACCAGCGCCGCGATCGGCGAGACCTTCTTCATCATGATCAGGACCAGGAAGGTCGCGATCATGGCAAAGCCCAGGATGGTCAGCATTGAGTGGATACCTAACGTTCGCCCTTGACACCGTGTGGCTCTCACACCAGGGCCTTCGGTCAGCGCGACGTTAGGGCGCGTTGCTTGGCGTTAACAAGATGTTGACATGCGAGCAATATGCGCGAAAGTCCAGGTCACGAAGGTGTTGCGGTTGTCGGCGCCGCCGAGCGGGCCCGCTCGCCGGCCGCGCGGTCCTTGCGCGGCGCGGTCGTGACCCGGGCGATGTCCTCCACGGCCTCGCCGTCGACCGCCCACACGGTGCCGTCGTCGGCGTGCAGCCGGACGGTCAGTTCATGGGTGCCGCGCTCCAGGGCCGCGTCCGGCAGCCGGTAGCCGGGCTCGCGCAGTTCGGCGAGCCTGCGGTCGGCGAGGAAGAGGACGGCGTAGCCCCGGCCGGGTACGGGCCCGGTGCGGGTGTCCCGGGGGCTGAAGCGGAAGCCGGTGACGGTCAGCCGGACGTCCCAGGTGTCGGCGGAGCCGGGCCGGACGGCGATCCGGACCCCGGGCGCCTCCTCCTCGGGGACCTCCCGCAGCCGGTTGCCCGAGGGGTCGGTGGTGTCGAGGAGGGTGCCGACGACCGGGGACGGCGTGGACGTCCCGCCGGGGCCCGGGCCGGGGTCGGGGGAGCCGCCGCCGCAGGCGGCCGTGACGAGCAGCGCGGCGCACACGAGGAGGGCCCGGGCGGCACGGGCGGGCCGCCCGCCCGGTCGTGGGACGGGGCGCGGTGCCGAGGACGCCGGAGACATGGCACAGGAGCCTAGGCGACGCCCTCACCTGGGCGGGAGCGGGGGTGTCCGGCCGGGCGGGAAGCGGTCCGGCGGGGCCGGTCGGGTCTCACGCCCTGGATCGCTCTTGCGCGCGGGGGAACCGAATCCTACGGTGATGCATAGGAATAGCTGACGAGGGAGCGCCCATGAGCGGGGAAGCCGCCCGGAAGACCGCGGAGAGCCTGACCTATCTGACGGGTTTCGGTAACGAGCACAGCACCGAGGCCGTGCCGGGCGCCCTGCCGCTCGGGAGAAACTCACCGCAGCGGGCACCGCTCGGGCTGTACGCGGAACAGCTCAGCGGCAGCGCCTTCACCGAGCCCCGGGCGGACAACCGCCGCTCCTGGCTCTACCGGATCCGGCCCTCCGCGGCGCACCCCGCGTTCTCCCGCACCGCGAACGGCGCGCTGCGTTCGGCGCCGTTCAACGAGACGGTCCCCGACCCCAACCGGCTGCGCTGGGACCCGCTGCCGAAGCCCTCACCGGGCACGGACTTCGTGGCCGGGCTGTGGACACTGGGCGGCAACGGCGACGCGGCGACGCGGAGCGGTATGGCGGTGCACCTCTACCACGCCAACACCTCCATGACCCGGCGGGTGTTCAGCGACGCCGACGGCGAACTCCTCCTCGTCCCCGAACGCGGCGGTCTGCTGCTGCGCACGGAGATGGGCCTGCTCGCCGTGCACCCAGGGGAGGTGGCCCTGATCCCGCGCGGTGTCCGCTTCCGGGTGGAACTGCTGGACGCGACGGCCCGCGGCTATGTCTGCGAGAACTACGGCCGCCCCTTCCAGCTCCCCGAACGCGGCCCGATCGGCGCCAACGGCCTCGCCAACACCCGGGACTTCCGGGCCCCGGTCGCCGCGTACGAGACGACCGAGGGACCCGTGGAGGTGATCAACAAATTCTGCGGCAATCTGTGGACCGCGACGTACGACCACTCCCCGCTGGACGTCGTCGCCTGGCACGGCACCCACACGCCGTACGTGTACGACCTGCGGACCTTCAACGTCATCGGGTCGATCAGCTACGACCACCCGGACCCGTCGATCTTCACGGTGCTCACCTCGCCCTCGGACAGCCCCGGGCTCGCGGCGGTGGACTTCGTGGTGTTCGCGCCCCGCTGGCTGGTCGGCGAGGACACCTTCCGGCCGCCGTACTTCCACCGCAATGTGATGAGCGAGTACATGGGTCTGATCGAGGGCGCGTACGACGCGAAGACCGGCGGGAAGGGCGGGTTCGTGGCGGGCGGCGGCTCCCTGCACAACATGATGTCGGCCCACGGTCCCGACCGGGAGACCTTCGAGCGGGCGAGCGCCGCCACCCTCGTCCCGCAGCGGGTCGACGACGGGCTGGCGTTCATGTTCGAGACCCGCTGGCCCGTGGTCGCGACCGCGCAGGCCGTCGGAGGGGACCATCTCCAGCGCGGATACGACGATGTGTGGCAAGGTCTGGAGCGCCATTTCAGGAACGCCTAGCAGAGAGCGGGCGACCGGCCCCCCGGACCGGCGGGGCCACTGCACCGATTCGGAGAGCGTCGTGACCGCATTCGCCCCGGACTCGATCGTCCTGAATCGCAAACTGCCCTTGTGGTACCAGGTGTCGCAGTCGCTGCGCGCGTCGATACTCGGACGGTCGGCGGACGACCCGCTGCGGCTGCCCACCGAGGAGCAGCTGGCGGGCCACTACGGCGTCAGCGTGCTGACCATGCGCCAGGCCCTCAAAGAGCTGGAGGACGAGGGCCTGATCAGCAGGCACCGGCGGCGTGGCACCTTCATCGAACCGGCGGCGCAGCGCGGGGCCCCGGTGCGGCTGCTGGGTTCGGTCGACGCGATCGTGGCGCAGCAGTCGGGCATGGGCATCCGGCTGCTGGAACACGGCAGCGCTCCGGTGCCCCACGCGTACGCGGAGCACTTCCCGGATCTGGCCGAGGTCGTGATGTACCACCGGCTGCGCGGCGACGAGGAGACCGGGGAGCCGACCAACCACGCCCGGAACTACGTGCGTCCGGAGCTGGCCGCGCGGGTGGACCCCGCCGATCTCGGGCGCTGGCCGATGACCAAGGTCCTGCGGGACGTGGTCGGGGCGCGGATCAGCCGGATCACCGACACGGTGGAGGCCCGGCTCGCCGACCCCGAGACGGCCCGGCTGCTGAACGTGCCGCTGCTGAGCCCGATCCTGCACTACACGGGCATCACCTACGGCGAGGACGGCCGGGTGCTCGACCTCGCCGTCATCCACTACCGGGGCGACCGCTTCTCCTTCACGGTCACCCTGGACGCCCACTGACCCGGCCGTCCCGGTCCGCGCGGGCCCCGCACACCCGTGCGGACACCTGGGGCGCGCCGGGCGGGCCCCGTTACGATGCCGGGCGTGACGAACGACGAAGCTCCGCGGCTGGCGGACCTGATGCCGTGGTCCGTCGCCGCCCCCCGGCTCGGCCGGAGCTGGCCGCTCGCCCCGGACCCGGACACCCTCGGTGCCCGCTGGGACGCCCTGACGCGGGCGCGGGGAGCGGAGCGCGCGGCCCTGTTCGAGGTGTCCCGGGCCCGTGACCCGCACTCGGCGGTCGCCCAGCTGCCGGGCCGGCGCACGTCCACGGCCCGGCTGGCGCGCGACCCGGGTCCGCTCCCCGGGCCGCTGCGGGTCCTGTGCGGCCCGTTCGACGAACAGTGGCTGCTCCCGGACCACCGGCTGATCGACTCGGCCCGGCCGGAACTGTGGCGGGTCGCGGACCAGGCCCAGCTCTTCGCCGTCGAGCAGCGGGTGCCGTCCGGGGACCCGGGGCCCACCCTGCTGGTGTCCGCCCTGCTGCCGGTCTCCGCGCCGGCGTCCGGCCCGGCGCCGCGGGTCCGTCCGCTGTTCCGGCGGCCCGGGGGCACCGAGCCGAATCTCGCCCCGGGCCTGCTGGGGCGGCTGGCCGACCGGCTGGGCGGCTCCCCCGCCCCGGTGGACGTCCTCGCGTGGATCGTGGCGTATGCCCGGCCCGCTCCCGGGGGCTGTGTCGTCCCACTGACCACCGATGCCGGCGCCTGGGCGCGCGGCACCGCCACGGGCCACCGGATGCTGCGGGTGATGTGCCGCCCGGAGGGCGGGCGTCCGAAGCTTCCGGGCGGCCGGCGCCCGTACATCCGGGTGCCGCTCCCGGACCGGCCCGGGGAACTCCGCTACGACCGTGACGGGGAGACGCTGTGTGCGGGCGAGGGTCGGATCTCCCCCGTCCCGGCCGGGGCCTGGGACTTCACGGTCGGCGGGGCCCGGGTCCTGGAGTCGTGGTTCGCGGGGCGGACAGTCGTCCCGGAGGGGTCCGGGGCGCTGGCGGCGATCCGGGCGGCCGGCTGGCAGCGGTCATGGACCTCGGAGCTGCTGGAGCTGATCACCGTCCTGGCGCTGCTCGCGGAACTGCGCGCGAGCGTCCCGGACCCGGGCGGCGCACCGCTCACGGCGGCGGAGCTGCGCGGGGCCGGGGTGCTCCCGCCGCCGGAGGCGGCACGCCGTCCGGCCTCGGTGCTCGACCATCACGAGGAGGGCCCGGAGGGGCAGTTCGCGCTGCTGTGAGACACGGCCGGCCTCCGGTGGGCGCGGCGGGTGCGGGCGCCGGGTACGGGGGAAGCGGGCACGGCGGCGTGGGGAGACGCGGCGCGCTGGCCGGTCCGGCACGGAGGGGGAAGAGGGTTCGCGACACAGGCCCGGGGGGCGGCGGATCGGCCGGGGAGGGACCGAACCGCGCCGCGCGGGGTGTGACGGACCGGCGCTCCGTGCCGGTGATGTCGAAACGGTGAGCACAGGTGTGACCCGTGCTCGCCGGGGGTGCCGAAGGGCGCCGCGCACCGTGGGGATGACGGTTTCGGGATGGCGACGCGGCGCCTTACGGGGGTGGGCCGTCGAGCAGGGGCCGCCGGGGCGGCCCGCTCAGCGGTCGCCGAACAGCGACCGGCGCAGCCTCCTCAGTGGGGCGAAGAGCGACACACGCCGGACCCGCGCCTTGCGCACGCTGGGCTCACGAGCGGTGTCACGCGTCGTCAGTTCACGCATCAGCGAGGTCGCCTCGGCCGTCTCGCGCTGCGGGACGGCGGGACCGCCCAGCACCGCCAGATGACGGTCGAGACGCGAGCTGGTCGCGCTGCTCCCGCAGGTGATCGCGGGTACGCGAGCCCTGCTTCGCATCGTTATCTGTTCCATTTCTCTCCCCACCCGTACGAGGGCACCCGACCCGGGCAGGTTAACCCTATCGCCCCACCGTGACACCCGTGTATCCCGCCCACGGGATTCACCTCTCGGGTGCCCGGTTGACGCTCTCCGCACACCTCGGTCCCCAATCGCCTTGATTACCGGGCAAGTTGGACATTCCCCCACGACCGACCCCGTCAAACCTCCGGAAAGCGCACCCGTCCGCACCGTGCCCCGCCCGAACGGTGCCCGCCGGTCGGACACCACGCCGGACCCCGCACACCCGTCCGGGGTCCGGCGCAGGTCACGGGCGCCTCGACCCCACCCTTCCGAGGGGGTCGCAAGCGGCCCCCGCTGGGCTGCTTTTGTGAGGAATCGCACGCTGCGAAGGGGGACGCCGGTGACCCGGGGACCGAGCGGTGACGGTCAGGAGCGCGGCGGCGGGGCGCCCGGAGGCGATCCGGCGGGCGGCGGGGTGCCCGAGCGGCTCGTCGGCGGGCGCTACCGGCTGCTGTCCGCGCTCGGCGAGGGCGGGATGGGCACGGTGTGGCACGCCCGGGACGAGGCGCTGCACCGGGAGGTCGCCGTGAAGGAGGTCCGGGCCCCGGCAGGGCTCCCGGCGGCCGAGGCGGCACGGCCGCACACCCGCCTGGAGCGCGAGGCGTGGGCGGCGGCCCGGGTGTCGCACCGGGGTGTGGTCACCGTCCATGACGTGGCCGTGGACGGCGGCCGGCCGTGGATCGTGAGGGAACCGGTCCGGGGGCTCGCCCTGTCGGACGTCCTCGACGCCGAGGGACCGCTGCCGCCGCCGCGGGCCGCCCGGATCGGCGCCGAGGTGCTGAACGCGCCGCGGGCCGCCGATGGGGCGGGGGTGCCGCACCGGGACATCAAGCCCGGGACGCCCGGTCGGGGCGGTCGTCGGACCCGGGCCGGAAGGCCCTGACGTTCCCGGCGGACGGCGACCTCACCCGGCGGGTGGAGCACCTGGAGCCGGTCCGCCGGGCCATGTGGTCCACGTACCGGGACGCGCTGCGGGTCGAGGTGCGCGCGCCGGTGCGCAAGGAGTCGGACGAGGTGGCGTTCACGGTGACGTGCGCGGGGGAGGTCCCGTCGACGGACGGAACCTCCCCCGCGTCGCGGTCGGGGTGAGCGGAGGTCAGGCGGCGGCCGTCAGGGCGGGCAGATAGCCCCTGGACTGGCCGTTCGCCTTGGGGTGGTAGGACTCGCCGATGCTGAGCCAGTTGACGCTGTGCAGCCACGCGTCACCGGAGCAGATCTCGTGTCCCGCGAACCGGTCGGCGACCCCGGCGAAGGCGAAGCCGTGGTCGGCGGCGCGCTTGGCGAGCGTGCCGTTGAGATGGTCGGACGCGGCGTTGATCGCGGAGCGTTCCCGCTCGGAGAGCCCGGCGACACAGGTGCCGCTCAGCTTGTAGAAGCGGGGGTAGCCGAGGACGACGACCTGGGCGGCGGGTGCCCGGTCGCCGATCGCCGTGTAGACCCGGTCGAGGAGACCCGGCAGCGTCGAGTCGACGTAGGAGCGCGCGGAGGCGACCCGGGACAGGCAGGAGCTCTCGGAGCCGGTGACGCAGGCCGTCATGACATCCGCGAAGCCCGCGTCGTTGCCGCCGACGGTGACGCTGACGAGACCCGTACCGGAACCCAGGGGTCCGAGCTGGTTCGCCAGAACATCACCCGTACGAGCACCCGAACACGCGGTGAAGTGGAAGGACGAGGGTGAGTTGGCCGCGGCCCAGAGCGCCGGGTAGGCGCGCGGGGTGCGCTTGCAGGAGCCGCTTGAGCTGTCGTAGGCACCCGCTCCGACACCGGAGGAGTAGGAGTCGCCGAGCGCTACGTAGCCGGTGGGGGCGGCTTGGGGGGATGCCTGCGCCGTGGCGGCACCGGTGACGGTGAGGCCGACGGCGAGGAGGAGCGCGGACAGGTACGACGTAAGTCGGGAACGTCTCATGGAACCACCCTTTAGCAGGATCTCTGGCTCAACTTTCGTACCAGGACGCCTTTTCAACCGGAAGTGTCCATGTCAATTCTCCCCGAAACAAACCCACCTTATTCGCCATGCATTCAATTACGTTCAGATGACGACGCCATGACAAGTGGTCAACACCCTTGCTCTGCCAGGGCGGATGACGCACGCTGCTGAACGGCCCGAACGGAACGCGTCCGTCCGGGCCGCCGTGCGCGCTCCCGCGCACACCCCCCACACCGCGCGTCCCACGACGCGCCCGCCCGGAGGAGGGCTCCCTCGTCATGGCACAGCAGCGAAGCACCACCACGCACGGCACCCCCCGCACCACGCGTACCGCCCGGATCGCGGTGGCCGTCGCCGTCGCGGCAGCCACCGGTCTCATGGGCTCGCTGACCGCGCTCCCGGCGCACGCCGCCCCCGCCGAGGGCACCGTCCTCGCGGCCGGTTCGCCGACGGCAGTCAAGGACAGCTACATCGTCACCCTCAAGAAGGACGCCGGACTGCGGGCCTCCACACCGCAGGGCAAGAAGCTCATATCGGGCTACGGCGGTACGGTCCGCACCACCTTCCGCAGCGCCCTCAACGGCTTCACGGCCACCCTCTCGGCCACCGAGGCCCGCAGGCTCGCCGCCGACCCGAAGGTGGCGTCGGTGGAGCAGAACCAGCGGGTGCGGGTGCAGGCCACCCAGACCAACGCGCCCTGGGGCCTGGACCGGATCGACCAGGCCGCCCGCCCGCTCAACGGCACCTACACCTACCCGGACAGCGCGGGCACCGGGGTGACCGCGTTCGTCATCGACACCGGCGTACGGATCAGCCACTCGCAGCTCACCGGTCGGGCCGGCAACGGCTACGACGCGATCGAGGGCGACACGGTGGCCCAGGACGGCAACGGCCACGGCACCCATGTGGCCACCACCATCGCGGGATCGACGTACGGCGTCGCGAAGAAGGCGCGGATCGTGGCGGTCCGCGTCCTCGACAACAACGGCTCGGGCACCACCGCCGGGGTCATCGCGGGCGTCGACTGGGTGACCCGCAACCACAGCGGCCCCTCGGTGGCGAACATGTCGCTCGGCGGCGGCGCGAGCACCACCCTGGACAACGCCGTCCGCAACTCCATCGCCAGCGGGGTGACCTACGCGGTCGCGGCGGGCAACAGCGGCGTCAACGCGTCCTCGACCTCACCCGCGCGGGTCACCCAGGCCATCACGGTCGGGGCGACGAGCAACACCGACGCCAAGGCGAGCTGGTCCAACTTCGGCAGTGTGCTGGACCTGTTCGCGCCGGGTGTCTCGATCACGGCCGGCTGGCACACCGGTGACTCCGCCACGAACACCATCTCCGGTACGTCGATGGCCGCGCCGCATGTCGCCGGGGCCGCCGCCGTCTATCTGTCCAGCAGGCCCACGGCGACACCCGCCCAGGTCTCCACCGCACTGGTGAACGGCGCCACCAACAGCGTGGTGACCACGCCCGGCTCCGGTTCCCCGAACAAGCTGCTCAGGCTGGTTCCGTAGCACTCCCGCACGATCGTCGCAGGGCCGCCTCCCCCCACTTCACCACGGGCGGCCCTGCTCCGTGTCCGGGGAGCCGACCCCACCCGGACACCGGGGAGTTCCCCGGAGGCCCACGACCACCGGGGAACTCCCTGGCGGGTAGCGGGCGTCCCGACCGCCCGCGCCGGGTGGTGCCGACGGGACGGCCGTGCGTGACTCCGGGCCGTCGGGCGGGCGGGGCTGTACGGGTGGGCCGGGCCGGAAACCTGGATGCGCGGGGCAGTCGGGTGCCGCATCATGTCCGGCATGCCCACGCGAACGGAGCACACTCTGACGTACGAGCCTCAGGACGACGACCGCCCCACCGATGCCCCCCTGAACACCCCCGACCTCGATACCGCGGGCACCGCCGACAACGGCCCTCCGGAGGGCCTCACCGGCACCGGAACCGGCACCGGAACCGCCGCCGTACCGGGGGACGCGTTCGCCGCCGTCCTGCCGATGCAGGTCGCCCTGAACGACGAGGACAGCACGTCCGACGTGGTGGACGCGCTGTTCCTGGGGCGGTTCGCGAACGGTGAGCAGCCGTTCTCGCACCGGACGGCCATCGAGCGGGTCCGGGCCGGGGCCACCCTGCTGCCGCCCGGCGCGACCGTGGTGCGGGCCACCCGCGACGACAACCGCGGCAACACCCTCGCGGTGGGCGACGACTGGACCCTGCTGGTGTCCCGCTGGCGGCAGGGCGCGGACGTCACGGTCACCGCGACCAGCGCCGAGCTGGCGGAACGGGTGCTGGAGCAGGCGACGGACGGCGCGTCCGACGAGCCGGAGCCGCAGCCGGAGACGGTCACGATGGGCTTCTGGTACGTGTCGCCGCGGCGCGGTCCGCACCGCACCACCCGGCAGATCTCCGCCGACACCTGGGCCGGGGCGCGCGCCAACTACACCGCGCCCGTCGCGGAGGCGATGGACGGGCTGATGAAGCTGACCGCGGACGACATCGCGGGGCGGCTGCTGCTGCTCCACGGCCCGCCGGGCACCGGCAAGACCTCCGCGCTGCGCACCCTGGCCCGCTCGTGGCGGGACTGGTGCCAGGTGGACTGCGTGCTCGATCCGGAGCGGCTGTTCTCCGATGTCGGCTATCTGATGGACATCGCGATCGGTGAGGACGAGGGCTCCGGGAACGGCCGCTGGCGGCTGCTGCTCCTGGAGGACTGCGACGAGCTGATCCGGGGCGGCGCGAAGCACACGGCGGGGCAGGCCCTGTCCCGGCTGCTGAACCTGACGGACGGTCTGCTCGGCCAGGGCCGCAACGTCCTCGTCGGGGTCACCACCAACGAGGACCTGGAGCGGCTGCACCCGGCCGTCGTACGGCCCGGACGCTGCCTGGCCCGGATCGAGGTCGGTCCGCTGACCCGCCCGGAGGCCGTCGACTGGCTCGGTACGGAGGAGGGCGTGGGACGCGAGGGGGCTACGCTGGCGGAGCTGTTCGCGCTGCGGCGGGGCAGTTCCCCGGCGGCGGTACCGGGAGCCCGGGACGGCGCGGACGCGGGACTGTATCTGTAGCGCGCACCCATCTCCGCGAAGCGTTTTTCACGAAGAGTCACGACGGCACCGACGGAACCTCTTCGCGAAGATGTCTTTGCCGAAGCAGTCTTTGACCAGGACGAACCGCGCGCCGCCGTGGACCGGTAGCTTGCGGGACGCCCCGGCCGGCGCCGTGGGCGCCCTGCCGGATGCCGAGAGGATCACGCTGGTGACCCGTCCGCCGCCGGAACCGGAGTCCCCCGGCGCGGGGTCCTCGTGACCGCCGCCCCGGGGCGGTGGCGCTCCGGTGCCCTCGGGGGCGTCCTGGCCGCCATGGCGGTCTCGGTCGTCGGCACCCGGATATCCGCGATCGCGCTGCCCTGGTTCGTCCTCAGCACGACGGGCAGCGCGACCCGGGCGGGGCTGGTGGCCTTCGCCGAGATGACGCCGTACGTGCTGGTCAAGGCGTTCACCGGGCCACTGGTCGACCGGGCCGGGCCGCGCACCGTGTCCTGGACGACCGACCTGGTCAGCGCGGCGGCCGCGGTGGCGGTCCCGGTGCTGCACCATCTGGACGCCCTGCCCCTGTGGCTGCTGCTGGCGCTGGTCGCGGTGATCGGAGCGGCGCGGGGGCCCGGGGACCTGGCCAAGGAGGTGCTGATCCCCGAGGCGGCCGAGCGCGGCGCGGTCCCGCTGGAACGTGCCTCCGGGCTGGCCGGGGTGACCGAACGGCTCGCCTCCACCCTGGGCCCGGCGGCGGGCGGCGCGCTGATCGCCGTGACCGGGCCGATGGCCGGGCTCGCCGTGAACGCCGTGTGCTTCGCGGCCGGTTCCCTGATCATCGCGGTGACGCTGCCGCGCGGAATGGGCCGGGGAACGGCCCTCCCGGGCGAGCATCGCGGCGCGGGCTCCGGTACAGGGTCCGGTACGGGGTCGGGTGCAGGGTCCGGCGCGGGGCTCCGTACCGGGTCCGGGGCGGGGAAGGGGGTCGAGGCCGGGTACTGGCGGCGGTTCGGGGAAGGGTTCGCCTTTCTGCGTGGTGACCGGCTGCTGCTCACCCTGTCCGGCATGATCGCCGTCACCAATCTGCTGGCCAGCGGCTTCGTCACCGTGCTGCTGCCGGTCTGGGCCAAGGAGTCGGGCAACGGTCCGGCGACCATCGGACTGCTGGCCGCGACCGGCGGCGTGGCGGCGATCTGCGCGGGACTGATCGCCTCGGCCGTCGCGCACCGGATGCCGCGCAGGCCGGTCTTCTTCGTGGGTTTCCTGTGCGCCGGGGCGCCCCGCTTCGTGGTCCTCGCGTCCGGTGCCCCGATGTGGGTGGTGCTGGCCGTCTTCCTGGTCGACGGCTTCGGCAGCGGATTCCTCAACCCGATCCTCGGCGCCATCCGCTACGAGCGGGTACCCCGGCCGCTGCTGGGCCGGGTGAGCGCGCTCGTCGCCTCGCTGGCCTGGGCCGGTATCCCGCTCGGCGGGCTGATCGCGGGGGCGGCCGTCACCGCGTTCGGACTGGCTCCGGTGCTGCTCGCGGGCGGGACGGCGTACTTCCTGACGACCACGCTGACCGGACTGCGGCCGGAGTGGCGGGAGATGGACCGCTCCCGCGACCGGACCGGGAGGAACCCCGAACCGGAGGAGCCCCGGGGCGGGCCGCCCCGGGCGCGGGGCGAGGTGCCGGGGCCCGGCCCGGCGGGCACCCCTGGCACCCGGCCGGGCCCCGGCCGTTGACCTCCCGCCACCACCGCCGCCACCGCCCCGGACCGCGGTGGTCCGCCCCGCCCGCCTTCGCGGAGCGCGTCGCCGTCACGCGGCCGGCTTCCTCAGCACCTCCAGCAGGCTCGTGAAGCTGTCGGCACCGCGGCCCGCCGCCACTCCGCGCCGGAAGATGTCGTGGACCGCCGACGGCAGCGTGCTGTCCACGCCCGAGTCGCGGGCCGTGTGCACCACGTGCTCGATGCTGGCGACGCCCATGGTGAGCCGTTCGACGTCACCGGGGTGCTCGCCCCGGTCGACGCGCGCGGAGTAGAAGTCCAGGAACTGGCCGATGTCCACGGTGTCCTTGACGTACGGGACCAGTTCCTCGGCCGTGACGCCATGGGCCCCGGCCAGGGCCACCGCCTGGAGCCAGCTCAGCATCGTGGTCCAGAAGACAGTCATCTGGAGCTGGTAGAAGAGGGCCGCCCGGCCCGGGTCCTCACCGAGGTAGTCCGCGCCGGTCAGCGTCTCCAGGGTCTCCTTGTGCCGTTCGAACACCTCCCGGGGGCCGCTGTAGAAGGTCGACGTCCCCGGCTGCCCTATCCCGGACGGCGGTACGCGGACCCCGCCCGTCAGATGCGTGGCGCCGCGCTCCGCGATCCAGGCCGCCGCCTCGCGGGCCCGGTCGGGGGTGTCCGAGCTGAGATTGACGACGACCCGGCCCGCGAGCGCGTCCTGCGCGGGACCGAGGACCCCGTACGTCGCGTCGTAGTCCGTCAGGCTCAGCACGACCAGGTCGTTGGCCCGCAGCGCCGCTTCGACGCTGTCCGCGAGGACCGCGCCCCGCGCCACCAGGCCGTCCGCCTTGCCGGGGCTGCGGTTCCAGACCGTGAGGGCGTGCCCCCGGTCCAGGAACGCCGCGCCCATCGCCTGCCCCATGGGGCCGAGTCCGATAAGAGTGACCGCCTGCTTGTCCATATGTCCGGATCCCTTCACGCATACGTGGACGACTGCCGACTGCATGGAGCGCCCCGGAAGCCCCAGGACGGGCCTTGGGGCTCTAGAACGAGCGCTCTATCTAGAGAGGACCGTAGCAGAGTCTCTGTAGCGAACGTTCTATTCGATAGAATCGCGTCGTGAAGACGACGAGCACAGCCCCCGAAAGTTCCGGCGGGACGGTCGGGACGCGCGAGCGGATCGTGCGGGCCGCGTCACAGCTGATGCAGCGGCAGGGCTACGACGGCACGGGGATCAAGCAGATCTCCCTGGAGGCGTCGGCCACGCTCGGCTCGGTGTACCACTTCTTCCCCGGCGGCAAGCAGGAACTCGCCGTCGCCGCGATCCGGCACGGCGACGCGGAGTTCGGCGACGCGCTGCGGGTCTGGCTGGACAGCGAGGCCGATCCGGCGAAGGGCGTCACCGCGTGCGCGGTGGGCCTCGCGGCCGGGCTGCGGGAGTCCGGGTGGCTGGACGGCTGCCCGGTCACCTCGACCGCGCTGGGTACGGCGAGCCGGGCGCCCGACATCCAGGAGGCCGCGGCGGAGGCGTTCGCGCGCTGGCGTGAGCTGGTCGCCGTCCGGCTCCGTGACGCGGGGTTCGCCGAGGAGGTCGCCGGAGAACTGGCACACACCGTGATCAGCACGCTGGAGGGCGCGGAGCTCGCCGCGCAGGTCTCGCGCAGCGGGGTGCCGCTGGAGCTGGCCGGGCGTCACCTCGCGCAGCTCATCGACCTCCACCGGTAGCCGGGGCGGCGCCGGGCCGGACGCCGGAACAGGTCGTACGGGGTCGGGGGCCGGGTCGGTCGCGAGGCCGGTCGGCGGCCGTGCTCAGCGGCCGTATGTCGCGCGGAGCGCCTCCCGGACCGCGGTGAGGGCCTGCGACTCGGGGACACCCAGGCGCAGGGCGCGTTCCGCGTAGGTCATCGCGGCGACGGCCGTCTCCCGGGTGGCGGCGTCGCCCGCCGCGGCGACGAAGGTGCCGTTGCGGCCCCGGGTCTCGATGACCCCGTCCGCCTCCAGGGCCCGGTAGGTCTTCGCGACGGTGTTCGCGGCGAGGCCGAGGGTCTCCGCGAGGGCGCGGACGGTGGGGAGCCGGTAGCCGGTCGGCAGGGTACCCGAGCGGGCCTGATCGGCGATCTGGGCGCGGAGTTGTTCGAAGGGGGCGGTGGGGGTGTCCTGGTCGATCACGACCTTCAGGGGGTTCACGGGGTGATTGTCCCCCACGGGTCGCCTTCGCTTGCGCTTCCGAGGTTGTCGTCGCTGGGCGTGCGTCCTTCCTGTGCGGGTCGTACCCCGGTCCCTGGGGTTCCTGTGCCGGGCGTGCTTGTTCCTGTGCGGGTCGCTCGTGGGTGCGCGGTTCCTCGCGCCCCTTCGGTCGCGCCTCCTGCGGTTCCCGTTCAGGTGCGGGGTGCCCCTGGTTGCTCGCGCAGTTCCCCGCGCCCCTGGGGTTCCACACCTGGGCGTACCTGTTCCCGTGCGGGCCGCTCGTGGGTGCGCAGTTCCCCGCGCCCCTGGGGTTCCACACCTGGGCGTACTTGTTCCTGTGCGGGTCGCTCGTGGGTGCGCGGTTCCTCGCGCCCCTTCGGTCGCGCCCCTTCCGGCTCCCGTTCAGGTGCGGATTGCCCATGGTTGCTCGCGCAGTTCCCCGCGCCCCTTCGGTGCTGCCCCGAGCCGTTGTTCTTCGGGTGCGGGTCTGCCCTCGTCCATTGCGCGGGTCCCCGCGCGCCTTCGGTGCTGCCCCGGTGCGTTGTTCTTCGGGTGTGGGCTGGGGTCAGGTTCCGATGGCGTGGAGGGAGAGCCATAGTGCTGTCACCGCTCCCGCGAGGGTGGCGGGGACGGTGAGGAGGCCTAGGCGGGTGAACTCCTTGAGGTCCGGGTCGCTGTCGTGTTCGCGCGCGATCCGGCGCCACAGCAAGGTGGCCAGCGAACCGGCGTAGGTGAGGTTGGGCCCGATGTTCACGCCGATCAGTACCGCGAGCACGGCACCGGCGCCGAGCGGGGCGCTCAGCGGCAGCAGCACCAGGACCGCGGGCAGGTTGTTGATGAGGTTCGCCAGTACGGCGGCCAGCGCGGCGATCGCGAGGAGGGCGGGCAGCGTGCCGCCGTCGGGCACCAGATGACCGAGCGCTTCGCCGAGGCCGTTGTCCACCACCGCGCGGACCACGATGCCGAGGGCCAGGACGAACGCCAGGAAGGGGAGGTCCGCGGCCCGGACCAGCGCGACGGGGGTGGTGCGGCGCCGGGCCAGGGCGCGGACCGCGAGGACCACCGCGCCGGCCAGGGCGGCCCAGGCCGGTCCGATCCCGAACGCGGAGGTGATGACGAAGCCGGCCAGCGTGCAGGCGACCACCACCAGCGCGAAGACCGGTACCGGGGGCGCCGCGACAGCGGGCGGCGCGGACGCGCCGGCGTCCAGGTCGGCGGCGAAGAAACGCCGGAACACCGCGTACTCGATACCGATGGCCACCAGCCACGGGAGGGTCATCAGCGCGGCGAAACGGGTGAAGCTGAGTCCGCTGGCGGCGAAGGCCAGCAGATTGGTCAGGTTGGAGACCGGCAGCAGCAGCGACGCGGAGTTCGCCAGATGGGCGCAGGCGTACACATGCGGCCGGGAGCGGGCGCCCAGCCGCGCGGCGGTGGCGAACACCACCGGGGTGAGCAGCACCACCGTGGCGTCCAGGCTGAGTACCGCGGTGATCAGCGACGCGGCGGCGAACACCTGTGCCAGCAGTCGGCGCGGGCGGCCCGTCGAGGTACGGGCCATCCACGCACCGCAGGCGTGGAACAGCCCTTCCTCGTCGCACAGCCGGGCGAGCACCAGCACCGCGGCCAGGAATCCCATCACCGGTCCGAGCTGCTCCGCCTCCGCGCGGGCGTGGTCGAGGGAGATCGCCCCGGTGGCGATCACGACGACGGCGGCCGGCACCGCCACGACGGCCTCCGGCCAGCCCCGTGGCCGCATCACGGCACAGGCCAGCACAGCCAGCAGCAGAACGACGGACAGGGCTTCCGCCGATGACGCGTTCAGGATGGGGACCCCCGGAAGGAGAGCAGGCGGAACCGACCCTCCATCGAACCAGACCACCCCCGCCCCACCCGCACGGCCACAGGTACGGCCGCGAAATTGGGAGGCGGGGCGGGGCGCGGGGTCCTAGCGTTCGGGGCATGAGTGTCGTCATCCGTGAGCTCCTCCCCACCTCCCCGGCGGACGCCGAGGGTTTCGCCCGGGTCCGCCGCGCGGCCGTCCCGTTCATGCTGGCCACCGCCGAGTCCGTCCTCTTCGACGTGTCCCACATCCACCCGGACGCCCACTACCGTCCGCTGCTCGCCGAGCTGGACGGCGAGATCATCGGCACCGTGCAGTCGGGCGTCGCGTACGACAGCCCGCTTCCCGGGCAGGGGTTCCTGAACGTCTACGTCCACCCGGAGCACCGCCGCCGGGGCGCGGGCTCCCTTCTCGCGCGGACGGCCGAGGCGCATCTGGCCGAGCGGGGGGTGCGGACGGTGTACTCCTGGGTCCTGGACGAGCCGGAGAACCGCGCGTTCGCGGAGCGCAGGGACTACCGCCCGAGCCGCACCGCGCACTTCCTGCGGCTGGACCTCGCGGAGGGCACGCTGCCGCCCCTGGCCCCCGTACCGGAGGGGGTGGAGCTGCGGACGGCGGCCGACTTCGCGGACGACCCGCGTCCGATGTTCGAGCTGGACGCGGAGTGCGTCCTGGACGAGCCGGGGGACATCCCGGCGGAGTTCGACGACTACGAGCAGTGGCTCGAAGACACCTGGCGTCACCCGTTGCTGGACCGGTCGCTGACGACGGTCGCCGTCGCCGGCGGCCGGCCGGTCGCGTTCACCGCGGCCCGTACCGACGGGGGTTCCCGGTACGCGACGGCGATGACGGGCACCGCGCGCTCCCACCGGGGCCAGGGGCTGGCCAAGCTCGTGAAGAACGACTCCCTGCACCGGGCCCGGGAAGCGGGTATCACGGAGGCGTTCACGGGCAACGACACCGGCAACGCCCCGATGCTCGCGGTCAACACATGGTTCGGGTACGCGATCGGCGCGACGGAGGTGCGGTATGTCCGTGAACTCGGCTGAGCAGGAGGCCGTCCGCACCGTGGACGTGGTGCTGGTCAAGGGCGGCCGTACGAAGATCCGTTACCCCGCGGTGGTGCTGGACGACGACGGGGACCGGGTGAGCGTACGGGCGCCGTGGGCCGGGGACGGCGTACGGGACTTCGGGTTCGTCCGCTTCGAGCCGGGCGATGTGTTCACGGAGCACTACTGGCGCACCCGCTGGTACGCGGTGAAGGAGGTGTGGACGTCGGAGGGGCGGTTGAAGGGCTGGTACTGCGATGTGACGCGGCCCGCGCTCGTGCCGTCCGGGGAGATCGTGGTGACGGACCTGGAGCTGGATCTGTGGGTGTCCGCCGACCGGTCGGCGGTCCTGCGGCTGGACGAGGACGAGTTCGCGGCGAGCGGGCTGGACCGGACCGATCCGGTCGCGGCGGACCATGCCGTCCGCGCGCTGGACGAGCTGGAGCGGCTCGCCCGCGCGCCGCACGACCCCGCGGCCGTCCATGCCCCCTGGTGGCCCGCCGGTTAGGGCGTGGCGTGGGGGACGGTGGCCGGCAGATGCTCGGCGCGGTCACGGGCCGGGTCGTACGCGATGGGGTCGTCGTCGTGGTGCCAGTGGAGCACGAAGCGTTCGCCCGCGCGGTAGGCGTCGAGCCCGGCGCGGCAGTAGCCGACGAGGTCGGCGGGCAGGGCGTCGAGGGGGAACCAGCCCAGCTCGGAGCATTTGCCGGGCTCGGCGTTGACGGGTTCGCCGCCGGCGCCGTGCTCCGCCTCGAAGAACCAGCCGGTCCGGGGCACGCCGCCGGGGCCGCGGTGCTGCATGACCAGGGCGACTCTCAGGTCCCCGGGGGCGAGCCGCAGACCGGTCTCCTCGCGGGCCTCGCGGATCATGGCGGCGCGGACGTCCTCCCCGGCCTCGACATGGCCGGAGGGTGCGTGGAGCAGTCCGTCGCCGTATCCGGTGTTCGCCCGGCGGGCCAGCAGGACGTCCGGACCGCGGCGGACGATCAGATGGACGTCGACGATCTCGGAGTGCCGCGGGCGGTGGTAGGAGGGGTCGGCGGGCGGTCGCGGGGCGGCGCCGGAAGGGGGCGCGGGGTCGTTGTGCTTCACACCGACGAGGGTGACATCCACCACTGACAACGGGACGTGGATGAGTCACTGTCCCCCAACGGGTCTAGCTCCGTGTGATCGCGGGAAAAGGTAGTCCTCAAGGAGGCAGTCATGCGCCGAGTGACCGTGCAGAAGACGCCGAGCAGGACGAGCACCCGCCGCGTGCGGCGGGAGGAGACCGAGGAACTGCCCCGGGAGCGTCCGGAGGTCCGCAAGGACATCCAGCGCACCTGGTGGCCCGAGGGGTGAGCGCGAGGGGCCGGGAAACGCCGTGCGCCCCATGACACGAGGTGCCGCCGGGCACCTCGTGTCATGGGGCGTTTCGGTCATGGGGCGTTTCGGACGGGCCGTTCGTGGCGGATGTCCTGGCGCGCGGGGAGCTGTCTCCCGTTCATGACCGCGGGCCGGGTCCCTTCCCGTCCGGGTCGTTCTCGGGGCCGTCCCCGGGGCCGTGCGGGGTGTCGTCCGGCTCCGACGGGGTGTCCGACGAGTCGTCGGACGGGGTCCGCGTGGCGTCGCCGCGTGAGGCGTCCGGGTCCGGGGCGCCGACCGAGGTCTTCACCCGGGCCGGAGCCGGTGCCGCCGCCGGCTTGCGGATCAGCTTCGCGGCCAGCGGCCAGAAGAGGATCAGCAGGATGATGACGTACACCGTCACGGAGAACGGCGTGTTGACCAGGCCGGAGGCGCTGCCGTCGCTGATCTGGAGGGCGCGGCGCAGCTGCTGCTCGGCGTTCGGGCCGAGGATGACACCGATGACCGCCGGGAGCACCGGCAGGCCGTAGCGGCGCATTCCGAATCCGATGAGGCCGATGATCAGCAGGATCACCAGGTCGAGGGACTCGCCGCCGACCGCGTAGGCGCCCACCGCGGCGAAGAAGAGGATTCCCGCGTAGAGGTAGGGCCGGGGGATGCGCAGCAGCTTGGCCCACAGCGGCGCCAGCGGCAGGTTCAGGGCGAGCAGCAGGACCATGCCGACGAAGAGGGAGGCGATGAGGCCCCACACCAGGTCGGGCTCGCGCTCGAAGAGCATGGGTCCGGGCTGGATGCCGTACTGCTGGAAGGCGGCGAGCATCACGGCGGCGACCGCGGTGGTGGGCAGGCCGAGGGTGAGCATGGAGACGAGGGTTCCGGCGGCGGACGCGGAGGCCGCGGACTCCGGTCCGGCGACGCCCTCGATGGCGCCCTTGCCCCACTGCTTCTTGTCCTTGGAGAGCCGCTTCTCGGTGACGTACGAGAGGAAGGTCGGGATCTCGGCGCCGCCCGCGGGGATCGCCCCGAACGGGAAACCGATGACGGGACCGCGGAGCCAGGGCTTCCAGCTGCGCTTGACGTCGTCGCGGCCGAGCCAGGGAAGGCCGACCGGGATGGGCTCGGGGTTGCCCCGGCGCAGATGGGCGGCGACCCACAGGGCCTCGCCGATCGCGAAGAGACCGACCGCGACGATCACCACGTCGACGCCGTCCGCGAGTTGCAGGGAGCCGAAGGTGAGGCGCTGCTGTCCGGTCATCTGGTCCAGGCCGACGAGACCGATGGTGAGACCGATCAGCAGGGACGCGAGACCGCGGATGCGGGAGGAGCCGAGGACCGAGGTGACCGCGATGAACGCCAGCACCATGATCGCGAAGTAGTCGGGTGCGCCGATGTCGACGGCGAGGTCCGCGACGGTGGGGGCGAGGGCGACGAGCAGCAGGGTGCCGATCATGCCGCCCACGAAGTGGCCGATGGCGGCGGCGGCGAGGGCTTGTGCGCCTCTCCCCGCCTTCGCCATGGGATTGCCCTCCATGGCGGCCACGACGGCCGCGCTCTCCCCCGGGGTGTTCAGCAGGATCGAGGTGGTGGAACCGCCGAACATGGCGCCGTAGTAGATACCGGCGAACATGATGAACGCGCCGGTGGGGTCGAGTCCGTAGGTGACGGGCAGGAGCAGGGCGACGGCCATGGCGGGGCCGATGCCGGGCAGGACGCCGATGGCGGTGCCGAGGAGGACCCCGATGGCGGCCCAGAGCAGGTTGAGTGGGGACAGGGCCGTGCCGAACCCGTCCATCAGGGAGTTGAAGGCATCCATCTCACAGCACTCCCATCAGGGGTCCGCCGGGCAGTGGTACGCCGAGCAGACGGTCGAAGACGATGAAGGCGGCGAGCGAGATTCCAGCGGCGATGAGCGGATCACGATGGAAGTGCCGGCTGCCGAGGGCGTAGGCCGCGCCCCAGAAGAGCAGGGCGCCCGCGACGGGGAACCCGAGGGGGTCGATCAGGACAGCGGTGGCCAGGAAGACCCCGGCGAGCAGCAGGACGGTGCGCCAGTCGGCGGGTTCGCTGAGGTCGATGTCCTCGCCGCCCTCGGCCTCGCCGTGGCCGCCGCGCAGGACGTCGATGGCGAGCAGGACGGCGATCACCAGCAGCCCGATGCCGACCGCGATCGGGACGGTCTTGGGGCCGATGGGCCCGCGCTGGGAGATGTCGACGTCCATGGTGAGGGCGTCGGTGAGGACGAGTGCGCCGAGGGCGAGCAGCAGCAGGCTGACGCCGAGTTCGGAGTGCTCGCGCAGCCAGGAGCGGCGGCCCGGCTGCTGCCCGGCGGGCGCCCGGGTGGCGGCGTCGGTTCCCGCGCCCGGGTCCGGACGGCCGGGCGGTTCGGTGGTCGTCACAGTCCCAGCTCCTTCAGTACGGACACGACCCGCTTGTCCTGGGCGTCGAGGAACTCACCGAACTTGTCGCCGGTGAGGAAGGCGTCGTGCCAGCCGTTCTTCTTCAGCGACTCCTTCCATTCCTTGGAGTCGTGGAGCTCGGTGACGAGGTTCGTCAGCTTGTCGCGTTCCGCGTCGGTGAGTCCGGGCGGGGCGACGATGCCGCGCCAGTTGGTGAAGTCCATGTCGTAGCCGGCCTCGCGCAGGGTGGGCGCGTCGAGCCCGTCGACCCGCTCGGGTCCGGTGACGGCGAGCAGCCGCAGTTCACCGGACTTGATCTGGTCGAGGTACTCGCCGACGCCGGAGACGCCGAAGGCGACCTTGTTGCCGAGGATGGAGGCGAGGAGTTCGCCGCCGCCGTCGTAGGGGATGTAGTTGACGTCCTTCGGGGTGAGGCCGCCGGCCCGTGCCATCAGCATCGGCGCGAGGTGGTCGGGGCCGCCCGGGGAGGAGCCGCCGCCGACGGGCAGTTTCCCGGGGTTCTCCTTCCAGGCGTCGATGAGCTGCTTGATGTCCTTGTACGGGGAGTCCTTCGCGACGACCACCACGTCGGGCTCTTCGGTGAGCCGGGCGATCGGGGTGGTGTCGGCGAGCGTCTTCGGCGCGTCGTTGGAGTGGACGGCGCCGACGACGCCGAGCCCCATCGACATGGCGAGCTTGCCGTTGCCGTGCTCGCTGACGAGCCGGGCGAGGCCGACGGTGCCGCCCGCGCCGGGCAGGTTGAAGACCTCGATGTCGTGGGTAAGTCCGGCGTCCTCGGCGTTCTTGGCGGCCGTACGGGCCGTGATGTCGTAACCGCCGCCGGGAGTGTTGGGGACCATGAACCGCAGCCCGGGTATCTGCGTGCCGGTCTCGGCGCCACTACCCGTCGTGAGCAGCGGTGGCCCGGTGAGTACCAGGACCGCTGCCCCGAGCAGGGCGAGAGGAGTGCGCAGGCGCACGCGTGCCACCACCTGTTCGTCAAGGGGAGCCAATGGGAAGCTCACACGATATTTATGTGTGAGGTGGCCCACATGTTGCCTGGGCGTTAAGAGCCTGTCTCTCTTCCGCAACCAACGGACGTTGTGGTCCTTGTGTTCACGCGCTTAGCCTGCGGCGGTGACGAAAGTACTGGTAGTGGACGACGACTTCATGGTCGCCAAGTTGCACAGCCGGTACGTGTCCGAAATGGCTGGATTCACGGTGGTGGGAGTGGCCCACAACGGGGTAGAGGCGCTGCGCTCGGTGGAGTCGCTGCGGCCCGATCTCGTGCTGCTGGACGTGTATCTGCCGGACATGGACGGTATCGGTGTGCTGCGGGGTATCCGGTCGGCCGAGGAGATCGATCCGGGGCGGGTCCCGGTGGACGTTCTGTTCATCACGGCCGCGCGGGAGGCCGTGACGGTCCGCGCCGCGCTGCGCGCGGGGGCCCTGCACTATCTGATCAAGCCGTTCGAGCGGGGCACCCTCCAGGAGCAGCTGCGGCATGTGGCGGCGGTCCGGGCCCGGCTCGACGGTCTCGACCAGGCCCGCCAGCAGGACGTGGACGAGCTCTTCGGGAGCCGTCCACCGGGCTCGCGCGAGCTGCCCAAGGGTCTTGCCGCGCCCACGGCGGATCTGGTCGAGCGGACGTTGCGGGAGCATCCGGCCGGGCTGTCCGCGTCGGAGTGCGCGCTGGCCGGTTCGCTGTCCCGGGTCAGCGCCCGCCGGTATCTGGAGTACTTCGCGGAGACGGGCCGGGTGGAGGTGTCCCTCCGGTACGGCGGAGCGGGCCGGCCCGAGCGCCGCTACCAGTGGATCGAGCGCCCCCGCCGGGCGCGTTCCTGATCCGGGCCCCTGCCTGGGCGCTTCCGTCACCCCTCTGACCTGCGTGAACGGCTCCGGGATGGCGGGGCCTGCCCGGTACGGGGGCCCTGGCGGGCCGCGGCGGCACCGGGTCCCGGGGTGGCGGGGCGCCGGGTCCGGCGGGGCCGGGGTGTGAGGATTCGGGCGTATCGGGGCGTGAGCTGAGGGGAGTCCGATGGCTCCCTTAAGAGCGCCATAAAGATCACCTCCGGGGCGCCGGGAAGGCTGGATCGAACGTCTGGACGAGCTAGTTTTCGAGTCGCCCGGGAGCCCCGTACACCGCCCGTACGACTCCCGGGTCCCCCCGCTGAGCAAGACTGAGGAGTCCGTCCATGACCGCTCGCCGCACGGTAGCCGCGATCGCCGCACTGGGTGTCGCCCCGCTCGCCCTCACCGTCCTGACCGCCTCGCCGGCGGCGGCGCACGGGTCCATGAGCGATCCGGTCAGCCGGGTCTCGGCCTGCTTCGCCGAGGGCCCCGAGAGCCCCGACTCGGCCGCCTGCAAGGCCCTCGTCGCCACGAGCGGCACCCAGCCGCTGTACGACTGGAACGAGGTGAACATCGCCAACGCCGCGGGCGCCCACCGGGACATCATTCCCGACGGCAAGCTGTGCAGCGCCAACCGCTCGAAGTACGCGGGCCTGGACGCTCCCCGCACCGACTGGCCGTCCTCGCAGCTCAAGTCGGGTCAGCACACCTTCCAGTACCGGGTCACCGCGCCCCACAAGGGCAGCATCGAGCTGTACATCACCAAGGTGGGCTACGACCCGACCAAGGCCCTGAAGTGGTCGGACCTGGAGTCGCAGCCGTTTGCGAAGGTGACCAACCCGCGGCTGGCGAACGGCTCGTTCATCTTCGACGGCACCGTCCCGCAGCGGACCGGCCGCCACCTGGTCTACTCGGTCTACCAGCGGTCCGACTCCCCCGAGGCGTTCTACACCTGCTCGGACGTCGTGTTCGGCAACGCCGGTGGCGGCGCCGCCGCGCCCGTCGCCTCCGCGCCCAGCAACAAGCTGATCGAGAAGGAGCGCGACAACTCCACCGTGGAGCACGACGGCCACGGCGACCTCAGCTCCACGATCAAGGACGGTCCGCAGAACGCCTCGGCGACGGACGGTCCCGGCTCGGTGACGGCCGTGGAGAACGGCGGCGCCCAGGGCACCGCCGTCAAGGCGGACGCCGGCGCCAGGGCGCAGGGCGGCACCACCGAGAACCTGGCCGAGACCGGTGGCACCAGCACCACCCCGTACATCGCCGTCGGCGGTGCGGCCGTGCTGGCGCTGGGTGCCGCGGGTCTCTTCGCCTCCGCCCGCCGCCGTGCGGCGACGGGCGGCGGTCGCAGCGGTCGCTGAGGGACGACCGCGGCGCCGGGTGGCCACCTCCGGGGTTGGGATGGCTACCGGGTCGGGTGGCCGCTGAAACGAGCGGCCACCCGGAACCACCTTCCGGGGCGGCGGCGGGGCGACCCGCCCGCCCCCGGAAGGTGAATGACGACGACGACCCCGCACCACGGAGGTGGCGCACGCCGGACGCGGCGTGCGCCACCTCCGTTCGTATGTCCGGGGGTACGGGGGTCCGGGGGTCCGGGGGTACGTCCCCCGGTGGCGGGTCACGCGGCGAGGGTGCCCGGCAGAACCGCGTGCGGGCCGAACCGGGCCCGGGCCCGGTCCGCGGCCTCCTCCAGCCGGCGGGCCTTCTCGTCCACCGGGTCGAAGGTGAGCTGACGGGACGCCCGCTCCCGCGGGATCAGCCCCTCGGCCCGCAGTGTCATCCCCCGGACCCTGGCCCGCTGGAGGCCCAGCGCCCCGTACATCCGGTACACGGCGTCGGTGAGCGCGGCGGAGTGCGCGGTCGGTTCCGCGAGCGTGCGGGTGCGCGCGGTCCCGGGCCTCCGTACCGGGTCCAGCGGGCCCGCCCGGTCCGGCCGCCGCGCGTACCGGAGGGTGAGGGTCAGCGAGCGGCACACCAGCTGCTCGGCGCGCAGCCGGGCACCGAGCTCCCCGGCGAGGGAGAGCAGGGCCCGCCGGTGCCGGAAGGGGTCGAGTTCGTCGCGGTCGAAGGAGCGGTCGGCGGCGATCGACCGGGCCACGGCGTCCGGGACGACCCGCGTGCGGTCAATCCCCCGGGCGCGTTCGCGCAGTTCGCGCCCGGCGCGTGCGCCGACGAGCCGTTGCAGGGTGGACAGCGGGGCGGCGGCGACCCGGTCGACGGTGTCCAGGCCGTAGGAGCGCAGGGTGCGGACGGCCGCCGCGCCCGCGCCGGGCAGCTCGCCGACCGGCCGTCCGGCCAGGAACCCGCGTACGGCGTCCGGTTCCCCGGGGACCGTGAGGGTGGCCCCCGGACCGGCGGCGCGGGCGGCCATCCGCGCGAGCATCGGGCCGGGTCCGGCGCCGATCGCGCACTCCACCCCGTACAGGGCCAGCGCCCGGACCCGGATCAGCGCGGCGAGCCCGGCGGCGTCCCGTCCGAAGTACCGTTCGGCGCCCCGCAGGTCCACGTACGCGGCGTCGGGCGGGACCGCCTGGACGACGGGACTGACCGTGCCGAGCAGCGCGAGCAGCGGCGGCAGCGCGGTCCCCGGACCACCCGCGCCCGCACCCGGCCCCATGCCCGTGCCCGGCCTCGTGCCCGTGCCCGTGGTGTCCGGCTCGGGGAGCCGGAAGCGTATGTACAGGACATTCGTGCCGGTCATCCCGCGCTCCCCTGGCTCTGGTGCCACAGCTTCCGGACGGGGCCGCGCGGTGCCTTCGACGGGTCCTCGCCCGCCGGGCGCAGATCGGCCCAGGCGTGCATCTCGTACCCGGTGGACATCCGTATACGACGGTCGCCCGTCCCGTCCCCGGCACCCTCCGTACCGGGTCCCTCCGCGCCAGGGCCCTCGGTACCGGTTCCGGACACGGCGGTCGCGGTCGTGGCGGTCGCGACCGGGGTGCCCGGCCGTCCCGGGCCCCGGCCGTCGGGGTCCACGGCCAGCCGGCGGGCCACCGCGTCGAGGCCGCCCGCGTCCCGTACCTCCGTCAGCTCCGCGAGGTTCCAGGCGGCCGAGCCGACCACGCTGAGGCTGCGCGGGCCCCGGCGCTGGACCGTGCCCCGGACCAGGAGCAGCCAGGAGTGGAAGACGGTGTGCGCGCAACGCTCGTGGGAGTCGTCGAAGAAGGCCAGGTCCACCAGGCCCGTACCGTCGTCCAGGGTGGTGAAGACGACCCGCTTGCCGGAGCGGATCGGCGGGGTCTGGGTGGCCACCTTGGCGCCCGCGACCAGCACCGTCTCACCGTGCCGCGCGGTGCGCAGCCGACGCGCGGAACGCACGCCCAGCTCGTCCAGGAAGGCCCGGTGATCGTCCATCAGATGCCGGGAGGCGTCCATGGAGAGCACACCCAGCTCGGCGCTGAGGCGTTCCGTGTCGTCCAGGTCGGGCAGTCCCGCCGGAGCCGTCCGCCGCCCGCCCGCGAGCGGGAGCTGCGCCCCGTACGAGCCCCGGGCGCCCCGGTGCAGCTCGGCGAGATGGAGCTGGAGGTCCCGCCGGTTGGCGCCGAACGCGTCGAGCGCGCCGACCTGGGCGAGCCGCCGGGCCAGTGGCGCGCCGGGCCGGGCGCGTTCCCAGAAGTCGAGGAGCGAGGCGTACGGCTGTCCGTCCGCGATCCGCGCGGCCTCGGCCCCGCTGATGCCGTGCACATCGCCGAGCGCGAGCCGCAGCCCCCAGCGCTCCGGCCCGCCGTCGCGGTCCGCACCCCCACCCGAACCGGACACCAGTTCGATACGGTGGGCGACCGCCGACCTGTTGACGTCCAGCGGGAGTACGGGCACCCCGCGCCGCCGGGCGTCCGCGAGCAGCAGCCGTTTCGGGTACATCCCGGGGTCATGGGTGAGCAGCCCGGCGTAGAAGGCGGCCGGGTGATGGGCCTTCAGCCAGGCCGACTGATAGGTCGGGACGGCGAAGGAGACCGCGTGCGCCTTGCAGAAGCCGTACGACCCGAACGCCTCGACGATCTCCCAGGTGCGGGTGATCACCTCGGTGCTGTAGCCGCGTTCCGCCGCGCGCTGCGCGAACCAGAAGCGGATACGGCCCTGCGACTCCGGGTCCGACAGACCCCGGCGCGCCCGGTCGGCCTCGCCGCGTCCGCAGCCGGTCATGATGTCCACGATGTCGATGATCTGCTCATGGAAGACGACGACACCGTAGGTCTCCTTCAGCGGCCCCTCCAGATCGGGGTGCGGATAGCGGACGGGCGCGCGGCCGTGCCTGGCCTCGATGAAGGGCCGGACCATGTCGGCGGCGACCGGGCCGGGCCGGAACAGCGAGATGTCGACCACGAGATCGTGGAAGGTCGCGGGCTGGAGCCGCCCCACGAGATCGCGCTGGCCCGGCGACTCGATCTGGAAGCAGCCGAGCGTCTCGGTGCTGCGGATCAGCTCATAGGTCGCCGGGTCACCGGGCCGCACCTGCCCGGGGTCGTCCAGATCGACCTGGACGCCGCTCGCCCGCTCGATCTCCCCGACGGCGTGCGCCATCGCCGACTGCATCCGCACCCCGAGCACATCGAGTTTGAGCAGCCCCATGTCCTCCACGTCGTCCTTGTCGAACTGGGACATGGGGAAGCCCTCGCCGCTGGTCGGCACCACCGGGGTCCGGGCGAGCAGGGAGGCGTCCGAGAGCAGCACCCCGCACGGGTGCATGGCGATCCCGCGCGGCAGCGCGTCCAGCCCCTCGACCAGGTCCCAGAACCTGCCGTACTTCCCCGGTCCGCCGTTCTGTCCACCGTTCTGTCCACCGGCCTGCCCGCCGGTCGGCCCCGGCCGTTCGTGGCGCTCGTACCGCTCGCGCTGCTCCCGGGCGAGTTCCCGCAGCTCCGGCAGTTCGTCCAACGCGGCGCGGGCGTCCCGGGCCCGGATGTGCGGGAAGGACTTCGCGATCCGGTCGATGTCGGCGGGGTCCATGGACAGCGCGGCGCCCACGTCACGGACGGCGTGCCGGACCCGGTACGTCTCGGGCATCGCGACGGTGGCGACCCGTTCGGTGCCGAAGCGGCCGATGATCGCGCGGTAGACGTCGAGACGGCGGGCGGACTCCACATCGATGTCGATGTCCGGGAGGACGAACCGCCGCTTGGAGAGGAACCGTTCCATCAGGAGGTTCTGCTCGACGGGGTCGGCGTGCGCGATGCCCAGCAGATGGTTGACGAGCGAGCCCGCGCCGGAACCCCGCGCGGCGACCCGTATCCCCAGGGCGCGCACATCGTCGACGACCCGGGCGACGGTCAGGAAGTACGAGGCGAAACCGTGGTGGGCGATGATGTCCAGCTCGTGGTGCACCCGCTCCCAGTAGGCACGCGCGCCCGGCCCCCGGTCGTAACCGCGCAGGACCATGCCCGCCGCGGCCCGGGAGGCGAGCACCCGCTGCGCGGTACGGCGTCCGGCGCCGACGATCCCCGGTTCGGGGAAGTGAACCGACCGCATCCCGAGGTCGTCCCCGGGGTCCACCCGGCACTCGGCGGCGGTCGCCCGGGTCTGTTCCAGCAGCCGGTACGCGGTGTCGCGGCGGAACCCCGCGGCCTCCACGACGCGCTCGGCGGCGGCCAGCATGGCGCCCTCGTCCTTGAGCCAGCGCTCACCGCTGTCCGGCCCGCCCAGCGCGCCGACGGGCACCAGCCGGCGGGACGCGTCCAGGACGTCCGCGAGGGGGCCCATGCCCGGGTCCGCGTACCGGACGGCGTTGCTGAGCACCGGACGCACCCGCTGCTCGGCCGCGAGACCGACGGTCCGGGCGGCCAGCCGCAGCGAGCCGGGTCCGGTGCCCTCGCGGCCGTGCCAGACGGCCTCCAGCCGGAGGGCGTCGCCGTACAGCTCCCGCCAGGACGTGAGCAGCCGGGCGGCACGGTCGGGACGTCCGGCGGAGAGGGCGCGGCCCACGTCGGAGGCGGGTCCGAGCAGTACGGTCACCCCGTCGGCGGGGAGCGCGGCGCGGTCGAGGAGCGGACCGCCGCCCCCGGTGGCGTGCGCGGCGGTGACCAGCCGGCACAGCTCCGCCCAGCCGGTGGCGCCGTCGCGGGCGAGGAAGGTGACACGGGACGCGGACTCGTCGACGAAGGCACCCCCGTGGACCGGGGTCCGGCGGGCGGGGTCGGAGGTATGGGGGGCGTGGGAGGTGCGGGGGGACGCGTCGCGGGTGGCCCGCGCGGTCCGCGCGCCTGGGGGGTACGCGGTGCTCGGTGGTGCGGTGCGGTCGCCGGGTGACGCGGCGCGGGCGCCGGCGGGCGCGGTGCGGCCGGACGGTGTCGTGCGGTCGCCGCGCGGTGCGGACCTGGGGCCGGCCGTCGCCCGGCGCGGGGATTCCGCTTCCTGTTCCGCTACCGCGAGCTCCGTGCCGAACAGCGGACGTATCCCGGCCTTCTCGCACGCCTTGGCGAACCGGACGCTGCCCGCCAGGGTGTCCCGGTCGGTGAGGGCGAGGGCGTCCATGCCCCGCTCAGCGGCGCGTTCGGCGAGCCGCTCCGGGTGGGAGGCGCCGTAACGCTGGGAGAAGCCGGAGGCGGTGTGCAGATGCGTGAACCCTGGCACACGCACCTCCTGAAAGTTCCTGTTCCTGTTCCGTTTCCGCTCCGGCAACGACCCCCGTCTTCCACCATAGACCACTTTTCGAACGCACGTACGATATCGATCAGGGGGTGGGCCGAGGCCCGCGAGAGGCCCGTACGGGACCGCTCCGCAGCGGTACGGGGGAGCCGCGGCGGTACGGGGCTGCGCCATTCGGCCGTGCCCCGACTGCGGGAGGGGCGGCCCGGCCGGACGGTGAGGGCATGCGCTTCGTCGACGAACTGAAGAGTGCGGTGACCCCGCGAGCGGCTCTGCTGGTGATCGGGGTGGTCGCCCTGCAACTGCTCTTCATCGCCTCCTACGTGGGGGCCCTGCACCACCCGAAGCCGACGGACGTCGCCTTCGGGGTGGCCGCGCCCGCCGGGGCGGCCGAGCGGACCATGGCGCGGCTCGACGCGCTGCCCGGCGATCCGCTGGACACCCGTACGGTGCGGGACGCCGGGCAGGCCCGCGCGCAGATCATGGAGCGGGAGATCGACGGCGCCCTGGTGGTCGATCCGGCGGGGCGGACGGACACCCTGCTGGTGGCGTCGGGCGGTGGCGCCGCGCTGTCCGCGTCGCTGGTCAAGCTGGTCACGGAGGCCCTGGCGCCGCAGGACCGGGAGGTCCGGACGGAGGACGTGGCGCCCGCGTCACCGGAGGACTTCGAAGGACTGTCGTCCTTCTATCTGGTCGTCGGCTGGTGCGTCGGCGGCTATCTGTGCGCGTCGATCCTGGCGATCAGCGCGGGCGCGCGCCCCGCGAACGCGCAGCGCGCGGTGATCCGGCTGGGCGCCCTCGCCCTCGCCTCGCTCGCCGGGGGGATCGGCGGGGCGGTGATCATCGGGCCGATCCTCGGGGCGCTGCCCGGCAGTGTGTTCGCGCTGTGGGGACTGGGCGCGCTGGTGACCTTCGCGGTCGGCGCCGCGACCCTCGCCCTCCAGGGCCTCACCGGCATCGTGGGTATCGGGCTCGCGATCCTGATCGTGGTGATCGCGGGCAACCCCAGCGCGGGCGGCGCGTTCCCGTCGCCGATGCTGCCCCCGTTCTGGAAGGCCATCGGCCCCGCCCTGCCACCGGGCGCCGGTACCTGGGTGGCCCGCTCGATCGCCTACTTCCACGGCAACGCGGTCACCGGCCCCCTGCTCGTACTGTCCGCGTGGGCGGTGGCGGGCTCGGGCCTGACGATGCTGACGGCGGTGCGGCGGAAGCCGGGGGCGGCGGGGGCTACGCCGGGGGCGGGTTCCCCGGATTCGGGTGGGGGTACGGGCGCGGGCACCCCGGATTCGGGGGCGGGTGGGGGCGGCGGTACGGGTGGGGGTGCCGGTACGGGTACGGGCGGTACGGGCGATACGGGCGGTACGGGTACGGGTGGCGGTGGGGCGGGTGCCGGTGGAACAGGTCGGCCCGGGTCGGGAACCTGAGGGCGGTGGGCGGTGTACCAGAAGTGACGCGGTGCGGAAGGGCCGTCCGGGTCACGAGGGAGGGGGCACCTCATGGGTCGGTCGAGGGCGGGGCGAAGCGGCCGGGGAGCGGTCACGGACATCGGTGGCCGGAGGGTCCAGGGGGCGCCTGGGGCGGCTGGGCGAAGGCCGGGTCGGACGGCAGGGCGGACCGGAGGGGCCGAGCGGGCCGGACGGGCCCTCGGACGGGCCGGACAGATGCTCGGCGGGCGGGCCGGACGGACCCTCGGGCAGGCGGGGCGAATGCTCGGGCGGACCGGACGAATGCTCGTGCGGGCAGCCGGAAGGGGCCCGGTGGCGGACCTCGCACGCAGGCTCTCGGACAGCCTCGCGCACCGCTTCACCAGGCCCCCTGGTTCAGCCGATCTGCGCCCCGAGCACCTGGAGCGCCTCGGTCACAGGCTGGAAGAAGGTCGTCCCCCCGGCGGAGCAGTTGCCGCTGCCCCCGGAGGTCAGCCCGATCGCGGTGTCACCGGAGAAGAGCGACCCTCCGCTGTCCCCCGGCTCGGCGCACACATCGGTCTGGACGAGCCCGTTGACGACATCTCCGTTGCCGTAGTTCACGGTGGCGTCCAGCCCGGTGACCGCCCCTTCGTGCACCTGTGTGGTGGAGCCGCTGCGCACCACCCGCATACCGACGGTCGCGTCGCCCGCGCGGGCGATCGGCTGGGTGGCGCCGTTGTAGAGGTTGACCTCACTGGGATGCGCGACACCGGACTCGTAGCGCACAAGCCCGTAGTCGTCACCCGGGAAGCTGGATTCGGCGGTCTGCCCGATCCGCTGTCCGGAGCTGTCCGACCAGGTGGTCGTGCCGTTGGTGCAGTGCCCGGCCGTCAGGAAGAAGGGCTGTCCGTCGCGGACGACGTTGAAGCCCAGCGAGCACCGCCCTCCGCCGGAGGTAATCGTGTCACCACCGGCGGCGAAGGGCTTGAACTCCCCCGCGCTCCGCTGGAGTTCGACGGCGCCGCCGAGCCCTTCGAGGACACGGTTCAGCTTGTTCAGCTCAGCCCCGCGGACCGTGCGGTCCGCGGTGACGACGACCTTGTTGGTGGTCGGGTCGACGGCCCAGGAGGTCCCGGGGATGCTCGCCCTGTCGGTGAGTGTGGTGCGCGCGCTCCTCAGTTCGGCGAGCGAGTTCTCCACGAGTCTGGCCTTGGCCCGCGCGGCCTCGACCGTCCTGACCGACGCCTTGTCGACCACATTGACGACGAGTTGCCTGGTCCCGCTGTCGTAGTACGAGCCCGCCGCGTCGGCGCCGAGATCCTGGGACAGGGCCTTGGAGAGCTTTCCGGCCGTCACGGCCGAGAGTGTCTTCGGGATGTCGAGGGGTCGTTCCGTACTCGCGTTCGCACTCTGGAAAGTAGCTGCTCCGGCCACGAGTGCGAGAACACCCGCGCCGGCGAGGGCGGCCCGCCGCTTGGGTATACGTCGGTGCGTCAACTCACGTCCTCCTGTGGGGGGTCGGTCCCGGAGTGCGTGGGGCCTCCGGCACCGAAGGGCATAAGGGCAGGAATCCGGCGAACAAGAACTAGCCGCGTCCATGCCAACTGGCGGAGCCCACTATTCCGATACCGCCCGGTAGCACACAAGGTCGCCTTCAGGACGCGCGCACGAGAGGCGATACGCGCTCCTCGCGCATCGGGCGCCCCTGGTCACGCGGTCGCGATTCCCTGTGCAAACACCGCGTGCGACGAATGGTTCGGCAGAGGGTGAGGACTAGTCCTGTCTTGTTCTCGCCCTACTGAGACCGGAATTCACCGTGTGGACAAGGAGGCTGAAGTGGCACATCGAACCGTCCCGGAAACAAGGAGCGGCAGCTCCGCGCGACCCCCGCAGCGGGCGGTTCCGGTGAGAACGGCTCCGCCGGGGCCGCCCCGGGAAGCGCGGGGTCCGGCGCGGATCAGCCGTAGGCGCCGGTCAGCGGCAGGCGCCGGTCAGCCGGGCCGCACGGGCCGCGTCGACTCCGCCACGCCAGGCCGCGAGCGGCAGGGTGATGTCCGAGCGGGGCGCGCCCCGCATCCCCCGGTGGGCCTCATGGACCTCGGCCCGGGGGACGAACCGGTCGAAGGAGGGTGCGAGCAGGGGGTTCGGCAGCACACCGAGTTCGGCGAGCCCGATGAGGATGCCGTAGCGCTGGTACTTGTCGGTGCGTGCCAGCAGACCGGCCCTGGCGACGGTCCGTTCCAGTTGGCCGGGCGTGGTGCCCTGCGGCTGCGCGGCCACCAGGTCCAGGAGCGCGCGCAGCGCGTCGAGGTCCGCGCCGGTCGCCTCAGGCAGTCCATGGGACGCCGCCGCCTCCAGATCGGGCAGACAGCGCGCGGGGATCTCGTTCCAGGCCCATCCGCAGGCGATACGGACGAGTTCCTCGGTCACATCGAGGCGCTCGACCTCGCTCAGCCCGCAATCGGGCACACCGTGAGGCCCTTGAGGCGCTTCGGCGAGATGCCGCGCCCACGCGTAGGAGATGAGGATCTGCCTGCCGCGCGGCGCGCTGCCGCCGACACCGGCGACGAAGGCCGAGAGCACGGCATCGGGGTCCAGGGCGCGGGCCGCTGCGACCGAGCGGGCGACGATCTCGCCGGCCGCCCATTCCTCCTTGACCCCGATCGGCCTGCCGAGCCGGTGGGCCTCGGCCAGGTCGTCCTCGTGCGGTGGGGCGGTGGCCCCGGTCGCCACACCGTTGCGGTTGAAGCGGTAGCCCGTGCAGCGCATGAGCAGCAGCAGCTCGTCGCCCCGGGGGATGTCTCTGGCGGCGACCGGTGTCATGGCGTCAGGGTAATGAGTCTGCCCGGCGCCCGAGGCACCGCCCTGGAGAGCGGTCCGGGGACCCGGGATGCGGCGCATGACCGTACCGACCGGCCCGTCGGCAGCCCGCCCCGCCTCCGCCCGCCGTCCCCGGACCTGTCCCGGCGCACCTGCGCTACCGGGCGCTACCGGGCGCAACCGGCACACCTGGCACACGACGAGCCTCCGCCGGGACGGCCCGGCGGAGGCTCGCGATGCTACGGGGTGTCAGCCGATCGCTGGAGGGTCACCCCGTCGGCCACCGGGATCAGCCGATGGTGAGGCCATAGGCGTTGAGCGCCTCCACGACCGGCTGGAAGAAGGTCGTGCCGCCGGAGGAGCAGTTGCCGCTGCCGCCGGAGGTCAGTCCGTACGCGGTGGTACCGGCGAAGAGCGCGCCGCCGGAGTCGCCGCCCTCGGCGCAGACCGTGGTCTGGATCATGCCGTAGACGACATCGCCGCCGCCGTAGTTCACGGTGGCGTTGAGCGCGGTGACCCGGCCGCTGTGCAGACCGGTGGTGGAGCCGCGGCGCTGGACCGCGGTGCCGACGGTCGGGTTGGCCGCGCGGGTGATGGTCTGGCCGCCGACCGCGCTGGGCTTGCTGACGGAGGTGTTGGTGTAGCGCACCAGCCCGTAGTCGTTGCCGGGGAAGCTGGTCCCGGCGCTGGTGCCGAGGACCGTGGTACGTCCGGAGTTGGAGTACCAGGTACCGGCGCCCTCGGTGCAGTGGCCGGCCGTCACGAAGTACTGGGTGGTCCCCCGGCGGGCGTTGAAGCCCAGGGAACAGCGCCAGCCACTGGCGTAGATGGCGTCGCCGCCGGAGATGAGCGGTTTGAAGGTCCCCTTGACCTTCTTGACCGTGATGGCACCGGCGGAGTCCCCGGCGGCGCGCTTGATCCCGGCTATCTCCGCCGCGGAGACGGTGCTGTCGGCGGTGACGACCACACGGCCGGTGGCCGGGTCGACATGCCAGGCGGTGCCCGCCACATCGGCTTCGAGTACGGAGTTGGTCGCCTTGGCGAGCTCGACGGCGTCATAGGCGCGGGCGGTGTCCGCGCTGGCGGAGCCCGCCGAGGGCAGGGCCATCGCGGCCGCGGCCACGAGTCCGGTGGTCATCGCCACGAGCCGGGTGCGTCTCGTGGTCGTACTGCGGGGGGTGGTGCGCTTGTTCCTCACTGTCGTTCCTCCCGAGGGAAGTCTGGGGCCCGCGTGGGGTTTGGGCCCGTGAGGCGCAGTCAGGGGCGAGCACGTCCGCTATCCGAACACGCCGTGTCCCTGACAAGCGCTGCCGGGAGTATTTCGAGCCTCAACAGTCACGGACAAGGGCACCTTTCAGCCGTCCGCCATGGACATGCCGACAAACCCCGGCGGCATCCCCGGACCTTTCGCACCCGTTTCGCACGGAACGCTCTTCACGGTCCGGGGCCCACCGGGGCCCACTGTCCCCACAGACGGACTACCGCCCCAGCAGGTTCCGTTCCCCTGCGGCGACCGCCACGGGGAGGGCGTTGCCAGGGGGAGGGAAGGGGCAGAGGAAATGGTCCGCGAAGGCGCACGGCGGCAGCTGCGCGCGGTTGAAGTCCACCGTCACACGCCCCTCGGCGTCGGGCGGCCCGGGGCGCAGGAACCGGAATCGGTGGCTGCCGCCCGCCTCCGGAGCCTTGCCGCTGGTCGTGTCGGCGAAGACGGCCCACAGCGAGCCGTCGGCCTCCACGCCCGCCTGGAGCGTGTGCTCCCGCCCGTCGAGGGAGAAGGCCAGTTCACCGTCGAGCCCCAGGCCACGGCTGCGTCCGTCGGCGTTCTCGACCCGAACCGTCCGCCGGTCCCCGCTGTACGGGGTGAAGCGCCCGGGAACCGACCAGCGCGCCGCGTACGGGGTCGCGTCGATCCCCCGGAACCGGGTGCGGGCGTCCGAGGCGGGGTCGAAGTCCCGTACCGCCCAGAGCCCCTCACGTACGAGGACCACGAAGCGGCGGTCCCCCCGGGCGATCCGGGCGGTGTCGGGGCCGCCCGGGTCGGCGGTGAGTACGACCTCACCGGTGAACGGCCGCCCGTCGAGGGTCAGACCGTTGTCGGCGGTGGCGCCGAGAACCACTCCCGTGCCGTCCGACGCGGTGCTCCATCGACCGGGGATGGCCGGAACTAGGCCCTCCGGATGGTCCTGGAGCCAGTGCGTACCCCTCAAAGCCAGGGGTCCGTAGGGCGCGGCGACGGATTCGGTCCGCCGTGCGTGCCATGTCTTCCACTCCTGCACGGCGTCCTCGGCCGGCCCCTGCTGTCCCTCGTCACTCATCCGTCGCTCCGTCCTCTTATGTGGTCCTCATGACACATTTCACGTCACCGCGACCGACCGCTTTCCCCCGGCCCCGGCCCCGGCCCAGTCCGCCCCGCAGCATCCGGCACCCGGCCCGCAGCTCCCACCTCGCGCACCCCCGGCACCCGGCACCCGGCACCCGGCACCCGGCACCCGCTCAGGAAACCCGTCTCCGGCACCCGGCCCACATCGCGCACCCCAGCACCCGGCACCCGGGCCCCGTTCAGGAATCCCGCTTCCGGCACTTGCTCAGGAGACCGACTCCCCCACCCGCTCCGTCACCGACTCCCCCACCCGTTCCGACACCGGTTCCGTCGCCCGTTCCCCGGCGGGCGCCTTCAGCCCCAGGTGGGACCGGAGGGTGCGGCCCGAGTACTCCGTGCGGAACGCCCCCCGTTCCTGGAGCAGCGGCACCACGCGGTCGACGAATCCGTCCAGCCCGGCCGGGGTGAGATGCGGGACGAGGATGAATCCGTCGGCCGCGTCCGAGTCCACGAACTCGACGAGCTCGGCGGCCACCGCCTCGGGCGTCCCGATGAACGACTGCCGTCCGGTCGCCTCGATGACGGTCTGCCGGATCGACAGCCCCTTCTCCTCGGACAGCGCGCGCCATTTCGCGGCGGCGGTGACCGGGTCGGCGAGCCGCACCCGGCCCTGCACCAGCGCGGAGTCGGGATCGGGGTCGAACGCAGGGAGCGGGCCGTCCGGGTCGTGGCCGGAGAGGTCGACGCCCCACACCTGTTCCAGGGTGTGGAGGGCGTTCTGCGGGGAGATCTGCTGGTGCCGGATCTCGGCGGCGCGTTCCTGGGCCTCGGCGGCGGTGTCCCCGAGGACGACGGTGACTCCCGGCATGATCTTCAGCTCGTCGCGCTCCCGGCCGTAGCGGGCCAGCCGGTCCTTGACGTCGGTGTAGAAGGCGCGGCCCCCTTCCAGCGTTCCGTGCCTGCTGAAGATCACATCGGCGGAGGAGGCGGCGAACTCCCGGCCGTCCGAGGAGTCCCCGGCCTGGATCACCACCGGGTGGCCCTGCGGGGAGCGCGGCACGGTGAAGCGGCCCGCGATGTCGAACTGCCGTCCCTGGTGGGCGAAGGGCCGTGGCGCTTCGTCGGACGACGGCCAGGAGTCCCAGAGCTCCCGGGCGGTGGCGACGAACTCGGCGGCCCGGGTATAGCGGTCGGCCCGGTCGAGATAGCCGCCGCGCCGGAAGTTCTCGCCGGTGAAGGCGTCCGAGGAGGTGACGACGTTCCATCCGGCGCGGCCACCGCTGAGATGGTCCAGGGTGGCCAGTCGGCGGGCCAGTTCGAAGGGCTCGTTGAAGGTGGCGTTGACGGTGGCCGCGAGCCCCAGCCGGTCGGTGACGGCGGCGAGCGCGTTGAGCACGGTGATCGACTCGGGGCGGCCCACCACGTCCAGGTCGTGGACGCGTCCGTTGTGCTCGCGGAGCCTGAGCCCTTCGGCGAGGAAGAAGAAGTCGAACAGTCCCGCCTCGGCGGTGCGGGCCAGATGCTCGAAGGACGCGAAGTCGATCTGCGAACCCGAGCGCGGATCGGACCACACGGTGGTGTTGTTGACGCCGGGGAAGTGGGCGGCGAGATGCATCCGCCTGCGGGCGCGGCCGGGGCCGCGGTGGGTGCTGGTCATGAGGGGTCCCCCACGAGGGCGTAGCGGTTGGCGGGCCGTGCGAGTCCCAGGTGCTCCCTGAGCGTGCTGCCCGGATAGAAGGTGCGGAACAGTCCGCGGTGCTGGAGCAGCGGGACGGTTCCGTTGACGAGCCGCTCCAGGTCACGGCGCGGTTCGACGGGGGTGAGGTGGAAGCCGTCGGCGGCGCCGGAGGAGTGCCAGGCGGCGATCAGCTCGGCGAGGTCGACGGGCCCGCCCCGGTAGAGCGGACCGTACGGGCTGGGCCGGGGGCCTCCGCCGCCGTGGCCCGGTTCGGCCGCGTACTCGCCCTCGCCGAGGTCGACGGCGAGGGCGGCGAGGACCCGCAGGGTGTCGGGGTCACGGCCGTGGGCGGCGGCGGCCGTACGCAGTCCGGTGCGCAGCGCGGCGCTCTGCGCGGGGCCCACCGCGCGGACCAGCGCCACATCGGCGTACCGGGCGGCGGTGTCACGGGCGTGCGGGTCGGTGGCGTCGACGACGATGACGGGGTGGCCCTGGGGGGACCGGGGCACGATCGAGGGGCCCTTCACGGAGAAGGTGGCGCCCTGGAAGTCGACATAGTGCAGCTTGTCGCGGTCGATGAAGCGCCCTGTCGATGTGTCGCGGATCTCGGCGTCGTCCTCCCAGCTGTCCCACAGCCGGGTGGCCGCCTCGGCCACGTCCGCCGCCTCCCGCCACAGCGCCTCGGGGGGCGCGGCGTCGCGGCGGCCGAACAGCCGGGCCTCGTGCTCCCCCTGCGAGACCTCGGCCTGCCAGCCGGCCCGGCCCCGGCTCACCCAGTCGAGGGTGGCCACGGCGGCCTGGAGGTGGAAGGGCTCGGTGTGGGTGGTCGTCACGGTCGGCACCAGTCCGACGCGCCCGGTGACCGGGGCGAGCCGGGCGAGCACGGCGAGCGCGTCGGGGCCGGGGCGGCCGAAGGAGTCGCCGAGGGTCACGAAGTCCAGGGCGCCCCGTTCGGCGAGCCGGACGAGTTCGGTGTAGGGCTGGGGGTCGTAGGCGCCTGGCAGATCGAGGGCGGCGGCCAGGTGCAGCAGCCCCCGGCCGGTGGAAGCGGTCATGTCGGTGTACCTCTCGGGTGGGGGTGGGGGTCCCACGCGGGGCCCGGCGGCGGACCGGGCAGGCGGACGGGCCGCCGGACCGGTCGGGGGTAGGCCGACGGGCCCCGCATGGCACCGGGTCAGGTCCGGGGCAGTCCCTCCGGGTTGACCTCGGACTTCTTCACGGCCTCACCGGACAGTCCCCAGCGCTTGAGGACCTTGGCGTACGAGCCGTCGGCGATGACGTGGTCGAGGGCGGCGGCATAGGCGTCGACCAGCCCGCTGTCCTTCTTCGTGGTGGCGGCGATCTTGCCCTGGAGGGCGTCACCCGCGCCGGACAGCGAACCGACGACCTTGGTCTGTCCGGAGGTCGCGACGTGGTAGGCGACCGTGGGGTAGGGGCCGAGGTGGCCGTCGATCCGTCCCGACTGGAGGGCGAGGTAGTAGTCGGTGTCCTTCTGGAAGTACTTGATGTCGACGGGCTTGCGGCCCGCCTTCTCGTTCTGCTCGCTCCAGTCGATCAGGATGCGTTCCTGGTTGGTGCCGGAGGACACCGAGATGGTCCGGCCCGCGACGTCCTTCGGGCCGGTGATCTTCCAGTCGGCGTCCTTCTTCGCCTCGAACGCGATGTTGTCGAGCCGGTAGGTCGCGAAGTCGTACTTCTCCTTGCGCTCCTCGGTGACCGTGACATTGGAGAAGACGGCGTCGAACTTGCCGCTGTCGAGGCCGACGAAGAGGTTCTCCCAGGACACCGTCTGGGGCTTGACCTTCAGTCCGAGGGTGTCGGCGACCAGGGTCGCTATGTCGATCTCGGAGCCGATCCGGGTCTTGTCGTCGGTCGCGAAGAAGCCGAGCGGCGGGGAGGAGTCGGCGCCCAGCCCGGTCCGCAGGAGACCGCTCTCGCGGATGCCGTCGGGCAGCAGGGCCGCGATCTTCTCGTCCTTGGTGCCTCTGACCCGGTTCTGGTCGGGGCCGATGTTGATCCCGCCGGCCTTGTCGCCCTTGGCCTGCCCCGTCGCGGACGACGCGGCGTCGCTGTCACCTCCGCAGGCGGCCAGCAGCGGTGCGGCCACCAGCGCGGCGGCGGACAGGACGAGAGCGCGGCGGGGCCGTCTGACGGACCGGGGACCACGAGGGGAACGGGAAGACACAGTCGTACTCCTGAACTGGTGACCGATGAGGGTGGGATGAGGCGGTTCCACGCGCGGCGGACCCGGACGGACCGGGCAGCCGCCGCGCGAACGGAACAGCGGCGGGAACAGCGAAAGGACCTGAGAAGGGAGAAGGGAGAAGGGAGAAGGGAGCTGCGAAAACGATCAGCGGACGGTACGGATACGGACCGGACAGCTACGGGCAGGTCACAGGACCTTGGACAGGAACGCCTTGGTGCGCTCGTGCCGGGGCGCGTCGAGGACGGCCGCGGGCGGCCCCTGTTCGACCACCCGGCCCTCGTCCATGAACACGACGGTGTCGGCGACCTCGCGGGCGAAGCCGATCTCATGGGTGACGACGATCATCGTGGTGCCCTGGTGGGCGAGGTCCTTGATGACGTCGAGCACCTCGCCCACGAGTTCGGGGTCGAGCGCGGAGGTCGGCTCGTCGAAGAGCAGCAGCCTCGGTTCGAGGGCGAGCGCGCGGGCGATCGCGACCCGCTGCTGCTGACCGCCGGAGAGCTGCTTGGGATAGGCGTCGGCCTTGTCGTCGAGCCCCACCCGGGACAGCAGCCGCCGGGCCGCCGCGACGGCGTCCTTGCGGGGCCGTTTCAGCGCGGAGACGGGAGCCTCCACGATGTTCTCCAGCACGGTGAGATGCGGGAAGAGGTTGAAGTTCTGGAAGACGAACCCGATCCGGGTGCGCTGCCTCAGTACCTCGCGCTCGCGGAGCTCGTACAGCTTGTCGCCGGAGCGGCGGTAGCCGATGAGGGAGCCGTCGACGCTGATCCAGCCGCTGTCGGCCTTCTCCAGATGGTTGATGGTCCGCAGCAGGGTCGACTTGCCGGAGCCGGAGGGGCCGAGGATCACGGTGACCTCGCCCACGGGGACGTTCAGATCGATGCCCCTGAGCACCTCCAGCGTCCCGAAGCTCTTGTGGACACCCCGGATCTCGACCATGACCGGCGCCCCGGACTCCTCCTCGACGGCCACCTGGTCGCCGGGGCCGTCCGCCACGACCGCCTCACCGACAGCCGCCTTGCCGACAGCCGCGTTGTCGCCGGCCGCCTTGCCGCCGGCCTCCCCGGCGGTACCCCCGTCGGGTTCCCCTGTGGTGCTCGTGACCGTGCCGGCCGGACCGACCGTGCCTGCGGTCTTCGTGACCGCGGAAGCGGGTACGGGCGCGCTCATCGCGTGGCCCCCTTCGAGAAGTGTCGTTCGACGTAGTACTGGAGGACGGACAGCGCGGTGGTCAGGAGGATGTACCAGACCGTGGCGACCATCAGCAGCGGGACCACGCGCCCGTTGCGGCCGTAGATGACCTGGACCTGGTAGAACAGCTCGCCGATCGCCATGACGGAGACGATCGAGGTGCCCTTGAAGAGGGAGATGACCTCGTTGGCGGCGTTGGGCAGGATCGACCGCATCGCCTGCGGCAGCACGATCCGGCGGATCTGCCGCAGCCGTGGGATACCGAGCGCGGCGGCCGCCTCCAGCTGCCCGGTGTCCACGGCGAGCACCCCGCCGCGGACGATCTCGGCGGCGTACGCGGCCTGGTGCAGCGCGAGTCCGAGGACCGCCGCGCTCATCGCGCCGACCAGGCCCATCGTGTCGAAGGTGAAGAAGCCGGGCCCGAACGGGATACCGAACTGCAACTCCTTGTACAGATAGGCCAGGTTGAACCAGAAGAGCAGCTGGACGATCAGCGGGATCGAGCGGAACGCCCAGATGTAGCCGAAGGCGACGGCCTTCAGGAACGGGCTGGCCGACAGCCGCATGAAGGCCAGCACGATCCCCAGCGCGAAGCCGAGGGCGGTGCCGTAGAAGGTGAGCTGAAGGGTGACCCACACCGCCCTGAGGACCACGTCCGCGGTGAAGAACTCCGCGAACACCTCCCATTCCCAGCCCGCGTTGGTGACCAGCCCGTGGACGAACTGGGCCAGGAGCACGGCGGTGGCGACGACCGCGGCCCAGCGCCAGGGGTGCCGGACGGGAACGACCTTGAGCGAGGCGAAGCCGTCGTCGGCCGGGACGGGTCGTGGTGTCGTGGTGTCGAGAGGTGGATCGCTGGTCAGGGACATGAGGTTTCCTCGGGGCCTGTGGGTTCGCGCACGCGCGCGGGAGGGTTCGCGTAGGGCCGGACGGGCCGGGGCCGTCAGGCGGCGGCGCGACAGGACACGTCACGCAGGAAGGCGAGCACGGTGCGCGCGGTGGTGTCGTTCTGCCGGAAGGAGGGGCCGCCCGTGCAGGGGCGGGTGAACGCCCCGGAGCCCCGGGCGTCGGTGTGCGGGCCGAGGGCGAACCTCCGTGGATGCGGTACGCCGTCCCGGTCCAGGACCCGGCCGTCCGCCGGGTCCACGGCGAGCAGTCCGGCGGAGGTGACCCGTACGCCTTCCGTGTACAGCCCGCGCAGCAGGGAGTCGCTGGTGTCCTGGAGGGTGGGGTGCGGCAGCCGCGCCTCGATGAGCGCGCGGGCGGTGACGGACCGTCCGGGCACCGAGGGGCCGGAGCCGCGGAAGACCCCGTCCTCGGCGGTGACGGTCATACCGGGTCCGAGGAACCGGACGATCCCGGCCCGGGAGAGCGCGAGCAGTTGCCGCAGCCGGGGTCCGGGCGGTCCGGAGGCGAGGTAGCTGAAGAAGCCGTGCCACCAGGGACCGGTGTCGCCGAGCCGGATGAGCTGCCCGTACACCGACAGCAGTCCGAGGAAGACCGCCAGGTCGGGGCTGTGCGCGGGGTCGTGCCGGCGGGCGAGGTCGGCGGTGATGTAGGCGCGTACCCCGTCCTGGAGCGCGTCGCCGTCGGGGTAGCGCACCCCGTCGAGGGGCCGGTCGAGGGCGGCGAGGTCGAGCCGGTCGGCGGGGTCGGGCACCGAGGACGCCACCAGGGCGCGCAGTTCGTCGCTCAGCGGCCCGGCGGCGGCGTACTTCTCCTCGAAGTCGGTCCAGGAGACCCGGGTCCGTTCGGGGTGCGTGGCGAACAGCCGGTGGTAGTGGGCGAAGCCCAGTTCCTTGTCGATCAGCGGCCACACATCGCGGACGAAGTCGGCGCCACCGGGCCGGGCCAGCAGCCCGTCCACCTCGGCGGGGCCGAAGAACCGGGGCAGCGGCGGGCGCTCCCCCGACCAGGAGTACCCGATCTTCGAGTGGTACGGCACCCCGCGCCGGGAACCGACGTGCAGTACGGGTTCCCGTCCGGTGGGCCGGTACGTCAGCTCGCCGCCGGGGCCCTCCTCGTACCGTCCGCCGCGGCCCTCGGTGAGCAGGACCATCAGGTCGACGAAGGCGAGACCGAAGCCCCGCACCAGTACCGGTTCGCCGGGCGCGAGTGCGGACAGATCGATGTCGGCGGTGTAGTCGGGCGGCAGATGGAGCAGGCCATGGTGGTCCGCGTAGGCGCGCAACCCGCGCTGTTCGGCGTCGAGTTCGGCCTCGACATGGCCGAGGGCGAGGATCACCAGGTCGGCGGTGAGCGGTTCGGCGCGTCCTTCGATCCAGACCCGCTGGCTGCCGTCGCGGTCCCCCTGGAGGCGGGTCGCGCGGCGCGCGTGGTGGTGGACGGTGATCCCGGGGGGCAGTGCGGCCACGGCCCGCTCGTACACCCAGCGCAGATAGGAACCGCCGAGCCGGCGGCCGGGGAAGGCGGCGCCGTCGAGTCCCGCCCATTGGTGGAGGGTGGGTCCGGGGCGGACGGGCCCGTCCAGGGGGACGGTCTCGTCGGTGAACATGGTGACGTCCTCGGCCATGGAGTTCATCCACAGCAGCGGGGACTGGTCCTGGCGCCATATCCGGCCGCTGCCCGGCGGATAGGGGTCCACGAGATGGATGTCCAGCGCGTCGGCGCCGTCGCCGGACAGCAGTCCGGGCGCGTTGGCGGCGATGCGTTCCAGCAGGCCGGTGGTCCGGGGGCCGGCGCCCACGATGACCAGGGTGGGTCTCATCGGCGGGTCTCCGTTCCCCGGGCGTAGTGCCGTTCGACGTAGTACTGGCCGACGCTGAGCACGGAGGTGACGACCACGTACCAGACGGTGGCGACGAGCAGCAGAGGGATCACCTGGTAGGTGCGGTGATAGACGAGCTGCACCGAGTAGAGGAGATCGGCGACCGCGATCACGGAGACGATGGACGTGCCCTTGAGGGTGCCGATCAGCATGTTCCCGGCCGGTGGCACGATCGCCCGCATGGCCTGCGGCAGCACGATCCGCCGCCAGCGCCGCCCCCGGCCGAGCCCCAGCGCCTGCGCGGCCTCGATCTGTCCGCGGTCCACGGAGAGGATGCCGCCGCGGACGACCTCGGCGGCGTACGCGGCCTCGTGCAGGGTCAGTCCGATGATGGCGACGGTGATGGGGTCGAGCAGATTGACGGTGCTGACCCCGAGGATCTGCGGGTACAGGGCGCCGATGTTGAACCAGAAGAGCAGCTGGACGAGGATCGGCATGGACCGGAACAGCCAGACGTATCCCCAGCTCACGGCGCGCAGTACCGGGTTGTCGGACAGGCGCATCACGGCGAGCAGGGTGCCGAGGGCGAAGCCGAGGACCATCACGAGGGCGGTCAGCCACAGGGTGAGACCGAGGCCGCGCAGTACGGACGCGGAGGTGAAGTACTCACCGACGACGCCCCATTGGAAGGCGTCGTTGCGGACCACGGACCGGACGGCGGCCGCGAGCAGGGCGAGCAGGACGACGGCGGCGATCCACTGACCGGCCTTGGGCCGGCGCACGATCGACAGGGTGAGAGGCGGGCCGCCGGACGGATCACGTGGTCGGGCGGGGGAGCTCTTGGTGAGCGTGGGCAAGGACATGCGAAGGCTCCGCGGGCACGGGAAGTCGGCACGGACTGGCCTTCACACATGGACACCGACCGAGCCCCTCAGCAGCGGCGGGTGTCCCAATACGCCTTGAGACTAAGGGTGTTGTCCGCCACGCTGTCAAGGGTGTCCACACTCTGAGCCGTACGTCTCAAGTCGGTTGACGGCGACCCGGATGCCTGTTCCACTTGTGACCATGCATCCGCAGCAGTGGCTGGTCACACGCTCCCACATCGACTTCGGTCGAGTGTGGTCGGCGTCTTGTTGAGCTGACGCCACGCTGCCCGGCCCCGCGGTTCTCTCTCCGCGCGACGGCCGTCACGCGTTCTCCGAGGCACCGGGCCACCTTCCGCGTCCCGCGCACGGTCCGCCCCGCCGTTCCCGCTGTTCCCGCCGTTCCGGCGCCCTTTCCCTTTTCGCAGTGCCCGCAGTGCCTTCACACACGTTCGCCAGCTCGGCCCCTCCCCTCAGCAGTGCCCTTCCCGCAGTGCCCTCGGTGACCGCCGGCGGGTGACCCGCTCCGGCGGGACCCGCGGCCGGCCGCTTCCCGACCGCTTCCCGACAGCTCCGCCGCGCCCCGCGCGGCCCGACCGGCGACCCCGGACGGGCCGGCCGGCCGCGCCTGGGCCGGGCCGCGCGCACCGCCTTCCCGCCGGGCCTCTCACCTTCCGGTCGTCCGTCTCATCTGTCGGTACTTGGAGAACGCCACACCATGAGTACGTCCACGCTGTCCCGCCATCGCAGTTTCGCCACCTTCGCCCTGATCACGGCCACCGCGCTGACGCTCACCTCGTGCGGTTCGGACGGGTCGGGCGGATCGGACCCGGGTACCCGGACGGGCGCCGCGAAGAACGCGGACCTCCCGACGACCGATGTGGTGTCCTCGCTCGCCAAGGACCCGGCCGCCGCGGCGCTGCTGCCGGCGGAGGTCCGCGGGAGCGGTGAACTGACCCTCGCGACCAGCGTCGGCGGCAACCCGCCCGGCTCGGCGTACCTGGACGACGGGAAGACGCTCGTCGGTCAGGACGTGGACTTCGCGGACGCGGTGGCGAAGGTGCTGGGCATCGAGCTGAAGCGCGAGGTGGCGAGCTTCGAGGCGATCCTGCCCGCGCTCGGCAGCGGCAAGTACGACCTGGGCACCGGCAACTTCGGGGTGACGGAGGAGCGCCGCAGGACGATCGACTTCGTGACGTACATCAACGACGGCCAGGGCTTCGCCGCGCGCGAGGACAGCGATCTGCCCGAGATCAAGGATCTCAAGCAGCTCTGCGGGCTGAAGGTCGCGACGAGCGCGGGCACGACGTTCGAGGCGACGCTCCAGGACAACAAGAAGGTGTGCGACGGGCAGAAGGCGTACAGCGTCCAGACGTACAGCGATCAGAGCGCGATCTGGTCCGCGCTCCAGCAGGGCCGCGCCGATGTGGTGATGAGCACCATCAACGGTCTGCGGTACGCGGTGTCCCATCAGAAGGGGCTGAAGTTCCTGAGCGAGTTCCACCGGCTGGACGTGGGCTTCGCCTTCAAGAAGAACACCCCGCTGGCCCCCGCCTTCCAGGCCGCGGTCAACAAGCTCATCGAGGACGGGACGTACGACAAGATCCTGGCGAAGTGGGGCACGAAGGGCTCCGCCATCAAGACCTCGGAGATCTCCCCGCCGGAGTCCAAGGGCTGAGCACACCCCGGCCGCCGGTCCCGTACCCAGGACCACCCGACACCCCCGGCACCCCAGCACCCCGGCGGCCCTGGGTACGGGACCGGCACCCCGGCGACCCGGCGACCCGAGGTACGGGCGACCCGGGGTACGGGACCGGCACCCCTGCCGTTCCGGTGCGGGTGCCGTACCCCTCCCACCCGGGTGCGGGTCCCGCACCCACGCCCGCCCAGGGACGGGTCCCGCACTCCCGCCCGCCCAGGGACGGGACCGTATCCGGCCGGGCAGGAGGCGAACCGGGCGACGGAAGGATCAGCAGTCGCACCCGCAGTCGCAGCAGCCGCCCTCGCCGTCCCCGCCGCAGCAGCTACAGCAGTTGCAGCATTCGCCGCACACCCCGCAATCGCAGTTCCCGCACGGTGACGGACGGCGCTCACGCGACCAGGGGTCCTCGTACTCGCCACAGCAGAGCTGACACGTGCAGGCGAGTCCGGCCCAGACCAGACAGCCCGCGAGCATCCCCCGCCGGTCCCGGCGCGGCGGTCCGGGCGGGAAGGGACCACCCGGACCGGGGCCACCGGGTCCGCCGGGCGCGTAAGGCCCGTTCGGGGCGTACGGTCCGTTCGGCGCGTAAGGCCCGTTCGGCCCGCCGGGTGTGTGCGCACCGGCCGTGTGGGCGGCGCCGGCCGTGTGGGCGGCGCCGGCCGTGTGGGCGGCGCTGGCCGTGTGGGCGGCGCCGGGTCCGGACAGGGTCCCGTGCGTGCCCGGCGCGGCCTCGTCACCCGCGCCCGGGTGCCCGCAGGAGCGCGACCCGAAGGCGCGGTCCACCGAGTTCCGCAGTTCATGGGCGAGCAGCACATGGGCGAGTCCGCCGTCGGTGAAGTCGGCCTCGCGCAGCGCCAGACGTATCCCGTGCAGCGCGTCGTCGGCGAGGCGGCGGGCCTCGGTGAGGTCGGTGCCGGTGGCGGTGAGCGGGTTCCACGCGCCCGTGGCGGCGTCGGTGTCCCGGTCCTCGACGGCGTCCAGGAGATGGGCGAGCCGGCCGAAGAGGCGTCCGGCCTCGGCGAGCGGCGCGGCGTTGTGGGGTCTGCCGGCGAGGACGGCGGTGTGCGCGAAGGCGGCGGCCGTCGCGGTCTCGGTGGGTTCGGTGACGGTGAGCAGCGGGGTGCCGGGGCCCGCGAGTGCCTCGATGCCCGGCTGGCGGTCGACCGCGTCGAGCAGGAGCGCGGTGTCGAAGCCCACAGCCGTACCGGTACGTTGACCCGCTTTGTCCCAGTTGGTCGCGACACGCCGTGCGGCGACCGCTATGGGCTTTCGAGCCAACAGTCCGTCACCGTCCAGGACGTGGTCCCGCATCTTGGCCGCGGCGAGCACCAGGGAGACCGCCGCGGCGAGCCTGGCACCCTCCCCACGGGCCACTGAGGCACCACGCATCCCGCGCAGCGGACAGGGTCCGGCCCGGCGCCGGCCCTCCTCGGCCCGCTCGGCCTGAGCTTCCGTCAGAACCGAGACCAGCAGACCGTCATAGTTGGTGACAAGCCGGGCGAACTGCCCGTGATCCCTTCGCAGAGCGAGGCACAGGCCGCACAAATGAGCCATCCACGCGGCTCCGAGCCGCTCCCCCAAGCGATGCTTGCAGGGCCTGACAATGCCGAACATGACGACGCTCCCCCCGTGCCGTAACCGAATCGGCGCATGCTACCGGCCGGTCCGTTCACCCGGACGCACCGGGCATCACCCAAACGCCGCGAGAAATCATATTTCACTCACAGTCAGCAGCGTTGTGCCGCAAGACCCTTGGAATCAGGGGACCTCTACCGATTTGCTGTGCACCAGTACCGTCACGAAAACCCAGCGCGGCGACCAACCCCTTGGCGCGTTGTCAGCATCATGGTCGACCATAGGGGGGCGGAACCACGCAAGACCGCTGTGAGAGGAGGCGTCCATGGGATCGGTGCGCAAGGCGAGTGCCTGGCTTGGCCTCGTCGACGACAACGATGATGAGCGTTACTACGACAGCTACGAGGACGACACGACCGACGCGACCGGGAGCCACGGCAACGCCTGGGTGACCGACCCGCGGGTGAAGGTCGCCACGGACACCGCCGAGGAGACCGGCCGCCGCATCGGCACGGTCACCCCGGACAGTTTCCGGGACGCCCGCGCCATCGGTGAACTGTTCCGGGACGGTGTCCCGGTCATCGTGAACCTCACGGCCATGGAGCCCGGCGACGCCAAGCGCGTCGTCGACTTCGCGGCCGGTCTGACCTTCGGACTGCGCGGCTCGATCGAGCGCGTGGCCACGCGGGTCTTCCTGCTCACCCCTTCGCACACCGAGATCGTCAGCGGCGAGGCCCAGGGCCGTCGCAGCGACGGTTTCTTCAACCAGAGCTGAGGCAGGGCCGCTCACCGGCCGGTTCGGCCGGGGCGTCACCGCCCGTACCGGGGATCACCCGGACGGGCGACGGAAGGGCCGGGGGGCCTTACCGGAAGGCGTCGAGTCCGGTGAGCGCCTTGCCCAGCACGAGCTGATGCATCTCCACGGTGCCCTCGTAGGTGAGCACCGACTCCAGGTTCGTGGCGTGCCGCATCACCGGGTACTCCAGCGAGATGCCGTTCGCGCCGAGGATCGTCCGGGCGGTACGGCAGATCTCGATCGCCTCCCGCACGTTGTTGAGCTTGCCGAAGCTGATCTGCTCGGCCCGCAGCGTCCCCGCGTCCATCCGGCGGCCCAGATGATGGGCCAGCAGAATGCCCTTGTGCAGCTCGACCGCCATGTCGGCGAGCTTGGCCTGGGTGAGCTGGAAGCCGCCGATGGGCCTGCCGAACTGCTCCCGTGACCCGGCGTACGCCAGCGCCGTCTCGAAACTCGACCGGGCCGCGCCCATCGAGCCCCAGACGATCCCGTAGCGCGCGTGCGACAGACAGCCCAGCGGACCGCGCAGCCCGGTGACCCCGGGCAGCACCGCGTCGGCGGGCAGCCGTACGTCGTCCAGCACCAGCTCACTGGTGACGGAGGCGCGCAGCGACCACTTGTGCTTGATCTCGGGCGCGCTGAACCCCGGGGCGCCGGTGGGGACGACGAAGCCGCGCACTCCCCCGTCGGTCTGCGCCCAGACCACGGCGACCTGCGCCACGGACCCGTTGGTGATCCACATCTTGCGGCCGTTCAGCACCCAGTCGTCACCGTCGCGGCGCGCGTATGTGCGCATCGACCCCGGGTCGCTGCCGTGGTCGGGCTCGGTCAGTCCGAAGCAGCCGATGAGTTCCCCCGCGGCCATCCCGGGCAGCCACTCCCGGCGCTGCTCCTCGGAGCCGTAGCGGTGGATCGCGTACATCGCGAGCGAGCCCTGCACGGAGACCAGGGAGCGGATGCCGGAGTCGGCGGCCTCCAGCTCCAGACAGGCGAGGCCGTACTGCACCGCGCTCGCGCCCGCGCAGCCGTACCCCTCCAGGGACATCCCGAGGGCGCCGAGCGCGCCGAGCTCCCGCGCCAGTTCCCGGACGACGGGCAGCTCGCCGCTCTCGTACCACTCGGCGATGTGCGGCAGCACCCGGTCGCGGGTCCAGGCCCGGACGGTGTCCCGGATCGCGAGGTCCTCGGGCTCCAGGAGGTCGTCGATGCCGAGCGGGTCGGCGGGGTCGAAGGGCGGCGGCTTGGGCGACGCGGACATGGGTGTACCTCCGACGACGGAAACTAGCAGCGGTAACCAGGCTCGGGGGCCGACGTTAGCCGGGGGTCCTCCCGGTGGCAACGGCGACCGGGCCGGAGCGTCACACCGTCGCGTCGGCGGAGGTGCGCGAGCCGCTCGCGCTGCGGGGCGAGGGCAGCTCCGCGCCCGGACCGGACGTCACGGGCTTCGCCGCGGGGGCCGGGCACTCCATGTCCCTCGGCAGCCGCAGCGCGGCCAGCGCGCCGAGCACCAGCAGGGCGGCGCTCACCGCGAGCGTCATGTGCAGCCCGTCGACGAAGGAGTCGCGCGCGGCGGTGCGCAGCGTCTCCCCCGCGCCGGGGCCGAGCCGCTCGGACACCTCGTACGCCTCCCCCAGCGAGTGGCGCGCCGCCTCCTGGGCGCCGCCGGGCACCCCGGGCAGCACGCTGAGGCCGTGTCCGTACGTCGCGTTCATGACGCTGCCGAGCAGGGCGATGCCGATGCCCGCGCCGAGCTGGTAGGAGGTCTCCCCGATGGCGGCGGCGCCGCCCGCCTGTTCCTCGGGCGCCTCGGCGAGCATCGACTCGTACGCCCCGAACAGGGTGGTCTCCAGGCCGAAGCCGAGCATCAGGAATCCGCAGAGCAGCAGACCGCGATTGTCCTGGTGGCCCATGAACGTCAGGGTCAGGACGGCGGTGGCGGTGAGCACGAAGCCGAGGGCGACCATGGTGCGGGGGCCGAAGCGCTGGAGCATCCGGGCTCCGGCGAGACCCGCGGTCATCGCGGCGACGGTGAGCGGCAGCAGCCGCAGCCCGGTCTCCAGCGGGGACAGCCCGAGGACGAGCTGCAAGTACTGCGCGGCCACGAGTTCGAGGCCGACGAGGGCGAGCATCGCGAGCACGATGCACCCGACCGAGGTGCTGAACGCGGGCCGCGCGAACAGCCGCAGATCGACCAGCGGATAGGTGCGGCGGCGCTGGCGCCGTACGAAGGTGACGAGCAGGGCCGCGCCGCCGATCAGCGGCAGGAGGGTCAGCGGGCCGCCGTCCGCGCCCTCGCCGCCCAGCTGTTTGACGCCGAGGACCAGGGCGAAGAGTCCGGCGGCGGCCATCAGCGCGCCGACCACGTCCCAGGGTCCGTCGCGGTCGCCGGTGGACTCGGGCAGCAGCAGCCGCCCGATCGGAAGGCTGATCAGCATCAGGGGGATGTTGATCAGGAAGACGGAGCCCCACCAGAAGTGCTCCAGCAGGAAGCCGCCGACGAGCGGGCCCATCGCCGCGCCGACGGCGGCGACCGCGCTCCAGACGCCGATGGCGAGGGCGCGTTCGCGTCGGTCGGGGAAGATCTGCCGCAGGATCGAGAGCGTGGCGGGCATGATCATCGCGCCGCCGACACCGAGCAGGGCGCGGGCCGCGATCAGTACGCCCGCGTCGTCCGCGACGGCGGCGATCGCGGAGGCCACCCCGAACAGCGCGTAGCCGAGGAGCAGCACCCGGCGGCGGCCGACCCGGTCGCCGAGGGTGCCGAAGAGGATCAGCAGCGAGGCGCAGACCAGCGGGTACACGTCCACGATCCACAGCAGCTCGACACCGCTGGGCCGCAGGTCCTCGGTGACGGCGGGGACGGCGACGTGCAGGACGGTCGCGTCGACAGCGACGAGCAGCAGGCTGACACAGAGGACGAGCAGGACGAGCCAGCGGTTGGCGCCGGGGTCCTTCGGGTCGCCCGGCCGGGCGAGGAGCGTGTCGCGCAGCCTGCCGAGACGCTCGCCGAGCGCGTCCGCGGCTGCCCGTGCGGCGGCCGTGGTCGTCCCTGGCATGCGGTACCTCCCGGATGGTCGCTCACCCTCGGCGGACCCGCGGGAGGGGCTTCCCGCGGCGTCGGGAGTGGGGACGCTCCCGGTCCGGTCACACAGAGCGAGTGAGCGGCCAGCGTACGCGAGTCACCCGGGGCCCCGGGTGGCGGACCTCCCCCCGTCCGGGTCGGCGCGTGTGGCGTGCGCCACTCGTGTCCGCCGGTGCGCCCCGTGCCGCGCCGGCGGACACGAGGAGCGGGCGGTCCAAGATCGCCGGTGAGCGGCCGGGGAATTCCTGGCCGGCGGCCGGTGAACAGAATTCGTCCCGCCCATAAAGCCCGCTTGTCATAGTGCGGCGGAAATAGATGAGAAGTCCCTCATGCAATAAGGCCGATGCCGTATTGACAGTGGCAACTGAGAGGAATGCCACATCACATGGTCATCACAAAGCGAGGGATTGGACGTCGCCGGGTGCGCGCCCCTGTAACGTCGATTGAGTGCGTACCGAACCAAACCCCACCCGTCTGGACCGGGTGTTCGCCCGGCTGGACCGTGAGCCGGAACGACCGGCTCATGTCTCCGTACCGGGGATGAGCCGGCACAGGGTCGTCCTCTTCTCGGCGACCCTGGGCTTCTACGCCGCGATCGTCGTCGCGGTGCTCACCACGTCCTGGCTCGTGCGCCTCGACTGGCAGGTCATGTTCTTCCGGCCGTACCAGCAGTGGCCGGAGCTGCACGCCTACCTCGACTACTACGTGGTCCTCGGCCAGCGCGGCCCGACCGCCGTGATGGTCGCCGCGTGGCTGGGCTGGCGGTCGTGGCGCCAGCGCACCCTGCGTCCGATGCTGACGCTCGGGATGTCCCTGCTGCTGCTGAATGTGACGGTGGGCGCGGCCAAGCTGGGCATGGGCCGCCTCGGTCCGCACTACGCGACCGTGATCGGCTCCAACGAGATGTGGCTCGGCGGGGACATATTTCCCTCCGGGCACACCGCGAACGCGGTGGTGACCTGGGGAATCCTCGCGTATCTGGCGGCGACCCCGCGCGCCCGCCGGTATCTGTCGGCGCTGTCGGCCGTCGTCTCGCTCGGGGTGGGTCTGACCACGGTCTATCTCGGTACGCACTGGCTCAGCGATGTCCTGCTCGGCTGGGCGGCCGGGCTGCTGATCCTGCTCGCGCTGCCGTGGTTCGAGCCGCTGGTGGCACGGGCGGAGCGCTGGCTCTTCGGACTCCGGGACACCTGGCGCCGCCGCCGCGCGGCAGCCGGTGCCCCCGCTTCCACGGCCCCCGTCGCCACACCGGACCCCGCGGACGGCCCACCGCCGGTACGCATTCCCGGTCCGGCCCAGGAGCCCGCCACGCCGGAGACCGTCGGCGCCCCGCACACCGGCCGGGCGCAGCCCCGGCCGGCGCCCGGCGGGCACACCCCGCGCCCGGACCGCGCCCCGGGCACACCCGTCGGCGGGCGGCGCGGAACGCACCACCAGGAGCGCCCGGGGCACGGCACACCACCGGCGGCCGTACCGGCGGGCGGTCCGCCCGGCGGCACCCGCCCCTGACGGACGGCCCAGGGACAGCGGGGCACGGTACGCACAGCCCGCCCCGCGCCGCGAAGGCCCCGGCAAACCCCACCACGGGGTTGCCGGGGCCTTCGCGGCGCCCTGGAGCGTCCTGGTGGCCTCAGCCCTTCCAGCTGCGGCGCACCACACCGTCGGCGACCTCGAAGTTCAGCCGCCCGAAGCGGTACTCCATGGTGATCAGGGCGCCCGGGGGCAGTGACCGGACGCTCGACCAGCCGCGTTCACGGGCCAGTCGCTCGGCGGACTCGGCGTCGAGACCCGCGTAGGCGGCCGGGTCGTCCTGGGGCTCTTCGGGTGTCTGCGGATTGGGTGCCATGCCCGCCACGTTAACCGCGCGTCGACTCCGGCAGGGGCCGGGTCGTCCCTGCGGGGTCACGCTTGGGTCACAGGATCACGACGCCCGATTCCGCGCGGCCGACTTCTCGTAGTTGGCGGTCATACGCCATACGCATTCCTTCCCCCGGTCATCCGCCGCTATTAGCGGACTTCCGGGAAAGCACTCGGAATATCTTCGCAAGGATTCACTCCGGCCCCTTCAAGGAGGAGCGGGACGAGGCATTCCACAGCTCTTCGGAAAAGCTGAACGAGTGCCGGAGTTTCACGATTTCCCCACACAACACCCGGACGCCTTCAAGGGGTGGGGGCCGCTTCCCGCGCATCATGACGTGAGCTCCGGGAAGCCCGGAACACCATCCGTCCGGCAGCGGGCTCGGGGCCATGGCCGGTCAGGCCGGACATCCCCGCACGCGGGCCCGGTGCGGACCACAAAGGGGGCAGGCGATGGTGACCGGCAGCGCGCGGACGGCCGAAGGGCCGCGGAGCTCCGGGGCCCCGGAGAGCGACGAGGCGGCGGGGAAGGACCGGGCGGCGCGCCGGGGGCGGCTGGTGGTCGACTGGCTGACCACGACCGACCACAAGAAGATCGGCCATCTCTACCTGATCACGTCGTTCGTGTTCTTCCTGATCGCGGGCCTGATGGCGATGGTGATGCGCGCCGAGCTGGCCCGGCCGGGCACCCAGCTGGTGTCGAACGAGCAGTTCAACCAGCTGTTCACCCTGCACGGCACGATCATGCTGCTGCTGTTCGCGACCCCGACGTTCGCGGGGTTCGCCAACGAGATCGTGCCGCTCCAGATCGGCGCTCCCGATGTGGCCTTCCCCCGGCTGAACATGTTCGCCTACTGGCTGTTCCTGTTCGGCGGGCTGATCGTGCTGGGGTCGCTGCTCACCCCGGGCGGGGCCGCCGACTTCGGGTGGTTCGCCTACGCGCCGCTCAACAGCGCCGAGCGCACCCCGGGGATCGGCGCCGACATATGGATCATGGGGCTGGCGCTCGCCGGGTTCGGGACGATCCTGGGCGCGGTGAACTTCCTGACGACGATCATCGTGATGCGCGCCCCGGGGATGACGATGTTCCGGATGCCGATCTTCACCTGGAACGTGCTGTTCACCTCGATCCTGGTCCTGATGGCGTTCCCGGTGCTCGCGGCGGCGCTGCTGGTCCTGGAGGCGGACCGGCGCTTCGGTTCGGTGGTGTTCGACGCCGCGAACGGGGGCGCGCTGCTGTGGCAGCACCTGTTCTGGTTCTTCGGGCACCCCGAGGTCTACATCATCGCGCTGCCGTTCTTCGGGATCGTCTCGGAGATCATCCCGGTCTTCAGCCGCAAGCCGATCTTCGGCTATGTGACGCTGGTGGGGGCGACGATGACGATCACCGGTCTGTCGATGGTGGTGTGGGCGCACCATATGTTCGCGACGGGCGCGGTGCTGCTGCCCTACTTCTCGCTGATGTCGTTCCTGATCGCGGTGCCGACCGGGGTGAAGTTCTTCAACTGGACCGGGACCATGCTCAAGGGATCGCTGTCGTTCGAGACGCCGATGCTGTGGGCGACCGGGTTCCTGGTGTCGTTCCTCTTCGGCGGGCTCACCGGTGTGATCCTCGCGTCGCCGCCGCTGGACTTCCATGTCACCGACTCGTACTTCGTCGTGGCGCACTTCCACTACGTGGTCTTCGGGACGGTGGTCTTCGCGACGTTCGCCGGGTTCCACTTCTGGTGGCCGAAGTTCACCGGGAAGCTGCTGGACGAACGGCTCGGGAAGATCCACTTCTGGACCCTGTTCACCGGGTTCCACCTGACGTTCCTGGTGCAGCACTGGCTGGGCGCGGAGGGCATGGCCCGGCGGTACGCGGACTATCTGTCGGCCGACGGCTTCACCGCGCTGAACACCCTGTCCACCATCGGCGCGTTCCTGCTGGGCGCCTCGACCCTGCCGTTCCTCTACAACGTCTGGCGGACCGCCCATCACGGCGAGCGGGTCACCGTGGACGATCCCTGGGGCTACGGCCGTTCGCTGGAGTGGGCGACGTCCTGCCCGCCGCCCCGGCACAACTTCGTGACGATGCCGGTGATCCGCTCGGAGTCCCCCGCGTTCGACCTGGCCCATCCGGAGTTCCCCGGCGGCCCCCGGGACACCCGGCGGAGCGCTCCGGCACCCGGACCGGCGGGTCCCGGGCGTAGCTGACGGGCGGATGGGCCCGGCGGGGCCCGGTACCCCGACGGCGGGCTGCCCGGGATCGTCCGCCCCGGCGCGGGGTCAGCGCACGGGCGTGACCCGTACCGAGAGATCGTTGTCCTGGGTGTACAGGGCGCGGGCCTCGAACACGCCCTGCCCGGCGGCCGGCCGGACGGCGGGGTAGCCGTGGACGGCCCGGCGGTCGGCGATGTCGGCGGCCCGGTCGATGATCCGGGCGATCCGCACCCGGGGCCCGTCCGCCCCGTCCGGACACAGCCACAGGTCCCACAGTCCGGGCCGGGACATCAGTTCGGCGTACGGCACGGTGAAGACGAAGTCCCGCTGGCGCACGGTGACCCCGGCGCGTACGAGGACGGACGGATCGGCGCGTAACACCGACTCGGCGTGGGCCGCGGTGGTGGGGACGGTGCCGTACATCCGGCCGCTGACGGTGAGACCGGGGTCCGCGACCAGGAGTTCCCCGGCCTCGGCGTGCGGGGCGCGCCACCAGCTGCGCACGGACAGATTGCCGTTCTTGGTGGCGTAGGGGATACGGACGGCGACATGGCCGAGTGCGCCGCTGGGGACGCGGTCGAGCAGGGACCGCAGATCGTGCGCGCCGGGCGCCAGCCGTCTCAGCCGTCCGCCCGCGACCTGCGCGTGGACGTCCCAGCGGCCCTCGGTGAGGGCGACCCCGCTGGGCAGCGCGGCCCGCAGACTACCGCCGGAGGCGGGGGTGAGGGGCAGCCGCACCTCCTCGGCGGGGTGTCCGGAGCCCCGGCGCAGCAGCACCAGATGGGCGTCGCCGGGCGTTCCCGGGTCGCGGACGTCGAAGGTGAGGCCGCCCGCGGAGTCGGCTATGCAGTGGGCGCGGGGCGTCCGTTCCCGGCCGTCGCCGTCGGGCCGCTCGGCGGCGGGGACCAACGTCGTCATACGGGACGTGCCTCTCTGTGGACGGCTCTCGGGACGGCGCCGCCCGGGTCAGGGGCGGCGGGCGGGACGCTCCCGGTGCGGCGGGCGCGGTGCGGGACGGCTCGGCCGGGGAACGCGTGGCGGACGGGTGCGGTGCGGGTCGTGCGGAGTGTGCGGGCTGTGTGGAGTGTGCGGGCTGTGCCGTGGGCGTGCTGGGTCGGGAAGGAGATGTGCATCCGCGTCTCCTCTCCCCCTCTCTGCGGCTTTCCGTCGGCCCCCGTACGGCGGACCGTCCGGGCGGTTTCCAAGGATTGACCAGGCTTTCCCGGTCTCTGCCGTTCCCCCGCTCTCCTCCCGCTTGGGACGGTTCCCCGCCGAACCGTCCCGCTCCTCCGCCTACCGTAGGTTTGGAATCGCTCCCACGTCGTCCGCTCGGCGAGGAACATCATCTTGTGCTGCAAGAGTTGCCTGATCGATAGCGCCGGACGGGAACCATTCCCGCGACCGGCGCGCGCCGGTACCGCCTGACGGACGATAGGCCAACCCGGGGTACCCCGAACAGATGCCCCGCACGCCCGGCCGCGGGCATGCGGACGGCCCCGCCTCCGAGCCCAGGGGCGGGGCCGTGCGTGCGGGGGGCGACCCGGTCAGATGTCGAGTCGCTGGCCCGGCACGATCAGATGCGGGTCGGCGCCGATGACCCGCTGGTTGGCGTCGTACAGCCGTCGCCAGTCGGTGGCGTACCGCTCGGCGATCGCGCTGAGCGTGTCGCCGTCGCGGACGGTGTGGTGGCCGCGGCTCGCGCCGCCGGCGGCCCGCTCCGGGGCGCGCGGGGCGGCGGCCGGGGCGGTGCGCTGAGAGGTGTTCGCGGCACGGGGCGCGGAGCGCTCGCCGTCGGACGGGGGCGCGGCGGCGGAACCCGGGGCGGCCGGCGCGGGCGCGGCGGGGGCCGCGGGCCTGGCGGGCGCGGGGGCCGCGGGCTTCGGGGCGGCGGGGGCGGGGGGCTTCGCGGCGGAGGGGGCGGCGCCGGTCGCTCCGGCGCGGGCCGAGCACACGGGCCAGGCGCCCCAGCCCTGGCCGCGCTGCACCTGGGTGGCGACGGCGATCTGCTGGGCCCGGGTGGCCCGGTCGGCGGTGGGGGCGTAGGCGGTGCCGCCGTAGGCCCGCCAGGTGCTCGCGGCGAACTGGAGCCCGCCGTAGTAGCCGTTGCCGGTGTTGATGGACCAGTTCCCACCGCTCTCGCACCGGGCGATACGGTCCCAGACCCCGCCGTCGGCGGCCTGGGCGGTGCCCGAAGCCGCGAGCAGCCCCAGCGGGGCGAGCAGCGCGGCCCCGGCGAACGCGGCGATCCTGCGGGTGGAAACGGGATGTCCGGACATGAGGTTCCCTTTCCGAAGCCCCGGGTTCCCCCAAGATGTCGCGGGCTCCCTCACGCGTTCGGCGTGCGGAGGCCCGTTCCACCCCGTCCGCCACCCGGCGCTGGGCGCCGGGCTCGCCGGTCGAACCGGCTGGTGGACATTCCCGAGTGGTGCTCGGTGCACCGCCGAGGAACCTAGGGAAGCGGACGGTCCGGCATCAACCAACGGCCTGTCCCGCCAGGCCAGTCCATAGTTACCCCGGGTAGCGGCGTTTTCCGGTCAACCCCTTCTTCGTCCCATATCGGGATTTTCCCGCCACCCGGCCAACCGGCCTGTGACTCACTTCACCGGCTCAACACACCTTGGACGTAAACAAGTTGACGCGGTGTAGCCGGATCGGCGGCCCATCTCACGCTCCGCTCCGGATGGTTCGATTCCGTTGACCGCCGGGCGTGACCATGGCCACAGCTTCCCCGTTGTCCCTGTCATGAGCCGGGGACCGCCCGGCACGGGCCGGGAGCCACCCGGCGACGCACACAGAGATCCCGAGGAGCCACCGTGCCGCGCATGCTCGACGTCAGCGACGACGTACGCGCCGAGATCGGCGACGCAGAAGCCGACCGGCTGCTCGCCGGAGAGAACGACCCGGGCAGTTACGACTGCACGTCCTGCCGCACCCCGGGCGACTCGGAACAGGAACGCACCAGCACCGTCCTGTTCATCGGCGAGGAGACCGCCGTCCTCGCCTTCGCCCATGCCACCTGCCTGCCCTCACAGATCGTCAAGGTCAGCGAGGAGCAGCTCCAGGGGGCCGTCCGTTCCATCACCGGGGAGGGCGACGGGGCCGGGCCCGGCGACACCGGACCCGAGCAGGCCGTCCTGGGCATCACCAGCGGTCTGGTCCTCATCGAGGGCGAACTGCACCCGGCACTGGTCGTCGAACCCACCGCGCCCATCGCGCGGGCCGGTACCACCGGGGAGAACGGCGACGAGTTCCTGGCCCTGCTGGTCGAGCAGGGCTTCCATCCCGCGTCGGGTGTGGACTCGGTACCGCCGGTGCTGCACGGCTGGTCGGTGCTGCTGGCCATGGGCCAGTTGCACGCCGTGCTCCAGCCGGGCCCGACCGGCGGCCAGCCCGTCGCCTGGTGGCAGGCCCACCGGCCGCTCCAGGTCACCGAGGGCTGGCGGGCCGCGGCGAACAAGCTCCAGCAGGTACTGGTGTTCGCCGCGCCGGTGGGCGCCATCGGCCGCCAGCCGCGTGAGGACCTGCTGCGGGACGCCCTCGACAAGGCAGCCGTCAACGGCGCCCTCGTCGGCTGCGCGATGCCCCTCGCGGGCACCTGAGCCGGAGCCCCGCGGGACCGTGCGCGACGGCGGGTGCGTGACGGCCGTACGCACCGCGGTCCCGCACGGCCGTCACGCTCGGCCGGTCCGGACCGCCGGAGCGGGCTGCCGGCCCGGACCGCCGGAGCAGGCTGCCGGGCCGGACCGCCGGAGCAGGCTGCCGGGCCGGACCGGGCCCCGCCGGGTACGTCCGCCGCGGTCGGCGAAATGGTGCGCGATGGCCGCATCCGTCCGGGCCCGGGGTCGTTTGGCAGTTCGTGCACACCTACGACCCCACCCGCCGCCCGCCGCAGCAGAGCCCCATCCCGTCCATGCGCCCCGCGCATGAACAGGCGGGCGGTGTATCGGCCACGCCGATCTACGACGCGCTGTACGCGGAGTACCGCCGGTTGTTCCGGACCCTGCCCGGTGACCGCCACGGCGAGGAGGGGATGGGGTTCACCGCGTTCGGCACCGGCCCCCACGGCTCGTTCCCCGATCTCCGCTACGGCATGTCGTACGGCGGCACGCCCTCGGGGATGACCGGCGGGCTGTCGTCCGTCGGCTACGGCATGACCCAGCACGGCACGATGTACCAGCCGGAGCTGCGGCACGGCCCCGGCTACGACCCCGGTCCCGGACCGCGCTACGACGCCCGGCCGGACCATCAGCGGTCCGAGCACCACCGGCCGGAGCAGCACCGGCCCGAGCAGCAACAGCGCCATGGTCAGAACGGGGGGCCGGGCCAGGGACAGGGTCAGGGCCCGGCGCCGCAGGCCCATCCCACCGGGATGGTTCCCGTGTGGCAGGGCGGGCGCGGCTCGCATCTGCCGGCCCTGCCGCCCGCCCCGCGCCGGGAGTCCTGACCCGGGTCCGGGCGGGCGGGGCCGCCCCGGCCCGCCCGACCGCTTCTTCCCGCTACTTCTTCCGGCCGCGCTTCTCGCGCACCCGCACGGAGATGTGGATCGGGGTGCCCTCGAAGCTGAACTCCTCCCGCAGCCTGCGCTCCACGAAGCGGCGGTAGCCGTGCTCGATGAAGCCGGAGGCGAAGAGCACGAACCGCGGGGGCTTGGTCCCCGCCTGCGTCCCGAACAGGATGCGGGGCTGCTTGCCGCCGCGGATCGGGTGCGGGTGGGCGGCGACCAGTTCACCGAGGAAGGCGTTCAGCCGGCCCGTGGGCACCCGGGTCTCCCAGCCCGCGAGGGCCGCCTCGACCGCCGGGACGAGCTTCTCCATATGCCGTCCGGTGCGCGCGGAGACATTCACCCGCGGGGCCCAGGCGACCTGCGCGAGCTCGGTGTCGATCTCCCGTTCCAGGTAGTAGCGCCGCTCCTCGTCCAGCGTGTCCCACTTGTTGTAGGCGAGGACGATCGCGCGCCCGGCCTCGACGGCCATGGTGACGATGCGCTGGTCCTGGATGCTGATGCTCTCGGACGCGTCGATGAGGATCACCGCGACCTCGGCCTTCTCGACCGCGGCGGCGGTGCGCAGGGAGGCGTAGTAGTCGGCGCCCTGCTGGAGGTGGACCCGCTTGCGGATACCGGCGGTGTCCACGAACTTCCAGGTCTTGCCGCCGAGCTCGATGATCTCGTCGACCGGGTCCCGGGTGGTGCCCGCGATCTCGTTGACGACGACCCGCTCCTCGTTCGCCACCTTGTTCAGCAGCGACGACTTGCCGACGTTCGGGCGGCCGATCAGCGCGATCCTGCGGGGCCCGCCGATCGCGGTGCCGAAGGTCTGCGCGGGCGCCTCGGGCAGCGCGTCCAGCACGGCGTCGAGCATGTCGCCCGTACCCCGGCCGTGGAGCGCGGACACCGGGTGCGGCTCGCCGAGCCCCAGCGACCACAGCGCTGCGGCGTCGGCCTCGGCACTCGGCCCGTCGACCTTGTTGGCGCACAGGACGACCGGCTTGCCCGCCTTGCGCAGCAGCCGGACGACGGCCTCGTCGGTGTCGGTGGCGCCGACCGTGGCGTCCACGACGAAGACGACCGCGTCGGCCGCCTCGATCGCGAATTCCGCCTGCGCGGCCACGGAGGCGTCGATACCGAGGACGTCCTGCTCCCAGCCGCCGGTGTCGACCAGCTTGAAGCGGCGGCCGGCCCATTCGGCCTCATAGGTCACCCGGTCGCGGGTCACCCCGGGGCGGTCCTCGACGACGGCCTCACGGCGGCCGATGATCCTGTTCACCAGGGTCGACTTGCCGACATTGGGGCGGCCGACGACGGCGAGGACGGGCAGCGGACCGTGTCCGGCCTCGTCGATCGCGCCCTCGACATCCTCGGGGTCGAAGCCCTCGACGGCGGCGAGCTCCATGAACTCCGCGTACTCGGCGTCGCCGAGCGCCCCGTGGTCGTGCCCGTCGCCCGCGCCCTCGGAGGGAATGTGCTCGTTCATGAAGTCCGTACCTCGTTCATCGTGGTGATCGGTGGACCGGCCCGTTCCGGGAGATCCACTACTCAAGTGTCGCCTAGCGGCCGGTGAGCCGCCTGGCGTTTTCCAGGTGGGTGGTCAGGTGCTCCTGGATGCGGACCGTCGCCTCGTCGAGCGCCGTGCGGGTCCGCCGTCCACTGCCGTCGCCCGCCTGGAACGGGTCCCCGAACACCAGGTCGACCCGGCTGCGCAGCGGGGGCACCGCCCGTATCAGTCTGCTGCGGCGCTCCGTGCTGCCGAGCACCGCGACCGGGACGATCGCGGCACCGCTGCGGACCGCGAAGTACGCGAGCCCCGCGCGCAGCGACGCGAAGTCGCCCTCGCCCCGGGTGCCCTCCGGGAAGATCCCGAGGGCGCCGCCCTGTTCCAGCACCCCGAGGGCCCGGGTGATCGCGGACCGGTCGGCGATGGAGCGGTCCACCTTGAGCTGGCCGATGCGCTCCAGGAAGGGGCCGAGCGGGCCGATGAACGCTTCCTTCTTGATCAGGAAGTGCACGGGCCGGGGCGCGGTGCCCATGAGCATCGGACCGTCGATGTTGTGCGAGTGGTTGACCGCGAAGATCACGGGACCGCCGACGGGCACCTTCCAGGCGCCGAGCACCCTCGGGTTCCACAGCCCGTACATCAGGCCGACCCCGATCCGGCGGCCGAGATCGGCGCTCCGCGTCGAGGGGACCTGGACCCCGGGCGTCACCGTGCGGCCCGCTTGCCCTCGACGAGGGTCTTCCCCTCGCGCCTCTCCTCGACCAGGGTGACGACGCACTCGATGACCTGCTGGAGGGTGAGGTCGGTGGTGTCGACCTCGACCGCGTCGCCGGCCTTGGCGAGCGGGGACGTCTTCCGGCTGGAGTCCGCCGCGTCCCGCTTGACCAGGGCCTCCTGGGTGGCCTTCACATCGGCGCCGTTCAGCTCCCCGCTGCGGCGGGCGGCGCGGGCCTCCGGGGAGGCGGTGAGGAAGATCTTGAGATCGGCGTCGGGCAGGACGGTCGTACCGATGTCCCGGCCCTCCACCACGATGCCGCCCTCGGCGGCGCGGGCGATGGTGCGCTGGAGCTCGGTGATCCGGGTGCGCACCTCGGGCACCGCGCTGACCGCGCTGACCTTCGCCGTGACCTCCTGGGTACGGATCGGCCCGGCGACATCCGTGCCGTCGACGCTGATCGTCGGGGCGGCCGGGTCGGTACCGGACACGATCTCCGGCTGCCCGGCCACGGCGGCGATCGCCGCGGGGTCCGTGATGTCGACGCCGTGGTGCACCATCCACCAGGTGATCGCCCGGTACTGGGCACCGGTGTCCAGGTAGCGGAGCCCGAGCTGGGCGGCGACGGCCTTGGAGGTGCTGGACTTGCCCGTGCCGGACGGACCGTCGATCGCGACGATGACTGCGGGGCTTCCGGCGACGGTTTCCACGGGGCACCTTCCAGGTGTGGAGCGGGGTGGGTGGGCCGATCGTCGGCCTCGCACAAGGTTACTGGTTCCGGCGGGGACGCCTTGACCGCTCACCCCGGGGACGGCCACGCCCGCCCCGGCCCCGCCGCGCCGGACCCGCCCGCCCCCGCCGCGCCGGGTCACCCGTACCCGGTGCCGGGTCACCCGAGGCGGGACGCGGGGTCACTGGCGCAGGGACCAGCCGCGCTCGCGCAGGGCCACGATGAGGGCGGGCATCGCGGCGGGGACGACCATCAGCTGGACCAGGCCCTCCTGGCGCCCGGTGGCGTGCTCGATCCGGACGTCCTCGATGTTCACCCCGGCCCGGTCGGCGTCCGCGAAGATCCGGGCGAGCTGGCCCGGCTCGTCCCCGATCAGCACGACGACGCTCTCGTACGACGCGGGGGCCGACCCGTGCTTGCCGGGCACCCGGGACTGCCCGGCGTTGCCCCGGCGCAGCACACCCTCGACCGCGAGCCCGCCACCGAGCCGCTTCTCCTGGTCCGACGACTGGAGCGCCCGCAGCGCCCGTACCGTGTCGTCGAGATCGGCGGCCACCTCCGAGAGCAGATCCGCGACGGGGCCGGGGTTGGCGGCCAGGATGTCCATCCACATCCGGGGCTCGGACGCGGCGATCCGGGTCACATCGCGGATGCCCTGGCCGCTGAGCCGTACCGCGGACTCCTCCGCGTGCTCCAGCCGCGCGGCCACCAGGCTGGCCAGCAGATGCGGCATGTGCGACACCAGCGCGACCGCCCGGTCATGGGCGTCCGCGTCCATCACGACGGGCACCGCGCGGCACAGCGAGACCAGTTCCAGCGCGACGTTCAGCACCTCGGTGTCGGTGTCCCGGGTGGGGGTGAGCACCCAGGGGCGCCCCTCGAAGAGGTTGTCGGTGGCGGCGAGCGGCCCCGACTTCTCCCGCCCGGACATGGGGTGCGTGCCGATGTACGCGGAGAGGTCGACCCCGAGGGCCTCCAGCTCGCGCCGGGGCCCGCCCTTCACGCTGGCGACGTCGAGCGCGGCCCGCGCGGCCCCGTCGCGCAGCACGCCCGCGAGGGTCGCGGCCACGTGCGCGGGCGGGACGGCGACGATCGCGAGGTCCACCGGCCCGGCGGGCGGGTCGTCGGTGCCCGCGCCGAGCGCGGCGGCGGTACGCGCCTGCTGCGGGTCGTGGTCCATGAGGTGGACGGTGACGCCCCGGCCCGCGAGGGCGAGGGCGATGGAGGTACCGATCAGACCGGTACCGATGACAAGGGCGGTTCTCACTGGGCGATGTCCTTGCGCAGGGCAGCGGTGGCGCCCAGGTAGACGTGGGCGATGTCGGGGCGGGCCAGGTCGGACTCGATGTGGGCGAGGACACGGACGACCCGGGGCATCGCCCCGGTGACGTCGAGTTCCTGGGCGCAGATCAACGGGACGTCGAGGATGCCGATGCCCCGCGCGGCGGCCGCGGGGAAGTCGCTGTGCAGATCGGGGGTGGCCGTGAACCAGACGCTGATCAGGTCGTCCGCGGTGAGGCGGTTGCGCTCCAGGATCGTCCCCAGCAGCTCACCGACCCGCTCGGCCATGTGCCCGGCCTCGTCGCGTTCCAGTTGGACCGCTCCGCGGACCGCTCGTACCGCCACGCTCACCGCTCCTTGTCGTCCGTCCGGCGCTGATCGGGCCGTCGCCTGTGGTCAGGTGACCGGGCCGGGAGGCCCGGTGCCGGACCTGGGCCGGACCTGGGGCCCTGGATCGGCCCGGCGGGGCCCGCCGTATGCCGCAAGCCTAGCCAGGTGGGAGCGGGCCGGTTCGGGCGACCGGGTGCCGAGACGGGCACCCCCCCGGGTCCGGGTCGCGGGTCCGGTCGCGGCGGCCGGGTGGGAGCCCCGGTCGGCGCCCGGGGGCACAGCCGGTGGGGCACTGCCTGTGGGCCGGATCAGCCCGGTCGCATCAGAGCCGCCCGGTCACGGGCGCCTGGTCACGGACGCCCGGTCACAGGCGCTAGGTGAGAGCCGCCGGATCAGAGCCGGTGGGTCACAGCCGGTGGGTCACCGCAGCCGGGGTCACAGCCGCTGGGTCCGGATCGCGTCCTCCAGGGAGCCCGACGGGACCTGTCCCTCGGGTGTGAGCTTGTCGACGGCCTGCGGCAGGGACTCGGCGATCCGGTCGGCGGCCTGGTCGGTGCTGACCCCGGTCTCGTCCGCGACCTTGCGGAGGGTGTCGTCGGGCAGGGCATCCTTGACCTGGGCGCCGCTCACCGGCTGGTTGTTCCCCGTCCCGATCCAGGATCTCGCCTGATCGGCGAGGCCCGACTTCTGGAGCAGGTCGAGCAGACCACCCAGCGGATTGCCCCCGCCGCCCGCCGCCCCGCTCGGTGCCGCCTGTCCCGCCTGGCCCGCCTGGCCGGTTTGTCCCGCCTGGCCCGCCTGGCCGCCACTGCTGAGCGCGCCGAGCAGCGCGCCGAGGATCTTCCCGGCCCCACCGGAGCCGCCCTGACCGCTCTGACCACCTCCGAGGAGTCCGCCGAGCAGGCTTCCCAGATCGTTTCCCGCCATGACCACGCCTTCCGAGAGGGGCCGGGCCACTGGACTGGGACACCGGCCGCGGACCCTGCCAATGTCACCCGATCCCTCCCGCTCCGCCACCTGGGGGAACGCACGCCGTAGCCTGTCCGGCATGGCGCCCGAAGACCTGGTCCGCGACCACACGATCTACTCCTGTGTGATGGGCTCCCGCGCCTTCGGGCTGGCGACCGGGGCCAGCGACACGGACCGGCGCGGGGTGTTCCTCGCCCCGACCCCGCTGTTCTGGCGCTTCGAGAAGCCGCCCACCCATGTCGACGGACCCGCCGAGGAGCAGTTCAGCTGGGAGCTGGAACGCTTCTGCGAGCTGGCGCTGCGCGCCAATCCCAGCATCCTGGAGTGCCTGCACTCCCCGCTGGTAGAGCGGCTGGACGACACCGGACGCGAGCTGCTGTCCCTGCGGGACGCGTTCCTGTCCCGGCAGGTCCATGTGACGTTCACGGGGTACGCGCTGGGGCAGCGCGACAAGCTCATGGCGGATGTCCGGCGGCACGGTGAGCCGCGCTGGAAGCACGCGATGCATCTGCTGCGGCTGCTGAGCAGCTGCGAGGCCCTGCTGCGCACGGGCGCCCTCACCCTCGACGTGGGCGAGGACCGCGAGCCGCTGCTCGCGGTCCGGCGCGGCGAGGTGCCCTGGCCCGAGGTGGAGGCCCGGATGAACCGTCTGACGGCCCGGGCGGACGAGGCGCTGTCCCGCAGCCCGCTGCCCGAGGCGCCGGACCGCGCTCGGGTGGAGGACTTCCTGGTCCGGACCCGCGCCCGGTCCACCCGGTCCCCACGATCCGACGTCCCGGCGGGCAGCGAGGCAGCCGGTACAGCCGGTTAGCCGGGCGGCCCGGCCCGACGGCTTGGACGTACGGCGGTCCAGGTGGCTCGGGTGGCTCGGGTGGTGCGGCCGGTCCGGGTGGCGCGGGTGGCGCGACCCCCCGCCGCCCCCGCCCCGGCACGAACCGGCACGAACCGGCTACGGCCCACTCAGCCCGCGTCGTCCCACAGCGCACCGAACTCCCGCAGCTCACCCGCGTGCTCGACCCGGTCCGCCCAGGACGCGGGCCACGCACCGGCGCCCAGGTGCGCGCCCGCGAACGCGCCGGTGAGACAGGCCAGGGAGTCGGAGTCGCCGGAGGTGCAGGCGGCCCGGCGCAGCGCGGTCAGCGGTTCGTCGGGGAAGAGCAGGAAGCACAGCAGTCCGGTGGCGAGGGCTTCCTCGGCGATCCAGCCCTCCCCCGTGGCGAGGCAGGGGTCGGTCTCCGGGGAGGGCGACCGCAGCGCGGCACGGAGCCGGTCGAGCACGGCCGCGCACTCGTCCCACCCGCGCGCGATGAACTCCTGCGGTGACCGGTCGTCGGCGCGGCTCCACAGATCGCCCAGCCAGCGCTCGTGGTAGCGGGTGCGGTTCTCGTACACGTACGAGCGCAAGCGCCCGACGAGTCCGGCCGGTTCGGCGCCGCGGGCGAGGAGCCGTACGGCGTGGGCCGTGAGGTCGGACGCGGCGAGCGCGGTGGGGTGGCCGTGGGTGAGGGCGGCCTGCAACTGGGCCGCGCCCGCGCGCTGTTCGTCGTCGAGTCCGGGGACGAGTCCGACGGGCACGACGCGCATGTTGGCGCCGCAGCCCTTGGAGTGGATCTGGCTGGCGTCCTGCCAGGCGCGGCTTTCGGTCTTGAGAAGGTCGCAGGCCTGGAGACAGGTGCGGCCGGGGGCGCGGTTGTTGTCGGGCGACCGGTACCAGTCGACGAACTCCTCCCGCACCGGGCGCTCCATCCGCAGCGGTCCGAGGGTGCCGCCCTCCTGGGCGGTGCGTAGCCCGCGCGCGAGAGCGAGCGTCATCTGGGTGTCGTCGGTGATGAACGCGGGGGTGGGCAGCTCCATCGTCCGCCAGGGGCCGCACTTGGCGAGGATCGACGGAACGTCGTCGAACTCGGTGGGGAAGCCGAGGGCGTCCCCGAGGGCGAGGCCGACGAGGGCCCCGGTGGCGGCGCTTGCCGGCTGCGGGCCACGGGATGTCGGGGTGATGGTCGGTGAGGCGGTCATGCGGGCCGTCCTTCCGGGCGCAGCAGAGGTGGGTGCGGGGCGGTGGCCGTACCGGCGCGGTACAGCGCGGCGGGCTTTCCCCGGCCGCCGGTGAGTCTGGCGGCGCCGGGGACGGGTGCCACGAAGCCGGGTGTGGCGAGGACCTTGCGGCGGAAGTTGGCGGGGTCCAGCGAGGTGCCCCAGACCGTCTCGTAGACACGGCGCAGCTCCCCGAGCGTGAACTCGGGCGGGCAGAACTCGGTGGCGAGGGAGGTGTACTCCAGCTTGGCGCCGACGCGGGTGCGCGCGTCGGCCAGGATGCGGTCGTGGTCGAAGGCGAGGGGTTCCCAGCGGCCCTGCGGTACCCAGCGGGCGTGTGCCGCGTCGCCTCCGCCGCGCGGCTCGGGCAGGTCGGGGACGAGCGCGGTGTACGCGACGGAGACGACCCGCATCCTCGGGTCCCGGTCGGGGTCGCTGTACGTCCGCAGCTGTTCGAGGTGGAGTCCGGCGACGGTGTCGGCGGCCAGTCCCGTCTCCTCGGCGAGCTCGCGCCGGGCGGCCACCCCGGCGGACTCGCGCGGCAGGACGAAGCCGCCGGGCAGCGCCCAGCGGCCCAGATAGGGCTCCTGGCCGCGTTGGACGAGCAGGATCTGGAGCGCGCCGTCCCGGACGGTGAAGACGGCCAGGTCGACGGTGACGGCGAAGGGTTCGAAGGCGTACTTGTCGTACCCCTCGGGGGCTCGGACGCCCTCGGGCGCGCCGGGGCCACCGTCGGACGCGCCGGGGGTACCGGGGCTGCCGGGGCTGCCGTCGGCGTCACCGGCGTCATCGCGGTCGCCGGGGTCGCCGGGGCGGGCTGCGGGGTCGGGGCGGGCGGCCGGGTTCCGGTCGTCGGGGCGGCTGGCGGACTGGTCCGGGCGCGTCGTCATCGTTGTCTCTCCGGGAGCGGGTCGGCGAGGTCCCAGCCCGCCGCGAGCAGGGCGTCGACCGCCGTCACGGCGGTGCGTACGCGCTCCTCGTGCGAGCCGGTCACCTGGATGAACTTCCGTCCGGTACGGAGAAGTTCCGCGCGGAAACGTTCAGTCATCCACGGTCTCAGTTCTTCGCCGTCCCGGAGCCCGTCGTCCTCGAACGGCACCCCGTGGTGGTCGGTGAGCAGCCACAGATGGTGGTCGACCTGGTCGGCGATCTCCTCGACCTGGGGGCGGCGTCCGCCGATGTACCGCTCGTGCCAGACGGTCGTGGCGAACGAGTCCGTGTCGCAGAACAGGACGGGTGAGCCCGCGCGGGCCGCCTCCTCCTCGCGTTCGTTCTGCCGCCGGGCGATGACGGGGAACTCGTCGGAGGTGAACTCGACGTCCTCCCACTGGGCCTCGGCCCACCGCGCGCGGAGCGCGTCGAGCTTGGCGGCGCTGTGCTCGCGGCCGTACTCGGGCACCCACCGGGTGTCCGCCCATACGCCGCCCCGGTCCCGGTAGTGCGCGGCGAGGGCGCGGGCCAGGGTGGTGGTGCCGGTGGACTCGGCGCCGAGCACGACGACCCGGCGGGCCAGCCACGCCCGTACGGGACCGGACAGCCGGTCCCAGTGGGCGACCGGGTCCGCGCGGACGGCCGTGCCGGAGACCGGGAAGGCGGTGCGTTCCAGGTCGACGCAGACATGTGCGGCGCCGAACCGGCGGGCGAGTTCGTCGCCGTACCGTTCCGAGGTGAGGACGGCGTCCACGGGGTGCGGCAGTCCGCGCAGCCCGGAGCGGAAGACCGCCATATGGGCGTCCCAGATCGCGGGGTCGCCGGTGTCCATGGGGATGTCGTCGACGACGCCGACGACCCGCGCGCGGGGATGGGCCTCGGCCATCCAGCGCACGCGCGCGTCGAGCGGGATGGACTCCACGGAGGCGGCGCACACCAGGACGGTGACCTCCGCGCAGTGTTCCAGCGCGCTGCGGACCAGATGGTGGTGGCCCGCGTGCGGTGGATAGAACTTGCCGAGCACGAGGCCGTGCCGGTAGCGGTGGGTCCCTCCCGCGCGGGCGCTCACGCCAGGGCCCCGGCGACACGCGCGGGGGTGGGCAGGGCGCGCCGCCAGTTGCGCAGCCCGATCACGCACAGGGCGAGGAATCCGGCGTACAGGAGTGATGTCAGATACAGCTCCTTGTGCGCGTAGAGCGGGATGTAGACGAGGTCCGCCGCGATCCACAGCCACCAGGACTCGACCAGCCCCCGGCACTGGCCGTAGGTGGCCGTGAGGGACAGCGCGGTCGTCAGGGCGTCCCAGAAGGGCACGGTGGAGTCGGTGGCCCGGTCCAGGAGCAGGGTGAGGGCGAGTGTGCCCACCACCCCCGCCGCGAGCAGCAGGACCCCTTCGGTACGGCTCGTGCGCCGCACCCGTACGGGGCCGGAGCCAGGACCACCCCCGTGGGCCCAGGTCCGCCAGCCGTACACGGCGAGGGTGATGAAGACCAGTTGGAGTCCGGCGTCGGCGTACAGCCCGGCCTGGCTGAACAGCAGGACGAAGAACAGGTTGTTGGCGATGCCGACGGGCCAGTTGGCGATGTGCCGCCGGGTGACGAGCCAGACGCACAGCGCGCCGCTGCCGAACCCGAGCACCTCGGTCCAGCTCACAGGGGTGCCGAGCAGGGTGAACAGCGGACGCTGCAACGGCTCGACGAGGTTCGCGAGTTCCACACCCGCCTCCTTAATGGTCGCTTCGACTATAAAGAGGACGAGGGGTCCGCCACAAGGCGATTGCCCGGGGGATTTCCGTCGGCACACCGGAAATTCCGCCGGTCCACCCGCGCGCGGGACCCCACCCGGGCCGGGACACGCCGAAGGCCGGGCCCGGGGAACTCCCCGGACCCGGCCTTCGGACACCTCGGGCGGCGTACCGCCACCAGGCGTGGACCTCGGTGGACCTTAGAGGTCGACCTCCTGCATGAGCATCCCGACCTCGGTGTTGGACAGCCTGCGCAGCCAGCCGGACTTCTGGTCGCCCAGGGTGATCGGCCCGAAGGCCACCCGCACCAGCTTGTCGACGGGGAACCCCGCCTCCGCGAGCATGCGCCGCACGATGTGCTTGCGCCCCTCGTGCAGGGTCACCTCGACCAGGTAGTTCTTGCCGGTCTGCTCCACGACCCGGAAGTGGTCCGCGCGCGCGTAGCCGTCCTCCAGCTGGATGCCGTCCTTGAGCTGCTTGCCCAGGTCCCGCGGGATGGGTCCGACGAGGTGCGCCAGATAGGTCTTCTTGACGCCGTACTTGGGGTGCGTCAGCCGGTGGGCCAGCTCACCGTGGTTGGTGAGCAGGATGACACCCTCGGTCTCGGTGTCGAGGCGGCCCACGTGGAACAGCCGGGTCTCCCGGTTGTTCGTGTAGTCACCGAGGCACTGCCTGCCGTCGGGGTCCTCCATGGTCGAGACCACACCGGCCGGCTTGTTCAGCGCGAAGAACTGGAACGACTGGGTGGCCACGGTCAGCCCGTCGACCTTGATCTCGTCGTTCATGGGGTCCACCCGGAGCCCCTGCTCGATCACGATGGAGCCGTTGACCTCGACCCGGGAGTTCTCGATCAGCTCCTCGCAGGACCGCCGGGAACCGTATCCGGCGCGCGCGAGCACCTTCTGGAGCCGCTCGCCCTCCTGCTCGGCGCCCGGGAACGTCTTCGGGGGCTTCACGTCCTTCTTGTCGGCGTACCGCTCCCTGTTGCGCTCCTCCGCCCGCGCGTCGTACTCGCGGGAGCGCGCCGGAGCCGTCCGGCCGCCGCGCGGCTGGGGGGACTGCCGGGGGCCGCCCTTGGCGCCACCGCGCGCGGCGGCACCCTTGCCGCTCCGGGGACCGGTGCCGCCGCCCTGGGAGCCGCCTCCCGACCCGCCGGAACCGCCCGCCTCGTAGCGCCGCTCCTCCGGGCGCGGGGGCCCGGTCCGCTTCTGCTTGTCGCCGCGCCCGTCGCCCGCGCCGCGGCTGTTACCGCGTCCGCCGCCCGTGCCGCGTCCGCCACCCGCGCCGCGGCTGTTACCGCGCCCGTCACCCGCGCCGCGGTTGTCACCGCGTCCGCTGGTCCTGCCGCCACCGCTGCCGCTGCTTCGCATCAAAGTTCCGTCTTGTCGTCTGCGTGCTCGAAGGTCCCGGAATCGGGTGCATCCGGATCGAACGACGGGACACCCTCCTGGGTCTCGGCCTCGATCGCCGCCGCCTCCGGGAGGAAGGGCGCGAGCTCCGGAAGCTCGTCCAGGCCTCGCAGGCCCATCCGCTCCAGGAAGTAGTCCGTCGTCCTGTACAGGATCGCACCTGTTTCGGGTTCCGCGCCCGCCTCCTCGGTCAGACCCCGCTGGAGCAGGGTCCGCATCACCCCGTCACAGTTCACCCCGCGCACCGCGGAGACCCGGGAACGGCTGACCGGCTGCCGGTACGCGACGACCGCCAGGGTCTCCAGCGCCGCCTGGGTCAAGCGCGCGTGCTGACCGTCCAGGATGAAGCCCTCGACGGCCGCCGCGTAGGCCGGCCGGGTGTAGTAGCGCCAGCCGCCCGCGACCAGGCGCAGCTCGAAGCCGCGCCCCTGGACGGTGTACTCGTCGGCCAGCTCCCGAAGGGTGTCGGCGATCTGCCGCCGGGGCCGCTGGAGGATCTTCGCCAGATGCTCCTCGGTGGCCGGTACGTCGACGACCATCAGGACGGCCTCCAGCGCGGGCCTCAGCTCCAGCGCGGCGACGTCCCGGGCCCCCGCCGGTCCCCCGGCCGCCATGTGGTCGTCCCTGTCACTCACACCGCACTCCCAGCCTTGTCGCGTCTGCCGCCCTGGTCACCCTCGCCGCCCGCCGTACCGTCGCCGTCCGATCGGCCGGTGGCGCGTCCGCGGGCGTCCGGGTCCGCGGGGCGGTCGAACTCGTCCGTGACCCGGGGCGGCTCGTCCCCGTCGCCGCCGGTCCAGCGCACCATGAGTTCACCGAGGGCCTCCTCCTGCTCCAGCGCCACGGCCTTCTCCCGGTAGAGCTCCAGCAGGGCCAGGAACCGCGCCACCACGGTGAGGGTGTCGCCCGCGTCCGCGACCAGCTCCTGGAAGCTCGTCTCGCCGCGTTCCCGCAGCAGTGCCACCACCGCCGCGGCCTGTTCCCGCACGCTCACCAGCGGGGCGTGGATGTGGTCCACGTACACCTGGGGTTCGGGGCGGGGCTGCATCGCCTTGACGGCGAGCCGCGCGAACCCCTCGGGCCCGATGCTGATCACCACGTCGGGCAGCAGTTCCGCGTGGTGCGGTTCCAGCCCGACGGTACGCGGCCGGCGCAGGGCCTCGGCCTCCAGCCGGGCACCGAGGATGTCCGCGATCTGCTTGTAGGCGCGGTACTGGAGCAGCCGGGCGAAGAGCAGGTCCCGCGCCTCCAGGAGCGCCAGGTCCGCCTCGTCCTCGACCTCCGCGGTCGGCAGCAGCCGGGCCGTCTTGAGGTCGAGCAGGGTCGCGGCGACGACCAGGAACTCGGTCGTCTCGTCCAGGTCCCAGTCGGGTCCGCGGCCCCGGATGTACGCCATGAACTCGTCGGTGACCCGGGACAGCGCGACCTCGGTCACATCCAGCTTGTGCTTGGCGATCAGCTGGAGCAGCAGATCGAACGGCCCCTCGAAGTTGACCAGCCGCACCTGGAAGCGGGTGTCGCCCCCGCTCGCGACGCCCGTGCCGCCGGATGCCTCCGGCGCCTCTTCACGCACGAGCGCGTCATCGGACACGAGCACGTCATCAGGCGTTTCTTCCGCAGGCCCACCGGGCTCCCCGGGCCGCCAGGACGCCTCGGACCCACCGAGCCCGTCCGACCCGTCGTGGCCGTCGGACCCGTCGTGACCGTCCGCCCCCGCGGGTCCCGTACCCAGTACACGTCGCCCCCGCCGAGGGCTACCGACCACGAAGCCGCCGTACCAGGATGCTCGCGTCGCCCCGTGACTCCAGATCGGCCAGGACGACGGCGACCGCCTCCCGCACGATCCGCCCCCGGTCCACCGCGAGACCGTGCTCACCCCGCAGCACGAGCCGGGCGTGCTCCAGGTCCATGAGCTCCTCGGCGGACACGTACACGGTGATCTTCTCGTCGTGGCGTTCCCGGCCGCTGGGCCTGCGCGCCGCGCGACCCCGCCGCCGGGCCGCGCTGCCGGACGCGGGCGCGACCGCGCCCCGGCCGGCCGTGGCGGTGGCCCCTGTCGCCCCGGTGGCGGCCTCCGGGGCCGTACGGCGCCCAGGATGCCCTGGAGACTGTTCCATGCCGTCAGACGAGCGCTCAGCGCCCCGGGTCCGGGACTCCCCGGCCTCCGCGTCGGCCGCGGAACCGTGCTCGGCCGCGCCCTCGCCGTGCCGCCCGTTCTGCTGCGGCGTGTGCGGGGAGCGGGCGGGCGACGGTACGGACGGCTGAGCCGCCGACGGCTCCGTGCTCCCGTCGGCGGCGGTCCCGTCACCCTCGGCGGCGGGACCCGGCACCCTGGCCCCGCCGTTCGGCGGGCGCCTGGGGGAGGACGACTGGAGCGCCGTCCCCCCGGTGGTACGGAACAACTCGTCGGCTCCCGGCAGACTCACTCGGCGTGACACCGGGCGAGCACCTCCCTGGCGAGCTGGCGGTAGGCGGCGGCACCGACGGAGTTCGACGCGTACGTGGTGATCGGCTCACCGGCGACCGTGGTCTCCGGGAAGCGGACCGTCCGGCCGATCACCGTGTGGTACACGTGATCGTCGAACGCCTCCACCACGCGCGCGAGGACCTCGCGGCTGTGCACCGTGCGGGAGTCGTACATCGTGGCGAGGATGCCGTCGAGCTCCAGTTCCGGGTTGAGCCGCTCCTGGACCTTCTCGATCGTCTCGGTGAGCAGGGCCACACCGCGCAGCGCGAAGAACTCGCACTCCAGCGGCACGATCACCTTGTGCGCCGCGGTGAGCGCGTTCACCGTCAGCAGACCGAGCGAGGGCTGACAGTCGATCACGATGTAGTCGTAGTCCGGCAGCAGCGGCTTGAGCGCCCGCTGGAGCGTGGACTCGCGCGCCACCTCGGAGACGAGCTGCACCTCGGCCGCGGACAGGTCGATGTTGCTCGGCAGCAGGTCCATGTTCGGAACGGCCGTCTTGAGCAGCACCTCGTCGGCCGACATGCCCCGCTCCATGAGCAGGTTGTAGACCGTCAGGTCCAGCTCCATCGGGTTCACCCCGAGGCCGACCGAAAGGGCGCCCTGGGGGTCGAAGTCGACGAGGAGGACCCGGCGTCCGTACTCCGCGAGGGCGGCGCCCAGGTTGATGGTCGACGTGGTCTTGCCGACGCCGCCCTTCTGGTTGCACATCGCGATGATCTTCGCGGGTCCGTGCTCGGTGAGCGGGCCCGGGATCGGGAAGTACGGGAGCGGGCGGCCCGTGGGGCCGATGCGCTCCCGGCGCTGCCGTGCCGCGTCGGGCGCGAGCGTGGCCGCGTACTCCGGGTCGGGCTCGTACTCCGCGTCGGGGTCGTAGAAGTGCCCGTCGGGCAGGTCGTAGTCGGCGAAGTGGCTGTCGCCGTTTCGGTCGCCGGCCATGGCGTTCACGTGAGGGCCATCCATGCTCTGGTGTGCTGTCTGAATCCGCTGGGGACTCTGCTGGTGGGCTGCGAAGGTGCGGACAGCGACCGAGCCGACAGCCTCGAACCCCACGGGGCCCTGGCCCCGCCCAGGGATTCCTGGTTGACCACCCCCGGGAGTAAATGTCGACTCATTCACAAGTCGTCTTACCTCCTTGGTGACCAGGAAACTTCTCGATAGGTCAGCGTGGCACCATGCCGACGGTTGGCGACTCTATGGCGTGTCACCGCTCCGCAGCAACACAATCCGCCGGACCCGGCACGATGTGTCGGCATCGGAACCCGCCCCTGTCAAGGGCGTACGGCGGCTCTCCACCGCTGTTCACGGGTGTACGAATCGGTTAAAGGGTTACGTTCGAGGCGAGTTGGACCGGTCGGTACGAACACCTCACAGCGCTTCGCACAGTGGCGCGATCCACACATCGACATGCCTACGGCCGGACCTCGTCCACAAGGTCCGGCCGTACGCGTGAGCTTGGCGGCATCCGTTGACCGCGACGCGCGGCGCCGCAGGTCACCGGCCGCGCCGCCGGGCGCGGCCGGGCTCAGCCGAGAAGCGTGTCGAGCTCCAGGTGGTCGAGCCCGTGGGCCTCGGCGACCTCGCGGTAGACGACCTTGCCGTCATGGGTGTTCAGGCCCTTGGCCAGCGCCGGGTCACGGCGCAGCGCCTCCACCCAGCCGCGGTTGGCCAGCTCCACGATGTAGGGCATCGTCGCGTTGGTGAGGGCGTAGGTGGAGGTGTGGGGCACCGCGCCGGGCATGTTGGCGACGCAGTAGAAGACCGAGCCGTGGATCGGGAAGGTCGGCTCGGCGTGCGTGGTGGGACGCGAGTCCTCGAAGCAGCCGCCCTGATCGATCGCGATGTCGACAAGAACACTTCCCGGCTTCATCCGGGACACCAGCTCGTTGGTGACGAGCTTGGGGGCCTTGGCGCCGGGGATGAGGACCGCGCCGATGACGAGGTCGGCGTCGAGGCACGCCTTCTCCAGCTCGAAGGAGTTGGAGACGACGGTCTGGATGCGGGTGCCGAAGAGCTTGTCGGCCTCCTTGAGCTTGTTGATGTCACGGTCGAGCAGTGTGACGTGGAAGCCCATGCCGATGGCGATGGTCGCGGCGTTCCAGCCGGAGACCCCGCCGCCGATGACGACGGCCTTGCCCGCGGCCACACCCGGGACCCCGCCCGGCAGCACACCGCGGCCACCGGCCGGGCGCATCAGGTGGTAGGCGCCGACCTGCGGGGCGAGCCGGCCCGCGACCTCGGACATCGGGGCGAGCAGCGGCAGCGCGCGGTTCGGCAGCTCGACGGTCTCGTAGGCGATCGCGGTGGTGCCGGAGGCGACGAGGGCGTCGGTGCACTCCTTGGAGGCCGCCAGATGCAGGTACGTGAAGAGCGTCTGGTCCTTGCGCAGCCGGTGGTACTCCTCGGCGATGGGCTCCTTGACCTTGAGCAGCAGGTCGGCGGTGGCCCACACCTCGTCGGCGGTGGCGAGGATCACGGCCCCGGCGGCGACGTACTCGGCGTCCGTGATCGACGACCCGGCACCGGCGTTCTGCTCCACGACGACCTGGTGGCCGTGGCGCACCAGCTCATGCACACCGGCGGGGGTGATGGCGACGCGGAACTCGTTGTTCTTGACCTCGCGGGGGATGCCGACCTTCATCGTCGATCACGGTCCTTGACTCAGGGGTTTTTTCGGGGCAATGCACTACACACCCGGATATGCGCGGGCACATCGAGCGGCACCACGAAAGAACGCGGCGGAGCCAGTCTAATGAAGGACTTCCAGCTGTCTAGCCTTCCAAAGCATCAATCTTTCCTGGATGCACTGCGGATTTCGTAGGTGGAATCGGTGATTCCGCCTTACACCTCCCTGATTACGGGCCCGATCACCGTCATTGGCACGGTGCTCCGGTGCCCCACGGCCCCCGGTAGAGGGCCGCCGGAACACAGCCCCACGCGCCCCCGCACGCCACCCTGCGCCCCGTCACGCCCCACCCCGCTCCGACCCGTCACGGGCGACCACCCGGCCCGTCCCGCCCGTCCGGTCGGGCCGGTCGGTCGGCCGGCCGGGCTGCCGGGCTGCCGGGCTGCGGTGAGCGCTCGGTGTGCCAGGGGTCGCAGGACGGGCGGCGGCACCCGGTGTGCCGGAGGACTCAGGACCGGCCCCCGGCACCCGATGCGCCAGGCGGCTCAGGACCGGCCGCGCGGTTTGCCACCGCGTGAGCTCCGCCTGCGCGTCGGCTCGGACCGCCGTTCCGCTTCCGGGGCCGACGCGATCGGCGTGAGCGGTACCACGACGGATTCCGCGGCGGCGTCCGCCGCGCGTTCCACGGTCTCCGGCCCGCCGGGTCCTGCCCCGACCGGGTCCGGCGCCACGGCGGGTCCGGGAGCACCCGCCCCGGCCGGGGGTCCGCTCACGTCCGGCGCGGGCCTCACCTGGTCCGCGCCACCGGCGGCCGGTGCGGCACCGGGTTCCTGGACGACGGGCGCGGCGAGCGTGGCGGGCCGGGCGTCGGGGCGGGGCGCGATGTCCGCGCCGTCGGCACCGGGACGTGCCACCGGCTCCGGGACGGCCTCCGCCCGCGTCCGGGCGACGGGCTCGCGGAGCCGTTCCGGTTCCGGCGCGACGAGGCCGCCCGGCCCGCCCAGGTCGACCGGCCCGCCCAGGTCGACCGAGGCGGCGTGCTCGTCCCGGCTCGTCCGGCTGCCGTCCGAACCGGTGCCGCCGCTGTCCGGACCGTCCTGGACACCCGAGGCGGCCAGGGCATCCGAGGTACCCGAGACGGCCGATGCGCCCGAGGCATCCAGCGCCTGCGGAGCATCAGAGGCCTGCGGGGCGTGCGCGGCGTCCGGAACACCCGAGATGCCCAGGACCCGCGGGACACCCTGCCCAGCCCGACCACCCGGAGCGCCCTGACCACCCGGAACACCCGGAGCACCCGGAGCACCAAGGCCGTCCGGACTGTCCGGACTGTCCGGGCCGTCGTGCGCGTCGCGCGGGCCGTCCGGGCCGTCCGGGCCGTCCGGGCCGATCCCACCACCAGGGGCGGACACCGTCGTGCTCCCCGCCGTCCGGCTGGCCGTCGCCACGCCCGTGTCCGCGCCCGCGCCCCCGTACTCGTACCCGTCCGGCCCGGCCGGGTCCTCGCCCAGCATCCGCTCGGCCGCGTTGCGGTGCAGCTGCGCGGTCGAGGAGTCCCCGAGCCGGTCGAGGGTGTCCGCCAGCCGGAGCTGGAGCGCGGCCTGGAGCCGGGCGTCGTCGGCCCTGCGTGCCCACTCGACGGCCTCGTGGCAGGTGCCGAGCGACTCGTCGGGGCGGCCCGCGTACTCCTGCACCCGGGCCAGCTCGCTGAGCGCGCGGGCCACCGCGGGGATGTCCCCGGCCCTGCGGTGCCCGGACACCGCCGAACGCCAGTTGCGCAGGGCGTCGCCGTAGCGGCCCGCGTAGGTCTGCACCCCCGCGATCCGGCCGTGCAGCCGGGCCGCGTCCTCCCCTTCGCCGCGGGCCAGCCGCTGGGCCAGCGCGCGTCCGTACCAGTCGGCGGCCCGGTACCAGTCCCCCAGCTCCTGATAGGCGCCGCCGACGGACTCCATCGCGCGGCCGGTCGCGTACGGGTCCCGGGCCTGCCGTCCGGCGTCCAGCGCGGCCCGGTAGCGGACCAGGGCGTCCTGGGTGCGGCCGGTGCGGGCGTCCAGGTCGGCGAGGTTCAGCAGGGCGGCGGCGCGTTCACGCGGGAGGTCGCGGCGCTCGGCCACGTCCAGGACCAGCGCGTGGATGCCGTACAGGTCGGGGGCGGCGGCCCCGGTGCCCTCATGGGCGACGAGCGCCCGGGTCAGCGCGGCCATCAGCCGGCGGGCCAGGGTGTCCAGCTCGCCGTCCGCGACGGCCGTCCGGGCGGCGGCGAGCAGCGCGGGCCGCCGGATGCGCAGCCAGTCGGCGGCGGCCCGCGGGTTGGGGAAGCGCAGCGCGCGCGGGAGCCCGGCGAGCCGGCTCTGGGCCAGGGCGTCGTCGGTCTGGGTGATCGCGCGGCAGGACTGGAGCAGCCGTACGGTCCGCTCCAGCATGCGGGCCCGCGCGAGCTGGACCTCGGCGGGCCGGTCCTTGGTCTCGGTGAGGTTGCGCAGCAGGGGGACGAGGCAGTCGGGGACCTCGTACTGCGGGAGCGGGGAGTCGACGCGGCGCAGCAGGCCGAGCGCGGTGAAGTCGTCGAGGGTCGACCGGGCGGCGGAGACCGAGCAGCCCGCGAGGGCGGACGCGGTGTGCGGGTCGGCGAGGCCGCCGGGGGTGAGGCTGAGCAGTCGCAGTATCCGGGCCGCGACGGCGGGCAGGGCCTCGTAGGAGTGGTGGAAGACCCGGGCCAGGACGGGGCCGTCCTCGGACCGGGCGCGCAGCCGTTTGGCGAGGTCCGCGACGGACGACTTGGGGCGGGCGGCGAGCCAGCCGCCGGCGAGGACGAGCGCGGCGGGCTGGGCGCCGCATTCCTCGACGAGTCCTTCGGCGGCGAGCGGGTCGACGGTGACGCGTACGGAGCCGGTCCAGCGGGTGAGGAGCTCCACGGCCGACTTGGTGTCGAGGCCGCCGAGGGTGCAGGGCCGTACGTCGGCGACGCCGGTCAGGGGGCCCTCGGTGACGGCGAGGACCAGGCTGGACGGGGTGGGCGGCACCAGTTCGTCGACCTGTTCGGCGTCGGCGGCGCCGTCGAGGAGGAGCAGTACGCGCCGGTCGGTGAGGGCTTCGCGCAGATCGGCGGTCAGGTCGTCGGCGGACGCCCCCGCGGGGGCGGGGACGCCGAATGCGTCGAGGAGCGCGCGGGCGGCCCGGTCGGTGGGGACGGGGGTGCCGTCGGGTTCGGTGAGCCGGGCCCGGAGCACCCCGTCGGGGTAACGGTGCGCGACCTGCCGGACGAGTTCGTCGGCGAGGGCGGTGCGGCCCGAGCCGGGGCGTCCGGCGATGAGCAGCACGCGCGCGCGTGGCGCCTTCTTCCCGGCGATGGTGTCGAGGCCGGCGCGTTCGATGTCGGCGCGCAGCTCCTTCAACTCCCGGGTCCGTCCGAGGAACTGACTCTCCGTGGGGGCGGTCGCCGACGCACGGGGCCGCCCGCCCCCGGAAAGCCGGGTGCCGTCGGTGTCCACCGCCTGATCCGTCACGGGCCACGCTCCCGTTCCACTGCGCGCAGGTGCCCGCCGGGGCTCCGGACGGGGTGCTTTCAGAGCCTAGTTCACGCTCTGCGACGAACAGTGAGGAGCACGGCGGGCGGGGCGGGAGCGTCGCCCGATCGGATGATCAGCCGATCGGGCGATTCACCCGGGCCGGTGGCCGGACGGATGTTCGGACCGCCTGGTTCCGGGGCGGGCGGCCCGGCCGCGGAGCGGAACGCGAGGGGCCGGGCGGATCAGACCTCGAAGGGCCGGGCGGGCCAGGGCGCGTCGGCGGGGCGCAGCGCGTCGAGTCCGTCGCCGGCGCGGGCCGCGACCAGTGCCAGCACGCCCACGACCAGGCAGTTGTTGTGCAGGTCCCCGGCGAGGGCGCCCCGGACGAGATCCTGGAGGGGGACCGCGGTGACCGCCATGTCGAGCTCCTCGTGCTCGACGGCGTACCGCTCGTCCTCGGCCTCGGAGAGCTCCCGGGCGAGGAAGATCCGGACGGCCTCGTCGCAGCCGCCGGGTGTCGTGTACAGATCGGTGAGGACGCGCCAGTCCTCGGCCTTGATGTGGGCTTCCTCGTACAGCTCGCGGCGCGCGGCGTGCAGCGGGTTCTCGCCGGGGACGTCGAGGAGTCCGGCCGGGATCTCCCACAGCCGCTGCCGTACGGGGTGGCGGTACTGGTTGAGGACCGTGACCCGGTCCTGGCCGTCCAGGGCGAGGACGGCGACCGAGCCGGGGTGGACCTGGTAGTCGCGGCGGGCGACGGAGCCGTCGGGCATGACCACGTCGTCGGTGCGCACCGAGGTCTTGGCACCGGTGAACGGGGTCACGCTCGCCCGGGTCTCCCACTCCTCCGGGGTGTCCTTGATGATCATTTCGAGCTGTCCTCCGTACCGTCACCGGCGTCGACGAAAAACCGGGGCGCGTGCCCGTGAAGGCACGCGCCCCGGCTCACCGTATCGCGGGTCGCCGTCCGTCCCCTCCGCCCGGCCGGGCGGAGGGGACGGCGGTGGGTCACTTCGCGGTCTTGCGCTCCACGGCCGCCTTCACCAGGCCCGCGAACAGGGGGTGCGGGCGGGTGGGGCGGGACCGCAGCTCGGGGTGCGCCTGGGTCGCCACGAGGTACGGGTGCACCTCGCGCGGGTATTCGACGTACTCCACGAGCTTGCCGTCCGGGGAGAGGCCGGAGAACTGGAGTCCGGCCTTCTTCTCCAGCTCCGCGCGGTAGGCGTTGTTGACCTCGTAGCGGTGGCGGTGGCGCTCCTCCACGTACTCCTTGTCGTCGTAGACCTCACGGACGATGGAGCCCTCGGCGAGCTTCGCCGGGTACATGCCGAGCCGCATGGTGCCGCCCATGTCGCCCTCGCCGGCGACGATGTCGAGCTGTTCGGCCATGGTGGAGATCACCGGGTGGGCGGTGGCGGCGTCGAACTCGGTGGAGTTGGCGTCGGGGATGCCCGCGAGGTTGCGGGCGGCCTCGATCACCGTGCACTGGAGGCCCAGGCACAGACCGAGGAGCGGGATCTTGTTCTCACGGGCGTACTGGATCGCGCCGACCTTGCCGCTGACACCTCGGTCGCCGAAGCCGCCGGGGATGCAGACCGCGTCCACGTCGGCGAGCTGCTGGGCGGCCCCGGCGGGGGTGCGGCAGTCGTCGGACGCGACCCACTTGATCTTGACGCGGGCCTTGTTGGCGAAGCCGCCCGCGCGCAGCGCCTCGGTGACCGAGAGATAGGCGTCGGGCAGGTCGATGTACTTGCCGACCAGCGCGACGTTCACCTCGTGGTCGGGGTTGTGGACCCGGTCCAGGAGGTCCTCCCAGAGCGTCCAGTCCACATCGCGGAACGGCAGGTCCAGCTTGCGGACGACATAGGCGTCCAGTCCCTCGGTGTGGAGCACCTTGGGGATGTCGTAGATGGACGGCGCGTCGATCGCGGCGACGACGGCCGCCTCGTCCACGTCGCACATCAGGGAGATCTTGCGCTTGATCGCCACCGGCACCTCGCGGTCGGCGCGGAGCACGATCGCGTCGGGCTGGATGCCGATGTTGCGCAGGGCCGCCACCGAGTGCTGGGTGGGCTTGGTCTTCAGCTCACCGGACGGGCCGATGTACGGCAGCAGCGAGATGTGGACGACGAAGACATTGTCCCGGCCGACCTCGTGGCGGACCTGGCGGACCGTCTCCAGGAACGGCAGCGACTCGATGTCGCCGACCGTGCCGCCGACCTCCGTGATGACGACGTCCACGTCGTCGGTGGCCATCCGGCGGATGCGGTGCTTGATCTCGTTGGTGATGTGCGGGATCACCTGGACGGTGTCGCCCAGGTACTCGCCGCGCCGTTCCTTGGCGATGACCTGCGAGTACACCTGGCCGGTGGTGACATTGGCGGTGCCGTCGAGGTCGACGTCGAGGAATCGCTCGTAGTGCCCGATGTCCAGGTCGGTCTCGGCGCCGTCGTTGGTGACGAACACCTCACCGTGCTGGAACGGGTTCATGGTGCCGGGGTCGACGTTCAGATACGGGTCGAGCTTCTGCATGGTGACCCGCAGACCCCGCGCCTTGAGCAGGGCTCCCAGGCTGGAGGCCGTCAGGCCCTTGCCGAGGGAGGAGGCGACTCCTCCGGTGACGAAGAGATGCTTGGTCGTCGAGGAGTTCGCGGATCGGTTCGGCATGGGCAAGAGGGGGCTCCCGTGGTCGCGGTCTGAGATGCGGATCGGCGCCCGGCCCGGAAGAATCGGGAGGTGCCTGCGCTGCGGTTCGGGGGTCTCGTCGCTGTCGCTGGGACTCCTGCGAGCCCACCGGTCCACGGGCTACCAGGGTATCAGCGACACGAGGCGACCGCGTCCGGCCACACTCCGCTTCCAGCCCACCACAGAAGTCACACCAGCCCCGCACACCCTTCGCACCGCAGTCGAGCGACACGCTTCGGACGCTCACCCCGATGGCGCAAACCTGTTCACCTGAGCGGGCACCGCAACCCCTGAGCGCGTCGTATCCTCTTCGGACATTGCTGCCGAGCCAGGCCGGCAAAACGGCACCACCCCCGCCCGTCCCCCGGTAACACGAGCCCGTCGGCACGCCCTTGACTGGATCATCTGACCGCAGAGCCAGCCCCCGCTCCGGGGGCCGGGCGGCGGCCGTTCTACTGGAGTTGCACGTGGCCGGGCGCATCGAGGATTACGCACTCATCGGGGACATGCAGACCGCCGCCCTGGTCTGCCGGGACGGAACCGTGGACTGGCTGTGCCTTCCCCGGTTCGACTCCCATGCCGTCTTCGCCGCGCTGCTCGGTACCGAGGAGCACGGTTTCTGGCGGCTGGGCCCCGCACATGGCGACGCCGCACCCCCCAGGTCCGACCGCCGGACCTACCGCGGCGACTCGCTCATCCTGGAATCCGAGTGGGACACACCCGACGGAACCGTCCGTGTGACGGATTTCATGCCGCCCCGGGACGGCGCACCACAGCTGATCCGCATCGTCGAAGGCGTATCCGGACACGTTCCGATGCGTTCGGCGCTGCGAATGCGGTTCTCCTATGGCCGGATCGTGCCCTGGGTGCACAAGGTCGAGAACCGCACGGTCGCCGTCGCCGGACCCGATTCGGTTTGGCTGGACACCGACGTGGAGACCTTCGGCGAGGATCTGACGACCTACGCCGACTTCACGGTCTCCGCCGGGGAACGGGTCGCCTTCACCCTGTCCTGGCAGCCCTCGCACCGCGAGGCCCCGGCCGTCGGGGAACCCGAGGCGGCCCTGGAGGCGACCGCCGACTTCTGGCGCGAGTGGGTCGAGCACTGCACGTACCACGGGCCCTACCGCGAGGCCGTGGTCCGCTCCCTGATCACCCTCAAGGCGCTCACCTACGCCCCGACCGGCGGGATCGTCGCCGCCCCCACCACCTCCCTCCCGGAGGAGATCGGCGGGGTGCGCAACTGGGACTACCGCTTCACCTGGCTGCGCGACGCCGCGATCACCCTCTCCTCGCTGCTGCGCACCGGCTACCGCGAGGAGGCCCGCGCCTGGCGCGAGTGGCTGCTGCGGGCCGTCGCGGGCGACCCGGAGAACCTCCAGATCATGTACGGCATCGCCGGGGAACGGGAACTCGGCGAGAGCGAGCTGGACTGGCTGCCCGGCTACGAGAACTCCGGCCCCGTACGGGTCGGCAACGGCGCCGCCCACCAGCTCCAGCTCGATGTCTACGGCGAGGTCACCGAGGCCCTGCACCTGGCCCATATGACCGGGCTGGCCCGCAACGACTACGCCTCACTGCTCCAGCTGCGCCTCATCGGCTACCTGGAGAAGCACTGGACGGAGCCCGACGAGGGCATCTGGGAGGTGCGCGGCCCGCGCCGCCACTTCGTCCACTCCAAGGTCATGGCCTGGGTCGCCGTCGACCGCACCATCAAGCTCATCGAGTCCGGGGACGCCGAAGGCCCCCTGGAGCGCTGGCGGCAGATGCGCGACGACATCCACCGCGATGTCTGCGAGAAGGGCTACGACAAGGAACGCAACACGTTCACCCAGTCCTACGGATCCCGTGAACTCGACGCGTCCCTGCTCCTCATCCCCCAGATGGGCTTCCTGCCGCCCGACGACAAGCGCGTCATCGGCACCATCGAGGCCATCCAGCGCGAGCTGTCCACCTCCGACGGCTTCATCCTGCGCTACCCCACCGCCGGCGACGACGCCGGTGTGGACGGCCTCGCGGGCGACGAGGGCGCCTTCCTCGCCTGCTCCTTCTGGCTCGCCGACGACCTCGCGATGATCGGCCGGGTCGACGAGGCCCGCAAGCTCTTCGAGAAGCTGCTCGCCCTGCGCAACGACCTCGGCCTCCTCGCCGAGGAATGGGACCCCCATCTGAAGCGCCAGGTCGGCAACTTCCCGCAAGCTTTCAGCCATGTTCCGCTCATCGACACCGCCCTCAGGCTCACCGCGTCGGGCGCCTACGGGGGCTGACCCCGCGCGCGTGAGCGCGCTCCCGCTGATCCCCGGCCGCCGTGCCCCGTGTTCCGTGCCTCGCACACCACGGGCCCCGGAGGTCGGGGATCACCGCTGCTCAGGGTCCACGCTGGGCCCGGCGCCGCCGGACGGGTAGCGTCCCAGCATGGACAGACAGGACGTGCTGGGCACCACGGGCGGAATCACCGTACAGCGGGCCCTGGAACTACCGGGGCTGCGCGGCGGCCTCCCGGAGGTCGTCGCCTGCGCGGACCGCCTCCACCGCACCGTCCGCTGGGTCCACGCGGGCGAGGCCCCGAACATCGCCTCCCTGCTGAAGGGCGGCGAGCTCCTCCTCACGACCGGCCTCGGCCTGAGCACCCGCCCCGCCGAACAGCGCGTCTTCGTCCGCGGACTCGCCGAACGGGGCATCGCCGCCCTCGTCGTCGAACTCGGCCCCCGCTTCCCCCGGCTGCCCCCCGCCCTGGTGGATACCGCGCGGACCGCCGGACTCCCCCTCGTCCAGCTCCACCGCGAGGTGCCGTTCGTGACGGTCACCGAGGAGGTCCACACCGAGATCGTCAACGGCCACTACGCGCTGCTCCAGCGCGCGGAGGAGGTCTCCCGGCGCTGCACCGAGGCACTACTCGACGGCGGCGGGGTGCCCCAGGTGCTCACCATCCTCGCCGGGTTCGGCGGCAACCCCGTCTTCCTGGAGACCCCGGACGGCCGGCTCCTGTACGCGGCCGGCGCCGGGACCGAGGGCGCCGACCCGCTCCAGGTGTGGGACAAGCTGCGCGGTGGGCGGGCCGCCCGCGAGGACCCGCCCGGCGGCGCCGTGGTGATCGACGTACCCGGCGGCGGCACCGGCGGCCAGGGGCCCGCCTCCCCCCGCGCGCGGCTGGTCCTGCTGCCCGTCGCGGGCCCGCCCGCACCCGTCCACCGGATGGCGGCGGAACGCGCGGCGGCCTCCCTCGCCGTGGTCCTGATGCAGGCCCGGCAGGACGAGGAACTGGCCGCCCGGGGCCGCGGCGACTTCCTCACCGACCTCGCCGAGGGCCGCGTCACCCCCGGGGACGCCCCCGCGCAGGCCCAGGTCCTGGGCTTCCGGCCCGGTGCCTCCCCCCTGCTGCCGGTGGTGATGAGGCTCCCCGAGGGCAGCGGACTGTCCGCGGGCGGCGGCTGGGCCGTCCTCGCCCGCGCGGTCAACGAGGAACTCGCCTCCGTCGGGGTCCCGGTCCTGCTCGGGGTCCGCCCCGTCGAAGGACGGGTCCCGCTGCTCGTCGCGCTACGGACCGAAGAGGACCGTGAGGCGGTCGCCGACCGGGTCGCGGCGGCGCTGCGGGCGGGCGTCGAACGCGCGGGACTGCGGCACACGGGCACCCGCGCCCCGACCGTGGTCGTCGGCGCCACCGGCGGCTGGACGGCCGCCTCCGCGGGGCTGCGGCACGCCGCGGAGACCGCGACCGCCGCCCAGGGCCTCGGCGAACGCCCCTGGTACGACGCGCGGCGACTCGACATCGACCTGCTGCTGTGGCGGCTGCGGGACCACCCGGACCTCGCCGCGTTCGTCGACCGGGCCATCGGTCCGCTGCGCGCCTACGACAGCCGGGCGAAGCCGCCGCTGCTGCCCACCCTGGAGACCTATCTGGCGCACGCCGGACGCAAGGCGGAGACCGCCCGCGAACTGCACCTCAACCGCCAGACGCTCTACAACCGGCTCGCCCGCATCGGGGAACTCCTCGGCACCGACCTCGACGACCCGCAGACCGTGCTGGCGCTGAGCCTGGCCCTGCGGGCCCGTCGGCACGTCGGCTGAGGACGCGTCCGCTCAGCGCAGCACCAGCGGCCGGGTCAGCTCGTCGTACACGCTGAGGACCTGCGCCACGGTCTCGTCCTCGGTGGGCCATGTCGCCGCCTGGGCGACCCCCCGGTCCCGCAGCGCGTCACGGTACGCGGCGTCGCCCAGGACCCGCGCGACGGCGTCCCCGAGGGCGCCCGCGTCACCGTAGGGCACGAGCGACGCGGCGTCCCCCACCAGCTCGGGCGTACCGCCGACCGCGCTGGCGATCAGCGGCACCCGCGCCCGCAGCGCCTCCTGTGCCACCGGCGAGCGCGCCTCCCAGCGACTGGTCAGCAGCGCCGCGTCGGCCCCGGCCAGGATCTCCGGCGAGTCGTCCCGGCGGCCCAGCAGCCGGACCGGCAGCCGCTCCGCCTCGATCCGCCGCTGGAGCTGCCCCCTGAGCGGCCCCTCCCCCGCGATGACCAGCAGCGGCACGGGGTCCAGCCCCAGCCACGTGTGCGCGGCGTCCAGCAGGGTCTCGTAGCCCCGGTGCGCGTCGAGGGAGCCGACGGCGACGAGCAGCGGCCGTCCGACCGCGCCCAGTTCGGCCCGCGCCTTGCCCCGGACGACCTCACGGTCCTCCGGGCTCATGTCCTCGGCCGGGTCCGTGTCCCGCGCGGGGAACGCCACGGCCGCCAACCGCGCGTCCCTGGCACCCCGCCGCCGGGCCCGGTCCACTAAATCGCAGCAGGTACCGAGCACCACGGACGCGGCCCGCGCGACCCGGCGCTCCATCAGCCGCACCACCTGCGCGCGTGGCCCCTGCGCGTGCACGCGCGCGTGCCAGGTGACGACCAGCGGCACCCTCAGCCCGCGCAGGGCGAGCGCGGCCCGCAGCCCGGCGTTCACCCCGTGCGCGTGTACGAGGTCCGCGTCCGCGCACTCGGCCCGCAGCGCCGCCACGGACGCGGGGTCGCCGCGCCGGGCCACCGGCACGTACCGGGCACCCACCGCGTCGAACGTATGGCTCTCCCCCACCTCGGCGGGGGCGCACACCGTCACCCGCACGCCCCTCGCGACCAGACCGGCCGACAGCGACCGCACATGCGCGCCGCTGCCCGCACTCCCGCCACCGAGCACCTGCACGGTACGCAGCGGGGTCTGACCGTGCGGCGCATGGCTGCTCACGGCGGCGGAACTCCTGTTTCGGCGGGCGACGGCCACAAGGGTCGCGTCACGAGGGGAAGGTCGCGGGAGGAACATGGGTGGAACGGTCACGGAAGTGAGCGACGCGAAGGAACGTACAGCACGTCGTACGCAAAGAGGCGCCGCGCCAAGGATGCCATCCCGTACGAGCGTTCCGTCACGGTTCGACTCCGTGAGGTGTCGGCGCCGAGGTCACGCCGAACACCGTCACCCGTTCAGGTGACATGCCGTCATACCGCCGCCGCCTGGGACGCTTCACCCGCCACCGGAACGGCACATGCCGGGTGCCGCACCGGTGGCACCGCCGCCGCGGGACCGTCGCTGTGACCAACGCATCACCGGCGGACACCTCACAGGGACACGTCCTGGCCCCTGGCGGACAGCGCCCCGACCGAGGGCCGGGACCCTCCCGTTCGCCCGCGCGGACGCCGTTCGCGCGCGGGCATCCGCGTGGCCTCTCGTACGGGACGCGCGTGCGCGCGTGTCGCCGTGCGGTCAGGCGTCCGCGCGGGCGGTGGCCAGCAGTTCCTCCGCGTGCGCGCGGGCGGTCTGCGAGTCCTCCTGCCCGGCGAGCATCCGGGACAGCTCCCGGACACGCTCCTCGCCCTCCAGGACCTTCACCCCGGAACGGGTGACCGAGCCGTCGCTGGTCTTCTCCACCAGGAGCTGGCGGTCCGCGAAGGCGGCGACCTGCGGCAGATGGGTGACGACGACGACCTGCGCGGACCTGGCGAGCCGGGCGAGCCTGCGCCCGATCTCGACGGCCGCCTTGCCGCCGACGCCCGCGTCGACCTCGTCGAACAGATAGGTGGGCACCGGGTCCGTCCCCGCGAAGACGACCTCCACGGCGAGCATCACACGGGACAGCTCACCCCCGGACGCGCCCTTCGCGATGGGCCGCGGCGGGGCACCGGGGTGCGGGGCCAGCAGCAGTTCGACCTCGTCGGCGCCCGCCGGGCCGCAGGCCACGGTCCGGCCGCCGACCTCGACGCCCTCCGGGTCGTCGGTGTGCCGGATGTCGACGGTCACCCGCGCGTGGGGCATCGCCAGGGACGCCAGCTCCGCGGTGACGGCGTCCGCGAACCGGGCCGCCGCCTCCCGCCGGGCGTCGCTCAGGCTCTGCGCCAGGCCGGAGAGTTCGGCGCGCAGAGTGTCCCGTTCCGCGGTGAGGTCACCGATCCGGCCGTCGTCGCCGTCGAGTTCCAGCAGCCGGGCCGTGCCTTCCTCCGCCCAGCGGAGCACGGCGGCCACGCCCGGCTCCGCGCCGCCGTACTTGCGGGACAGCTGTCCCAGCGCGGCACGGCGTTCCTCCACGGCCGCCAGCCGCAGCGGGTCGGCGTCGAGGTCGTCGGCGTATCCGGCGAGCTCCCCCGCCACATCACCGACCAGGATGCCGATCTCCCCGATCCGGTCGGCGAGCGCGGCCAGCGTGGGATCGTACGAACGGACGCTGTCCAGCGCGCGGTGCGCGCCCGCGACGAGGGCCGCCGCGTCGATGTCCTCCGGGTCCTCGGGGTTCCCGGCGAGCGCCGCGTGGGCGGCGGTCGCGCCGGAGGCGAGCGCCTCCGCGTGCCCGAGGCGTTCCGCCTCCGCGGCGAGCTCGGTGTCCTCGCCCGCACGCGGTTCCACGGCGGCGATCTCGTCCAGTCCGAAACGCAGCAGATCGGCTTCCTGAGCGCGTTCCCGCGCGCGGGTGGTGAGGGTGGCGAGTTCCCCGGCCACGGCACGGAGCCTGCGGTAGGCGGCGCTGTACGTGCCGAGCGGGACGGCCACCGCGTCGCCCGCGTACCGGTCGAGGGCCTGCCGCTGACGGCTGAGCTTGAGGAGCCCCTGCTGATCGGTCTGCCCGTGGACGGCGACGAGGTCGTCGGCGAGTTCGGCGAGCAGGCCCACCGGAACGGATCTGCCCCCGAGATGGGCGCGGGAGCGGCCCTCCGCGGAAACGGTACGGCTGATGAGCAGGACGCCGTCGTCCAGCTCGGCCCCCGCCTCCTCGGCCCGCCGGGCCGCCGCGGCGCCCGGGGGCACACTGATCCGGCCTTCGACGACCGCCGACTTCGCGCCCATCCGTACGAGGGCCGGGTCCGCGCGCCCGCCCAGCAGCAGGCCCAGGCTGGTGACCACCATCGTCTTGCCCGCGCCGGTCTCACCCGTCACCGCGGTGAATCCGGGCGACAGCTCGACCACCGCGTCGTCGATGACCCCGAGCGACCGTATCCGCATCTCCTCCAACACGGACATGACCTTACGAGGTCCCGGACCCGATGTGCGACGGCACCTGCCCCGGTTCGGGGAAGACGCAGGTGGCGGAGGTCCGCTCCGAGGCGGCTGTCACCCCTGGGAGTGGCCCCGCGCGGCACGTTCCGCACAGCGCCGGGGAGACGGAAGGGGACGCCGCCGCCCGACCGGACCCGGACATGTCGCGGGGTGCCGGTGCCAGGTGCCCGGCGAGGGAGCCGGGAAGCGCACGGGGTGTGGTTTTCCGCAGGTGAACACTGCGGGACACCTCATGGTGGCGGGAGCGGGCCGGGCCGCAGTCCGGGAAGCGTGAACAGCCGACCGGCCACCACGGCCCGCCATGACCCCGTCGCCACCCGCGCCGCCCGGCCGGTGCCCGGTCGTGGGCCCGGCCGGCCCCGCGGATCACTGCGGGGCGCCCCGCCAACCGGACACGGGCAGGGCGAACTTCGCCACCAGTCGGTCCGTGAACGACGCGTGATGCAGCCGCGCGAGCCGTACGGGCACCGCGCCCCGCCGCACCTCGACCCGGGCACCGGCGGGCAGCTCGATGGTCCGCCGGCCGTCGCACCACAGCACTCCGTGCGGGGTGTGCGGCTGCACCTCGACGGCGAGCACGGAGTTCGGGGAGGTCACCAGCGGTTTGGCGAAGAGCGCGTGCGCGCTGATCGGGACCATGAGCAGCGCCTCGACCTCGGGCCACACGACAGGTCCACCGGCGGAGAAGGCGTAGGCGGTGGAGCCGGTGGGCGTGGCACAGACGATGCCGTCGCAGCCGAAGCCGGTCACGGGCCGTCCGTCGACCTCCAGGACCACCTCCAGCATCCGCTCGGGCGACACCTTCTGGATCGCGGCCTCGTTGAGCGCCCAGTCCGTGTGGACGACATCGCCGTTGCGGTGGACCACCACATCGATGGTCATCCGCTCCTCGACCTCGTAGGCGCGGGTGACCACCCGGTCGACCACCCGGTCGAGATCGTCGCGTTCGGCCTCGGCGAGGAAGCCCACCCGCCCGAGGTTGACCCCGAGCATCGGCACCCCGGAGGCCCGGGCGAACTCGGCCCCCCGCAGCAGCGTGCCGTCCCCGCCGAGCACGATCAGCAGCTCGCATCCGTCGAGGGACGCCGGAGTGGCCTCCTGGACGAGCTCGACCTCCGAAGGCAACGGCAGGTCGGAAGCCTCCGCCTCCAGCACCCTCACCCGCAGCCCCGCCCGGAGCAGCCCTTGGACGACGAGTTCGGCACTGCGGATGGCGGCGGGCCGTCCGGTGTGCGCCAGAAGGAAAACAGTACGAATCCGGTTCTGCGTCAACGCGGCCCCTCCGCCACTGCCCGATCAACATCCGCCGGGTCGAGTGCCGGTGCTCCCGCCCGCAACCACAGAAAGTACTCGACGTTCCCCGAGGGACCCGGCAGCGGACTGGCGGTCACCCCGCGCACCCCGAGGCCGAGTTCCGCGGCCTGTCGCGCGACCCCGCGCACCGCTTCGGCACGCAGCTCCGGGCTGCGCACCACCCCGCCGCTGCCCAGCCGCTCCTTACCCACCTCGAACTGCGGCTTCACCATCAGCACCAGGTCGGCGTCGGCGGCGGCGCAGCGCGCGAGGGCGGGCAGCACCAGCCCCAGCGGGATGAACGACAGGTCACCCACCACCAGGCCCACCGGCCGGCCGTCGATGGCCTCCAGCGTCAACTCCCGCACATTCGTCCGGTCCTTGACGGTGACCCGGTCATCGCTCTGGAGCGACCAGGCGAGTTGTCCGTACCCGACGTCGACGGCCACCACATGAGCGGCGCCCGAACGCAGCAGGACATCGGTGAAACCCCCCGTGGAGGCACCCGCGTCAAGAGCGCGGCGCCCCTCGACGACCAGCCCCAGGGGGACGAAGGCGCCGAACGCCCCGGCGAGCTTGTGGCCACCGCGCGAGACGTAGTCGGGGTCGTTGTCGTCCTGCTTGACGACGATGGCGGCGCTGGTCTCCACCTGGGTCGCGGGTTTCACCGCGATGGCGCCGCCGACGGTCACCCGGCCGTCGGCGATCAACTGGCTGGCCTGCTCACGCGAGCGGGCGAGCTTGCGGCGGACCAGTTCGGCGTCGAGGCGGCGGCGTGCCACTCCTGCCACGTTCGGTTCAGCTCCTGTGGTCGTACGAGGACGCGGGCGTCCGCTGGGGTGCGGGGACCGGTGGGCCGGGACGGCTGTCGAGTGCGGTCAGTGTGTCCCGCAGGGCCCGGTGTACATCCTCGTACACCTCCAGATGACCCTCGGTCGCGAGGTGGTCGGCGTCGGCCAGCCGGCCGAGCCGGGCGTCGACCTCCGGATGCCCGGTGGGCGCGCGCCCGACCCCGAGCGGCGCCGCGTCCGCGGGCGTGCCGTCCTCCGGGACCCCGGCCGCCAGGGTGGCCGGGGCGTGCGAGGGCGCCGCGCCCGGCGCACCGGCGGACGGTGCCGTGGCCACCGGATCACGGGGCCCGGCCGGGGACGGCGTGGGGAACGCCACGTGTCGGCCCGCGAAGTCACTGCTCATGCCCCGACGCTACCCCGAAGCACTGGGGTAACGTCGGTCCCGATGGCGACGATCGAGGAGTGCCGTACGGCACTCGACACACTCTCGGACAATCTGGCGACCGCCGACGGCGGTGTTCGCGCGGCCACGGCGATGGACCGCTCGCTGAGCTGCCACATCACGGACCTGGACACCACATTCGTGGGGCGACTCACGGATGGCCGGATCCATGTGGTGGACACGGTGCGGGGCGCTCCCCCGGACCGGGCGCAGATCCGGCTGGCCATGACCGGCGACGATCTGGTGGCCCTGGTGGCCGGCCGGCTGAACTTCGCCAAGGCGTGGGGCACCGGCCGGATCAAACTGGAGGCCGGTTTCCGGGATCTGCTGCGACTGCGCACCCTGCTCTGACACCACGGGCCGGCCCGGCACAGCGCCCTGTCCTGTCCCCGCGACCAGCACCGACACCGGGGCCGGTGCCGGTGCCGACACCGGCCCCGGCACCGCGATCACGGTCGGCCCCGGCACCGGAGTCCACCTGGGCACGGCAGGACGCCCCGGCCCAGCGACACGACGGCGGGGCCGAACAGCCCGCGGTGTCCCGCCGGTTCGACGCGGGCGCGCGCCGGTCCCCAGGCACGCACCGGGGACCGGACACCTCGCCCAAGGCCGCGCCTCACAGGCCGATACGGGCCAGGGCCTTCCCGCCGTCCAGCTCGCACACCCCGTCCCCGGCGGCGGTCCAGGCCGCCGCGCACAGCGCCCGCAGCCCGTCCAGGGTCTTGCCGCTCCCCTGTTCGGCCACCTCCAGCCGGTCCGGCCCGGCCCACGCGATCCAGCCACCGCAACGGAAGGCCGGACCCGCCGCCCCTTCGACGCCCGCCGGGGCCTCCCCCGCCACGACCTCCGGCTGCCCGGTCAGCAGACCCCGCAGATCCGCGTCGACATAGGTGGGCCGATGCTGCGGCGGCGCGGCCAGCAGCCCCGCCCCGTCGGTCACCCCGGTGAGGACGAGCAGCGAGTCGACATCGCCGTTGAACGCGCCCTCGATGTCGGTGTCCAGCCGGTCACCCACCACCAAGGGCCGCCGGGCGCCGGTACGCAGGATCGTCTCCCGGTGCATCGGCGGCAACGGCTTCCCCGCGACCCGGGGTTCGGCCCCGGTGGCGATCCGTACGACCTCCACCGCCGCGCCGTTGCCGGGGGCGATACCCCGTCCGCTCGGGATCGTCAGATCGGTGTTCGACGCGTACCAGGGCACACCGCGCGCCACGGCGTAGGCGGCCTCGGCGAACCGCCCCCAGGGCAGCTCAGGCCCTCCGAACCCCTGGACGACCGCCGCAGGGTCGTCGTCCGCCGACTCCACCGGGGTCAGTCCCCGCTCACGCAGCGCGACCCGCAGCCCCTCACCGCCGATCACCAGCACCCGGGCACCGGCCGGCACCTCCTCACTGATGAGCCGTGCCACCGCCTGCGCCGAAGTGATGACCTCCCCCGCGCCGGTCGGTATGCCCAGCTCGGTGAGGTGCGCGGCGACCGCGTCAGGAGTACGCAGGGCGTTGTTCGTCACATAGGCGAGCCGCATCCCCGCGTCACGCGCCGTCTCCAGGGAGGCGACGGCGTACGCGATGGCGTTGCCGCCCGCGTACACCACTCCGTCCAGATCGAGCAGCGCGGTGTCGTACGCCTCGTTCAGCGCACGCGCACTGCCCTCGGGCCGGGTCCTGACGGTCTGGCTCATCACGCATCGCTCCTCGGTCGGTCGCACTCCCCCGATCATCCCGCACACCGGGGACAGACTTACGATGCCCCAATGAGCGACGCGGGTCCCGGGCAGCCTCGGGTGGACGAACCAACGGCCCAGGGCCTGGACCTGGTCCCGTTCCGGGGGGTGCGCTACGTCCCCGAGCGGGTCGGCAGCCTCTCCGCGGTGACCTCACCCCCGTACGACGTGGTGGTCCGCCCCGACGGACTGCACCACCTGGAGTCGGCCGACCCCCACAACATCGTGCGGCTCATCCTCCCCCAGGCCGTCTCCCCGAGCGCCCGCACGGAACGCGCCGCCGACACCCTCGGCCGCTGGCTCTCCGAGGGCGTCCTCGCGGTCGACCCTGACCCGGGCCTGTACGTGTACGAGCAGCGGCAGGGCGAGCACCTCCAGCGTGGCGTCATCGGCGCACTGCGGCTGTCGGAGGCGGCGGACGGCGTGGTGCTGCCCCACGAGGACGTGATGGCGCCGGTCGTCGCCGACCGGGCGGCACTGATGAGGGCGACCAGCGCCAATCTGGAGCCGCTCCTGCTCACCTACCGGGGCGACGACAGCGGTCAGGGGACCGCCGAGGTCGTCGAGAGCGTGATCGACCGCCCGGCGCTGCTCGACACCGTCACGGAGGACGGGGTCCATCACCGGCTGTGGAGCGTCACGGACCCGACGGAGATCACCCGGATCCAGGCCGACCTCGCCCGCCGCCAGGCCCTCATCGCGGACGGCCATCACCGGTGGGCGACCTATCTGAAGCTCCGCGCGGAGCACCTGTCGCCGAGCCCCTGGGACTACGGCCTGGTGCTCCTCGTCGACACCGTCCGCTATCCGCTGCGGGTCCGCGCCATCCACCGCCTGCTGCACGGGCTCCCGGTGGGGAAGGCCCTCGCCGCGCTGGACGGTCACTTCCGCGTGCGGACGGTCGAGGGCCCGCTGGCACACGCGATGGAGACGCTCGGCGAGGCATCGGCCATGGGCAACGCGTTCCTGATCACCGGCGACGGCGCGTTCCATCTGGTCGACCGGCCGGATCCCGGCCTGCTGGCCCGGACGGTCCCCGCGGACCGGCCCGCGGCCTGGCGCGCGCTCGACGCCACGGTGCTGCACTCGACCTTGCTCGACCAGGTGTGGGGCATCCCGGACAGCGCCGACCGGATCGGTTACATCCACGACACGGCGGCCACCGTCGCCAAGGCGGAGCAGGACGGCAGTACGGCGGTCCTGCTGCATCCCGTCCGCGAGGAGGTCGTCCGGGAGCTGGCACAGCAGGGTGTCACCATGCCCCGCAAGTCGACATCGTTCGGACCGAAGCCCGCGACCGGACTGGTGCTGCGCACCCTCGCCGAGAAGCCGGGGCACGGCAATTAGGACATGGGTAAGGGGCAGGCTCCATGGAGCCTGCCCCTTACCCATGCGCCCGACGCGGAGCGACGGTCCTACGGAACGTCAGTCGGAGTCCCGCTCCGTACGACCGCTCTCACGGTCCCCGGAGCCGGCCTTGTCGGCGTCCTCGTCGGCCTGACGGTCCGCGACATCCTCGGTCCCGGCGTCATCCGCGTCGACCTCAGCGTCGGCGACGGCGTCGCCGTTTTCGCGGAGCTCGTCCGTGGCGACCTCGTCATCGGAGTCGTCATCGATGTCGTCTTCATCGTCGATGTCGTCCTCGTCAGCGATGTCGTCCTCGTCGGAGGGCTCATCGGAGGACGCATCGGTCACGACGGTGTCCGACCCGGCCTTCTCGGACGCGTCCTGCTCGCTGTCGTCAGCGGACTCGTCCAGGGCGTCCACGAACTCGACCCCGTCCAGCTCCGCGAGACGGTCGGACGCGTCGGTCGTCCCGTCCTTGTCGGACTCGACGGCCTTGGCGAACCACTCACGCGCCTCGTCCTCACGCTCCGCGGCCAGCAGGGCGTCGGCGTAGGCGTACCGCAGTCGCGCGGTCCACGGCTGGATGGAACTGGACGCCAGCTCAGGGCTCTGCAACGTCACGATGGCCGCGTCGATCTGGTCCAGGTCCCGCCGGGCACCGGCGGCGACGAGCCGCATCTCGACCTGACCCGCCTTGTCGAGCTTCTGCACCTCCGGCGCGCCGGCCATCTCAAGCGCCTTCTCCGGCCTGCCGAGGCCACGCTCGCAGTCGGCCATCAGCGGCCACAGATCGGCGTTGCCGGTCATCCGGCGTGCGGCCCGGAACTCCGACAGGGCTTCGCTGTACTTGTGGGTGGCGTACGCGGCGAAACCAGCGGCCTCCCGTACGGCGGCGACCCGCGACGCGAGCCGCAGAGCGATCTTGGAGTACTCGTAGGCGCCATCGGGGTCCTCGTCGATGAGACGGGCGACCATCACCAGGTTCCGTGCGACATCCTCGGCGAGGGTCTTCGGCAGGCTCAGGAGCTCCTGCCGCACATCCTTGTCGATCTCCTCACCGGTGACGTCCTCCGGGATCGGCAGCCGCTTGATCGGCTCCCGCTCCCGCTCATCACGGAACCGGCCGCCACCACGGCGGTCGTCGTCACCGCGCCGGTCGTCACGGCCACCTCGGTAGCCGCCACGGTCGCCGCCACCGCTGCGGTCGTCACGGCGGAAGCCGCCGGGACGGTCGTCGCGGCGGTCGTGCCGACGGTCATCGCCCCGCTCGTCCCGACGGAACGGAGGACGGTCCCCACCGCTGCGCTCGTCGCGCCGGAACGGCGGACGCTCACCACTGCCACCGCGGTCGTCACGGCGGAACGGGGGACGGTCACTGCTGCCACCGCGGTCGTCACGGCGGAAGCCCGGACGGTCACCGCCGCCGCCACTGCTGCGGTCATCACGACGGAACGGGGGACGGTCGCCGCCACCACTCCGGTCGTCGCGGCGGAAGCCGCCACGGTCGTCATCACGACGGTGCGCGGGACGATCCCCACCACCGCTGCGGTCATCACGACGGAACGGGGGACGGTCGCCACCACTCCGGTCGTCACGGCGGAAACCACCACGGTCGTCATCACGACGATGGGCCGGCCGGTCGCCGTCGCGACGGAACGGGGGACGGTCACTGCTACCACCGCGGTCGTCACGGCGGAAGCCCGGACGGTCACCGCCGCCGCCACTGCTGCGGTCGTCGCGACGGAACGGCGGACGGTCCCCACTGCCACCACGGTCGTCACGGCCACCTCGGTAACCACCACGGTCACCGCCACCACTGCGGTCATCACGCCGGAACGGGGGACGGTCGCCGCCACCACTCCGGTCGTCACGGCGAAAACCACCACGGTCGTCATCACGACGGTGCGCGGGACGGTCCCCACCACTGCGCTCGTCACGGCGGAACGGAGGACGGTCCCCACCGCTGCGGTCATCGCGGCGGAACGGCGGACGCTCACCACTGCTACCACGGTCGTCACGGCGGAAGCCCGGACGGTCACCGCCGCCGCCACTGCTGCGGTCGTCGCGCCGGAACGGGGGACGGTCGCCGCCACCACTCCGGTCGTCTCGGCGGAAGCCGCCACGGTCGTCATCACGACGGTGCGCGGGGCGATCCCCACCACCACTGCGGTCATCACGGCGGAACGGGGGACGGTCACTGCTGCCACCGCGGTCGTCACGGCGGAAGCCCGGACGGTCACCGCCACCGCTGCCGCCACGGTCGTCGCGGCGGAACGGCGGACGCTCACCGCTACCACCGCGGTCGTCACGGCCACCTCGGTAACCACCACGGTCACCGCCACCACTGCGGTCATCACGCCGGAACGGGGGACGGTCGCCGCCACCACTCCGGTCGTCTCGGCGGAAACCACCGCGGTCGTCATCACGGCGATGTGCGGGACGGTCCCCGCCACCGCGGTCATCACGGCGGAACGGGGGACGCTCTCCGCTGCCGCCACGGTCATCGCGGCGGAAGCCGCCACGGTCGTCATCACGGCGGTGCGCGGGACGGTCCCCGCCACCGCGGTCGTCGCGACGGAACGGGGGACGGTCGCCGCTACCGCCACGGTCATCCCGCTTGAACGGCGGACGCCCGCCGCGGTCGCCGCCGCCACTACGGTCGCCGGCGCCCCGGCCGCGGTCGCCCTCACGGTTGCCAGAACCTCGGTCACGGTCGTCGCGACGCCCGTATCCACCACGGTCGTTGTCGCGGCGAGGACCGCCGCGGTACCCGCCTCGGTCACCGCTGTCCCGTCGGTGTGGGTCGCGCTCCGGACGGTCGTCGGGAGAGTTGGTGGACATGGGTGACTCCTGTCTTAGGTACCGCAGTCATTCTCGCGCAGCCGTTCGGCCGGCGCGCTTCGGAAAAACAAAAAAGGACCTTTGGTCCCAGCATGAACGCTGGGACCAAAGGTCCTCCAAAGATTGTTCGGCGGTGTCCTACTCTCCCACAGGGTCCCCCCTGCAGTACCATCGGCGCTGTAAGGCTTAGCTTCCGGGTTCGGAATGTAACCGGGCGTTTCCCTCACGCTATGACCACCGAAACCCTATCAGTTCGCCCCGTTATGACACGGGACACGAACAGGGCAGCGAACAAGCACACTATTTAATTAAGTAGTGAAACTGTTCAGCCAGCACAACCTGTTCGTTGTCTGAGAACCAACACAGTGGACGCGAGCAACTGAGGACAAGCCCTCGGCCTATTAGTACCAGTCAACTCCACCGGTCACCCGGCTTCCATATCTGGCCTATCAACCCAGTCGTCTACTGGGAGCCTTACCCCATCAAGTGGGTGGGAGTCCTCATCTCGAAGCAGGCTTCCCGCTTAGATGCTTTCAGCGGTTATCCCTCCCGAACGTAGCCAACCAGCCATGCCCTTGGCAGGACAACTGGCACACCAGAGGTTCGTCCGTC
>NZ_LFBV01000007.1 GCF_001905345.1 Streptomyces uncialis
TACAGTGCGGTCAGCAGGGCGTCCAGGTTGTTCGTCACACAACGATCTTGGACGCCCTGTCCGGCGTTCCCAAACACACCATCAGCATTCGGAATGACTCGTCTAGTGGCCCGGCGAAGGCCGGCGGACCGGCGTACGAGTCCTTCTCGACGGTCACGACGTCTTCACCACACCAGCCGAACACCTCCTCCGCCGGGCCCAGGAGCGAGGCTGGACCGTCGACCGCTCTGAGCCGCAGTACCCCTTCATCCCCGGTGTCTCCCTCGGATTCACCCGGGAGACCTCGCAGGACGTCCCGCGCACCAGCGGCGGCCTCCCGGTCCACGTCACCTCGGTTCTCGTCGCCAACGAGCACTACTACGAGCACCGACACCGCAACCGGCTCTGAGGGACATCGGCCCACGACGGAACAGACCGCCATCCAACTCATGGCGCGCCACGGACACGAAGTGCGGCCGCCTCACGCGAGCGTCGGCGACGGGGGAGCGGACGCTGCGGTCGTCCGGGGAGTCCGCCCGTGAAGCCGCGGACGCCCGGCCGGGCACGCGGCCGTCGCGCAGCGTCTCCCTCAGGGCCTGGACCACCGCCACCCCGGTCGGCATCGCCCGCTACGACGCGGCCGTGCGCGAACCGCGGGGGCGTAACTGGCGCACCCACAACCCAGAGTGCGCAAGAACCCGAACGGCAGGACGGACTACGCCCGGCTGATCCTCAGACAACGCGGCTGGACCCTGTTCGCGGAGTTCATGGGCCCGGGACGGCGGCCCGACCAGCCTCACGGCGTCGAGGACGCGTGCAGGAAGAGGCCGACGCCAGCATGGACCGGTCGCCTGACCACGCCGCTCGCAGGACAGACACTCGGGGGAGCGCCCCGCCCCGTCGGTGCCAGCCCCTGTGCTCCGTGGTCGCGCCGCTCCTCGGCACATCCACCGCAGGGATGTACGCCCGCTCTCCTGGCGCCGGGAGGGCACAGACCTTCTCCCTCCGCGCTCCTGCACGGCCAGTCGGTACGAGATCCGAGCCGCGTGGCACCGGCGGCCGAGGTCCCGCAGGGTGGCCTGCTCACGAAGGCCGAAGGGCATGCTAGGTATGGAAACCAGCGGGTTCGTGGAATCTGAAGGCTGCCTTGCTGGGAACCCGCTCGTGGGGTGGGGCTCTCCTGGGAGGCGCAAGCGGGTTCGGTGCAGCTCAGCTCACCCGTGTCCGGCCCCAATGCCGACGAAAAGCACTCGTGGTCTGGCACGGCGGCTGATAGAGATCGCAGATGACTAACGAAGATCTCGGTTCCCTGGACCGTATGCCCGCTGAGCGCTCATGTGAGCGTTTGGTCCTGGAACTCGTCCGAAGGCTTGATCTCGGCGAACCGAGCACGGTGGCCGACCTGTTCACCCCGGACGGAGTCTGGGAGTGGCCGCGTGACGGTCGTCGTATCGAAGGACGCGAAGCCCTTCGCCACTACTTCGGATCCCGGCCGGCGGACCGGCTGTCCAGGCGGATGTGCACGAACATTCTGGTCACTGTTCACTCGACCAACGAGGCAACGGCCACGACCTATTTCGCAACTTACCGGGTCGACGGCTATGCCGAAGGCCTGCTTGTTCCACCCCGGTTGCCAGCAAACATTGGTCACTATGAAGACACCTTCCGCAGGACCGATGGTGTCTGGCTTCTGGCGAAGCGAACTCTGGTCCTGCCGTTCGGTGGGCCGACGGAGCGTCTCGGGGAGCCTGACCACGCAGGCAAGAGCAGCTGATCACAGGCGACGCTTCCTGCGGACGGCCCCGTCCCCTCAGGCTTGTGTGGGGTCGATCGTGAAGCGTTCGGGGTGGGCGGTGCGGACGTAGCGGATCGCGGTGTAGGAGGTGATCCCGAACAGGCGCATCAGCCGGACCGGATCGGCAGTCTCCCGCGCTTCGTCGAGTTTACCGACCGCAGGAGCTCGTGCACCGGCTCTGAACTGCGACGGTTCATACACTACATGTCCGTGATGGCGAGTTGGGGCCGTTGCTGTAGCTCGTCCGGGTGGTCTCGTGGGGGCCCGTCCACCGGGACGGTGGACGGGCTGTGAGGAGGTCAGCGAGGCAGGACCACGTCGCTGATCCCGGGTCGGTGAGGCGGGGCTTCGAGGTCGGCGATGCGTCGGTCTTGGAAGCGCAGTTTGGAGTGGGCAGCCTTGGGCCTTGGTAGTCCTCGCCGAAATGCCGGGCTACTTGATGCGGTCGAGGAAGTCCAGCACTCGATGAGAGACCTGCGCGGCGGCCTGCTCGTCGTAGGGCGGCAGGCTGCTGTCGGTGAACAGGTGCCTGCCGTCGGGATAGAGGAACAGCTCGGCATCCGCCGCCGTCTCGACGAGCGCCCGGGCTGCGTCCACGTCGCCCTCCCCGGCGAAGAACGGATCCGCGTCCATGCCGTGGACCTGGACCGCGACATCGTGGGGCCAGGCGCCGCCGAACTCCGCGACCGGGACGCATGCCTCCAGCAGCAGCCCGCCCTTCGCGCCGGGGCGGGTCTGCGCCAGCTTCTGCGCCGGCAGGACGCCGAGCGAGAACCCGAGGTAGACGAGTTCCGCAGGCAGCCCCTCGGCGGCCGTGGTTCCGCGCGCGATGACCGTGCCGAACCCGGCGTCCTCGGCGTAACCGATGCCCTCCTCGAGGCTGTCGAATACCTGCCCCTCGAACAGGTCCGAGACGTGGACGGTGTGTCCGGCCCGTCGCAGCTGCTCGGCGAACTCACGGACGCCGACGGTCAGCCCGTGCCCGTGGTGGAAAACCAGCACCTCAGCCATGTCGCTCCCCGCGTGCTGCGGTGCCCGGGCGGCGCCGCGGCACGAGTATGGCCCGCGGCACTCACATCTGCGGGTCGTAGCCGGACGGGATCAGATCGTTGAAGCTGGGTCTGCGATTCGGGCTTCGAGGTCGGCGACGCGCCTATCCTGGAAGCGGAGGTTGGAGCGGGCGGCCTTGAGCCGTTCGTCGAGGGTGCGGTTGTCGGCGGTGAGTTGCCGGACGCGTTGTGGGCATGCCGGAACCCTCTCGCCTGGCCTTCTGCAAGCGGGTCAGGCGGGAGCGGGACGTCCGGCAGAACACCACGACTGCCGCCCACGCCGCCCCCCATACACCCGCCGGCCCCGAAGCGCGGCTGCGCAGGGCGGGAACATCCGGACATCACGTCCCGGCGGTCGGCGGCACGGACGCGGAGCGCGACCCCGCCCGGCTGCGGTCCCACCCCTGAGGCGCCCCCGGCCCTGCGAGGCGGACAACACATGGCGTGCCGGCCGGCAGCGGCGAGGAGGGTCGGGCCCGGACCGCCGGTGATGGCCGACGGCCTCTGGTGCCATGGGCCTTCGAAGGGTGCGGACCACCGGCCCGGAAGCCGGCCGGAGATCTGCGGACCACCGGCCCCGAGGGTATGCAACGCCCCTGCTTGTCCCGTCCTCGCGGTGGCTGCCGGATGCCCAGGTGCTGAGTGGCGACGGCAGCCCGGGCTGCGGCGGCATGCCGGGCGAAGGGCGGGGCGGCCGTTCACTTCGCTCCCGCCGGTAGACGCTCTCCGCGCGGACTACATCACCCGCCGGACAGACGGCAGACTGGCAACCCGCATCAGAGGGCCATCGGGCCGAAGTCACCCTGGAAAGCGCTGACGATCTGCTTCAGCCAGCACGGCGAAGTGATCCGCCGGCACTGGATCCGGCCCATCGGCCCCGGGGCCGGCGACCCTCTCCCGACGCCGTCAAGGAGCAAACCATGCGAGCCACCCTGCTCGTCATCTACACCCCGGACCTCGAAGGCTGCCGGACTTTCTACGCCGGCTTCGGCCTGCCCATGGTCCGTGAACAGCACGGGGCCGGCCCCGTGCACTACGCCGCTGAACTCGAGGGCGGCTTCGTCTTCGAGGTGTACCCGGCGGACGGCAAGGAGGCCACCGGACGTGCGCGCCTCGCCTTCAGCGTTCCGGCCGGGCCGCTCCCGACAGGGACACACCGCCTGACCGACCCCGACGGCCGGACCGTCGTCGTGACCGCAGAGCCTGCTGTTGGCAGAAGCTGAAGTCCGGACGGCTGTCACGACGGTGTTCGGTACTGACGTTGTGGTCACGTTCACGGCCCATGGCGGGGGAGCCGTGCGCGCGGGCGGGTGCCCGTGGCCGGCCCGCCCGGGGCCGCCCTGCGGTCCGGCTGCCGACGTGGTGGCGGTGCGGCCTTCCATCGAAGGGCTGCCGCTGAGTTGCACGGGAACCGCGAGCCCGAGGTTCCGGCCCTCGCCACTGCGCCTGGCCGCCGTCCCGGAGGATCTGCTGCCCGAGGTCACGATGACCCAGGCCGAGGCGGAGCTGATGATCAGCCTCTACCTCCACCTGGAGAGCCACCGTGTCGGCCCGCTGTGGGCCACGATCGACGCACAGGCAGCGGCAATCCGCGACCGCCTGCTCGCCATCGTCACCACCGCCGGGGCCGCAGGCTCACGGACTGACATCAACATCACGGTCGCCGTCCGCGACATCTCCGTGGACCAGTGCCCGCACCGCGTCTTCGACCCGGCACCGGCCTTCACGGACCTCGACGAGACCCGCACCGTGGGTCTGCACGAGGTCGCGCACGCCCACAAGGACGGGACTGTGGGCCTGGAGGAGCACGGGCACGAGTACCTGCGTGCGGTCCTGACCTGTGTGGCCCTGTACGGCGGGACCGTTCACCTGGCGACCGTCCCCCTTGACGGATCGGCTGTGCCCGTGGCCACCGAGTCCCTCTACCGGGTCCACTACGACTGGCGATGCGAGCTCGTGGAGGACGCCGAGCAGCGCTAGATCCGCCACCTGAACGACATGATCGCCACCCGGGACGGCAGCCGCTGGCCCCGACCGCCTGTCTGCGCCGTAGGCAGCCTCTGCGCCGGCCCGGGCCCGCATCTTCCTGATGAACTCGGCGCCATCACGCTGGATGTTGGCGTCTCCGGCGCCAATATCGTCGCGCGCGGCCTGGCTCCGCCGTTCTGTCCTCATCGGACAAGAGTCGCACCGCGGCCCACCAGGGGCCACACGATGGAAGGTGCGCGAAGCGGACACGGCGCTGCGGGGCCCCCTGGCGGAGCCGCCATCAGCCGGGGGCCGCCTGATCAGTGGCCCCGGAGGCCCCGGCCGCCGGACTCCGCCAACGCTTTGCCCGTCGCGCCGTGCAGGGCGATCGCGGCCGGTACCGCGTCACCTGGTCACGGCTGAAGCCCGCAGCGATGGCCCCGGCGACCGCTCTTGGGCCGGTACGTCGGCACGGAACCCCTGTGTGGGACCGCATCGGCGAAGGCGCGCTTCGCGCTAAGGATGCCTGCCGGGTCCGGTCCTGATGCCCATGGACCGGATGCCGCTGGACTGAGTGAAGGCCAGGCGCGTGTCAGGCTCGGGCCTTCACCACCACGGGAGCATGTCGGCCGCCGCGCCATTCGGCCCCGGGCCGACGGCGTGGTGCGGTCCGGTCAGCCCGGCTGAGGGAACGCTGCGGGGAAGGGAATGCCGACGTCTGCCAGCACACCCTGGGGGATGCCGTGCCGCATCCAATTCTCGGCTGTCGGCGAGCTCAGCCCGCCGGAGGCGAACAGAACGGACCACGTGCCGTTGTCGTGCGTGAACGACTTTGCCGCTTCCGGCCGGAGGGGGAGGCCGATGTATGCCACGCCGGGCGGGTTCCAGGTGCGGTCGATCGCCCGGGCGTCGGCCCGTGAGCACCACGCGTGAGCGGTCGGCCCCAGAATCATGTCGTCCGCGAACCCTTCCACGTAGGCAGTGTCGTCGGGGGGCTGCCCGGATGCCCAGGCCAGTTATTCCCGGAAGCATGCCCCGGGGACCCCGGGGGCCACCTCCGCGGGGAGGGGGGAAGGGGTGAACCAGCGGCCGTGCGCCATCAGCAGCCCATCGAGGCTCGCGTACCGCCATCCCTCGCGCACGGCGAGACGGTGGGGGAGCAGCCACTGCAGTCTGGACTGCTGCTCGGAGGACTCCTCTTGCTGTTGGGGCATTCCGGGATGGTATCCGGCCCCAGCGGTACCGGTTCTGACTGCGGGGTCCGGGCCCTCACCGCCGTCGGCCGGTGGTTGGAACGGGAACTCGACGGGACGGCCCCGGGCATCCATCGCGTCGTCGAAGCCTGGGTTCGCATCCTCCTCGACGGTGGCCCGCGGTCCGAGCCTCGCTCCCGGCATACGAGACGGGTCTACCTGGGTGGGATCCAGCTGGTGCTGCTGGAGTGGTCCAGCCGCTACTCGGTCTTGTGGCGAAGAGGCCGTCTTCTTCAACCGCTCGCGCTCGGCGGCGGCCAGGGCTGTCGGGCAGGCCCGGGCGATGGGCATGGCAGACGGGCCGATCGGGAGAAGTTGATCACGATGGGTCGCACCCTGCCGCATCGACTGATTCGGCATCGTCCACGCTCTGCTTGATGACCTTGCTTCGGGTGGGTTCAATGAGTCCAGGGCGGCGTGATGGTGCTGCCGTCGGCGAGTTTGGCGCTGAGCCCGACACGTGTGGTGACCCACATGTGCGCGGGCTGGTCGGTGGTGTTGGCAACTGCCAGCTCGGAGCCTGCCGGAGCCACCGCTGCGTCGCCGAAGCCGAGTTCGGCGGTCTCGCCGCCGATGGTGAGCCGCAGGCGACCGGACAGAACGTAGAACGTTTCCTCGTGGCTGATCATGTGGGGCTGGCCCATCGTTCCGGCCGGGATCTCGCCGCGCCAGGCGGCGAGATCCCGGCTGCCCGAGCCCGGGCGGACGTAGGAAACGAAGCGGACACCGTGGATCTCGTGCACGACGGCCTCGTCGCGGCGGATGAACGGCATAGCAGCCTCCTTATGGACAAGTAGCTTGTCCATGAAGACAAGCAGCTTGACCAGTTATAGTCAAGCCCATGGATGACGCTCTGGCCTTCTCCGCTGTCGTGCTGGCACTCTCCGGACAGTTGGTGCAGGAGATCCACGCTCGCGTGTCCCGGCAAGGTTTTGAGGATCTGCGGCCGGCACACGGTTTCGCCTTCGCCCGCATCTCCCTGGGCGACGCCACTACGGCCGACCTGGCAGAGCACCTGGGGGTGACCAAGCAGGCCGGCGCCCAGTTGGTCGAGGAACTGGTCCGCAAGGGATACCTGGTGCGGCATCCTCACCCGCACGATGCCCGAGCCCGGCTCCTGGGGCTTACCGAGGCCGGTTGGGCTGCCACTCGCGCCGCCGACCAGGCTGCCCGGGCAGCCGTCGCACCATGGCGAGAAGCGCTGGGAGAGGCGCGCTTCAGTGAACTTGTCGCCGACCTGACCCGGCTTACGCCACAGGGGCCGATCCGCCCTCCGTGGTGAGCCAGTAAGGCACTGGCCTGGGCTGTCGCAGGTCACCGAGGAGGAGTCAGGACAACGGATTCGCGCCTCCCGTGTCGGGATGCGCAGCAAGTCGCGGATCCCGCAATCCCCGAAGAACTTCTGTAGCCAACCACTTTGCGACAGGGGTCGCAGCGGTCAGGTGCTCGTCAGTGCTGCCGCCTGTTCGTCGTGTTCGCGCAGCATCCGCATGACGGTGGCGGTCGCCTATGAGGCGAACCCGGCCCGGGGAGCCTTGTGCTCGCGCTTCCGTTCTCCGGCACGAGCGCCGGGGTGCTTGCTGTGTTCCGGGAGGGCCCGCCGCACCGGCGTGGCCCGACAGGGAGAGGACTCCGGGGTAGACGGGATCGACCCGTGCGACGACGCAGCGCAGCAGTTGGCCGCAGCCAGGAACCGGACTGCTGCAGCGCACGTCTCCCGCACCATGATCCCAAGCGAGCGCCCAGAGCAGGCGATTTCCACCAGGCTGGTCTCGCCGTCCGCAGTGAGTGTGGATCCGTCGGGGACCAACGACTACAACAGCTTCGCCGAGGCGTACACGGCCGCGAACGAAACCAACCTTGTCAATGCCTACTACGAGCGGCCCGCGATGCTGGCCCTCGCCGGAGAGGTGGCCGGCCGGCGGATCCTCGACGCCGGTTGCGGCTCGGGGGCCCTGTTTGCCGCGCTGCGCGACCGTGGCGCCGTGGTGAGTGGCTTCGACACGAGTGCCGGGATGCTGGAGCTGGCTCGGCAGCGGCTCGGCGGCGGTGCGGACCTGCAGGTGGCGGACCTGGGCAGCGCGCTTCCTTACGCTGATGACACGTTCGACGATGTAGTGGCGTCCCTGGTGCTGCACTACCTGGAGGACTGGGGGCCGGCGCTGGCCGAGCTGCGACGCGTACTCAGGCCCGGCGGTCGGCTGATCGCGTCTGTCGACCATCCCTTTGCCATCAATCTCATACACCGCGAGGCCGGTCGCGAGGCGGAGTGCAACTATTTCGACACCACCAAATGGACCGTGGAGTGGACCGTGGGCGGCCGGACCGCTCTGGTGAGCAGATGGCACAGGCCGTTGCACGCGATGATCGAGGCTTTCGGCGGGGCCGGTTTCAGGATATCGGTCATCAGCGAGCCGGATCCTGATCCCGCCGCCCGCGAGATGTTCCCCGAGGCCATCGCGGCCGAGCCGCGATTCCTGTGCTTCCTGTTCTTCGTCCTGCACGCCGGGTAGTAACCAGAACGGCCTGACCGCTGGGAAGCGGCCGGCTGTTCTCGTCGTCGGCCGCTTTCTCGTCGGTGCTCGGGTCACGCAGCGGGCGCAGCCCGGCTGCCGGCGGGCGGGTGCGGCCGTAGTGGCCGGGGAAGTCCGACGCGACTTCCAACGAGAGCTGACCTGCGACGGGCTCCGGGCCGCCGAAACCGAAGACGAGAAGGGCGGGCACCGCCCAGCCGTCCCAGCCGAAAGGACCGACACCGTCCGCACCGCCTGGCGGACCACGGTGGCCGGGTTGTGCGGGCGGCCGGTCTCCCGCAGGACCTGGAGGGTGTCGTTGCAGGTGTTGCGGAGCACACCCGCGGTGAACTCCAGCTGGTCCGCGTCCAGATGCGCCAGGTGTTCGACGACCGCGACGCGGTCCCGGGCCGCGTAGGCGTGGTGCCCGCCGGTACGGCATCCCGTCCGCTTGGCGGTGCACGTGAGAACGGAGCTGTCAGGGGCGGCCGTCGTAGCGGCCGACCGGCGGGGCTGCTCACCGGTCGTCAGGCGGAGAGGCTGCCGGTTGTCGCGTCAGCACGCCGTGGCAGACTCCTCCCCAGGTCACGGGGGCGCCTGCTCCCCGCGGCGTGGGGAAGGGTACGGACTGTGGGCAGAGCGAAGTGGGCCGCCGCCGTGGTGGTAACGGTCGTCGTGGTCGGAGCCGCGGGGTGCGGCACGGGTGGTTCGGGCGCCGGAGCGGCCGTCACCCCGGCTGCGCCCCCGCCCCAAGGGCACCGGGCCGCTCCCCAGGGAGGTCGTACGCGCGGACCTCGACACCTCGGCCGCCGACGCGGATGTCCCGGCGAACGAGGAGTTCGCCCGTGACGCCGCGGGCGTCCGGCCGGGCACGGCAGCGTCGTGCAGCGTCGCTCTCAAGGCCTGGACGACCGACATCACCGCCACCCCGGTCGACATCGCCCGCTACGACACGGCGGTCCGCGAACTGCGGGAGCGTGACTGGCGGACCCACGACCAGAGGGTGCGCAAGACACCGGACGGGGAGACGGAATACCCAAGGTGATCCTCAAGCAGCGCGGCTGGACCCTCTTCACGGAGTTCATAGGCCCCGGGCACGACGGCCAGATCAGTCTCAGGGCCTTCGAGGACGCGTGCATGAAGAAGGTCGGCGCCGGTATGGACCAGGTCGCCTGACCGCACCGCTCACCCGCCAGGCACCCCGGGAGCTCCGGCCCCGCCGGTGCCGGCCCGTACGTTCACGGCTCCCCGCACCACCGGCCGGCCTGGTCCGAGCACGTCGCGACACGCCACGGCAGGCCAGGAAGAATCCGACCGGGCCTGCGCCGCGCGCCCGCTGGACGGCGGCCAGCGGTGCGGTGACGGCCGCGAGCCGCTCGGGCTGGGGACCGCGATCGGGATGACGATGACGGAACGCGGCATGGCCGCCCCGGCCGCCGGCGGAAGCGTTCTCGCCGCCTGCAAGCCCTCAGTGCCACTCCAGCATGCGCCCCTCGTGCACCACTGGACGCCGCCTCAACTCGGGCGACAGGAGTGGGGCGGACTCCTCGACCGCGACGGACATGTCGTGCAGTGTCTCTGTGAGACCGGGCCGCAGCAGCCGGTACCGGGGGTCGCCGAAGGACATCTCCCCTACCTCTCCTTCGTGGCCGTCCCGGTGGTCCACGAACAACACGTCCCCGGTGTTGGCCTGGGCGAAGGGCACCCACGAGTGGTGCGCCAGCATCCCGACGCCCCAGCCGTTTCCGTCCGCGACGAGGTCCCGCTCCGCGTTGGCGAAGTACCGCTGCCACTCCACGATCCCGGCGGCGTCCAGCAGGCTGTACTGGAGGAAGAAAGCGCCGGGCTCCATGCTCGACGCAGGGGTCACGACCCCACAGCAAACCGACAGCAGCGCCTTCAGCCCGCCGTCCAGAGGGAAGCCGATCTCCCGCTCCAGCGTGCCGAGCTCCTCCGCCCCGATCCCCGGCAACAGCACTGCGTGGTCCTCAGGGGCGTTGTGCCTGAGCCACTCCGTGAAGCGCTGCCAGAGCCGGGGCACCGCCTCGACACCCTTCACCTCGCTCATGGAACGCCACTCCCTTCCACCGGTGGCGGGAAAGAATATCCACCCCGTCACCGGTGCGGCGAATCCGGGCCAGGACCGTGTTCAAGGCTCGGATGGAGCACCGTCTGCTGAAGCTGGAGCTCGCTACCGCCGGGCACCACGCCGAGCCGGAAGTCCGCGGTCCCGGCGGCAACTGGCGGGGCGACGTGATGGCGTCACTGGACTGCGATACGACGGAGGCGAATCATCCGGTACGGGTGCCAGGCTGCGGACAGCGAAGAGTTCGATCTCCTCGGCTACCACTGCTGGGGCGGTCATCAAATCGCCCCGGTCAGCCGCAACAGCTTCTGCCTCCGGATCCGAGGCGGCGACCTCCTCCAGGTCTCCCGCAATCCCTTCGGCGCGCGGTCCCGCAGCGACACCTTCGGAATCGTACCGGCATGACCTTTCACCGCTTCCTGCCTCGCGTCCGCGAAGGCACGCCCGCTCCACTGTCACAGTAACTCGTCACCTGGCTGGGGCCACCTTGCGAAGCACCTCCGGCGATGGCGATCCCGGCGACGCGATGAAGGGCGTTCTGGTAAGCCGCGGCAGTGCCTGGCTTCTTCTGCCAGGTGCGGATGGTGATGGCCGCGGAGTGCAGCGATCCCAGGAGGATGCCGAGGCAGGGAGCGGCCGGTGGCCAACTGGACGAGCATCGGGCTCAGGAGGTGACGCGGATGGTCAGTTCGCGGAGCCGGCAGCCGGTGGCGGCGATGTCGTATCGGCGCGCGTTGTCGAGAGCCGCCTTGCTCAGGGCCTTGCGCCGGTGGGGGGCCCGGCCCATCTCGTCCAGGGCCACGGTCAGTGAGCGTGGGACGCCGGGAGTGTAGGGAACCCCGGCGCCTCCGAGGGTTTCCTTTACACCGGGCAGGTTGGAGTAGACGACCGGAAGCCCGTGGGCCTGGGCTTCGATGAGGACGAGCCCGAAGGCCTCAAGACCTGTGGTGGTGAAGACGAAGGCGTCGAAGTCCGGCAGGAGGCGCCAGAGTTCGGCGCGGGGCAGGAACGGGACGAAGCGGACCCGGTCCCGGAGCCCGAGTTCGACTGCCCGCTGTTGCAGGTGCTCCTGGAGGGTTCCTTCGCCGATCACGGTCAAGTGGTGTGGCTGGTCGGTCAATGAGAGGGCTTCGACTGCGGTGATCGTGGATTTTAGCCGCGCGAGAGCGGGCGGCCCGGCTCCGGGCACAGCAGCAGACCCGCCGGGAAGAGGAGACCCGCCGCCGGCGGGAGGCTGAGCAGGCCAAGCGCCGCGCTGCGTACGCCCAGTGCGGGTGCGCCTTCGAGAGGACCCAGATGTCGTCCGGCACCTGCCCGAAGGAGAGTCGGGCCAGCACCACGGCGAGGACCAGCAGCCAGAGGGAGCGAGGAGCATCACCGCACCGAGGGCCATGCGCGCCTCCAGCCCCTACCACTGTCCGCAGCCGGTCCCGCCACGTGGCTGGCGGTGTGACCGTGATCGCCGCGCGTCCGGGGCACCCCGCTTGCCGGGCGTCATCAGCAGGCGCGCCTGCACGCCCTCGCTCAGGCGCACCGCGGGGATCAGCCCCAGCGCAAGCAGCGACACTGCGGGCACCCATGGCTTGGACGGCAGGTGGGTGTGCCTCGTCCCGTCAATCAGCGGGCGCAGCAGGCAGGTCACTCCGTCATGTGGCGTCCGGAACTGACGGCGAGCCTCCCCCGAACGGGGGAGACGCTCTCCTCGGGCGGCAGAGTCCTGGACCCGTGCCCGGTCGCCACTCCGGCGCCTTGACCAGCATCGACGTCCAAGATCTCACCAAGGAGTACGGCGGCACCCGCGCCGTGCACCGGTTGGCCCTCCGGGGGTTGCAGCCTGTGGTGATCGGATGAACGTCGTGCAACGATCAAGTTATGAGGTTCTGCGTACTTGGATCGTTGAGAGTGTCGAACGGGCAGGGGACAGGGGCGATGTTGACTGGACGCAGAGACAGAGCGTTCCTGGCGGAGATGCTGACCCACGCCGGGCGCGTGGTCTCGGTCGACCACCTCGCCGAGGCGGCATGGCCCGCGCAAGTACCGGTCAATCGGGCCAACGCGGTACATGTCAGGGTGTCGCGTATCAGGTCGCTCTTCCGGTCAATGTCCGACCCGGGTACCGTCATGGCGGTGATGTCGACCGAGCCCGGTGCCTACCGCCTGTGCCCCGACGAAGTCGACGCCGATCAGTTCGAGAAGTTATTGGCGGCAGGCATGCGGGAACGCGACAAGGGGTTCCTCGACAAGGCGGCCGACCTGCTCGAGCGCGCCCTGTCGCTCTGGGAGGGAGAGGCGTTCACAGACGTCACAGCGGGTGACTGCGTCGCCGCGGAAGCCGATAGGCTGACCGAGCTGCGGTTGGTCGCTCTGGAACAGCACACCGATGTGATGCTGGCCATGGGAGCGCATACGCAGGTGGTGAGCAGACTCAAGCCCCTCGTCGCGAGGTACCCGCTCCGTGAGACGTTCCACGGCCACCTGATGACGGCCCTCCACCGGTCCAGCCGCTCGGCCGAAGCCCTCGCCGTCTACGCCGAGCTGCGTTCGAAACTTGCCGACGAGCTCGGCGCCGAGCCGACTTCCGAACTGCGGGACCTGCATCGGTCCCTTCTGGAGCGGGATGCGCAGGACAGCGGCACGGCGAACGCGTGGACGTCGACCAGCGTGTCGCGGTCCGGGTGGGTGTCCCCGTCGCAACTTCCCGCCGACACTCCTGATTTTGTACCAGGTGAGGTCTCCAAGGCCGTTGCTCACGTTTTCACGGCCCGTGACCCCACCACCACGACCGTCGCGGCGATCACGGGCCAGGGCGGGGCTGGAAAGACGACAGTCGCCGTCCACCTCGCGCAACAGTTGCGTTCCTCATTCCCGGACGGACAACTCTACGTCGATCTGGGCGGCAGCGCCGAGCATCCCGCGGAGCCCGAGGCGGTACTCGCCCAGATGCTGAGCGCGATGAACCTTCCTCTGTCGGAGCTGTCCGAGGGCCTCACGGCGAAGGCTGCCTGCTTCCGTGACGGTCTCAAGGGCCGGCGCGTTCTCCTGGTGCTCGACGACGCCGCCGACGAGGCACAGTTGCAGCACCTCCTCCCCGGCAACCCGGAGAGCGGCGTCATCATCACCAGCAGCGCACGGCTCACCGGCATGCCTTTCACCTCCCGCATCGAGCTCAACGACATGAGCCAGCACCAGGCCGTGACGCTTCTCAAGCACGTGGTGGGTGCCGCGCGGGTGGACCAAGAACTGGCCGCGGCTCGCGAAGTGGCTCGCCTCTGCTGCTACCTGCCGTTCGCGCTGCGCATCGCCGGTGCCAGGCTTGCGGCCAAGTCGCACTGGACCTTCGGTGATCTCGCTTCCCGGCTGTCCCACCAGCGCTGGCTCCTGGACGAACTCACCCGCGACTCACTCAGCGTCCGCTCCTGCTTCGCTCCTGCCTATCGTCGCCTGACCGAGGATGAGCGGCGCCTCTTCCGGATGATCGGACTGTCCGGCGTCGGGGTCTCCTCCGCCTTCTCGGCCACCGCAGTGCTGGACCTCCCGGTGCCTGACCACGCTGAGGCGCTGGAACGGCTGGTGGACAGCCGGTTGCTCAAGGTGGTCGACAGGGGTCCGCTGATGTTCCGGATGCTCGGTCTGGCGGCTGCTTTTGCCAGGGAAGTGGCAGAGGCGGACGCGTCGGACACCGAACGGGAGGCGGCGCAGCGCCTGCCGCGCCTTCAGGACCAACAAGCGGTGTTTTGTCTGTCGACATCGTGGGTCCACTGAGAACGGGGGACACGAAAGCGCGGTGCGCAGCCATTTCCGGGCGAGCATCTGATCCTGCGTTGGGTCGGTCCACGGACGTGATGTACGGCTGAGGGGCAGGCTCTCCGGCCTGCACCCTGGGCAGCTCCGCGTTCTCTTGCCGCGGCCGGGTGATCCCCTCATCCACTTCGGCCGGCTTGCCCTTCTCGCTCCGCCCGGCCCGTGACACCCGACTCGCGCACGTCGCCTCGCTTGTCCCCAGTTCATCGGCGACCTCGGAGATCTGATTCCCCGTCGCGGTCACGACCCCTGCAGCCCTCGCACCGGACTCCGACTCGGACGCCCGACGCTTCTCTGCCGTGACTCTCAACTTCCCCGCAGTCACGGACTTCACGCTACGAGGGGGACCCACAGGCCCTTGCCTTTCCGCCCCCAGCAGAGCGGGGCAAGCCGACTGAAAGGGAAATGACACCGGAACTGCAGAGGTGGTTGGCATGATCCAGGCAGAGCCGGATGGAGGATGTCGCGGCGCAGGGTTGCTGACCCTTGCCGACGACCCGAGGAATTCTGACGGGGGTCATGTCATCGTTGAACGCCAACCGTGTCCGTGGGCAGTGGTTGCTTCGCCGTCCCAATGACGCCGCGACGTGCCGCATCTTCTGCTTCCCGTACTCCGGGGTCGGAGCCTCCATGTACGCGCGCTGGCCGGAGTGGGCCGGGAGCGCGGAAGTGTGCCCGATTCAGCCACCGGGCCGGGAAAACCGGCTGGCGGAACCCCACTACGGCACCTTCGACGCCCTCGCCGAACAGGTGATTCCCGAGCTCGAACCCTATTTGGACCGACCGTTCGCGTTCTTCGGGCACTGCAGTTCCGCACTCGCCGGTTTCGCGGTGGCCAACCGGCTCGCCGGGGCCGGTCTGCCTGTGCCGCGACGGCTCTTCGTGTCCTCGCAGGTGGCGCCGCACGAGCCGCCGTACGGCCGGTTTTTCGCCATGAGCGACGACGAGCTGACTGCCGAGCTCGCCGCGCTGACCCGGTCCATGGGCGGGGAGCCGATTCCGGACCTGCTCGCCCTGGGGCTCTCGGTCATGAAGGCTGACATCGCCGCGCACAAGGCGTACCGCATCCCCGAACCGCTGCGGCTGCCGGGCGGCGTCACGGTGATCGGCTGGGACCGTGACGAGGAGGTGCGACCGGAGCTGATGCACGGCTGGCGCCACTACTGCTCCGACGCCCGGTTCATCACCCTCCGCGGCTCGCACCACACGTTCCTCGAGGCGCCTCTGGCGCTGATGGCGGAGCTGGCCGACGACATGCGGCGGGACCTGGCCCGATGAACATGGTGCACGAGGTTCTTGCCGAGCGGGTGGCGGCGACCCCCGACAAGGTGGCCGTGCGCGGTGACGACTGTGTCCTCACGTACGCGGAGCTGGACGCGCGGGCGAACCGTGCGGGGGAGCGTCTGCGGGCGCTCGGCATGGGCCGGGAGTCGACGGTGGGCGTTGTGGCGCGGCGCTCGGTCGAGCTCGTGGTGACACTGCTGGGCGTCTTGAAGTCGGGCGCCGCCTACGTGCCCGTGGACCCGCGGCAGCCGGACCGGTGGCGCACCACGGCCCTGCGGTCCGCCGGCGTGCAGCATCTCGTGGACGAGACCGGCACCGCGCTGCCGGGGTACGAGGCGGCCAGACCGGATCCGGCCGCCGGACAGGCCCTGGGAACGGCGGGCGGCCATCTCGCCTATGTCGCGTTCACCTCGGGGTCCACTGGTACCCCCCGCGGGGTGGCGGTGCCCCACGAAGCGGTGCTGCGGCTGGCGCTCGACCCGACCTGCGCCCCACTCGACCCTCATGACCGCTATCTTCAGTTCGCCCCCGTGGCGTTCGACGCGTCCACGTTCGAGATCTGGCCTCCGCTGCTCGGTGGCGCCGAACTCGTGGTGCATCCCGCGAGTGAGCCGTCGTCGGCCGAACTCGCGGAGTTCATCAGCGCACAGAAGATCACGACGCTGTGGATGACCGCAGGTCTCTTCCAACTGATGGTCGACGCGCACGTCGACCATCTGGCGGGAGTGCGGCGGCTGGTCGTCGGCGGAGACGTGGTCTCCCCACGGCACGCCGCCGAGATCCTGGCGCGGGTGCCGGGCCTACGGCTCGTCAACGGGTACGGCCCGACGGAGAACACCACCTTCACCTGCTGCCACGAGGTCGCCCCGGGGGAGCCGGGACCGCTGCCGATCGGACGGCCGATCACCGGCACCGGCGTACGGGTACTGGACGCACGGCTCACGCCGGCCGTGGAGGGCGAGCTCTACGCGACGGGGTCGGGACTGGCCCGCGGGTACGCGGGCGCGCCGGGGCTGACCGCAGCACGTTTCGTCTGCGACCCGTGGAGCTCGCCGCCCGGCGGCAGGATGTACCGGACCGGTGACCGGGTGCGCGTCCGTCCGGACGGTGTGCTCGAATTCCTGGGGCGGGCCGACCGGCAGATCAAGATCAACGGCTTCCGGGTGGAGCCAGGTGAGGTGGAGAGCGCCCTCGCGACTCAGCCGGGTGTGCGCGCCGTGGCAGTGGTGGCCCAGCCGACCACGACCGGGACGCAACAGCTGGTCGCCTTCGTCGCGCCGCACAGGGGCCAGGTGCTGTCCGTACTGGGGCTGCGGAAGCAGGCGACTGCGGCACTGCCCGACTACGCGCGCCCCGCGTCCTATCGGGTTGTCGACGGCCTTCCACTGACGGTCAACGGCAAGGTCGATCGCGCCGAGCTGGCCGGGCGCGTCTCCCGTGAGCGCCCGGACCTGTTCACCGACTACGTTCCTCCGCGCTCCCTCCTGGAGAAACAGATCGCCGAGATGTGGTCCGACCTGCTGGGCATCGACCGGATCGGGGTTGACGACGACTTCATCGTCCTGGGCGGCCATTCCCTGCTCAGTATGCGGATGACCGCCGACATCGCCACCGAGTTCGCGGTAGCGCTCACACCGCTGGACTTCTACCTGAGACCGACGGTGGCGGGGCTCGCCACGCTGATCGAGGAGCGCACCCTATGAGGATGTCGCCGGACGATCCGGGGCAGCCGATGGATCCGGACCGTGTCGATCTGTGGGATGCACGGCTCTACAGCGAAGGGCACCCGCACGCGCTATGGCGCCTGCTGCGGGCAAAGGCACCCGTGCACCGGCAGGAACTGCAGGACGGCCGACGCTTCTGGTCGGTCGTACGGTACGCGGACGTGTGCCGGGTCCTGCGCGACCACGAGTTCTTCACGTCCGAACGGGGAACGCTGCTCACCGCGCTCGGCGCCGACGACCCGGCAGGCGGCAAGATGATGGCGGCGACCGACCCGCCACGGCACACAGCGCTACGGGAGTCGCTGGGCCGTGTGCTGTCGGCCCGGGCGGTGGAGGCCCGGCGCGAGGTGTTGCTCCAGCCCGTCGACCGGCTCCTGACTCCCCTGCTGACCGGGGAGATCAGCGATCTCGCCGTGGCCGCGATGAACTTCCCGATGGACTTCATCGGCACCTTGATGGGCCTGCCGCAGGAGGACTGGCCGCGGCTGGCAAAGCTGACGACGATGGCGATCGCACCGCACGACGCCTCCTTCCAGGAGGGATCCGCTCCGCTCACGCTGCTCACCGTGCACCACGAACTGTTCGAGTACTTCTCACGTCAGCTGTCCGCCCGCGGCGGTACCCCCACGGACGACCTGATCGGCCACCTGATGAGCATGCGGATCGACGGGAGTCCTCCCGACCACGAGACCATCGTCTACAACTGCTACAGCCTGATCCTCGGCGCCAACGTGACCACGCCGCACACCATCACCGGGCTGGTACAGGCGCTGATGGACCACCCGGCCGCCTTCCGCACGGCCGCCGCGGACCCCTCCCTCGTGCCCGGGTGCGTCGAAGAAGGGCTGCGTTGGTCCTCGCCCGCCAGCCACTTCATGCGCTACACCACCCGGGACGTCGAAATCGGCGGACACACCCTTCGCGAGGGCTCGGCACTGGTCGCGTGGCTGGGGTCCGCCAACCGGGACGAAGACGTTTTCGCCGATCCCTACCTGTTCGACATCGAGCGCAGGCCCAACCGGCATGTCGCCTTCGGATTCGGGCCGCACTACTGCGTCGGGGGCGCACTGGCCCGGATCTCCCTGCGCATGCTCTTCGAGCGGATCTTCGCGCGCGTCGAACGATTCGAGCCCGCCGGCGAGGTCCGGCACCTGGCCTCCAACTTCGTGGCGGGGGTCAAGTCGATGCCGGTGAGAGCCGTACCCCGCATCGGGTCCTGGTGACTTGCTGTCATGACTGACGTGGCTGTGGAGGCGTCCCCGGAACCGGGCCGCCGGACTGAAGGGGCGGTCGCATGTTGAAGTCCTCGCACACGGACGACGCGTCGTCGGCGCCGCTGTCGCCGACCCAGCACGCCATCTGGGTCGCATGCCGGGCCGACCCCGACGCTCCGGTATACCGGGCGGCCGAATGCGTCCAGGTGGAAGGGCCGCTCGACCGGGCTCTGTTCGAGCAGGCGCTGCGGCGCACGGTGGACGACGTCGACTCCCTGCGGGCCAGATTCGTCGAGACGGCGGATGGACCACGCCAGCTGATCGGCGCCCTCCCGCCGTGGGAACCGGCATGGCTCGACTTCCGGTCACAGCCCGACCCCCGGGCCGCCGTCGACGAGTGGATACGCAAGGACCTCGCCCGCCTGATCGACCTGGCCGCCGACCGGTTGTTCACCTTCGCCGTCTTCCGGATCGCAGACCATACCTACCTCTGGTACCAGGGCTATCACCACATCGTCATCGACGGCGTCGGCTTCGCACTGCTCAACCAGCGGTTCGCCGAGGCGTACAACGCCCTGACGGACGGCCTGGCCGTGCCCGCCGCGTCCATCGGCTCGGTGCGGTCACTCGTCGACGATCACGAGGAGTACGCCCGCTCCAGCCAGTTCCTCGAAGACCAGGCCTACTGGTGGGACCGCTTCGCCGACCTTCCGGAGCCGGGTCGGCTGGCCGGGGAGCCGCCAGCGGGCTGGACGGTTCCGGTACGACGGCGCGCGGCACTGCCGGAGCGGTCCCTGGACGCGCTGCGGGACGCGCGGCAACGGCACGGCGCAAGGACGTCCCGGCTGATGTTCGCGGCTGCCGCCGTGCTGGTACACCGGCACTCCGGAGCCGGTGATGTCGTCCTCGGACTGCCGGTCACCGCACGGGTCACCGAGACGGCGAAGACGGCAGCCGGCCCGCTGGTGAACGTGCTGCCGCTGCGGCTCTCGGTACGGCCGCAGACTCCGGTGCGCGAGCTGGTCGAACAGGTCGGCGCTGAGATCAGGGCGGCGCTGGCCCACCAGCGCTATCCCGGCGAGCGGCTGCGCCAGGAGCTGAGGGCACGCGGTATGGGACGCTCCGTGTGGGGGCCGGCGGTGAACGTCATCCCGTTCCACTACGGTGGCCGCCTGGGCGGCGCCCGCATGGTGACGTCACGTAATATGTCGGTCCGTCACATTCACGACATGAGCTTCAGCGCCTACCGGCGCGCCGACGGCGGGCTGGACATCGATCTGGACGCTGATCCGCGGCTCTACACGGACGGCGAAGTCGCAGGCCATCACGAGGCGTTCGGGCAACTCGTCGGGGAGATCACCGAGGCGCTCGACCACCCCGGTCGTACGATCGCCGACCTGTCAACGGTGGGGCGCGAACGCCGGGAGGCGCTGAACGGTTGGGGACGCCCGGCCGGACCGCCCGTCCCCGCACGCACCTTCTCCGACCTCTTCCGGGAAGTTGCGGCACGGCACGGGGACGCGCCGGCGGTGGAGCTGGCGGGCGCGCCCTGCGTCGGCTACACGGAGCTGGACGAACGGGCCGACGCGCTGGCCGGGCTACTGCTCGCCAGGGGCGTCGGGCCGGAATCGCTCGTCGCGGTCGCGCTGCCCCGCTCCGTCGACCTCGTGGTGGCTGTGTTGGCCGTGATGCGGGCCGGCGGCGCCTACCTGCCCGTCGATCCGGCGTACCCGCGAGACCGTATTGTCCGTATGCTTGCCGACGCCCGGCCGCAGTGCCTGCTCACCGTGGAAGGACTGGCCGAGCAGGCCGGGACGGAGGACACACCCGTCCTCCTCCTGGACGCTCCGGCCACCCGGGAGGAGTTGTCCGGGACGGCTCGCGCCTCAAGCGGCGCCGCGCCCGCCGTGGCCCCCGACGTCCGGAACACGGCCTACGTCATCTACACCTCCGGTTCCACCGGAGTTCCCAAGGGCGTCGCGGTGACCCACCAGGGGGTGGCGGCCCTCGCGCAGGCCCAGCAGCGGGCCTTCCGCGTCGGCCCGGGGTCACGGGTGTTGCAGTTCGCCTCGATCAGCTTCGACGCCGCGTTCTGGGAACTGGCCATGGCATTGCTCTCCGGTGGCACCCTCATCCTCGCGCCACATCCGGACGAGCTGCTGCCACCCGAGCTGGGGCGCTTGCTCAGCGAGCGGAGGATCACCCACGTGACCCTCCCGCCGGCGGTACTCGCGGCTCTCCCCGACGGGGCGATACCCGAGGGAGTCACCCTCGCCGTGGCAGGCGAGGTGTGTCCGCCCGAGCTGGTGGACACATGGTCGCCCGGCCGTAAGATGATCAACGCTTACGGCCCCACCGAGACCACGGTGTGCTGCACCACGAGCGAGCCGTTGAGCGGCGGCACCGGCTCGCCGGTCCCGATCGGCAGCCCTTTCGCGCTCTCGGGCATTCACGTGCTGGACCACGCCCTGCAACCGGTCCAGCCCGGAGTCGCCGGCGAGGTGTACGTGACGGGGCCGGGCCTTGCCCGCGGCTACCTAGGCCGGGCCGGTCTGACCGCCGAGCGCTTCGTGGCGAACCCGTTCACCGGCGACGGCGACCGCATGTACCGCACCGGCGACCTGGCACGGTGGCGGGAAGACGGCCGGCTGGAGTTCATCGGACGCGCGGACCAGCAGGTGAAGATCCGCGGTTTCCGCGTCGAGCTGGGCGAGATCGAGTCCGTACTGCTGGCGTCGGACGGAGTCCGTCAGGCGGTCGCCGTCCTGCGCACCGAGGGCGTACGCGAGCCGCAGATCGTCGCCTACGTCGTACCCGAGGGCACCGCTGCCCTGGATGTCGACGCGGCCCACGGACGGCTGGCCGAGACGCTTCCCGCCCACATGCGCCCGCACGCGATCCTCGAACTCGGCGCCCTGCCGGTCACTCCTCAGGGCAAGGTGGACCGCGCCGCCCTACCGGCCCCCTCCCGAACGGGTGGGACGACGGCCACCGACCACGGGTTCGTCAGCCCGCCGCTGACGCCGCGGGAACGACAGCTGTGTGCGCTCTTCGCCGAGATCCTCGATATCGATGCCGACACGGTCGGGATCGACCGGAGCTTCTTCGAAATGGGCGGACACTCCCTGCTGGCGGGGCAGCTCGTGGTCCGCATCCGTGCCGAACTCGGCGCCCACTGCGGCATGGAGACGGTCTTCCTCGCGCCGACGGTGCGGGAGCTCGCCGAACGTCTGGGGGACCGTCGGGCCGGCTCCGACGACGATCCCGTCCGCCGAGGCCCGGTTCCGGCACTCCGCGACGGCGACCTGGAGCTGTCGTTCGCGCAGCGGAGGCTGTGGTTCCTGCAGCAGCTCGAAGGGCCCAGTACCGCGTACAACATCCCGCTCGTCCTCAGCCTCGGCGGTGAACTCGACCAGAGCGCCCTCGCCGCGGCACTAGGAGACGTCGTCGACCGCCATGAGACGCTGCGCACCCTCTACCAGGACCGCGCGGGACGACCGGTCCGGCGCATCCTCGCCGAGGGCGGCCCGGCGCACCCTGGACTGGCCGTCGTGGCCACCGACGACTCGCGACTGCGCGAAAGGCTGACCGAGGCCGCGGCCGACACCTTCGACCTGTCGGCCGAGCCCCCGCTGCGGGCCGTGCTGTTCGCCCTTGACCCGGGGCGGCACGTACTTCTGCTGCTGCTGCACCACGTCGCCGCCGACGCCGAGTCGCTGGGCCCGCTGATGCGCGACCTCCTGGCCGCCTACGAAGCCCGTCGCGCCGGACAGGTTCCGGCCCTGACGCCCCTGCCCCTGCAGTACGCCGACTACACCGCCTGGCAACGCCGCATGCTGGGCGACGAGGCAGACCCGGACAGCGTCTCCGCCCGGCAGATCGCCTTCTGGCAGAAGACACTGGCCGGTCTCCCCGACCACCTCGACCTGCCCTTCGACCGGCCGCATCCGGCGGGCGTCAGCACCGCACCCGCCGCGCTGACCGAAATCGACCTCGACCCGGCTCTCCACAGCCGCATCGCCGGCCTCGCGCGGTCCGCCGACGCCAGCACCTTCATGGTGCTCCAGGCCGCCCTGGCGGCGCTGTTGACCAGACTCGGCGCCGGCGACGACATCGCCGTCGGCGCGGCCGTGGCGGGGCGCTCCCACACATCCCTCGCCGACCTCGTCGGTCTGTTCGTCAACACGGTGGTGCTGCGCACCGACACGTCGGGCAACCCCGCCTTCCGTGAACTGCTGGGCCGGGTGCGCCGGGCGAACGCCGCGGCCTACAGCCACCAGGACCTGCCGTTCGAACGGCTGGTGGAGGCGCTCAAGCCTCCGCGTTCGATGTCCAGGCACCCGCTCTTCCAGGTCATGCTCTCGATGGACAGCTCCCGGCGGGTGCTGCCGTCCGTGGCCGGCCTGGAACTGGAGCTGACGGGCATGCCCACCGGGACGGCCAAGTTCGACCTGTCCTTCAACGTTCGGGAATCCTTCACGGCTGAAGGCGATGCGGACGGGATCAGGGCGACCCTGGAATACCGCGCCGATGTCTTCTGCCCAGACACCGCTCGGGCTCTGCTGGAGCGATACGTCCGTCTGATCGAGGCGGTCACGCAGGACCCGGGCACGCGGATCGGTGACGCCCGTATCCTCGCCGACGACGAGCACCACCGACTACTGCACGACTGGAACCGGACCGAGGCACCACACACGTTGGACGATGTGGTGGCGCGAGTCAGCGCCATGGCCGACCGGCGACCGGACTCGGTGGCCGTCACCGACGATGACGGTGACGTGACCTACCGGGAACTCGTGGCGCGGATGGAGCTGGTGGCAAGCCGGCTACGGGCCCATGGCGCGGGGCCGGACACGGTGGTCGGCGTGCTGGCCGACCGGAGCCGCTGGGCGGTGACCGCGTTCCTCGGCGTTCTCGCGGCCGGAGCCGCGTACCTTCCCCTGGAGACGGGTGCACCCGCGAGCCGGTCCGCCGCCCTGCTGACCGACGCGGGAACGCGTTGGCTGCTGGCCGACCCCCGGCACGGAGACCTCGCGGCCGCCGTCGCGAAGGGCGCGGCCGGCACGGTGGCCGTACTGGAGCTCACCGGGGACGGCGAAGAACCCATCGGCGGTACGCGCGTGACACCGGCGCCCGACCAGCTGGCGTACGTCATCTTCACGTCCGGTTCCACCGGCCGTCCCAAGGGCGCGATGGTCCACCACCGGGGCATGAACAACCACCTGCTGGCCAAGGTGGAGAGCCTCACCCTCACCGCTGAGGACACGATCGTCCTCAACGCCCCGCTCACCTTCGACATCTCGCTGTGGCAGATGGTCGCCGCCCTGCTCGTCGGCAGCCGTACGCTCGCGGTCGGACCGGACCTGGCGGCCGATCCAACGGGGCTGTTCCGGTCCGTGGCCCGTCAGGGGGTCACCGTCCTGGAAGTGGTGCCCTCCCTGCTGCGGGCCGTCTTGGAGGCGTGGGACGACGGGACGCGGGTGCCGCCGCTGCCGAAGCTGCGCTGGTTGGTCGTCACCGGCGAGGAGCTGCCCGCCGAACTGAGCCGACGCTGGCACGCCCGCTTCCCGGACATCCCCGTCGTCAACGCGTACGGTCCGACCGAGTGTTCGGACGACGTCACCCACGCCATCGTCGCGCAGCCGCCCACGCGGACCACGGCACCCATCGGCCGTGCGATCCGTAACACCCGGCTGTACGTGCTGAGCGATGAGCTCCAGCCCGTACCCGTCGGAGTCGTCGGCGACCTGTACGTCGCCGGTACCGGAGTCGGCCGGGGATACCTCGGCGATCCGGCCAAGACCGCGGGCACCTTCGTGGCAGATCCCTTCACCGCCGACGGCGGCCGTCTCTACCGCACCGGCGACCGGGTGCGGTTCCTCCCGGATGGGCAGCTCGAGTTCCTGGGCCGCCGCGACACGCAGGTCAAGATCCGGGGACGACGGATCGAACTGGGGGAGGTGGAGGCGCAAATGCGCGCCCAGCCCGGTGTGACGGATGCGGTGGCATCCGTGGTGACCGGCCTGGGCGGACACCCCCGACTCGTCGGGTACATCGCCGGCAGCCAGGACACCCGGGCGGTGCGGGAGGCACTGTCCGCACAGCTGCCGGACCATCTGGTGCCGTCCGCGGTGATGGCGCTGGACGCGATCCCGCTGACGCCGAACGGCAAGACCGACCGCAAGGCGCTGCCCGTGCCGGAAATGCCCGGCGCGCTGAGCCGGGCGCCGGGCACGCCGCAGGAAGAGATCCTGTGCGGGCTGTTCGCCGACGTGCTCGGCGTGGACCGGGTCGGCACCGACGCCAGCTTCTTCGACCTCGGCGGCCATTCCCTACTGGCCACCCGGCTGGTGTCGCGGATCCGTGTGAAGCTCGGCGTGGAAATCACCCTCGCGACTCTGTTCCGGGCACCGACCCCTGCCGGCCTCGCCCGGCGGCTGCCGGGCGCCGGGCCGGCGCGTCCGGCACTGGTGCGGCAGACCCGTCCTGGCGTGCTGCCGCTGTCCCCGGGACAGCAACGCCTGTGGTTCCTGCACCACCTCCGGCCGGACTCCACCGAGTATCACGTGCCGGTCGTGCTCGACATCGAGGGACCGCTCGACTCCGCGGCTCTGGCAGCGGCGCTGGAGGATGTCGTCCAGCGGCACGAGGTCCTGCGCACGCTGTATCCAGCCGACGGCCCCGAGCCCCACCAGCACGTGCTCCCGTTCGCGGAGCTCCGACTCGAACTGCAAGAAACCCCGGTCGAGCAGCTGTCCGAGCTGGTGCAGGCCCGCGTCGACCGGCCGTTCTCCCTGGCGACCGAACCGCCTGTCCGGGCGGCGCTGCTGTCCACACCGGGCGCCGAGGTCCTCGTCCTCGTCCTGCACCACATCGCCTTCGACGGCTGGTCGCTCGACGTCTTCCTCCGGGACCTGGACACGGCCTACCGGTCACGCTCAGCCGGGCAGGAGCCGGGCTGGGAACCGCTGCCGGTGCAGTACGCGGACCACGCGCTGGCGCAGCGGCAGCTGCTGAGGGACACCTCCGACGCCGGCGGTGTGCTCAAGGACCAACTGGGGTTCTGGCATGTGGCGCTGGCGGACCTGCCTGAAGAGGTGACGCTCCCGACGGACCGGCCGCGCCCCGCCGCGCCGGACTTCGCAGGTGACATCGTGCCGCTCGGACTCGACGGACAGGTGTGGGACGGGGTACGGAACCTTGCCCGCACCAGTGGGGCGACCGTCTTCATGGTCCTGCATGCCGCGTTGACCGCCCTGCTGTCACGGCTGGGCGCCGGAGACGACGTGCCGGTCGGCACCGTGGTAGCCGGACGGGGCGACGAACTGCTCGACGACCTGGTCGGCTTCTTCGGCAACACGGTGACCCTGAGGGTGTCGACCGCGGGCAACCCCCCGTTCGCCGACCTGCTGGACCGTACACGTACCGCGGACCTCGCGGCCTTCGCTCACCAGGATGTGCCCTTCGAACAGGTGGTGGAGGAGCTCAACCCGAGGCGGTCGCTGTCGCACCACCCACTGTTCCAGGTGATGCTGGCACTGCAGGACACCCCGCAGACGGAGCCTGCTCTGGGCGGTCTGACCGTGCGCCGCCGGTTCGCGGGGCTCGGGCGGGCGAAGTTCGACCTGTCCTTCCTGTTGCGCTCAGCGGACGACGGACTCACCGGCGGCGTGGAGTACGCCACGGAGCTGTACGACCGGTCCACAGTGGAGAGTCTGGTCACGGCGCTGCGCCGAGTGCTGACAGCGGTCGTCGCCGACCCCGGTGTCCGGCTCGGTGACATCGACCTGCTGGGCGCGCGCGAGCGGACTGACCTCGTGCGCCACCGCAACGACACCCGCCACCCGGTGCCGTACGAGACCGTCGTCGAAGCCTTCCGGGCCCAGGCGGCCAAAACACCCGACGCCATTGCCGTCAGCGCGCCCGACGCCGTGCTGACCTACCGTGATCTGGACGCCCGGACCGATCGCCTCGCCGGGATGCTCACCCACCGGGGCGCCGGGCCCGAGCGGTTCGTCGCGATCCTCCTGCCGCGCGGTGCGGAGCAGATCGTGGCGGTGCTCGCGGTCCTGAAGTCAGGGGCCGGCTATCTGCCGCTCGACGTGGACCATCCCGCAGAGCGGCTCCAGGCCGTCGTGGGCAGTGCCAGGCCGGTCGTGGCGATGACCACCGCCCTACTCGCCCACCGGCTCCCGCTGCCGACGCTGCTGGTGGACCAGGACCCGCCCGGGACGGCAGCGCCCGTTCCCGCGCCGCCCCGCCCCGGGCACCCGGCGTACGTGATCCACACGTCCGGCTCGACGGGCACGCCCAAGGGCGTCGTGATCGAGCACCGTGCGCTCGCTCACTACGTGGCGTGGGCGGCGACGTCCTATCCCGGCGTGGGCGACCGGACCCTGCTGCACTCGCCGATCACCTTCGACATGCCCGTGACCACGCTGTTCGCGCCGCTGGTGTCTGGGGGCAGGATCGATGTCGGCGACCTGGAAACCGGTCCCACACCCGACCGGGGATACAGCCTGCTGAAGATGACCCCGACTCATCTGGCCATGCTCGGCGAACCGCACCCACAGTTCGCGGCCGGATGCGATCTGGTGGTCGGCGGGGAGCAACTGCCCGCGGAGCTGGCCGAGGCGTGGTTGTCCCGCGTACCAGGGATGACGATCCACAACGAGTACGGTCCCACCGAGGTGACCGTCGGCTGCGTGCGATTCTCGGCGTCCTCCTCCACTCGTCTGCCCGCGGGCGGTGTGCCGATCGGGCGCCCGGTGTGGAACACAGCCGTCTACGTGCTGGACGCATGGCTCAACCCGGTTCCCGTCGGGGCCACGGGTGAGCTCTACGTGTCCGGCGCGGGGCTGGCGCGCGGATACCTGGGCGCCGCGGGTGCCACCGCCGAGAGGTTCGTGGCCGACCCCTGGGCACAGGGACGCCGCATGTACCGCAGCGGGGACCTCGTGCGGTGGACGGCGGATGGCCTGCTCACCTTCCACGGCCGGGCCGACGATCAGGTCAAGATCCGCGGCTTCCGGGTCGAGCCCGGCGAGGTCGAGGCGGTCCTGGGCCGCCATCCCGTGGTGTCCCGGGCGGTCGTGATCGCGCGGGAGCAGGACCTCGTGGCCTACGTGAGCGCGACATCGGCGGTGACCCCGGGCGACCTGCGCGCGTGGGCCGCCCAGATGCTGCCCGCGCACCTGGTCCCTGCCCTGTTCGTCGTGCTGGCGGAACTGCCCACCACCACCAGCGGCAAGGTGGACCGACGCGCCCTGCCGGAGGCGTCGGCCCGGGGCAGCGGCGGTGCACTGGGCGACCCGGTCGTGGAAGTTCTGGCGGGTGTCTTCGGCGAGGTACTGGGAGCCGAGCAGGTCGGTGCCGACGACGACTTCTTCGACCTCGGCGGGCACTCGCTGTCGCTGCTGCGGCTGGTGAACCGGATTCGTACGGTGTTCGGCCGCGAGGTGCCCGCGCGGGCGGTGTTCGAGCATCCGACGGTGCGCTCGCTCGCCGCCCTGCTCACCGGAGCCCGCGACGCACGGCCGGCGCTGCGCCGGGGTCCGCGCCCGCAGCGGGTGCCGTTGTCGTCGGCGCAGCGCCGCCTGTGGTTCCTCAACCGGATGAACCCCGAGGACTGGAGCTACAACGTACCCCTGTTGCTGGACCTGGAAGGGACCCTGGCTCCGACGGCGCTGGAGGCTGCTCTGGCGGACGTGGTCCAGCGGCACGAGCCGCTGCGCACCGTGCTGCCCGGCGACGACGGGGAACCGTGGCAGGAGGTCCTGTCCGGCCCCGAGGCCCTGCCCGGCATCGTGACGCTGGAGGTCACCCCGGAGGAGGTGGCCCGGAAGACCGAGGACGCCCAGCGGTACGCGTTCGATCTGGCCGCCGAACCGCCACTGCGGGTATGGCTGCTGAGCACCGCGCCGGACCGCCACCGCCTGCTGCTGCTTCTCCACCACGTCGCCGTGGACGGCATGTCCATCGGTCCGCTGCTGCGCGACCTGGACGAGGCGTACCGGGCCCGGTACGCCGGGCGGGCTCCGCAGTGGCAGCCGCTCGCGGTGGACTACGCGGACTACGCGATGTGGCAGCGGGACATGCTCGACGATCCGGACACGGACAGTGCGCGGAACCAGGGTGTCGCGTTCTGGAGGTCCGCGCTCGCCGGACTTCCCCACGACCTGCCCCTGCCGGTGGACCGCCCGCGCCCCGCGGTACCGGGCCTCACCGGCGGAGTGGTGCCCTTCACTGTGGACGCCTCGCGGTGGGGGCAGATCAGGTCGCTGGCGCGCAGCTGCGGCGCGAGCGTCTTCATGGTGCTGCACGCAGCGGTCACCGCCCTGCTGTCGAGGCTCGCCGCCGGGGACGACGTGCCGGTCGGCACGCCCGTCGCGGGTCGTGGGGACGAGGCCCTGGACGGCCTGGTCGGGTTCTTCGTCAACACCGTGGTGCTGCGGGTGTCCACCGCCGGAAACCCCTCCTTCGCCGAGCTGGTGGAGCGCACGCGTGAGTCGGACCTCGCCGCGTTCACCCATCAGGACGTGCCGTTCGAGCAGGTCGTGGACGAGGTCAATCCGGCACGGTCGCTGTCGCGCCACCCGCTGTTCCAGGTGATGGTCACACTGCAGAACGCACCGGAAGCGATGGCCGGGCTCGGGGACCTCACCGTCAGTCGGACCGTTCCCGACATCACCGCCGCCAAGGTGGACCTGGCGTTCGGGTTCACCGACGACGCCGACGAGGGATGCCGGGGTGCTGTGCAGTATTCCGCAGACTTGTTCGACCGCTCGACCGTCGAGCGGCTGGCGGCCATGCTCGACCGGTTGCTGCGCGCGGTGGTCGCCGAGCCGGGTCGGGCCATCGCGGATCACGACCTGCTCGGTCCGCAGGACCGGGACCTGCTGTCCCGGCACGGCAGCGGCGTCCGGAACGGTGTGGCCGGCCTAAGCATCACGGACGCCTTCGCCGCGCAGCAGGCCCGCACCCCGGACGCGGTCGCCGTGACCGACGGCGCCGACGCCCTGACGTATCGTCAGCTCGACCGGAAGGCCGAGCTGTTGGCCGACCGGCTCGCCGAACTCGGCGTCACCGCCGAGACAAACGTGGCCGTTCTGCTGGAACGCTCGCGAGATCTGGTCGTCTCGGCCCTGGCGGTCCTCAAGGCCGGTGGCACGTACGTTCCGTTCGAGCCGGAGGACGCGCCGGTCCGGGTAGGTGCCCTGGCCCGGCAGGCCGACGCGGTCCTTCTGCTGACGCACACCCGGCTTCGTGACCACGACACCGTCCGGGACTCCTGGGTACCGGTGGTGTTCGCCGACGCGCACAGCCGGGCGGGCGCACCGAGACGACGCAGGGCCCGTCGCCCCGCGCAGCTCGCCTACGTCATGCATACGTCGGGTTCAACGGGCACGCCGAAGGGCGTCGGGATCAGCGATGCTTCCGTGGTCGCCCTGGCGGCCGACCGGTGGTGGTCCCACGGTGCCGCCGAGCGCGTGCTGATGCACACCTCCCCCGCCTTCGACCCCGCCACCTTCGAGCTGTGGGTACCGCTGCTCACCGGCGGATGCTCGGTCGTCGCACCCTGGCGGCGGCACCCCGAGCCGCATCTGCTGGCGCGCGCCGTGGCCGAGCACGGCATCACCGGAGTCGCCTTGTCCGCCGCGGTGTTCGAGGCGCTCGCCACCGCGGACCCCAGCTGCCTGCGAGGCCTGCAGGAGGTGTGGACCGGCGGCGAGAGCATGTCGCCGCAGGCGACCGCGCGTGTGCGCGAGGCAGCTCCCGGCACACGGCTGACAAACAGCTACGGGCCGACCGAGACGACCTTCGCGGTGGTACAGCACACCGTGGACGCGGACGGCCCGGCCGGCCGTGTGCCGATCGGCCGGCCGATGGACAACGTCCGCTGCCATGTGCTGGACGACCGGCTCCGACCGGTCCCCCTCGGTGTGCCCGGCGAGCTCTATGTCGCCGGTCCCGGACTCGCTCGCGGGTACCTGGCCCAGCCCGGCGGATCGGCGGAGCGTTTCGTGGCCGACCCCTTCGGCGCGCCGGGGGAGCGGATGTACCGCACCGGGGACCGGGTCCGCTTCCGGCCGGATGGCGAACTGGAGTTCCTCGCACGGACCGACCAGCAGATGAAGATCCGTGGCCACCGGGTCGAACCCGGCGAGATCGAGGCGGCGCTGGCCGCGTGCCCGGACATCGCACGCGCGGCGGTCGTGGTCCGGCAGGACCGGTTGGGCGTCCCTGTCCTGGTCGGCTACGTTGTCCCGGAACCGGGCGGACCGGCACCGTCGGCCGAGGCGCTCCGTAGCCGGCTGGCGGCGCTCCTGCCCACGCCCATGGTGCCCGCCGCATTCGTGGAACTCGCCGAACTGCCCCTGACACGCAACGGCAAGGTCGACCGCCGGGCCCTCCCGGCACCCGCCCAGGACCCGGGCCCAGCTGCCGTCCGACCGCCCCGCAACCGAACCGAGACGGTGCTGTGCGAGGCGGTCGCCGAACTCCTCCGACTGGAACAGGTGGGCATCGACGACAACCTGTTCGATCTTGGCGGGGACAGCATCCTGTTCATCCAGCTCGTCAGCCGGATGCGGACCGCCGGTCTGCTGCTCGGCGTCCGGGACGTGTTCACCCACCAGACGGTCGCCGACCTGGCCCGCGTGGCCCGGCCGGTCGCCGAGCACCGGGACGTATCCGACGAGTCGGCGAGCGGTGTCCTGCCGCCCACGCCGATCATGCACTGGCTGCGTGAACTCGGCGGCCCCGTGGAGGCGTTCAACCAGTCCATGACCGTGCGTGTTCCAGCGTCGGTGAACCGCGCCCGGCTGGAGGAAGCCCTTCAGACGCTGCTCGACAGGCACGACATGCTCCGCGCGAGGCTGCACTCGGACTGGACCCTGGAGGTCCCTGAGCCCGGTGCCTGCCGTGCCGCGCCGCTGCTGCGGCGGGCGGACGCAACCACCGCGGACGAATCCGTACGGGCCGCCGAGGGCGCGGCGGCCTGCGCACGCCTCGATCCGTGGAACGGCGTGATGCTGCAGGCCGTCTGGTTCGACGCCGGCCCGGCCCGGCCCGGACGACTGCTGCTGGTCATCCACCACCTCGTCGTCGACGGGGTCTCCTGGCGAATCCTGCTGCCGGACCTGGCGGCTGCCTACCGGGCCGCAGAGGCGGGCCGTGCGGCGGCACCAGCGCCGGTGACGTCCTCCTTCCGCGGCTGGGCCAGGCGACTTTCCGCCGCCGCACAGGACCCACAGCGGCTGGAGGAACTGCCGTGGTGGCGCCGTACTTCCGCCGCGGGACCCGGGCTGTTCGGCGAGGACGGTCCGGTGCCCGATCGGGACACCTTCGCCGACCTCGGCCGACTGCGTACCACCGTGCCCACGGAACTGACGTCGGCGATCCTCGGCGAGGTGAGCGCCGCCCTGAACCTCCGGGTGGACGAGGTCCTGCTGTCCGCCCTGGCGCTCGCGGCCGGCGAGTGGCGTCGCCGAGGGCGGCTCCCCGGCCAGGGCGTGCTCGTCGACGTCGAGGCCCACGGCCGGGACCTGTCCGGGGGAATGGAGGGAATGGACCTGTCCCGCACGGTCGGCTGGTTCACCCGGATGCATCCCGTCCGGCTCGACCCCGGCACGGTGCCGCCGCAGGACCTGCGTACCGGCGGCCATGCGGTGGAGCGCGCCGCGCGCCGGGTGAAGGAACAGCTGCGCGGGTGCCCCGACGGCGGAGCCGGATACGGCCTGTTGCGCTATCTGACGCCGGACGGCACCGGTGAGGCCCTGACCCGTCGCCGGGCCGAGATCGGATTCAACTACCTCGGCCGGTTCGAGGTCTCCGACGAGGCGGACTGGCTTCCGACCGCCGACCCCGTGCCCGTGCCGGCCGCCGATCCGCGGATGCCGGTGCCGCACACCCTCGAACTGACGGTTGTCTGCACGGACCTGCTCCGGGGCCCGGAGTTCGCGGTCACCTGGAGTTGGGCGCGCGCCCTTCTCGGCGAACAGCAGGCGGCTGACTTCGCCGGCCTCTGGAACGAGACGCTGGCAGCGCTGTGCGCCCGCGCCTGCGCGGGAGGCAAGGCCGGCCGCACTCCTTCCGACGTCCCCCTGGTCTCGCTCAACCAGGAGGAACTGGACCTGCTCGAAGAGAAGTGGAGTTTCTGATGGACCGCTCCGGAGTCGTCGACGTACTTCCGCTGTCGCCCCTGCAGGAGGGCATTCTCTTCCACGCCCAGCTGGGCGACGGGCAGGCCGATCCCTATGTGGTGCAGCTCGTCCTGGCTCTCGACGGGCCGATCCGTGCCGACGGGCTGCGGCATGCCGCCGAGCGGATCTTGACACGGCACCAGAACCTGCGGGCCGCCTTTCTCAGCCAGCGCGAAGGCGCGCCCATCCAGGTCGTCCCGCGCCGCGTGGAGGTGGCATGGCAGCAGCACGACCTGAGCGCACTGCCACTGCCGGAGCGGGAGACAGAACTGGCTCGGCTGCTGCAGGAGGACCGGGAGGCCGGATTCGACCTGGCCCGGCCGCCGCTGATCCGGTTCGCCCTGGTCCGGCTGGCACCGGACGCACACCGCTTCGTGGTGACCAACCATCACATCCTGCTCGACGGCTGGTCCGGCCCGCTGATGCTGCGCGACCTGTTCTCCGTGTACGCCGCCGACGGCGACGACAGCCACCTGCCCGCGGTCACGCCGTACCGCGAGTACCTGCGGTGGCTGTCCGAACGCGACCGTGACGCCGCCCGGCAGGTGTGGGGCGAAGTGCTGTCAGGGCTTGACGGGGGGACCCTCGTCGCGGCGCCAGGCATCGGCCGGGCCGCTGCCCGGTCGTCGCGCCACGAGCACGTCACGGTGCAGCTGCCCCCCCAGGTCACCGACGCGCTGCGGGAGACCGCAAAGGGCCTGCGGGTCACGGTGAGCACTGCGGTGCACACAGCCTGGGCCCTGCTGCTGGCCCGGCTGACCGGCCGGGTAGACCTTGTCTTCGGCAGCGTGGTCTCCGGCAGGCCCCCGGTGCTGCCCGGGATCGAGACCATGGTCGGACTGCTGATCAACACGGTGCCGGTGCGCGTCAGGCTGGACCCGGCCGAATCGCTGGGAGAACTCGCCGCACGGGTCCAGCGCGAGCAGTCGGCGCTCGCCGACCACCAGTACCTGGGCCTGTCCGAGCTGCACCGGCCGGCAGGTGCCACCGAACTGTTCGACACGGCCGTGGTGTTCGAGAACTACCCGGTCGACCGGGACGGTGTGCAGTCCGTGCTCGACGGCGTACGGGTGTCGGTCGAGAGCGCCGAAGACGCCATGCACTACCCGCTGAGCCTCGGCGCCTCCTTGCGTGGCAGCGCGCTGGAGCTGAGGGTGATGCACCGAACCGACGTCTTCGACACCGAGCGGGCGCGGGCGATCGCCGACGGACTGGTCGACCTGCTGGGCGAACTGGCCACCCGGCCGGGCGTGGCCGTCGCCCGCACCGACACGCCGTTCCGGGCGGAAACAGCGCTGGCACTGACACACGCCCGCGGCTCGGCCACGGACCTCGCGGCGACCGATCTGCCCAGCCTGATCGAGGCCCAGGCAGCCCGCACTCCGCACGCCGTCGCGGTCGTGGCCGAGGACACCGCGCTCACCTACGCCGAACTCGACGCCTGGGCCGACCGGCTCGCCGGACACCTCCTCCGACGGGGCGCCGGCCCGGAGCGCACGGTGGCCGTGGCCCTGCCCCGCTCGGCCGAACTGGTGGTGGCGCTGTACGCGGTGCACAAAACAGGGGCCGCCTATCTGCCGATCGATCCCGGCTACCCGGCGGAGCGCATCGCGTTCATGCTGGCCGACGCGGAACCCGCGGTCGTCCTCGACGACCCGTCCGAGGTCCGCGCATCCCGGGCGGGGACCGGTTCCGCCCCGCCGAGGACCCTGTGGCCGGACAGCCCGGCCTACGTCATCCACACCTCGGGTTCCACCGGCCTGCCCAAGGGCGTCGTGGTCAGCCATGCCGCGATTCTCAACCGGCTGCGGTGGATGCAGGACACCTACGGGCTGCGCGCCGACGACCGGGTGCTGCAGAAGACACCGTCGAGCTTCGACGTGTCCGTCTGGGAGCTCTTCTGGCCTCTGATCACCGGGGCCACGTTGGTCCTCGCGCGGCCGGAGGGCCACAAGGACGCGCGCTATCTCGCGGAGTTCATCCAGGAGCAGCGGATCACCACGGCTCACTTCGTCCCTTCGATGCTGCAGATGTTCCTGGAGGAACCGGCCGCGTCCGGATGCTCCTCGCTGCGACTGGTCGTATGCAGCGGCGAGGCGCTGCCCGTGGAACTGGCCGCGTCGTTCCGGCGCACCCTCGGCGCCGAGCTGGCCAATTTCTACGGTCCTACCGAAGCAGCCGTGGACGTGACGGCCTGGGACGTATGCGACGACACGGTCCCGATCGGCCGACCCGGATGGAACACCCAGGCCCACGTGCTCGACCCCTACCTGCGCCCCACTCTGCCCGGAGTGCCTGGTGAGCTCCACCTGGCGGGCGCCCAGCTCGCCCGCGGCTACCTCGGCCGGCCGGGGCTGACCGCGGAACGATTCGTCGCCAACCCATGGACACCGGGCGAGCGGATGTACCGCACCGGTGACCTCGTCCGCCGCAGGGCCGACGGAATCCTCGAGTTTCTGGGCCGGACCGACGACCAGGTCAAGATCAGAGGCTTCAGGGTCGAACTGCGCGAAGTCGAGTCGGTGCTCGCACGGCACCCCGGCCTCCGCCGGGCCGTGGTGGTGGCGCACGGCCAGGAACTGGCCGCCTACCTGCTCGCCCAGCCCGACACGGACATCTCCGCGGTCCGTGAATCAGCCTCCACGGTACTGCCGGAATACATGGTGCCCTCGTCCTTCACGATCCTGGACGAGATACCGATCGGGCCGAGCGGCAAGGTCGACCGCCGGGCGCTGCCCGCGCCGCACCGCCCCCACAGTGCCGGACGGCGCCCTCGCAACCCGCGCGAGGCGATCCTGTGCGACCTGTTCGCCGAGGTGCTGGGACTGGCCGGGACCGGCATCGACGACGACTTCTTCGCGCACGGCGGTCATTCGCTGCTCGCCACCCGGCTGGTCAACCGGATTCGCGCCACGCTCGGTGTCGAGGTCGCCCTCCGGCAGCTGTTCGAGACACCGACCGTGGCGGGCCTCGCGACCGTTCTGGACCCCGCTGCCGCCACCCGGCCGTCCCTGCGCCCCGTGCCGCGTCCCGAGCGCATCCCGCTGTCGTTCGCGCAGCGGCGGCTGTGGTTCATCAACCAGCTCGAGGGGCGGAGCCCGACGTACAACATTCCCGTCGTGCTGAACCTCGGAGGCATGCTGGACACGGAGGCGCTGCGCGCTGCCATGGCCGACGTGATGCTGCGACACGAGAGCCTGCGCACGGTCTTCCCGTCCCACGACGGCCTGCCGCACCAGGTGGTGCTGGCACCGGACGCCGTCGAGCCGCAGCTCACCGTGGCCGCCGTCGACCCCGACGCACTCGACGACGCGGTGCGCGCCGCGGTGGACCACACCTTCGACCTGACCGCGGAACCACCTTTGCGGGCTTGGGCGTTCACGTCCCGGGCGTCCACCGAGGACCATGTCCTGATCCTGCTGCTCCATCACATCGCCGGCGACGGCTCCTCGCTCAACCCGCTCCTCGGCGACCTGGCCACGGCCTACGCCGCGCGGCGCGACGGTGCGCGGCCCGACTGGGCGCCGCTGCCCGTGCAGTACGCCGACTACGCCCTGTGGCAGCACCAGATGTTCGGTGACGGCGAGGACACCGACAGCCTCATCGGCCGCCAGGTGACGTTCTGGACCACCGTCCTCGACGGAGCCCCGGTGGAACTCGATCTGCCGACCGACCGGCCGCGGCCCGCGGTGGCCAGCTACCGCGGCGCCACCGTCGACTTCACTCTCGACGCCGATCTGCACACCGAACTCGCCGACCTCGCCCGGACCGGCCGGGCCACCCTGTTCATGGTGCTGCAGGCTGCCTTCGCGGCACTCCTGACCCGACTGGGCGCCGGCACCGACATCCCGCTGGGCACACCTGTCGCCGGCCGGACCGACAACGCGCTCGACCGGCTCGTCGGGTTCTTCGTCAACACCCTGGTGCTGCGCTGCGACACCTCGGGCAACCCCGCGTTCCGTCAGCTCCTCGCCCGGGTCCGCGCCACCGACCTTGATGCCTACGCCCACCAGGACCTGCCCTTCGAGCACCTGGTGGAGACGATGAACCCGGCACGCTCCCTGGCGGGCAACGCCCTGTTCCAGGTGATGTTCGCCCTGCAGAACGTCGACGGCGTCACGGTCGACCTGCCCGGCCTGACCGCCCAGCCCCGCCCGGTGCCCGCCCGCAACGCCAAGTTCGACCTTTTCGTCAGCGTGGCCGAGCGGCGTACGGCCGAGGGCGGACCCGACGGGCTGTACGGGACGGTCGAGTACGCCTCCGACCTCTTCGACCGGGAGACCGTGGAACAACTCGTCGCCTGGTACGGCGAGTTCCTGCGGACCGTCGTGCGCGATCCCGCGACCCCCATCGAGCAGGTGGAGTTCCTCTCCCCGGCCGAGCAGCACGACTTGCTGGTGACGCGCAACCGGACGGACCGGCCCCTGCCGGCCCACTTCCTGCACGAACGCTTCCAGCAACAGGCCGCAGCCACACCGGACGCTCCCGCGGTGCGCTGCGGCCGCGACGAGCTGACGTACGCCCAGCTCAACGCGCGCAGCAACCGCCTGGCCCGTGAGCTGATCGCGCACGGCGTCGGACCCGAACAGGTCGTCGCCCTGGCCGTCCCCCGCTCGGTCGACATGGTCGTGGCACTGCTCGCCGTCCAGAAGGCCGGGGGCGTGTACCTCCCCATGGACCCCACGCATCCTGCCGAGCGCTTGGAGTTCCTGCTCGGTGACGCCCGGCCGACCCTCCTGATCACCACCCCGGACATCGCACCCCGCCTGCCTGCGGGGAACACCCCGATGTTCGTGCTCGGGGACCCCTCGGCCGAGCGAGCCCTGTCCGGGCGGGACGCCTCGGACCCGGCCGACGAGGACCGTGTCGCCCCGATCCTGCCCGACAACGCCTCCTACATCATCTACACCTCCGGCTCCACCGGCCGGCCCAAGGGCGTCGTGATCTCCTACCGGAGCATCATCAACAACCTGACGGGTTTCGCCGAGCGGTTCCCGATGAGCAGCGACGACTGCACGCTCGCCGTCGCTACCGTCGCGTTCGACATCGTCGCGGTCGACGTCTATCTGCCCCTGCTGCACGGCGGACGCGTGGTCATCGCCGAGTCGGAGGCGGTCCGCCACCCCGCCACGCTCGCCGAACTCGCCGTGCGCCATGACGCCACCGTCCTGCAGGCCACACCGTCGCTGTACCGCACGCTGCTCGCCCACGCGCCCGAAGGGCTGCGTGAGATGCGGCTGCTGGTCGGCGGCGAGACGCTGGGTGCCGGCCTCGCCGAGCGGATGCGGGCGGTGGGCTCCAGCGTCGTCAACCTCTACGGCCCCACCGAGACCACCGTGTGGAGCACCCTGGCCGAAGTCGGCGACTCCCGGACGGTCGCCGACGGTCCGCCCCCGGTGGGCAGCCAGACCCAGAACGTCCGCATGTACGTGCTCGACCCCAGCCTGCGACCCGTGCCTGTCGGCGTCACCGGTGAGCTCTACATCGCCGGAACGGGCCTCGGCCGGGGATACCTCAACCGTCGGTCACTGACCGCGCAACGGTACGTTGCCGATCCCCTCGGCGAGCCGGGCAGTCGGATGTACCGCACCGGCGACCTGGTGCGGTGGCGCCGGGCCGGCGGACTGAACTTCGTGGGCCGGGCGGACGACCAGGTCAAGGTGCGCGGTTTCCGCATCGAACTCGGTGAGGTCGAGGCGGCACTGTCCCGGCAGGACAACGTCGTGGAGGCCACCGTCCTGGCCGACGAGACGGGTGACGGCGAGCGCACGCTCGTCGGCTACGTCGTCCCCGGCACGGCGTGGTCCGCAGGTCGCGACGAGCCGGAGGAGAACGACCAGGTTAGCTCGTGGCGTGACCTCTACGACTCGCTCTACGCAGACCAGGTCGCCGACGGAGGTTTCTGGGAGGACTTCACGGTCTGGCAGAGCAGCTACGACGGTCGGCACCTGCCTCTCGCCGAGATGACCCAGTGGCGTTCGGCGGCCGTCGACCAAGTGCTGCGGCTGAAGCCCCGGCGCGTCCTGGAGATCGGCGTCGGCAACGGGCTGCTGCTGTCCCGGCTGGCCCCGCAGTGCGAGGCGTACTGGGGGACCGACTTCTCCCCGTCGGTGATCGCGGAGCTGGGGGAGCGGCTGCGGGCGCGCGGCGAGGACAGGCCGGGCATTGCACTGCGGGTCCAGAGTGCCGACGACGTCAGCGGACTGCCCCGAGACTTCTTCGACACCATCGTGCTCAACTCGGTGGTCCAGTACTTCCCGCACGCGGGCTATCTCACCGATGTAGTGCACAAGTGCCTGGATCTGCTGGTGCCCGGCGGCCGCGTCGTCCTCGGCGACATCCGCAATCTGCGCCTGCTGCGCTGTCTGCAGACGGCGGTCGCCGTCGGACAGCTCACCGACGCGGCGGACACCTCCTCGGTCCGTGCCCTGGTGGAGCAGAAGGTGGCCGCCGAGGAGGAGCTGCTGCTGGCACCCGACTTCTTCGTCGCGCTCGCCCGGACGTCCCCCGACATCGCGGGGGTGGACATCAGGCTCAAGCGGGGCCGGTTCGACAACGAACTGTCGCGCTACCGCTACGAGGTGGTGATCACCAAGGCACCCGCCGCCCCGGCCCCGGTCGAGGACCTGCCCCGGATGGGCTGGGCGGACCTGGGCTCGACCGGCGCAGTGGCCGGGGCGCTGCTGGACGCACCCCGCGGCCTCCGTGTCACCGACGTGCCCAACGGCCGACTGCTCGCCGAGCACGACGCCCTGCGTGAGCTGCGGAGTGGCAGCGGAACCGCCCGGGTGCTGGCCGCCCTGCGCGCCGAGGCCGGGGGTGTGGACCCCGAGGACCTCCACGACGTGGGTGCCGCTCACGGCTTCCAGGTGGTGACCACATGGTCCGGGCAGGGCCGGGACGACTGCTTCGACGCGGTCTTCCTGCCCGCGCACGCCGACGCCACGGTGCAGGCCTACACGGGGGACCCGGCCTGGGACAGCCTGCAAGCGCACGCCAACAGCCCCGCACGCACCCGCCGCCTGCGGGGATTCAGCGACCGGCTGCGGACCGGGCTGCGGCGGTGGCTGCCGGACTACATGATCCCGGCCGCCTTCGTCGTCCTCGACGAACTTCCCCTGAACGCCAATGGAAAGCTCGACAGAAACGCGTTGCCGAAGCCGGACTTCGCCGTCCTGTCGTCCGGACGCCCGCCGCGCACGCCCCGGGAGCAGGTGCTGTGCGAGTTGTTCGCCGAGGTGCTCGGGGTGCCCGAGGTGACCATCGACGACAACTTCTTCGAACTCGGCGGGCACTCCCTGCTGGCCACCAGGCTCGTCAGCAGGATCAGGTCGGTCACCGGCATCGAGATGCCGATTCGGCGCGTCTTCGAGGGCCCCACCGTCGCCGCCCTGTGCGAACGACTGGAAGCGCGTACACCGGCGCGTCCGCTGCTCGTCCCGATGCCGAGGCCGGCGTGCGTCCCACTGTCGTTCGCCCAGTTGCGCCTGTGGTTCCTCAACCGTTTCGACACGTCCTCACCGGGCTACAACCTGCCCACCGTGCTGCGCCTGAGCGGAAATCTGGACCGGGACGCGCTGCACGAGGCGCTGTGCGACCTGGTGGCCCGGCACGAAACACTGCGCACCGTGTTTCCCGAACAGGACGGCGAACCCTCCCAGATCGTCCGGCCCGCCGAGCGGGCGCGGCCGCAATTCCCGGTCGTCGCCACCCACCCGGACGCGCTGCCCGAAGCCCTCGCCGCGGCCGGCCGGGTGCCCTTCGACGTCACGACCGACCTGCCACTGCGCGCCACCTTGTTCGCGCTCGACGACCACGAGCATGTGCTGCTGCTGGTCCTGCACCACATCGCGGCCGATGGCTGGTCGGTCGGACCGCTCGCCCGGGACCTGGCCGAGGCCTACCGGGCCCGGGTCCGGGACGAGGCCCCCGACTGGTCCGACCTGCCGGTGCAGTACGCCGACTACGCGCTGTGGCAGCGCACGGTGCTGGGCAGCCCTGACGACCCCGGCAGCGTGCTGTCCCGTCAGCTCGTCCACTGGCGCCGGGCACTGGCTGCCGCCCCGGCGGAGGTCCCGTTGCCCACCGACCGACCGAGAGCACAGGACTCCACACCGGCGGGCGAGCGGCTGTCGTTCGAGCTGCGGGCCGATCTGCACGCCCGGCTGCTGGACCTCGCCCGTGCGCACCGGGCCAGCCTGTTCATGGTGTTGCAGAGTGCCGTCGCCGCCCTCCTCACCCGCGTGGGTGCCGGCACCGACGTCCTGCTCGGCAGCGCGATCGCCGGACGGACGGACACGGCCACGGAGGACTTGGTCGGGTTCTTCGTCAACACCCAGGTACTGCGCGTGGACACCTCCGGCGATCCGGAGTTCGGCGAGCTGATCGGCCGGGCCCGGCAGGCGGCTCTGGCCGCCTACGACAACCAGGACCTGCCGTTCGAGCACCTTGTAGAGGCCCTCAACCCGGATCGTTCGCTGGCTCGCCATCCCTTGTTCCAGGTGATGATGGTCCTCCAGAACGCCCCGCGGACCGAGCTGTCCCTGCCGTCCGTGCGGATCACCGGTGAACCGCTGGACGTAGGCGCGGTCAACTTCGACCTAGGGTTCAACCTCGCCGAACGCGACCCGGTCGCGGGCCGTCCCGCAGGCGTGGCTGGCATGGTGGAGTACCGCTCGGACCTCTTCGACCGGGCCACGGTCGAACGGCTCGTCGAACGGCTGCGGCGGTTGCTGGAGACCGTGGCGGCCGACCCGTCGGTGCGGATCGGAGTCGTGGACCTCACCGCCGGCGACGCACTCGACGGGCATCTGGCCCCGGTGCCGGCTGCCCGGGAGATCAACCTCGCCCGGATCGAGGAGGTCCTGGCCGAACACGACGACGTTCAGCAGGTGGCCGCCGTGCTCCACCACGACACGGAAGCCGGGAGGCAGACCGTCGCGGTGCACGTCATCGCCGAGGACGGCCATGCTCTCGATGTCGACCGGCTGCGCGCGTTCGCCGCTCGATGGCTGCCGGAACACCTCGTGCCGACCGAGTACACCGTCGCCCCCGCTCCGGCCGTACGCCCGCCCGCCCCTCGGCTCGCCATGGACGTGACGCCTCCGGCGACGCCGCGTCAGGAGACCCTGTGCGCCCTGTTCGCCGAGGTGCTCGAGCGCCCGTCGGTGGGCGTCGACGAGGACTTCTTCGCGCTCGGCGGACACTCCCTGCTGGCCGTTCGGCTGATCGGCCGGGTACGCGACGCACTGGGGGTGGGGCTGCCCATCCGACAGCTCTTCGAGGCCACGACGGTGCGCGCCCTCGACACGGTGCTCGACGACAGGGCAGCCGCCCGTCCCCGCGTCGCCCCGGTGACCCGGCCCACCCGCGTACCGCTGTCGTTCGCCCAGCAGCGTCTGTGGGTGCTCGACCGTCTGGAAGGGCCGTCGGCGACCTACAACATCCCGTTCGCGCTGCGCCTGAGGGGACCCCTGGACGCGACGGCCCTGCAGGCCGCCCTGAGTGACGTGGTGGACCGGCACGAAGTGCTGCGCACGGTCATCGACAGCGACCACGGCGTGCCCTGCCAGCGCATCCTCCCCGTCGACGACATCTGGCCCGGCCTGACCGTCGGCCACGTCGCACCCGACGCACTCGCGGCGGAACTTGCCGCGGCATCGGCGCACGCCTTCGACCTTGCCGAGGAACCTCCGCTGCGGGCACGGCTGTTCAGGATCGCCCCCGAGGACCACGTCCTGTCGGTGGTGCTTCACCACATCGCCGGCGACGGAGGCTCCCTCGAACCACTCGCCACGGACCTGTCCACCGCCTATGCCGCTCGCAAGCGGTCCGTCGCCCCCGACTGGCCCCCGCTGCCCGTGCAGTACGCGGACTACACGATGTGGCAGCGCGCGCTTCTCGGAGACGAGAACGATCCCGACAGCATGATCGCCCAGCAGATCCGGTACTGGGGCGACACACTGGCCGAACTGCCCGAGGAGCTCCCGCTGCCCACCGACCGCCCACGCCCGGAGGCCGCGGGGCACCAGGGCGAACTGGTGGAGTACACCGTCTGCGCGGACACCCATCGGTTGCTCGCCGAGCTCGCCGCACGCCACGGCGTGACGCTGTTCATGGTGATGCACGCGGCCCTCGCCGCGGTGCTCACCCGGCACGGCGCCGGCACCGACGTTCCGATCGGAACACCGGTGGCCGGCCGCGACGACAGCGCGCTGGACCCGATGATCGGGTTCTTCGCCAACACGTTGGTCCTGCGCACCGACACCAGCGGCGATCCGGACTTCACCACCTTGCTGGACCGTGTCCGGCAGACCGACCTGGCCGCATACTCCCACCAGGACGTGCCCTTCGAACGGCTCGTCGACGTGCTCGGTGCCGAGCGGTCCATGGCCCGCAACCCTCTGGTGCAGGTCATGCTGGCGTTCGACCAGTACGGCGCTTCCCCGTTGCGCCTCGACGAGATACGGGTGAGCGCGCAACTCACGGGCCATGTCGCGGCGAAGTACGACCTTGCCGTCAACGTCGCCGAACGCCGTGGAGCCGCCAGGGAGTACGAAGGCCTCGCAGGAGCCCTGGAACTCGCCACAGACCTGTTCGACCGGCGTACCGGGGAGGAACTGGCCGCGCGGCTGGTGCTCTTCCTCGACCAGGTCGCGGCTGATCCCACGTTGCGGATCGGGGCGGCGCGCCTGGAGCCGGCCACCGAACAGCTCCCCTGGAACGACACCGACCGCCCTGTGCCCGTCGAGCACGCGCTGGCCGCCTTCGAACGGCACGTCCCGCACCGCTTGGACGACGACGCCGTCGTGTGCGGCGCAGACCGCATCAGCTATCAGGAGCTCAACGAGCGCGCCAACCGGCTGGCCCACCGGCTCATCACGCGGGGGATCGGCGCGGAGCAGATCGTCGCGCTCCACCTCCCCCAGTCCGTCGACCTGATCGTGGCCCTGCTGGCGGTACTGAAATCCGGCGCGGCGTACATGCCGGTGGACCCCGACTACCCGGCCGAGCGGATGCGCCTGCTGTTCGACCGGGCCTCTCCCGCACTGGTCCTGGCCAAGGGCGACACGGGACCGGCGGACGCGCCCGTCCTGGACCCGGCCGAACACCTGCCGGACCTCCCCGCTCACGACCCCACCGACGCCGATCGGCTGCGTCCCTGGTCACCCGACCATCCGGCCTACCTGATCCACACCTCGGGTTCGACCGGCACCCCACGGGGCGTGCTGGTCACCCACCGCGGACTGCCGGGCCTGGCCCTCAGCCTTGCCGATGCCTATCAGGTCGGGCCGGGAAGCCGTGTCCTGGAGTTCGCCTCACCGGGCTTCGACGTGGCCACCGGGGACATCCTGTTCGCCCTGTCATCGGGCGCGGCCCTGGTGCTGCTCGACACCGACCGGGTCACCGCTGCGGCCGACCTGGCCGACCTGGTTGCGCGCCACGGCGTCACCCACACGACCCTGACCCCGACCGTCGCCGCACGGATACGCCCCGGAACGCTGCCGGAAGGCTTCGTGCTCGCCCTGGGCAGCGAGACGGTACCGGGCTCGCTCGTGGACCGATGGGCCTCGTCGTGCCGGGTCCTGAATGTCTACGGTCCGACCGAGTGCACGGTGGCGTCGACGATCACCGGGGCACTGGCCGGGGACGGTGTGCCACCCCTCGGCCGGCCGCTCGCCAACACCAAGGCGTACGTGCTCGATCCCGCGCTGCGCCCGGTCCTGCCCGGCATGGTCGGCGAGCTCTACCTGTCGGGTCCGGGCCTGGCCCGGGGCTATCGCGGCGAGCCGGCCGCGACCGTCGGCCGGTTCGTCGCCGATCCGTACGGCGCACCGGGTGTGCGCATGTACCGCACGGGCGACATGGTGCGGCGGCACCGGAACGACGAACTCGAGTTCATCGGCCGAACCGACGGACAGGTGAAGATCCGCGGACACCGCGTGGAACTGGGCGAGGTCGAGCAGGCCCTCCTCGGCCATCCCGCGGTGCGCGCCGCAGCGGCGGCCACCTTCTCCACTCCGGCCGGGCCACGGCTGGCCGGGTACATTGTCGCGGAACCCGGCGGCGCAAGCGTCGCCGAGCTGCGCGGATGGCTCGCCGAGCGGGTCCCCGACCACCTCGTGCCGACCGCGCTCGTCCCTGTGGACGCGCTGCCCTTCACCGCCCACGGCAAGGTGGACCGGGCGCAGCTGCCCGCCCCCACCACCGCTGCGGCCCCGAGCGCCGGCCGGGCCCCGGGCCGTACCCCGGTCACCGCGTACGAGCGCGTCCTGTGCCGTCTGATCAGCGACCTGCTGGGTCAGCCCGACCTGCCGGCCGACGGCCACTTCTTCGAGCTCGGCGGCGACAGCATCCTCGCCATACAACTGGTGAGCCGGGCGGCCCGGGAGGGACTGTCGCTGACCCCGCGCGACGTCTTCACGCACCCGGTGATCGCGGAACTCGCCGCGGTGGCTGCGTCCGGTCGCCCCACCCCGGCACCCGTGCCCGATCCGGGGAGGGGCCCGGTCCCGCTCACCCCGGCCATGCACTGGCTGCGCGAACTCGGTGACGACATCGCGGGCTTCGAGCAGTCCGTGACCGTCCCGGTGCCGGCCGGACTCGACCGGCGCCACGTCACCGCCGCGTTGCAGGCCGTCCTCGACCATCACGACGCCTTGCGGATGCGCCTGTCCCGGGACGACGACACAGGGCTGTGGGCACTGGACATTCCCGAACCGGGAGCCGTCGACGCGCAGGACCTGCTCGTCGTCGCCGACACGACCGGGCTGTCCGGCGACGCACTGCGCGAGCTGGCGGCCCAGTCGGTGGGTGCTGCCCGGGACCGTCTCGACCCCGACCGCGGTCTCATGCTTGCCGCGGTGCTGCTGCCGGGGGAACCCGGCGCACCCGGTCTGCTCTCCCTCACCGCCCATCATCTCGTCGTGGACGCGGTGTCGTGGCGCATCCTGAGCGGCGATCTCGACCAGGCCCTGACCGCCTCCGCGGAGGACCGGACGGTCGAGCTCGCCCCGGTCGGCACCTCCTTCAAGCGCTGGGCCGAACGGCTGGTCGCCGCCGCCACGGACCGTTCCCGGCTCACCGAGGTCCGGTATTGGACGGACGTGCTGCGCACCTGCGACCCCGCACTGGGCGACCGGCCCCTCGATCCCTTCGAGGACACCGTCGCCACGACCGGGTCGATCCTGCGGACGGCCCGGGCCGGGACCACGGCTCCGCTCCTCACCGACGCCCCGGCGGCGTTCCACGGCCGGGTACCCGATGTGCTGCTCACCGCGCTTGCTCTGGCCGTCGGCGAGTGGCGAAAGCGCCGGGGCATCCCCGCGACGAGCGCGGTTCTGCTCGACGTGGAGGGGCACGGCCGGGTCGAGCAGGACGGACTCGACCTCACCCGGACTGTCGGATGGTTCACCACGCTGCACCCGGTGGCCCTCGATCCCGGGGCACTGGAGTGGGCAGACGTCCGACGCGGTGCCCCGGACGTGGGCTCGGCAGTGAAGCGGGTGAAGGAGCGGCTGCGGTCCGTGCCCGACTCCGGGCTCGGCTTCGGCCTGCTGCGCTACCTCAATCCCCAGAGCATGCCGCTGCTGGCCCGGGCGGGCACACCGCAGATCTGCGTCAACTACCTGGGGCGGATGACCGGTCCGGCGGATTCCGCCCCCGCGACGACGCCGCGGGAAACCGCCGCGCGGGCCGTGGCCCACACCGTAGCGCTCGACACCATGATCAGGGACACCCCCGAGGGACCACGACTCGTCGCGAACTGGACCTGGCCGGCCGGGGTGCTGGCCGAGCGGGACGTGGAAGACCTGGCCGATCTCTGGTTCGAGGCTCTGGAGGGCATCGTCGTCCACGCGCACGGCGCGACGGCCACCCGGAGTCCCTCGGACTTCCCGCTCGTCGACCTCGCCCAGCAGCAGGTGGACTGGATCGAGCGGACCTGGCCGGCACTCTCGGACGTGCTGCCGGTCACCCCCTTGCAGGAAGGCCTGCTCTTCCACGCGCTGCTCGACGGCCCCGACCGCGAACACGACGACCCGTACGTGGTGCAGAGCGTCCTCGCCCTGCCTGAAGAGCTGGATTCCGACGCACTGCGTCAAGCGGTCCAGACGGTTGTCGAACGCCACGACGCCCTGCGCGCGGCGTTCGTCCAGACACCGGACGGCCCCCCTGTCCAGGTGATCGCCGGACAGGCGGCCGTCCCCTGGAAGGAAGCCGCGGCTGCCGATGCGGCCGAGCTGGCCGCGTTGGCGGCCGAGGAACGCCGCGCGGGCTTCGACCTGGCCGCTCCGCCTCTGATCCGGATGCTCTTGGTGCGGCTGGCCCAAGAAGAACACCGGTTGGTCATGACCCACCATCACATCCTGCTGGACGGCTGGTCGCTGCCGTTGCTGCTGCGCGAACTCTTCGCCGCCTACCGGACCGCTGGGGACGAAGCCCGGCTGCCCACCGTGACTCCCCACCGTGCCTTCGCGTCATGGCTGGTGGGGCAAGACAGGGAGGCGGCACGGGAGGCCTGGCGGGCCGCCCTGTCGGGTGTGGACAGCTGCCGAGTGGCTCCCGGCAGCGGTGAGCCCGCCGGCCCGCGGCAGGAAGTGCGTCGGCAACTGCCCGCGCGGGTCGCGACCCTGGTACAGGAGACGGCTCGTGCGCTGGGTGTCACGACCAGCGCCATGGTGCACGTCGCCTGGGGGCTCGTGCTCGGCCGTCTCACCGGACGGCGGGACGTGGTCTTCGGCAGCGTGGTGTCGGGACGATCGCCGGCTGTCCCTGGCATCGAGTCGATGATCGGCTGCTTCATCAACACCCTGCCGGTCCGGCTCACCGCGCGCTCCGCCGAGACCGTGGCGGACTCGCTGCGCCGCTTCCAGGCCGAACAGGCGGCCCTCGGCGAGGCGCATCACCTCGGGCTCGCCGAGGTGCACAGGCTGATCGGTGCCGGTGAACTGTTCGACACCGCGCTGGCCTTCGAGAACTATCCGACCGGCGGGGGCGCCGTCCGGGTGGGCCAGGCCGACACGGCCGTCCGGATGGAGCAGGCCAGGGACGGGATGCACTATCCGATCGGCCTGGTGGCTGCCGCCCACCCCGACGGGATGGGGCTACGACTGGTCCACCGTGCCGACCTGATCGCCCCGGCCCGGGCGGAGCAGATCGTGACCTGGATCTGCGACGCGCTGGAATCGATGGCAGCCGATCCGGGCCAGCCGGTCGATCGGGTCACCGGGCACCGGGACGGGGCCCGGGCCGTGGTGTCCGGTCCGTCTGCGGACTCGCCCGACCGCGATCCGATCGACGTCTTTGCCGGCCATGTGGCCAAGACCCCCGACGCCCCGGCTGTGACCGGCCAGGGTCGGACCTTCTCCTACGCCGAACTCGACGCGTGGTCCGACCGGCTGGCGCGGGCCTTCGTGGCGGCGGGGGCCGGTGTGGAGGTCACAGTGGCTGTGCGGCTGGAGCGCACGCCCCGGATGGTCGCCGCGCTGCTCGGTGTCCTGAAGGCCGGTGCTGCGTACGTGCCGCTCGACCACAGGTTCCCCACCGCACGGATACGGACCGTCCTGGCCGAGTCGCGCGCCGCGCTGCTGCTCGCCGACGGTGAAGGGGCGACGGACTTCGGCATCCCGGTCATCGATCCGGCCATGGTCGTGCCGCCCGGCGATGACGTCAGGTTCCCCGCCGTGCCGGTACGAGCCATGGCCTACGTCATGTCCACCTCGGGCTCGACCGGCCGTCCCAAGGCCGTGGCCGTGTCCCGCCGGGAGCTCACCTGGATCGCCGGTGAGGAGGGCTTCCGCGCGCCGCGCCGGGCGCTCGTGCACAGTCCGCTCGCCTTCGACGCGTCTACCGCGGAGATCTGGGGCACTCTGCTCAACGGCGGCTGCCTCGTCCTCTCTCCGCCCGGTGACCTGGACACCGTCACGCTCGCCCGCGTCATCCGCGACGAGCGGGTCACGTGGGCGTGTTTCACTCCTGTCCTGTTCCGGACGCTGGTCGAGGACGAGCCGTCGTGCTTCGAGGGCCTGCGGGAAGTGCTCCTCGGAGGCGACGTCGTTCCGCCCGCCGCCGCACGGGAGGTGCTGCGGCGCAATCCCGGCCTGTCCCTCGCCAACGGATACGGCCCGGCTGAGACCACGGTGTTCGTCACGGCCCACCGGATGCGCTCCGCCGGAACAGTCGGCGCGGCCGTGCCCATCGGGCTGCCGTTGCCCGGCATCCGGATTCACCTCCTGGACGACGTCCTTCGACCGGTACCCGGGGGAACCGTCGGCGAGGTCTACGTCGCGGGCGACGGAGTCGGCCGCGGCTACGTGGGGCAGGCGGGCCTGACCGCGACCCGGTACGTCGCCGAGCCGGGTGGGTCCGGCGGACGCGCCTACCGCACCGGTGACCTGGCGCGTCTGAACTCCGACGGTCTGCTGGAGTTCGCCGACCGCGCCGACACCCAGGTCAAGATCCGGGGGTTCCGGGTCGAACCGGGCGAGGTCGAGTCCGTCCTGGCCACCCACCCCGGTGTCGCACACAGCGTCGTGGTTGTCTCCCACGAGGCGCCGACGGGTCCGCGTCTGGTGGCGTACGCCGTGCCGTCGGCCGGACACCGGCCGGACGCTGCCGAACTGACCCGTTTCGCCCAGGGTCTGCTGCCCACCTACCTGGTGCCGTCGGCCGTCGTGGTCCGGGACTCGCTGCCGGTGACGGCCAACGGCAAGGTCGACCGCGCCGCGCTCGGCGTGGTGGCGCCCGTCCTGCGGGCGCGCACAGCTCCGGCGAACCGGGTGGAAGAAGTGCTGTGCGAGCTGTACCGCGAGGTACTGGGCGTGTCCGAGGTCGGCACCGATGACGACTTCTTCGACCTCGGTGGCGATTCCCTGCTCGCGATGCGGCTGATCGGCCGGGTCCGGCGCCGGCTCGGTGGTGCGCCGACCATCAGAGACCTGTTCCTCACCCCCACGGTCGCCGGATTCGCCCGTCGGCACATCCTGGGCGGCGGGATCGCGCAGGACGCCGCCTTCGAGGTCCTCTTGCCCCTGCGCCCCCAGGGGACTGCGGCGCCGGTCTTCTGCCTGCCCCCGGCGAGCGGGCTCGGCTGGCGCTACTCGGGTTTGATCCGGGTGCTGTCGCACACCGCGCCGATCCACGCCCTGCAGGCTCCCGGATACAGCGACGACGGCCCGCTGCCGGGATCCGTGGCGGAACTCGCCGCCGACTACGCGACCCGGATCAGGAAGACCGCACCGGGCCCTTACCGGCTCGTCGGCTGGTCCTTCGGTGGAATCGTCGCCCATGAGGTCGCGACGAGGCTCCTCCGGGCGGGGGAGGACGTGGAACTGCTGGCCGTACTCGACGCCGCACCGGCAGCGGGGCTGGTGACCGGGTCGCCCGACGGTGTGACCATCCTCCGGACCCTGCTGGAGACGGTCGGTGATCTGCCCGACCGGCTGCCTGACGGGATGACGGCGGAGGAGGCGGAGACTCTGCTGCGCGAGCACGACAATCCGATGGTGGCCCTGCTGGGCGAGCGGTCGCAGCGGCTGGTGCAGGTCTCCCGGAACTTCACCGAGCTGGCTGCATCGCATACTCCGAGCACCTTCGACGGCAACATGGCCTTCTTCCCCGCCGTCCGCGGTCACGGTGTGAACCGCCTGACCGAGGACAGCTGGCGGCCGCATGTCACGGGGACGATCACCACCTATCCGATCGACTGCGAGCACCAGCAGATGCTCGATGGCGCACCGCTACGTGAGATCGGCCGTGTCCTGCGGGCGGTCCTCGACGACGGGGCACCCGCGTGAGCGCCCGCGCGATGTCCCGGCACCTCGTGCTGGGTGCCGCGGACGCCCCGCACCGTGTGGTGCTGCTGCACTACGCGGGCGGGTCGGCCGCGTCGCTGCTGCCGCTGGCCCGGCACCTGCCGGAAACCTGCGGCGTCGTCCTGCTGGAACTCAACGACCGCAGCGATCCGGCACGCACCTTCACAGAAGCGGTGACCCTGCTCCAGCCGGAGTTCGAGGCGCTGCTCGACCGCCCCACCATCGTCTTCGGCCACAGCATGGGTGCGTTGCTGGCCCATGCGCTGGTCGAGGCCTTGCCGGACCGTTGTCGGCGCCTGGTTTCCGGTGTCGTGCTCTCCGGTTCCCGCTCGCCCACGACGAGGAGCAGACTCGCGACCTTCCCGCCGACGGCGTTCACCGCCCGGTCCCGGGCGGCGCTGAGGGACGACATGGTTCGGTACGGCGGCTGCCCTCCGGAACTGTTCGCCGACACGGAGCTGGTGGACCTGGCCGTGACGGCCCTCGGCCACGACATGCAGCTCATCGACACGTACTCCGCGCCGGTCCGCCGCGGCGGACAGCACGACGCCACGGAATACCACATCTGGTACGGCGAGGACGACGACGAGGCGAACGCGCACGAAGCCCGGCTGTGGGCCGACGACGTGCCGCGCCCGCCCCACCGGCGGGGCTATCCCGGCGGCCACTTCTATCTGCTGGAACACACAGAGGCCGGCCAGGAGTTGCGCCGCCTCGCCGCAGGGATTGGATGGACATGACACGAGACCTCTACGAGCTGGGCGAGATCCCCCCGCTGGGGGAGGTGCCCCATCACATGTACGCCGCGCTGATCCGCCCGGAGCGCTACGGCCTGCCGCAGGACGCGATCAAGATCGAGGTCGTCGAGGTGCCGCCGGTGGGACCCGGCCAGGTGCTGGTGATGGTGATGGCGGCCGGCATCAACTACAACGGCGTCTGGGCCAGTCTGGGCACACCCGTGGACGTGATCGCCGCCCGGCAGAAACAGGGCGACCCGCACGGTTTCCACATCGCGGGCTCCGAGGGATCGGGGGTGGTCTGGGCGACCGGCGAGGGCGCCACCCGGTTCCGCGCCGGCGAGCACGTCGTGTTCGGCGGGCTGAAGTGGGATGAGCGGGCGGACGACATCAGGCTCGGCACGGATCCTGCTGTCTCCCGCTCCCAGCGGGCCTGGGGGTACGAACTCAACTTCGGCACCTTCGCCCAGTTCACCGTGGTCGACGAGTATCAGCTGCACCCCAAGCCGGAACGGCTCACCTGGGAGGAGGCCAGCTGCTTCCTTGCCGGTGGTGCCACCGCGTACCGCCAGCTGTGCGGATGGCCGCCGCACACGGTCCGGCCGGGCGATCCGGTCCTGGTGTGGGGCGGCTCGGGCAGTCTCGGCTCCATGGCGATCCAGATCGTCGATCTGCTCGGCGGCGTGCCCATCGCGGTGGTGTCGGCCGAGGAGAAGGCCGAGCACTGCCTCCGGCTGGGTGCCCGAGGCGTGATCAACCGTACCCAGTTCGACCACTGGGGCAGGCTGCCGGACCACACCGACACCGCCGCGTACCAGGACTGGCTCAGCGGTGTCCGTGCCTTCGGCCGCGGGATCTGGGACGTGCTCGGCGAGCGTCGCTCGCCCCGCATCGTCCTTGAGCACCCGGGGCAGGACACCCTGCCGACATCGCTGTACGTCTGCGACAACGGCGGGATGGTGGTCACCTGTGCTGGGACCAGCGGCTACAACGGTGACGTGGACCTGCGCTTCCTGTGGATGTTCCAAAAGCGCCTGCAGGGGTCGCACTGCGCCAATGCCCGGGAGTCACGGGAGGTCACCAACCTGGTCGCGGCGGGCAGACTCGACCCCTGCCTGAGCCGCACGGCACCGTTCGGTGACATCGCCGAGCTGCACCGGCTCATCTACGAGAACGCCCATCCGCCGGGCAACATGTCCGTGCTGGTGAACGCTCCCGAGCCGGGGATGACCGTCCTGCCTGGCGAGGTGGTGAGATGACGGGCCGGGAGGACACATCGTGGCTGCCGCTGCGGCAGTTGCGCATCCTGGACCTGACACGGCTGCTGCCGGGCGGCTTCGCCGGTTCGCTGCTCGCGGACCTGGGGGCGGACGTGGTCAAGGTCGAGCCACCCGTCGGAGACCCGCTCCGGCAGGTCATGCCCGAGACGTTCGCCGCGATCCACCGGAACAAGCGCTCCATCATGCTCGACCTGGCCGAGCCTGAAGGGAAACGGGCCTTCCTGGCCTTGGTGCCCCGGTTCGACGTGGTGATCGAGAGCCATCGGCCCGGTGTCCTGGACCGGCTCGGTCTCGGCTTCGCCGCGCTGCGGCGCGCCAACCCCCGTGTGGTGCTCTGCTCCCTGTCGGGCTTCGGTCAGACCGGCCCCTACTCCCGGCGGCCCGGTCACGACGTCAACTTCCTGGCCCTGTCCGGGTTCTTCGCCGTACCGCAGCGGCCGACAGGCAGCGTGGACCGCCCCGGAGTGCGGGTCGCGGACCTCGCGGGGGCGATGTACGCCGCTCTGTCGATCACGGTGGCGGCCCAGCATGCCGCGACGACCGGCACCGGTCAGCATGTCGATGTGTCGCTGCACGAGGCGGCCGCGGCCTGGGCCGGACCGCTGGCACTGCCCGCGCTCAATGGCGCCGCGGTCAACAGCCCATTGGTCACCGGGGACAACGACGCGTTCACCACACGCGACGGCCGACGCCTGTCCCTCGCCCTGTTCGAGGACAAGTTCTGGCGTGCCTTCCGCGAACGGCTCGCCGGTGAGTTCCCTGCCCTGGCCACTGACGCCTACGACCGCCGCCGCGACCGAACCCGGCACAAGGAGGCGGTGTCCGCCCTCCTCGCCGCCGTCTTCGCCGACCGGGATCTGAAGTGGTGGATCGAGGTGCTCGGCGAACTGGACGTGCCCTGGGCACCGGTCCACGAGACGGCGGCGGCGGTCGTCGACGACGAACACGTCCAGGCCCGGGAGCTGATCACCGAGGTGCCGGGCGGACCAGAGGACCAGCGGTGGCACCAAGTCCGCTTCCCGGTGGTCTTCGGCGCCGGGCTCGACTCCTTCCGCACGCCCGCACCGGACCTCGGCGAGCACACCGCCGAGGTCCTTGAGTCCAACGGACCACGCTCATGAGCGGAAAGGTCGCCATGCCCACATTTGCGTCCGAGGGTCCACGGCTGGACGAGATCCTGTCGTCCGCCGACCGGGACTCCCGGTACGACATCCTGTCGGCGGGTCCGCCCGTGATCCGCGGACGCCACTTCGGTGGCGTCGAGCTCTGGCTGGTCACCGGATACGACGAGGTCGTCACGGTGCTCACCGATCCTCGCTTCAGCAACGACCTCAGTCGGCAGGACAGCGTTCCCCTGCCCGGCGCGAACCTGCCAGAAGACCTGCGTACGGCCCTGACCTCGACCCTCGCCGCCTACGATCCGCCGGACCACACCCGGCTGCGCAGACTGGTGTCCCACGCCTTCACCCCTAGTCGGATACAGCGACTCGGACCACGTGTTGAGCAGGTCGTGGACGACCTGCTCACGGGGCTCGCCGATCACGTCGACGCCGACGGCACAGTGGATCTGATGGAGCACTTCGCCCATCAGCTCCCCATCCTGGTCATCGGTGAACTGCTGGGAGTACCCTCCGGCGACCAGCAGCGGTGGCGCTCGTCGGCCGAAGGACTCACCAGCGGCGACCCGGCGAGGATCGTGGCAGATGCCCGGGAGCTGATCGCCTACATGACGGGAGCGATCGCCGTACGACGCAGCGAACGGTGGGACGGGGACGACCTGCTCACCGCGCTCGTCCGGGCCAGAGACGACGGCGACCGGTTCTCCGAGGGAGAACTCGTCTCCATGGCGCTGAGCATTCTGATCGCCGGACACCGCACCACCGCTCATCTGGTCAGGACCATGGCGGTACTGGTCCTGACAGGAGCCGTGCGGTGCTCGGACCCGGCCGGCGTCCCCGCGCTCGTCGAGGAGATCCTGCGCCGCCACGGGTCCGCGGAGGTGGGCACCCTGCGCATCGCACGCGAGCCGGTGGAACTGGGCGGAGCGACCATCGCGCCGGGAGACCTCGTCCAAGTGGTCCTGGCGACCGCCAACCGCGATCACCGCCGGTTTGGCGAACCAGGCGTCATCGACTCCGCCCGGCGGGACAACGCGCACTTGGCGTTCGGCCACGGAATGCACTACTGCCTGGGAGCCGCGCTCGCCAGGAGCATGGCCCACGCGGCGCTGGCCGGACTGCTGCGGTCTGCGTCGGCCATGACGCCGTCACGGAGTCCGGCGCTCGTGATCACAGATCCGTCCTCGGCTGTGCTGTCCGTACGGCTGGGCCAGCCCGTGTGACCGTTCGATCGCGCACTCGGTGAAGACCCGCGAAGAAACCCGGGAAAAATCCTCTCAAGGAGACCAAGGAGCAACCATGACCAACCCGTTCGACGACGAGGACGGCTCGTTCTACGTTCTGGTGAACGACGAGGGACAGCACTCCCTGTGGCCCGCTTTCGCGGACGTCGCGGACGGCTGGACCGTCGTGCACGGCGAGGCGGACCGGCAGTCCTGCCTCGACTACGTCGAGGAGAACTGGACCGACATGCGTCCCAAGAGCTTGATCCGCGCCATGGGGGAGTGATTCCTCACCGCCCCGACCGTCCATACCGTTGCGTCGCCCGCCGCCCTCGGCGCGACCGCACAATCGGCGGCATCCACCCGGGTGTGGATGCCGCCGGTCATGCCGACACCATCAGCCGAGATCCGAACCGAGGCATCTCATGCAGCGCACCTTGATGAATGGCAAGATCCACCGTGCCACCGTGACCCGAGCCGACCTGCACTACGTCGGCTCGCTGACGATCGACTCCGACCTGATGAAGGCGGCGGACATCGTGGAGAACGAGAAGGTCCAGGTCGTCGACATCACCAACGGCGCCCGGCTGGAGACCTACGCGATCGCGGGCGAACCCGGCTCCGGCGTGATCGGCGTCAACGGTGCGGCCGCGCACCTGGTGCTCCCCGGGGATCTGGTCATCATCATCACCTACGCCCAGCTCCACCAGTCCGAACTGCACAGCCACCAGGCGAAAGTGGTGCACGTGGACGGTGCTAACAGGCAAGTCCATCAGGGACATGACCCGGCCGAGCCGGTGCCCGGCGCACCTGCGCAACTGCCAGGCCGGTAGTGAACGGGGAGCTGGGGGCCCACCCCCCCCGAGGTGAACATCCATGACCATCATCACGTCACCGCAGGAGCTGTTCGGCTCCGATCTGTACGTCGATCTGCGCCCGCTGCTGGGACGCAGGCTCTATGTGAAGTGCGAGGGGCTCAATTTCGGTGGCTCGATCAAGATGAAGGCGGCCGCCTCCATGGTCGCCGCAGCCGAACGTGCCGCCCTGATCACCGAGGACACCACGCTCATCGAATCCTCGTCCGGGAATCTCGGTGTGGCCCTCAGCGCTATCGCGGCGAGCAAGGGCCTCCACTTCACCTGTGTCACGGACCGCCGGTGCAATCAGCTCACCGCCGCCACCATGCGGGCCCTGGGCACCACCGTCCTCAGGGTCGACGAGCCGCACCCCGAGGGCGGCTTCCTCGGAGCGCGACTGGACCTGGTGCGGCGCCTGTGCACCGAGGACAGCCGCTACGTCTGGCTCGACCAATACTCCAACGAGGAGAACTGGAAAGCGCATTACGAGACAACCGCACCGGAGATACTCAAACGCTTCCCCGACGTGGACGTCGTGTTCGTCGGCGTGGGCACCTCCGGTACCGCGATGGGATGTGTGCGCTACTTCCGAGACGCGGGGAGCAGCGCCCGGGTCGTCGCCGTCGACGCCGTGGGGTCGGTGAGCTTCGGCGCCCCGGCGGCGCCCCGGCACATTCCGGGCCTGGGCGCGGGAGTGCGGCCGCCCATGCTCGAATCCGGTCTGTTCGACGACGTGGTCCATGTGCCGGAGAACGACGCCGTCCGCATGTGCCGCACTCTCTCCGCACGCGGAATGCTCTTCGGCGGTTCCACGGGAACCGTCGTCGGCGGGGCCCGCACCTGGCTCGACCGGCACGATGCCGACCGCTCCCTGCAGTCGATCTGCATCTCACCCGACATGGGCGAGCGCTACCTGGAGACGGTCTACGACGACGACTGGGTGGTCGACCACTTCGGCCCGCAAGCCCTCCAGCCGATCCTCTGACTCCTGGAAAGGAGAGTCCGCATGTTCGACTTCGACCTGGTTCCCGGACCCGTGGTCAACGAGATCCTGAACGACGACCGGAGCGGTGTCATGGCTCTCGTGCGGCAGACGTACCTCCAGCACGAGGCCGGCGAGTCGGTGAACCCCGACAGCCACTTCCTCCGCTTCCCGGAGAAGCCGGATGCGCGGATCATCGCGCTGCCTGCGTTCCTCGGCGCGGATGTCCAACTCGCGGGCATCAAGTGGATCTCCAGCTTCCCGGCCAACACCCGCAAATCCGTACCGCGCGCCTCGGCCGTGCTGATCCTCAACGACTACGAGACCGGATATCCCATCGCCTGCCTGGAGGCCGCGCAGATCAGCGCCGCACGTACGGCGGCCTCGGCTGCCGTGGCGGCACAGGCCCTGCGACCCGACGGGTACGAGGGAACCTGCCTCGCGGTCGTCGGTGCTGGCGTCATCGCCCGCACCGTGTGCCGGTACCTGCAAGAAGCTGGCTGCCGCCCCGCCTCCTACCTTGTGCACGACGTGGACGAGACGTCCGGGCAGGCCCTCGTCGACCACCTGCGCGGCGCCCTGGGGGAGAGCGCCGACTTCACCGACGACCTCGGCACGGCACTGAAGGCCGACACGGTGATCTTCGCCACCACGGCGGGCCGTCCCTACGTCCACACCCACTTCAAGCCGGAGCAGGTCGTCCTCAACCTGTCGCTCCGTGACCTCGCACCCGAGGTGATCCTGACAGCGTCCAACATATTCGACGACGTCGAGCACTGCATGAAGGCCGAAACCTCGCCGCACTTGGCGGAGCAGGCGGCAGGCGGGCGTGACTTCGTGACCGGCACCCTCGCCGGAGTCCTGACGGGCGCCGTGTCCCTGCCGCCGGGCAGGCCGGTGATCTTCTCGCCGTTCGGGCTCGGCATCCTGGACCTCGCCGTCGGCGCGTTCGTCCACCGCCGCGCCCGCAGGGCCGGCACGACCGTCGCCGTGCCGGACTTCTTCGCCGAGACCCGGCGATGGTGACGATCCTCCCCCCGTCCTGGTCATCCGGCGACGCCGGCCGACCGGGAACGGGGGACAGCGGTCCAACGGGCCGATCATTCAGCCCATATCGGGGCGGAGAACGTATGGTTGCCGGGGCAGGGCCTTCACTCGTGCATGAGCTGTTCGAAGCGCAGGTGGTTCGGTCGCCGGACGCCGTCGCGGTGGTCGACAGCGAACAGCGGTTGACCTTCCGTGAGCTGGACTCCCGCGCCGACCGCCTCGCCCGGCACCTGGTCCGCCGCGGCGTCGGACCGGACATCCTGGTCGGCCTGTGTGCGGAGCGCGGAGCCGACGCGGTCGTGGGTCTCCTGGGCGTACTCAAGGCCGGCGGAGCCTACGTGCCTCTCGATCCGGCCCACCCCCGGGAGCGGCTGCGCCGGACGGCCGAGGACGCGGGGCTCCGGCTCGTCGTGACCGGAGACCGCCTCATCGACCGCCTCCCGCCCGGCCTCGCATACGTCGGTCTGGACGACCCGTTCCGCCCGGACGACCGGTCCCGGACGGGGCAGGACGATCTCCGGGAGCCGACGCAGCCCGCGCTTGCGGCCTCCGATTCCCTCGCCTACCTCATGTACACCTCCGGCTCCACGGGAAGCCCCAAGGGCGTGCTCGTGACGCACCGCAACCTGATCAGCCTCTGGCACGCCTGGGACCGGCTGTACGGGCTCACCGACGCGCCGCTGCGGCTGGTCTCGGTCACAGGCCTCGCCGTCGACCTGTTCTTCGCCGACCTGCTGCGTTCCGTCTTCTCCGGCGGAACGATCGTCATCGCCTCCCAGGAAGTGATCACCGATCCGCCCCGGCTGTTCGACCTCGTGGAACACAGCCGCGGCACCGCCGTCGAACTGCTGCCGAGCCTCGCCAAGGCGCTGGCGCGGGAGGCGGTCGCCAGGGAAACCACGCTGCCGCCGCTGCGCCTCGTGTCGGTCGGGTCGGAGGGATGGCTCACGCAGGACTGCCGGGAACTGCTGGACGTCGTGGCGCCCGGGACCACGGTGGTCAACGCTTACGGCACGACCGAGACCGCGGTGGACTCCTGCGTCCTGCCCCTGACCCCGGACGTCCTCGACGACTCGGCGACGGTGCCTCTGGGCCAAGCCGTCCCCGGTACCGCCGTCCATGTCCTGGACGAGATGCTGCGGCCTGTCCCCGAGGGCTCAACCGGTGAACTGTGCCTCGCCGGGCCGGGCCTCGCCCGCGGTTACCATCGTCGAGCGGGCACGACCTCTCTCAGGTTCGTGGCCAACCCCTTCGGCGCCGCCGGTGAACGCCTGTACCGGACCGGGGACCTGGTGCGGCGGAGGGCCGACGGGCATCTCGACTTCCTGGGCCGTACGGATGGCCAGGTCAAGATCCGGGGCCACCGCCTGGAGACCGCCGAGGTCGAGAACGCCCTCGTCGGCCACCCGGGCGTGCTGGCCGCGGCCGTCACCGCGGAGGAGGACGGCGTCGGCCGTCGCCGACTGGTGGGGTACGTGGTGACCGAACACGGCGCGCCGCCCGACGCCGACCGGCTGCGCGCCCGGCTCGCCGAGCAGCTGCCGGAACACATGGTGCCGCCGGTCTTCGTGGGCCTGGCCCGACTGCCGCAGCTGCCCAACGGGAAGATCGACCGACGCGCCCTGCCGAGCCGGCCGGGCCCGCGGCCCGGCCCGGCCGGATTCGTCGCGCCACGTACCGACCGCGAGCGCAAGCTGGCCGACGTCTGGTCCGAGGTGCTCGGCGTGGAGCGGATCGGGGTGCACGACGACTTCTTCCGAACGCTGGGCGGTGACTCGGTGCTCGCCATGCAGGTGACGTCCCGGGCCCGGGACGTCCTCGGCAGCCAGCTGCCCCCCGGCGCGCTGTTCCGGGCACCCACCGTCGCGGCCCTGGCTGAGATGGCTCCCCTCGCCGCTGCCCCCGCACCCGCCCCCGAACATCCCTCCCAGGACCACGCCCCGCCCGACGAGACGGTTCGGCTGCCCCCGTCCTTCGCGCAGCAACGTCTCTGGTTCCTGCACCAGTACGAGCCCGGCCCCGCCTACCACGTCAGCCTGGCGCTCCGGCTCACCGGCCCCCTGGACCCCGGCGCGCTGGAGGAAGCACTGAACCGGCTCGTCGCCCGTCACGAAGGGCTGCGCACCACCTTCGACAACGACGCGGGACGCTGTGTCCAGGTCATCCACTCGTCGGCCCGGATACCACTCGCACACACCGACCTCAGCAGCCTCCCGCATCCCGAACGCCGCACGGAGACGGCCCGGTTGCAGCGCGATGACCTCTCCCGCCCCTTCGACCTCGCGATGTTCCCCCTGCTCCGACCCCACCTCATCAGGCTCGGCCCCACCGAGCACCTGCTGACCCTCACAGCGCACCACATCATCACCGACGACTGGTCGTACGAGGTGATGGCCGCCGAGCTCGGGACCTACTACTCATTCGCCGCGGCCGGCCGGCCGCCCGTCCTCCCCGCGCTGTCTTCCCGCTACCGTGACTACGCCGCCCGGCAACGCCACCGCCTCTCCGAAGGCCTCGCCGAGCATCAGCTGACCTACTGGCGTGCTCAGTTGGGTGCCATGTCCCCGTTCGAGCTGCCCTGTGACCGCCCCCGGACCGGGCGCAGCGGGCCGGGCGCCAGGGTCCGGCGCACGATTTCCCCGCACCTGCGTGACCGCCTCCAGCTGCTCGGCCGTGCGCACGGCGCCACGCTGTTCGCCACGCTCCTGGCAGCCTGCACGGTGGTACTGGCGCAGCGTGCGGGTCGGGAGGATGTCGCCGTCGGGACCGTCGTGTCGGGACGCGACGACGTGGCGTACGAGGGACTGGTCGGATTCTTCATCAACACCGTGGTGCTGCGCAGTACGGTCGACGGGCGGCGGACGTTCGCCGAGTTGCTCGACCGTGTGCGGGACGTGGTCGCCGAGGCCCTTGACCACGCGGAACTACCCTTCGACAGGCTGGTCGACGAGCTGGCGCCGGAGCGCCGGACAGGCCAGGACCCGCTGGTCCAGGTCATGGTGGTGATGGCCAACACCCCTTCGCTCCGCCAGGAGTTCGCAGGACTCACCGTCGCCGAGGCCGATGTCCCCGTGGTTGCCGCGGACTTCGACCTCAGCGTGGAGTTTCGCGAGACGACGGACGGGCTGCAAGCCGACTTCGTGTACCGCACCGACCTGTTCGGCGCGCCTACCGTCGAGGGGCTGGCAACCGCGTGGGCGGAACTGCTGCCCCGTGTCGTCGCGGACGCACACCGGCCGCTGCGGGAGCTGCCGCGGCCGGCCGGGCCCGAGCGGGAGCTGATCGCCGCCCGGCAGGACGGCGGACCCGCGCGGGACGGGCGCTGCGTCCACGAGGTGTTCGCCGAGCAGGCGGCCCGCTCGCCCGGCTCCCTCGCCGTCGTGCACGGCGACGAGCACCTCACCTACGGCGAACTGGAACGCGCCGCGAACCGGTTGGCGCATCATCTCGTGGCTCACGGCGTCGGACCGGACGTGGTCGTCGGCCTGTTCCTGGACCGCGGTCCCGACCTCGTCGTGGCCGTCCTCGCCGTCCTCAAGGCCGGCGGCGCTTTCCTGCCCCTGGACCCCGGCCAGCCCCCGAACCGGTCGGCCGCTTTGATCACCGACGCGGGACCGCGCCTTCTCGTGTCGACCCGCGACCGGGCGGCACTGCTGCCGGACGGCGCCCAACCCGTCGTATGCCCCGACCGGGGCGAGGAGCGCACCGCGATCGCCGGGCGCCCGGCCACCGCACCACCCGGCACGGCGCTGCCGCAGCACCTCGCCTACGTCGTCTACACCTCTGGTTCCACCGGGCGGCCCAAGGGCGTGCAGATCCCGCACTCCGGCCTGGCCAACCTCGCCGCCGACAGCCGGGACACCCTCGGCCTGGGGCCGGGCGCCCGGATGCTCCAGCACCTCTCCTTCGCCTTCGACGGTGGCATCTGGCAGATCCTCATGCCGCTGCTGACGGGGGCGACCGTCTGCTTCAGCCTGCCCGGCGAGCGGATCGATCCGGATGCCCTGACCCACCGCGTCCGCGACGACGGGGTGGCGCATCTCATGCTGCCGCCCGCCCTCCTCGGCACCCTGGACCCCACGGCGCTGCCGGACACCGTGCGCGTGTACTCGGCGGCCGACGTGTGCCCGGTACCGACTGCGCGCGCCTGGGCGGCCCGGCACCCCTTCGCCAACCTTTACGGGCCCACGGAGACCACGATGTGCTCCACCGCTCACCCCGTGCCGCGCGGAGCGGGGCACGCCGTGGACGGCCCGGACGGCGTGCCGATCGGCACACCCGTCGCGGGTGTCCGCCACTACGTCCTGGACCGATGGCTACGCCCCGTCCCGGCCGGAGCCCCGGGCGAACTCCACATCGCAGGGGCCGGACTGGCACGCGCCTACCAGCGGCGGCCCGGCGAGACCGCGGCACGGTTCACTGCCGACCCGTTCGGCCCATCGGGCAGCCGGATGTACCGCACCGGCGACGTGGTGCGCTTGCGCGCCGACGGAACTCTGGCCTACCTCGGCCGCAGCGACGACCAGGTCAAGATCCGTGGCTACCGCGTCGAGCCGGCCGAGGCGGCGGCTGCCCTGTGCGGCCACCCCGACATCGCCGACGCGCACGTGGTGGCATGGCCGGACGGCGCGGGCGACCTGCGGCTCGTCGCCTACGTGGTGCCCCGCCCCGGACGGGCCGCACCCACCGGCTCAGCCCTGCGCCGCCTGCTCGGCCGGTCCCTGCCGACCGCCCTGGTGCCCTCCGCCTATCTGGCCCTGTCCGCCCTGCCGTTGAACCCCAGCGGCAAGGTCGACCGCCGGGCCCTGCCCCGGCCCGAGCCCGAGCCCGAGACGGCGTACACGGCGCCGAAGACCTCAGTGCAGCGGACGCTCGCGGCCGTCTGGGCGGCGACCCTCGGCATCGAACGCGTGGGCCTCGAAGACAACTTCTTCGACCTGGGCGGAGACTCCATGACCAGCGTGCGACTCGTCGCCGAGGCCCGCGCTGCCGGCCTGGAGGTGACACCGAAGGACGTGTTCAGTCGGCCCACCGTCCGCTCGCTGTCCGAGGTGGCGAGGAGCGTCGCAGCCGCCGGCAGTCGTACCCCGTGCGCCACCCCCGTGCGTCACGACGAATATCCCCTGACACCCTTGCAGGCCGGGCTGCTCTACCACTCCCTCAGCGGCCGCGACGTCTACGTACGGCGGCTGACCATGACCCTCGCGGGGGTCACCGACAGTGAGGTGCTGGCCCGGGCCTGGCAGCACGTCGTCGACCACGTGCCAGCACTGCGCAGCACCGTGCGAATGCCGGAGCGCGGGCAGCCGGTGCAGAACGTGCACCCCGCGTTCACCCTGCCGGTCGCCCGGCACGACTGGCGCGCACTGCCGCCCGACGCGCAGGACGAGGCACTGGCGGCGCTGGTGGCGCAGGACCGGGCGGCGGACCCCGATCCACGCCAGGCTCCGCCGACGCGACTGGCCATCGCACGCACCCGGGACGACGAGGTCGCTGTCCTGTGGACCACTCACCACCTCTTCGTGGACGGCTGGAGCGTGTCGGAGATCCTGTCCGACGTCTTCGCCGCCTACGGAGCCCTGGCTGACAACCGCACTCCCGCCGTCACCCCGCGCAGACCGTTTGCCGACTACGTGGCATGGTTGCGCGGCCGCGACGCGTCCGGCAGCCGCGCCCACTGGCAGGCCGAACTGGACGCAAGCGACACACCGACCCCGTTGCCGTACGGGCGCTACCCCGCGCCGGCCGGGCGGACGGGACCGCATGCCGAGCACACCGTCGCGCTACCGCTGCCGCAGCACGAGCGGCTGCGCGCCTTCGCCCGTAGGCACCGGCTGACCGTCAACACCCTGGTACAGGCGGCATGGGCGCTGCTGCTGTCCCGGCACGGCGGCACCGACGACGTGGTGTTCGGCGCCACGGTCTCCACCCGCGGGGCCGATCTGGAGGACGCCGGGACCATCATCGGCCTGCTGGTCAACACCCTTCCGGTGCGGGTCCGCGTCGACGAGCGCGCCGGCCTCCTCCACTGGCTCCACCGCCTCCAGGACCGGCAGGTAGAGGCCCGGCGGCACGACACCCTTCCCCTGTCCGAACTGCCCGCCACCGACGGGACGGGGCGGGGAACCGGCCTGTTCAGCACGGCGGTCGCCTTCGACAACATCCCCCACGACCCGGCCGCCGTGACCGGCGCCGGAGTGCGTGTCGTAAGCCTCGACACCGACAATGCCACCAACTACCCGCTGTCCCTGCTCGTCCACACCGGCGGCGACCTGGTGCTCCGGCTCGGCTACGACACCGCGGTGTTCACGGCCGACGACATCGCGCGACTCGCCACCGAAGTGCTCACCGCGCTGCGGGAGTTGCCGGACCTTGCTTCCGACGCGCCGGTGGCCGCGCTGTCCCCGCTCCGCGAGGCCGACCCGCAGCGTGACGTCGGCGACGCGTCGACGCCACCTCCGGCCTGCGTACCCGGCCTGTTCGCGGCCCAAGCCGCACGCACCCCGGACGCGACCGCCGTACGGCACACCGATGGCGACGCGGCGCAGACTCTCACCTATGCGGAACTGGAGACGCGCGCCAACCGGTTGGCCCACCACCTGGCCGGGCACGGCACCGGACCCGAGACGCTCGTCGCCGTCGCCTTGCCCCGCGGGGCGGACCGGATCGTCGCCCTGCTCGCCGTTCTCAAGGCCGGCGCGGCGTTTTTGCCGCTCGACCCCGGACACCCCGGCGAACGGCTGGCCTGGATGCTCACGGACTCCGGCGCCGCGCTCCTGCTGACCGGTACCGGCCAGGACGCCCCGTGGCGGCCGGGGGCGGTCCCCGCTCTCGCGCTCGACTCCGCACGCATTCGCCTCGGCAGAGGTCCGGCCACCCCGCCGGAGGTTCCGGTACGGCCGGACAACACCGCGTACACGATCTACACCTCCGGATCCACCGGCCGACCCAAGGCGGTGGACGTCACCCACCGCGGAGTGACCGGCATGCTGGCGGCCGTGCGCGGCACCGGGGCCACGGGCCCCGGCCACAGCGTCCTGCAGTTCGCGTCCCTCGGCTTCGACGCCGCCTTCTGGGAGATGTGCGCGGCGCTGCTCACCGGCGCCACTCTCGTCCTGGCCCCGGCCGACCGGCTGCGGCCCGGCCCGGGGCTCGCCGAGACTCTCGCCCGGGAAGGCATCACGCACATAACGCTGCCACCCGCGGTCCTGGGGGTTCTGCCCGCGGACCGGGTGCCGCGCGGGACGGCGATCGTCGCCGCCGGCGAGCACCTGCCCGCCGGCCTCGCCGCCCGGCTGGCCGCGCGGCACACGCTGTTCAACGCCTACGGGCCGACAGAGAGCACCGTGTGCGCGACCGTCACCGGACCCCTGGACGGCCCTGGCGAGCCGCCGATCGGCTCCCCCGTCCCCGGCACGCGCGTCTACGTCCTGGACACCGCGCTGCGCCCGGTGCCGCCCGGTGCTGCCGGGGAGCTGTACCTGGCGGGCGCCGGACTGGCCCGCGGCTACCGAGGGCGACCAGGGGCGACCGCGGAGAGGTTCACCGCCTGCCCGTACGGTCCCCGCGGCGCGCGCATGTACCGAACCGGCGACCGTGTGCGCCGCCGACCCGAAGGGGGCCTGCAGTTCCTGGGCCGCGCCGACGACCAGATCAAAGTGCGCGGCTTCCGGGTGGAGCCGGCCGAGGTCGAGGCCGCGCTCATCGCCCACCCGGCGGTGACACAGGCCGCCGTCACCGCCGACGGGACCGGGCACCGGCGGCGCCTGACGGCCCATCTGGTACCGGCATCCCCGGCCGACGGGACCGATGCGGCCCTCGCGTCCGTCCGCCGGGAGCTGGCGCGGCGGTTGCCGGACCACCTCGTGCCCGCGATGTTCCTGGTACACGACAGCCTGCCGCTCACGGCCAACGGCAAGGTCGACCGGCGTGCCCTGAGCGACGCTCCCCACCGCGCGGCCCCGGCGGGCCGCGGACCACGCGGAGTCACCGAGCGGTTCGTCGCCGCACAGTGGGCGCGGCTCATCGGGCGGGACACCGTGGGAGCGCAGGAGAAGTTCTTCGAGGCCGGCGGCACGTCGCTGACGCTGATGGAGCTGGCGGCACGCCTGGACTCCGCGGGGCGGGAGGAGATCTCCGTCGCCGACCTCCTCGAACACTCCACCGTCGAGGAGATGGCGCGCCTCCTCGACGACCGGGGCGGCCCGGTGCCGGGTGCCGCGCCGCCCATCGGCGCCGACGGTGGGCCGGGGACAGTACCCGATGGCCCCGGCGACTGGGAACTGTGATGCGGGGGAACACGATGGACAACGAACCTGTGGCGATCATCGGTTTGGCGTTGGTGCTGCCCGGCGCGCACGATCTGGCCGCGTTGCACGAGAACCTGCGCGCCGGCCGGGTCGCCGTGGCGCCCCCGGGCGCCGACCGGGTCCGGTTCGCCGGCGGCGACCCGGGCACCGCGTACGCCTCCGGCGCCTACCTGGACCGTATCGACCTCTTCGACCACGCGTTCTTCGGACTCGCGCGCCGGGAAGCGGAGCTGATGGACCCGCATCAGCGGCTCACCCTGCACCTGGTCCACCGGGCCGTCGAGAACGCCTGCCACGCGCCCGGGGAGTTGCGAGGCTCCCGCACCGCAGTGGTCCTCAGCGCCCCCGACCCCGGGTACGCGCAACTGGTACCCGATGACGACCCGCAACGGATCCTCGGCACGCTGCCGTCGGCGACCGCCGCCCGTGTCGCCTACCTCCTCGACCTGGCCGGCCCCGGCCTGGTCGTGGACACCGCGTGCAGCGGCAGCCTGGCCGCCGTGGCCCTCGCCGTGCAGCAGCTGCGCGCGGGTCAGGCCGAGCTGGCGATCGCCGGCGGAGTGAGCCTGCAGACCGTACTGCGTCCCCGCAGCGGCCACGACCCGCTGCCGGGAATCGAATCACCCGACGCGGTGTGCCGCCCCTTCGACACCGCCGCGAACGGCACGGTCGGCGGCGAGGGCGGCGGGATCCTCGTCCTCAAGCCGCTGTCCCGCGCCGTCGCGGACCGGGACCACATCCACGCCGTGCTGCGCGGTGTCGCCGTCAACCACAACGGCTACCGCGCGACCGGCATGAGCGCACCGAGCCGGGATGCCCAGGCCGAGGTGATCGGCGCGGCGTGGCAGGATGCGGGCGTCCCCGTCACCACCGCCGGATACGTCGAATGCCACGGGTCGGGAACGCCGCTGGGCGACGCGGTCGAGGCGGCCGGACTGCGCCGGGTGCTGGAGGAGGCGGGCGCGGCGGGGGAACCGCTGCCGATCGGCGCGGTCAAGGGAAACGTGGGCCATCTCGACCACGCGGCGGGCATGGCGGGCCTGTTCAAAGTCCTCGCGGGCCTGCGCCACACCACGCTCTACCCGACCCCCCACTTCACCGAGCCGCATCCCTTGCTCGGGGCGGGCAGCCCGCTGTGCGTCAACGACACGGTCCGGCACTGGCCCGAGCGCCGAGAGGGCGAGCCGCGCCGCGCGGGGATCAGCTCGTTCGGCCTGACCGGGACCAATGTGCACGTGGTCGTGGAGGAAGCACGGCCAGGGCAGGAACCGGGGGCAGCGGCGGGAGAGCGGCCCGCCGCGGCGGCCGGAGTCGAGTCCGGGGTACGGGCCGGTGCGTCGGCCGGGGGACCGGGGGCCTGTCAGCTCGTCGTCGTCTCCGCTGTCACCCCCGCGGCGCTCGACCGCTGCCTCGCGCAGGTGGGCGACTTCGCCGCGCGCACCCCGCATGCGCTCGCCGAGGTGGCCCATGCCCTCAACCGCGGCCGGGACCATCACCGCCATCGCGTCGGCGTGGTCGCCCGTGACACCGCGGAGCTGGCCGATGCCCTGCGCACGGCGACGGTGCCGACGGAACCGTCCCCCACCGCGCCACCGCTCGTCCTGCTCTGCTCCGGAGACGCCTCCGTCGCCGGGCTCGACGAGGAGACATGGCGCCTGCTGAGCGCCGAGTTCCCCGTACTCACCGAGGGCGACACCGCGGGGGCGGCCCGGGCGGAGGGCGTGACGCTGCTGGTCCGCCAGTACGGCCTGAACCGGCTCGCCCACTCGCTCGGACTCGACACCGGCCGACTCGTCGGCTCCGGTCCCGGGAACCTCGCCGTCCAGGTCGCCCGCGGGCGACTGTCGCCGGGCGCGGCGCGTGAGCAGGCGGCGGCCATGACGCTCACCGACCGGGTCGACGAGGAGGGACTGCTGCGCGCGGTACGGGGCTTCGCCCAGCAGGGTGCCGTTCTCGTCGAACTGGGTGGTGACGGTGTACTGTCCCGGCGTGTCCGGGAGCTGGCGCCGGAGCTGCCCGTCGTACCGCTGCCCACCGACGACGGCCGCCGCGGCGTACTGCGCGCACTCGGCCGACTGTACGAACTCGGCGTCGCCGTCGACTGGAACCGCGCCTACGACGGTACGGCCGTCGGACGCGTCGAGGTGCCCACGTATCCGTTCGAGCCGGTCTCCTGCTGGTACGGAACGCAGCCGGACCCGGTGCGGGAGCCGGACCCGGAAGTGTCCGCGGCACCCGCCGGACAGGACACCGAACGAGCCGTGGCGGAGATCTGGCACCGTGTTCTCGACGCGCCCGGTATCGGCCCCGACGCCAACTACTTCGACCTCGGCGGCACCTCCATCGCGGGCATCACACTGCTCCGCGAGGCGCAGGCGCGCTTCGGCGCACGGATCACCTTTGCCGACCTCTACCGCAATCCCACGGTCCGGCAGCTCGCCGCCCTCATCGACCGGAAGCGGCGTTCCGCCCAGCCGGGCGAGGCGGCCCCGGCGCAGGCGGACGGGCCCGGCTGGACCATTACGGCGGCCCCCCGCAGAGACCGCGCCCCCCTCTCCCACAACCAGGAACAGCTCTGGTACCTGGACCGACTGCTCCCGCCCGGCCCCCTCTACAACATCCCCGGACGGCTGCGCTACCGCGGGCAGCTGGACGCCGACGCCCTGGGTGCCGCGCTGCACGACGTGACGACGCGTCACGAGGTGCTGCGCACCAGGGTCCTGACCGAGGACGGCCTGCCCTGCGCGACCTTCGACGCGCCACTGCCCGACCTGATCCGTGTCGACCTCCGTGACCGGCTCCCGGCGGAGCGGGAGCGTGCCGTGCGCCGGCTCGCCGACGTCGAGGCCCGAACCCCGTTCCACCTGGGCACCGGACCGCTGCTGCGGACGACGTTGGTCGCCCTGGCCGAGGACGACCACGTGCTGCTGTGCACCTGGCATCACATCGTCTTCGACGGCTGGTCGCCCGCCGTGTTCTTCCGCGATCTCGCCGAGTACTACGCCGCGCACCGCGAGGGCAAGCCCGCCGAACTGCGCGCACTCCCCGTCCAGTACAGCGACTTCGCCGTCTGGCAACGCGAGCGCCTGGCCGGCGGGCACCTTGCGGCCGGGCTGCGGTTCTGGCGTGCGGAACTCGCCGACCTCCAGCCCGGGGAACTCCCGCTCGATCGCCCGCGCCCGCCCGTCCCTTCGTATGCCGGCGACCTGCTGGAGTTCAGCCTCGACCAGCGAAACGCCCGGCGGATACGGGAGTTCTGCCGGAGCGAAGGGGTGACCACGTTCGTCACCATGCTCGCCGCCGTCAACGCCCTGCTGCATCTGTGGGCCGGGCACCGGGATGTGATCGTCGGAGCCGCGACCAGCGGGCGCGGCAGCCCCGCCTCACACGCCCTTGTCGGCTACTTCAACAACGTACTGCCATTCCGCACACCGGTGGACGGCCACCGTACGTTCCGCGAACTGGTGCGGCGCACCGCGGACACCGTGACCGGCGTCCTGGACCACGAGGAAGTGCCGTTCGGAAGGATCGTCGCCGATCTGAACCCGGGGCGCGACCCGTCCCGGCACCCCCTGTACACGGTCTGCTACACCCACCAGAACACGGCACCGCACACCGCGGAGCTGACCGGACTCACCGTCGTGCCCGAGACCGGTTCCGTGGCCGGCATCGCCCCCGGCACCTCCAAGGTCGACCTCACTCTGGGCATCAGCGACGAGACGGACGGCCCCATGCCCGGCTATCTGGAGTACGCCGTCGACCTGTTCGACCGCACCACCATGGAGGAGCTCGCCGACCGCTTCCTGACACTGGTCGTCGCCGCCGTGGCGGACCCGGACCGGCCCCTGACCGAACTCGTCGGCCCGCGTGCCGTGTCCCCCGCACAGGAGCTGCCACGAGCTTCCCTCGTCACCGACGCCGTCAGACGGTTCGCCGCCCGGCATCCGCAGCGGCCCGCCGTCGTGCACGGCGGCACGGTCTGCGGCTACGGCGAACTCGACCGGCTCTCCGAGCGGCTCGCCGATCGGCTGAGGGCCGCGGGGGTCGGGCCGGACACCGTGGTGCCGGTCCTCGCACCCCGCGGCGTGGGACTGGTGGTGGGCTGGCTCGGCGTGCTCAAAGTGGGCGGGGCCTTCGCCCCGCTCGACCCGGCGGCACCGCTCTCCCGGCTCGCTGCTCTCCTCGCGGACCTCGACTGCCGCGTCCTCGTCGGCACGACCGACCTCACGGCACCACACGCGCAGGGCCGCACCGTCGTGACGCCGCTTCCCGCCGACCCGGCAACGGAGCGAGTGGACATCCCGGACGCCGACTCGGGAACCGACCGGGAAACCGACCCGAAGACCGGCCCGGAGACTGCCCCCGAGCCCGGCCCTGAGCCCGCCGCCGCAGCAACGCCGACCGCGGCCCCCCACACGGGCCAACTCGCCTATGTGGCCTTCACGTCCGGCTCCACCGGGGCGCCGCACGGCTGCGCCGTCGGGCACGGCGCGCTGGCGAACCTGCTGAGCTGGTTCGGGCGGCACACCGGGCTGCGCCCCGGTGACCGGATGGCCCAGGCCTTCGCCCCCGGCTTCGACGGCTCGGTCCTGGAGATCCTGGCCGCCCTCGCGCACGGCGTGTCCCTGCACCTGACGGAAGACACTCTGCAGACACCCGCCGCCCTGCTGCGCCAGTTCGCGGCCGAGGGGATCGCCGTCGCCTGCCTGCCCACACCGCTGGCCGAACTCGTCCTCGACGAAGCGCCGGACGTCCCGGGTCTCGCGCTGCGCGTGCTGGCCACGGGCGGTGACCGGCTGCGGGTCCGGCCGCCCGAGGGCGCGTCCTTCCGGCTCCTGAACATGTACGGGCCCACGGAATGCGCGGTGGTGGGCACCTGCGAGGAGGTGAAGCCGAACCCGGCCGGGACGCTGCCCGGCATCGGCGGTCCGATCACGGGCGCCGAGGTGTACGTCCTCGGCCCCGATCTCCAGCCGGTCCCGCCGGGCCGGGCGGGGGAACTGTACCTGGGCGGTGCCGCCGTCGGCCGTGGCTACCACGGCCTGCCCGGCCTGACCGCCACGCGGTTCGTGGTGGACCCCCGCTCCGCCGTGCCCGGTACCCGGATGTACCGCACCGGAGACGTGGTCCGGACACGTCCCGACGGCACCCTCGACTTCCTGGGGCGCGCCGACGATCAGGTGGAGATCCGCGGCCACCGGATCGAGCCGGCGGAGGTCGAGCGGGCGCTGCTCCAGCACCCTCGGGTGCAGGAGGCCGTCGTAGTGGCGCAGCGGCCCGCGAGCGGCGCGACGCGGCTGGTCGCGCATGTCGCCGGGGAGCCGCCGCCGACTGAGGCGGACCTGCTCGCCCGGCTCGCACGACGGCTGCCCGCCGTCATGGTCCCCGATCGGGTGGTCACCCACCGGCGGCTCCCCAGAACCGCCAACGGCAAGCTCGCCCGTGCCGCCCTGGCCGACGCCACGGCAGCCGCCCCGACGTCCGGCACGGACCGGCCCGGCGGCTACCCGACCACCCTCCCCGGCATGCCAGCCGACCCCGGCAGAGAGGCCGACATGGTCCCACCGACCCCGTCTTCACCCGACGCCAACGAAAACGCCGAGCGCATCCTCGCCCGGATCTGGACGGAACTGCTCGGCCGACCGGTCGGGCCCGAGGACGACTTCTTCGCCTCCGGCGGCGACTCGGTGCTCAGCGTCGCCGTCGCCTCCCGTGCCGAGCGCGCCGGACTCACGCTCACCCCGCACGACCTCCTGACCAGTCCGACACTGCGCGAACTCGCCGCCCGGGCAGCGAGCACCACGGCCGGCGCCGTACCTGATGCCACAACCGGTGGCGCACCCGGCGCGGACACACCTTTCGAGGCCACCCCGGCGGGGCCGATCGCGCTCACCCCTCTGATGCACGCGGTGCTGGAGAAGGCCCCGGACCACGGCCGCGACATGGTGGTGGCGGAGGTCCTGGAGACCGCCCCCGGTATCCGCGGCGACGCGGTGGCCGCCGCGCTGGCGCGGCTGGTGGAGCTGCACGAACCGCTCCGCTACCGGCTGAGGACCAACGCCCTCGGCCACCGCCTCGTCCGCACGGCCGCGGAGACGTCCACCGCCGTCGACATGAAGGCCCTGCCCCTGTTCGACGACCACGCCGTTGCGGCCGTCCTGGAGGCGGACAAGACCGAACTCGCCGCGGCCGTGGACCCCGTGCGGGGCACCCTGCTGCGCGCCCGCTTCTACGACCGCGGCCCGCGACGCACCGGCATCCTTCTGCTGGCCGTGCATCACTTCGCTTACGACCATGTCTCGGCGGTACCACTGCTGGAGGAGCTGAACTCCGCGCTGCGCGACCCCGAAGGCCCTGCGGCGCACGCTGCGGGCACCGGCGTACGACGACAGGCGTGGCGGCACTGGACCGCCCACCTGCGCCGGATGGCGCAGTCCGACGAACTGTCCGGCGAGAGCGGGTACTGGAGAGCCGTTCTTGAGAACGGCCGCGGCGCCGGAACCCTGCCGGACCGGCCGACCGGACCGTGCACCGGCACAGCCGTACTGCGCCGGACCCTGCCTTCGGACCAGGTGGCCGCCGCGCTCACCGTATCCGGACCGGGCGGCCAGGAGGCGGCTGCCGCCGCCGTGGCCAGCGCCTGGAGCCGGTGGCGCGGACAGCCGGACGCCCTGGTGCTGACCGTCGGCGCGGGCACCCCCAACGCCTACCGTCCGGACGACCGCTCCTCTGCCCTCGGCTGGTTCACCAGCGCCCATCCGGTGCTGCTGCCGGTCCGGCCGGAGCAGCACACCGCCGCCGCCGTGCCGACCGTCGCCGAGATCCTGCGCTCCGTGCCCAACGACGGCGTGGGCTACGGAATCTTGCGTCACCTGAGCCCGGACACACCCGCCACGTCCGCGCTGCGCGCCCTGCCGGAGCCCGAGATACTCGTCGAGCACACCGCGACCGGCGGTGACGAGCTTCGGCTGGCAACGGACCCCGTGTGGATCCGTTCCGGACCACTGGTCCTGGAGCAGAACGCACTCCTGTCGTATGTGCCCGTCGTGGTCACCAGCGCGATCGCCGAGGGCGCCCTGGAGATCCACCTCGTGCACGACGACCGGCTCGACACGGAGCGGATGGGTGCCCTGGCCGACTGTCTCGCCGACGCCTTCGCCGAACTCGCGGGGCAGCGCTGACATGGCCGCCCCGCTGGCCGTCCGCGCCGCCGCCTGGCACCTGCCGCAGCGGCACATCGACGTCGCCGCCCTCCCCGAACTGGCTGCCCTCGACCCGGCGCGACGCACGACCTGCCTCGCCCTGGGCATCGACCGGATCAGCGCCGACGACGGCCTCGACGAGGTGGACCTCGCGCTGGACGCCGCCCGGCAGGCGCTCGCCGAGTCAGGCGTGGCCGCCGGGGAACTCGGCGCGCTGGTGGTGATCGAGTCCCGCGCCCCACGGCAGCTGATGGCTTCCGACGCCACCCGGTTGCAGGACCTGCTCGGCGCCCACCGTGCCCTGACCTTCTCGGTAGGCGGTCTCGGCTGTGTGTCGATCACCCCGGCCCTGCTGACCGCCCGCGGCCTGCTGGCCGCCGACCACGATCTGGAGCATGTTCTCGTCGTGCACGGCAGCAAGCCCGCGACGCCGACCCGCTACCGGCACCCGGTGACCGTCAACGGCGACGCGGGCCAGGCGGTGCTGCTGGCCCGCACCGGCCCGGTCCGGGTCCTCGACGTCCTGCAGGAGACCAACGGCGCGTACTGGGACCTGTTCCATGTCCCGTTCCGGGACCGGCCCGTCGCCGAGTGGCGTGAGGAGTGCCGGGACACCACCATGTACTCCTTCCGCCTCGCCCTGGAGACCCGCGCCCGACTGGGAGTCATGCTGAGCCGGCTGCTGGACCGCAACGGCCTGCGCCGCGAGGACGTACGCGGATTCGCGAGCCAGAACCTCTCGGCCGCAGGCCTCGCATTCGTCGAGGAGGCGCTGGACGTGAGCATGCTGCCCGCCTGCCGCGACAACCTGCGCCGCTACGGGCACCTCGGGCCGGCCGACGTCCTGCTCAACCTCCACACCGCACTGCGCCGCGGGGAGGTGCCCGACGGCGGACCCGTCGTCCTGATCAACGTGAGCCCGGTAGCCGCCTGGAGCCTGCTCCTGGTCGCGACCGGAGAGGACCACGACCACACCTACCAGCTGTAGATTCCGGGAGACCTTCATGGCAACAGCGACCGAGGACGTCCTGGGCTTCTTCACCGATGCGTCGGGCAGTCCGGTCGGGCTCGACGACGACTACTTCGCCGACGGCCGCGCCAACTCGTTCTTCGCGTTCGAACTCGTCATCTTCGTCGAACACCGCTTCCAGCTGACCGTCGAGGCCGAGGACCTCGATGTCGGGAACTTCCGTACCGCCGCGGGTGTCCTCGCCTTCGTCCGTGGCAGGACAGGTGCCCCGGACCGCCTTTCGACGTCCGACGGGACGGCGCCCCGTGCCGCGCCACGCCTACTGCAACGGTGATTGCCTTGAGGATTGGCAGGCTGGTCGCTGGTCCGGTCTTGGACGGGGAGGTTGCTGACATCAGGGTGCGCGACGGTGATCTGGACTCTGTGCACGAGCGGTTCGTGACTCTCGCCGCTGGCGACCACGCCTGCCTCCTGGAGCGCCTCTACCGACACGGGTCGGGTACCGGCCCGCTCCAGGGCTCGCGGTCGGTCAGGACATGGGCCATGAGTAGCTCCTGCTCGGCGCCTGACGCTCTCGGGGCCCGTCGAGAGCGCAGGCCAGCCTGACGACGGTGACGACCCACCGCTCTGCGCAGCCCCCGTCCGCTGACGTTGCCGTCAACTACTGCCGTCAGACCGCGCTGAAGCCCCGCCAGGACATACCTGACGGGGTTTCAAATTCGCACCTGCGCGAGGGATCTATCGCCCCCAGGCGGACGCACGGAACCGCCGCACCTGAGAGGTGCTCGTCGACCACTCAGAGATGCGGTTTCCATCCTCGTCGACCGACGATCGAGCCTCTACGTACCGCCCCGGCTCCTGCGGGTTGAACCGTTCGTGGAGTTCGTCCAGGAAGATGATCGAGTTCTGCACGTAGACCTCTTCCCCGTCTCGATACATCGGCCAACAGGAGATGAAATTACTGGCCGCCGGATCGGTAATTGAGGCGATGAGGCAGGAGGTCGAATTCTCGGCCTCTTCTAGCTTCCTCAGCGCACCATCCCAGCTTCGGCGGTAGTCATCCACCGTCCAGAAACTCAGGTCCATCAGAAACGTCTCCGTGAACTCGCCGATCCTGATCCTGCCGACTGCCTTGGAGGGCAGCGAACTCGTACCCTCTGAGGTCGGGTAATCGATCACCTCGATCACGAAGTCTTCATTCCTTGAGGTAGTTGAGATCTGGGTCATAGGTTCCGATCCGTTGTCCCTTGCGATTGAACATCTTCCAGCCATCCGACACGTTATGCCCGTCAACATCAGGCGTGATGTAGTTCTTCCCATTGGAGAAGACCACCTGGCCGTGTGAATTGAACGGGGCCTTTTGCGCGGGAATTCTCGTTCTGTATCCCAGAGCCCCGGCCCGATCCCCTACGGTTCCCGCGTACAGCTCTCCGTTCTGCTTACTCCGTGCAGCCACCGAGTCCGGATGGTACGGATCACCCTTGAGCGCAGGGGAAGAGGTGTATCCCTCAGGAAGATCACAGTTGCTGTTGTGAACGAGTACCGGCGTCGCGCCCGCCAGCACATAGTACGTGTGGAGATCGTCCACGGTCAGGTTGTGCGTGGACGTCCGCTCGGTCCACCGCTTGACCGCCGTGATCTCGACCCGCGTTCCGCTGCTGGTCCGGAGCCACTGCCCGGGCCGGAGGTCGGTGGCGTTGACCCACTCGTCCAGTTGGGGCACCCAGAAGGGATGTTCGTCCGTTGCTTCCAATGAAGCGGAGGGGCCGCCCTTCTTTCCGTCCGGATCTATGGTGATCCGGACAAGGTCCCGCACACTGTTTCCGAAGAGTTCGGCGGTGACGGTGTGGGCCGCCACCTTCCCCGTCTTCGGGTTCGCCGCCAGGACCTTGTCGCCCACCCGGACATCCTCGATCGGCTTCGTTGCGCCGTCCGCCATCAGCACACGCGTACCGGGGGTGAAGCTGTTGCAATCCCTGAGGGCCTTGAGGCTCTTCACGCCCTTCGCCGGCTTGAAGATCGGCAGATCCAAGGCGGCTTCCATGCAGCTCGAGATCGAGTTCGGGCAGTTTTTCCAGGCGTCGATGTCCGGCACGACGACGGACTCGACGAACCTATCGAAAAGCCCCTTCTTGTACATGTTGAATTCGGTTTGTCCCGCTGCGCAGAACTTCTCTGTGCTTTCAGATTCGCTGGAGCATTTCCATTCCGCCCACCGGGTGAGGAGCTCTTCGTGGCTCTTGTCGCCCACCGCGAACGGAAGGCGCTTGAGCTCCTCCAGCGAGGGGACGGCAATGCCGTGAATGACTCGCTGCTCCTCGCCGCCAGAATGTATCTGTGTGCTGGGTGTGCCGATTCCCCTGCCTCGGGCATACCTTTTCACGGCCTTTTGGGCCCACTGGTACACCTTTTTGACTGCTTTGAAGAAGCCAGGACCAAAGAGCAGTCCCGTCGGATCGGAGTAGGTGACCGGGTTGTTGTTGGCGTAGGTGTAGCCGTGAATCTGCTGCGAGTCGGCGAGATCCATGATCGGGTCGACGCTGATGAAGCGTCCGACGGCAGGGTCGTACTCCCGCGCACCCAGGTGGGTGAGCCCGGTGTCCGTGTCGCGGGTGCCGCCGACAAAGCCCTTGTCGCCGGTCCAGGTGGTGGGCTGGAGGCCGCGGGGGGCTCCGAAGAGGGTGGTCTTGCGGCGGGTGATCGCCTGGGTGGTGTCAGTGGTGACCTGGGTGGTCGTGGTGTTGTGGTGGTCGGTGAGGGTGAAAGTGAGGTTGGTGCCGGTCCGCACGGCGATGCTCTGGCCGCCGGCGGTGTAGTGGCGGGTTCCGGTGGTGAGGCCGACCTTGTCGACGTGGAGTTCGTTGCCGCCCGGGAGGTAGAGCGTGGTGCCGGTGGAGTCCTCGCGGATCAGCCGTTCGCCATCGGCCCCGTAGAGGTACTCCGAGGACTTGGCGCCCTGGGTGACGGTTTTGAGGTGTCCTTGGTCGTCCCAGACGAGGTTCTGGACATCGGCGGTGCCGAGTTTGCGGGTGAGGGTGTTGCCCGTCGCGTCGTAGGTGTAGGTCTCCTCGTGGGCGCCGGGGCCTGTCTGGGTGACCTTGGGGAGGTTGTGCCTGCCCGTGTCGGGGGCGGTGTAGGTACGGGTGATGTCCGCGGCCGGGCCGCCGGTGGTCTGGTGCTGGACCTCCGTCCTGCGGTTGCCCACCGGGTCGTAGGTGTAGCTGGTCCAGTAGGGGTCCTCGCCCCCGATCACACCCGCCGAGGGTGATGCCGCGCAGGTTTCGCCGGTGTTGGTCCAGGCTTCGGTGACGCGCCGCAGGGTGTCGAGGCTGAAACACTGGGTGTCAGTGGTGCGCTGGGCGTCCTGGCCGTAGGCGGTGGCGATCCGGGTGACGTTGCCTGCGGGGTCGTAGGTGTACCGGGTGTCCTCGACCCGTTGCGGTGCCGTCTCACGGTCCGTGACGGCCCGGACGACGAGACCGGTGTGGTCGTCGAACTGCCGTGTGGTGAAGAGGTGCCGGCCGAACGCGCCGTGTTCCAGACGCGCGGTGCGTCCGTAGTGGTCGTACGTGGCGGCGGAGATGAGCGGGTCGCCGCCCGCGTAGACGCTGTCGACGAGACCGCTGGTGTTGTAGGCGGTGGTGACGGATTCAGCCGGCAGACCGCCGAGCGCCGGATGGTCGGTCCCCTCGGGCTGACCGGTGTTGGGGGAGAAGTGGTTCGTCCACTCGTACGTCGCGGCGGGCAGGCCGTGGGCCGCCGGAATGCTGACCTTGGTGGTGGCGGGCTGGTACAGGTCGCCGTAGGTGGTGATCTCGTTCGTGTAGGTCTTGCCGTCGACGTGCCGCACCGCCTTGGCGGGCCGGCCCTTGGCCGCGGTGTCGTAGGTCCACTCGGAGAGCGTGGTGGCGCCCTTCTTCAGGGCGGTACGGCGTCCCAGTTCGTCGTAGGTGGTGGTGAGGCTCACCCCGCGCGCGTCGGTGGTGGTGACGGGCCGGTCACCGTGATCGTAGGAGGTGGTGGTGGTGCCCCGGTCCGGATCATCGGAGCCGGTCACGAGGCCACGCGTGTTGTGGGTGTACGTCCACCGCGCGCCGGACGGATCGGTGACGGTGTGGAGACGTCCGTGCCGGTTGTAGCCGTAGGTGGTGGACTGCGTGGTACTGGGGCCGCTGAGGTGTTGTTTCACCTGCGTGGTCCGGCCGAGGGCGTCGACCACGGTGGTCGTGGTGGTGCCGCCCGCAGGCGGGGTCACCGTGGTGGTGTCGCCGGTGTAGGCGGTGGTGACGCGCTTGGTCTCGTCACCGAACTTCTTGGAGATCACCGCGGTGGGACGGCCCGCACCGTCGAACACCGTCTCGGCGGATGCCGGGTAACGGCTCTCCTGCCCGGTCACCAGGGTCGGCTCCGGCGCCCCGGTGGCGAAGTAGACACCGGAGTCGTGCCAGGTCTCGCCACGGGTGTTGTACGACGTCTCCGTTACCAGGCGGCCCGCGCGGTCGGGGGATCTCACCTGGGTCTGACGGGGTCGCAGAAGACCGTCGTAGAAGGCGTAGGTGGTCTGGTGGACGGAGTTGTGGTCGAGGCTCTTGCTCGTCACGACGGTCGGGGCGTCGTTGCGAACGAGGTAGTCGAAGGTGTGGCTGGGGGCGTTGGGGAACGTCGCGGCGGAGCGGGTCGGGGTCCAGACTCTGGTGACCCGGCCCAACGCGTCGTAGCCGGTGGTGGTGACCTTCCCGTTGGCGTCGGTGACCTGTGTCGGCTGTCCCCGCAGCGGGTCCGTGATCGTGCTCGTACGGTGGTTGAGCGGATTGGTGACCGCGGTCGAGGTGGGAGGTTCGTCCGCCGCGGGCGAGTGGGTGGTGGAGGTCACCTTGCCGTAGGGGTCGGCCGCCTTCAATGTCCGGCCGTAGGCGTCGTAGCAGAGCTGCGCACCGCCGGTGCCGCAGGTGGCGGGGACGGTCATGAGCGGGTCGTAGCCGCTGCCGTCACCCTTGATCCGCTCGGACCGGGTCACGAGCGCCTTGGTGGGGGCGGTCCCGAAGGCACCGCCGTCGTAGTGGGTGCGGACATCGTCGATGACATCGGCCGGCCGGGTCACGGGCTTGTCGCAGGTGACAGCGACGGTCTCCACCCGGGAGACGGCGGTGAGGATCCAGACGTCCGGGTCGGTGTTGCGGGCGTAGGAGGTAGTGGTGCACTTCTCGTCGCCGGTCTTGGCGGTGTCGCCGTGGTCGGAGACCTCGGTGACCATGCCGTGGGAGTCATGGGCGTGGGTGGTCTTCGTGGTGCGGATGCCGCCGGTGACGGTGGTACGGGTCTCCTCGGCCTCGGTGCCGGTGTAGCGGGCTTCGAGGGCGGGCAGTCCGGTCCGGGCGCGGGTGGCGTTGACGGCGGAGCGCCAGGGTGTGTAGGAGGTGGCGGAGATGAGGGCGCCGCCGTCACCGTTGTAGGTGGCCTGTTCCCGGGGCGCTCCGGCGAACTGCTCCCGGTCGGTGACCGCGACACCGGCACCGTTCTTCACCTCGGCTCCGTTGATACCGCGGAAGTAGCGTGTCTCCGACAGGGTGCGTGGGTCGGTTCCGGCGCCCGTGCGGGTCTGGACGAGGTAGTGGCCGCGTGGGACGGAGTGGGTACGGTCCTCCGCCTTGGTGAACTCGTCGTCGCTCTTCGCCCAGGCGGCGCCGCCGACATAGGTGTACTCGGTGACGGTGTCGGGTGTGGTGGCGAGGTTGTCGCCCTCGACCACGCGCCGGGCCGGGTACGTGGTGAACCAGTCGAGCTTCGCGGTGTCACCCTCGTAGGCCCATTTGACCGGGTAGCAGAGCGTGGTGTTGGTTCCGTCGGGGGGAGGCGGACTGGTCGGGGTACAGCTCGGGTCGAGATAGTCGACCGCGATCGACCCTCCGGACTCGTTGATGATCTGGGACATGCGCAGGCGGATGTAGGGGGCGAGTCCGTCACCGCGCCGGTCGACCCGGTTGGGCTTCTGCACACCGGTGAAGCGGACGGGAGGCAGGGTCACGGTGCCGCCCGCCGTGCCGGTCCTGGTGATCGAGGAGAGCCACATCGGGGTGGAGATGCCGTCGCCGGACGGGGGGAAGTTCTGTTCCAGGGCCCAGGAGTCGACGCTCTTGTAGACGCCGCCGGTCAGGATCCGGGTGGTGATGCCGGTCAGCCGCTTACGGGACCAGAAGGAGGGGGAGTACTGACTCTTGCACTCGGTGGAGCCTTCTCCGCAGTACTGGTCGTAGGGGACATCGGGCCAGTTCTTCGCGTTGGGCTCGTCGAACGTCGCGCAGTTGGTGAGGCATCGCTCGCCGACGGTGAAGTCGACCCGGCCCATCGCCTTCTTCGCGTGGACGGAGTTCGCGCGCAGTCCGTACTCGATGCGGTCGAGGTGGCCGCCTCGGGTGTACGGGGTGACGGTGGCCTTGCCGGTGGTCAGGGAGACGTTGCGGCCGTAATTGTTGGTCTCCTTGTCCCAGTAGTAGGCCATGGCGTTGCCGCGCGGGTCGACGACGCGGTCGAGTTGCCAGCGCCATGCCTGTTGGCACCAGGCGTTCGCGAAGGAGGCGCCGTGGCATGGCTCGCCGGAGTGGTTGCCGAAGACGGGGACGGTCCAGGTGGAGTTGGTCACCGGGTCGTCGGGCTGATCCCCGTTGTCGCTCCAGCCCGGCAGCCGGTTGCGGCCGAAGTAGTACCGCATCCCGTCGGTCGTGGTGATTTTCCAGTGCTCGTTGTCGTTGTCACCGTTGACCGTGCCAGTCGTCAGTTTCTCGATCCGCTCGCCCGAGTCCGTGACGGGACGCCAGCCCTTCTCGGCGTCGTACACCAGCTCCGTGTTCTTGCCTCCGAGGGAGAGGGTGGCGTTGTCGTTGAACCAGCACAGGTCGCCCACCTTGGTGGTGTTGGTCCCCCCGGTTCTGTCGTCCTCGCACGGTGTGTACCGCCGCTCGATGAATCCGGGCTCGTATCCCCAGCCGTCACCGATCCAGCTCGGCTGGCTGTTCGTGGCCCCGGTCCTGCCGTCCACCGCCTGGGAGCTGTATCCCAGGGAGATGTCCGGCTGGAGCCCTCCCGGCACCGCCGGTGCGACGATGGGGTGCTGCCAGGCGAAGCCGCCGGCCGGGCCCCCGACCTCCCAGGACCCGGAGGTCTGGAGAGGGGTGGCTCGGTAGGTGCCCGTCGGACCGGAGTCCCCCGCCGAGAGCGCCAGCACGGCCGTACTTCCCGTTCCGGAGGCGGAGCGTTCCTTCACCGTCGCCCGGGGAATGGTCACGGTGGTGCCGAGCGTTCGTGATTCGGCGTCATGGGTGGTCGTCAGGGGTACGCCCGTGCGGCAGGCCGGGCGCTTGGGCGTCGTCAGCGCACACGCGGGCAGCCGTACGAGCCGCAGCCGGGCCGCCCAGTCACCTCCGTACGCCCCACGGAATCCGGTGTAGTCGACCCGGACGCCCACATCGGCCGTTGTTCTCGCACCCGGGCGGCTCACCGCGAGAAGGATCCCGTCGACGCCCGCCGCCCGGGCCGTGCGCCGGTCGATGACGGTGACCTTGACCTTGCCGGGGGCCGTGACCGAGGGCTTCCTCGCGTCGTGGACACGGCTGACGCTGACCGGCAGGGCCCCGGCCCGCCGCGCCGCCGCGCCGGCCGTGGCTGCCACGGCGACGGTGGTGCTGCCGGGCTCGGGCCAGGTGACCTTCGGTGCCCGCCATGTGCGTGCCGCCGCGTCGGCGGGGCGCGGAGTGCCGCCGGATCTCATCTCCGTCACCGGGACGGTCGGAGGCTGTTTCAGCTTCGGCAGGTCCGGGCCCCGGGGCGCGGCGACGGCCAATGGTGTGGCGGTCACTTGGATGCCCGGGAGGAGAGTGACCGTCAGGGCGATGGATATCGTCCCGACCCATCCACGTATTCCGAATCGTCTCAACGACCCACCCCTTATGTGGCAGTCACGAAAATCACGCCGAACGTATCAGCCGGATTCATGGCGCGGAACAGGATCGGACGCGTATTGCACGGAATGTCAAAAGCGCCGCACGATGCGTGCACAGAAGCGGCCGTTACCGAAGGATGGTCTTGACACGGACGTGCCATCATGCAAAGTCAGAGCAGCGGGCGCGGTGTTGTACTCCTCCTGCGAGGGCCGGCGCGCACGCGTCACATCGCTTGACAGTGTCACCTTGCGCACCCCTTTCGGCATTGAGGGATTCACCGCTCACCATTGATCGGTGGCAAGTGCATGAATGTGAGCAGATAGTCCGAGTCAATTGTTTCGAAGGCATAGGGAGTCAATGATGTTCATATCTTCGCGGAACCGGCGGCGGAGGTTCCGCCGCAGACCGCCCTGGTTGTACGGTCTGGTCGTCGGGGCTCTGCTGGCCTCCGGAGCGATGCCCGCAGTGGCGGCACCTGCGGCCGAGCGACAGGCGGGTGCCGCGTCCTCCGTGCCGGCACGCTCGACCGACGACGGCTCGGTGAGCGAGGAGGACAAGGCCCTCCAGGACGCCATCGCCCTGGGGCAGCCGGTCGAGCTGCTGTCCGCCCGTACGGAGACGAGCGACACCTGGGTGCGCCCCGATGGCTCGTTCTCGGTGGTGCGGCACGGGGCGCCGGTACGGCTGTGGCGGAACGGCGCCTGGGTGGCGGCCGACGCGACACTGGTCTTCGCTGCGGACGGCTCAGTGGTGCCGAAGGCGTCCCGGGTGGACGTGACGTTCTCCGGCGGCGGTACGGGGCCGATGCTGACGGGGGTGAAGGATGGACGGACCCTCTCACTGACCTGGACCAAGCCCCTGCCCGCCCCCACGCTCGCGGGCAATGTCGCCACCTATGCCGAGGTCCTCCCCGGCGTCGACCTCCAGCTGAAGGCCGACGTCGAAGGGTTCTCCCAGCTGCTGGTGGTGAAGAACGCCCAGGCCGCAGCCCATCCCGATCTCGCCCAGCTGCGGTTCACCATGGCCACCGTCGGGGTGACGGTCACCGAGGACCCGAACACCGGCGCGCTGGAGGCGACGGACCCCGCCGGGCAGACCGTGTTCACCAGTCCCACCCCCCTGATGTGGGACTCCACACCGCCTCCGACCGCGCCCGCCGCACGCACCCTCACGGCCACGTCCACACCCCAGGACACCTTCGAACCCGGGGCGGGCGCGAAGAACGCCGAGATGCCGACGGCGGTGGCCGGGGACACCCTCACCATCACCCCCGACCAGCGACTGCTGACCGGCGCGAGCACCACCTACCCGGTGTACATCGACCCCAGCTGGGCCTTCGGCGAGTGGCAGCACTGGGCCCGTGTCTACCAGGCATTCCCGACGACCTCCTACTGGGACGCGAAGGGCGACGTCCGGGTCGGCTACGAGTCCCAGACCGGCGGCCAGGACCGGATCTCACGGTCCTTCTTCCAGCTCGACACCAGCGGGGTGCGCGGCGCGCAGATCAAGTCCGCGACCTTCCGGATCCGCAACACGTGGTCGTGGTCCTGCCAGAAGCGAGCGGTCCAGGTGTGGCGCGTCGAGGACATCTCGAAGAGGACCACCTGGAACCATCAGCCGGGACAGCTCGGCGGCACACCACTGGACACGGTGACCGATGCCAAGGGCTGGGGCGACGGATGCCCGGCCGGAAATCTGGAGTTCAACGCCACCAGCGCCGTCCGGACGGCCGCGGCCGCCGACGACCCCAGTGTGACCCTCGGCCTGTACGCCGCCGACGAGAGCGACACCTTCGGCTGGAAGCGGTTCGACCCCAAGACCGCCAGGCTGGAGATCGACTACAACAACCCGCCGAAGACCCCCACCGGTCTGGGCACCAACCCGAGGACCAGCTGCGCGAACGGAGGTGTGATCGGCAACGCTCAGGTCAGCGTCTACGCGAAGATCGATGATCCGGAGGCCGGCATGCTGACCGCGCAGTTCCAGGTCGTGCGCACCGATCTCCCCGAGCGGCCGGTCGTCCTCAGCCGTGAACTCTCGGTGGCCAAGGGCCGCCACGCCACACTCGTCCTGCCCGCCACCAGTGTTCCCACCGGCACCTACAGCTGGAAGGTCCGGGCGAAGGACGGGGACGGCGCCACCTCGGCCTGGAGCGCGACCTGTGCCTTCTCCATGGACCGTACCCGGCCCGCCAGCCCGCCGGGCATTACCTCCAGGGGCAACGCGTACCCCAACGGGGACAACGGCTGGCCGAACCCGACCGGCCCGGCGCGTGCGCAGACGGAGTTCGTCTTCTCCAGCGGCGGGGTGACCGATGTGGCCTCCTACCACTGGTGGACCAGTGGTGACTCCGAGGTCCAGGAGACTCCGGTCGGCGCTCCGTCGGCCTTCGTGACCCCTCCGTCGTACGGCCCGCACATGATCCACGCCTACAGTGTGGACCGGGCGGGCAACCGCTCCGACACGGCGACCTACCTGTACTACGCGAACCGCTCCCGGGAGCGGGACAAACCCGGTGACCTCAACGGCGACGGCTACAAGGACATCTGGAGCACGGACGCCAACGGAACCCTGCTCACCTACGCGGGTGAGGGCAACCGGGAGTTCTCCTCCGCCACCCACGGCGGCGGCACCTTCCCCGGCCGACAGGTCGCCTTCCACGGAGACTGGATCAGCGAGGACGGCCACAACGACCTCATCTCCCTCGAACACAACGCGAACGACAACACGAACCAGCTGAAGGTCTACAAGAGCTCCGGCCGAGGGACTATCGACCGCGAGGACTATCTACGGCTCCGGGCCCGGTCGGCGGCGCTCGAACACTGGCGCACCGCCGAGCAGATCGCCACCGCCGACCTCAACGCTGACGGCAAGCCCGACATCCTGGTGAAACAGGGCAAGCGGCTCTGGCTCTACTACGGCAACCGCACCGTCCACCTCGACACCGGACGCGCACCCGTACTGGTGGGGGAGACGGACTGGGACCAGTTCACACCGGTCCTGCCCGGTGACCTCAACAAGGACGACGTGCCCGATCTGCTGCTGCGCCACAACGCCAGCGGCGATGTCTACCGCGCGTACGGGAAGAAGGGCCCCCACGGCGCCCTCGACACGGCGACCTGGGGGGCCGCCGGGACACGGGTGAGGATCGCCACCGGGATGTTCCCCGCGAGCACCCATCCCTCCATCGGGACCTCCGGTGACCTCGACGGCGACGACACCCCGGACGGCAGCAACGACGGCGACGGCATCCCCGACATCTGGGTCCGCAAGGCCGACAACACCCTGAACGGCCACCGAGGCATCAGGACGGGCGACGACTACACCGGCATCGGCTCCGCCTACCTCATCGACGGTGTCAACGGTGGCCGCCGCATCGCGGCGGGCACCACGCTCACCCCGGGCCAGTCCGTCAGCTCGCCGTCCGCGACCCTCACCATGAGGGCGGACGGCGACCTCGTCCTGACCTCCACCTCCAACCAGAAGCTCTGGTCCAGCGGCACGGCGGGCAACAACGGCGCCACGGCCCTCGTCCGCGGCGACGGCCACATCACCGTCAACTCCGCCGTCGGCGTGCTCCTCTGGTCCAGCGGACCGGCCACCGCGACCGGCGAGGGCTACGCACTGCTCCAGGACCGGGGCAACCTCGTCGTCCACAACGCCAAGGGCCACTCCCTGTGGACCTCCGGCGGCGCACCCCGCCACGACCACAACCGCGACGGCCGCAGCGATGTGGCGGCCTGGTACGACTACGCCGACGGCAAGGACGCGCTGCTCACCTTCGACTCCCTGTCCGACGGGACGTTCACGAGCTGGCGCTCGGCGTGGACCGCCCCCGCGGGCGACTTCGACGCGGACAACATGAAGCGCGTGACCGGTGACTTCAACGGTGACGGCATCGGTGACGCGGCCGCCCTCTACGGGTACGTCGACGGCCGGGTCTCCCTGTGGACCTGGACCGGCAAACCCGACGGCACCTTCAACCGCCCCTTCCGGTCCTGGGACGTCAAACCCGGCCACTGGACCTTCCAGCGGATGACGCCCTACAGCGGTGACTTCAATGGCGACGGACGCGACGACATAGCCGTCTGGTACGACTACCACGACGGCCGTGACACCGCCTTCGTCTTCAGTGCCACCGTGAAGGGCGGCTTCAACCATCCGGTGAACGCGTGGAGCGCGAGCTCCGGCTGGGAGCACTCCCGCTCCAAGGTCGTCACCGGCGACTTCAACGGCGACGGACGCGACGACCTCGCCGCGATGTACGACTATCCCGACGGCAGCGAGAAGCTCTGGACCTTCGCTGCCACCCCCACCGGATCCTTCGCCCGCACCGCCTCGTGGACCTCCACGACCTGGGGCGACTGGAGCCGTACCACCCTGCACGCGGGCGACTTCAACGGCGACGGACGCGACGACATCGCCACCTGGTACGACTACGCCGACGGGCATGACGCCGTCAACGTGTTCTCCGCCACCCCCAACGGCACCTTCACCGGCTACCACGAAGCCTGGACCAGCCCGGCCGGCACCTGGTACCGACCCCACCTCAAACTCGTCATCGGCGACTACAACGGTGATGGACGCGACGACATCGGTGGCATGTACGGCTACAGCGACGGCAGCGTCCGTATGTACACCTGGACCGCGAAGGCCGACGGCAAGCTGAACGGGGCCGCGAACGGCTGGTCCGCGCCCACCGGCAACTGGACCTTCAGCCGCTCCGCGTTCCTGGAGCGGTACCCATAGGTGTATTGCCTCGGGAGGTTGTGGACGGGTGATGGAGGTCTCGGCTGAGGGATCTTGAACGGGTGAGGGCCTTCCGGTTCGGTGTGGATTGCGACGTCCACACCGAGCGACAGAAGGCCCTCATGCCCCACCGTAATGCACCCCTGACCGAGACCGGGCGCCTACGTCTGGCCCACTGCGTGGTCAAGGGCGGCTGGCCCCTGCGCCGGGACCCCGGGGAATTGCATCAAGTGCATGATCAGCACAGGGGGTCTGCCCCTGTGCTGCGGGAAGTGTGGCGCTGCTCGTCCTGCTGACGCTCCAGGGTGATCGCTTGCTCTGACCTGGTGGTTGGCTTTAGACAGTCATTAGATGCATGATTCTGCCCTCTGGCGAGAGAGGGCGGCGAGTGTCCGACGGCACGCGTGAAATCGCGGGTTCGGCTCGGCTGGAGCTGGTTTCCGGGGTGCGCCTGCTGCATCCCGAGAGTGCCCCCGCCCCTTGACGATCTGATCCTCCAACTCGTTGACATCGCCAACGACCAGCACACGGCGACGTCGAACGAGCTCAATAAGCCCTGGCTCTTCCCGACCCAGCGGCCCGGACAGCACCTGACCAGCAAGCGCCTCAACGCTCGGCTGCGAAGGATCGGCTCCCACCCGAATCCGGACGATGCGCGGCCCTGCTCGACATCTGCACCACAACGCCGCCGGTCATTCTCGAACGCCTCCTCGGCGTCAGCGCCCCGGCTGCCGAGCGCTGGTCGGCCGGAGCCGTCAGGACCGCCTACGCGGCCGAGGCTGCAGGTCGTTCCCCGCTTGGTTGAGCGACAGACGAATGCGTCGTATCGGCGGGTTGACCTCGGTGATCCGCGCGAAACTACCGACAAATACGTGAGAGTCATGCAGGAAGGAGCTGGACGACCCCCACCCACGGGAAGTCGCCCGTCTTATGAGTCGCGCGAACGCTCCAGCGTCCTGCGGGCACAGGAACCTGGGCCTGCTCCGGGAGACCTCCCTGGTCCGGGTACTCCACAGCGAGGTCCGCTCCGGCTACGGCGGAGTCCAGGAGAACCGCCGACCCATCGGTCTCCCACACCCCACAGTCCTCCCAGTCGGTGGCGGGATCGTCCAAGACGGTCCTCGCGGCCTCAAGGAGCTCGGCATCTGAATCAGCGGCGAGCCACCGCACGAAGACGTTCTGTTCGGAGAGGTAGCAAGTCGTGGCTGGTTCGTCCGCCAACACCAACCCCGAGGCCTCCACACCAACGCCGACGATCCCGGCCCAGCCCTCTACGTCGCATGCGCGGTCGTAATCGTCGGCAACCTCAGTCCCGCCGACGATGATCCCGTCCTCCGTGCAGCCACCCCACTGGTCCACAGCAGAGGTCGGGATAACGATCAAGGGGCCACCCATCGACCGCACCCAAGCGAGGTCGGCGTGGAGGTATCGAGAGCTGTTGCGAGACGTCGTCATGCGATCAGTCTGCACACTCCCACCGACAGCGGCTGGGGAGCTATTCCGCACCAGCCAATATCCGAACCTACCGACAGCCGCCGAACGTCCCCAGGTCTCGCCCACCACTGCCCAGCGCTGGGCCGCCCGCTACCGGAGTCTGGGCGAGGCGGGCATGAGCGACCACTCCTCCCGCCCGCACCACAGCCCCCGGCGGACACCGACCCGCACCGAGCGCCGGATCATCAAGGTCCGGCTCCTGCGCCGGTGGGGACCGGCCCGCATCACCCATCTCCTCGGCCTGGGCCCCTCCACCGTCCACCGCGTGCTCGTCCGCTACGGCCTGGCCCGCCTCACCCACCTCGATCGGGCCACCGGACGGGTCATACGCCGCTACGAACGCGACCGGCCCGGCGAACTCGTCCACGTCGACATCAAGAAACTCGGCAACATCCCCGACGGCGGCGGCCACAAGGCCCTCGGCCGCCCGGCAGGCCACAAGAACCGCACCGGGACCGGCTACAGCTACATCCACACCGCCGTCGACGACCACTCCCGCCTCGCCTACAGCGAGATCCTCACCGACGAGAAGAAGGAGACCGCCACCGCCTTCTGGACCCGGGCCCACACCTACTTCGCCACCTGTGGGATCACCGTCGAACGCGTCCTGACCGACAACGGGGCCTGCTACAGGTCCCACGCCTGTCGGGACACACTCGCGGAGGCCGGGATCACCCACAAGCGCACCCGGCCCTACCGGCCCCAGACCAACGGCAAGGTCGAACGACTGAACAGGACCCTGCTCGACGAGTGGGCCTACGCCCGCCCCTACCGCTCAGAACAGGAACGACGCGACGCCTTCCCCGGATGGCTGCACACCTGCAATCACCACCGCGGACACACCGCGCTCGCAGGCAAACCACCCGCCAGTCACGTCCCCAACCTCACAGGGCAGTACAACCTAGGGACTCCGGGGATACGACCTGGAGCGCCCAACGAGAAGGCGGCCGGCCGTCGTGTGGCCGGCCGCCCCCCGGGCCCTGCGCCGTGACTACCAGTTGGTGCCGATCTGGACCCGTGTGTTCTCCTCGAACCCCGGCCCGGAGTAGCGGAAGAGCTTCTGAGTGGCCGTCTCGACCGCGAGGAGGTCGGGGACGCCGTCGCCGGTGAGGTCGCCGATGCCGGCGAGGTTGATCATCGCGTCCCAGCCGTCGCCGAGCTTCACTTTCGTTGCGCCGCCGTAACCGGGGCCGGAGTGGCGGAAGAGTTCCCCGGTCTGGGCGTGGACCGCGAGGATGTCCGCGATACCGTCGCCCGTCTGGTCGCCCACGCCGACGACCGTGTCATAGATGTTCCAGCCGTGGCCGATCTTGGCCCGGGTGGAACCACCGTATCCGGGGCCCGCGTAGCGGTAGAGGTCGCCGGTGGAACGTTCGATCGCGATGACATCGGGGGCACCGTCGCCCGTCTGGTCGCCCACGGCGGTCACCTGGGCCATGGAGTCCCAGCCGTGGCCGATCTGGACCCGGGTGGAGCCGCCGAACCCGGGGCCGGAGTAGCGGTACAGATCACCCGTGCCCGCCTCCACTGCGAGGATGTCCGACACTCCGTCACCCGTCAGATCACCCACCCCGGCGATGTCGCTGATGGATGTCCACCCGTGGCCGATCTTCACCCGGGTGCCGCCACCGTACGACGGTCCGGAGTAGCGGTACAGATCACCGGTGGCGGTCTCCACCGCGATCACGTCGGGAGCCCCGTCGCCGTTGAGATCACCGGCCGGGGTGATGTTGGTCATGCCCTTGTCAGGGATGACCACGGGTATCTCGATCACCCTGTTGAAGCGGTACGGCTTGAATCGGCCGAGCGTGATGAGATTGGCGGAGTACTGGGTCCGGTGGGCCACCGTGCCGGGCCCGGCCAGCTCGATGACGGTCGCGCTGGTCCGCAGGGCGTCGGTCCATTCCACGAAGACCGCCGCACGGCCCATGCCATTGCTGAGCGCGTCCCCGGGCTGGAGCTCGTCGACACCGCCCAGCCTGGTGGAGTGGTGGGGCAGCGTCCGCGGGGTGGCGCTGGTGCCGAGCCGCCAGGCCATCGAGACAAGACCGCCGCTGTCGGTGCGGTACGGACGGCCGTGCAGGTCGCCGCGATAGGCGGTCCGGTCGTAGGGCACCTGCTGATTGACCCAGTACTGGGCGCGGTTGATGATGTTCTGACGTGTTATCGGCCCGCCCACGAACGGAGGGATGGTCACGTTCGCCGGACGGGCCGCCGTCGGTGTCCCGGCCGGGTCCGCCGTGGCGGGCGATGCCTGTACGGGGGCCGTCAGGCCGAGGACGGCGGAGGCGAGCGCGACGGTGACGGCCGCGAAGCGGACGGGGACACGCGGGATTCGTCGTACTGACCACGACATGGTGAGAACTCCCAGGGTGAGAGGAATCGGGTGGCGGGCAGGCTTCGGCACACCCCGGCAGGCGGGGTGAGTCGGCATACCGCCGGGAAAAGGAAAGTGGGGCCATCCCCACGACGGGCACGCGCTCGCGGCGGTCGGCGCTACCACGAGCGGTCGCGGAAGCGTTCGTACCCAGAGGGCTGGTGGTCTGACGAGTGGTACGGAGAGGGGGCGGCGGTCCTCCCGGGCCGCAGCCCGGAGCTGACGCCCTACCGGTGTGCGCGGCGGATCACGCGACGGGTGCCCTGGTGCTCGTGACGCGGTCGGGCGGCTGCTCCCTGTGGGCCTGCCCGGTCTTCCCCGCCCGCGCGCTTCCCGTCCCCCCGGCACATCTCCCGCGCATCATCAATAAACCCCCTACAGCCGGTTCAACGCCTTGCCCGGGTTGGCCCGGCAGGTCAGGACCATTGTGCCGAGCCCGTGCGGGGGGAGACATGACGATCTGTGCAGAGTTGGCGACTGTCGCGGGCGCGCACGGTGTCGCCGTCATGGGGGGTGTCGGAGGCGCGTCTACGTATCACCGAGCGATGTCCGCGCGTGTTCGTCCACCAGGGCCTCCACACCGTCCAGGATGCGGGCCATGCCGAAGGTGAACTCGTGGTCGGGATCGCCTGTCTCGAAGAGCACCCCTGAGCGCAGGAACCGTGCCACCCGGGGGTGGTGTGCCGGGTCCGCGACGCGTTCCACGGTTCGGACGTACCGGCGCATGGCTTCCTCCGGGTCGAGGCCGGAGGCGGCGACGGCGGCGCCCAGGTCTGCCGCGACGGATGCCTCGTGGCGGACGAATCCACCGATCAGCATGATCACGGAAATCTGTTCCCCGTCGTCGAGCGGTGTGTCCGCGAGCGCGTCGAGTCCACGCTCCCACCAGGCGACGGAGTTGGGGGTGAGGGGCGGTCCCGTGATGGGGAGCCGGAGCATCCATGGATGGCGGTGGACGGTTGCCCGCTGCGCGGTCGCCCAGGTGAGCAGGGCATCCCGCCAGCCGGTCCCGGGGGGTGGCGGCGGAGGCGGCGGGCCGACGGCGGCCTCCTGCATGAGGAGGTACAGCTCGTCCCTGGCGGCGACATAGCGGTAGAGGGACATCGTCGAGGTCCCCAGTTCCTTGGCGACACGGACCATGGACACCGAGTCCAGGCCCTCTCGCGCGGCGAGGTCCACGGCGGTGCTGACGATCCGGTCGATCCTCAGCACCGGTTTGCGACCTCTCGAGGGGCGTTCGCGCATTCCCCAGGCCGCCTCGGCGCTGGCGGGCAGCCAACTGTCGGCGCCGTCGCTGCCGTTCATACCGCCCGCCCTTCGCCGTGCTCCGTCTTGACGGTCATCCTAGTAATGCGTAAGCCTTACACAATATTGCGTAAGGCTTACACAAAGGAGGGCCTCTTGCGCGATCCGTCCGTCGTAGCCGTGCCGTGGGTGGTGAAGCCCTCCGCTCGCACCGTCCCGGTCGGCGGCGGAATCGACTCCGCACGCGTGCCCGGCATCGCCGTCGCGTTCCTCGGTACGGACGGCGCCGGGGAGACATCAGCGTCCCGGACCCACGCCTGCCGTTCCGGCTCACGAGCGCGCGACCGCGAGTCCACGCATCCCGATGCCCGGCCGTACGGCTGCCACGCGCAGCGCGCCCCGTTAGGACTGAGGCACACCACCCCTGACCCAGGAGCCCGGCATGAACTGGAACACCGCCTCCCAGACCACCCCCGTCCACGGAACCCCCTCCTGCCCCGCGGATCCCTCCGGCCCCGATCTGCTGCACCGCATCGACGCCTACATCGACCGGAACCTGTCCGACCCCCAGCTCAGCCCCCGGACCGTCGCCGCCGACCACCATGTCTCCCTGCGCATGCTCTACGCCTTGTTCGACGCCCGCGACATGAGCGTCGCCGCCTCCATACGCCGACGGCGCCTGGAACGCTGCCGCGCCGACCTCGCCCGGTCCCCGCTGCCCGTCCATGTAATCGCCGCGCGCTGGGGGTTCACCAGCTCAACCGTCTTCAGCCGGGCGTTCCGCGAGGTCTACGGCACGTCACCCACCGCCTTCCGCAGGGCGATGTACGACGGAGCGCGAGGCGTGGGTGGCCACTCGGCCTCATGGGTGTGACGGTGTCGGCCTCGTGTCGTCCCCCGTCTGACGACACCTCAACAAGCCGCCCGCGCTGCCCCGGGCACCTGGCAGGCTGTCCACTGCTACGCCGGTGACGCGGCTTACGAGTGCGACAGCCAGATCGAACACCGCTCCACGCGGTTCGGCCGGCCGCCCGTTCGGTGCCTACCGGGGCGAACCCGGCCCCGCGCCTCATTCGGGACGCCAATCAGCGGCCTTGGCGACTACGACCTTTTCGCCAGGCCGACCGTGTGCTCTGTGCTTCGGGGGCGCCCGTGGTGAGGGCAGGGGACACCGCCGCGTGATCACGGGGCAGAGGCTGTGGCCCCGGATCCTGACGGGCTCCCGGGGGCCCTCTGCAGTCCTGAGCGCCTGCCTCGCGGCGACGAGAGCCGGTCCCTCGACACCCTGAGCCCTGCAGGTTCCCTACCACGGGTGTCCATGCACGACGGCCGCCGCTTCCCGCAAGCTGCTCCACAGTTCGTCATACGCCGCGCCGTCGTCGGGAGCAGCCGGGGAAGCGCTCCGGCCGGCATGTTCCCGGCCCCTCTCGTTCACCTCCGGCCACCCGTCATGAGGCTCACGGGACCAGGGAAGGCGCGCCTGCCGGGTGGAGTTCCGCATACAGCCCGGCGGCCCGCCGCTGTGCTGCACCGAGGTCCGGAGGGAAGTCGTACGGATCGAACGCCCCGGCGGGGTTCGGCCCGGGGCTGGGGGTTCTCACCCTCCGAGCCTACGTCGGCGCGTCGGAGCTGAGGCGGGGGTGCTCGCGTGTGTCCGGTACCCGGGGGCACGGGCACGTCGGCAGCGCAACTGCGGAGCGTTGTGCCGCCGATGCCGCCCAGTGACGTCACCGGCTGCCCGCACCGCCAGTGGGTGCCGTGAGGCCGGGCCAACGCGGTTGCCGAGGCCGGCCGAGTTCGCTGGAGGCTTCGGTCACGCGAAGCGCAGCGACTGGGCAGCGGGCTGAGCCGCAATGTGCGGTCTCGGATGCTGCGGATGTTCACCAGGGGTGACGTCACCGGACGGTGGTGCAGATCCGGATCTGCGTGAACGGCTGACCGTTCTGGCGCTGGCGTCAGGTGGGGCACCCTGGTGCGATGGATGATGTCGAGGCGATATGGCAGTCGTGCCTGTCCGGACTCACGCCGTCGAAGCGAGCCGCGGCGGAGTTGCTCCGGACTCGGTTCGAAGCCCTTGGTGCGGCTGACGCACAGAGGAGGTGCTGGCCAGCAGCTCGGAGCCGTTGATGGCGAAGGAGGTGGCCACGGCCGTCACGGACGGGTACCTCTCGCTCAAGCCGACCGTTGCCCTGGTCCGTGATGCCCTGAACTCGCATATCGGCAAGGGCCGGGCTGAACGGGAGTCGCGGCAGAAGGTGGTCTGGTACACCGCGACAGAGGCCGGTGCGAAGGCGGCAGCCAACGGTGCAGAGGGGACATCGGCATCCGAGCGTGCTACCGCTAACGAGCCGGAGCAGGCCACGCCCGTGCCCGCGGGGGAAGAGGCTGCAGCCTCCTGACACCTCATGGACGGCGCAGTGCCTTCATGCGGAGGTCACGCGGAAGGTCGGTGTGCGGGAAGGATCCCGTAGCCCGGGCAGTGGGTGGGGAGCGGGCCAGGTCGGCCGTTCCCCACACCCCTTTTCAAGTGACGGGTCCAGAACTCGGCGTCACTCCGAAGAGCGCGGTCGCGAATGCTGATCGGGGATCCGAGTGTGCGGGTGGTGAGATCCTGACCTGTGGCGTTGGCTGGTGAGCGCTGCTGATGGCGGGCCCGGTCACCAGAGCACGAGACGAGTCATTCCGATATCTACTTGGAGTTCCGATGTCAGAGCTGGACTGGTCGCCAGGCTCACGCCGGGGGCGAGATCGACACCTGGCTCGCTCGTCAGTGGCTTCGTCATGGCGTGGATGGCGACGAGGACATGCCCGCGGTCCGATGACCAGACGAGTCATGTGAAGGTGCCGCCGTCCGCGTTGCCCAGCGCATCCTTGCGAGCTGGTCCCATGCGGCGTGAGGTCTGGGGAATCCGGCAGCCGATCCCTGCGGAAGCAGTTTTCTTCGGTGAGCCCCAGGTAGAGGGGTCACCGAAGCACGGCACGAACAAGGAGAGAGGCGAGAGTTCACATGAGCGCCGGGAACCGCTGGGACTGGGCCTGCGGCGAGTTGCTGTCCTTCAACCTCATCCGCGGCCGTAGCGTGGACGATGTCCTGCGGTGCTACGGCGCGGATCCTTCCCAGGCCCGGACGTTGAGGCGGCGGGAGTCGGACGAGGCCTTTGGGCCCCCGCATGACAAGGGGACGGTCCTGCGCGCGGGACGGGCCGGTGACTGGTCGTTCTGCATGGAGACCTGGTGGTTTCCGGCGGGGTCCGACCTCGTACTGCTGCGGAGGCTCTCCGAAGGCACAGATGCCATCCACTGCTTCCGCAACCTCGAGGGAGGGAGGTCCGTGCGGCATGTGCGAGACGGCCGGACGATGGAGAGCTTCGAGCTGGGCATGGAGCCCCTGGCTGAAGAAGAAGCACCTCTGGGTCTGCACCGGGCATTCGAGCAGCTCGCGGCACAGCGGGCGTATGGCGATGACGGCCACGACGAGATCTGGTGCGTCCTGAGTGAGGTGACCGGAGTTCCCCTGGACACCACGCTGGTCAACGGCCCGCTGCCCACGCTCATGCTGCCGCCCGGGACGAACACGCACAGATCCGGGGAGTACGAACCCCCCGCCCCCGCGACGGGCAGGCCCGGGCTCGGCCCGCGGATCGGCGAGCTTCCGTCCGGGTGAGCCGCTCCGGGCTGGGGGCGGTGCGGTCGACGGCAGCGGGCGCCTGGGGGAGAGGAAGGCAGATCCGGTCGGCGACCTCGTTCGCAGTGAGGTGGGTGACCTTGACGCGCAGTACGGGGGCAGCGCGGTGGCTGGGAGCGTTACTGCCGGCCAGTCCGGGCCTGCCGCGAGTGTCGGCCCTGTCCTCTACCGTTGTCGGAGCGGGCTGCGCTCCCCGCGCCCGGCTCAAGTTCGACCGTCGTGGCCGGTCACGTGCCTGCCTCCTGCCGGGTGCCGTGGGTGCGGTCGTGCTGCTCGCGGGAGATGTCGGCGAGCATCCGGTGGAGGTCGTCGAGGGGGTCTCGCCGAACTGGTGGCCGGTGGTGAAGTTGAACTCGTCGCGGCCGCGCATGGCTTCGTCGGCGCCGTGGGCGGTCAGGTCGACGTCGCTGTAGGTCTGCATCGCGAGGGGGTCGTATCCCTGGTTGACGAGTTCGTCGAAGACGGGGGAGCCGGGGTAGGGGCGGAAGGTGAAGGCCGAGGCGCGGAAGGTGCCGGGCAGCCGGTCCGACAGGCCCCGTAACTCCTTGATGTGCCGGATCGTCTGTCCGGCTTCCTCACGGGATTCGCCGGGATAGCCGAGGATGAAGTACCCCTTCACACGGATGCCGTGCTCAAGGAGGCGGCGGGTGACGTTCAGTGTCATCCCGGGTGTGATCCGTTTGTCCATGGCGGCGAGGATCGTGCGGGCCCCGGACTCGATGCCGAGGGCGACTTCCCGCAGCCCGTTGCTCCGTGTCGCGGCGAGGACGCCGTCGTCCTCACGGTCAAGCACGTTGATGCGGCCGGTGGCGTCCCACACGTACCGGTCGCCGATCCGTGTATCGGTGAACGCCCTGAGCGCGGGGTGGATGACCCGGCGGGCGCCCAGGAACAGGTCGTCGACGGCGCGGAACGCGCTGACACCGTGTTCGTCGTGGAGCTGGTCCATCTCGGCGATGATGTCGTAGGGGTCCGACCGCGCTGGGTCGGGTTCAACCGGTCCCCGGGGGCCAGATCCAGCTGCGAGCACCGCGGCAACCGCGGCCGGCACGGACGACGAGGAGTGAACTCTCCATGCTGCCGTGGGGCAGCGCAGGATGTCACCACCGTCCGGTGCCACCCCACCGCCCGGTGAGGGCCGGCACCGGCTGGGGGAAATCCTGCTGTTCGGCCGGTTGGCGGTGTCCCGGGAGAGGCAGCGCCGCATCGCGCCGGTCCGGATGGGTCTCGGGCCGGACCGATGTGCTCGATCCGCGCGGCGCGGATCGTCGCCCCTGCCTCGGCACCGGAGTGAGGACCACCAGCGGCGGCAGCACTGGGTGCAGCGTCACCAGGACGGACACGGTGGCCGCCTTCTGCGCTAGGGAAGCGATCACCCGCTGCGCCTCGGCCTCCAGATCGGCCATCGCCTGCGCACCGTTGTCGGCGGGCGTCATCCGGCTGGTGATGCAGGGCATCGACGGTTTGAGGCACTCACGCGGGATCTCGGCTGAGGGCCGATGCGGTTCAGCCGGCCCCGCTGGTCGGGACTGGTGTCGGTCCTGCCGGCTCACCTTCTACAGGAGATCCGCTCACGGCAGACAGGAAAGAACGGCCGAGGAGTGGATCTCGCGTGGCGAAGCATGTCAACGTACAACCCCCCAGCTGTTGCTGCCGATACTCCGGCGTGGGTCGCACCCTCCCTCACGTCTCCATCCCCGTTCGTTTCCGTGGCTGAATTGACCCGTTCGACGTGCTCACGGCTCCCGCATTTCAGTGCCCACAGGTGGTATAGCCGACGATCCCCGGTTCGCGAAATCGGGGATCCCCCGGACTCTTGTCTCTGTTCGCGCAGCCCTGCCTGGCGGTGGAGCCGCGCGGGGTCCACCCCCTGCATGCGCTACGCCTCTGACTTCGGAGGCATCTCCTGTGTTCGTAGCCGAACACATGCCTGCCGCACGCAGCCGAAACCGAGGAAGAGAAGCATGGCCCGTCCCCCTGCATTGAAACTCGCCGAGGTGCTTGCGGAGATCCGCATGAGTCCGTCGGCGTTCTACCGCATGCGTGCCCGAGGGCAGGCGCCCCGCATGATCAAGCTGCCCAATGGTGAACTCCGCTGTCGCCGTTCGGATTTGGATTCCTGGTGGCAGGTATGTGAAAGGAATTCTGAAACGTGGCGATGAGCTACAACGTCCGCTTCTGGGAAATTCGTGAGCGCCCCGGCCGGAGTACCCGATTTCAGGTGCGGTGGACGGTCAACGGACGTGAGAAGTCGGAATCGTTCAGCACCACAGGGCTGGCCGAGAGCAGGCGTGCGAAACTCATGACCACGGCACGCGAGGGCGAGCCGTTCGACGAGCACACAGGGCTGCCCGCGTCCGAGCTCCGGGCGATCAGGCAGCGGACGACCTGGTACGACCTCGCCCACGACTACCTCGACCAACGGTGGGACCGCACTCCGGGCAACACGCGCCAGACCCTCGCCGACGCCTTCGCCACCATCACACCCGCCCTGGTCCCTCCCGGCGCAACCTACCCGGAGCCGAGGGTGCTGCGCCGCGCCTTGTACTCATGGGCGTTCAACAAGAATGCCTGGGACCGGGAGCCCGGCGACGAGTGGCGCGGAGCGCTGGGCTGGATCAAACGCCACTCCCTGCCCGTCAGTGCCCTGGAGGAGGCTGATGTGCTGCGACGTGCGCTGAACGCCCTGTGCCGCAAGCTGGACGGCAGCCCGGCCGCAGCGAGAACCGCACGCCGCAAAAGAGCAGCCTTCAACGAAGTCCTCAACACCGCAGTCGAAAAGGGCTACTTCGTCAAGAACCCTCTCAACGGAATCAGGTGGAGCGCTCCGCCTGTCAACGAGGAGGTGGACCCGGTTGCCGTACCCAACCCGGGCCAGGTCGTGCGGCTGCTCGCGGCGGTCGGCCGGCAGCGCGGGCGAGGTCCGCATCTGGAGGCATTTTTCGGCTGTATGTACTACGCCGCAATGAGGCCCGCCGAGGTGAACCACCTCCGGCTCGACCAGTGCCATCTGCCGGCCACCGGGTGGGGGATGCTGAACCTGTCGGGCGGTGTCGTGACCGCGGGAAAGGACTGGACGGACGACGGCGCCGTCCACGAAGTGCATCCGCTCAAGCGCCGCGCGGCCAAAGCGACCCGCCCCGTACCGGTCCCGCCGCCATTCGTTCGCATACTCCTCACGCACGTCGAACGGTTCGGTGTGACACCGGACGGTCGGCTCTTCCGGAACGAGGCCGGCAATTACGTGGACCCTGCCGCCTACGGCTTGACCTGGGCCAAGGCGCGCAAGGCGGCCCTGACCCGGACCGAGCACGCCTCCGGCCTCGCGAAGCGGCCCTACGACCTCCGGCACGCCGGGATCTCGTTCTGGCTGTACTCCGGGGTCGACCCGGCCGAATGCGCCCGCCGCGCAGGACAGAGCATCCAGGTGCTGTTCCGCCACTACGCCAAGTTCCTGGACGGAGTCCAGGAACAGTCCAACCGCCTCATCGAACAGTCCATGCAGGAGTGGGACCGTCTCGGCCGCGGCGTCCCGCCTGCCGAATGAGCCCCGAACCTGGACCGGAAATAGACCGGAACAGCTGGTCGCAGGTGGGATAGGGGCGGGATGAAGCGGGAGTTACGGAAGATTCCGGACTCCCCTGTTAGAGAAATGGCTGGGCTGCTCCTGATCGGTAAAAGACCAGGTCAGATGCTATCTCGCAGGCGTCTAGAAGAAGCCCAGCTTCTTCGGTGAATATGACACAAGCAAGTTCTTCGTCTGCTGGTAATGGTCCAGCATCATCTTGTGTGTCTCCCGGCCGATGCCTGACTGCTTGTAGCCGCCGAAAGCGGCGTGCGCGGGGTAGGCGTGGTAGCAGTTCGTCCAGACCCGGCCTGCCTGGATGGCGCGTCCTGCCCGGTACGCGGTGTTGACGTCTCGGGTCCATACGCCCGCGCCCAGCCCGTAGAGGGTGTCGTTCGCCGTCTTGATGGCATCGTCGAAGTCCGTGAACGACGTCACGGCGACCACCGGCCCGAAGATCTCCTCCTGGAAGACGCGCATCCGGTTGTCACCCTGGAAGATCGTGGGCTGGACGTAGTACCCGCCGGCCAACTCGCCCTCGTACTCGACGCGCTGGCCTCCGGTGAGCACCTTGGCGCCCTCCTGCTGGCCGATGTCCAGGTACGAAAGGATCTTCTGGAGCTGATCGTTGGAAGCCTGGGCCCCGATCATCGTGCCGGTGTCCAGGGGATGACCTGGGACGATGGCCTCGGTCCTGGCGATCGCCGCTTCGAGGAACTCGTTGTAGTGACCCTGCTGGATCAGCGCGCGCGAAGGGCAGGTGCAGACCTCGCCCTGGTTCAGCGCGAACATGGTGAATCCCTCGACTGCCTTGTCCCGGAAATCGTCGTCGTGCGCCCATACGTCGTCGAAGAAGATGTTCGGGCTCTTGCCGCCGAGCTCCAGTGTCACCGGCTTGATGTTCTCGGAGGCGTACTGCATGATCAGCCGCCCCGTTGTCGTCTCGCCGGTGAAGGCGACCTTGGCGACGCGCGCACTTGACGCCAGCGGCTTGCCCGCTTCCACACCGAACCCGTTGACGATGTTCACCACACCCGGCGGCAACAGATCCGCGATCAGACTCATCCAGAAATGGATCGACGCCGGGGTCTGCTCCGCGGGCTTGATGACCACCGCGTTGCCAGCGGCGAGCGCGGGCGCCAGCTTCCAGGTCGCCATGAGGATCGGGAAGTTCCAGGGGATGATCTGGGCCACCACTCCGAGCGGTTCATGGAAGTGATACGCCACCGTGTCGTCGTCGACCTCGCTCAGCGCACCTTCCTGAGCGCGGATCGCTCCCGCGAAATAGCGGAAGTGGTCGATCGCCAGCGGAATGTCCGCCGCCAGCGTCTCACGCACCGGCTTGCCGTTCTCCCAGCTCTCCGCGACCGCCAGAGCCTCAAGATTGGCTTCCATCCGCTCGGCGATCCGCAACAGGATGTTCGACCGATCGGTGGCCGAGGTGCGCCCCCAGGCCGGGGCGGCCGCGTGCGCCGCGTCGAGCGCCTTCTCCACGTCCTCAGCTGTTCCCCGCGCGACCTCCGTGAAGACCTGGCCGTTGACGGGACTCGGGTTCTCGAAGTACTGCCCCCGGGCCGGGGCGACGTACTCTCCGCCGATGAAGTGGTCGTATCGGCTCAGGTATGTGACGACGGAACCTTCACTGCCGGGCGCTGCGTATCGCGTCATGCCGACCTGCCTCTCCCTGCTTCCTGAAGCCGCTGACCGTAGTTGGGCAGCGCTCGACCGAGGCTAGAGAAGTGGAGGTTGCGATCGCGTTGCGGTGTTCCAAAGGCTCGCTGCGCCCCTTTCGTTTGTCTTCTTCCGGTCCCTCTCTGGAGCACACCCACCACGAATGGGTACGAGGTGCCACCCGGCCGAGCGGTCCGGGCGTCGTCGCGGTGCTGTCGCGACGCTGTCCGCTTGGCGGTCGGCCCGGTCGGCCCTCCTGCCCGTCTGTTCTACGGGCGCTGACACGGCGCGGTGTATCCGCCTGTTGACCTCATTGCCAGGATCGGACGCGAGGCGGCGCCTCTGGCGCCCTGTCGGATCGGCCGGTGGGAGCGGCCAGTTCGCTCTCCAGTTCCGCGATCCGCGCCGCCACCGTGGGCGTGGGCCTGGCGGCCCCGAGTGCCTGCCATACGGCCAGATCATCCGCACCCCACGGCGCGTGCGCCCAGTCCGCGAGCAGATCGGGGTCGCTCCGTGCGATCAGTGAGGCACGCACACCCTCGGCGATCCTCCGGCGCAGCCGCACGACTGCCGGCGCTCGTGACCCGGGCAGCAGAGGCCCGGCGTACGATGCCGCTGCCGCGGAGATCGCCCCAGCCCCCAGGCGGCGTTCGACGGTTGTGATGTCGGATTCCACCGGGAGCGCGAACCGATATGGCCGCGATGCCACCACATCGGGCCCCAGGACGCGTCGTAACCGCGCCAGCTCTGCCCGGAGCGTCACGGGCGTCACCGACTCGTCCTCGTAGAGCCCGCACAGGAGCTCATCGCCGGTCATGCCCTCCGGGTGCGTCGCCAGCAGCACCAGGATCTCGCTGTGCCGTCGACTGAGGCGCAGCTTCTTCCCACCGACCAGTAGTAACGCCTCGTCACGGCCGAGTGCGGTCAGTTCCGCGATCCCGGATCGCTCCGGGACGGGAGCCAGCAACGCGAGCTGCGACTCGGCAGCTCGCGCCACCGCTTGCACGAACGCGAGGCTGTGCGGATGGGCCAGCCTGTTCCCCCCGGTGATGTCCACGGCACCCAGCAGCCGCCCGGTGTGCGGATCGTGCACCGGCGCGGCGGCGCAAGTCCACTGCTGGACCGTGCGGGTGAAGTGCTCGGTGGCGAAGACCTGTACCGGCCGGTCCTCGGTGAGTGCGGTGCCGGGAGCGTTGGTGCCCATCGCCGATTCGGCCCAACGGGCCCCCGGGACGAAGTTCATCCGTCCCGCCTTTCGCCGAGCCCCCGGGTGGCCCTCGACCCACATCAGCCTGGCGTTGGCGTCGCACACCGCGAGCAGATGCTCGCCATCGTGGGCGAAGCTTCCGGTCAACTCGCGCAGCAACGGCATCACACGCGCGAGCGGGTGTTCCGCACGGTACGACCCGAGGTCGTCGTCCGGTATCTCGACCGTGGCCGACACGCTGTCCGGGCTGACCCTGGCTCGCGCCGACCGCCTCCACGACGCGGCGATCACCTCTCGCACCGGCTCGGCGAAGGTCCCGGACGACGTGAACCTCTGGTGGGCAATGCGTACCATCCGCAATCGCTCCCGAGGGTCCGCCCCCGGTTCCAGTGCCACCCATGGATCGGACAAGTCACCCTCCCCGCACGGTGATGCGGCCCCTGTCATCGTTGCCGTGTCATGGATCAGCGGCAAGCGTTGCGCCGTCACCGACGACATCCTTCCGCCATGTCCCTCCTCCTCACCCTTCTCGCTCATCCGCTTGGCATGGAGCGTGGCACCGAACTTCCTCGGACGGGAAGGAGCGATCCGCCTCCCGTGTGCGCGTGTGCGCGGGAAGCGTCAGGCGCGCTCGACCAGACGCATGAATCTCGGCCAGTCCCAGTGCGGTCCGGGGTCCGTGTGGTCCGCGCCCGGCACTTCGGAGTGCGCGATGATGTGCTGCCGATCGCGGGGGATGTCGTACTTCGCGCAGATGGCGGCGGTCAGGGCGGCGGAGCTCGCGTACAGCGCGTCCGTGAAGTACTTGGGCTGGTCGACCCAGCCTTCGTGCTCGATCCCGATGCTGCGGGTGTTGTGGTTCCAGTTCCCCGCATGCCAACCGATGTGGCGCTCGCGGACGCATTGGGCGACATGCCCGTCCGCGGACCGCACCACATAGTGCGCGGACACCTTCTTCGACGGGTTCTGGAAGATCGCGAGGGTGTCCGACCAGGTCTCCTGGGTCACATGGATGATGACCCGATCGATGGCGTGGCTGTCGGGGCGGCTGGACGCGGTGTAGTTGGAGGTACTGGCCGGCGCGGACTGTGCCGTGGGGTAGTCGACTCCGGACGGGCGGGCGGCCGCTCGGGAGGCGGGGAGCAATGCCCACGGGAGCGAACCGAGGACAGCCCCTCGCAGCAGTCGTCGTCGCGTGGTCTCGCCTTGCGGTTGGTGCATGGTCGTGCTGCCTTTCCGTTGCGGGTCTGCGGGTCTGCGGGTCTGCGGGTCTGCGGGTCTGCGGGTCTGCGGGTCTGCGGGTCTGCGGGTCGGCTGGGAGCGCGGGGCGCGGCAGTGGGGCGGGGCGCTGATCGGGAGGGGGGACGGCGGGCGGCACGGTGGCCCGCCATGAGGCATTCGGGCGTCGGCCGCATGGCCAACGCCTCAGGTGATGCCAAGGTACGACTCGGGATGATCCGAAAGGAAGAGCATCCGCGAGATCTGGGGACACCGGTGAAGAAGTGGATATCTCCGACACTCGAAAGGGTGAATGGCGTTGCTCTTTACGGCATGTGACGTAGCGACAGAGAGTGCGTCCCGTGGCCCTCACCATCGAAGAGCTCAGTAGTTCACGCCGAGGCCGAGGCCGAGGCCGAGGCGTGGAGAGGAGGGCGAGCAGTTCACGACCGGAGCGTCAGCCCGGTCGGGTCGTCCAGTACGGCTCGCACCACGGAGTGCGCCGCGCCCAGCACGGGCCCTCGCGAACCGAGTGCCGAGACGGTCACGACACGTTCCCCGCTGGTGATCCGGCGTCCCAGCTCCGCTTCGAGCGCGGGAACCAGCCAGGGCGCCAGTTCCGACAGCGCGCCGCCGAGCACGATCGCCTGTGGATCGAGGAGGTGCACGGCCCCGGTCAGAGCGATCCCGAGGGCGGTGCCGGCGTCCCGCAACGCTGCCCGCGTCCGGAGCTCTCCGGACGCGGCCCGCCGGGTCAGCGCGGGGACCGCGTTCGGCCCGGAGGCGATGCCCACGGCCCGCAGCACCGCCTCCTCGCCGGCGTACTGCTCCAGACAGCCTCGTCCGCCGCAGGGGCAGGCGGGACCGTCGGGGTGCACGGGTACATGTCCCAGCTCGCCGGCGAAGCCACGTGTGCCGCGCAGCAGATGTCCGTCCACGACGATCGCCGCGCCGATCCCGATCTCGGCCGAGACATGGATGAAGTCGGCCGGGGTGTCGGTACCCAGCCAGAGTTCCGCCAGGGCGCCGAAGTTCGCCTCGTTGTCGACGGTGAGACGGAGGTCGCCAGGGAGGAAGGGCCGCAGGTCGTGTCCCTGCCAGTCGAGGTTGGGCGCGTGGACGACCGTCGTCGTGTCACGGGCCACGAGCCCTGGCACCGCGACGGCCAGTCCGGCCGGGCGAAGCCCCAACCCCCGCGCCTTGGCCATCACCTCGCCGATGAGCCGGTTGAGGTCTGCCAGGACGCGTTCCGGATGCCGCCCGCGGTTGCTGCCCTTGTGCTCCGCGCGTGCCCGGTCGACGCCGCGCAGATCGACCAGGTGGACCGCCAGGTGATCGACGCCGATCTCCGCGCCGAGTCCGGCCGGTCCATGGGCGCTGACGGCCAGCGCGGAACCCGGCCGCCCGACCCGTCCGGGTCTTTCCGGTCCCAGCTCCTCGATCAGACCGGCGCGGATCAGCTCGTCCACCAGGGTCGACACCGCGGCTCGGGTCAGGCCGATGCGCGAGGCGACAGCCGCCCTAGACCGGGGGCCCTCGGCGGCGACCGTGTGCATGACCCGCGACAGGTTCCGCCGTCGTATTCCCTGCTGCGTGTCGGGGGCGCTGGAGCGGGTTCCGTGCGGCGGTACGGTCATTCCTCCGTCAGTCCTTGGGTGTGTCGGCGCGGGCGGTGCGGTGGTTGGCAACTGTCCCGAGGCCCGCAAGGTGGGTTGGTGGGAACGCGTCTTCCACCATCAGGGCGAGGGCGGTCAACGGCGGTCGGACGGCCGGTCGAGCAAGGTTGCCGCGTCGGACAGTACTCCGGAGATGCGTTCCAGCGTCTCGTCGTCCCGTACCGCGGGATCGAGCACGGGGCCGCGTGACGTGCCCCATCGCCTCGCCACCGCTGACGGGTCCTCCCCGGTGAGCACCCCCGCGGCCTGCGCCGCCGCCCCCAGCGCCACCAGTTCGTCCGCGCGTGGCATCTGCACGCGACGGCCGGACAGTCGTCTGACGGTCTGCTGCCAGGCCGACCCCCGGGCGCCGCCGCCGATCAGCATCAGGGGCGCGTCGGTATCGGCGTCCGGGCCGAGAACCAGGTCGAGGGCCTGGAGCAGTGAATGAACCGCGCCGTCGTACGCCGCTTGAAGAAGCTGCCCGGCACTGGTGTCGTGCCGCAGGCCGAGGAGCAGCCCTGTGGCGTCCGGCAGGTTCGGGGTCCGTTCGCCGTCCAGGTACGGCAGCAGGGTGACGCCTCCGCCCGGCTCCACGGCCTCACGGTCCACGCCGAGCAGCGTCGCGATCCGGTCGATCGCGAGTGTGCAGTTCAGCGTGCAGGCAAGGGGCAGCCAGTCGCCTCGCGCGTCGGCGAACCCCGCGACCACTCCCGATGGATCGGTGGGCCGACGCCGCGACACGGCGTAGACCGTTCCCGAGGTCCCGAGGCTCAGGACAGGAACACCTGGGCGCAGTCCCAGTCCGAGTGCCGCCGCCGCGTTGTCGCCGGTGCCGGGGGCGACCAGTGTGCCCGTCGAGAACGGGAGGTCCGCCGAGTCCCGTACCGTGCCGACCACCTCACCCGGCCGCACCACACGTGGCAACAGGGCGGGGTCGAGCTCCACGCGCGCGAGGATGTCGCCGTCGTACGTCTCGTTCTTGGACGACCACCAGCCTGTCCCGGACACATCGGCGCGGTCGGTCGTGCCCGTTCCGGTCAAGCGCTCGGTGAGGTAGTCGTGGGGGAGTCGTACCGCCTCGGTGGCGCGTACGGCGTCCGGTTCGTTGTCCCGCAGCCATGCCCACTTGGCGACGGTGAAAGACGCCCCTGGGACACTGCCCGTTCGCTCGGCCCATGCCTCAGGTCCGCCGAGCCCGCTGACGAGCCGTCGGGCCTGTGGGGCGGAGCGCACGTCGTTCCACAGCAGCGCGGGACGTACGGGCCTGCCGTGGGAGTCCAGGGTGACCAGACCGTGCTGCTGGCCCGCCACGGACACGGCAGTGGCCTCGCGTGCCGCTTCACCGCACTGGTGGAGCGCTTGGCGCAGCGCACTCCACCACTGTTCGGGGTCGCTCTCGCGGGTGCCTCCCGAGGTGACCGTGTGGGGAGCCTGGCCGCCTGCGACCACCTGCCCCGTCGACACGTCGACGACCAGCACCTTGGTGGACTGGGTCGAGCTGTCCACACCGACGACGAGCGGTCCCTCGGCTGCTGACATCGGCATCTCCGTTCCCGGGCGTGTGCGCACACCTGTGACGTCCTGTTCGGGCCGGGCGGTCCGGCCTGTCGCTCACGGTCGACACCTTCCCAGCGCTCGCCTCGCATACTAATTTGTTAAGTGCCATGACGAAATAGTCGGAGCGACCTTGGAGCCCCGTATGCGCCTGCAACCCACTCCTGAGGACCGGTTCAGCTTCGGACTGTGGACCGTCGGCTGGCAGGGAAGGGACCCGTTCGGCGACGCGACACGTGCCGCGGTCGATCCGGCCGACACGGTCCGCCGACTGGCGGATCTCGGCGCCTACGGTGTGACCTTCCACGACGACGACCTCATTCCCTTCGGCTCCTCGGACGCCGTTCGTGAGTCCCACGTCAAGCACTTCCGGCAAGCCCTGGACGCCACCGGGCTCGTCGTCCCCATGGCGACCACCAATCTGTTCACCCACCCCGTTTTCAAGGACGGGGCGTTCACCGCCAACGACCGCGACATCCGCCGCTACGCGTTGCGCAAGACCATCCGCAACATCGACCTGGCCGCCGAACTGGGCGCGCGCACCTATGTGGCCTGGGGCGGCCGGGAAGGGGCGGAATCAGGTGCGGCGAAGGACGTACGGGCGGCGCTTGACCGTCTCAAGGAAGCCTTCGACCTGCTGGGCGAGTACGTGACCACACAGGGATACGACCTGCGCTTCGCGATCGAGCCCAAGCCGAACGAGCCCAGGGGCGACATGCTGCTGCCCACGGTGGGCCATGCGCTCGCCTTCATCGAACGTCTGGAACGGCCCGCGCTCTACGGGGTCAACCCGGAGGTGGGGCATGAACAGATGGCGGGACTCAACTTCCCCCATGGCATCGCCCAGGCTCTGTGGGCGGACAAGCTCTTCCACATCGACCTCAACGGCCAGAACGGCATCAAGTACGACCAGGACCTGAGGTTCGGCGCCGGAGACCTGCGGTCCGCGTTCTGGCTGGTGGATCTGTTGGAGACGGCGGGTTACGCGGGGCCGCGTCACTTCGACTTCAAGCCGCCCCGAACCGAGGACACCGACGGGGTCTGGGCGTCGGCCGCCGGGTGCATGCGCAACTACCTGATCCTCCGTGAGCGGGCCGCGGCGTTCCGAGCGGACCCCCAGGTCCGGGAAGCGCTCAAGGCGTCCCGCCTCGACCAACTGGCCCGCCCCACGGCGGAGGACGGACTGACCGGACTGCTGTCCGACACCCGTGCCTACGACGAGTTCGACGCTGACGCGGCGGGGGAGCGCGGCATGGCGTTCGAACACCTCGACCAACTGGCGATGAACCACCTGCTGGCCGCCCACGGCTGACAGCGGACGCAACACCACCGAAGAGTGCACTGCTTGCCGTCTTCCCGGCCGCGTGCAAGTCGCGGCCGGGAAGACGGCAACGGACGGACTCCATCCGGGCGGCGGACCGCGGACGAGGCCCGTCCGCGGGGACCTGGAGGGGCCGGTAACCCCCTACGGCCGAGGCGAGCCGGTCCGGAGCCGCGCCAAGGCCGTCAGTCGGCGCCCTGAGCCGTCGCCAGCGCTGTGGCGGGGTCACGGGCCGGTACGCCCGCCGGAACCCACTGGCCGCCCTCCTGGCGGAACGGCCACCACCGGCCGTCCTCGTCGGCACGGACCTGCGCTCCCGTGTCGGCCGACGTCCATCGGCGGCCCTCCTCGCTCAGCACCGGCCGCTCGTCGTCCTCCCATGCCCCCTCCACGGCGGCACGCGCGCGGGCCAGCGATTCCGCCGTGGGCGGTATCGAGTCCTCCAACGCCGAAACGGCGTCAGCACCCGCGTACCGCCACGCCCGCACGGCCAGGGCCAGTTCCGCGCCGCTGCGTCCCGAGGCCACGGCCAACCGGGCGGCGAAGTCCCTCCCGGACGCCCCCGTCGCGAGCCGCACGGCGTCCTGCTCCAGCGTGAGCGGAGACGTGAGGGGACGCTGACCGTGCTGCGGTGCCAAAGCCTCGGAGAGCAGCCGGTGTGCCTCGGCAGCCGTCTGGAGCGCGAGGAACTCCAGCGCCTCGCCATCCACCCCTTCGGCCGGTCGGGTCTCGATGTCCAGGGACGGCGGTGACCCCGGCTCCAGCGGCAGCTCGGGCGACGCCGGCAGCGGGGGCAGGATGCAGCCCGCGGCGAACGCCTCCGCGGCGTCCACGCCCTCGTCGGGCTCCGGCCCGTCCTCGTCCCGCGCGGGCTCCGCCCGGGTGACACTGCGGAGCTGCAACTCGTCGAGCACCACGCGTTCGTCGCGGCCCCGCATCAGGAACAGCACGAACGGGTCCTGGTCCAGCAGCCGGGCCACCTGGTAGCAGAGCGCGGCCGTATGGCGACAGTGGTCCCACGCCTCACAGTCGCACTCCGGTTCCAGGTCGCCGATACCGGGCAGGAGGTCCACCCCTGCCGCCGCCGCGTCCTCCACGAGATGCGGGGGCATGTCCCGGTCGAGCAGCGCCGCGATGTGGCCCGCCCGTTCCACGGCCATGTCCAGCAAACGGTCCCACTCGTCGTCGCCGAGCCGCTGGAGCAGCACGTCGGAGCGGTGCGCGCCGCCGTCCCGGTTGCGTACCACTCCTGTGATGCGTCCGGGCCGCACCGACACCGCGCCGACCGCGCCCGCGCGCGCGAGTGCCCGACCCGCCTTCAGTTGCTCCGAGTCCAGTGCGGTGTCCTCCAGTGCCTTGAGCCAGGCCTGGCCCCACCAGGTCTGGGCGAAGCCCCTTCCGCGCGCGGGCGGCAGCGCGGCGAAGGTGCGTTCCGTACCGTGCTCCGTGCGGTCCGTCTCGTCCATGTCGTCCAGGTGCTCCACGTGGCGCGGACCGGCGAAGCCGTCCACGTCGTCGAAGTCGTCGAAGCCGCGTGGGCCGGTCATACGGTGCTCCCTCGCAGTTCGACCAGATCGGCCAGTTCGGAGTCGGAGAGTTCGGTCAGCGCCGCCTCACCGGCGCCCAGGACCGCTTCCGCGAGTTCACGCTTGCGGTCGAGCATCTCCGCGATACGGTCCTCGATCGTTCCCTCAGCGATCAGCCGGTGCACCTGCACGGGCTGAGTCTGACCGATGCGGTAGGCGCGGTCGGTGGCCTGTGCCTCGACGGCCGGGTTCCACCATCGGTCGTAGTGGACGACATGCTCCGCACGGGTGAGGTTGAGCCCGGTACCCGCGGCCTTGAGCGACAACAGGAACACCGGGACCTCTCCGTCCTGGAAACGGTTCACCATGGCCTCACGTTCCGCGACAGGCGTGCCGCCGTGCAGGAACTGCGTGGGCGTGCCGCGCTCGGCGAGATGCCGCTCGATGAGGCGCGCCATCTGCACGTACTGGGTGAACACCAGCACGCTCGCCCCTTCCGAGAGGATCGTGGTCAGCAATTCGTCGAGCAGTTCCATCTTTCCCGAGCGGCCCGTGATCCTCGGCGCGTCCTCCTTGAGGAACTGCGCAGGGTGATTACAGATCTGCTTGAGCCCGGTCAGGAGTTTGACGATCATGCCGCGTCGGGCGATGCCCGCCGATTCCGAGATCGCCGCGAGCGTTTCGCGGACCACCGCCTCGTACAACCCCGCCTGCTCGGCGGTGAGCGACACCGCGCGGTCGGTCTCCGTCTTCGGCGGGAGCTCCGGAGCGATCCCCGGGTCGGACTTCCGCCGCCGCAACAGGAACGGCCCGACCAGTTTGGCGAGCCGCTCCGCCGCCGCCGGGTCCCCGCCCGCCTCCACCGCGCGGGCGTAGCGGCTGCGGAAGTTCCCCAGCCGGCCGAGGAGCCCAGGTGTGGTCCAGTCGAGGATCGCCCACAGCTCGGACAGGTTGTTCTCGACCGGAGTACCGGTCAGAGCGACACGCGCGCGCGTGTCGATCGTCCGGAGCTCCTTGGCCGTCGCCGAGTACGGGTTCTTGACGTGCTGTGCCTCGTCGGCGACCAGCAGGCCCCAGGGCACCGTGCCCAGCCGCCGGGCGTCCAGGCGCATCGTGCCGTACGTGGTGAGGACGAACTCACCGTCGCCCACACCGCCCAAGGAACGCTGTGAACCGTGATAGCGGCGTACCGCGGTACCGGGGGCGAACCTTTCGATCTCTCGTTGCCAGTTGCCCATCAGGGAGGTCGGGCACACCACCAGAGTGGGGCCGGTGGTCTCGGAGTCCTGCTGCCGGTGCAGATGCAGGGCGATCACCGTGATCGTCTTACCGAGGCCCATGTCGTCGGCCAGGCAGGCTCCCAGACCCAGTGACGTCATCCGGGCCAGCCAGGTCAGACCACGGGTCTGATAGTCGCGCAGCTGTGCCATGAGCGCCTTCGGCTGCTCGACGGGAGCCATGCCCTCCGGGTCGGAGAGTCTTTCCCGAAGGCTCCTCAGCCAGCCGGTGGCTTCCACCTCGACATGCCGCCCGTCCACCTCGGTGGAGCCTGTCAGAACGGCGCTGAGAGCGTCGACAGGGGTCAGCTTGCGGTCCTGATGTGCCCGCGCGCGTCGTGCCTGATCGGGGTCGATGAGCACCCATTGGTCGCGCAGACGGACCATGGGCCGCTTCGCCTCGGCCAGTTGGTCCAGCTCCGTGCGGCTCAACGGCCGGTCGCCGAGCGCGAATCTCCAGTTGAAGGCGAGCAGCGCATTGGCCGACAGGAACGACGGAGTGTCCGACGAGGCCCTCGTGGGCCCCTTCTCGTTGTCGTCGTCGGGGCCGATGACGGCACGCGCCGTGAGCTTGTGGGCGAGCTCCTTGGGCCAGTGCACATCGACTCCGGCCGCCGCGAGCGCGTGGGCACCCCCACCGAGGAGGTCGGTGACCTCTTCGTCAGCCAACTCGATCATGTCCGGAACGCCCGCCGACAGCAGTGGGGCGAGCGAGGGCCACGCGCGCGTGGCCGTGCGCAGTGCCAGCAGTACGTCCATGCGGGCGCGAGGGCCGAAGCCCGCCGTGGCGGTGCCCGCGGCGGTCCAGACCTCGGCCGCGTCGGCGATCTGTGCGGGGTCGCTCGCGCTGTGCACCTGGAGCACGGCGCGAAAGGAGAACGGAGTCGTACCGGGGTCCGCGGGGTCCAGCCCCGGCACCTCCACCCGCAGCGAGATCCGGACCCCGCTGTCATGGTGGGCCGTCACATCCGCGGCCCACTCGCGCTGCTCCGGCACATGCTGCGGCGCGGTCGACGCGAAGGCGGGAGAACCCGTCACCGCGCCCGCGGCGGGGGAGCGGGGCAGCGCGTCGGCGACGGCGTCGAGGAAGGCGCGGAGGAGATCCTCCGGCTCCGGCAGCCTGAGCCCGGGCCCGTCCTCCAGCGGAACGGCGTGGGCCGCCGGAGGCATCGCCGCCGCCAAATCCCGTACCCGCTGGGAGTCCTCGGGCCGCAGCGGCCCGAACCGCCAGGCGTCGTGATCGTCCTTCGTCAGCCCGGGCAGCAGCAAGCCACGGGCGGCGAACTGGAGGGCGAGCAGCGTCGCTGCCCCCCAGAACGCCGCGGTGGGATCGGCCCCGTCCACGGCACGTGCACGGGTGAGGACCGCCAGCGCGTCCCGGACCGGCAACGACAGCGCTGGTACGTCGACCGTCGTCACGTCGGGCCCGTCGGGCACGACGACGGTCAGCCGCTCCATCTCGTCCGTGGGCATCACCGGCAGAGGGTCCCCGGACGGGCACCAGAAGGCGACGCGTCCGCTCCGCGGAGGGGACGCGGGGACGAATACCACGGAGCAACCGGCGAGATCGGTGATCACGAGCGGTGATGCCGGAGAAATGCTGTGCACTGAGACGGCACGCTCCTCAAGTTTGACTAGCAAGCAAGCGGCCGATTATATACACCGACCACCTCCTTGTGGGGTGCTTGATACGTGACCCGGCTCACATTGTGCGCCAGGGGGTGGAGCCAGCCCCCCTCTGTCCGGGCGGGAACACCCCAGCAGGGAACGGGTGGTGGCCGCATGGTCACCCAGGGGCGCGAAACCGTACGTTTCACCAGGTCAGCCCCTTTCGTAGACCGGAGACCCCATGCCCGAGGCCGTCGCACCCGTCGTGGAACCACAGGTGGGCGCAGCAGGCAAACAGCCCCCTGGCAGCGAGTTCACCCCCCTGCTCCGCACCGTACGGACACAAGGGCTGCTCGACCGCCGCACAGGGTGGTACTCCCTGGGTATCGGGGTCAACGCCTTGCTGCTCGCCTCGGTGGTCACCGCCTTGGTGGCCATCGGCGACTCCTGGTGGGCACTGTCGCTCGCTCCCGTCCTCGCGGTCCTGTCCGCCCGTACGGCGTTCATCGGTCATGACGCCGGACATGGGCAGATCACCGCGGACAAGAGGACCAGCCGGGTCATCGGCCTCGTCCACGGGAACCTCCTGCTGGGGATGAGCTATGCCTGGTGGAACGACAAGCACAACCGTCACCACGCCAACCCGAACCACATAGACAAAGATCCCGACGTACTGGCGGACGTGCTGGTCTTCACCAGCGCCCAGGCGAAGGGACGTGCCGGATTCCGCCGCTGGCTCACCCGCCACCAGGCATGGCTGTTCTTCCCGTTGACCCTGCTGGAAGGGGTGGCCCTGAAGATCTCCGGATTTCGGGACCTGCGCCGCCAGAGCCCTCGGGAACGCGCCGTCGAAGGCGTCCTGCTCGCCGCCCATGTGGTCGGGTACGCAGCCCTGCTCCTCGGCGCCATGCCTGTCGGCCGGGCGCTCGCCTTCGCCGCGATCCACCAAGCTCTCTTCGGACTGCACCTGGGGATGGCCTTCGCGCCCAACCACAAGGGAATGGACATGCCCGACCCCGACGGTGAGCGCTGGGGCCATCTACGTCGCCAGGTGCTGACCTCGCGCAACGTCAAGGGCGGCCCGCTCACCGACTGGTTCCTCGGCGGGCTCAATTACCAGATCGAGCACCACCTCTTCCCCAGCATGCCTCGCCCGCACCTGCGGCTCGCCCGGCCGCTCGTCCGACAGCACTGCGGTCAGCTGGGTATCCCGTACATGGAGACCGGCCTCATCGATTCCTACCGGCAAGCCTTGCGTCATATGCACGAGGTCGGCGAGCCTCTCCGGGCCGACTAGGGAGCCGCGCCACCGGTCCACCGGACGGTCCGATCCTTCACCGCATCGTGGTGGTCGGGAGTCGACGGGCCTTGGGGATCACATCAGGGTCGGATCAGGGTCGTCTGCCGGAACTGTACGGGCGACCAGGCCGTTCCTCTTTTCAGAGAGCGGCAACCGCCGCGGAGGAGGCGACACAGATGTCGAACAACGCGAAGATCGCCGCTGGAGGTGTGGCGGCCGGGCTCATCCTGTTGATCTGGCTGCCCTGGTGGGCCGCACTCTTGATCGTGCTCGGGGTTCCCGCCGTGGCCTACCTCGCACTGGACCCCTCGCAGCGCCGTCGGCTGCGCCGGATCAACCGGAAGGAACTGGGACGCTGACGCGGCGGGACACTCCCGCCCGGCCATGAACCCGCCATGGGTCACACCGAAGCGGCGCTGCTCCGCACCGCTGTCGTGTCGTGGCCCACATCGCGCCCATGCGGCTCGGAAGGCGCGAGCCCCTCAGCCGCTCGTGGGCCTGCCATTCCCCCCCCGGCAGGCCCACGCACATGTCACGGGGACGAGGATGCCTTCACTGCCCGCGCACGAGCTCACGTCCTCGCACCCGCGAGCATCACGCGGAGGGCAGACCGAGCAGGGCCCGCGCCACCGTGCGGGGTGACTCATCGCGCTCCCTGGCGAGAGCGATCACCGCACGGCAGGCAAGTTCGCTCACCCCGAAGGACAGCGCCTCGGGGGACACCCAGCCCCGTGCCTCGTCGGCGCTCTCCTGGTCGTTGTCGGCGCTCGCGGCCACATAGACCGCCGCGGCCTCGAAGAGGTTCGGCGGCTTCCTCGCCGGACGGACGGGTTCCGCGGGACCGGGCCGGGCCGATCTCGCACCGACCCTGGTGAAGAGCTTGCGGATGCTGCCGAACATGCAGGCCACCTCTCAGCGGTGTGGTCGCAACCGGTCGTCGTCCGTCCTGAAGGTCAACATAGGGTTGAAACGACGCACGCAGAAGAGGGCATCCAGCGGGCCCCCGCCGGACACCCACCTCCGGCGCACCGCCAGCGCGAGGAAGCGGTAGTCCTCGTCGGTGTACGAGGCAACTCCCCAATCGGCTGCTGTCGGCAACGGCCGCATGGCGACGCAGAGACGCGGCATGCGCAAGGGCGCAGCGTGCGGCGGCTATTCGGCGACCGCGTCGTAGGCGACCACCTTGTCGACATGGACGCGGACCACGAGTTCGCCGGGAACACCGTTACGTGTCGCGAACTCCTCCGCCCGCTCCTCACCCATGTACCGGGCACCGATACGGCCGGCCCAGGTGCGTACCTCGTCCAGATCCTCGGACAGCTCCGCGCGCCCCTGGAGCAGGACGAAGGCGAAGGGGGGCCGATCGTCGTCCACGCACAGCGCCAGACGCTGGTCCCTGGCCAGGTTTCGCCCCTTGACAGTCTCCTTCCCTGTGTTGAACACCAGCTCGTCACCGTCCAGGACGAACCAGATCGGTGCGATGTGAGGGCTTCCGTCGGCCCGAACAGTCGAAAGCTTCGCGGTGCGGGTGCCCTGCGAAACGAAGGCTCTCCACTGTTCGTCGGTCATCTTCTGTGCCATGTCCCCATCCTGCTTGCCGAGGGGCCATAGGTGGTGAAGGCTTGCGGGACGAAGCCTCCGGTAGGTGGGAGGGAACGCTGGGGGCGATGGGGATCGGGGAGAGCGGGAGATGGCGCAGAAAACGGGGTTGGGCTGGCTGCTGGACGACTTGACCGAACGGGTCGAGTACGTGCGGCATGCGCTGGTCCTTTCCAACGACGGACTGGTCACCGGGGCGAGCAGCGCGTTGGCTCGCGAGGACGCGGAGCATCTGGCCGCGGTGGCATCGGGACTGCACAGCCTGGCCAAGGGGTCGGGCCGTCACTTCGGGGCCGGACAGGTACGCCAGACGATGATCGAGTTCGATGACGCGGTGATGTTCGTGACCGCGGCCGGGGAGGGGAGTTGCCTCTGCGTGCTCAGCACCGCCGAGGCCGATATCGGTCAGGTCGCCTATGAGATGACGCTGCTCGTGAATCGCGTCGGTGAGCATCTCGGCGTGGACGCCAGGCACCCGGACCGAACGGCGATCATCGACGGCTGAGTGGAGCGCAGCGCCCTGGCCTGGTCTTTTCCTGCTTCCATCAGAGTTATCCACAGGCTCAGCGGGACATCGCTGTTCCGGGCTACGGTTTTCCCGAGAGATCGACACCACTTCACGGGGGAAGACCGACATGTCGAACAACAGCATCATGCCCGCACCCGACCGAACGTTCGGACGATTCGATGCGGTTCTCGTTGCGCCACCCGTCGGGCCGGGGGAGGAGCGGCCCGCTCCACCGACCCTCGCCCCGACCCGGGCAGCGAGGGAACTCGGACTCAAGCGCGTCGAGTTCGAGCTCGCCGTCCAGCTCGGACGTATCCGCACGACCCCGGGGGCCAGGCCCGGGGAGCGCCGGGTCACCCGCGCGGAAGTCGACCGGGTCCGCGCCCAGGACGGCTTCCCCGACGCCCTACGGGAGCGGGTGAGGACGGTGGGTACCTCGGAGGGCGCGAACCTTCTGGGGATCACCACGGCCCGCTTCACCAAACTGGCCAGGCTGGGCCGGATCACACCGGCGCTCTACTACCGCAACCGCTACCGCGCCACCGTCTGGCTCTACCTCGCCGAGGATCTCCGGGAGTTCAAGGCCCGACCTGAGAACCGTGAGCTGCTGACCGGTCGGACGCCCGCCCCGCTCAAGGAACGACTCGACCGAGGCATGGACGTCCGGGCCCGCAACTGGCGCGGTCGCTATCACGGAAGGCTGCTGAGGACCGCCGACGGCCCTTGGCAGAGCGCCGCGGCCACAGCCTCCTTCCTCGACGACGAACGAATCGCCCATGTGATCGCGGACGCCGACGAGCGGGTACACCTCGACGCCCTACGGCCCAGGCGACCCGTCCACAGCGGCTCCGGCACCCAGTCGCCCGCCCTGGTACCCGACCTGATGAAGGCCGCCGACGAGGACGAGATCCGCTGGTACCAGACGCATCTCGCGCTCTGTGTCGCTTACGCCCGTGACCGGGTGCCCATCAGCCCGATCCCGCCGGCCCGACCCCGGGCCTCTCTTCCCCGTCACCCGAAACCCGTGCGGCACCGCAGGCTCCTCGCCCGACTGCTGCGCGGCCGGGGCTGATCGGCCGACCGGCCCCGTACCGAGCTCAACGCGATCCCACCCTCAGGAAGGAGCGACCTGACATGCCCTCAGCGGTCTCACAACTGTCCGACCGAGGTGACACGGACGACAGCCCGGCCCTCCTCGTCGGAGGCCGTCAGGTCCACCTCCGCGCTGATGCCCCAGTCGTGATCACCGTTCGGGTCCGCGAAGGACTGCCGCACCCGCCACAGACCGTGCTCGGCGTCCTCCTCGATCATCAGCAGCCGCGGGCCGCGCGCGTCCGGACCGGTACCCAGGTCGTCGTACTCGTCCCAGTACTTGTCCATCGCGTCGCCCCACGTGTCGGCGTCCCAGCCCGACTCCTTGTCCATCTCTCCGAGCTCGGAGAGATGGTCGAGAGCCGCCAGCTCCACCCGGCGGAACATCGCGTTGCGGACCAGTACCCGGAACGCGCGGCCGTTGGAGGTCACCGGCTTCACCTGGTCGGCCCTCTCCTGCGCCTCCTCCGCCGTCATCACCTCCGGATTGGCGAGCTGCTCCCACTCGTCCAGAAGGCTGGAGTCCACCTGGCGGACCATCTCACCGAGCCAGGCGATCAGATCCTGCAGATCCTCCGACTTCAGATCGTCCGGCACGGTGTGGTCGAGCGCCTTGAACGCGCTGGCCAGGTACCGCAGCACGATGCCCTCGGTACGCGCCAGTTCGTAGTACGACACGAACTCCGTGAACGTCATGGCACGCTCGTACATGTCACGGATGACCGACTTCGGCGACAGCGGGTGGTCGCCCACCCAGGGGTGGCTGTGGCGGTACGTGTCGTAGGCGTGGAACAGCAACTCCTCCAACGGCTTCGGGTACGACACGTCCTGGAGCCGCTCCATGCGGTCCTCGTACTCGACACCGTCGGCCTTCATCGCGGCCACGGCCTCCCCGCGCGCCTTGTTCTGCTGGGCGGCGAGGATCTGCCGGGGGTCGTCCAGCGTGGACTCCACCACGGACACCATGTCCAGCGCGTACGACGGGGACTCGGGGGCGAGGAGTTCGAACGCCGCGAGCGCGAACGTCGACAAGGGCTGATTGAGCGCGAAGTCCTGCTGGAGATCGACCGTCAGCCGCACGATCCTTCCCTCGGCGTCCGGCTCGTCCAGCTTCTCCACGATGCCCCCGTCCAGCAGGGAGCGGTAGATCGCGATGGCCCGCCGGATATGACGCAACTGCTGCTTGCGGGGCTCGTGATTGTCCTCCAGCAGATGACGCATCGCGTCGAAGGCGTTGCCGGGCCTTGCGATCACCGCGAGCAGCATGGTGTGGGTGACACGGAAGCGCGAGGTCAGAGGCTCGGGGTCCGAGGTGATCAGCTTGTCGAAAGTGCTCTCGCCCCAGCCGACGAACCCCTCGGGCGCCTTCTTGCGGACCACCTTGCGCCGCTTCTTCGGGTCGTCCCCCGCCTTCGCCAGGGCCTTCTCGTTCTCGATGACGTGCTCGGGCGCCTGGGCCACCACGAAGCCGGCCGTGTCGAATCCCGCGCGCCCCGCCCGTCCGGCGATCTGGTGGAACTCCCGCGCCCGCAGGGTCCGCACCCGGTTGCCGTCGTACTTGCTGAGCGCCGTGAACAGTACGGTCCGGATGGGCACATTGACACCGACACCCAGTGTGTCCGTCCCACAGATGACCTTCAGGAGTCCCGCCTGGGCGAGCTTCTCCACCAGCCGCCGGTACTTCGGCAGCATGCCCGCGTGGTGCACCCCGATGCCGTGGCGTACGTAGCGCGACAGATTGCGGCCGAACTTCGTGGTGAAGCGGAAGTTGCCGATCAGCTCGGCGATCCGGTCCTTCTCCTGCCGCGTGCACATGTTGATGCTCATCAGCGCCTGGGCCCGTTCCACCGCCTGGGCCTGGGTGAAGTGCACGATGTAGACGGGTGCCTGCTTGGTCTCCAGGAGTTCGGTGAGGGTGTCCGTCATCGGCGTCAGACGGTACTCGTAGGACAGCGGCACCGGGCGGGTCGCCGACCGGACGACCGCTGTCGGCCTGCCCGTACGACGGGTCAGGTCCTTCTCGAACATCGCCATGTCGCCGAGCGTCGCCGACATGAGGACGAACTGCGCCTGCGGCAGTTCCAGCAGCGGGATCTGCCAGGCCCAGCCCCGGTCGCCCTCGGCGTAGAAATGGAACTCGTCCATGACGACCTGGCCGACATCGGCGTTCCTGCCGTCACGCAGCGCGATCGACGCGAGGACCTCGGCGGTGCAGCAGATGATGGGCGCGTCCGAGTTCACGGAGGCGTCACCCGTCAGCATGCCCACGTTCTCCGTGCCGAACATCTTGCACAGCTCGAAGAACTTCTCCGAGACGAGAGCCTTGATCGGTGCCGTGTAGAAGGTGACCTCGTCGCGTGCCAGGGCCGCGAAGTGGGCGCCCGCCGCGATCATGCTCTTTCCCGAGCCGGTGGGTGTGGAGACGATGACGTTCGCCCCCGAGACGACCTCGATCAGCGCCTCCTCCTGGTGCGGGTACAGGGTGAGGCCACGTCCCTCGGCCCACGACCCGAAGGCCTCGTAAAGAGCGTCGGGGTCGGCGGACTGCGGAAGCTGATCGATAAGGGTCACTGTCTTATCTTGCCTGGCTTCGGCTCCGATCAGGGAATCGGGCGACCGTACGAAGATCGAGAACGTTACGCTGATGCGCCGACACAGCGTCAGCACACACGGACGTCCACCACCAGGCATGACGGCATCGCCCGGGCCGTGGACGGGCCGGACAAGGGAAATGGGGCGGGGCACCACCATGATGGGACCGGCACACTCACTGTCAGGAGCGGCAGCCTGGCTGGGGGTGGGGGCCGCGGCGGCAGCGGCCGGTCACACCATGCCGTGGCCCGTGCTGCTGACCGGGGCGCTGATATGCGCCGGCGCCGCGCTCGCACCCGACCTCGACCACAAGGCCGCGACGATATCCCGCGCCTTCGGGCCGGTCTCCAGGGGCTTGTGCGAGATCGTCGACAAGCTCTCGTACGCCGTCTACAAGGGCACCAGGAAGCCGGGCGACCCCCGGCGCTCCGGCGGACACCGCACCCTGACGCACACCTGGCTCTGGGCCGTCCTCATCGGCGGCGGCGCGTCCGTGCTCGCGGTCACGGGCGGTCGCTGGGCGGTGCTCGGTCTGCTGTTCGTCCATCTGGTGCTGGCGATCGAGGGCCTGCTGTGGCGGGCCACCAGGGGACAGAGCAGCGATGTCCTCGTCTGGCTGCTGGCGGCGGCGTGCGCCTGGATTCTCGCCGGTGTGCTGGATCAGCCGGGCAACGGCTCGGGCTGGCTGTTCACCGAACCAGGGCAGGAGTACCTCTGGCTCGGCCTGCCGATCGTGCTGGGCGCACTGGTCCACGACATCGGCGACGCGCTCACGATCTCCGGTTGCCCGATCCTGTGGCCCATCCCGATAGGGAAGAAGCGCTGGTACCCGCTGGGCCCGCCGAAGATGATGCGGTTCCGCGCGGGGAGCTGGGTCGAGCTGAAGGTACTGATGCCCGCCTTCATGCTGCTCGGCGGTGTCGGCGGGGCCGCCGCGCTGAACGTCATCTGACGCCACCGCCACCGCCACCGCCACCGCCACTGCCACTGCCACTGCCACTGCCACCGTCGCTGGCATCGGCGTCCGCGCCACCACCTGCGTCGGCACCCTGTTCCGAACGGCTTCGGGTGCCGGGGTCCCGGGTCCTGCGGGCGGTCGGTGCCCAGGGTGCCGACCGTCGTCGGAGCCACGACGATCCGTGGTCCGGGTGCCGCCCGGACCACGGAGACGGTCAGGTCCTAGCCGTGCCAGGACCGCCACAGCGCCGCGTACGCGCCGTCCGCCGCGACCAACTCGTCATGGCTGCCCAGCTCGGTGATGCGGCCCTGCTCGACCACGGCGATGACCTCGGCGTCGTGGGCGGTGTGCAGTCGGTGCGCGATCGCGACCACCGTCCGGCCGTCGAGCACCCGGGCGAGCGACCGCTCCAGATGCCGTGCGGCACGAGGGTCGAGGAGGGAGGTCGCCTCGTCCAGGACCAGCGTGTGCGGATCGGCCAGCACCAGTCGGGCCAGCGCGATCTGCTGGGCCTGCGCCGGGGTCAGACCCAGACCGCCCGAACCGACGTCGGTGTCCAGCCCCGCGTCCAGCGCACGCGCCCATACCTCGGCGTCCACCGCTTCGAGAGCGGCCCACAGCTCGGGGTCCTCAGCGGTGGAACGTGCCAGCCGGAGATTGTCACGGAGCGAGCCCACGAACACATGATGCTCCTGGTTGACGAGCGCCACATGGGAGCGCACCCGCTCCGCGGGCATCCGCGACAGCTCGGCCCCACCGAGGGTGATGGCGCCACCACCTGGGGCGTAGATCCCGGCGAGCAGCCGGCCCAGCGTCGACTTGCCGGCGCCGGACGGGCCGACCAGGGCGAGCCGGGTACCGGGTTCGACCCTCAGCGACACGTCGCGCAGGACGTCGACCCCCGCGCGGTAGCCGAACCGCACCGCGTCGGCGTGCACCGCGCGGCCCTCGGGCGACACCGAGTCGTCACCCTCCTCGGGCTCGATGTCCCGCACCCCCACGAGCCGGGCGAGCGACACCTGGGCGACCTGGAGCTCGTCGTACCAACGCAGGATCAGCCCGACCGGGTCCACGAGCATCTGGGCCAGAAGCGCCCCGGTGGTCAGCTGGCCCACAGTGATCCAGCCCTGGAGGACGAACACACCGCCCACCATCAGTACGGAGCCCAGCACGGTGATGTGCGTCAGATTGACGATGGGGAACAGGACGGACCGCAGCCACAGTGTGTAGCGCTCGAAAGCGGTCCATTGGGTGATCCGGAGGTCGGACAGCGCCACCCGGCGCTCACCCAGCCGGTGTGCCTCGACCGTCCGGCCGGCGTCGATGGTCTCGGCGAGGGCAGCCGCGACCGCGGCGTATCCGGCGGCCTCCGACCGGTAGGCGGCCGGGGCGCGCTTGAAGTACCAGCGGCAGCCGACGACCAGCAGCGGCACCGCTACGACTACGGCAGGTGCCAGTTCGGGGGCGGTGACGGTGAGCCCGCCGAGCAGCAGCACCACCCACACCACACCGATCGCCAGCTGAGGCACGGCCTCACGCATCGCGTTGGACAGCCGGTCGATGTCGGTGGTGATCCGGGAGAGCAGATCGCCGGTACCGGCGCGTTCCAGCACACCCGGGGGCAGCCGTACCGACCGTACGAGGAAGTCCTCGCGCAGATCCGCGAGCATCTGCTCACCGAGCACCGCGCCCCGCAGCCGCACCTGCTGGATGAAAGCGGCCTGCACCACGAGCGCGACCGCGAAGGCCACGACCGTCGGGCCGATCCGCAGCTCACCGAGTGCGTCGCCGCCCTCGGACACCCGTTCCACCAGAGCGCCCAGCAGATAGGGGCCCACCATGGAGGCGATCACCGCGACGGCGTTCACGGTGACGAGCGCGAGGAAGGCCGTGCGGTGGCGTCGGAAGAGTTCCTTGATGTAGGCGCGTACGGTGGCGGGCGCGCCGACCGGCAGGGTGTTCGCCGTCGTCGGAGCCGCCGGGTCGTACGCCGGGGGCGCCAGGCCGATCATGCCTTCTCCTCGATCTCTGCCAGTGCTTCGCGTGCGTACGGTGCGTCCAGGTCGTGCGGTCCCCCGGTCTCTGCGGATGTCTGGTCGGAGGGGGAGGCGGAGACGGTCGGCCGGGCGGTGTGTTCCGGGGACGGCGAGGCTTCCTCGGTTTCACGGGTGACGATGGCGCGGTACCGGGGATCGTTCCCGAGCAGTTCCCGGTGGGTACCGATCGCCATGACCTCGCCGTCGTGGATCAGGACCACACGGTCGGCGCGGTCCAGCAGCAGTGGTGACGAGGTGAGCACCACGGTCGTCCGTCCGTCGCGCAGGGTGCGGACACCCTCCGCGATCCGGTCCTCGGTGTGCGAGTCCACGGCTGATGTGGGTTCGTCGAGCACCAGGACCTCGGGGTCCGTCACCAGCGAACGCGCGAGCGCCAGCCGCTGGCGCTGGCCGCCCGAAAGCGAACGGCCGCGTTCCGTGATCCGGGCGTCGAACGGGTCGGTGGCGTCGGCCGAGCTCTGGGAGAGCGCGTCCAGGACGTCACCGCACTGCGCCGCGTCCAGGGCCCGCTCCGCCGACACCCCGCCCGACGCGGGGATGTCGAGCAGTTCACGCAGGGTGCCCGAGAGCAGCACCGGGTCCTTGTCCTGGACGAGGACCGCGGTGCGGGCATCGCCGAGCGGCAGCTCGTCGAGGGCGGTGCCGCCGAGCAGTACGGACGGGGGCAGAGGGCCGTCCAGGGACGCGTGGCCGCCGAGCCTTTCGGCCAGTCGGCCCGCGATGTCGGGATCGCCGCAGACCACCGCGGTGAGCAGCCCGGTCGGTGCGAGCAGCCCCGTCGCCGGGTCGTACAGGTCGCCGGACGGCAGCCCGGTGTCCGTCAGCGGACCATCGGCCACAGCACCGACCGTCTTGCCGGAGCCGGAGCCGGAGCCGGAGCCGGAGCCGGAGCCGGAGCCGGAGCCGGACGGCGGGCCGCTGCGGCCGCGCTCGTCCACCGCCCGCTCCAGCGCCAGCACCCGCGCGGCGCGGGTCGCCGAAGGACGCGAGAAGGAGTAGGCCATGGCGATCTCCTCCACGTGCCGGATCGGGAAACTCAGCAGGGTGACCGCGCTGTACACCGTGACGAGCGCGCCCACCGAGATCAGGCCGTCCTGCGCGAGCTGCACGCCACGCCATACGACGACGATCAGCAGAACGCCCGGGAGCAGCACCTGGATCGCCGAGATCAGCGCCCACATCCTGGCGCTGCGAACGGCGGCCTTGCGGACCTCCTGGGAGGCCCCGCGATACCGGCCGAGGAAGAGTTCCTCGCCGCCGATGCCGCGCAGGACACGGAGCCCGGCGACCGTGTCGGACGCGAGTTCTGTGGCGTATCCCGCCTTCTCCCGCTGGATGTCCGCCCGGCGGGTGGCGGCCGGCAGCATCGGCAGCACGGACAGCGCCAGCACCGGAACGCCGATCGCGACGATGATCCCGAGGGCGGGTTCGTACACGACGAGACCGACGCAGACGAGGACGATGGTGAGCACGGCGGCGGCGAAGCGGGACAGCGTCTCGACGAACCACCCGATCTTCTCGACGTCACCGGTGGAGACCGCGACGACTTCTCCGGCCGCCACCCGTCGGGTCAGGGCGGCGCCGAGGAGGGCGGTCTTGCGCGCCAGGAGCTGCTGGACACGGGCCGCGACGGTGATCCAGTTGGTGACCGCGGCACGGTGCACCATGGTGTCGCCGAGAGCGACACAGAGTCCGAGCAGCCCGAGCAGTCCGCCCGCGAGGGCGAGCCGGGTACCCGACCGGTCGACGACGGCCTGTACGGCATAGCCCACCGCGAACGGCAGGCCGGCGATGGCCATGAAGTGGACGAGCCCCCATAGGAGGGCCTTGAGCTGTCCGCCCAGTTGATTGCGACCGAGCCAGAACAGGAACCGCGGGCCCGAGCGGGTGTCGGGCACACCAGGGTCGGCGTACGGGAGGTCTTGGATGCGCATGGTGTCCCAGGACTTGGATGGCGGTCGGGGGTGTCGGGGAGAGACGCGTGGCGGTGAAGCCGTCGGCGTACAGAGTGGGGGTACGTAGGGAGCGGACGCCATCGGGGACGACGTCCCGCACGGTGATCGAGGACAGGATCAGGACATGGGTCGGCGCTCACCCGCGGGCATATGGGGCGCTCACCTGCGGGCAAAGGGGTAGGACATGGCTGAAGACGTGGGCGAGGGCACGGACACCGGATGCGGCTGCCGGTGGGTGCAAACCGTGAAAGCCTCACCTTTCAGCGCCCGTCAGGCAAACGATTTTCCGGATCACGGCAAAGATCGCGCCTGAATGCGTACGGCGGTCCGTCGCACGGTCATCGCGCTGTTCGGCCGATGCGAGCATGGGGCGCATGCCTGTCGCCGCCCTGACACGCGCCGCGGTCGCCGCGGCGACCTGCGCCGCGCTGCTCGTTCCCCTGGCCGCCTGCGGATCCACGGGCGTCGAGGCCCGCCCCGACGGGAGACGGACGGTCACCGACGGCGCCACGAGTTCCCCCTCGGCCCGGCCCGGGGCCCGTCCCAGCAGATTCGACCGTGTCCCCGGCGTCGGTGACCGGACCCACCGGCGTATTCCGTCCGCCGCCCGCCAGGTCGTCGCGGTGTACGGGGACCACGCCGATTCCGCCGACGCGACGGTCGTGCTGTACACCAAGGACGGGACCGGCTGGCGCAAGGCAAGGAGCTGGCCCGCGCACAACGGACGGAAGGGCTGGACCCCCGATCACCGGGAGGACGACAAGCGCAGCCCGGTGGGGGTCTTCTCGCTGTCCGACGCGGGCGGAGTGCTGCCCGACCCCGGGGCGAAACTGCCGTACACGCGGTCGGCGGCGTTCCAGGCGCCCCGCCACTGGGCCGAGCGCTACTGGAACGACTTCGACTACGTCATAGCCATCGACTACAACCGGGTCAGGGGTGTCCCGCCGAACGATCCGGTACGGCCGCAGGGCGGGTCGAAGGGCGGGAGCATCTGGTTCCACCTGGACCACGGCGGCGGCACATCGGGATGTGTGAGCCTGTCGCGGTCCGGGATGGAGTATCTGCTGCGCACCCTCGACCCCGAACTGCGACCTGTCGTGGTGATGGGGGACAAGGCGCGACTGCGGACATAGCCGCGGTTCCCCTGGCCGCTTCGCCCTTCCGTTCCGGAGGCGGCCGCAGACGCGCACCGCCCCCGGCTGTACGGAACGAGAGACCGCTCACGAACCTTCCGGACGTGTGGCGCGCTCCAGCTCCAGCAGGACCGAGTAGTAGCTGCGGCCCGTCGCATGGTCCATGCCGACCTCGCACATCCGGTTCGCCGACAGATGGGCGTCGAAGTGACGGGAGGTCACGGCCGCGGCCTCCTTGCGGGTCGCGGACTCCGTGAGCTCCTTGTGCAGCATCCCGCGGTCGCCCGCGAAGGCGCAGCACCCGGCGTCGTCCGGCACCACCACCTCGTCGGCGCACACCTCCGCGACCGCGCGGAGCTGCTCCTCGTCACCGAGGTGACGCATGGAGCAGGTGGGATGCAGCACCGCGGAGTCGATGGTCCGGTGGACGGTGAGCCCCGGCAGAAGTTCCTCGGCCGCCCAGACGATGGAGTCGACGACGGTCAGTTCCTGGTGCAGCCGCTTGTTCTCCGGGGTGAGATAGGGGACGACCTCGTGGGCGATGCCGAGCGTGCAGGAGGACGCGTCCACCACCAGCGGGAGCCTGCCGCCGTTCGTCCAGGCCCAGGCCGCCTCCACGATCCTGTTGGCCATGACCGCGTTCCCGGAGTCGTAGCCCTTGGAGTGCCAGATGGTGGCGCAGCACGTCCCGGACACATCGTCAGGGATCCATACCGGCTTCCCGGCGCGGGCGGACACCGCCACCACGGCCTCCGGCAGCGACGGCCCCTCCCGGCCCTCGGGGCCGCCGAAGATGCGGTTGACGCAGGCCGGGTAGTAGACGGCGGTGGCGTCCGCGCGCGCGGTGCGGGGCAGTCCGCGCGGTGCCGCGCCGGGCACTACGGGCAGCCACTCCGGTACGAGGTCGGGTCGTACCGCCTTGCGTGCCGTGCGGGTGACAGCTGTCAGCAGCCGGTCGCTGACGCGGTCCGCGGCGGCCACGGCGAGTCGGGCCGACGCCTCGACGGCTTTGAAGTTCTTGGCGGTGAAGGCGGCGACCCGCTCCTCGCGCGGGGAGTGCCGGGCGTGCCGGAAGTCCTTCATCATCGCCCCGGTGTCGATGCCCACCGGGCAGGCCAGCTTGCACGTCGAGTCACCGGCGCAGGTGTCGACGGCGTCGTAGCCGTAGGCGTCGAGCAGCTCTTCCTCGACGTCGGAACCGGCGGGCTGTCGCATCATCTCGCGCCGCAGCACGATCCGCTGACGGGGTGTGGTGGTGACGTCCTGGCTGGGACAGGTGGGTTCGCAGAAGCCGCACTCGATGCACGGATCGGCGATCAGTTCGATCCGGGGGATCGTCTTGAGGCCCCGCAGGTGGGCCCGGGGGTCCCGGTCCAGGACGATACGGGGGGCGAGGACACCGTCCGGGTCGATGAGTTCCTTGATCCGCCACATCAGTGCCGTCGCGGTGGGGCCCCACTCCAGCTCCAGGAAGGGCGCGATATTGCGTCCGGTGGCGTGCTCGGCCTTGAGCGAGCCGTCGAAGCGTTCGACCGTCAGTCGGCAGAACTCGTCCATGAACGCGGCGTACCGGTCGACGTCCTCGGGTCTGCCCGCGTCGAAGGCGAGCAGGAAGTGGAGATTGCCGTGGGCCGCGTGGCCGGCGACCGCGGCGTCGAAGCCGTGCCGGGTCTGGAGCTCGATCAGCGCCTCGCACGCGTCCGCGAGCCGCGACGGCGGAACGGCGAAGTCCTCAGTGATCAGCGTCGTGCCGGAGGGCCGTGAGCCGCCGACGGCGGTGACGAACGCCTTGCGGGCCTTCCAGTAGCCGCTGATCGTCCTCGTGTCCCGGGTGAAGGCGTTGGTCACCGAGGCAACCGGTGCGACGAGGTCCAGCCGCGACATGGAGGCCTGTGCGGCCTCCTCGTACGCTTCCTGTCCCGCGAGGTCCGCGGCGCGGAACTCCACCAGCAGCGCGGCCGTCGACCGCGGCAGGTCGGCCCAGTCCGACGGGACCCCCTGCACACTGACCGAGGCCCGGAGCGTGTTGCCGTCCATCAGCTCCACGGCGAGGGCTCCGGCCGCGTTGAACACCGGCACGGCCGCGGCCGCCGCGGTGAGGGAGGGGAAGAAGAGCAGGGCGGTGGTGATCCGCCGGTCCAGGGGGAGGGTGTCGAAGACGATGTCGGAGATGAATCCGAACGTGCCCTCGGAACCCACCATGAGGCCCCTCATGATCTGCACGGGGGTCGCTCCGTCGAGGAACGCGTCGAGACGGTAGCCGTTGGTGTTCTTGATCTCGTACTTCGCCCTGATCCGGGCGACCAGCTCCGGGTCGGCCTCGATCTCCGCCTTGAGGGCCAGCAGCCCCTCGCACAGGGCGGGTTCCGCGTGGGCGAGCGCGGCGTCGGCCCCGGGGTCGGCGGTGTCGACCACGGTGCCGGACGGCAGGACGAAGGTGAGGGAGGCGACCGTGCGGTAGGAGTTGCGGGTGGTGCCCGCGGTCATTCCGGACGCGTTGTTGGCGACGACGCCCCCGACGGTGCAGGCGATCGCGCTCGCCGGGTCGGGGCCGAGCACTCTTCCGTGGCGGGCGAGGGCCGCGTTGACGCGGACGACCGTCGTCCCGGGGCCGACCCGGACCCGCGCGCCCTCGTCCAGCACCTGCACGCCCGCCCAGTGCTGACGGACGTCGACGAGGATGTCCTCGCCCTGGGCCTGACCGTTCAGCGAGGTGCCCGCCGCCCGGAACACGACCTCACGGCCCTTGCCGCGCGCGTACGACAGCACGGCGGAGATGTCGTCGAGATCCTCGGCGACGACCACGACCTGCGGCATGAAGCGGTAGGGGCTGGCGTCCGACGCGTAGCGGACCAGGTCGGAGACCCCTGTCAGGACCTTGTCCTCGCCGAGCAGGGCCACGAGGTCACCGCGCAGCGGCTCCGGAGTGCCCGGGGAGCGATCGTCCCGTACCCGGTCCGGTGCCGGGGCCGCGGGGCGTGACGTGGGGCGAAGGATGTCCGGATCAGGCTCCAACAGGGGCATTGTTCCTCCTCGTTCCTTGTGCTCGCTTGTGCCCACTCGAACACACGGCTACGGGGCGTCGCGCACCGGGGCCGTCTTCATGATCGCCGCGGCCCGTCCGTGATCGCTTCAGACCCTCGCCCTCCGCACTCGGACCCCGCGCGCACCCTTGCCCGGCCCGCCGCGCACCCCTGCCCGGCCTCGTGCCGATCCATGCCTTGGCCTTGCCGCCCGGGTGGTCGGGCCGTGCTCCGGACGCCTCGGAGCGGGCCCCGCAGGTGGCTGGGAGGGGCTGGGCATGGGATGGGGGGAGACGGTCAGGCGGGCGCCGTGCGGTCAGGCGCAGCCCTCCGGATGCTCGGCGGGAGCGGGTGTACTGCTGGGGGACCCGGCGTCCTCGGGGGGCCGGGCGTACTCGTCCCGGGCGGTCGGCCTGGTGGCGTCCATGCCGTCGACCAGTGTCGAGAGCAGCCCGCCGAGGGTCTCGCGCTGCTCGGGGCCGAGCGGGGCGAGGATGTCGTCGGCCGCGGAGCGGCGGGCGCGGCGCAGCTCCTCCAGGGTCCGCCATCCGGCGTCGGTCATCTCGATACGGATCACCCGCCGGTTCGTCGGGTCGGGCGCCCGGCGGACCCGGCCGCCCGCCTCCAGCCCGTCGACCAGGGTCGTCACGGCCCGGGGCACGACCTCCAGGCGCTCGGCGAGATCGGCCATCCGGGGCGGTGAGGCGTACAGCGCCAGGGTCCTCAGCAGGCGCGACTGCGCGGGAGTGATCCCGACCCCGTTGGCCTCCATGTGCCGCTTCTGGATGCGGTGTACGCGACGGGTCAGCCGCAGCAACTGCTCGGCGAGGATGCCGTCGGCGTCCGGGGTGTTCATATCGGGAACAATACCAGGGCATAATTCATTGTGAGTGTAGGTAACTATGAACTATGCTCGCCTGAGCGGGTCCGCTGTGGTGACCGCTCGGGTGCGGCGCGTACCGCGCCTGACCGTCGACGACCACCCGTCGAGCACCGTCCGACCCGCCTCGAAGTCCGCTCCCGTAGGAGGCTCATGCCCGCCGACACGATCCCCAGGACGCCGCCCGGCCCTGACCCCGGACAGCCGCGCCAGCTGCGCCGTATCGTCCGGCTCTTCCGCCCCTACAGCGGCAAGCTCGCGGTCGTCGGGCTGCTGGTGTGCGCGGCCTCCCTGGTGTCGGTGGTCACCCCGTTCCTGCTGAAGGCCGCTCTCGACACCGCGATCCCCCAGGGGCGCACGGGGCTGCTGACCCTGCTCGCGCTCGGCATGATCCTCAGCGCTGTCGTGGTCAGCGCCTTCGGAGTGCTCCAGACCCTGATCTCCACCACCGTCGGTCAGCGGGTGATGCACGATCTGCGCACAGCCGTGTACGCGCGCCTCCAGGGCATGTCCCTGGCGTTCTTCACCCGCACCCGGACCGGCGAGGTCCAGTCCCGGATCGCCAACGACATCGGAGGGATGCAGGCGACCGTCACCTCGACGGCGACGTCCCTCGTGTCCAATCTGACCAGCGTCATCGCCACCTTCGTCGCCATGCTCGCGCTGGACTGGCGGCTCACCGTGGTCTCCCTGCTCCTGCTGCCCGTCTTCGTCTGGATCAGCCGCCGGGTCGGGCGTGAGCGCAAACGGATCGCCACCCAGCGGCAGAAGCAGATGGCCGTGATGGCCGCCACCGTCACCGAGTCCCTGTCCGTCAGCGGCATCCTCCTGGGCCGCACCATGGGCCGCACCGACTCCCTCACCAAGAGCTTCGCCCGGGAGTCCGAAGGGCTCGTCGATCTTGAGGTGCGGTCCAACATGGCGGGCCGCTGGCGGATGTCCGTCATCACCATGGTCATGTCCGCCATGCCCGCGGTCCTGTACTGGACGGCGGGCATGGCCGCCGCGGGCGGCGGTCCCGCGGTCTCCATCGGCACGCTCGTCGCCTTCGTCTCGCTCCAGCAGGGGCTGTTCCGGCCGACCGTCGGTCTGCTGTCGACGGGGGTCGACATCCAGACCTCGCTCGCCCTGTTCCAGCGGATCTTCGAGTACCTCGACCTGCCCGCCGACATCACCGAGGCGGCCGACCCCGTGCGCCTGGACCGGGTCAAGGGCGAGGTGGCCTTCGAGGGGGTGGAGTTCCTGTACGACGACCCGAGCGGCGCCGTGCTCGACGGCATCGACATCAGGGTTCCCGCCGGGGGGAGCCTCGCCGTCGTCGGTGCGACCGGAGCGGGGAAGTCCACACTCGGTCACCTGGTGCCTCGGCTGTACGACGTGACGGGCGGCCGCGTCACCATCGACGGTGTCGATGTACGGGAACTCGCCTTCGACACCCTCGCGCGGGCCGTCGGCGTGGTCTCCCAGGAGACCTATCTGTTCCACGCGTCGGTCGCGGAGAATCTGCGGTTCGCCAAGCCGGACGCCACGGACGCCGAGCTCGTGGCCGCCACCCGCGCGGCGCAGATCCACGAGCACATCGCGGCCCTGCCCGACGGCTACGACACCGTCGTCGGGGAGCGCGGGTACCGGTTCTCCGGAGGGGAGAAGCAGCGGCTCGCCATCGCGCGCACCATCCTGCGCGACCCTCCGGTGCTGGTCCTGGACGAGGCGACCAGCGCCCTCGACACCCGGACCGAGGGGGCGGTGCAGCAAGCGCTCGACGCGCTGTCCGCCGATCGCACCACCATCACCATCGCCCACCGGCTCTCCACCGTCCGCGACGCCGATCAGATCCTTGTCCTGGAAGCGGGTCGGGTGGCCGAGCTGGGCACGCACGACGAACTGCTCGAACGGGACGGGCGTTACGCCGCCCTGGTGCACCGGGACGCCGTATTGGAGCCGACAAGATGAAGATATGCCAGGATTACCGTAGATGTCGGGTTAGCGTGCCCTCATGCAGACCAAGACTCCGGGTCGGAGCCCGATCAGGCTGACGCGCCGGGGCCGGATCGCCCTCGTCACGACCGGCGCGGTCGTCGTGGGCGCGGCCGTCGCCGTACCGCTGATGTTCTCGGACGAGAAGCCCGAGGAGCCCGCGTCCTTGACCGTCCCCGAGGGCTGGCGCGCCGGCCAGGTCTACTCGGCCGTCGACAAGGCGCTCGCCCTGCCCGCCGGGACGACCAAGAAGTCCGTGCCCAAGGCGCGGCTCAAGCTGCCCGCCGACGCACAGGGCAACCCCGAGGGATATCTGTTCCCGGCGACGTATCCGATCACCGACAAGTCGACGCCCGCATCCGTGCTGTCGTTCATGGTGAACACGGCGAACAAGCGGTTCGCCACCGCGCCGGTCGCGGCGGGTGCCAACGCGGACACCCGGAACCTGTACCAGACCGTCACGATCGCGAGCATCGTCCAGGCCGAGGCCGACAACAAGGCCGACATGGGCAAGGTGGCCCGCGTCATCCACAACCGCCTCGCCCAGGGCATGCCGTTGCAGATGGACTCCACGATCAACTACGCGCTGAACCGCAGCACGCTGAACACCAGTCAGAGCGACACACAGCTGGACAGCCCCTACAACACATACTCCCGGATGGGCCTGCCGCCCACTCCGATCGCCGGGCCCGGTGACGACGCCATGCGCGCGGCGACGCGTCCGACAGCGGGGGAGTGGCTGTACTTCGTGACCGTGAAGCCGGGCGACACCCGGTTCACCGCGCAGTACGAAGAGCATCAACGCAATGTCGACGAGTTCAACCAGAACAACCGCTCCGGTTCACCGACGCCCAGCGGTTCGCCCGCCGGGTGATCGCGTGCGGTCGGGCCGGTGTGGCCGGTCCGGCGTCGGCCCGGCACCCGCTCACGCGCTCCGCGCCGCCCGGCCTGATCCACTCGGGCCTGATTCGCTCCGGCCCGGAGGGTCATCGACTCCGGCGTGCGAGGGCCCGAATCCCCACGGCCCCGCTTGCCCAGGTCCGGTGGTGCCGCCCTCCGTGCTCCGCCGCCCGTTCTTCGTGGATCACACCGGGACGAGTTCACCGGACAGCAGCCGTCTGATGTCCCGGACGGCCGCACGGCCCGCGCGGTTCGCTCCGATCGTGCTGGCCGAGGGCCCGTAGCCGACCATATGCACCCGGGGGTCGGCGATGGCCCGGGTCCCGTCGATACGGATGCCGCCGCCGGGCTCCCGCAACTTCAGCGGCGCGAGATGGTCGATGACCGGACGAAAGCCTGTCGCCCACAGGATGACATCGGCCTCGACGCTCCGTCCGTCCTCCCAGACCGCTCCGTCCGGGGTGATCCGGTCGAACATCGGCAGCCGGTCGAGAACCCCGTCGGCGCGGGCCTGCCGCACCGCGTCGGTGAGCGGCAGCCCCGTCACGGACACCACGCTCCGGGGAGGCAGACCCGCCCGGACCCGCTCCTCCACCAGGGCCACCGCCGATCGCCCCGCACCCTCGTCGAAAGGGCCCTCGACGAACACCGGGGGCCGCCGGGTCACCCAGTACGTGGCGGCGGCGTACGGCGCGATCTCCATCAGATGCTGGGTGCCGGACGCCCCGCCGCCCACCACGAGCACGCGCAGCCCGGCGAACTGCTCCGGCCCCTGGTAGCGCGCCGTGTGCAACTGCTGCCCGCGGAATTCCTCCTGCCCCGGGTAGCGCGGCCAGAAGGGCCGGTCCCAGGTCCCGGTCGCGTTGATCAGTGCCCTGGTCGCCCAGGTACCCGCCGAGGTCTCGACGAGCAGTCGGCCGTCATCGCCGTCCCGGACCGTCCGTACATCGACCGGACGCCGGACCCGGAGATCGAAGGTGCTCTCGTAGGAGGCGAAGTACTCCCCGATGACCTCCGAGGAAGGCCGCGCGGGGTCGGCGCCGGTCAGTTCCATACCGGGCAGCGCGTGCATGCCGTGCACCTTGCCGTACGTCAGGCTGGGCCAGCGGAACTGCCAGGCGCCGCCCGGGCGCGGGGAATGATCGAGGACCACGAAATCCCGCTCCGGCTCCAAGCCCGTGCGGCGCAGATGGTAGGCGCTGGACAGGCCCGCCTGCCCGGCGCCGATCACCACGACGTCCATGAGCCCGTCGGCGGACGGGCCGCCACCACTGAGATCCCCGAATTCGTTCACGCTTCTACTAACCTGGGGGGTGTGCTGGATCTTCCCGGCCTCGGCCCCGGCGTCCTGGTGCGGCCCCCGACCGACCGACCCGTCACCCTGGTCCCGGCCCAGGTTCGGGCCCTGGCCCCGGCCCCGGCTCAGGTTCGGGGCCGGGGATGACGCGACCCGGTCGGCGACGCCCGCGGTACCCACCCCTGACGCCCTGACGCCCTGACGCCCTGACGCCCTCATGCCCTGGCGCCGAGGCGCCGCTCACGCTGCCGGGACCCCTGACTCCGCTTGCGCCCCCGGCGCCGCCTACGCCCCGGCCGCTGCCGCAGGCGGCAGCAGTCCCCGCCCCGCCAGCACCGGGATCACGCCCTCGCCGAACCAGTACGCCTCTTCCAGATGCGGATAGCCGGAGAACACGAAGTGTTCGACACCCAGCGCGTGATACTCCTCGATCCGGTCGGCGACCTCCGTATGGCTGCCGACCAGCGCCGTGCCCGCCCCGCCGCGTACGAGACCCACGCCCGCCCACAGGTTGGGCGCGATCTCCAGGCCCTCCCGCGTTCCGCCGTGCAGCGCCAGCATGCGCTGCTGGCCGACCGACTCACTGCGGCCCAGGGCTTCCTGAGCCGTGGCGACCGTCCCGGCGTCGAGCTCGTCGAGCAACCGCCGGGCGGTGGCCCAGGCCTCGGCGGACGAATCACGCGAGATCGTGTGCAGACGGATACCGAACCGGACCGTCCGCCCTTCCCGCTCGGCGAGCCCCCGGATCCACTCGATCTTCTCCTTGACCTGCTGAGGCGGCTCGCCCCAGGTCAGATACACATCCGCGTGCCGGGCCGCGACCGGTCCGGCCGCGGCCGACGATCCGCCGAAGAAGATCTCGGGCAGCGGATCGGGCGGCAAGGCGGTCAGCCCGCCCTCCACGTGGTAGTGGTCACCGCGGAAGTCGTACGGTTCGCCGCGCCATACCCCGCGGACGACCGTCAGGAACTCGTCGGTTCGGGCATAGCGGCGATCGTGGTCCAGATGATCACCGTAACGGCGCTGTTCGGCTCCGTCGCCACCCGTGACGACGTTCAGCAGCAGCCGTCCGCGGGTGATGCGCTGATAGGTGGCCGCCATCTGCGCGGCGAGCACCGGGGACACGACACCGGGACGGAACGCGACGAGGAACTTCAGCCGTTCGGTGTGCTGGGACAGGGCCACCGTGGTCAGCCAGGAGTCCTCGCACCACGTTCCCGTGGGCGTCAGCGCTCCCTCGAAACCGACCTGCTCCGCGGCCTTCGCGATCTGCGTCAGATACGCGATATCGGGTGCCCGGACACCACTCGCGGGGCCGGTACGGGAGTGGTTGACCCCGCCGTCGGCGTAGACGTGGCGGTCCACCAGGGTGCGGCCGTCGCCCCCGGTCGGCAGGAACCAGTGGAGATGCACGGTCATGCTGGGAACTCCCGGGAGTGGTGCGGAGGGACGACGGCCGGTGACGGACCTCGGCGACGGCCGGGAGCACCCGTGCCCTCGTCCAGTTGCTCGCGAAGACGCGCCCGCAGGACGGCGAATCGGGGGTCGGAGGTGTCGTGGGGGCGTCCGGGGCCGATCCCGGTCTCGTGCGCGATGACCCCGGCCGACATCACGAGCACCCGGTCGGCCAGGAGCACCGCTTCGTCCACGTCGCGTGTGGCGAGGAGAACCGCGTGGCCGTGCCGTCGCCACTGCTCGCCGATGTGGTGCCGTGCGGCGCCGGTCGGTGCGTTGCGGGCGGCGAAGGGCTCGTCCAGCAACAGGAGTTCGGGTTCACGGCGCTGCGCCCCCGCGGGCCGCGTATGCCGCTGAGCGGCTGCGGGGGACACGAACTCGGTCCAGGTGCAGATGGCCCGCTCCGGTCGGGTCGCCGGTCGGGCCCAGTCGGACGGTACCGACGCGGAGGGTATCCGGTGGGACTGCGTGTGGGAGGGGCGGCCGGGGGACGTCTGTGGCCGAAGGCGGCGCCTGATCCTCGTCCACGGTCCGGGGCGCGGGGTCACGAGGGACACGGCCCTGCCGCGGGTGACGAGGACGGTTCCCTGGATCTCGCGGTCGAGACCGGCGAGTACGCGGAGCAGGGTGGACTTGCCGCACCCCTTGGGACCGAGCAGGGCGACGACCTCACCGGGACGGACGTCGAGATCGAGCCCGTCGATCACCGGCCGTCCGTCGAAGCGGCGGGTCAGTCCCTCGACATGGACCACGGGATGGCCCGACACGACCGGCGAGAAAGGTGTGACGGTTCGGGAACTCTGTGTGATGGATGGCGCGTTGTCCTGGACGGAAGGCTTGGCGAGCCCTCCGGCGGTCGGGGAATGATCAGGCGCGGCGGCCCGCGTCACCTTCGACGGGATCGCTGCCCGGTGGGGACCGGTCGCCATGGCAGCAGCCTTTCGAGCGTACGGACGACGAGACCGGCGAGGACGCCGGGAGGGGAGTCGAACGAGGGGGGGTGGGAGCCGTGCCCGTGAGGGCCTGCGGCTGAGGCGAATGCCGGTCGTACGGGGCCTTGTCCGCCCTGTCCGAGTCGTATCCGCCCTGTCCGGCGATACCTCCGTGCCTGCCTGCCCTGGGCGACGACTCAATGGCGCCCGGTCGAGCGGACCGGGGCGGGCGTACTCGATATCGCCGGATTCGCGCCGACCTTGCCGCTGCGAGCGGCCGTCCACACCGTGACGTCCCGGTGGCCCCGTCGGATCAGGATCAGACCCCGGAAGGTCGGACACTTGAACGAACGATCATGAGTGGGCATGCGGCGAGACGGAAGAAACAGGAGGGAGGATCCGGGATACCCGAAGCGTTACGCCCGGACTTTCCGCGTACGGTCATCGGCCGGAACGACCGGGTCAAGAGTGCGTCCGGGATCAGGGGTGCGTCAGCGATCCCTGCGACACGCGGCGGACGCCACCCGCAGCAGGTCGATGTGACCACGCGTGGTGAGCAGGACTGAACGCGACATGCGGCAGAACGTAGTCAGTCCGTCGCCGCAGGGTCAACGTCGTCTCGAAAGGCGGACCGCGTGTATCGGCCTACGGGTACGCCGGGGATGCCCCAGGGGAGAAGGCGTCCGATGGCTGCGCCACGACCGGGAGGCCGACCGGTCACAGATCACTGACCAGGGGTTTCGTCGCATCCGATCAGTGTTCGGTATCGGTTCGTCAAGGCTTCCCCGCCGCCGGGCGCGGACGCGGGGATCGGGCCGGATGACGGTGGGTGCCCATGCGAGGCGTGGGGCGGCTGAGCGAGGATGGAAACATGCCCGACACCTTCACCACACGCGTCCTCGACCTCAGCACCGGCTCCAGCGAATCCGTCACGGACATCACCGACGCCTGCGCGTCCTTCCTGAACGACGTCGCGGCGGGCCGTGACGGTCTGCTCAATGTGTTCGTCCCGCACGCGACCGCCGGGGTGGCCGTCATCGAGACGGGCTCGGGCAGTGACGACGATCTGCTGGCCATCCTGCATCAGTTGCTCCCGGCGGACGAGCGCTGGCAGCACCGGCACGGCAGCCCGGGGCACGGCCGTGACCATGTCCTCCCGGCGATCGTCGCCCCGCACGCCACGCTGCCGGTGCTCGCGGGCCGACTGGAGTTGGGTACCTGGCAGTCGGTCTGTCTGGTGGACACCAACAAGGACAACCCGCGCCGACAGGTTCGGCTGAGCTTCCTCGGCTGACCGGCACCGTCCTGACAGAACCGGGCCGTCCTGACTGACCCGGGCCGTCCTGACCGACCGGAGCCATGCGGGAGCGCCCGCCCCGCCCCGGTCGCCGCCCGCCCGGGTCGCCTGGCCGGCTCGGGTCGCCCGGCCGGTGTCGCCCGGCCGCGCGACCGCCTCGCCGGGGTGCCGCTCGGCCCGGTGCCGCCCCGGCCGGTGCCGCTCCCGCCAGGGGTGACCCCGCCCTCCCTCGTGTCACCCCGGGCCGGACGACCCGCCCCCGTCGCCCCGCCGGATACGCGTCCCTCCGAGCGGACCGAAGTGATCATGTCGAAGGCGATTCGCCATATGGCCTGTTGTCTGCCTTCGAAACCGCCCCCCATATCGGATCGTTCCTTGTAGGGGCGTTAATGCGGGATTCCCGGATTCGCGGAGCGTTGTCCAGAAACAGATGCCTCGGGAGTTCAAACCGCTCCCCTTGTTTTGCCGGGCGGAGAAGCGGACCGCCGCGCGCTGGGGAATTGATGCCCACTCCCGTCATTGGTGATCGCCCCACACGTCCCGCAGGCCACACGCGGCGCGCCGTAATGCGCGGACAATGGAAAGCGGTTGCCGAGAGCGGGTGGCCCTCCCGTGGTGATGCCCGGGGTCGTCCGGGACGGTGTCCCGGCGTCCCGATGGGCACGCTGGAGGGCCTCAACGGGGCCTGTTCGTAGCCGAGTTGTGCGCGTTCGGGGCCCTCGCGCCCACCTGTGCCGGGGGCCCTGGAATCTCTCATATTCACAGGTCAAAGGGCATATGGCCGTCGGCGAGGTGCCCATGGGTGGTGACCGAACGGTGAAGTGACTACCAAAGCTTGAACACGAATTGCACACATCACCTCTCCATGCCGCCTTCGATGGTCTAGATTGACCGTGCTTCAGATGTTCGGACACGAGAAGAACAATGTTGATCTCCAGGTCCGGCGCTATGGACAGCAGGCATTCGCGTCCCGGCGTCAGGCATGGAGTGATCAATTCTCGGGACCCGCGAGGGGGGTCTTGGGTGCGGGGAGCACCCGAGGTTTCAACGGGTTCCCGCGCACTTCGGAGAGATTCTGGCAGGACAGGCGAGTCCGCTGCCGCCAGGTGGGTCGTTCAAACAGCGCTGAAACAGCAGGCGTGTCACGCGTGGGGGGCGAGGCCTCCCGGGGGAGGAACAGCGCGGTCCGGGAGGCGGGGGCTTCCGGGGAGATCAGTGTGAGGCGAACACATCGAACCGCTGGCGATCTGGGGGGTTCTGTGCAGCAGGGGGAATTAGTCAACCCGTTTCCGTCGGCGCGCGGGCGTCTGGCGAACGGGCCCATCACCCAACCCGCGATCCACTGGGAGGAGCGGTACCGACGTACCGTGATCACCAGCGACACCGTGGCCACCGCCTTCGTGGTGGGGGCGATCGGGAACTTCTTCGGGGCCCGGGACGCGGCCAACTGGCATGAGAAGTGGGGAATCCTCGCTTTCAGCACCGAACTGCTGGTGCTGGCAGCGCTCACCGTGAGCCGGGCATGGGCTCCGGCCGTGCTCGGACAAGGGGCCGAGGAGTTCCGCCGGCTCGGACGTTCGCTGTTCACGGCGGCCGTCGTGCTGGCGCTCGGCGGAATCGCCCTCACCTCGCGCAACATCAAGCTCTGGATCTTCGTCGCGGTCCCGGCGATCGCGCTCGTCACCATGACAGCGCGGTATCTGCTGCGCCTCTGGCTGCACAAACAGCGGAAGGAAGGCCGCTGCCTGCGACCGGTGCTCGCCGCCGGGAGCCTGCTCACCGTGCGCGACCTGATCAGCCGGGCCCGCAAGTTCCCGCATCTCGGCTGGCGGGTGGACGCGGTGTGCACGACGGACGGGCACGGTCTCGACGGTGACCACCTGGACGGAGTGCCGGTCGTCGGCCGGCTCGCGGATGTGGCCGACCATGTCCGCCGCGACGGCTACCGTGTCGTCGCGGTCACACCGGACCCGCACTGGTCACCCGACCGGCTGCAACGGCTGGCGTGGAACCTCGAAGGCAGCGACGCCGAGATGGTCGTGGCCCCCGTACTGATGGAGGTGGCCGGCCCGCGGCTGCATGTCGACGCGGTGCTCGGCATACCACTGCTGAGGGTCAGCATGCCGACCTTCACCGGGGGCAGCCGGGCGGTCAAGGAAGTCGTCGACCGGATGGGCGCGGCGATCCTGCTGATGCTGTTCGCGCCGCTGATGGTGCTCGTCGGGCTGCTCGTGTCGATGGACAGCCGCGGCGGGGCGTTCTACCGCCAGCGCCGGGTCGGCAAGGGCGGCCGCGAGTTCACCATTCTCAAGTTCCGCACCATGGTCACCGGGGCCGACCGGGCACGCGACCAGCTGGCCGACCGCAACGAGGGCGCCGGTCTGCTGTTCAAGCTCCGCCGGGATCCCCGGGTGACCCGGGTGGGAGCGGTGTTGCGCCGCTACTCGCTCGACGAGCTTCCGCAGCTCTTCAATGTGCTGACCGGATCGATGTCGCTCGTCGGCCCACGGCCTCCGCTGCCGGAGGAGTCCGCGGAATACGGCCCGGACATCCGGCGGCGGCTGCTCGTCAAGCCCGGACTCACCGGTCTGTGGCAGATAAGCGGACGCAGCGACCTGCCGTGGGAGGAGGCGGTCCGGCTGGATCTGCGGTACGTGGAGGACTGGTCGCTCGCCCTGGACACCGTGATCTTGTGGAAGACGCTGCGTGCGGTGCTCTACGGGCAAGGGGCGTACTGATGCGCGGGAGCCGTCGACCGGCGAGCGCGTGGACCGCAGGCCGGGAGGGCCTGTCCGGATGGAGGGAGGGGTCATGAGGATCAGCGTTTTCGGGCTCGGCTACGTGGGCTGTGTGTCGGCCGCGTGCCTGGCGAGTATGGGGCACGAGGTCATCGGGGTGGACGTGAACCAGGTGAAGGTCGACCTGGTCAACGACGGCAAGGCCCCGGTCGTCGAGGAGCGGATCGGCGAGCTCATCGCCGAGGTCGTGCGGACCGGCGCGTTACGCGCCACCCGCGACGTCCGCGAAGCGATCATGGAAAGCGAGGTGTCACTGGTCTGCGTGGGCACGCCGTCGGAGCCCAACGGCAGTCTGTGCACCACCTATCTGGAGCGGGTCACCGAGCAGATCGGCGCCGTACTGGCCGAACGGGCCGGCGGGCGGCACACCGTCGTGTTCCGCAGCACCATGCTCCCGGGTACCTGTCTGAACCTGCTGGTACCGATCCTGGAGAAGTCCGTCAGCGGCACCGCCGGGGTGGACTTCGGGGTCGCGGTCAACCCGGAGTTCCTGCGTGAGGGCACCAGTGTGCGGGACTTCTTCGACCCGCCCAAGACCGTCATCGGCGAGCTCGACCCGGCGAGCGGCGACGCGGTGCTGGCGCTGTACGACGGCTTGCCCGGCGAGGTGTTCCGGGTGCCGCTCCCGACGGCCGAGGCGATCAAGTACGCGGACAACGCGTTCCACGGCCTCAAGGTCGGCTTCGCGAACGAGCTGGGCGCGGTGTACCAGGCGCTCGGGGTGGACTCGCACCAGGTCATGGATGTGTTCCTGGCCGACCGCAAACTGAACATCAGCCCCGCCTATCTGCGGCCCGGCTTCGCCTTCGGCGGCTCCTGCCTGCCCAAGGACCTGCGCAGCCTGATCCACGCGGCACAGCGGGCCGATGTCTCGGTACCCATCCTCGCCAATGTGCTGCCCTCCAACTCCGCGCATCTGCAACGCGCGGTGGAGATGGTCGAGCGCACCGGCAAACGCCGGGTGGGCCTGTTCGGGCTGTCCTTCAAACCCGGGACCGACGACCTCCGCGAGAGCCCGCTCGTCGAGCTGGCCGAACGGCTCTTCGGCAAGGGCTACGACCTGCGGATCCACGACGCCAATGTGAGCCTCTCCCGGCTGCTCGGCGCGAACCGCGAATACATCGAGACGCGGCTGCCGCATCTCGCGCAGCTGCTCGCCGACTCCGTCGACGAGGTGCTCGACCACGCCGAGGTGTGCCTGGTGGGAACCAGGGACCCGGCCGTGCTGTCGGCGCTGCCGCATGGCGACGGCCCGCTGCTCATCGACCTCATCCACCTTCCCGACGCCGACACGCGCCGGACCGAACCGGGGTACATGGGCCTTGCCTGGTGACATATCGTTCGACGACATATCCGCCGGTGACCGGCCGGTCCGACGCGCGCTGATACTGGTGGAGAACCTGTCGGTGCCGTTCGACCGGCGGGTGTGGCAGGAGTGCAGGACCCTGCGCGACGCGGGCTGGAAGGTGCACGTCATCTGCCCGCAGGGCACCAAGCGGGACACGGAGGCGGAGGCGGAGATCGACGGGGTGTCGATCCACCGCTACCCGTTGCGCGCGGCCACCGGAGGACCGGCCGGCTATCTGCGGGAGTACGGATCGGCGCTGTGGCACACGGCCCGGCTGGCCCGCAAGGTCGGCCCGGTCGACGTCGTCCACGCCTGCAACCCGCCCGACCTGCTGTTCCTTCCGGCGCTGTGGCTGAAACGGCGCGGCGCGCGATTCGTCTTCGACCAGCACGACCTGTCACCCGAGTTGTACCTCTCCCGGTTCGGCCGCGGTGAGGATCTGCTCTACCGCGCCGTGTGCGCGCTGGAACGGATGACCTACCGGACCGCGGACGTCGTGCTCGCCACGAACGAGAGCTACCGGGACGTCGCGATACGCCGTGGCGGCAGGCGGCCGGAGGATGTCTTCGTGGTGCGCAGCGCGCCCGAGACCGACCGGTTCCAGCCGGTACCGCCCGAGCCGGAGCTCAAGCGCGGCAAGCCTCATCTGCTGTGCTACCTCGGGGTCATGGGCCCGCAGGACGGCGTCGACTACGCCTTGCGGGCCCTCGCGAAACTGCGCGACGAGCTCGGCCGGACCGACTGGCACGCCGTGTTCGTCGGCGCCGGTGACGCCTTCGACGCGATGGTCGAGCTGTCCCGGCGGCTCGGGCTCTCCGAGCAGGTGCAGTTCACCGGGCGCATACCCGACGCCGACCTGGTGCGCTATCTGTCCACCGCGGACGTGTGCCTCTCCCCCGATCCGCGCAATCCGCTCAACGACGTGTCGACCATGAACAAGGTCCTGGAGTACATGGCGATGGGCCGGCCGATCGTCTCGTTCGACCTCCGGGAGGCGCGGGTCTCCGCCGGTGACGCCGCCCTCTACGCGCCCGCCAACGACGAGGCCGAGTTCGCGCGGCTCGTCGCGCTGCTGCTGGACGACCCGGAGCAGCGGGCCGGTATGGGCAAGACCGGCCAGGAGCGGATCGGCGGGGAGCTCGCCTGGCGGAACTCGCAGGTGTCGCTGCTCGCCGCCTACGCCGCTGCCGTCCGGGGCCGTGCCCCGGTGTCGGCGGACGGCCGGATTCGCGCCGGGAAGAGGCCGCGCCGTTGAGCGATGAGTCGATACGCCTGGTCACGATCGGGCGGATTCTCCGTCGGCGCCGACGGCTCCTCTCCCTGCTCGCCGTGGTGGGCGCGCTCGTCGGTTACGGCACCTCGGTACTGTTCCCGCCGCGCTACACCGCGTCGGCTTCGGTACTGCTGCCGGGGCAGTGGGAGGAACGCGAGCTGCTGACCCAGGTGAACATCGCGACCAGTTCGGCGGTGGTCGACCGGGTGGCCGCCACGCTCGGCCGGCCGGGCGTCAACGGCGGAGACCTGCGCGACCGGGTCAGCGCCAAGGCCGCCGACGGGAACATCATCACGATCTCAGGAACGGCCGAGACCCCGGAGCGCGCGCAGCGGCTCTCCGACCGGACGGCCCAGCAACTCGTCACCTTCGCCGCGCGGATCGCGGGCGACAGCAGCGACCCCGAAGCGGCCACGGGGCCCGAGGCCCTGCGGCAGAAGGTGGTGCAGACCGACCGCCGTATCACCGAACTGGCCAACGCGACCGACGCGGGGCAGAGCGTGGAGAGCGTGCAGGCCCGTACCGCGCTCGAAAAGCTGCGCACCGCGCTGGAGGAGGCCATGAAGAAGCTCGACCAGGCCGACCCGGCGACCAGCAAGGCCGGCATGGTCGTCATGGGGCCCGCGGCCCGGCCGACCGGCCAGGCGCCCCCGACGAGGACACAGCTCGTCGTCGCCGGGGCGCTGGTGTTCCTCCTGCTCGCGGTGATCGGCCATCTCGCCGCCGCACGGATGAACCGCCGACCGCGCACCGAACCGGAGATCGCCGCGGCCCTGGGCTCGGCGCTGCTGGGCAGGGTCGACGTGCCCGGCGAACGGCCCGCGCACCGGCCCGAGGCCGGTGGCCGGATGAACCGCGTCCGCCGGTTGCTGGGCGTCGACACCCCGTGGGACGTACCGACCCCGCAGCTGTCCGGCGACGAGGCAGGAAGGCAGATCCGCTACCAGCGGGTGTGCGCCCGCCTCCGGGACCGGCTGCCGGCCCCCCGGCGGCTGCTGGTCGTCGTACCCGAGGGCGACGGGACCGCCCTCCGGGCCGCCGGGCAGCTGGTCGCCCTCGCCGGGAACGATCCTGCGCCCAGCTCCTCCAGCAGGGGAAACCCCGCGCTGCGGGTGGTCGAGGTCCCGGTGTCCCGGCCGATGGTGCCGGACAGCGGCGCCGAGTCCGGTGCGCTGGTCGTGCTCAGCGCGGGCAGCTGGACCGCGGGGGAGCTCGCCGGTCTCGCCGGGGCGTGCGCGGACGGCGGGCACGAGGTCGTCGGCATCGTCGTCGCCGACACGGTCCGGGCCCGTCCGACGCCGTCCGACGGGGATCCTCCGGACCACGCCCCCGCGGCGCTCGCGGCGCACGGCAACGCGACGGGGGAGTCGGTGTGACGACGAGCACGACCACGGAGCCGTCGGCGGCGGCTCCGCTGCTGGACCTGCACGCGCTCGTGGTGGCGGTACGCAGACGCCGCCGCCTCTGGTCCTCCCTGGCGCTCCTGGGGCTGCTGGCAGGCGGGGCGGTGGCGGTCCTGCTGCCGCCGGCCCCGACCGCCGTGACCAAGGTGCTGGTCGCCCACAAGGAGGACCAGCCGAACGACACCGGAACACTGATCCGTACCGATGTCGCGCTGCTCGGGACCACACGGATCGCCGAAAAGGCCCTCAAAGCCCTCAAGTCCCCGGAGAGACCGGAGGACTTCATCCAGGAGTACCGGGGCACCGGCCTGACCAACAACCTGTTGCAGATCGATGTGACCGGTGACAGCGACGCGCAGGCGGTGGCCCGGGCCAAGGCGCTCGCCGACGCGTTCATCGCGGACCATGTCAGCCGGATGCGGGAAGCCGCCAAGGCCGACGCCGAAGCACTGCTCGACCAGCGTGACCGGATGCGGGACGAGCTCGCCCAGGTCAACAAGGCGATCGGGGACCGGTCACCGGAGAGCGACCCGGAAGCGTCGGCGAGCATCGAGTCCCTCTTCGCGCGCCGGGCCGAACTCAACTCACGGATCGCCGACTTCGACCAGCGCGCCGCGCAGGCACGCACCGGCACACCCCGGCTCACCGCCGGCACGCTGATCGTGGACGGTCCGCGCGCGGTGCCGCACTCCCTGCCCAGGGCCGCGGTCACCAACGCCGCGATCGGGCTCGTCCTCGGGCTCGTCCTCGGACTCGCGCTGGCCGCCGTCGGCACGGTGGTGGCGGACCGCCCCGTGCTGCGCCGGGACATCGCGGCGAACCTCGGCGCCTCGGTCGTCGCGGAGCTGCGCCGCCTGCCCCGCCGACCCCTCGTGCCGTGGCAGCGCCGACGGACCCGGGCGGCACACGAACGGCTCACCACGACCCTGGCCCGCACCGTGCGCGGCTCCGCGGAACCGGTGTCGCTGCTGGAACTGGGCTGTGCGCACAGCACGAGCGTGATCGCCTTGAACGTCGCCAGAGCGCTGACGGCCGAGGGGCCGGTGGTCGTCGTCGACGGGCTGCCCGGCACCGGGCTCGCGGGGAGCCGCAAGCCGGACGACCCGGCCGTGGTCAGCGGCGAGGGCGCGGCGGACGTCCCGCATCAGACCCGCAGGATCGGCGTCGGCTCGGTCGCGCCCGGCACGGCGTGGACCGACCTCCAGCACCTCGGCGGCCGGACCGTGCTCGTCGTACGCGCCGGGCACGGCAGCGCCGCGTGGCTGCACACCGTGGCGCGACAGCTCGCGGACCAGCGGATCGCGGTGCTCGGTGTGGTGCTGATCGACCCCGATCCACGGGACCGGACCGACGGCACGCTGTGGGACGGGCTGGACACCGCGCTGCGCGGCCCTTACGAGCGGCCCGCCCGGCACAACGGCACGGGCCTGCCGCACAGGACGGTGCGGTCGGCGGCCGCACTCGTCCCGGACAACGACCAGGAGGCGCGCTAGCACATGTGTGGCATCGCAGGCACTTACCGATGGCCGGACGGGAAGGTCGTGACCGACCGGCTCACCGATGTCCTCGCCCACCGCGGTCCGGACGGGGCGGGCCGCTACAGCCACTCCCTCGGCGACGGCGAAGTACACCTCGGGCACCGTCGGCTGGCCATCATCGACCTGTCCGGGACCGGCGCCCAGCCGATGGTCTCGGACGGCCTCGCCCTCACGTACAACGGCGAGCTGTACAACGCGCCCGAACTGCGCACCGAACTGGCGTCCGCCGGGGTGCGCTTCCGCGGGACCTCCGACACCGAGGTGCTGCTGGAGGCCTGGCGGCGCTGGGGCACGGACTGCCTGCCCCGGCTGCGCGGCATGTTCGCGTTCGCGGTCTTCGACGAACGGACCGGCGAACTGGTGCTCGCCCGCGACCAGCTCGGCATCAAGCCGCTGTTCCTGCTGCGGCGCGGTACGGGCCTGATGTTCGCCTCCGAGCTCAAGGCGCTCGCCGCCGTGACCGACGGGTCCCTGGAGGTGGACCACGCGGCGCTGGTGGCCTCACTCCTCTACTACTGGGTGCCCGACTCGCGCTGCGCGTTCCGCGAGGCGGAGAAGCTGCCGCCGGGGAGCTGGCTGCGCTGCCGGGCCGACGGCCGGGTCGAGCGCGGCACGTACTGGAACCTCCGGGACATCGCCCACGAAGGGCGGGAGCTGGCCCGCGCCGGTGAGCAGCCGGACCTGGGCGCCGTCGTCGAGGAGTCGACCCGGCGGCACATGCTCTCCGACGTACCCGTGGCCACCTTCCTCTCCGGCGGCCTCGACTCCAGCTATCTGACCGCGCTGGCGGCCCGCCACCAACCCGGGATCTCCGCCTACACGATCGGCTTCCGGGCCGAGGACACCAAGTTCGAGGCGATGCCGGACGATCTGCGCTACGCCCGGCAGGTGGCCGAGCGGTACGGCGTCGACCTGCACGAGATCGAGATCGCCCCGCAGGTGACCGATCTGCTGCCGCGGATGACCCACCATCTGGACGAGCCGATCGGCGACCCCGCGGCGATCAACACCTATCTGATCTGCTCGGCCGCCCGGGAGGCCGGGGTCAAGGTGATGCTCTCCGGGATGGGCGCCGACGAACTGTTCGCCGGATACCGCAAGCACCTGGCCAACGTCCTCGCGCTGCGCTACCAGCGCGTCCCGCGCCCCCTGCGGCGCGGACTGTCCCGGACCGTGGACCGGCTGCCGGTCGCCACATCCCGCCGGGGCTACCGGTCGGTGCGCTTCGCGAAGCGGTTCCTCTCCTTCGCGGATCTGCCGGAGGAGACCGCGTTCCGGCGCAGCTACACCATGTACGACCGGGGCGAGCTGCTCGCGCTGATCGATCCGGACCTGGCCGGGACCGTCGACGACGTGCTCACCGAGCACGCGGACACCTACCAGGACAACGACCTCGACGACTTCGTGAACCGTATGTGCCTCACCGACGCCCGGATGTTCCTGCCGGGCCTGAACCTCGCCTACACGGACCGCTCCAGCATGGCCGCGTCCACCGAGGTACGGGTGCCGTACGTGGACGTCGAGGTGGTCAAGGCGGCGTTCGCGGTGCCCGGCGACCGCAAGATCGTCGGACGTCAGGGCAAGGTCGTCCTCAAGGAGGCGGCCACCTCGATCCTGCCCCGGGAGATCGCGTACCGGCCCAAGGGCCTGTTCAGCGCACCGCTGCGGGCCTGGATGAGCCGGGACCTGGCACCGCTGGTGCGCGAAGTGGTGAACGACGGGGTGCTCGTCAACTCCGGGTTCCTGCGCCGCGACGCGCTGGCACGGCTCGTCGCCGAGGACGCCTCCGGACAGCGCGACTTCTCCAAGCATCTGTGGCATGTGCTGACCCTTGAGTACTGGTACCGCGGCGCGACCTCCGGCTCCGGCCGGAGCCAGTCGGTCTGACGCCTTGACGACGTAGGAACAAGAGGAGCTCCGGTGAAACAGGTTGTGCAGAACTACAAGAGCGGCGAGCTGGCGCTGCTCGACGTACCGGTGCCGGGGTGCAAGCCGGGCGGTGTGCTGGTCCGCAGCGCCTACTCGCTGATCTCCACCGGTACCGAGCTGATGAAGGTGTCCGAGGCCGGCATGTCGATGCTGGGCAAGGCCCGCTCCCGGCCGGACCAGGTGGCCAAGGTCATGCAGAGCGTGGCCACCAACGGGGTACCCGCGACCTACCGCAAGGTGATGGGCAAGCTGGACTCCTGGACGCCGCTCGGCTACTCGCTGTGCGGGGTGGTCGAGCAGGTCGGCAGCGGGATCGACGATGTGAAGGTCGGCGACGTCGTCGCCTGCGCCGGCAACGAGCACGCGCTGCACGCCGAGCTGAACTGGGTGCCGAAGAACCTGTACACCCCGGTGCCCGACGGCCTCGCGCCGCGGCACGCCGCCTTCGGCACCGTCGGGTCGATCGCCTTGCAGGGCGTCCGCCGCGGCGAGTCCCAGCTCGGTGATGTGGCGCTGGTCATCGGCCTCGGGCTGATCGGACAGCTGGTGGTGCAGTTGCTCGCCGCCTCAGGGGTCCGTGTCGTCGGGGTCGACCCCGACCCGGCGCGCTGCGAACTCGCCGCGCGCCTGGGCGCCGCGGCCTGCGGCGATCCCGCGTCCGCCGCCGTCGAGGCCGCCGTCGCCGAGCTCACCGGCGGTCACGGCGTGGACCAGGTGTACCTGGCGGCCGGCGGCGACAGCAACCAGCCCGTCGAGCTGGCCGTCCGGCTGAGCCGGGACCGCGGCCGGGTCATCGACATCGGCAAGTGCCGCCTCGACCTGCCGTGGAACGCGTACTACATGAAGGAGCTCGACGTCCGGTTCTCCCGCTCGTACGGTCCCGGGCGCTACGACCCGGAGTACGAACTGGAGGGGCGGGACTACCCCATCGGCTATGTGCGCTGGACCGAGCGCCGCAACCTGGCGTGCTTCCTCGACCTCCACGCCCGCGGCCGTATCGACGTGGAACCGTTGATCTCGCACCTCGCCGACTTCGACGACGCCGTCGAGACGTACCAGCGGCTGAAGGACGGCGACCTGAAGGCCGTGGCCGTGCTGTTCCGCTACCCCGGCCACACCGAGCACACGGCCGAGGCACAGGCCCCGGAGGTCGCCGTGCCCGAGGTGCGGCGCGGCGGCGCGGTGTCCACCCGGAACCGGTCCGCCACGGCGCCGGTGCGGCTGGCGTTCGTCGGCGCGGGGAACTACGCGACGTCGATGCTGCTGCCGCATCTGGCCCGGCGCGACGGTGTCGAGTTGTCCACGGTCGTCACCACCACGGCGCTGTCCGGGGTCAACGCGCAGCGGAAGTTCGGCTTCACCGCGGCGAGCACCGATCTCGACGCCGCGCTCGGGGACCCGTCCGTCGACGCGGTGTTCGTGGTCACCCGGCACAGCTCGCACGCCGAACTGACCCGCAAGGCACTCCTCGCGGGCAAGGCGGTCTTCGTGGAGAAGCCGCTGGCGCTCGACCAGGGCGAGCTGGCCGGTGTGCTCGCGGCGGTGGAGGAGTCCGGCAACGACCGGCTCCAGGTGGGCTTCAACCGCCGGTTCGCGCCGCTGCTCCAGGAGGCCAGGAAGCGGTTCGGCGCCCGCAGCGGTCCGGCGAGCCTGCGCTATCTGATCAACGCGGGACGGCTGGACAACGGCAGCTGGTACCTCCAGCAGAACACCGAGGGCTCGCGGTTCGCCGGTGAGGGCGGGCACTTCATCGACACGGCGAGCTGGCTGCTCGGTGCCGACCCGGTCTCGGTGTACGCGGTCGCCACGTCCGGCAACGAGGACCTCCAGGTCGTGCTGCGCTACCCGGACGGGTCCACCGCCACCCTCAGCTATGTCACCACCGGTTCGTCCGACTTCCCCAAGGAGACGCTGGACCTGATCGCGGACGGCAAGGTGCTGCGGCTCGACGACTTCGTCCGTGCCTCCGTGCACGGCCGCAAGCGGTGGAACAGCCCGCGGCTGGCCAAGGCCCGTGACAAGGGGCAGCGCGCCGAACTGGACGCGTTCCTCACGGCCGTGCGGACCGGCGGACCGATGCCGGTGCCGGTGGAGTCGCTGGTCGCCACCACGGCGGCCACCTTCGCCGTGCGGGCCGCACTGGCCGGCGGCGCGCCGGTGACGCTGGCGGCGGCGCGATGACCATGAGCGCGGGCTGGTACCTGCGGCGGCTGTCCCGGATGGGACCGCGGGAGGTCGGCGGCCGGGCGGGCGACGCGGTCCGCAGACGCCGGTGGCGGTCCGGGGTGCCCGACAGCCCGAGCGTCACGGGTGCCCGCTTCACCTCGGTGCTGCCCGCCGGGACGATCGCCGCGGTGCCGCCGGACGCCGCGAAACGTCTCGTCGCCGAGGCGGACCGGCTGATGGCCGGGCACGCCGAATGGTTCGGCGTGGAGCGCGACGACCTGGCCGACCCGGACTGGTGGTACGACCCGAAGACCGGGCGCCGGGCGCCGTCCGGCTACGCCTTCGACGTGCCGTACCGCAGCGAGGACGCGGTCGGCGACATCAAGCAGATCTGGGAGCCGTCCCGGCACCAGTACCTCACCGTGCTCGCCGCCGCCTACGCGCTCACCGGGGACGAGCGGTACGCCGAGCGGGTGGCCGCGCATCTGCGGTCGTGGTGGGCGGCCAACCCGCCGCTGCGCGGGGTGCACTGGATCAGCGGTATCGAGCTGGGAATCCGGCTGCTGTCCTGGGTGTGGACCCGCCGACTGCTCGACGGCTGGCCGGGCGCGGCCGGGCTGTTCGAGGGCAACCCGGAGGCGCTCCACCAGATCTGGCACCACCAGCGCTGGCTGGCCGCCTTCCCCAGCCGCGGGTCCTCGGCGAACAACCACATCATCGCGGAGGCCGCCGGGCAGTTCGCCGCGGCGTGCGCGTTCGACTGGTTCCCCTCCTCCGCGCGCTGGCGGGCCGACGCGCTGCGGTCCCTGGAGCGGCATCTGCGGAGCAACACCTTCCCCTCCGGCCTCAACCGCGAGCTGGCCACCGAGTACCACGGCCTTGTGCTCGAACTCGGGCTGGCCGCGGTGGCCGAGGCGGATGCCGCCGAGGTGCCGGTCCCCGGCTCCGTCCGGCTGGTGCTGCTGCGGATGACCGACGCGCTCGCGGCCGTCGTGGACGACCGGCTCCGGCCGCCGCGCCAGGGGGACTCGGACGACGGCCACGGTCTGATCGTGGACGGCGCGGGCACCGACCGCTGGGCCTCGCTGCTGGCCACCGGGGACGCCGTGTTCGGCCGGCTCACCTGGTGGCCGGAGGTGACGGGCACCGATGTGCGCACCCCGCTGCTGGCCGCGCTCATCCGGTCCACGCCGCCGGCGGTGACCCGCCCGGCGAACCGGCCGGCCCGCTTCGCCGACGCGGGACTCACCATCCTGCGCGGTCCGGCGGGGATCTGGTGCCGCTGCGACGGCGGTCCGCACGGCTTCCTGTCCATCGCCGCGCACGCCCACGCGGACGCGCTGTCCGTGGAGGTCCGGCACGACGGGGTCGACGTACTCTCCGACCCGGGGACGTACTGCTACCACGGACAGCCCGAGTGGCGTCAGTACTTCCGGTCCACCCTCGGCCACAACACCCTGGAGCTGGGCGGCGCCGACCAGTCCGTCTCCGGCGGCCCGTTCCTGTGGACCCGGCAGGCCCGCAGCCGGGTCCTGGCCACGGAGACCGGGGAGACGGCCGACGGGGGTGTGGCCCGCTGGTGCGCCGAGCACGACGGATACCAGGGCTCCGTGCACCGCCGCCGGGTGGAGCTGACCGGGGCGGGCCAGGAACTGCGGATCACCGACGAGGTGAGCGGCCCGCGCAAGGCGGCGCGGCTGGCGTTCCACCTCGGGCCCGCGATCACCGCGGACCTGGTGGGCAACCGGGCACAGCTCACCTGGACCCGGGACGGTGAGGACCGCTCCGCGGTGCTCGACCTGCCCGGGGAGTTGAGCTGGCGGGCGCATCGCGGCGAGACCGGCCCGCCACTGGGCTGGTACTCCGCCGGATTCGGGCGCAAGGAACCCAGCACCACGCTCGTCGGCACCGGATTCGCCGACGGCGCGAGCGGGTTCACCACCGTCCTCGGATTCCACGGCTAGGGGGGCGCGTGGGGATCAAGTGGCGGAACTGGGCGTTACCGGTGGTGGCACCGGCCCTGCTGGCGAGCGGCTGCGTGAGCGCACCGGTCGCCCCGGCGGAGCCGTCCGCCGCGCCGTCCGCGTCCGTGGCCCGGCCGGTGGCCCGGGTGTGCGCCAAGCCCGCGGCGGGACCGGCGAAGGCACCGGCGGGCGCGGTGACCGTCGACCCCGCGGTGGTCGGTGACCTGGCCGCGAAGACCCGGACCAGCCCCGCGCACACCACGTTCTGGCTCCGGCCCGGCAAGCACGGGCTCGGGCCGGACCGCTTCTCCCAGGTCGTCCCCAAGAAGGGCAACCGCTACCTCGGCGCGCCCGGAGCGGTGCTCGACGGCCGCAGGACCAACCAGTACGCGTTCGGCGGTGACGCCCAGGACGTCACCATCCGCCATCTGACCGTCCAGGGTTTCGTCGCACCGCACGACGAAGGTGTGGTCAACCACGACTCGGCCGACGGCTGGGTGATCGAGCACACGAAGATCCAGCACAACTCCGGCGCCGGGCTGATGGCCGGTGCCCGCCAGCAGGTCCGTGCCAGCTGTCTGCGCGGCAACGGCCAGTACGGCATGAACGCGTACAAGGGCGCCGGTCAGGTCAAGGGCCTGGTCGTCGAGGGCAACGAGATCGTGGCCAACAACACCGACGGCTGGGAGCGGCGACGGCCCGGCTGCGGCTGCACCGGAGGCGTGAAGTTCTGGGCCGTCGACGGCGCCGACATACGCGGCAACTGGGTCCACGACAACCGCGGACCCGGGCTCTGGGTGGACACCAACAACAACGACTTCCGTATCGAGGACAACGTCCTCGACGCCAACGACGGCGCCGCCCTGATCTACGAGACCAGCTACAACGCGGTCATCCGGAACAACACCATCCGGCGCAACAACTGGGTCGAGGGCCGCCGGAACGCCGAGCGCGGCGACAACTTCCCCTTCGCGACCGTCTATCTGTCCGAGTCCGGCGGCGAACCACGTGTCCCGGCCCGCACGAACAAGATCGAGATCTACCGGAACGTGCTGGAGGACAACTGGTCCGGGATCACCCTGTGGGAGAACGCCGACCGGTTCTGCAACAGCCCCGCCAACACCTCGTCCGGCGACTGCACGCTGCTGGTGCGGGACACCGACCGCTGCGCCCGGCCGGGGATCGCCAGCGCACCGCTCCACGCCGACTGCCGGTGGCGGACCCAGCGGGTGGACATCCACCACAACCGCTTCGTGCTGGACACCTCCGTCGTCGGATGCACGGCGAAGTGCGACCGCATGGCGGTGCTGGCCAACTACGGCACCTACCCGGACTGGTCGCCGTACCAGGGCGACCAGGTGTCCGAGGCGATCACCCTCAAGCAGCACAACCGCTGGCACCACAACGTGTACGTCGGACCCTGGGAGTTCGTCGCCCACGACCCGAGCCGGGTCCTCGACTTCGGGCAGTGGCAGTCCGCGCCCTACCAGCAGGACGCGGACAGCACCCTCGACCCACGGGCCGGTGGTTGAGATGGCCGGGAACCCGCGGCACGACGGGACACCGGGCGGACCCGGCGCGACGGGCACGCGCCCCGGCGCGACCGGCACGCCGACCGGTGCCGAACCACGCCCCGGCACACCGAAGGCCGTCGGGATCGTCTGGGGACTGCTGGTCCTCAACACACTCGGCTCCGCCGGGGCCAAGACCATCGTCCCGCTGCCCCGCTCCCTCATCCAGATGGTCACCATGGGCGCGCTGGTCGCCGCGTTCGCCCTGGCCCTCGCACTCAACCTCCGGCTGCGCGTGCGGCCCGGCGCCTATGTGTCCCTGCTCACCCTGCTGCTGGTGCCGAGCGTGATCTCCAGCGCGTATCTGGAGTCCGGGTTCGGCGCGCTGTTCCGCTGCACCCGGCTGGCGCTCTTCGTCGGCACGCTGTGGCTGCTCAGCCGCTGGTGGGACGGCGGCCTGACGTTCGTCCGGCATCACATCCGGATCTACTTCGCGGTGCTCGGATCGGTGGCCGCGGGCGCGGTCGTCTCGCCGGGCGCGGCCATGCCCGAGCTCTACGGCGGACGGCTGGTCGGCGCGTTGTGGCCGCTCACCCCGCCGCAGATCGGACAGTACGCCGCGGTGATCATCGGGCTCACCGTGCTGCTCCTCGTCGGCCGCCGGACCGACAGGGCGAGTGCCGCGGTCGTCATCGTGCTGTCGTTCGTCCTGCTCGCGCTGACCCATACCCGTACGGCCACCCTCGGTCTGCTCATCGGGCTGACGCTGGCGATCGGCTCGCTCGTCATGACCAGCGCCGCCGCCCGCCGGTTCTTCGCCTGGGCGGTGCTGATCGCCGTGGTGGCCGCGGTGGCGTTCAACTCCGCGCTCCAGGCGTGGTTCCTGCGCGGCCAGAGCCAGGAGAACTTCTCCAACCTCACCGGCCGGGCCAAGGTCTGGGACGCCTTGCTGGCAGCCCCCCGGACCGGCTCGGAGCAGCTGTTCGGCGTGGGCCTGGGCGACAAGTCGTACGGCGGACTGCCGATCGACAACAGCTGGCTGGCCGTCTACCACGAGCAGGGCCTCACCGGCACGGCCCTCGTGGTGGCGGTCTTCGTCGTGCTGGGCGGTGTCGCGCTGCTGCGGCCACCGTCGCTGCACCGGGCCTGCGCGATCTTCCTGATCAGCTACTGCGCCATCGCGTCGTACACCGAGGCCGGGCTGGGCGACGCCTCGCCGTATCTGCTGCATCTGGCCGTGGCCGCCTCCCTGCTGGCGGCACCCGCCGTGACCGCGCCGCCCCCGACCCCCGCAGTACCCCGACGACGTCTCCCGGGCCGGGCCCGGGAATCGGAGGTGACCTGAGCATGCATGTCCTCGTGGTGCACAACCGCTACTCCTCGGCTCAGCCGAGCGGGGAGAACAACGTCGTCGACCAGGAGACGGAACTGCTGCGCGCGGCCGGCCACCGGGTCGGGCTGTTCGAACGGCGCAGCGACGACATCCCCGCCCGCTCCCTGCCGGGCAAGGCCGCGATACCGCTGCTGGTGCCGTGGAACCCGGCGGTCCGCAAGGAGCTCGCCACCCGGCTGCGCGCCGAGCGGCCGGACGTGGTGCACATCCACAACGTCTTCCCGCTCCTGTCGCCCGCGGTGCTGGCCGCCTGCGCCGACGCCGGTGTGCCCGCCGTCGCCACCCTGCACAACTACACCCAGGTCTGCCCGCCCGGCACGCTCCAGCGGGACGGCCGGCCGTGCACCGAGTGCGTCGGGTCGACACCGCTGCCCGCCGTCCGGCACGGCTGCTACCGGAACTCCAGGCTGGCGACGGTGCCGCTCGCGGTCAGCCTTGCCGTCAACCGGCGGCGGTGGTGGTCCGGTGTGGAGCGGTTCTTCTGCATCTCCGCGGCGCAGCGCGATGTCCTGGTGCGGTCGGGCATGCCGTCCGAGCGGCTGGCGGTGAAGCACAACTTCGTACCCGACCCGGACGACCGGCGAGCGGGCCCCGGCGAACATCTGCTCTATCTCGGCCGGCTCGCGGAGACCAAGGGCGTACGGCTGCTCATGGCCGCGTGGGACGAGATCACCGCGGACGGCGGGGTGGGCGTGCCGCTGGTGATCGCCGGGGCGGGACCCCTGGAGCGGGAGGTGACCGCCTGGGCGGCGGGCCGGGACGATGTGCGGTTCGCCGGTCTGTACGACCCGGCGCGGTGCCGTCGGGCCATCGCGCGGTCGGTCGCCGTGGTGGCCCCCTCGACCTGGCTGGAGGCGTTCGGTCTGGTGGTCGTGGAGGCGATGGCCGCGGGCGTCCCGGTGGTCGCCGCCGGACACGGCGCCTTCGTCGAACTCGTCGAGGACGGGGTGACCGGGCTGCTGCACCAGCCGAACGACCCCGCCTCGCTCGCGTCCCGGCTGCGCCGGATCACGGCCGAGCCGGACCGCAACCGGGAGATGGGCCGGGCGGCCCGGCGCCGATACGAGCAGGACTTCAGCCCGGCCGTCGGGCTGGAGCGCCTGGTGGAGGGGTACCGCACCGCGATCGCGGGCCGGTCGGGCGGCGGGGACGGCCCGCCGCCCGCAGAAGACGGAAGCACTGGCCCGCGACGGGGAACCCGCGCGGGCGGAGATGGGGGAAGTAGATGACACGATGCCGACTCTGCGGCTCGGCGGCGCTGGAAAGCGTCGTCGACCTGGGAGCGACCCCGCCGTGCGAGAGTTTCCTCGCCGCGGACCAACTGGACCTGCCGGAACCGGCGTACCCGCTGCACCTGCGGGTGTGCACCGACTGCTGGCTCGCGCAGATCCCTCCGCTGATCACCCCGGAGGAGACGTTCACGCAGTACGCGTACTTCTCCTCCTACTCGACGTCCTGGGTGGAGCACGCGCGCACCTACGTCGCCGACACCGTCGAGCGGCTGGGCCTCGGCGCCGACGCCTTCGTGGTCGAGGTCGCGAGCAACGACGGCTATCTGCTGAAGCACATGGTGGACCGCGGTGTCCGCTGCCTCGGCATCGAACCATCGGTGAACGTGGGCGCCGCGGCGCGCGAGGCGGGGGTGCCCACGGTCACGGAGTTCCTCTCCCCGGACACCGCCGCCGCCGTCCGCGCCGAGCACGGCCCGGCAGACCTGGTCGTGGCCAACAACGTCTACGCGCACATCCCCGACGTGGTCGGATTCACGAAGGGGCTGCGCGCCCTGGTCGCCGACGACGGCTGGGTCTCCATCGAGGTGCACCATCTGCTGACCCTGATCGAGCAGAACCAGTACGACACGATCTACCACGAGCACTTCCAGTACTACACGGTCGCGTCCGCGATCCGGGCGCTGGCCAGCGGCGGACTCACACTCGTGGACGTCGAACTGCTGCCCACCCACGGCGGCTCCATCCGGCTGTGGGCCAGGCCCTCCGAGGCGGCCGGCGAGCCCAGCCGGGCGGTGTCCGACGTACTGGCCCAGGAGAAGGCCGCCGGACTCCAGGAGCTGTCCGGGTACACCGAGTTCTCCGCCCGGGTGGCCAAGGTGCGCCGGGACCTCCTGCGGTTCCTCATCGAGGCGGCCGAGCGCGGCGAGACGGTCGTCGGCTACGGCGCCCCGGGCAAGGGCAACACCCTGCTCAACCACTGCGGTGTCCGGCCCGACCTGCTCCCGTACACGGTCGACCGCAACCCGTACAAGCACGGCAGGTTCACCCCGGGCGCCCGTATCCCGATCCTGCCGCCCGAGCGGATAGCCGCCGACCGGCCGGACTACGTGCTCGTCCTGCCCTGGAACCTGCGGGACGAACTGGTCGAGCAGCTGTCCTTCGTGCACACCTGGGGCGGCCGGCTGGTCTTCCCCGTTCCGGAACTGAGCATTGTCGACGCCGCGTCATGAAAGAGGTCACAGCATGAAGGTCGTACTGTTCTGCGGCGGCTACGGGATGCGCATGCGCGACGGAGCCGCGGACGACGTACCCAAACCGATGGCGATGGTCGGCCCACGCCCGCTGATCTGGCACGTCATGCGCTACTACGCGCACTTCGGGCACACGGAGTTCATCCTGTGCCTCGGCTACGGCGCCCACCACATCAAGGACTACTTCCTCAACTACGAGGAGACGACGTCCAACGACTTCGTCCTGCGGGGCGGGCGCACCGAACTGCTGTCCACCGACATCGCCTCCTGGACGATCACCTTCGTGCAGACCGGCATCGAGTCACCGATCGGGGAGCGGCTGCGCCGGGTGCGGCACCATCTGGACGGCGACGAGATGTTCCTCGCCAACTACGCCGATGTGCTCACCGACGCCCCGCTGCCCGAGATGATCGACCGGTTCGCCCGGCGCGACGCCGGCGCGTCGATGACGGTCGTGCCGCCGCAGTCCTCGTTCCACTGCGTGGAACTGGGCGACAACGGCCTGGTAGGAGGCATCACCGCGGTCAGCGAACTGCCGCTGTGGGAGAACGGCGGCTACTTCGTGCTCCGTCAGGAGGTCTTCGACCACATTCCCGAGAACGGGGACCTGGTCGCCGACGGATGCGCCGAACTGGCCAAGCGCGGGCGGCTGGTGGCGTACCAGCACCGCGGCTTCTGGAAGCCGACCGACACGGTGAAGGAGCGGGCCGCGCTCGACACCGCGTACACCCGGGGCGACCGCCCGTGGGCCGTATGGGAACGGGACGGCGCGGGGACGTACCAGCACAGCGGCAGCGGCGGAACGGTGACCGCGTGATACGGCTCGGGGCGGGACGCCTGGACCGCGTCGTCGCGGTGGGCGCGCACTGCGACGACATCGCCATCGGCGCGGGCGGCACCCTGCTGACGATGTGCCTCGCGCGGCCGGACCTCCGCGTCGACGCGCTGGTGCTCTCCGGCGGTGGCGGCGAGCGGGAACGGGAGGAGCGCGCCGCGCTCGCCGCCTTCTGCCCCGGCGCCGATCTGCGGCTGACCGTGCTCAAACTGCCGGACGGCCGGCTGCCGACCCACTGGGACGAGGCCAAGACCGCCGTCGAGGAACTGCGCGAGCGCACCGAACCGGACCTCGTACTGGCCCCGCGCACCGAGGACGCGCACCAGGACCACCGCGTCCTGGCGAAGCTCATGACCACCGCGTTCCGCGACCACCTCGTACTCGGCTACGAGATCGTCAAATGGGACGGCGACCTCGGCCGCCCGACGGCGTACCAGCCGCTGTCACCCGACACCGCCGAACGCAAGGTGCGGCTGCTCCAGGAGCACTACCCCTCGCAGCGGCACCGGCCCTGGTACGACCGGGAGGCCTTCCTGGGCCTCGCACGCATCCGCGGAATCGAATGCCACACGCGCTACGCCGAGGCCTTCGCCGCCACCAAACTCACTCTCGACCTGGGGGAATGAACCTTGCGCGTACTTCTGACGGGACACCAGGGCTACCTGGGCACCGTGATGGCCCCGGTACTCGGCTCGGCCGGACACGAGGTCGTCGGACTGGACTCCGGCCTCTTCGCCGACTGCGTGCTGGGCCCGCCGCCCGCCGACCCGCCGGGACACCGGGTGGACCTCCGTGACATCACGGCCGAACACCTGGCCGGGGTGGACGCCGTGATCCATCTGGCCGCGCTGTCCAACGACCCGCTGGGCGCACTCGCTCCCGACCTCACCTACGACATCAACCACCACGCGTCCGTGCGACTGGCCGAACTGGCCCGCGACGCCGGAGTACGGCGCTTCCTGTACGCCTCGACCTGCTCCGTCTACGGCGCCGCCGGCGGCGGCGACCTGGTGGCAGAGGACGCCCCGCTGCGCCCCGTGACCCCGTACGCGGAGTCCAAGGTGCGGGTGGAGGACGACCTGCACGCGCTGGCCGACGGCGACTTCAGCCCGGTGTACATGCGCAACGCCACCGCCTTCGGCTACTCACCCCGGCTGCGCGCCGACATCGTGCTGAACAACCTGGTGGGCCACGCCCTGCTGTCCGGCGAGGTGCTCGTGCTCTCCGACGGCACTCCCTGGCGCCCGCTCGTGCACGCCGCCGACATCGCACGGGCCTTCGCCGCCGCGCTCACCGCGCCCCGGGAGGCGGTGCACGACCGGGCGTTCAACATCGGCAGCGAGATCAACAACGTCACCGTCGCGGAGATCGCCGCACAGGTCGCCGAGGCGGTCTCCGGCTCACGGGTGGTGATCACCGGCGAGACCGGCGCCGATCCGCGGTCGTACCGGGTGGACTTCTCCCGGTTCCGCGCCGCGATCCCCGGCTTCGACTGCGAATGGACGGTCAAGCGGGGCGCCCTCGAACTCGCCGACGCCTACCGGGAACACGCCCTGACCCGCGAGGACTTCGAGCGTCGCTTCACCCGGCTCGCCGTGCTGCGCGCGGCGTCCGACGCCGGAACCGTCGACGACACCCTGCGGTGGCGCCGATGACGACGACCGGCGAGCAGATGCACGCACTGGTGGAGCGGCTGTACCCGCTGTGCCGGAGCATCACCGGCGACGGGGTGCGCGACACCCTGGAGATCGTCGGCGAGTACCTTCCGCTCCAAACGCACGAGGTGCCGACGGGGACGCGGGTGCTCGACTGGACGGTGCCGCAGGAGTGGAACATCCGCGACGCGTACATCGCCGACACCGCCGGCAACCGCGTCGTCGACTTCGCCGCGTCCAGCCTCCACGTGCTCGGCTACAGCGTGCCGGTGTCGGCGACCATGCCGCTGTCCGAGCTGCGCGCACATCTGCACACCCTGCCCGACCACCCCACCTGGGTGCCCTACCGCACCAGCTACTACAAGCCGGACTGGGGATTCTGCCTGGCCCAGGAGACCCTGGACGCGCTGCCGGACGGCGACTACGAGGTACGCGTCGACTCCACCCTCGCGGACGGCCATCTCACCTACGCCGAACACGTCGTCCCCGGGCAGGTCCCCGACGAGGTGATCGTCTCCTGCCATGTCTGCCACCCGTCGCTGGCCAACGACAACCTGGCGGGCATCGCGGTGGCGACGTTCCTGGCCCGGGCGCTGGCGGAGACGAAGCCCTGGTACACCTACCGCTTCCTGTTCGCGCCCGGCACCATCGGGGCGATCACCTGGCTGGCCCGCAACCGGGAGCGGGTGGACCGGGTCAAGCACGGACTGGTGCTCGCCTGCGCCGGTGACCCGGGACGGCTGACGTACAAGCAGAGCAGACGCGGCGACGCGGAGATCGACCGGGTGATGCGGCATGTGCTGCGCTCCTCCGAACGCCCGCACCACATCACCGAGTTCACTCCCTACGGCTACGACGAGCGGCAGTTCTGCTCGCCCGGGTTCGATCTCGGCGTGGGCTCGCTCAGCCGCACCCCGTACGCCGGATACCCCGAGTACCACACCTCGGCGGACAACCCGGACTTCGTCTCCCCGGAGGCGATGGCGGACACCCTCGCCGTCTGCCGTGAGGCGTTCGGCGTGCTGGACCGCGACCGGCGGTACCGCAACCTCAGCCCCTACGGCGAACCACAGCTGGGCCGACGCGGGTTGTACGAAGCGCTCGGCGGACGCAGCGACGCGAAGCAGGCCCAGATGGCCATGCTGTGGGTGCTCAACCTCTCCGACGGCGAACACAGCCTGCTGGACATCGCCGAGCGGTCCGGGCTGCCGTTCGACACCGTCGCCGGCGCGGCCGACGCCCTGGAGGGCGCCGGGCTGATCAAGGCATGAAACCGATGACCACCGAGGGGGAGAAGGCGAAGGGCGCCCCGGCGGCCCGGCCCGGCGGCGGCCGGGCCCTGGCTGGCCGGCTGTCCTGGGGACTGGCCGACCAGGCGGTCTGCAGCATGACCAACTTCGCGCTGGGCATCTATGTGGCACGCTCCCTGGGGCTCGCCGCGTTCGGTGTGTTCAGCCTGGCCTGGGTGACCTACGGCGTGGTGCTCAGCGTCTCCCGAGGGCTGGCCACCGACCCGCTCGTGGTGCGCTTCAGCGGCGTACCGGACACCGCCTGGCGCGCGGCGACGGCCCGGTCGTCCGGCACCGCGCTCGGCGTCGGCGCCGCCCTCGGCACGGTGTGCCTGGTGGCCGGGCTGGGCTTCGGCGGCGGGCTGGGACACGCGTTCGCCGCCCTCGGCGTCGTACTGCCCGGCCTGCTGCTCCAGGACGCCTGGCGGTACTCGTTCTTCGCCGCCGGTACCGGGCGCAAAGCCTGCGTCAACGACCTCCTGGGGGGCGTCGCGCTCGTCCCGGCCATGCTGGTCGCGGCCCGCGTGGGCAGCGTGGCCGCGTTCGTGCTCGCCTGGGGCGCCGCCGCCGCGGTGGCCGCCGGGTACGGCTTCCTCCAGTCCCGCATCAGGCCCCGGCCGACCGGAGCACGCGAGTGGCTGCGCGAGCACCGCGACCTCGGCTACCGGTACCTGGTCGAGAACGTCAGCCTCAGCGGCGCGGCCCAGCTGCGGGCCTACGGGCTCGGCGCGATCGTCGGCGTCAGCGCGGTCGGGGTGATCCGGGGCGCCGAGCTCCTGCTCGGCCCGTTCCTGGCCGTGCTGATGGGACTGTCACTGGTCACCGTCCCGGAGGCGGCCCGGGTACTGCGGCGGGCCCCGCACCGCCTCGGCCGCTTCTGCCTCCTGCTCAGCGCCGGACAGGCCGCCGCCGCGCTGCTCTGGGGCGCCGCCCTGCTGCTGGTGCCCGACCGCCTCGGTGAACTCGTGCTCGGCGGCGTCTGGCACCCCGCCTCCGCGCTCATCGTGCCCGCCACCCTCGGTGTCGTGGGCGCCGGCCTCGGCGTCGGCGCGGCGGCCGGGCTGCGCGCGCTCGGCGCCGCCCGGCGCAGCCTGCGCAGCCAGCTGTTCGCCTCCGCCTGCTACGTCGTCGGCGGGCTCGGCGGAGCCGCCCTGGCCGGTACGGCCGGCTCCGCCTGGGGCGTGGCCGCCGCGACCGTCAGCGGCTCGGCCGTCTGGTGGCTGCATCTGCGGTCCGCCCTGCGCGAGCGCCAACAGAACCCCATCCGCGAAGTGAGGACCCCATGACCGCCCCTGCCCGGCTGAGCATCGGCCTGCCCGTGTACAACGGCGAGGAGTACCTCGCCGAGTCCTTCGACGCCCTGCTCGGGCAGACCTACGAGGACTTCGAACTGGTCGTCTCCGACAACGCCTCGACCGACGGGACCGAGGACATCTGCCGCCGGTACGCCGCCCTCGACCCCCGTATCCGCTACCTCCGGCTGCCCCGCAACATCGGCGCCGCGCCGAACCACAACCATGTGTTCACCGAGTGCCGCGGCGAACTGTTCAAATGGGCCTCGCACGACGACCTCTACGCCCGGGACCTGCTGAAGCGCTGTGTGGAGGCGCTGGACGAACGGCCGGACATCGTCCTCGCGCACAGCGGCCAGGCGGTCATCGACGGCGACGGCCGGGTGAAGGTCCCCTACGAGTACGGACTCGCCACCGACTCGCCCCACCCGCCGGAGCGCTTCCGCAGTCTGCTCTTCGAGCCCGGCGGCGACGACTTCTACGGGGTGATGCGGGCCGACATGCTGCGCCGGGTGAAGCCGCACGACAGCTACCATCACGCCGACCGCACGTTCGTCGCCGAGATCACCCTGCACGGGCCGTTCCACCAGGTGCCCGAGCTGCTGTACTTCCGCCGCGACCATCCCACCCGCGCCGAGCGGGCCAACCCGGGCAAACGCTCCCGGTGCGTCAACCTGGACCCCCGCCGGGCGGGTCCGCTGCACCCGACACCCCGGCTGCTCGCCGAGTACGTCTGGGGCTTCGTCGCGGCGGTCAAGCGGGCGCCGCTGTCCCCGGCCGACCGGCGCGAGTGCTACCGCCACCTCGCCTCCTGGATGACCAGCCGGGCCCGGCCGGGCGCCGGGGAGCGCGTCGAGGACCGTGCCCCGGTCGACCCGGACCGGCTCACCGTCTCCGTCGACGCGCTCGTCGCCGGCCGCGAAGGCGGGCGCGCGTGAGGTCCGCGCGGGACGCCCCGGTGCGCGTCGGGGTGTTCGGCCTGCTCGGCTCCGGCAACCTCGGCAACGACGGGTCGCTGGAAGCCGTGCTCGGGTACCTCCGGTCCGCGCACCCGGAGGCCGCCGTGGACGCGCTGTGCGGCGGACCCGAGGCCGTCACGGCCCGGTACGGGATACCGGCGACCCGGCTGCACTGGTACCGCGGCGAGTACCGGACCGCGTCCCGAGCGGGCGCGATCGCGGGGAAGGGCCTCGGCAAACTCGTCGACGTCTTCCGCACCGCCGCCTGGGTACGCCGGCACGATGTGGTGATCGTGCCGGGCATGGGCGTCCTGGAGGCCACCCTGCCGCTGCGGCCCTGGGGCTTCCCGTACTCGCTGTTCCTGCTCTGCGCGAGCGGGCGGCTGCTCGGCACCCGGGTCGCGCTGGTCGGTGTCGGCGCCGCCGCGATCCGCAGCCGCCCCACCCGGGCCCTGGTGCGCTGGTCGGCACGGCTGGCGACGTACCGGTCGTACCGGGACGACCTGTCCCGCGACGCGCTGCGGGCGATGGGCGTGGACACCACACGCGACGAGGTCTACCCGGACCTCGCGTTCGCCCTGCCCGTGCCGCCGGCCGACGCGCCCCCCGGCCCGCCGGGCCCGGTCTGTGTCGGCGTCATGGACTTCCACGGCGGCAACGACGACCGTGCCCGGGCCGAGGAGATCCACCGGCGCTACCTCGACGGGACGATCCGCTTCGTCCGCGCGCTGGTCGAGGACGGCCGCCCGGTCCGGCTGCTCACCGGCGACGACGTCGACGCGTCCGTGGTCGCCGCGATCCTCGACGCGGTGGACTCGCCGCTGGTCACCGCCGCCGCCGCGTCCTCACTGGCCGACCTGATGAAGGAGACGGCGGCCGCCGACACCGTGGTCGCGACCCGCTACCACAACCTCGTCTGCGCGCTGAAGGCCGGAACGCCGACACTCGCGCTCAGCTACGCGGCGAAGAGCGACGCGCTGATGGCCCGGATGGGGCTCGACGCGTACCGCCACCCGGCCCGCGAGGTCGACGCCGACCGCCTCCTCGAACAGTTCCGGGCGCTGGAGAGGGAATCGGCGCGGATACGGCGCACCCTCACCGAACGGAACCTGGTCGCCGCCCGGCAACTGGAGCGGCAGTTCACCGCCCTGACCGCGGCCCTCTTCCCGGCCACCGGCCACACCCACGCCCACGCACTGCGGGAGACCCCATGAAAGCGACCGAAGTCCCGGCGATCACCGGCGCGTACCTGTTCGAGTCGACGTCGTACACCGACGAACGCGGTTCCTTCTGCCGCACCTTCGACGCCGACGTGGTCCGCTCGGTGGGCCTCGACCCGGACGCCTTCGTCCAGGACAGCGTGTCCCGCTCGGTCCGGGGGGTCCTGCGCGGACTGCATCTGCGCTCCGGAGCGGGCGAGGCCAAGCTGGTGCGGTGCTCGTACGGGAGGATCTTCGACGTCGTCGTGGACCTGCGGCCCCACTCGCCCACCTACCGCGACCGGGCCTTCTTCGAGCTGACCGACGAGACCCAGACGACCCTGTACATCCCGGCGGGCTGCGCGCACGGCTTCCAGGCGCTGACCGGTACCGCCGACGTCTCGTACCGGATCGACCGCCCGCACGACCCGTCCGAGGACGTGACCATCGCCTTCGACGACCCGGAGCTCGCCATCCCCTGGCCGCTGCCGGTCACCTCGATGTCCCGGCGGGACCGCGAGGCGCCGAGCCTCGCCCAGGTCCTGAAGCACAAGGAAGGATGAGACCGGCGTGGACACCGAAGAGTTCCTCCTGCCCCGCTCACGACTGGCGAACGAGCGGCTGCACACCCTGATCCCCGGCGGCGCCCACACCTACGCCAAGGGCGACGACCAGTACCCCGAGAACCTGGCCCCGGTCATCAGCCACGGCAACGGCGCCCATGTATGGGACATCGACGGCAACCGCTACGTCGAGTACGGCTCCGGCCTGCGGTCGGTCAGCCTCGGCCACGCCCACCCCCGCGTGAACGAGGCCGTACGGCGGCAGCTGGACCGCGGCAGCAACTTCGTCCGGCCGTCCATCGTGGAGGTCGAGGCCGCGGAGCGCTTCCTGGCCACCGTGCCGACCGCCGACATGGTGAAGTTCGCGAAGAACGGCTCCGACGTCACCACCGCCGCGGTACGTCTCGCCCGCGCCGCCACCGGGCGCCCGCGGATCGCCATCTGCGGCGACCATCCGTTCCTCTCCGCCGACGACTGGTTCATCGGCACCACGCCGATGTCCGCCGGCGTTCCGGCGGCGACCACCGAGCTCACCGTCACGTTCCCTTACGGGGATCTGGCCGCCACGGAGGAACTGCTCACCCGGTACCAAGGCGAGGTCGCCTGTCTGATCCTCGAACCCGCCACCCACACCGAGCCGCCGCCCGGATACCTCGCCGGTCTGCGCGAGCTGGCCGACCGGCACGGCTGCGTACTGGTCTTCGACGAGATGATCACCGGCCTGCGCTGGTCCGAGGCGGGCGCCCAGGGCATGTACGGGGTCGTCCCCGACCTCTCCACGTTCGGCAAGGCGCTGGGCAACGGGTTCGCCGTCTCCGCGCTGGCCGGGCGCCGCGACCTCATGGAACTGGGCGGGCTGCGCCACTCCCACGACCGGGTGTTCCTGCTGTCCACCACCCACGGCGCGGAAACACACTCGCTGGCCGCCGCGATGGCCGTGCTCACCACCTATGTCGAGGAGGGCGTCACCGCGCGGCTGCACGCCCTCGGCGAGCGATTGGCCGCCGGTGTCCGCGAGGCCGCGGCCGGTATGGGGGTCGCCGACCACATCGTCGTCCGGGGCCGGGCCAGCAATCTGGTCTTCGCCACCCTCGACGAGAACCGGCAGCCGTCACAGCGGTACCGCACCCTGTTCCTGCGCCGGCTCCTCGCGGGCGGGGTGCTCGCCCCGTCGTTCGTGGTGAGCAGCGCGCTCAGCGACGCCGACATCGACCACACCGTCGACACGGTGGCCCAAGCCTGCGCGGTGTACCGGAAGGCGCTGGACGCCGCCGACCCCACCCCCTGGCTGGCCGGACGACCTATCAAGCCCGTGTTCCGCCGCCTGGCGTGACACGAAGTCAGCGGCGCTCCCGCTGGCGGTCGGCCGTCCGGTCGACCAGCCACGCGGTGGCCGGTGTCACCGCCAGCGCGGTGCACCAGCCGCCGAGGGTGTCGGTCGGGTAGTGCGCGCCCAGCGCGATCTGCGCCCAGCCCATGGCGGCGCCCGCGACCAGCGCCGCCCCCAGCGCGAGCGCCGTCCCGGCCGTCCTGCCGAGGCCGAGCCGCCCGACCGCCAGCAGCGCCGCCATCAGGGCGAGCGCGGTGAGGAAGGCGGTGTGCCCGCTCGGATAGGACAGATGCCCGTCGTGGATGGTGCGTCCCACCAGGGGCTTGAGCAGCTTGGTCGCGCCCACGGTCAGTACGGCGCCTGCCACGACGAGCACCGCGGCGCGCGGCCACCGCAGCAGCAGACAGCCCGACACGGCGGCCACGACCAGCGCCACCGCCCCGGCGGGCTCCGCCAGGAAGTCCACGGCCAGGGCGATGTTCCGCCACGGCGGCGGCACACCGTCCACCGACGGCTGAATCCACCCGTCCACCCCGCCGGGCCGGTTCCGCCCGGCGTACACGACCCCCAGCGCGACACCCAGCAGCGTGGCGAGGACCGCGATCAGCCCGAGCGAGGCGCGCAGCGACGGAGGCAGCACCGGGGGCGTCCGCCGACCGGTCGCGCGTCCGTCGTCCCCCTCCGATCCGGGACGGCTCGCGGTGACCGGTGGCGGATCCTGCGGACCTCGGTCTCCTGAGGCCGGGCGAGGCCGGACCTCTTCACGCCGCCCGACACCAGCCGACGTGACCTTCGGCTTCTGCTCGCGCCGACTCCGCACCAACGAGCCCCCCCCGTCATGTCCGAACCTGGTCCGCGCGGGAGCCGGCGGCCTCTGCGGCCCCGGACCCGCCCAGCCTGTCCCTCATCCGGCCAAGGCATCGGAATCAGCCTTCGATCGGCACCCTAACCAACAATCCGGTCGCGGAAAACCGCCGTCTGACGGTGCCGGGTGTCAGCACTCCGCGAATTCCGGTCCGTATCGCATTTCCGTGCCGGAGCCATGGAATTCCACCGGAACCGCGATCGTGCCCCGGCGGTGGACACGCTCCAACAGAACTCCGTCCAGGGCGAATTCGCCGTCCCGCTGCGCGTCCGCGTCCGCGATCCTATGCTGACACCGAGGGTGGAGACGACCTGGGGGGTCATGCCTGATGAAGGCGGCAAGCAGAGGAACATCCGTACTCAAGTCGGGGGCCAAACGGCTTCTGCGGCGTACCGGATTCGACATCGTGCGCAGTACCAACGTCCAGGGCGGGGTGGACGACTTCATCCCGTTCGAGGCGACGATGCGGGCCGCCCGTGCGGCCGGTCTGTCGATCGGTGACCATATCGACGCGGTCATGAACGGGACGCCTGGCGCCACCCAGTCCACCATCGACGAATTACGCGCGCTCGGCGTCTTCGCCGCCGACCCGAAAACGGTGCTGGAGATCGGCCCCGGGTCCGGACGGTATCTGGAGAAGACCATGAAGGAGTGCTCTCCCGGCCGCTACGAGATCTACGAGACGGCAGCGCCCTGGGCCGGCTATCTCGTGGACACCTTCGGTGTCGTGGCCCAGCCGACCGAGGGAAGCAGTCTCGCTCCGACGCCCGACGGCAGCGTCGACCTCGTCCAGGCCCACAAGGTCTTCAACACCGTGACCTTCCTGGTGGCCGTCCGCTACTTCTTCGAGATGGCCCGGGTCACGCGACCCGGCGGCCGGATCGTCTTCGACGTCATGACGGAGACCTGTCTGGACCCGGCGACGGTAGGCGTCTGGGCGGAGCGGGGCGGCTCGGGGCACGGCTCCTTCCCGGCCGCCCTGCCGCGCCGGACCTGCGTGGACCTCTTCGCGACCCTCGGCTGCGAGCTGGAGGCAGGCTTCACGGCGCCCATGGGTGTCGCCTCCACGGAGGTGCTCGTCTTCGCCAAGAAGGCCTGACCCCGGCGCGAACACCGCTCCCGCGTGTGTGGCGTGTCCTCCCCATGCGAGGACGGATGCCGGGTATACGGCTTCGTGTGAAGATCACCACCGGCACACCACCGGAGACATCGGACGCTCCGACGGCACTCAAGAAGGCGTTGAGCACCCCACTGCTCTACTTCTTCATCCTGGGGGACATCCTCGGCGCGGGCGTGTACGTCCTCGTGGGCCAGATCGCCGGAGCCTCCGGCGGCGCCGTGTGGGTGCCCCTGATCGTGGCGTTGTGCCTGGCCATGCTCACCGCCGCCTCGTATGTCGAGCTGGTCACCAAGTACCCGCGCGCGGGCGGGGCCTGCCACTACGTCAACCTGGCGTTCGGGCCCTTCGCCGGGTTCCTCGCCGGATTCTGCATGCTCGCCGCCGGTGTCGTGGCGGTGGGCGCACTGGCCCGCGGGTTCGGCGGTGACTACCTGTCCGAGTTCGTCTCCCTCCCCACGCTGCTCGTCACGACCGTCTTCCTGGCCGCGCTGGGGCTGCTGAACGCGCGCGGCATCAGGGAATCGACACGGGCCAACGTGGCCGCCACCGTCATCGAGGTCGGCGGACTGCTCCTCGTGATCGGCCTCGGTGCCTGGATCGTGCTGCGCGGCGACGGCGACATGTCGAGGCTGACGGACCTCGGCGCCCCCGGCGAAGGGCCCGCGGCCGCCGCCCTGAGCGGGGCGGTGCTGGCCTACTACTCGTTCGTCGGGTTCGAGACATCCGTCAATGTGGCGGAGGAGACCCTTGACCCACGGCACTCGTACCCGAGGGCGCTCTTCGGCGCGCTGATCACGGCAGGTGTGGTGTACCTCCTGGTCGGCGCGGCCGCGGCGGCGTCCGTGTCCACCGAGAGGCTCGCCGGTTCCGACGGACCACTGCTCGAAGTCGTCCGTGCGGCGGGCGGTGTCCCGTCCCAGCTCTTCAGCGCCATCGCGCTGGTGGCGGTCGCCAATGGCGCGCTGCTCACCGGCATCATGTCGTCACGCCTGGCCTACGGGATGGCCCGGGACGGCCTTCTGCCGCGCTTCCTGACGAGAGTGCTGCCCGGCCGGCGTACGCCGTGGGCGTCGATCGCGGCCACCACGGCTCTCTCGCTGCTGCTCGCGATGACCGGCGACGTGGCGACGCTGGCCTCGACCCTCGTCCTGCTGCTCCTGGTCGTCTTCTTCCTCGTCAACACCTCGGTGCTCGTACTGCGTCGGGACGCCGTCCCACGGGACCACTTCAGGACACCGACGGCCGTCGCCCTCGCCGGGGCGGCGTCCTGCGTCGTGCTCGCGACCCAGATCGAGCGGGAGGTCTGGCTGAGGGGGGCGGCCGTCATCGCGGTGGGCGCCGTCCTGGGCATCGTCGCGGCGGTACGTCTGCGCGGACGGCCCGTCTGAACCTGCGTCGCGGTGTGCGGCACGCGCGGCTGTGGCGACGGGCGCGGATGCCGCACGCGTTCGGCGGTGGCGTCACCGCGGTCACGGTGACGCCACCGCCGAGCGGGACGGTCGCGGACCCGGCCCGTCGGCCGGGCAGTCGGTCAGGGAGCGGACACCCGGGCGAACTCCTCGGTGAAGGCGCCGGTGAAGTCCTTGAGGTCATCGGGCCGCCGGCTGGTGATCAGGGCGTTGGGGCCGTTGCGGCAGACACGCACCGGCTCGTCGACCCAGGTGCCACCCGCGTTGCGGATGTCGGTGCGCAGGCTGGGCCACGACGTCAGGGTCCGCCCGCCGACCACATCCGCCTCGATCAGGGTCCAGGGCGCGTGGCAGATCGCGGCCACGGGTTTTCCGGAGTCGAAGAACGCGCGTACGAACGCCACGGCGGACTCGTCCATGCGGAGCGCGTCGGGATTGGCGACGCCACCCGGCAGCACCAGCCCGTCGAAATCCGCGTGGTCCGTCCCGCCCACCACCTGGTCGACCGGGAATGTGTCGCCGCGGTCGAGGTGATTGAACGCCTGTACACATCCCTCCTCGGTGGAGATCAGCGACGGACTGCCGCCCGCGTCGATCACGGCCTGCCACGGTTCCGTCAGTTCCACCTGTTCGATACCTTCGGGGGCCACCAGAAAGGCGATCCTCACGCTGCTCACTCCTCTCCTGCTCGGTGCCACCAGCGGGAGCGCGCCGGTCGGGGAGCGGCGCCGTCCGCGTGGAGAGCGGCTTCCGGGTACCGCGCTCGGGGTGGCCTCTGGAGCCCCGGCTACCCGTGGCCCACCGGACCATTCACGCCCGGACAGCCTCGTGGCCGAACCGTTCGCGGCCGGCGCGGGGCCGTCGGCTGCTCCGGACCGGGCCCGCCCGCTGGATCGGGCCGACCGGCGTAGGGTCGACCGCGTTGGGGCCGACCGGCGTTCTGCCGTGGTATGTCACCGAAAGCCCCCATTCTATTCGGCGTCCCCTCGTTCCGCAGCGGACGGCGTCCCGCGTGCGAACGGCGGCCACCCGCCGTGCCGGGGGAGTCTCGGGGAAACCTTCCGCGACGTGCTCGTCGAGATGTTCCCCCGAGCCGGGACCGAGGGTGAAGCGGCCGTCGGACAACAGGGCGAGGTACCGCCCGTCCGTGTCGCGTCGCGGGTGAGGAGCGCGGAGGCCGTATGCCGCCGTGACCAGCATATGATCGACACTTGCGGTGATGATTAGGTAAGGCTTACCGTACCCAATCGCACCACTCGGGGCTCGGCCGTCGTACCGGTCCGCCCGCGGCGAGCGCTTCACCGACGCAGCCTGGCCGTCCGCTGCCGGAATTCTCGCCGACAGGACCCACGTGAACCATTCCCCCCTCGGTCTGTACAGCCCTGCCCGCGAACACAGCGACTGCGGTGTCGGCTTCGTGACCCGTCTCGACGGCGTGCCGAGCCACGACGTCATCCGCAAGGGCGACGAAGCGCTCCGCGCCATCCCGCACCGCGGCGGCAAGTCCGCCGAAGGTGTCGGCGACGGCGCGGGCGTGAGCGTCGATCTGTCGGTGGAGTTCTTCGGCGCGCTCACCGGCGAAGAACTGCGCGCCGGACACTTCGGCGTCGCGAACTGCTTCGTCCCGACCGACGCCGCCCGCCGCGCCGCCGCGGTCGACCTCGTCGCCCGGAGCATCGCGGGCCAGGGGTTCGAGGTCCTGCTGGTCCGCGACGTCCCCGTGGACCACGGCGTCGCCCGGCCCGCGGCCGAGCGGTACCAGCTGCCCGTCGTGCAATGGGTGTTCCGTGCCCCCGAGGACTGGGAACGCGCCGAGGTCGACGCCGCGGCCCACCGCGCGCTGCTCGCCGTCGAGTCCGTCGCCTACGCCGACGACACCCACAGCGGGCTGTACCCGCTGTCCCTGAGCGCGCGGACGCAGGTGCTCAAGGGACGGCTCAACTCCGACGAGGTCATCGGCTACTTCCGCGACCTCCGCGACCCCCGGCACTCCGTCCGGTCGCTGTACTTCCACACCCGGTTCTCCACGAACACCGAGCCGCACCCCACCATGGCGCAGCCGTTCCGCCTCATGGCGCACAACGGTGAGCTCAACACCGACCGCAAGAACCGGCTCTCCGACGAGGCACTCGCCCGCGCCCGCACCCGGAGCATCGTGCGCCCACCCGGGCAGTCGGACTCCAGCAGGCTCGACCAGACCTTGCAGAGCCGGGTGTTCGACGACGGACTGGACATCGTCGAGGCGGTCGTGTCCCTCATGCCGCCCGCGTGGGAGAACGACCGCACCCTGCCCACCGCCGTCCGCGACATGCTGGAGTACTTCTCCCTGTACGAGGAGAAGAACGACGGCCCGGCGGCCGTGATCTTCAGCGACGGGAACGTCGTCGGCGCCCGCCTCGACCGGCTCGGACTGCGCCCGCTGCGCACGGTGGAGACCGCCGACTACCTCATGGTGTCGTCGGAGGCCGGCCAGGTCGCCTTCCCCGACGACGAGGTCGTCCACCGGGGCCGTATCGAGGCCGGCGGCATGCTCGTCGTCGACCACCGCACCGGCCGCCGGATGCGCACCCGCGAGATCCTCGACACCCTCGCCGCACGCCGCCCCTACTCCGAACTGCTCACCGCGGCACGGGTCGACCTCGACGACCTCCCCGCCCCCGACTACGAGCGCGGTACGACGACGCTCGGGTACGACGGCGACCTCACGCTCGCCGGGCGGTACGTGGCGTACTCGCTGAACCAGGAGAGCTTCCGGTTCATGCTCGACCCGATGCTCGCCAACGGGTCCGAACGGATCTCGGCGATGGGGTACGGCAACGCCATCAACGCGCTCAGCGACACCGAGGGCGGTATGGCGAAGTACTTCTCGCAGCGCTTCGCCCAGGTGACCAACCCGCCGCTCGACAGCATCCGCGAGGCCGACGGCATGAGCATGCGGGTCGCCCTCGGCCCGAAGCCCGACGGCACCGGCGACACCAACGGCAGGCAGCTCGTCCTGTCCTCGCCCGTGCTCGGACACCTCGACATGGTCCGGCTGCGCGACCAGCGGATCGTCCCGCTGGAGCGGTTCGCCATGCTCTACGTCCCGGTGACCGGTGACGAGACCGCGAACGCCGACGCGCTGCGGTCCGCCCTCGACCGGCTCTGCGACGACGTCGAGCGGTTCGCCACCGAGGGGGGCGGCATCGCGCTCCTCACCGACCGGGCCATCTCCTCGACCCACGCTCCGCTGCCGGTGATCCACGCCGTCGCGGCGGTGAACCAGCGCCTCATCGAGACAGGGCTGCGGCTGCGCGTCTCGATCGTGACGGAAAGCGGTCAGCTGGCCTCCTCCCACCATGTCGCGACCGCCCTCGGCTTCGGCGCCTCCGCCGTCTACAGCCTCAGCGCACGGCTGCGCGCCGAGGAGAAGCACCCGAGCGCACCCGCGCCCGCGGGCGAGATCACCGCCACCGATCTGGCGCTGGCGAGATTCCGCAAGGCGGCCGAGAAGTCGCTCGCCAAGACCATGGGCCGCGTCGGGCTGTGCACCGCCGAGAGCTACATCGGCGGCGAGTTCTTCGAACCGAACTACCTCGACACCCGCGACGACGTGTTCGCCCGGATCTTCCCGCACATGGACGCCCCGGTCGGCGGTGTCGGCTTCGCCCGGGTCGCGCAGGCCGCGACGGACTGGCACGAGCGGGCCCGCACGGTGGAGACCGAGCAGCAGATCCCGCTGCTCGGCCTGTTCAAGGAACGGTCGGACGGCGCCGGGCACTCGTTCGGCGTCACCGCCGTGCGCGGCTTCGGCGGGATGACCGAGGAGCGGCCGGAGTTCGGCCGCCCGGCCGACCCGGAGGCGCTGCGCCTGCTCACCCTCGGCCAGCTCGACGACGCGTTCGGCATCACCGACACTGCGTACCGGAACACCGGGTACGACGCGCTCAGCGACGCAGAGATCGACGCGTTCCGGATCACCCCCGGATACCGCGCCTTCCTGCGGACCACCCACGAGGAGCGGGCCCGCCGCCCGGCCGCGCTGCGCGATGTCCTCGCGCTGCCCGCGGACGTCACCGGGCTGCGCACCCCGGAGGAATTCGCCCGGGAGCTCGGCCGGTTCTCCCTCACCGGCAACGCGAACGTCATGGTCCGCGGGATGACCGTCTCCGTCCAGGAACCGGACACCGGCACGACACCGCCGGACGGCACCGTCACCGCCCGGCTGCGCCTCATGGCCCCGGGACCCGACGGGGCGCGGCGGCACACCGCGCTCGCCGACGGACTCGCGCTCGCGCATCCGGACGAGGCCGTCACCCGGGAGACGGACGCCGACGGTGTCGTCGTCGCCGCGGTCGGCACCGCCGCGCGACTGCTCACGCTCCTCACGGGCGCGCCCGGGAGCCTGGAGCCCGACGAGGTGCAGCCCGCGCACGAGATCACCCGCGCGCTGGCCTCCGGCGCGATGAGCCACGGCGCGCTGGTGGCGACCGCGCACGAGGCCGTCGCGCACGGCACGAACATGGTCGGCGGCATGTCGAACAGCGGCGAGGGCGGCGAGCACCACTCCCGGTACGGCACCATCCGCGGCTCCCGGATCAAGCAGTTCGCGTCCGGCCGGTTCGGTATCTGGGCGGGCTACCTCGCCGACCCGATGCTCCAGGAGCTGGAGATCAAGATCGGCCAGGGCGCGAAGCCCGGCGAGGGCGGCCAGCTGCCCGCGCCGAAGGTCACCGTCGACATCGCGGCGGCCCGCGGCGGCACCCCCGGCATCGAGCTCATCTCACCGCCGCCGCACCACGACACCTACTCGATCGAGGACCTCGCGCAGCTCATCCACGACTGCAAGGCCGCGCGGGTCCGGGTCGTCGTCAAGCTCGTGTCCTCGGAGGGCATCGGCACCATCGCGGTCGGCGTCGCCAAGGCCGGCGCGGACGTGATCAACGTCGCCGGGAACACCGGCGGCACCGGCGCCGCCGCCGTCACCAGCCTCAAGTACGCCGGGCGGTCGGCGGAGATCGGCGTCGCCGAGGTGCACCAGGCGCTCGTCGCCAACGGGCTCCGGCAGAAGGTCACCCTGCGCTGCTCCGGCGCGCACCAGACCGGCGGCGACGTCGTCACCTCGGCCCTGCTCGGGGCCGACAGCTTCGAGTTCGGTACGACCGCGCTCATGATGCTCGGCTGTGTCATGGCGAAGAACTGCAATGTGAAGTGCCCCGCCGGGCTCACCACGAACGCCGAGGCGTTCGAGGGCGACCCGCGCGCGCTCGCGCAGTACCTGCTCAACATCGCGCACGACGTCCGGCAGATCCTCGCCCGCCTCGGACTGCGCTCGTTGCGCGACGCCCGGGGACGCACGGACCTGCTGCAACTGCTCGACCACCCCGCGAGCGTCGGACGCCTCGACGTACGGCGGCTGCTCGCGCGCGTGCCGGAGAAGACGGTCGCTGACCCGGAGTACCTGGAGAAGGACTTCACCACCGACGACGCCCTGATCGAGCTCGTCCGGGCCGCGCTCCTCGACCGGCGCGAGCCCACCGCGCTCATCGAGGGCATCCGGCTCGGCAACAGCGACAAGTCGGTCGGCGGACAGCTCGGCATCGATGTCGAACGGCTCCTCAACCATGAACTCGGCGCCGACGACCTCGCGGGCGTGCCCGCGGTCGTGACCGACGACCGGGGCCGTCGCCGCCTCGCCGACGGCGCCGTCCGCATCCGCACCACCGGGTCCGCCGGCCAGTCGTACGGCGTGTTCTGCAACGACGGAGTCACACTCGAACACACCGGCACCGCGAACGACGGTGTCGGCAAGAGCCAGAGCGGCGGCCGGATCGTCGTCCGCGCCCCGGGCGGCGGCAGCGCCGAACGCGGCGGCAACGTGCTCATCGGGAACTTCGCGCTGTTCGGCGCGACCGGCGGCCGGACGTTCGTCCAGGGGGAGGCCGGTGACCGGTTCGCCGTGCGCAACTCCGGCGCGACCGCGGTCGTGGAGGGCGTCGGGGACTTCGGCTGCGAGTACATGACCGGCGGCACCGTGCTCAACCTCGGCGGCTTCGGCAAGGGCCTCGGCAACGGTATGAGCGGCGGGTTCCTCTACCAGTACGACCCGTCGGGCGAGCTGAGCGGCCGGGTGAGCGCCGACTCCCTGCGGGTGTTCCCGGTGACCGGCACCGAGCACGGCGCCTTCCACGAGGAAGCCGTGCGGCTGCTGCTGGAGTGGCATCTGGAGGCCACCGGCTCGAAGCTCGCGGCCCGGCTGCTGGCGGACTGGAGCACCGAGCGGCGGCACATGTACTGCGGGATGCCGCGGTCGCTGCTGCTGTACCAGGACGCCACCGAGATCCTCGCCGCCGCGACCCGCTCCGAGCTCCTCGACGAGCTCGCGACATCGATCGCGACGGACAAGCTCCGCGCGTTCAAGGTCGACTACCGCGACCGCCGTACCGTGCTCGGCGGCCGTGCCCCGGCGCTCGGCGACCAGGGCGGCGACGACATGTTCTCGCTGCTGTCGTCGTACACGGTGCTCGGCGTCGCGCAGGACCTCGCGCTCAAGCGGGTGCCCGGCGCGAGCGGCCTGGACGATCCCCGGGTCGCCGAGGCCGTCCGCAACCTCGTGCTGACCGAGGACTTCTTCGTCAAGCAACGCGTCGTGAAGTACCTGCGCGGCACCCTGGAGCGGTTCGGCGACGACGAGCTCGCCACGCTCATCGCGATCAAGCGTCTCGACGACTACAAGCGCGCGCTGACGCAGCGGAACAACCTGAGCGTGGACGCCCCCGGCACCTACGGCTGGATCATCCACCAGACCACGAAGAACGTCGGCCGCGTCCGGGCCGCCCGGTTCGACGAACTCCTCGCGACCGCGGCACTTGAGGACATCGCCGGACGACGCACCCCGCAGGCCCCGACCGAAGCGGTGACCACATGAAGCTGATGTCCCCGACCGGTTCCCTCATCCCGGCCGACGCGCCGTTCTCCGCCGAACAGGAGTCCTGGCTCGCCGGGTTCATCGCCGGTATCGCCGCCGCCGGACGCCGGGAGCCCCCGGCGGGCGACGCGCCCACGGCGACCGTCGACGTGCTGTTCGGCACCCAGACCGGGAGCGCCGAACTCCTCGCCGGTGAGCTCGTCGCCGGGGCCCGCGCCCGCGGCCTCGGCGGCAGCGCCACCGAGCTCGACGCCGTCACACCCGAGCGGCTCGCCACGATGTCCCACCTGCTCATCGTCACCTCCACGTACGGCGAGGGCGAGATGCCCGACAACGCCGGACTGTTCTGGGAAGCGCTCCAGGCCGACGGAGCACCGCGGCTGGAAGGGCTGCGCTACGCGGTCCTCGGCCTCGGCGACCGGGGCTACGACGACTTCTGCCAGGCCGCCAGGCTCGTCGACACCCGGCTGGAGCAGCTCGGAGCCACCCGGCTGCACGACCGCGTCGACTGCGACGTCGACTTCGAGGAGCCCGCCGCGGCCTGGACCGCCGCCGTCCTGGACCGGCTCGTCGCCGAGACCGGCACCACGACGGGCGCGGGCGCGGCGGCTGCCGGGGACCCGTCCGCCGCGGCGCCCCCGCCCGCCAGGACCCGCTCCCCCTGGAACAAGCGCAACCCGTACCCCTCCCGCCTCGTGGTGAACCGGCTGCTCTCCTCGCCGGACAGCGCGAAGGAGATCCGCCACTACGAATTCGACCTCGGCGACAGCGGCATCACCTACGCGGCCGGTGACTCGCTCGCCGTCACACCGGTGAACGACGACGCGCTCGTCGGCGCCTTCCTCGAACACCTCGGCGCGAGCGGCGACGAGGACATCGACGGCCGGCCGCTCGCCGGAGTGCTGCGCACCGGACGTGAGATCCGCACCCCGTCGAAGGACCTCGTCGCCGACCTCGTCGAGCGCGCGCCGACGAGCGAGCTCGCCGCGATCGTCGCGCACGGCGACCGGTCCGACCTGGACTCCTGGCTCCGGGGCCGGGACGTGCTCGACCTGCTCCGGGACGCCGGATCCGCCGCACCCGGCCTCGAAGAGCTGCTGCCGCTGCTGCGCCCGCTCCAGGCACGGCAGTACTCGATCTCGTCCAGCCCGCTCGCCCACCCGGACCGGGTCCACCTCACCGTCGCGTCCGTCCGCTACGGCACCCCGGACCGCCGGTACGAGGGTGTCGCGTCCACGTATCTCGCGGACCGGGTCGGCGGGGACGAGCGGGACGCCGTCGTCGGGGTCCATCTCCAGCCGAACGCCTCCTTCCGCGTCCCGGCGGACGACAGCACCCCGATGATCATGATCGGCCCCGGCACCGGCATCGCCCCGTTCCGCGGCTTCCTGCACGAGCGCGCCGCGCGCGGCGCCTGTGGCCGCAACTGGCTGTTCTTCGGGGACCAGCACCGCCGCACCGACTTCGTCTACGAGGACGAGCTGACCGAGCTGGGGGAGTGCGGGGTGCTCACCCGTCTCGACCTCGCGTTCTCACGCGACCAGGCCGAGAAGGTCTATGTGCAGACGCGGATGCGCGAGCGGTCGCGCGAGCTGTACGGATGGCTTGAGGACGGCGCGCACGTGTATGTCTGCGGCGACGCCTCCCGGATGGCGAAGGACGTCGAGTCCGCACTGCTGGGCGTCATCGCCGGGCAACGCGGACGCGGTGACGACGATGCCGCGCAGTACCTGGCGGACCTGCGCCGGGCCAAGCGCTATGTGCGGGACGTATACTGAGGATGACGGACCATCAGTTCGAGCCGCCGCACACCGACGGCCTGTGCGCGTTCGAGGAACGCTGCGAACGGCGGAACAGCACCGTGCGTCTGATCGACGCCACGATGCCGGAGCTCGCGCACTGCCTGACGCTCTTCCGGCATGTCCAGGCGGTCACCGGCGGGCCGGTCGCCCGGATCGACCAGGCCGGCAGCTACGCGGTCCCGAGCCTGCGCGGCGAGGCGTTCGCCGTCCGGCCGGGCTCGATCGCGCTGCGCATCGACGGTGACTGCGACGGCGTCGCCTCGGCCGTGGTCGTACGGGACGAGGGCACCGGCACGGTCGCCCTGCACCTGTTCGACGCGGACGGCCGGACGGCGCACCAGGGGCGGCTGCTCTCCGAGGCGGACCGTCTGCTGGTCGGACTCGCCCGCCCGGTCGGCGCCGGGACACCCGCCCCCGGACCGTCCGCGCCCTCCGGCACGGCGGATTGGGAGAACGGCGACCAGCTCGCGCAGTTCGACGCGGTCCTCGTGGACGGCGGGGTCGCCCGGCGCAGGGGGTTCGACCGGTACCGGGGCGAGCACCGGACGATCGATGCCGGGGTCGTGCCCGAGGTGCTCGACCATGTCTGCTCCGCCGGGCTGCCGATCGGGGTCGCGGTGTTCGCCCCGGCGGCCATGCAGGCGTGCAGCGGCCTGGTGCACGTCACCGACCAGACCATCGGCGGCCAGGTGTTCGCGGCGGTCGCCGAGAGCTCGGTGGAGATCGAAATGACGCGGGTCCGGGCCTGCCACCTCGTCCGCTCCACGGCCGCGCACGGCCCGACCTCGGCCATCGAGCTCGACGACGAGGACGGGCGCTGCGTCGCGGTCCTCACCCAGTTCGGGATCGTCGGGGAGCGCGTCCACGCCCAGTGGGAGCATCTGGCGGCGTCGCTGCCCGGCGCGTAGTACGCCGGGGCAGGTGGAGAACCACGCGTCGGTGGGTCGCGTTGCGGCGACCCGCTCGCGGACCCGCCGCCGGGGAAAGCAGGGCTCGCCGCCGGGGGAGGCGGGCCCGGCGCGGCCCGTGGTCTCGGCGCGGTGGCGGTGTCAGACCCGGGGTGCCGCTCTGACGAGCTGCGCGAGATGGACGGCCGCGTCCCGGAGGGGGGTGTCGTCCGCGGTCACCCGGCTCAGCAGCTCGGCGCCCTCCAGCATGCTGATGACCGTCCCGGCGAGCGAGCGGGCCTCGGCCGACGGGATACCGCTCCCGGTCAGCTTCGTCGTGACGAGGTCCTGCCAGCGGGTCAGTGCCTGGGTCGCGGCCTCCTGGAGGCCGGGAACCCGGCCGACGGTCTCCAGCGCGGTGACCGCGACCGGGCAGCCGTCGCTCCAGTCGGACCGTCTGAGGTCGTCGGCCAGCAGCAGGGCGCAGGCGGCCGTGGCCTCGGCCGGGTCCGCGGACGAGGCGAGCCCTGCCGCCAGCATCTCGCCGAACTCCCGCGCGCCATGGTGCATCGCCTCGATGGCGAGCTCCTGCTTGCCCCCGGGGAAGAAGTGGTAGACGGAGCTGGGTGACGCCTGCGCGGTACCGGCGATGCGTTTGACCGAGGTGCTCTCGTATCCCTGCTGCTGGAGCAGGGCGGCCGTGGCCCGGATGATCCGGCGGCGGGTGTCGGCGTCGGACGGGCGCGGGGATGGTGGGGTGGCTGCCATACCGGCGAGTGTACTGGTTGGAACGTTCGGTCCAGCATGCCGTAGGGTCTGGATCGAACGTTCCAACCAGAGCAATGGACGGATAGCGATGAAAGCAGCGGCATCATCTTCGCGGGGGAGCCACCCGGGGTACGGGCGCATGTTCGCGCCGGGCGAGCTGACCGTGGGGCTGTTCCTGCCCCTGTGGCCCTACGCCGGGGACATGGCGGGCCTGCGCGGTCATACCGAGGTCGTCCAGCAGGCCGATCGGGGAGGGTTCGCCGCCGCCTGGGTCCGGGACGTCCCGCTGGCCGACCCCTCCTTCGGGGATGTGGGGCAGGTGTACGACCCGTGGACCGCGCTGACCTGGCTCGCGGCGCACACCTCCCGGATCTCCCTCGCGGCAGGCAGTGTGATCTTCCCTTTGCGGCACCCCATCGACCTCGCCAAGCAGGCGGCCTCGGTGGACCACCTCAGCGGGGGGCGGCTGGTGCTCGGCGCGGCTTCCGGCGACCGGCCGGTGGAGTTCCCCGCGTACGGCCTGGACCACGCGACGCGGGGCGTCCGGTACCGCGAGGCGGTCGACGCGTTCCGCGGGCTGCTGGACGCGGAACGGTCAGGAGGTGCCCATCTGCTGCCGAAGCCGGTGCACGGCCGGATACCGCTCCTGGTCACCGGTTCCTCCCAGCAGTCCCCCGACTGGATCGCCGAGCACGCCGACGGATGGCTGGTCTATCCGGGGGCCACCGCCACCGCCGAAGGCCCCCGGGCCCTCGGAAACAAGATCGGGGCATGGCGGGAGCTGGTGCCCGGCCGGGAGTTCCGTCCGGTCGTCACCAATGAGTGGATCGACCTGGACGAGGACCCGGGGTACCCGCCGACCCCCTTGCGGGGCGGATTCGTGCTGCGTACGGGTACGGAGGGACTGCGCGAACTGCTGGGCCGCTGGAAGGCGGCCGGGGTCAACCACGGCGCGCTCGGAATCCAGCACGGCCGACGGCCCGCGGCGGAGGTGGTGGCGCAGCTCACCGAAGAGGTCGTCCCGCACTTCCCGGCCCTGACGGCCACCGCTCCGGCGGCACCGGCGTGGTGACCCCGATCCGCTCCGCGGACCCCGGCGTCGCGGGCGACGACGTGACGGACCCCGGCGCGTTCCGTGACGCGATGCGGCACTGGGCGACGGGCGTCGCGGTCATCACCACCCGGAGCCCGCTCGGGCCGCACGGGATGACCGTCAACTCCGTGCTGTCGGTGTCGCTCGACCCTCCCACCCTGCTGATCTCCCTGAAACGGGGCAGCCGCACCCAGGGCGTCGTCGAGCGGACCGGCCGCTTCACCGTGAACGTCCTCACCGCGGGCCAGCACGCCCTCGCCGACCGCTTCACCCGGCGCCGGGTGTTCGGGGACGAGGAGTTCCGGGGGTTGTGCCACCGGCCGTCCCCCGAGGGAGGCGGTCCGGAGCTGGAAGGCAGTGCCGCGGTCCTGGGCTGCCGGGTGACCCGGCAGGTGGAGGTCGCGGACCACGTCCTGGTCATCGCGCGGGTCACCGGTGTCCGTGTGCCGTCCGCCGGTGACCTTGAGGGACCGCTCCTGTACGCGGGCCGGAGCTACCGGAGTCTCGCGGACCGGGAAGGGGCCGCCGGGGGGAATGCCGGGCGGGAGAGGGGAACCGGGGTGATCGCCGAGCTCTCCGGCCCGCCCGGCCGGGGCTGACCGCGTGCGGCGACGGAGGTCCGGCGACCGGCGGGAAGCGCCGGTCACCGGACCTCCGCCCCACCGGTCCCGGGCGAGGTCAGCCCCGGTCGGCGGAGTGGTGATCCGTGGAGACGGGCCGGATCACTTCTTGCCGAACAGACCGCCCTCGAACGTGGCCCAGTCGTACATCTGGTGCACCGCCTGGCCCAGGATCGGAATGCTGATGTGCTCGAAGACGTCCTCGATCAGGTCGATGTCACCCGTGTTGTTGATCAGCGGGGCGTTGATGTTGATCAGGCCGCCCGAGAGGGGGGACGACTGCTGGTCCTGCGCGTGGGCGGTACCGCTCGACAGGGCGAGGGCGGCACCGGTCGCCACGGTCGCCATGAAAGCCGCACAGCGGACACGACGGTTCATTCGCACTCCGATCCAGGGATCTCGGATTCAAGGGAGTTCAGCCCAGCCCGCAACACCCTTGCGTACAAGGGGTGTTGAGGAAGGTTGCTGCTGTGGGGGGCTGAAGTGAGCGACAGCTTGCCACCGAGTCAAGTCGAAGTAAAGTGCCTGGTCACAATGAAATGATCATGGCTGGTTCGCCCGAACCCCACCCGGATTGAGGGGGATTCACCGGCGCGGAAGGGTCGCCGTACGAACGCGGACCCGGCCGCGACGGCACACCGGTCAACCTCCTTGACCACCAACGGCGTTCACTGATCACACCGCCGCACACAGACCACGGCCAGCAGCGCCGGAACGAGCGTCCACACCGCCACCCACCCACCCACCGAACACGGTCGTGACGACCGTGACCACGACGACCTTCGCGCCCATCGCCGTATGCCGTGCGGGCACCGCCGCGAACGTCGTCCGGATGGTGCACGTGCCGTACTCGCCGACGATGACGGGCGCGACGATGGCGCCGAGGGCGATCATCATGACCAGGGCGGCGTTCCCGGTGAACGCCTGCTGCAAGGACATTCCTTCGCGTACGAAGGACGCCCGCCCGGCCGTGTCACGTTCCGTCCAGTGGCTGACGAGGTCATGGGCCACCCCCGCACCGGCCGCCTCCGCATCCGCCCGGCCGGGCCGTAGGGTGGTCGCCGTCAGGACCGGACACCGGGTGGGCGCGGTACGCCCGCCCACGGGGGAGGGGACGTGTTGAGCAGCACACTGCTCGCGGGGCTACTGCCCCCACAGGTGATCAGCGCCGAGGCGTACACCGATCCGCCGGGAGTGTTCCTGTACCCCGAGGAAGAGGCCGTGATCACACGGGCCGTGGACAAGCGGCGGCGCGAGTTCACGACGGGCCGGTACTGCGCCCGGCAGGCGCTGACCGCGCTCGGTGTGACCCCCGGGCCGCTGCCACGCGGTGAGCGGGGCGCCCCGGTGTGGCCCGCCGGGGTCGTCGGATCGCTGACCCACTGCGACGGCTACCGCGCCGCCGCCGTCGCCCACCGCTCCGAGGTGACCTCCCTCGGCGTCGACGCCGAACCCCATGCCCGGCTGCCCGACGACGTACTCGGCGGTGTCACCCTGCCCGCCGAACGGGACGCGCTGGCCGTGCTCGAACGGCGGCACCCGCGACTCCACTGGGACCGGCTGCTGTTCAGCGCCAAGGAGTCGGTCTACAAGACGTGGTTCCCTCTGACCGGCGCCTGGCTCGGCTTCGAGGAGGCGGAGGTGGAGTTCCTCGCGCACCGCGCGGACCCCTGGCCTGCGGGGCACGGCCCGTCGGTGGCCGACGTGGGTGTACCCGGCGTGCCGTCCGTACCCGGTGTACCGGACGGTGCTGCCTACTCGGGTGAGTTCCGGGCGCGGCTGCTGCGTTCGGGGCAGGACCCTGACGGACACCCGCTGCGGGGCTTCGAGGGCCGCTGGCGGGTCGCCCGCGGACTGCTCCTCACCGCCGTCACCTACCGCACCCCCGGAGCCGGGTCCACGAGCGGCTCCGGAGTCTGAACGGCCTTAACGCGACGCCTTCGTACGGCGAAGCCCCGCACGAAGGCGCCCCGGCCGACCGGTTGCCGGGTACCCCATCCGGGCGACCACCCGTGCTCCGCCGCCCGGTCGCCCCCGCCTCCGCGAGACCGGTCGTCCGCGCTTCCCGCAGCCCTCGCGTCCCCGCCTTCCGCAGACCCTCGCCCCTGTCTCGCGCCGGGCGGTCGCCTCGCCTGCCGCCGGGCGGGGGACGTACCCCGCCCCCACCAAGGTTCGTCGCTCCGGACAATCCCCTCCCGCCGCTTCGTTCTCCCGGCCAACTCCGGGCCGCCCCGGACTGCCTACGCTGATCGGACGCTCAGCCGACGATCGCCCAGCCGACCACGAAGGACGGTTACCGATGACCGCAGCAGTCGACCCCGCGCGCTGGACCGATCTGCTCAGCACGGCGGCGGTGAGGCACGGCGTACCAGGTGCCGCGCTGGCGTTCCACCACGACTGCCGGATGCACGAGTTCGCGACCGGGGTGCTCAACCGTGACACCGGCCATCCCGTCCGTACCGACTCCCTGTTCCAGATCGGCTCGATCACCAAGGTGTGGACGGCCACCCAGATCATGCAGTTCGTGGAACAGGGCACCTTCTCGCTCGACACCCCGGTCATCGACGTATGGCCTGAGTTCGAGGTCGGGGACGAGCACCAGACGAAGTCCGTGACCATCCGGCAGCTGCTCAGCCACACCTCCGGCATCGACGGAGACTTCTTCCACGACACCGGGCGCGGCGACGACTGTCTGGACAAGTACGCCGACGCCTGCCGCCAACTCCCGGCGGTCCACCCCATCGGCGCCACCCAGTCCTACTGCAACTCCGGCTTCTCCCTGCTGGGCCGGCTCGTCGAACGGATCACCGGCAGGACCTGGGACGCCGCGCTCCGCGAGCAGATCATCGAACCCCTCGGCCTCACCCACACCTGCACGCTGCCCGAGGAGGTGCTGCGGCACAGCGGCGCCGTCGGACACAGGAAGGACGGCTCGGTGAGCAAGGTCTGGGGGCTGATGCGGTCCGCCGGTCCCGCCGGGCTCATCTGCGCCCGCGCCGCCGACGTGGTGCGCTTCGGTCGCGGCCACCTCTCCGGCGCGCTGCTCAAGCGGCCCGAGGCGATGTGGGAGGCCCAGGTGACGATCCCGGGCCCGATGCCGTTCGCGAGCGAGTGGGGGCTCGGCTGGATGCTGGACACCCTCTCCGGGCGCCGGATCCTCTCCCACGGAGGCACCACGATCGGTCAGTCATCGATGCTGTGGGTCGAACCGGAGTCCGGCTTCACCGCCGCGCTCGTACTGAACGGCGGCAACTCCGTCGCCTTCGAACACGAGCTGGGCACAGCCCTCTTCGGGGAACTGCTCGGTATCGAGGTCCCGCCCCCGCCGGGCCCGCCCGCCACTCCCGTCGACACCGACGCCGCACGCTTCGCCGGGGTGTACGAGAGCGTCGGCGTCAAGATCACCATCACCGCGCGCGACGGTGACGGGCCGCGCCTCGTGATGGAACGCAAGGGCGACCTGGCCGAAACCGCGCCCGGTACGAGCATGGACCTCGTGGCCGTGAGCGGGAACTCGTTCGTCGGACATGTCGAAGGCATGGGCTGGCTGCCGGTGGTCTTCTACGAACTCGCCGACGGCTCGCCGTATCTGCACTTCGGTGTCCGGGCCGTGCCCAAGGCCGACTGACGTAACCCGGTGCGGTGAACGCGGGCCCCAGGAGGGTGCGGGCGGCACCACGGGCACCAGGACGGACGACACGACTGGCGGTACGACGGGCGGCAGTACGCGTCATCGTCCCAAGGGGTGTCAGAGGGCGATCCACTCACGCGACGTGGTGACCTCGTCCAGCAGATCGGGTACGGGGTCCACCCCGGTACCCGGCCCCGTCGGCGCCTCCAGATGACCGTCGACCAGCTCGAACGGTGCCGTGATGTCACTCGCGTAATAGCGGCTGGACGCGGAGGTGTCACCGGGCAGCGAGCAGCCGGGCAGCGCGGCCAGCGCGACGTTCGCCGCCCGCCCGATACCCGTCTCCAGCATGCCCCCGCACCGTACGGCGACCCCGTGCGCCCGGCACAGGTCGTGGATACGGCGCGCTTCGAGACAGCCGCCGACCCGGCCGGGTTTGATGTTCACCACCGAGCACGCGCCCAGCGAGATCGCCGCGGCGGCGTGCGCCGCGGACTCGATGGAGTCGTGGGGGACCCGCCGCCGGGGTCGCGGCCGGGCGACGGGCTCATCCTCGTGCCGCCGTGATCAGTTCGGCGAGCAGCGCCGCCCGGACCGGCATCGTGTCCACCACGACATGCTCGTCGTCGGCGTGCGCGCCGCCCCCGACCGCGCCCAGCCCGTCCAGGGTCGGACAGCCCGCTCCCGCGGTGAAGTTGCCGTCGGACGCGCCACCGACCGCCGCGGCGGTGAGCGGCGGCAGCCCCAGGCGGGCCGCCGCTTCCTGGGCGAGGGTGAACAGCGCGGCGGACGCCTCCCGTTCGAGCGGCGGCCGGTTGGGCCCGCCCCGGACCCGGAGCGAGGCGCCCGGGGTGCGGGCCGTCAGTGCCCGCAGCAGTTCGTCCACCTGCCGCTGCGCGGCGAGGGCCGGGACCCGGACATCGACCTGGAACGTGGCCCGCGCGGGCACGGTGTTCCCGGTGGACCCCGCGGCGAGCACGGTCGGGGTGACCGTGGTCCGCCAGGAACCGTCGTACCCGTGGGACGTGTTGACGACCTCGGCGAGGGCGTCGACTGCCAGGATCTGACGGGCCGCCTCCACAGCGGCGTTCACGCCCTTCTCCGGTTCCAGGCCCGCGTGCGCGGCCTTCCCCAGCACCTCCACCTCGTACCAGGAGGTGCCCTTGCGGGCGGTCTTGAGGGCACCGCCGTCGGCGGACGCCTCCAGCACGAACGTCGCCGCGCAGCCCCGCGCGGCCTCCTCGATCAGGGCGCGCGAGGTCGTCGAACCGACCTCCTCGTCACCGGTGACCAGGACCCGCACCCCCTCCGGCGACGGCAGTGAGCCGAGCGCGTGGAACATCTGCACCAGCCCGGCCTTCATGTCGAAGACCCCCGGCCCCCGGGCGATCCCGTCGGTCACCGACCAGGGGTGGGTGGCCAGTGAACCCATCGGCCACACCGTGTCGTGATGGCCCACGAGCAGTACCCGGGGCGTCCCGAAGGTCCAGCTCAGATGGGGGACGCCCGACACGGTCAGTACCTCGGGCGCGGTGCCCGTCAGTCGCGCGCCCTGCGCGGCGACGACCGCCGCGCTGCGTGTCACCGCCTCGTGGTCCGCCGAGAACGACTCGCACAGCACGAGCTCTTCGAGATCCGCGAGCATCGCCGCCAGTTCCATGGTCTCCTCCGTCTTCGTCGGCCCGGCTCCCCGGCCGGGTCCGGATGCCGTTCACCCGGGGTGCGTGGTGGCGGGCCGCCCGGCGAGGTGCGGCCCGCCGGTGTACGTACCCTTATCGGGGGCGGCCCAGTTCGGCGCGGAACAACCGGTGCACATTGCCGCCGAGTACGGCTTCGACGTCCTTCTCCGGGTGGCCGCGCCGGATGAGCTCCGCCGTCACCAGCGGCAGGCCCGCCGGCCCTTCGAGACCCGGTAGCGCTTCCAGCGGATCGATGCCCTCGATACCGAAGTCCTCGCAGCACGGCGGTGTCACCTCGCTGATCACCTCGCGGACGAAGTCCGGCCCGAGACCGACGTGTGCCGTACCCGCGACGGACGCCACATGCTCGATGTGGTCCACCACCCGGGCCACGGTCCGCTCGGCGGGGTCGGCCGCGAGGAACCCGGGGAAGCAGTTGACGCAGATGACCCCGCCCGTCGCGGCGATCCCACGGATCTGCTCATCGTCAAGATTGTTAGTTGGTGGTGTACGCAAAACACGGACGGAACGCGGACGGCGAGCGCGGACGGCGAGCGCGGACGTGGAGCGGTGGGGGAGGGGCGGACGGCAGCCCGACCGACGGGACCGGACCGTGCGACATCGCGCCCCGACGGTTGTGCGATCGCCAGGGCCATGCCGCGCGGTCCCGTCGTCCTGTCACCCGGTGGCGCCGACCGGTGACCCGCTCAGGCGTACCACCGGCTCACCGGGCGTACCACCGGCTCACCGGGCGTACCACCGGCTCACCGGGCGTACCACCGGCTCATCGGCCGTACCGCCAGGTCAGGCGTGCTGCGGAACCTCGTCCTTCAGCATGCCGCGGAGCTGGTCGCGCAGTTCCGGTGTGTTCTCGTGGCCGTGGACGGACGCCGCGTGTTCGGCGGCGGCGCGTACCACTTCCTCCTCCTCACCCGCGATGGTGAGCGAGCAGTTCGACTCGCTGGGATAGTCCCTGCAATCGGCGACCTTGCGCATGATGTGCCTCCCGTCGGCGAACTGCCGGCGTCGCCGCTTCGGCGGTCGCCGGAACGGGAGGGCGGGGCAGATACGTCGTACTGTCCCTCCAGCCTCCCTCTTCTCACGCCCTGGCGAAAGCCCCGGACGCCCCGCGCGACCGGACGGACACCGCGGGTGGGACCTGGCGGCACACCGTGAAAAGGCGGCGACCCCGGGTGAGGTGCGGGCGGCTCCGCCGGGCCGGAGCGATACCGAAATCGACGCTCACCCGTGAATAGCTTCATCATCTTCCGCCCAGCCGCACCCGGCTGCCAGCATCAGCGCACTGTCACCGGTTCAGGGAGAAAAGATGGCAAACCACAGACGTCTGCGCGCTGTCGCGGCCCTCGCGGCGGTGGCCGCCCTGGCCGTCACCTCCTGCGGTCGCTCCGAGAAGGGGAGCGACGCGGGACCGGGCGCCTCCGCCGCCGAGGGGAAGACCGCCGAGGAACTCGTACCGGCGTCGTTCAGGAAGAGCGGGGTGCTGCGGGTGGCGACCGCCGTCGGCTACCCCCCGATGGAGATGTACAAGCCCGGCACCACCGAGCTGACCGGTGTGGACCCCGACCTCGCCCAGGCCGTCGCCGACGAACTCGGCCTCGAACTCAAGCTCACCAACGCCGCCTTCGACGGGCTGATCCCCGGGCTGAAGTCCAGCCGCTTCGACCTCGTGATGTCCTCCATGACCGACAGCCCCCAGCGACGCCAGGCCGTCGACTTCGTCGACTACTTCCGCACCGGCGGCGTGATCATGACCAAGAAGGGCAACCCGGAGGGCATCAAGACCCTGGACGACCTCTGCGGCAAGAACGTGGTCCTCGCCAAGGGCAGCTCCAACCTGGAGATCGGCCAGCAGAAGAACGCCGAGTGCGACCCCAAGATGCGGATCTCGCAGAGCGAGGACGCCCCCACCGGACTGCTCCAGCTGGAGAGCGGACGCGCGGTCGCCACCATCGTCGACTACCCCGTCGCCGCGATGTTCGCCAAGAAGAACCCCGCCTACCAGGTCCTTCCCACCCAGTACGGCGCCGCGCCCTGGGGCATCGCGGTGAACAAGGACCAGAGCGGTCTGCGGGACGCGGTCCAGAAGGCGCTGCAAGGGCTCATCGACAACGGCGGCTACAAGAAGATCCTCGACAAGTACGGGGTCGCGGACAGCGCCGTGCCGCGGGCCACCGTCAACGACGGCAAGTGAGCCGGACGGTGGACAGGGACATGACCCAGCTCAGCAAGACCGATCCCCCGGGCCCGGACGGCACCCATCCCCCCGGCCCCGCCGAGGTGAAGGGATCCGGCGCGGCCAGCGGCGTCCCCGACGACGAGTTCGCCTTCCGGGTCACCCGCCGCCCCCGCCCCGCCCGCTGGTTCGCGGTCCTCGCGGCCGTCCTGGTCACGGTGTGGCTCGGCTACACCGTCGTCGTCAACCCCAACCTCCACTGGGACGTCATCGCCGACCACCAGTTCGACGCGGTGATCCTCGAAGGGCTCTGGGTCACCGTCCAGCTCACCCTCGTCTCGATGACCGCCGGCATCGTCATCGGCGTCGCCGTCGCGGTGATGCAGCTCTCCGAGAACCCCGTCCTGCGGGTCACCGCGAGCGCCTACACCTGGTTCTTCCGGGGCACGCCCCTGCTCGTCCAGCTCATCTTCTGGTTCAATCTGGCACTGCTGTTCCCCGTGATCAGCATCGGTGTCCCCTTCGACGGACCCAAGCTCGTCGAATGGCAGACCAACGCGGTCATCACCGGGTTCGTCGCCGCGCTGCTCGGCCTGTCCATCAACGAGGGCGCCTACCTCGCCGAGATCGTCCGCGCCGGTATCCAGAGCGTCGACCCGGGCCAGCGCGAGGCCGGGGCCACCCTCGGCATGTCGAACCGGCAGATCCTCGCGCGGGTCATCCTGCCCCAGGCCATGCGGGTCATCATCCCGCCGTTCGGCAACCAGTTCATCTCCATGCTGAAGACCACCTCCCTGGTATCCGTCATCGCGGGCGCCGACCTCATGACCGTCTCCCAGCATCTGTACCTCGCCAACTTCGAGGTCATCGCGCTGCTGATGGTCGCCTCCCTCTGGTACCTGGCCCTCACCACCGTCGCCAGCGTCGCCCAGCACTTCATCGAACGCCGCTACAGCCCCGGCGCCGCACCCCTGCGCCGCAGGATGCTCACCAACCTCGTCCCCGGGCGCACCGGCAAGGGAGCCGCCTCATGAACGACCTCGTCCTGCGGGCCCGAGCGGTCCGCAAACGGTTCGCCGACACCGAGGTGCTGCGCGGTATCGACCTGGAGGTCCGGTCCGGCGAGGTGCTGTGCGTCATCGGCCCCTCCGGCTCCGGCAAGTCCACCCTGCTGCGCTGCTTCAACCATCTGGAGCGCATCGACGCCGGCCGCGTATGGGTCGACGGCGAACTCGTCGGCTACGAACAGCACGGCACCTCCGGCCGGGTCCTGCGCGAACGGCGCGAGAAGGAGATCCGGGCCCAGCGCGAACGCGTCGGCATGGTGTTCCAGCGCTTCCACCTCTTCCCGCACCGCACCGCCGTCCAGAACGTCATGGAAGGCCCCGTCGTCGTCAAACGCCGCCCCCGCGCCGACGCCGAGCGCCGCGCCCGGGAACTCCTCGACCGGGTCGGACTCGCCGACCGCGCCGACCACTACCCCGCTCAGCTCTCCGGCGGCCAGCAGCAGCGCGTCGCCATCGCCCGCGCCCTCGCCATGGACCCCACCCTGATGCTCTTCGACGAACCCACCTCCGCCCTCGACCCCGAACTCGTCGGGGAGGTCCTCGGCGTCATGCAGGACCTCGCCCGCAGCGGGATGACGATGATCGTCGTCACCCATGAGATGGGCTTCGCCCGTGAGGTGGCCGACCGCGTCGTCTTCATGGACGAGGGACTCGTCGTGGAGTCCGGACACCCCGACGAACTGTTCACCGCGCCGCGGCACGACCGCACCCGGGCCTTCCTCTCGACGGTGCTGTGATGGGCGCTCCCCTCGATCTGCTGCTGCGCGGCGGCACGGTCGTCGACGGAACCGGCGCTGCCGCCCGCCGCGCCGACATCGGCGTCCGCGCCGGACGGGTCACCCTGCTGCCCACCGGCGCGCCCGCCACGGCCCTGACCACACTGGACGTCACCGGACGGACCGTCACCCCCGGTTTCATCGACGTGCACACCCACTCCGACGCCCTGGCGGTGCCGCAGGACACCGAGGACCCCTCGGTGGAGACCCTGCGGCTCGCGCCCCTCCTCCAGGGCGTCACCACGGAGATCGCCGGGAACTGCGGCTCCAGCCTCTTCCCCGCGCTGCCCGAACGCCTCGGCGGCCTCGCCGGACATCTGCGGGTCACCTTCGGGCTCGGACCGCTCCCACCCGCCGCCGACTTCACCGCCTTCGCCGCCGGCCAGGCCCCCGCGCTGCGCGCCACCCATCTCGCGTCCCTCGTCGGCCACGGCACCCTCCGCGCCGGGGTCATGGGCTTCGACGACCGCGCCCCCACGGACACCGAACTGCGCACCATGTGCGACCTGCTCGACCGGTCCCTCACCCAGGGCGCCGCCGGACTGTCCACCGGCCTCATCTACCCGCCCGGCACCTACGCGGACACCGACGAGATCGTCGCCCTCGCCCGGATCGCCGCCCGGCACGGCAAGCCGTACGTGACCCATCTGCGCGACGAGATGTCCGGGATCGACACCGCGCTGGAGGAAGCCCTCCACATAGCCGTCCGCTCCGGCGCCCCGCTCCAGATCTCCCACCACAAGACCGCCGGACGCCACGCCTGGGGCGCCACCCTGCGTACCCTGCCCAGACTGGAACAGGCCCGGGCGGAGGGAGTGGACGTGCTCTGCGACGTGTACCCGTACACCGCGGGCAGCACCGTCCTGCACGCCATGCTGCCGCCCTGGGCCAACGAAGGCGGCATCCCGGCGCTGCTGGCCCGGCTGTGGGACGACGCGGTACGTGAGCGGGTCCGCCGCGACATCGCCGGAGGCGTCGCGGGCTGGGAGAACACCGTCGGCAACGGCGGCTGGGACCTCATCGCCGTCGCCGCCGCCCCCACCCACCCGAACATCCAGGGCCGCCGGATCGCCGACCTCGCGGCCGAACGCGCCGTCGACCCCGTCGACTACGTCGCCGACCTCCTGCTCGCCGAGGAGGGCGAGGTGACGATCATCAGCCACTCGATGCGCGAGGACGACGTACGCCGTGTCATCGCCAGCCCGCTCGCCATGATCGGGTCCGACGGCGTCCCCAAACCGGGCCGCCCCCACCCGCGCTGGGCGGGCAGCTTCACCCGGGTCCTCGGCCGCTACGGACGCGACGAAGGACTCCTCACCCTGGAGAACGCCGTCCACAAGATGACCGGACTGCCCGCCGCCCGCTTCGGACTCACCGGCCGCGGCACCATCCGGGACGGCGCCCACGCCGACCTGGTCGTGCTCGACCCCGCCACCGTCCGCGACCGGGCCACCTTCGACAGCCCGCTGCTCGCGCCCGAAGGCATCGGCACCGTCGTGGTCGCCGGCCGGCTCGCCGTCCACGACGGACGGCCCACCGGGGTCCGGGCCGGACAGGTGGTGGGGGTGCGATGAGCCTCGACCGTGTCGTCGCGGCGGCCGGCCGGTCCGCCGCGCTCCCGCTGGTCCTCGCCGTCCACGCCGTCGATGTCGACACCGGCGAGAGCGTCGGCGCCCACGACGAGGCCGTCCTGCCCGTCGCCTCCGCGTCGAAACTGCTGCTCCTCGCGGAGATCGCCCGGCGCCTCGACACCGGTGAGCTGCGCCCCGACCGTCCCGTCGACCTCCTCGACGAGGACCGGACGGGCGGCACCGGGCTGCTGTCCCGGTTCGGCCGGACCGGCTGGAGTGTCGAGGACCTGTGCTGGCTGACCGCCTCCGTCAGCGACAACACCGCCACCAACGCGTTGTTGCGGCTCGTCGGGCGGGAGTCCACCGCACGGCTCGCCGTGGAGCTGGGACTACGGCGGCTCACCCTGCACGACTACGTGCGTGACGTACGGGGTCCCGGGGTGCCGCCGGTCTTCGCCACGGGGACCGCGCGGGATCTGGCCCTGCTGGTGGCACACGCGGCCAGGGGCTCGATGGTGACGCCCGGGGCGTCCGCCCGGCTGCTGCGCTGGATGCGCGCGAACACGGACCACGGGCTCGTACCCGCGCTCATCTCCCACGACCCCTACGCGGAGTGCTTCCCCGAGCGGCCGGCCGGAGGACTGCTCGTGGCCAACAAGACCGGTACGGACGCGGGGGTGCGCGCCGACGCGGGGCTGCTGATCGGAGCCCGGCGGCTGGCGTACGCGGCGGTCGCGCACTGGGACACCGGACTGGGACCGAGCACGGAACGGGCGGCCGTCCACGCGATCCGCGACATCGGCCGCACCCTGGAGTCCTACGCCCTCACTCCACGCCCCTGACCCGGCCGGGCCGCGCCCGTGCGTGCACCAGGACCGCCGATCAGCCCCAGCGTGCGGGCCCGTTCGAGAACCTCGGCCGGAGCCTTGGCCACCGAGCCGGTGTCGAAGGGGGGTTGCGGGTCGTACTCGGTGTAGAGCTGTATCGCCTGGGCGGTCAGGTCGTCGCTGAGCAGCGCGGCCAGCCGCACGGCCATGTCGATACCGGAGGAGACCCCGGCCGAGGTGATCACCCGGTCGTGCCGGACCACCCGCTCGGCGGTGTAGACGGCGCCGTACGACTCCAGTTCGGCGACCGCGTCCCAGTGGGTGGTGGCCGTCAGCCCGTCCAGCAGACCTGCCGCGCCGAGCACCAGGGAACCGGTGCAGACCGAGGTGGTGAAGCGGGTGCCGGTATGGACGCGGCGCACCCAGTCGAGGAAACCGGCGTCGGCCACCATGGTCTGGAAGCTGCCCCCGCCCGGTATCAGCAGGACGTCGCAGCGCTCCACCTCGGTGTACCCGGTCGGCACATGCACCGGCAACGACCCCAACACGTCCCGCACCAGACCGGGTTCGGCCGTCACGAACCGCACGGTGGCACCGGGCACATAGGCGAGGATCTCGTAGGGCCCGATCGCGTCAAGCGGCTCGAAGTCGTCGAAGAGGGGGATCACGATGTCCATGCGCCGCAGCATAACCACCAGATCAGCCCCACCAGGAGCCCCGTCCGCCGACCACGAAGTACCCAGGGCCGCAGAACCAAGTACGCCCACGAACGAGTACCGAGGAACGCGAGGAACAGCGCGAACCCACCGAGCGACGGCACAGGACGAATCGCGCCGAGCACGGGCTACTCAGGGGCGCGGGGAACTGCGCACCCACGGACGACCCGCACGGGACAAGCTACGGCCACAGGCACAAACCCAGGGGCGCGGGGAACCGCGCAATCCCACCGAGCGACGGCACTGGACGAATCGCGCCGAGCACGGAGTACCCAGGGGCGCGGGGAACTGCGCACCCACGGACGACCCGCACGGGACAAGCTACGGCCACAAGGACAAACCCAGGGGCGCGAGGAACAGCGCAAGCACTCACGGGCTCCGTGAAGAGAGAGACCGTCACCCCCACTGCGTACTGACTTCCCGAGCCGCCCGCCGCAACTCCGTCAGGAACGACCGGAGCAGCGGATTCAGATTGCTGGACCGGGTGGCGACCCCGATCCGCCGGTGCAACCGCGGATGATCCAGCCGGCACACATGGACCCCGGCCGTGTCCCCGATCCCGAGCGCGGGGACCAACGCGATCCCCATCCCGGCCCGCGCGAGGTTCACCGTCACCTGGTAGTGGTCGCTACGGCACCGCACCCGTGGCAGAAAGCCCTCCGCGGCACAGGCACGTTCCAGTACGGGCTCGCCGGTACTGCCACCCCGCGTACCGATCCAGGTCTCCCCCTCCAGCGCCGCGAGCCGCACCACCGTCTGGCGGCCCAGCCGGTGCCGCAGCGGCACCACGACCAGCTGCGGCTCGTCGAAGAACATCTCCACGTCCACCGTGGCGTCCCGGCACCAGGGGTCGAGTGGATGCTCGAACACGACGGCGGCGTCGAGCCGCCCCGCCTCCAGATCGGGCACCAGCTCGTGCGGCTGCCCGAGAATCAGCTCCAGCTCGACCTGCGGACGCTCCGCGGAGAAACCGGCGAGCGCGCGCGGCAGCAGCTCCAGCCCGGAGGAGGCGAAGAACCCGAGCCGCAGCAGCCCCGCCTCCCCGGCGGAGTGCCCCCGCAGATCGTCCCGGGCGACCGCCATCAGATCCGAGATGGCCTGCGCGTGCTCCGCGAGCCGCTGCCCGGCCACCGTCATCCGCAGACTCTGCGGCGCCCGCTCGACCAGCGCGACACCCACCTCCTGCTCCAGCCGCGCGAGCTGGTGGGAGACCGCCGACGGGCTCAGATGCAGGGCCTGCGCCGCGGCCACGATGCTGCCCCCGCGGGCGATCTCCAGCAGGACGAGCAGACGCGCACTGTTCAGCATCGCGTCATGCTAAGCGCTGCCCGCGCCGGGCATCGCGAGCGGTTCCACGGGCAGCCCGTGCGCAGTCGCCCCCGCCGACGCGAGGTATGCCGACCCGGGCACCGCCGCCGGGCCCGGGACATCGAGGCGCAGCAGGTCCTCCTCCGTCTCACGGCGCACCACGAGCCGTGCGTGCCCGTCCCGGACGAAGACCACGGCCGGGCGCGGGAGCTTGTTGTAGTTGGACGCCATCGCGTACCCGTACGCGCCGGTCACCGGGGTCGCCAGCAGATCACCCACCCGCAGATCGGCGGGCAGGGCGGCGTCGTCGATGACGACGTCCCCGCTCTCGCAGTGCTTGCCCACGAGCCGGGCCCGCAGGGGCCGCGCCGCTCCCGGGCAGCGCGGCAGGAACGCCTCGTAGCGGCTGGCGTAGAGCGCCGGACGCGGGTTGTCGCTCATCCCGCCGTCGACGCTGACGTAGGTGCGGACACCCGCGATGTGCTTGATGGTGCCGACCCGGTACAGGGTCATGCCCGCGCGGGCCGTGACCGACCGGCCCGGTTCCACGGTCACCGCGCCGGACCAGCCCGCGCCGCGTACCGCGTCCCGTACCGCCGCGGCCCACCGCGCGAACGACGGCGCCCGCTGCCCGCTCTCGTACGCGACCCCGAGGCCCCCGCCGACGGTGAGCCGGGCCGCGTCCGTCCCGGCGGCGAACCGGGCGACGGCCGCCGCGCCCGCCGCGAGTTCCGTGGTGTCGAGCACCTGTGAGCCGACATGGGCGTGGATTCCCTCGAAGCGCATGGCCGGGGACGCCGACGCGCGCCGTACGGCGGCCAGGGCCGAGCCGTCGGCGAGACCGAAGCCGAACTTCGAGTCCAGGCCGCCGGTCCGGATCGACTCGTGCGCCCCGGCCGCGACCCCGGGAGCCACCCGCAGTTGCACGGGCGCCGGGGGCAGTCCCTCCGCCCGGTGCAGCCGCTCGATCCGGTCCATTTCGTCGAAGCTGTCGACGACGAGGTGCCGGACCCCGGCGGTCAGCGCGGTCCGCAGCTCCGCCTCGTCCTTGTTGTTGCCGTGCAGCACGATCCGGTCGGCCGGTACCCCGGCGCGCAGCGCCACCCGCAGCTCCCCGCCGGACGCGACGTCGAGCAGCAGCCCTTCCTCATGGGCGAGCCGGGCCATCGCCGTGCACAGGAACGCCTTGGAGGCGTAGGCGACGCCGTCCCGGCCGAACGCGGCCACGGCCTCCCGGCAGCGGCGGCGCAGATGCTCCTCGTCGTAGACGAACAGCGGTGTCCCGAACCGTGCGGCCAGTTCGGTCAGCGCCACGTCGCCGACGGTCAGCCCCCGGGGGCCGTACGCCGAGGTCAGGGGCAGCAGTTCCGGGTCGATCGCTGACGTCATGGGTTCCTCCCGCTGGCTGGCTCGTGGCCATCCTGGGGCCTGCGGGCGGGGTGACAAAAGCGGATTGTTCCGGTGCTGAGCACCACGTTCTTCGATGCTCGGTCACCGGGACGGCCCTCGCGCCGGGGAAGTCGGATACCAGGGGGCGGGCGGTGGGCGCCGGGCGCTGCTTCACGTCGCCCGCGAAGGAAGGCACGCCCCCCGCGAAGGCACGCCCCCGCCCCGCCCCGCTCAGCCGCCGAACGCGCCCGCGTTCTCCCGTACCCACTGGGCGAACGTCCGCGCGGGCCGCCCCGTGACCTTCTCCACGGTCGGCAGCACCGTGTACCCCGCGGCCGGCGGGTCGGTCCGCATGGCCAGGAAGAAGCCGATGTCCTCGGCCGGGTACCCCGAGGCACGCCACCGCGCCACGATCTCGTCCTCGGACAGCTCCTCGTACCGGACCTCGCGGCCCAGCACCTCCGCGATCGTCGCGACCTTCTCCGGGGCTGTGAACGCCTGCGGGCCGGTCAGCCAGTACTCCTGACCCGCGTGACCGTCGGTGGTCAGCGCGACCGCGGCCACCGCGGCGATGTCGGCGTCGTGGATCATCGCGCTGCGCGCCTCGGGGAAGCCCTCCCGGACCACACCCTCCGTACGCACCGGGTCCGCCCACTCCAGCGTGTTGGACATGAACTCCACCGGGGCGAGGAACGTCCACTCCAGCCCACCGGCGTCGACCGCCTCCTCCAGCGGACTGCGGGCCACATCGCCCTTCAGCACCGTCACCCGTCGGACCCCGGCCTCCCGGGCCAGCGCGACGATCTCCGGACCGCTCGTCAGCGGTGCGAACCCGGCGCCGTCGAAGGTGATCAGATGCGCGGCCGTCACCCCGTCGAAGACCCCGGCGAGCCCAGCCGGGTCCGTGAGGTTCCCGGCCACCACCTCGACGCCGTCCGGCAGATCCGCCGCCCGGGGCGAGCGGGTCAGGGCGCGGACCCGGTGCCCGGCGGCGAGCAGCTCGTCGACGAGCGGACGGCCGACCTTGCCGGTGGCGCCGGTCACGAGAACGGTCATGGGATTCCCTCCGTGGTGGACACGCCGGGTGATCGGCGTGTCCGTCACACTAGGAACGATCGCGGCCGACTTCTGTCCGCGATCGCTGCTGGAATGCCCGGGGCCGCCGCACCCGCGCGTTCCGTCCGTCCACCGCCGCCCGGAGACCACCATGCTGGAGACGTCCGCCCGACTGCTGCGACTGCTCGGGCTGATGCAGAGCCACCGCGACTGGCCCGGGGCACAACTCGCCGAACGACTCGGGGTCAGCGCCCGGACCGTCCGCCGCGACGTCGACAAGCTGCGGTCCCTGGGCTACCCGATCCACGCGATCGGCGGTGTGGGCGGCGGCTACCAGCTCGCCGCGGGCAAGGCACTGCCCCCGCTGCTGCTGGACGACGAGGAGGCCGTCGCCGTGGCCGTGGGGCTGCGGACCGCCGCGGGCGGCGCGGTCACCGGGATCGCCGAGACCTCCGTCCGGGCGCTGGCCAAACTCGACCAGGTGCTGCCTTCCCGGCTCCGCCACCAGGTGGGTTCGCTCAGCGCCGCCCTGGTCACCCTGCCCTCGCCGGGTCCCACCGTCGATCCGTCCATCCTCGTCACCCTGGCCACCGCGGTACGGGACCACACACGGCTGCGCTTCGACTACGTCTCCCACGAGGGCTCCGACTCCGTCCGGGACGTGGAGCCCTACCGGCTGCTGCACACCGGCCGCCGCTGGTACCTCTTCGGCTGGGACACCGGCCGGGCCGACTGGCGGACCTTCCGCACCGACCGGCTCACCCTCCGCACCCCGGCGGGCCCCCGCTTCACCCCGCGGCCCCTGCCCGCCGAGGACCTGTCCCACTATCTGGCCCTCGGCATCACCACCCAGCCGCACCGCTACCAGGCGGTACTGACCATGCACGGCTCCGCCGAGGCCGTCGCGGACGAGGTGCCGCCCACCCTCGGGGTCATCGAGCCCGTGGACGAGCACACCTGCGTCCTGCGCGTCGGCTCCGACAGCCTCGACCAGCTCGCCGTCTGGACCGCGGCCTTCGGGTTCGACTTCGACATCCACGAACCGCCCGAGCTGATCACCCACATCCGCGCCCTGACCCAACGCCTCGGACGTGCCGCGTGGCCGGACGGCCCGGTCAGTCCAGCAGGGTCGCCGCGTGATCCGGGACGTACGACTGGAGGTCCCGCGGCGGACGCTCGTAGCCGGACGCGGCCGGGCGCGGCGGGATCGTGACGTCCGGCGGGGGGACCTCCCGGTAGGGCACCGTGGACAGCAGATGGGCCATCATGTTGAGCCGGGCGCGCCGCTTGTCGTCGCTCTCCACGATATGCCAGGGCGCCTCGGGGATGTCCGTGTGGACCAGCATCTCGTCCTTCGCCCGTGAGTACGCCTCCCAGCGGGTGATGGACTCCAGGTCCATGGGCGACAGCTTCCAGCGGCGCAGCGGGTCCTCCAGCCGCTTGTGGAAACGGCGTTCCTGCTCCGCGTCACTCACCGAGAACCAGTACTTGCGCAGCAGGACGCCGTCCTCCACCAGCATCCGCTCGAAGATCGGGCACTGGTGCAGGAACCGCTGGTGCTCCGCCTTGGTGCAGAAGCCCATGACGTGCTCGACACCCGCGCGGTTGTACCAGCTGCGGTCGAACAGCCGGATCTCCCCGGCGGCCGGCAACTGCGCCGCGTACCGCTGGAAGTACCACTGGCCGCGCTCCCGTTCGGTGGGCTTGGGCAGGGCGACGATCCGCGCGACACGCGGATTGAGGTACTCCGTCACCCGTTTGATCGTGCCGCCCTTGCCCGCCGCGTCCCGCCCCTCGAAGACCACGACCAGCCGGACGCCCTCGGCCCGCACCCACTCCTGGAGCTTCACCAACTCGGTCTGGAGCCGGTACAACTCCCGCTCGTACGGCCCGCGCGGCACCTTCGTCACGCCACCCGGCTTCGCGTTCTTCCTGCCCGCCAACGTCAGCCACCTCTCCCGCCGTGTCCACCGCCGCCCCGCCGCCCGGACCTCTCCGGCGCGGGCCCGGCCCTGAAGCACCGTAACCGACCGCGGTCTGCGAGGACGTGGGCGGCGGCCCGACACACAGGCACCCGCGCGCGGACACAGGCCCCGTCCGGGCACACCGCTCCGGCGCACGGGCCTCGGCACACGGCTCCGGCGCACGGCTCCGGCACACCGCTCCGGCGTAACGCTTCCGCACACCGCTCCGGGCGCCGGACGGCCTGCCGCGGCTGTGGGCGCGCGGCCCGGCGGCGCGCGGCGGGATTGTCACACCCACCTGTCACAGTGATCCCATGGTCAACCCCACACCGGACGACACGTCCCAGCCGAGCACCCCCGAGGGCATGGTCGAGGAGGCCATTCCCGTCCTGCGCGTTGAGAACGCCGCCACGGCGGTGGCGTGGTACGCCCGCCTGGGCTTCGTCCAGCAGTGGGAGCACCGCTTCGAGCCGGACTTCCCCGCCTTCGTGGAGGTGGCCCGGGGCCCGGTGCGGCTCTTCCTGTCGGAGCACCGGGGCGACGCGACCCCCGGCACCCTGGTGTATCTGCGGGTCCGCGATGTGGACGCGGTCGCGGCCGAGTTCGGTGTCACCGCCGAGGAGGTGCCGTGGGCCCGGGAGATCGAGCTGCGGGACCCCGACGGCAACCGGCTGAGGGTCGGCACCCCCCTGGAGTGACACCCGTGGCCGTACGGGTCCACCGCGCCCGCCCGGACGCGGTGGACCCCGTCGGTCAGTGGCCCCCGGCGGAGCTGACCGACAGCTGCTTGTCGAAGGTCCGGCCACCGTCGTCGGAGCGGTAGACGCCGTCCTGGGACGCGATCACCAGCCGCTCCCCGTCGAGCGCCGTGAGCGCCTGCGGCCCGCCCCCGGGGACGGTGCCCCGCCCGGTCCAGGTACGCCCCCCGTCCGCGCTGACACTGAGCGCCCCCGCCGGGTCCACCCCGTACAGGGCGTCCTTCCTAGGCCAGGACAGATGGGCGAGCACCGGCTGCGCGGCGGCGGCGAAGCTCTTCCCGCCGTCCGTGCTGCGCACGATCCCGTCCTCGGTCGTCGCGAGCACGGTGTCCGGGTCGGCCGGGCTGACCGCGAGGTCCACCGCGCTCAGTTCGGCACGGCTGTCCCAGCGCTCGCCGTCCGCGCTGACCCGCAGCAGACCGTTGGTGCTGTCGTAGCCGTAGATCGTGCCGTGCGCGTACTCCAGCGAATGGAAGTCGACCTCCCCGCCGAGCGACCTGTCCTTCCAGGTACGGCCCTTGTCGGTGCTCTCGATCAGGCCCAGGTTGCTCGGCGCGTCACGGCCCGGCGCGGGATGACCGCTGGCCAGGAAGGCGCCGGACTTCCCGAGCGTGAAGCCCATGAAGTCGTCCTTGCGCTCCCCGACCAGCTCGGGCGCGCCCTTGTCGTCGGGGGTGTAGATGCCGTCGTGCGTGGCCACATAGAGCGTGCCGTCGGCCGGATCGACGGCCACACCGTGGATATGGCTGATCGTGGTGCCATGGGCCTGGTCCTTGTCGCCGCCCCCGTCACCGTCACCGCCGGACGAACAGGCGCCGAGGGTCAGCGCGAGCACGGTGACGGAGACGGAGACGGAGACGGACAGGGCGGTGCGGTGCTTCATCATCGGGTCCTGATCGGGTGTCGGGCGCCGCGAGGGCGCGCGTGGCGGGAACGGCCGCGGACGGCCGGGAGCGGGGGAGCGGGCCGGGGGCCCGGGACGGCACTCGCCGCCCCGGGCCCCCGGAACCGGTGCTCAGAGTCGGTCGAGGATCTCCTGGAGCTGATCGACCTCGGTCCGCTGCGCCTTCACCACATCGTCGGCGAGCGCCTTGGCCGTGGCGTTGCGCCCGTTCTTCCGCTCGTCACGCGCCATCTCGATGGCACCGTTGTGGTGGTCGATCATCAGCTGCGCGAACTTCTTGTCGAACGCGGTCCCCTTGGCGTCCTTCAGCGCCGCCATGTCCTCGGCGGTCATCATCCCGGACATCCCGCCGGATGCGCCGGACCCCTCGGACCCGCCCGAGTGGCCGCCGTGGTCCGTGCCGTCGGCGGACTCGGGCTTGCCCCACGCCTTCAGCCAGGACCGCATCTTCTCGATCTCGGGGTCCTGGGCCCCGGAGATCTCCTTGGACAGGGACGTGATCGCGGCGTCCTTCGCACGGCCGTCCGCGAGCGCGGACATCTCCAGGGCCTGCTCATGGTGGGGGATCATCATCTGCGCGAACATCACGTCCGCGTCGTTGAAGGCACCGGGCGCCGGGTTGTCGCCGGACGCCTCACCGGAGCCGGTCGCGCTCGGCGCGGCGGACCGGTCGCTGCCGTGGTCCATGCCGTCCATGTCGTTGTCGTCGCCGCCGCACGCGGCGAGCAGGAGCGACGCCGCGGCGACCGCGGAGACCAGGGCGAGACGGCGGACCGGACGGCGCGGGACACGCGTGAAGGCGGTCATGTCGAAACCTCTTGACTGTTCGGTTCTGCGAGAAGGAGCTCATGACGCGAGGGCGGGCACGGCTCGGCCGGGAACGGCACGAGGGGCCCGCGGTGGCGTCGGCCTAGATCCGCAGGATCGACAGTCGTATGAGATCGGGTCCGCTTGGCGGCGGCTGCGGCAGCGAACGGCGCAGCGCGCCCGCGCGCAGCCGCACCAGCCACTCGGTACGCCGGGACAGCGCGGCCCGCAGCAGCGCCGCGAGCAGCCAGGCGGCCAGCACGGCCACACACAGCGAGGCCATGTCCATCGCCATGCCGGTGTCGTGCGAGGGCGCCTCGTCGTGCTCCCCGGACACGGCTGGGACGGCCGCGGCGGCGCGGTCGGGGTGCGACGACGCCGATTCGGCCGCCGGACCAGGAGCGGCCTGGCCAGGACCGGCCTGAGCTGACGCGGCTGGACCAGGAGCGGGCCAGCCAGGATCGGCCTGACCCGAAGCGACGTGACCTGAGGTGGCCGGATCCGAAGTGGTCGCATCCGGCGCCGCCTGCCACGCGACGGTCCGCCACGGGGTGGCCGGGTCCGTCGCCATCGGTGCCGCGCCCGTGAGCGTCGCCGCGCCCGGGGAGCCATGACCCGCGGTGGACGGCGGATCGGCGCCGGGGGGCGCCCCGTGCGCGGTGGAGTCCAGGGCGGTGCCGGACGGGCTCTCCTGGTGACCCACGGTGTGCATCATGAAGACACCGAGCGCGAGCACGGCCACGAGCAGCAGATGCCCCCAGGCACCAGCTGTCCGCAGTGTCCGGCCGATCCGCACGTGTCCCGTCCCTTGTCCGTGTCCGAGCGACCCCGGTCCGGGCGCCGCCCGTGGGGTTTCGCCCCCGACCATACCCAAGGGGGGCATCCGGCGCCGAACAAGGTCACCTTCCGTGCGCCGCCCGGCGAGCCGGGCCCGCGAGGTCCGGCGCGGGCGGGGTCATGCCGGGCATCGCCTCCATTACCTCCGGCGTAATCGACCCGCTTCCGTGGCCGGGGCATGGTGGTCGCACCGGCCCCGGGGCGGCGCACTCCGCCTCGGGGACCGGCGACCACCGACGCGTTCCCGACCCACGGAGGGTGACCCCGCCATGTCCGCCACGTTCCCGCTCGCCGCTCTTGCCCGCACCACCGAGCCGGTCACCATGCTGAGGCGCTTCCTCGCCCTCGACGCCGTCGTCACGGGCGTCAACGGTGTCGCCTATCTCGCCGCCTCGGGCCCGCTGAGCAGACTGCTCGGCGTCGACGCGGGACTCCTCGTCGCCCTGGGCGTCTTCCTCACCCTCTACGGGCTCGGTGTCGCGGCCCTCGGCGCACAGCGTTCCCCAGGGACCCTGCCGGTCCGGCTGGTGGTCGAGGCGAACGCCGTCTGGGCCGTGGCCAGCCTCGTCGCGCTGGTGTTCTGGCTGACGCCGACCACCGTCGGCGCGGTATGGGTGCCGATGCAGGCCGTGACGGTCGGCGGATTCGCCCTGCTCCAGCATCTGGCGCTGCGCGCGGTGCGGAACGCGGGACCGCGGGGGTGAAGCCCGCGCCGCCTCCCGGCGGAGGCGTGCGGCGCGGACGGACGGTACGGGGAGGGCCCCGGCTGCCATCCGCGCCCGCACAGGCAAGTGCCCGGCCGCCGGAGCCGCGCTCCCGCCCGGCCCCGGCCGACCGCGGCTCGCGCCGCCTCGGCCACTTCTCCGCAGCACTGGACACCCGCCCGCCGGACCGGCGATCCTGCCGGTCGGGCGGCGACCGGACACGCGGTGACGCACCACCGGCCCGCCGCCCCGGAAGCGGTACCTCCCGTACGGCGGGTGCCGCCACGACAGGCGGGTAAGACACAGGGGGCGGTTGCGGTGGAAGCGGTGCGGAACGTGTCACCAGGAGCGAGTGCCGGAACGCGGGACATGGGTGCTGGCAGGCGGGACATGGGCGCCGGGACGCGGGAACCGGCGGGTGCCGGAACACCGGCCCACATCACAGTCGTACCACCGCCTCCGGAGCCGTCCCGCTGGATCGAACTCGCGGGCGCCGACAACGTCCGTGACCTCGGAGGACTGCCGGTCGACGGCGGTGGCACCACCCGGCGGGGCGTCCTCTTCCGCGCCGCCACCCTCCAGGGTGTGACCGCCGAGGACGTGGCACTCCTGGTGGACGGCCTGCGGCTGCGCACCGTGGTGGACCTGCGCGGACCGGGCGAGGCCGAGCGTGAGGGCCATGGTCTGCTCACCGCGACGGCTGTGCACCGCGCCAACCTTCCCGTCCGGCTCCCGGACCCGGACCTCTCCGGTGTCGTCCCCGACGAGCCCGAGAACGAGATGCACGACTTCTATCTCGGTCTGCTGCGCGCCAGCGGCGACACCCTCACCGCCGCCGCCCGGCTCGTCGCCGACCCCGGCCGGCACTCCCTCGTCTTCCACTGCGCGGTCGGCAAGGACCGGACAGGGGTCTGCGCGGCGGTGCTCCTCGACGCGGTCGGGGTGCCCGCCGAGGCCATCGCCACGGACTACGCGCTCACCGCCGAACGTGTGGCCAGGGTCAGGGACCGGCTGCTCACGATCTCCTCGTACCGGCACATCCCGCCGCTCGGCCACGCGTACATGGCCTCCACGGCACGCTCCATGCACGACTTCCTGGCCCGGTTGTCGGCCGACTACGGAGGAGGCGCGGGCTGGCTCGTACGGAACGGCTTCACCGACGCGGAACTGACCCGGCTGCGGGACACCCTGGTGGAGCGCTGAGCCCCGATCGCCGCAGATGGGCGGCCCACCGTGACGGAAGGGCCGGGCCGTCGACGAGCGGTACCGCGAGGCCCTGACGGATCCGGACCTCGGTCATGGGGCGGTAGCCGGGCCGGGGCCCGGCCGGGAGGGGGTGCGCGGGCCACCGGGACGGCGTGTGCGTGGCCGCCGGGCGGGCGTGTGCGGGCCGGGTCACCCATGTGGGTGACGAATGGGGCGAACCGGGGTAGGAGAGCGGTACGCGTACCCCGCACACGGCGACCTCCCGGGCGGGGAGGTCCCTTGTGCGGCCGCCGCTGTGGCGCCCGCTCGCGAGGAGGTCCGGCATGACTACCGCGACAAGACTGCTGACGGCACTGTCCGCCGAGCATCGCCGGATGCTCATGGAACTCGCACAGGAGGTCTCCTTCCCCCAGGACGCCCGGATCTTCGAGGAGGGCGGCCCGGCCGACCGGCTCTGGGTGATCCGCTCCGGCACGGTCAGTCTCGACCTGCGGGTGCCGGAACGGCGTCCCGTCACCGTCGAGACCCTGCACCCCGGCGATCTGCTCGGCTGGTCATGGCTGTTCCCGCCGCACGAGTGGGACTTCGGGGCCGAGGCGTTCAGCCCGGTACGCGCCTACGAGTTCGACGCGCCGAAGGTCCGGTCCCTGTGCGAGCAGGACACCGCGCTCGGGCTCATCCTGCTGCGGACGATCGCCGAGATCCTGGCCCACCGGCTGGAGGGCTCGCGGACCAGGCTGATCGAGAACTACGCCAAGCACGGGGGAGCCACCCTGTGACCCTGTGACGGTGACCCATGACCCCGCGTCGCGAGAAGGGCGCTTCGGGTCGGCTCAGGCGGGCGGGCCCTGGCAGCGCTCCCGCATGCCGGAGTGCTCCCGGGCCTCCGCCGGAGCGTGATCAGGAGACCCCCGGGCGGACCACCATCCGGTAGCGGGGGTTGTCGCCGTACCGGAGGAACGGGTACCGCGCGTCCACCGTGTCGTACATGCCCTGCTCCGCCCGGGCCAGGGCATCGTCCAGCCAGCGCGAGTACCAGGTGAGGAAGTCCGTCTCCAGGCAGTACAGCCCGGTCCCGCCCAGCACCGAATCCACCCACACCGTCCCCCGGCGCGGCCCGCGCAGCACCAGGAACAGCAGCTCCCCGCAGCCGTGTTCGGCCAGGGGCAGCCGTCCCCGGGTCCACGGCGTGCCGAGGTACTCCGTCCGGAGCCGGGAGAGTCCGGCCGCGTACTCCGGGTCCGCGCCGAGGCGCGCGAGGTGCGTCGCCCGGTCGTCGTCACCGCCGCCGAGCCGTTCCTGGAGGTCCACGTCCCCGGTGAGCGGACTGTCCGCGCCGAGCACCCCGGTCCCGCAGGACCGGGTGAGTTCGCCGAGTGCCTCGTCCAGGGACATCACCCCGTGGTACGGGCCCGGTGCCCCGTCCGCGACCGAGGTCACGAACTCCCGGTGATCCTCGGGCAGTCGGACCCCGGCCAGCCGCTCCACCCGCTCGACGGTGTCCGCCCCGGCGACGGGACGGGACCTGTGGCGATGCCGACCGGCGCCGAACAGCCGCAGGCCCGGGTCGGCGGCACGAAGCAGTCCGAGCTTGCGGCGGATCGCCGTCATGGTGTCCATGGCCGGAGTGTACGACCGCCCCCGGACGCCTCCTCGGGACGCCTTCCGACGCCGGGTTCCCGGCGGTGAACGCCGCGCGCCGCGCCCGTACTTGCCCGGCCCGGAGCGACGCCGCGACGAGGCGGCCCCCGTCCCCTGTGCGGCCGTCCGGCAGCCGGACGCCCCACCCTGCGACCGGGTCGATCCGGGAGGGCCGCGCGGGGTCGCGACCGGGCTCCCGCACGGCGAATGGCGCGCCCGCGGACGGGGCGCGCCACTCTGCGTACGTACGGGCGCTCGTCAGCGCTGCGACTGCTCGTCCGGCTCGTCGAGCGGTCGCTGGCGGCGCGGGTCGCGCTCCTGGCCGGGGCGGCCGGGTTCCCGGTCCTGCCGTGCGTGCTCCGGGTTCGGCCGGCCACGCTCCGGGGCCTGCTGTCCACGCTCGCGGGCCTCGTCGTGGCCGCTCTCGCGGGCCTTCTGCGCCCGCTGCTTGAGCTCGTCGGCCTTGTCCTGGAACTGGTCCTTGATACCCATGGTGCAAACTCCTGAAGGGGTGGGGGGTGAACGCCTTCAGCGTCGCACGGTCTTTCTCTGTGTGCATGTCCAGATACACAACGTGACGCAGGGTGAGTGCGGGAGGTGTCGACCGGCCCTTCGGTGGCGGTTCGGTCGGACGGCTCAGGACCCCGACGTGCCCCGCAGCGAACGCAGTTGCCATGCCGCGCTGTCCAGCAGCATGTCCAGGGCGGCCGGATAGGCACTGTCGTTCATCCGGGCCACCAGCAGCGGGGCCGTCGCCGCGATGTGCGGATGGGTGTCGGCGGGCAGCCGGGCGTACGTGGCCCGCCACACCCGCTCGTCGGCGCGGCGCGCCGCTTCGGGGAGCGCCAGGGAGGCCGCGTCCAGGGCGGCGAAGGCAAGGCTCTGGTCGATGAACGCGTGATAGATCCGGACCGCGTCCGCGTCGGGGAACCCGGCGTTGCGCAGTACCCCGAGGACGGTCTCGTCGGCCGCGATCTCATGCGCGCGGCCGGTCACCCGGCTGGCGGTGAGGACGGCGGCCTGTGGATGGGCGAGATAGGCGCCGTGCACCCGGACGCCCAGGTCCCGGAGATCGGCGCGCCAGTCGCCCCGTGCCCGCCAGCCCTCCAACGCGCGTCCGATCAGGACGTCACCGATGGCCAGGGTGAGGTCGTCGATGCCCCGGAAGTACCGGTACAGCGTGCTGGGGTCCGCGCCCAGCGCCGTGCCGAGACGCCGGACGGTCAGTCCCGCGTTGCCGTGCTCGCGCAGCATCCGCAGCGCCGTGTCGACGATCAGCCGCTCGGACAGCACCTCGCCGCTCTTGGTCGGCCGCCGCCGTCGCCGCTCGTTCTCGGCCACCACCGGCTTCGCCATCGTCCCGCCCTCCGCCGTCCGGCCCGGGCCCCGAGCTTATGCCAACACCATTGACGTGAACAGGGGCGGTCTCGTTGGATCGGACCGTCCCGCCCCGCCCGTACGGCAGCGGCACGGTGCCCCGGAGACGTCCGGACGTCCGCCGTGCGCCCACCCCGCCCAGCAACGGAGTCCCGCCATGCGTGTACTGCTCGTCGGAGCCGGAGGCGTCGGCAGCGCCCTCGCCCGGGTCGCCGCCCGCCGCCCCTTCTTCGACCGGATGGTCGTCGCCGACCACGACCCCGCCCGGGCCGAGGCCGCCGTCGCGGCCGTCGCCCCCGATCCGCGCTTCGCCGCCGCCCAGGTCGACGCGAACGACGCGGACGCCGTCACGGAACTGCTCCGCCGGGAGCGCTGCGACGTCCTGGTGAACGCCACCGACCCCCGCTTCGTGATGCCGCTGTTCGACGCGGCCCTCGCCGCCGGGAGCGACTACCTGGACATGGCGATGTCGCTGTCCCGACCGCACCTCGAACGCCCCTACGAGGAGTGCGGGGTCAAGCTCGGCGACGCCCAGTTCGCGCGGGCCGGTGAATGGACGGCCGCCGGACGGACCGCCCTGGTCGGGATGGGCGTCGAACCGGGCCTCTCGGACGTCTTCGCCCGGTACGCCGCCGACGAACTCTTCGACAGCATCGAGGAGATCGGCGTCCGCGACGGAGCCGATCTCACCGTGGACGGCTACGACTTCGCGCCCTCGTTCAACATCTGGACCACCATCGAGGAGTGTCTGAACCCGCCCGTCGTCTACGAGAAGGAGCGCGGCTGGTTCACCACGGCCCCCTTCAGCGAACCCGAGGTCTTCGACTTCCCCGAGGGCATAGGCCCGGTGGAGTGCGTGAACGTCGAGCACGAGGAGGTGCTGCTGATGCCCCGCTGGGTGGACGCCCGCCGGGTCACCTTCAAGTACGGCCTCGGCACGGAGTTCATCGACACCCTGCGCACCCTCCATCTGCTGGGCCTCGACCGCACCGAGCCGGTCCGGGTCGCGGCCGGTGACGGGACCACCGCGCGGGTGTCACCGCGCGATGTCGTCGCCGCCTGCCTCCCCGACCCCGCGACCCTCGGCGACCGGATGCGCGGCAAGACCTGCGCGGGCACCTGGGTCAAGGGCACCAAGGACGGCCGGCCCCGGGAGGTGTACCTGTACCACGTGGTCGACAACGAATGGTCGATGCGGGAGTACGGCTCCCAGGCGGTGGTCTGGCAGACCGCGGTGAACCCGGTCGTGGCGCTGGAACTCCTCGCCTCCGGCGCCTGGTCCGGGGCCGGTGTCCTCGGCCCCGAGGCACTGCCCCCGCGCCCGTTCCTCGATCTGCTCACCGAGTACGGCTCCCCGTGGGGGCTGCGCGAGCAGTGACAGCCTCGCGCGGGCCGGCCGCCGGGCCCGGGCCCGGGGCCACGGTCACGGGCATGGGCACCGGGCGCGCCCCGCCCGGTGCCCATGCCCCACCCGGTGCCGGGCCGCGCCCCGGCACCGGACACCACCGGGCGTGGCGCCCGGCCCGCCCACGAGCACGGACCGACGTACGTTCGCGCTACCGGGCGCCCACCAGCTCCCGTACCAGCGCGCCCACTTGCCCCGTCTCGATGAGGAACCCGTCGTGACCGTACGGGGACTCCACGATCCGCAGACCGTCCGCGTGCGGCATACCGGCCGCCAGCTCCCGCTGCTGCGCGGGCGGGTAGAGCCGGTCCGAGTCCACGGCGGCGACCAGGGCGGGCGCGGTCACCCGGCGCAGCGCGTGCGCCGTGCCCCCGCGGCCCCGGCCCACGTCATGGCTGTTCATCGCCTCCGTCAGCGTGACGTAGCTGCCCGCGTCGAAACGCCGCACCAGCTTCGCCGCGTGGTGGTCGAGATACGACTCCACCTGGTAGCGCCCGCCCCGCCACGGCTGCTCGGCGCCCTGCGGGGCGCGTCCAAACCGCTCCTGGAGCTCCGCCCCGGAGCGGTACGTCACATGGGCCAGCCGGCGGGCCAGCCCGAGGCCCCGGTGCGGACCCTCGCCGTCCGGGGCGTCGTGGTAGTCGCCGCCGCGCCAGTGGGCGTCCGAACGGATCGCGTGGAGCTGCACATGGGACCAGGCGATCTGCTCGGCGCCCGACGCCGCCGGGCACGCCAGCAGCAGCAGCGCCCCGACCCGTCCCGGATGCGTCACCGCCCACTCCAGCGCCCGCATCCCGCCCATCGAACCGCCGAGGACCAGCGCCCAGCGGCCGATGCCCAGCGCGTCCGCGAGCGCCGTCTCCGCCGCCACCTGGTCCCGCTGGGTCAGGAACGGGAAGCCGCCGCCCCAGCGGGTGCCGTCGCCGCGGAGCGACGACGGGCCGGTACTGCCCTGGCAGCCGCCCAGCACGTTCGGCGCCACGACGAACCACCGGTCGGTGTCCAGGGCGCGGCCGGGCCCGATCAGCGCGTCCCACCATCCGGCTGTCGGATGACCGGGTCCGGCCGCGCCGCTGACATGGCTGTCGCCGGTCAGCGCGTGCAGCACCAGTACGGCGTTGGAGCCGTCGGGGGCCGGGCGGCCCCAGGTCTCGTACGCGAGGCGTATCCCGGGCAGTTCGCCGCCCGCCTCCAGTGGCAGAGGCGCGGGCAGGGACACCCAGCGGCGGTGGCCCGCCGGGTCCCCCTCCCGCCAGGCACCGGAGGCCGGCGGCGGGGGAGCGGTGGGCACGGCTGCCGTGGAGCGGGGGGTCCCAGGCTTCAGGAGGCTTCCTTCGCCGCGCGGAACCCGGCCTCCAGATCCGCCTTGAGGTCGTCGATGTGCTCGATGCCCACCGACAGCCGCACCAGGCCCGGGGAGGTACCCGTCGCGGCCAGCTCGTCGGGTCCGAGCTGGCTGTGGGTGGTCGACGCGGGATGGATGATCAGCGACCGCACATCACCGATGTTCGCGAGATGGCTGAACAGCGACACGGCGTCCACGAAGCGCTTGCCCGCCTCCACCCCGTCGCGCAGCTCGAACGCCAGCACGGCGCCCGAACCCCGCGGCAGATACCGCCGGCCCGCCTCGTACCAGCGGTTGGACTCCAGACCCGGGTAGTGCACCGCGGCGACCTCGTCGCGCGCTTCGAGCCACTGGGCGAGGGCCAGCGCGTTCGAGGAGTGCCGCTCGATCCGCAGGCTCAGCGTCTCCACGCCCTGGAGCAGCAGGAACGCCGAGTGCGGGGCGATCGCGGGGCCGATGTCCCGCAGCAGCTGCACCCGCAGCTTCACCGCGAAGGCGCTGGGCCCGAGGTCCGGCCAGTACCGCAGCCCGTGATAGCTCGGGTCGGGCTCGGAGAAGTCCGGGAAGCGCTCCGGGTGGGCGCCGAAGTCGAAGGTGCCGCCGTCCACCACGACACCCGCGATGGTCGTGCCGTGCCCGCCGAGGAACTTCGTCGCCGAGTGCACCACGATGTCCGCGCCGTGCTCGATGGGACGCAGCAGATACGGCGTCGGCACGGTGTTGTCGACGATGAGGGGGACCCCCGCCTCGTGCGCGGCGTCGGCGACCCCGCGTACGTCCAGCACATTGCCCCGCGGATTGCCCAGCGTCTCGGCGAACAGCGCTTTCGTGTTCGGCCGGACCGCCGCCCGCCACGCGTCCAGGTCGTCGGGGTCGTCCACGAACGACACCTCGATGCCGAACTTCGGCAGCGTGTGACGGAACAGGTTGTACGTGCCGCCGTACAAGGACGTACTGGACACGATGTGGTCGCCCGCGCGCGCCAGCGTCAGGATCGCCAGCGTCTCCGCCGCCTGGCCCGAGGCCAGCGCCACCGCCGCGACACCGCCCTCCAGCGCGGCGACCCGCTGCTCGAAGACATCCTGCGTCGGGTTGTGGATACGGGTGTAGATGTTCCCGGGCTCGGCGAGCGAGAACAGGTTCGCCGCGTGCTGGGTGTCCCGGAAGACGAACGAGGTCGTCTGGTAGATCGGGACGGCCCGGGCCCCCGTCGTCGGGTCGGGCTCCGCCCCCGCGTGGATCTGCCGGGTCTCGAACGACCAGCCCGAGGCGGGTACGGGCTCGTCGTCGGGGGTGTGGCCGGCGGCCACGGCGTCGATGGGCTGGCTCATGTGTGTTCCTTTGCGCGAGGGTGCCGAACGGGCGGACCGGAGGGGCCACGGGAACACCCGGGACCGGTTGGCTCCGCGCCGGGCCACGAGGACGCGGGGACACATACCCGTGAGCGCCCGGCACCACGCAACGTAATAGGTCGGTTTCGCCCCGGAAAGCACATCACCGTGCCGGCCATGAGGCTGCAACACCCGCGCAACAAAAGGGACTCACGGCCGTGTGCGACCGGGACGCGGGGCCGGGCGCCGCCGCCCGGCCGCCAGGGGCGGTGCCGGACGCGCCACCCGCCCGCCCACCTGGAGCGGCGACCGGGTCCCGCGACGGGTGGCGACGGCGGGCGGACCACCCGGGAGTGCCCGTGCGGGCGGCACGGACACGAAAGGGTGGCAACCGCACGCCATGTGACAGAGACACGGACGGGTGACGCCCGACTCCGCCCCCCGACGCTCCGGCCGCCCCGATTTCCGGCCGCCACGGCCCGCCGCGCGGGCCGGAGGGCAAGGGGTTGCTGCGCCGACCGGGATTCGGCACCGCAAACCGGGCATCACCCGAACGGCGGTCAATGCCAGCCATCCTCGCGATTGCGTCGAACAAGTCCGGTCTCGAACAAGAAAATCGGTCCAGGTGCACTACCTTCACCAAGCGTCCCCACCGGCGCCGGACCAGGAAGTCTCATGTCGAATCCCGAACTGCCGCACACGCTGAACCCGTCGAGCCACCCCGGTCCGTCGAATCCGTCCCCGTCGCCGCATCAGCTGCCTCAGAACGATCTGAGGAACCTGAGGAACAAGGTCGCCCTGGTGACCGGCGGCGGCTCCGGTATCGGCCGGGCCACCGCCATCGTCCTCGCGGAGCGCGGGGCCGCCGTCGTCGTCGCCGACATCAACGCGGAGGCGGCCAAGGAGGTCGCCGCCGACCTCGCCGCCCGCGGCCTTGAGGCCGTGTCCGTCGCCGCCGACGTCAGCGACGAGGAACAGATCCAGCGGATGACCGCCACCGCCGTCACCGCCTACGGCGGACTGGACATCCTGCACAACAACGCCGCCCTGCTCTCGCCGGACGTGCTCGCCCGTGACCGGAGCATCACCGAGATCGACGGCGAGCTCTTCGCCAGGGTGCTGCGCGTCAACGTCCTCGGCTACACCCTGTCCGCCAAGCACGCGATCCCGCACATGCTGGCGCGCGGCGGCGGTGTCATCGTCAACACCAGCTCCGCCGCCGGGATCCAGGCCGAACTGGTCAGGCCCATGTACGGCACCTCCAAGGCGGCGATCCTCGGACTGACCCGCAGCATCGCCACCCAGTACGGGAAACAGGGCATCCGCGCGGTCGGTGTCGCCCCCGGGGTGGTGCTCACCCCGGCGCTCAGCGACAACCTCACCCCCGAGCAGCAGCTCGGCCTGACCCGGCACACCCTCACCCCCCGGGTCGGAACCCCCGAGGACATCGCCTACCTGGTCGCCTTCCTGGCCTCCGACGAGGCCGGGTACATCACCGGTACGACCATCTCCGTCGACGGCGGCTTCACCTCGCACTTCGCGACCTACTGCGAGGAGCTCACCGCCGCGGAACTCGCCTCCGTGGAAACCCGGATCGTGCCGCCCCCGGCGGCGGCCGAAGGGCCTCTGACCCAGTCGGCCGTCCGGTAGCGGACCTGTTGCCGCGCCCCACGCGCGGCGACCCCTGTTCGGGGCGACGGGACGACTCCCGCCGTCCCGGACGTGTCCGCGGCACGGCGGTCCTCAGAGGACGGACGACGGCCCGGCCCCGGTCACCGGGGCGAGCGCCGCCCGCAGACCGGCGGCGTCCCGGAAGAGATGCCCGGTCATCCCGAGGGCGACCGCCGCCTCGATGTTCTCCTCCCGGTCGTCGACGAACAGACAGCGCGCGGGCGCCGCTCCCGCCCGCTCGGCGGCGATCCCGTAGATCCGCGGGTCGGGCTTGGCGACCCCGATCAGTGAGCTGTTCACCACCTGATGGGCCAGACCGGTCAGCCCGAGCCGCGCCAGATCCGCGTCCAGCCACACCGTCGCGTTGGTGACCAGGACCAGCGGACAGCGCTCCCGCACCCGGCGCAGCAGATCCACCACCACGGGGTCCGCGTGGAAGTCCGCCCGGACGAACTCCCGCGCCAGCCGCTCCGCGTCCGGCGCCCCCACCCGCCCGGTCAGCTCCCGGGCGATCGACTCCCCCCACTGCTCCCGGGAGATCCGGCCCAGCAGCAGCGGCAGATCGTTGTGCGGGGCGTACGCGACCGCCGCGGTGGTGCCCTCCGGTAGTCCCACGGCCCGCTCCAGCCGGGTCACCCCATCGGTGTCGTAGTGCCGGATCACCCCGTCCACGTCGCACAGCACGGCGTCGAAGGGCGGCGGCGGGCCCGTACGGGGGGCGGGTACGGACCGCGGAGCGGGTGCGGCGGACGGGCCCGTCCCGGTGCTGTCGTGGCCTGGCGCGGGACCGGTCGCCCCGGGGCGCGCGGGAACATCACTCATCCCGTAGGGATATCACGCACCGCGATCCCCCGAAGTGGTGACCCCCCCCGCCAGGGTGAATCGAACGCCGCGTCACGGGCCCTCCCGTCAAGTGCCCCCGCGGACGATGCCCCGCGGATCGTGCTTTCGGCCGAAGAATCGTCCGGAAGTGAGCGTGACGCGTTCTTGATCTGGTGCGTTGTGCTTGCGTCAGGAACCACCGCTTCTGGATCAGGGAGAGACCATGCATCCTGTGCCCGCCCGTTCGGGTCTTCACACGGCGTTCGAGTACCGGCCCGTACCCGGGCCGGACGGCGTATCCGCTGTTGACGCGCCGTCAGGTCCGCGTGCGCGTTCCCCACGCCGGTCCCCGAGGCGGTGCGCATGCGGCTGCTGAATCAACTCCCCTACGCCCTCGAATCCTGGGCGCGCCGGGTCATCGGACCCTTCGACCACGTCCGGGACGTCTCCGGGACCGGGCCGTCCGCCTGCCGCGTCTGGGAACTCGCCCGCCCCGACCGCACCACCCGCTTCATCCTCAAGACCGCCCGCGGCGCCACCGCCTACCGGGCGGAGACCTTCGCCTACCGGCACGCCCTGCCCGCCCTCCCGCCCGGCGGCGCACCCCAGTTGCTGGACTCCAGCGCCGACCACCTCGCGCTGCTCCTCACCGCCGTCCCCGGCCGCCCGATGGACGATCTGCGGCTGCCGCCCACCGAGGAACGCGAGGCGTACCGGCAGTCGGGCGCGCTGCTCGCCCGACTGCACACCGCCGGTGACCTGACCCCGCCCCGCCGCGCGGAGGCCGAGGCCGAACGGGACGGCGCCCCCGACCGGCTCGAACGGAGTCTGCACAGCTGTGGGGGACTGGTGACGGCCCGCGAACGCGCCCTGCTCCGCGCCCTCGTGGCCGATCTCGCCACCAGCGGCCCGCTGCCGCTCGCCTTCGTGCACGGCGACGCCCAGCCCGGCAATCTGCTGTGGTCGGCGGCGGGCCGCGCGGTCTGGATCGACTTCGAGCGGTCCCGGTTCGCGCCCGCCGTCCAGGACTTCGTCCGGCTCGCCACCGGCCCCTGGGCGGACCGCCCCGCGCTGCGCTCCGCCTTCCTCACCGGATACGGCCGCAGGCCCGGCCCCGCCGAGCGCCACGCGCTGAGGTGCTTCGCCGCGCTCGACGCCGTCGGCGCCCTCGCCTGGGGTCCGCCGAACGGCGACGACGAGGTCACCGCACGGGGGCGGCGCACACTGGAACTGCTGGTGAAGGGGGAGGTGGCGTGAGGACGCGCGGCAACTCCGGCCCGGCCCTGGCGATCCGCCCGCCCGGACGGTCTGTTCGCGAGAACGCTCGCGTCGGCCAGGACCGGTGGCGGCACCCGGTGCGGCCCGCCGCACCGGCCCGCGCGGCGGCGGCCGGGGTCAGACCGCGCCGGTCCGCTGCCGCCAGTAGGTGAACGACTTCACCGGGTCCTCCATGGTGTCCCACGGGAACATCGTCATATGCGGCCCCAACCGCTGGAAGACCCGGGCCGCGTCCGGCAGCCACCGCGCCTTCACCAGGGCGAACGCCAGCAGATTGAGGTCCGACACGGCCGCCGCGTGGGGCGCGGGCGCGCTGTGGAACCAGCCCCGCAGCGCGAGGTCCAGCTCACTGGCCGCGGCCTTCTCGTGCCAGATCCGGTGCGCCCCCAGCGCCTTCGTCCCACCGCTGTCGAGGGCGTGGGCGAAATGCTCGGCGCGCGCCGCGAGCGGCAGCAGCGCCAGCGGGGAACCCGGCGGCGCGTGGGACGCCGCGTGCCAGGCGAAGGTGGTCACATCGCTCACCGAACCGTGCGCCCGGGGGGAGAGGTACCGCAGCACCACATGGTGGGCGCCGCGGTTGCCCGGGTCACGGCGGATGATCTCCCGCCAGATCGGGGAGGCCCGCCGGGTCGGGAGTCCGCGCTCGCGCATCAGCTCCAGCAGCGCGATCAGCGCCGCCGGGTCCCCCGGATGGATGTGCGCGGCCCGTACACAGCTCGTCTGCGCCTGTCCGACCTCCTTGACGGAACCCGGCGCCGCCCGTACCGCCTGCACACACGCCCGCATCACCACCGCGTCCACGCTGTCCGGCGCGTAGTTCCTCCAGTGGTCCACCGCGGCGGGGGACAGCACCCGCGACAGCACGGACACCCGGTGGGTCCTGCGGTCCCAGTCCGTGCCGGTGGCGTCCAGCAGATCGGCCACCGGCTGCCAGGCGGGCCGGGTACGGTCCGCGCCGAATCCCTGGAGCTGGTGCGGGGCACGGATGTCGGTGAGCGCCTGGCTCAGCTCGTAGTCGTCCAGCTCGGGGCGTATTCGTACCGCCGTGCTTCGTCGCAGCATCGCGTGTCCTAGGTGGATGCCGGGCGCCGCGCGGCCGTGCGCGGCGCCCGTTCATGGATGGGGAGTCAGAGCGATGAGGGTCCGATCAGCAGCATCTCGACTGCGGATTGGCCTCCTGGTGGGCCGTCCGCATCCGCTGGTACTCCCGGGGCGTGGGCACGGGTGCCCCGGGGTGGTGCTCCCGGTACCGCGCGCAGTACCGGTCGTAGTGGGCTTCGCCGGTCAGTTCCCGTAGATACCAGAGAACCCACCGTGATGCTCGACGCAGGGGACCCCCGACGGGTTCCGGAGCCGTGGCGCCGGGCGCCCCGCTCACCGTCCGGCCCCCGGGCCGCTCCCGCCGCCCGTCCCGGCGCCCGCCGGGGTCCGGGGACGGGACTCCGGCGTCTCGATCGCGGACGCGACGTACGGGGTCTCCGTCGACACCGTGGAACCGGGCGAGCGGACCGCCCGGACGCACACCACCGCGGCGTTCACCACGACGGTCAGCACCAGCGCGACGAACAGGATGATCAGCACCCCGTCGACCGTGGAGTTGGTGACCACGGTGTGCATGTCGTCCATGGACTTCGCGGGCGCCAGCACCTCACCGGCGTCGATGGCGTCGGAGAACCGCTCGCGCTGGGCGAAGAACCCGACCCGCGGATCGGCGGAGAAGACCTTCTGCCAGCTCGCCGTGAGGGTGACCGTGACGATCCACGCCAGCGGCACCCCCGTCACCCACGCCCAGCGCAGCCGCCCGGACCTGATGAGCAGGGTGGTGGCGACGGTCAGGGCGATCGCCGCGAGCAGCTGGTTGGCGATACCGAACAACGGGAAGAGCTGGTTGATCCCGCCGAGCGGATCGGTGGCGCCGACGTACAGGAAGTAGCCCCAACCGGCGACGACCACCGCGCTGGCCAGCCAGATACCGGGCTTCCAGTTGACCCGGCCCATCGGCTTCCACACATTGCCGAGCATGTCCTGGAGCATGAAGCGGCCGACCCGGGTCCCCGCGTCGACCGTCGTCAGGATGAACAGCGCCTCGAACATGATCGCGAAGTGGTACCAGAACGCCTTCATCCCCTCGCCGCCGACGACGTCCGAGAAGATCTGGGACATCCCCACGGCCAGCGTCGGCGCACCACCGGTCCGGGCCACCAGGGTGCTCTCGTCCACGGCCTTCGCCGCGGCCGTCAGCTCCTCCGGCGAGATGGTGAACCCGAGCCCGGCGACCGCCTGCGAGGCGGACTCCACCGTCGGGCCCAGCAGTCCGGCGGGCGCGTTCATCGCGTAGTACAGCCCCGGGTCCAGCACCGCGGCCGAGATCAGCGCCATGACGGCGACGAACGCCTCCATCAGCATCGCGCCGTACCCGATCATCCGGACCTGCGACTCCTTCTGGATCAGCTTCGGGGTCGTCCCCGAGGCCACCAGGGCGTGGAACCCGGACAGCGCCCCGCACGCGATGGTGATGAACAGGAACGGGAACAGCGAGCCCGCGAACACCGGACCCGCGCCGGACGACGCGAACGACGTGACCGCCTCGGCGTTCAGATGCGGCGTCGCGACCAGCACCCCGACCGCGAGCAGCACGATCGTGCCGATCTTCATGAACGTCGACAGATAGTCACGGGGCGCCAGCAGCATCCACACCGGCAGCACCGACGCGACGAACCCGTACCCGACCAGACAGAACACCAGCGTCGTCGGGCTCAGCGTGAAGGTGTCCGCGAGCGACGAGTGCTCGATCCAGCCGCCGCCCAGGATCGCCAGCAGTAGCAGCGCCACACCGATCAGGGAGGTCTCGACCACCCGGCCCGGCCGCAGGATCTGGAGATAGAAGCCCATGAACAGCGCGATCGGGATCGTCATCGCCACCGAGAAGGTGCCCCACGGCGAGTCCGCGAGCGCGTTGATGACGACCAGCGCCAGTACCGCCAACAGGATGATCATGATGACGAACACCGCCAGCAGGGCCGCCGCCCCGCCGACCCTGCCCAGCTCGTCCCGGGCCATCTGCCCGAGGCTCTTGCCGTCCCGGCGCATCGACAGGAACAGCACCACCATGTCCTGCACCGCGCCCGCGAAGATGACACCCGCGACGATCCACAGCGTGCCCGGCAGATAACCCATCTGCATCGCGAGCACCGGACCGACCAGCGGCCCCGCCCCGGCGATGGCCGCGAAATGGTGCCCCAGCAGCACCCGCCGGTCCGTCGGCTGGTAGTCGACGCCGTCGTCCAGCCGCTCCGCCGGGGTGGCCCGGCCGTCGTCCAGCCTCAGCACCCGGTCGGCGATGAACTTCGAATAGAAACGGTAGGCGATCGCGAACGAGCCGAGGGCCGCCGCCAGCAGCCAGATCGCCGACACCTCCTCCCCGCGGGAGAGCGCGAGCACACCCCAGGAGACCGCGCCGACCAGCGCGACCAGGGTCCAGACCAGCACCGACTTGGGACGGAACCGCGGTGGGGACACGAGGGTTTGTGGCACGGTGAGTCCTTCTCTTCTCAGGGGTTCGCTTCTCATAAGGGGGTTGCGTCGAGCGTTACGGGTACCACCTGGCCGGGCGCCCGGCCGCACTCGCACACGACACGCGAAGCGCCGCGCGGTACCCACGGGCCCCGGCCGCCGCCGACGGCCCGCCCACGGGTCCCGCGACGGCTCACACGTCCGGCGAGCCCCGGGTTCCCCGGGTCAGCAGATACGCGGCCAGCAGCCACACCGCGCACCCGGGCACCCAGGCCAGTTGGTACCAGTAGAAGAACGGCACCCCGGCCAGATCCGGGCGCGCGCCCGCGTACCAGGGCACCCAGACCAGCGCGACCACGGGCGCGAGCAGACAGCAGGCCGCCGCGGCCCGCCGTACCGCGGAACGGCCGGAACGCCGCATGCCGTTGTCCTGTGCCACGGGCCCTCCGTGCTCCCTCGCTCCCGCCACCACACCGGTCTGTGGAAGAGTTGCCGACACCCCCGGTCCGGTTGACAGCGATCGGCGGTGGATTTTCGGACGGATCTTCCACGGATTCCCGTGCCCCGATGTGATCCGCCCGTCACACTCACGCAACAGGACGCGACAGGGGGTCGCGACGGAACAGCATGGACCGGCCCGGGCGTTCGCCCCGGGACCGGTGCCCGGTACGGACGGTGGACGATGAACGAAGGCGGCACGCTCGTCGCGTTCCTCGCCGTCATCGCCGCGACCTCGCTGCTCGCCGTCGCCGCCCGCCGCTTCCACCCCACCGGCAGACTGCCCTCGCTGGAGGGCTGGGCCCTCGCCGACCGCGGACTCGGCACCGGCTGGTCCTGGCTGCTGATCGGCGGCACCTTCTTCACCGCGTACACCTTCACCGCGGTGCCCGGCCTCGCCTACGGCAACGGCGCGCCCGCGTTCTTCGCCATCCCGTACACGATCATCGCCTGCCCACTGGCCTTCGTCCTGCTGCCCCGGCTCTGGTCGGTCTGCGCCCGCAACGGATACATCACCGCCGCCGACTTCGTCCGCGGCCGCTACGGCTCCCCGCCGCTCGCGCTGGTCGTCGCCCTCACCGGCATCCTCGCGACCATGCCCTACCTCGCGTTGCAGGTCCTCGGCATCCGCGCGATCCTCGCCGCCGGAGGGATCGACGCCGACGCCCTGGGCGCCGACCTCGCGATGATCGCCCTGTTCGCCGGACTCGCCGTCGCCACCTACCGCTACGGACTGCGCGCCCCGACCGTCATCGCCGCGTTCAAGGGCGTCGCCGTCTTCGGATCGGTCATCGTCGCGGTCTGGCTCGTGCTCGACGACCTCGGCGGCCCCGGAGCCGTCTTCGAACGGGCCGCCCGCCATATGACCGAGGGCGGCGCGGGTGACGCCGCCCTGCTGCTCACACCGCATCAGCAGGCCGCGTACGCCACCCTCGCCCTCGGCTCCGCCTTCGCCGTCCTGATGTACCCGCACATGCTGACCGCCGCGTTCGCCGCGAAGAGCCCCGACACCCTGCGCCGGGTGACGATCGGTCTGCCCGCCTGGATCGCGGTCCTCGCCCTGTTCGGACTGCTCGGCATCGCCGCCGTCGCCGAGCGGATACGGGTCACGGCCGGCGGCGCCGAGGTCGCCGTGCCGCTCCTCGTCGACCAGCTGATGCCGCCGGCCGTCGCCGGGCTCGTCTTCGGCGCCATCACCGTCGGCGCGCTCGTCCCCGCGGCCGTGATGTCGGTGGCCGCCGCGACCTCCTTCGTCCGCAATGTGTACGTCGAGTACGTCCACCCCACCGCGACCCCCAAACGCCAGGTGCGGATCGCCAGGAACGTCTCCCTCGTCGCCAAGGTCGGCGCCGTCGGCTTCGTCTACGGACTGCGCGACCAGGCCGCCATCAACCTCCAGCTCCTCGGCGGGGTATGGATACTCCAGATCTTCCCCGCCGTCGCCATCGGCCTCTACACCCGAAGGCTGCACCCCCGGGCGCTGTTCACGGGCTGGGCCGTGGGCATGACCGCCGGTACGGTCATGGTGGTCCAGGAAGGATTCTCACCGGTCGTGCCGCTCGGACCCACCGGCCATGTCATCGAGGTCTACGCGGGACTCGCGGCGCTGCTCGTCAACCTCACCGTCGCCGTGGCCCTCACCCCCGTCCTCCACCGGTTCGGCGTCCCCCGCGGCACCGACACCACCGCCCTACCGCCCGGCCTGGTCTTCAGGCGCCGCCCCGGAACAGGAGCGAGCAGCACATGCGACGGATGAGACGGGAGTCCCGGGCCCTGTCCCTCGGTGACCACGGGGCCACCGACCACGAGATCACCGGCCACGGAACCGCCGACCGCGCCGCCGTCGGCGGCGGCACCCCGACCGGCCCGGCCGCGGACACCCGCCCCGCGTCCCCCGGTATGCCCGCCGCGGGCACCCCGGTCGGGGACGGCACCGATCCGCAGCGGGACATCGCCCTCGCCGCGCTCTTCGCACGGCACTACACATCCATGCTCCGGCTCGCCTCGCTGCTCGGCGCCGACGACGCGGAGAACATCGTCGCCGAGGCGTACTACCAGCTGTACCGCAAGTGGCGCAGGCTCCGGAACCCCGAACGCGCCGAGGCGTATCTGCGCTCCGTCGTCTGCAATCTGACCCGGATGCGGATACGCCACCTCCAGACCGTGCGCCGGCACGCCGAGGCCCCCGCACCGGCCAAGGAACCCGTCGCCTCCGCCGAGCACGACGCACTGCTCCAGGACGACCAGCGGGTCCTCATCGCCGCCGTCCGGGAACTGCCCGCCCGCCAGCGCGAGGCCCTGGTGCTCCGGCACTGGATGGGGCTCAAGGAGGCGGAGATAGCGGACGCCATGGGCATCTCCGCGGGCTCGGTGAAGACCCATACCGCACGCGGGATCGCGGCCCTGACGAAGGCGATGGAGGCCCGCCGATGAGCACCCCCGACACCGAACGGCGGCTGCGTGAGGCGTTCGACGCCCTCGCGCGGGAGGTCCGCCCCGCTCCCGACGCCTACCGCACCGTCCGCGGCGAGTGGCTGCGCCGCGAGCGCCGCCGCAGGCTGGTGCTCGCCGTCCTGATCGCCGTGGTCTTCACCCTCGCGACCCTGGCCGGGCTCTGGGTCCTCAACAACGCGCCCTCCGGCCCCGGCGCCATCTACGACGACCCCCGCAAGTCCGTACCCAGCGCCCCGGTACTGGCCCCCGGAAGCTGACCCGCCCGCCTGCCCTCGCACCACCCCGGGGAACCGGAACCCCGCACACCGGTCCGACCGCACCGGAAGGCTCACGAAACGACCGCCGGACCCCCGTCCGCCGACGGGTACGACCGCCCCCCGTCCCCTCCCCGCCGACCGGCGGGGCATCACCCACGGCCCGTCGATCCCGTGCTCGTGATGAACCCGGCAGCGCACAACAGGCCATGCCATACTGACCGAATCGCAAGCCCGTACGCCTGTTTCGTATGGCTGGAACGCGTATTCAGGCCGGTCCGTCCCGGCGCGCGGGCGGTGGTGAGCTGTCCGCTCCACGTCCCTTGAGGAGGCACCCTCTTGTCCGACCGTGCATCCATGCGCGCAGCAGCGGAAATACGCGCGCGGATCGACACCACCAAGCCGCATTCGGCGCGCTTCTGGAACTACTTCGTGGGCGGCAAGGACAACTACGAGGTCGACCGGGAGATCGGTGACCACATCATGGAGATCTTCCCCGGTCTCGTCGATGTGGCCCGTACGAGCAGGCACTTCCTCGGCCGGTCGGTGCGGTACCTCGCGGGCGAACAGGGCATCCGCCAGTTCCTCGACATCGGTACGGGACTGCCCACCGCCGACAACACCCATGAGGTGGCGCAGCGCGTCGCGCCGGACGCCCGGATCGTGTACGTCGACAACGACCCGCTCGTCCTCACCCACGCCCGTGCGCTGCTCACCAGCACGGACGAGGGCCGCACCGACTACCTCGACGCCGATCTGTACGCGCCCGCCACCGTGCTGGAGGACGCGAGCGAGACACTCGACCTCTCGCAGCCCGTGGCGCTGATGATCCTCAACACCCTCGGCCATGTCGACGACCCTGTGCGGGCCCGCGCCCTGGTCGCCGAGCTGATGTCCGGTCTGCCGTCGGGGAGTTACCTCGTCATCAGCGACTGCACGGCCACCAGCCCCGGCATGGTCGCCGCGTCGGACGCGTACAACTCCAGCGGCGCGGTGCCGTACCACGTCCGCCCGGTGGACGAGATCGCGTCCTACTTCGACGGTCTGGAACTGGTCGAGCCCGGCATCGTCCCGGTCACCGCGTGGCGGCCTGATCCCGACGAGGCCGACGCGCCCGCCGTCGACGCGTACGGCGCGGTGGGCCGCAAGCCGTAGCCCGCGAGCGCCGGTACGGAGGGCGGGACCCGGAGCGCCCCGGGTCCCGCCCTCCGCGGCATCGGCGGCCCTACGCGGGACGCAACTCGCTGCGCTGCCGCCCCAGTCCGGAGATGTCCATCTCCATCACATCGCCCGCACCGAGGTACGGGAACCGTCCGGACAGCGCGACGCCCTCCGGTGTGCCCGTGTTGATCAGGTCACCGGGCTCCAGGACCAGGTACTGCGACAGATGGTGGACGATCCGGGCCACCGAGAAGATCATGTCGGAGGTCTTCGAGTCCTGCCGGGGCTCGCCGTTCACCCAGGACCGCAGCCGCAGTCCTTGCGGATCGCCCACCTCGTCGGCGGTCACCAGCACCGGACCCAGCGGGTTGAAGGTGGCGCACGACTTGCCCTTGGACCACTGCCCGCCCGACACGTCCAGCTGGAAGGACCGCTCCGACACGTCGTTGGTCACCGCGTACCCGGCGACATGGGCCAGCGCCTCCTCGGGCGAGGCCAGATAGGAGGCGCGCCGGCCGATGACCACCGCCAGCTCCACCTCCCAGTCCGTCCGCAGCGAACCGCGCGGGATCAGCACGTCGTCGTACGGTCCGACGACCGTGTTCGGGGACTTGTAGAAGAGGATCGGCTGCTCGGGCGGCCGGGCCCCGGATTCGGCGGCGTGCGCCGCGTAGTTCTGCCCGACGCACAGCACCGCCGAGGGCCGGGCGATCGGCGCCCCGATCCGGCGGCCGTGGATCTCGGTCTGGGGCAGCTGTGCGGGCACCGCCGGGACGAGCGACGGATCGTCGAGGAGCCGGTTCAGGAACGCGCCGTCGATATCGGCGGTGAGGGGGGACAGATCGTAGTAGTGGCCGTTGGGGGCGGCGAGGACCGGGCTCTCATGGCCGGGTTCGCCGACGCGCATCAGACGCATGACGGGGATCTCCGAAGGTCGTGTCACAGGCGGACGAGTCGGGGAGGGGCGGGGGAATCGGATCAAGTGGGGCGTGCCGCGGACCGGAACGGGGCGGGGCGTGTGCGGCGAACGAGGTGCGGACCGCCCCTGGGAACGGTCCCACGGGGTTCAGTGCAGCCGGGCCAGGGCCCGTGCGCTCACCGCGTGCAGTGGCGGCTTTCCGTCGAGCAGCCGCAGCACCTCGTCGGCGGCGCTCGCCCCCATCCGCAGTCGGCACTCGACGGTACCCGCCGCCTGATGGGGAGTCAGCAGGACGTTGGGCAGGGCACGCAGCGGATGCCCGACCGGCAGCGGCTCGGCGTCGAAGACGTCGATCGCCGCGTCCAGCCGGCCCGAGCGCACCTCGGCGAGCAGGGCGTCCTCGTCCACCAGCCAGGAGCGGGCCGTGTTCACCAGGCCCGCGCCGTCCGGCATCAGCGCCAGTCGCCGCGCGCCCAGCAGATGCCGGGTCTCCTCCGTCGCCGGGGCGTGCACCGCCACGATCCGGCTGCGCTCCAACAGCTCCTCCAACGGCAGCAGCCGGACGCCGAGCTTCTCGGCGTCCGCCGCGTCCAGATACGGGTCGGCCACCGACACCCGGGCGCCCACGGCACGCGCCAGCGCGATGTACGCCCGGCCCGTACGGGACGCCCCGATCACCCCGATCCCGCTGCCGTGCACCTCGTGCCGGGGCGGCGCAGCGCTCGCGGTGTCCCAGTCGGCGCCGGTCCGCAGCGCGTGGTCGAAGCGGTGCACCCGGTGCAGCAGGGACAGGGTGAACGCCAGCGCGACCTCGGCGACCGGCCGCGCCATCGCGTCCCCGGCCTGGGTGACCCGCACCCCCCGCCGGAACACCTCCTCCGTGACGTACGGCGCGACCGCGGAACCGGTGTGGGCGACCAGTGCCAGCCGGTCCGCGACATCGAGCAGCCCCGCGTCCACCCGGGGGCTGCCCCAGGACGTGATCAGCGCTCGGGCCCCCGGGAGCGCGGCGGCCAGCGCGTCCCGGTCGGTGTGGCCGTCGAGGACGACCGGTTCGGTACGCGCCGCGAGCCGGTCCCAGACCGCCGGGGAGAACAACTGCGCGCGCAGCGGCGGCGGGACGCTCACCACGACCCGGGGGCGACCGGCGCCCCCGGCCGGTGGCTCAGCGGAGCCAGTCATCGAGGTGCTCCTTCACGAAGTCGTCGTCCGTCAGCCACGGGTACGCGGCCGCCACCCGGGTCAGCTCCTCGGTCTGTCCGGGCGAGAGCGCCGACTCCGGGTCGAGGCACCAGGTGCCCGCGAGCAGCCCCTGGCGGCGCAGCACCTCGTGCACCCCGGCGATGCAGCCACGGAACCCACCGCGTACGTCGAACACGGCCTGGTTGGCGTCCGTGAGCTCCGGCCGCCGGGCCAGACAGCGCACCATGGCCTCGTGGTCACCGGCGCGTGCCCGGCGGACGTCCGCCAGCAGGGTGACGGCCGCCCGGGTCCACACCGCCCACTGTCCGAGCAGTCCGCCCGCGAACCAGCGCCGTCCGCCCGGGGTGTCGTAGCAGGTGAGCAGGTCCCCGATGATGTCGTCGTCGTTGCCGGTGTACAGGGCGACCTCGTCGGCGCGGTCCGAGGCGGCCACCGCCCGGATCACATCGGCGGTGCGGTACCGGTCGAACGGGGCGGTCTTCACGGCGACCGTGGACGGCAGGTCCGCGAACGCCGACCAGAACGCGGGCGACAGATACCGGCCGCCGACCGCCTCCTGGAGGTAGAACCCGATGACGGGCAGTACCTCGCCGACCGCGCGGGCCCGGTCGATGAGTCCCTTCTCGTCCGCGCCCGGCACGGCCGGGCTCAGCAGCACCGCGTCATAGCCGAGCGACGCGGCCAGCTCCGCCTCGGCGACGGCCTGCGCGGTGTACCCGCAGGCTCCGGCGACCTTGACGAAGGGCCGGTCGGCCTCCGCCCGCAGGGTGTCCGCGGCGAGTTCGAGCACCGGCCGCAGCAGCCCGACACCCGGCTCCCGGATCTCGAACTGGGTGGTGTGCACGGCGACGGCGACCCCACCGGCGCCGGACGCCAGGTAGTAGCGGGTGAGGGCACGCTGACGGCGCTCGTCGAGGGTCGTTCCGGCGGTGAGCGCCAGCGGGTGGGCCGGTATCACCGCGCCCTGGGCGAGGATTTCCAAGGGGTTCATGGCAGTGGCTTTCCGTGGGGGAGAAGGGCGGGACGGATACCGCGGGCGTCAGAACCTGCCGTCGCGGACCTGGTACTTGGTGGGCTTGCCGGACACCGGCAGTCCGCGCCGCAGCCAGTCGGCCTGCCAGGCGACCAGGGTGCCCAGGGAGACGTCCGGGTACCCGAACAGCCGGTGGCAGCGGCTCGCGTCGGACAGCAGCGCGGTCGGGGACTCCTCACCCGCGAACCGCGGCTCCGTACCGAACTCGGCGCCGAACAGCCCGGCCAGCCGCCGGACGGACGCGGTCTCCGGACCGGTCAGATTGAGGGTGAACGCGTCACCGCCGGTGGCGTGCGCCAGGGACCGCAGGGTCACCTCGTTCGCGTAGCCCTGCCAGACGACGTTGACCGCCCCGGTGCGCACGTCGACGGACTCGCCCGCCCGCACCCGCCCGGCGATGTCCGCGAGCACGCCGTACCGCAGGTCCACCGCGTAGTTGAGCCGGATCAGGGCGACCGGGGTGCCCCGGGTCAGCGCCGCGTGGGCGAAGATCCGCTCCCGGCCCAGGCACGACATGGCGTACTCACCGACCGGGCCCACCGGGTCGTCCTCCGCGCAGCCGCCCGAGGCGACCGGGACCAGCGGGTAGACATTGCCGGTGGAGAACGCGGCGATCCGCGCTTGCGGCCAGCGCCGTACCACCCGGTCGGGCATCGCCGCGTTCACCGCCCACGCGTGGGAGGGCGCCCCGGCGGAGCCGAACTTGGCGCCGACCATGAAGACGACGTTCGCCGCGTCGGGCAGTGCCGACAGTTCGGCCGCCGGGTCCATCAGGTCGAACGCGACGGTCCGTACCCCGTCGGCCTCCAGCGCCTCGGCCGCCGCCCGGTCCGACCAGCGCGACACCGCGTACACGGTGGTGTCCCCGCGTCCGGCGGCGTCCAGCGCGCGGCGCGCCAGCCGGCACAGGCTCGGGCCCATCTTGCCGCCCGCGCCGAGCACCAGCAGATCGCCGTCCAGCCGGGCCAGATCCGCGACGAGGGCGGGGGAGGGGGTGGCCAGGCGCTCCTCCAGCGCCGCCTCGTTCGTGAACATCTCTTCCGGTCCCTTCGGTGTGCGCTGGCCCATCCGCTGACTCATCCCTTGATCCCGGACGCGGTGACGCCCTCGGTGAAGTAGCGCTGGCCCACCAGATACGCGGCGAAGATGGGCACGAACGCGATGACGGAGCCCGACAGGACCACGTTCAGCGGCACGTTCTGCTGCTGGAGCGAGGCGATGCCCACCGTCAGGGTCCGCATGTCGGTCGACTGTCCGACGACCAGCGGCCACAGGAAGTCGTTCCAGTGCCACAGGAAGACGAACACCCCGAGCGTGGCGAGGATCGGCTTCAGCAGCGGCAGCACGATCCGGCGGAAGATCTGCCACTCGCCGCAGCCGTCGAGCCGCGCCGCCTCGAACAGCTCGTCGGGCAGCCCCTTGATGAACTGCCGCATCAGGAACACCGCCTGCGCGTTGGCGAGGGTCGGCACGATCAGACCCCAGTACGTGTCCACCCCGCCCAGCTTCGCGATCATCGCGAAGGTCGGGATCATCGTGACGTGGTACGGGACCATCACCATCGACAGGAACGACCAGAACATCGCCTCCCGTCCGGGGAACCGCTTCTTCGCGAAGGCGTACCCGGCGAGCGAGGCCAGCAGCAGCGTCCCCACCACCGACACCAGCGAGTACACCAGCGTGTTGAACAGCCAGCGCGGAACGTCCTGCGCGTTCATCACGCTGTCGTACGCCTCACCGGTCAGCGGCCAGGGCACCAGGCTGCCGGGGAACTCCACGGCGGCGGACGGCTTCAGCGACAGTACGACCATCGCGTAGAACGGGAAGATCGTCACGATCGCGGCGAGCCCCAGCAGCACACCCCGGGCGATCCGGCCGCGCCGGGTGCCGCGCATCGCGTGCGGTACGGAGTCGCGCTCGGCGTCCCGGCGCAGCTTGCGCTCCGCCCGCCGGTCCCGGGGCACCGGAGCGGGCCGCGCGGGCCCGTCGGCGGAGGGGGACTCGACCGGTGTGGTGGTCGTCATGGTCACTGGTCCTTCCCGATCACGAGCCGCTGCACGAACGCGACCACCAGGGTCAGCACGAACAGCGCGACCCCGATGGCGGCCGCGTAGCCCAGGTCGAAGTACTTGAAGCCCGCGTCGTAGAGCTGGAAGACGAGCGTGTAGCTCGCGTTGGCGGGTCCGCCGCCGGTCATGGTGTACACGGCGTCGAACACCTGGAACGACGCGGTGGTCTCGATCACCGCGAGGAAGAACAGCGTCGGCTTGAGCTGCGGCAGGACGATGTACCGGAACCGCTGCCAGGGACCGGCGCCGTCGGTGAGCGCCGCCTCCTCCAGCTCCCGGGGGATGTCCTGCATCCGGGCCAGCAGGATCAGCATCCCGTAGCCGAAGCGGGACCAGACACCGACGAGCGCGAGGGCCGGGATGACGAGGACGTCGTCGGAGAGCCAGGAGCCCTCCGGGAAGCCGAACCAGCCCATCAGCGTCGACCAGGGACCGCCGGTGGAGAAGATCCACACGAACACGGTCGCGGCGAGCACCAGCGAGGTGACGACCGGCAGGAAGAACACCGACCGGAACACCTTGGAGCCCCGGAACGCGCGCCGCGTCAGCAGCGACAGCGCCACCGACACGACCAGCGTGCCGGGTACCGCGATGACCGTGTACAGCACGGTCACCCTGAGGGCCTGCCAGAACAGCGGGTCCTCCCACAGCCGGGCGAAGTTGTCGAAGCCGATGAACCGGCCGCCGCCGGTCAGGGAGTAGTCGGTGAAGCTCATCAGCACACCGGCGACACCCGGACCGAACCGGAAGGCCAGGAAGAGCAGGAAGCACGGGAGGACGAACAGCAGGCCGATCCGGGCCTCGCGGCGCGCCAGCGGCCCGCTGAGACGGCCCCGACGGGCGCGTTCCGCGACGACTGCCACGGTGAATCTCCTTGCGGTGCGGGGGAGGGGAGGTCAGGGAGGAGGGAGCGGACCCGGCAGGGCGGGTCCGGCGGTCACGGTCGTGTCGTCGGGCGGCGGGCCCCGGCCGGGTCGCGGAGAAAAGCACCGGGCGGGACCTGCGGCCCGTGACGCCCGGGAGGGGCTGCCCGGAGGGCGGGCACCCGGGCGCCGACGGCTGCCCGGCCACCGGGCCGGGCAGCCGGATCACCGCGCGAGCATCGCGTCCGCGGCCTTCGCCGCCGCGTTCAGCGCGTCCTCGGGGCTCTTCTGTCCGAGCAGCGCCGCCTGGATCTCCGGGGCCAGGACGCCCATGACCTCACGGGACTTCTCGTGGAGCGGGCCCGCCGTCATGCTCGGCAGGGTGTCGCCGACGGCCTTCTGGAGCGCGTCACCGGGGTACAGGTCACCGCCGGACCTCCGCGCCGGGAAGTATCCGGACTCCTTCTCCAGACCGGCCGCGTTCTTCGCCTCGGCCACGAAGCTGATCCAGTCCCCGGCGGCCTTCTTACCGGCGCCCTTCAGCATCGACAGCGCCCCGACCGTGCCGTAGCCGACGGACTCCGTGTCCTTCAGCGGCGGCTGGACGACGATGTTCTCCTTGCCCCAGAACGGCTCCACATCGGAGGCCACGTTCTGCCAGGTGCAGGCGACCTTGCCCTTGGCGACGGGCGTCTGCTCCAGCTTCGGCGTCGTCGTCACCAGGTCCTTGTTGGTGTGACCGGCGTCGACCAGCTTCTTCAGGAACGTCAGCGCCTTCACCCCGGCCGCTTCGCCGAACGCAGTCTTCTTGCCGTCCTCGGTGAACACATCACCGCCCGCCTGCCACAGCAGCGGGTAGAACGTCATGTTGAGGGTCTGCTGGGCGTCACCGCTGTAGCTGGTCGCGTAGTAGCCCTTCTCCTTCAGCTTCGGGGCCAGCGCCTCCAGATCCGCCCAGGTGCTCGGGTAGCTCTTCTCCCCGATCGCTTCGAAGACACGCTTGTCGCAGATCAGCGGGTTGGCACTGGTGAGCACCGGGGTGCCGAGTGCCTTGCCGTCCACGGTCACCGACTCCAGCGCGAAGTCGGTGTAGTCCGCCTTGGCGTCGGCCGGCATGTACTCGTCGGCGGGAACGATGTTCTTGGCGTACTTCGGCAGCTGGTCGGGCACCAGGTACACCACGTCCGGGCCCTTGCCGGACGCGATCGCCGTGGCGAGCGCGGTGTCGCGGTTGGCCCACGGGAACGTCTCGACCTTCACCGAGGTCCCGGAGTGCTTCTTCTCGAACTCCTTGACCAGACCGTCCCAGTACGCCTTGTTCTTCGCCTCGTCGAAGATCACGGGGTACGTCCACATGGTGACGGACTTCTCGTCGCCGCCGCTGTCACCGCCGCAGGCGGCGAGCAGCGTGGTGGCCAGCGCGGTCGCCACCACCGGCACGGCGGCGGCACGCGTTCTGCCCCGGCGGGACGAGGCACGGGACGAAGAGGAACGGGACATGAGGGTCGCCTCCGAAGGCTGCTGATCGTCGTGAAGAGAAGAAAGGGAGCGAAGAGAAGGGGAAGCTCAGGGGGAAGGGGAAGCTGAGGGGGGGGAGATCGGGGGGCGCGCGCCGGGTGATCCGGCGCACGGACGGGTCAGTGGGCCGGCACCTTCTGCACGGTCCCGGTGTGGCGGGCCCGCTCCGCCGCGAACGCCGCGAGATGACTGCCGAGCGACGCCGCCGTACCGGACCGCACGGCACCCGGGTCCCCGGTGGCGACGGCCCGTACGAACGCCTCGACCAGCGCGGGATCACCGCCCCCGTGCCCGTCGGCCGCGTTGGACCCGCCGGCGCCCAGCTCGTGCGTGACGGTGTCCCCGGTACGGAAGTCCTGGACGGTCACCCGCTCACCGTCGCCGCGCAGCCAGCCGTGCGAGCCGAAGATCCTGGTCTGCCGGTGGGTCTGCTCGGTGAACGCCACCATCTGGAACGTCGCGGTCACCCCGCCCGACATCCGCATGGCCAGCGCCTGGTGGTCGACCACGTCGTTGTCCGAGCGGTACACGCACACCCCGTACGGGCCCTCGCGCAGCGCCTCGACAAGACCGGCCTCGTCGGCCGCCTCCGTCACATGGGTGACCGGCCACACCGCGCCCCGCTCCCGCAGCGTCGGCATGTACAGCTTCAGCGCGCTGTACGGACAGCCCGCCTCCACCGCGCAGTCCAGACAGCGCTCGGCCGACCCCTCGGGAGCGTTCTCCGGACGGAAGTGCGCGAGTCCCCCGAAACTCGCGACCTCCTCGATCCGGCCGCCCATCACATACGTGATCCAGTCCAGGTCGTGGCACGACTTCGCCAGCAGCATCGGCGACGACGTCTTCTCACTGCTCCACGGCCCACGGACATAGCTGTGGGCGTAGTGCCACCACCCGACCGGCTCCAGATGGTCGACGGACACGAGCTGCCCGAGCACCCCCGAGTCCACGACCCGCTTCACCAGATCCGTGTACGGCTGGTACCGCATCACATGGCAGACCGCGAACAGCACCCCCGCCTCCCGCACCCCCTCCACGAGGGTGCGGGTCTCCTCCTCGGTCGGGGCGAGGGGCTTCTCGGCGAGGATCGCGTACCCGGCCCGGGCCAGCGCGAGCACCGGCTCGACATGGTCACGGTCCTGGGTGGCGACGATCACGGCGTCCGCGATCCGTTCCCCGGCTAGCGGACGCCAGTCGTCGAACTCGACCGGCGCGCCCGCCGCGGCACGCGCCGCCGGACGGGGATCGGCGACCGCGACGAGCTCGGCCCGTTCGGGGTGCGCCTTGATCCACTCAAGGTAGGTGAGACCGCGATTGCCGGCGCCGACGAGGGCGACGCGCACCGGCCGGCCGGTGATCGGGGGATGCGTGGACACAGGTGTTCCCTGGGAGTTCGCTGGGGCGTGCGGGGCTTGTGCGGGGCCCGGCTCATGGGCGGGCCGGTGGCCGGTCAGAGGCGCAGATTGCCGGTGCCGTGCGAGACACGCGGGCCCTCGTCGGGCAGCGCGGTGCGCTCGGTGCCGTCCTCCACGCACCCGGTGTGCAGCAGATGACCGCCGTCCCCGAACGCGGCGGGCCGCAGTTCGAGACGTCCGCCGGTGAAGGAACAGCCGTGCGCGCGATAGCGGTTGGCGCCCTCGGTGACCAGGACATGCGCGGTGCCGTCCGGGGCGGAGGAGTCGAGTCCGCCGAGCCGCCAGTCGACGGTCCGCCCACCACCCGAGCGGGACAGCAGCGCGGCGTCCTTGTTGGTGCCGGTCAGCCGTGTGCCGTCGACCCGCAGCGTCTGGTCCCCGGCCCCGGTCAGCCGTACCCCGGTGTCGGTGAGCTGGCCGCCCTCGACACGCACCTCGCCATGGGCGTACGTGGCCGGGGCCGCGTCCGGCGCGCCGGTCAGCTCGCAGTGGTCCAGGGTGAGCGGGCCGGTGCCCTTGAAGGCCGCTCCGCCGATCCCGGTGAGGGTGACCCGCTCCAGGGTCAGCGGCGCGGAGACATCGGCCTTGGTGATCTCGGCTCCGGCGGCGAACGCGAACGACGAGTCGGCGATGACATTGGGCCGCGCCGACCGCTTGGACGCCTGGGAGACGATCAGCGGTCCGGTGGCCGTGCAGCCGCGCATCTGGACGCCGTCCGCGTTGACCCAGAGCATCCCCGAACCGGCGAGCGACTTCTTGCCGATGACGGTGACGTCCTCCAGCGTCAGATCAGTGACCTTGACCCGGGCGACGAACCAGGAGCAGGAGTGCCGCCGTACGGTGATCCGCTTGGCGGCCCCGCCCCACGCGGCACCGGAGTTGGCGAAGGTCATCAGCCCGGAGTTGCCGGTGTACACGAGGTCGTGCTCGTACTGGCCATGGGTGACGAACGGTCCCTGGTCGTCGCCGTCGCTGTGGCAGTTGGTGACATAGCAGTAGGCGCTGCCTGTGAAGTCGTTGAGGTGCCGGGCGTTGGAGACGTAGCAGTCCTCGACATGCCCGTACAGGCAGTAGATCTGCTGGGTGAGGTAGCCCGCGCCGCCGTACGTCACCGACTTCGGGTTGGTGAGGGTGCAGCGGTCGGTGCGGAAGTAGGTGCACCAGCGGCGCATCACGACCGGCCAGAAGGTGCCCGTCGCCTCGATGCCGGAGACATCGCAGCGCACCGCGTACTCGTAGGAGACGGGGTGGGTGCCGGTGTACTGGTCGTCGCCCGCGCCCTCGAACCGCAGATCGCGCACATGGGCGCGTTCCACGGGCTCGACCCGGGTCCAGGTGAGGGTACGGCCCGCGGCGAGGTCCCAGCCGATGCGGTAGTTCACCCGGATACGGGAGCCGTCCACGATCTCCGTGACCTGGACGAGCCGCTGGACCTCGCGCTCCCATCTGCCGGTGAGCGCGTTGACCTCGACGGCCCACCACTGCCCGACCTCGAAGCCCGCCGAGTCCCCGACCTCGAAGAGGTCCGAGAGATCCGGCATCGCCTCGGTGAGCCGATGGGTGCGGGGCTCGTCCGTGACGGTGCCGCGGAAGGCGAGGGTGGCGCCGAAGGGGTTGTCGTGGGTGTTCTTGTCGGTGCCGTGGGTGTGGAGGGTGTTGCCGTGGAAGTCGAGTTCGATACGGGAGCGGGTGAAGGTGTGGCGTCTGCGCAGGAGGAGGTCGGTGTGGGCCTCGACGCGGTGGACGGTGGGGTCGTTCATCATGGCGTCGAGCGCGTCGTCGGCGGGTGTGTCAGCGTCGAAATGGCCGAAGGTGCGGAAGTCGAGGACGCCGTGGTGGAGCTGGTGCCAGCGCCCGGGTCCGGGCTTCCTGGTGTCGGGGGCGATGACGGTGCCGCCGTTGTGCGCGGCGGTGGACCGGGCATCCCAGCGGGCCGTGAACGACCCGCCGTCCCCCGCCCGCCGGTACCCCGCCACGACCACCACCGTGCCCTCCCGCACCGACCTCCCACCCAGCCCACGCAACTCCCCGACATCGGAGACCCGCAGGGTCGCGTCCTTGGCGGACCGGGCCTGGGCGGGAGCGGTGGCGGCGGCCGTGCCCGCGAGGGCGAGACCGGCGACGCCGGAGGCGCGCAGCAGATGACGGCGGGCGGTGCTCGGGTGTTGCGGAACGCTCATCGCGGACTTCGCCTTCCGAGAGGTGACCGGGAAACCGGGCGGGAGGGGAGCGGTCCTGCGGATGACTGCCATGACGGCGGATGGCTCGAAAGAGCTGCCCCTGAGCAGAGCTCAGCGGGGTTCCCGGACGGATGGGCAGGGCCCGGGAAGGGATACATCGGGATGACACGCCGGTGACGGGAGAATGTCCCGGCGGATGGCAGGAACGTACGTGGCCGTTCCATGGAAGGTCAAGAGCTGGATCACGACGAATTCCCGGGGACCGGACTTCCCCGTTCCCCCGGGACCCGGACCTTCCCGGCCGGCCGACGGCCGCGCACCCGGCAGCGGCGACCGGCTTCCCGTTCCCGGGGACCCGGACCTTCCGGGCCGCTCGACGGCCGCGCACCCGGAACGGGGACCGGGCTCCCCGCCCCCGGGGACCCGGACCTTCCCGGCCGCCCCGCGTACGCGGAACAGGGGACCGGAACACCGCCCTCCGATCCCCGTCGCACGGTCCGTGCCCGTGTGTTCAGCCCCGAGGGGCCCCCGGCGCCGTGTCCCCGGCCTGGTCGGGGGCGGCCCACCCCAGTGCCTCGCTGATCCGCTGGGCCGCGTCCCGCACCTGGCCGCCCAGCTCCTGATAACGCCAGGCGGGCAGACCGAGCTTGAGCCCGGTGATGCTGATGGCGCCGACGCACATGTCCCGGTCGTCACGGACGGGCGCGCCGATGCACAGGATTCCCTCGGCGTCCTCCTCGTCGTCCAGCGCGTAGCCGACCCGGTCGATGTCCCGCAGATGCGCGAGGAAGGTCGCCGGGTCGGTGATGGTCCGCGGGGTGCGGCGGGGCAGCCCGTGCCGTTCGATCACGGCCGCGGCCTCCGCCTCGGGCAGCGCCGACAGCAGGGCCTTGCCCAGCCCGGTGCAGTGGGGGAGTTCGCGCTGCCCCATCCGCAGGTCCAGGCGCACCCGGTGGTCCAGCTCGACCTGGTCGACCACGACCGCGTGCCCGTCCTCGGGCACCGCGAGCCGTGACGCCATGCCCGTCGTACGGCTCAGATCGCGCAGCACCGGGTGGGCGACCCCGCGCAGGGACACCTGGGAACGGGCCCGGTCACCGAGGCGGGAGAGCCCCATGCCCAGCCGGTAGCGGCGGTTCATGCCCTCGCCGTCGTCGGAGACGAGGCCGTAGGCGCGAAGCGTCTGAAGGGTGCCGAACGCCGCGCTCTTGGAGATCCCGCAGATCTGTGCCACCTCCGTGACGCTCAGTCCGCTGCCGGGCGCCGGGGTGGCGAGGACTTCGAGGATGTCCGCTGCCCTGGCGACGCTCTTGACCCAGTACTTCGGGTCCTCCTGAACAGCTCTGTTCGTCATGACCGAACAGTTTAGTCATATCGAGCGGGTCTACCGCCCCGAAAGGGGTTGACCGGCGGGAGGGGCGCTCGTAATCTTCAGGAACTGTTCTGCACAGCAGAACGGTGTTCTGAAAAACTCGCACCATGTGACACCCCATCTGTACGGCAACCCGTACAGACCGAACCGAAGCACTCTTCCTGCGGCGACTGCCGGGCGGATGGCGCCAGGGTTCGGAGGCCGGGCAGGGCCTCCGGAGCCGACGACTCTCGACGCAAGGAGCAAGCACCATGAGTTCAGGCCCGGACCTCACCTCCGGAGCCCGGATCGCCGAGCGCGCCCGCAAGGTCGTGCCCGGCGGCGTGAACAGCGGCCAGCGCAGCGTTCCCGGACTGGCCGATCTCGTCGTCACCGCGACCTCCGGCGCACGCTTCCGGACCGCCGACGGCCGTGAGTTCACCGACTTCCACTCGGCTTTCGGACCCCCGCTGCTCGGCCACAACGACCCCGACGTGGCCCGCGCCACCGCCGAGGCGGGCACCACCCTCGGGCATATGGGCGTCGGCGTCACCGAGGGCGAGGTCGAGCTGGCGGAACAGCTCACCGAACTGATCCCCTCCGTGGAGAAGGTGCTCCTCACCAGCACCGGCAGCGAGGCCACCTTCCACGCCCTGCGGGTCTCCCGCGCCGCCACCGGCCGCCGCCTCGTCGTCAAGTTCCAGGGCTGCTACCACGGCTGGCACGACTCCGTCAGCCTCAACGTCATCTCCGCGCCCGAGAAGGTCGGCGGGCACGACCCCATCTCCACCGGCATCCTCCCCGAGGTCCTGGACGCCACACTCGTCCTCCCGTTCAACGACAGCGAGGCCGTCCGCCGGACGTTCGCCGCGCACGGCCAGGACATCGCCGCCGTCATCGTGGAGCCTGTCCCCCACAACGTCGGCGCCCTCCTCCCGTACCAGGAGTTCCTCACCACCCTGCGCGAGGAGACCGCCAAGGCCGGCAGTGTGCTCGTCTTCGACGAGGTCATCACCGGCTTCCGGCACGCCCTCGGCGGCTGGCAGCAGCTCAGCGGGGTCACCCCCGACCTCACCACCCTCGGCAAGGCCATCGCCAACGGCGCCCCCGTCGGCGCCATCGGCGGCCGCGCCGACCTGATGGACCTGTTCTCCACCCGGCCCGGTGCCCCCGCCTTCTTCGCGGGCACCTACAACGGCCACCCGTCCGTGGTCGCCGCCGCCCTCGCCACCCTCCGCAAGCTGCGCGAGGAACCCGTCCACGAGCATGTCTACCGGCTCGGCGCCCGGGTCCGCGCCGGACTCGACAGCCTGTACACCCGCCTCGGTGTCCCCGCCGTCGTCACCGGCCACGGCTCGGTGTTCGTCACCTACTTCATGCCGGGCGACGCGCCCCGCACCTACGACGACCTCCTCGCCAACGACGCCGCCCTCTTCGTCGGCTACCGCCGCCGACTCCTCGACCACGGGCTGTTCGAGCTGCCGCTCAACCTCAAGCGCAGCCACATCAGCTACGCGCACACCGACGCGGACGTCGACCGGCTCCTCGAAGGCACCGAGGCCGCCGTCCAGGCAGTCCTCGCCGAAGGCGGCGCCCGCGACCTGGAGAACGCCTCCACCATGGGCGGGGCGGTCCGCTGATGCTCACCGTCGACACCACCCGCCCCGCCGGTCCCGCCGGCCGGATCACCCGGGTCGAGACCCTGATGCTGGGCACCGCCTGGCGCGACTTCGGCTACGTCCGCGTCCACACCGACGAGGGACTGTCCGGCGTCGGGGAGATCACCCACCCCTACCGCGGCGCCGAGGTCTGCGCCCTCACCGAGTCGCTGGGCCGCCGCCATCTGATCGGCGCCGACCCCTTCGACATCGAGGAACTCTGGCTCCGCGTCTACCAGGGCGACTTCCTGCGCGGCGGTGACATGGGCGGCATCGCCCTGTCCGGCCTCGACCAGGCCATGTACGACCTCATGGGCAAGGCCCTCGGCGTCCCCGCCTACCGGCTCACCGGCGGCGCCTGCCGCGACAAGGTCCGTGTCTACGCCAACGGCTGGTACAACGGCGAACGCGACCCCGAGGTCTTCGCCGCCAAGGCCCGGGCCACCGTCGAGAAGGGCTTCACCGCCCTCAAGTTCGACCCCTTCGGCCCCGGCCTGCACGAACTGGAACGCGCCGAACTGCGCCGCTCCCTCGATCTGGTGGCCGCCGTCCGCGAGGCCATCGGTCCCGGCACCGACCTCTTCATCGAGGGCCACGCCCGGTTCGCCATGCCCACCGCGAGCCGGCTCGTCCGCGAGCTGGAGCCCTTCGACATCGGCTGGTTCGAGGAGCCGATGCCCTGGACCCATATCGAGCGCTACGCGGAACTGCGGCAACGCGCCGCCTTCCCCCTCTCCGGCGGCGAGCACTTCCACAACCGCTACGAGTACAAGCAGCTCTTCGCGACGCACGCCGTCGACATCGTCCAGCCCGACCTCTCCATGGCCGGCGGCTTCACCGAGGTCCGCAAGATCGCCGCCATCGCCGACAGCCACGGCATGCTCGTCGCCCCGCACAACTCCAACTCGCCGCTGTGCACCACCGTCTCCGTGCACGCCGGCCTCGGCATCCCCAATCTGAAGATCCTGGAGACCTTCGACGGCCTCCTGGAGGACCATGTCTTCCAGGCCCTCAAGGGCACCCTCCCCATCGAGGACGGCCACATCGGGCTGCCCACCGCACCCGGGATCGGTGTCGAACTCGTCGACGAGGTCTTCGCGGAGCACCCCCCGACCCACCGCTTCTGGAACATGTTCGAGGACGGCTGGGAGAAGAGGAACCGCACATGAACCAGCACCGGCGCCCCCGCGCGCGGTCCGGTGCCGGCGCGGGGAGGCGGCAGGCGTGATCACCGACGTCCACTCGCATCTGTTCCGGCACAGCCACGACTTCACCGACCCGTTCGCCTCCGACTCCGCCCGCGCCCACGCGGGCGAGGTCGACCTCACGGTGAAGTGGGAGGAGTACGCGGCCACCGCACCCGACGGCACCCGCACCATCGTCGTCGGCGGCAAGGCCCGCCGCAGCGGACTGTGGGTGGACGACACGGCCGTCGCCGCCTACACCGCGGCCCGCCCCGACCGGCTGATCGGCTATCTGTCGCTCGACCCCACCCAGCCCGGCTGGCGGGACGAACTGCGGTACGGCCACCAGGAACTCGGACTGCGCGGCATCAAGCTCATGCCGATGTACGCCGGTTTCGACCCCGCCGACGAGGCGTACGACGAGCTGTACACCTACGCCGAACGGCACGGACTGCCGCTGCTCGTCCACACGGGCACCACCTTCGTGTCGGCGGCCCCGCTGGAGTACGCGATGCCCCGGCATCTCGACGCCGTCGCCATCCGCCACCCGGAGCTGCGGATGGTGCTCGCCCATCTGGGACACCCCTTCGAGGGCGAGTGCATCGCGGTCGTCCGCAAACACCCCCATGTGTACGCGGACATCAGCGCCCTGCACTACCGCCCCTTCCAGCTCTGGCACAGCCTGCGGCTGGTCCAGGACTACGGCGTGTGGGACAAGCTGCTGTTCGGCAGCGACTACCCGTTCACCACCGTGGACGACTCCGTCGCCGGACTGCGGAAGGTCGCGGCCGTCCCCGGAATCCCGGGTCTGGACCCGCTCGACCGGGACGAGGTGGAGAAGCTGATCCACCGGGACGCCCTGCCCCTGCTCGGCCTGTCGGGCTGAGCGCCGCCGGGGCGGACCGCCACCGCGCGCCCGCCCCGGCACCCGTACCCCAACCGAGGAACGATCCCCATGCACCGATTCAGCCTCGCGGGCCGTACGGCCCTGGTCACCGGGGCCGCCCGTGGTCTCGGCCGGGCCTTCGCCGTCGGCCTCGCCGAAGCGGGCGCCGACCTCGTCCTGGTCGACCTCCCGGACGCCCCGGGGCTGGCACGGACCGAGGCGGCCGTCCGCGCCCACGGGCGCCGCGCCCATGTCCACACCCAGGACCTCGCCCGCACCGGGGAGCTGTCCGCGCTGGCCGACCGCGTCCGCGCCGACCTCGGCGGCCCGCTGCACATCCTCGTCAACAACGCGGGCACCGCCGCGCTGGAGCGCTACAACACCATCACCCCCGAGTCCTGGCAGCGCGTCATGCGGGTCAACGTCGACGCCGTGTTCTTCCTGTCCCAGCGGATCGCGGAACACATGGTCGCCGACGGGGTGCCGGGCCGCATCATCACCGTCACCTCCAAGAACGCGCTGGTCGCCGAGGCCGGGCTCGCCCACTACAACGCGTCCAAGGCCGCTGCCCAGCTGCTCACCGAGACCCTCGCCGTCGAGCTCGCCCCGCACGGCATCACCGCCAACACCCTCGCACCCGGCATGGTCGAGACCCCCATCGACGGGGAGTTCCCCTTCGACCGCGAGGAGTTCGAGGCCGCCTACCGCGCACGTATCCCGCTCGGCCGCTACGCCGACCCCGACGAATGCGTCGGCGCGCTGCTGCTGCTGGCCTCCGACGCGGGCGCCTATCTCACCGGCACCCGGCTCGTCGTGGACGGGGGAGTGCTCGCCGACCAGATGCCCCGGATGCGCTTCATGCCGCCGTACCGCAACACCGTCCCCAGACCCTGACACCGTCCGCCCCCGCGCGGACCGCGCCGCCCCGGAGGAACCAGTGGAATCGCACGGCAGCACCGCCCGACGCAAGCTGCTCCGCGTATCGGTCACCGCGGAGGCCGCCACGGTGGTGGTCGTGGCGGGGTACCGGCGGGCGGGGGACGGCCGGTCGTTCACCTGCGTCGAACACGGCACCCGCCGCACCGCCCTGCCCGGGACCGGCCCCGCCGCACACGCGGACGGGAACGTCCGCACATGATCCGCACCGCCCGCCCCGGCGACGACGACGCCCTTCTGACCCTGTGGGCCGAGTGCTTCCCCGGCGTCCGTCGGCTGCCCGCCCTGCACGCCCTCGATCCCGGCCGGTACCACCGCACCTTCGTCGCGGCCCGCGCCGACGGCACCCTCGACGCCGTGGTCGTGTACGTGCCCCGCAGCGTCCGCGACGCGAACGGCACCCCGCACCGGATCGGCGGCATCGGCTCCGTCGCCACCCGCCCCGAGGCCCGCGGCCGGGGACTGGTGCGCGCCCTGCTCTCCGCCGCAACCGACACCATGACCGACGAGGGCTGCGCCTGGTCCCTGCTGTTCACCGGCACCCCCGGTGTCTACCGGGGCTCCGGCTGGACGGAGTTCGCCCGCCCCACCACCGAGGGCCGACTGGCCGCACCGCACACCGTCCCGTCCGCACCCGGGGAGACACCCACCCCGCACCGGGTACGCGCGGTCACCCCCGCCGACACCCCGGCCCTGGCCCGCCTCCAGTCCGCGTACAACGCGACCCGGCCGCTGACCGCCGTACGCGGCCCCGACGACTGGCGGGTCCGCGTCCCCGCCCTGTACGCCCGGCCCTGCTGGTCCCTCCTGGCCGAGGACCCCGCCGACGGCACGCTCACCGGCTGGCTGGTGGCCCGCCCGGCGGCCCCCGGCCGGACCGACGTCCTGGAGACCGCGCTGCACCCCGGCCACCCCGATGCCCTCGGCGCGCTGTACACCGCCCTCGCCGACCGGGTCCGCGCCGCCGGGCACACCCGGGTCCGGGTCCTGCTGCCGCCGTCCCCGGCCGTCACCGAGGCCGAACCCCGGCTGCTCGCCCCCGGTACCGTCACCACCGGCGCGGACACCTCAGGAATGGCCCGCCCGCTGCTCGCCCCGCGGGCCGCCGTGACCCGCACGGTGACCGCGCCCGGCGCCGCGCACTGGTACGGCGACTCGTTCTGACCCGTCCGGGCCCGCCCGCCGCTCACCCGTCCGGCGGCCCGGACATGCGGGCCGCGGCCGTGCGCCCTTGACTTGGGGCACTGACCGGCTGCGCGGAAGGCGGAACGTGAACGGGTACTGGAAACGGACCGCCGCCGGGGCGGCCCTGCTGACGGGACTGACCGTCACCCTCACCGGCTGCTCCGACGACGGCGGCACCCCCGCGAGCACGGTGTCGAACGCCGCGTCCGCCGTGGCGTCGGTCGGCGCGTCGCTGGCCTCGTCGGCCGCCGACTCCGTCTCCGCGGCGGCGGCCGACGCGCAGAAGAAGCTCGACGACATCACCGACGGCGTCGACGCCCGGGACGAGGTGACCCTGTCCGGCCGCGCGGCCGACGACGGAGGCCGCGCCACCGTGCCGTTCACCGTCCGCAACACCGCCGACTCCGCCAAGTCGTTCGGCGTGCAGGTCAACTTCAAGGACGCGGACGGCAATCTGGTCGACACGGTCGTCGTCAGCGTCACGGATGTCGCCGCCGGCGCCACCAAGGACGCCACCGCCCGCGGCACGCACCAGGTCTCCGGCGAGGTCACCGCCGAGGTCGCGACCGCGGTCCGCTACTGACCGGCCCCGGCGGAGCCGGAGCGCTCAGCCGGGGGTGTACGCGCCTCCGTTCACATGCAGCACCTGACCGGTGATGTGCCGCGCCGACGGCGAGGCCAGGAACGCGACCGCGCCCGCGATGTCCTCCGGGGCGCCCGCCCGTCCCAGGGCCGTGGCCGCGATCAGGGAAGTACGGCGGTCCGCGTCGAGCCGGTCCCGGAAGAACCCGGTGTCACCGACGTAGCCCGGCGCGACGACGTTCGCCGTGATCCCGCGTGGACCGAGGTCCCCGGCCAGCGAGAGGTTCCACGCCGTGAGCCCCGCCTTGGCCGCGCCGTACGAACCGGCGCCCTGACCGGCGGCGATCGAGCCGATATGGATCACCGAACCGCCCTCACCGAGCCGGTCCTCCAGCGCCCTCGTGGTCAGGGCGGCGCTCACGAGATTGGCGTCCAGATTGGCCCGGAACGCCGCGGCGTACCCGGCGAGGTCCGCCGCGTCGGCACCGTCGAAGTCGGTGTTGCCGCCCGCGTTGTTGACCAGTACGTCGAGCCGCCCGGGGAACTGGGCCGCCAGCCGTTCCACGGCCCCGGGGTCGCTGTGGTCGCAGACCAGCGCCCGGGCCCCGGTCTCCTCGGCGAGCGACTGGAGCGGGCCCGCCCGGCGACCGGTGACCACGACGGTGTGCCCCTCGGTGGCGAAGTGCTGTGCGATCGCCCGGCCGATGCCGGTGCCACCCCCGGTGACCAGGACGGTGCGTGCCGTACCGCGTGTCATATGCTGTGCCTCCACCATTTCGTTAAGGTCTAAATTCAGGTCTAAATATTAAGCATGGGGAGAGGCGTCATGGCAAACGACAAGACGGGGGAGCAGGTACGGCATCCGGGTGACCAGGGCGCGGATACCAGGAATGCCGCGGATGCCGCAGGCGGAGGAGGCGGCGCCGCTGTGCCGGACATCACCGCTGCCTGGGCACGGGAACTCCCGGAGGTACCGGTCGCCTCCATCGGTATCGTCACCCCGGTCTGGCAGCTCGCCAAACTCTTCGGCGACGAACGCCGCCGGGTCCTCGCCCGCCTCGGGGTCGACGCCGCCACCCTCGACCTGCTCAGCGTGCTGCGCAGGGGTGGTCCGCCCTACACGCTCACCACCCGTGAGCTGGCCCGCCGCTCCCTGGTCACCGCGGGGGCGGTCTCCCAGCGGGTCGCGCGCGCCGAACGCGACGGACTCGTGGTCCGGGACAACGGCCGGGGGCGTCCCCGTACCGTCGAGGTGACCCTGACCCCGGCCGGACACGAACTGGTCGAGGCGACCGTCGGTCAGGTCCTGCGCCGGGAAGCCGAACTCGTCGCCGGTCTCGGCGCCGAACAGCGGGACCTGCTGACGGACCTCCTCGGCGTCCTGCTGCGCGGCGTCCAGACGGATCTGGGGGACGACCGGATCACCCACGTCGGCCTGGAGTGACCCGTGCGGTCCCCGGGAGGCCGGCTGGGCGCCGGGCCTCGACCGTCGGTCTCTGGGCCGGGACGCGGCGCGGCCCAGGGACGGTCCGGCGACGTCGGCCCGACCGGTGCGCTAGATCCCGAAGGGCGGCGCGTAGCGCACGGTGCCGCTCGGCAGTGGGTGCTCCGGGTCGAGGGCCAGGGCCATCAGGGCCTCGTCGGGGACGTCGATCGTGACATCGATCCCGTGCTCCGACGCCCGGCCGAAGCCGAACCTCGGGTAGTACTCCGGGTGCCCGAGGACGACGACGAACCGCTCCCCGAGGAGGGCCGCCGCCGCGAGCGCGGCACGGGTCACCGCCGTGCCCGCCCCGGTGCGCTGGTGGGAGGGGAGCACCGCGACCGGCGCCAGGCACAGCGCGGGGGTCACCCCGATATGGCAGCGGGTCAGCAGCGCGTGGCCGACGGGCTTCCCGTCGGCCCCGGCGGCGACCAGGGACAGCCCGTCGATCCACGCGGGATCGTCCCGCAGCGCGTCCACGAGATCCGCCTCGGAGGCGGTCTCGAAGGCAGCGACGTTGATGGCGCGGACAGCGGTGATGTCCTCACCGGTCTCGACGCGGGTGATCCAGGAGCTGTGCGTATTCATGAAGGGCTGCGTTCCGCTTTCGGCTGGTACGGGCAGGAGGAAACATGTCCGCAGGCATGCTCTCACCCCGGCCCCCGCCGCCCCCGCCGCCCCGCGCCGTCCACCCCGGACGGCCGGTCCGCGCCGGTCCGTGCCGTGCGGGTCCGTGCCGCGCGGGTCCGGTTGCGCCACCGGTCCGGTTCCGCCGCTGGCCCTCCGCACGTCCTCCGTCCCGCGCCGCTTCGCTCGCGGGGAGACCGTACGGCTTCTTCCGGGTGCGGCGCCTCAGCCGCCACCGGTTTGCCGCGCCAGGCGTTCACGCAGCTCGGTCAGCCGGGCTATCTCGGCGTCGAGGGTCGCGAGCCTGTTGCTGACCACCGCCGAGCGCGCCCCGTCGGGTGCGGCGGCGTCGCACCGGGGCGGGGGGTTCATGGTCAGCTGATGGAGCCGGTGGGCGCGGCGGCGCAGATCGTCGACGGTGAGCCCGAGGCCCAGCAGATCGCGGATGACCCGGACCCGCGCGACATCGGCGGGCCCGTACACGCGCTGTCCCGCGAGACTGCGGACGGGCGGGGGTATCAGCCCGCGCTGCTCGTAGAACCGCAGTGCCCGGGGCGTGGTCCCCGCCGCCTGTGCCGCTTCACCGATCCGCATCCCGCGCCACCCCGTCCCGCTCGGACCCTGTTCCCATGACGTGCCGTCGGACCCGCACCGGTCCCGTGGGTGTCCGCGCCTCTAGAGTTCCACGACGACGGCCCCGAAGTACCGCCCTTCGATCAGATCGGGCAGTGCCCGGGGCGCGCGGTCCAGACCCGCGATCCGGGTGTGCGGGAAGCTCAGCTCGCCCGAACGCAGCCAGCCGCCGAAGCGCCGGGTCCACTCCGCGTCCACCTCGGGATGGTCCGCGCCCCGGTATCCGCGTACCGAGACGCCCCGCACGACCAGGCGGAACGTGTCCAGCGGCACCGGCGCGCTGCCACCGCCCCGCTCCGGCGACAACTGCCCCGACAGCGCGCCGACCAGCGCGAACCGCGCCCCCGGCCGGGCCGCGCCGAGCGCCGCGGCCAGCTGCTCCCCGCCGACGGTGTCCAGCAGGACGTCGATCCCGTCGGGCGCCGCCCCGGCGAGCCGCTCCGCGAAGGAGCCGGTGCCCCGCAGCACCACCGCGTCGTAACCCAGTTCGGACACGAGCCGCGCGGCCTTCTCCGGTGAACCGGTGCTGCCGATCACCCGCCCGGCACCCAGCACCCGGGCGATCTGCCCGGCCAGCGAACCCACCGCCCCGGCCGCTCCCGTGACGAGCACGGTGTCGCCCTCGCGGACACCGGTGAGCCGGGTCAGCGCCCCGTAGGCCGCCGCTCCCGGTGCCAGTCGGGCGACCGGGTCGGGCAGCGTCCCGTCCAGTAGGGCGCACTCGGCGTCCGCCACCAGGGCGTGGTCCCGCCAGCCGAGGAGATGCGAGACGGTGTCACCGACCCGCATCGGGCTGCCGGGCGGGACGGCCACGACCTCACCGACCGCGGGCCCGAAGAGGGTGTCCCCGCCGCGCAGCGGGGGCAGCGGTACGCCGTCGATCTCGTCGCCCATCAGGGTACGCAGACCGGGGAAGACCAGGAAGTACCGGTTGCGGACCAGCACATGGCCCGGTCGGAGCACCGGCATCGGTGTGTCGACGACGGCGAGGTGTTCCGGTCGGGGCAGCCCCTCGGGGGTGGCGGCGAGCCGGATCTCACGGTTGGTGCGGGGCAGGACGGCGGTCATCTCAGCGACTCCCGGGGCAGGTTCGGGACAGCGGGACAGCGGGACGGCTGGCGGCCCGCTGCCGGAGTGCCGTGACGCTAACCCCTGACCCGCAAGTCAGGGGCAAGGTCCGCAGGTCAGGGTCAAGGCCGCGAGGGCCGCGGCGGACGAGGAGAGCCTGGTGAAAGAGGGGCGCGCCCGGCCGGGACGGGGCCAGGGCGGGCGACAGGTGACAGGTGGGCCGACGGGGAGCGGCGGCCGTCCAGCCTCCCCCGAAGTGGAGCCCGCGACAACGGAGTCGCCCGTCCGGTGCCGGGTGTCGTGGACCCACCCGTCGGCGGGTGATCGATGAGAGTTCTCTCAGCCTCCGGATGGTTCGTCCCGGTGCCCGAGGACGTCACGCCGCCCTTGCCCGGGGCGGTGGGGCACGGCCCCTCGCGTGACCTGCGGGGCCCGGCGCCGACACCTCCCGCCGGATAGCCGCCCTGAGCAAAACTTGCGGAAAGGTCCAGACCTATTGACCGTGTTGGTCTAGTCCTCTTAAGGTCTGGCCACTACGCCACCCAGCGTCAGCCACCGCGCTACCCCAGCGTCAAGTGGCGTACTCCCTCCGTTGTTCCGGCCCTCGGCACCCCAGCCCAGGGCCAACGCGTCAACCCCACACGCGTGTTGCACATCCCCGCGCTCCCCGGCGGAGCACGGACCCCCACCAGGAGGATCTGAACGTGCTGTCTTCCAGAAAGGCCAAGCCGGCGCTCTTCGCCGCCGGTGCGGTCGCGATCGGCGCGATGCTCGCCGGAACCCTCACTTCCGGCGTCTCCCAGGCCGCGCCGCAGGAGAACTGTCGCCCCGACGGTCTCTACTCCACGCCCGGTGTCGACGTCCCTTACTGCTCGGTCTACGACACCGAGGGCCGCGAGAAGATGGGCGCCGACCACCAGCGCCGCATCATCGGATACTTCACCAACTGGCGTACCGGCAAGGACGGCAGGCCCGCCTTCCTCGCCAACAACATCCCGTGGGACAAGATCACCCACATCAACTACGCCTTCGCCGGGATCGACTCGGCCAACAAGATCTCGATCGGCGCCGACACCGCGGACAACCCCAACACCGGGATGACCTGGCCGGGTGTCGCCGGTGCGGAGATGGACCCGTCGCTGCCTTACAAGGGTCACTTCAACCTGCTGAACAAGTTCAAGAAGCAGCACCCCGATGTGAAGACCCTGATCTCCGTCGGAGGCTGGGCCGACAGCCGTGGCTTCTACTCGGTGGCCACCAACGCCGACGGCTCGGTCAACCAGGCCGGTATCGACACCTTCGCGGACTCCACCGTCGCGTTCCTGAAGAAGTACGGCTTCAGCGGTGTCGACATCGACTACGAGTACCCCACGTCGATGAAGGACGCGGGCAACCCCGACGACTGGACCATCGCCAACGCCCGGCGCGGCGGTCTCGTCAAGGGCTACGCCGCGCTGATGAAGACGCTGCGTGAGAAGCTCGACCGCGCGAGCGCCACGGACGGCAAGCACTACATGCTGACCGTCGCCGCCCCGTCGTCCGGCTATCTGCTGCGCGGCATGGAGACGTTCCAGGTGCAGAAGTACCTGGACTACCTCAACATCATGTCGTACGACCTGCACGGCACATGGAACGAGCACGTCGGTCCGCAGGCCGCGCTGTACGACGACGGCAAGGACTCCGAGCTCGCGGGCGCCAACATCTACGGCACCGCCCAGTACGGCGGTATCGGGTACCTCAACACCGACTGGTCGTACCAGTACTTCCGCGGTTCGATGCCCCCCGGCCGGATCAACATCGGTCTGCCGTACTACACCCGCGGCTGGAAGAACGTCCAGGGCGGCACCGACGGGCTGTGGGGCAAGGCCGCGGCCACGACCTGCCCGGCCGGTTCCGGTCTCACCAAGTGCGGTGACGGCGCGGTGGGCGTCGACAACGTCTGGCACGACAAGGACACCAGCGGCAAGGAAGCCCCCGCCGGGTTCAACCCGATGTGGCACGCCAAGAACCTCGAAAAGGGTGTCGTCGGCGACTACATGACGAAGTTCGGTCTCCCGGCCGACACCCAGCTCCAGGGCAGCTACGTCCGCAAGTACGACAACACGCTCGTGGCGCCGTGGCTGTGGAACGCCCAGAAGAAGGTCTTCATCTCCACCGAGGACGAGCAGTCCATCGGCGCGAAGGCCGACTACGTGGTCAACAAGGGCCTCGGCGGCACCATGATCTGGGAGCTCGCGGGCGACTACGACTGGAACGCGGCCAAGGGCCAGTACGAGGCCGGCAGCACGCTGACCAACCTCATGTACAACAAGTTCAAGGCCGCCCCCGGTTACGGTGCGAAGAAGTCCAACATCGCGCTGCCCACCGAGGCCGTCAACGTGGACGTGGACTTCGGCGGCTTCAAGCTGGGGGACCAGAACTACCCCATCAGCCCGAAGCTGAAGATCACCAACAACACGAAGAGCGCGCTGCCCGGCGGTACGGAGTTCCAGTTCGACTACGGGACCTCCGCGCCGAACAACGCCAAGGACCAGTCCGGCTTCAACGCCACGGTCATCCGCAGCGACCACACGGGCAACAACGTCGGTGGACTCAAGGGCGACTTCCACCGGGTCTCCATGAAGATCCCGGCCTGGCAGTCGATCGCCCCGGGTGCCTCGATGGAGCTGGACTTCGTGTACTACCTCCCCGTCTCCACCCCGTCCAACTGGACCGTCAAGATCGGCGCCAAGACCTACGGTCTGGCCGGTGACCTCACCCGCGGCACGACGGTCGTCGAGCCCGACGGCTCGGGCACCACGACCGGCGGCACCGGTGGTACGGGCGGCAACGGCGGTAACGGTGGCAATGGCGGCAACGGCGGTACGGGTGGCACCTGCACCGCGGCCCCGTGGAACGCCACCACCGAGTACCCGGGCGGCGCCACCGTGAGCCACGGCGGCAAGCAGTGGAAGTCCAAGTGGTGGACCCAGGGCAACGCGCCCGGCACCACGGGCGAGTGGGGCGTCTGGCAGGACCTCGGTCCCTGCTGATCACCCCTCCCTGAACCGGACCCGGCGGCGCGGACCCGACCCCGCGCCGCCGGGTCTCCGGCTTTCCCGGAACCACCTCGGCCCCACCGACGTACTGTTCCCCCATGGCACTGAAGACACTGCGGGTGGGAGCGGCGGAGATCCGCCTGCTGACCGCCCTCACGGACGGCCCCTGGGACCGCTCCACGATCGAGAACGCCCTGGTACGCCAGGGCTGGGCGGCCGAGGCCCCCGACGGACGGCCCGCCGTGGAATGGGGCGGCGGGGCCGCGGCCCCGCACTTCTTCGGCACGGATCCGCCCTCCGCCGGTATCGGCCCGCGCGTCGAACTCGGCGCGGCACCCGGCACCGACGACGGGCAGGGCGCGTCCTTCGTCCAGCTGCCGTGCGCGCTGTTCTGGCCCGCCTTCGGCGAGGAACCGCCGCTGCCGCACGGCCGCGCCGCCCAGGACGACGACCTCGAAGACCCCGAGACGGACTACGACGAGGACGAGGACGGTGAGGAGGACGGCGGGACCGACCTCGACGAGGCCGACGACCTGGACGGGGAGTACGGTCCCGCCTGGCACCGCGCGCCGGACGCCCGGCGCGCCCACTTCCGCGCCGAGTACGCCCGGCTGAGCGGTCTGATCCGCGCGGAACTCGGTGCCCCGCTGCACAGCACGTCCGGTGAGATGGACACCCACGAGGAGACCTGGGAGCGGGCGGGGCTGAGCCTCACCCTCCACCGGGGCGACGACCTCAACACGTACTCCCACTACGACGTGATCACCGTGCGGGTCGGCCCCACCGCCGCCGGGGACGGCTCCGGCGGCCCCGGCCCCATGGACCGGGACGACTCCGCCGCCATGACCGCCGCCGACTGACCGCCGACCGCCCGGACCCGCCCCGCGGCGCCCGCCTCAGCTGTCGGCGCGGGGCTGCGGGTGCGGGATGAGGTGCGGGGTCCCGAGATGCGGATGGGCGATGATGTCGCAGGTCAGGCCGAAGACCTCGGACACCAGCCCGGGGGTGAGGATCTCCGCCGGCGGACCCTCGGCGTGTATCCGGCCGTCCTTCAGCACGATCAGCTGCGTCGCGTAGTGCGCGGCCTGGTTGAGGTCGTGCAGCACGGCGGTGATCGTCCGGCCCTGCCGGTGCAGTTGGGCGCAGAGCTCCAGCAGGTCGTACTGATGGGCGATGTCCAGATAGGTGGTCGGCTCGTCCAGCAGGATGTGCTGGGTGTCCTGGGCGAGGGTCATCGCGATCCACGCCCGCTGCCGCTGGCCCCCCGACAGCGCCGCCGCCGGGATGTCCGCGTGGTCCGTCAGCCCGGTGTGCGCCAGCGCCTCGGCGATCCGGTGGTCGTCGTCGGGCGTCCACTGCCGCAGCAGCGTGTGATGCGGATGACGGCCGCGCTGCACCAGGGCGCGGACCGTGATCCCCGGCGGGGTCTGGGGGTTCTGCGGCAGCAGCGCCACCTGCCGGGCGAACTGCTTGCCGCGCAGCGCGTGGACGTCCGCGCCGCCCAGCGTGATCGTCCCCGTGTCGGGCTTGAGGACCCGCGCGAACGCCTTCAGCAGCGTCGACTTGCCCGAGCCGTTCGGACCGATGATCGCGGTCAGCCCACCCGTCGGCAGATCGACACTGACGTCCCGGACCACCGGGGCGCCGTTGTACGACAGCGTCACCCCGCGGGCCGACAGCCCGGTGGTCGCGGACCCGGCGCCCTCGCGCACGGCGGACTTGGTGGTCATAGCGTGCCCTTTTTCCATTCGCGGACGAGCAGGTAACCGAGGTAGACGCCGCCGAGAGCCATCGTGTAGATGCCGACGGGCAGATCGTCGGTGAGCGGCAGATGCTGGGCCGCGAGATCCGCCAGCACCAGCAGGGTCGCACCCGTGAGAGCCGAGAGCGCGATCCGGGGACCCGGCGCGGGGGCCAGTCTGCGCGCGATCTGCGGAGCGGTGAGCGAGATGAACGCGATCGGACCTGCCACGGTCACCGCGCCCGCCGCCAGCGCCGTCGACAGCACCACCGCGGCGGTCCGGGTGCGGCGCGGGTCCGTGCCCAGTGCCGTCGTGAGCTCGTCGCCCATCTCGCTGATCGTCAGACTCCGCGAGATCAGCAGGGTCAGCGGAACCGCGACCAGCAGCAGTCCCCAGATGGTGGAGGCGTCGGTCCAGTCGCGGGTGGCGAGCGAGCCGTTCAGATACGAGGACAGCACCGTCGCCTGGTCCCGCTCCACCGCGTACACCACGTACTGCGTCAGCGCCGCCGTCAGCGCCGACACCCCGATCCCGGCGACCACCAGACGCCCCGGATCACCGAAGCCCGTCCCCGTCGCCAGATACACCACCGCCATCGCGACGACGGCGCCGACCAGCGCGCCGACCGACACCGGGAACCCGGGCGCGAGCAGTGCGACCGTCGCCGCCCCCGCCCCCGCGCCCCCGCTCAGCCCGATGACATCCGGACTGCCCAGCGGATTTCGGGTCACCGACTGGAACAGCGCGCCCGCCACCCCGAACGCGGCCCCGGCACCGATACCGGTGACCAGCCGCGGCCCGCGCAGCCGGTCGAGTATCAGCTTGTCCATCCCCCGCGGCTCACCGAACAGCGCCGACGGCAGATCCCGCAGCGGGATACCGAGCCGACCGAGAGTGAGGGTGGCGACGGCGGCCACCGCGAGCAGCACCAGCAGCGCCACCGACACCAGCACCGCCCGGGTGTCCACGGGTACGGCGACCGTCCGCCCGAGCCTCAGCAGACCGGCCGCGCGGGGCGGCGGTGCCACGGGCGCGGGCGGCACCGGGAGATCCGGCGCGCTGCGGGTCTTCATCGGACACCCCTCGTCCCCTGCGTACGGCGCTCCGGGTCCCCGGGGGCACCCCAAAACGCCGTCGCCACCTCGTCATACGGCATGTGTCGTCACTTCCCCGTGGTTCCCGTCCCGGCCGCTCACAGGGAGTGCTTCATCCGGCGCAGGGTGAACAGCAGCGCCGGGGCCCCGACGAAGGCGGTGACGACACCGACCATGAGTTCCTGCGGCCGCAGCAGCACCCGCCCGATCACATCCGCCGTCAGCAGCAGCACCGGACCGACGAGCACCGACAGCGCGATCTGCCCCCGGTGGTCCGTACCGATCAGGCCGCGCACCACATGCGGCACGGCGAGCCCCACGAACGCGATCGGTCCGGCGGCGGCGGTCGCCGCCGCGGCGAGGACCGTCGCCGCGCCCCAGCCGAGCGCCCGCGTCACCGCGGGGTTCGCGCCGAGGGACGTCGCGGACTCGTCACCGAGCGCCAGCGCGTTGAGCGCCGGGGCGATCAGCAGCGCGACGAGCAGACCGGCCACCGCGAACGGCAGCACCGACCACAGCACGTCGAAGTCCCGCCCGCCGAGCGCTCCGACCACCCAGTAACGGTAGTTGTCGAAGATCTTCGGGCGGCTCAGGGTCACCGCCTGGATGTACGCGGTGAGCACGGCCGTCAGCACCGCGCCCGCGAGCACCAGCCGCACCGCGCTGGATGACGCCCCGCTGAAACCGATCACATGCACCAGCACCCCGGCCAGCAGCGCGCCCGGCAGCGCCCACCACATGGCGGAGGCGGAGCCGGAGGCACCGAGGAACGCCGACGCCGTGACCACTCCGGCCGCGGCGCCCGTGTTGACCCCGAGCAGCCCCGGATCGGCCAGCGGATTACGGGTGACGCCCTGCATCAGCGTGCCCGACACCGCCAGGCACACCCCGGCGAGCACACCGAGCAGGGTCCGCGGATAGCGGCTCTCCACGACGGTCGTCAGATACGGCTCCGCGTCCCCGGACAGCACCGAGAGCACCTCGCCCGGGCTGGTGCGCATACTGCCGAACATCACACTGGCCGCGGCCGCGCACAGCAGCAGCAACGCCGCGCCCACCAGGGCGAGCGTCAACCGGAGGGCACCCGCGCGCGGCGGGGCGGCGCCGCGCGCGGATGCCCGGACCGTGGTCGTCATCCCCGGGTACCGGTCCTACTTGCCGGACTTTTCGATGGCCTTGTCGATCATCGGCAGGTAGCGCTCGATGCTCCAGGGGACGGTCAGCGGGTTGATCATCGAGGAGGCCGTCACGAACGGGTTCTCCTCACCGGCCACCACGGCGCCCTTGCCGACCGCGGGGATCGCCTTGTACAGCTTCTGCGCCTCGATCTCCTTGCGGCTCTTCGGGTCCGAGTAGAACGTGAAGATCAGATCGCTGCTCGCGAGCTTGTTGCCGTTCTCCAGCCCGATGAGCGCGGAGTCGGTGCCCTCGGTCTCCTTGAAGGTGTCCGCGACCGGGTCCGCCTTCAGCCCCAGCGAGCTGACCACGGCCACCCGCTGCTCCTCGGTACGGAAGACACCGAGCGTGCCGGGACCGGTGGTGTAGATGTACGAGAACGTGTGCTTCTTGTACTCGGGGCGGGTCGCGGCGGCGTCGGCGAACCGCTTCTCGATGCCGTCGATCAGGACCTTGCTCTGCTCCGGCTTGCCGAGCGCCTTCGAGATGATCTCGATCTGCTCGTCCCAGTTGGTGCTCCAGGCCTTGTCCGGGTACGCGACGGTCGGCGCGATGTCCTTCAGGACGTCGTACTGCTTCTGCGTCACCCCGGACCACGGGGCGAGGATGACATCGGGGTCCAGCTCGGCGATCGTCTCGATGTCGAGGTTCTCACCACCCGTGAACTGCTTCGGGAGCTTCTCGCCCTTCTTCTTCACCTCTTCGTGGATCCACGGCATGTAGCCCGTCTTGTCGCTGCCCCACTCGTAGCTCTCCATGCCGACGGGCGTGTGACCCAGCGCGATCGCGGTCTCGGTCGAACCCTGGCCGAGGGTCACCACCCGCTTGGGCTGCTCCTTGATCTCGGCCGTGCCCAGCGCGTTCTTGATGCTGACCGGGAAGGTGCCCTTGCCCGCCGACTTGTCGCCGGACCCCGAGTCCTCCTTGTCGGAGGAGCAGCCCGCGAGCGTCATGACGAGGGCGGCGGCCGGGACGACTGCGAGCGCGCGCAGGCCCGGACGGCTGGAGGTGAAGCGCATGAGGGGTCCTCTTGTCAGGGGGCATGCCCCGGGCCGGGAACGCCGGTACGCAACCCCCAGGGCCCGGCGGGGAGCGGGCGTTCCCGGACCGAGGCCGTGAACTAAGGGGACCCTAAGTCTTTGTATGGTGAACATCAAATCCGGCCATGTCACATTTGGGACGCGATCCGCGCCGGTCAGCGGCCGGTCCGGCCCCGTGCACGGCGCCCACCGGCACAACCTCCGCCACCGGCGCGGGCTTTGCTTCGCCGGGCCCCGAGGCCGGGCCCCGAGGCCGCGACCCGAGGCCGCGACCCCGGCGGACGGCCCCGGCATCCGCCGTCGCCGTCCGCCGGGCAGCGCTCCCGGACCGGGCCCGCTCAGACCACCGCGCCCGACCTGTCACGGTCCGTGGGCCGGACCCGGGGCTTGACCGGCCGCTCCGGTCGCCGCGACTGGAGGGACACGGCGAGCGGCAACGCCGTGAACACCGTGGAGGCGATCCCGAGAAGCACGCCCGCGAGCAGCGCCACGGAGAAGTCCGCCAACGAGTCCCCGCCGAGCACGGCGAGCGCCACCAGCACGAACAACGCGCCCATACCGGTGTTCACCGTCCGGGGCAGCGTCTGCGCCACCGCCTTGTCGGCGAGATCCGGCCACGGAGCCCGCGGCGCCGCCCGCCGCAGCTCCCGCAACCGGTCCAGGACCACGACCGTGTCGTTCACCGAGTACCCGACCACGGTCAGCAGCGCCGCGAGGAACACACTGTCCACCGGCTTGCCGAGCCACGCGAACAGTCCCACCACCAGCAGCACGTCCTGCACCATCGCCGCGACCGCCGCCGCCGCGAAGGTCCACCGGAACCGCACCGTGAGATACACCAGTTGCGCGGCCACCGCGAGGCCCAGCGCGATCAGCGCGTGGTTGCGCAGTTCGTCCCCGAGGCTCGGGCCGATCAGATCGTCCCGCACCACGGTCGTCTCCCCGCCGACCTCGCTCAGCGCGTCCCGCACCTCCCGCTGCTCGTCGTCGGTCAGTTCCGAGGTGCGGACCGTGATGTCGCTGTCCCCGGACGACTGCACCACCGCACGCGGGAACCCGGCGTCCGCCACCGCCTGCCGCGCGGTGTCCGCGTCGACGGTCTGCGCCGTGGAGTACTGCACCAGCCGGCCGCCGGTGAACTCCACCCCGAAGTCCAGCCCGCGCACCCCGATCCCCGCGAGCGCCACCAGCAGCAGTCCGCCGCAGATCCCCAGCCAGCGGCGTCGTGAGCGCATCAGCCGCGGCGGACGTGCCTCCAGCCGGGCCCGCACCCGCCCCTTCGCGGTGATACCCGTCCAGGACGGGCGGCGCCGCACGGAACCGCGCTCCAGAGCCCAGTCCGCCAGCAGCCGGGTGATCAGCATCGCGGAGACCAGCGAGGCCAGCACCCCGATCCCGAGGGTCACCCCGAACCCCTTCACCGGCCCCGTCGCGAAGACGAACAGCAGCCCCGCCGCCAGCAGGGTCGTCACATGCGAGTCGGTCACCGCGCTCCACGCCTTGCTGAAGCCGACCCGCAGCGGACGCCGCAGATCGGACCGGCGTGCGCCCGGCCGCAGATACTCCTCCCGGGCCCGCTCGAAGACCAGCACGTTCGCGTCGACGGCGATCCCGATCGCCAGCACGAAACCGGCGAGACCGGGCAGCGTCAGCGTCGCGCCCAGGGTGACGACGGCCGCGTAGGAGATCAGCCCGTACAGACCCAGCGCCACCGTGGCCAGCGCACCCAGCAGCCGGTACACGACGATGATGAACAGGCCCGTGCAGACCAGCCCGATCACCGCGGCCATCGCGCTCGCCCGGATCGCGTCCGCCCCGAGCGTCGGACCCACCGTGCTCTGCTCGACGGTGGTCACCGGCACCGGCAACGCGCCGCCCTTGACCAGCGCCGCCAGATCACGTGCCTCGTCCGCGTCGAAACCGCCGGTGATCTGCGCCGAACCACCGGTGATCCCCGCCCCGCAGGGCACCGACTGCTCCATCCCCGGCGCCGACACGATCCTGTCGTCCAGCACGATCGCGACCCGCCGCCCCGGGTCCCCGGCCGGCCGGCACGCGGCCTCCCCGGTGATCCGCGCCCAGTCCTTGCCCGCGCCGTCGTGGAACGACAACGCGATGGTCCAGCCCTGGGCCCCCTGCTGGTCGAAGGCGGCTTCCGCGTCCTTGACCCCGCCGCCGCTCAGCGCGGTCGGGCCGAGCCGCAGGAAGGCCCCCGGCGCGTCCGGGTCGGGAAGGGTCCGCGACCCGTCCTCGGCGATCCCGTCGGCGGCCTTCCCGGCCATGCCCGTCACCGGGTGGAACGTGAGCTGAGCGGTACGGCCGATGACCTGGGCCGCTTCCCGGGGGTCCTGGACACCGGGCAGTTCGACGACGATACGGCGCTCACCGGAACGCGCCAGCGAGGGCTCGGCGACCCCGAGGGCGTCCACCCGCTGCCGCAGTACCTCCAGCGCGCGGTCGGTGGCCTCGGAGTCGGCCTTCACGGTGGGGGAGTCCCGGGTCTCCAGGACGATCCGGGTACCGCCCCGCAGATCGAGCCCCAGCCGGGGCTCGGTGGTCAGGGCGGCCAGTACGGACAGGGCGACGACGGCGAACGCGGCCAGCGCCCGCCAGAGAGTGGCACGGGATGACGTGGCACGAGATGACATGGATGCTCCACGGGCAGCTCCACGGACACACCCGACGGTGTGTGTGGACACGCGGGACACGCACGGCGCGCGGAACGGCACCGTGCGCAGGGACGGGAGACGCCGCCGTCGTCACGGTCCGGGCAGGCCGGTGACCGGGACGGCGGACGCCTGGGGCGTCAGCTGCTCCGTGAATGCGGGGGTGCGCGGGTGCTGCGGGGGCCGTGGGACGGCGCGGGCGGTCCGCGCTCGTGCGGGACCGCGAGGACCGCGCCCTGCGGGGCGGGTGGCTCGTACCCGGGTGCGACGGGCCCTCCGGGCGCGGGCGGCGGAAGCACGGGCCGGCCGCTGTGTTCGCCGGCCGCCGCGAGCCGCACGGTGGTGACCGGACCCTGCCCGGCTTCGCCCCGGACTGCGGAGCTGCCCGGCGCGGTGTCCGGCCGGTGCCGCGGTACGGGAGCGTTCCGCGCGCCGGAGCCGACGACGGGTTCCGTTCTCCGCGCGGTGAATCCGGGGACGAAGGGGGGTGTGTCCGCGGTCGTGATCGCGGTCGTCGCCGTGGTGCCGAGGTTCTGGGTGCCGTCGGCCTGGGTGTGGGGGAGCCGGGCACCGGAGTCCTGGGCGCCGGAGACCTGCGTACCGGCGAGCCGGACAGCAGGGTCCTGTGTACCGAAGACCTGGGCACCCGGGTCCGGGAAGTCCGCCGTACCGAAGACATGGGTGGCGGAGAAGGCGGGGGAGGGAACGGCCCGGTCCGCCGCGCTCGCGGGAGCCGCGCCCTGCGAGAGGACTCCGACCAGGACCAGCAGCGCGCCCCACAGCAGCGCGGGAAGGGTCCCGACGGTCATCGGCCGCGCTCGCTCCCGCATCCGCCGTCCCCCCTCACCATCCATGACCGACCGCGCGATCCGCTCACGGCCATCGGCCGTGACCGTCCGTGTCTGCTCTGCGAACGCCCGACCGGCCCTGCGGGTTCCCGACCGGTCGCGCGTGATTCCCGGCGACCGTCGGAAGGTCACGGGGCACGGTCCGCCGCCTCAGCCTATGACCTCTCCTCGCACCGGTGACCGCGGGGCGGTCCCCGCGCCGACGCCCCCTGACGAGGACCGGCCCGTGGACCGGCCCGAGGACCGGCCCGGTGATCCGCCCGCCCCGTCCGGACGAGGTCTTGTCCACGGCGAGGCACAGCTGGCAGGCTGCGGGTGATGTCCGCCGTCACATCCCAGGGGGAACCATGACGCTCAAGCGCGCCACCGCCGTTGTCTCCGCCGTCCTGACCGCCGCGCTTCTGGTCGTGGGGGTCGGCGCCACCGCCCACGCGTCGGCGGGTGACAAGAAGGTCGAGGTCATCAAGGGCGTCGAGTAACCCACTCCGCTCCCGGGCCCAGGCCCTGCGGGACCTGGGCCGTCCCGGCGTGGAACGCCGCACGCCGCGTCCACCGCGCACGTGACCGGGGTCACCGGTCCCTGGCGCCGCGGGGCGGTCCCGACGCGAGACCTGTGGGTCCTGCGGCGATGACCACGGCATCCGGCCGATCGCTCACACGTGACCGCCGACGCGCATGAACTCGACCAGCCGCGCGTAGCTGTCGTCACCGTGCCCCGCGTCGACCGCCCGCCGGGTCAGCTCCTCGAACACCTGCGGCAGACCCGACGCGACCCCCCGCAGTTCGCTGGCGTGGGACAGCACCTCCATGGTCCGCAGATGGAGATCAAGGGTGAAGTCACCGCCGGGGTAGCGGCCGGAATCGACGTGCGGTGCGTAGGCGTTCATGAACGCGCTGACCGAGCCCATCCAGCGGTCGGCGATCCCGGTGTACTCCCGCGCCGTGACCCCGCCGCCCGGCCCGTCGGAGCCGATCAGCGCCACCGCGTGCAGCCAGCCCGTCAGCGTGCCCCACATCTGGCTCAGCAACGCCGTGTCGTAGACGGAGGACAGCGCCGGGTCCGCACCCACATGCACGGGATCACCGAGCGCCGCGAGCGTGTCCCGGTGCGCGGCGAACACCTCCGGCGCGCCGCCGTGCAGGAGCAGCGACTCCGGACGGCCGATGCCGGGCGGAGTCGTCATGATCACCCCGTCCAGGTAGTCGGCACCGCAGCGCTGCGCCAGGGCCGCCGCCTCACGGGCCTGCACCGGGGACCCCGAGGTGAGGTTGACGATCGTGCGTCCGCGCAACTGGGCGGACAGCGGCGCCAGCACCTCCTCCACGGCGTCGTAGGACACCAGACAGATCACCACGAGCGGCCCCGCCGTGACGGCTGCCGCCGCCGAACTCTCCTCCCGCGCACCTCGGTCGATCAGGGCACCCGCTCTGCCGGGGGTGCGGTTCCACACCGTCGTCGGATGGCCGGCCGCCAGGAACGCACTGGCCAGCGCCGCGCCCATCGGTCCCAGCCCGAGGACCGTCACCTTCGCCCGCATCGCTTTCCTCCGCCTCGAAAGAGCCTCAGAACAGCCTCAACACGCCCTGCTCCGGGCTCGGAAGCCCGGAGCGGTGGACGCATGTCGCTACTGAACGTAACGGTGCGGGCCGGTCGCGTGTGCCGAAGTTCCGGGCTTATAGCTCGAAAGAAGTATTTATGATGCTTCAAGGTGATGCTCGGGCAGTACCGGAACGTGACAGTCCGTTCAGGGCGCCGGAGCGGTGCCGAGTGCCCGAACTCCCGCTCGCGACAGGCGTGAAGACCCGCTGTACGCACCTTTGGCGGACCTTCGGCGGGCGCCTCGGACGGCAGGCCTCGGACGTGGTCCTCAGGCCCGGTTCCCGTCGCCGGTGATCGCCTCGGCGACATCACCGCCCGCGTCCACCGCCCGCTCGCCGACGGGGGGCCGCGGCGCGGGCGCGGTACCCGCGGCCGAGTCGGTACCCGCGACCGAGTCGGTGCCCGGCACCGGCGGCGGGGGAGTGCCGACGCGGTTGCGGTCCCCGGTGACGGCCCGGCCGATGGAGCCCGCGGCCGTCACCGAGCGCGCCCCGCTCCGCTCCGGTGCCGCCGCGGGCCCCCGGACGAGGCCGTACACCGCCGTGAGCAGACCGAATGCGCTGAGCGCCGCCCCGACGACGCTGGCCGTACGGTCCGCCGTGTCCAGATCCGTCACCGTCACGACGGTCACGAGGGTGACGGCCACCACCGCGCACACCCCGCCCGCCAGAACTGTCCATGCCCGTGCGGTCGTCGACGACATCCCGAACCTCCTGGAAGCCCCGTACCGTTCCCTCCGCGACGGACCCCGGCCGGGGGCGGTGCCCGGCTGGCGAGGACACCGGGCATCCAAGGGTTTCCCCGGTGCCGGGCGCCTCACACCGGCGGGTTCAGCCGTCGCCCAGGGCGGACCGGGACGAGGCCACGGGCCTTCGCCGCCGCTCAGGCGCCGCCGTCCAGGGTTCCCAGCACCACCTCGCCCCGCGGGGACAGCCGGTAGCCGGTGCCGAGGCTTTCCGTGAGGCCCAGCTCCTTGAGCTTGCGGACGTCCCGCTTGAACGCGAGCTTCTCGCGGTCCAGCCGGTCGGCCAGGTCCCCGGCGGGCGTTCCCGGCGACTCATGGATCACCCGCAGTACGTCCCCGGTCCACGGCCCCCGCCGCGCCGCGCCGTCGATCCGCGCCAACTCCGCTTTCACCGAGTCGAGTTCCGTCCCGTCGAGGTCGTCCTGTTCGCGCAGGGCAACCCGCGGATCGGCCCCCGCATAGCTCAGCTCGATCCGGTACAGCGTGCCGTCCGGGTGCCGGGTCAGCTCCTTCCAGAACGCCTCGGGCGAGGTGTGACCGCTGCGTTCGATCTGACCGGCAGTCACCTCGCTGTCGGTGATCGCGGTGACCGCATCGATCCCGACCACCCCGACGGCCGTCCGCAACCGGCTCCCCGGACGCACCCCGGCACGTTTCCAGCGGCGGAAGGCGAGCGTGACCCTGCCCTCCCGGATGCCCTCCAGTGTCTCCGCCTTGAACAGCATCCCCGGACCTCCTCGGTCTGCGTCACGGACCGGACGGCCCGTCAGGGCCATTGTTTCCGCCCGGCGGCCGAACCGCGTGCCGCACACCCGTACCGCGCGGTCCGATCGCCGTGGCGGTATCCCGCCGGTTTGAAATGCATGCACACGCATGGACCTGCCCGGCAGTGGAAGGGCCTGCTCCGGGTGGGATACCGGCCGTCCGCGCGTTGTACGCAAGATCGCGAAAGAGGGCTAGAGTTCCGCTGTTTCCGCACGTCAAAGCGATGGGAAAGAATCTTGCGCAGACGCATAAGTCGTGGTCTGGCAGCCGTTGCCACCACAGCTCTGGGGCTCACACTGCTGACTCCCGCGACCGCCCAGGCGGAGGAAGTGGTCTCCGGCAACTACACATCGGTCTTCAACTACTCGACGCCGAACGGCCCGTACGACAACTCCGTCAGTAACGGGATCGGCAGTCTGATCGACCTCGCCGACTCGGGCACGCTGTACCTGAGCATGTATCTGTTCGGCGACGCCGGGATACAGAACAAGCTGCTCGCCGCCCAGGCGCGGGGCGTCACGCTGAAGATGGTCACCGAGAGCGGCGGCTTCTCCGACCAGGCCGGCCTCGTGGCCGGACTGACCGGGAGCAGCTCGCTGACCCAGTGCGACAACGGCTGTCTCTACAACCCCGCCCCCGCTGACGGCAAGGGCATCAACCACAACAAGTTCGCCGTCCTCGACTCGCTGAGCGACGGCCGCAAGAACGTGGTCTGGCAGTCCTCGCAGAACATGTGGCCGGGCCAGTCCGGTGAGCTGAACAACGCCGTCGTGATCAGCGGCAACACCACCCTCGCGGCCAAGTTCCGCGGCGCCTTCAACCGGCAGGTCCAGCGGTCGACCGTGTCCGGCACGGCCACGTACAACCACACCAGCGACGATCCGGGCGCGCCGGTCGAGGCCATCTTCTTCCCCCGGGACAAGGCGTCGGACCAGACGCAGTACGGCAATGCCGACATCGTCGCCCACCAGATCGACAAGGTGAACTGCGCCGCCGACGGCCGTATCCGCATCGTCTCCTCCGGGCTGGACGGCAAGGGGCTGCGCCCCGAGCTGTTCGCGGCGCTCGACGCCAAGCGCGCGGCCGGCTGCGCCGTCGACGCCGTCGTCCGCGACTTCAGCGACGTGGACAGCAACAAGGGCGTCAACGACCTGACCGCGGCCAACATCAACGCCTACGGGATGCGTCCCGGCGGCTGCCGCTACACCGTCAGCGTCGGCGGATCGTGCAACCGGGGAAGCGTCCACTCGAAGTACCTCCTCACCGAGTGGAAGAACGCCGCGGGCCAGCGCGTCCAGCACACCTTCACCGGGTCCCACAACTTCACCAAGGGCGCCCTGGAGCGCAACGACGAGACCCTGCTGAGGATCAACGACGCGGGCGTGTACAACGCCTTCGTCGCCAATTTCGACAAGCTGCGTGACGCCGTGTCCGACATCGACGCGGCGAAGTACGGCACCAGCTCGCAGCACTACTCGCGGGTCAACGTCGGGGCCGCCGGCGACCAGCACTACAGCGCCACCGCCTCCAACAGCTCCGGGACCTCCACCTACCTCGCCGTCGTCTACGAGAACGGTGACCGGCACAACCCCGCGGACTCCGAGCTCGGCACCGACGTGTACATCCGGATGTACAAGGACGGCGTGCCGCTCTGGAACGAGAAGAAGCTGAGCGTCTCCGGTGTCGCGGGCACCGACTGGTCCAACCAGAAGCCCGATGTCGGTGTCGACCAGGACGGCAACGCCATCGTCGTCTGGGCGGCCGACGACGACGGTAACAAGTACGCGGACATCGCCGTCCGCAAGGTGACTCCGAGCGGTACGGTCACCAGCCTGCCCCGTCCGCACGCCTCCGGCACCGGTGATCAGATCCGGCCGACCGTGGCCGTCGCGGACAACGGCGCCTACACCGCGGCGTGGGAGAACACCGCCGACGGCAGCACCCTCAACCAGGTGATGGCCACCGGCCGGACCGGCGCGGGCGCGCTGCGCTTCCAGGACGTCCAGGTCAGCACCATCAACGCCGGTGCGACCGCCGGGTCCAACCGCCGTCCGGACGCCGCCATCGACACCGCGGGCAACACCGCGATCGTCTGGGAGGAGGACGCCGACGGCAACGCCGGAATCAACGTCGGACTCGCCAAGCTCGACAACACCGGTGCCTTCGCCGTGACCCGCCGGGTCGCCAACTCCCTCACCGACGGCCAGCAGACCAAGCCCGCCGTCGCGCAGACCGCCGACGGCCGGATCGTGGTCGCCTGGAGCGACCAGTACACCACCGGCACCGGTACCCTGGTCCGCCCCGACCGCGTCCACCACCGCGTGTACTCCGCGGCCGGTGCGCCGACCGGGGCCGAGAGCCGCACCACCGAGGACAACGCGAACATCCATGCCGAACGTCCCATCGGCGCCCAGGTCGACGCCGACGTGGCCGTCTCCGACGACGGCAGCTTCGTCGTCGCCTGGCGTGAGGCGTTCATGGACGGCTTCCACGATGTGTTCGCCCGTGGCTTCAACGCCGACAAGACCACGACCAACCGGCTCCCCGCGACCCGGATGAACGTCGTCACCGGCGGCAACCAGTCCGGCCCCGCGGTGTCCCTGGCACCGAGCGGGCGGCTGTCCCTGACGTACTCCGACGACTACGACGGGAACAAGTTCAACGAGATGCGTCTGCGTGACGCCTTCCTGAACCAGTGATCCCACGACGGGCGGCGCGCCGAAAGGGGCGCCGCCCGTCCCACGGGGGCCCTGCCTTCGACGTGACCAACCCTCCGGGCCGCCCGCCCGCGACCTTCGTCGGACCCGGCAGGGACGAAAGTGGGCCGTGACCAGGCAGACCGTCCGCCTAGGGTCTTCGGTGTGAACGTGCTGCTGAAGACCAGGTCGGCGCTCCGGTCCTGCTGGGGCCTGCTGACCGCGCCCGAACCCGGTGTGCCGGGACCGGAGCCCCTCGCCGTGGCCAGGCGCGGACCCGCCCGGGAACTGCTCGTCGCCCTGGCGATGGCCCTGCTGACGGCCGGGGTCGAGGAACTCATGGACGCCGGGGCCCTCGCGATGGCCCTGTCCGCGGCGAGCGCCTTCGGGCTGTGGCTGCTGCGACGGCGGCTGCCCGCCACCGTCCTGATCCTGATGAGCGCGCTCGGCGCCGCGTTCGCCGGATTCGCGCTGATGCAGATGTTCGTCGCCTGGTCGGCCGGTCGCCGGATCGCCCTCCCGGGCCGGGCGCTCGCCGCTTTCGCGGTGTCGTACCTGCTCTACCTGGGCACCGGGCTCGCGGAGATCGGCATGTGGGCGCGCCAGTCGCCGGTGGCGCTGACGATGTTCGGCACCCTGGCCTTTCTCGCGATGGTCGTGGTGCCCGGCCTCACCAGCCGCTACTGGAGCCAGCGCCGGACCCTGCTGCACGCCCTCCAGGAGCGCAACACCCAGCTCGTCTGGGAGCACCAGATGGTCGCGGGACAGGCACGGCTCCTGGAGCGGCAGCGCATCGCGCAGGACATGCACGACAGCCTCGGCCACCAACTGGCGCTGATCGCCGTGCACACCGGTGCCCTGGAGGTCGACACGAGCCTCACCGAACGCCAGCGGGAGGCCGTCGGTGTGCTGCGCAACGCCTCGGTGACCGCGATGCACGAACTGCGTGAGGTCGTCGGCATCCTCCGGGACGGCATCGAGGGCACCCCGCCGCCGGCCGACGGCGCGGGACCCGCCGCCCGTGGCACCGCGGGCATCGACACACTGGTGGCGGACGCCCGGGGCGCGGGACACACCGTCCGGCTGCGCCGCACCGGACCGGAACGGCCCCTGGCCGCCGCCGCCGGGCACGCCGCGTACCGCATCGTCCAGGAGTCCCTCACCAACGCGTACAAGCACGCGCCCGGCGCGCGGATCGATGTCGAGCTGCGGTACGAACCGGACTCGCTGGTCGTCGAGATCGCCAGCGGGGCCGCCTCCCGGGGTCCCGCGGCCGATGTCGTCAGCGGAGGCCAGGGGCTGACCGGGCTGCGTGAACGCGCGCGGCTGGTCGGCGGCATCGTGCACGCGGGACCGACCGACGACGGCGGCTTCCGGGTCGCCGGTGTGCTGCCCTACGGCAGCGGCGACACCGCCCACCCCGTGCCCGGCCCGGCGCCGTCCACCCCCTGGGCACCTCCCGCACCCGGTGCCTCCCACCACTCCGGCGCCCCCCTCCCCTTCGGCGTGCCGTACGTGCCCGGCGCCCCGTACGCCCCTGGCACGGCCGTTCCGGGCGGCGGTGTGCCGTGGGTGCCGCACCCGCCGCACGTGCCCAGCCGGTTCAGTGGGGTGGGCCTCGGCTGCGGCATCACCGCGGGTGCCGTACTCGCCGTGGGCGTGCTGATCGTGGCCGGATTCGTGCTGCTCGTGCGGTCCATGAGCGACGAGATGGTGTCGACCGCCACGTACGACGACCTGAGCGTCGGCATGCCCGAGGCCGAGGCCCGTGAGCGGCTCCCGGACGGCGAACACTTCCTCCACGAGGACATCCGGCAGAAGGGCGAAGCCCCCGCCGCGCCCGCCGGGGCGAGCTGTCTGGTGGTCGTGTCGGAGGAGATGAGCAGCAGCTGGAGCACCGAGGCCGTTTTCCGGTTCTGCTTCAAGGACGGCAGACTGATCGAGAAGAAGTCGTACGAGGTGAAGATCTAGCCCTGTCTCGGGGCAGGACGATCGCGGACCGGGGGACCGGACCGCCGGGGAACTGGGGTGGATATGACGGGGTCCGGGGTCCGGGTCGTCATCGCGGACGACGAACCGCTGATCCGGGCGGGCATCCGGCTGATCCTCACCTCGGACCCCGGTATCGAGGTCGTGGCCGAGGCGCCGGACGGCCGCGCCGCGATCGAACTGACCCGCGCGCACGCCCCGGACGTCGTCCTCCTCGACATCCAGATGCCGGTCATGGACGGGCTGACCGCCCTCGCCGAACTGCGCCGGACCGCCCCCGGCACCCCTGTCATCATCCTCACCACCTTCGGGGAACGCGACAACGTCCTGCGCGCGCTGGAGTCCGGTGGCGCCGGATTCCTGCTGAAGGACACCGCGCCCGCGGAACTGATCGGCGCGGTCCGCGCCGCCGCCGCCGGGGAGGCGTACCTCTCCCCGGCGGCCACCCGGCATGTCGTCGACCAGCTCGCCTCCGGCCGCGCGGCGGCCCGGGGCGGCGCGGCCCGGGCCCGGGTCGACCGGCTGAGCGACCGCGAGCACGAGGTGCTCGCGCTGCTCGGCGAGGGCCTTTCCAACGCGGACACGGGCAGGCGGCTGCATATGAGCGAGGCCACCGTGAAGACGTACGTCAGCCGTATCCTCGCCAAACTTGAGTGCGAGAACCGTGTCCAGGCGGCACTGCTCGCCCGTGACGCCGGTCTCGGCACCTGACGTCCGGCCTTCGCCCCCGCGACCTTCGATGACGGACCATCCGCCGCCCGCGCCGCCGTTCCGCGCACCCGAAGCGGACAATCCGCACGAAAACCTCGCACCGCTCCCGTCGTCGCGCCGTACGTCGCACCGGGCAACGACCTTCGGCGGACGCGCCCGGCACCGTCCTGCGGGGATCGTTGCCGCATGACCAGCGACAAGGAGGCGGACCCGATGGACACGGTGACAGCACAGGCGCACTGGCGGGTGGCGGGTGTCATGGGAGCGGCGTGGGGAGCGGTCCCCGACGGCAGCGACACCATCGCGACGGAACATCTGCTCGCCGGGATCGCGGGAACCCGCAGCGACGCGGCCAAGGCCCTCTCCGTCGCGGGCGCCACCGTCACCGCCCAGCTCGCCGTGCTGCGCGACCACCACGACGGCGCCGCCGTCTGGGACAGCACCGACGACACCGACACCAGCGTGCCCTCCGTCGAACTGCTCGGTGACGACGGAGACAAGCGCCGCCGACTGTCCGGCGCCGCCGTCCGCGCCCTCACCCACGCCATGGACCAGGCGCGGAGCGCGGGGTCCGACCACTACACCACCGAACACCTGCTGCGCGGCCTCCTCGCCGACGGCACCAGCCGCGCCGCCCGGATGCTCACCCTCTGCGGCACCGACGCCACCGAGGTGCTCCGACGCCTCGACGAGGGCGACTTCGAGCCCGCCGACGACGGACTGCCCCCGCAGCTGTGGCCCACCCGCGACACCCTCCTCGGGCGCCGCTCACCGACCGCCACCTCCCTGTGGCGAAGGCTGCTCCTGCGCCTCGCCAAGGGCGCCAACCTCGCCGCTTCGCCCGTCAGCTGGCTCGGTTTCGACGCGGTCCAGCAGGCGGGCACCCTGAAGCAGCCACTCGGCACCGAGCACCTGCTGCTGTCCGTGCTCGCCACCCACGAGGTCGCCGTCAGATACCCGCACCTCGCCATGGCGGGCGCGTCCGCCGACGGTGACGGCGCCGACGTGGCCGACCGGTTCGCGGGCGGCGCGGCGCTGCACGCCCTCGGCGTCGACTACCTCACCGTGCGCCGCGCCGTGGAGCGGGACGGCCATCAGCTGGGCGAGGACGACCGGGACCCCGACACGTATCTGGAGGCCTTCGAGGGCGGGGACGGTACCGGCCCGCTCACCCGGTCGCTCCTCCACGGCGAGAACCGGGCCCGGCGTCTGCTGATCACCCTGGGCTTCCCCGTCTGAACCGCGGGGCCGGGCCCAGCGGCACGGCGTGGTCAGCGATGGGACGTACCGCGTCCGGGCGCCAACGTACCGCGGGGCTGAGCACAGGTCGGGCGCGGGTGGTGGAGCCGGAAAGCCGTCAGGACACCCGGCGGGTCGCCCTGTTCGACACGCTCCTCGACGGTCGCGCGGCGGACGACCCGGCCGCGGCGGCCGCCGCGTCGGCCGCGCTCGGCGTGCCGCTCCAGGACCGGTACACGGTGGTCGTCGTCGCCCAGGACCCGGCGGCCCCGCCGAATCCGGGACCGGTCCTCGAAGCCCGGGGCATGTGGTCGTTCCGGCGGCCCCGGGCCGGCCACTACGCGGGCATCGTCCGGCTGCCGCGCGAGGGAAGCGGCCCGCTGCTGGACCTGCTGCGCCACGATATGGGCGCGACGGCCGGACTCTCGCCGGAGTTCGACCGGCTCGACCGGGCGGGCCGTGCACTGCGGCTCGCGGAACAGACCCTGCGGACCCTGCCCGCCGGACGCGGTGAGGCCGCCGCGTTCGACGACCGGCTCACCGGGATCCTGCTCGTCGGCCGTCCGGACACCGCCGAACGGATCGTCGCCGTGCATCTGGGCCCGGTGCCGGCCACCGGGGCGGAACGCGAGGTGCCGCTCGGCACCCTGCGGGTGTGGCTCGACAACGGCTGCTCGGCGGCCCGGGCCGCCGAGGCGCTCTACTGCCACCGCAGCACCGTCCTCAACCGCATCGCCCGGATCTGCGAACTCACGGGCGTCCCACCGGAGTCCGCCGCCGCTCGTCCCGGCTGGCCCCTGGCCCCTGGCCCCTGGCCCCTGGCCCCTGGCCCCTGGCCCCTGGCCCCTGGCCCTGCGCGCATTGCCCCCCGTCAAGGCCGCCGAAACCTCCGGGGCGGGCTTCGCGAACGACTGACATCCGCCGCCCCGGCCGGCTTTCCGGGACCGAACTCCCTGCTGGTCCAGACCTCTTGTGCGGCCATCTGCGGTGCCGTTACGTTTCTGCCTGGTCACAGGGGGTCGTCAGGGGCGGACGCGCCCGATGTGACTTCTGATGGCACGTCATATCGCTCGTACCACAAGGGAGTTGCGTTCATGCTGAAACGTCTCGGTGTCCTCGCCGGAGCCACTGTCGCCACCGCCGGGCTCCTCATGGCATCCGCGCCCGCCGCCAGTGCGGACCCGTACTTCCGCCCCCACAGCGTCTACCCGACCTCGGCCGCGTGCCACACGGCGGGCCAGGCGGGCTACCCCCTGTGGGGCCTGATCTACAAGTGTGAATCGTTCCAGGGCAGGAACGACGCCTGGCTGCTGTCGGTCCGCATCTGACCGTCCGCCGTCCGGCCCGGCCGCCGCTGTCGGACGCGCCGGGCCGGACGGCCCCCGGCCTCCGGGCCGGACGGAACCATGAGCGGACGGCTCGCCGGGCACGGGGGCCGGCGAGCCGCTCAGCCCGGCAGACCGTCGCGGGAGTCGTCCCGCAGCCCGTTCCGTGTCCCTCGGACGTAGAAGCCGCGCGCCACGTCGGTGCGCGAGGGGTCGGGGACCGGGTCGGGCCAGCGGCCGTACGCCGCGGTGTCACCGGCGCCCGGCTCGGTGGCGCCGACGCTGAAGCCGTGCCGGGCGAACAGTTCCACGGGGTGGTCGTCCCCGAAGCGGAACGGGCTGCCCCAGCGGGCGAACAGCTCCCACAAGGGACGCATCGACTCACAGGTGAGGGCGCGGGCCCCGGCGACATCCGCGGCGATACCGCTGCCGGGCGCCGTCATCGCGGCCACCCGGTCGAGCAGTCGGTGCACCTCGGCCGGGGGCAGATAGTGCAGCAGCCCTTCGAGGACCCACAGCGAGGGCCGCGCCGGATCGTAGCCCGCGGCCAGCAGCGCGGGCTCCCACTCGTCGGTGACCAAATCGGCGGGGACCGTCCGGTGATCGGCGCGCGGCGCGACCTCGCGCAGCCGCTCCGCCTTGTGGGCGAGCACCGGGGGCCGGTCGATCTCGAAGAGCCGCGTACCCGGCGGCCAGGGCAGCCGGTACACCCGGGTGTCCATCCCGGAGGCGGCGAGCACGATCTGCGAGGCGCGGCCGGACGTGGTGCCCGCACGCAGGAAGTCGTCGAACAGCCGGGTGCGGATGACCCCGAAGTCGGGGGTGCTGACCATCGCCCGGACCCGTCCGTCCGGCCGGATGATCCGGGCCGCCTCGGTGAGCAGCGCGAGGCCCGCGTCGCCCGCGAGCCGGGCCGCGTAGGGGTCGCTGTAGAGCCGGTCGGGCCGTGCGTGCTCACGGCCCCGGGTGGCCGCGGTGAGCAGCGAGGTCCGCTCGACCGCGGTCAGTGCGTCGGTCATGTCCGGTCTCCAGGAAGAGAGGTGGCCGGGGTGCCCGGAAGGGAACCGGCCGGGGTGCCCGTCAGCCGTCGCAGCAGTCGCTTGTCGGGTTTGCCGCCCTCGGTGAGCGGCAGCCGGTCGGTGAAGGCGACCCTCGCGAGCCGGTACACGGAACTCTGTTCCCGCCGTGCCCAGGCGCGCAGCGCCTCCGCGTCGACGGCCGCACCGGGCGCCCTGACGACCGTCGCGTGGACCTCCTCGACCCCGTCGGCGTCCGGCACCCCGTACACCGCGCTGTGCAGTACCTCGGGGTGGGCGTCGAGCGTGTGCTCGATCTCGGTGGTGTACACGTTCACGGTGTCCACCACGATGACGTCCTTGACCCGGTCGGTGAGCGTCAGCAGGCCCGTGGGGCCGGACCGTCCGAGGTCCCCGGTGCGCAGCCAGCCGTCGCGCAGGGCCTCGGCCGTGAGGTCGGGCCGCTTCCAGTAGCCGCTCATCAGGCCGGGGGAGCGCACCCAGATCTCCCCGACCCGGCCGGTCGGCAGGACGCGGCCCGCCGGATCGCGGATCTCCACCGACACACCGGGCAGTGGTCTGCCGACCGAGCGCAGCAGCTCGGGCCGGGCCGGGTCGTGGTCGGCGGCGGCCAGCAGACTGATGCTGCCCGCCTCGTTCTGCCCGTAGTGCTGGACGAGGACCGGACCGAGCGTGCGCAGCGCGTCGGCGAGACGGGCGGGGGAGGCGGGGGAGGCTCCGTACAGCAGGACGCGCAGACCGGAGAGGTCGTGGTCGCCGACCGCGGGATGGTCGATCAGCGCGTAGAGCAGCGGCGGGGGCAGGAACAGCCGGGTGACGCGTTCCCTCTCGACGGCGTCCAGTACGGCGGCGGCGTCGAAGCCGTCCTGGAGGACGACCGTGCCGCCCCGTGCCAGGACCCGGTCCGCGAGGAACCCGCCGAACATCGTCAGCGTGGTGCACACCAACAGCCGCTCCCCGTCCGGCACTTCCGCCAGCGTGGGCGGCAGCGGCGCCGCGATGATCCCGCCGATCTGCCCGTATGTACGGCAGATGCCCTTGGGCGGGCCCGTGGTGCCGCCCGTGTGATGGATCGCGCAGGGGTCGTCCGGCGCGGTGGGGGACTCCACCGGGTCGGCGGACTCCCGGGCCGCGAGCGCGAGCAGGTCGTCACCGTGCCCCCCGGGCCCGAGTGCCAGGACATCGGGGACGGCGGCCAGGTCCGGTGCGGCCGCGACGAGGCCGGCCGACGCGGGGTCGGCGATCAGGACCCGGGCGCCGATGTCCTCGACCCCCGCGGCCAGCGCCTTCGCCGTCAGTCCGGTGGACAGATGCCCGACCCGGCAGCCGAGCAGATGGGCCGCGTACCGGACGGCGATCACCTCGGGCGAGTTCCGGCCGAGCAGCGCCACCCCGTCCCCCCGGCGCAGCCCGCGGCGCCGCAGCGCCCGCGCCGTCCGCAGGACGAGGGCACGGAACTCGCCCGCGGTGATCCGGCGCGGCCCCTGCACCACGGCCTCGGCGTCCGGACGTGCGGCGAGTACGGCGAGAGTGTTCTCCACGAAGCGGTGCTGGTCGGGCATGGGTCCCTTCCGGGGGCGGGCCGGGGACCGGCCGACAGGGCGGGGCACCCGGGGCGCGGTGTCGCGCGGGCATGGGGGAGAGCGGGTCCGGGCGGCGGAGGAACCCGCCTCAAGGCGGGCACACCCCACCGGGCGGACACAACGTAGTCAGCCGGCGACATTCAGTCAAAAGGCGGGGTCGCGCCGCGCACGGGGTGCGGGGTCAGCCGAACGGATGACGCGCGGGCCCCGGCCGGGTCCCCCGCGCCCGGCCTCGCCGGGAATCCCCGCGCGCCGTGCGGCGGCGCCGTGTTGACGCGACGGAAGTGTTCCCCGAACAGGCGCTACGTGAAGGAAGGTTTGCTCGTTTGCCCACACATGACCACGTCTTGTGACCAGACCTCCCTGCTCGGCGCCCCCGCGCCGGGTCACCCCTGCCGGTACGACACGGTGCCCCCGCGTCTCGTCGACCGGGAGCGGCCGGAGAACGTCCTGTTCGCCTCCGCGGCCTTCGACGGAGAGCGGATCACCGCCGTACCGCGTCCCACCGCCGGTCACCCCTACTTCGGTGACCGGCCGGAGGGTCAGGACGGAGTGGATCTGCGCACGATCCTGGAAATGGGGCGCGCGGCGGCGTTCCTGGCCTTCGAAGCGGTGGGCGACCGGCGCGCCGGGATGTGTGTCGCCATCGCGCGGGCCCGGCTGATCCGTCCGGCGCCGTCCGTCGTCCCGGCGCCCCGCCCCGGGGAGCCCGGTGGCCCGGGGGGATATGTGATGAGGTGCGCACGGCTCCGGGACACCTTCTGGTCCTTCGCGGCGACGCACTCCACGGGGTCCCCCGGCGCCCCTTCGGCCGGGAGCTGCGAAGGGCGGGGCACCATCCTCGACAGCCGTCGGCTCGCCGCGCTGCGTGCCGAGGAGCGGCGACTGCGGATCGCGGCGCTGCGTGCTGAACGGCCGGACGACGGCCCGGCCGGGAGCGCGACCCCGGGGGAGGTCGGACGGCGGCGGCCGGAGAACGTGTTCGTGGCCGGGGTGCGGCACACGCCCGACGGGACGCGTGCGCTGCTGCGGGTCCCCGCGACCCACCCGGTGGTCCACGACCCCGCTTACGACCACCTCCCCGCGCTCGCGCTGGCGGATGCGGCGCTCCAACTCGTCCACGCGCGCCACGGGGGGCGCGTCGAGGTGCGGGAGATCGATCTCCGGCCGACCCGGTTCTGCGAGACCGACCTGCCGGTACGGCTGTCGCTCGGGTCCACCGGGACGCGCCCGGGCGAGCTGCGTTTCGAGGCCGTCCAGGGCGGGATGACCGTGGCCCGTGCCCAGTTGGTGACTGTGGGCGTGTGAAGCGGTGACCCGCGCCGGGGCGGGCAGGCCGGGAGGCACCCGCCCCCGGCGCCTCCCGTCGACGCACCCCCGCTGCGGCTCCCGAGCCGTCTCCCTCACATCGATTAGGTCATGCGACCTAAAGTTATAGGTCGCATGACCTATAGTGGATTCCATGAACCACGCACCACACGACCAGCTCACCCATGACCCCGACGGCCCCGTCCTGCTCGTCGGCGGATACGGCACCGTCGGGGCGGAACTCACCCGGATGGCCGCACCGCACTGGCCCCTCCTGCTCGCCGGACGGACCGTGGCGCGCGGCGCCGACCTGGCCCGCGAGACCGGCGCGACCACCGTCCGCTGGGACCTCGCGGACCCCGAACCCTTCGCGTCGGCCGTCCGCGCGGTCGTCAGCGTCGTCAACGACCCCGACGACCGGGTACTGCGCGCGGCGCTCGACGGCGGGGTGCCCTATGTGGACCTCACCCGCTGGACCGCCCGCGTGCAGCGCGCGGTCACCGTCGCGGCCCTGCGCCGGCCGACCGCCCCGGTCCTGCTCTCGTCCGCCTGGATGGGCGGCGTGATCAGCCTCGCGGTGGCCGCCCTCGCCCATGAACTCGGCGGCGCCGACACCGTGGACGTGGCGATCCGCTGGGACCTGAACGACCGGGCGGGCACCGACTCGGTCGAGTTCATGGACCGGCTCGGCCTGGACTACGAGATCGTCGAGGACGGCCGGCGGCGCAGCGTCGCACCGCTCGGGGACGCCCGCCGCGTCCGGATCGGCGCCTTCCCCACCCGGGTCGCCCGGATCGACACCCCCGAGCAGTTCACCCTCCCGCTGACGCTCGGCACCACCACCGCCGTCACCAGGATCGGCTTCGACTCCGCCGCCTCCACCACCGCGCTGCTCGCCGCGAAACGGATCGGCTTCTTCCGCTGGGGCCGCGGTGACCGCTTCACCTCCGCCCGCCGCTCCCTGCTCTACGCGCCCGGCGACGGCGGCACCGCGCTCGTACGTGTCGACGTCACCCATGGCGGCCGCACCCGCACCGCGACCCTCACCGACCCGGCCGGCCAGGCGCACCTCACCGCCGTCGGCGGCCTCCTCGGGCTGCGCCGGGTCCTCGGAGCGGACGGAGCCCCCGCCCCCACCGGTGTCGTCCTGCCCGAACAGACCCCGCTCCCGGACGGCGTCGCCGCCGCTCTCGCCGCCCAGGGTGTCACCCTCGACACCGCGCGGGACCGGACCGCGGAGCGCGCGGCATGACGGGCCCGCCGCCCGCCCGGCCCCCGGCGGGCCCCGCCGGAACCGGCAAGGGCGAACGCAAGCGTGGTGAGCTCCTGGACGCCGCCGAGACGGTCCTGCTCGCCTCCGGATACCCGGAACTCTCCATGCGGGCCGTCGCCACGGCCGCCGGGGTACGGCTCGGCCACCTCCAGTACTACTTCCCGACCCGCCCCGACCTCGTCGCCGCGCTCCTCGACCGGGTGCTGCGCCGCTCGCTGGAGCGGCTGGACCCCCTGCTCGCGGCGGCCCCCGAGACCCTTGACGCCACCGGACTGGTCCGCGCCCTGCTGGCCGACCAGGACGACCCGGCCCTCGTCCGGCTGTTCACCGAACTGTGGGCGCTCGCCGCGCTCGACGAGACGGTCGCCACCGCCGTCCGGGCCTTCTACCACGACTACCGGGAGCGGCTCACCGAGCACATCCGGCGGCACCGCCCCGCCCTGCCCGACGCGGACCGCCGGGCCCGCGCCGAGGTGTTCATCATGCTGATCGAGGGGGCGTCCCTGTTCCGCTCGGGCATCACCTCCCGGCGCTCGCCGGAGAGCGACGCCCGGCTCCTCGCCACCGCCGTCGCCCTGCTCACCGCACCGGCCGACTGACACCGCACGCCCGCCGTACGCACTCCCGCCCGCCGTACGCACTCCCGCCCGGCGGCCCGCCCGGACCCGTCCAAGGTTTCCCCAAGGTTTCCTCCCAGTCCGCCCCGGCATGGTCGACGTGTCGCCCCGGAGCAGCACCACCGGGGGGCATCCGGCTCCGCAACGGACCACCGAATCCAGGGGGATCGAGGAACATGACGATCAAGTCGAGCACCAAGAGGAACACCGTCGCCGCCGTCGCGGCACTCGGAGTGGCGTTCTCCGTCACCGCCGCCGGTCAGGCGGGCGCCCAGCCCGCCGCCGCGCCGGCCGAACAGCAGTCCGCCGCGGCACCGAGCTACTACCTCAAGTTCGACAAGGGCACGGTCACCAACTCCCGGCTGTCGCTGATGCGGAGCGTCAGCGGTCCGGACCGGGTCATCAAGTCCTACAAGGCGGGCTCCGGCACCTCGACCAACACGTGCGCGGTCGGCAAGGGCCGGCTGCCCAACGGCAAGTACCGCATCGAGTTCCGCCGGACCGACTTCGACGGCCTCATCAACGGCTATGTCATCAAGGTCACCGACAAGCGCTGCCACAACGGCACCAAGCGCACGGAGCTGTTCATCCACAGCGAGATGAAGCCCAACGGCGGCCAGGGCCGGATCGAGTCCGAGAAGTGGACCGACACCAACCCGAACGACTACTACTCCAACGGCTGCATCAAGCTCAACCCGAAGAACATCAAGGCACTGTTCGCCAAGGCGGACTCCCTCGGCTGGTCCCGGGTCAAGGGCCTGGTCGTCACCAGCTAGCCACCCGGGTGGCGTGACACCGCGGCGGTTTCCGACAGCGGCCCGCCGGAGCCCTCACCCGGCCCCGGCGGGCCGCGCCACGCCGCACACCGCCCCTGAGCCCTCGCGACCATGATCGCGCTCGCAGGCCGGACCCGCGGACAGCCCGCGAGCCGGTCGCACGATAATACGGACGTGAGCGAACTTCCCCTTCCGCTGCCGGCCGAGCACATACCACCCGGCACCCGTGACTGGCGCGGCACCGACACCGCCCGCTGGGCGGCCGCCGCCCCCGCCCGGTGGACCCATCCGCTGTGGGCGGTGGCCGCACTCTCCGCCGCCGCCGTGTGGTCGATCGCCGCCGCCCCGGACGACATCTGCACCGTGGCCCAGCCGTGCGACGCCGACTGGCAGTACGTGGCCCTGTCGCTCGTCGCCGTACTGACCCTGTACTGGACATGGCGGCAACCGCGTCTCGCCCTGGCCGGTCTCGCCGTGACCGCGGGCGGCGCGCTGCTCGACGCCGGACCCACCGGTCTGGTCACGGGCCCCCAGGACGTCGCCATGCTCGGCGCCCTCGTCTTCGCGCTGCTCACCCTCGCCCACCGCGTCGCCGCCCGGCGCCGCCAGCGCTCCCTCGCCGAGGCCGCCGCCGGACCCGAGCGCCACCGGCTGCCCGCCGAGGTACGCGGCTTCCGGCGCGGCCGGGTCTCGTTCGTCATGGCCTCCCTGCTGCTGGCGGTCTCCCTCTTCGCCCTCTGGCGGGGACAGTCGGTCGTCACCGGGTACGAGGACCGCGCCGAGCGGGGCACCCGCACCACCGCCCAGGTCACCGAGGTGGACGGCGACGACGACGGCGCCACGATGAAGGTGACCCTGCCCGACGACAGCACCCGCCGTCTCACCGTCCTCTTCCCCGAGGACCACCCCGTCGGCAGCACCGTCGTCCTCGTCGTGGACGGCGGCTGGACACGCCTGGTCGCCGAGCCGTACGACATCGTCGGCTGGCAACTGCTGTTGCTCGGCACCGCCGTGCCCGGCCTCGCCTTCCTCGCCAACGGACTCACCGGACAACGCCGTCAGCGCCGCCTCGACACGACCCCGCTCCCGGTCCTGAAGGTCCTCGTACGCGAGGGCGAGGACGACGGACGCACCTGGGTCTACGCCGCCGACGACCTCACCGCCCTGCGCCCCGTCCTCAGCTTCCACTCGCTGTACGCCGTCGACGACCCCGATGACCCCATCGACGCGTACCCCGAGGACATGGCGGGCGGCGAACGGCCCGGCCCGGCGGCCGACCACATGGAGGCCGTGCGCTGGGAACAGGAGATCGCCGAAGCCGTCGCCGCCTGCCAGGACACCGAACCCCCGCTGCGCGAGGCCGTCCTGTACGGCTCCCCCCGCGCCGGCGGCGAGATCGCCTTCCTCGCCATGGCGGACGACGGAGACGAACTGGAGGCGGAGCGCAGCGTCACCCCCGTGAAGCCCGTGGGCGTGGGACTCTTCCCCCGGACCACCTGGCGGGCCAGCACCCGCCCGGGAGATCCGGGAGATCCGGGAGATCCGGGAGATCCGGGCGACCTGGGCGACCCGGGTGGCGCCGGCGGCCCCGAGCCCACCCGGGGCCCCCGGCGCACCCGCTCGATCGCGGAGACGGCCCGGGGCATGACCCGCACCACCGACCCCCTCGTCTGGTCCGCCGACCGGGGCTCCCGGATCGTCGGACTGCTGCTGCTCCTCGTGCAGGGCGGCGGCACCTGGGCCATCCTCGAAGACGGCTTCTCCTGGCAGTCGTTGCTGCTGGTGATCGGGCTGCCCTGGCTCGTCCACTCGGTGTCCACCGCCCTCAACTGGCGGGTCACCGCCGACCGCGACGGGGTCTGGATCGCCGGGGCATGGCGCGTCCGCCGCTTGCGCTGGGACGAGATCGCCGGTGTCCACCAAGGCTCGGACAGCATCAGGTTCAGCCTGACCGGCGGACGGGACGTTGAACTGTCCCCGACCGGCGCCGCGGTCATCCAGCAGATGCGCGGCGGCACGGCCGCGGCGACCCGCGCCGTGGACACCCTGCGGGTGCTGCGCCACCACCCCGAACTCCGGCCCTCCCGCGACGCCGACCCGGCGGAACAGGGCATGCCGCTGGGCCCGCTGGTCGTCACGGCGGCGGTGCTCTGGGGCGTCGCCGTCCTCATGCTGAACTGACCGCTGACCGCTGACCGCTGACCGCTGACCGTGGCTGGTGGCTGGTGGGACGTGGGACGTGGGACCTTGGCCCGGGTCCGGTGGCTTCAGGCCGTCGGTACCGGGCCCGGGAACCCGGCGGGCGCCTCCAGCACCGTCACCACCTCGTGGTGCACCGCGTACGGCCGCCCGGCCTCCAGCCGCAGCACCCAGGTACCCGGGCCCGCGGTGAGCGCGGCCCGCAGCGAGCCGTCACCGGACGGCGTCATCGCGACCGGTTCCCCCACCGGCGCGGCCGGGGAACCGGTCGCCGGACACAGGGCCACGGACAGGGGGCGGTCCACCGCCGCGCCCGTCACCAGGACGTCGAACGGCTCCCCGGCCACCGCCAGCTCGGGAGCCAGCACACCGAACTCCTCGTCCCCGGCGAGCGTGTCCCGCACCCCGCGTCCCCGGACGACCGCCGTGAGCTGGTGGCGCGCACCGTCCACCCCCGTCAGGTCCACATGCCGGTCACCGCTCCAGATCGCGTCGCTCATCTCGTCCAGCGCCCACCCGGCGAACGCGGACTCCTCCGGCACCGTCCCGTCGCCCGTCCAGTCGTCACTGTCGTCCAGCGCGTGCGGGAACCGCAGCCCGTCCGGGGCCAGCAGCACCCCGTGGACCGTCGGATGGGCCCGGCCGCCCAGACAGTGGACCTTGTACGGAAGGGCGGCCGTCCCGTCCCGGCGCCGGTTGCGCTCCAGCGCGTCCTCGAACTCGGCGTGGAACGCGAACGCGTCCTTCACCAGCTCCGACGGCAGGCCGGGGACGCTGATCCCGGGATCGTCCAGATGACGGGTACGGGTCGAGCCGGGCACCATCACCGCCCGGTACACCGGCAGGAGCTGCGCCACGGACGGGAAGCTCCCGGCCAGTTCGGCGAGTGCGGGGTTGAGCCAGCGGCCCGCCAGCGACAGCGCGGCGCGTCCCAGCAGCCGCTGGTCGTCACCCGGACCCACCCCGTTGCGGGTCAGGAACCGGACGGCCTTCGCCGCGCCCCGGTGCGGTGTACCGAGGGTGACCAGCGAACGGGCCGTGTCCCGCCCGCCCAGGCACTCCAGGTAGTACCGGGCGACCAGACCGCCCATGGAATGGCACACCAGCACCACCCTCGGCTCGTCCCGCGCGTCCGGATACACCTCCGCCACCCGCTCCCGCCAGCGGGACAGCGACCGCTCGACCGCGGTCCGCAGATCGGCGGCCGTCAGCCGGTTCGACAGCCGCCAGTCGTAGGTGAACGTCAGGCACTGCTCCTCGTGCAGTCCGTCGACCAGCGTCCTGATGTCCGGATACCCGAGCGACGCCAGCAGACCCGGAAGCGCGGACGGCGCCTTCAGCAGCCCGTCCGCCCGCACCGCCCACGGTGCCTCGGGTCTCCCGTCACCGATTCCCGGGGGCAGCGCCAGCCGGTCGAACGCCGACCCGGGTCTGCCCGGGTGCGCCGCCAGTCGCCGTGCCATGTGCAGCGCGGTGCCGAGCGACTGGTGCCAGACATCCGTCCCGTCACGGGTGAGACGGCTGCCGAGGATGCCGGGGACGAGGACGACGAGGTCGTGCCGCAAGACGGGATCTCCTGTGGGTTCGGGTCCGAGTTCGGGTTCGGGCTCCGGGAGCCTGCCGGGATGTTCGGGCTCCGGAAGCCTTCCGGGGTGCCGCAACGTACACCGTCCGGCTCACAGCCGTGGGGTGCGCCGACGGGTGGCCACCGACGGCGCACCACCGGTCCGCAGCCGCAGCACATCGCACCGCTGTGACGACTGGAGCGCCACCGTCACGGCTTCCTCGCCGTCGGGCACCGACTCGACGGCCGTCACATCAAAACCCCGGTAGGGCACGGCCGCTTCCGGCACCCAGTCGCCCCGCCGGACGTCCCAGACGGCCAGCGGACGCGCGCCGCCCGCGACGAGCAGCAGCGGCCTGCGCCCGGACCCCGTGAACGCCAGCGCCGAGACCCGGGCCGCGCCCACGGACACGGACTCGGTGCGCCAGCGGCCTCCCGCCCACTCGGTGACCTTCACGGTCCCCTCCTCCGCCCACGCGAGCAGCGGCACCGACTCCCCGTCCTCGGTGTGCTCCCCGAGGACCACGGGTGCCGTCGGCCGCAGCAGACCTGTCGTCCCGGCCCGGACGAGCCCGTCCGCCGTGGCCCGCCACAGGACCAGCCGTTCACCGATGTCCGCCGCGACCCAGGTCCTCCCGTCGCCCAGGGTCCGCGCGGTCAGCCCGCACACCAGCAGCCCCGCGCGGACCGTCCGCTCCGGACCCCACCCGTCCGGTGCCCCGGCCGCGGTGGACATCCGTCGGCAGAGGATCGTCCCGCCCGCCGGGGCGAACAGCGACAGTCCCGCGCCGTCCGCGGTGAGCCCCAGCGAGGGCACCCTGGACCGGGGATCGCCGCCCAGCCCGGCCGGCGCCGTCCCGTGGCATTCCGTCAGGTCCGGGGACAGGCGCCACAACCGCACCTGCCGTCCGGCGGCCACCGCCACCGCCCAACGCGTGCCGTCCCACACCGCCCTGACCGCGGTCACCGGCTCGTCGTGCCGCAACGTCACCGGCTCCACCGGCTGCGTCCGGCCCCCGACGGTCCCCACGACCACCTCACGTCCCCACGCCCGGCACAGCAGCAGCGGCGAGTCCGGGCGGGGGCCGGCGGCCAGCGCCGGGACGGGCCGCTCATGATGGTCACGCCGGCGCCCCCGGCTCCCGGCCCGTACCGCCGACGCCACGTCCAGCAGCCGTACATCGGGCCCGTCGCCGACCGCCACCAGACCCGAACCTCCCGGATCGAAGGCCAGCGCCTCGGGGTCACGCTGACTGCGCAACGGGAACACGCACTCCAGGGTGTCGTCGCGCAGTCCCCGCACCCGGATGCTGCCGCCCTCGTGCAGCGCGATCACGGGCCGCCCGCCGAGCCGCCCGAGCGCCAGCCCCCGCGCGTTCGACGACAGCGGGGGCAGGGCCTCCCGGTGGGGCGCCCCGTCCTCGTCGCCGGAACCCGGAATGCTCAGCCGCCACACGGTGACGTTCACCCCGTCCGCAGCCGCCAGCCACGCACCTGGCCCGCCCTCCGCACTGTCCGCGCCGCCTTTCTCGGTACCGTCGGCGCCCTCGGTCTCCGGGTCCGTCAGGGCCGCCGCCGCGTACACCGGCCGGCCGCCGTCGGCCAGCGGCCAGGCGCGTCCGAGCAGCGGGCCGCCGCCCCGCGCCCGGGGCAGCAGCTCCCGCAGCGTCGTCCTCCGGTCCGCCAGCAGCAGGAAACCGCGCCCGCCCAGTCGGCACAGCGCGATCCGCCCCGCGGGAGCGGGGCTCACCTCGGCCAGGGACCCGTCCGCCGGACGGCCCCGGTACGGCCAGCACCACGACCAGGTGAGACGGCCGTCGGCGACGACCGCGACATCGGCGCCGCCGCAGCGTTCCAGAGCGAGCCCGTGCGGGGCGCCGCCCCACCGGTAGACCTGCGAGGGCAGCCGCTCCGCCCCCACCCAGAAGTACACCGCCCGGCTGTCCCGCGCGGCGGTCACCCGGTGCGCGCCCTCGCCCAGTTCCCGGACCTCCGTCAGCGCCTTACGCCGGCCGCCGGGTCCCGGGCCGTCACCGGTACGGCGCGTCAGCAGCCGCTTGCCCGTGTCCGCGTCCTGCACCACGATCTCGCCCTGACCCCCGACCGACACGGACCGGCCCCGGCCCGCCGCCGTCCAGCTCAGCGCGCGGGCCCCGCCCAGCGGAGCGGGCCAGCGCACCTCGATGCCCTCCGGCGGCGCGTCGCTCCACACCTCCCGCCACGGCAGCGCGGCGAAACCGGGCACTCCGAGCAACCGGGGGTACAAGGTGTCACGGTGACTGACGAACGCGGTCGCCAGCAGCAGCGCCCGCCGCTCCCGGACCCCGTCCCGGAACCGGAACACGTCCGCGATCCGCGCGTACAGCGCCGCGCCCTCGCACACCCGCAGCAGCCCCGTGGTCAGCGGCAGCAGCACATCCGGGTCGGTGTGCACCAGGAACTCCGGATCGTCGAACAGCCCCTCCAGCAGGCCTTGGCCCGCCTGCGCCGCGTGCGCCCCCAGATGACGACGTGTGTAGGGATGGCAGTCGGCCCACCGCCCCCGCTCCCCGGCCCGCAGGGCACGCACGATCCGCCGATGCCCGTCGTCGGCGCCGATGCCCGCGCTCTCCAGCAGATAGGCGCCGTACCCGGGATGCGCCAGCGCGTACGAGGGCTCACCCTCGGGCTCCGGCTGCACGCTCACCAGCGAACCCGTCGCCGCCGTCACCGCCGACCGCAGCTCGTCCGGAGCCAGTTCGGGGGTACCGTCGTCCCGCAGCGCGTTCGCCGCCCGCAGCCACAGCTCCCGGTCCGGCTTCCCGGACAGCGACAGCCCCCGGCCCTGCACGAGTGCCAGCGGCCGGACGAACTCCGCGACCCGCACCACACCCCGCGCGCCCAACTGGGCGACCTCCTGGGCCAGCCGGTCCCGCAGCCCCGCCCCGCCCGCGCGGATGTGCGCCGCCAGCCGGTCCTCCGGGACCCGCTCCGCGCGGCGCGCCAGCTCGGCGGCGAACAGCCGCGCGATCAGGAACAGCCGTCCGCTCTCCTCCGCCACCCGGACCGCGGCGGCGGCCCGCTCGGCCTGAGCGCCCGGCGCCGCGTACGGCGAACCGGGCCGCGCCAGCACCGCCTCGACCATGTCGGCGATGTCCCGCTCGGTGCCCTCGTCCTCGTCCAGCACCAGTGGGTGCGCGGTGCGGTCCAGGGTCTCCAGCAGGCTCTCGTCCGGCTCCCGGTACGCGCTCTGCTGACGCGGCTGGGGACGGGTCCCCACGACGACCTTGACCCCCGCCGTCCGTGCCAGCGGGTTCAGCAGATGGCGCGCGATCTCATGGCTCTGCTCGGGCAGGGCCTCGTCCAGCGCGTCGAAGACGAGGTTCAGCGCCCCGGCCCGGCCCACCAGTACCGCCGTGGCGGACAGCAACTGCTCGCAGGTGACGGCCCCGGCGGGCACTCGGGGCATCCCCTCGAACGCGCCCAGCACCTTCCACACGGCCCGGGTCAGGGTGCTCAGCGACTGCCCCCGGCACGACATCAGCGCGTGGACGCTCCCCGGCCGGGGCCGGATCTGCCAGGGCGGCGGCGGATCGAGCCGGTCGCACTTCCTCGGTACCGACATCAGCGCGAGCCGTCCCAGCAACGCCGTCTTCCCGCACCCCGCCGGTCCCGTCACCGCGAGCAGCCCCTGACGGCATGTCTCCAGCCAGCGCACCACCCGGCTCAGCGGCCCGTGCCGCCCGGTGAACGACCGCTCCAGCTCCCCGCCGTCCTCCAGCCCGAAGTGCTCCGCCCTCAGCCAGGGGTACGGGTCGTCGGCCGTCAGCAGCGCCGTACCGCGTACCTCGCCCGCCTCGGCGTAGTACGGATTGCGCAGAAAACTGTTCGGCAGCGAACGGACCTCGACACTGCCCGGACGTTCCTCCGGCTCGTCCAGCCCCGACGCGGCGGCCGTCGCGTCGAGCCCCTCCAGCAGGTACTCCACCGGCAGATACAGCGCCGACGGGTCCAGCGGCCGGGCCTCGTCGCGCATCCGCAGCCCCGGGTCGCCGAGAACCTGCTCCAGCCACTCCACCCAGCGCCCCTCGGGCACGACCCGCCCCACCCCGGACGTCCCCACCACCACGAACCCCCGGGTCCGCTCGCGGTAGGCCCGGCGCACCCGCGACCGCTCCTTGCTCAGCGCCGCCTCCAGGGCCCGCGGCAGATGCCCGTGTGCCGAACACGCGTCGACGACCAGCAGGGTGTCGGCCTCCTCCGCCGCGTCCAGGAGCCGGTCCACCAGCTCCGTGACCGAGACCGCGTGCTCCGCGTCGAACGCCCCGGACGCCCAGGTGTCACGGCACGCCAGGTAGTAGCCCGAGTCGCCCCGGTCCACCCCGTGCCCCGTCCAGTAGAGGATCTTGCGCCGCGCCCCGTCCGCGCGGAACGCGTCGAGCCCCGCCCACAGCGCCTCCCGGGTCGTCCCCGTGCCGTCGAGCCGCATCCGCCGGCCGAACCCCAGCCGGTCCCGCGCGAGGTCCGCGAACCGCTCGCGGACACCCTCCACATGGGACAGCACCGTACGGCCCCCCGGCCGCGCGGGCTCCGCGTACTCCGCGACGGCGACCGTCGCGACCAGCCCCGCGCCGCGGTGCGTTCCTCTTCCCGTGTCCCCCGACACCGGCCCCACCCCCGTCGACCCGTCATCCGAAGTCGCGTCATACTCTCACCAACTGACGGGCGGACGAGGGGATTTCGATGGCTCAGCGGGACCGGTTCACACTGCTCGGACGCCAGACCGACTGCCATGTCTTCGAAGGGGACGGCACCAGGCCGATCGCCGAGGAGGACGTACGCGTCCAGTACATCCCCGAACGGGTCGGGTTCCCCGAGGAGATCGCGGGATGGCGGCAGGCCATCGAGGACCACGAGCGGCGCGAGGAGGCGGCGGGCCGCCCGCACCGCTGGAACAACCCCCGTTTCGCCGTCGACCGGCTGGTCATCACCCGCACCGACTCCGAGGAGGCGCCGGTCGCCACCCTCACCCTGCGCGACGCCGACTACTACGACTTCCTCACCACCTCCATCAACCTCGACCGCGTCCAGCGCAACGGACTCACCCTGCGCGAGCAGTACCTGGAGAGCCAGGACCCCGTGGACGCACCGCCCTACATGTTCTGCAGCTTCGGGGTGAACGTGGCGGTGCGTACCGGCCCCGACCGCAAGATGCTCTTCTCGCACCGCAGCGCACGGGTCGTGGGCCCCAACCGGTCCCGCTGGAACTCCTCCGCCAACGAGGGCATGGCCGCCAACCACGACATCGCCCCCGACGGACACATCAGCCTGCACGCCGTCGCCCGCCGCGCGCTGCGCGAGGAACTGGCCGTCCAGGAATCCGACCGGGTCGACCTCGAACTGCTCGGCTTCGGCCTGGACCTGCGCAACAACCAGTGGGCAGCGTTCTTCGGCGCCGTCCTCGGCGACCTGGACGAGCGGGCGCTGCGCGCCCGGTGGTCCCGCGGCGTCGAGGACAAGTGGGAGCACGACGACTTCGCGTTCGTCCCCGACGACCCCGACTCGGTCCTCTCGTTCCTCCTCGACCACCCCGAGGAGTCCTGGACGCCGTGCGCCCCGGCCCTGTTCTATCTGGCGCTCGTCCGCTCCGCGGTACAGGCCAGGGGCGGCGATCCGGCGGGCCGCCTGGACATCGAGGCGGCCGAACGCCGCGTCGCCCGGCGCCATGAGGCGGCGGCGACGAGCTGACCTGGGCCCCGTCCCTACCTCGCCGGCCCCGTCCGTACCTCCCCGGTCGCACCCGTACCGAAGTGAGTAGCGGTACTCAGGCGACCCGGCGGCCTCCCCCGGGACGATGAGGGCACACACGATCAGGGAGGCCCCGCTCATGCTCAGCCGAATCGCCGGTGCAGTGGTCCCCGCGCTGGGGAGCCTGACGGTCACGACCGACACCGGCACCGCACCCCGGCCGGGCAGCGTCATCGTCGCCAACCACACCTCCCTCAGCGACCCGGCGGTCGTCCTCGCCGCGCTCCACCGCCTCGGGGTCCGGCCCACCGTCCTCGCCACGGCCGGACTCTGGCGCATACCGCTGCTGGGCGCCGCACTCACCCGCGAGGGCTTCGTCCCCGTCCACCGAGGCGGCCCCCGCGCCGCCGAGGCCCTCGACGGGGCCGCCGCGGCCCTCGCCGCCGGAGGGATCGTCCTCCTCTACCCGGAAGGCGGCCTTCCGGTCCGCCGCGACCCGCGGGAGACGGCCCCCGGCCCCTTCCGCAGCGGGGTGTGGCGCCTCGCCACCGCCACCGGCGCCCCCGTCGTCCCCCTCGGCCAGGCCGGATCACGCCGTCTGGCCTCCGGTGGCGGGGCCAAGCAACTCGCCGGTCTGCTCACCGCCCCGCTGCGCCGCCCCGCCCTGCACGTCCACGTCGGCGCGCCGTTCCAGCTCCCCGCCGACCGCGACGAGGCCCTGACGCTGGTCCGGCGCGCGGTCACCGACTGCTGGCGCACCGCCGCGTCCCGCACCGGCGAATCCGTCCCCCCGGCCCCGGTCCCCGCCGAACAGACGGTGTGAGAGGGCGCGTTCACCGTCGTGCGCGCCCGCGCCGAACCCCGTGCGCCAGGCACGTTTCCCAGCCACGCGCCGGGATTCGGACCGGTACGGACGTTTTCCCGCCGCCCGCCCCCTGCCCTCGGGCATGCTCGGGACAAGGACCCGTGTCCGGGAACCGCCGCGCGGTGCGGCGCCCGGGGGCGGGGCCGGCCGAGTCCGGTCGAACCCGGGAGAACCCGGACCGAGACAGGGGGAACGCTGATGGGGTGGCAGACCGAGGAGTTCGGGTCGTCCCACGAGGGCAGAGTGGGTGTGGTGCTGGCGGACGGCACCGAGCCGGGGCCCGTGTACATCGACATGGGCAGCGGTTCCCATGTCCAGGAGACCACCGAGTGGTGGGTCTACGACGGCCGGTACGGCAGACCGCGCGCCGCACGGGTTCGGGGCCGCTGCTCCTGCGGCTGGCGGGGCGCCGGTGACTACCCCGTCGTACTGCCCCGGCAGCCGGGCCGGGACCCGGACCTCGACTCGTCGGGCGCCTACGACGACTGGTCCCGGCACATCGACGAGGTCGAGTCGCGCTCGGTGCCGCTGCCCGTCGTGCTGGAGGAACTGCTGGACGCGGTGGAGGAGCAGTTGCACGCCCTGTGCGCGGAGGCCCCGCTGGCGGCGCTGCGCGCGGTGGCCGCGCTGGAACGCACCACCCGGCGGGTCGGCCGGGACGCCGCCCACGGCGCCCAGGCGGACGACCTGTCGTGGGAGACGATCGGAAAGGCCCTCGGACTGACCGAGAGTGAGGCGCGCAGCCGTCTCACCCAGTACAGTTTCCGGCGCTGAACGGGGGATCACGAGGGTGCGCCCCGCACGGGCCCGGGACCTTGCGCGCTCCACGCGGAGCACGGGCGCGGGCGCGGGCGCTCCCGGACGGCGTACCGGGGCGGCACACGCGGGTGCGGCGCCGCTCCGGGGCCGGGCCGGTCAGGCCGCGTGGCCGCCGTCCACCGAGAACTCCGCGCCCGTCACGAACGACGCGTCCGCCCCGGCCAGACAGGCCACCATCGACGCCACCTCCTCCGGACGGCCGTGACGGCCGAGCGCCGTGAACGCCCGCTGAGCCGCCGCGTACGGACCGTCCGCCGGATTCATGTCGGTGTCCACCGGACCCGGGTGGACCACATTGGCGGTGATCCCGCGCGGCCCCAACTCCCGCGCGAGCGCCTTGGTGAGTCCGATCAGCGCCGACTTGCTCATCGCGTACAGCGTCCCGCCCGGACCGGGCACCCGCTGGGTCATGCAACTGCCGATGGCGATGAGGCGCCCACCGCGTTCCATCCGCGCGGCGGCCGCCTGCGAGGTGAGGAAGACCGCCCGCACGTTCACGGCCAGCACCCGGTCCACATCCGCCGGCGTCAACGACTCCAGCGGCGCGATCAGACCCGCACCCGCGTTGTTCACCAGGACGTCCAGCCCGCCCAAGGCATCTGCGGCCCGGTCCACGACCGAGCCCGCGTCCGCGTCGGCCGCGTCCGCGCGCAGCGCGATCCCGCGCCGCCCGGCCGCCCCGATCCCGGCGGCGACCTTCGCCGCCGCGTCCTCGTCCCGGACATAGGTGAACGCGACATCGGCGCCCTCCCGGGCCAGCCGCAGCGCCACCGCCGCGCCGATCCCCCGGCTGCCCCCGGTCACCAGAACCCTCGTCGTCATGGAAATCCCCTTGCTCGTCAGTGGTTACGAGAACCAGGGAACCGTCATGGAGCGCCGGACACCGGCGGTCGGCGGACATCGAATCCGTCCGGCGGGGGCGCCCGGGGGAGTGGCTCGGGAGGGGCCGCGCGCAGGAAGCGGCGGAGGACCGTTCGGCACCCATGGTGACATTTTAGGTAAGGCTCACCTAATATCATCGGAGTCGACTTCGGGTCCCCCACTCCGAGAAGCCGGTCTTCCCCCCTTATCTGTGTCCGAAAACCAGGGCACGGCTCCGCCCATCGGCGTGCCGTGCTCCCTCCCCGAAGGAGACATGCAGCGCATGTCCATGCCCCGCAGTCGCCGTCTGGCCGCCCTCGCCGCACTGACCGTCGTGTCGGTGGGCACCGGTGTCCTCGCCGTTCCCGCCTCCGCCGCCCCGGGCGTCGTCACCGCCGCACCCGCCGCCGCTGCCGCGGTACAGGAAGGGAGCACGTCCGCGTCCTCCCCCATCCTGCTCACCGGACAGTCCGCCTGGGCCTTCAAGACGTCCTGGGTCAACTACGTCCTCGCGATGCGCGGCTCGGTCAACGTCGCCGACGGTGCCACCCAGGGGACCGGCGGTCTGATCGGCTACCCCGTCAAGCACGGCTCGGTGGACCCCGCCGGGCGCGACGCCGATGTGCGCTTCGGCGGCTCGGTGACCTACGCGGTGCCCGACCACGGCATCACCGCGATCACCCTCGCCAGCCCCCGGATCGTCCTCAAGGACGGCGAGGGCACGCTCTACATGAACGTCACCACCGACCTCGTGGCCGGTGAGGCCCCCGTCACCACCGCCGATGTGCCGTTCGCCAAGCTGACGGCGTCCGCCGGCGCCCTGGACGGCGACACGATCGACTGGACCGGCATCACGAGCACCCTCACCGAAGAGGGCTCGCAGATCTTCGCCTACCGGGGCGCCCCCATGTACCCGGCCGGCTCCGCGCTGGAGCCCCTCGCGGTCAGCGGCAAGGTCAGCGTCCCGACCCTGACGGTCAGCCAGGTGAAGGGCCTCGGCGCCGAGACCGAGGTCACGGTCACCGGCAAGGGCTACCGGCCCGGCCGCGGCGTGTACCTCGCGCAGACCGTCGCCCTGCCCGGCGACACCTACCCCGGCGTCTTCGGCAACGCCGCCTACATCCGCCAGGTCGGCGCCGACGGCACCTTCACCTCGACCCTGAAGCTCACCGAGAAGTTCACCCCGGCCGGCGCCGTTCCGCCGCCCCCCGTGGACTGCCGCGTCACCGCGTGCTTCGTCGCCACCTTCAACTCGCACGACGGCGCCGACCGCACCTGGATGCCCTCGCGCGCCCAGGACGTCGCCCAGCCGCTCCAGTTCGGCTCCGCCGCCGCGGTGACCACCCAGCCCAGGTCCGCCACCGTCCGCTCGGGCGCCAACGCCGTCTTCACCGCCGCGGCCACCGGCTCCGACTCGGTCCGCTGGGAGCGCAGCACCGACCGGGGCGCGACCTGGAAGACCGTCGCGGATGCCACCTCCACCACCCTGTCGGTGAAGGCCACCGCGGCCCAGAGCACCCACCGCTACCGCGCCGTGTTCGTCAACGCCGTCGGTGAGACGGCCACCTCCGCCGCGACCCTCACCGTCACCGCGATCCCCACCCGGATCACCTCCCTCAACGCCGGTCCCGAGCCGGTCGGCAAGGGCGGCAAGCTGACGGTGACCGGCACCCTCCAGACCGCCGGTTCGACGGACAACACCTGGCGCCCGCTGGCCCGTACCGCCGTCGTGATCGAGACCCTGCCCGCCGGCAGCCGCACCTGGAGCCGCGCGGCCACGACCACCACCAGCAGCGCGGGCGCCGTCTCGGCGTCGGTCACCGTCACCAAGGACGGCCTCTGGCGCGCCCGCTACGCCGGGACCGCCGACCGCGCCGCGGCCACCAGCTCCAGCGACAACGTGGACGTCAAGCTGCGCACCGCCGTCTCCGGCTTCAACGCGAGCCCGGAACCGGTCCGCAAGGGCCGCACCATCACCGTCAAGGGCACCCTGCGCAGCCTGGACGGCACCTGGAAGAACACCGCGAACGCGTCCGTGGACATCCTGTTCAAGGCCGACGGCGCCCGGAGCTGGACCAAGCAGTCCACCGCGCGCACCAACAGCGGCGGCGTGTTCTCCAAGGGCTTCACCGCCAAGAAGGACGGCACCTGGAAGGCCGAGTTCAAGGCCACCCCGTCGCGGCTGGGCGTCACCAGCTCCAGCGACCGGGTCGACGTGCGCTGATCCCGCACCACCCGTCACACCGGCGGCCGGTCACCGCAGGCGCCCCGCGCGCCCGCCGGTGACCGGCCGTCCGGCCGTTCACGCCCGCCCGGCGCTCACGGGGTCACGGTGTCCTCGAACGTCCGGCCCGCCGTCCGGTACGCGCCCACCTTCGCCGCGACCTGGGCCGGGGTCAGCACCTGGTCCTTGACGTGCAGCACATAGTCGACCTGCTGCTCATAGGTACGCGGCGTGGTGGAGGTCTGACCGGTGAGGTCCGTCAGCCACTGGTTGAAGGCGATCACCATCGGGCGCTCGGGGAGATACGCGGCGCCGTGCGTGCTGAACAGCGTGCCGTCGACGTAGTACCGGATGTCGTTGTCGTCGATGGTGACGACGAGGTCCCGCCAGCCGCCGTGACTGCTGCGGGCCACCGTGTGCTGGTTGACGGCCTGCCCGGTGTTCGGGTCGTACGTCTCCCACGAGGTGGTGTAGAAGATGTTCGACGTCTCGCCCCAGCCGCCGTTGGGCAGGTACTCGAAGTCGTACTCGGCGTAGTCGTCGGCCATCGGCGCCTTGAGGTCGTTGATGGCGAAGAACGTCTGCACGACGTGGTCGCCGTCGGGTCCCTGCGCCGGCGCGTCGCTGAACTTGACCCGCGCCGCGTACGTGCCCTTCCTGAACTTCATCGCCGAGGTGGCGATCTCGGTCTGCCGGGTGCTCGCCGCGGTCCCCGAGGTGGAGGTCTCCAGCTTCATGACGGAGTTGCCGTCCGCCGCGGCGAAGCTGATGTTCTGCGGGGACCAGGTGGCGCCGGGGACACCGGGACCGCCCGAGTACGTCCGCAGGAACCAGCCGTTGGCCGCGAGCCGCGGATCGCTGTGCGCCGTGTAGTCGAAATCGTCGAACAGCACCGGACCGGGCGGCGGGACCACCGGACCGCCGGGCTCCGTCCCCCACACGACCGTGCCGGACACCCGCGCGGTGACCTTCGTCCAGTCGCCGTACGCGCTCTGCCCGGCGCCGAAGGAGTGGTCGTCGCTCTGGACGAGCTGCTGCCAGTCGGAACGGTGGAAACGCACCTGTATGTCACCCGAGTCGGCGCCCGGCGCGAGGGAACCCGCGGCGGCGGTGAACCCGATCTCCAGATAGCGGTCCGCGGTCGCCGTGGGGGTGGCGAGCGTACCGAACGTCCCCGTGACGTTGGCGCAGCCCTTGACGGCCCAGTCGCAGGAGTAGCGGTACACGGCGCTCGCCGAGTCGGCCTTGAAGTAGTAGCGCAGCTTCACCGTGCTGAGGGCCACCGGGGCGGCCCCGGTGTTGCGGACCTTCAGCCAGGGAGCGGCCTGTGAGGCGGCGTTCCCGGACGAGCTGGTGCGGTACTGGACGGCGAGCGGGCCGTCGGCGGCGTTCGCGGCCGCGGGGACCGCGGCGAGCGCACCACCGAGTGCCAGTGTGAGCGCGCAGGCCGCGAGGGAACGCGACCGTCTGTGGGGGATTCTTCTCATGGCGCTGCCTCTCCCGGACAAGGGGGACGGGGAGTCGCCCAACTATGCGTCGGGCGACAGCCGTTGAGAGTACTGAACGGCGCTCTAACGCGATACGGGGTGATCACATCCTGAACACCCCGCCCACCAGCGCGATCCGGCCGGACCTCCCGGGGCCGCTTCCCCGCCCCCTACGCGCGCTTTGGCCACCGGCCGAAGGCGGGGGCCGCACATCCCACCGAAGAACACCCGGCCCCTCGTCCGCGCCTTTCCCCGTTCGACGCCCTCCGCCCCGTCCCTCAACCGCCGGGCAGTACCCGTACATCGGCGCCGGGAATCCCCTTGGCCCACCAGTGGTCGTACCGTCCGAAGGCCCTCGGGTCACGGGCGGCGAGGAAGGCGACCAGCGACCCGGCCTCCGCGCCCAGTTCCTCCCAGACCCGGTCCGGCAGGGCATGGAAGGCCGTCGCCTCGATCCCGTCGCCCACCGCGCGCCAGACGCCCGCGACATGACCGTCGACCAGCAGCGTCGGCAGCACATCACCGTTCACCCGGATCACCTGCCTGCGGTAGGCGGGCGGGATGACCCGCGCCCGGTCCGCGTAGGCCAGCAGCACGCTGTCCCACATCGCCATCAGCCTGGGCGGCGCCGGAACGTCCTCGTCCGGGCGGAGCGCGCCACGGACGTCGTACAGGACCGTGCCGTCCGGCCCCTCCAGCCGCTCCAGCTCGTCGGCGAGCGACTCCACCGCCCCTCTGACCCGGGTCCGCGGGAGTACCGCGAACTGCGCCATGTCCGCGACCGACGCGGGACCGAAGCCCTCCAGATACCGGTGGATCAAGGTCCGCAGACCCGCCGCGGCGGCATCGGGGTCCGCGGCCCCCGGCCGTGCGACCGCCGCGATGTACGACGGCCGGGTCCCGAACGACCACGGCCCGCCCGTGGGGGAGTGCCACAGCGGTGCGCACGCCCGGAGCATCCGCAGGGCCCCGGAATCCATCGGCGCGCCCATCCGCTTCGCTATGAGGCCGCCGAGTTCGGCGGCGGTCCGCGGCCGGTCGGCGTGCTCCAGCAGATGCGCGACCAGCGCGTCCGTCTCCACGGCGGTGAGCCCGGACGCCCGGAAGAGCACGTCACCGAGCCGTGAGCCGCGCAGCGCCGGTTCCATCGCCGCGCGGAACGACGCGTAGTCCGCCGCGTCGACCGCGTGCAGGGTGAGCCGCATCAGTGTCGCCTTGACCGTCCGGTGCCCGGCGAAGGCCGCGTCGAGGTCCGTGGGATCGAAGCCGCTCAGCCTGTTCCACAGGGCGATGTACGGGGCGGCCGGCTGCTGTGCCTGGAGCGCGACCACCCGTCGCACCGCGTCCACGACGTCGAGCGATTCGCGGCCGAGCAGCGATTGCCGGGCCAGTGTGGCGCGGTTGAGCGCGCGTGCGGTGATCTTCATACCGCGATTCTCACCTCCCGCCGGACCGCGCGGAACCCGCGGTCGCGAAGCCGGGCCGCAGGCGTCCCCGGAGCCGTCCACGCACCGCTCGCAGGGGTGGCGTTCGCCTCTGCTGCCGTACCCTGGCCGTATGAGAGCCGAGGGTGAGCAGATGGGTGTCGTGACCGCTCTGGTGCGTTCCTCGTTCCTGGTGAACGCCGTGTACGCCGAGTCGGCGCGCGTTCTCGGGCTCACCCCGCAGCAGGGCCAGCTCGTGTGCGTGCTCATCGCGCGGCCCTACGGTATGAGCGAGCTGGGTACGACCCTCGGGCTGGCGAAGTCGAGCCTGACGGGCCTGGTGGACCGTACCGCCCGGCGCGGTCTGGTGCGCCGGGAGCCGTGCCAGGGCGACGCGCGCGCCGTCCTGGTCGCCCTCACGGAGGAGGGCCGGGACGTCGCCCAGCGGTTCCACGAAGGCACCACCTCGCGGATCGAGGCGCTTCCGGCCGCTCTCACCGACGCCGAACGGACCGGCCTCGCGGAACTGCTCGCCCGGATCGTGCGGGACAACAAGGTTCCGCTCGTCTTCCCGGCGACGGAGGAAGCGCCCCCGCTGCCCGCGCACGTCCACGTGTCCTGACGCGTCTCGGCGCGTCGCGGCGCGTCCTGGCGTTGCCGGTACCCGGCGCCGCCGCCCGTACGTTCCGGCTCCCGGGCGCCCGGTGACAGGCCGGCGGGTCGGACACCGGACCGGCCCGGGAGCCGGGACCCGGCCGGACAGCGCCGGTCAGACAGTGCCGAACAGTTCCGCGAACCGGCCCGTGGCCAGGTCCGCGCCCTTGTACCGGACGACCGTCTCCGTGCTCAGCACCGTCGCCCCTTCGGGCGAGGACGCCTGGCCGGTGCCGAGTTCCGGTCCCAGCGGGATCAGGATCGAGCCCACCGGTGACGGCCGGTAGACGGCGGAGGGCTCTTCGCCCCGCAGCTGGGAGAGGATGTTCCGCGCCACGACATCGGCGTGCCGCACCGCGTGCGCGGCCATCTTCGCCTCGGCGAGATCGGTGATGTCGCCGATCGCGTGGACGTGCCGGTGGCCGTCGACGCGCAACGACTCCGTCACCCGGATCAGCCCCCGTGAGGTCCGCGCCCCGGCCAGCGCGGGACCGAGGTACCCGGTGTCGATCCGCACGCCGTGGCAGCGGAACCAGATGTCGGCCTGGAGCTCGCCGCCGGAGGTGCCGACGGTGAAGCTCCGCGCCAGGCCGGGCCCGGTCGGCGGCCTGGTCGTGAGGGTGGTGCCGAGCCGCAGTTCGACACCCAGCGCGCCGAGCTGACGGCGCAGTTCGGCGCGCATCCCCGATCCGAAGCCGGGCACCAGCTGTTCCCCCGGGTCGACGACGGTCACCCGCTTGTCCGGCCAGACCGCCTTGATCTCCCCGGCCAGCTCCAGCCCGACCGGACCGGCCCCCTCGATCAGCACCCGCCCGGCGCCCGCGAGTTCCTGGTGCGTGGCCCGCAGCCGCGCCAGCGCCTCCCGGGTTGAGTCGGTGTCCGTCTTGGCCGGGAACGGGTACCCGGAGCCGGAGGCGAGGACCAGATGGTCGGCGCCGACGCGCTCGCCGGAGGCGAGGGTCACCCCGTCCGGGTCCACCGACACGGCCCGCTCGCGCAGGACGGTACCGCGCTTGAGCAGCGCGTCGTACGGAAAGAAGATGTTGTCCGCCCAGTCCGGTCGGACCAGTGCGCGTAAGGCCCCGGCGGCATGGACGAAGGCGTCCCTCGGCTCGATGAGCACCACATCGGTCTCCTCGTCCAGCGCCTTCGCGACCGCTGACCCCCCGTAACCTCCGCCGACGACCACGACGGTACGACCCATGGTTCCCACTCCTCGTCACACGATGTAGTTCGTGTCGCGAACTGTATTAGTTCGCAACACGAACTACAAGTGGGTGCTGCCGCCGCCGGGGTCGGTCGCGGCGGCACGCCGTAACGCCAGACCACCCTCGGCGGGGCTGGGCCGGTACACCCGCCCCCAGGGAGCGTTGCGGCCCTCGCTGTAGCGCCCGGCGAGGTCCGTCCGACGTTTCCCTGGACGTCGCGGAACCTCGCCCGCGGCGCCACCCGCTGGAAGGGGGTCGCCCGTAGCCGCGGTCCCTTCCCGGGCCGGGAGCGGCGCGTCCCTCCCTGGCCCGACCGGCGGCGCCCCCGGCAAGCGTCCGCCCGGCGGCGGTGCCCGACCCCGAGGTGGCGCCTCGGACCCCCGCCGCCCGGATGGCAGGATGACCCCGGCGGCGCGGACCCTCACCGTGCCGGTCGCACGGTGAGAGGCGGAACAGTGGTCGAGGACGGTTGGCTCTCCGAGCGGGCGCGGGCCGCCGAGCAGGTGGTGCCCGGTGGCTTCGACCTGTCGGAATGCGTCCGCGAACCGATCCACCTGCTCGGTGGCATCCAGTCCTACGGCACCCTGGTCGCCGTCGACCCGGACACCGGACTCGTCGAGGTGGCCGCCGAGAACACCCGCGAGGTGCTCGGCACCGACGCCGAGGACCTCGTCGGCACCCCGGTCACCCGGGTCCTGGCCGCCACCGACTGGACCGAGGCCGTCGAGGCCACCGACGGTGCCGAACATCTGCCGGCCGCTCTCCCCGTCCACGCGGGCGCCGCCCCCCACCGCGGGCACTTCGACCTCTCCGCGCACCGCCGGGACGGCCTGCTCGTGCTGGAGTTCGAGCCCAGGGAAGGCGGGGAGGAGTTCACCTTCTCCGGCTTCTACCAGGGCGTCCGCAGGGCACTGGCCAGGCTGCGGTCGGCCGCCACGGTCGCCGACTGCTGCCGGATCGCGGTCCGCGAGGTCCGGGCCCTCACCGGCTACGACCGGGTCGTCGCCTACCGCTTCGACGGCGAGGACGGGCCCGGTGAGGTCCTCGCGGAGGACGTCACCGAGGGCTGGGAGCCATGGCTGGGGCTGTGGTTCCCCGCCACCGACATCCCACCGCAGGCCAGACGCCTGTACCGGGAGAACTGGATCCGGGTGATCGGCGACGTCGACGACACCACCGTCCGGCTGCACCCGCCCACGAGAGCGGCGACCGGCACCGCCCTCGATCTGTCGCAGGCCGCCCTGCGCACGGTGTCCGGATTCCATCTGGAATACCTGCGCAACATCGGCGTCCGGTCCTCGATGTCGGTGTCCGTCCTGACGGAAGGACGGCTGTGGGGACTGATCGCCTGCCACGGTGCCGGTCCGCTGCGCATGGCCCCCGAGACCCGGTCCGCCTGCGAGATGTTCGGCGCGGCGTTCTCCCTGCAACTCGCCGCGATAGGGGAACGCGAGCGCGCCGACGCCCTCGCCGGGTCCGGGCGCCGCACCGCCGAGGTCGCCGCGCTCCTGGACGGCGGACTGGAGCAACGGCTCGCCGAACACGGCGGAGCGGTCCGTGACCTGCTCGGCGCCGACGGCCTGACCCTGAAGCGCGGCGGCCGGGTCGTCACCGACGGCGACCGGCTCCCCGCCGCACTCGTCGAGGCCCTCGGCGACCAGGCCGCCCGAAGCCGGCCCGGCTCCCTGCGGGCGACGGACCGACTGGCGGAGCACCCCGAGTACCGGACGGCCCGACCCGAGGACGACGGCACCGCCGGAGTGCTCATGGTGCCGCTGAACCCCTCCGGCGACTTCCTCGCCTGGTCCCGCCGCGAACGCCCGCTGCCCCGCCGCTGGGCGGCCGACCCCTCCGCACCCGTACAGGTCGGCCCCCGCGGCGAACGCCTCACCCCCCGGGGATCGGGGGCCGTGTTCCGCGCGACGGTCCGCGGACGCAGCCTCCCCTGGACCGCGCACGACCACGCGACGGCACGTGAACTGTGGCGGCTGCTCACCGACCTGGTGCTCCGGCACGCCGACGCCCTGCGCGCGCTCAACGACCAGCTGCGGATGACCAACCACGACCTGGACTCCTTCGCCCACGCCGCCGCCCACGACCTCAAGGAACCACTGCGCGGCATCTCCAACTCCGCGACCTTCGTGATCGAGGACGCCGCCGCCGACCTCGACGCGACAACCCTGCGGCGGCTGCGCACCATGCAACGGCTCGCCGGCCGCATGGACGGCCTCCTCAACTCCCTCCTCGACTACGCCAGACTCGGCCGCGCCGGGCTGCGCGTCGCGGAACTGGACCTCGACACCGTCCTCGACTCCGCCCTGGAGGTCGCGGGCCCGAGGCTGGCCGAACAGGGGGTACGGGTGGTGCGCCGGCCGCTGCCCCGACTGCGGGCCGACGCCGACCGGCTGCACGAAGTCCTCGTCAATCTGCTGGTCAACGCAGCCAAGTACGCCGGGGACGGCCCCGACCGCTGGGTGGAGATCGCCGTGGAACCGGACCCGTCGGCCCCCGGCGCCCCGAACGCCACCGCCACGGCCGTCGTCGTACGGGACAACGGGATCGGGATCCCACCGGAACGGCAGGCCGAGGTGTTCGACCTGTTCCGCCGTCTGCACGGTCCGACCGAACACAGCGGCGGCACCGGCGTGGGACTCGCCGTCGTCAAACGTGTCGTCGAGCGCCACGGCGGACGGCTGTGGCTGGAGAGCGCACCCGGTGAGGGGACCGCGTTCTACTTCACACTGGGCCCGTCACCACTCGCGCCCGGCGCCCCGGAGCGGGACGCCTGCCAGTAGTCGACCGCGCCCTTGAGCACCGTCCGGAACAGTGTGAAGTTCACCGGCTTGTACACATACGTGTCCGCGCCCGCCGCGTAACACGCCTCGACCTCCGCGGGCTCCGTCGACGAGGTGAACACCACGACCCTCACCTCCGCCAGCTCACGCCGGGCCCGGATCGCCGCGAGCAGGGCGTGCCCGCTGATCCCGGGCATGTTCAGATCCAGCAGGATCAGACCGGGCAGCTCGTCCCGCGCGACGAGGTCCGGCACCACCCCGTCGCCCCGCGCCGCGAACTCCAGCCGCAGCTCGGGATGCGTCCGCGAGAGCGCCCGCTCGATCGCCTCCGCGTCCTCATGGGAGTCCTCCACCACCAGGACACTGCCGTGGTCGATCCGACGAGCGCCGGGCCCGGGGTTCACCGGGTTCCCTTCACATGCGCCACCAGCACGGCGATGTCGTCGTCGCCCGTGGTGCGGAAGTCCGAGGCCATCGCGATCAGCCGCTCGGCCATGTCCCCCGACGACGGCCCGCACCGACGCACGGCGTCCGGCAGGAGACCCTCGAACATCACACCCTCCTCGGAACGGGCCTCGGTGAGACCGTCGGTGAACATCACCACCGTATCCCCGGGGCCGAGCCGCACCGCGACCGGCTCCGCGACGATCTCCGGGACGACACCCAGCAGCATCCCGCCCACCGCGACATCCTCCGTCCCCCCGTCCGCCCGCTGGACCAACGGCCGCGGATGACCCGCCGACGCCACCTCCATCAGACACCCGTCGCCGTCATGGGTGAGAACGGCCACCAGCGCCGTGACGAACCGCGTCGCCGACTGCGCCGCGAGAGTCGCGTTCAACCGCTTCAACGCCGGCGCGGGCGCGGTCCCGTCCTCCAGCAAGGTCCGCAGGGTGTGCCGCGCCAGACCCGTCAGCGCGGCGGCCTCCGCACCCCGCCCGCACACGTCCCCGACGAACAGGGCGAGCCCGCCGTCCGCACGGACCACCGCGTCGTAGAAGTCGCCGCCCACCTCCAGCGACGAGTCGGCGACCTGATAGGCCGCGCCGAGTTCGAGCCCCGGCCAGTCGGGCAGCGCCCCGGGCAGCAGATGGTGCTGAAGCTGCTCCACATGACGGCGCCGCTGCTCATAGGCCGTCGTGGTGTCGATGGCCAGGGCGGCGCGGCGCGCCAGGTCGTCGAGGACCCGCAGACCCGCCACCTCGTCGCTGCGCCGGTGATAGATGAACGTCAGCGTCCCGAGCGCCTTGCCGCGCGCGCTCAACGGGCTCACGCTCAGTGCCCGGACCCGGCCGCCGAACCCCTCGGCGCGCGGACCGAACGGCCCTTCCGTGAAGGCCCCGCACTCCTGCACCACACTCTCGCGCTTCTCCAGCGCCAGCCGGAGGAACTCGGCGAACCAGGGATCGTCGCCGGACACCCGCGACAACCACGGCTGCGCCTCCGCGGCCACATGGGCCGAGGCGACCGGGACGAGCGCCCCGTCCGGCTGGAAGAGATGGACCACACAGCCCTCCGCCACCGCGGGCACCGCCAGCCGGGCCACCCGGCCCAGCGTCTCCTGCACGTCCAGACTCGAATCCATCTGGAGCGACGCCTCCGCGAGGAAGGCGTCCTCGGTCTGCCGCCGCTCATGCGCGCGGTACTCGACTATCCGCTGATTGCTCGCCACCAGCACCTCGGACAGCTGGCTCAGCCGCAGCACCAGCCCCGGGTCCGCCGCGGCCCGGTCGGCCACGCCGACGGAGAACGCGGCCCAGTCGGAACCCCCCAGACCGAATCTGCACTCCACCGCGTACCCGGCCCCTGCCCCGGCCAGCACGGCCCGCTCGGGATCGAAGTCCTCGCCGGACACCGTCAGATCATGGGTGCACACGGTGAGAGAGCTGCCTGCCGTACCGGCACCGCCCGGTGGCGGCGATACCCGGCCGGGTCCCGCGACGGCGCCGCCGGAGGGCGGCGCCACGGTCGTCCGCGTGGGCTGCCCGGGCACGGCGGAACGCACGTACGTGAGAGCGCGGCCGTTCCACCGGGTACCGGCGACGGCCACGACCCCCGGCTCCGCGAGCATCAGCCCGTACACATAGCGCGACATCTGCGCCACGTCATCGATGTCCTGCGCGGCCCGCCACAGCTCGTGCAGACGGGCCGACCAGACGGTGTCCGCCGAACCGGCGGCGGAGACGCTCTCCGGCATCACTGTGCTCCTCACCCGTTCCGTGTCCCCGTGCCGCGGGCCCGGCCGGGACGGCCCCCCGGCACGGGCAGAACGGGAGAATGCCATGCCGGAACGCCCTTCACCAGTGCTCCCGGACATCCGGGACGGCCGCGGCCACGGGTCTCCACCCGCCCCGTCGCTCACGCCGACGGCTGTTCCTCGGGGACCGGGCGCCGCTTACCCGGCGGCCTGCCGTGGGTGTCCAGGTACCAGCGGCCCCAGGTGTCGAGCTGCCCCGCGATGGATTCGAGGCTGCGGCCGGTGCCGGTCAATGTGTAGTCGACCCGGGGCGGGACCTCACGGTGGACCGTCCGCCCGACCAGCCCGTCGGCCTCCATCTCCCGAAGCTGACGGGTGAGCATCCGCGCGGTGATCCTCGGCAGACCGCGTTTGAGCTCGCTGAACCGCAGCGTGCCGACCAGCAGCTGTTTGAGGATGGCCAGCTTCCAGCGGCCGCCGAGCACCTCCATCGCGATCTCGACCGCGCAGTAGTCGGGTGTGTCGTCGACCGTGGTCCGCATCAGCGGTTCCCCCTTGGTATACAGACTGGCACTATGGCACAAAAATGACCGTACTTCCCCGGGCGATACCGGGTGACCGATAGTGCTGCCATGACGAACAGCACGTCCTCCTTACCCTCCGCCCCGCCGACCGCCGATACCGCCGGACGGCGCTGGCTGGTGCTGGCCGTGGTCTCCGCCGGCCTGTTGCTCTGCGGGATCGACCTGACCGTGCTGCACGCGGCGGTCCCGAGCATGAGCAGGGAACTGCGCCCCAGCAGCACCGAGCTGCTCTGGATCATCGACGTCTACTCGCTCACCCTCGCCGCGCTCCTGGTGACCTGCGGGACACTGGGGGACCGGATCGGGCGCAAACGGATGGTCCTCACCGGCTTCGCGCTGTTCGGGCTGGCCTCCGCCGCCGCGGGCCTCTCCGAATCCACCCCTCAGCTGATCGCCGCGCGGATGCTCCTGGGCGCCGGTGCCGCCATGATCATGGCGTCGACCGTCGCGATCATCCGGGTCGTGTTCACCGACGCACGCGAGCGGGCCGTCGCCATCGGCGTCTGGACGGCCGCGCACAGCGTGGGCGCGACGATCGGCCCGCTGGTCGGCGGTCTGGTCACCGAGCGGTGGGGCTGGGGAGCCGCCTTCCTGATCAACGTCCCGGTCGCCCTGGTGATCCTCGTGGTCGGCTTCCTCGTCATCCCCGAGTCACGGACCCCCCGGCCCCGCACCTGGGACCTCGCCGGTGTGGCGCTGTCCGCCACGGGGCTGACCGTCGTGGTGTTCGCCCTCAAGCGCGGCGGTGAGCACGCGGGCCCCGACCTGTTGGCGGCCCTCGCGGCGGTGACCGGCGCGGCCCTGCTGTACGCCTTCGTCCGCCGTCAGCGCCGGTCGGCCGAACCGCTGCTGGACCTCTCCCTGTTCGCCGACCGCCGCTTCGTCACCGCCACGTTGTGCGTCGTCGGCTGCTTCGGCAGCTATGTCGCGCTGCTGTTCTTCCTCACCCAGTGGCTCCAGCAGGTCGGCGGCTTCGCACCGGTCGCCGCGGGCCTCGCGCTGATACCGCTCGCCGCCGCGAACGCCGTCGGCGCCACGACCGCCCCCCGGGTCTCGGCCCGCTGGGGCAACCGGTGGTCGCTCACCGGCGCGCTCGTCCTTTTCGCGGGGGCGATGGCGCTGATGGCGCTGGTGGGTGACACGGGAGCGTATCCGCTGCTCGTCGCGCCCCTGGTGGCCGCCGGATACGGGGCGGGGATCGTGATGACGCTGGGCGCGGACTCCATCATGTCCGCCGCCGATCCCGACCGTTCGGGCGAGGCCGCCGCCATCCAGGAGACGTCGTTCGAGCTCGGTGCCGGACTCGGTGTCGCCGTCCTCGGCACCCTGCTGACCGCGAGCTACCGGCTCACGATGCCCGACACCCCGGGCCTGAGCGGGACGGACCGCGACGCCCTGACGGAATCGTTCTCCTCGGCCGAGGAGCTCGCGGGCAGGCTGGAACCCCCGGAGGCCGGCCGGTTGCTCGGCGCGGCCCGGGCCGCGTACGACCACGGCTTCACCACGGTCGCCGTGTGCACGTCGGCGGCACTGGCCGCCACGGCGGCCCTCGCCGCCGCCCTGCTCCGACCGCGCCCCGCCGCCCGCTGACACCGGTCCGTGGCCGGACCCGTCCTTACGTCCGTCGAACGCCGTGCGTCGCGCCCGGTACCGGTCACGGTGGTCAGAGCCGCCCCCAGGGTGTCCGCTCGTGCTCCATCTGCATCAGCACCGGGGTGCGATCGGGTGGCGGCATCCGTGGGGACGCGCGCCCGGACCGGATTCGGGTCCGTCGGCGTTCATGGTGGAGCGACAGCACCAACAGCTTCACGGACTGGAGAGAAACACATGATTCGTCGTGTCGCGATCGCCCTGGCAACCGTCACCGTCGCCGGGTTCATGGCGGCAGCACCCGCTGCCGCCACCTCCTCTCCCGAGGTGGAGGCCGCGGAACTCGGAGGAGGCTACTTCCAGGTCGACGGCTCCCACGCGAGTGGCGAGTTCCTCAACCTCGGCGGCCCGTACGGCATCACCTACGCGCAGGGCAGCGAGGCCCACCTGCACGCCGAGGGCGCCGGGTTCTACGCGCGCTACCTGCACAGCCGCTGACCCTCCCCGCACGACACGCAGGGCCCGCCCGGGAGGGCGGGCCCTGCCTGCGTCCCGGCCCGGACGCCTCGGGACGGCACCGCGGGTTCGTCCCGCTGCCGCGACCTCGGCCGGGACCGCCCGACGGCCGGATCACGCGGGACCGCGAGGCCGCAGGACGAAGCGCCGTTGCGGAGCCGGGCCGCAGCTCGCCCCGGCGGACGGGCAAGCAGACGGTCGGGCACGGCCTGTCGGCCCCGGCCGACCCGACCGGCCTGTCGGCCCCGGCCGACCCGACCGGCCTGTCGGCCCCGGCCGACCCGACCGGCCCACCGGACCCGGCCCACCCGACCCTGCCGACCTGCGTGATCCGGCCGCCAGGCCGTCCGTCCGCGCCCTTGGCGGGTCGCCCGGCCGGGAGGACAATGCGACCCCGGGGGTGGGGCGATGTGGCTCGGACTTGCGGTCGGCGCGTGGATTCTCCTGGTGGGCGCGGCGCTGGGCCGCTCGCGCGCCCGCAGAAGACTGCGGCGGTTCCCGGTGGCGGAACGCGAGCGGCGGACAGCGGTTCCGGTCCACGCGTACGCGTTCCTGTGCGGCGGGCGCCGGCGGACGGCGCAGACCGCTATGACGGCCCTGTACCTCGCGGGCCTGATCGAGGTCCGGCGCGGCCGGATCGTCCGGACCGGAGCGAACCACGATGTCCCGGACCCGGTGGCGGCCGCGGCCCTGGCGGCCTGCCGCCCCGGACGCCCCGAACGGCCGCGCGGGGTCGAGGGACGGACGAAGAGAAGCGCTCCGGTCAGCCGGATCGGTGACTCCCTCGCCCGGGACGGCCTGGTCACCCATCCCGGGCTGCTGGCCCGGATCGAGGCATGGGAGCGGGCCCTGCTCCTCGCCGCGTTCTTCTCGGCGTTCCTCGCCATGACCGCCCTGATGGTCTGGGACGTCCGGGGCAGTGACCAGGCCGGTCTGGCCGCTGCCGTGGCCGCGCCGCCCGGCGCCCTCGCGATGATCGTCCTCGCGCGGACGCGGCCCCTGCCCAACGGCCCGACCTCCGAGGGTCGACGCGCGATCGAGGAGCAGCCGCTCCCGCCCCGCGAGGACGGGCCGCACGCGCGGACGCTCCACGGCGTGGCCTCCGACGGCCCGCGGAGTCCGCTGATGCCCGACGGTCTCGCCCGGGTCCTGCGCCGTTCCGAGCCCTCGGCCTGGCAGCCGGACGGTCCGGCGGGACTCGGCGGGCTCTGACGACGGCGGGGGAGGGCCGCACGGGCCCCACTTCTCGCGGACGGTGGGTCAGCGTCCGCTTGGGCGGCCCGGGGTGCCCGACGCGGGCCGGGACAGCACGGCCGACCGCTCCCAGAGACCGACCAGGTGCGCGTGCAGGATGTCATGCGCTTCCTCGGCGGTGAGGTGGCCGACGAGGACATGTGCGGTGAGGCCGTCCGCGAGGGCGAGGAGAGTACGGGCCGCGCGTACCGGATCGAGGTGCCCGGCGGATCCGGTGTCCTCGGCGACCTCCGCGACGAGCCGGGTGAACATCTCCTCCACTGCCACGTAGTTCGCCCTCAGCGGTTCGGCGAGCGCTTCGCTGACCGCCGCCTGGGCGACGAAGGCCAGCCAGACCCTGGCCTCGGCGCGGTGTTCCCCGCGGAGCAGCGAGACCTCGGCGGCCGCGTGACCCAGGGCGGTGCCGGCCGACTGGGCCGGGCTGCCGACCAGACGGGCCCGTACCCGCTCGGTGATCCGCTCGCCGATGTGCCCGAGGGCGAACACCAGCATCTCCTCCTTGGTGCGGAAGCACCGCTGGACGGCGCCCATGGACACCTGGGCGCGCGCCGCCACATCGCGCAGCGTCACACCCTCCAGCCCGTGTTCGTCCGCGAGGTGGCAGACGGCCTCGGCGATGAGCCGGCGTCGGCCCAGGTGATCCACCTGCTTGGGCATGTTCGGTGCCTCCCCGCTCTTCGGTGCTCGGTTCCGCCGCCCACTTTATTCGATGCGCCCGTATCGATTCCGGAGTACGGTTCCGATGCAAGCGCATCGGTTCATGATCGAGGAGGGGACGGGCATGCGGGACGCCCTGTGGAAGATGTCGGCCACCGCCCAGGCGGAGGCCGTACGCGGCGCGGAGATATCGGCGGTCGAACTGATCGGGAGTCATCTGGAGCGCATCGCGGAGGTCAATCCGCGGGTGAACGCGATCACCCAGCTCCTCGCGGAGCGCGCGTACGAGGCCGCCGCCCGGACGGACCGCCGCCGCGCCGCGGGAGAGCCGCTGGGCCCGCTCGCGGGTGTGCCGTTCACGGTGAAGGAGAGCACCCCCGTCGAGGGCGTGCCGACCACGTTCGGCGCCGAACGCTTCCGGGACCTGGTGGCGCGGGCCGACGCGCTCCCGGTGGCACGTCTGCGGGCGGCCGGGGCCGTCCCCATCGGGCACACCAACATCCCCACCCTGATCCTGGCGGGGATGCACACCCGCAGCGAGCTGTACGGCGACACGGTCAATCCGTGGGACAGCGGCCGGACCCCGGGCGGCTCCAGCGGAGGTGACGCGGTCGCCGTCGCCACGGGGCTCGCGCCGCTCGGGCTCGGCAACGACTCCGGCGGATCGGTGCGCATCCCGGCCCAGTTCTGCGGTGTGGCCGCGCTGAAGCCGTCCACCGGCCGCTTTCCCGCCGACCACCGCGTGCTCGGTCCGGACGACCCCGGCCCGGCCTCCCAGGCGCTCGTCACCGACGGACCGCTGGCCCGCTGCGTGGGCGATCTGCGGCTGGCGTACGAGGTGCTGGCCGGGACCGATCCGCGGGACCCCCGGGCCGTGCCGGTGCCCCTCCACGGCGAGCCGCTCCCCGGCCCCGTGAAGGTCGCGGTCGTGACGGACCCCGGCGGGCACGGCGTCCACCCCACTGTCCGCGCGGCCGTCGCGACCGCGGCCGACGCGCTCCGTGACGCCGGGTACGACGTACGTGAGATCGAGGACGTACCACGGCTGGACGAGGCGCTGGAGGTGTACGGCCGGATCACCATGACCGAGTTCGCCCCGGCCTGGCCCGTGGTGCGCACACTGCTCGGCGAGGGCGGGGACCGCTACATCCGGATGGCGATGGAGCGGACCCCGCCCGCGAGCGCGGACGAGTTCATGAAGCTGATGGGCACCTGGATGGGCATCCGCCGCTCATGGGCCGAGTTCCTCGACGCGTACCCGCTGCTGCTCGGCCCGGTGTTCACCGAGCCGCCCGTCGAGCCGGGTCTGGAATCCCGCGACCGGGCGGGCCGGGACCGGGTCGGCACGGCGATGCGGCTGTGCACCGTGACCAGCTTCGTCGGCGTGCCCGGTGTGGCAGTGCCGACCGGGGTGAGCGAGGGGCTGCCGTCCGGGGTGCAGATCGTCGGACGGGCGTTCCGGGAGGACCTGTGTCTGGCCGCCGCGCAGGCCGTCGAGGATCGGCTCGGGATCCTCACACCGGTGGACCCGGGCCGCTGAGACGCGCACCGCCCGCTCTCCTCGCCGCCGTCACCCCGTCACAGGGCCCACCGGCAGTACATACGACGACCGTCCGACCCTGCGCGACCGGCCAGCCCCGCCAGCTGGGCCAGCGCCTGACCCGCGTCCTCGGAGGTGTATCCGGACGCTTCGAGTTCCTCGGTGCCCGACCACGGCCCGGCGGCTTCCGCGAGGGCGGCGGGCGTGGCCGACGCCAACGCCTCCTGAAGGGTGTCGGACACGCTCATGATGAAGGCGCTCTCCGACTCGGGGGACGAGAGCAGCTGTCCCGAGCGGGGGCGCCGGGTCGCCTCGTCATAGGAGCAGCCGGTCAGGATCGCTTCGAGACGGGCCAGCACGACGACCGGATCGATCCCCCTGAGCGGGACCACGTCGAAGGTCGCGGGGTCGGGCCCGTCGGGCTGGTCAAGGACACGGACGGCCACGTCGTCGTCGGCCGCCGAGAAGTATTCGCACATCACCATGCAGTGATCGTCGCATCCACCACTGACATCGACCGTGGTGGCCGGGTTCCGGTGGCCGGGTTCCATGGCCCACAGGAGATCCGGCCAATTGTCCTCCGAGGCGCTCACCTTCAGCGTTGATCAAGCCCTGTCAGGTCGATACGCTGTTTGACTTGGGGGTTTTCGGGACATCGTTCCCGAACGCTCGTCGTATTCCAGGGGTGGGGGCTCCATGATCAGGAAGCACAGGTTCGTCTTGTCGGCGGCAGCGATCGTGCTCGCCGCGGTACCGGCGACGCTGGTGGTCCAGGACCGGCTCGACGCGGCGGAGCGGGATTCGCTCGAACGCGCCGCCCAGCGGATCTTCCAGCGCGACGCCGACCTCAGCACGGCGTCCTGGCGGAGTCACCCTGCGCCCGCGGGCAGGGACTGGGGCGGAGCGGCGGCCGAAGCCCGGGTCGACCAGGTGGAGAAGCGGGGCGAACGCGCCAAGGTGTGGGTCCAGCAGCTCACGACGCCGTACACGACCACCCCGACCGGTACGAAGCCGGAGGCGACCGTTCCCTATGTGTCGTCCCATCTCTTCGTCTTCGAACGGACCGGCGAAGACTGGCGGTTGGCCGAGGACCTCACCCGCTCCGACCAGCCGGAGTAGTGGAACGGTGAGCGCACGGCCCGACGGGCCGTGCGCTTCGCCGACCCCGAGGTGCCGGGGCACCACCGGGTGCCCCGGGATCGCCCGCCGACCCCCGTACGACCCTGCTCCGCGGGACGGGCGCGATCCGGGTGGACGGCCGTCACCGGCCGTCCACGTCCGCCGACGGCGTGGTGGTGGGGCGTCCGGTGCTCCAGGTCCGCCACAGCCGCGCGTAGGTCCCTTCGGCGGCGACGAGTTCGTCGTGCGTACCGGTCTCGACCACCCGTCCGGCGTCGAGCACGAGTATCCGATCGGCCGTCGCGGTCTGGGAGAGCCGATGGGCGATCACCAACGCCGCCCGTCCCCGGACAGCGGCTGCCGCGGCCCGTTCCAGCAGACCGGCGTCCGCGGTGGCCTCGTCCAGGATGACCAGTTCCGCCTCGGCGAGCACCAGCCGTGCCAGCGCGGTGTGTTGCGCCTGCGCGGCGGTCAGCGGATGCCCGCCATGACCGACCGGGGTGTCCAGGCCCTCGGGCAGGGTGGACACCAGGGCCGTGGCGCCGACCACGGCGAGGGCGCGCAGTATCCGCTCGTCGTCGCTGCCGGGGGCCGTGAGCGTGAGATTGTCGCGGAGCGTCCCGGCGAAGACATGGGTCTCCTGGGTCACGGTCATGATCCCGGTCCTCGGGACGCCCCGGACGACGCTCCCCGCGAGGGGTTCATGGACACCGGCGACGAGCGACGCGAGCGTGGACTTGCCGGACCCCGTCGCCCCGACCACGGCGACCACCTCACCGCGGGCGATCCGCAGACCGACGCCGGACAGCACCGGGCTGTCCCGCCGGTAGGCGAAACGCACATCGACGGTCTCCACCGCGGCGACCGCATCACGGCAAGCGGCCTCCACCGCGGCCACACCGACGCCGCGTGGGGCCTCGCCGGGCCGGGCGGTGTCCGTCCCTCGCCCCTCTTCCCTGTCGGCCGGTGGCGTCGGCTCCTCCCCGGCCCGGGGGCCGGGCCGCCGGGTCACGCCGATGAGTCGTCCGAGCGCGGCGAGGCACGACTGGGCGTCGTCCATGACGAACAGCAGCGCGGCGACCGGGGCGACCGCGCGCAGGAACAGCAGCGCGGCGGCGGTCACCTCACCGGGTGTGGCCTCGCCGGTGAGGGCGAGCCGCACACCGATGGCGAGGACGGCGGCCAGCCCGACCGCCTCGGTGATGTTCAGCCGCCCGAACAGCCGGTTCTGGACGATCCGGGTCCGCATGGCCCACCGCACGGTCTGCCAGGTGGCGTCGCGGACCTGCGCCGACTGGCGCTGTTCGAGGCGGTGGGCGGTGACGGTCGGCAACTCGGCGAGGGTGCCCAGGATATGCCGGCCGCGCGTGGAGCGGGCGGCCCGTTCGGCGGCGTAGACCTCCGGCGCGGTCCGCAGGTACCAGCGCACGGTGACGGCGTACAGCGGGACGGTGACGGCGAACCCGAGCACGTACCAGGGGTCGAGGGCGCCCAGTCCCGCCCCCACGAGCACGATGGTGAACGCCGAGGCGCACAGCCGTGGCAGCACCTCCGGCAGCGTGCCCGAGACCTCGGCGATGTCGTCACCGGCCCGGGTCACCACGTCCCCGGCACCCGCGGCCTCCACCACGGAGCGGGGGAGACCCAGCGCGGCGGCGACAAAGGCTTCACGCAGTTCCGCGATCACCGTCTCCGCGAGCCGCGCCAGCGCCCCGGCGGCGACCCAGGTCAGCGCCCCCGCCGCGACCGCCGCTCCGGCCAGCAGGGCGACCTGCCACCAGAACGACCCCGGCACGCCCGCCCCGTCCGCGGCGATCACGGCGTCCAGCAACCGGCCCACGACCAGCGGGAAGACGAGGGAGGTGGCCGCCTCGGCCAGGAACAGGACGAGGATGCCCGCGAGAGCGAGGCGGCGGCCCCGCAGCATCTCCCACAGCTCCGCGGCGACCTGTCCGCCCGGGGCGACCGGCAGCGACCGGCCGTCGAACCGCGGCACCGCCACCGTCTCAGGCATCGGCTCTCGTCCCCTCATCGGTCATGACCACCGGGTCGGCGACGGCGCGGAAGGCCGGGGCCGCGGTCAGCACGAGCGTGGTCCGCCCGGCCCGGTGCTCCCGCAGCCGGGTCGCGACGCGGTGCTCGGTGACGGCGTCCACCGAGGTGGTCGGTTCGATCAGCACCAGTACCTCGGGATCGGCGGCGACCGACCGGGCCAGGGCGATCCGCTGGCGCTGCCCGCCGGACAGCTCCCGCCCGCCGTCCCCGAGCACGGTGTCGTACCCGTCGGGCAGTTCGGCGGCGTCGAACCCCGCGACCGCCAGCGCGGTCCGGGCCGTACCGGCCGCAGCCGGGGCGGCGCCGGTCGCGCGGACGTTGTCCAGCACCGTCCCGGCCAGTACCCCCGGGGCGCGTGGGGCGACGAGCAACCGCTCCCGGAGCAGCGCCGGGCGGTACTCGTGCACCGCCCGGCCCGCGAAGGTGACCCGCCCCGACGACGGCACCGCCCGAAGGGTGAGGAAGCCGGACAGCGCCGCCTGGGCGGACTGCGGCAGCTCCAGCACGACGAACCCGCCGCTGGGGACGACGGCGTCGAGCGTCACCCCGTCCGCCAGGCCCAGCCGTTCGAACCCGAGAGCCCGACCCGCGTAGTGGCCGGCGGGCACCGCCGTGCCCGCGGCGGCGGGATGGGGCGGGGTGGCCGTCAGGTCGAGGACGCGTGCGGCGGAGGCCTGCGAGACCGCCCAGAACGAGCCCAGCGCACCCACCAGACTGTCGAGCGGACCGATCAGGGTGACCGCGACCCCGGCGACGGTGACCAGTTGGCCAGGACTGATCCGGCCCTCGAAGGCCGGTACCGCGGCGGCGATCACGACCACGGCGGCGAACGCGTGCGCGGTCGCCGCGCTCACCGCGTCGAACCCGGCCCGCGCGGCACGCGCCGCCAACGTCGCCCGCAACGCCGCACGGCTCACGCCCCGGTAGCGGGCGGCGGCGGTGTCCTGGGCGTGCAGGCCCCGGATCACCCGGTACCCCGCCACCAGATCGGCGGCAGCCGCCGCGGCGTCGGCCAGGCCCGCCTGCTCGGCCCCGCTCCGCCGCCGCAGCGTACGGGCGGCGGCGTGCATGAGCAGCAGCACCACCGGCAGCGCCACGGTCACCCCGACGCCGAGGGCCGGGTGCACCCAGAACAGGACTCCGGCCGCGACGACCAGCCCGACGGCCTCACCGGGCGGATAGACGGTCACATAGAGGACCAGACAGGTGCGGTGCACATCTGCGGTCGCCAACGACAGCAGCACACCCGGCGCCCGGACGCTCCCGGCCATGCCGCGCTCGTCGAGGACCCGGCCGAGCACGGCCTGGGACAACTCGTACTGCGCGCGCTGCACCCCGAACCAGCCCAGCCGCCCCCCGAAGCGGTAGCCGAGATGGATCGCGGCGTACAGGGCGACGAACACGGCCGACCAGCCCGTCAGCGCCGGTCCGATCCCGTCGGCCCCCGCCCCCGCCGCGGCGGGCGTGATCACCGTGTCGACGAACCGTCCGACCGCGACCGGCAGCAGCATCGAGGCGACGTTGAACACCACCAGCAGCAGCGCGCCGGGCAGTACCCACGGCCACGCGGAACGGATCACCGCCCCGCTCAACCGCGCGGGCGACCACCCGGGATCGACGCGGAGCCCCGGCCCCCGGGGCGCCGCGCCCGCTTCGAACAGGCCCCAGCGCCGTCCGCTTCCCGCACCTCGCCGCGTCGACACCCCGGCTCAGCCCCGCTGGGTGAGGGTATGCAGGGTGTAGCCCCAGCCGATGGTGGTGCGCTCCACGAGCCGCAGGCCCGCCGCGGCGAACAGCGCGTGGTGCGCGTCCTGGTCCCGTGCTCCGCCACCGTGCAGGGCGAAGTCGATCAGATCGTCCTCGTAGTCGTGCTCGTCCGCCACCTCGACGTCGAGGACGTCACCGAACACCAGCACCCGGCCGCCCGGACCGAGACCGGCCGCCGCCTGACGCAGCACATGGACCGCGTCGCTGTCGGCGAGGGTGTGCAGCACATCGGCCAGGAGCACCGCCTCGGCGGTCACGGGAAGCGGCCCGAGCGGGCCGCCCGCCTCGTGCGCCACGCGCTCGTGCGCCGGGTGGATCCGGCGCAGCGCGTCGATCTGCGAGGGAGCGGCCACGATCGTGGCGCGCAGCCCGGGGTGGGCCGCGACGAGCGCGGCGGCGAAACTGCCCGACGCCGTACCCGACACCACCACCGTCGACAGCTCCGAGAACACGGCGGCGGCGGCGACCGCCCCCGCCACGTACACGGCGTCCTCGGCCTCGCTCTCCGTGCGGGCGGCGAGCAGTACGGGGTCGTCCGCGACGCGCCGGTCGTGCTCGGCGCCGAACCACCGGGCGTGGTCGCCCCGGCCGGTGCGTACCGCCGACAGCAACGACAGGACACCCCCGAGCTCACGCTGGGCGTGCACCCCGTCGAGGTGGAGCGCGTCGGCCAGATACTCGTTCTCCAGCTCCCGGCCGAGATCGGTGAGCCGGTGACGGCCGTCGTCGAGCTGTTCGGTCATGCCGACCGAGGCGAGGAAGCGCAGCAGCCTGGTCAGGCCCACCGGGTCGGTGGCGGTCGCCGACGCGAGCTCGGCGGCGGTGCGCGGCCGGCCGTCGAACGCCGCCGCGAGACCGATGGTCGCCGCGACCCGGACGGCGAAGGCCGGGACGATCTCCGTCAGTCCGTGGAACCGTTCCGCCCCGTCCTCGCCCGCCCCGGAGCCGGGCGGCGCGGTGTCGTCACCGGGGACCACGGCCTGCCGTCGGCGCCAGTACCCGGTGACCTCGACCTGCTCCTTGGCCAGCTCCTTCTCGTTCCTCAGCCACCGCCGGATCGGGGTGAGGCCGAGGGTTTCCCCGGCGACCCACGCGAACACCGTCCCCTCCCACCACGGAGCGTTCCGCACGGCGTCGAACAGCAGGGTGGTCGTACCCGGTTCGGCACCGTCCCGGCTCAGCCAGGTCAGCGTCACCCCGGCCGGGACCGGGAGGTCCTGCCGGTGCTCGGGCCGTTCGACCTCGACGAACACCTGGCCACGGACGCCCGCGGGCCACTCCTCCAGCCACCGGCCGATCGCGGGCAACGCGGTCTCGTCACCGGCCACCAGCGTCCAGTCCGCCCCCTCGGGCGGAGCCGACGACGACTTCGGTCCGGCGATCCGCACCCGCTCACCCGGCCGCACCCGGTACGCCCAGCTCGTCGCCGGACCGGCACCGTGCCGGACGAAGTCGACGTCCAGCTCCCCGGCCACCGGGTCCCAACGGCGCACGGTGTACGTGCGGATCAGCATATGGGGATCGTCACGGGGCCAGTTCAGCAGTCCGTCCGCCTGCGTCGGTCCGACGGCCACCGGGGCGTCGGGGTGCTTGAGGACGATCTTGAACTCGTCGTCGAACCCCTCCGAGCGGAACGCCGCCACCGGGAATCCGTTCGCCGCGGTGTGGGCGGCCAGTCCGGGACCGCCCAGGGTGACCCGGCGCATCCCCGGCGTCACATCCGTCACCCGCAGGACGTCCAGTGTGCGGGTGGTGATGGGGAAGACCTCGATGGACCTCGGACTGCGTGCCACGGTTCTCACTTCTCTCGGTGGGTGACGGCCATGAAGGCGCCGCCGGACGGAACCCGGCCCGGCGCGTCGGGTTCGGCCGGACCGCCGGGTCCGCGGACGCCGTCCGGCGGGGCGGGTGCCGTCCGGGGATCGAGCGGCACCACCATCGGGGTACCGGTGACGGGGTCGGCGACGACCAGGGAACGCAACCCGAAGACCTCCTCGACCAGCCCCGCCGTGACGACGTCACCCGGGCTGCCCGTGGTGACGACGCCTCCGTCGCGCATCACGACGAGATGATCGGCGTAGCGGGCGGCCTGGTTCAGGTCGTGGAGCACCGCCACGATCGTCCTGCCCTGGTCGTGGAAGGTACGGAACAGCTCCATCAGCTCGTACTGGTGGGCGATGTCCAGGAACGTGGTCGGCTCGTCCAGCAGCAGGATCGGCGTCTGCTGCGCCAGCAGCATCGCCACCCACACGCGCTGCCGCTGCCCACCCGACAGCTCGTCCACCGGACGCCCGGAAAGCCCGGTCAGCCGGGTCGCCCGCATCGCCGCCGCCACGGCCTCCTCGTCGCGGGGGCGCCAGTGCTGGACAAGGCCCTGGTGGGGGGCACGGCCACGGGCGACGAGGTCCGCGACCCTGATCCCGTCCGGCGCGAGGGAGACCTGCGGCAGCAGCCCCAGCCGGCGGGCGATGTCCTTGGACCGGTAGGCGCTGATCGCCTTCCCGTCCAGCAGCACCCGTCCCGCCGCGGGGGCCAGCACCCGGGCGAGGGCGCGCAGCAGGGTGGACTTGCCGCAGCCGTTCGGTCCGATGATCGCTGTGAACGACCCGTCGGGTATCTCCACCGACAGCCGCTCGGAGATGACGGTCCTGTCGTATCCGATCGTCGCCTCGTCGACGACGAGCCGTGCGGGGGCAGTCGCCCCGGCGGTGGGGCCGTCGTCTCGTTCTTCATGGGACATGAGGGCCATCCACGCGTTCTGTTCGGACTTCTCGGGCTCTGCGGGCTCTGCGGATGGGGTCATCCGGACACGCCGTACGTACGTCGGGATTCATGGATCAGCAGCCGGATCAGATACAGACCACCCAGGCATACGGTGATCAGACCGACCGGGACCGGCCGGTGGAACTCGGCGACGAGCACCGCGAGGAAGTGCGCCGCCGCCAGCAGCGCCGCCCCCGTCGCGGCCGCCGGGAGCACACCCACCCCGGGCGAGCGGGTCAGCCGCCGCGCCAGTTGCGGGGCGACCAGCGCGACGAAGCCGATCGGCCCCGCCGCCGCGGTCACCAGCGCCGTCGTCGCCACGCCCACCACCATCAACGCCGGACGTACGGCCGTGACCCTGGTGCCGTGGGCGACTGCCGCGTCGTCACCGAGCTCCAGACGGCGCAGCGACGGGGCGAGCAGGGCCGCCGCCAGCACGATCACCGCGGCGACGGCCAGCGAGGGAACCATGCTGTTCCACGACACGCGGGTCAGGGACCCGGCGCCCCAGAAGCCCACGGTCATCGCGTCGGTGAGGTCCGCGCGGGTGATCAGACAGGCGTTGACCGAGCCGAGCAGCGCGGACACCCCGATGCCCACGACGATCAGCCGGAACCCCTGCACCCCGCGCCGGTAGGCCAGCACATACACCAGGAACGCCGTGGCCAGCCCGCCCCCGATCGCCGCGCCCGCGAGCGACCAGTAGTCGCCGTTGCCGAACACCAGGAGGGACAGCACCACGGCGGTGTAGGAACCGGCGTCGAAACCGATCACATCCGGCGAGCCCAGCGGATTGCGGGTCAGCGACTGGAAGATCGCCCCACCGATGCCCAGCAGCGCACCGAACACGATCGCGGCCACCACCACCGGCAGACGCCACTCCACCACGATCATCCGGTGGAACTCCGTGCCGGAACCGGTGAGCGCGGCGACGACCTCCCCGAGCGTCAGCGCGTACTCACCGAAGCGGATCGACACCACGGCCGACGCCAGCGCCACCAGGAACAGCACCAAGGTCACCGCCGCCGTACGCACACCCATCCGCGCGGAAAACCAGGGGACGCGGACAACGCGGAGCGCGTACCCGAAGTCGACGCCGTCCGCCCCGCGCACCTCGGTGCGCCGCCCCACGCCCGGTGGGCCGTCCGGGATTCCCGAGGTCACAGTCCGCTCACCTTCCGACGCCGTACGAGCGCGATCAGCACGGGCGCGCCGATCACCGCGGTGAGCACGGCGACCTCGATCTCCCCTGGACGGGCGATCACCCTCCCGAGCGTGTCCGCCGCGAGGACCAGCACCGGACCGGCCAGCGCGCAGTGGACGGTGATCCACCGCTGGTCCGGTCCGACGAACCACCGCACCACGTGCGGCACCATCAGCCCGACGAACGCGATCCCCCCGGTCAGCGCCGTCGCGCCACCGGCCAGCAGGGTCACCGCGAGGACACCCAGGACCCGGGTGCGCAGCACCTTCGCCCCCAGCGACACCGCGAGGTCGTCGCCGAGGGCCATCGAGTTCAGCGATCCCGAGACCACCAGCGCGATCAGCAGTCCGACCACGAGGAACGGAGCGACGGCGACCGTGTCGTCCAGACTGGTACGGGCGATGGACCCGAGCCCCCAGGCGCGGACCGAACGGAAGGTCTCCGGGTCGATCAGGGTCAGGAAGGTGCTGAACCCGTTCAGCACCGCGCCCAGCGCGACCCCGGCCAGTACGAGCGTCACCGGCGGAGCCGTTCCCCGCCCAGCGGCACCGATCAGATACACCAGCACCGTCGCGGCGGCCGCCCCCACGAACGCGAACCACACGTAACCGGTGATCCCGGACAGCCCGAAGAACCCCGCCCCGAGGGTCACGGCGAAGCCCGCACCGGCGTTCACCCCGAGGATTCCGGAGTCGGCCAGCGGATTGCGCGTCAGCGCCTGGATCGACGCGCCCGCCACCCCAAGGGCCGCTCCCACCGCGACCCCGGCGACCGTACGCGGCACCCGCAGGTCCCACACGATGACCGACTCCTGGGACCCGTCGCGCTGCCAGAACCCCGTCCACACCTGTCCGGCGGACAACTCGTTGGCACCGACGGCCAGACTCGCCGACACCGTCACCACCAGCACGAACAGCGACAGCACCAGACCCGGGACGCGCCGGGCCGCGGCGCGGTCCTCGTCGGGACGGAGTACCGAGGAGCCAGGAGCGGGCTCATGAACGGTCGTCATACGCGCGCGACCACCGCACATGAAGCGCGGCCGGTACGACCGGTACGGAACGAAGGGCCGGAGCCGGAGCCGAAGACTGTGGCCAGGTCCGGGACGGGGCCGGGGTCCGGGGGAGGAGCGGCCATGGACGACCGTCCTCCCGACACGGCGTGCCTCAACGGATCGCCTTTCCACCCAGATCGGCGAGCTCGTCGATCAGCCACGGCACGCTCAGCACGCTCTGCACATTCAGTCCCCACGCGAAGTGGTTGGTGCCGGACTTCTTGTCCTGCGCGTTGACGACCGCTCGTCCGTCGGCCACCGCGGGCACGGCCTCGACCAGGGGCGCGTCCACGAAGTACCCGGGGTCGCCGGAGGTGCTGAGCAGCAGGAAGTCCGCGTCGATCAGTCCGACGAGCTCGTCGCTGATCGTGCCGTCCTTGGTGAACTTCTTGGCGGCTGCGGGCAGTACGAAGCCCAGCTGCTCGAAGAGCAGCGCGGTGTCGGAGCCGGGGGAGCTGGCGTAATAGGGACCGTACTTCTCGTCGTACACGATGACGTGCGTGGCGGTCCTGCCCTTGAACTCGGGGTGGTCGGCGCGGGTCTTCGCCACGCTCTTCTCCGCCGCTTCGACGGCGCTCCTTGCCGCGGCGGTCAGATCGAGGGTGTCGCCCAGCTTCCGCGTGAGTTCCTGCCAGGTCAGCTCGCCCGCGGGCGCGTGGAGCACGGGGGCGATGGCCTTGAGCTTGTCGAACCGTGCCTGGTCGAACGTCTCGTAGGCGGCGAGGGCGACGATGAGGTCCGGGGACGCGGCGGCGACCGCCTCGGCGGACACCTCCGTACCCGCCTCGGCGTCCCACAACTTGTCGATCTTCCCGATGTCGTCGGCGTCGAGCCAGGGATTGCGGTCGACGGTCGACGGCGCGAACACCGGTGTCCCGCCCAGCGCGACCAGCGCGTCGGTGTCCAGGGTGTTCGCGGTGACCACCGCGATCCGCTCGGGGCGCCGGTCGAGCCGGGTGTCACCGAACGGGGTCCGCAGGGTCAGCGGGTACTCGGTCACGCCCTCCCCGGCGGGAAGAGCGGCGGAGGCACCGGCCGAGGTCCCCGTGGCAGCGGGTTCACCGGTACCCGCGCCGCAGCCCGTGACCAGGATCAGCCCGGCGATGACGGCTCCGGCCAGACGTGCCGCGCGGGTTCGGGGTGTACGCAAGGCTTGCATGGGACCTCTCGGGTGGTGATGCCCCGGGCCGGACCCGTCTGATGACCTGGTCGGCAGGGCGCTATGTGCTGCCAACTATGGTTAGCCTTACCTATGTGATGGCTCCAGTGCGAAAAGTGACAACTTCGATGCGGATGATGACAATCGGAGCCGACGGATGACCCCACGCCGAAGGGACCCCGGAGCGCACGCGGCCCTCTCGTCACTCGACTTCCCGCTGCACATACCGGGCGTCGACATCCCCGAACGGGTCCACGACGACGAACACATGGCGCTCTGGCAGATCAGGGGCAGCACCCTCGTACAGTGCGGGGAGACCTCCGTCGAGATCACCGAGGGCGAGGTCGTCTGGCTGCCCGCGGGGACCAGGCACGCGCTGGAGGTCCGGGCGAACTCCGTCCTGTTCCCGCTCTCCATCTCGGTGGACGAGATCGCGACCGTGCTCACCGACATCACGGTCGTCTCGATCCGCAACGACGAGAAGATCTACTTCCTGGCCCTCCACCAGAGCCAGAGCACCATCATCCGCCCCTCCGCGAACATCCAGCGGCAGGTGCTGTCCATCCTCGAACGCCGGGCACTGGCCTCCGACGACCTCCCGCTGCCCACCAGCCCCGGAGCGGCCGCGGTGGCGGGCGCCCTGCTGTTCAACCCGGGCGACGACCGGCGCATCCGCGACTGGGCGCTCGCGGTACGGACCAGCGGGCGCAGCCTGGAGCGGGCCTTCGTCGCGGAGACCGGACTGACGTTCGGCCAGTGGCGCACCAGAAGCCGTATGCACGCCGCGGCCCGGCTGCTGCGCGCGGGCTCGTCGGTGGTCTCGGTCACCCAGCGCGTGGGATACGAGGACCCCAGCAGCTTCGCCCGCGCCTTCCGCGACTTCTACGACATGAGCCCGACGGAGTACGTGGCCCCGGACCGGCGGACCTGACCGCCGGCCCACCGGCGGCGCGGCACCGGCCCATGGCCGGTGGCCGTCGGCGTCCATCGACACATTCGGCATGGTTCGGCGAAGACACGGACAGTCGGCCTCCGCGGCCGACGCAGGAGGAGCGCACGCCACGCGGCCCGGGTACCCCCTCCGGGAGCCCCGCCGATCGGGGGGTAACAGGAATGTGCGCTACCCGTTGTCCTGGGGGAGACCTGACGGGAAGCTTCGGCCAGTCACCGGAGTGACGTCTCCGGTACTCCGGGTGAAGAAGGAGTGCGTATCGCCATGTCCCTACGCAGAATGCTCTCCACCGCAACTGTGGCCGTGTTCCTGGTGGGCACCGGGCTGCTGGCCGCTCCGGCCGCGCAGGCCGCACCGCCGGCTTCCGCGGCGGGGGCCGCCCACTGGGTCTCGTACGGTCCGCACCAGTCCTACGAGCATTGCGAGAGGATCGGTAACCACCTGGTCGCCATCTGGCTCATCACCGAGTTCAGATGTGACCCCTACCCGCCCTACCACCTGAATGTCTGGAAGTAGTGGCCCGACCTGGCCGCACCGGCGACCCACGACCGCGTCCGTCTGACGGCTGAGAGCCGAACGCGTCGCGGAGCCGGCACACATCGTGGTCGTCGTCCGAGTGACCGCGGACGACGGCACCGCCCGCCCCGTCCGCCGCCCGCAACCCCGCGGTACGCGCCCGCCGGGCCCCGACGGGCACGCCGGAAAACCGGAGGAGCGGGGAAAGCCGCGCTGCTAGCATGATTGTCATGGCACGAGGTATCTGGTCGCAGAAGGTCCGCTCCGCCCGCTGACGGCGGCGCCTTCTCCCTTTCGAATCTGCGCTCGCCGTCCCGGTTCCCGCCGGGCGGCCACTTCCCGCTGCCCGGCTCCCACTGCGAGTCGCGGAGCCTCCGTTGAACCTCACTCCCACCCCCGAAGCCATGTCCCGCTCCGTCCCGGCCGACGGCAGCGCACACCTCCGCGCCGAGGGCGTCACCGTCACCCGCGGGTCCCGGCGGGTCCTGACCGACGTCTCCGTCACCGTCTCCGCCCGGTCGCGGATCGCCGTCGTCGGCGAGAACGGCCGTGGCAAGACGACCCTGCTGCACGTCCTCGCCGGACTGCTCACGCCCGACAACGGCACCGTGCACCGGGCCGGCACGATCGGTCTGGCGCGCCAGGAACTGTCCGCACGGGACGGCGAGACCGTCGGCACCCTGACCTCCGAGGCGCTGGCCGCCTCGCTCGCGGCCCTCACCGCCCTGGACGAGGCGACCCGGGCCATGACCGAGGGCGACCCCTCGGCCGACGACCGCTACGCGTCCGCACTCGACGCCGCCACCCGGCTCGACGCGTGGGACGCCGAACGCCGCGTCGATGTCGCACTCGAAGCCCTCGGTGCCTGCGCCGACCGCGACCGCCCCCTGTCGACACTGTCGGTCGGGCAGCGCTACCGGGTCCGGCTCGCGTGCCTGCTCGGCGCGCGGCACGACATCCTGCTGCTCGACGAGCCGACCAACCATCTCGACGCGGGCGGGCTGGACTTCCTGACCCGCAGGCTGCGCGAGCACGACGGCGGGCTCGCCGTCGTCAGCCACGACCGCGCGCTGCTGCGCGACATCGCGAACCGCTTCCTCGACCTCGACCCGGCCCGCGACGGCAAGCCGCGTCTGTACGCCGGCGGCTACGACAGCTGGCAGGACGCCCGACGCCGTGAGCGTGACCGCTGGGAGCAGGACCACGAGGAGCAGCAGGCCGAGCACCGGCGGCTGAAGGACGCCGTGTCGAAGGCCCGTGACCGGCTCTCCACCGGCTGGCGGCCGGACAAGGGGACCGGCAAGCACCAGCGTCAGTCCCGGGCACCGGGCGTGGTGCAGGCCCTGAAGCGGCAGCAGGACGCCCTGGAGGCGCACCGGATCGATGTACCGGAGCCACCGGCGGCGCTCCGCTGGCCGGACCCCGGTGTCCGGCCGGGCGCTCCGCAGCTACGGGCGTTCGGCGTCGCGGTCGAGGGCCGGCTGGCCGGTCCGGTCGACCTCGTCCTCGACGGCGGCGACCGACTGCTCGTCACCGGACCCAACGGTGCCGGGAAGTCCACGCTGCTCGCGGTGCTGGCCGGTTCGCTCACGCCCACGGCCGGCCATGTCCGGACGGCGGAGGGGGCACGGGTCGTCCGGGTGACCCAGGAGACCGCAGGGCAGGAACCCGGACCGACCGCCCGCGAGGTGCACGGGCTTCATATGGGGCGGTTGGTGGCCCGCGGGACACTGCGTGACGCCGATGCCGTCCCGCTCAGGGCGATGGGTCTGCTGGACGCCGACGCGATGCGCACGCCGGTCGGGCGGATGTCGCAGGGGCAGCGCCGGCGCCTCGACCTGGCGCTGGCGCTGGCCGGGCGGCCCGGACTGATCCTGCTCGACGAGCCGACCAACCATCTGTCGTCGGCGCTGGTCGACGAACTGACCGAGGCGATCCGCGGCACGAGCGCCGCCGTGGTCGTCGCGACGCACGACCGGCAGCTCCTGCGGGACCTCGCGGACTGGCCGCGGCTGGAGTTGGACGAGCCCCTGGTACCGGGGGCCTGATCCGGCGTGACCGGTCCGTCGGGCGGGTGAAACGACCGGGCGGCACCGGGAGCACTGACCGGTAGCGCCCTGCGCCGCCTTGCGACGGGAGCACTGACCGGCACCGCCCGCACCGCCCAGCACCCGGAGGTGCCGACCGGTGCTCCCAGGCCGGGCGGGGCCCGGCGTCCTGTCCGGCCCGAGCGGGACGGTCACGTCCCGTCCGGCGCCGGGCAGTTCCCGGGACGGGACGCCGGTGCTGACGCCGGCGCCGGACCTGGTGCCGGTGCCGGTGCCGGTGCGAAGAGGTCACCGAAACGGTTGGTGAGCTGGGAGGCGAGCCCGTCCCGGATCGACGACAGCCGTGCGATGCGCTGGTCGAGCTCCCCGAGGCGGTGCTGAGCGACCTCCGCGACATCGCAGCGGTCCGGTTCACCGGCCCCGGACGGGTCCCGGAGGGGCGCACTGTCCAGGACGTGGGCGAAGCTCCGGACGTCCGAGACGGTCAGGCCCGCCTGAAGCAGTTCGCTGACGGTCCGCAGCCGTCTGATGTCCGCCGAGGTGTAGGTCCGGTGACCGGATGGCGTGCGCCCGGGGGACAGCAGGCCCTGCTCCTCGTAGTAGCGCACCGCACGCGTGGTGAGCCCCGTGGCCGCCGCCACATCGCCTATGCGCATCCCGTCTTCCCGCCCCCCCGTGTGGCCGTCGTCAGAGCTCTATCAGTACCGCACCGATATGGCGTCCGGCGAGCAGGTCGCACAGGGCCTGCGGAGCGCGGTCGATGCCGTGCACCAGCGTATGAGGCACGGTGAGGGTCCCCGCCCGCAGCCCTCGGCCGAACTCCTCGGTCCACTGCCCCAGCGCGTCCAGATGCGCGTGGCCCGCGATACCGCGCAGGGTGATCCCCCGGTTCAGGACATGAGCGGTGTCGATGACGACCGGCGCCGTGGCGCTGCCCGCCGTCTGACTGGCGAGACTGCCCACCAGCGCGATCCGCGCCCCCTGACGGGCCTGCGCGAGCGCGGCACGCAACTGGTCCCCGCCCACCAGGTCGATGACCGCGTCCAGCCCGTCCGGGGCCAGCGCACGCAACTGGTCGTCGATGGGTCCCGCCGAACGGATCACGGCCGCGTCGTAGCCGAGCCGGTCGGTCAGCCGGTCGGCCTTCTGCCGGGAGCTCGTGCTGCCGATGACCCTGGCGGCGCCGTGCAGCCGGGCGAACTGACCGGCCATCGTGCCGACACCACCCGCGGCGCCGGTGACGAGGACGGTGTCCCCGGCCCGGATCTCCGCTCCGCGCACCACCGCGAGCCATGCCACGAAGCCTTGCGAGAGATGGGCGACGGGATCGGGCAGCGCCTCCAGGTCCAGGCGCTGCGCCTCGTCCTCGCCGAGAACCGCGTACTCCCGCCATCCCGCGTTGTGCTCGACCAGGTCCCCGCGCTTCAGGGAGCCCTCCGGAGCGGAGATCACTTCGCCCACCGCGGGACCCGACAGGACGGCGCCCGGCGCGTACCCGGGCATCGGCAGTTCCCCGTTCCCCGCCATCAGGGTGCGCATCACCGCGGTGACGCCCATGAGGCGGTTGCGCACCAGTATCCGCCGCGGTCCCGCGACCGGTACGGGTGCTTCGACCAGCCTGAAGTGGTCCGTGGTGAGGGGCCCTTCGGGGCGGGCCGCCAGATGGACCTCACGGTGGGTGGCGGGAACCGGAGCGGCGTTCATGTCGGTCTCTCCTCGGCGCGGGGAAAGCAGGCCGCACCGGCCCGCTGTCGTGCGGATGCGCGGGCACAGCCGCACGACAGCGACGCTAGGAGTTGACGTGCACGTCAAGTGCAAGTCGTGTACGCGACGGCCCGAGGGTCAGAAGGTCATCCGCCAGCCGCTGATGTGGCCCACACCTCCCGGGGTGGTGTCCTGCACCCGCAACCTCCAGGTGCCGTTGGGCGCCTCCGGGGAGAGGTCCACGGTGTAGGTGGCCGCGACCGGTGCTCCGTCGTAGATGTCCTTGAGCTTGTAGACGGTGCCGTCCGGTGCCACGAGGTCCACGTACAGCATGCCGCCGTGGACGATGTCCACCTCGATACGGGCGAGCGCGGGGTCGGTGACCCCACTGACGCCGATGGACGAGAAGGCCGGTGCGCCGGAGGTCCCGCCACCCGGGGCGTCGGGGATAGGGACATCGGTGAGGTTCTCGAAGGCGGGGCCCGGCGGGCGGGGCGCGGGATTGCCCGAGCGGGTACCGACGTTGACCGCTCCCCAGGCGTCCATGACGCGGGTGTAGGTGGGCGACGAGACGCCGTAGAGGTCGGCGGCCGCGGCCAGGGTGGCGGTGCGGGCGCCGGCGTAGTCGGTGTTGGACGTCATGTAGACGGTGAGGGCGCGGTACCAGATCCGTTCGGCGGCGGCCCGGCCGATCGCCGTGACCGGGAGTCCGTCGGCGGTGGGACTGTCGTAGGCGACACCGTTGATCGTCTTGGCGCCACTGCCTTCGGCGGCGAGATAGAACCAGTGGTTGGCCGGACCGGGGGTGGGGGCCGCCCGGACGTGACCCGGGGTGACGTTGCCGTACGCCGCGCCGAGACCGGGATACCAGTAGTTGGGTGACGCGCCGTCCCTGGCGGGCCGGTCCATGTAGCGCAGCGGGGTTCCGTTGCCATGGGCGTTGACCCTCTCACCCACAAGGTAGTCGCCCACATCGGTGGTGTTCGCGGTGTGGAACTCCACCCCGGCGGCGAAGATGTCACTGGTCGCCTCGTTCAGCCCCTCCGCCTCCCGGCTGAGGTTCAGCCGGGCGGTCTCGGCGGTGAGACCGTGGGTCATCTCGTGTGCCGCGATGTCGACGCTTGTGTAGAACGTCGTCGTGCCGTGGCCGTCGCCGTAGGACACGCACTGACAGCGGTCCTGCCACAGCGCCCCGTTGAACCCGCCGCGGTTCACCCAGGACGATCCGCCGTCACCGTCGTTACGGAGGCCGTTGCGGCCGTGCACACCCTTGTAGTAGTCCCAGGTGACCTGGGCCCCATGGGCGGCGTCCGCGGCCTGGGTCTGGAGGGTGGTTCCCACACCGTCGCCCCAGACGTTGTCGGCATCGGTGAAGACCGCTCTGGGCCGCTCCGACAGATGGTTCATGTCGAACGTCTTGTGCGCTCCGTGGTCGGTGGCGATCAGACTGTAGGTGGAGCCGTTCTGGAGGGAGTCCAGCGGGACCTGACCGCTGTACTGGGTGTTGCCGGAGCCGCGCTTGACCGCGTCGTAGCGGTGGAGCTCGGTGCCGTCGGCGGCGTCGGTGATGACATGGAGTTCGCTGGGACCTCCGTCGGACAGGAATCCGTCGACCACCGTCTCCCAGGCGAGGACCGGACGTCCGTCGGCGGCCCAGACCACCGCGCGGGGAGCACCGGCGGCCTTGGCGCCCCTGCTCCCGTCCTTTCCGGCCCGTGCCAGTGCGTACGTCGTGGCGGTGGCGGGTCCGCGGGCGGGGACGGTGGTGGGCAGGGCGATCCGGGTGCCGGTGGCCCGGGTCACCCCCTTGACCGTGCCCCTGGCGGTGCGGGCCGGGTCGGTGTGGACGACGAGATCACCGCCGAGGACCGGTAATCTGCCGTAGGTGCGTTCATAGCGGGTGTGCAAGGTGCCGTCGGCGTCCTTGAGCACATTGCGCGCGACCAGTTTCTCCTTGCCGCCCAGACCGATCGCGCGGGCGGTCGCCGCCCGCGCGGCGGTGGCGTCGGCCAGCAGTCCGGCGTGCTGGGCGGGGCTGAGCTTCACCGGCAGCGCACCGGCCCGCGCGACGGGAGCGGGTACGGAGGGTGCGGCGGGCGCCGCACCCGCGGCCCCGGACGGGAGGGCGGCGGCGAGGACGGCACCGGTCGCGACCAGCGCTGCGCACACCGACGTCCGGAAGGGGGATCGTCTCACTCGGAACTCCTTCTGCGGCGGCCGTGGATGACGGCCGGAACAGGACCCGCCCGACGGGGGTACGGGGCGGGCTGAGCTGCGCGACAGAGGTGCCGCCTGGGCAGGCGGAGGCCCGTGGCGCGGATGTTCCTCCCTCGCACCCACCTGCCTGATGAGGCGTGTGGTGCGACGGCAGAAGAAGCGTGACACCGAACAGCGGCGGGGTGTCCCCTGTGGGGAGAGCTGTCCGTAAGACGTCAGTCGGCCGCGGTCTTCAAGCCGGACGGTGTACGGCACGGAGTACCGGCGCGCCGCGCGGTCACCGCTCGTACCTGCGGAGTCCTGCCGACGCGCCGACCGGGGGACAGGCCACGGTCGGCGCGAACACATGGCACCCGGAGCCGATATCGCGCTGGAACAGCGGCGTCAGCGGCGGACAGCCGGTCTTCCCACGGACGTCACCCGGGTCCTGGCGCGTGCGGGCGGCAGGTGCCGTCAGGGGTCAGCGGGCCTCCGCGAGCAGATGGACGACACCGGCCGGGTTCTTGACCCAGTGGGTTCGGGAGCCGGTGTTCACCAGGGGTTCCACCTCGTCGCACGGATGGACACCCGCCTCGGCCAGCTTGCGCGTCGCCGCGTCCAGGTCATCGGTGTGGAGCTGAAGCCACAGGTCGGGATGGCTGTAGTTGTCGACCCGGTCGAGCCACAGCGTGGTGGGGCCGAACCGTACCGAGTGCGTCCGTGCGACGGTCGGTGCCTCGGGCGCGTCGTGCTCCTCGACCTCGAAACCCAGGGTGTCGCGGTAGAACGCCACGGTGGCGTCGTACTGCGCCTTGGGGATCTTCATGGCGATGTTCAGACCGGCGGTGAACTCAGGTGTGCCCATGGTCGCGTGACTCCTTCGTGTCGGTGGTGTCCAGCGCGTTCTCCAGCGCGCTCAGCCGGTCGTCCCAGTTGCCGGCGAGCATCGCCAGCCATCTCTGCGCCGCCCGCACCGGTGCGGGCTCCAGCTGGTAGGGATGGCGTCGGCCGACCCGTTCGCCCGAGCTGATCAGACCCGCTTCGGCGAGCTGACCGAGGTGCTTGGCCACGGCTTGGCGGCTGATCGGCAACCGCCGTGCCAGATCGGTGACGGTCGCCGGTCCCGCGCGGCCGAGCTCGTCCAGCAGGGCCCGTCGCGTCGGATCCGTCAGCGCCGCGAACACCGCGACGGCCTGTGCCTCCGCATCAGCCGGCCGCATCGAGGTAGGCCCCCAGCTCGGCGAGCTCCGAGTTCCACCCATGGCTGTTGGCCTGGTGGGCGGCCCGGGCCGCGTCGTCGGAGACCTGGGCGAACCCGCTCTCCACGAGACGCAGTCTGGTGCCCTCGGGCACCGGCGCCAGGGTGAACTCCACGAGCGTCCGTGACGCGTCGTCCTCCGGCAGGAACATGATCCCCCACCGGAAGGCGAACCGGTGCGGAGGCTCGACGACCGCGACCGTGGCGACGGACTCCTGTCCGAGGTCGTCCCAGCGGAAGTACGCCCGCCCGCCGGGCCTCAAGTCGATCTCCGCCACCGAGCCGAACCACCGGGAGAGCCCTTCGGCGGTCGTCAGCGCGGCCCAGACCCGTTCCACGGGATGCCGCAGCACCATTTCGCGCTCGATCCTGTCCCTCACCATGATCCGCTCCCTTCGCAACCTTTGCGTTGCCACACAATGGCAACGTAAAGGTTGCGACAGTAGCGCGCAAGTCGAGCGCCGGTATGCCCCGGCACTTCCCGCCCCCGGTGGCCCCGGTGTCGCCGTCGCGTTGTCAGTGGTGGGTGGCAGCCTGGAGCGTATGAACGGCGATGACGAGCAGCTGCTGAACGGCCGGGTGTACGGCCGCGACCATGACGACCCCCGTCAAGGGCCGCAGCCGGGACGGACCTACGTCGAACTGACCGGCGGCCCCCTCGACGGGCTGTTCCTGGATGTCACGGGCTGGACGCGGGACGAGACCAGCGCGGGCGCCGTACTGGCCACGGAGCTGGGCCGGTTCGGCCCGGGTGGCCGGGCGCTGTACGACCCCCGGCCCGGCGACCCGGGCCGCTTCGACTGGACCGCCGACAGCCCCTGAACGATGTCCGGCCGACGCCCTGTCCCGGCCGCGCGCCAGGCCCTGTCCCGGTCGTGGCAGGCAGGCAGGCAGGTAGGCCGGCGGACCGGTTCGTGCGGCGGTCGTCGGGCGGCGGTCGTCGTCGCCCACCTGAGCACGCAGAAGAAACGGCGCCACGGGGCACGTCCGCTCCACGCGAACCTGGTAGGTCGGGACGCGGGGGAGCCGAGATTCGGAAGCTGCGATGAGTTTCCGGCCCTGGGGAGTCCTACCACCGTTGTTGTCCACCACAGGAGGAACGCATGGCTCAGCTGCTGAGGGTCCAGAACTTCAATGTCTCGCTCGACGGGATCGGTGCCGGTGAGGACCAGACCCTGGAGAGGCCGTTCGGGCATGTCGACCCCGAGAGGATGTTCGCCTGGGCCGGTGCCACGGCGAGCTGGCCCATGCGTACCGAACCCGGGGGGAGCCGGGGCCTGGACGACTACTTCACCCGGGACTACGGCCGCGACATCGGCGCCGAGATCATGGGCCGCAACAAGTTCGGCCCCCAGCGCGGACCCTGGGAGAATCACGAGTGGCAGGGCTGGTGGGGTGACGAGCCGCCGTTCCGCACCCCGGTGTTCGTCATGACCCACCACAAGCGTCCTTCGTTCACCCTGTCCGACACCACGTTCCACTTCACCGACGGCGACCCGGCCACCGTCCTGGAGCAGGCCCGGCAGGCGGCGGAGGGCAAGGACGTGCGACTCGGCGGCGGTGCCACCACCATCCGGCAGTTCCTCGACGCCGACCTGGTCGACACCCTGCATGTGGTGGTCTCACCGGTGAAGCTCGGGTCCGGGGTACGGCTCTGGGAGTCCCCCGACGAACTGCTCGACCGGTTCCACCTGGAGGCCGTTCCCAGCCCGAACGGGGTGACCCACCACCTGTTCTGGAGGAAGTGACCGCCCCGCGGGACCGGCTCCGGCCTCCCTGGGCCGCCATGAGACGAACCGTCGAGTCGTGTGCCCCGGGCGGACGTGCGGACATGTGCGGGGCCGGGGCCGTACCGCCGGTCACCGCGGCGGAGAGACCCGGAGCGGGGGCGAGCCGCCGCCCCCCCCGGGGGAGTGCGGGTGTCGGCGGCCGGCGGACCGGCTGCCCGAGTCGGACACCGCCGACGCCCGCAGCCACGAGGGGAACCGGCCACGCGGGGGCACCGGCTACGCGTCACGTACGCGCAGCAGCAGGCCGCCGGTCACCAAGGCGGCGGCGGCCCACCCGGCGGTGACGCCCAGACCGGCCCAGGGACTCAGGGGCAGGCTGCCGAGATCGGTGGTGGCCTGGATGGCGAGCCCGGCGCTCGTCGGGCTGATCTGCTGGAGCAGCCGCTGCCAGTACGGGTCGCCGATCGTCTGCGAGACGATCGGGACGATGTACAGCAGGCCGAGAACGACGCCGACGCTGGTGGCGGAGTCCCGCACCGCGGTCGCGACACCGAGGCTCAGAAGGCCGATCAGGACGAGGTAGAGGACCGTCCCGAGGACCGCGCGCAGCGTCGGCCCGTCGGACAGGGACAGTGCCCGGTCCCCGACGTCCGGCAGGAGAAGGCGCCCGGCGAGCACCGACCCGAGGACGGCGGCCGTCCCGCCGACGGACACGACACCGGTGAGGACCACGGCCTTGGCCGCGAGGACGGTCGCTCGCCTCGGCACCGCCGTCAGGGTGGTGCCGATCATGCCCGATCCGTACTCGCCGCTGATGACCAGCACGGCCAGGACGGCGACCAGCGCCTGGCCGAGGTGAACCCCCATGAGACCGACCCTGACCGTGTCGCCGCCGCAACCGTCGGCCGTGCAGTCGACCACGGAGATCGCCCCTGCGCCCAGGGCCGTCGTCGCCACGACGGTACCGATCAGCAGCCACAGCGGGCCGGGGACGGTCCGCGTCTTCGTCCATTCCGCGTGCAGGGCCGGCCTCACGCGTCCCTCCGGCGGAGCAGGACGGCGGCCACGACCAGGCCCGCCACCGCGTAGCCGGCCGGCACGGCCAACCCGGCCCAGGGCGCGAGCGGATAGTAGCCGTGATACGGCGTGTAATGACTCGCGACGTGCTCGTACCGCACCAGTGTCTGCTGGACGGCGAAGCCCGCCGCCGGAGTCACCCTGGCCAGCTGGTCCGCCACCCCCGCGGGCATGAACGGGACGGCGGTCAGGAGGTAGGGCACCACGATGACGACGACGGCGGTGGTGACCGCGGCGGCGCTGTGCCGCAGGACGGCGCCGAGGGCGAGCGCGAGGACCGAGGCGGCCGCGAGCAGCGCCGCGGTCCCGAACGCCACACGTATGCCGGTCGAGGACGCCACCGGGAAGAGGTACACGCCGTTGGCCCGGGCCAGCCGCTCCCCGAGCGGAACCGCGAGGAGCGCTCCCGCCAGTCCGGCGACGAAGGTGACACCTCCCAGCACGACCGCCTTGGCCACCAGCACCCGGGAACGCCTCGGGTCGGCCGCCAGGGTGAGGTGGATCATGTGGGTCCGGTACTCCGAGGTGATGAACAGCGCCCCCACGACGATCACCGCGATCAGCGCGCCGAACGTGCCCGTGAGGATGTCCCGGAGTGTGCCGCCGGTCGGCAGGGACTCGCGGACGGCGGGCGCGATGTCGCCCGCGCCGGTCACCGTGATCCGGCCGCCGGACCGGGTGAACGACCCCGACCCGTCGTCCGGATATCCGGCGAAGGTGGGTGATCCGGCTCCCAGTTGCTCACCGCTCCACCCACCACCGGTGGTCCGCTCCCCCCGGAGCCGGAGGTCCGTGAACACGGCCGTCGACACACTGCCCGTCGTACCCAGTCCCTCGACGGCGGGCGGGGAGGCGACGAAGAGCCCCACCCGCACGGTCGATCCGAGCCCGCTCACCCGCGCGGTACCCACCTCGGTCCAGTGCCTGCCGTCGCTGGAGGCGTAGCCGGTGACCTCGGTGCCCGAGCGGTCCAGCCGCAGCCATCGGGGGGACCCGGCGGAGACCGGCCCGGGGGGCCCGGCCGTGTCGTTGACGTAGTCGTCCTGCATCCGCACGCCGTGCTTGCCGGTGACCATCACCGCCGCGTAGGACGACCCCTGACGGGTGCTCTCCTTGACGATCAGCCCGGCCTTCGCCCACGGCACCACGCCGGGCCGCAGATCCCCGGGCCCCTTGGGCACATTGCTCCTGAGCGCGGAGACGGCGACGGTGACACTGCCGTCCCCGGTCAGCGGCTTGTGCACGAGGAAATAGCTGTCGGTCACCGGTTCCCCGCCCGGTCCGACCGGGACGGGCGGCGCGCCCTTCTGATCGCTGCTCGCCCCGGCGAGCAGGGCGACCAGCACCATCAGCAGCGCCGCCACCCCCATACCGGTCACCCAGCTCCTGACGGTGCGGAACTTCGTCCACTCCGCGCGCAGCAACGGCAGGAATCCGCCCCGCCCGCTCCTTCGGCCGGCCGCGCGGGGACTCGTCGTCGCGGTCACCGTGCGCCCTCCGGCCGGGCGGCGGCGCGGAACTCGACCGCGTCGCGCATGAGCTCCAGATAGGCCTCTTCGAGGGTCGCCCGATGCGCCGACACCTCGGAGAACGGCACCGCGGCCCGATTCAGCAGCGTCACGACGAGGTCCGGGGCGAGACCGGAGACGGTGACCGTGCCGTGCCCGTCGGCCGCCACGGTGGCCCCCGCCCCGGCGAGCACCCGCATCGTGTCCCGCGGGGCGGAGGTGCGCACGGCGACCCGGCTCCCGGACGCCGCCCCGATGAGGTCGGCCACACCGGTGTCGGCGATGACCTTGCCGCGCCCGACCGCGACCAACTGGTCGGCGGTGCCCTGCAACTCGCCCATCAGATGGCTGGACACCAGGACGGAGCGCCCTTGGGCGGCCAGCGCGCGCAGGAAGCCGCGCATCCAGATGATGCCGTCGGGGTCCATGCCGTTGAACGGTTCGTCGAGCATGACGACCGGCGGGTCCCCGAGCAGGGCCGCGGCGATCCCGAGCCGCTGGCGCATGCCGAGCGAGTAGCCCCCGGCCGCGCGCCGGGCCACCGAGGTCAGGCCGACCTGTTCGATCGTCCCGTCCACCCGCCGCGCGGCCAGTCCCTGCGAATGCGCCAGCCAGAGCAGGTGGTCACGGGCACTCCGCCCGGGGTGCGGCGCCGCCGCGTCGAGCAGCGAACCGATGTGGCGGAACGGAAAGCGAAGGTCGCGGTACGGCTTCCCCGCGACGAGCGCGGTGCCCTCGGCGACCGCGTCGAGACCCAGGATCACCCGCATCGTGGTGGACTTCCCGGCGCCGTTCGGCCCCACGAAGCCGGTCACCACACCCGGACGGACCGCGAAGGACATACCGTCGAGGGCCAGGGTGGCCCCGTAGCGCTTGCGCAGCCCGGCGACGACGATCCCTGGGGCGCTCATCGCGGCGACCTCGGAAGAGGAAATGGATTCATGCCGACGGTTGTACGCGGCACGAGGTTCCGGGCCGGTCGCGGCCGCCGCGACCGGGCTGAGACCTGGGGTCTGGCATCGTTGACGGCATGACACCCCGACCCGGCCGCCCCGTCCGCGCGACGACCGGCGGTGAACGGCGGTGAGGGTCCTCGTCGTCGAGGACTTCGAGGTCCTCGCCCGCTCGATCGGAACCGGACTGCGGCGCGAGGGCATGGCGGTCGATGTCGTCCTGGACGGGACCGCCGCCCTCGACCGACTGGCCGTCACCCGCTACGAGGTGGTCGTCCTCGACCGCGACCTGCCCGGCGTCCACGGGGACGAGATATGCCGACGGCTCGCCGCCGGCCGCTCCGACCCCCGGGTGCTGATGCTGACCGCGGCCGACACGATCGAGGACCGCGTCGACGGGCTCGGTCTCGGCGCGGACGACTACCTGCCCAAGCCCTTCGCCTTCGCCGAACTGGTCGCCCGCGTACGGGCCCTGGCCCGCCGGGCCAACCCGCCGCTTCCGCCCACCCTCTCCTGCGGGGACATCACCCTGGACCCGGCCCGCAGGGCGGCGTTCCGCGCCGGCCGGCGTCTGGAGCTCAGCCCGAAGGAGTTCGCGCTCCTGGAATGCCTGCTGGGCTCACCCGGCCTGGTCCTGCCCACCGAGGAACTGCTGGAACGGGTCTGGGACGAAGCGGCCGACCCCTTCACCTCCGCGGTCAAGCACACGATGCACCGGCTGCGGGCCAAACTCGGCGACCCGCCGGTGATCCGGACCATCCGCGAAGGCGGCTACCGGATCGGACCGGCATGACCGGCCCCCGGCCCCTGCCCGGACGGTCCTTGCGGACCCGGCTCGCCCTCTTCTACGCCGCGGGCGTCTTCCTCGCCGGGGTCGTGGTCCTCGCCGTCGTCACCCTGCCCCTGGTCGGCATCCAGTCGACCGTTCCCGCCCACCGCCCAGGGCCCAGCACGATCACCGGAACCGGGCACGGCATCGGACCGCACCAGCTCCTCACCGGCTCCGCCGTCGCCCTCGCCGTCCTCGTCCCCGTCGCCCTCGTCACCGGCTGGTTCGTCGCCGGCCGCTTCCTCGCCCCGCTGCGGGCCATCACCGCCACCGCCCGGGCCATCTCCGCCGGAAACCTCCACCAGCGACTCGGCCTCGGTGAACCCGCCGACGAACTGACCGAACTGGGCGGCATCCTCGACGACCTCTTCGCCCGCCTCCAAGCCTCCTTCGACGCCCACCGGCACTTCGTCGCCAACGCCTCCCACGAGCTGCGCACCCCGCTCGCCGGTCTGCGTACCCTCCTCGAAGTGGCCCTCGCCGACCCGGACGCCGACGCCGGGACCCTGCGCTCGGCCTGCGAGGACGCCCTCGCCCTCGGCGGACACCAGGAGCGGCTCGTCCAAGCGCTGCTCGCCCTGGCGACCAGCGAGCGCGGAGTCACCCGCCGCGACACCCTCGACCTCGCCCACATCGCCCGACGGGTGCTCACCTCCCGCCTCGACCGGGCGACGGAGAAGGGCATCGATCTCGCCGAAGACCTGACGCCCGCGGTGACGACCGGGGACCCGCGACTGGTCGAGAGCCTTGTCGCCAACCTCGTCGAGAACGCGATCCGCCACAACCACCCGGACGGGCATGTGCGGATCACCACCCGGACCTCCGGCACCGGGGCGGCCCTGACGATCACCAACAGCGGGCCCGTCGTCCCCGGCGACCAGCTGGAGCGTCTTTTCCAGCCCTTCCAGAGGCTGGTGCCCGACCGCGACAGCCGCCACGACGGCTACGGCCTCGGCCTCGCCATCGTCAACGCCGTCACCCGGGCCCACCACGCCACCCTCACCACCAGCGCACCCCCCGAAGGCGGCCTCGCCATCACCGTACGGTTCGCACACCCGCCCCACCCGCACTCCCCGCACCAGCGGGAGGAACACGCGGAGCTCACGCCCTGAACGCATCTTCAGGCCGGGGCGGGGCGGCGGCCTGGACGCACACCTGCGGCAGCCGGGAGGAGCCGGGGCGCGGGGATGCCGCATTGTTTTTGAACCCGGGTGGCCGTGAAGCGGTGAGTTCCGGCCGGGACATCGGTCCTCACTACGGCACTGTGGCCGAGTGAAGGAGCGAACATGACGAATGCAGTCTGGACGATGGTGCACACGGAGCGCGCGGCGCTGATCCAGGACCTCGCGGGCCTCGATGACGCACAGTGGGAGGTGCCGTCCTTGTGCGCGGGGTGGACCGTGCACGATGTCGTCGCCCATCTGATCGACACGGCCAGGACCACGCGTCTGGGTTTCGTGGCCGGGATGGTCCGGGCGCGCTTCGACTTCGACCTCCAGAACGCACGCGGTGTGGAGCGCGAGCGGGGTACGTCGGCGCGGGAGACGCTGGAGCGGCTTCGCCAGGTCGCTCCGCGGACATCGACGCCTCCGGCACCTCTCGACAGCCGGCTTGTCGAGGAGGTCGTCCACGGCGAGGACATCCGCCGGCCGCTGGGGCTGGTGCGCTCGTATCCGCGGGACGCCGTGGAGAGATCGCTCCGTCTGCAATTGCGCACCTCGGCGTCGTTCGGCGGAGCCAAGGAACTCCTGGACCGCGTCCACCTGACGGCGACCGACACCGACCTGTCGCTGGGAAACGGCCCGGAGGTCACCGGAACCGCGCTCTCCCTGCTGCTGGCCGTCTCAGGCCGAAAGGCCGCCCTGGCCGACCTCGACGGACCGGGGGTCCCCGAACTGGCGGCGGCCCGATGAAACCCGCACCGATGGCGCCTCCGCCCGCCCCTGTGACTGTCAGCCCGCCCGCAAGGGCCGTCGCGGTGCCTGCGCCCCACAGGCATGATCCGCGCCGTTCCGTCGTCAGCCCGAGGCCCGGTCCGCCGCTTCTCGGGTGATGTCGGCGTAGCGGTGGAAGAGGGCCGGGCGGGTCTCACCCTGGTCGCGTGCGTACAGGGCCGCCCAGCACCGGGCGACGAGTTCCCTGGCCTGGGTGCCGGGCCAGGGCCGGGGCAGGAGTTCGGGCGGCAGCAGCGGGTCGGGCTCCATCGCGCGGGTGAGTTCGGCGGCCAGCTCCACAGCGATGGTGAGCAGTGCGGACGGGGAGAGTTCGGCGGGGCCGGTGAGCCGGGCGAGGCGCGGCCGGGCGATCCGGCCGAGAAGGTGGTAACGGTCGGCGATCTCCTGGAGGGGCCACAGCCGACCGGCGAGTTCGGCGGGCCTCCGGGCGTCGCCCCTGCGCAGGTCCGTCGTGGTGAGCAGGGTGAGTGCGCCGTGGGCGCCGAGGCGGTGAGCGGCTTCCTCGACGTACGGTTCCCAGGCGTTGGCGCAGACGTACAGCCCGCCCTGGAGCGGGGCGCCACCGAGATGGACGAGCGTCTCGCGTAGGGAGTCCCGGGCGGTGCGCGCCGATTCGGGCACCGCGAAGGCGGCCAGGTGCCAGACACCGTCCCAGGGCGCGAGCCCGGCGTCCTGCTGGAACGCGTGCCGCAGGAAGTCCGCGTTGGGGGCGAGATCACGCCTGGTGTCCGTGCTCGCGTACAGCTCCGCCTTGCGGCCTCGGCCGTGGTGGGTGAAGCGGCCTTCGGCCACGAGGCGTTTCACGCACAGCCGTACTTGCTGGTCGCTCATGCCCAGGGTGTTGGCGACGGTGTACAGCTCGTCCGCGCCGACGGTGCCGTCCTCGCGGATCAGCGCGTGGACGAGCATACGGGTGGGCACCTCGACGCGGTCGGTCTCGTCGCTCACAGTTCTCCCACCTCTGGTGTTCCGACCGGGCGGCGCATGGTGGTCACCGCGCCGAATCCGAGCAGCCTACGCAGGTAGGGCGTGCGTGCGGTCCGCAGGGCCGTGAAGCCGCGCCGCTCGTACAGGGCCCTGGCGCGCGGGTTGGTGTCGATCACATCCAGTCTGATCTCCCGGCACTCCCGCTCCGCCGCGACGGCGACCACCTCCTCGATGAGCAGGCTCCCGATGCCGCGACCGCGCATGTCCTGGTCCACGGCGATGCCGTCCATGACGAGTTGACCGGGGGCCGGGCGGCGTTCGAACAGGGCGAGGACCAGGAGTCGGCGCAGTCCTCGCAGATGCCCGTAGGCCCGCAGCACCGCGCGGGCTGATACCCCGGCGCGGGCCTGCCCGCCGTGCTGGTAGCCGGCGAGGCCGACGAGCTGCCCGTCGACGAGTGCGCAGACCGTGCGATGGGTGCTCAGGTGCCCGGCGAGCAGGGGCACCGCCTTGCTCGCCGGGTTCAGGGCGGGGCCGAGCTTGCGGCCGAAGGCGCCCCAGTACAGCTCGGCCGCCCGCCGCTCCGCTCCCGCCGGAATGCCCCGCCGCACCGTCACCGGTCCGGCCCCCGGGCCTGTCGCGTCCAGTTCCATGCCATGCCCTTCCGCCCTGTACACGTGACTCAAATCTATCAGATGCGCTACGATCGTCTTCATGGTGATAGTTTCTCGGCACCTGGTGAAACCCGAACAGAGGTGGTCGTCCCATGAGTGCGAAGAGCCGGCCCCGACGGCGCGGACTCCGTATCGCCTCGTGGTCGCTCGTCATGGTCCTGGTCGTGGCCACCGGTCTCGTCGGTGTGGTGCTGTGGCAGCACTCCTACGACATGGGCGAGCGGCGGGTCACGATCCGCCACAACGGCCACACCCTCCACGGCGTACTGACCCTCCCCAAGGACGGCCGCGAGCGCCACGGCCTGGTCGTGTACGTCCATGGCGACGGCCCCACCGACGCCACCCACGACGACGGCTACAAGCCCATGTGGGAGGCGAACGCCAAGGCCGGGTACGCGTCCCTGTCCTGGAACAAGCCCGGCGTCGAGGGCGCACCCGGCAACTGGCTCCACCAGTCCATGGAGGACCGGGCCGACGAGGCGACCGCCGCCATCGCCTGGGCCCGCGCCCGCCCGGACATCGACGGTGACCGGATCGGGCTCTGGGGCGCCAGCCAGGCGGGCTGGGTCCTGCCGAAGATCGCCGCGAGGGCGCCGGTGACCTTCGTCATCGCCGTCTCGCCCGCGATCAACTGGCTCCGGCAAGGCCGCTACAACCTTCTCGCCGAGCTGCGCGCCGACAACGCGTCAGCGGCCCGGATCAAGGCGGAGGTGGCCAAGAGTGACACCATCCGCCGGCTGCTGGGACGCCGCGCGACCTTCGAGGAGTACGTCAGGGCGATGGGCGGCGACACGGGCGGCATGACCGCCGATCGCTGGGGCTTCATCTCCAGGAACCACACCTCGGACGTCACGCGGGACCTCCGCGCCCTGCGCGGCGTACCGGTGCTGTTGACCCTCGCGGGGCATGACATCAACGTGGACATCGCCGACACGGAACGCGGCTACCGCGAGGTGCTGGAAGCGGAGGGCGCGCTGACGGTCGAGAATTACCCGGACGCGGCGCATTCACTGCTCAAGCAGTCCGTCGAGCAGTCGGACCTCAAGATCACGCTCACCGCGCTCTTCGCCCCCCGCTCCCTCTTCGCGGACGGATTCCTCGACGGCCAGCGACAGTTCCTCGAAGAGCTCGGCAGGGTCGGCCGCACCACTCCATGACGCTCCCGCGGGCTCAGGCCACCCGGAGCGTCCGGGGTGGTGTGACGGGCCGTCGGCCGAGGTCGTACGGGTGCTCGCCCCACCGGATGGCCGCGTGCTCGCCGTCCATGCCGACCTCGCCGGTATCGGCCACGCTCTCCATCCGGTCCCGGTCCCGGTCCCGGCCCAGGCGCCGAACCGCCGGTCGGTCGCCGCGCGGTGGAACGCCGCCGTCCGAGCGCGCGGCTCTTGACAGTCGACCCGTCCGGAATGAATATTCATTCCGTGCCTCGATCTTCCGCCGATCTCGCTTCCCGGCTCCTCGACTCCGCCCTCGCGCTCTTCGCCGAACGCACCTACGAGGGCACCCAGATGCCCGCCGTGGCCGCCCACGCGCAGGTCGGGGTGGGCAGCATCTACCGCTACTTCCCCAGCAAGGAGGCCCTCGGCAATGCCGCGTTCCGGCAGGCCAAGGGCGGCCTGCTCGCCGAGCTGACCGCGGCCACCGCGCAACCCGCCGCCACACCCCGGGAAGAGTTCGCGCAGATATGGCGGGCCTTCACCCGCTTCGCCGGAGCCAACCCCGCGGCCTTCGTCTTCCTGGAGCACCAGCAGCACGACACCTTCCTCGACGCCGAGAGCCGCGTCCTGGCCGCCGAGATCGACACCTTCGCCGCGGACTTCATCGCACGAGGCCAGCGCGCGGGAGCGATCCGCGACGGAGACGCCGCCTTCCTGGTCGCGCTCGCCCTCGGCGCGTTCGGCGGCCTGCTCAAGAACATCCGCCCCCTGCCCGTCACCGAGCTGCCACCCCAAGCCCTCACCGGCGCCGAATCCGCCGTCTGGGACCTCCTCCACCGGAAGACGTGAACCATGAGCCGAACGGCCCCCGTCCTCATCACCGGCTGCTCCTCCGGCATGGGACGCCAGACCGCCCTCGCCCTGCACCGGCGGGGCCACCCCGTCTACGCGACCGCCCGCCGCCCCGACGACCTCGCGGAACTGGCCGCCGAGGGGATCACCACCCTGGCGCTGGACGTCACCGACGAGGAGTCGATGGCCACCGCGGTCACCCGGGTCGAGCACGATCACGGCGCGGTCGGCATCCTGGTCAACAACGCCGCCTACGGACTCCACCTGCCCGTCGAACTCGCCCGCCCCGAAGAGATCCGGGCCCAGTTCGAGACCAACGTCTTCGGCCTCGTCCGCCTCACCCAACTCGTCCTGCCCGCCATGCGCGCAGCCGGTACCGGACGCATCGTCAACATCTCCTCCATGGGCGGCCGGTTCTCACCCCCGGGCGGCGGCTTCTACCACTCCACCAAGCACGCGCTGGAAGCGATCAGCGACTCACTGCGCCTGGAAGTCGCACCCTTCGGCATCAAGGTCGTGATCGTCCAGCCCGGCCCCACCATCACGGACTTCGCCGACACGGCCGTCGGCACCATGCACGGCTCCACCACCGACAATCCGTACGCGACGTTCCGCTCGGAACTGGCGGACATGTACGCCAACAAGGCATTCACCCGCCGCAACGGCGCGGTATCCGTCGAAACAGCGACCAAGGCGATCGTCCGAGCCGCCGTCACCCCCCGCCCCCGCGCCCGCTACGCGATCGGAGCCATGGCCCGGACGGTGATGACCGCACGCCGGCTCCTGCCGGACGCGGCCTTCGACGCCGTACTGCGCCTCAGCTTCCCGCTCCCGACCGCCGGCCGGTAGAGCGGACGACCACCTCGTCCTCGGTCGACCGTCGATACGCTCGCAGACCGCGGTGAGTTCCGCGCGTCACCTTTCTGGGCCGCGTACTCCGACGCGAGCCGCGCGAGGGCACCGGTCGGCACCTCCAGGCAGTCACGTCCACCACGGCGCTCCACCTCTCGGCCACCGGCGGGGCGTTCAGCGCAGGGGGATGACGACCTCGTCCTCGACCGGCGGATCGAGTTCCTGGGCCAGACCGCCGGTGGCCGCATGACAGCGCAGGCGGATCGCCTCCGGGCTGACGTCCAGACGCAGGAAGGACTTGAAGAACGGTGGACTGTAGGTCGCCGAACCGGGCGGGAACACCTGGGCGTAGAAACCGCGCGTCAGCGATCGGGATCGCGCGTACTTCCTCGGGCGGTGCCCGGTCCCCAGCAGCGTGGCCACGATCCGGGCCCGCCGCGTCACCCGCACTGCTGTCCCCGGTGCGCGGACCGGGGTGACACCCAGCCGTTCGGCGACCACCGCTCCCGCCTCCGCCTCACTCAACCCGAGCAGCCGCCGCAGCCGCAGCCGCCGCCCGTACAGTCCGCTGTAGAACGCGAGGGAGTCACCGCGCAGCGGATAGCAGCGGAAATCCCGCTCGGTCAGGCCCGCGACACGCACCGGCGGGATGGTGTGGGTGGGGTGCGTGAACGCGCCGCCCCCGCCGCAGACCACGTACTGGATGGTCCGCCCGCCCACGCGCACCGGATAGCGCTGGTAGTTGTGGATGTTGCCGCCGACCGCCATGACGTACCGGTGGTCCGGGTCGCGGACGAGGTCATCGACGGTTCCGCCACCGTCGATGGGGCACGGACGGAGCTCCCCGTCCACGTACAGCGGCGAGCCGGTGACGAGGATCTTCGGGCGGGGCCCACGGGACACCTCGCGCAGCCAGGCACCCTGCTCGGCGTCGAGAGTGCCCAGCAGCCCGGTGTCGATGCCTATGATCCGGACCGTTCCGGTGTCGAGCGCCCAATAGGGCCCCGGCTGCACGACCCGCTGCCCCGGGGCGGACCGCGACCTCATCGCCTCGGTGAGCCGACGGCCGTCCGTGGGGGAGGGCCGGTGCCACAACAATGAGCGCAGCCAGGCGCGGCTGAGGGGGCGCGGGCGCGGCTCGGGGGCCGGCGGAGAAGCGTCGTCGCAGAAGACCCGCATGAACGCGCCGAGATCCTCGTACCAGTCATGGTTCCCGGGTATCGCGTAGATCGGCGCCGGATAGTCCCGGTAGGGGCGGAAGAACTTGTCGGGGTAGTCGTCGGCGCTGCCGACCGGGTAGATCACGTCGCTGGCGACGATCGCGAAGTCCGTGCCCTCACCGGCCTTCAGAAAGCCGGGCACGACGGCGTACTGGGGGTCTCCACCCTCCCCGGTGTCACCCAGCACCATGAAGGAGAACCGTTCCGCCCCGGTGCCCCGCATCACCTTGTCCTCCGGCGCTCCCGCGGCCCGGCGCTGCGCCACCCACCTGCTCCGGGTACGGGCGGTGGGGTCCCCGAACCAGCCGGCCAACACGCCGTTGCGGGCCGCCCACAGGGTCCGGGGGGCCAGCCAGAAGACCTTCCTCTTCTGCGGGAGCGGCAACAGCCTTGCGTAGAAACCCTGTTGAGCGGCATCCCACCCGGCGCCGGTCGCGCTGTCACGTGAGGACTCAGACATCGTCGCACCGTAACAACCCCCGCGTCCCCTGCCTACGGACCGATCGGTTTCGGGAACGCAGGTCCGCATACCGAACGGGCCGCACCGAGAATCCCGCTGGGGCGGTGCGAATTCATGGGAACGCCCGGGAACGGGAATCGCCCCGGCCGCCTCTTCCTCGTGGCGGCCCACGAGAGGGCCCCTGACCTGGGCCCCGACAGGTGGGCCCGGGTTCACGGGAGCCCATGAGGCTCCCCATGCACGAGAGGCATCATGCAGCGACGTACCTTCCTCACCGGCACCCTGCTCGGCACGGCCTTCGCCACCGCGCCGTTCGCGCTGACCACCACCAGCGCGTCCGCCGCCACGGTGACCGTGAGCTCCCTCGCCGACCTCCAGCGGGAGATCGACCGCGCCGCCCCCGGCGACCGGATCGTCCTGGCCGACGGCACCTACAACGTCCCCACCGGCGGCATCAGGATCTCGGGCAGGCACGGCACCGGCGCGCACATCACCATCGTCTCCCAGAGCCGGGGCGGCGCGGTGCTCCAGGGCGCCCGGAGCTTCGTCCTCAGCGACTCCACCGGCATCACCATCAGCGGCTTCGCCTTCCGGCAGACCCAGACCCTGATCATCCCGGCCGACTGCTCCGACATCCGGCTCACCCGCAACGACTTCAAGCTCGCCGACATCGCGGACGTCGACTGGGTCGTGGTGAAGGCGAACAGCGTCAAGATCGACCGCAACCACTTCCACGACCGCTCCACCCAGGGCGTGTTCCTCGTCGCCGACGGCCCCGACGCCCCCACCGACCCCGAGAAGAAGACGATGGCCAAGGGCCTCATCGTCCTGCGCAACCACTTCGCCCGCCACACCTACACCGGCACCAACGGCGGTGAGTCCATCCGGCTCGGCGTCAGCCACCGCGCACTCGACGACGCCGGGGCCGTGGTGGAGTACAACCTCTTCGAGCGGTGCGACGGTGACCCCGAGGCCATCTCGGTGAAGTCCTCCAAGAACCACATCCGCCACAACACCCTCCGCGACTGCGCCGGAGGCATCGTGCTGCGCCACGGCAACGGCACGCTCGTGCACGGCAACCACCTCGTCGGCGGAACCGAGGGCATCCGCCTCTACGGCAACGACCACAAGGTGTTCAACAACCATCTGACCGGACTGTCCGGACGCGCCTTCGTGATCGGCAGCGGCACGGCCCGCGACCACCTCCCCGGCGAGCCCCCCGCCCAGCAGCGGGGCAACGACGCCTGCGACCGCGCGCTGATCACGCACAACACCCTGGCCCGCAACGCCCGCACCCTCGTCGGCGAGAACCGTGCCCACGAGCCCCGGGACGTGGTCCTCAGCAACAACATCCTGGTGGCCGACTCGGGCACCCTGGTCGACCTGGGGCAGCACACCGGCTTCACCTGGCAGGGCAATCTGCTGTGGGGCGGGGCGGCCGACGGCACCATCCCCGCATCCGGCTTCGTCCGCACCGATCCCCGCCTTCAGCAGGGGACCGACGGGGTGTTCCGCCTCTCGTCGAGCAGCCCGGCCATCGGCGCGGCCGTACCGACGACCCCTGCCGTGACCGACGACCTCGACGGCCACCCGCGGGGCGGCAGCCGTGACATCGGCTCGGACCAGTACGCGACGGCCGCGCCGCTCCGTCGCCCGCTGACCACCGCGGACGTGGGCCCCAACGCCGCGTGAGTCCCGCGTGAACGCCGCTCCGGTACGGGTCACCGCCCGACGACCGGTACCGGAGCGGCGCCCGGAGCCCGGCCCCGATCAGGCCCGACCCCGTGGCTCGCCCCGGAGTTCCCGGCGGCGATAGCGGTGACCCCGCCGACGCCGCGAGGGCGGCGGCAGGGCCACCACGGGGCCTAACCGGCCTTCGGCTGGTGGGCTGACGGTACGACCACGAGACGCAGGTTCGGCTCGTCGTTGTGCCCGCTGATCGCGAAGAGGCGGGTTCCGTCCGGGGCCCAGGCAAGACCGCGCGGCCGCAGATAGCCCGCGTGGTAACCGGTGGCGGGGGCGAGGGACACCGTGCGGTAGGGGGAGCCGGCCCCGGACCGGTACAGGTAGACGTCCGGCGCGGGCTCGATGCTGTTCACCCCGGCCGCGACATCGCCTCGCGCGGACACCGCGACGGAGTTCGGGTACGAGGTGCTCGGATAGGTGCGCCCCTCGGCCAGGTCCGGCAGTCGGAACGAGAGATGGCGGTAGGGCGCCCCGGACGCGGTCAGCAGCGTCTTGCCGTCCGGAGTGATGGCCAGGTCGCTGAAGCTGGAACTGCCGCCGGGCTGGCGCACCGTCTTGCGCAGCACGGGACTTGTCCCGGAGACGTCGTACACCGAGAGATGGCCTGGCGTGGAGTTCTGTTCCCCGGCGACGAGAGTTCCCGGCGCGGCGGGGGAGGTGGCCAGCAGCGGCGCACCGCTGAAGTCGCCCTCGGGTATGAGTCCCAGACGCACCTTCGGGGTGGCGGTGCCGAGTGAGAGCGAGCCGATGCTCGCCTCCCACTGCTCTCCGTAGCCGAAGAACAGTGTCCGGCCGCTCAGCGCCGCGTGGAACGGCGCGCTGCCGGCGCCGGTGGCGTGGCGTGCTCGCTGCCGGGCGGTACCGGTGTCGATGACACTGATGGCGTCACCGAGGGCGAGCGGCGCGTAGAGCGTGCGGGAGTCGGCGGACAGCTCCAGGTCGCACACCCCCGGCAGGTTCTTGATCGTGCTGATCAGGCGGCCCTGGTAGTCGGCCACCAGGACACTGCCTGTCATGTAGTCGGAGATGAACACTCTCTTGTGCCGCGCGTCCACCGCCAGATCGCAGTGGTACGCGATCGGCAGTGCGGTGCCCCTGTCCGCGGGCGTGGCCTGCGTCGCGGGCGCGGCGCCGACCGACAGGCCGAGCAGGGCGGCGAGCGTCAGCAGCAGGCGGGTGCGGGGGAGTCGTCCTCGCATCGGTGTCCCTTCGGGAACGGGCAGGATCACTGGTCCGGTGCCTGCCCGTGTCACGGTCCATGGTCGCCTGGGTGTACCCCCACTTCGTCCCCGTACTCCACGCAGGTTCTCAACTCACCAGGGACCGGACGCGGATCACTTCGGGGACGAGGGGATCACGGTGCGCGAGCCGATCTGGTGCAGACCGGATTCCGGATTCGGGGACGGTGGCCCTGAGCCGACGTCGCCATACCCTCGTGGTCACACGACCCCTGGCTTGCCGCCGTCCGCGGACGCGGCTCGGCGCAGCGAGCGGATCGCCGGGATCGCGAACAGCGCGGCGCAACCTGCCAGACAGGCGCCCGCCGACACCAGCAACAGCCGCCCCGGGGACGCCAGCGCGAGGGCCGGGCCCGCCAGTATCTGGCCGAGCGCGATACCGGAGACGGAGCCCGCCAGCTCGTACGCGGAGACCCGGTTGAGCACCTTGGGCGGGGTGTGGGTCTGCACGCTGGTCGCCCACATCACCGACCAGAACGCCATGGCACCGCCGCCGAGGACGTGACCCGCCAGCAGCACCGGCAGATCGGCGCCCAGCGCCACACACAGCGGCAGCACGGTGTACAGCCCCATCGCCACCGCGCCGGCGGCCAGCGGCCGGACCGGGCGCACCCGCAGCGCCAGCAGACCGCCGAGCACCGCTCCCGCACCGAGGAACGAGACCGCCAGGCCGTAGGCGTTCGGGCCGAGCCGGGCGCCGACCAGCGCCGAGCTGAGCGGTACCAGCGGGCCGAAGACCAGTACGCCGTAGCCCACCCAGATCAGGATCACCGCCCACATCCAGGTGCGGGCGCGGAACTCCTGCCAGCCCTGACGCAGATCACGCCGCAGCGAACCGCCGGTGCGGGCGGAGCCACCGGTGTCGCCCGCGGTGTCCGTGGGCGAGCCGTTCGGGGCGAGCCGGATGAGCGCCAGGCACAGGGCGCTGAGCGCGAAGGTGGCGGCGTCGATCGCGTACACGGTACCGGCGCTGGTCAGCGCGATCAGCAGCCCCGCGAAGGCCGGGCCGAGGAGATGGGCGAGCGCGTCGGCGACCTTGAGCGTGGCGTTGGCCCGCTGCGGTTCGCGGGCGACCAGCGGAACCATCCCGTTCGCCCCCGGCAGGAACATCGCGACGGCCGCACCGGCCAGCGACGCCATGGTCACCAGCAGCCAGAACGGCGGCGGCCCCGCGAAGAACGCCACCGCCAGCACACCCTGGCTGAGCACCCGGACGAGGTCCGCGACGACCATCAGCCGACGCGCGCCGAACCGGTCGGCGAACACCCCGCCGAACAGGACCAGGAGGACGAACGTCCCGGTCCAGGTGCCAAGGACGTAGCCGACCCCGGAGATCCCGTACAGCGCGCCGACGGCGAGCGCGGCGGCCACCGGCATCATCGCGTCACCGAACATCGAGACCGTACGGGCGGCGAAGAAGAGCGTGAAGCGCCGGTCCCACAAGGGCGGACGGGCGCGCGGCCGGACGGTGGACGGATCGCTCCGGACGGTCCGGGCGTGCGGCTGAGGCCGGGGCCCCGTCCGGGGCTGAGGACGTGTGGGGGAATCGGGCTGGGGCTGCGAGGTGGTCACGGCACCGATCCTGGTTCGGACCAATCGGTCACCCCAGTGTCCTGACCGACATGATGGGGTACTTTCGCGCCATGACGCCTCGTCCGCCGTCGAAGCCCCCGGCGCCGCATCGGGTGGTGGCCCTGCTGCGACCCCCTCAGTCGACCTTCACGCTGGCCTGCGCGGCCGAGGTGTTCGGCGATCACGGCCCGGTGATCCCCGCCCGCTACACGTTCGAGGTCTGCACCGAGCGCCCCGGCCCGGTGGCCACCCAGGCCGGTTACGACCTGCTGGTCACGGCGGGCCTGGACACGCTGGAGCGGGCGGACACCGTGCTGGTCCCCGGCTGGCGGCAGGAGCCCGGCACCGAGGTGCCGCCGCCGGTGGTCGAGGCGGTCCGCCGGGCGCACCGGCGCGGCGCGCGGGTCGTCGGCCTCTCCTCGGGCGCCTTCGTGCTCGCCGCCGCCGGGCTGCTGGACGGCCGACGGGCCACCACCCACTGGTCCCGTGCCGCCGAGCTGGGCACCTGGTTCCCCCGGGTCCGGGTCGACCCCGCGGTGCTCTACGTGGACCACGGTGATGTCGCCACCAGCGCGGGAGCGGCGGCCGGCGTGGACCTCTGCCTGCACCTGGTGAGCGCCGACCAGGGCGCCGCGTACGCGATGCGGATCGCCCGCCGGATGGTGATGCCACCGCACCGCGAGGGCTGCCAGCAGCAGTACGCCGAGCTGCCCACCTCCGGGCCGGTCGCCGACTCGCTGGCCCCGCTCCTGGAGTGGCTGGCCGGTCGACTGGACCAGCCGGTCAGCGTCGCCGAGATGGCGGTCCGCTCCCAGGTCTCGGCCCGCACACTGACCCGGCGCTTCACCGAGCAACTGGGCATCAGTCCCGGACGCTGGCTGCTGGACCGGCGGATCGCTGCCACCCGGGCACTGCTGGAGGAGACCGACCTGCCGGTGGAGACCATCGCGCACCGGGTCGGCCTCTCCTCGGCCGTCAACCTGCGCCGCCGCTTCCACGAGGCCCTGCGCACCACACCCGCCGCCTACCGCCGCGCCTTCCGCGTGGACAAGGCCGGTTAGACCGTCAACACCTCGCCACAGTCACACCTAGCCCACCGCCAACACCTCACCGGACGCCCCACATCCGCCACGGCGGGCATCGCGCCAACCACGCGGACATCGCGCCAACCACGGCGACCGGCAACACAGCCGCCCGCCCTCCGTTCCGCTGGGTGTGCCGGACGGCCGCAGCATGATCGATCCGCTCGTCGTCGCGCTGTCGACGGCCGGGAGCCCTCCACGGACCAGCGGAGCACCGCTCACCGGAGGCCGCTCACCGAAGGCCGTGCGGCGATATCGCCAACAGGTGTTCAACAACGCCCTGATCCCCCTACATTCAGGCCATGCCTGATCACTCGGAGTCCTCGTCACGTCCTGTCGCTCCCGCCGCCTCTCCCGAGCCCTCCGGCCTCTCCCGCCGGGGTGTCCTCCGCGCCGCGGCGGCCACCGGAGCGTTAGGCATCCCGCTCGGTGCCGCGATAGCCGGGGCGTCCCCGGCCGCCGCGGCGCCCGGCCTCGTACCGGCCGCCGTACCCGACCTCCCCGCCGGGCTCGTGCCCTACCTCTCCCCGTACATCAACTGGGCCGGGGAGATCACCCACGGCGGCCTGTGGGCCTGCGCGCCCCGCACCGGACAGGACCTGGCCGATCTCGCCAACTGGGCACGTGCCAACGGCTGGCGGCTGCGGCCCCGGGGCAAGTCGCACAACTGGTCGCCCCTGACCATCACCCCGTCCACCGGGCACCACGCGAAAGTCCTCCTGCTCGACACCACCAAGCATCTGACGGCCATGGAACTCACCACCCCGCCCCCCGGCGCCCCCGGCGCGGTCCGGGCGCAGGCGGGAGTCACCCTGGACACGCTGATGGCCTTCCTCGCCGGCCACGGACTGGGCGTCACCAACACCCCCGCCCCGGGAGAGCTGACCCTGGGCGGCACGCTGGCCATCGACGCGCACGGCACCAGCGTCCCCGCCGACGGCGAGTCCGCCCGCCCCGGCCACACCTACGGAACCCTCAGCAATCTCGTCCTGGCCCTCACCGCCGTCGTCTGGGACGCCGGGCAGAACGCCTACGTCGTGAAGACCTTCCGCCGGGGAACCGACGAGGAGTGCGAGGCGCTGGCCACCCACCTGGGGCGCGGCCTCATCGTGGAGGCCGAGATCCAGGCCGGTGAGGACATCCCGCTGCGCTGTCGGAGCCGGGTCGACCTCACCGCCGACGAACTGTTCGCCGCCCCCGGCAGCGCGCTCGCCGCCCGGGGAAACACCTTCGCGGACTTCATGGCCGAGTCGGGACGGGTGGAGGCGATCTGGTTCGCCTTCACCGACCGGCCCTGGCTGAAGGTGTGGAGCCTCAGCCCGCAGCGGCCGGCCACCTCCAGGCCGGTGCACGCCCCGTACAACTACCCGTTCAGCGACCTCATCCCGACCCCGGTGTCCCGCCTGGCCGGGCTTCTCATCGGAGGGTCCTGGTTCCTCGCACCGGCGCTCGGCGCCGCGCAGTACACCGTGGCGGCGACCGGACTGACCGCCACCGTCGCGAAGGACCTGTGGGGTCCCTCGCACACCCTCCAGTTCTACCTGCGGCCCACCACACTCCGTGAGACGGCCAACGGGTACGGGATCCTCACCCGCCGCGCCGATGTCCAGCGAGTCGTCTCCGAGTTCGCCACTTCCTACCGGCGCCAGCTCGCGGACTGGGCCGCGGCGGGCAGGTACCCGATCAACGGCCAGGTGGAGATCAGGGTCAGCGGCCTCGACCAGCCGGGCGACTCCGCCGCGCCGGGCGCCCGCCCGCCGCTGCTGTCCGTCGTCCGGCCGCACCCCGACCACCCGGACTACGACTGCGTGGTGTGGGTGGACGTGCTGACCCAGCCGACCTCGCCCGGGGCCCATGAGTTCTACCGGGAGATGGAACGCTTCCTGATGAGCACCTTCGACGGCACGTACGCGCTGGCGCGCGTCGAGTGGTCCAAGGGCTGGGGGTACACGGACACGGCCGCGTGGGCCGACCAGCAGATCATCGAGTCGGCGGTACCCGCCTCGTACGGCACCGGGCAATGGGCCGAAGCCGTCTCCATCCTGGACCGGCTCGATCCCCACCGGATCTTCGGCAACGCCTTCACGGACCAACTGGTCCGCTGACGCGAGGGCCTGCACCCGCCGGGCGCTGTCCGGCGGGTGCAGGCCGCCAGGTCCGCCGTCGGTGGCCGCCTCGGGTCGCTCGCTCCCCGGTGGCCACCGCGTGGTCCGGTCACTTCCGCGGCGTCGGGCCGGTCGGCACCGCGCAGTAGCCCTCCTGGAAGGCGGCCCAGAAGTCCTTGTCGATCCCGGTGCCGCCGAACGAGTTCCAGTTGGTGTGGGCGACGAGCTGGTCGCGCCCGTCACGGCTGTTGAGGGCGTAGGTCAGATACCCGAGCGTCTGGCCGCCATGGCCGTACGCACGGCCGCAGTCGGTGGCGTAGACGTAGACACCCAGGCCGTAGGCGACAGCGGGCGGGGCACTGCCGGTTGCCGGGACCGTGTCGGTGAGCATCCGGCGCAGCAGGTCCGGGGGCAGCAGACGTCCTCCCAGCAGGGCCCGGTAGAACCGCGCGACATCGCTCGCGGTCGTGACCAGGGCGCCCGACGCACCCGCCTCCGACGGGCTGAACGCGGTGACGTCGAACCGGGTACGGTCCGGCGCGTCCGGCAGCAGGGGCGATACATCGGCGTAGCCGTGCACATGGGCGCCGTCGATGGTGGTGCGCGCCAGCGGGTACGAGGTGTCGCGCAGCCCGAGCGGGGCGAAAACGCGGCGTTCGAGGTTGGTGCGCAGATCGCGGTCGGTGATCCGTTCGACGATCAGGTCGAGCAGCAGATAGTTGGTGTTGGAGTACCGGAACCGGGTTCCAGGAACCGGGAAGTACCGGGGCCGGGCGAGACCGATGCCGATCAGCTGGTCGCGGGGCCAGTACTGGTCGAGGCTGCGGAAGTGGGGGAGCAGCCCGTCGAGGTAGTCGTACAGCCCGCTTGTGTGGTTGAGCAGCTGGCGGACGGTCACGGGCGCGCCGGACAGCGCGTTGTCGCTGTGGACCTGGTCGGGCAGCAGACTCTGCACGGTGTCGTCGAGCCGTAGGCGCCGCTCGGCGACGAGTTGCAGGACGACCGTCGCGGTGAAGGTCTTGGTCACGCTTCCGCTGCGGAACCTCAGGTCCGGTGCCATGGGTGTGCCAGCGGACCGGCCGGCGACGCCCGCCGCGCCGAAGCGGTCGCCCGAGCCATGGCGGCGGGCCAGCAGGAAGGCGCCGGGGTTGGGGTTCGGGTCGGCCACCACCTGCTCGGCCAGGGCCTGTAGGGCCGGGCCGCGGCGGCTTTCGGCGGCCCGTCCGTGACCGTCCTGGTCGGCGGTGGCCATACCTGGTGGAAGCAGGAGAGCGAGAGCAAGCCCCAGCGTTGATAATCGGGTTGACCGTCGTCGGACCATGGCAAAGACCCTCTCCCCTAGCCATATGACCGTACGGTTATAGCACGCGATACCGTTCTCAGGTGCCGAGAGTCGCCGACCATGACGCCCGACAAGGGCAGATCACCGACGCCGTCCAACGCCTTGTCGTGCGGCACGGCCTCACCGCCGTGACCGTCGCGCGGACCGCCGCGGAAGCGGGCATGTCCGTCGGCCTGGTGCAGCACTACTTCACGGCGAAGGACGAAATGCTGCTGGCCACGTTCACCCGCGTCAACGCGCGCTTCACCGCACGGGTGGACGAGCTGGTGAACCGGGGCGAGGGCGAGGACCGCACCATCGCCGACATGCTGCGGCAGGCGCTGGCCGTACTCGTCCCGCTGGACGACGTCCGCCGCGCCGAGTTCCTGGTCCGTCTCGCCTTCGCGGACCAGGCCGCGCACAACGCCCGCCTCGCCACCGTCCAGCGGGAGACCCTCGTGGGCATCCGCTCACGCGTCGCCCAGGCCATCAGCAACGGCACGGTGTGCGGCGAGGTCGCCCAGGGGACCGACGCCGCCGACCAGGCCCTGCGCGTCGTCGCGTTCACCGAAGGGCTCGCCCTGCACGCGCACATCGACCCCGACGGCACACCGAAAGCGGCGATCCTCACCGCGCTGGACGAGCAACTCGGCCGCGTGTTCACCGGAACCTGCCGACGCGCCCGGCCCGGTCGGTGACCCACAAGGCGGCATTCCGCAACGCGAGGCTTGTGGCACGGCTCGCGGTACCGGTGGCCGGGCAGAGTGGTCCGGAGCGGTGGCGTCGCCGTCCATGCCATGCGTCCGACACCGCATAAGGCCGCCGTCCCTACCCGGCAGCAGCCCCGCCGACGCCGACGAAGACGGCGCCGGACCGGCGGTACACGGACGCACGGGCTGCCGCCGGAACCGTCCCCGCCGACGCCGGCGAAGACGGGCTCAGTACGACGGGAACACCAGGCCCAGCACCTCCGCCAGCCGCCGCTTCAGCGCCTCGGCGTGCCGCGGCCGTACCACCGGCCCGCCCCGCTCCGTAACGACGCCGACGTCTGCCAGGACATACAGCGTCCGAAGCGTCCTCATCGAGTTGGATGTGTGCGCCGCCGTGGTGGGCACGCCCGGCATCCGGCCGGCGGCGAAGTCCGCCTCGATGGGCGCCAGTCAGTCCGTGGGCTGCGCCTCGGTCAGCTCCGGGCGGGTCAGGACACGCGCGATCGCCCGGGCCGGACGGTCGTCCTCCTGCTGGGCGAAGAGCTGATCGGTGGGGGAGTCGGCCCTCGCCGCCGTGCCCCGGGAGGAATCCGGCCCGCGTCCTCCGGTTCCGCCCCCCGGATCACGGACAGGATGTCAGTCACCGGATATCCGTAAAAGGGTGCCCACGTCGGGATGTGCGTCCCGTCGGCGGTCGTCGTGCTGTCGCCGACGGCGTACCGAGGGACACACGGGCGGCCCCGGCCGCGATCCCGGGCCCGCAAGCGGTCGTGGGAGCGGGCCGCCCCGCCGAGCCCGATGCGCCCGCCCACCGAGGTACACGACAAGGACGCGACATGAGTGCCGATCTCTCCGACCTCCCTCCGGCCCCGGGCCGTCTGCCGCTGCTGGGACACACGGTCGCGCTGCTGCGGGACCCCCAGCGCTTCCTCGCCTCCGTGTCCGCGCAGGGGGGCCTCGTCCGGCTCCGGCTCGGCCCGCACCGGATGGTCCTGGTCTGCGACGCGACCCTGACCCAGGCGGTGTTCGCCGACGACCGTGTCTTCGACAAGGGGGGACCGTACTCGGACCGCGTCGGAGAGGTCGTCGGTGAGGGGCTGGGCACCTGCCCCCACAGCAGGCACCGGCGCCAGCGCCGGCTGTGCCAGCCCGCCTTCCACCACACCCGGCTCCCCGCCTACGTACCCGCCGTCACGACCGCGGTACGGGAGGTCTCGGCGCCGTGGAAGGACGGTCAGGTCATCGACGTCAAGCGGACGATGATGGCGATCACCTGCCAGGCCGTCGCCCGGACGATGTTCAGCGCCCGACTGCCCGCCGAAACCGCCCGCCAGGTCACCGAGGACGTCTCCCTCGTCGTCAACGGCCTGCTCCGCCGACTCCTCACGCCCCGGGCGCTGAGCCGTGTGCCCACCCCCGGCACCCCGCGCTACCACCGGGCCCTGACCCGGCTCCGGCGGACGGTGGCCGATGTCGTCGCCGCCCGCCGCGCCGACCCGGCCGACCATCAGGACCTGCTCTCCGGGCTGCTGCTGGCCCCGGACCCCGACCCGGGGGGCGACGGACCCCGGCCGCTGACCGACCGGGAGGTCACCGACCAGGTGATCACCTTCTTCCTGGCCGGTACGGAAACCCTCGCCGGACTGCTCGCCTGGACGCTCTACGAACTCGCCCGCCACCCCGGGACCCAGCGGCGGCTCCACACCGACCTCGCCCAGGGGCTCCCGGCCGGTCCCCCGACGGCCGCCGACCGCGAGGAGCCCTCCCTGGCCGACCGGGTGGTCACCGAGACGCTCCGTCTCCACACCCCGATCTGGCTGCTGACCCGTGTCCTCACCACGGACGCCGACCTCGGCGGCACCCGTCTGCCCGCCGGGACGCAGCTCGCCATCAGCCCCTACACACACCACTGGAACCCGGTTCACCACCCCGACCCGACAGCCTTCGACCCCGGCCGCTGGGCCGGTCGGCGCCCGGACCGCACCACCTACATCCCCTACGGAGCGGGCCCGCGCCGGTGCATCGGCGACCGCTACACCCACCTGGCCGCCACGGCCACCCTCGCCGCCCTCCTCACCGACTGGGAGATCAGCCCCGTCACCGAACGGCCCGCCCGCGCGGTGCTGGGCGGAGCGGTCGTCCCCCGACGCCTCCGACTGCGCGTCACCGCCCGGGAGCAGCCGTAGAGACAGGGCCCCGCCGCGGAGCCCGGTGGCAGGGCTCAACGGCGGGGGACGGTCGTCATCGGCAGACGGTTCGGGGCGAGCGTCGTCCGGAAGCGCGGCCGGGGCGGACGGGCGGTCCTGACCGGCCGGAGGCTCCAGTGGGGGACGATCGCCGAAAGGGCGATCGTGATCTCGGCCAGCGCGAAGGTGTCGCCGACGCACTTGCGGCGACCCGCCCCGAAGGGGATGCACGCCTGACGCAGGGCCGGGGTGGCCGGGGCGGACCAGCGGTCCGGGTCGAAGGAATCGGGGCGGGGGAAGACAGCCGGATCGTGCTGGAGCTGATAGGGGCTGACCACGAAGTCCGAGCCGGCGGCGAAGCGGTGGCCGCCCAGCTCCACCTCGGTCGTGCTGCTGCGGGTCAGCAGCCAGACCACCGGCCGTACACGCATCGTCTCCAGGACGACATCACGGGTGAAGGGCAGGGCGGGGAAGTCGTCGGGGGTCGCGAGACGGCCGTGGAGCACACCGTCCAGCTCGTCGGCGAGGCGGCTTTCGACGGTCGGGTGGCGGGCGAGGAGGTGGAAGGCCCAGGCGAGGGTGTTCGCGGTGGTCTCGGTGCCACCGGCGAGCAGGATGACGACCTGGTCGCGCAGTTCGCCGTCGGTGAAGCCCTCGCCGTCGGCGTCGGGACCGAGCAGGGCGGTCATCAGCCTGCTGTGGTCCGGACGGGACCGGGCGGCGCGGACGGTGTCGTCGGCGGCGTCGAGGATCTGGCGGCGGGCGAGCCGGAAGCGCCGGTTCGCGGGGACGGGCAGGCGGTCGTACCAGGGGAACAGGGCGCGGGCGGCGATCCCGTCCGACAGCGATCTGGTCTGCTCCGCGAGCCGTACGGGGTCGGCGATGTCGGCGCCGGGCAGCAGGACGCGGGTGAAGACGCCGACGGAGAGCCGATGCATCTCGGTCAGCGCGCAGATCCTGCCCCGGGCACTCCAGCGCGCGGTCAGCGCGGCGCTCTCCTCCCGCATGGCCTCGGTGTAGGCGGCGATGTGCGCCGGTGCGAAGGCCGGTTGGATCAGTCGGCGCTGACGGCGGTGCTCCTCGTGGGGGGCGGTGGCCAGACCGTTGCCACCGACCTCCCGGATCCGGTCGAACAGCGGACCGCCCTTGTCGAAGCGGGCGCCTTGGCCGACGAGCACCTCGTGGACGAGTTCGGGCGCGGAGAGCAGATAGGCGCGGCGTGACCCGAGGCGTACCTCGGTGACGGCACCGGTGGTGCGGCAGGCCGCGAGCCAGCGCGCGGGAGCGCGGACGAGTGCGGGGACATGGCCCACGAGAGGCAGACCCCAGGGCGCCACCGGTACGGGGGCGGTCGCACGCGTGACGGTCATGGGTCTCTCCTCCGGACGGTCGCCGGGCCGTCCTTCGCGGGGGCGTCCGGCGGGACGGGGTCGCACGGATCGTCCCCCGGCCCGGGCGGAGCGGGGTCCGCCGGTGCCGTGCTGTGGAACGGGGCTTCTCGTTGCCGCCACCACCAGGCGAGGGCGGCCGTCGGCGGGCGGTGATCGGTGACCGGGCACCGCTCGGTGAAGGAGGCGCTGAAGGTGACGGCGTGGGGGTGGCGGCCGTCGGGGTTGTGGTAGCGGCTGGAGGTGAGATGGTGACGGAGATTGCCGGCCACGAGCAGATCGAGTCCGCGCAGATACGCGGCGGTCGCGGGATCGGCGGCCGGCAGCAGTTCGGCGAGCAGATGCCGCCACAGGCACATCAGGCCGTTGCGGATCTCGGCGGTGCGGGCGAACGCGTCCTGAACGCTGTGGCCGTTGAGCTCCAGGAAGCGGACGACGTTGGGGCCCGGCCACACCCCGGTGGCCCGGGCGCGGAGGTGTTCCTTGCCGTAGGAGACCATGTCGTTGTCGAGCGCGGCGGTCATCATGGCCGCCCGCCCGGCGGCGACCGTCTTCGGATCGTGCCAGGCGGCCGCCGGAACGGCGGTGACGCAGGCGACGTTCGCGACGTCCAGCATCAGCTGGGCGGCGACGGCCCCGAAGCGGTACCGGAGGAAGTCGCCCAGACCGAGCCGGTCCCAGCGGGCGTCGTCGCGGAGCACACCCAGCAGCCACGCGCCGAACCCCGCGACATAGCGGTCGGCCTGCATCGGGGTGGACAGCTCGTAGGCCCGGCGGGTGATGTCGTACACCCCGCGCAGAACGGGCGGATCGGCGTCGGTGGGACGGTGGCCGCGGTGGTCGGAGATGACGGGCCACAGCTCACCGATGAACGGTCCCACGACGGCCGGGGAACCGTCGCCCGCTTCGAGACGCTGATCGTCCAGCACCGCCCCCAGGCACCAGAAGTCGCTGACCCACTGCACCCGTTCCCGAGGCTGTCGGGGAGACCAGCGGGCGGCCATGTCCCCGGCCATGACATTGCCGACGGCGCGTTCCGCCTCCGGAGTGGCGCACAGGCCTGTCGTCCGCATCCACCGCGTCGTCCGGTCCTGGATCAGCTCGGCGTCCGGGTGGAGTTCGGGCCGGACCGGCGAGTACAGCGGAGGGAGGGTGTAGTGGGTCATCGAGTGCGCCTCCTCGGTCGCAGGGGTGGGGTTCGCCGGTCCGGGCCGCTCGGGGAGGTGAACGGGCGCGTCGGCCGCGCCGCTTCACCGGGGCGGGCCGTCAGCGGTCGCGGTGCACGACCAGGTGGGCGAGGGAGCTGAGTTCGGCGGCCGGTACGGGGGAGGGGTCGGCGCGGTCGAGATGGCGCAGCGCGTCGGCGACATGGTCGAGGGCACGCCGCTCGGTCGCCTCCCGGGCGCCGGTCTGCTCGATCAGATCCGCGGCGCGTGCACAGTCGTCGTCGCCGAGCGGCGTGCGCGCCCGGTAGAGCTCCCGCAGGTGCCGGGCCGGTGGGGAGTCCTGAGCCATGGCGGCGGCGACCGGCAGCGACACCTTCCGGTGCCGCAGATCGGACCGGGCGGGCTTGCCCGTGGTCCCGGGGTCGCCCCAGATACCCAGGAGGTCGTCGGCGCACTGGAAGGCGATGCCCAGATGGTGACCGAAGGCCCGCAGATGCCGGACCCGTTCGGGGTCCGCCCCACCGGCCGCGGCGCCCAGTTCGCAGGCACAGGCCAGCAGGACGGCGGTCTTCCCGGCCGCGACCTGGAGTGCCTCGTGCTCCCGGTCGGCCCCCGTCTCCAGGAGTACGTCGCGGTACTCGCCCTCGATGAGCACCTGGACGGTGTCCAGCAGCACCGGGACGGAGACATCCGCCCCCGGGGCACCGACGAGGGCCTGCACGGCGGCGAAGAACAGGGCGTCGCCCGCGAGGATCGCCGCCGGGACACCCTGGGTGGCCCACAGAGCGGGCCGACCCCGCCGCAGGGGGTCCTGGTCGATGATGTCGTCATGGAGCAGCCCGGCGTTGTGGATCAACTCGACGGCGACCGCCGCCGGATGCGCGGCCCGCGCCGGACCGCCGACGGCCTGGCACGCCAGCAGCGTCAGGGCCGGACGGAGCAGCTTGCGGGTCTCAGGGGCGTCACGGGCGGTACCGTGCTCGGTCCACCAGCCGAAGTGCAATCCGCACACATGCCGGATGCGCTCAGGTAATCGGCAGACCCGGGAACGCAGCAGCGGTCCGACGGCGGTCGCGGTCTGGGCCAGTATCGTCGGGCAGTCACGAGCCTCGGTCATCGTCATCCTCTTCGCACGTAGGGGCCCCGCTCCGCCGGGCTGACACGGTCCGCGTCCCTCGGGAGCTGGGCACGACGAGCGGCGTCCATCCGCCGCTACGCCATATCCAACGCTGTTACCAGGCCGGTTGGATACTGGATCACCGAGATGCCAGGGCCGGACCGGGAAGCCGCTTCACCCCGCCCGGCACCCGGGTGCCCACCCCTTGCCACACCCCGCGCGCCGGTCCCTACCTGTCCGGCCTCGTTGCCGTCGAGCGAAATGCCGTGATTCCCACGGTACGCCGCCGAGTACCGACTCCGGCAGGGCGCGCGCGGACCGGCCGTACGCCCGGCATCGGCGCCGTGCGGGACGCGGCTGTGGGCGCACGGCAGGGCACACGCGGGCGGTGTGGACACCCGATGCCGCAGGGTCCGGTGGTCGGACGCGCCGACCGCGGGCATCGATTCACCGTGCGCGGCGGCAGCGCGGCGCGGAACGACGTACGCGACCGTCCACGTGACGACCACCTGACCGGGTCGCGTGTGCGATCAAGCCGGAAGTCGTGGTCCGGGCTCAGCGCAGGGTGATCCGGGCGACGACCGGAAGATGGTCGCTCCCGGTGCGGGACAAGGCACGGATACGGCCGACGGTCGCCGACCGGGCCATGATCTGGTCGATCCGGGCCACGGGGAAGGAAGCGGGGAAACTGAAGGCGAATCCCCGCTTCGCCACGTTCATCCGCGAGGTCAGCGGGGCCAACCCGCGGTCGTCGAGCGTGCTGTTCAGGTCACCCATCAGAATCACCCTGGTCTGCTCCTCGGCGGCGACGGCCTCGCCCAGCAGACCGGCGCTTTCGTCACGCCACGAGGACATGAGGCCCGCCGCCCGGACACGGACCGAGGGCAGATGCGCGACATACGCCGCGATGTCGCCGTGCGGCGTGCGGACCACAGCCCGCAACCCGCGACTCCAGTCCTCCGTGATCCCACGGGGCTTGATGTCCACCGGGCGAACACCCGCGAGCGGATGCTTCGACCAGAGCCCGACAGTGCCCTGGACCGTGCGGTACGGGTACCTCGGTGCGAGAGCCTCCTCGTAGACCGCCGTCGCCGGAGGAACCAGCTCCTGCAACGCGATGAGATCAGCGTCGGCGGCGGCCAGCACGCGTGCCGTGCCGACCGGGTCACGGTTCGCGTCGCTCACATTGTGCTGCACCACGACCATGTCGTACGGGCCCGCCTCCGCCTCGGGCAGAAGCAGCCCGCCGAACAGACAGGTCCAGCCCACAGCCGGCAGCACCAAGGCCACCAGCGCGGTCACCGAACGGCGCAGCGCGGCCAGCACGAGCAACGCCACGACCACCAGGCCGAGCCAGGGCAGGAACGACTCCAGCAGACTTCCCGTCCGCCCGACCGAGTTGGGCACCGCACGGTGGAACACCAGCAGCCCCGCCGTCAGCACCGCGAACGACGCGAGCACCCACCCCCGCGCCCGGACCGACCGGCCCTTCCCCTCTCGCTCCGCACCCGCACCCCGCTGTCCAGCCCGATACCGCACCCACCTGAGCACTGATGTCTTCACCACATATCTCACGCCGCCCGCCCGTTCCACGTTCCCCGATGGGGCACCGGAAATCCTGACGCGATGTGGTCGCCGTCAGCGCTGCGCGTCCGTTGACCTCGTCGAGGGACGAGGAACCGGCTCAACGGCACCGGGGGGACCGCCCTCGGCGCAGGTCAGCGGGTGGGACCGAAATGACAGGTGGGACCGGAATGAGAGGATCGAGGCCTGGCACGGCCTTCCCGTCACCCGCCTGAGTTCCGTCATTGTGCGGTGGGCGTGGTCGCCGCCGGGGAAACAGAGGTGGGCGAATGGCTCGGGAGAGCGTCATGCGCGTCGGTGTGGTCGGCTCGGGCGTGCTGGGAGCAGCGGTGGCGGACGAGCTCGTGCGCCGCGGCCTGTCCGTCGTGGTCTGCACGGCGGAGGAGTCGCTGCCGCCGGTGACGGATCTGGCGTTCGGATGGCTCAACTCGCACGGTTCGGCGGCGGAACCGCCGTCGGGCGCGCGCGACGGCGACGAGTTCGCCCGGTCGCTCGACGCGCTCCGTCACGCGACGGCGACGTCACCGCTGCGTGACGTCATCACCTGGACCGGCGCCGTGAGCTGGGCACCGACCCCGACCGCGACCGCCCGGTTCGCCGAGCGGGCCGGGCCCGGTGTCGCGATCCTGGAGCCGGAGGCTCTGCGACAGATACTTCCGGGCCTGCGGGTGCCGCCGACGGCCGTCGCGTACGCGAGCGACGAGGGGATGGTCGAGCCGGACGAACTGCGCCGCGCGTTCCTCGCCCGCGCACGGGCCGGCGGGGCCACCGTCGTCGCCGCTCGGGTGGACCGCGTCCGGGCGCGTCGGGCGGGCGGCTACGAGCTGAGCGGCACCGGAGCGGCACTCGTCGTCGACCGGGTCGTACTCGCCTGCGGGACCGGCCTGCCCGCCCTCGCGGAACAGTTCGGCGAGCACATCGAAGTACCTGGTGTCCCTGCCGCGCGCTTCGTCTTCTCCGCGCCGGAACTACGCCTGGACCGGGTGGTCTCCACACCTGACTTCGAGATCCGGCCGTCCGCCCGGCACGGCTTCGTCGGCGCCGAGGACGTCGTCCCGGGCGAGCCGGAGACAGCGACGCGGGCACGGGCGCGCGCGTCCCTGAGCGCCGTGAGGGAGGCGTTCGGACTGCCGCGGGAACCGGTGCTGGGGGACGTGACCGTAGGGTTTCGCCCGATCCCGGCGGGCGACGGCGTGCTCTGCGCACCGCTGGCGAGCGCTCCGGGAGTCGTCGCACTGGCCGCGCACCCCGGGGTGACGCTCGCCGCCTCACTGGCGCTGCGCGCGGCGGAACAACTCGGGAACCGATAGGGCGGGACGGCCCCGTCATGCCGCCCGCCGCGTCGTATCGACCGGCGGCGGATCGCCGCTGCCGCCCGCGACCGGTTCGACCGGTGCCAAGGCCCCGCCTCCCCAATCCCGGACGGGGACGGCCGCACTCCGCTCCGCCGTTGCGGTCACCGGTCGCCTCGGACGCGTGCGTGCAGATGCTCGTCGTGCCATCCGTCCGAGTGCAGAAGAGCGCTCCGCATGGTGCCCTCCAGAGGGAATCCGGCCTTCGTCGCGACCCGGCAGGACGCCGGGTTGCCCACGGAGTGGGTGATCCGGAGCCGGTGCAGGCCCAGCTCGTCCAGGGCCCACCGGCTGATCCGGACCGTCGCGTCGGTCATGGCTCCGTGTCCTCGGCCCGCAGGCAGCAGCCAGTACAGGATCTCGGCGCCACCACTTCGGAGGTCGATGTCGGCCAGTCCTATCAAGCCGACGGGCGTACCGCCGTCAGGGCGGGAGATCGCCCAGATCGCGGCCTCTTCCGCTTCCCAACGCCGCCGCCAGCGCGAGATCTTCTCGCGCGCCTCGTCCAACGACAGATATCCGGGCCGATTCCAGTGCTGAACCTCAGGATCGAGGCATGACTCCACCAGCACTTCGGCATCGTCGCGCTCCCACGGCCGCAACTCGAAGCCACTCGCAAGACCGAGAACGGGCTGAACACCGGCACTCATGCTGCCGACCGGGACCACGGGAGCTGTCGGATCCGTCATCGCACCATCATGACAAACGCGACTCCGGACTACTTCGCACCTGCGTCGGCAGGTCCATCAGCGCGAGCTCGGCCGGGTCGGTCACGACCGCGATTACGGTGATCCGGCCTTCGACGACGGTGAACGTGACGACCAACCGCACGGTCCGGGAGCAGGCCGGCAAGACCTGGTGAGCCGTGCGGCGGCGTCCTCCCCCGGAAGGCACGCCAGCTCGCCGTACAGGGTGCGGGCCGATCCGGGTGCCAGAGGTCAGGCTGTCCAGGTGGGGCGACCGCCCAGCCAGGTTCCGGTGACGGACACCTGGTCGAGGAAGCGGTCGGGGTCGGCGGTGCGCGGGTCGCGGTCGAGGAGCGTCAGGTCGGCCTGCATACCGGGGCGCAGGGAGCCGATGTCGTTCTCCAGGGAGAGCTGCCAGGCGGGATTCGCGGTGACCGTACGCAGCGCCTGGTCGATCGTCAGCCGTTCATCGGTTCCATGGACACGGCCGCTGGGATGGGCGCGGCGGGTGAGGGCGGTGGCGATGCTGGACAGCGGGTCGGTGGGTGAGCAGGCGCCGTCGTTGTGGAGGGAGAGCCGGTGTCCGGCGTCCCAGGCCGAGCGGGCCGCCATCCAGGTCTCGGCGGTCCGCGGGCCGAACAGATCGTCGGCCAGGACGTCACCCCACCAGCGGACGTGGTCCATGAACAGACTTACCGTGGCTCCGAGTTCGGCCGCGCGGCGGAACTGCGGGGGAGTGACGGCGCCGCAGTGCTCCATCCGGGGACGGAGTCGGCGCAGGAGATCAGGATCGGTCCGGGCGACGCGCGTGTAGGCCTCCAGGACGGCGTCGAAGGTCACGTCCCCGTGCACATGGCAGGCGACGGATATCCCCCGGGAGAGGAACGCCGCGGCCAGGTCGGCCAATTGGTCGGGGGTGTAGTTCATGGGGCCGTGGGTGCAGTGGTTCATGCCGATGCGCAGCGTGGCCTCGTTGTCCTGGAAGGGAAAACTGGTGGCGATGCTGCCCTGCCAGGGGGTGCCGTCGGCCCACAGCTTCACACCCGAGACCGCGAAGAGCCGCTCGGCCCCGGGATCGGCCCCGAAGAGACTGCCGGGGTCGGCGGCGAGTTCGGGGGTGCCGATGAGGTAGGAGCGGACGCGCAGGGGGACGTGGGGACGCTCGGCCGCTGCGGTCAGCGCGGCGAGCAGATGGGGCGGGGTGGCCATGTCGGTCGCCGTGGTGATACCGGCCGAGGCGTGCTGGGCGTAGGCCCACTCCAGGGACGACCTGAGGGTATGAGGTTCCAGTTTGTCGCCTGCCACGGTCCACATCAGCGCTTCGACGGCACCCGCTTCATGGGCCTCGCCGGTGGGTTCGCCGTGCTGGTCGCGGATGAACCGTGATCCGGCGGGGTCCGGGGTGTGACGTGTGATGCCCGCCGTTCGCAGCGCAGCGGTGTTGGCGTACGCGGCGTGGCCACTGTTGGAGAACACGACCAGCGGCGCGTGGGGTGCCAGCTCATCGAGCAGGACGCGGTCGAGGAGAGGGAGATCGCGCTGGAGGAGCAGATCGATGCCGTAGGCCGCGACCGGTTCGTGCGGCGCGACCCGCACCGCCCGCCGGATGCGGCGCAGCACACCGTCGCCGGTCGGTTCGGTGAAGGGACGTACATCCAGGGCGGGCGGGGCCAGCGCGAGCGCCATGATGGTGGGATGCCCGTGCGCTTCGACGAACCCGGGCAGCAGGGTCTGCCCGCCCAGGTCGACCACCTCGGTGGTGGCGCCACGCAACGCCAGGACCTCCTGGCGGTCGCCGAGGTGTTGGATGCGGCGGCCGCGCACGGCCAGGGCCTGTGCGTGCGGGCGGACCGGGTCCATGGTCAGGATGTCGGCATTGAGGAAAATGGTGTCCGGATGCTGGGTCACTGACGTCGCCGGTCCTTTCAGTTGCCGGGAGGGGTGAGCCATTCGGCGGCCGCGCCGAGCAGCAGGCGCACACCGGTGTCGAGGGCGGGTCCGGCCAGCGGGGCGAAGCGGGGTGAGTGATTGCCGGGGACACCTGAGGGGAGTCCCTGGTCGACGAGGTCCGCCGGCCGGAAGCCCGCGAAGCCCGCCGGGTCCAGGCCGCCGAAGTGCCAGAAGACCGAGGGGACGCCGAGGGCCGATCCGAACGTTCCGAAGTCCTCGCTGCCGGTCAGCGGCCCGGGCAGGGTGAAGGCCCGCTCCGGCCCGACCACCCGGGCCATCGCCGCGAGCACCTTGTCCGTCGCGTCGGGGTCGTTGACGGTGACGGGGAAGTTCGGCAGGTCGGTGACGAGAGGTTCCCGGGGCGCGCCGGAGGCGTCCGCTTCGGCACGGATGATCCTCTTGACGGCCGTGAGGACCTTCTCGCGCACCGCGGGAGTGGCACTACGAATGTTGATCCTCAGTTCGGCGGTGTCGGGGATGATGTTCTCCTTCGTCCCCGCCTGGAGCGAGCCGACGGTGACCACCGCCAGCTGAGTGGCGGAGACCTCGCGGGAGACCACGGTCTGCAACCGCATGACGATCGCCGCGGCCATCACGACCGGGTCCACGGTGGTCTCCGGCGCCGATCCATGGCCACCGGAGCCGAACAGCCGGACATGCAGGCTGTCGGACGCCACCATCACCGTGCCGTGCCGGGTACCGGCGAATCCGACGGGAACGGGCGCCACATGCTGGCCCAGACAGACATCGGCCCGGGGGAAGCGGTCCAGGAAACCGTCCTCGATCATCGCCGGGGCGCCTCCGACCTCCTCGGCGGGCTGGAAGACCGCCACGACGGTGCCGCGCCAGGACTGCCGGTTGGCGGCAAGCAGCGCGGTGGCGCCCAGCAGGCAGGTCACATGGACGTCGTGCCCGCACGCGTGCATGACCGGCACCGTCTCGCCCTGCTCGGTGACCGCGGTGACGTGCGACGCGTAGGGCAGGCCGGTCTCCTCCTTCACCGGCAGCCCGTCCATGTCCGCGCGCAGCAGTACGGTCGGCCCCTCGCCGGAGCGCAGGACACCGACCACGCCCGTCACACCGACACCTTCCGTGACGTCCCAGCCCTGGTCGCGCAGCCTGCCGGCGACGATCCCGGCGGTGCGCCTCTCCTGGAAGGACAGCTCGGGGTGGGCGTGCAGGTCTTCGTAAACGGCCCGCAGGTCCGGCAGGAGGGCTTCCAGTCCGGCCGTCAGGGCAGGGGAGGTGTGGGTCACGGGAGTTCCTTTTCCATGGAGGTTGAGGACTCCTTGACCGCGTCGGGGACTCGTCCCCGGGCATCGGCCAGCAGAGCCTCGGTGGTCTGGGGGGTGAGACAGGCCATGACAGCGGCGACGACCGCGCCCAGGACGAGGAAGGCGAAGGCGACCTGGAAGGAGAAGGCGTCGGCGAGCACCCCCATCACGCTGGGAGCCACCACACCGGCGAGCTGGCCGCCGAAGATGATGACACCCGTGGCCACACCCATCTGCCGGGCGGGAAGGCTCCGCATGGGGACCGCGAAGATCGGCATGTAGCTCAGGGACGTGGCGAAGATCGCGACGGTGCCGAAGACGACGAACGCGGCGAGGCCGGACGCGTAGGCCATGAGCAGCAGCGCGGCGGCGGCCACCGACATACCGGGGACGATCACCTTCCAGTGCTGTCCCGCCAGCCGGTCCGACAGCTGTCCGCCGATGATGGTGCCGACGGTGGCCGCCAGCGCCGGGACGGCCAGCAGCGGCCCCGCCGCCTCGATCGGCACTCCCCGCTCGTCATTGAGATAGGTCGGCACCCAGCTGTTGAGGCCCCAGATGATGATGCTGTAGCCGAACATCATCGCGGCGAACCGCCACAGCGTCCCCCACCTCAGCAGAGCCCGCACATCGGACCTCGGCGCCGCGGCGGAGCCCTCTGCCGCCGCGGAGTCCCCTTCCTCCCCGCCCGGAGTCTGCGGCAGCGGCTGTGGCAGACGCATACGGATCGCCGTGTAGACGAACACACCGATCGCGGCGACGGAGATGTAGGCCGAGCGCCAACCGAAGGCGGCCACCAGCGGTGCCACAGCCAGCGGCGTGAACACCGCGGCCAGCGAATTGGAACTGAGCACGAGCCCGTTGGCCCGCATCCGCTCCTCCTTGCCCGTCCGCTCCGCCAGCACCTTGGCGGCCGCCGGCGGAAAGACCCCCTGAGCCAGACCGAAGAGCACCCGCAGCACGAGCAGCGCGGCGAACGACCAGGCGAACCCGGTCAGAACGGTGAACACAGTCCAGGCCGCCAGCGCCCACAGCACCATCCTCCGCCCGCCGAACCGGTCGGCCAGCATGCCGCCGGGTATCTGGCAGAGCGCGTACGCGAGGAAGAAGACCGACAGCACCACACCCTGCTGGCTGCGGCTGAGATCGAACTCCTCGCCGATCGACGGCAGCACCAAGTTGATGATCAAACGGTCGGCGTAGTCGATGAACCAGGCCGCGAACAGCAAGGCCACGGTGAGACGCGCCGGACCACTCAGCCGAGGACGCGAACCGACGCGAGGACGAGAAACAGTCATCGCTGCTCCTTCCAGCAGTGGCCGATAATCGACCGTGGCGGGGACTGCTCCATGGTCCGGTTACCGAAGGAAGAAGCATCGGATATGCAGGAAAGCCTCACTCCCGGATCCGCTGAGCCGGATTACCGGACCGCCTTCTCGGAGGTGGACCTGGCGCTCGTCGACGCCCTCCAGTCCTCCCCGCGCGCCACCTGGTCCCAACTGGGCCGGGTCCTGGGAATCGACGCGACGACCGTCGCCCGCCACTGGGAACGACTGCACACCCTCGGCCTGGCCTGGATCACCGCCTACGAGGCGCCGCACGCGGCCACCGTCGCCTATGTCGAAGTCCGCTGCCGGCCGGGCAGCTTCGAACAGGTCAGCCGCACGCTCGCCCGGATGCCCTGGATCTTCAGCGTCGACGAGACCGCCGGCGACTTCGACCTCTTCCTCTCCGTCGCCGCCCCCGACCTCCACTCCCTGGGCACCGCCGTCCACGGCACCATCGGCGGTCTGCCGGGCGTCCACTCCACCCGGACCCGGCTCGGCATCACCGTCTTCGGCGAGGGCAGCGACTGGCGCACCCGCGCCATCGACTCCGCCGCACGCGCCCAGCTGCCGGAATCCCGCACCACCGTCCGCGACACCTACAGCTCCCATATGCGCACCCGCCTGACCCAGCAGGACCACGACCTGCGCGCCGCCCTCGGCCTCGACGGACGGCTCAGTTACAAGGCCCTCGGTGAAGCCGCGGGCCTGAGCGAGCACACCGCCCGCAGACGACTCCTCCAGATGCTCCGCGACCGTGACCTCACCCTGCGCTGCGACATCGCCCACCCCCTGGCCGGCTACCGCGCCATGGTCATCTACCGCGCCCGCGTCCCCCACCAGCATCTCGAACAGACCGGCATCGGCCTGGCCCACATGGAACAGGTCCGTCTCGCGGTCTCCGTGAGCGGACCCCGCAATCTGCTCCTCATGGCCTGGCTCCATGACCTGAACGGCATCGGCCCCTTCGAGAACCTTCTCGCCGACCGCTTCCCGCACCTCGAAGTCGAGGACCGCACCGTCGCACTCCACTCACCGAAACGCATGGGCCGACTCCTCGACCGCCACGGCCGCGCCACCCAGCACATCCCCCTGCCCCCGAACCTCTAAGAAGAGCGCCGAACCGACCGTCGCGAAACCCGAACCCACTCCCGCGAAAGTCCGGGCCCCGCGAACCACTTACGACTGCTGGCCGACGAAGTGCGCGCGGCGGCCCGCCGTGAACGGGTGAGTGCGGCGGCCCCGTACTGGACGGGCGAGTGCGGAAACGCCGATGTCCCGCCCGGGTCGCACGCCCGGGCGGGACATCGCTCACCGCTCCCGAGCGAACTCGTGAACGGCCTCAGCTGATCAGCGGGTGCACCTGGTCAACGGGTGCACCTGATGGCGGCGTTGGCCGCGTAGTAACCGGGGGCGAGCCGATAGGACTCGGCGTAGAGCAGCACGCACTGCTCATGGAGGAAGCCGTGGATCAGCGCGCCCCGGCGGGCCGAGTTCTCGGCTTCCCGCTTCGCTTCCTTGGGGCTGTTCTCGTACGCGGAGCCCGTGAAGGAGAGCGTCTCCTTGGCACCGGCGTCGGCGTGCGCGACCGTCGGCGCGAACAGGGCGAGGCCCGCGAAAGCAAGGGCGGCTGCGCTACTCCGGACGAACATCGAGGTCATATCGGTTCCTCTTCTCTTGGTGGAGATCAATGTGGTTCAGCGCTGGCAGAACAGATCGGCGACAGCGGTGTACATGCCACCGCTGACCGGCCTGACATCGGTGGCGCGGACGTGACACTGGTTCGCCTGCCAGCCGGCCGACTGGGCGATCGTGAAGGCCATCCGGACCGCACCGTTCACCGCGTGGGAGGGGTAGACGCCCATCCCCGTACCGGTGAACGTCCTCACCTCAGGCACTGCCTTGCCGTACTGATGGGTGCTTCCCGGGGCTGCCGGGGCCGCCTGGGTGGACGTGACACCTCCGACCAGGCACGCCGAGGCGGCAAGGGCCACGGCGGTGGAACGCAGCCATAGCGTGGACGAGCGGGTCACGGGGACACCTCGATGGTCGCTTCGTTCATGGAGTCGCTTCCCCTGTTGAGCGGTCGACTTGACGATCAACAGCTTCGGCAGCCCGGCGAACGGCGGCAAGCACGGTGGCCACTGGTGGAACGGTGGAACCATTCCACCCCCACTGATGTGGGACTACCCGACAGGGGTGGAACGCCGCACTGGAACGCTGGGGAGCTGGAACGGTTGAGCGCGTGGGAGTCGGAGACCGAGGCGTTCGCACGCCGACTGGGGGAGATGCGGGAGGCGTCGGGGCGCAGCTACGGAGCTCTGGCCCGCCGGGTGGGAGTCAGCGCGTCCACCCTCCACCGCTACTGCTCCGGTCGCACCGTGCCGCTGGAGTTCGCCCCGATCGAACGGCTGGCGTCGCTGTGCGGGTGCCGGGGCGAGGCACTCGTCGCGCTGCACCGCCTCTGGGTACTGGCGGACGGGGAGCGCCGCAGACGTCAGGAGGCGGCGGCTGCCGGGACGCAGGAGCGGAGCGCGGCCGCCGGGCCGGAGCGGAGTACGGCCGAGGGGCCGGAGCAGCTGCCGGGGCCGGACCGCGGCGGGGTCGTCCCGGAAGGCGGCGACGGGGCGGTGTCCCCTGAAGCACCGGAGATCCCCGAAGCCTCCGAAGTCTCCGAAGCACCCGAAGAGCCCGAAGCACCCGAGGTCCTGGCGGGCGTCGGAACCGCCGCCGTCGGGGATTCCCCCGATCCCAGCGTCGCCGTGAAGGAACGGGTGGTCGACGGGTCACGACGGGAGTCGAGCAGGGCTGCCGTGCCACCGGAGTTACGACGGTGGCGGCGCCGGGCGGCCCGTACCACCGGGCTGGTCGCCGTCGCGACGGTCCTCACCCTTCTTGTCCTGCTGGCGTTCGAGCGCTCGCCGTTCACCTCGGAAGGTCCGGACGGCCAGGTCGGCAGGGAGCGCGCCACCGGCCCACGGCACGCGGGCGCCGGAGCCCCTTCCGCGCTCGCCTCCGGCCCCACGGGTAGCTCGTCGACCTCGGCCTCCTCGTCCGCCCTGCCCTCCCTGTCCACCCGGCAGCCCCCTCCGCCCGCCCGGCCCTCCGGGTCCGCTTCGCCCCGGGCGACCACTTCCGGACCACCGGCCGGTCCTTCGACCTCTGGGGGCCCGAGCCACACCGGCTCCCGTACGGCGTCCCCGGAACCCGTCGAGGACACAAAGCCTCGAAACGACGCCCTGCCGTTCACCTGGGGTGTCGACCAGCACATCTGGGCGAACGGATGCAGCCACTCCTACATCGTCGACCGCGCGCCGGCGGCGGTCCCCCCGCCGCCCTCCGTGTCCGACGCCGAGCCCTGGGCCCGCTCCCTGGGGGCGGTCCATGGGGGCGACACCCTGGTCAGGGTGACCGTCCAGGGCCGCGACGAGCAGGCGGTGGTGCTTCAGGCGCTCCGCGTCCGGGTGGCCGCCCAGCGTCCCCCGCGGCCCCGGAACGTCTACGGGATGAGCATGGGCTGCGGAGGGCTGATGACCCCCCGGACGTTCGATGCCGACCTCGACGCAGCCCGCCCGGCGGCGCGTTCCGTGCCCGGCAACGACTCAGGGGTGGAGATCCCGGCCGTCTCGTTCCCGTACCGGGTCTCGGTCCGGGACCCGGGGATCCTGCTCGTCACCGGCCGCACGGTGAAGTGTGACTGCGACTGGTATCTGGAGCTGGAGTGGAGCAGCGGCGACCGCTCGGGGAGCGTACGGATCGACGACGGCGGCCGACCGTTCCGTACGAGCGCGGTCCAGGGCGGGCCCGCGTATCTGTACGACACCAACACCCGGCGCTGGGTCCCGGTTGCGGGGGAGGACCCTGCCACCCGCTCCGGTGACGATCCCCACCCGGCCAGCCCAGATGGACCGGCCAGCCCGGACGCCCCGGATGGACCGGATGACCCGGCGAGTGCCGGACCCGGGGAGCTCAGGGACCTGATCCGGCCTCCTCGGGCATGAGGGCGAATGCCCCTTGTCCATCTGCGGTTGAGGTGGGATCAGCGCGAAGATCGGCACCGCCGAACCTGCTGCGCCGAAAGGCTCCGTCCAAACGGGCTCTGTCCCAATCCGCCGTGGCCGGGCTCACCGACAGTTCGCCGGGGCCAAGCGCTCCGGGCCGTTCGCCCAGGCGGCGGGTTCGCCGGGCGTGTGTCCGTGTATCCGCACGCGCGTGTCACAGGACAGCGACAGCGCCAACCGGGCAGCCCGGTTCCGCGCTCCTGAAGATCGAACGGACAGCCCGCCCGCTGCCCGCACCAACCGAGGAGACAACCGCCATGCCCGAGACCCCCACTTCCGCGATCCGGCGTCTTCGTGGCCCGGCCGCAGGACTCGCCATGGCCGGTACGGTCCTCGCCCTCGCCGCCCCGGTCCCGTCGGCCGCCATGCCCGCCCAGGCGGCACCCGCCGCCGCGGCCGACCCGGTCTCCGTCCTGAAGTACACAGCCCAGGAGCGCAAGGCGGCTCTCGCCTACTGGAAGCCCGCCCGTATCAAGGCCGTCGGCAAGTCCGTGGACCTGGGACCGACCGGCCCGAATGCCAAGCCCTGGCGCGGCAGCACCCTCAAGACCGTGGGACGACTCTTCTTCGTCAACGCCACCGGAGCCGACACCTGGTGCTCGGGCACCGCCGTGAAGAGCGCCAACAAATCCGTCGTGATGACCGCGGCCCACTGCGTGCGCCGGGGTTCCTCTCCGTACAACACCAACACCGACATGGTGTTCGTCCCCGGCTACCACAAGGGCAAGCAGCCGTACGGCGCCTTCGCGGTCCGCGCCGCCGCCGCCCCGCGCGCCTGGCAGAACGATTCGGTCAACGACATGGCCGCCCTGGCCGTCGACGCCGACAAGAACGGCCGCAAGCTGACCGACGTCGTCGGCAGTCAGGCCATCGCGTTCAACCGCCCTGTGAGCGGCGCCATCTCCGCACTCGGCTACTCCGCCACCCGCCCGTACCTCGGGGAGGAACTCCTGCGCTGCACCGGCACGGCGAAGAAGGAGCACGGCTCGCAGGTGATCCGCTGCAACCTGTCCGGCGGTGCCAGCGGCGGCCCCTGGTTCGCCGACTTCAACACCACCACAGGCAAGGGCACCCTGGTCTCGGTGAATGCCTCCCTCGACTCCACGGAGCCGACCAAGATGTACGGAGAGATACTGCGCACCACGGCCAAGGCGGTGTACGACCGGGCCCAGCGCGCCTGAAGGTGATCCGCGCCCGGGGCCTGCCCCGAAGCGTGTCCCCGCACCAGCGTCCCCGCATCCGGCGACAGCAGGCGCTGACCGCTGTGCTCCGATGCTCCCTCAGAAAGGCACGCTCATGCCCGCTCGCAGCATGGAGGTGGCCCGCGTCCTCGCCGCGGCCGGTGTCGCGGGCCAGGTGCGTGAGCTGACGGAGTCGACGCGCACGGCCGTCGAAGCCGCCGAGGCCCTGGGCTGTGACGTGGGCGCGATCGCCAACAGCCTCGTCTTCCTCTCCGACGACCAGCCCGTTCTGGTCCTGACCAGCGGTCGGCACAAGGTGGACACCGAAGCGCTCGCCGCCCGGTGGGGCCGCGGCAAGCTCCGGCGCGCCACCCCCGAACAAGTACGCCAGGCCACCGGACAGGCGATCGGCGGCGTGGCCCCGGTCGGCCACCCCCAGGTGCTTCCCGCCGTGGTCGACGCGGCGCTGACCGAATACCCCCAGCTCTGGGCCGCCGCCGGGACACCCCGTACGGTCTTCCCCACCACCGCCGGTGAACTCCTCCGGCTCACGGGCGGGCTCCTGCTCCCCGTCGGCCCGTGACCGGGGACTCCGTCGGCCCGGGCACGGACCTCATCGGGCAGGTGGCGCTGGTCACCGGGGGCTCGACCGGGCTGGGCCGGGCCATCGCGCTGGGCCTGGCGTCCGCCGGTGCCGCCGTGGTGGTCGCCGGACGACGGGCGGAGGCGTGCGAGCGGACGGCGGCTGAAATCGCCGCCCGCACCGGCGCCACCGCTTCAGGTACGGCCTGCGACGTGACCGAGGACGACTCGGTCCACGGCCTCGTCCGCGACATCGTCGACCGGCACGGCCGCCTGGACATACTGGTGACCAGCGCCGGGATCCAGGCCCGAGGCACCCTGGACGAGCTCGACGCCACCACGCTGCGCCGCTGCCTGGACGTCAACGTCGTCGGAACCTTCCTCGCCTGCCAGGCGGTCGTACCGGTGATGCGCGCAGCCGGGTACGGCCGCATCGTCACCATGGCCAGCGCTCTGGGACTGGTCGGTGCCGCGGGCCGGGCCGGATACGCGGCCAGCAAGGGCGCGGTGGTCCAGCTCACCCGCAGTCTCGGCGCCGAGCTCGCGGGCACCGGCATCTGCGTCAACGCGCTTGCTCCCGGGCCCTTTCGCACACCGCTGAACGAGGGCGCCGACGACGACCCGCGTGTCCGGGACTTCCTCGAACACCAGGTCCCCATGGGACGCTGGGCGGACCCCGGTGAACTCGTAGGCGCGGCACTCCTGTTGGCCGGCCCGGCGGCTTCCTACCTCACAGGTGCGGTGCTGCCTGTCGATGGCGGCTGGACCGCCCACTGACCGCACCGACGCCCGACGCCGTGTCCCGCCGATGGCTGGTCCACCGCCTCCTGCGCCGGGGCGGCGGACCGGGGCCCGACGGCGCAGCACGGCGGGTGGACGCCGGGAACTGTATGAGGCGGCGCGCGGGCCCTGTCCGGTCGTCGGACAGGGCCCGCTCTGCTCCGGTCAACGGGTCAGTCGACCCGGTTTCCCCGGTAGCCCACCGGCCCCTCGTCCGGGAACTGGGCGGTCCCCTGGAACGAGCTGCCGTTGTCGAAGAAGGTGACGGTGCCGTTGCCCGCGTCGCCGGACCAGCTGACGGTGGTGCCGGTGGAGGGAGCACCGTTCTCGGGGACGACGTCCGTGCGGTTGGCGAGGGACAGGGTGAGTGGCTCGTCCGGCTGCCACCCTCCTCCGCCGGTGTGGATCTCGGTCTCGTACGTGGCCATGTCTTCTCCTTGCTCCGGGTTCCGGAATGGGGCTTGGCTCGCGTGCTGGGAGAGGCTGGTGTGCCGCCCGGTCCAGGCTCGGGTGTTCGTGTACCGCTGTGCGGAGCAACCGGCCCCAAACCACACCTTCGGCTGGCTCCGGAGGCGGCAGGGTGATGGCTCCGGCCTCGCGGTACCGGCCGGCGGGATCCCTACGTCGGCTGGCGGGAGTCCTGCCCTGGCGGGGTGGGGCCTGTGCTGGCGGACGGCGCGGCCGGCCTCGCTCCCGGTGTCCTTCCGGGGGCGCCCATTCCGGCCAGGACGGTCGTTTTATGGCCGTTCCCTCCCGAGTCGGCCGTGGTGCCGTCCCTCGGTGAGTACACAGGAGGGCCGGGGGCGTCCGTACTGGGCGCAGTGGCGTACCGGGAACGGGTTCGGGTGCGTCGCTGCCGTGCAACACAGGGGGACAATGTATGTCGGTGGCAGGCGGTCTTGTCCGCGTGGCCGGTGGCGGTGATCTGTGAGCCCGCGACGACCTGCTCGCCGAGCGGGACGTGGACAGGTCCGGCGACCGGTTCGGCGACCGGTTCGGGGCACTGCCCGGGGAACGGGAGCGGCCCGGCGGCGTCGGGGCGGGAGTTCGGGCTGGGAACAGGCGGCTGTGGGCCTGTTCGCCGTGGCGGTGGTGTGGAGCGTGGTCGAGGGGGCGCTGCGGTGGCTGGCGGCGCATCCGGTTGTCGCCGCCCTGCTGCTGGCAGCCGTCGGGGGCGGGCTTGCCTTCTGGGGGGTGCGCAGACGGGAGCGGGCCCGGTGGGAACGCGTTCGACAGCGCGGACTGCGGTACGCGATGCCGCAGATCGACGCCCTGCATCACCGGCAGTTCGAGCATGCCGTGCGCGACCTGATGCGCCGTGACGGCTGCCCGGACGCCGTCCAGGTCGGGGGAGCGGGTGACAACGGCGCCGATGTGAAGGCCACCGATCCCTTCGGCCGCCGTTGGGTCGTCCAGTGCAAGCACCGCAAGGCGGGACTCGCCGGAGCCGCGGTCGGCACACCCGACCTCCACGTCCTGAACGGCACCGGCCGCCCCGTCCACCACGGCGACGTCGTCGTCCTCGTCACCAACGGACGCTTCACCGCCAACGCGTTGGACTTCGCCCGCGATCAGCGGCTCCACCTCGTCGACCGACATCTCCTCGCCCGATGGGCCGCCGGCCCGGCACCCCTGTGGGAACTCCTGCGGGCCGTCCCCCCGCCACGCCGCCCCACTCCCTTTTCCTGACCCTGGCCGGACTCCGCGCACCCCCGGCCCGGCAGCACGCCGCCCGGTGTGCCCCGGGGCCTTGCCGCCGGAGTTCCGGAGCTCACGGTGCCGAGGCGGTCGTGATCCTGCTCCCCGCGGTCCGGGGCGCCGCGGACGGCCCGCGAGCCGTGGTGTGCGTCCGTACGTCCGTTGATTCCACCGCACCCGCTGTCCCTCATCCGCCTTCCTCCGCCCCCACCGTCTTCATCGCCTTTCTGCGGCCGATTGCCTCCTTTGCCAACCCGCGAAAATCTATGTCGGCCGTAGTAGACATCGGATGGCGGCGTGGTTATGGTTTCTCTTGTAGCCGAGATCAGCAGGGCCTGGCAGAGACGAACTGCCGGTCAGCAGTACATGCAGTCGCGGTACGGCGGTGGAGTTCCGAAGCCGGAGCAGACGCAGGACAGGCGACGGGACTGACAGCCGGACCGGGTGGGCCCGCAGTGGTCAGGGGCCGCCATCAGTGGGACCGCGCTCGGCGCGGTGGCAGTAACACGCAGGTGAAGTACGTGGTGCCCAGCAGTGAAGTCAGTGAGCAGCACCTCGGTGAAGGCGTCGGCTGCGGACGCGCGCACCGGGAGGTCCGGCAGTGGGGTTCCAAGCCAGGGAAGACGCAGGACAGGCGACGGGGCTGGCTTCCGGAAGGTGGCGCTCACCCAGGCCATCAGCGGTACGTACCACCAGCAGTGCAGAACAGTACGCGGTCCGCGATCGGCGGACTGCTGATCACCGAGGGAAGAACGGAGGAGCCGAGCGCCATCGGGATCGCCCGGGCGGAAGTGTTGGGCCCGGGTACCGCAGGACATCGATAGTGAGGTGGTCTCCGGTCGAGCAACCGCGATCCCCGCGTCCCCGACAGCAGTGTGGTCGGGCGTGCGGAAACAGAAGGCCGGCGCAGTACCCAGGCCGGCGGATGGTGTAGCAGTTCCTTCGGGGCCCTGGTGCCATATGGCACCAGGGCCCCTCCAGCGCGTTCCAGGAGAGGTGCAAATGACAGCAGACGACTCGTTCGGCCGTCTCGATGACGACGACTACCCCGCCTACACCATGGGCCGGGCCGCCGAGATGCTCGGCACCACCCAGGGCTTCCTCCGCGCCATCGGCGAGGCCCGCCTCATCACCCCGCTCCGCTCCGAGGGCGGCCACCGCCGCTACTCCCGCTACCAGCTGCGCATCGCCGCCCGAGCCCGCGAACTCGTCGACCAGGGGACCCCCGTCGAGGCCGCCTGCCGCATCATCGTTCTTGAGGACCAGCTCGAAGAAGCGCAGCGCATCAACGCCGAGTACCGCCGTGCCGCCGCCGATTCGGCGGACTCACCCGGCAACGGGGCGTGAGGCCCGGCGGCACTGGTGCGAAGGGCCGCGTGCAGCGCCGACGCGCCGGTGACGGCTGCCCGGACCGGCCGGAACCCGCCCGGCTGCGCCCCGTTTTCCCTGGGGCTGCGGGGCTGCGGGGCTGCGGGGCTACGGGGCTGCGGCAGCTCGGCCAGGGGCCCTGACACGGGCGCCGTGTCCGTGGCCCTGGTTTTCGCGGGTCCCTCCCGTACGCGGTGGCCGGTGCCGCGCACGCAGGAAGGCCGGGTGAGGGCGTCCGTCCCGCCGGAGGCGTGGCGGGCATCAAACTCACGGAATCCACGAGCGGCGGGCCGGCCGGCGCCCGTACCGGGCCGGACCTCCTCCGGGCAGGATCGGCCCGCCCGGCGCGCCGGGCGGTCGGTTGGTGCGCCGCGCGGGGTTGCTCAGGACGACGCCTCGTAGCAGGTGACCATCGCGGCGGCGCGGCCGCGCAGGGAGTCGCGCAGCCACTGCGGTGCCAGGACCTCCGCGCTGGTGGCGAGCTGCCACAGTGCCCATTCGGCGTGTCTCGGATCCTGGAAGGTCGTCTCCAGCCGCAGCCGGCCGTCCGCGTCGGCTTCCTCGGTCTCCTCGACGCGGACGGACAACGCGGTGGCCACGAGATCCGCCTGCCGCGCCGGGTCCACCCGTACCAGCACGGTGACCTGGTCGCCGCTTGTCCGGAACCGTGTGCTGCGTTCCTGCCAGGCACGGTCGAGATCGACCCGGTCCGGTCGCTGGGCCGGTTCGTCGAGTTCCTCGGCGGCCAGGACGCGGGACAGCCGGTAGGTGCGGTCCGCGCCGGACCTCGTGGCCAGCAGGTAGCCCTGGCCGCCTACGGTGACCAGGCCGATCGGGTCCACCGTGCGCCACTTCGCGGCCTGGTCCACGGCCGCGTAGCGGATGCGCAGCTTGTGTCCGGCGAACACCGCACGCCGGACCTCGGTGACCACGTCGTCGGGTACTTCCTCGGCGGGCTGCCGTCGCGAGAGCAGGTCGGTCTGTGGGTCGATGAGCAGGCGCTGGGCCGCGCCGGCCGCGGTGACCCGATAGCTCTCGGGCAGTGCGTCGACCACCTTGCGCATCGCCGAGGCGAGTGCCGAGCCGAGTCCGAACGCCTGCGCGCCGCGCCGTGATCCGGCGACCAGCAGGGCGAGTGCTTCGTCGTGGTTCAGGCCGGTGAGCTCGGTCCGGAAACCGGGCAGCAACGCGAATCCGCCGTGCCGACCGCGTTCGGCGTAGACAGGGACACCGGCTGCGGACAGCGCGTCGATGTCACGCAGGACGGTGCGGGTGGACACCTCCAGCTCGCGGGCCAGCGTGGCCGCGGACAGCCGGCCGTGCCGCCGCAGCAGCAGGACCAGTGATACCAACCGGTCGGCGCGCATACGAAAACCCTACAGGAATACATGACATGGGATGTCGTGATTCGTTGGGAGGCTTGCCGAGCAGGACGACACACCACCGCGCACGAGAGGTCATCGACATGGCACACACCATGGTCAATCCGGACGGTTTGCACGACCCGGTCCCGTTCGGCTACAGCCACACCGCCGCCGTTCCCGCAGGCAAGGAACTGGTGCTCATCGCGGGTCAGTACGGGTCGGGTCCGGACGGCGCGGTGGTCTCGGCCGACTTCGCCGGGCAGGTGAAGCGGACGTTCCACAACATCGGTGTCGCTCTTGCCGCCCATGGACTCGACCTCGGCCATGTCGTCCAGCTCAGGACGTATGTCGTGGATCATGACGTCACCAAGCTCGGGCCGATCGCGGGGGCCGTCCGTGAGGGCTGGGGTGCGAAGCCGCCCACGCAGACGCTGATCGGTGTCGCGAGCCTGGCCGCGCCGGACGTGTTGTTCGAGGTCGAGGCCCTCGCCGTCCGGCCCTGACCCGGGGGGCAGCCCGGACCAGGGGCGGCACCGAGGGAGCAGCCCGGACCTGGGCGCAGTCCTGGACCTGGGGCAGTGCGGGACGCTCCTGGTATGGGGGTATGCCGCACGGACGGCTGAAGCCCGCGTCCCCCACCTGGAAGGGCGCGTACAAGCGGGCCGGGGACATCCGTTCACGGCTGTCCCCGGCCCGCGAAGGTCCACTTGCCGACGAATTGTGGAGTTCCGCTTGCTTGACACCCTCTACCTTCGGAGGAAGGTCTTCCTTCGCCACGGGGTGGCCGCGGTCGCGGCCACTCCGACGGACAGGGCGGTCGCGGCCACGGTCCAGCTGAAGGGGTCGGTCGCGGGGCTGGATGTCCAGTCCCACCAGCTGTGTGGGTACCAGATCAGGAAGAAGGCCGAAGCGAGCGGGACGACCCAGCCGAGTTGGTGGCCCAGCAGCCGTACCGACAGCAGGGCGAGACCGAGCCAGATCAGCAGGGACCGGACGAAGACGGCCCCTGCTCCCGGTCCGACGGCGAGCGCCTCCGTGCTGAAGGAGACAGCGCAGGCTGCCAAGGTCAGCCCGGTGCAGTACAGGAGGCGGAGGCGGTGCATCGCGGACGCACCCATCTCGTTGTGGGCCGACATGGTGCCATCGAGGGCCGCGGTGAGGAAGACGGCCGACAGAAGCGGGAGTTCGTGCCGGAAGGGCACGCCTGTCGTGACCCCTCCGCTGCCGATCGAGGGCAGGGCGATATGGGTGCCGCCGAACAGGGCCGAGAGGAGGGCGACCGCGGCCGCGGCCGCCAGGACGGCTGCGCCCCGGTGGACTCTCGCATAACGGAGCAGATCAGAACCGGTCATCAGGCTCGCACCAGGAAGGGTCTCGAAGAATGTGACTGTGCTGTCGGGTGAGCCATGCCCGCTGCTCGGCCGCCGGCATCCGGACGGCTCTGGTCGCCTCGCGCTGCGCGGCGGAGACACCCACCATGTGGAGCCCCTCGTCGGCGACAGCCGGGTCCTGCCCCGTGGAGCGGTATTCGAGCCAGAGACGGATGTTGTCCATGGCCTGCCGGACACGCCTCTCCTGGCGGGGAGGTGTGCACAGGCCCAGCGACTCGGTGAACACCCGGTCGGCCATGGCGATCGCCGCGGTACGGACGTGACCTTCGGCGACGTCGAATCCGCGGTCACCCCACCTGCTCCGTTTCAGCCCGAATTCGTGGAACGCGTCGGGGGACCTCAGCCAGGGCTGGGCAGGCCGGTCCAGGCGCTGCGCCATGAGGGTCAGTTCGGGAAGGTACTTGCGGTGTTCGGGCCAGACGCACACCTGCGGCGCACTCATGTCGGCGCGCTCGCACAGCGGTGCCGTCGCCGACGCCGGGCGCTCCACACGCAGTTCGCCGGAGGCCGGCACCGCGGCCAGTGCGACGAGGGAGGCCGCTGCCGACCCGATGGCGACCACACGGATGTGCGGGGGCGTCTCCCGGCGGGGTGTGCGGCGTTCGGTGTTCCTGCGCACGGGTGGTGCTGTGACCGCCAGCACCGCCAGAGCGAGTGCGAACAGCAGCCGCACAGCAACCGGAAGAGGGCGCAGATGCTGATCCGGCGGTCCCGCGAGAACGTTGAACCTGAAGGGAAGTGCCAGCATGCTGATGAAGCACCCCAGCGCGCAGACCACAGGTGTGAAGGCGGCGGAAGGCCACCAGCGGCCGGCCAGATGACCCACGGACGCGAAGATGATCAGAGTGGAGGCGCCGAGCAGGAGGTAGGACGGCCAAAGGAAACCGGGGCCCGCCTCGCCGATCGAGACGGCCACGGCGGTCAGGCACCCGACCAGGTACGCGAGGAATCCGAGGGTGAGGGTCGCGGCCAGCCGTGCGGCCTCGATCCGCCAGAACGGCCGGGCCGCCGCGAGCACGGTCTCGGGCATTCCCGCGCGGGAGGAGCGTCCGGCCTGCCAGGCGGAGACGCCGGAGAGCACGGGCCCCAGGAACAGCGTGACGACCTGGGCCGCCACACTTGCTTCGGGCCACACGCCGATCCAGTACCGGGACCGGCCGAAGAGCACCAGCAGATCCAGGGCGATCATCACAGGAAACGCCGTCAGCAGGGGTGAGCGGCGCAGCTCGATGCGATACGCGTTCAGCACGCGGCCCCCTCGCCGGGCCGGTGGTTGCCGAGTGCAGTCATGTAGCCGCGTTCCAGGGGGCTGTCGCCGGGTGCGGTGGACGTGGCCAGCGCTGCGAGCCCCTGAGGCGGGCCGCTGTGGCGTACTCGGCCGTCGTCCAGGACGAGGACGGTGTCGCAGGCGGCGCCGACATCCTCGACCAGGTGGGTGCTGAGGACGACGGCCGTTCCGGCGCGGGCGAGGGAACGGATGAGCTCGCGGAAGTCGAGGCGCTGCGCGGGGTCGAGACCGACGGTCGGCTCGTCCAGCAGGAGCAGGGAGGGCGAGCCGACGATGGCCGCGGCGATCCCGGCCCGGCGGAGCATGCCGCCGGACAGCGACTTCATCCGGTCCCGGGCCCGGCCGGCCAGGCCCACGGCCGCGAGTGCTTCCCGGGTCGCGGAGTCGATGTTCCTGGAGGGGACTTCCCGCAGCCATGCGCAGTATCGGACGAAGTCCGTGAGGGAGAACGCCGGATAGTAGCCGAAGTCCTGCGGGAGGTAGCCGATACGACGGCGGACCCGCCGTGCTTGCCGTTCGCTGGTGACAGGCCCGCCGAACAGCTCCAGCCTGCCGCTCCGCGGTGGCGCGATGGTGGCCAGAGTACGCAGGAGTGTGGTCTTTCCCGCACCGTTGGGGCCCAGAAGGCCTGTGACGCCGGGCTGGAGGGAGAGGTCGAGATCCTCGATGACGCGACGGCCGCCGTAACCCTGTGCGAGGGCCGTCAATCGAGCGACAGGATATGTCGTCATGAGCAGAAGTTCCCCAAATGCGGTACGCGCCGCCCGCGTCGGCGGGCTCCTGGACGCTGGAGGGCTGGTCGGAGGCCGGCACGGGTCCGGTTGGTCCTGAGTGTGCGTTCACGTCTTCTCCGGATGATGCTTCACCGGTCCCGGCACGGACTCTTCACTGGTCCCGGCACGGACCTTTCGCCGGTCCCGGCGCGGGCTTGCGGAGGCCGTGGCGGGCGGGGCGGTGTTCACATCCCGCGTTCCGGTCCGCAGGCCTCCCGGACGGGCCGGCCCGGTACGGCGTGCGGGTACTCCATCCGGACGGGGCCGGGGTAGAAGGTCCCGCTGTCCCAGCCGGCCATTTCCTCCCCGATCAGATAGCGGTACAGCCACTCGGCGAAGGGCATCGGGTGGCCGACCCAGTCCCCTTCGGATCCCTGTACCACCACGCCTTCGGAGAACCCGTGGACCTGCGGAGCCGTGAAGACACGGGCTCCCTGATCGGTGGAGGTGAGGGGGACGAGGCCCTCGGGGGTACCGAAGCCGAGCTGGGGGAGGGCGCAGAAGACGCGGGGGTCGTCGTCGGGCCCTGTGACGTGGGACTCCCATGAGCTCCCGGCCCAGGTCGCTGATGTCGAGCGCATTTCGGCACCCAGGTTCCACGAGCCGGACGCCGGATGGGCAAGGGAGAGGTGTCCGTTGATCTGCACGGGTGCGTAGGCGTCGACGATCCGTTTGTAGTCCGACGGAAGGGTTCTGCCGAGTTCCCCTTCCAGCTTGAGCCAGGCCGCAGGATCGGCGAGCCGTCCTTCCTCCGGGCCGAGCATGGCGAGGACGGCTTGCAGGTAGTCGGTCATGCTCGGCCTCTCATGGTGCGTGCTGGGACATCGTGCACGGCGTAGTCGCCCACAACTGTTTGGCCGTGGTCAGCCGGGTTCCTCGTGGTCATGGCAGAGAACCGTTACCCGGCGGAGGCTGCTCGCCGGACACTCGCTGCCGCCGGTCCTGCCGCACCGGGCAAGCCAGACCAGCTCTCAAGTCCCGCTGATGACAACGTCGTTCGCGATCGACACCCTACTGCGTCCGCTCTTCCGCGGAGCGGGCTGGGCGGGTTGCCGTCGGACGTGCTCCGGTGGTGGTGACCGCCTCCGGTGCGGTGCGGGTGGAGAGCGGCTGGAGAACCGTCCACGGCGGCCCGGCAGGGGTCGGGTCTGCCCGCGGTCCGTCGGCGGTCACGGATCCGGCGGTGTCCGCCGGCGCCCCGCGTGGCCCCTCGACAGCCCGGGCCGGAGCGCGAACCCCCGGGGCGCTTCTGCCGGGGTCGCCTTGCCCCCTGGAGGAGTGCGCGCTGCCGCGGTCTGCTTCGCCGAGGCCTACGTAGCCCCGGCCGGCACCCGGATTCCCCGGCCGGCATCCCGACAGCCGCAGGGGTCGGCCACGCAGCGAGGAACACTGCCCTGGCGCGCCGGCAGGGCGGGCCGGGCACCGGGAAGCGATGCACCGGGTCAGCCGTGGCGGCCACCGGTTCGTACGGCGTGGCGCCCGCGCTGCCGGGCGGGCCGTACCGGGCGGCGAACGCGGTCGTGTGCACGGACCCAGCCGTGTTGCGCAGGACCGCCGCCCGCAGGACCGCCGTCCCTCAGGAATTGGCTGATAGTGACTCAACTCCGCGGCGCCGGGCAACGGGACACGCCTGCCGGGGAGTCCTCCTCGCCGACACGGTCGACCGAGGGAGCCCGAAGATGTCAGCAGGTACGGTCCGCACAGCACTGGCCACGGCGGTGGCGGTACTCGCCACCGGCGTGCTGGCGGCGCCCGCCGCCGCGCACTCCGTCACGGCCGGAGAGACCGCCGACCGGCACGGAGCCACCCGGCGGGCCCTCGAACAGGCGGTACGGGACGGGGTCCCCGGCGCCGTCGCCCGGGCCCGGGACCGGGCCGGAAGCTGGAGCGGCACCGCGGGCGTCGGTGACCTGGACACCGGGAGGGAACGGACGGCGCAGGACCGCTACCGGATCGGCTCCGTCACCAAGACGTTCGTCGCCACCGTCCTGCTCCAGCTGGAGGCCGAGGAGCGCCTCGACCTCGACGACACCGTGGAACGGTGGCTCCCCGGCACCGTCCGCGGCAACGGCCACGACGGCCGGCACATCACCTTGCGCCAGCTCCTCAACCACACCAGCGGCGTCTTCAGCTACAGTGCCGACCCCGGCTACCAGGCGAAGATCTTCGGCGAGGGCTTCCTCCGGCACCGCTACGACACCTGGACCCCCGGGCAGCTGGTCGGCCTCGCGATGGGCCACAAGCCCCACTTCCCGCCCGGCACCGGCTGGCGGTACTCCAACACCAACTACACCCTCGCCGGAATGGTCGTCCAGAAGGTGACCGGCCGGGGCTACGAGGCCGAGATCGAACGCCGGATCCTGCGCCCGCTCCAGCTCCGCGCCACCTCCGTCCCCAGGACCGACCCCCGGGTGCCGGGCCCCGCGAGCCGCGCCTACTCCCCGCTCTCCTGGGACCCGGCCGCGAAGATCCGCGACGTGACCGAGCTGAACCCGTCGCTGGCCGGGGCGGGGGGCGGCATGATCTCCGACTCCAAGGACCTCCAGAAGTTCTTCCGCGCCCTGCTCAAGGGGGAACTGCTCCCGCCCGAGCAGCAGAACGCCCTGACCACGACCGTCCCGATCGACCCCCAGCGCCCGGAGTACCGCTACGGCCTCGGCGTCCAGTCCGTCCGCCTCAGCTGCGGCAAGGAGGTCTGGGGCCACGGCGGAGGCATCCACGGCTCCCAGTCCGAGGCATTCGTCACCCGGGACGCGAGCCATTCGCTGGCACTCAACTTCAACGGCGACTGGGCGGGGGACAGCGGGGCGGTGATCGAGGCGGAGTTCTGCGGGTAGCCGCCCTCCCGGTTCTTCGACTTCACGCGGCTGCCAAGTTGACCGGGTCAGGGTCTCCGCCGGGGCGGCGACGGCACGGTCGCGGTGTCCGTGGTGGGGCGGCGGCCCGCGGTGACGGTATGCGACTCGGGCGACGGCCTCGGCTCCTGACTCGCCCCGGCCCTCACGGGTTCGTTGCAGAGCGCGGACACCGTGGCCGTGCCGTTCGGCATCATCGCCTGGGCCACCCGGCGCAGCGACCGGATCGTTGCCTGCCTGGCCCAGCTGAAGCGCGAGTACGTCAGTGCCGTTGACGACGGCCGCTACCCGGTGTCCGCTGCCCGTGCCCCGAGCGGGCCCGTACCTGGGCTCTGAGCGGGTCCGTGCCGGGCTCGCCTGGGTGGCGGTCCGTCAGGCACGGCCGTTCAGGCCGAGGGCGGCCCGTTCGCTCGCCCGGCTGCGAGAGCGGTGGCGGTCGGGTGGGTCCAGGTTCGGGGCGGACCCCGTCGGTACGTACGCATTTCGAGCGAGCCCGCCACGGGCCTGCTCGCCACCCCTCACCGGCGTCAACCCCGGTGCCGTGCGGGCTGCTCAACAGGCCGGCCTCGGCGGGCGGCGGTGCCAGCAACGGCTCCGTAACCACCCCGGCCTGGCCGTTCTCGGCGCAGACCTGGACCGTATCCGGCACTGCTCCTGACCGGGCCTCAACGGCCGGCCGTTCGGGCGGACGGTCCGCTTCGCCGGCTTCCGCCCGCGAAGGCGTGGGTGCCCCACCCTGTTTGAGCCGACCGTGCGTCATCGCTCCCAGGCGTGGAACTGAACGCGCGGACCGGCACCGGAGGCTGAGGGCGTGCCGGTGACGTCTCGTCACCCCTTTGTGACCCGAGAGGGATCGATGTCTTCGGCCCGTACCCTGCTGCCCGTTGTGCCGGACGCCCTCGACGGCCTGCTGGAGCTGGAGAACCCGCTGTTTCTGACCCTCCGCAACCCGCTGGACCCGGATGCCGGGGGCGTGCCGGTTCCCGGAGCGCCCATCGAGGACGTCTCCGCGGCGTACTGGCGGGTCCTCGAAGCGCTGCCCGCCGGTACGTCGGATCTGGAGGGCGAGGCGGAGGACGACCTGCCCGACGTACCGCTGCTGATCGGCCCCGACGGCCGGCCTGTGGTCCACCTGACTACCATTGAGGTGGCCGACGCGGACATCGCTCTGCTCGCCGCGTTCGCCGACGCCCTCGACCAGGCGGCCCGGCCGGAGCCCGGCCCGGCGTACGGGACGCTGGCCCAGGCGCTGGGCGAACTCGCCCGGGAGCCCGACTGCCTGTGGCCCGAAGGGGACGCGGCAGCCGTCGCCGAGTGGGCGCGGCAGGCGCTGTCACCCGTGCTGCACTCACCCTTCGAGGGCCCGCGCGGCGCCGCCGACCACGAGCTGCTGTCCGCGGTGCTGCGCCGCGTCGCAGGCGCGGACCGGATCGCCCTGGACCAGGACGAGGCCGGGGCGGCCGGGCGCGTGGTGGCGAGCGTGATGTACGCGGCGACCGGCGACGCGCACGCGGTGGTGTAGATCAACGCCGGGCAAAGTGGCGCGGCGACGAGCACCAGACAACCGCCGCCCTGTGCCCTATGCACGGTGATGTGTGCGGTTGTGTTCACGGGTGGACAACTCCACTCCGCGCCGGTACAGAACGCTGACCACGCCGAGCGCCTCCAGGCACACCTGGTGTGCGGGTGGGTGCGCGGCAGGACCATCTCCCGGACATGCGCCTCTCCAGGTGCTCCACCCCCGCAGCCGGGGGTACTGGAGGTCGATGGATGATCGTCTGAGATGCTGGCGGCATGATCATTCCCTTCCTTGTCGGCGTCGTCGTACTGGCCGGCGTCCTCACCTTGGCCGTGTGGGTCTGCATCAAGTCCGTGCACGCCTGCCGGGAGCGGCGCGCCTGAGCCCCGTGGTTCCCGACAGACGCCATGCCGTCCAGCTCCACCAACTCACGCTGCGCCCCCGGCTGCGCCACGGCCTCCGGCGCCGCCACCTCACTCTCCCCGCCGACCCCGACATCGTGCCCTCCTCCGGTGCCGCCGGGGGGGCGGCTGTGCCCGTGCCGCGGACCGAACCGCAGATTGACTCCGGGACGCCCCGACTCCGGCCACGGCCGAGGCGGCGCGGCCTCGGCCCCGGAGAGCTCCGCGTCCGGGGACAGTCGGCCCAGCAGATCACCCCGCCCGGGCAGGCCCCGGGGACGGATCTGCTCCGCGTAGAGCTTCACCCACTCCACCGCCCCCTGTTCTCTCATGACGCGATTCCACCCACGTCCTGGCCGCGGTGCGCGACCTGACCCGCCTGGAGCTGGTCACCGAGGCCGTCCGCGCCGCACTCGAAGAAGTGGCCGCCACGTCCCGTCACCTGCTTGACGAGTTGGTCGACGAGGACTGGGGGCTCCGCTGCTGTCGGCCGGGCTGCACCGTACAGCGCCGGATCCGCGGCGGATGGTGAGGAGCACAGCTAGGACCACGGCCCCGCCGCCGCGCCCGCACACGCGCTGCGGGTGACCCGGCGGCAGGACCCCGCGGCCGTCATCGGCTTGGAGGCCGTGCAGCACGACGTGCGGCAGGCTGCCGGTGTATGAGGCCCTGCGTACGGCCCGCGGCACACAGACCCGGGGCCGGGACCCGGGGCCGGTCCCGGTCCCGGTCCCGGGCGGGTCTTTCGGCGGCGGTGCGGGAGCGATCCCGTGTCACCTGGGGTTCGGGGGGTACCCGGATGTCGTCGGGGTGCGGAAGGCGCGCTCCGCGGGAGCGGGAGGGGCTCGGGATGGCCGGCAGGGAGAGGGACCTCAGGTCGCAGAGACGGTGGATCGACACGTGGTGGGCTGTCGGCCTGATGGCGCTGGCCGTCGGTATCGGGGTACGGCTGCTCTTCCGTGATCTCGACAACTGGGTGGCCGCCGTGGCCGGCGCCGGGGTCTACGCGATCGTTTTCACCGTCCTGATGCGCCGCCGCCAACGGGGTGACGCGCGCGCGAGCGGTGTGGAGACCGATGACGTGCCGGCCCTGGAGCGGCGGCTCCGCCGGGGGGACATCCCGGACGACCCGGCTCTGCGGCAGGCCATGCTCCAATTGATCCACCGCCGTCGGAAGACGATGCACAGCAAGCTGGTGTGGGCCTTCCCGGTGATGCTGCTGATGTTCGTCGCGCTGGGTGTGGTCCTTCTCGCGGGCGGCAGTGCCGTGGCGGGTGCTGCCTGGATCGTGGGCGGTGTCGTTGCCGTCGGCGGCATGTGGTGGATGCGCCGGACCAACCTCGACCGTTACCGGCGTGCCGAACGCCGGCTGAACGCGAGCCCGCCACAGGACCCCGCCCGGAGCCCGCAACGGGACCGGGAGCAGACGGCCTGAGACGGATCCACCGCTTCGCACGGCGGCCGGATCCGTCCCTGCCGTCGCCACGGTCCGGCGGCGGCCCGGGGGAGGTCGGGTTCACGGACGTGGAGCACTGTGAGTCCGTGCCGCGGACAGCCCGCGGACAGCCCGCGGACAGCCCGCGGGCCCCGGACCCCAGGCGGTCCGGGGCCCGCGCGTACCCCAGGCCCCGGGGCGCACACGGCGGTACGAGCGGCGGGGACCGAACGCGGCGGCACGGGGCCGCGGCCCCGTGCCGCCGCGTTCGGTCAGGGCGGTCCGGGGCGGCCGTTGCGGACGGTGACCCAGCCGGGCCCGCCCGTTCGTACACTGACGAGGGTGGAAGACCATACGGCCACCAGCATCGATGCACGGCCTGCGCCCGCCTTGCGCAGGTACGTCGGCTCGTACGTCGGGTTCGACCTTCGCGGGTTCCCGGCGGGGGTGCACCGCGGTCCGCCGGGCCGCGTGCTCACCGCGGTGATCAGCCTGTCCGACCCTTTGGAGATGGCGGCGGGCGTCGACGACGGGTCACCGGTCACCCGGTTCGACAGCGTGGCCGGCGGTCTGATGCGCCGGTCCGTCGCGATCCACCACGACGGACACCAGCAAGGCGTGCAGGTGTCGCTGACACCGCTCGGGGCCCGGGCCCTCTACGGTATGCCCGCCGCCGCGCTCGCCCACCGGCTGGTCCCGCTCGACGAGCTTCTCGGAACGCTCGGCGCCGAGCTCGTCGACCGGCTCCGGGCGGCGACGACATGGGCCGCCCGGTTCACCGTGCTGGACCAGCTGCTCCTGCGCGCCGTCCGCCGCGGCTCCGGCGGCGACCGCCTGCCCCGGATGCGCCCCGAGGTGGCCGAGGCCTGGCGCCGCCTCGTCGCCGCACGGGGCCGCGTCCAGGTCGGGGCGGTCGCCGCGGACCTGGGCTGGAGCCGCCGCCACCTCACCGAGCAGTTCCGCGGTGAGGTGGGCCTGGCGCCGAAGACCTTTGCCCGGGTTCTGCGCTTCGAGCAGGCGCACGAACTGGCGACAGCGCACGACCCGCTCCCATGGGCCGCGGTGGCGACCGTCTCCGGCTACGCCGACCAGGCCCATCTCGTGCGGGAATGGCGCGAGTTCACGGGCCGGCCGCCGACGGCCTGGCGTCGCGGCGAAGTCCTCCCCGGGGCCGGGTAGCCGCCGACCGGCTGCCCCTCACGTCGGTTCCCGTTCCCATTCCTTCAAGACCACCCGGCCGCCGTCCTGTGACGATCGTCGGCATGAGACCCGCCGACCACGAACGCAACGCCATCGACCTGCGGACCACCCCCGTGCACCTCGGGCCGGGACCGGGAGCGAAACCCGTCGAGGGCTTCGCCTGGGACCCGGAGGTGCTCCAGGCATACAGCGCCGCCGTCGAGGCGGACGGCGCCGAGGGCCGGATGGTGACGGTCTTCGACGGCGACGGCCCCGGCCCCGGCGGCCACGGGGAGCGCCACCCCGCCGGCGACGAACTGGTCGTCTGCTGCCTCAGCGGATCGGTGACGGTCACCCGCGACGTGGACGGGGCCCCCGACCACGTCGTGCTCGCGCCGGGCGAGGCCACCGTCAACCCGGCCGGGGCATGGCACACGGTCGACATGGCGGGACCCGCGACCGTTCTCACCGTCACCGCCTGCCTCGGCACCGACCACCGTCCCCGGACCGGCACCCGCCTGGCCGGGCACGCCGGCACCCCCGGCACGCAAGCGCCGTGACGACCCGCGTCGCGTGCCTCGGCGACAGCCTCACCCGTGCGCAGCTCAGCGTCGACTACCTGGACCTTCTCGAACGACGCCGCCCTCCCGGCGACGTGCGGCTCGCCCGCTTCGGCGCCAACGGAGACTTCGCCTACCACCTTTCGCGGCGCCTCGACGCCGTCGTCGCGGACCCACCCGACGTGATCACCGTGCTGATCGGGACCAACGACGCCCGGGCGAGCCTCGCCGGCTACCCCGTCGAGCGGGCCATGAAGCGCAGACAACTCCCCGGGCGCCCGTCGGCCGGCTGGTTCCAGCAGTGCCTGGGAGCCGTCGTCGAACGGCTCCGGACGGAGACCGACGCGACGATCGGGCTGCTGTCCCTCCCCGTCCTCGGCCAGCAACCCGACGAAGCGGCGGCGCAGGCATCACAGGCGTACAGTCGGATGATCGCCGAGGCCGCCACCACCCACAAGGCGACCTACCTCCCGCTCCACGAACGCCGGATCGAAGAACTACGCCGGGCGGACCCGCCGCCGGTCCCGTACCGGGAGCCGACGCCCGCGGCGGGCCTCGGCGTCCTCGTCCGGCACGCCGTGCTGCGCCGCAGCCTCGACACGATCTCGCAGCGCCGGGGTCTCGTGCTCACCACCGACCACATCCACCAGAACAGCCGCGGCGCCGCCCTCGTCGCCGAGGTCATCGACACCTGTCTGCTGACCCGGAGCACATAGCCGGTCCCGGTAGCGGGACATCGCCACCGGCTACTCGGAGCGGGTCTCGCCGTCCGGTTCACCGGCGACGCCCGCGCCGTCGCCTCCGGCGCACGGTGCCGCGCCGACCGGCTGCCCGAGGACACCGGCCCCGGATCGCCCGCCGGTATCGTCCCGCGCGGGCCGGAAGGCCGGCTGCCCACGACGACCGGGGGCACCGTGCGCCGCGTCCGGAACCGCGCCCGCCCCGTCAGTGCCCTCTGCGACCGCCCGGACACCGCGCCCGCCACCCGCTCCGGTGACCGCTGCCGCCCGGCCCAGCCCGGCGGGCCGCGGCGGGGTTCCGTTCCCGCCGGGCCGGCGGTGTCATCGGCCGGCCGGTGCGCCGGCGCCGGTACGCCTGAAGGGGTGACACGGGACCCGTCTGTGCGGCACCGCGCCCACCAGCACGTGACGATGATCCTTTCCGCAACTCCGAGAACCTGTGAAGGATCACCACGATGGCCACCGCCGCACCCGACATCATCACCACGAAGCTGGAACGCTCCTTCGCCGCACTCGACACCGATCACGACGGCCACCTCGACCGGCAGGACTACCAGAGGCTCGCCGACCGCTACCTCGACGCCTACCACCTCGGCCCCGACGACCGCCGCGCCCGCGCCCTGCACGCCTTCCTCCAGACCTACTGGCTGGAGCTGCTGCGCCACGCGGACGTCCAGGAGGACCGGCTGAGCAGGGACGAGTACGTCGCCGCCGTCCGTCTGGCGAGCGCCGACACGAGCCGGCTGAATCTGGCCGACGGGCTCGGGCACGTGCTCTTCGACGTGATCGACGCCAACGGCGACAACCAGATCGCCCGGGAGGAGTTCACCCGCTTCCTGACCGACGTGTGGAACCTCGAAGAAGCCGACGCCCTGAAGGCGTTCAGGACCCTGGACACCGACGGCGACGACACGGTCTCCCGCCCGGAGTTCCTCCAGGCGATCCGCGGATACTTCCTGCTCAGCGACCCGGACGCCCCGGGCAGCCTCTTCTTCGGAACCCCCTGACCACCAGGCCCCTGACGACGCCGCCCGGCGCGCTCCCGGTCCACACGACCGGGCGCGCCCGGCGTGCCGCCCCGGTCCTCGTGTCCGGTGCTGCCCCGGTGTTGCTGCCCCGGTGCTGCGCCCGGTCCTCGTGCCCGGCGCCAACCGGAGCGGCCTGATCCGTACGCCCAGCTCGACGATCATCGGCTCCGGCCCGCCGTCGGCATCCGCCCGGCGGTGGCCGGGCCCCGCACGGCCCGCCGGGGTGACCGGACCACGCCGGCGCGGCCGCCGGATCCTTCGCCGGGGGATACGTGCCCCGCGCCCGGCGCGAGGAGGCCCGGCAGGTCACCGTTCCCCTGCTGTTCCTGCCCCGGTGGGACGACGGAGTGGAACTCCCGGCAGCGGGCCCCGGATCTGTTCGGCACCTCCGGCACCAGGGAGAAGATGCTGCGCGCCGATCCGGGCGGGCGCACCGGCACCCCGTGGGTTCGGGGCGGAGGACGGGAACCGGTTCTTCGACCGGCATCTGAAGTGAGCGCGGGCTGTCAGGCCGACGGCACCCGGCACCCGGCACCCGGCAGCAGGCACCCGGCAGCCGGTGACGCCGGGACACCACTGATCACTGATCGGGGACAGGTCCCGGGCCTCCACGACGGCGCCCGGCAGATGCACAACCGCCGCCCCGGCCAATGCGGTAACGGCCGATGCGGTATCGGCAGGCCGCGGTACCGGCAGGCCGGGGCGGCGCGTCTCCGGATCGACGTCGGCAGGGTACCGGCCGGTCACCACCACCGGCCCGCCGCCGGTTGGTGACCGGGCAGCCTTCCCCGTGCGGCTTCGCGGCCCGCGCACAGCGGCCGGTGGCGGTCCCGGTCCTGCCTTCACCCGGCACCGGCGAGGTGCACACAGGAGTCAGCGGCGAACTCGGGGGCACCCTGAACTCCGTGACCACCGGCGGCGCTTCCTGGTACGGCCTCAGCGATGCCGGCAGCAGCGCCGTCCCGTTCGCCGACAGCATCGGTGAACGGTCGGCACCTGACTTCTGAGAGGTTGATCCAAGTGACCCTCGCCCGGGTAGGTATCGGATTCGAGGACAACCCGGCTGCCACACTCGTCCTGGGAGCCGTGGTGCTGGTGGTGTCATTCGTCTTGGGCTACTGGCGCTACAAGCGTGAAGGGAAGTAGCGGACTTTTCTGACAAGGGGGCGTGTGCGGCCTGACCGGATGTGAGCCAACGGCCCATTCGGGGTGCGGCTGGGCACATGAGGCAAGCTCCTTCCCACCGCCCGGACGATGCTGGACCTGGACCTGGACCTGGGCGTAGCGCCGTGGTGGCGGGGTCGGCCCGGTCTCGTCGGTGGTCAGCCGCTCAGGGGCTGCCACCGGCCTGGAAGTGCTGTCCGTGGGGCCGAGGCCGACCACCGGAATCCATGACGGCCTCCACACGGTGATCCGTTCGTCCTCGGTGCGGTCGGCGTCCAGCCGGTCCTGCCCGGCCTGGGAGCTCATCTTGAGCCGGTAGGTGGCGGCCACGGCGTCCAGGGTCATCTCTGCTCCTGGGGCGGCACCGACCTCGTCGAACAGCGCGACACCTCCACCGTCACTCCGCTCACCTGGGAGTACGACGGCCGCGCACCCGTCGCCCGGCCCCGGAGCGCCGCACACCCCCGAACCGGCCCGCAGCACCGGTCGACGCGGACACCGGCTCACGGGTCTTCGCCGTTGTCACCGACCTGATCGACGAGCACGGCACCATCGCCTGGTAGAGCCGTAGAGCCGTAGAGCCGTAGAGCCGTAGAGCCGTAGAGCCGTAGAGCCGTCTGGGGTACCACTTCGTGGAACCGCACCGCCCTCGCCTCCGCACCTCTGCGGTTTCCCGGCCGGTACGACGACCCGGAAACCGGCCTCTGCTGCCACCGTCACTGCGACCCCATGACCGGTCGGTGCGCCGGCCCCGAACCGCTCGGCCTGGAAGCAGCTCCCGACCCGGCGGCCTGCGTCATCAACCCCCGCCCGTGGACGGACCCCGGAGACCTCATCGCCCGGGGACGCACGGAGAACGGCGGCTGGTGCGGGCATGACCCCGGCCGGCGTACGGGCCGTTCCCGGCGGCGGCATCCTCACCGCACCGGCCGAGGACCTCTCGCGACGTGGAGGGCAGATCGTCATGGACGCGGTTCGACCGGTCCGGGAGAGGTACGGGTTCGGGCCCGTCTCCGGCCGGAGCCCTCCCGTCGGAGCTCATTTGCTGAGGAATGTTCTCAAAATCCTTCTCCGGCTTTCTATGTATTGGATTGTCCGTGTTCGCGTCGACTCGACCCGTTCCCTCTCGGCTGAGTTGACGAACCATCAGATCTTTGGTCTGTCGTTCCAGGGCTGTCCGGTGAGGCGCGGCCGGATTTATCGTTCAGTCGGCATTACGTCTGCGGGTGAACGCCGGAGGGTCTGGTGGCGTGATTGCGATTCGCGGGCGAGAACGGAAATGATCATGCATCTGAAAGGCTCTTCAGGCTTGCGTCCATAAGGGTTGCCACCGGAAAGGCGAATCGCCGGACTGCGGCATATTCGCCGGCGGGAAGTCGGTTGATCGACCGTGAGTTCGGGCGGGGGTCCGGGTGTTGCGCGGCCCAGGCCGGCCGGGTTCAGGCAACCTGATGAGGCCGGTCCCGGCCGGTCGGTATGTGATCGTTATTCGCGCTGCAGGGGAGTTGCGTGACGAACAGGTGCCTGTTTGTGTCGCAGGAAACCGGCAAAAGAATCAAAAGCTGACAGAGGGGGTGGCGTGCCGGTGGCCGCCCCGGCCGCTCGGCGGCCGGTCGATCGGTCAGCCGAAATCCCTCAGGCTAGGGCGACTCGGGTGCCGCATCGGGTCGTGCCGGGGATGTTGCGCCGGTGATGGTGTTTACTGGTGCACGGTCTGAGCCTTGGTGGGTCCAGGCCCCTTTCTGGAGGCTCCGGGGGTGGTTCCCTGGAGCCTCCTTCTTTCTTTTCCGCCTGCTTTGTTTTTCCTTGCCGGGTGCGGCTTGCCGGAATGAACTCATCCGGGTTCGTGATCGTGCGTGCGGCCCCGGTGGGCGGAAAGCAATCCCGGTCGGACGTGTGGCGTGAATCACAGTGGGCATTCTTCTTCGTGATATCCCCTGCTGGTTGATTGCCCTCTTGATAGGGATTCTCATTCCCTGTCGTCGTGGTCTGCGTGCCGTGCTGGGGCGACTGGGAATTGCAGGGACAACGGAGTACCGTGACCCGGCATAGACACCCTCCGTTGCGCATCGGCCTTACCAGCCGGGGACCACACATGCGGAACGGACGGGCGCTGGACCCACCAACCCCCTCCGCCTGTACCACTGAAGGAGATCGGACCAGATGGTCACCGCCGTCGACCGCGGCGTCGCGGTGCGGGACGCCCGGACATCCCGGGCACCGCACACGGCCGCGATACCCGCGATACCCAGTCATCAGGACCGGCCGCCGTCCAGGGCTGCCGCGAGCGCGCCCACGGGACACGGGGCGGGGGCATAGCCGCATGTCGCCGCGGGTCGACGCGTTCAACACGACCGCCGTTCTCCAGGGCACGCAGCCCATGCCTCCCGGCAGTTTCCTCAACTGCCTTCCCCTCGCCGAATGGTCCGCCTTCGTCCAGGCATGGGGCCCGGACGCCCGCACCTACACCCAGGGCGAACAGCTGCCCCTCGGCCCCCACGACGGACACGTCTACATCATGCTGGGCGGCTGTGTCGTCCAGGAGCGTTTCCCCCTGGGCGCCGTCAGGAACGCCCCCAGGGTCGCCCGCTTCCGCGGGGTCGGTGAACTCCTCGGCGAGGCCAAACTCCTCCACCCCGCCTCCGCGGTCACCACGGTCTGCCTCAGCACCACCTGGGTGATGCCTTGCCCTGTGCAGCGCGTCACCGCCCTGCTCAGGCGGCGGCACCTCGCCCAGACGGCCCTGCTCCAGAGCCTCGAAGCCCGGTTCCGCAGCGACGAGTTGATCTACTGCACCGCCTACCGGCCGCCCGTGCACCGCGTCGGCACGCTTCTGCTGCACCTCGCCGTGACCGCCGGCACGACGGACCCTGGCGAACCCGGGCCCGTCACCATCATGGGACCCCGTCAGAAAGACATCGCCGACGCTCTCCTCATGGGGACGTCCACCGTCGAGAAGGCCGTCAGGGAGCTCCGCGGCCATGGCGTGATCCACAGCAAGTACCGGCAGCTCGTCGTCACGGACGCCACCAGGCTCCAGCGCATCCTCGCGTCCGGGCCGAACCCGCCGGCCCCTGCCCCGCCGGCGTGACATCCCTCCCGAACCACCGAACGTGCACCGGCAGCGCCGCACGCCCGGCACCGCGCGCCCTACGAACGGAACACCCGCAATGCCCGCCAACCCCACCAGCCTGGCCGCAGGCGCCGACACCGCATCCCTCACCCTCGGTGCACTGATCGGAATCGTGACACTGACGATATCCGTCCTCACCTACCGCCATGGCCTCAGGCTCTACCGCTGGAACCGCGACAACCGGAGAGCCGACCAGAACGCACAAGACCTCACCGACGTCGACGCCTATCTCCGGCAAGCCCAGCAGAAGCTGTGTGAACTCGCCCAAACGCCCTCCAGCGTGGACGACTTCGCCCCCTTGCGCCCCTTGCGTCATCTCATCAGCAACTCCGCGGACCAATCCGCGGACCAATTGCACGCGATCAGCGGAAAACTCAGAGAAGTGGTCCAGCGCTTCGACTCCTACCTCGCGACAGAACTCACCGCTCCCGGTGTCGGGGATCAGCGGCTCCAGCTCCGGCGGGCGATGCAGCAGGAGTACGCCCGCACGCAACTCCAGGCCGTCATCACGAAGGCCCAGCAGACGAGCCGCACGCTCCGCCGCGTCTGACCGGCCGGAGCGGCCAGTGCCCGGGCAGCACCTTCTGCGGGTTGGTCACAGGCCGGCAGGGATGCCGTGGTGCCGGTGATGTGCCGGGTGATGTGCCGGATGCCGCCGGGCCGGACCTGGGCCCGTACTCCCCGATGGCGCGTCCGTCGGGTGTCCGGATGGGTTCGTGGACGCTGTCCGGGCCGGCGGACCTGTTTCACCCTGAGAGCCGGGGCGGCGGTGTCCGGCGGGAAGGCCGGGGACGAAGGCCGTGCGCACCACCCGGCGGACGTGGGCGGGCTGTGCTGGGTGAGGTGGTCCAGGTCAGCGGCGAAGCGGGGCACAACCTCGTACGTGGGCACAGCGGTTCACCCCGGGGGAGGGGGAACATGGAGTCCCCGGTCGCGGTGGCCGGGGGCGGTGGGTGTTCCGCTCGGGCGTCGGCGGCGTGATCGGGGCGGGGTGCCTTCAGCCGCCTGGTGGGGGGGGCGTGCGTGGGTGATCAGCCCGGAGATCGCCGGGGCCCTTGCCGTAGTGGTGGCTGCCACGGCTGACGCCCGCCGTCGGCCCGGTCTCCCCCTTGCCCCCGACCCAGCCCCGGCCCCCGGCCCCGCCGTCGGTACCGGACCGCGGACCGCCCCCGCATCCGGTGCGCCGCCGCTGCCCCGGCTGCGGCGGCGTGGTCCCGGGCCCGGCTGCCAGGACATCCGCACAGAACGCTGAACCCGGCGAACCGCCCTCTGCGGGCGGAGTCCGTGACGTGGGGCATCCGCTGCGGTTGGGGATGCCGCCGCCGCCGCCGGCGATGCGAAGCGGGCCGCCGGTCGGCGCGTTCCTCGCGCCGGGCAGGGGGGTCAGCTGAAGCGGCTCAGGTGTTCGTGGAGGAACGCGTCCAGGGTGCGGGGATCGCGGCCGACGATCCGGGCGACCGTGTCGGTGGGTGACTCCGGGTGCGACACGGCCAGTTGCTGGATCTCCACGACATGTGCGGCGAGCCACGGGGGCATGTGTGCGTGGTGGACGAGGTTCTCCCGCAGTTCGTGCGGGGCCAGGTCCACGTAGCGGACCGGGCGGCCGAGCATGCGGGTCAGGGTCGCGGCGAGTCCGCCGTAGCCGACCGCCTCGTTCCCGGTGAGCACGTAGGTGCCGCCCGCGAGGTCGGCGCGCGTCAGTGCTGCGGCGGCGACGTCACCGATGTCGCGGCAGTCGATCCAGTTGCAGGGGGCGTCCCGCATCGCGCCCAGGATGATCCTCCGCGCGGCCACGGCCGGGGCCAGGAGCAGCAGGTTCTGCATGAACGCGTAGGGGCGGAGCAGGGTGTGGGTGAGGCCGGACGCGCGCAGGTGTTCCTCGACGGCGTGGTGGCCGCGGGAGAGGGTGACGGGGGAGTCCGCCGCGGCGACCGGGTCGGAGATCTTGACGATGTGTTCGATGCCGCTGCCGGCGGCCGTGTCGACGACACGCTTTTCGAGCTCGACCTGCGCCGGGCCGTTGGCCATGGCGAGGAAGAGCTGCCGGGCGCCCCTGAACGCGGCGCGCAGCGAGTCGGTGTCCGAGGCGTCGGCGGGCAGGACCTCGACCAGGTCTCCGGCCGGGGCGCCGAGGCGGGCCCGCAGCCGGTCCGGGTCGCGGGTCAGCGCCCTGCTCGGCACCCCCGAGGCGGCGAGGCTGCGCAGCAGTGCGCCGCCGGTGGTTCCGGACGCTCCCATGATGACGATCACTGTGTGCCTTTCGGTCGTCCCCCCCGGGGCAACCGCGGGGGGTTGCCCGTCGGCGGGGGTCTGTCTGTCGATGTGTGTGCCGGCCGTCGATGTGCGCCGGCCGGCGGGCTGTTCCCCGGCGCGGGCAGTGCGCGGGTACCGGGAGTGCGGGCCGGGGCTGTCATGGCTGCGGGCGCTAGGGCTGTCCTGGCTGTGATCGCCGGGCCCCGCGCCAGCGCCAGCTCACGACGGTCGCGGCGAGGGCCGCGGATACCGGCAGATCGAGCCGGAGCCGGGTGAGCCACCGGGTGTCGGGCACGCCGGTGTGCGCGGGCAGCCACCGGGAGGCGAACCATCCGACGAGGCCGGCGATCACGGCCGCGCCGACGGCGAGCAGCGCGGCCAGGACGACGCGGGGAAGGGCCACGGTCCACGGGCGCGGCCCCTCGCGGCGTTGCAGCCAGGTGCCGATCAGCAACGCCACCACGGCCGAGGTACCGGCGATGGACGTGACCGCCGCCACCGCCAGCCCGGCCTGCCCGCCGGCGACCCCGCCGGCGCCGGCCGTCAGCGCGGGCGCCAGGTAGGCGACCAGCACCTCACGCCACAGGACGAAGGGACGAGCGCCGCGACGGCCGCCGCCGGTGCTGCTTCCTCGGGCGGTGACCTCTGTTCCGCTTGCGCATGGGACCGGCGGGCCGGGTCCGGACATGAGAGACCAACTCCCCATATTGATTAGGTGGCTAATTATTAGGTCGTGGAAAGGCGCCCGCGCACGCGCGGGGCAGCCGGCTCACGATGCGGAGCGGTTCGCCGGGGTGGCGCACAGGGGAGCGCGGCCGGACATGTGGCCGGACACGCGGCCGGAGGGAACGGCTGCTCGGACTACTCCGCGGTCAACGCGCCGATTCCGCGTACGACCCGCGAGAGGAGATCCAGGAACACCGCGCGCTCACCGACGGTGAGCTCACCCACCATCTCCTGAAGGCGGGCGAAATGTTCGGGCGCCATCTCGCGCAACCGCTGCGCACCGCGGGCGGTCAGGACCACCACGGCGCCCCGCCCGTCCTCCGCGGACGGACGCCGGGCGACCAGACCCTCCCGCTCCAGCCCGTCGACCAGGCCGGTCACCGTGGCGCGGGAGACGCCGAGATCGGCCGCCAGGCGGGAGGGTGATTTCTCCCCGTCGTGATCCTCCAGATCCGCGAGCAGCCGGTACCGCCCGGTCGACAGCCCGTACCTCGCGAAGTGGACCTCGGTCGCCCGGCCGAGCCGCGCCCCCGCCGAGATCAGCCGCACCGCCACGAGCACGGCCTGCGGGTCGGCCCCGAGACCGTAGTGCTCCAGCTGCCGCCGGGCCTGGTCCAGTGAGGGTGACTCGTGGTCGGTTCCGTCCGCTGCCATGCAAGTAATATGGCAGCTAACTACATGACGGTCAAGCGACGGCCCCACCCACCACCACATGACCACCGCAAGCCAACCCCGGCCCGCAGGCCGACCGACCCGCACCAGCACCGAACACCCCCGGCCCAGACCGTCCGCCGAGGACCCAGGCACCCCCACCCCGCCGGACGACCGCTCCGCCGACCAGGCCCCCGCCCCCACTCCCGCCGACCCACTGCTCCCAGGAAGACCCGCCGCACCCCGGCCCCGGCCCGGATCACCACCACCGCCGACTTCGCCCGGCCCGACCGCTGGTTTCATCGCCGGGATCGACGGCGAACCCCCGCAGGAACCGACCCGCCAAGAACGCACCCGCATCACGGGCCTCGCCGTGCACAACGCGATCCGCACCGCCCGCACCGCACCCGCTCCCGCGCGGGGCGGAGCCCCGGCCGCGCCCACTCCGGTCACCGAGTGTTCCAGCTGGTCAGCATGCGCCCCGAACGACTACAGGGCGGTTTGGGAAAATTGTTGGCCCACGGCATCCGCGCTCACCCCTCCTGACGCGTGCAGGAGGTGAGGGCGCAAGCCCTCATCCAACGAGTCGTCATGAGGGGAGGCCGGTCAGTGAGCTGACTGGACTGGATGGAAGCGGGCGGGATGTCGGTCCCGGTTCTGCTCCTGGTTTACTACGTGCTGTGCTGTACCAGGAGTGCCGCAGGGATGTGCCTGAAGGCGTTCCTTGTGGCCCGCGCGGAGCGCGAGCAGCGCGCGACGGTGATCGCGATGGCTGCGGCGCTGCCGCAGCCCGTTTCGAGGAAGGACAGCCGGTCTGGCTGTTCTGCAAGCACTCCGAGCCGGGCCACTGGGTGATCGCCTCTCGGGAGGCTGTGTGAGCGAGGCCGACCAGGGCACGGACTTCGAGGCGTTCGTCCTTGAGACCAGCGCGGTGTTCTTCCGCGTAGCCCGGGCCGAAGCGGGAGAGCTGCACAGTGCCGAAGATGCTGTGCAGGTCGCCTATATGCGCATGTTCAGGTCGTGGGAAAAGATCGTCGCGCGGTCTGGCAGCCGGGCCGCGTACGGCAGCCTTGCGGTCAAGCATGCGGTCATCGACCAGTTCCGGCGCAACCAGCGTATGTTCCCTGCCCCGTTGCAGGAGCTGCCCGAACAGGAGTCCTGGATCGGCATTCCTGGTGCTCCGAGCTCTGCCTGGTGCCGCATAAGAAAGGGTTCGCCCCGTCGGCGGCCTTGCGTAGGTGTTCGGCGTTCCCGGTGCCTCATGGCCTTGGGGACGTTCCGGCACAGCGACGGCCGCCGCTGTGTCATAGCTCCCGGCGCATGCAGCCCCGAGGCCATCGGTCCAAACCATGCGCCGCTTCGCGCTCACGGATCTTCCGCAGCCCAAGGGCGAGCCTGCCGTGGTCCAGGAGGTGGAAGCCGCAGCGCGCGTAGTAGGGGGCGTTCCACGGGACCTGGGTGAACGTGGTGAGGGTCAGGGCGGGTGCCCCCTCGCTCCTGGCGTGATCCGCCAGATGGTCCAGCAGTAGCCGACCGACCCCGCGGCGTGCGCTGTCCGGGTGCACCGAGACCTGTTCGACATGGAGGTTGCCGTCGACACGGTCGGCGATCAGGTAAGCGACCGGGATGTCGGTGTCGTTGACCGCAACCCAGGCAAGCCCGGCCTGCGGATATCGGGCGAGCTCTCCGAGCGGGAGCGGTTCGTCGTCGGCGATCTCCGGCATGCCGATGTCGCGGAAGCACTGACCGGCGGCCCGCTCGATGTCTTGCAGGTGAGGCAACTCGTCCAGACGCACGGCTCGAATATGCATGGGCGCATTTTCCAGGACCAGCCTGACGAGGTCATCGGAACAAGCTCGCACGCCGCCGCTCACCGCTCGACCTCGCACGTCACCACATGGGCGAACGTTGTCTGATGCGGCACAGCCGGGGCCGGAGCCAGAGGGGGTCGCGGCCGAGCTGGAGCCCGAGAACGTCGGGCGCTTCCGGGTGGACCTGGACGACCCGGAAGGCGAGGACGTCCGCTACGCCTCCGTCGGCCGGCTCTCCCTCACCTACCGGGCGAACAGACCCTGCGCCGTCTGTCGGTCCTCACCATCACCCGGCTCGGATAGCCACTCGTGACAACGCCCTGACCCCGGCATCGCGGGCCACCCGTTGCCCTCCGGGAGGCACGTCTCGCTGGTTGGCTCGGCTCCCTGGAGGAGCCCCGAGCGGGGGTTGATCAGTACCATCGCCCGGTGGGTGCCGAGCGCAGGGCGTGGCCCCATGCGTCGGTGTCTGGGCCATCGTTGGGTAAAGGGATGTGGCCGTCGACGAACACGCGGCGCCGGGTGCGGGTCCAGGGTGTCCCGGTGGCGCAGGGGTCGCGAGCGATCGTCCCGGTCATCTCCGGATAGTGGCGCTGCCGTTCGGCGTCCGGCAGGTGGGCGTCCCTGGCGAGCGGGATGTTCCTGGCGCACAGACCAGCACCGGATACGGAATGGGACAGGCGCGAGCGGGCTCTTCGCCGGCGGAGTGTGGCCGGCTCATGTTCCACCCGCGCTTCCTGGCGTTGCGGCAGCCATGCCACAGCAGGTGCCCGGGTCCTTCGAAATAGTGAATGTATGCAAGAAGTACGCTGTTAGTACGTGTAAAGTTCGATTCATGCTAGAATCTTGGACAAGGAGGTGTTTCATGTCCGAGTTGTTTGACGCGGTCGACGCCCTGATCGCCGGGCAGTCCCCGCTCCCCCCGCCGGGCGAGCGGGAGCGGCTGCGCAAGGCGCACGGCCTCACCCAGGAGCAAGTGGCCAGCGCGCTGAAGGTGCGCAGGCCCACGATCGTGTCGTGGGAGTCCGGGAAGACCGAACCGCGCCCGCCGCAGCGGGAGGCATACGCGCGCCTGCTGGAGAAGCTGTCCGAGCTCTACCCCGCCACACCCGCGCCCGTTCCGGCCGCCGCTGCTCCGTCGCCGGTGTCCGGGACGTTCACCGGTTCCACCGCGCCGGTGCGGCGCGAGGCCGGGTCCGCCGGACCGCGGACCCTGTCCACAGGCGCGGCGCCGGATGCTGTGGCCATGACTGCTGAACAGAACAACCAGCAGCCTCCCGTCGTCCGCACCGCGACGTCCCACCCGGGAGTCACCACCAGGCCGTCGGCGTCGAGACATCCGGCCGCGAAGAAGGCCACGGCCAGGCCCGCTGCCGCTCCGGCCGCGGCTGATCCGCGCTTCGGGAACGGCCCGCTCGCGGTCGTCGACGCCGACACCGGCGGACAGGTGTTCGCGTACTGCGTCGGGGGCCTGGTCCTCGATGTCCCCGCGAAGTCGATCCCGGCCCTGGTGGACTGGACCCTTCGCGAGGCGAAGCTCGGCGCGCCGAAGCTGTCCGGGCCGGGGAAGAGCGCGGACCCGCTGCTCGTGCTCACCGAGGCCGCGTGTGAGCGCTTCGGCCTCCCGGCCGCGCTCACCGGGGAGGAGGAGCTCGCCGGCAGGTTGCCGGAGGGCCACAAGGTCATCAAGCAGCTGGTCCGCGCGGAGTGGAAGCTGACGAAGAGGGGCTTCGGTCCGTGGGCGCGGATCTACCGCCCCGTGACCGGTTCGGAGCGGGCCTGCGTCCAGCTGTGCATCCCGTCGTGGCACGCGCTCGACGCCCGGCACTGGGGCGACGCCGCCCAGTTGCCGCCCGCCGAACTCGCCCGGCTCCTGGGCACGTACGCGGGCCGGGTGATGACGCCCCGCGGCTCTACCGCCGTGACCGGCCTGGAGCTGATGACCGCGCTGCACCCGCCGACGCGCGCCTCCGAGCCCGGCATCGACGGCAAGCGGCACTCCGAGCACAACCCCGGCAGCCTGGGCAAGGACCCGGTCGATCCGGCGCCGTGCGAGGCCCCCGACGGCCACCCCCTCCTCACGGACCTGCCGCGCTTCCATGTCCGCGGCCCTGCGGAGAAGCTGTTCGAGGAGGCGTACGACTGGGCGCGCCCGCTCACCGACTGCGAATGCACCAAGCGGCACCTGGTGGGCCTGGACGTGAACATGGCGTTCGCCGCCGGTGCGAACGGCGTGCCGGTGGGCCTGGGCGTGCCGACGCATGTCGTGGACCCGGTGTTCGATCCGAAGCTCCCGGGCTCGTGGCTGGTGGATCTGTCGCACGTCGATCTGTCGCGGGTGAAGGCCGGGAAGGAGTGGGTGGAGCTGGACGGCGGCTTGCTGCCGTCCCCGTTCACGCCGAAGGGCGAGCGCCCAGAAGGGCCGGCCTGGTATGCGACGCCGACGGTGGCGTACGCCCAGGAGCTCGGCTACGACGTCGCGCCAACCGAAGCGTGGGTGCGGTACGAGAACGGCCGCTACCTGGACGCCTGGTACCAGCGGCTGCGTGACGCCTACCTCGCCACGATGGCCGACCTCGGCGTCGACGCCGACCTCGCCCCGGGCGACTTCCTGACGGCGATGGACGGCTACAAGGCCCGCGACCCTCAGCTGGCGATCGTCGTCTCGGCGGTCAAGGCGACCGTCAAGGGAGGCCTGGGCAAGCTCCGCGAGCGCCCCCGCGGGGAGGGCTGGCGGCCGGGCGAGCCGTGGCGCGCCCTGTCCCGTCCCACCTGGCGGCCGGACATCCGCGCGGCGGTCATCTCCCGCACCCGGATCAACCTGCACCGCAAGATCGTGAAGCACGCGGCGTTCACCGGACAGTACCCGGTCGCGATCCTCTCCGACTGCGTCGTCTACGCCGCCGACGGGCCTTCGCCGCTGGACTTCCTGCCCTACCGGGACGGCAAGCCGCTGCCGGGCGGGTTCAAGCTCGGCATCAACCCCGGCCTCGTGAAATGGGAAGGCACGCAGAGCGTGCTGTGGGGCGAGGGAGTCCGGGAGCAGTTCGACGCCCCGGAGCTCAACCTCGCCCGGTACATCAAGGACGGCACCGTCACCAACGCCGACAACGGGGAGTAGCGGGCGATGAGCATGTTCGGGGACAGTCTCGACAAGGCACTGGAGAAGACGTTCACCCGCCCCATGCCCAAGAGCGCGGGCGCGCGAATGCGGTACCTGGTCCGCCAGCACAAGGGCACCCGGGCTGTCGCCGACCTGCTCGGCGTCTCCCAGCGCACCGTGGAGCGGTACGTGAACGACCAGATCAGGAAGCCCCGCAAGCAGCTCGCCGCCCGCCTGGAGCGCGCGGTGCGATCCCGCTGGCAGCCGCAGATCAAGGAGAAGGCGAAGAAGACCGCGGCCACCACCGGCGGCATCGTCATCGACACCCGCGCCCGCCTCGGCTACACCGCCCCGATCGGCTCCACCGACCAGGACCGCATCCGCCACCTCACCGTCGCCCTCCCCCCGCGGCACGCCGCGAAGATCTTCGAAGCACGCGAACAAGGCGCCAGTGAGGACCGGCTGAAGGAGATCGCCGCCGAAGCACTCAAGGAGACCTACTTCCAGGACAACGGCCGCCGGGCCGGCGGCCTGGAGGAGGTCCGCTTCACCGACATCGAGCACCTCGACTTCCAGCTGTAGATCCCCCGACATCGCGACCGATGAGTCTGTGGTTCGCGGCCGGTCCAAGTTCGTGACACCTTTCGTGACACCTAAGGAAGGGACACGGTCATGTCGGAGCTTCTTGTCGACTTCATCACCTCTCTCGACGGCCATGCGTCGGGGGAGGGGTGGCCCGGGTTCTGGGGCCTGGAGGGCCCGGAGTACCTCGCATGGCTCGGGGAGCAGCCCGAGGCCACGTATCTGATGGGAGCGAACACCTACCGTCTGATGTCGGGTTTCGCCGCAGGCGAGGTCCCGGAGGGACAGGACGAGTTCAGGCCCGAGGAGGAGGCGTCCGTCGACGAGCTCACGCGAGCGTCCAAGGTGGTGTTCTCCTCCTCGCTCGAGGTGCCACTGACGTGGGCCAACTCCTCGCTCGTCCGGGACGACGCCGTCGAGTCGGTCCGCGCCATGAAAGCGAGTGGCTCGGGGCTCCTGAGTACGATCGGAAGCCTCAGTCTGTGCCGGTCCCTGCTGCGTGCCGGACTCGTCGACCGCTTTCGTGTCGTGATGTTCCCGGTGATCACCGGGGCCACGGGCGAAGAACGCATCTACGACGGCTATCCGGACGTCGCCCTTGAGATGATCGAGCACCGTACTTTCGACGGCCGCATCCAGCTGGTCGAGTACAAACCTCGCGTACTTGAGCATCCGCCGCTCGGCACCCCTGTGTGATATCGCCCCGCCGGCACCGGCCTGGACGGCCGTCCGCCGACGTCGGCGGCCAGAACCCTGTCACCCCGCCCGCGTACGGCGTGACCTCCTTGCCGACCCTCCTGCTGTTCAAGGACGGAGCGGTGGTGGCCACCAGGATCGGAGCGGTCTCCCCAGGGCCGCTTCAGGAATTCCTGGACCTCAACCTCTGAACAGTCCTGCCCGGCAGAACCGTGCCCGTCAGCACAGCCGGGCCCGCCGGCTCCCCAACGTCGCCTGAGCGGGTGATCGAGCGGCGGTGGAGCTGAGGCGGAAGCCGGCCTGCGAATGCCCGCCTCCCACTCCGGCCGCCCCTCCAGCGCCCCCGGACGGCGCAGGTTGGACAGCCACTGTCCCACCGGCCTGTCGGAGCGCCGACCGGGGAGCGCACGGAGTCCAGTGCCCCGCGAAGTACACCCGGGCCGCCGCCAGGTTCTCCTGGAACCGCTCATCCACCAGCGACCACACCATGCCCAACTGTGCCAGCCGCCGGGCACGTTGGCCGGTCGTCCACCCGCCCCCGTGCGCCCGCCGCTGCTCCGCCACCCACTGCCCCAGGGGAGTCGCGCCCGTCCGGTGTCCGTGTAGGTTCCCCCACCATGAGCGAACGCAATTTATGCCCTTCCTTCGTCTCCACCCGCCCCGAGGACTTGCAGCGATTCCGTGAGATGCCCATGGGGACCAACGAAGTGCCCGCCGTCATGGGCTGCGAGTACGAACCGGGTCACTCCGGCACGCACATCTACGGCGTTCAGGAGGAGATGTCTGCCTCAACCGATCAAGAAGGGGAGTTGGTAGCGGTCTACTGGTGGGCAGGATGGGGCGACGGGTCCGCGACTCCCTACACGATCAGCGTCATGGACCCCTGCCCTGAGTCGTACGGCTATGTTCCGGCCCTCGGGGAGGAAGGAATGTGCTGCCTGCCCCTCGATCACCCCGGCCCGCATAGCCCCGGGGGCGCTGCCTCCGAGTAGTTTCCCGTCACCCAACCGTCCCTGCCCCGGCCACGAACCGGGTGGGCACCCCCTCAGGGTTCCGGACGCGGAAGGCCCGATGTCGGTCCCGCTCCGTACTCTTGGCGCTCAGCCGTCTGGGCTACGGCCCGTGCTGGGTCTGGATCACGGGAAGCGGGACCCATAGTGACGTCGATCTACCTCGCCGCCGGTAGCCAGCCTGTCCCCGGGGCCTGCATCTCCGGGGGCGGCTTCCGTCTCCGGCCCTGGGCAGGCAGCCCTGGCAGAGGTGATGCGAACACCCCGGACACCGGCGCGAAGGAGGCGATCATTTCCGCCACCCGCGTCTTGACCCGGGTATGGGACTGAACGCGCGGGCCGCGCCCGGCGTCGAGCAGCGGGCCGAGCTGACGGTCGAAAGCGCCTGTCATCTTGCCGACGCCCTCACGCCCTCACGCCCACCGCCTAGAGCGCGGCGGCCGAGGGCATGCTGGACGCGATCGACGTCCTCACCGCCGCCCTCTCCCAGATCAGCCCGGCCACCGCCGACGCGCGCCGTCGGCTCGGTCTCCCCCTCGACCCCGCCCCCCGAGCCTGCCGGTGGGCTGGCCAGGCCCTTGCCGCACACCGGACTCCAGACCGCCCCCGCATCCGGGGCACCGCCGGTGCCCCGGCCGCAGGCGAGGCGGCCCAGCCTCCTACCGGCGCGGGGGTGTGCGGGACAGGCCCGGCCCCCGGCCGCGGTCGCCGACCCCACCCGCTGGCGGTATGGGCGGTGCGGACGTCGGAAATCCGGTCAGGAGTGGGCTCTCGGACGAATGCCCTCACTGTTCCGGTCACGGAAACCCGGCCGCCCTCGGGCTGTACTGCCGGAAGGTACACACGGGCCATGGACCTGGGATGCATCGGTATCTGGAGCCTGGCCTTCACCCACGGAGACCGAGGCGCGGCTCGTGAGGCGGCCGCCGAACTGGAGGAGCTGAGCTACGGCACTCTCCGGTGGGGCGGCAACCCGGGAGGCAATCCCCGCGCTGACCTCGTGACCACGGCCGAGCTGCTCGCCGCGACGAACCACGCAGTGGTGAGTCCCGCCTGCGTATCCATCTGGCACCAGCACGCCCTCGCTCTCGCGGCGGCGTATCACGCGCTGCCGGCGCGGACGCGGGACCGGCTGCTCCTCGGCCTCGGCGTGGGCCACCCCAGGGTCGACCAAGACTACCACCACCCGTACACGTCCCTCTACGACTACCTCGACGAGCTGGACGGCCTGCACGCACCGGTTCCCCGGTCGGCCCGGCTGCTGTGCGCCCACGGCCCGCAGATGACGCGCCTGGCCGCCGCCCGTACCGCCGGTCTCCAGCCGCACCTCACGGACGCCGGCCACACCGCGTACACCCGCGAGGTCCTCGGCGACGGCCCGCTGCTGGCACCCTCGGTGTCGGTGGTGCTGGAGACGGACCCCGCCACGGCCCGCAACCCGGCCCGCTCTGTGCTCGCTATGGGGAGTCTCGGCCAGAGCCCAGCAATCCCAGGGCCGAGCCCTCAAATCACGGGCCCCGGTGATGATGTCGTGCCCGCCGATGCGTCGCCAGACGATGTGGGGCTGCCCGGGAACTATCGGCGGGCCGTACCCCCACGTCGCGCGCCCCGGACACCCGGTGCCCATGGACCAGGAGAATTCGTATACGCCCGGCGTGGTCCGTACGCGTTTCACGCGGAGCCCGGTACGGAAGGCGCGGCCGGTGTGGAGGTCGGGGACGAAGGCCGTGCGTACGACCCGGCGGAAGCGGTCGCGTTGGGCGGGGGTGTGCCGGTCCAGGTCGTGGGTGAAGCGGGTGGTGGTCTCGTACGTGGGCACGGTGTCCTCCGGGCAGCACGAAGCCCCCGGCGTTGCCGGGGGCCGTGGGTGTCTCGCTCGGGTCGGGGTTGGTGACGCTGTGGGGGGGGCTTCTTCAGCCGTCGGGTGGGGGAGTGGCGCGTAGGTATACGCGTGGTGGCGAAGGAATCTGATACTTGGCGTCTTTGAGGCTGGTGTGGCTGGTGTAGTGCTCGCCGCACAGCATTTGCATGGCCCGGCCGGTGTCCCCCTGGCGGGCGTGACATGGCCGTCGGTTCCCGCCGGGCGGGATGGGCGGTGAAGTTCCGGTGAACTGTCCCGCCTCGCGGGATCGCGCTTTGGCGCAGGTCAGAGTGGGTGTCCTCTGGGGGGATGCTGAGTGTCGCGAAGATTCAGAGGCGTAATGCGTGGCGGTACTTCGTGCGCGGAGTCGCGTTCGGGGATGGCCGCCTTCCGGTTGGTCAGTCGCTGAAGGACGCTCAGGAGCGGGCGGGGATCCCGCCGGGGGTGTGAGTGGGGGCGTGGCCTGGCGGGGTTGGGGCTGGCCGCGGGGGCGGTGGTGGGGGAGCGGGAGGTGGAGTTGATGTTCGGGGGCTGCGGCATCCGGACGCGGACCGGCTGGAGCGGGAGGGCCTGGCCGGGGGTGTCACCCCGGCCGCGGCGCGGTCTGCCACGGTTCTGGGGCAGCCGGTCGAGGAGATCGAGCAGCGGGATCTGGTTCCGCTGCTCGGTTTGGAGTTTGTGTTCCGGCCGCAGGCGTCGCTGCTGCTGCTGCTGCTGCTGCTGCTGCTGCTGGTGCTGTGGGTGCTGGGCGACGAGGCGCCGCGTCGGGTGATCGAGCGGGCGCACGAACGCGCGATCGCGAAGGTGTTGGAGTGGCTGGAGGACGAGGTCGCGGAGATCCGCTGGGCCTCCGGCAGGAAGCGGGCGAAGCCGCCTGGTGGTGGCGGCACGGTGAGTCCGGCCCGCACGCCCTGGCGTGTGCGGGTTGGACCTGTCACCGATCCGGCCCGTGACGGCCGGAGGAACCCCGAGGATCCGATGACCACCACACCCACCACGCACACCCCGGCGGAGGCTGCCCGCGACAGCGAGCCCCACGGTGAGTCCTGCGGCGGACCCTGCTGCCGACCCCGCAGCCCCGGGCCGCCCCTTCACCGTTGCCGCTGGTCAGCCCACGTACTCACCCTCCCTGGCCGGTTGCAACTCCTCTTCTCCCCGCATGAATGTGCCGGGAGAAGCGTCCCGGCGTCGGAAGAAGACCGCGGCGAGGGCCGGAGCGGACATCCGCGGCCAAGCCTTGCTCACCCTCGCCCGGCTCCGCCTGGCCACACCCCTCCGACTCAAGACGCTGCTCCTGCCGCACCAACAGGACACCGACTACATCCGTCTGGCGCTGCGGAACCTCCGCGCAGAATCCCCGGCCCTGGTCGGCCGTGCCCACCGGGCCCAGCAGAGCTACTGGTACTGCACCCCGGCAGGACTCGCCGAGGCCGCGGCCTCCGGTGAGCTCGCGCCGACGGCCGGCCGGGGCCACCGGGAAGCGCGTCGCATCCGGCAGGACGGGCCTGCGGGAGCACGGCCTCGCCCTGGTCGACACCGTCATCGCCTTCCACCGGGCCGGGGCGGCCGGCCACGCCGACTGGCAGGCGGAAGTCGCCCACCCCACTCGCAGGCTGGTGAGAAGAGTCCAGGTCAGGGTATGAGAAGCTCCGCTCGACACGCCGTGGGGACGGCGTGAAGGGGAGGGACAGCATGTCGATCGATCCTGCGGATTTCGCGGCCCGTCTGCGGGCGGAACAGAACGCTCCGGACCGTGAGGAAAGGCTGCGCCGAGAGCGGGTAGCCCGTCGCCGCAAGACGCTGCTCGGAGCGGGCGCGGGGGTCCTGGCTCTCGGGGGCCTCGGTGTCTGGCTCGCAGACGCCACGGGTAAGCGGCCCGCGAACGAGCCCTACGCCCCCCGCATGCTGGCGGAGCACCTGTGGCCGGACGCGTGGCCGGCCACCACCAACATCCCCTTCCGGGGTTCACCCGCCGCCGCCTGGGAGCCCAGCTCCCACGGCATACGCATTCCCCAAGCCAAAGCCGTTGCCGGTCTGACTCTCCAAGAGGTCCACACCAGCCTCTGGTTGGTCAAGGACTTCCTTGTCGCCACCAACATCTCCAGCCGGACCCTCGCCGGCGCGAAGCCCGTCGAAGCACTGGACCTCCTGGCGCCGGGCGATCCGGTACGGCGGCAACTGGAAGCGGCGTACACCGACCCCGGCTCCGGACGGGAACCGCTCCGGTTCGTCACCCGGTTCGACCCGGACGAGGTGCGCTCACCGGAGCAAGAACTGATCAGGACCGACGGCACCATGACGTACGAGGCCGCACCGTCGGGCGAGCTGCTGGTGCGGGCCGACTACACCTTCGTCCACGCGCTGGTGAAGACGAGTGGAGCCAAGGAGATCAACGACCACGGCTACGAGGTCTCCAGGGTGATCGTCCACCGACAGCTCGACGTTCTCGTCCGAAACGGAAAGCTGCACCCGCAGACGCACTCGGCGGCGATAGTCAACGACGACTGCACCGCGCCGGCCGACGGATTCATCCACCCGCTCTTCCACGACGACCTCAAAAAGGCCGACAAGTGGGCAACGGTCGACCCCTATGCCGAGAAGAACCGCGTCGCCGCTGCGCCACCAGGCGCTTGTGTACGGCCGACCCGGACCTGACCTTCGGGCAGCGCACGACGCTCACGGCACGCCGTACGCCGTGAGCGCCGCTGAGCGTTGAAGTCACCGCGTCGGCTCCCGGCCGCGTCCGGCAACCTGCCCCGAGGTCGGCCGGGAGGGGCGATGGTGCGGGGGACACACGGCGCCAAACGCGCCGTCGGTCGCCGCCGTTTCTCCCGGCAGTACCCGGTGGGCCACCTCACCCGTGGCACACCTCGCTCCTGCTCCGAAGGCGAACATGCCACCTGGTGCTGACCGCTGTGGTGGCAAGTGATGTGGCCGTAGCATCGGCCTCATGACGGAAGCTGGCGCGGAAGCCTACTTACTGGTCTGGATGTACGAGCGCGGTATGGCAGGCGACGGAGACCTGGCCGGCACGGACGACATCCCCGAAGAATGGCGACGCGCCGCCCGTTTCAGGCTCCAGCGCGACCTGAACGAACTGGTCCGCCAGAGCCAGCTGGAACGGGTCTTCGTGCTACGCAAAGGCCACCTCTACCGGCTCACCCACGCCGGCCAGCTGGAGGCACGACGGCTCCTGCACCTGCGACGCGATCCCGAAGGGCGCCAGCAGCACGCCCGCAACGGTCTGATGTCAGTGGCATCCCGCGCGTCCTACAGTCCCACCATCGAACTGGAGGCATTCCTCACGACACCCGAAGCGGTCATGCTCAGCGAGCACCTGTCACCCGACGAAGTCCGCGCAGCAGCGCTGTACCTCGCGGAACAGGGCCTCGCTACCGTTCACGAAGGAGATGCTCAGCACCCCCTTCAAGCCCTCCTGACGCTGACTCAGGTAGGCATCCAATGTGCCGAGAGCCCACTATCCGTGAAGGACTTCCTCATGCAGAACGGACACCATCCGACCTATACCACCAACATCCACGGCGGAACCGCCCAGGTCGGCTCCGGCAACACCCAGAACAACACCTTCGGCTTCGATCCCGCCCAGTTCGCCGACTTCGCCCGCCAGGTCCTCACCGCCGCAACTCGCGTCGACACCACCGACGAGCTCCGCGCACAGATCGTTCGCGACGCTGCGTTCCTCGAAGAGGAGAGCACCCGCCCAGCCCCTGAGCCAGGCCGTGTACGCCGCGCCCTGGAAGGGCTGACGGACACTCTTGTGCGACATTCCACCGACGGCCTCGCCCAGTACCTCTACGAAGCCGGACGCAACCTCCTTTCCTGACGGCTTGCCCCGTCCAGGACGTGGTGGCCCCGCTCTTGCCCGCCTGCTCCTGGACGCGGAGGGCTTGGATGTACAGAGGCTTGGCTGGTGGGCGGCGCGGAACGCCCAACCGGTCAGGAAGAGCCCCAAGCCACGGCGGCAACTGACCGGCGAGGTGGTGTGGGTTCGCACTTCTGACGTTCGGGAAGCGGCTCCTGGAGCGGTGCCGGTTGGGGGGGGTCCGACCGCCTCGACACCGCCCGCTGGCTCCTCACCGACCCCGCCTCGACCCGCCACCGCCCCACACCCGCCACCGCCCCACACCCGGCCCCGCCCCTGACTCCGAGTCCCAGCTCCCGGCCGACCCCGACGGCGCCGCGCACCGGCTCCCGCTGGACACGGGGGAGTGGGACATGCCCGGGTTCCGCTGCGCCACGACCGTGCCGTTATCGCCGTGCGGTGCCGGGCGCGTATCCACCCGGTCGTCGGACGAGGTGCGCGCCGCGGAGCACCCCGCCGAACTGGATCCGGACCGCCCCTGTCGGAGGCAGCCGGGAAGGGGTTGCGCCGCCCGTCCGGGGCGGCGGCAGCGGGCTGCCCACCCCCCTGAGATGCGGGGGAGGGCCCGGACGTTCACCGGGGCCGGGTGCTCCGGCCCGAATGCGCCCCTGGGCCCGCGCCTTCCGGCCAGCTTCGCCCCCGCGGCCAACCCGCACCACGGACTTCTCTGTTCTCCCAGAGTGAGTGGCGCCACACCGGCACCGTTCAACTCCCTTCAGGAGGACATGTGTTCAGCAGGAGACGGAACGCCGGGATCGCGGGGCTGACCGCCTCGGTCTCACTGGCGCTGGTCGCCGGGCTGACCGGTGCGGGGCCCGTGACCGCGTCCGTGCCGCCCGGCGAGGTCACCGCGCAGACACGCCCGGCGGGCGGCCCCGCCCATCAGGTCACTCTGATCACCGGGGACCGGGTCCGGGTCGACGCGAAGGGCCGGATGGCGGGCTTCGAGGCCGGCCGGGGGCGGGCGGATGTCCCCGTACGGACCTTCACCGAGGGCGGCCGCACCTTCGTGGTGCCCCGTGACGCGCAGCGGCTGGTCGCCGAGGGGAAGCTGGACCGGCGGCTGTTCGATGTCACCGAGCTGAGCCGGGCGGAGAGCCGGGAGGCCTACCGGGACGGGCTGCGGCTGATCGTGGCCTACGGCGGCGGCGCCGGCGCGAGTGCGCGCGGTGCGGTGCGGGAGGCGGGCGGAACGGAGCTGAACCGCTCGTTGAAGGCGCTGAACGCGGACGCGGTCACAACGGCGGTGAAGAGCACGCCCGAGCTGTGGGAGACGCTGACCCGCGGCACGAACGGACAGACGCGCACCACCGCGTCCGGGATCAGCCGCGTCTGGCTGGACGGCCTGCACAGGGCGACCCTGGAGACCAGCACCGGGCAGATCGGCGCGCCGAAGGCATGGGAGACCGGCTACGAGGGCGAGGGAGTGAGGATCGCCGTCCTGGACACCGGGGTGGACGAGACCCACCCCGACCTCCAGGGCCGGGTGGTGGCGGCGCGGAACTTCAGCGGCGCCCCCGACGCCGCGGACCGGGACGGCCATGGCACCCATGTCGCCTCCACCGCGGCGGGCAGTGGTGCCGGGTCGAACGGCACGCACAGGGGTGTCGCGCCGAAGGCCGGGGTCATCAACGCCAAGGTCCTGGACGACGAGGGCGGCGGTTCCGACTCGGGGATCATCGCCGGGATCGACTGGGCCGTCGCCCAGGGCGCGGACATCGTCAACCTCAGCCTCGGCCGCGAGGACACCTCCGGGATCGATCCGCTGGAAGCGCAGATCAACAAGGTGACGGCCGAGAAGGGAGTCCTCTTCGCCGTCGCCGCGGGCAACTCGGGACCGAACTCGATCGGCTCGCCGGGCAGCGCGGACGAGGCCTTCACCGTCGGCGCCGTCGACCGTGCGGACAAGCTCGCCGACTTCTCCAGCACCGGACCCCGGATCAGGGGCGGCGCGGTCAAACCCGATGTGACCGCACCGGGTGTGGACATCGACGCCGCCGCACCGGGCGGCGGCCGGCGGACCATCTCGGGTACGTCGATGGCGGCCCCGCATGTCGCCGGTGCCGCGGCCCTGCTCAAACAGCGCCACCCCGGCTGGAAGGCCGCGGAACTGAAGTCCGCGTTGGCCTCCTCCGCGAAGGACGGCGGATATACCCCGCACGAGCAGGGCGCGGGACGGATCGCCGTCGACCGGGCGATCACCCAGAGCGTCGTCGGCCAGGAGACCTCGATCGCCTTCGGCAAGCTGCTGTGGCCGCACACCGACGACCAGCCGGTCACCAAGAAGATCACCTACCGCAACAGCGGCACCGCCGATGTCCCCCTCGGCCTCAAGGTCACCTCACACGGCCCCGGCGGCAAGCCCGTACCGGCCGGATTCTTCACCCTCGCCGCCGACCGCATCACCGTCCCCGCCGGCGGCACCGCCACCGTCGGCCTGACCGCCGACAGCCGCCTCGGCGGCGACACCCACGGCCACTACGCCGCCACCGTCGAAGCCACCGGCGACAACCAGACCATCCGCACCACCGCCGCCGTCGAACTCGAAGCCGAGTCCTACGACATCACCTTCAAACACATCGGACGCGACGGAAAACCCAGCAAGCACTTCGAATCATCCCTCAGCTCCCTGACCGACGGTCCGGGGATGATCCTGTCCGGGACACCCGAGACCGTCCAGCGTCTGCCCAAGGGCGAGTACGCGCTCGACGCCAGCGCCCCCATCGATCCCGCCGCCGACCCGACCGGCCGGACCAAGGGCTTCGACCTCGTGATCCAGCCCAAGCTGGCCGTCGACAGGACGATGACGGTCACCGTCGACGCCCGCAAGGCCAAACCCGCGAAGCTGACGCTGAGCGATGTGAAGGCCAAGTTCACCGGCGGGCAGATGGAGTACGTGCAAACAGCGCCCGACCGGCAGGACACCCGTGGCGTGCGCTTCCCGATGCGCTCACCCGGCGGGCTGAACATCGCCCACCTCGGGCCGCAGGTCACCGACGGAACCCTGCACCAGCAGTGGCACGCCAACTGGATCAAGGACGCTCGCAGTGAGTACCACGGCACCTCCGGCGGTCCGGTGACACGGATCGCCACCGGGTACAAGCGCACCTTCAATGCCGCGGAGTTCGCCGAGGTGAGGGTGGGACTCGCTGCCTCGGCCAAGGACAAACAGGGCCTGCTGCAAGCGTACGGGGTCCTCCCCAGCACCCTCTTCGGATTCGGGGGAGCCCCCGCCACGCGGAAGATACCCGCCGCGCGCACGCTGCATCTGTCCACCGGCGACCGGGCCAAGTGGCAGCTCGCGCTGACCCAGACCCCGGCGGGCACCCCGGCAGACGATCCCGAGCCCGAGGTGCGCCACTACAGCGAACCGGCGTCCTACCCCAAGGGCAAGGTCCACCGGGAGACCCTCGGTACCGCTGCCGTCGCCCCGAAGGCCGGCAGCGCCTCGGGATTCTGGCGCTACGGCGAGATGCTGTACCCCGATGTGCCGATGTTCGCCGACGGCCAGGGCAACACCGGAACATCCCAGTTCGCCTCGGCCACGACCACGCTGTACCGCAACGGTACGAAGGTCGCCGAGAACAGTGACCCGGTCACCGGCCAGGAGGGGCTCCAGATCGGCCGCGAAGGGGGAGACTTCCTGCTCACCACCTCGGTCCGGCGAAGTCCCTCGACCGCTCTGGTGAGCAGCCGGATCGACTCCGCATGGGCCTTCCGCGCGAACGCGGCGCCCACGGACGGCGAGCTCCGGCTGCCGGTTTCCACCGTACGTTTCACGGGTGTGCGGTCCGGGCTCACCGGCACCGCCCCGGCGGGCGTCGGCCAGACCATCCCGCTGGAGGTGCACGGCGCGGCCAAGGACAAGGTCAAGTCGCTGACCGCGCGCGTCTCCTACGACGGCGGCAAGACCTGGAAGAAGCTGAGGGTCACCAAGAACAAGGTGACCCTCAAGAACCCGGCCAAGGGCAAGGGCATCACCCTGCGCGCCCAGGTCGTCGACAAGCAGGGCGGCTCCCACAAGGTGACCGTGTACAACGCCTTCTTCGGCAAGTAGACGAACGAGCCGCGCGCGGCACCGCGAGGGCGGTCCGCCGGTACATCCCGTACCGGCGGACCGCCCTTCCCCGCGCCAGGGGACCGCCTGTGAGCGCACGCGATATCGTCATCTTTGTAGTCTTTAGCCCGATAAGGGCGATGATCGCGTCGTGCCGGGCGCAGATGAAGAGAGACGGGCCTGATGGAGCGACACCTGATCACCGGGGCAACCGGGCTCGTCGGGGGGATGCTGACCCTGGACCTGCTCGAACACTATCCCGACGCCGAGTTGGTGTGCCTGGTGCGACCGCGCGGCGCAAGGCCCGCCCAGGAGCGCCTGGATGCCGCGCTCCGCGACGCGGCCACGGCATACCGGCGCGAGGCCGCGCTCAAACGCGCCGGGCAGCGCTGTCGGGCCGTGTCCGGGGATCTGACTCTGCCGCTGTGCGGCACCAGCGGCGCGCAGGTCGGCCCCGTCTCCCACGTCTGGCACTCCGCCGCCTCCCTCGCCTTCGAGGACGAGGCCAAGGACGCGATCATGCAGTGCAACGTGGAAGGCACCCGCCACGTGGCCGCCCTGGCCCAGCGGCTGGGAGTGGGCGTGTTCAACCACATCAGCACCGCCTTCGTGGTGGGTGACCGCGCTGGGGACATCCCCGCCGCGCCGGTGGACCCGCAGGTGCGCTCCAACAATTGGTACGAGCGCTCCAAGGTCCTGGGTGAGCGGATCGTCTCCTCCAGCGGGTTCCCCACCCTGCGGATCCTGCGTCCCAGCGGTGTGATCGGCCACGACACCACCTTCGGTGCCACCACCTTCAGCGGCCTGTACGGCATGGTCAAAACCCTGCTGGCACTGCGGCTCCGCAACCGCCAGGACTTCGCAGGGCAGCACCTGCGGATCAGGGCGGACGCGGACGCACTGGTCAACTTCGTCCCGGTCAACCTCGTCACACGCGGTGCCGTCACCCTCAGCGCCGCAGACGCCCCGTCAGGCGTCTACCACCTGTCCAACATCTCCCAGGCCACAGTGGCCGACACCCTGTCGGCCATCACCGAACGAGTGGGCATGCCCGAACCGGTACTCGTCGCCACCACCGACGGGTTCACCCCCGCCGAGCAGCGACTGGACCGTGCGTTCACCTTCTACCGGCCCTACCTGAGTGCCACCAGGCACTTCGGGCTGGCCGAGACCCTCCAGCACACCGCAACCTCCATGGACGCTCCCCTCTCGCGCGAGCGGCTGGTCGATTTCGTCGACTGGTACCTGGGAACCCTCAAACGGCGGCCCTCCGTGGGCGGCACCACCGGCTGATTCCCCCACCATTGAGCTGGCCGAAGCGGACATCGCGCCGCTCGCCGCGTTCGCCGACGCCCTCGACCAAGCAGCCCGGCGTGACCCGGGAACGACGGCTGGGGGTCCCTGCTGGGAGGACCAGGACACCCCGTTCCGGCGCCGGCTCCACGCAAAGCTCGCCGCGGCCGGATTCGAGTGCGCGGCCGATGCCGTCATCATGTACGCGCCCGCCAACCGGTACCACGGCCTCGACGGCACCCAGATGGGCCTGATCGCCACCCTCACCGGCGCCAGCTACGACACCGTACGGGCCGCCCACAAGGCCGACCTCGCCGCGTGGTCCCGCGAACAGCAGCTCCGCGACCACCCCGACCTCGCCGTCCTCGACGCGGACCTGGACCGCATCCGGCACCGCATCTGACCACGCGCCGGGTGCTCGGTGCGCATCCGTATGCGCGCGGAGCACCGGCGCGTGCCGAGCTGAGATCGGTCAACCCCCGCCCGTCGCCGTCGCCGTCGCCGTCGTCGTTGCGCGGCGCAGCTGCCGCGCGGCCGGAATGCCGTTCTCTCGGCGGGGGAGGAGGTGATCAGGATGTCGTTGCCGCGCCGGCGGACGCCGGGTGCTGCCTCCTCTTGGTGGTGTGGACCGCGATGCCGAACCACTTCGTGCCCGGTTCAGACGGCCTCGTCCGAACTCGCCGCCGTCGCGACCTGGTGGGCGGGGATGGTCAGGTGAGGAGCCAGTCGAGGAGGCCGGTCACGAGGAGAAGAGACAACGCGGCGGAGCTTGTGACGGCCATGACGGCGGCGTAGAGGCCGAGGCCCGCGAATCTGCCGCGCCGGGCGGACTTGCCGAGCCAGGCGGCCGTCGCGCCGTACAGGCCGGCCAGGAGCAGGGCCAGCGCGATGGTGAAAGCTACGGTGACGGCGGAGCGTTCGTAGGCGGTGGCTTCGGCCAGCCGGACCTCCACCTGTTCTCCTCCGGTGTACGGCTCCCGGGGCGAACCCAACTCCACCCCGTTTCGGTGTTCCGTGCCGTCGGCGGGGGCGAAGGAGCCCTCGCACCTGCGGTTCGTTTCGGTGGCGTAGCAGCGTGACACGGTGAACACGCCGTCGGCCGGCCCGATACCGGCCGCCGCGCCGACCGGGCCGACACTCGTCCACACCGCTCCGATCGCCATCATCGCGCACATCACCGCACCCGCACCCCCCAGCACCCTCCACCTCCATACCCGTGCCCGGGTCCGTCCTGCGGTCCGAATCCGCGGTATCCGCTTCATCCCGCCCCACCTCCGGCGTCTGGAGTCCCCGCCACCCCCGGACGCCAAACCCCGCACGCACACGACCAGGAGCCGAAAAGCACCGCCGCGGCTGGTTCCGTCGGCGGCCCTGACCGGAAACCCTCACCGGCGGCCGGGGAGCCATCGGACCGCGCAGCGGGACGGACCCCGAAGTCCCCGTGCCACCGCGCGGACCGATTCCGTTCTTGAGCGCCGGAGGCTCGCATGGCACGTCAGCGGTGAGTGAGGGACATCCCAGCCGGTGCCCGCAGTGACGATGCCGAGTACCCGCCCGTGCCGTGCCCGGCGACGTCGCGCACTCCCCGGTCCGGGTCCCCGGTGGCAGGGGCGGGTCGACGGCGTACCGGCTCAGTCCCTGCTTGGGATCTGCCAGATGCTGCGGCACGTCCGGTGCCTGCGGAGTGCCCGCACGCTCCGGCGAGATGGTCGCCGTAGACGCCGGACCCGGTCGCCGCCGCTTGTCGGGCCAGGGTTACGAGCCCCGACGCGAGCCGTTCGTCCAGCGGGATCACACCGTCCGCCCATCCGACCGACACCGTCATGAACAGCGGCGCGAGACCGTCCAGTCCCCGGAAGGTCTCGGCCAGCCGTGGCAGGAGTGGTGCCAGCCGCTGCGCGAGGTGCGCCTCGCTCGGCCGGTTCCAGGGATCGGGACCCGGGTCCGGAGCAGGACGTCGCTGGTGTCCTGGACGGACAGGAGCGCGACTGCGGTGTCCTCCCGCACCGGCCGTGGGGGGAGCGGGTGGGTGGCGACCGCCTCGCCCAGGGCCCGCCACAGCACATACGCCGTGGTGTCCGACTCGATCGGCATCTCCACCTCGGGGTCCAGCACGGGCGCACTCTCCTGAAGTCGCAGGGGGCTTCTCCGGCAGCGTCCCCGACCCGGCGGCCCCGCACAGGCCCCGGCAACGAACCTGTGTTCTTCCTCCCGCCCAGCGGGCAACAACCTTCTCCACGGCTCCATCCGGCGGGCCCGCGCGAGCGGTGGCGACGCGCGAGACCGCGCCGGGCAGCCCGGAGCCCGGCTACCGCCGCGGCGGTGCCCGGCCTTGCCGTCCGGCCCCGCCCACCAACCTCTGCGCCCGGTCCGGCGGCCCCCGGCAGGTCCCGGCGAGCTGGCTGCGTCCCGGCCTCCGGGCGGGGACGCGGGGGAGCGGGAAGAGCTGCGCACCAACTACTGGGCGTGCTCACCGGCCTTGAAGGATCTTGCTGCTGGGCTTGACCATCAGCAAGATCCCTTCACCGGACCGGCGGTCCGCCGAACACGAACCCTGTCTCGGCGACGGGGTCGCACAGAGAACCTGTCCGGCCCCAGGGACCGCAGAGCGAGACGAAGCCCGCCCGATGCTTCTCAGGCATCAGCGGTGAGGCGTGTTCCGTTTCCGCCCCCGCGGACCGGTCTTGTTACCTTCTCCCGTCGGCACTCGTCATGAGAGCGACGACCGCACACGAACGGTCGCATCGACGAGTGAATCGAGAGCAGGATGCTGAACGAGATCATGTACGTGACGATCTACGTCACGGATCAGGACCGCGCGCTGGAGTTCTACACCGAGGGACTCGGTCTGGAGAAGCAGCTCGACTTCCCCGGGCCCGACGGACGTTTCCTTACCGTCGGGGTTCCCGACAGCCCGGTGCAGATCATCCTGTGGTCCCACGCGCCGGCCGCAGGACAGCCGGGAGGCACGGGCGCGCCCGGTCCGCTGATCCTCGAATCCAAGGACCTGCGGAAGGACTTCGAGATCATGCGCCGACGCGGCGTCGTCTTCGAAGAGCCCGAACCCGTGGACTATCCGTTCGGGGTCCGCATCGAGGCGGTGGATCCGGACGGCAACCGGGTCTCGCTCCGTCAGCAGCGGAAGTCGTGACTGCCCACCCGTCCGCTCTCGTGGCTGAGGCGTTCGAAGCCCAGCGCGACCGGCTGCGCGCTGTCGCGTACCGGGTGCTGGGCTCGCACGCCGACGCCGAGGACGTGGTCCAGGAAGCCTGGATGCGCCTCGTCCGTCAGGACGCGGCGACCATCGGCAACCTGGCGGGCTGGCTGACCACGGTGGTCGGCCGAATCAGCCTGGACCTCCTGAGATCCCGCCGAGCCCACCCCGAAATCGCCTATGAGCAGGAGTTCACGAACCTCGTGGTGATACCCGACGAGGACCCCGCGCCGGACGAACAGGCGGCGCTGGCCGATTCGGTCGGCCTCGCCCTGCTCGTCGTGCTCGACTCGCTCACCCCGAGCGAGCGTCTGGCGTTCGTCCTGCACGACATGTTCGCAGTCCCGTTCCACGAAATCGGCCGGATCCTTGGCAAGTCCACCGCCGCCACCAAGATGGTCGCCAGCCGCGCCCGCCGCAAGGTCCACGCCACGAACCGACCGGCGGGCTCCGGCCGCGAGCACCGAGAGGTCGTCCAGGCATTCGGCGCCGCCGCCCGCAGCGGCGACTTCGAAGCACTCTTGCGTGTCCTCGACCCGAACGTGGAGCTGACCGTCGACACATCCGACGGCATGGTCGTCACCCTCGGCGCCACCAAGGTCGCCTCCGGGGCCCGCATGTTCTCCGGCGAGGTCACCCGCCATCGGCCCGTGCTGGTCAACGGCATCCCCGGCCACATGTCCTGGCACCCCGACGGAACCCCCCTCTCCCTCATCGCCTTCGCCGTCACCGAAGGACGGATCACCGGCATACACATCGTCGTCGACCCTGCCAAACTGGCCTCCATCCATCTGCCCGCCGAGACCTGAGCCGGTGTCGAGCACCCCGCACTCCGACAGGACGGTGTCCGGTGCGATGGCGAGACCACGCTCCGGCGTCGAGTCCACACGCCATCCGCCGTGGCCGGAGCCGCGCGGGCTGTGAACTGGCGTTATGCCTCCGAGACAGTACGCTCGTCCGCAGCGGACGACGGGAGACAGGATCGTGGGACCGAAGTGGGCTGGCCTAACCATGCAGAGAAACACTCCGGATCCCGACCTGTAATTCCGCAAGTCCGAATAGCCGCAGTTGCCAGTAGTGTGCGTCGAGGGCCTGGCGGAGGGCGGTGGCTCGGAGCTGCTGGAGGTGCAGGCCGGCGACCTCGAAGCCGCCGCCGCCCTCGCCACTGCCGAACCGCGGATGCCCGCGCTCCTGGTGAACGTCGCCACCCTGCCCGACCCGGACATCGACGCGGCGTGCGCGGACGCCTTCGCCCTCGATGCCCTCGGAGGCGTCTTCCTCAGCGCCCTGCGCACCTGGGAACAGGCGGGCCCGGACGCTGCCGAGGGCATCGCCCGCACCGTCATCCGGTTCACCGCCGACATCCTCAGCGAGGACCACGAGGACATCGACGACCGTCGGTCCTGCCGGTCCGACGGCGGTGATCCGGCCGGGGCCGAGCCGCTCGCGAGGGACGCCAGGCCCGGCCCAACGCCAGCTTCCGCCGCCAGCTTCCGCAGGCTGCTCTACGAGTCGCCTCGACGGTCATGGGCAGGGCGGGGAGATCAGCAGGTCAGTGCCCTGTTCAAGGGGGTTCGGTTGCGCCGACTACTTCTCTCAGGGACCCCCAGGAGCGTTGAGGAGCCCAGTGAAGTCGACGGGGGCGGGGGCGGAAAGTGTCGGGGAAACAGTGCAGTGCCCAGTGGAGGTGGTACGGCGGGCCATGTGGGACATGACCGAGGAGCCGGAGCGTCCAGCGGCCTACCGGGAACCCCGGCAGGCCCGCAGCGCCGCGACCCTGGCCCGCGTCCTGCGGGCGGCCGAGGAGATCGCCACCACCGACGGCCTGGAGGACCTGACAATGGCCGGCGTCGCCGCACGCGCCGGCGTCGCCGTCGGCACGATCTACCGCCGCTTCGACGACAAGGAACAGCTGATCACCGCCCTGTCCGAGCGAATGCTCGAACACCGCGAGGAATACGTGGCCCAGCGACAACGACCCGCCGAGCCCTCACTCTCAGGCGTCATCGACGCCTACGCACAGGCCCTGCTGCAATCCTTCGCCGACAGCAGCGGCCTCTTCCAGGAGCTGCTGCGCGCACAGGGGGACAGGTCGCTGGACCGCGGGGCCCGCACCATCACCGCACTCCACCACCTCCTCCTCGAAGCGGCATCCCCGTACACCGGCCAGATCCGCCGCTCCCAGCCGCAGAAGGCACTCGACACCGCTGCCCGCGCCGTCCTCGGCGCCTGCTACCACGACGCCGTACGCCCCGACCCCGCCACCGGAGAAACGGCCAGACGCCGCTACGCCGCCGAACTCACCGACATGGCGATCGCCTACCTCCTCACCCTCGACGGACACCGCTCCACCCACACCTGAGCCGAGCACACTGCCGGACAGTTCTGGCCCGGGTCCCGGCCGTGGTCGACGTCGCCCTGGCCGCCGCCAGCGTGGCAGCGGTGCTGTTCGTGATGAACAAGGACGGCACCTTCCAACGCCGTCACCTCCTCGCCGAAGCGCGACGCCACCTCGCCCTCGTCCTGAGGGGCCGCCCCCGTGAACCCGGCCTCGACGACCAGGTCGTGGACGCCGCCATCGCCACGCACTGCCTCGACATCACCGACTCCGGGACGCTGCACAGCGGCACCATGGCCCACCGCCTCTACACCACCCGCTGGACCGAGGCCGACCTCAAGCCCGCCCGCCGACGGCCGGCCATCCCGGATGAGGACCACCGGCTCCCGCCGACACGGGCACGCCGCCCACCCTCCGGCTCCCGGACGAGGCCCCGTCCGACACAGGTGCCCCGCACGTGCTCCGGCTCCCCGACCAGGTGGCGGGGGAGTGGGAGATCCCCAGGGTCCCGCTGCGCTACGACCGGGCCGTCCTCGCCGCCGGGGTGGTCCGCGAGAAACTCCGCACCACCCTCACCGCCACCGGGCGGGGGTACGACGTGGTCGCGCACCAGCAGGCCGTCATGCCGGAACAGTTCCTCCCGCCCCCGGCCACCGAGCCCGACCGCGACGACGACCAGGAGCCGGAGGAGGCCGAACCCCGGGAAGCGGTCGACCTGACCGCGGTGCGCGCTCTGAAGAAGTCACGCACCGATGTCGAAGCCCTCGACCTCACCGCCGAACAGCTGCGCCATATCCAGAAGGCGTACGAGCGGGCGAGGGATCAGGCCCGAGAGCGGGCAGCCCAGTACGTCGGTCAGGGGGATGCCGACGAGCCCTCGCGGCCGGTGCGCGCGGGTGACCAGCAGGCGCAGGCGCACCGCCCGCAGCAGCCCGGACCGCACCGCGGCCCGGGGGCCGGCTGCTGAGCGGACCCCGGCGAGTGGAGCCCACCGGCCGGTCGGTGCCGCGGGGGTCCACTGGACGGAGTGGTCTCCACCGGCAGGCGGGGGCCGTCGTGCGGGAGCGTCCGGCATCGCCGGACGATGCCGGACACTCCGGTTCCCGTGCACCCGGCGCGGACCGGATGCACGGGAACCGTCCCCCGCGATGCACGGCATCGTCACCGGCGATGCCGTGCACGCCGGGCCGGTGCGCGGCCAAATGAGATGATCTCTTAGCCGCCTCGCACCATACCGAAGCCTCTCCCACCAGCAACGACGGGCAGCACACCTCGCCCCGTTCGCATCCGCGTGCGATCCCCGAGAACCATCCGCCTCGCCCCCCGCCCTCAGGGTGCTTTTCCTAGCGGGCCTTCGTCTGGCCCGCCCCCTGGTTCGCCTGCCGGGGATCGTTCAACACGTTCACGCCCTTTTGGTTACCGAGACCTTCCCTTCCTGGGGTGGGACTGGCTCTCTTGAAAGGAAAGGAACCGGCGGGCCGCTGCCCCGCCACTGTCAGGACGAGGACCAGGGAGTGCTCATGGATCTCGCAGTCCCTCGGCTCCGCCTCGATCTGCCGTCCGGGCTCCACCCCCACGAAGACCGCACCCAGCAGCACACCCAGGCGTGGGTACAGGAAATGGGCATGATCGCCAACAGCCCGAAAGTGCGGGAGGTCTGCGACTCGTTCCTGCTCGGAAGGCTGGCCGCCCGGGTCTGTCCCCACGCCTCCGTCGGCCGTTTATACGTCCTGGCGGACTGGACGAGCGCCTACTTCGTCCTGGACGACGTCCTGGACGACACGGTGGAGGCCCGCGACCCGGAGGTGGCCACCGAGATCGCCGACCAGTTCATCGCTCCCTTCCTCGGCACCGCTCCGCGAACCGGGCGCCACCGGGCGGGCGACGTCCTCGCGGTGCCGAGGATCCGGGAAGGACTGGCCGACCTGTGGGCCCGCACCCGGCCGGGCATGACCGCCGCGTGGACCAACCGCCTCGTCCACGACATGACCGACTACCTCTACTCGCACGTCCGCCAGTCGGAGATCAACTCCTCCGAAACCCCCTTCGACGAGGACGCGTACTGCGCCCACCGGCTCCTGACCAGTGCCATGTACGTCTCCGCCGACCTCATCGAGGTCGCCACCGCCAGGCCGGTGCCCGAACACCTGATCCGCAACCCGGACATCGCGACCATCCGCGAAGCCGCCTCCCACGTCGTGGCCTGGGTCAACGACCTGTACTCCGCGCCCGAGGAGATCCGCCTCAACGACCTCTGCAACTATGTCGTGGTCCTGACCAGCAAACTCGACGTCTCCCTGCAGGAAGCCGCCGATCTCGTCGCCCAGCGGGTCGACGTCCAGGTCGGACGGTTCCTCGCCGCCGAGAGCCGCGCCGAGGCCGTCCTCTACCCCCACCTGCAGCCCGACGACCGCCAAGCCCTCACCGAAATGGTCGAAGGACTCAAGACCTGGATGACCGGCAACGCCCTCTGGGCAGAGGAAACCGCCCGCTACACCGACCGCGCGACCCGGCGACCGGCCCCGTGCAGCACCTCGCCACACTCATCTGACGACCCCGGCAGCAACCGCGGCACAGGCCCCGCACAGAATCCCCGCCGGCCATGCCCGGCGCCGCCGAGGATGCCCCATGACGGACAGCGGGTCACCGGGCAGTGCCGTTCCACGCCCGCACGCGCCAAGCCCCAAGCACCCAGGGCGCACCGGGTTGAACCGGCGGGGTCGCGGGTTCCGCCTCCCCGGATCCGGCACCAGGCTCCACCCGCAGCAACCGGCCCCGCGCACCCCGCGTCCCCGCCTCATCCACCGCACCGCCGACCGGAGAGTGGACAGCTATGACAACGGACGTTCCGATCAGCCAGGCACCGGGAGCGCTGCCTCTCCTCGGCCACCTCCTGCCACTGGTACGCGACCCCCTGAAATTCCTCACCTCACTGCCCGCCCGCGGAGACCTGGTCCACATCCGAATCGGCCCCAAGAAGGCCCTTCTGGTGTGCGACCCGGGACTGACCCGCCACGTCCTGGTCAACGACCGCACCTTCGACAAAGGCGGCCCGGCATTCGACCAGGGCAGGGAAGTCCTGGGCAACGGCCTGCCCCTCTGCCCCCATACCGACCACCGCCGCCAGCGACGGCTGGTCCAGCCCGCCTTCCACCCTGCCCGCCTGCCCGCGTACGCCCGCCTGATGACCGAACAGACCGACACCGCCACCGGCTCGTGGACCGACGGCCAGACCATCGACGCCTATACCGAGATGCAGAACATCGTCGCCCAGGGCCTGGTGGCAACCATGTTCGCCGACACCCTCAACCCCACCGCCATCACCGAGGTACTGGAGGACCTCGGCGCCATCACGGACGGCATCTTCCGGCGCATGATCACACCACCGCGCCTGAACACGCTCCCCACCCCCGGCAACCGCCGCTACTACCAGGCCCGATCCCGCCTGCGCCGGACCATGGTCCGCGCCACCGCAGACCGCCGCTCCGCCGCCACCGGCCACGACGACCTGCTGTCCGTACTCCTCGGCAGCCCCGATCCCCCCGAAGACGGCCATGACCAGAACCTTTCCGACGCCGAGATCATCGACCAGCTGATGGCCTTCTTCTTCGCCGGCATCGAGACCGCGGCCGCCACCCTGGCATGGGCACTGCACGCACTGGCCCAGCATCCCCACATCGAAGAACAGCTCCACGCCGAGGCCGACAGCGTTCTCGCCGGCGCCGCAGCCACACTCGACGACGTGCCCAGGCTGGAATACACACGCCGCGTCCTCATGGAATCCCTGCGACGCTATCCGCCAGCCTGGCTCGTCAGCCGCACCACCACCACCGACACACACCTCGGCACGCACCCCGTCCGCGCCGGCACGGCCGTCTTCTACAGCCCCTATCTCATCCACCACCGAACCGACCAGTACGACAACCCCGAGCAATTCGACCCCGACCGGTGGAGCAGCTCCCGCCACCTCAACCCACCGGACGGCTCCTTCATCCCGTTCGGCGGAGGCGCCCGCAAGTGCGTCGGCGACCAGTTCGGCATCACCGAAGCCGTCATCATCCTGGCCACGATCGCCGCACGATGGCGCCTGGAACCCCTGCCCGGCCGCCCCGTCCGCCCCGCCCTGGCCCTCACACTCAGCCCGCAACGGCTGCACATGCGCCTCAGGCCCCGCACATAGCACCGCCCGGGTCCCGAACCCTGCACACCCCGCGTCGGCTTCACTCAGCCCACAGAGGACGAAGGCCCACCCGCCTGGGCGGTGCGGCGTGCTCGGCCCGGCCAAGCACGCCGTCGGATCATCGCTGCCCCGACGGCTCCAGCACTCAACGGCTACACACTCGCCCCCCCAAATAGGGGTCACATCACCGTGCTGGCGCACCTGCTCAGCCTGTGCAACGGCTCGCCCGGCGCGACCAACCCCGCAGGCCAGCCAGTTGTGTGAACCACCCAGCGGGCCTTGACCCCTCCGCACCCGGCCGGGGATGCGCCCGCGTTCTACACGATGCCGGGCCGTATCGGATGTGCACCGGCCAGTGTGGGATGTGCGTCGAGGGCCTGGCGGAGGATGTCGTCGATGTCCTCGTGGTCCTCGGTGAGGACGTCGGCGGTGAAGCGGATGACGGTGCGGGCGATGCCCTCGGCAGCGTCCGGGCCCGCCTGTTCCCAGGTGCGCAGGGCGCTGAGGAAGACGCCTCCGAGGGCATCGAGGGCGAAGGCGTCCGCGCACGCCGCGTCCATGTCCGGGTCGGGCAGGGCGGTGACGGGGGCGACGATCCGGGTGGCGACGTCCACCAGGATCGCGGACGTCCGCGGTTCGGCGGCGGCGAGGGCGGCGGCGACTTCGAGTGCGCCGGCCTGCACCGCGCGGAGGTGGTCGAAGGCGGCCGTCACCGCGTGAGGAGTCATCGGAGTGAGCGATTCGGCGACGGTGGTGTCAGGCACAGGGGTACTCCTGTCGTCGGGCTGCCGTGCTGATCACGACGGCTTCGGACAGCCTCGGGCGCAGGCCCTGTGGACAGCGGCCGGAGATTTCTCCCCCCTTTCCGAACCGGTGCGAACCGTCTGGTCAAGGGTCTAGCCGTCACATACCGGACCCCCTTGATCAGTACCGGCCCTTGGGGCGCCCGGCCCATGGCTCTGGTCCACCGAAACGACCGGCGTCCGACCGGCGGCCACCCGAGGAGCCGCTGGCCCTGCCGGTCCGATGGCGGTGATCCGGCCCGGGGCCGGGCCGCTCGCGACGGACACCGAGCCCGTCCCCACGTCCCTCTTCCGCAGGTTGCCCTACGACTTGCCTCGGCGTCATGGGCGGGACGGAGAAATCAGCAGGTCAGCGCCCTGGTCAAAGGGGTTCGGCTGCGCCGACTGCTTCTCTCAGAGACCCCCAGAGTAATGAAGAGCCCAGCGAAGTCGACAGGAGCGGGGACGGAAAGGGGCGGGGAGAGGCCGGTACGGACGGCAGCAGGCTGAAAACGGACAGACGCCAGCTTCCGCAGGTCGCCTTACGAGTCGCCTTACGAATCGCCTCGATGTCATGGGGAGGGCGGGGAAATCGGCAGGTCAGTGCCTTGGCCAAGGGGGTTCGGCTGCGCCGACTACTTCTCTCAGGGACCCCCAGGAGCATTGAGGAGCCCGGTGAAGTCGACAGGAGCGGGGGTGGAAAGGCACGCGGGGAGAGGCCGGGACGGCCGGTATCCAGGCTGAGAACGAACAGACAGCGCAGTGCGGCAAGCGATACGGAGGGAGCGGCCGACAAGGGAAGAGGCGAGCAGGGGAGGGAGGGAAGGGATGAGCGACGAGAGGAGCGGCCGACGGGACGGCGGCTTCCGTTCCCGGATGGAGGTGTGGATGCCCTCGGGCCCGGGTACCGGGGCATCGCCACGGACCTCTGAACCCGCCTGCCTGGCGCTGCCGTGTGCTGCGCCCGGGGCCGGGTGCGCGCACGGGATGCGCGCGGCGCGGTCCACGGTGCGCATCGTGCGCGCGCCTCCCACCGGTGGCGCGCGCACGATGCGCACCACCGGTGGGCTCGGTGCGCCCTACACGCCGCTGGTGCGCTCTACGCGGTGGTGCGGTGCACCGGGTCCGCCTCCACCGCCTGCTTCATCCCCGCGGCCTCCAGCTGGCGCAGGACGTCGGCGACATCGCCGTGGTCCTCGGTGAGGATGTTGTCGGTGAAGCGGATGATGGTCTGGGCGATGCCCGGCGGGAAGGCCAGGCAGGCGCCGTCGGCGTGGCACAGGACCTCCAGCAGCAGCCGTCCGAGCGCCGCGGCCAGGAAGGAGTGCGCGCACGGCTCCCCGTCGCAGTCGTCCACGGCGGTGATGGGGATGAAGATGCGCGCGGCGACATCCAGGAGCAGCCGGCGCATCTCCGGGCCCGTGTCGTTGGCAACCGCGCCGGCGGTGTCGATCTCGCCGGACTGCAGCGCCCGGATGTAGGCGAAGGCGTCGACGACGTCGCCCAGCTCCATCGGGGCGAGCGGGGTGGTGACGGTGTTCTCGGGCATGGCAGCTCCCCACGTTCGGGCCGCCCTGCTGATCGCGGCGGCCTCGAAGACACCCTCGAATCCGCGCCCTGTGGACAGAGTCCGAGCACCGACGGTGAGCAGCCACGGCCCGGCCGCGCCCCGCGTTTCTCCTTGACCACGTCCTTTACATGCGACATACCGCCCATTTCAACAGGGGGGAATTGTCCGTCCCGGCACGCTGCGCGATGACCAGGGGAAAGCCGCTGCCGCCCGGGGCGCGCCGCTGGGAGACTGCGGGGATGACCACGCAGCGCCTGCCGTTCCCGGTCCCGGACGAACGGGCCCACTACTTCGTCACCTGCTACGCCGACATGCACGACCTCGTTGAGGACCTGGTCGTGCCCGACGGTGTGCCCGAGGCCGCGGCGACGGTCCTGCGTACGGCGCGCGAGCTGCTGCGCCAGTCGTACTACTGCTACGAGTTCTCCACCGTGGCGGTCATGCACTCCCTGATCGCGGTGGAGATCGTGCTGCGCGACCGGATCCCGGACGCGGGCAAGAAGCCGCTGCACCAGCTCATCAAGCAGGGCGCCGACGCGGGCCTCCTCACGGCCCGGCAGGCGGAGTACCTCGATGACGGCCGTAGGATCCGCAACCGTCTGGTGCACGGCCACACCGCGCACGCGGTGATGCCGCCGGCCATGTCGGTGCCGATGGTGACGACCTCGTTCGCGATCGTCTCCGAGCTCTGCGCGGCGCCTACCGGATGATCACGGCTCGGTAACGGTGATCAGTGATTCGTCACACCGTTGGCTTTCGCGACACCTCTAGCAAGTGAGGGGGATTCCATCCGGACCCCCGCGCCACCTGCGTGAGGAGCCACGTCATGATGTACAACAACAGCGCCCGGCAGCCCGACCCGGAGCCGCTTCCGAACTGGACAAGGGGTGCAGGGCGCCTACCGGGCGCTTCGGAATCCAGTGCCGTGAACGGTGCCGCGAACGATTCCCACGTCGTCCCGATCACCGCAGGTCACACCGCCCGGCCAAGGGGTTCCGGGAAGGTCGACACCTCTCTCCCTTCCCCTGAGACGTCGGCGAAGGGGAAGAGGTCCGCTCCCACGGCCGGGAAGGTACGGGCTGACGCGCTGCGGATGCTGGGATGTGTGCGGGTAGCGACGGTCCGTCAGCTGGCCCAAGTGAGCACAGCCGAAGGTCGGGATGGCCGGTCGTATGTGCGTCGGGCGATGAAGAGGCTGGCGGAGCTGGGGCTGGCGGATACGAACGGCAAGGCCGGGCGGCACCCGATCTGGAACCTGACAGTGGCGGGGCAGAAGGCTTTGGCCGACGGTAACGAGCTCCCTCCCCGACCGAAGGCCGGCACCGGAGCGAAGGCCGTCGCGGCCGGGTTCGGTCCGCACGGGATCGCGGTGGCGGACACGATCCTCGCCTTCGGCTGCCGGGACCATCTGACCGGCTGGCAGGTGGAGGTCAACCACGCCATCAAGGAGACCGGCCTCAGCTTCAACACCGACGCCGTCCTCGCGTGGCCGACCAAGACCAGCGAGGTGCGCCTCTTCGAGCTCGACAACGGCACCATGCCCCAGGCCCGGCTCGCCCGTGAGGTCTGGGACTACGAGCGCTACGCCGGGCACCGCGTCTGGGAAGGCGCCCGCGGCACGATCGGCGGCACGTTCCCGTTCTGGCAGCGCCACCGCTACACCCGCTCCGAGACGTTCCCTCGACTGCATGTAGTCCTGGCGGGCAAGGCGGAGCACCTCCTCGACAACCGCCCCCAAGCGCTCGCCGCCGACGTCCGCGGCATCACCATCGAGGTCTGGGTGAACACCCTGCCCCGACTGAAGCGCCGGGAGCCCTGGTACGAGATCGGCACGGATGACCCGGACCGGCGCCGCCAGCGCTACCCGGAGACGCTCGGCCGCTGAGGTTGCGCACAACGCCGGGCACGCCCCCGTTGCGGAGGGGGCTGTCCGGCGTCCGGCCCCGGCGGGCGGGACGGGCGCCGAAGTCCCCGTGCCACCGCGCGGGACGAACCGGGTCCAGGCACACACTGCGCCCCGGACCCGGCGTACCAAGGAGACGTCGACACCACTACCAGCGGAGGAGACCCGAGCATGAGGCACAGCAGGCGGGACAAGAACCATGACATCGACATCGCGGCTGCGGCTGCCTGGCCGGAACGGATCTGTTCCCGGCTTGCCGCGGCGGCCAGGAACGCCGAGCCGAGGTGGCGGCCGGTTGCGGCGTCGAAGACTTCGATGGTGTCGTCGTGATGGGGCAGGTGCCGTACTGACACCTTGGTGCCGGTACGGCCGTTCATCCACGGGGCGAGGTAGTCCCGGCGGCGCCACCGCACCCCGCTGGTACTGATCGTGTACGTACGCCCGTCGTCCTCCAGAGCGAATGTCGCCAGCTGCCCCGCGGCCACGTCCGTGAGTGGTGTCGCGTCGGCCTGCCACGTCTGGAGGGGGGTTTTCCCGTTGAGCGCGGACGGGTGGTGGCGGGTGTTCCACCAGGTCACCCAGTCCAGCAGCAGCCCCACGAACGCCTCATACGTCAGGGGCGGGGCATCGGGGTCGGCGAGAGCGCCGCCGGTGAGTCTCTGGCGGCCGGTGTAGCGGGGGAGGGAGACGAGGAACATCTCCTCCACCGCGTCGTTCAGCGCCTCGATAGTGCCCTTCAGGTGCGGTGTGTAGGCGGGCAGGTCGGTGACGGGGACGGCGAGCGCGCCCATCGCGGCGCTGACCGCCTGGCACAGGAACTCCTTGCCCCGGTCCACCCGGATCTCACCAGGAAGCCCGCCCACCGGCCCGAACGGCTCGCTGCGGGTGATCGCGATGCGCAATGACGCCAGCACCGCGTCCCGGCTCGGTGCGTGTGCGGTGACCGCGACCCCGGTGATCGCCTTGGTGGCGCAGTCGATGAACCAGGTCACCCACGGCGTGGCCAGCTCACCCTCGACATCGACTTCGACGGGCACGTGCTTGTGGTCCCCTTCCCACGCCGCGTTGCGGTGCGTGGCCGGCCGCTGCCCGAACACGTCATGCGCGCGCCGCGCGGCTTCCCCGCTCTTGAGCCCGGCCCGCTCACCGCGGGTCAGGTCCCGGCGGATCGCCCGGTGCAACGTGGAGAGCGACGGCACCGCGGGCGCGTCCGGATCCCCGGCCGCCCGCTGCACCAGTTCGGCGTGGACCCGGGAGGCGTTACCGCCCCACAGCGCCAGCAGCCGCCTCACTTCCGTGGTGACCGTGAAATGCGACGACTCCACCCGGGCGAGGCGATGGTCCTCCCGGGCAGCGGCCAGCCACCGCCACACCGTCCGCTCCGACTTCCCCAACGCCTGCGCCACCAGACGCACATGCGCGGCCCTCAGCTCACCACGCCCGTCGAGGTCCAGCAGCCGGGGCATCGCCGCCGCCCGACCCGACGCCGGCGGGAACACCGCCACCGGGCCGTCTTCAGGGTCCTCGCCGCGCCGTCCCGGCATCATGGCCCCTTCCCACGAGCACTGGGCGGCACGCTCTGCCGCCCTGGCCCCAGGTATGCCAGGCGTTCAGCATCCGACTGACCGGTTTCGGCATACGACTGACAGCAACCGTCGCCATCCGGTACGGCGTGGCGGCGGCCCGCCGGTAGAACGGCAGGCCGGTTGGGCAAGCCTCGCCTGGAAACGACACCTCCCCACGCGAAAGCAGAGGAGAGAGGTCTGTTCCATCCCCGGCGCCGCCGAGATACGCAAGCGGCTGACCCGCCATGGCCGCTGAAGCCTCTACCGCTGAATAGCCCGGCCTGCCAGGCGATGGACGGGCGCCGCGCTGACATCTTCATGAGTTCGGGCCCACGGCAACTGCCAGCATCTGCTGTGGGCTTCCTGGTAGGCCATCTGTAGTGATATCACTGCGGTGCGTGATCTTATGTGACAGGTCGGGGGCGGAATATGGCAGGAGCACTTCAGCCGGGCAGAGACGGAGCCCGGCCGGTCCTCGAGGGCTTTCCGGAGCCCAAATCACCAGAGGTCGTCGTGGTTGCCCCGCCGACCCAGAGCGCTCCCACGCCCACACCCCAGGTGTACCTGCAGTACATCTATGACGCGGACGACTGGGAGGACTTCACCGTCGAGTGGGTCCGCCAGTTCGGCTCATGGTCTGGTCGCCCCTACGTCCGAGTGCAGCGGATGGGTGGGGCCGGCGACCGCGGAGCGGACGTCGCAGCCTGTCTCTCAGCGCAAGGGACGGCGGGCGAGTGGCACTGCTACCAGTGCAAGCACTACGTCAAGCCGCTCGGGCAATCAGACGCCTTCCCAGAGATGGTCAAGATCTTCGTCGCGAAGATCCTCGGCACGTACGAGCTGCCCACGCGCTATGTCTTCGTCGCACCAAAGATTGGCACGGGACTCGAACGACTCCTGCTCAACCCACCCCAGCTGAAGGACGAGTTCTTCGCGGCGTGGGACGACAAAAACTCCAAGCTCGGGACCAAGCCCAAGCTCACCCCGGAGATGCGTACAGCCGTGGGCGCGCTGGCGCAGGCGACGGACTTCTCGATGTTCGAAGCCCGGAACCTCGAAGAGATTCTCAAACTGCACGCTGCGACCCCCCACCACGTTAGGCGCTTCCCACAACCGCTTAAGCAGCGCCCTGCCGCCGATCCGGCCCCACCTGACCAGGCACCACACGAAGCTGTCTACGTCCGCAAGCTGCTGGACGCCTACAACGCGAAGCACGGCCTCGCCTTGGAGACGCTGCAACAGGCCCGCGACCATGCGAAAGTCAGCGGCCATCTCTTCCGACAGCGTGCCGCCTTCTTCCACGCCGAGTCACTCTGGCGTTTCGCCCAGGAGAGCGTCCCGGAAGCGACCTACACCGCGATCGAAACCGACCTATACGACGCCGTGATCGAGATCGAAGACCGCGACCATGCCAGCGGCTACGCACGGCTGGAAGCCGTACTGGACGCGGCTGTCGCCCACACACCGAACCCGGCGAACATCCTCGCCCCCGTGGTGAAGGTCATCGACCTCAAGGGCATGTGCCACCGTCTGGCCAACGATGATCGGCTGACCTGGTGCAAAGAGGAGGCCCTGTGACCCCCCTCAACAGCCCCGTGGAGGCCGGGATGCGCGCTCTGGTCCTCCTGTCAGAGGCCTTCCCCCGTCGGCTGGACGTCGCCCAGCTCGTCTACCTGGACCACGCCATGCTCCACAGCGGCGACCTCGACCACGGACCGGCCAGCCTCCACCCCGATCTCCCCGCCGGCCCCGGCGAGCTCGGCCTGCGCCGCCACCTTATCGAGCAGGGTCTCATGGTCCTGCTGCGTGCTGGCCTCGCCGACATGACGACCACCGACGACGGCTTCATGTACGGGGCCACGGACGAGGCAGCGGGCTTCCTCAGTGCCCTGGAGTCCCCCTACGTCGGCCAGCTCATCGAGCGGGCCGACTGGCTGACCAGTACCTACATGCATGAAGGAACGGACGTTCGCGAGGGCATGAAGCAGATCACCCAGCGCTGGTCTGGCCGCTTTCAGGTGAGTACCGCCGACCTGGGAGAAGAGGACGTCCTGTGAATAGGCTGACGCTCGTACACCTGACCTTCCTCGGCATGGACAAGCCCCCAGCAGCGATGGAATTCAGCCCTGGACTGACGGTGATCTACGGAGCCTCCGACACGGGCAAGTCCTACGTCGAAGAGGCCGTGGACTACATGCTGGGCGCCAGCGAACTCAAGTCAGTTCCGGAGGGCGACGGCTACACCCGCATCCTTCTGGGCCTGCGCGTGAGCGACGGCCGCAGCCTCACCCTGTCCCGGGCCATCGGCGGCGACACCATCGAGGTGTTCAACCACGATCTCCGAGAGGTGCCATCGGAGCCAGCGGACGAGACCCTCAAGTCGAAGCACAACGCAAAGTCGAAGAAGAACATCTCCCGCTACCTGCTGACCGTGCTGGGGATCGACGGCCGAAGGGTTCTCCAGAACTCGGGCGGCAAGGCGTTGCCGCTCAACTTCCGGGACTTGGCCCGCTTGGCCGTCGTCAACGACACACGCATGGCCGACCAGAGGTCCCCCGTGCTCGGCACCCGGATGCCACAGAACGAGACCAGGGAGAAGTCGGTCTTCAAACTTCTCCTCAGCGGACAGGAGGAGCCGGAGCGCCCTGCCGCGCCCAGCAATCTGGAGAAGCAGTTCGGCAAGGGCAAGATTGCGGTCATCGACCACCTCATCGACGAGACCCGCGAGAAGCTCACGATGGAGGCGAACCAGTCGCAACTGCGGGAGCGGCTCGACCGCCTGCAGGCGTCCCTGGGTGAGGTGACCGCCGCCGCCATCGAGCTCGCTGAGGTCCGCACCGGCCTTCTGCGCGACCGCCGGGGCCTGGAAGAGATCGACCTCGCGGCCCAGCAGCAAGCCGCCGAGGTCCAGCAGCTGCTGGCGCGATTCGCTCTGCTCAAAGAGCAGTACGAGTCAGACCTGGCCCGGCTACAGATGGTCGGTGAAGCCGGAACCCTCCTGGGCTATTTCCAGACCGGGACCTGCGTCTTCTGCGGCGCCGAGCCTCAGCACCAGCACCCGGAGCACCACGTCGCCGAGAGCACTCAGCTGGCAGCGTCTGTATCTGCGGAGACACGCAAGACAACCGATCTGCTCAGCGACCTGCTCCTCATGATCGAAGATCTGGAAGAGCAGGCAGCGGACATAGAGTCGGCCCGCGCCGCCCGTGACGAACAGCTCACGCTCAACGCTGCGGAGCTCCGCGCACTCGATCAACGGATGCAGCCGGTCGACACAGACACCACCGAGCTGCTGAACGTCCGTTCACGGGTCGAAAGCGAGCTGGCCCTGCACGCTCAGATCCAGCAGCTTGAAGACCTCAAAGCATCGCTGTCCACCGTGGCCCCTGCTCTGCCGGCTGCCCGCCCCGACGGCATTCCCGCCGCCGATGTCGCCGACTTCGAGCGCATGATCCATGCGACCTTGGAAGCCTGGCACGTTCCGGGGAACAACCACGTCATCTACGACCCGACGACTGCCGAGCTCTCCGTTGACGGGCAGCCACGAAAGAGCCGCGGCAGGGGCATGCGGTCCATCCTCCACGCCGCCTTCGCAGTGTCACTCGCGCGCAGAAACACAGCCCGCGACCTGATCCACCCGGGCTTCGTCGTACTCGACACGCCGGTCCTCACCTACCGCCGGCCCGAAGACCCGGAAGAAGAACGTCCCGAGCTGATGACTTCCGACGTCGTCGAGAACTTCTACCAGGACCTCCTCGAGAACCCACTGGGCCAGGTCATCGTGATTGAGAACCCCACACCGCCAACGAGCATCAGGGGGCGTGCTGCCGTCCACGCATTCAGCGTTGACGGCTCGGTACGCCAGGGATTCTTCCCGCCCCGAGACAGGCAGTGAGGACCGGCCGCTCAATATGGACAGTCGCGCGTGCCTTGGTCAGGCCCACTCGACGCCCAGCTTCCGTAGTGCGTCCAGCTGCTCCTGGGTGAGCTTGTCGCGCCGGCTCTTGGTGTTGGAGACCCATACGCCCAGCTTCACGATCACCGGCTCCGCCTCGCCGTCGACCGCGATCGGCTCACCATGCCCGCGCGGTACCGGCCGGTCCGCGCTTTCCCGCTCCACCCATTGCGCGAGGGCCGCCAGGCCGCGCTGGAACGCCTGCTGCGCCTTGCTCGGGCCCTTCGCCGCGGACGCCTTCGCTGGGGCGGGAGACGGGGCTTCAGTGGCTTTGATGCCCAGCGCGGCCAGCCGCTCCTGCTGCTCTGTGACGGATCGGTGATGTTCAGGGAGTTGGACTGTTTTGGTCTGGTGTCCCGTCTTTGGGGTGGGACTCAGGACGGCTGAAGCGGCTGTGTTCGGGCGTGATGGGCGTGGTCTGCTGGCGTGTTCGGTTTGGTCGTTCGGGCGCTTGGTCTGTGGTCCGGTAGTTGTGTGGGATTGATCTTGGGTTTCTCGTAAATGTGGTGGTGCGTCTATAGGCGGCTGCGTTCTCTGGAGGGTTGGGGTTCCGGACGATGCTGGTCAGTGGCGTGTGTGGGTGAGGAAGACCCGGAGGGGATCGTTCGCGTTGCTGGCGAGGCGGGACAGTCCGAGTCGGTGGGCGATGAGGCTGAGGGCGTCGTCGGTGGTGTGGTGTGGCGGGTTCGGGAGGGCGGCGAGTGTGCGGGCGAGAGCAACGGTTTCGGGATAGGTCACCAGGTCGCGGGTCAGCAGGGCTGGGGAGGCGTTGCCCGTGGTGGTCAGGTGGGGGTTGGTCGCGCAGAGCCGGGTCAGGCGGGTGTGCCAGCGGTGGGTGAGGTGTTGCTGGTGGTCGTACCAGCGGGTGGTGATGGCCCGCGCCGCGGTCCAGGCGGTGGCAGCTCGGGGGTGTCGTAGGAGGCGCTGGTGTGCGTGGTGTGCGGCGGCGAGTTCGGGCACGCCTTGGGTGCGGATGGTGGTGGCGAGTCGTGGGTCGGGGGCTGCTTGGTGGTGCCGTGGGCACACCAGCCGGTGCGGCGGCCGATGATTCCAGGCGGTGCCGGTTGCGCCGTGACTGCGGTGGCGGGTGCACAGGGTGCAGGCGCGGACAGGCTGCAGGTCGGCCTGGAGCCGCTTCCAGCCCGCGGTGGCAGCGATGTCGTGGGCGTCGTCGTTGGGGGCGAGGCGAGGCAGGGCGCGGGTCAGATGGGGGAATGAGATGCCGGCCAGGGCGGCGAGGCGACGGCGGGCGGCGGGGCTGAGGTGGAGTTCGGTAGCCGGCAGGGTGCCGTGGCCGTGGAGGGTGATACCGGCGCTGTCGAGGAGCTGGGGCAACGTCAGTCGGTAGGCGTCGGCCAGACGTTGGGCGTAGGAGGCGGTCGTTTCGCCGGGCAGTGGACGTACGCGGAACACGCCCGGTGCGGCTGAGGGGATCCGCAGCCATACCTCTGTGGTGAGAACGGCGCGCCGGGCGGGGGACGCTGCGACCGCGGCGCGGGTTGTGACGTCTGTCCGGCTCACGGGCTGCTGGTGTTCGGGCTTCGCGGCCAGCCGCTTGGGCGGTGGTGCTGTTCGGCGAGGTGGTCGAGGCGGATCGCGTCGAGGGTGGTTTTGGTGATGCGTTCGGTGCCGTCGATGAGGGCGGTGATGGCGGCCTGGCGGATGAGGCGGGCGAGGCTGCCGATGCGGCCGGCGGTGCGCTCGTGCAGGTAGGGGGCCAGCTTGGGGAGGGTTCCGGGCCGGTGATGGCGCAGGTCGAGCGCGCTCTCCATCGCGGTGATGAGGTCGCGGAAGGGCTCTTCGTCGCCGAGGCGGGCGGGGAAGGCGGCGCAGTCGATGAGGGAGGCGCGTCCGGCGAGCTGTGCACCGCGCACGCCGGTGAACAGGGGGGTGGTGGTGACGTCGATTCCGGCGTAGACGAAGGTGGCGCCGATGCGTTCGGTGAGGTCTTTGATCAGGTCGGCGCTCTGGGCGCCGGTGGTGGTGCGGGGATTGAGCCGGTGGATCTCGTCGATCATGACCAGCTGGACCCGGGCGGCTGTATAGGTGTGGCAGACGGCGTTCGTGATCTGAGCCTGGGACATGCCGGCGGTGACGGGGATGCCGAGGTAGCGGGCGAATTCGGCGGCGAGGGTCTTCGCGCTGGCGGCGGGCGGGACCAGGACGTAGGCGACCGGGATCTGCCCGGCCGTAGCCGCGGGGCCGTGGCGGCGGATGTGGGCGAGATGGCAGGCGCGTCCGACCTGGAGCAGGGCGGTGGTTTTCCCGGCGCCTGCGGGGCCGGTGACGATGAGGGACGGCCGTGCGGTGACCGCCTGGTGGCGGCCGAGGATCATCAGCATGCGCACGTTCTTGGCGAGAGCACCGATGGCCGGGGTGCGCACGGTGATGAACCGCGAGTGATAGGCCAGGCGTTCCTCACGGCTGCGGTACGGCGTGCCGGGCGGGGGAGGAGCCGCCGCGGGGGTGGTGACGAAGGCATGGAAGCCGTCCCAGGTGGTCACCGCCTGTGGCTGCGGATCAGGGGCGTCGCCGCCGGCGCTTGCCGCGGCACCGGGAGAACGCCTCGCCGCCGAAAGCGACTTGCTGGCCCGCGTATCGCTCGTGCCCGGCGAGGCGTTCACCACTGCTCGGCCTCCGCTTCGGCGTCCCACAGCCCGTACCCGCCTGCCTCGGCCTGCAGCCCGCTCGCGCCCTCCGGCTCGCTTGTGCCGGTCTCGGTCGCGGTGTCGACGCTGATGAGGTCGTCCAGGCTCTCGCTCCAGTCCGGTGCCGGGGCCGGTGCGGTCTCTGCGTCGAGTGGGCGCCGCTGGCCCGGAAGATCGGGCAACTGTGCTGCCGTACCGGAGCGGGAGGCCCTCCGACGGCGGGTTTTCTGCTCGGTCTCGGCGGGGTGGCGGGTGCGGCGCAGGAGCTGGTCGAGGGCGTCGGCGAGGTCGGCTTCGTGCTGCTCGCGATCCCCGCGGAGTTCGACCTCGGCCTGGACGTGGCGCCAGATGGCGTCGTTGAAGGGCTGGTGGACGTGGTCGCGGTGGATCCACGGGATTTCGTGGAGATGTCCGTCGGTGAGACGGACCCAGATCTGGCGCGCGTCATGGGGGTTGTAGTGGACCTCCCACTTGCCGTCCCTGGCCACGACGGGAGAGCGCTCGCCGCGGTGGGGATCGAGGATGTCACGGTTGTAGGTGCGGTAGTCGAGGCGGATGCCGCGTTCGGTGACGGGCTGCCAGCGAACGGGCAGCAGTTCGAGGTAGTCGGCCCCGCTCAGCGGCACCGGCACGTAGCCGCTGATGGTGATCAGCGCGGCCCACATCTGGTTCGGGGTGAGGGCGGTTTTGGGCAGGACGGGGTGGCGCAGTCCGTCGTGGGGCCGGTTCTGCCAGCCGCAGGTGATCCATTCGTCGAGGACGTCCTGCAACTGCGGGACCGTCCACCGTGCTTCGGCCGCCGTCGCGAAGCCGCGGCGCTGGGGGCTGGAGCCGGTGTGGCCGGCGACGTGCTGGCAGAACAGGTCGTTGATCGAGCCGAAGGTCCGCTCCACCACGGCCTTGGCCTGCGGCCGACGGGGCGGGGCCGGCTGCACGCTCACCCCGAGTGTCTCGCAGGCGGCGACGAAGCCCTGCGAGAGGTAGATCTTGCCGCGGTCGACGACGATCGTCTCGGGCACAATCACCGGCCGCGCGGCCGCGCCCTCCAGTCGTTCGTCCAGCGACAGCATCCGCTCATAGGGCACTTCGGCCCGAGACAGATGCAGCGCTGAGGGCCAGGTGGGGCGGGCAGGATGCGGAACAGCCATCTCGGCCAGGAGCAGTGCGGCGTCGACGGCCTTGGTGCTGTGCGGGCGCAGGACGGCGGCCAGGATGGAGCGGGTGGCGACGTCGACGGCGATCGTCAGCTCCGGCCGGCCCAGGCTGCCGTCCTCGAGGACGGCCATGATGTCCAGGCGGGTGGTGTCGATCTGCACCTGCTCCCCGGGCCGCAGCACCACCGGCGCTGCCGACGAGGCTCGGGCGGGTACGGTGGCGGTACGCGCCGGGCGCCCCGGACGATCGGCCGGGTCGGCCAGCACGCTCACCAGCCGGTAGAACGTCGACCGCGACGGCATCTCCACCACCCCGCGCCCGTGCGTGTCCTCCAGGATCTGCCCGACCAGGACCTGCAGTCCCTTCACCGTCCCCTTCGACCGGCCCCGCTGGCGCCGCAGCGCCTCCAGCACAGCGGCCACGACCCGCTCGTCGGCATACCCCGTCGGATGACGCCCACGGGCCGGCACTGCACGCTTGTCGACCAGCCCCCACAAGCCCTGCTTGCGGTAGGCGTGCCGCATCCGCTCCACCGTCGTACGCGTCACCCGCGCGAAGCCAAGCGCCGCCAGTTCCTTCGCCTTGGCCGCGTCCCGCTGCGCCAGCGTCCACCGCTCGGGGTCGTACTCCGGCCGCATCGTCTGGCCGTCGTGGCTGCCCGGGGCGTGCGGCAGCCCGGTCTCCACCTCCCGGATATGAGGCAGCCAGGCCAGCGCCCTCTGCTGGGCCGCTACCGGAACGGTCTCGAACAGTCCCCATTGCGGCACTGCGTCCGGCTTGCATGCGCCCACTACTTCGAAGCCCGGATCGGCGAACAACCGCCCCAGCAGCAGGCTCATTTCCGCGCCGTCCTCCTGCAGCAGGTAGACCCGCTGGCCCTGCAAAGCGGCGACCTGCCAGGTCTGTCCCCGGTAGGCGACGTGCGCGCCGACCTCCACCACCGGCCGCTGGCTCTTACCCTGTGTGCCGCCCACTGAGCTCACCCCTTCCTCGGCCGCCCCCGGCGTCCAGACGCTCTTCGACGCTCCCACCACCATGTTCTGCGTCAGCGCAGACCAGCGTCTCCTCGTGCAGCGGCTCATCAAGAGGCGTTGTCAGATGCCCGCACCACAGCGCGTGATAGACAGCCGGCAGTACGTGCAGAGGCTCACCCACCGCGGCTGCGCCATCGGCCAGCGGCCGGGGCCCGGCGAACGCCTCAGCCAACGCGGCCCGCAGCCCGGGCGGGCCCTGATTGCGCGGGTGGCGGTAGCCGGCCAGCCATCGCAGGTTCGCCGCCACCACCGCTGGAGGCGGCTCGAGGCGCCGATATGACCAGCCCACGCGGGCACACGCCGCCTCCAGGACCATCCGCGCCCGCTGCGCCTTGTCTGCCCCGGCGGTCGGACTGGAGGGGCAGTCGGCGAGCAGGCCGGTGCCCTCGGCGTACCGGGCAAACAGCTGAGGTACCCACGAGCGCACCCGCTCGTCGGGATCCCGCCACAGCAGCCGTACCGGACGTGCGGACAGGCCGGTCACGTCCGGGTCCCGGTCCAGAACCATCAGCTGGGTGCGCATTGCTGCCGAACCGTGTACGACGTGCCGTCCGGTAGTCGCGGACCACCACCAGCCCGGCCCCCACCGGCGGCCCGGAACGATTGGAAACGCGGATACCGGCGCGAGGTCCTCGAACCGCACCGACGCGGCCGCCTGATCCCACGGCAACTGCGTCACCTGCCCGGCGGCCGTGGCGAACGCGGCTTCGATTCCCGCACCGGCGCCCCCTGCGGCAGCCTGCTGCACCTGCCTGCTGTGCTCGTGCCCCTCCACGCTCAACAGCCAAGCCCATGGTGGGCTGCTGAACGCCGTGATCCGGATCCGCCACCCGAACGGGTGAACGGCGGGCGCGACGCCGAGCTCCTGCACCCGTGGTCAGACCGGGAAGATTCTCAGTTCCTGCAGGAGCCGCTGCTGGCCAGGCAACAAGGCGTGGCGTTGAGCGAGCTGCTCACTGATCCAGGAGCGCAGCTTGGGCGGTGGTTCGAGGCCGGCGATGAGCAGGAGACGCACACGGTGGTAGTCGCGCTGCCAGGCGAACGCCCACGGAGGAAACCACCACGGATCCAGAGCAGCGAGGGCCTGCATGCCCGGCCACGGAGCCGGTGTGCGGCGCGCGTGCGCTCCGGCCTCTCCGCGTTTGCTGGCGAGCCACCTGCCCAGAGGGAACCCGTTGTGCTGAACGGGGTGCGGCAGCGCCAGGTGGCCGTGAACGCCGGCGTAGTCCCGGGCATGGGCCAAGCCCACGGCGAAGTCGATCCGAGCGCCGGTGCGGCGGTACCGCGCGGTCTGCCTCGTTTGTGCGGACTCGGCGGTGATGCCCATCTCCCGCAGTAGACCTTGCTGGCGGGGGTGGAGCTCTTCGAACAGGGCGCACTGCGCGTACAGCCATGACGCGGCAGACGCCCCCACCCCGGCGAAGCCATCCCTCGGCACCAGAGGCTGATGGCTGCCGCACTGCTTGCGGGCGTGGTGGTAGGCGCGTTGCCATGCCAAGGGCCATGGCGGGTTCCACCACGGGTCGATGGCGGACAGTGCACGGCTCCGGTCGGTTTCCTTCTCCGCCATCCGGGCCCGGCTGCGTTGGCTCATCAGCCATTGCCCAAGAGGAAAACCGTCCTGCCGCGTGCTCTTGGACGTGGCGAGGTGGCCGTGGACGGCGGCAAAGGCTCGGGCGTAGTCCAGGCCGGTCGCGAAGGCCAGAGCCAGGCTTTTGCGGCGAGGGCGTGCTGAGCGGGCGTGCGCGGGCCGGATCCCGAGATCTGCGAGCAGGCGTTGCTGGCCCACGTGGAGGTCGTCGTACCGGGAACACTGCTCATGGAGCCACTCGCCCAAGGCGAGACTGGTGCCAGGGAATCCTGCCGTGGCGTCGACGAGGCCATGCTTTTGCACGTGTACCAGGGCGCGGTGGTACGTCCGTCGCCAGGAGATGGGCCAGGGACCATTCCACCAGGGATCGATGCGATGCAACGCCTGTGCCCGCTCTATGGGGAGCGCTGCTACTCCGGTTCTCTGATTGGCCAGCCACGGCCCCAGAGCAAATCCCTCGTGACGGCTGTACTTGGGAACAGCGAGATGCCCGTGACGCGCCGCGTATGAACGGGCGTGTGCCAAGCCGACCTGGTACGCCTGCTCTGCACGGGACGGCATTCCTCCCACCGGAGCACTGCCGACGTGCTGGAGGCGCAGCTCCCGCACCTGCGCCGCAAGCCCATGAGGCCGGTGCGCGACCGGAACCGCCCACACGTCTTCCTCGGGCACTGCTCCGCGCTCCCGCCGCACACACGCCCGCACCCAGGCGAACAAGGCTCCTGCGCTGGAGGAGGCAAGCTGCTCCACCAGCCACGGTCGGCCCAGACAGCGAGCCAGCTTGGTCAGCAGACGGGGAACCTCGGCCAGCGTGTGCGGCATCTGACCGCGCGTGTCCTCCAAGACCCGTTGTCGCCACAACCGGTCAGAAAGAACCGTCGTGACCGCGACAGCCTCCGGATACGTCACCACGTCCCGGGTGAGCACTGCTACCTCACCCTCGGGGAGATCGACACAGACACGGCCAAGACGCGACGGCCAGAGCACCTCGTCCCGCCAGCGCGCATCCCACCAGGAGGCAACGACCGCCTGGGCCACGGCAAAAGCGTTCTCGCACGAGCCCCTACGGCGCAGCAGCGGCAGAAGGCGCTGGTGCGCACGGATCACCTCCGGTACCCCGGCGAGGCCCACCTGGCCTTCGACCAGCGTGACTCTGTCCAGCGCGAGTGAGTCGAGGGACCAGCACTGGTGCCTGACGCAGATCCTTGAACGCAGGCCGGAGTACAGACGAGCAGAACACGGAGCGCCTGTCCGGGCCGCCGTACACAGACGACATCCCAGCATGACGGCAGGAACCGTGCTGCCGGAGGCGAAGCGCACGTTTGGCTGGTCACCGTTCGCCTTCGCGTCAGCGCCCTCATCCCAGGAAGGCAGCGCGCGGGACAGATGCGACTCCGGCACCTGGCAGAGGGAGGCCAGCCGACGCCGCACTGCGGACGCCAGGAACACCTCGCCGACGAGACAGTCTTTTCCCCAGACACCACGCACGCCGGGGCCCGCCATCGCAGACAACAAGCCCGTCACGGTGACGTTGTAGCGAGCGGCCAGCCGGTTCACGAAGGACATCGTCGTTTCACCTGCCAGCGGGGCCAGCCGGACGACACCGGCCACCGGCCACGGGGAAAACGAATCCGTCACCTGGCACTCCACAGTTTCACCGGCACGCGCGACCGGCACAGGCTTCCCCCTGCCTCTACGCCGCCCATTCCATGCCGAGCCCCCGTAGCGCGTCGCGCTGCTCTGCGGTGAGCTTGTCGCGCCTCCCGCGGGTGTTCGATACCCACACGCCTAGCTTGACGACCACCGGCTCCGTCTCGCCGTCAACCGCGATCTCCTCAGTGTGGCTACGGGGTACCGGCCGGTGGGCACCCTCCCGCTCTACCCACTGGGTGAGGGCCGCCAGCCCGCGCTGGAACGCCTGCTGCGCTTTGCCCGGCCCCTTCGCTGCAGGCGTTGCAGTCGGGGCGGGAGACGGGGCCTCAGTGGGCTGCACGCCCAGCGATGTCAGCCTTTCCTGCTGTTCGGTAGAGAGTTGTGTCCAGGTGCTCGCTTCTCTTTGCCGTGTGAGCCATCGTCCGATGTCGTCGCCCTCGAAGAGCACGCCGGGCTGGATGTGGGGTAGGTGGCCGTCGGCGTCGACGAGGTCGGAGAGGACGCGGTAGTGGCGTTGCCAGTCCAGCGGCCAGGGGCAGTTCCAGTCCGGGTCGATCGCCGCCAGCTGCGCGGCACGCACCGCTGCTCGCTCCGGGTCGTTGCCCAGACCGTTCTTCTGCCCCTTCCGCCGGAGGTTCGCCAGGTGCTGCCCGATGGGCACCATCGCCTCGCCCTCGCCCCAGACGGCGTCTTGCCGGGGTGCGAGGTGCCCGGTGGCCCGCTGGTAGGACCGGAGTGCGGCGAGTTTGTTCTCCCACGCTTCGTCGCCGGGTTCCCACACCATCCCGGCGTCGTCGAGGAGCTCTTTGCGGTGGGGGTCGAGTTCACCTGCGCGCTGCGCGCGGCGCTGCTGGTGCACCCACCGGCCCAGGGGGTAGTCCTTCGTCACGCCGACTGCGGTCTCGGTGTCGTACGGCACGGCGTACAGGCCCGTGACCTCGTTCTCGGCACGCCAGCGGACCAGGGCCTGGTAGCCCTCGAGCCAGACCAGTGACTCGGGCCGGATGACGCGGCAGCGGGTCAGGGCGGCGATGTCGGCGGCGTCGCGGGGGGAGGCGAAGTTGACCACGATGGAGGCGACCCGGTCGACCTCCTGCTGCGCCTGGCTGGTCTCCTCGGGCATGTCCTCGTTCTCCGGGCCGGCCGCGGGCCGGATGTGGATGCGCCGCCGTTCGGTGCCGCGGGTCAGGGCGCGGGAGGCGAGCTGGTCGACCATGCGTTCCGAGTGCGAGCGCAGGGCTTGGAGGATGTCGACCAGGGGCTGGTAGCTGGCCGAGGCGACCATGTCCTTCGGGTCCTCCCCGGCCTGGAGGAAGACGGGGATGATGATCCGGGCGGTCTTGGTCGTGCCGTCCGGGTTGGGGCGCAGAGCGCGTCCGATGTTCTGGACGACGTCCACCTGGGAGCTGCGCGAGCCGACGATGCACACGGCCTCGACCCCGCGCAGTCCGGTGATGTCGACCCCGACCCCGAGCGCCCGTACCGAGGAAAGGAACGCCCGGTGCACCCGCCGATTCCGGGCATTGATGCCGTTGGCGAACCGGTGGATCACCTCACGCCGGTGCGCGATGGGATGGTCCCCGCACAGCCAGTCCGCCCATACCCGGTCCGGAGGCACATGACGGCCCTCCTCCAGCTCGTACAGCTCAGCATCGATCGACGACGCGGGCAGCTCCTCCGCACCTACCAGCGCCGCCGCGGAGGCCTCGGCGGTATACAGCTCAGCGGCCGTGCGCGGCATCTGCTCGGCGAACGCGGCCGCCGCCTCCACCCGCTGGTGGAACACCATGGTGGTGTGCAGATTCTGCTGCGCCGCGTGCTCGAGCAGCGCGGCTTGGAGCAGGGCCATGCGTCGGCCGCGCAGGGCGTCCTCGGACAGGCCCAGGATCGGGTCCGGGTCGCGGATCTCCAGCACGTCGATCTCGAACCCCGCAAGAATCGAGCGTTCCACCGCCTCCGCCAGCCCAAGATCGAAAATCCGAGTGCCGTAGGTGCTGGAGTCGTCCTCCATCGATGCGATCACCATCTCCCGCCCGTCCCGGCCCCGCTGCGGCCGGGGCGCGGCGAGGATCCGCGGGGTCGCGGTCAGGTAGAGCCGGAAGTCGACGGGGATGCGGCTGTTGTCGTGGATCGCTGCCCACGGTCGGCCCATGTCCCCCGCGGTCATGTGCCCCTCGTCCAGAATGGCCAGGTCGAACGGAGCCATCCGCTGCCCGTACAGCCGCTCCCCGCCCGCCAGAGCCGATTCCAACGGCCCAGGAACAGTCCGACGGCCAGTGACATCGGCGGGGTCCTCACGGTCCACCAGCGAGGCGTACGTAGCGAACACGACCACCGGCCCGGACCCGGCCCACAGGGCGAGCTGGATCGGGTTGGTGGTGGTGCGCACTCCGAGCTGCTCCAAGACCTCATCCTTGTCCACCGAGCAGACCGCGACCATCGGCGCCCGGTGCCCGACCCGCCGCCAGGACTGGGCACTCTGCACGATCAGGTCCAGCGTGGGCACCATCACCAAAATCCGCCCGCCCGGGAAGTACTCCAGAGCGCACGCAGCAGTGGTGATCGTCTTACCGGACCCGGTCGCGGACACCCCCATGGCACGCGCCCCCTCCGGAGGAACAGGCGATCTTGCAGGAAATCCAATCCAGCTACGAAAGCTCAATTTCTGGTCGACCTGGTGTTCCTTGAGTGGAACCAAAAACATTTCTAGCCCTCCCCGATTCTTATCCCTGTGGCCTTTCAGAGGGCCGCGTGCGGAGTGCAGGCCGCGCTCAGGTCGTTCCAGATCGACGCATCCGCCTTGTGCCAGCCGCCCGGCTTTCCGTCCTTGAAGGGCGGCTTGTCGTCCGGGTCGTAGTGCCCGGCATCGAGCGTGCAGACCACGACGTCCCCGTCTGCGTTCCGCGTCCGGGCCGTGCACAGACCGCCGGCCTCGCCCAGCGCCTCCAGCACCCGGCGCCGCGCCGTGGTGTGCGGGTGAGTGCCCGGCAGCACGGCCTCCCGGACGAACCTCTCCAGCCGCACCAGGTCGGCCCGCTCACGCTGCCTCACGTCCGCGATGGGCACGGCCAGTTCAGCGGCCCCGGCCGACCGGTCGCCGCGCCGGGACCACTCCCGGTTCGCGATGCCCACCAAGGCCTCGCTCACGGCCCTCACGCCGTCATCCCACCCGTCTGCGAACAGCGAGCCCCGAGAGGCCGGCGCCATGCCGCCCAGCTCCACCACCTGGCACTGCGCCCCGGCGACCGCTCCGGCCTCCAGCGCGGCCACCAGGTCGTCCGCCTCGCTGGCGGGCACGCCCTGTGCCTCCAGGAGCGCGAACACCTTCAACCGGGCGTTCAGGCCCGCCGTCTGGTACTGCGTCACCTGGCGCACAGAATCGCTGCTCAGCGCGGGATCGGGTCCGGTAAATTCGTGGTGACCGGTCATCTGCGGTCGTTCCTCTCGGAATTCCGGGGAGGTTCCCGGTGGTTGGTGGGTGTCCCGTGTTTCCGCCAACGGTACATGCCACATCAACCTGATGCACGCGGTACACTAGAACTCACGCGAACGAGCGACCGCCACCCCTCGTAGCCAGCCCGGCCCGCGCCAGCGGGCCCCAAGGTTCTGGAGGCGCAGCCGGAAGGACCGTCAGGCGGGGGAGCGCAGCGGACCCGCCGGGAGCGCCCCGCGCTCCCCCAACTCCCGCACTGGAGGCCCTACTACCTGCACTCACCGACCCCATCGGCCCGGCCGCGCACCGCGCGGCCATCCGGGCGCGCAGCGGCCGGCCCCACTGCCTCCAGGAGCGCAGCGGAGGGAGGCGCCCACGCTCCGCGTGGGCGGAGGGAGCGGAGCGACCGCCCCGCTTGCACATCGCGCAGCGATGTGGTACCCGCTCCGCGGG
>NZ_LFBV01000008.1 GCF_001905345.1 Streptomyces uncialis
GCTTTCCTCCGGGCGCTTCCCTTCGGTGTTCCCGACTCTATCAGACCGTTTCCGTATCCGATTTCCTCGGTGCTTTCCGGGAAAACCGCTTCCGCGCTTTTCCTTTCCGGCGGTTCCGACTTTATCAGAGGTCTTCCGGCGGTTCGAACCACCGGGTGAGTTCTGATTTATCGGATTGGCTTCTTCGGAATCGCCTTGGGCGACTTCCCTGAAGCGGATAGATGTTCACCGTCACCCTACGGGATCGAACCCGTTTGTAGGCAACTGTTCAAATCTACCTCCCCAGCTCGTCCGTGTCAACGGATTTCCCTGGGGCGAAGAGGACACTAGCAGGTGTACGGGGGCCGACGCACATCAGGCGGCCAGGGGCACGGAAGCGCTGCGTTCGGCGCTGTCCACATCTCCCGTCTCGCCTTCCGCGACGGCCCGGCGGCCGAGTACCCAGACGTATGCGAGGAAGGCCGCCTCGGCGACGACACCGATGGTGACGCGGGCCCAGGTGGGCAGGCCGGACGGGGTGACGAAGCCTTCGATGGCGCCGGAGACGAACAGCACCAGCGCCAGTCCGATCGCCATTCCCAGGGCCGCGCGGCCCTCCTCCGCGAGGGCGGCGCGGCGGGTGCGTGGGCCCGGGTCGATGACCGTCCAGCCCAGGCGCAGTCCCGTGCCGGCCGCGACGAACACCGCGGTCAGTTCCAGGAGGCCGTGCGGAAGGATCAGGCCGAGGAACACGTCGAGCCGGTCGGCCGAGGACATCAGACCGATACCGACGCCGATGTTGAGCATGTTCTGGAAGAGGATCCAGACCACCGGCAGGCACAGGAAGGCCCCCAGGATCAGACAGAGCGCCGCGGCCTGGGCGTTGTTCGTCCAGACCTGGGCCGCGAAGGACGCCGCCGGGTTGCTGGAGTAGTACGTCTCGTACTCACCGCCGGGGCGGGTCAGCTCACGCAGTTCCGCCGGGGCGCCGATACCCGCCTGGACCTCCGGATGGGTGCCGATCCACCAGCCCAGGAGCACCGCGACCAGGGTGGAGAGCACGGCGGTGGGGACCCACCAGTGGCGGCTGCGGTAGACGGCGGCCGGGAATCCGTGGGTGAGGAAGCGGGTCACGTCCCGCCAGGACGCCCTCCGGGTGCCGGTGACGGCACTGCGCGCGCGGGCCACGAGCTGGGTGAGGCGGCCGATCAGCTGCGGGTCGGGGGCGGTGGAGCGGATCTGGGAGAGATGGGTGGCGGTGCGCTGGTAGAGGGCGACGAGTTCGTCGGCCTCGGCGCCGCTGAGCCGGCGCTGTCTGCGGAGCAGGGCGTCCAGGCGGTCCCATTCCGCCCGGTGGGCGGACACGAAGACGTCGAGGTCCATCGGTTCGGCTGCTCCTCGGGCTCGTCCGTACTGCGGCGACGCGTTTCAGCTTGGCAGACTGGCTGTGCCCGGGGCAGGCCAGGGCGGAGGAGGGATGACGATCGTGAGTGATCTGGTGACGGGCGAGGCGGTGGCGCTGGAGCTGCGGCCCGCGAAGCTGCCGAGCCGCGCCCTGGCCGTGGTGATCGACCTTGCCGCGGCGTTCGCGGTCTATTTCCTCGTTATGACGGGCCTGATAGCGGCCACCGCCTCGCTGGACGAGGCGGCCCTGGCGGCGATCACCGTGGCGACGTTCCTGCTGGTGCTGGTGGGGATACCGATAGCCGTCGAGACCCTGACCCACGGGCGTTCGCTGGGGAAGCTGGCGTGCGGGCTGCGGGTGGTGCGGGACGACGGCGGGCCGATCCGGTTCCGGCACGCGCTGGTGCGCGGCGGGATGGGGATGATCGAGATCCTGCTGACGTTCGGGACGGTGGCGAGCATCGCGTCGCTGGTGTCCGAGCGGGGGCGCAGGCTCGGGGATGTGTTCGGGGGGACCCTCGTCGTACGGGAACGGGTGCCGGGTGGGCGCGGTGGGTTCGTTCCCGCGCCGCCTCCGTGGCTCGCCGGGCGGTTCTCGGGGCTGGATCTGTCGGGGGTGCCGGACGAGCTGTGGCTGGCGGTGCGGCAGTACCTGACGCGGATGTCCCAGCTCGATCCGCAGGTCGGGGCGGCGATGGCGCGGCGGCTCGCGGGCGAGCTGGCCGGGCGGACGGGGGCGGACGTGCCGCCGGGGGTGCCGCCGGCCGCGTTCCTGGCGGCCGTGGTGCACGAGCGGCAGACGCGTGACGCGCGCCGTGCGTTCGCCGGGGACGGCGGGGCCGCCGGGTGGGGGGCGGGGGCGGTTGCCGGGTATCCGGGACCTGGGTACGCGGGGTCCGGGTATCCGGGCGGGCCCGCGTATCCCGGTGGGCCTGGCCGTCCCGGTGGGGCCGGGTATCCCGGCGGCGGTGAGCCGTCGGTCGGTGTGCCCGGCGGGGCCGGGGCTTTCGTGGCGCCCGGGGGGTTCGTGCCGCCTGGGGGGCCGGGGCCCGCGTCCGGGGTGCCGGGCGGGCCGGGTGCGGGCGCTGCCGCCGCTCCGGGGGGTTCCGCCGGTTCCGGTGCGGTGCGGGAGCCGGGGGGCGAGGGGCGTCGGGCCACGGGGTTCGCGCCGCCTTCGTGATGCCTTACCGGTGATCTCTCCCGTGCCCGTGGTGCCGTGCCCGTGGTCCTGTGGTCGTGGTCCGGTTCGTGAGGGGGCGGCCGGTCAGTCGAAGACGGACGGCGGGGTCTCCAGGTTCTCCAGCTCGATGCCGGGGGCGGAGAGGACGACGTCGCCGCTGAGGTGGACGCTGTGCTGTTCGCCGGTGTCCAGGGCGGTGACCTGGTACTCGTCCACGGTCAGGGGGGCGTTGTCAGTGGTGTGTGTTTGTCTGTTCACCAGGGCCCAGGACTGGTCGACGGTGCGGGGTGCGAGGACCGGGTCGGTGAAGGCGACCAGGCGTACCCGGGTGGCGGTGGCGTCCGGGGTGAGGCGCAGCAGTCGGGCGGTGGCGATCAGGAAGGCGGGGGATGTGCCGGTGAAGGCGTGGGCGGGGACGTTGCCTTCGGTGGCGTGGGTTCCGGTGGGGTCGGTGCGTACCCAGGTGACGCCGTCGATGGCGGCGCCGCGTACCTGCCAGCTCGCGGCGTTGAGTTCGAGGCGGATGGGGCGGCCGAGTTCGTCGAGTGCGAGGTCGACGGAGCCGGAGTGGTCGCCGGTGGGGTCGACGCGTTGGGAGACGTAGCGCCAGCCGGAGGGGCCGGGGGCGCAGTGGAAGTGTTCTTCGCCGAGGGGGGTGTGGTCGTGCGGGTCGTGGAGCGAGTAGTGGCCGCGGGGCATCGGGGTCCTCGGTCGTTCTGATCTCCGGTCGCGGGGTGTGCCGCTGTTCCGGTGGGGCGCGGTGGCCGTGTGGCGGGTGTGCCGGTCCGGGTGGTCGGGGCCGGTGGGCAAGGGGCAGGCCCCCGGCACGGGGGTGCGGGGGCCTGCCTTGGTCCTGCCGGTGTGCTGCTGGTTCCGCGGGGGCGGATCAGTAGCGGTAGTGGTCCGGCTTGTAGGGGCCGGCGACGTCGACGCCGATGTAGGCGGCCTGCTCGGGGCGCAGGGTCGTGAGCTTCACGCCGAGTGCGTCGAGGTGGAGCCGGGCGACCTTCTCGTCCAGGTGCTTGGGCAGGGTGTAGACGTCGGTGGGGTACTCGTCGGGCTTGGTGAACAGCTCGATCTGGGCCAGGGTCTGGTCCGCGAACGAGTTGGACATGACGAACGACGGGTGTCCGGTGGCGTTGCCGAGGTTCAGCAGGCGGCCCTCGGAGAGCACGATGAGGACCTTGCCGTCGGGGAACTTCCAGGTGTGGACCTGGGGCTTGACCTCGTCCTTGACGATGCCGGGGATCTTGGCGAGGCCGGCCATGTCGATCTCGTTGTCGAAGTGGCCGATGTTGCCGACGATCGCCTGGTGCTTCATCTTGGCCATGTCGGCGGCCATGATGATGTCCTTGTTGCCGGTGGTGGTGATGAAGATGTCGGCCTTGTCGATGACGTCGTCGAGCGTCGTGACCTGGTAGCCGTCCATCGCCGCCTGGAGCGCGCAGATCGGGTCGATCTCGGTGATGATCACGCGGGCGCCCTGGCCGCGGAGCGATTCGGCGGAGCCCTTGCCGACGTCGCCGTAGCCGCAGACGACGACGGTCTTGCCGCCGATGAGGACGTCGGTGGCGCGGTTGATGCCGTCGATCAGGGAGTGGCGGCAGCCGTACTTGTTGTCGAACTTCGACTTGGTGACGGCGTCGTTGACGTTGATCGCCGGGAACATCAGGCTGCCGTCGCGGTGCATCTCGTACAGGCGGTGGACGCCGGTGGTGGTCTCCTCGGTGACGCCGCGGATCTCGGAGGCGAGCCGCGTCCACTTCTGGGGGCTCTCGGCGAGGGTGCGGGTGAGGAGTTCGAGGGTGACGCGGTGCTCGTCGGACTCGGCGGTGTCGAGGGCGGGGACCTTGCCGTCGCGCTCGTACTCGACGCCCTTGTGGACGAGGACGGTGGCGTCACCGCCGTCGTCGAGGATCATGTTGGGGCCGCCGGTGGGGCTGTTCGGCCAGGTCAGGGCCTGCTCGGTGCACCACCAGTACTCCTGGAGCGTCTCGCCCTTCCAGGCGAAGACGGGGACGCCGCGCGGGTCCTCGGGGGTGCCGTCGGGGCCGACGGCGATCGCGGCGGCGGCGTGGTCCTGGGTGGAGAAGATGTTGCAGGAGGCCCAGCGGACCTCGGCGCCGAGGGCGACGAGGGTCTCGATGAGGACGGCGGTCTGCACGGTCATGTGCAGGGAGCCGGTGACGCGGGCGCCGGCGAGCGGCCGGCGCTCGGCGTATTCGCGGCGGATCGCCATGAGGCCAGGCATCTCGTGCTCGGCCAGGGTGATCTCCTTGCGCCCGAAGGCGGCGAGGGAGAGATCGGCGACCTTGAAGTCCTGTCGGTTGTCGACAGTGGTCATAGGGAGCTGCTCCTCGTGATGGGTCGAGGTGGGGTCGGCTGGTCTGCGCGGTGGCGGGCGGGCACAGGAATGCCCGGTCGTGGTGCGCAGCGCAGTCCGTCGGAGGCCCTCTCTCCCTCGGTGGGCCCGGCGTGCGGGCCGCCCGACCGCCATCAGCAGCGACGTCTGGCTCTGCTGACGAATCTAACACCGGTGGGTGGCCGGGCCCCAGGGGGCGTGGTGCGGACGGTCCGGTTCCGGCCGTTGTGGTGGCGGGTCGGGCGGGGCTCGGTGTCAGGGGGCGGCGGGTGGGGCGAGGGGGCCGCCGGGGGTGGCTTCGGGGTCGGCTCCCTTGGCCGCTTCGGTGTCGCTGTAGACGTCGGGTTCGAGGTAGATGACGCGGGCGATGGAGCAGGCGTCGCGTACGCGGGTCTCGGCGGCGTCGATGGCGGCGGCGACCTGGGCGGCGGTGTTGTCGTGCTGGACGCCGATCTTGGCGGCGACGAGGAGTTCCTCGGGGCCGAGGTGGAGGGTCCGCATGTGGATGAGGCGGGTGACGGTGACGCCGTCGACGAGGGCGGTCTCGATCTTCTTGATGTCGTCGGTGCCGGCGGCTTCGCCGAGGAGGAGGGATTTGGTCTCGGCGGCGAGGACGAGGGCGATGAGGATCAGCAGGACGCCGATGCAGAGGGTGCCGATGCCGTCCCAGAGGCCGTCGCCGGTGGCGAGGGCGAGGGAGACGCCCGCGAGGGCGAGGAAGAGGCCGACGAGTGCGCCGAGGTCCTCCAGGAGGACGACGGGGAGTTCGGGGGCCTTGGCGCGGCGGACGAACTCCTTCCAGGAGAGGGAGCCGCGGACGGCGTTGGACTCCTGGATGGCGGTGCGGAAGGAGATGGTCTCGGCGATGATCGCGAAGACGAGGACGCCGACGGGCCAGTACCAGTTCTCGATGGCGTGGGGGTGCTTGATCTTCTCGTAGCCCTCGTAGATGGCGAACATGCCGCCGACGGAGAAGAGCACGATGGAGACGAGGAAGGCGTAGATGTAGCGCTCGCGGCCGTAGCCGAAGGGGTGTTGCGGGGTGGCCTCGCGTTTGGCCTTGCGTCCGCCGAGGAGGAGCAGGCCCTGGTTGCCGGAGTCGGCCATGGAGTGGACGCTCTCGGCGAGCATGGACGAGGAGCCGCTGAAGAGGAACGCGACGAATTTCGCGACCGCGATCGCGAGGTTGGCGACGAGGGCCGCCACGATCGCCTTGGTTCCGCCTGACGCACTCATGTGTACGTGGTGTCCCTTCGCCTGGTGCGGCGCTCTGGGGCCGACGCCTGTCGGGTGCCGGTACCCGTGTGTGTACTGAGGGTGACGGTGCCGGTGTTGCGGGTGGTACGGGTTGCGGTGGAGTCGTGCACAGAGGCGGGATCGTACGGGTACGGACGCGGGTTGCGTACCCCCCGCGTCGTGCCGATCACTCGTTCGTGGCCGTACGGGTCGGTGTGGCGGGGGGTGCCGTGCGCGTGGCGTGGGGCTCGGTCAGATCACCACGGTGGCGCGGAAGACGGTTCCGGCGCCGGTCAGCCGGGTCTTCTCACCGGCCGGGACGAAGACGGACGCGCCGGGGGCGAGGGTCTCTTCGGGTCCTTCGCCGTGCAGGGTGACGGTGCCGGCGGTGCACATGACGATCTGCGGGGTGTCGGCGGTGAGGGTCGCGGGGACGGCGCCCTCGGGGTGGACGAGGCGGGAGAGCCGGAACTCGTCGATGGGGGTGTCGTAGACCTCTTCGCCGTCGGGGGACGCCTCGGGGCGCAGGATGCCGGGGTCGGCGGCCTCGAAGCGGACGACGCGCAGGAGTTCGGGGACGTCGATGTGCTTGGGGGTGAGGCCGCAGCGCAGGACGTTGTCGGAGTTGGCCATGATCTCGACGCCGAGGCCCTGGAGGTAGGTGTGCGGGACGCCCGCGCCGAGGAACAGCGCTTCGCCGGGCTGGAGCCGTACGTGGTGCAGGAGCATCGCGGCCAGTACGCCCGGATCGCCGGGGTAGTGGTGGGCGAGGGACGCGTAGGCGGCGTAGGCGGAGGCGGGGCCCGGGGCGGGGGTGCCGGACGTGCCGCCGGTCGCGCTGCCGGTGGGGTTGCCGGTGGCGGGGTCCTCGTAGCGGGCGAGGCGGTCGCAGGCCTGGGCCGCCTCGGCGACCGTGGCCGCGATCTCGGCGCGGTCGGCGGTGAGGAACGCGGTGAGGGCCTCGCGCAGGGCGGCCTCGGGCGGGTGGGCGCGCAGCATGTCGGCGTACGGCTTGAGGGAGTCCACGCCGAGGCGGGTCAGCAGATCGGCGGTGGCGGTGGGTTCGCGGAAGCCGCACAGGCCCTCGAAGGGGGTGAGCGCGCAGATCAGCTCGGGTTTGTGGTTGGCGTCCTTGTAGGTGCGGTGCGGGGCGTCGAGGGGGATGCCGAGCCGGTCCTCGCGGGCGTGGCCCCGCTGGGCCTGGGGCAGGTCGGGGTGGACCTGGAGGGAGACCGGGGCGCCCGCGGCGAGGATCTTGAGGAGGAACGGCAGCCGGGATCCGAACCGCTCCACGGCGGGGGTGCCGAGGGTGCCCCGGGGGTCGGCGTCGATGACGTCGGCGAGGGTGCCGCGCGCGGTGCGGGAGGGGGCGCCGGGGTGGGCGCCCATCCACATCTCGGCCTGTGGTTCGCCGGTGGGTTCCGTACCGAGGAGTCGCGGGATGGCGGTGACGGAGCCCCAGGCGTAGGGGCGGATGGTGTTGTCGAGGCGGTCCATGGCGATCTCCTTCTTCGTACGGGTACGGCGGTGGGTGCCCCGCGCGCGGGTTCCATGCGGACCGCCGGCATGGTGCGGCGGCGCGGGGCGGGCCCGGGGCGGGGCCCCGGGGTCAAGGTCAGGCCCTCGAAGCGAGCGCCAGGTAAACGGCGGCGAAATCCGTGACGGCGATCAGTTCGGCGAGGTTCTCCAGTGGGCCGCCGGGGTCGCCCGTACCGGGGTCGGGTTCGAGTTCGCTGAGGGCGGTGTCGTGGCCGAGGGCGAGTTCCCGGGCGGCGGGGGCGGCGCTGAGGCCGCCGGTGGGGCGGTCGCGCAGCAGGACGACCCGGGCGCGCAGGGCCTGGGCCTCCTCGACGCGGTCGCGGAAGAAGTCGTCGGGGTTCGCGCCCGCGGCGAGTCCGCCGACGAGGAGGGCGCCGTGCGCGGGCAGGGCCTCGGGGAGTTCCGCGGGGAGGGCGGGGCGGCCGGCGAGTTCGCCGATGGCGGCGGCGAAGCGGCGGCCGACGGGTCCGGCGGCGGGGCCCTCGGTCCAGATCAGCGGCAGGGACTCCGCGAGTTCGGAGGCGAGGGTCTTGGCGGCGTTGGTGTAGGTGGCGACGGCGGGGCCGCAGCGTTCGGCGGTGCGGTCGAGGCGGTCCGCGACCAGTTCGAGGGTGGCGGCGGGCGCGTCGATGAGTCCGGTGCGGTCGAGGAGCAGCAGCAGCGGGGTGAGCAGGGCCCACAGGGCGCCGGGCGCGGACGCCGCTTCGGGTTCGTCCTGTTCGTAGGGGGCGGTGGCCATCGGCAGGCTCAGCCCGTGCGCCGCGCCGACGGCTTCGGCGACCGGGGTCCGGGCGGGGGCGACGGCGACGACCGTGCAGCCCCGCCGGTACGCCTGTTCGGCGAGCTGCGCGAGTCCGGGTTCGGTGCCGTCCGGGGTCGCGATCAGCAGCAGGTCGACGGGTCCGGCCCAGCCGGGCAGGGTCCAGCGCAGGGCTCCGGCGACGGGGGCGACCCCGGTGGGCCGGAGCGGGACGACGGGGCACGCGGCGCCCGCGAGGGTGCCGAGGATGTCGGCGGCGCAGGTAGCGGCGGCGCCGGGGCCGGCCATGAGGACGGCGCGGGGGCGGCCGTCCGGGGTGAGCGCGCTGACGCCTGCCTCGGCTGCGTGCCGGGCGGCGGTGCGGACGCGGGCACCGGCCTCGGCGGCGCCCCGGAGCAGTCCGCGCCGGTCGGCCGTGGCGAGTGCCTCGGGCTCGTCCAGCAGCGATTCGTCGAGCATGGGAGCGGCCTCCGATTCGCTGTGCGGTTGTGTTCGCTGAGCGGTGGTACGGGCGGGGCCCCGAGGGGCGGATGCGGTGCGGGTGCGGGGCTGGCGGGGTGCTGCTGCGGTGCGGGTGCGGGGTTGGGGGTTGGGGTGGTGCGGGACGGTCGGGTGCCGGGTGTGGGTGCGGCGGCCCGGGTGCCGTGGCGTGCGGTGCGGTGGGCGGCGTGGCGGTGGGCCGGGCGGGGGCGTGGTGCCGTTCCTTGGCCGGGTCCGGTAGCGGTCGGCGGGGTGCCGTCCTGCGCCGGTCCGGTACGGGTCGGCGTGGGTACAGGTCCTGCGCCGGTCCGGAGCCGGTCCGGTACGGGTCGGCGCTGGGCCGGGGTCCGTGCGGCGGGTGGTCCCGGTGGCGGGCGGTGGGTGCGCGGGACCGTGCGGGCGGCCGGGGTGCGGTGCCGGGGATCGCCTGTCGGCGGCCGGACGGTCGCCGGAGTGGGCCCCAGGTGGGAGGCGCCCGGTGGTACGGGCGTCGCCGTCGGCGCCGGTCGGGGTGTGCCGTGCCGTCGCCACCTGCCGTCGCCGGACCTCGGGCGGGCCGGGTCCGGTACCGCGCCGGGTGCCCTTACGCGGGGCGGCGGGCCTCGTCGACGAGGAGTACGGGGATGCCGTCGCGGACGGGGTAGGCCAGGCCGCAGTCCCCGCCGGTGCAGATCAGCTCCGCCTCCGTCTCCTCCAGGGGGGCGTGGCAGGCCGGGCAGGCCAGGATCTCCAGGAGACCGGCTTCGAGCGGCATGTCGGTGGTTCCTTCCGGTGGCGGGCGCGGGGGGTCGGGTCCGCGGCCTGGTCAGCGTACCGCTGTGCCCCGGCCGTCGCGGGACGCGCGGGGTCCCGATCGCGGCGGTTTCCCGATACCCGCGCGGTGTCCTCGCCCTTGCCCTCGGCCGGGCGGGATCGGCGGCGACGGGCGGACCGCGGGTGCGGCGGGTACCGCGCTGCGGAACAGGGACCGCCGGGTACCGGAAGTGGTGGCCTTCCGGTACCCGGCGGGGTGGGGCGAGGTGAGCGGGGCACCCGGTGCCGTACGTCCGGTGCGGGGGCCCGCGTTCGTCGGCTCAGCCGCGGATGATCTCCAGGACCTCGTCGCGGACCTTGGCCATCGTGGGCTGCTCGCGGGCCTCTGCGTTGAGCCGGAGCAGGGGTTCGGTGTTGGAGGGACGGACGTTGAACCACCAGTCGGCGGCGCTGACCGTCAGGCCGTCGAGTTCGTCGATGGTGACGCCCTCGCGGCCCTGGTACGCCGACTTCACGGCGGCGAGCCGGGCGGTCTGGTCGTCCACGGTGGAGTTGATCTCGCCGGAGCCCGCGTAGCGGTCGTACTGGGCGACCAGCGCGGACAGCGTGCCGTCCTGCCCGCCGAGGGCGGCGAGGACATGGAGCGCGGCGAGCATGCCCGTGTCGGCGTTCCAGAAGTCACGGAAGTAGTAGTGCGCGGAGTGCTCGCCGCCGAAGATCGCCCCGGTGGTGGCCATCTCCTGCTTGATGAACGAGTGGCCGACGCGGGTACGGACGGGGGTGCCGCCGTTCTCCCGGACGACCTCGGGGACGGACCACGAGGTGATCAGGTTGTGGATGACGACGCCCTTGCCGCCGTGCTTGGCCAGCTCGCGGGAGGCGACCAGCGCGGTGATCGCGGACGGGGAGACCGGGTCGCCGTTCTCGTCGACGACGAAACAGCGGTCGGCGTCACCGTCGAAGGCGATGCCCAGATCGGCGCGCTCCTCGCGGACGCGGGCCTGGAGATCCACGATGTTCTTCGGGTCGAGGGGGTTGGCCTCGTGGTTGGGGAAGGTGCCGTCCAGCTCGAAGTACATCGGCACCAGGTCGAGGGGCAGGCCCTCGAAAACGGTGGGCACGGTGTGACCGCCCATGCCGTTGCCCGCGTCGACCACGACCTTGAGGGGGCGGATCGTGGCGAGGTCGACCAGGGAACGCAGGTACGCCGCATAGTCGTTCAACGTGTCACGCTGAGTGATGGTTCCCGCGGTCCCGGCGGGCTCGGGGACGCTGCCCCCGGCCGCCGACCAGCGCTCGACGAGGGCGCGGATGTCGGCCAGGCCGGTGTCCTGGCCGACCGGGGCGGCTCCGGCGCGGCACATCTTGATGCCGTTGTACTGGGCCGGGTTGTGCGACGCGGTGAACATCGCGCCGGGCAGGTCGAAGTCGCCTGACGCGTAGTAGAGCTGGTCGGTGGAGCAGAGGCCGATCTCGGTGACGTTCACGCCGCGGGCCGCGGCGCCGCGGGCGAAGGCGCGGGACAGGCCCGGGGACGAGGGCCGCATGTCGTGCCCGGTCACGATCGCCTCGGCGCCGGTCACCTCTGCGAAGGCCGCGCCGAACAGTTCGGCGAGCGATTCGTCCCACTGGTCGGGGACCACCCCGCGGACGTCGTACGCCTTCACGATCTGCGACAGATCTACAGCCACGGCCAACCCTCCTGGAGGTCTTCTTGGGCCCCCAAAGTACCCGTCTTCGATTCCCCCACCAGGCGCCTTCGCTTGCGCCACCGGGTTTTCGGTCCCTTCCCGGTCGCCCCTCGCCCTCGCTGGCGCGCCCGAGGTCCCCTGCGCTGGACGTACTTGTTCCCGTGCGGGTCGTTCGTGGGTGCGCAGTTCCCCGCAGGTCGCCTTCGCTTGCGCCTCCGAGGTTTCCTGTGCTGGACGTACTTGTTCCCGCGCCGTCGCTCGTGTGGTGCGCAGTTCCTCGCGCCCCTGGGTCTGTCCGGCTGGGCGTACTTGTTCCTGGGCCGTCGCTCGGTGGGTGCGCAGTTCCCCGCGCCCCTTCGGGGGCGCCCGGCTGAGGCTGTTCTCGGGCTGCGGGTGGGGTCAGGCTGCGGGCCGGCGTCGGCCCGGGGCGGGGTTGAACCATCCTCCTCCCGCAGTCGCACGGCTGCGGGAGGGGGTGGGCGGGAATCTCTGCCCGCAGACTCCGATGCTCTTCAGTAGGACCACACGTACGTCTTACCGAGCGTGTCGGACCGAGGACGGAGAATCCCGACCGGCACCGACCCGAAGAACAGACAGAACGCGCCCCAAAGGGGCGCGGGGAACTGCGCGAAACCACCGAGCGACGGCACAGGAACGAAGTACGCCCAGCACAAGGAACCCAGGCGCCGCGCGACGGAGAAGTGTCAGTTGTCCGGGGAGCGGAGGACCCGCAGGTGGCCGCGGCGGCCCGACTCCACGGGGTAGCCGGGGGTACGGGAACCGGTGCCCCCCGCCTCCGCCGCCCGCTCCTGCGGCCGCGCCGCCTCCCGCACGGCATTGGCGAGCGCTTCGAGATCGTCCCCACTGGGCCGCGCCGGCCCACTGGCCTCCGCGAGGCGGACGACCTCCCACCCACGGGGCGCCGTGAGCCGCTCGGAGTGCTCGGCGCACAAGTCGTAACAGTGGGGTTCGGCGTAGGTGGCGAGCGGGCCGAGGACCGCGGTCGAGTCGGCGTAGACGTACGTCAGCGTCGCGACGGCGGGACGGCCGCAAGCGGTGCGCGAACAGCGACGTACAGGGCTCACGATGTTGGACGGTACCGCACTCTTGAGCGGGCCGCGACGACGCCTCCGCACGTCACTCCACCGTGTCGTGGCGTGAACCTGACGCCCCGGCTTTCCGGTATTGGCCCCCCGACCTGGGATGTCCCCCTGGCCGCCCCCTGGTCGGAAGGTCACGAGGGGTCGGGAGCGGCCACCTCTGGGGGGAATTTCCCTGTTGTGCCACATGATCGACGGCTCGCGACATGATCATCATTGATCAGAATCTTGGCTGGAATGGTCAACAAGTGACATGGCGTACACCTGTGCGCGCAAGCCTCCGCGCGGGCGGTACGAGGGCGGTACGCGGGCGGTGACAGGCGGGCGGCGGGTGCCCGTGGACGGGGCCGGTCCGGACACCGGCGGTGACGGAGGCCCCGGAGGGCGCCGGGGGACTACGCTTCCTCGGTGATGGACAACCCCGTGCCCCCCACGCCAGCGCCCCGCGGCCCGCGCCGCCGCGACCGCCACGGCAGGGGCATGCGCGGTCCGGTGGCCCCACCGCAGGTGCCGCTGGCGGCCAGCCGGGCGGAACTGTTCACGGATCTCGTGCAGGACTCGGTGGAGCGGCTGGAGCGGCGCTGGCCGCAGCTGTCCGACATCGACTTCCTGGTCCTGGAGGTGCCCCGGCTGGACCCCCCGGACGGCGCGGCGGACGAGGAGCCCGTACCGCTGGGCGGTGTGGTCACGGCGAAGGAGGGGCGCCGCGCGCGGGTGGTGATCTACCGGCGGCCGGTGGAGATCCGCAGCAAGGGGCGCGACGAGCGGGCGGCGCTGGTGCACGAGGTCGTGGTGGAGCAGGTCGCGGAGCTGCTCGGGCTCACGCCGGAGGCCGTCGACCCGCACTACGACGACGACTGACCGGCTCGGCGGACCCACCCCGACCGACCTCGACCGTCCGGCCCCGGCGGACCGGTGGCCGACCGCCCGGTGGGCCGGTCACCGGGCGGGGGCCGTCACTCCGTGTGCCCTCACTCCGTGTGCGCTCACTCCTGGAGGACCGACAGGTCTTCCTCGGTCTTCGGGACGGAGACCGTGCCCCGGTCGTCGGAGAAGGTCTGGACGGTGAACATGGGGATGCCGTCGTCGGGGATCTCCAGGGTGCGCGCGGCGTGCACCGGGCCCCCGGAGAGCGTCTCGACGGTGAGCGCGTAGGAGCCCTTGAGTCCCTTGGGCGCGGGCGGTTCGACGAGGAGGGTGGCGCCCTTCCTGACGGTGTACGTCTTGGTGGCCGGTGTGCCGCCCTCGCTGCCCGCCGACGCGGTGACCCTGACCTTCGCGGAGGCGCCGGGTGCGACGAGGGACAGCGAGGTGCCCTCGGCGCGGTTGTCGGGGACCGTCGCGCGGTCGCCGATCGCGGGGGTCGCGGGGATGTACGCGGTCTCCCGGTCGGCGCCCTTGCCGCGGACGACCTGGAGGGCGGCGACGACCGGCGAAGAGCCGCGGGTGGGGGTGAGCAGCAGGGACCCCGCCTCGCCCTTGGTGATGTCCCCGAGGTCGACGGCGGCCGTCATCCCGGCCTTGACGTGGAGGGTCTCGTTGCCGACGGGGGTGATGGGGCCGGTCGGGGAGGCGAGCCGGACCGAGAGGTCGGCGTCGTCGCCGGGGGCGAAGGCGATGAGGCGGGCCTCGGTGACGTCCTTGGGGATGCCGGGGAGGACCAGGGAGGCGGCGGGGTCGGCGGCGGGCGGCAGCCAGTCGGCGCCGCGGGCGGTGTCGGTGGCCTGGAGCGCGGCGGCGACGCGTCCGCTGCGGACCGTCACATGGGCCGTCAGATCGGGCTGCGGCCGGTCGGTGAGGGTGGACAGCAGCACGGGCACGCTCGCGCGCGGCTGTACCTGGATGTCCTCGCCGAGGGACGACTCCAGGGCGCCGTCCTCGCCGTACAGCTCGATGTCGACGACGGCCGCGGAGTCGTCCGGGTTGGTCAGGTGGATGTAGTCGGTGCGGTTCTTCGCGGTGCTGGCGCCGGGCAGCCAGAAGTCGGTGTCGGGGCCGGAGCAGAGCACCCCGAGGACGCCGCGTCCGGAGCCCGCGGCGACGGTGGTGGTCTGCTGGAGTGTCCAGCCGGGGGCGAGGTCGCCCCGGGCGGCGCCGATCCAGGCGGGGGTGCCGGCCCCGGAGTCCTCGCCGGTGACGGGGGTGCCGGGCTTCTTGGGCGTGAGGACGGGCTTCGCGTCCACCGGTTCGGCCTTGCCGGAGCCGGTGGACTCCTTCGCGGCGGGACTCAGTCGTGCCGAGCCGGAGCCGGGCGTACCGGTCGAGCGCGGGGTGTACGAGGTGTAGGTGGTGTCGGCGAGTTCCGAGTTGCTGGGGGCGGGGCACAGCGCGCTGGAGCGTTCCACGGGCAGGCGGGTGGCGGCCGTCTCCCGGCCCGCGTCCGGCTCGTCGGGCGCGGACACCATGGCGAGGCCGGTGACGGCGGCGAGCGCGGCCGTCACGGCGATCAGGGACAGGGTGGGGCGGTTCACTGCTGGCTCCCGTCGGGGTGCTCGCTGTCGGTGCCGTGTGTCCGGCCCCGCTCGGGCTGCCGCTGTCCGTACGCGGGGTCGTAGGGGGCATGGCCGCCGTCGTACCCGCCGGGGTCCTGGTACGGGGTGCCGTGCGGCTCCTGGGGGGTGCCGTGGCCGGGGTCGCCGTAGGGGGGCGCGGCGGGCGGGTACGGGGCGTAGCCGCCGTCCTGTGCGGTGCCCTGGTAGGGGTCCTGCTGGTACTGCTCGTGGCCGCCGTCCGGGTAGGCGCCCTGGTAGGGGTCCTGGGGGGTGTGCCGGCCGGGGACGGCGGCGTGCGGGTAGGCGGCCGGGTCCTGCTGGGCGTAGGGGTCGGTGGTGGTGGCCGGGGTGTCCCAGCCGCCATGGTCGGGCTGCGGGGGGACGGGGGCGGCCGGGGGCGCGGGGGCCGGGTGTCCGGGGGTGTCCGGGCCGGGGGTGCCGTCGGGGCCGCCGGTGGAGCCGTCGGCGGGCCGGGCGCGCAGACGGCGGGCGCGGCGGCCCTCGGTGGGCTGCGGCTCGGTGGGCGCCGGGGGCTGTGCCTCGTCGGGCAGGTCGTCGTCGACGGTGCGGCGGCGGCCGGGCAGGGCGAGGACGACGAGGACGACGGCGAGGGCGCCCTGGGTCCACTTCCACACGGTGTGCGTGGTCGGGGGTTCGTAGGTGACGGCGAGGCGTCCGCCGGTGGCGGGCAGGGTGAAGCCCTGGGCCCAGCCGTCGACGGTGGTGCGGGTGAGGGGCTTGCCGTCCAGGGTGGCGGTCCAGCCGGGGTCGGCGGTGTCGGCGAGGCGCAGGACGCGGCCTTCGGGTCCGGCGGGGATCGTGGCACGCACGTCGACGGGTCCGGCGGCGACCGGCTGGGGGTCGCCGCTCCTGGGGACGATCACCGCGCGGGCGACCTGCCGGTCGACGCGCCACAGGGCGCTGCCGTCCTGCTGGCTGAGCCTGGTGAGCCCGGGGGTGGTGTCGAGGACGCGGCTCATCGCGCGTGGGGTGCCGTCCTGGACGAGGACGTAGCGGACGGCGAAGCCGCCGAGTTCGTCGGCCTGGTCGGCGCCCGATCCGGCGACGAGGTTCGCGACGACCTCGTCGAGCCGGGGGCCCGCGGGGCCGTCGGCGGCCACGTCGGCGTCACCGAGGCGGACACCGGAGCCGCGGACCAGGGTGTAGGCCACGCGCGCGGGTGACTCGCCGTCGAGGACGAGGGTGCGTGCCTGGTCCTGGGTGCCGCTCTCCTCGGCGACGAACGCGGGGACCTGGACGGCGTCACGGCGGGCGAGGGGGTCGTCGGCGCCGCGGATCATCCAGCCGGCGGCGGACAGGACGGTGCCCGCGGCGGCGGCGAGGGCGATGAGGGCGGCGACCGGCTGGCGCCAGCCGAAGCTCTGTTCGGCGACGCGGTGCCGGGCGCCGTCGGCGCCGAGGAGGGCCGCGGCGAGGAGGGCGATGCCGTGGACGAGGGTCGCGGGTCCGGCCCACGCGGAGCCGTTGGAGAGCGCGGCGAGGGTGAGGGCGGCCAGCGAGGCCGTCCAGGCGGTGAGTACGGCGACCCGGCGTTCGGTGCGCAGCAGGGCGGCCAGCGCGGCGAGGACGATGCCGCCGAGCAGCAGTCCGCCGACGGTGCCGGGGCCGCCCGGGGAGGCGCCGAGCAGGTCGAGGGCGGTGGCGGCGGGGCCGCCGCGGTGGTCGAGTCCGGCTTCCTGGAAGAAGGCGTCGGGCGCGTCGGAGAACAGCGTCAGGGACCAGGGCGCGAGGACCAGCACCGGGGTGCCGAGGGCGGCCAGGACGCGCGGTCCGTACGCGACGAGGTCGCGGCGGCGGACGGCGAGCAGGACGACGCCCAGGAGCAGGGCGAGGGGCCAGACGACCGGGGTGAAGGCGGTGGTGACGGTCAGCAGCAGTGCGAGGGTCCAGGTGGCGCGCCAGCTGCCGCGCGCGGTGGAGGTGCCCGGGAGGGCGAGTCCGCTCGCGGAGACCGCGGCACGCGCCATCAGGGGCAGCAGGACGGCGAGGACGGCGGTGCCGATCCGGCCGCCCGCGACGGCGCCGGTGACGGCGGGCAGGAACGCGTAGGCGATGGCGCCCCACGCGCGCAGCAGGCGTGACATGACGAGCGGCCGGGACGCGAAGTAGGCGGCGACACCGGCGAGGGGCACCGAGCCCACGAGGAGGACGGTGACGGCCGGTCCGGTGGAGCCGAACAGCAGGCTCGCGAGCATGGCGACGAGCGCGAGGTAGGGCGGGGCGGACTGGGTGCCGCCGGTGCTGACGGGGTGCCAGGCGTCGGTGAAGCGGGCCCACAGGTCGGACGCCTCGGCGGGCGCGGGCAGCAGCGCGCCGCCCGCGAGGGCGCCGGGGCCGAGCAGGGCGCGGCAGGCGACGAGGGCGAACAGCAGCAGGACCGCGAAGAGGACGGGGCCGGGTTTGCGGCCGACGCGCTTGAGGCGGGCGAACTGCTCGACCTCCAGGAACTCGGCGTCGTCGTCGCCGGGGCCGGTCTCGACGGCGCCGTGCCGGCCGCCGGTGTCGGCCTCGTCGGAGCCGGCGAAGCTGCTGGTGACCTGTTCGACGGTGGCGCGGACGGTCGCGCCGGGCGGCGGGAACAGGGGACGCAGTTCGTTCTTGTCGGGCTTCGGCCGGCCGCGGGTGCGGCGGGCGGCGAGGACGCGGCCGGGGCGCAGCAGGGTCGCGGCGAGTCCGGTGATCTCGTTGAGGGCCTGTCCGGGGACCTTGCCGACGAGGTAGGCGAGGGTCCGCAGGACGGAGCCGACGACGAGCCTGACGAGGACCCAGGGCAGGGCGGCGCCGCGTGAGTTGACGAGGAGGGTGTAGGCGGCGCCCGCCTTGTCGACCTTGTGGGGCGGGGTGGCGGTACGGCCGACGCAGTCGACGGCGCGGCGTTCGCGGGAGGCGGCCTCGGCGTGCCGGACGACGGCCTCGGGGGCGACCAGGACGCGGTGGCCCGCGTTGTGGGCGCGCCAGCAGAGGTCGACGTCGTCGCGCATCAGGGGCAGTCGGCGGTCGAAGCCGCCGAGCTGTTCGTAGACGTCGCGGCGGATGAGCATGCCGGCGGTGGAGACGGAGAGCACGGGGCGTACGTGGTCGTGCTGCCCCTGGTCCTGCTCGCGGCGGTCCAGGCCGGTCCAGCGGCGGCCGCTGTTGGCGATGGAGACGCCGACCTCCAGGAGCTGGCGGCGGTCGTACCAGCCGCGCAGCTTGGGGCCGACGACGGCCACGTCGTGTCCTAGTTCGCGTTCGTTCTCGACGACGCGCAGGAGGTGGGCGAGGGCGTCCGGCTCGGGTGCGCAGTCGTCGTGGAGGAGCCACAGCCACTGTTCGGGCTCGCCGTGCGGGAGTTCCGGCATGTCGTACGCGTCGTCGCGCCAGGTGCGGCTGACGGGGTCCCAGCCGCTGGGGCGCTTGAGGTACGGCAGGTCGTCCGTGGTGAGGACGGGCGCGGTGCGGACGGCTTCGTCGACGGCCTGGCCGAAGCCGGTGCGGCGGGCCAGATGCAGGACGCGGGAGGCGCCGAGGGCTTCGGTGACCAGTCGCGCGGAGTCGTCGGCGCTGCCGGTGTCGGCGGCGACGGCGTTCTGCACGGGGCGTTCCTGGCCGAGGAGTCCGGCGAGGGCGTCGGGCAGCCAGCGGGCGCCGTCGTGGGCGACGACGACCGCGGTGACGATGTGCCTCGGGTGCTCGGGAGCGCTGGTCGGGTCTGACAGCGCCGGGTGGGCCGCCGGGGTGCCGCCGGGCGCGGTGAAGTGCGCGGCGGCCGTGGTGGCGTAGTGGCCTGTCGGATGGCTGTGCACGGACATCGAGGTACGGGCCCCGGTTCGCTGGACGTGGTGGACAACGCACATCGCCCGGGCGCTGGGCCTCGGCGCTGTGTGGGGTGTCTTGGACGAGCGACCACACTAACCGCTGGGCGCCTGGCCGGTTGCCGCCTGTGGACAACCCTGGCCTTCGGGCTACGGGGTTCGCCCCTGAGGGTGTCCGTCCGTCCTCGGGTGCGGTGGGGCTGTTCTGTTGTGGGTGCGGCCGGGGTCCGCGTGGACCTCGGCGGGGGCCGTGCGGGGCGGCTCCGGGCGCCCGGGTGCGGGCCGGGGTGGTTCGCCGGGTGGGCCGGTCGGGCGTGGTGGCACCGTGGTGCCGGCGTCCCGGTGGTGCGGTGTTACCGGTATGACCGGTGGTGCGCTGGTGAAGTGGTGCGCTGGTGAAGGTGGTGCGTGGTGCTCGCCGTGGCGGGCGGGTGCCGGTGGCGGGTCAGACCGCCGCCTTCTTGAGGCGGCGGCGCTCGCGTTCGGACAGACCGCCCCAGATGCCGAAGCGCTCGTCGTTGGCGAGCGCGTACTCCAGGCACTCGGAACGGACCTCGCAGGCGAGACAGACCTTCTTGGCCTCGCGTGTGGAGCCGCCCTTCTCGGGGAAGAACGACTCGGGATCGGTCTGGGCGCACAGCGCGCGCTCCTGCCAGCCGAGTTCCTCTTCGTCCACGCCCTCGACGGCCTCAACGGCTACTGCCTCGACCAGCAGGTGCTGGAACAGCTCGGTCATGTAGCGCCCCTCGTCTGTTTTTGCGTCCCCGTGATGTGGTCGTTACCTATCCGGGTCGAAACGACACGAGTGAAATTACAAGTGTGCCGATCCGAGCGAGTCAAGCCGGGATCTGCTATTGGGTCCCTTATTCACTCTGCGGAACCAAGGGTATACGGTAAGTGTTCAAATCGGCATAAACCATGACACCCGTCAACCGCCCGTTCGGGGCCATGTCCCTCATGAGGGAAAGACGGACGACGGATTGGTGTCGTTCCGGTGACAAGGAGGAAGCGAAACTGATCACATTCGGATCACGGGACCGTCACGTCGTTGGACAGACCCCGTGTTGCCGCGTGTATCCCGTGGGGGCTGTGGACAAACCTTCCGACGTGGTGAGCGACCGGAACAGGTGAAACCCCGCCACGGGAGGGGGGCGCGGTTGACATCCGAGGTGTGAGCCGGTTGCCTGGTGGGCATGCTCGCGAACTTGGCGCTTTCCGTGACCCGCCCCGGGTCCTTCGGTGCTGCCCGCTCGCGCTGTAGCTGTTGCTGTTCCGGCTGTTGAGCCCACCGCGCTCCGGCCGTCCCTCCCCTCGCCCGTACCCGGGCGACGCCTTTCCCGGGGCGTTCCCCCGTCCGTGATCCGGACACCCCGCCCCCGCCGCACATCCCGCCCCCCCCACTCTTCGCCGAGGACCCACCGCATCCATGAACAGCGACAGCGACCTCCAGATCGCGGGCGACATCCTTGAGGTGCCTCACCTCCTCCAGCCCGCCCGCGAGCACCCCGCCACCGTGGCCGAGTTCGCCGGGCTCGCCCGGACCATCGCCGCCGACCGCGCCGCGTGGGCGCACCTGGTGCGCTACGACGCGACCAGCCGCTGGTACCACCGCCTGCGCACCGGCCCCGGCTACGAGGTGTGGCTGCTGTCCTGGGTACCCGGCCAGGACAGCGGACGGCACGACCACGGCGGCTCCAGCGGCGTGCTCACCGTCCTCGACGGCGAACTGACCGAACGCGCCCGCGACACCGAACGCGTCCTGCGGCCGGGCGCACAGCGGGTCTTCGCGCCCGGCTACGTCCACGAGGTCGCCAACGACGCGCTCGAACCGGCGGTGAGCCTGCACGTGTACTTCCCCGGGCTCACCGAGATGCCGATGCACGCCGCCCGGTGCGCCGCGCTGAACGCCCCCGCCCGGGCCTGAGCGGAGCCGCCCACGGCCGGGCCCCGCGTTGTCGTACCCGCCTGACAGACTTGGCCGTATGCGCATTGTGGTTCTGGCAGGCGGTATCGGCGGAGCCCGGTTCCTGCGCGGTCTGAAGAAGGCCGTACAGGGCACGGGGGTCACGGACATCACCGTCATCGGCAACACCGGGGACGACATCCACCTCTTCGGGCTGAAGGTCTGTCCCGACCTCGACACGGTGATGTACACCCTGGGCGACGGCATCGACGAGGAGCAGGGCTGGGGGCGCTCGCAGGAGACGTTCCACGTCAAGGAGGAGCTGGCGGCGTACGGCGTGGGGCCCGGCTGGTTCGGGCTCGGCGACCGGGACTTCGCCACCCACATCGTGCGGACGCAGATGCTGTCCGCGGGGTACCCGCTCAGCGCGGTCACCGAGGCCCTGTGCGAGCGGTGGCAGCCCGGGGTACGGCTCATCCCCATGTCGGACGACCGTATCGAGACCCATGTCGCGATCACCGTCCCCGAGGGCGAGCCCGGCGCGGGTGAGCGCAAGGCGGTCCACTTCCAGGAGTACTGGGTGCGGCTGCGCGCCTCCGTGGACGCGCACGCCGTCGTCCCGGTCGGCGCCGACCGGGCCAAGCCCGCGCCGGGCGTGCTCGACGCGCTGGCGAGCGCCGACGTCGTGCTGTTCCCGCCGTCGAACCCGGTCGTCAGCATCGGCACGATCCTCGCGGTGCCCGGCATCCGCGAGGCCATCGCGGACGCGGGCGTCCCCGTGGTGGGCCTGTCCCCCATCGTCGGGGACGCGCCCGTGCGCGGGATGGCCGACAAGGTCCTGACCGCCGTCGGCGTCGAGACCACCGCCGCGGCGGTCGCGGAGCACTACGGCTCCGGTCTGCTGGACGGCTGGCTGGTCGACACCGTGGACGAGGGCTCCGTCGCGCGCGTGGAGGCCGCCGGTATCCGCTGCCGCGCGGTCCCCCTGCTGATGACGGACATCGACGCCACCGCGCGGATGGCGCGCGAGGCGCTGGCACTGGCGGAAGAGGTCCGCGCGTGAGCACCGCACAGCCGCGGGACGGCTTCCGGGTGTGGGCGGTGCCCGGCATCGGCGAGGTGACCGCCGGGGACGACCTGGCGAAGCTGATCGCCGCCGCCGAGCCCGCGTTGGCCGACGGCGATGTCGTCCTGGTCACCTCGAAGATCGTCTCCAAGGCGGAGGGCCGGGTGCTCGACGCCGCCGACCGCGAGAGCGCCATAGACGCGGAGACCGTACGCGTGATCGCGCGCCGCGGCCCGCTGCGGATCGTCGAGAACCGGCAGGGCCTGGTGATGGCCGCCGCCGGGGTCGACGCGTCGAACACCCCCGCCGGGACGGTGCTGCTGCTGCCCGAGGACTCCGACGCGTCCGCGCGGGCCGTCCGGGACGGGCTGCGGGACCTCCTCGGGGTCACCGTGGGCGTCCTCGTCACCGACACCGCCGGGCGCCCCTGGCGCAACGGCCTCACCGACATCGCCATCGGCGCGGCGGGCGTCCAGGTGCTGGACGATCTGCGGGGCGGCACCGACAGCCACGGCAATCCGCTGAGCGCCACCGTCGTCGCCACCGCCGACGAACTCGCCGCCGCCGGTGACCTCGTCAAGGGCAAGACCGCGGGACTGCCCGTCGCCGTGGTGCGGGGGCTGCCGCACACCGTGACCGGCGCCGACGTCACCGGTCCGGGACCGGACGCCCGGGAACTGATCCGTCCCGCGTACGACGACATGTTCCGGCTGGGGACCTCCGAAGCGGTCCGCGAGGCCGTCACCCAGCGGCGCACCATCCGCGCGTTCACCGACGAGCCCGTCGACCCCGGAGCGGTACGCCGCGCGGTCGCCGCCGCCGTCACCGCGCCCGCGCCGCACCACACCACGCCCTGGCGGTTCGTGCTGCTGGAGAGCGCCGCGTCCCGTACCGCGCTGCTCGACGCCATGCGGGACGCCTGGATCGCGGATCTGCGGGCGGACGGCAAGCCGGAGGAGTCCATCGCCAAACGGGTCCGCCGGGGCGACGTCCTGCGCAACGCGCCCTATCTGGTGGTGCCCTGCCTGGTGACCGACGGCGCGCACCACTACGGGCACGCCCGGCGGGACGCGGCCGAGCGGGAGATGTTCGTCGTCGCCATGGGCGCCGGGGTGCAGAACCTCCTCGTCGCGCTGGCCGGTGAGCGGCTGGGCTCCGCGTGGGTGTCGTCCACGATGTTCTGCCGCGAGGTCGTCCGGGAGGTCCTCGGGCTGCCCGCCGACTGGGACCCCATGGGCGCGGTCGCCGTGGGGCACCCCGCCGAGGAGCCCCGGCCACGGCCCGCGCGGGAGGCCGACGCGTTCATCGACGTACGGTGAAGGGGCGGGCGCCGCGGCGTACCCACGCGCGCGGGGCCCCTCCCGGCCGGCCCGCGGCCCCTGACCCCCGGATACGGATCTGACCCCATGGCTGGACGGTACGCACCGCGACCGACGCGCACGACCGTGCGCGGCGGGCACCCCGGCGTACCCGCACCTGTCGCCGGGTCGGGCCCCCGCCGGAACGCGGACGACACGGGACGTACCCGGGTGTGGGCGCCGCCCGGACCGGTCGATCCGGGACTCGTGCTCGGGCCGCTGCGGCGCGGGCCCGGTGACCCCACGTTCCGCGCGATGCCCGACGGGTCCGTGTGGCGGGCCTGCCGGACGCCCGCCGGACCGGGCACCCTGCGGGTGGCCCCGCGGGACGGGGACGTCGAGGGCATCGCGTGGGGGCCCGGCGGTGAGTGGCTGCTGGACCGGCTGCCGGAGCTGCTGGGCGGGGCGGACCGGCCCGACGAGTTCGTGCCCCGGCACCGGGTCGTCGCGCACACCTGGCGGCGGCGGCCCGGACTGCGGCTGACCCGGACCGGGCTGGTCATGGAGTCGCTGATCCCGTCCGTGCTGGAGCAGAAGGTCACCGCCGACGAGGCGTACCGGGCGTGGCGGCGGCTGGTCCGCAGGTTCGGGGAGGTCGCGCCCGGGCCCGCGGCGGACGGGCGGCGGGTGCCGTCGCTGCATGTGATGCCCCGCGCGCGGGACTGGGTACTGGTGCCGTCCTGGGAGTGGCACCGCGCCGGGGTCGACGACAAGCGGGCCGCGACCGTGCTGCGGGCCGTGCGGGTGGCCGGGCGGCTGGAGCAGGCCTCCGGGCTGGCGCCCGAGGCCGCGCGGGCCCGGCTGGAGCTCGTCGCGGGGGTCGGGCCCTGGACCTCGGCGGAGGTCGTGCAGCGCAGTCATGGGGCGGCGGACTGTGTGACGGTCGGGGACCTGCACCTTCCCGGGGTCGTGGGGTACGCCCTCGCGGGGGACCGGGACGTGGACGACGACGGCATGCTGGAGCTGTTGGCGCCTTACGCCGGGCAGCGGCACAGGGCCTGTCGGCTGATCCTGCTGTCCGGGGTGGCCCCGGCCCGGCGCCACCCGAAGATGCCCCGCACCGACATCGGCCTCCTCTGACCCCTCCGGTCCGGCGGGTCGCCTTCGCTTGCGCTTCCGAGGTTTCCTGTGCGGGTCGCCTTCGCTGGCGCTTCTGGGGTTCCACACCTGGACGTACTTGTTCCCGTGCGGGTACGTCCGGGGGTGCGCAGTTCCCCGCGCCCCTGGATGCTGCCCCCGGGTCCGTTGTCCGTCGGGTGCGGGGCCGTCCTCGTTTTGCGCAGTTCCCCGCGCCCCTTAGGTCGCGCCCCTTGCGGTTCCCGTTCGGGTGCGGGTGGTTCTTGGTTGCTCGCGCAGTTCCCCGCGGGTCGCCTTCGCTGGCGCTTCTGGGGTTCCCCACCTGGACGTACCTGCTTCCTGTGCGGGTACGTCCGGGGGTGCGCAGTTCCCCGCGCCCCTGGATGCTGCCCCATTGCGGTCGCTCTTCGGGTGCGGGGCCGTCCTCGTATTGCGCAGTTCCCCGCGCCCCTTGGGTTGCGCCCCTTGCGGTTCCCGTTCGGGTGCGGGTGGTCCTTGGTTGCTCGCGCAGTTCCCCGCGGGTCGCCTTCACTGGCGCTTCTGGGGTTCCCCACCTGGACGTACCTGCTTCCAGTGCGGGTACGTCCGGGGGTGCGCAGTTCCCCGCGCCCCTGGGGGGTGCCCCATTGCGGTCGCTCTTCGGGTGCGGGTCTGCTCTCGTCTTTTGCGCAGTTCCCCGCGCCCCTATGGGGGCGCCCCATCATGTTGTCCGTCGTCTGCGGAACCACCCTCCTCGCGGAGTCGCATGGCTACGGGAGGGGGTGGGCGGGAATCTCTGCCCGCAGACTCCGATGCTCTTCAGTCGGGTACGGGTACGTCGTACCGAGCGCGTTGGAGCGAGGACGGAGAATCCCGACCGGCACCGACCCGAAGAACAGACAGGACGCGCCCCAAAGGGGCGCGGGGAACTGCGCACCCACCGAGCGACCCGCACAGGGACAAGTACGCCCACCCGGACAGACCGAGAACAGGCCCGCACCCGAGGAGCGACAGCAAGCGGCAACCGCTACGGGCTACCGGTCAGGGGAGAAGCGGAGGGCGCCCGCCGGGAGCGCCGCGCCGCACCAGACCCGGGCCCCGTCCCGCAACTCGTTGTCGGCACCGACCCGCGCGTCGTCCCCCACCACCGTGTCCCGCAGCGTCGTCCGCGCCCCGATCCGCGCCCGCGCCCCGATCATCGAGTCGGTGATCACCGTCCCCGGCGCGATGACGGCCCCGGACAGCACCGTACTGCCGGTGATCCGCGCCCCCGCGCCCACCCGCGCCCCGTGCCCGATCACTGTCCCGCCGCTCAGCTTCGCGTCCGACGCGACCTGCGCCGTGGGCAGCACCAGCCGGTCCCCGCAGCGGCCGGGCACCGCCGGGGACGGCACCCGCCCGAGGACCAGGTCCGCGGAACCCCGTACGAACGCCGCCGGGGTGCCGAGGTCCAGCCAGTACGTCGAGTCGACCATGCCCTGGAGATGGGCGCCGGACGACAGCAGGCCGGGAAACGTCTCGCGCTCCACGGAGACCGGGCGCCCGGCCGGGATGGTGTCGATGACCGACCGGCGGAAGACGTACGCCCCCGCGTTGATCTGGTCGGTGACGATCTCCTCGGGGGTCTGCGGCTTCTCCAGGAACGCGGTCACCCGGCCCGTCGGGTCCGTGGGCACGAGCCCGTACGCCCGCGGGTCCGCGACCTTCGTGAGGTGCAGGGAGATGTCCGCGCCGCTCGTCCCGTGCGCGGCGATCAGCGCGCGGATGTCGAGCCCGGTGAGGATGTCGCCGTTGAAGACGACAACCGGGTCGTCGGGCCCGGCGGCCAGCCGGGAGGCGGCGTTGCGGATGGCCCCGCCGGTGCCGAGCGGCTCGCGTTCGGTGACGTACTCCAGCCGCAGCCCCAGCGCGGAGCCGTCGCCGAAGTACGGCTCGAAGACCTCCGCGAGGTAGGACGTGGCGAGCACGATGTGGTCGATGCCCGCGGCCCTCGCCCTGGCCAGCTGGTGGGTCAGGAACGGCACCCCGGCCGCGGGGACCATCGGCTTGGGGGTGTTGACCGTGAGCGGACGGAGTCTGGTGCCCTTGCCACCGACCAGGAGAATCGCTTCTGTCACCTGTCTCGTCCCTGCCTTCTGCCGGGGCCGGCCGGACTCGTCTCCGGCCGGCCGGTGTGTGCGGACCGCTCGCCCGGCAGACGCGGTCAGGGGCCTGACGGTTGCGTGATCAGCGTCCTTGCAGTCGGGCCGAGGTACTGCGGGCGGTGCCGAGCTTGCTGTAGAGGCGGGCTCCCGGGCACGCCGTGTTGAAGCCGTCACGGTGCCCGGAGATCACATGGAGCCGAACCTTCTTTCCCTTTCGGTACAGATTGCCACCGCCCGACGTCAGATATGTCTTGCCCCTCGGATTGGCTCCGTACAGCCCCAGCTTCCAGGCCGTGAGCTTGGCGATCGCCTTGACGGCGGCGGAGGGCACCTTGGTCCGTCCGTAGGAGCCGAGCACCGCGATGCCCATGGTCTTCGCGTTGAAGCCGAGGGTGTGGGCCCCGAGGACCGCCTTGGTCACCCCCCCGGCCCGCCCTTCGTAGACGGTGCCGCACTTGTCGATGAGGAAGTTGTAGCCGAGGTCCCGCCAGCCGCTGCTCCGCACGTGGTAGCGGTAGATACCGCGGATGACCGAAGGCGACTGGGAGCAGCGGTAGTTGTTGCCGGTGGCGCTGTGGTGGACGAAGGCCGCCTTGACGGACGTGGTGTACACGAAGCCCCGGTCCCGCAGGCCCTCGTCGGCGCCCCACTTCTTCCGGCTGACGATCCCGGGGCGGGGGCCGATGTAGCGCTTGGCGGGGGCGGCCACGCGGGCGCGGGGCGGCTCGGCGGCCACGGCCCGGGTCGCGGCGCCGACCCTGGATGCGGCACCGGCCCGGGGCGCGGGGTCGGACTCGGAATCGACCCCGGACCCGGACTCGGACCCTGGTTCGGGGCCCGGGTCGACCAGTTCCAGGCGCAGGCCCCGGGGCAGCGCGGCGGCGCGGTCGCGGCCGGGGGACGTACGGCCGGGGTGGGTGCGGTCGCCGGACGGGTGGCCGGTGACCCTGGCCTCCACCCCGTCCGAGTCGCCGACCCACAGCGGGGCGGTGGCGCCCCGGACGCGGCCGGGACGGGCCTCGTCGGAACCGGGGTCGGCGCCGTGGTCGCCCTGGTGGACGTCGAGGTCCTGCCAGCCGGACCAGTCGGCGGTGCCGGTGGCGCGGGTACGGACCTGCACCCGGCCGTCGAGCTGCGCCGCGGCGTCCTCCCAGACCACGCCGACCAGGGAGAAGGGGCGGACACCGCGCGGGGCGAGACCCTGCTCCGGGGTGCCGGGCGGCCGCACCCGGTCGGCGGGGCGGGGAGCGAGCGCGAGGGACTGGGTGCCGCCCGGCGGTACGGGAGGAGAAGGGGCGGCAGGGCGGGCCGGGGTCGCGGGACGGGCCGGTGCGGCGGGGGCGGCGGGGGTGTCCGGTGGGGCGGGGTCCGGGTGCGGCGCGGACCGCGCCGCGGCGGGCAGGGCGAGCGGGAGGGCCAGTGCGATCGCGCAGGTGACGCCGACCGAGGAAGCTAGGAATCCACGCATACGCCTCATCTTTGACATAAGCACTCTTATCTGTCCATCGGAGAACTGACGAACCGTCTGCCCGCGACCGCTTGTCCACCCGCGCGGGTCGGCCCGTTCCCCCGCCCGGACCTGTGGCCGCTCCCCCGGGCGGACGCGTCCCCCCTCCGGGGCGCGTAGCCTGTCGCGCGTGAACGCCTCCGATCGCACCCCCGCCGACCTGCTGCGATCCGCGCTTGCCGCGGACCCGTCCCGACCGCTGGTGACCTTCTACGACGACGCGACCGGGGAACGGGTCGAATTGTCGGTGGCCACCTTCGCCAATTGGGTGGCCAAGACCGCGAACCTGCTCCAGGGCGAGCTGAACGTGGAGCCCGGCGACCGGGTCGCGCTGCTGCTGCCCGCCCACTGGCAGACCGCGGTGTGGCTGCTGGCCTGCTCGTCCGTGGGAGCGGTCGCCGATGTCGGCGGCGCGGCGGGCCGCGCCGACGCCGTGGTGGCCGGTCCGGACGCGCTGGACGCGGCCCGCGCGTGCGGCGGCGAACGGGTGGCGCTGGCGCTGCGCCCGCTGGGCGGCAGATTCCCGGTGGCCCCCGAGGGGTTCGCCGACTACGCGGTCGAGGTGCCCTCACAGGGTGACCGGTTCACCCCCTTCGCCCCAGTCGACCCGGACGAGGCGGCGCTGATCGTGGCGGGAGCGGAGTACTCCGGCGCGGAGGTCGTGGCGCGGGCGGTGGCGGACGCGGAGCGGCTCGGGATCGTCGGCCCCGGCGCCCGGGTGATGTCGCTGCTCGGGTACGACACCTGGGACGGGCTCGCGGCGGGACTGTACGGGCCGCTGGCCGCCGGGGGTTCCGTGGTGCTGTGCCGCAACTCCGGGGATCTCGACGACGACGCGCTGGCGAAGCGCGTCGAGACCGAACATGTGACGGCCACGGCCCGCTGACCCCGTACCGCCCGGACCACGACGACCCGCCACGCCCCTCCGGCAGCGCCGCGCCCCGACCACGCCACATCCACGACCCGCCACGCCCGCCGCACCCGTCCGGTAGCGCCACGACCGGCCGCCCCGTCCGGCACCGCCGCGACCCCGCCGACCCCGTACCGTCCAGCACCACCGCGACCGCCACCGCCCCACCGGCCACGTCCCGTACCGCCACGACCAGCCGGTCACGGCACTGAGTGCCGACGGGTGCGGCGGGGTGGATCTCAGGGGCCGGCCGGGTCCGGGGCCGGGCCCGGCCGACCCGTGGCGCCGTCCGTCCCAGATGTCCCAGCCGTCGCGCGAGCGCGAGTGTGCCACGGCCACATCCGGACAGCCTGGGAGCAAACACACATGCGGGAACCGGATCAACGGCCGAAGAAATGCTCCATATTGCCCGGTTGTATGGACGTGGAATGTGTCACCGTCCTCGCTGTGCGCCCAACTGGGCGGATAGTGTGAGCGATCCCGGTGCGGGCGGCCGTCGCATGGTCGTGCACTGAGTGACTGATCCACTGCGTGCCTTCGAGGGGGGAAGGCGCTGCGCTGGGCCCTTACGGAGGACGCATACAACCGTGGACGCGCAAGGCCATGGGCGGGGGGACGACATCGACCCCGCAGACCAGTGGGTACTGAATCCAGAGACCGGTGACTACGAGCTTCGGCTCGACAGTTCCCCGGAGCAGTCGAGTGTGCCGACCCCGCGTCGGGCTCCCCGGCCGGGGGCCGCACGCGCGCCCGGGCCCCGGCAGCCCTCCGACCCCGCGGGCCGCCGTGCGTCCAGGGGCGAGCGCCCCGGGCAGCCGGGGTCCCGCTCCCGTTCCTCCGCGCCGTCCCGTGACGAGTCCGGCACCCGTGATCTTCCCGGTCAGCGCAGGCGCCGGGCCGCGCCGCCGGAGCCGCCGGACCGCCGCCGGGGCAAGGCGGCGCGCAAGAGGCCGCCGAAGAAGTCCCGGGGCAAGCGGGTGCTGATCTGGGGCAGTGGCGCGCTCGCCGTGGTCCTGGTCGGCGCGGGCACCTCCGCGTATCTGTATCTGGAGCATCTGAACAGCAACATCAAGACCACCGATGTCGGCAGCGCGGGCGCCAAGGGGTTCAGCAAGGACAAGGCCGTGAACATCCTGGTGATCGGCACCGACAAGCGGACCGGTGAGGGGAACGGCGGCTACGGCGACAAGAACAGCGCCGGTCACGCCGACACGACCTTGCTGCTGCATGTGTCCAAGGACCGCTCGAACGCGACGGTCATGAGCATCCCCCGGGACCTCATCACGGACATCCCCGACTGCCCGACGAAGCAGTCGGACGGCTCCACCAAGGTGGTTCCCGGTTCGGTCCAGGTGCGTTTCAACACCAGCCTCGGCCAGGGCGGCCGGGACGCGGGCTGTGCGATGCGGACGGTCACGGAGCTGACCGGGGTGCAGGTCGACCACTTCATGCTGGCCGACTTCGACGCGGTGAAGACGCTGACGAGCGCGGTGGGCGGCGTCGAGGTCTGTGTCGCCAAGGACATCGACGACCCCAAGTCGCATCTGAAGCTCTCCGCGGGCAAGCACACCATCGAGGGCGAGCAGGCGCTCGCGTTCGTCCGCACCCGCGACAGCTTCGGCAACCGCAGCGACCTCGACCGCATCCAGGTGCAGCAGCAGTTCCTCGGTTCGCTGATGCGCAAGCTGAAGTCCGACTCGACGCTGTCCAGCCCGACCAAGATGCTCGACCTCGCCGAGGCGGCGACGAAGGCGCTGGAGGTCGACACGGGGATCGGCAGCATCAACAAGCTCAAGGACGTGGGGCTGGAGATGAAGAAGGTGAACCCGAAGAACATCACCTTCACCACGCTCCCCGTCGAGGACAACCCGGCCGAGGAGGTGCCGACGACCGTCGTCGTCGAACCCGTCAAGGCCGAACCGCTGTTCGCGATGATCCGCGACGATGTGTCGCTGACCGAGGTCAAGCAGCAGGAGAAGGCCGACGCGAAGAAGGCGAAGGCCGCCCAGGCGAAACTCCTCGAAGGGCCGAAGTCCGACCCCGCCGAGGTCCGGGTGAACGTCTACAACGGCGGCGCCCCCGCGGGCTCCGCTCAGGAAACTCTCACCTGGCTCCAGAACAATGAGGGCGTGCTCAAGTCCACCCAGCTCGGCAACGCACCGGCCGAGGTCGCCAAGACCCAGCTCGCCTACGCCCCTGACCAGGCCGATCAGGCCCGCAGGCTGGCGGAGGTCATGGGTCTGCCCGCGTCCGCGATGAAGCCGGGCGAGAGCGAGGAGAACGCGCAGGGCCTGCCCGCGATCGTGCTGACGCTCGGCAAGGACTTCAAGGGCGCGGGGGTACCGGTCAACGCTCCGACGAAGGCGCCGGAGGGCATCCAGAAGGTCGAAGCGGACAAGGCGGTCTGCTCGGAGTAACCCTTTGCGTGTCCCGGGCGTCTAACGGGGCAACTTGAGTACTTCGGCGGTGTGCTGGGAGGGGTTGCTGATGGGGCGAAGTGGGATGCGCGGGGAGGATTCCCGGCCACCCGTCCGTCGTAGCGGCCCGCCCGCCCCGAGCGGCACGGACCTCGCGGACGAGGAGGACGGCGGCGCCGGGAACGACGGTACGGGTGTCCCCGCGGCGGCGGACACCGCTACGGACGGGGCGCGGGCGGGCGCCCGGGACTCCGGGACCACCGGCGGCAGCGCCGCCGCGCTCGCGGCGCAGGAGACCCCGCCCGGCCGGACCCGCACCGCGGCCACCCGCACTCCCCCGGGCCGTACGAGGACCAAGGACCGCACCCGTCCGGGGGAGCGCTCCCGACCGGCCCCCGCCGGACGCGGGGGTCCCGGCGGCGGCGGACGCGGCGGGGCCGGTGGACCCGGCGGGCGTGTCCCGCGCCGCAGACGGCGGATACTGCGCTGGTCGGCGATGGTGCTCGCGTTCGTCATACTCGGCACGGCCGGCGCCGGGTACCTCTACTACCGCCATCTGAACGGCAACATCAAAAAGGGCGAGCTCAACATCGGTGAGCACAAGGCGCCCAGGCCCACCCCGAACGCGGCGGGCCAGACCCCGCTGAACATCCTGGTCATCGGCTCGGACAGCCGGAACACCAAGGAGAACCTGAAGCTCGGCGGCTCCACCGACAGTGTCGGCGCGGCCCCGCTGGCCGATGTGCAGATGCTGATCCACCTCTCGGCGGACCGCAGCAACATGTCGGTGGTCAGCATGCCCCGTGACACGCTCATCGAGATCCCCAAGTGCACCGACCCCGACACCGGCAAGGTGTACCCGGCGAGCAGCGGGCGGCTGATGACCAATCAGTCGCTGGGCCGCGGTGGCGCGGGCTGCACCGTCGCGACCTGGGAGAAGCTCACCGACGTCCACATCAACCACTTCGTGCAGGTCGACTTCGCGGGGGTGGTCTCGATGGCCGACGCGATCGGCGGGGTGCCGGTGTGCGTGGACCGCGACATCTACTCCCACACGAACGACGACAAGGGCTCCGGCCTCAAGCTCCCCAAGGGCACCCACTCCGTCAAGGGCGAACAGGCCCTCCAGTGGCTGCGCACCCGGTACGGGTTCGGGGACGGCAGCGACATAGGGCGGGCCAAGGCCCAGCACATGTACATGAGCTCGATGGTGCGGGAGATGCGGGAGAACGCGACGCTCAGCAACCCCGGCAAGCTGCGGGGTCTCGCGGAGACCGCGACCCGTTCGCTCACCGTCGACCGGGGGCTCGACACCGTGATGAAGCTGTACGACCTCGGCAACGAGCTGCGCAAGGTCCCGCCGGACCGGATCACCATGACGACCATGCCGTTCGACTACCTCGGTGCGCGGGTGGTGCCCAAGCCGGGGGACGCGGAGCAGTTGTTCCGGCTGATACGGGACGATGTCGCGCTCGACGGCAAGGACAAGAAGAAGCGGGCCGCGGCGCCGAAGAAGTCCGCGGACGCGGCGGCGGACGACGCGGAGATCCCCGTACAGGTCGTCAACGGGACCCGGACGGACGTGCTCGCGCCGGCCCGGGGGCGGGCGTCCACCGTCGCGCAGCTCCTCGTGGGCAAGGGGCTGGCCCACGCCGTGGCCGACACCCAGGCCGCGGTGACCGAGGCGCGGACGGTGATCTCGTACCCCAGTGTGGATCTGGAGGGGGACGCGCGGCGGGTGGCCGAGCTGATGGGGATTCCGCTGTCCGCGGTGAAGCGGTCGACGGATGTCTCCGGGGTGACACTCGTCGTCGGGGCGGACTGGCGTGAGGGCGCGGCGTACGGCGGGGGTTCGGGTTCGCCCGAGGACGAGGGGACGCCGGAGTCGGCGGACCTCCTGAACGGGGCGGACGAGGACGCCTGCATGGAGGTCAACCCCGCGTTTACGTACTGACCTCGGGGCATCGCCTTCGCTTGCGCTTCCCAGGTCTGTCCGGCGGGACGCACTTCGTTCCTGTGCCGTCGCTCGTGGGCTTCGCGCAGTTCCCCGCGCCCCTTTGGGGCGCGTTCTGTCGGTTCTTCGGGTCGGTGCCGGTCGGGATTCTCCGTCCTCGATCCGACACGCTCGGTACGACGTGTCGTTACCCGACTGAAGAGCATCGGAGTCTGCGGGCAGAGATTCCCGCCCACCCCCTCCCGCAGCCCTGCGTCTGCGCGAGGAGGGGGCTTCCGCACCCGAAGGACTACGGGAACGGGGCGCCCCCAAAGGGGCGCGGGGAACTGCGCAAAAGACGAGGGCGGACCCGCACCCGAAGAGCGACCGCAAGGGGGCAGCATCCAGGGGCGCGGGGAACTGCGCACCCACGAACGACCCGCACGGGAACAAGTACGCCCAGGTGGGGAACCCCAGAGGCCCGAGCGAAGGCGACCCGCGGGGACAAGTGCGTCCAGCCGAGGAACCTCAGCGGCGCGAGCGAAGGCGACTCGCGATGACCCGTTTGGCCAGCGCACGCGGACTCGTGAGGAAGCCCCAGCCCCACGACATGTGCATCGTCGCCAGCGCCACAGGAATCCGCACCCGCGCCCCCAGCGGCATCCCCCGCCCCGCGGGCAGCGACCCCGCGGCTATCGCCGCGACGTACCCCCCGGGCACGACGAACGCCAGCGGGGTGACGGCCACCCCCAGCACCAGACCCGCGGCGATCGCGCAGACCGCGACCGGCGGCGCGAGGTAGCGCGGGTTGATGGAGCCCTGGTGGTAGCGGGCGACGACGTGCCGCCAACGCCCGTAGTCCTTGTACTGCTTGGCCAGCGCACGGACACTGGGCCGCGGCCGGTAGGACACCCGCAGCTCGGGCGAGAACCAGATCAGCCCGCCCGCCTCACGGATACGGAAGTTCAGCTCCCAGTCCTGGGCCCGGATGAACTCCTCGTTGTACCCGCCCTGTTGTTCGAGGGCCTCGCGCCGGAACACCCCGAGGTACACCGTCTCGGCGGGCCCGGCCTGTCCGCCGGTGTGGAACGCCGCGTTGCCGACGCCGATCCGGGAGGTCATCGCCGCGGCGACCGCGTGCTCCCAGTCGTTCTCGCCCTCGGCGTGCATGATCCCGCCGACGTTCTGCGCGCCGGTCTCCTCCAGCAGCCGTACGGCCGTGGCGATGTAGTCGGGCGACAGCATCCCGTGCCCGTCGACCCGGACAACGATCGGATGCCGGGACGCCTTGATCGCGGCGTTCAGCGCGGCGGGGGTACGGCCCGTCGGGTTCGGCACGGTGTGCACGCGCGGGTCCTCGCGGACCAGTTCGGCGGCGATCTCGTCGGTGCGGTCCGTGGACGGGCCGATCGCGATCACCACCTCCATCTCGCCCGCGTACTCCTGGGCGAGGATCGCGTGGACGGCACCGCGCAGATGACGTTCCTCGTTGAGGACCGGCATGATCACGGAGACGGGGGGAAGCTTCGGGGCGGGCGTCGCGTTCATCGCCGCTCACGTTACCGCGAACGGGGGACACGGTCGCGCGCCGTCCGGCCGGTCACGCGGGCAGCATTTCCTATGGACGTACCGTCGTCCAGGCCCCTCGGCCGTTCCCGCGCGGGTGCGGCCCCGGGCCCCGTAGCGTCGAGCCCGCGCCCGTACCGCGAAGGTGTTCCCCACGTGCCCCCACCGCCCCGTCCGTCCTCCCGTCCGCGGCGCCCGGCGGGGCCCCCGCACGGCCGGGGTTCCGCGCCCGCGGCGCCCCGGGGACGCGGGCGTCCGCGCTGGGCGCGGCGGATCGTGACGACCCTGTCGGTGTCGGTGCTCGCGGCGGCGGGCATCGGGCACACGCTGATGACGGGCATCGACAGCGGGATCGAACGGGTCGACCCGTTCAAGGACATGAAGAACCGGCCGCGCGCCGGGAACGGCACGACGATGCTGCTCGTCGGCACGGACGGCCGGGACCGGATCACCCCGGCCGAGCGGGCGAAGTACCGGCTGGGCGGCGAGCCCTGCCGCTGCACGGACACCATCATGATCGTGCACATCTCGGCGGACCGGGGCCGGGCCAGTGTGGTGAGCCTGCCGAGGGACTCGTACGCGGAGATCCCCGGGCATGCCGACCGGACGACGGGCCGCAAGCACGCCCCGCACCCGGTGAAGCTGAACGCGGCGTACGCGGAGGGCGGGCCGCAGCTCACGGTGCGGACCGTGGAGCATATGACGGGGGTGAAGATCGATCACTATCTGGAGGTCGACTTCACCAGCTTCATGCGGACGGTGGACGTGGTCGGCGGGGTCCGGATCTGCACGGAGAAGCCGATGAAGGACGCGTACACGGGTCTCGACCTGGCGGCCGGACCGCATGATCTGAACGGCGGCCAGGCGCTCCAGTACGTGCGGTCGCGTCATATCGACGGCGCCGCCGACCTGGGGCGGATGCAGCGGCAGCAGACGTTCATGGCCGCGCTGATCGCCAAGGCGACCTCGTCGGGGGTGCTGCTGAACCCGGTGCGGTTCCGTGAGCTGGCGCAGACCTCGCTGGGGTCGGTACGGGCGTCCCGGGACTTCGGTACGGACGAGATGCTGGCCCTGGGGCGGGCGATGAAGGGGTTCTCGCCGTCGTCGTCGGAGTTCACGACGGTGCCGGTCGGCAATCCGAGCCATCAGGTCAAGGGCCTCGGGTCCACGGTGAAGTGGGACGACCGCAAGGCGAAGCGGCTGTTCCAGGCGCTGCGGGACGACAAGCCGCTGACCGTCCGCAAGAAGCGCCCGGCGGCGGTGGAGGTGCCGGTGGCCCCCGACCAGATCCGGGTCCAGGTGGAGAACGGCACGGCCGCCGCGGGGCTCGGCGGGAAGGTCGACGCGGCGCTGCGCGGGACGGGCTTCCGTACGACGGGCGTCCCCATGAACGCGGCGGACCGTACGGTCACCCGCACGCTGATCTTCCACGACCCGCGCTGGGACCGGTCGGCGAAGTCCCTGGCGGCGGCCCTGCCGGGCAGCGAGCTGCGGGAGCAGCGCGGGCGCGGGCCGGTGATGCGGGTGGTCGCGGGGAGCGGGTACGAGGGGGTCACCCGGGTCCGGGCGGCGGTCCCGGCGGAGTCCGGGGAGTTCGGCGCGGTGTCCGGCGACGAGGTGCTGTGCGGCGGGTAGGCAGGTAGCGGTTCCCGCGCGCGTGCGGGCGGGCCGGGCGGGACATGACGGGACATGACGTGAGGGGCGGGCACCCGGCCGGGTGCCCGCCCCTCACGCGCGTACGGTGGCGGGTCAGCCGCTCTTGACGGTGATCTTGTCGCCGTTGTTCATCTGGTCGACCAGGGTCTTGATCTTCGCCCGGTCCCAGACGAGGTTGCTGCCCCGGGAGCCCGAGGTCGGGATGTTCATGGAGACGCCTTCGCCGCCGGTGACACCCTTCATCCCCCAGAACATCTCGCTGAGGTCGAACAGCCCCATGTCCTCGTCCACGATGAGGGTGTCGAGACCGGCGCCCATCGTCGGGTACAGCTTGAACGGGTTGAGGACCGTGGACGGTGTCGCGGTCTGGCTCGCGAGCGCGGACAGGAACTTCTGCTGGTTCTTCGTCCGGTCGAGGTCGCTGCCCGCGAGGGCGTAGCGGGTACGGACGAAGGCGAGGGCCTGCTGGCCGTCGAGGGTCTGGGTGCCGGCCTTGAAGTCGGCGCCGGAGTACTTGTCCTTGAAGCCCTTGTCGAGCTTCATCTCGACGCCGCCGACCGCGTCGACGATCTTCGCGAAGCCGCCGAAGCCGATCTCCGCGTAGTGGTCGATGCGCAGCCCGGTGTTGTGCTCGACGGTGCGGACGAGGAGTTCGGGGCCGTCCTCGGCGTACGCGGCGTTGAGCTTGACGCGGCGGCCGGTGCCCTGGAACGTCTTGCCGGAGTCGGAGCCGACGAAGGAGGGGATCTCGACGTCGGAGTCGCGGGGCAGCGAGATCATCGCGTTCCCGCTGTCGCCGACGTGCAGGATCATCATGGAGTCGGTGCGCTTGCCGCCGGCGGAGCCGGTGTGGAGCTTCTTCTTCTCCTCGGCGGACATGCCCTCGCGGCTGTCGGAGCCGACGATCAGGTAGTTGGTGCCGTCGCCGTCACGGGGGCGCTCGATGACCTTGGACAGGTCGACCTCGCGGTTGAGCTTGGAGTCGGCCCAGAAGTACGTACCGACGGAGACCGCGAGCAGCGTCACGGCCAGCGCGATCGAGCCGATCTTGATACGGCGCTTCCAGTCGGGCGCGGGACGGGCCGCGCCGCCGCCCAGACGGCCGTCGTCCCCGCCGCCGCGCCGGCCACCACCGCCGCCACCGCCCTGGGAACCGTAGACCTGGCCGGTGTTGTAACCGCTGTCGTAGCCGTCCTGCTGCTGCCCCTGGCCGCCCGGCGCGCCCTGGTGGCCGTATCCGTGCTGCTGCGGGACACCCTGCGGCTGCGGTGGCGCCGACGGACGCGGGCCGGGGCCCCGGCCGCGTTGGACGTGCGGCATCGCGCGGGCGCCCTCGGGCTGCGCGCTGCCACTGCCGCGACCATATCCGTCACCGTTGCGGCCTCTGCCGCCCCGGTCGCTCCGCCCCTCGGGCCACTCGTTCATGGGCCATAGTGTGCCGGGTCGCGGCGGCGCCCTGACAGGGCGCGGGAATTTTCGGGGCGCCGCTGTTGCAGAGCTGATGCAATCCGGACGGCGCCGGGTCGCGCGGTGGCGCCCGTGCGACGGGGGGTGACGGGCACGTGTGAGCCGGGTCCTTCGGCACGCCATAAGGTGGAGGACATGACAGATCAGGCCCACGTGACGGAGTCCGGCGATCCCGGCACTCCCGACATCCCCGGCAAGCCCACCTCCGCTTCCCGGACCACGCTCAGCCACATCATGACCCACAACGACACCAACCTCCTGGGGACGGTGCACGGCGGCGTGATCATGAAGCTGGTCGACGACGCCGCGGGCGCCGTCGCCGGACGCCACTCGGGCGGGCCCGCGGTGACCGCGTCCATGGACGAGATGGTGTTCCTGGAGCCGGTCAGGGTCGGGGACCTCGTCCATGTGAAGGCGCAGGTCAACTGGACGGGCCGGACCTCGATGGAGGTCGGGGTGCGGGTGCTCGCCGAGCGGTGGAACGAGTCGACCGCGGCGACGCAGGTCGGTTCGGCGTACCTGGTCTTCGCGGCCGTCGACGCGGACGGGAAGCCGCGGGTCGTACCGCCGGTGGCACCCGAGAGCGAGCGGGACAAGCGGCGCTACCAGGAGGCCCAGATCCGGCGCACGCACCGGCTCGCCCGCCGCGAGGCGATCCGCGAGCTGCGCGCCCGGCGCATCGCCGACGGGATCGTGGACTAGCCCCTCGCAGGGCGCGGAAAATCCCGGTGCGCGGGCCCCGGACCCCGTCCTAGGGTGCCCGGATGACCTCTCTCGTACGGCATGTGACCATCGACTCCTCCGACCCGTACACGCTCGCCACCTTCTGGGCCGCGGCCCTCGGCGGGCGCCTCGCCGACGACGACCACCCCGGCGACCCGGAGGCCACGGTCGACGCCACCGGGGTGAGCCTGCTGTTCGTGACCGTCCCGGACGCCAGGACCGTCAAGAACCGGGTCCACCTCGACCTCCAGCCGCAGGACCTCACCCGCGAGGAAGAGGTGGACCGTCTCCTGGCCCTCGGCGCGACCCTGGCCGGGGACCACCGCAGGCCGGACGGCAAGGGCTGGGCCACACTCACGGACCCCGAGGGCAACGAGTTCTGCGTGGAGCGCAGCGCGGCGGAACGGGCCGCCGACGCCTGAGCCCTCCCCCGCACGCGGCGTCCCGCCGTCCACCCGCGCCAGGTCCTGTCCGACAACCGGTCCGGTCACATGACGGCGGTGCCGGTCGGCATCGCGCGGCTTCGTGGAACTCCTGTGGGAACGTTGATCGGTAAGCTGACCGCGCTCAGAACGGCCGACCGCGCGCCGACCGCGGAAGCGCCCTACGCGAGGGGTACGGATGACGTTCGCCGACATCACCATCGTTCCCGTCCCGAGTGACCGCAAGGCCGTCTACCTGGCCTTCTCGCGGCGGATGGCCGACATCTACCGCGAGTACGGGGCGACCAGGATCGTCGACTACTGGCAGACGGGCGATCCGGTCAGCCAGGACGACTTCCACGCGGACGGGCTCTCCTACGGTCCGGGGGAACTGCGGGGGCTCGCGAGCGTGGCGGGCGCGTCAGCTCTGGAGTCGGTCGTCGTGACCATCACGGAGTGGCCGTCGAAGGATGTCCGCGACCGAGGCACCGCAGCCGCCACGAGTGACCCCCGCGTCCTCGCCACGCTCGACGAGGACCCTGTGTTCGACGGGCGCCGCCTGGTCGCCGGGAGCTTCGAGGTCGCGATGAGCCTGCCGGACGAGGCCTGCTGATCGGCCCTGGCCGCGCGGGGTGTGGTCGGCGGTGCACGGACCCCGGGCGTGCACGTGCTCGGCGCACACGTGGTGCGTGACGCTGACGCTTCCGCTCATGCTTCCGTAGCCGATGGCCACCGGGGCGATGGTCCAGCGCCCGCACAGGCAGCAGTACTCGCCGGACACCGGCGGCACCTGGGGGAACAGGTCGCCGTCCGTCACGCGGACACCCCGACCCGCGCCACGTCGGACCCGTCGAACGTGAACGGCACGTCCACCCCGAGCGCCGCCGCGGCAGCGGCCACCCGCCGCTCGTACTGCCGCTCCCGCTCCTCCTGCTCCCCGATCCACTCCCGCAGATACGGCGGGACCCGGTGCCCCCACGGCGACGGGACGCTCCGGGCGAGCACATGTACGGGGACGGGGGTCCGCGCGGCACAGATGACCAGCGGGGCCCTGACGGACCCGGCCGCATCCGCGAAGTACCTGGCGGTGTGCCTTCCGGGACGGGTGCGGGGGGTGCGGGGGGTCCAGGGGAGGACGTTCAGCAGCCGCGTAAAAGCTCGGGCGATAGGGTTGCGCACGTTGACGCTCCTCTTAAGCGTTGGCCATGCCCCCGGACGGTTGCCGCCGTCGCGGGGGTTCTTGTGTTTCTGAGACTAGCCAAGATTGTAAAGGGCTGCAAAGGACTGGCAATGACTGTCAAAGTGACGGGTCCGGCCGGACCGCTACCGTTTTGGGCATGAGCTACGGGCCAGACGATCAGATCGAGCGCGACGCGCCGGATGCGCCGTACGAGCAACTTGCCGAGATCCTTCGGGCCCGGATCGCACGCGGCGACTGGAAGCCCGATCGGGCGCTCACCGCGGAGACGCGCCTGTCCGGTGAGTACAAACTCAGCCGCCCGACCATTCGCCGCGCCATCGACGCCCTGGTGGACGCCGGGCTCGTCTACAGGGTTCCCGGGCGTGGTGCGTTCGTCACGGCTCGCGGGGCCGGGGGCGACACGTAGACGGTCGAACCCCGTCGCGAAGAGGCGGGAGCCCCGCCCGTCACCGGGTCACACGCCGGACGGCGGGCGGGGCGGCGGACTTACGGTGCGCCGAGGGTGCCTTGCCAGCGGCCCCGGGACAGATGGACCACTCCGTCCGGTGTCACCCGCGCGTCGGCGCCGTACAGGGGCAGTCCGCCCTCGGCGAGCATCCAGGTGCGGATGCGTTCCACCGTGTCCCACAGCCGGAGCGGTCCGCCCTGACGCACCTCGGGCGGGCCGGTCCACTCGGCGGACGCCCGAGCCCACGACCCGTCGGCGTGCGCCAGGTAGGCGGTGCGGGTCCGTCCGCTGGTCTCGTAACGGGTCTCGACGCCCGGTGTCGTCACTTCCAGCATGGACCGGACCTCCCATGCCTCGTCGACGTTCACCACGGGATAGCGGCCGGTGCTGGTCTTCTCCCCGCCCGCTTCCCGGGCGTGGGCGAACAGTTCGGCGAGCTCGGGTGGGTAGTCGTCGCCGGACCGGGTGAGCATGAACCCGGCCCAGTCCCGTTCGATCCGCCCGACCACATCGCCGTCGGCCTGCTTCCACCCGGTGAGGATCATGGTGGTCCGGGCAAGGGTGGCGGCCAGCCGTCCGCCTTCGCGGAGCGCGCCGAGCACGGGGCGGAGTCCCGGGCCGGCGGGCATTCCTACGGTGGCGATGATCCGGTCGTACGTCCCCGGGATCTCCGCCGTGGCGTCCAGGGCGAGGAATCGGGGCCGGAGCCCGAGCCGCGCCAGCCGTTCCGCCGCCGCGCCCGTCAGGTACGGGTCCACGTCCACACTGGTCACGCGCTCGCTTCCGAGCCGTGCGGCGGCGTAGGCGGTGAGTCCGCCCGCGCCGGTGCCGAGATCGAGCAGGTCGAGCCCGTCCCCGAGCCGTCCGTGCCGCAGCATCGACACGACCAGGCTCGGCAGTGTCGCCGACGAAGTGGGACGCCCCTCGGGGTGGTCGTCGGGCTGCGCGTGGTCAGCGTGCAGCGCGCCGACGCGGGTGATCAGGGACCGGTCCGCGTAGGCGGCGGCAAGCCATGCGTCCGGGTCGTCCTCGCCCACGCGCAGGGCCCAGCCTCCGCTCCGGTCGCGTTCCCACCACCGGGGTACCAGTTCATGCCGGGGAACGGCTGCCACCGGACCGAGCCACCGCGAGTCGGGGTCGGTCACCTGGTGCGCGAGCCGCTCCGCGTGCTGTTCCCACTCCATGGTCACGCCTCGTCGTCGCTGTAGTAGCTGGTCGCCAGGGTCACCCTGTCCCGCTCGAACGTGTCCCACCATGACCACGCGACGTGGAACAGGTTCGAGTAGACCTGAACGCCGAGCCCGAGGCCGAGCGCGTGTTCGGTGAAGTCGCGCCACTGCGGGTGGACGGTCGGTTCACCGCCGATGAGCTGGACGCGCGGGATGCCGAGTGCGGCGGCGTCGGTGATGACCTGCCGCCAGTCCGCGGGAGTCATCGTGCCGTGCGTGGCCCGGGGACCCGACTCGGACAGAAAGTATGTGCAGGCCAGTTGGCACGTGCCGGTGATCTCCAATTTTCCGACCGCCTCTCGCGAGAAGCTGTCTTGACCAGGATCTTTGCGTACCGGACATGTTCGCCATGTGTCCGGTCGGTGCTGCGGTGGCTGGCGTTCGATGAGTCATCGCACCGGCTGCGGACCGGGATGCTTTTCGCTCTGGGTCATCTCGCTGTGGGGTCGTCGCCGAGCCGGAGTTCGTTCACCCATTCCTGGGCGGCCGCGAGGTTGGGAGCGGTGCCTACCGGCTCGTACGCGGACCCGCTCCGCTCCTCCAGGACGCGCGGCTCGTCGGGCCGGAGGTGACCGGCGCCGCCGTGCACCGGCCGGTGGCGACGGTAGATGTCCATCGGCGGGCGGCGCCGCTTGTCGTACGCGGCGAACGGGTTGTCGGCGTCCACACGCGGGACGGCGCGCGACGGCTGGTTCGACGGTCCGGGTCGGCTGTGCTTGCCCACGCCTCGATGCTCTCAGGCCGCGATCATGGTCGGCCTGGCGGAGAGTTCCTTCGCCCGGGTCCGTTGGGTCGGCGCGCCAGCACCCCGCGCTCGGCCACCGGTTCCTCTGCCATCCGGAAGCCCCCATCACGTACACGATCATGGACAACTCGACTGTAATGCAGGCGAGTTCGGCCCGTCCGGCACGTTCGCAGTTCCCTGTACTTGACAGCGAATCACTAGCTCACCTGTGCAGGCGCTTTCGGGAATTGACAGTTGATCATGTTCCGCAGACGGCCGTTTCCGAACATAGCGCCGGGCTGAGGTCGTCACCTCATGTGACACCAAACTGGCTGATCCATGCTTGATCTCCAGATTGCTGGCTATCGGCAGGGGTTGGCGGTGTCAGCAGACTCGCCCGGTGAGACGAGTCCTGTCTCGTAGGCGAGGACGACGGCTTGGGCCCGGTCGCGCAGGGTCAGCTTGGCGAAGATCCGGGCTACGTGGGTCTTCACTGTCGCCTCACTGAGGGTCAGTTCCCGCGCCAGTTCATAATTGGAAAGACCTCGGCCCATGAGCGTCAGTACCTCGCGCTCGCGCGGCGTCAGCGCGGCCAGGTCTCGGTGGACGGCCAGCTTTGCGAGATCCGAGCCGGTTCTGGAGGCGCTGGGGGCGAAGCGCTCCACCAGGCGGCGGGTGATCGAGGGTGCGAGTAGGGCGTCGCCGGTGTCGACCAGGCGTACGGCGGCGGCCAGATGCGCGGGGGTGACGTCCTTGAGTAGGAATCCGCTGGCTCCGGCGGCGAGGGCGGCGTAGACGTAGTGGTCGAGGTCGAAGGTGGTCAGCATGATCACTCGGCAGTCCGGGGCCTGCGCGAGTATGCGGCGGGCGGCTTCCAGGCCGTCCATGGCGGGCATCCGGATGTCCATCAGTACGACGTCGGGCCGCAGCCTCCGCACGGCGGCCACGGCCTCGGCTCCGTCGCCGGCTTCGCCCACCACGTCGATGCCGCGGGCGGTCAGGATGAGGCGGAAGCCGGTGCGGACCAGCTCCTGGTCGTCGGCGATCACGACGCGAGGGGCGGATTCGGTGCGCGTCGTCATGGCCGGTCCAGCGGGATCCGGGCGCGGACGCGGTAGCCGCCGCCGAGGCGGCGGCGGGCGTCAAGGTCGCCGCCGTAGACGGCGACCCGCTCCCGCAGGCCGAGCAGCCCGCGTCCCGTTCCGTCTGCCTGGCCCGGGACCGGCTCCCTCCGCACTGGCCGGTTGCCCGACAGGATGCTCGGCCCGCTGTTCAGCACCTCGACTCGCAGGTAGTGGTCCGCGTATCGCACCGTCACCTCGGCTTTCGCTCCGTCCCCGTGTTTGAGGGCATTGGTCAGGGCCTCCTGGATGATCCGGTAGGCGGTGACATCGATCCCGGTCGGCAGGGGGCGCGGCTCACCCGAGATGCGCATCTCCACGGGCAGGCCGGCAAAGGCGATCCGGTCGATCAGCGGGCTGAGCCGGCTCAAGCTCGGCTGCGGTGACAGGTCCATACCGTAGGGCTCGTCGTCGCCGTTCTGCGCGGGGGCGAGCAGGCCGAGCAGGTGCCGCAGCTCGGTCATCGTGTTCCGTCCGGCGGTCTCGACGGCGCTCATCGCCGCCGCGGCCTCGTCCGGCATCGTGGCCAGCACCTCGCGGGCGGCCCCGGCCTGGACCACCATGAGGCTCACGTTGTGGCTGACGATGTCGTGGAGCTCGGTGGCGATCCTGGCCCGCTCGGCGTCGACCGCGGTCCGCGCCGCGCTCTCGCGCTCCCGCTCCAGCAGCCAGCCACGCTCCTCGATGGCCGCCTGGTGCAGCCGCCGCGCCCGGACCACCGCCACGCACAGACACCCAGCGGCGCCAACTGCCGCCGCCAGGGCGATGACCAGCCACATCGTCCCGGATCCCCACACCGGACCATCTTCGCAGCTGCACGACACGCCCCGCATCAGCCCCCGGATGCAGCTCCGTACATCCCCGGGATGACGTGCCCGGACGGATACATCCGGGGAGTGACGCCCCGTCCGCGGACTCCGTCCTAGGTTCGAGCCATGACAACTGATCACGACAGTGCCCGGCAAGTGGTGGTACGGCTGGACGGCGTGCACAAGGAGTACGGCGACGCGAAGGCCCTGGACGGCCTGTCGCTGGAGATCAGGGCGGGCGACGCGGTTGCCGTGATGGGCCCCTCCGGCTGCGGCAAGTCCACCTTGCTCAACATGGTGGCCGGCCTGGACCGGCCGACCTCGGGCACAGTCGAGGTGCAGGGTCATGACCTCGGGAAACTGAACGAGACCGGCTTGGCGCTGTTCCGGCGGCGGAACGTCGGCATGATCTTCCAGTTCTTCAACCTCATCGACGATCTGCCTGTACTGGACAATGTGGCGCTGGCCGCGCAGCTGACCGGCACCTCGGCCCGGCAGGCGCGCCGCCGTGCCCTGGAGCTCCTGGACGAACTCGGTGTCGCCAAGCGCCGGAACAACTATCCGGCGACGCTGAGCGGCGGAGAGCGGCAACGGGTCGCCGTCGCACGGGCGTTGATGAACCGCCCGGCCCTGTTGCTTGCCGACGAGCCGACCGGCGCCCTCGACAGCCGGTCGGGCGAGCAGGTGATGGATCTGCTGATCGACCTCAACCAGATCGGCCAGACCCTGTTGATCGTCACCCACGACCCGCAGCTGGCCACCCGCTGCGCCAGCCGGCTGATCGAAGTGGCCGACGGCCGGGTCGCCCGCGAGAGCACGCTGGAGGCGACCGCGTGAGCGCCGTATGGAGAGCCTCGCGCGCGGCCGTGAAGCGCCGTCGGCTCCAGACCTTCGTCATCGGGCTCGTCGTGCTCTGCTCCACCACGACCGTCCTGCTCGCGCTGGCGCTGCTGAGCGCCGCCTCGGGCCCCTTCGACAAGGCCTACGCCGCACAGCGCGGTGCTCATACGGTGGCGGCCTTCGACACCACCAAGGTCTCGCAGGAGCAGTTGGCGCGGACTGCCCGGCAGCCCGGAGTGGAGGCTGCGGCCGGGCCGTTCGGGCAGGCCGTCGTCGACATCCCCAGGGACTGGCTCTGGATGGCGGGCGGCACCCTCACGGTGGTGGGCCGGGCCGATCCGGCGGGCCCCGTGGACCGGATCGAACTCCTTGAGGGCCACTGGGCCACCGCACCCGGCGAGATCGTCGTCAACTGGTCCGTCCAGGGCTCCCCAGGCCCCGAGCTGCTCGGCACCAAGCTGGAAACCCCCGGCGGAGCGACGCTGACCGTCGTTGGATTCGCCGCCAGCATGAGCAAGTCGGGGAGCGCCTGGGTCTCGCCCGAGCAGATGGCCGCACTGCACCCGACCTCCGCCCAGATGCTCTACCGCTTCACGGACTCCTCGACGGAGGCCCAGCTGAGCGCCTCGCTGGCACGGGCCACCACGGGACTGCCCAAGGAATCGCTGACCGGCGCTCAGACCTACCTCACCCTCAAGCAGGCCTTCTCCGCGCTGGCCGACTCCTACCTCCCGTTCATCACACTCTTCGGCATCCTCGGCCTGCTCGTCTCCACCCTGATCGTCGGCAACGTGGTCAGCGGGGCAGTCGTCTCCGGGTACCGGCACATCGGGGTGCTCAAGGCCCTGGGCTTCACCCCCAACCAGGTCGTCGCCGTCTACCTGACGATGCTTTCCGTACCGGCGGTGGTGGGCTGCGTGCTGGGCACTCTGGTAGGCAACGCGCTGGCCGGGCCGATCCTGAAGGTCGCGTTCAGCGGCATCGAGGTGGGCCGGGCCTCGGTCGGCGGCATCAGTCCGTGGGTGTCCGTGGCCTGCCTAGTGGGCATGCCCGCCCTCGTCCTGCTGGCCGCGCTGGTCCCTGCCCTGCGCGCCCACCGGCTGCCCGTCGCACAGGCGATCAGCGCGGGCGGCGCGCCGCAGGCCGGGCGCGGGCTGCGCGTCCAGCGGCTGCTCGGCGCCACCCGGCTGCCGCGGCCGGTCAGTCTGGGCCTCGGCCAGCCGTTCGCCCGCCCTGGCCGCACCCTGCTGACCATGGCGGCCATCGTCCTCGGGGTCACCACGGTGACCCTGTCGACCGGACTGACCAGCACCATGGTGGCGTACGCCAATGTCGGGCGGGAGGACGGAGGCGCCAGGATTCACGTGACGACCGGGGGGTCGGGCAAAGACCGGACTCCGCCCCGGCTCAGTGACCCGCAGATCGAGAAACGGCTGCGGTCCCTGCCGGGCGCGGAGGGGGTACGGGCCCGCGCGCTGTCCCAGGCGAACATGACCGGGCAGACCCAGCCCGTCTTCGCCGACTTCTACCGCGGCGACGATTCCTTGTACGAGCACACCATCGTCAAGGGCCGGGCGCCGGCCGCGGCGGGCGAGATCGTGGCGGGGCCGGCGTTCCTGAGCCAGCGCGGGCTGAAGCTCGGTGACCGGGTCACGCTGGAGCTGAACGGTAGGAAGATCACCGCGACCGTCGTGGGTCAGCTCATTGAGGGTGACGCCCGTGCCTTGGAGGCCACTTGGGAGAGTTTCGCCCAACTCGCACCGGACGCCCACGCCACCGAGTACACGGTACGGCTCGCCTCCGGCGCCGACGCGCGTGCCTACGCTGAGGCGGTCGCGGCGCTCGACCCGGGCCTGCACGCGTCGGTGATGGACTCCGGCAACGCCGGCACCGCCACCGTCATCACCTTCTCGACCGTGTTCACGGTGCTGCTGACGCTCGTCGCGTCGCTCGGTGTCTTCAACACCGTTCTCCTGAACACCCGTGAGCGGCGCCGGGACCTGGGCATGCTCAAGTCGATCGGGATGACACCCCGGCAGGTGGTGGTGATGACGGTGACCTCGGTCGCCGGGCTGGGCGCGGTCGGCGGACTGCTCGGCATCCCGCTCGGGATCGTGGCGCACCGCCTCGTCGTGGACCATGTCGGGGTGGTCGACTTCCCCGCATATATGAAGGACGTGTGGCACGCGCCGCAGCTGGCCGCGATGCTCCTGGCGGGTGTGGCGATCGCGGTCCTCGGTGCCCTGGTCCCGGCCCGGTCGGCGGCCCGGATGACCGTCGCCTCGGCGCTGCACACCGAGTAGACCACCCGTCAGCACCAGCCTCTGGAACCAGCCCAGGCCGGCTGACGACGTCAGCCGGCTGGCTCTACGGATACGCCCGTGTGCTGCTGACCGTCGCGGGCGACAGCACCGCCGAAGGCCAGCTGCTGGGCTGCACGGTCTCCTTCATGTCCGCGCGGAACCACGCCGCCCCGTCTTCGGCAACCCCGCCCACTGGGCCGCCGGCCTGCCGGACAAGTCCCGTAGTACCCGGCACAGTCCGGAGCGGATCACCGTTGCCACCGAGGAGGCATTCCACCTGCGCTTCCTCGTCCAGAGCGCCGTGCCCGAAGCGCAGATGCCCGGCCTGCCGCTGCCCAGGCCCTGACGCCGGCCGTGGCTCCAGGCGCCAGGACGGGGACGGTGACGGCCTCCGTCCGGGCGCTGGAAGCCCGGCTCCGATTAGCGAGGCGAGCACGGCCGCTCAGCTGCCGCCGGTGTGTTCCAGCAGTTGTGCTTCCAGTTGGGCGATGCGGCGGTCCTGGAACCTGTTGTTCGTCCGGGCCGCCTGCAGTCGCTCCTCCATCTGCCGCTGGTCCTGGGACAGTTGCTGAACCCGCTGTTTGAGCTGCGCGTTCTGCTCGACCAGGCGCGTCACCGACTCGTCCGACCAGCCGGCCTCCAGGTCGCGGATCTGACCGAGCAACTGGCCCATGCGGGAGCGCTGTCTTCTGATCTCCGCGTGTGCGGTCTTGAGCCCGTCTTCGGCGTTGAGCGCGCGTTCACGCCAGGCCGTCTCGGCCTCGCTGCCGTGATGCCGCTCTGGTCGGCCGGCTCCTTCGCCCCGCTCCCGTGCGGTCTCGATCAGGCTCCTGGCCTCGGGGTTTTCGTAGAGGAAGGTGCGGGAGACGCCCGCCTTGCGGGCGACGGCCTGGAAGGTGACTGCGGTGTGTCGGTGCCGCAACTCGGCGACGGTGGCTTCGATCCGCTGGAGCATGTCCTTGACGCGGCGTTCTCGGGCGGCCAGGGCGGCGGCCGTGCGCGGCGGGGAGGCCGGTGCGCTCATGCCGACCGCCTCTCCTCGGCGTCGCCCTCGTCATCGTGCTCGGCCGTGTCGTCAGCGGCGGCAGCGAGATCAGTGGCCTTGAAGCCGATGTTCCACAGGCGCTCGAAGTAGTCCTGGGGCCGTCGAAGGTCGAGCGCCAAGGCGTCCTCCAGTAACCCGAGTCCGGCCAGGGCCCGCTCCAGCCCGTCGATGGCCTTGGCGGTCGGTGCGAATAGCTCATGCAGGTAGTCGGCGGTGCGGTCGTCTGGAGCACGCTCGGCGACGGAACCCCAGTGCTCGCGTTTGCGGCGCCAGTAGAGAAGGTCGGCGCCGGACATGACGAACTTGTCGCAGTTCTCGCAGTCGAGGTTGAACGGGCAGGCCCCGCCGTCGACTACGGGCTGGAAGGTGCAGAAGCCGCCTTGGGCCGGCGTGCTGCGTCGGGAGAGGTCCACGGCAAGCGCCTCGGCCTGGCGGCGATCCAGCGGCGTGACCGGGCCGGAGAGGAGTTCTCCCGGATTGGGTGCCCCGGGGCCGGCGACCCAGATGTGCTGCAGCACGTCTTCGATCTCGGAGACCGCGACTTTCGCGTAGTGCTCGGCCATCCGGTCGGAGACCTGGCCCAGGTAGCGGCGGATGTGCGAAAGGGTGGCTCCGTGTCGCAGCAGGCGGGTGGCCAGGGTGTGTCTGGCCTGGTGGGCGACGTACTTTCCGAGTTCGAGGTCTTGGATCCACTGTCTGAACTTGCTGTTGAACCACGTGTAGGACAGGGGTGTTTGTCCCTCGGGGTTACAGACTGGCGACGGGAAGAGCGCCAGGGCGGCTCGCTCGTCCGCCCCCGGATAGCGGCCGGAGTGACGCTCGGCGAACCATGCGCGGGTCTTGCGCTGGCGGCGTTGGAGCATGACGTAGACCGGCTCGGGGATGCGGATGGCCTCGTCATAATTGCCGACCTTGGTCTGGTCGTGCCAGAGCATGGGCAACCCGTTGTATCGGCCGAGGCATTCCAGCTTGAGCTCGATAACCTCGCTGGCTCGCCGCCCTGTTGCGACGATGGTCTCCCACATATCCCGCAGCCCGCGGTCCTGCGGGTCGTATGCCTCGGCCAGCCGCCCCAGATTCGTCTCATCCACGACAGCCTGTGCCACCTCGTCGGGGAAGGGGTGGCGGCTTCGCTTGGGTGCGACTCCCCCGTAGGGCACGGCGGTGATGAAGCCCCGATCCAACCCAAGGAGATCCGCCTCTCCTGAGTCGAGGGCGAAGCGGAGCACTCGGCGGCAGTGGTTGAAGACTTCCCGGCGGGCCGAGGCAGACATGATGACCGGGCGATCATGAGCTCCGCGCCTGGCGAGGGAGGGCAGACCCTTTGATTCCCGGCGCCGGACGTCGGCGACGAACTGCTGCATCTGGTCCGGCTGCAGTTGGGCGGGGTCGTGGCCACCGCCGGTGGCCACGAGTTCCAGGAAGGTGCTCAGTTCGGCGCAGGCTCGCTGGGCATGGTCGAGAAAGAACCCGGTACGCGGGCATTGAGGGGAGCGCATCCGGTCCGCCAGGTACTCCCACGCGAGGTCACGGAGCCAGCGTTGCGTGATTCTGGTGAGATCGAAGCGGCTGGAGCGCGTGGGGAACCGGTGCCCGAAGTGCTCCGTCTCGATAAAGCCGGCCTCCTTGGTCTCCGCCGGAGTCACGTAGATCAGACGCAGGTGGGTTTCCATCTCGTGGACAACAGCGCGGTGGTCCGCACGCACCCCCGTGACGTCGGCCTCCAGGAGCGAGTTGACGGCCTGTTCTCGGCAGAGGTCCACCAGGTCTTGAATCCATGCGAGGTTCCACCACCGTCCGCGCACGTATCCGTGGGCATGCAGGCTCCATTGGAATTCGGCCCGGGCCAGAGGGCGAAGGCCGCGCAGGTTCACCTGCCCCGATTGCCGCAAGGCTCGGGCCGTCGCGCACCAGCGGAGGAAGACCGCGTGGTCGGCGTACTCGACGGGGACATCACGCCCGGCCTTTTCGTAGGAGATGAACGATCCGGCGGGCAGTCTCGCCTGACCCGGGCTGCCCCCGCGGCGATAGCGGTCGGCGTGGACGGTGCACAGCCCCAGGGCAGACTCCGCGAATTCATCGCAGACCGTGACCTTGCACTCTCCGTAACTTACGTAGGGAGACTGCGAGGCCAGCCACCGCTCGAAGGTGATGTCGTTGGCGCTGCGTACCCACTGATTGCGGTGCCTCTGGCAGAGCGCCAACTCCCGGTTGAATGCGGGGCGCGTCCGGCAGATCCGGCACACCACGGACGCAATCGTCGCGGGGCGCGGCTGCAAGGGCTCTGCGGTGCGCACGAAGTCGCCTCTGTCCGCCCCTTCCTCACGAGCTACCCGCCACTCCTTGCCGTGCTCTGGGCATAGATCCGCTCTTGAGTGCCGGGGGCGTTCGCAGGCGAGCACCGAGCAGAACCACGGGTAGACCGGGTGATCAGCCGGGATCCTGATGATCTCCTTGCTGAAGGCCGGATCGCAGTCCGGACCGTTGATCAGAGCGGTCAACAGCTCCAGCCGGTCTCGAACCTCGCGCCGGCGCGGATCTGGCTGCCGAGATGCCAGTTCAAGATGCGTCACGCCTCCTCACCCCAGACCTTCTGCAGGGCCCGGGCGAAGTCGGGGTCGTGGACGTCGGCGTGTGCGTAGATCTCATCGACCGTGCTCGCCGATGCCCAGCCGCCCGCCTCGCGGGTGACCACCAGGTCACCGCCGGAGGCATCGAGAACGGCTGTGGCGAACGAGTGCCGAAATCCGTGGGGCTTGACTCGGCCGAGCTCGGCCCGGTCCCCAGCCCGACGCAGCATGCCGCGTGCGGCGTCCGTGCTCCACGGCTGGCCTTGGCGTGGGCCATGCTGCTGGACCAGCAGCATGCCGTGCCCGGCGTCGCGGGGATACTCGCAGGTCATGTACTCGAAGTAGGTGTGGATCATCGCAGGGCTGACCCGTCGGATCAGCCCATCGCGCACCACGCCCTCGTCGATGGACCACTCTGCCTTCGTCTTCGCGGCGGCCCGATTCGGGTTCGCGGGCCGGTGCACGACGTGCACGTGCGGAGAGCGGCACTGGCCGCAGGCCGCCTTCTCCCGAAGATGCAGGTCCGCTTGATGCAGGCCGCACAGTTCACCGATGCGGAAACCGCCGTCCGCCAGCCACGTCACGACCATCCGGTCTCGCGCGGAGTTCACCGCCTCCATGAGGATCTGCTTCGCGCCCTCGGGGGCCATCTTCGGGTGGCGACGACGTACCTGCTTCGGAGTCAGCGGGTTCTTCGGCAGCTGCTTCTGCGTATGTCCGAGCAGCGCCCGATTGCGGTCCTGGCGCGTCGGCAGCCGGCTTCGATCCAGCCGCTTGCCCAACTCCTCGTTGATGCCCAGCCCAGAGACGTGCAGGTAGAAGCCCTTCAGGCAGGACGCGGCCAGCTTCAAGGCCGAGTGTCCGTACGGCCGCTTCCCCGTCCGCCACGGCTGTCCGTACGGACCCGGGACCTTCGCCCCAACTGCACCCATGTACCGGTACAGGTCATCGAGCGTCACCGAGGCGAGCGTCAGGCCCTCGTGCACCAGCCATCGCAGGTGGTCCACCAACTGGAAGGCGTACGTGCGGTCCGTCCCGGGCTGACGAGTCCGAAGGAAGCCGTCCGCTTCCCGGTGGGTCGCGCCCTCCGGCCACAGGATCGTGTACGCGAACGTGCCGTCCGCGAGCTCCAGCTCCTGTACCCGTAGATCATCAATGACCAACTTCCCATCCACACAAGCCTCCTGGCGCACATTGACCACGTCGCGTACATAGGCGGTCAACGAGTACGCCAGGACTTAGGGCACGGTCACGGCGAACGTCACGAACACTCGGATAGCCGGTCGGTAACCTCAAGTTCGAGCGTCCGGATACCCGCGAGCGATTCCGCGGCGGGTTCGACGGCCAGGGTCATTTCCCTTTCCCTCCAGTGCTGTTGCGGGTCGGGCCGGTCGGGTATGCGTCCTCCCGCCCCTTGTCGTCACGACGGGGCCGGGCGATCCGTCACCCGTACGTCTGCGGTACGGGCTGCCCGGAGCGGCACGCGTGGCGGAAGGCCGGTCCGGCGAGGTGCCGGGGACTTCGTTCACCGCTTGCCGTTCGAGCAGGGGCCCCGGTCGTCCATGCGGGCGGGCGGGACGACCGGGGCCGGGAGCGGTGCGTGTCCGCTCCCCTTCCCTCGGACCTGTGGGGCCGACCGCACGGGTCCGAGGGGGTTCCGCTCCGTGCTTTCCTCCGCGACGCCGGGGGGACGCCGCAACACGGAGCGGTGGTTCAGGGGTGGTCCGTCCGACTGCCGGACCTCAGTGGAGCCGGGCGGACCGGTGACCGCCGGGTTCCCCTCGGCTCCGCGCGTTCACCTCGCTCAGGGCGGGCCGGAGCTGGTCCGCCACCGTGGCCGGCCGAACGTCAGCACGCTCAGAGCTCCACTCGACGCCACCCCGGGGCGGACGGAGGAAGCAGCGCCCGTCCACAGCGTCCGCGCCGGTGTCCATGACCACCCCGAGGGCCTGCCTGCACGTGTCGAACACCAGCTGACCCAAGTGGATTTTGGGCCATTCGCCGTCTGCGGTTACATTCCCGTCGGACATCGACCACTCCTCTCCGTAGCGCCTTCGCTACCGGGCGGATTCAGAGTGGACTACGGTCAGAACCGGATCAACGTGGCTGTACAGACAGATCAGTTGGGGGACGGATGGTGAACCGCAAAGACTTGAACCCGGACGCATCGCCACAGGCAGCGTTCGGCGCACGTCTCCGCAGCTCACGCGAGGCACACCGCTGGACACAAGAAGGGCTGTCCGAACGCATGGGCGTATCCAGCGGTCATATTTCGGGCGTTGAAACAACTCGCAAAACACCGTCCTTGCACTTCGCGAAGGCTGCCGACTCCGCCTTCGGGCTGCTGGGCACCGATGCCACGTTCGAACGCCAGTGGCACGAGATGCAGCACGGCAGCTTGTTGGAGGGCTATCCGGAGTACGTCGGCTACCAGAACCGTGCAGCAGAGATTCGACTGTTTGAAACGGGAGTCATCCCCGGACTGCTTCAGACACGGGAGTACGCATCCGTGCTGGCGGACGCCGCAGTACAGCGAGGGGACGTCACGCCTGAACAAGCGACTGAACGCGTCAACGTGCAGATCGAACAGCAAGCCACGCTTGCACGGACGCCCCCGCCGCTCATCTTCGCGGTCCTGGACGAGAGCTGTATCCGCAACCCCATCGGCGGGGCCGAGGTCATGGACCGGCAGTTAAGTCGGCTCCTGGAGTTCGCCGGACAGGCGAGTACCTTTCTCCAAATCGCCCCGTACTCCATGGCGGAACGGAAGCCATTCAGGCGACTGGTCTACCTCCTGACCATGCCTGACCGGTCTCTGATGTCCTACGTGGAGTCCCAGACCCAAGGGCATCTTGACCGTGAACTGTCCTCCGTACTCCCGCTGGTGAGGAACTACCATCAGCTTCAGATCGGGGCTGCCTCTCAGGCGGATTCCATCGCCATGATCGAAGATCTACGGAAGGGCACTCTGCGATGACCAAGACGAACTCTCCCCCGTTCCAATGGGTCAAGTCCTCCTACAGCACGGACAACGGTGGAGCCTGCGTCGAGTGGGCCCCCGCCCGCGCGACCACCACCGGCATAGTCCCCGTCCGGGACAGCAAGCACACGAACGGACCCGTCCTGACGGTGTCCACCGAAGCGTTCGCCGGGCTGGTCAGCCTCGCCCGGTCCGCTGACCTGTAGAACCGCAAGCGCCCCAGCTACGAAAGGGCACCTTGTGAATTCCGAGCCTCACAACTGGATCAAGTCTTCGTACAGCAACAACGGCGGCGACTGCATCGAGTGGTCCCCCGCCAGCGCGACCACCACCGGCATCGTTCCCGTCCGGGACAGTAAGCGCACGGACGGCCCCGTCCTGACGGTGTCCGTCCGCGCGTTCGCCGGACTGGTCGCACTCGCCCGGTCCACCGAGCTGTAGAACCGCGCAGCCCGAGACCCGCCGACCCCATTCCTCCGGATCGGCGGTGCTCGGGCATGTCAGCCGACGAGCGTCACAGCAACTAGGGCGCCGCCTCCACCGGGGGCGGGGCGGGGACCACGGCCGGGGTCCACATGCCGTTGTCGTCCAGCGCGATCTCGTCCAGTTCGACACTGCGGATCAGGACTCCGGGAAGATCCTCGAAGAGGCCCAGCGCCTCCGCGATCGCGTCAGTCAGAGTTTCGGCCTTGAAGGTGCACCAGAACTCGGCCGTGTCCGGACCCCTGACCAGGTTGGTCCGTCCATCGCTGAAGCTCTCCAAGCCGAACAGGGTGTCCAACTGCCTTGGAGTCAGGGAGTCCTGAAGATGCAGGGTAAAGCGCCAGTCACGCACAATCCTCGTGCCTCCGCGTGAATCGATCGATGTCCCGGGCCAGGTCTCCGGTGTTCCGGGGGGTGCAGTACACCGCAATATCCGCCTGACATGGACAACAGAGGACGAACCCCCAATTGTGGCCGTTCTTCTTGTGCGTCACTTTGAGGCCCGCCCGCTCCGCGCGTTTCAGTGCCGCCTCCACATCCTTCTTCTGATGCCGGTCACCGATTCCCATGTCAGCATGCTCTACGCGCCGGGGCCGGACAGGGCGCCGGGCGGGAGGCAAACCGCCCGATCGAGCTACGCCTTGGCTCTTCCGCTGTCGTTGCCCTCGGCTGTCACGACGGAGACCGCGACGCCTCCACCGAGGGCGGCGCGGGGATCACGGCCGGGGTCCACATGCCGTTGTCGTCCAACGCGGTCTCGTCCAGTTCGACACTGCGGACCAGGACTCCGGGCAGGTCCGCGAAGAGTCCCAGCGCCTCCGCGATCGCCTCGGTCAGGGTCTCGGCCCCGATGAGGCAACTGAACCTCGTGTGCCCCGGACTCTCCACACGACTGATGCGCTCCAGGTCAGATCGGCAGGTCCCAGCCGGGGCCGTCCTCGGTGCCGAGCCATACGCGCTGGCCTGCGGCCGAGACCGTGATGCCGAATGCCTCCTGGTGGGGTCCGCCGACGGCCTGCCAGCGCTGTACCGCCCGCTCGACCTGGTCCCACAGACGGATGGGACCACGCTGCACGACGGTCCACCCGCCATCGCGGTCGGGTGCTGTCCGGGCCTGCGAGCCGGTGGACACGTCCCAGAGGATCTGTTCCGCTCCCGCACCCATGCGTTCGGCCGACGGCGCCGCGAGCTGAGCCACCCAACCGCCGGTCCAGTCGTCGAGCTGGGCGGGGTCGATCCGGCTCGGACGCTCGTCGCCGGGCAGCAGCGCCAGTGCCGGGCGGGGCGGCCGGTCGTGCGGACGGGCGATCATGAAGCTGGTGTATCCGGGCAGGAACCGGCCCGTGGCCTCTCCGGGACCGGTCACGTCGAGCAACGCGAGGGCGTTGGCGTAGCTCCACCCGGAGAGGGTGACCAGGATCTTGCCTCCCGGCCGTACTTGGTGCAGCCACGGGAGCGGGATGTACCGGACCGAGCACGTGGCGACGATCCGGTCGTACCGGCCGCCGTCCGGGTCGCCGCGCAGCCCGTCACCGATGATCAGCCGAGGCGCGAACCCGGCCGCCTTGAGCGCCGTGGCCGCGGCCCCGCCGACCACCGGGTCGTACTCGATGCTGGTGAGACCGGCGTCCCCTAGGCAGTACGCGCCGAGCGCGGTCGAGTAGCCCGTTCCGGTGCCGATCTCCAGCACCCGGTGCCCGTCCTCGGCGTCGAGCTGATGCCACATGCGCAGCACCAGTGACGGCAGGGTGGACGACGACGAAGGGGAGCCGGGCACGGCGCCCTCGGTCACGTCGTCGGGCCGGATGCGGCCGTCGAGTTGAGTGATCAGCGTCGCGTCGGAGTAGACCCCCTCCAGCCATCCGGGCTCGCCCTCCCGGACCGGGCGGTAACTGGTCGGGACGCTGCCCGCCACCGACATGAAGTAGGTCCCCGTGAACAGCTCGCGGGGAACCGCTCCGGCGGCGCCGCGCCACCCGGGGTCCGAGAGGCTGCCGTCCTCGGTGAGTCTGTCCACGAGGGCGCTGCGAAGCTGAGCCGATGTGCTCATGTACCGGGGCCTTTGCCGTAAGGGAGCGGGCTGTTCGTCGATGTCACGAAGCCGACGGCGCCGCCTTGGCGGGGGGCGGGGCGGGAACCACCGCGGGGGTCGCCATGCCGTTGTGACGGAGATCGAAATGGTCGATCTCAACGCTTCGGATCAGGACGCCGGGGAAGTCCTCGAAGAAGTCCAGCGCTTCCGCCACGGCCTCCGTGAGCGTCCCGGCCTCGAAGGAACACATGAACCGGCTGTACCCCGGTCGTTCCGCCAGGCCGATCCGCCCGTCGTTGAAGCGGTCGAGGTGATCCAGGGTGTTGGACTGTTCCTCGGTGAGCGGGGCGTCCAGTACGAGGTTGAAGTACCAGTTACGCACAGTTCCGGTGCCTCTCTGTGAATCGGTCAATCTTGTTCGCCTCGTTCCCCTGGCTCTGGGGGGTGCCATGCACTCTCACGGAGTCGTTGCAGGGACAGCAGATCACCCATCCCCACCGATGCCGGTTCTTGTCGTGCGTCACCTTCAAGCCCGCCCCCTCCGCGCGCTTCAGTGCAGCCTCAACATCCTTCTTCTGATGCCGGTCGCCGATTCCCATGCCACCACGCTCCACGCACCGGGACCGGACAGGCTGCCCGGAAGGAGGCGAACCGCCCGAACGAGCTACGCGCAACGCTCCGCCGAGCTCCTGTCACCCGTTCCCGTGGCTCCCGCGCAAGGCGGACTCCAGTGCCGCCGCCGGGGTCAGCGCGGCGGGTACCCGGAAGGTGTGGTCGCGGCACGCGTAGATGTCGAGGCCCGGGCCGCTCGCGCTGTGCACCGCCTCGACCAGGACGGGATCTTCGGTCAGGACTCCGCATCGACAGCAGTACTGAGGGTTCATGAGGAAAGCGTCGGCGCAGGTCCACCACACCTCAAGAGCCTTGCGGAAGCGCGCGGAGTTGCCTCGCGGTCGCGCGCGCCCCGGCGCACACGCCCCTGGCCGGGAGGCGGGGACGGTCCGCGCCGGTACCGCACGGGTGAACGGGGGCGCGTCCGGTCGGCCGGGCGCCGGATACGCCCGCAGCCCGGAGGACTTGATGTGCGCGGACGGTGCCGCCATGGGCATGGTGGAGGCATGACGACTCCTCAAGCCCGCGTCCACGAAGCCTGGTCCACGGTGCTGCGCAACGGAACCGGTCCGGTGCAGGACGGCTTCCTCGGGCTGGTCCAGCGGACGAAGGACTCCCGCCACTACTGTGCCGAACTCGTCTGGGGGAACCTCCAGACCGCCGACTACGCCCGTGCCGTTCTCCAGCGGGTCGTGAACTTCCACGGCGTCCCGGACGACATCGAGGCCGGTGTCGCCGCCCGCACCGCGAGGGCGGCGCTCATCGGGCGGGACGGACGCTCGTACCACACGCTTCTCGGCGAGCAGGCGCTGCGCGCAAGGTTCGGGGGCGTGGAGGTGATGCGGGGGCAACTCGCGCACCTGCTGGCGGCCACCGAACGTGCGGGGCTGCTGCTGGGGATCATCCCCTCACGGGCCGAGCTGGCCGGGCTCCCGGGGCACAGCTTCGGGATCTTCGACGGCAAGCTCGTGCATGTGGAGACCATCGCCTCGGGACTGGACATCACCGACGAGGCGGACCTGGCCGTCTACGAGAAGGCGTTCGCGCTGCTCCAGCGGTCCGCCGTCTACGGTGACGCCGCCCGGGACCTCATCCGGGAGGAGCTGGCCGCGCTCCGGTGAGCCGGTCCGCCCCGGGCGTGACACCGCCCCCGGCGCCTGTGGCAGCCGGGGGCGGGGGTTCGTGCGGGCGCGGGTCAGAGGAGACCGAGGGCGCGGACCGCTTCGCGCTCCTCCGCGAGCTCCTGCACCGACGCGTCGATGCGGGCGCGGGAGAACTCGTTGATGTCGAGGCCCTGGACGATCTCGTACGCGCCGTCCTTCGCGGTGACCGGGAAGGAGGAGATGAGGCCCTCGGGGACGCCGTACGAGCCGTCCGACGGGATGCCCATGGACGTCCAGTCACCGTCGGCGGTGCCGTTGACCCAGGTGTGGACGTGGTCGATCGCGGCGTTCGCGGCGGAGGCCGCCGAGGACGCGCCACGGGCCTCGATGATCGCGGCACCGCGCTTCGCGACGGTCGGGATGAACTCCTCCGCCAGCCACTTCTCGTCGTTCACGACCTCGGCCGCGTTCTTGCCGCCGACCGTCGCGTGGAAGATGTCCGGGTACTGGGTCGCGGAGTGGTTGCCCCAGATGGTGAGGCGCTTGATGTCCGCGACGGTCGTGCCCGTGCGCTTCGCGAGCTGCGTCAGCGCGCGGTTGTGGTCCAGGCGGGTCATCGCGGTGAAGCGCTCGGCCGGGACGTCCGGGGCGGCGGCCTGGGCGATCAGCGCGTTGGTGTTGGCCGGGTTGCCCACGACGAGGACCTTGATGTCGTCGGCCGCGTGGTCGTTGATGGCCTTGCCCTGGGGCTTGAAGATGCCGCCGTTGGCCTCCAGCAGGTCGCCGCGCTCCATGCCCTTGGTACGGGGGCGGGCGCCGACGAGGAGGGCTACGTTCGCACCGGCGAAGGCGACGTTGGGGTCGTCGCTGATGTCGATGCCCTGGAGCAGCGGGAAGGCGCAGTCGTCGAGTTCCATCGCGGTGCCCTCGGCGGCCTTCAGCGCCGGGGTGATCTCCAGGAGCCGCAGCTTGACCGGCACGTCCGCGCCGAGCAGCTGGCCTGACGCGATGTGCGGAAGAGCAGGGCGTAACCGATCTGGCCGGCCGCGCCGGTGACGGTGACGTTCACGGGAGTGCGGGTCATGGCGTTCTCCGTATGAGGCTGGCGGTGGGGCGTCCCTGCCCCGGATGCGGGACCCCACGCGGCGCGCGTCTGATCGATCATCGGTGCGGATGATCGATCTCTTGGCGTCAAGAGAGATCCGTCGGTCAGGCTATCGCGCCCCGGCCGTCACGGATGGGCTGGCCCCTGTGGCCCACCCCACAACGGGGTGCGGGGGCGGTGGAGCGGCTGAATCCCTGCTGTGGCCGTCCGGCGGGGTGGGGTTCCTCGCGCGGGGCTCATCACCCCCACAGGAGCGAGGCACGGCGGCCGTCCGGCCCGGAGGGGGGAGAACGGGGCGGACGGCCGCCCGGGGGGTGTGGCCACTCCCGTGGGGGTACTTCTCCGCTTGCCCCCGTCCGGGGGTTCCATGCGGGGGAATTTCCCGGGGATGCCGCCCGGGGTCCCGTGGGGTTCGGGGCGGGTTCGCGGAGTCCCTGGCCGGGTGTCCGTGCGGGTGCCTTCGGCTTGGATTCGGCTGAAAACGGGTCGCCTTCGCTCGCGCTTCCGAGGTCCCCTGTGCTGGGCGCACTTGTCCCTGTGCCGTCGTCCGTGGGGTGCGCAGTTCCCCGCGCCCCTGGGTTGCTTGTGCCCGGCGTACTTGTCCCTGTGCGGGTCGTCCGTGGGTGCGCAGTTCCCCGCGCCCCTGGGGTTCCACACCTGGGCGTACCTGTTCCCGTGCGGGTTGTCCGGGGGTGCGCAGTTCCCCGCACCCCTGGATGCTGCCCCATTGCGGTTGTTCCTCGGGTGCGGGTCGCCCTCGTTTTCGCGCAGTTCCTCGCGCCCCTGGGGTTCCACACCTGGGCGTACCTTGTTCCCGTGCGGGCAGTTCGTGGGTGCGCAGTTCCTCGCGCCCCTGGGTGCTGCCCCATTGCGGTCGGTCCTCGGGTGCGGGCCGTCCTCGTTTTTGCGCAGTTCCCCGCGCCCCTGGGGTTCCACACCTGGGCGTACCTGTACCTGTGCGGGTACTTCGGGGGTGCGCAGTTCCTCGCGCCCCTGGATGCTGCCCCATTGCGGTCGTTCCTCGGGTGCGGGCCGTCCTTGTTTTTGCGCAGTTCCCCGCGCCCCTGCAGGGGCGCCCAACTGGGGCTGGCGATCAGACTGCGGGCTGTCAGCAAGCGGGGCCGGGGTTCAACCACCCTCCTCGCGGACTCGCTCTGCTGCGGGAGGGGGTGGGCGGGAATCTCTGCTCGCAGACTCCGATGCTCTTCAGTCGAGTCACGGAACGTCTTACCGAGCGTGTCGGATCGAGGACGGAGAATCCCGACCGGCACCGACCCGAAGAACCCACCGGACGCGCCCCAAAGGGGCGCGGGGAACTGCGCAGAACCACCGAGCGACGGCACAGGAACGAAGTACGCCCAGCCGGACAGACCCAGAAGCGCAAGCGAAGGCGACCCGCACAGGGGGGAGCCTCCGGCCGAGCTGGACAGCTACTCCGTGCAGGATTTGCGGGCCGTGGCCCGGACCGTCGCACACGCCTTCGCGTCGCCCGCCGCCCCGACCGCCACCATCGGCGTATACGCGTCCGTGTCCGCCGTGGCCTCGACCGTACTGGCCTGCTTGGCCGCGCCGGGGGCCGCGATGTCGATCCGGTCCCCGCCCGCGGCCTGCGTGATCCGCGCCCACGCGGCCCCGCACGTCTTGCTGTAGCGGACCTCGACGGTGGCCGTACCGACCCGGGCGGTCGTGGTCGTACGGGCCAGTTCGCCGCCGCACCCCATGGTCTCCGGGTCCTGACCGGTGCAGTCCTTGCCGCTGCACTCGACCCCGGCGGGCAGCACCGGCTTGCTGGGCTTCGCGGACGGGGACGGCTTCGCCTGGGCCCCGCCGTCACCGCCGCCGAGACCCGTCGCCCAGACGGCCACCGCGATCACGGCGAGCGTGCCGACGACCCCGGCGAGGAACATCGTGGTCCGCCGCTTGGTACCGGACCCGGACCCGGCGGGGCCCTGGGGCGCGCCACCGTGCCCCGTGGACCGGTGTCCCCCGGGAGGTATCGCGCCGTTGGCGGCGGCCGGGTGGGAACCGGGACGGGCTCCGGGACGGGTCCCCGGACCGTTCGGCACGGCTCCGCCGAAGTGTCCCTGGTAGCGCACGCTCTCGAAGGTGACGTCGTTGCCGGAGGCGTCGGAACGGGCCGGGTCCGGGCGCCGGGCGCCCGGCGCCGCGTGCGCGCCGCCCCGCGCGCCGGGACGGCCCGGCCGTCCGGCGGGGGCGCCGGCACCCGCGGGACGGCCCCCGGGCGCCTTGTGGGCCCGGCCGCCGCGCTCCCGCGTGGGCGTGCCGCCGGTCTCCCCGAGCGCGGCCCGCGCCTGGGAGATCCGGATGGCCTCCATCGTCATGTCGTGGCGCATCTCGGAACGGCTCCAGGCGCGTTCCGCCAGCTCCCACATCGTCGTCAGATGGACCGGGTTGGTGCCGGTGACCTCGGCCAGTGCCACGATCGCGCCCTTCGGCGCGAGCAGCCGGCCGTTCAGGTACCGCTCCCAGGACGTCTTGCTGTAGCCCGTGCGGTCCGACAGCGCGGCGATACCCAGCCCACTGCGGTCGACCAGCCTGCGGAGCTGTCCGGTGAACTCCTTGACCTGTGGGTCCAGTTCCTCCGGGAGTTCCTTCCAACGAGGCATTGCGTCCCCCTATCCCCCGAACGTACGTGTACGTCCCTGTGCGTGACCCCGTGCCTCATCCCGTTCTGGTACCCACAGGGATGCCCGGAGCCGGGATGCCAGTTCCCGCCCAGGGGGCGCACGGAAGCGTTCGGACTTCCTTCGCCGCGCGCCTTGCGCGCGGGAAGTCCGCCGCCTGCGCGCCAGTGTCCCACCGCCCGGGGCGTCCGCGATACGGAACCCCGGGTTCTGATACCGGGCCGGGACACCCCGGCACCGTCCCGGTGACGCACCGTACGCGGCGGACACCCCAGGGACACACCTGGACCCACCTGTAAGCACCGGAAGGCCACATCGTGGCCTACCGGCGGTCACCGTACCGCGCCGGGGTACGCCCGCGGGGACCGTCCGCGTACGCCGGGCGCCCCCGCCGGACGGCTGTCCCACGCCGCGGACGGCCGTCCCGTCACCGCAAGCGCCCGGACACGGCGGTGGCCCGCACGCTCACGGGGAGCGTGCGGGCCACGGTGCGGGCGTCGGGGCCCGCGGGTGGCCGGACGGCGGACCGCCCGGCCGGAAGCCGGCGCCGGATCAGGCGGACGCCATCTTCTTCTGGAGGTTGGCGTCGAGCGCCTCCAGGAACTGCTCGGTGGTCAGCCACGGGCTGTCCTTGGAGATCAGCAGCGCCAGGTCCTTCGTCATCTGACCGCCCTCGACGGTCTCGATGCAGACCTGCTCCAGGGTCTCCGCGAACTTGGTGACCTCGGGGGTGTTGTCCAGCTTGCCGCGGTGGGCGAGGCCACGGGTCCACGCGAAGATCGACGCGATGGGGTTGGTGGAGGTCGCCTTGCCCTGCTGGTGCTGGCGGTAGTGACGGGTCACCGTGCCGTGCGCGGCCTCGGCCTCGACGGTCCGGCCGTCGGGGGACATGAGGACGGAGGTCATCAGGCCGAGCGAGCCGAAGCCCTGCGCGACGATGTCGGACTGGACGTCGCCGTCGTAGTTCTTGCACGCCCAGACGTAGCCGCCCTCCCACTTCAGGGCCGCGGCGACCATGTCGTCGATCAGGCGGTGCTCGTAGGTGAGCCCGGCCTTCTCGAACTGCTCCTTGAACTCCGCGTCGAAGATCTCCTGGAACAGGTCCTTGAAGCGGCCGTCATAGGCCTTCAGGATCGTGTTCTTCGTCGACATGTAGACCGGGAAGTTCCGGGCCAGGCCGTAGCGGAAGGACGCGCGGGCGAAGTCACGGATCGAGTCGTCCAGGTTGTACATGGACAGCGCGACACCGGAACCCGGGAAGTCGTAGACCTCGCGCTCGATCGGCTCGGAGCCGTCCGCGGGCTGGAAGGTGATGGTGAGCTTGCCGGGGCCGGGGACCTTGAAGTCCGTCGCGCGGTACTGGTCACCGAAGGCGTGACGGCCGACGACGACCGGCTTCGTCCAGCCCGGGACCAGCCGGGGCACGTTCTCCATGATGATCGGCTCACGGAAGATCACGCCGCCGAGGATGTTGCGGATGGTGCCGTTCGGCGAGCGGTACATCTTCTTCAGGCCGAACTCCTCGACCCGCGCCTCGTCCGGCGTGATCGTGGCGCACTTGACGCCGACGCCGTACTCCTTGATGGCGTTCGCGGCGTCGACCGTGACCTGGTCGTCCGTGGCGTCACGGTGCTCGATGCCCAGGTCGAAGTACTTCAGCTCGACATCGAGGTACGGCAGGATCAGCTTGTCCTTGATGAACTGCCAGATGATGCGGGTCATCTCGTCGCCGTCGAGCTCGACGACGGGGTTGGCTACCTTGATCTTGGCCATGAGGTGGAACGTCCCTCTCGCGCTTCGGCTGGTCGGCGAGGTCCGCTGCGCGCTGTGCGCCGCGCAGGTGGTCCGGACTCGTCGCTCGGTCGGCTATGTATCTCGTCATCAAGATACTCGACCCCGCCTCGGTGAGAACAGCCCGGTCCACCCCTGGCCCGTTCCAGCCGTCCGGAAGTCCCCGCCAGGGCTCGCCCGCGTACTCCCCCGACGGACTCCGGTGACCGTCCGTGGCCGTCCGTACCGGTGACCGCCCGTCGCCGGTGGGCCACCGGGACCCGACGGCCCACCGGGACGGGACGGCCTCTGGGACGGGACGGCCACTGGGGCCCGACGGCTACTGGATCGTGAAGTGGAGCGTGTCCTCCAGGAACGGCACCACCAGCACCGGGTCCGGCTGGGTCATCAGCGCCAGCAGCACGATCGCGCCACCGAGCACCCCGTACGTGATCATGTCCGTGAAACGGGAACGGACGGCCAGCATCCCCACGGACGGCAGCGCCCAGCGCAGCAGCCCGCCGGTCAGCAGCCCGAGCCCGATGAGGACCGTGCCGACCCGGAACACATCGAGCCCGGTGAGCAGCAGTCCCACGCCGACCATGCCGAGCACGGTGAGCATCGGCCACTGACGGGCCGGGGCCGGGGCGTCGCCCGGGGCCGCCCGGCCGCCGCCCTCGGGCCGCGCGGTGTCCCGGGTGAGGGAGAACCGGCGGTTGCGGATCTTCGCGACCGGCGGCCCCTCGGTGACCCCGGGGGTTCCGGTGTTCCCTGATTCGCCGGAGGGCTCGGTGTCGCCGGTGGCCTCGGCGGTCCCTGCGGCGTCGGTGTTCCCTGCGGTCCCGTCGGCCCCGGTGTCGTCGGAGTCGCCGTCCGCGCGCGTACCGGTACCCGTACTCGTACCCGTATCGGTGCCCGTACCGGCGGCGGCTTCCTCGTCGGCACCCGTGCCCGGGTCCGTGACCTCAGGGGCCGGGGCCTCAGGGGCTGCCGGGTTCTCGTCCGGCTCGGGGCCAGGACCGGCGCCGGGAGCCGGGCCGGGGGCGGAGGCGGGGGTGTCAGCCGGCACCGTTCGTGTTCCGTTCCGCCGCCTCGACGACATTGGCCAGGAGCTGGGCGCGGGTCATCGGACCGACGCCGCCCGGGTTCGGCGACAGCCAGCCCGCGACCTCGGCGACCCCGGGGTGGACATCGCCCACGATCTTGCCGTGCTCGTCGCGCGAGACACCGACGTCCAGGACCGCGGCGCCCGGCTTCACGTCCTCCGGCTTGATCAGATGCGGCACACCCGCCGCCGCCACGACGATGTCGGCCCGCCGCAGATGCGCGGCGAGGTCGCGGGTGCCGGTGTGGCACTGGGTCACGGTGGCGTTCTCGGAGCGGCGGGTCAGCAGCAGCGGCATCGGGCGGCCGATGGTGACCCCGCGGCCCACGACGACGACCTCGGCACCGTTGATCTCCACACCGTGCGCGCGCAGCAGCCGGACGATGCCGTACGGGGTGCAGGGCAGCGGCGCGGGTTCGTTGAGGACGAGACGGCCCAGGTTCGTCGGGTGGAGGCCGTCCGCGTCCTTGTCCGGGTCCATGAGCTCCAGGACGCGGTTCTCGTCGATCCCGCGCGGCAGCGGGAGCTGGACGATGTAGCCGGTGCACGCCGGGTCGTCGTTGAGCTCGCGGACGACCGCCTCGATCTCCTCCTGGGTGGCGGTGGCGGGCAGTTCGCGCTGGAGGGAGGCGATCCCGACCTGTGCGCAGTCGCGATGCTTTCCGGCAACGTACTTCTGGCTGCCCGGGTCGTCACCGACCAGGACCGTGCCCAGTCCGGGCGTGACGCCTCGCTCCCTGAGGGCCGCCACGCGGACGGCCAGTTCGGACTTGATCGCTGCTGCGGTGGCCTTGCCATCGAGAATTTGGGCGGTCATGGGTTCATCTTCGCGGATGGCACGGGCCGGGTTCCAATCCGCTGCCCCGCCACCCGGCGGACGCCCTGGCGAGCTCTCTGTCACACCTTGGTGACCGGTGTTGCACTTGCACAACAGTGCGGGGCTCCGGGCTGGACAAATAAGCCACAGCTAAAGAAGCATGGGCGCACAGTGCCGCGGGCAGTGTCGGGGGGTACGGCCGCATCTGTAAAGAACTCCTTCCTCCGTGCAACGCCGCGTCGTCCCCAGCACCACCGACGGAGGAAGTAACCGCCATGAGCTTCGGCGACCCGAACAATCCCTACGGACAGTCCGGATACGGCCAGCCCCCGCAGCCCCAGCAGCCCGGCCAGCCCGGCCAGCCCGACCAGCCCGGTTACGGCTATCCCCAGGCCGGGCAGCCGCAGCAGCCCCAGCAGCAGCCGGGCCAGCCCGGTTACGGCTACCCGCAGGCCCCGCCCGTCTACCCCGGCGCGTACCCGGGCGGCATGGCGATGCCGATGGAGATGCCCGGTCTGATGAAGACCTCCCGGGTGCTGCTGTTCGTCCTGTCCGGCTTCCAGATCCTCGCCGGTCTGATCTTCGGGATAGCCGTCGGTGCCGCGCAGGACGTGTCGAACGGTGTCGGAGCCGGTGAGGAGACCGATGTCCTCGCGGGCCTCGGCTTCGTGCTCGCCGCCCTGTTCCTCGCGCTGGGCGCCCTGTCCATCTTCCTGGGCGTCAAGTTCTCCAAGGGCGGCTCGGGCATCCGCATCACGACCATCGTGTACGCGTCCCTGATGATCCTCGGCGGACTCTTCAACACCCTCGGCGGCCAGGGCGGCTCCGGCACCTTCGCCGGGATCGTCTCCCTGGTGATCGCGGGCATCATCCTCGCGTCGATGGTGAACAGCCAGGCGTCCGCCTGGTTCAACCGTCCCCGGTACTGACCGCGACGCCGCTCCGCACGGCGAAGGGCCGCGCCTCCCGCAGGGGATGCGCGGCCCTTCGCCGTGTCCGGTGACCGGGTGCGGCCACCGGATGCGGTCAGTGGAAGAAGTGGCGGGTGCCCGTGAAGTACATGGTGACCCCGGCCTTGCGCGCGGCCTCCGCGACCTGCTCGTCGCGGACGGAACCGCCTGGCTGGACCACGGCCTTGACCCCGGCCGCGGTGAGGATCTCCAGCCCGTCCGGGAAGGGGAAGAACGCGTCGGAGGCCGCGTACGCCCCCCGCGCGCGCTCGGCGCCCGCCCGCTCGACGGCGAGCTTCGCGGAGTCGACGCGGTTGACCTGGCCCATGCCGACGCCGACGGAGGCCCCGTCGCGGGCCAGCAGGATCGCGTTCGACTTGACGGCGCGGCAGGCCCGCCACGCGAACGCCAGCTCGGCCAGCTCGCCCGGGGAGAGCGCGTCGCCCGTGGCGAGGGTCCAGCTCGCGGGGTCGTCGCCGTCGGCCTGGAGCCGGTCCGCGACCTGGAGGAGCCGGCCGCCGTCGATCTGCTTGACCTCGACGGGCGCGGCCGGCGCCTGGTGGGCGCGCAGCACCCGGATGTTCTTCTTGCGGGTCAGGACGTCCAGCGCCCCGTCCTCGTACTCGGGGGCGACGATGACCTCGGTGAAGACCTCGGCGACCTGCTTGGCCATCTCCTCGGTCACCGGCCGGTTGACGGCGATGACCCCGCCGAACGCGGACAGCGGGTCACAGGCGTGGGCCTTGCGGTGCGCCTCCGCGACGGTGCCGCCGATCGCGATCCCGCACGGGTTGGCGTGCTTGATGATCGCCACACAGGGCTCGTCGTGGTCGTACGCGGCCCGGCGCGCGGCGTCGGTGTCCGTGTAGTTGTTGTACGACATCTCCTTGCCGTGCAGCTGCTCGGCGTCCGCGAGGCCGCCCGTGCCGTCGGCGTAGAGGGCGGCGCCCTGGTGCGGGTTCTCGCCGTAGCGCAGGGTGCTGCGGCGCTCGAAGGTGGCGCCGAAGAAGTCGGGGAACGCGGTGTCGTCGACGGGCGCGTACTCGCTCGCGAACCAGGACGCGACGGCCACGTCGTAGGCGGCGGTGTGCTGGAACGCCTCGGCGGCCAGCCGCTTGCGGGCCGTCAGGTCGAAGCCGCCGCCGCGTACGGCCGCGAGCACGTCGGCGTAGCGGGCGGGGCTGGTGACGACCGCGACGGAGGGGTGGTTCTTGGCGGCGGCGCGGACCATGGAGGGCCCGCCGATGTCGATCTGCTCGACGCACTCGTCGGGGCTCGCGCCGGAGGCGACGGTCTCCCGGAACGGGTAGAGGTTGACGACGACGAGCTGGAACGGCTCGACGCCCAGCTCGGCGAGCTGCGCGCGGTGGGTGTCGAGGCGCAGGTCGGCGAGGATGCCGGCGTGCACCTTCGGGTGCAGTGTCTTGACGCGGCCGTCCAGGCACTCGGGGAAGCCCGTCAGGTCCTCGACCCGGGTGACGGGGACCCCGGCGGCGGCGATCCGGGCGGCGGTGGAACCGGTGGAGACCAGTTCGACGCCCGTCCCGTGCAGCCCGCGCGCGAGGTCCTCCAGGCCGGTCTTGTCGTAGACGCTGATCAGCGCCCGGCGGATGGCCACCTGCGCCCCCTCGGGGGTCTGCGTACCTTCGGCGGTCACGGGATAACTACCTTTCGTCCCTCGATCGAGAAGCCGTCGCGGGCCAGCCGCGAGACGACCTTGACGAGCAGTTCGCGCTCGACTTCCTTGATGCGCTCGTGGAGAGCGTCTTCGTCGTCCTCGTCCCGGATCTCGACCGCGCCCTGGGCGATGACGGGTCCGGTGTCGACGCCGTCGTCGACGAAGTGGACGGTGCAGCCGGTGACCTTGGCGCCGTACGCGAGCGCGTCACGGACGCCGTGGGCCCCGGGGAAGCTCGGCAGCAGGGCGGGATGCGTGTTGACGGTCCGCCCGCCGAAGCGGGCGAGGAACTCCTTGCCCACGATCCTCATGAACCCGGCCGAGACCACCAGGTCGGGCTCGTACGCGGCGGTGGCCTCGGCGAGCGCCTTGTCCCACTGCGCGCGCGAGTCGTGGTCCCGCACCTGGCAGACGAAGGTGGGCAGCCCGGCGCGGGCGGCGCGGTCCAGTCCGGCGATCCCGGTCCGGTCGGCGCCGACGGCGACGATCTCCGCGCCGTACGCCTCCGGTCCGGCGGAACCGATGGCGTCGATGAGGGCCTGGAGATTCGTTCCTGATCCGGAGACCAGCACGACGAGGCGCTTGGCGGCCACGGTGTGGGCCCTTTCTCGCGGGGGCGTTCGATGGTGCGGCGCGGTGTGAGCCGGGGGGTGGACCGCCCGTCGCCCGCGTCTTCGTACGTTCGCACGAAAGCCTGGCGTCCCCGGATACGGGGAACTCTACGAAGCGGCCGACCGCCAGCAACGATACCGCCATGTGGGCGGGGCCCAGGGGACGGGTCGGGGGCGGACGGCGGCGTCCGGGCGGGCCCGGCGGCGGGGGACGGGTGCGGTGCCCGCGGCGGGGACGGCCGTGGTTCCGTGGTCCCTGGGGCGGGGACGGCGCGTGACGCGCGTACGGCGGTCATGTCCCCGTGCCGGGGGACGGCGCGGGCCTGCGGCGGGAACGGTGCGCGACACGGCGGTCACGGCGGGTGCGGGAGCGCGGACGGCGGGATCGGTGCCGCCGGGGCGGAACACCGGCCGGATGCCGTTCGTTGCCGGGTCAGCGGCGTGGTGTGTCCTGATGACAGGGGCCGTACGGTCGCGTATGTACGTGTGGCCCGTACCATCACTGAGATCCACCGTGATCGGCGGCGATCCGTCCGGGTCGGCCGTGCCCACCGTGTCCAGCACGTTCACCGAGCTGCACGGAATCGTGATCCACCGAGGGGAAGTCGCACATCTGATGCCGGAACCGAGCCTCCGACTCCTGCCGCAGCATCCGTGGCCCGCCGCGCCCGGGTCCCCGCGGAGCACCGTCCTGCTGCGGGACCGCGGCCAGACCGACCCGAAGGGGGCATCCGCGCCGCACGGTGGGGACTCCTCCGGGGGTACGGAGCCGTCCGGCCCGAGCGGTAACGGGTCCGGTTCCGGGTCCGACCAGGACAACCCGTTCGCTCCGCCGCCCGAGGGCAGCCCGGACCAGCCGTGGCGGCCCCGGCCTCCCGAGGGGTCCGGTGACGGCTCCGGCAAGGACGACCAGGGCCCGTGGGGCAACCAGTGGAGCGACCAGCAGCCCGGCAGGTCGGGCGGACGCTTCGGGGAGCGGCCCGGGCAGCAGGGCGGCGGGCAGGACGGGCCGCCGTCCGGGATGCGGTGGGACCCCGCGGACCCCGGGCAGCGGCGTGCGCGGTACGCGTTGCTCACGGGTATGTGGGCCTTCTTCTTCGCCCTGTTCAGCTGGCCCTATGTGGCGCTGCTGCTGGGGGCGCTCGCCGTCTACTGGGGGATCTCCGCCGTACGGGGCGTCCCGGCGCGGGGCTCCGGCGACGCGGAGGCGGGGGGCCGCACGGCTCCCGCCACCGCCTCCGTCTTCGGTCCCGGTTCCGCTTCCACTTCCGATGCGGGCAAGTCGCCCGCTGCGGCCGCCGGCTCCGGCTCCGCTTCCGGTTCCGGTTCCGGTGGGAAGCGGCCTCAGACCACCGCGGCGATCAGCGGGATCGTGACGGGTGGGCTCGCGCTCGCGATCGTCGCGGCGACCTTCACCGCGCAGCTGGTGTACCAGGACTACTACGTGTGCGCGCGGGACGCGTTGACCGTTCCTGCGGAGAAGTCCTGCGAGGACCTCCTCCCGAAGGACCTCCGCCCCCTCCTCGGCGTCGACGAGTAGTTCCGTCCACCCACGCCCCAGGCCCCCGTCCGTCCCCTCCCGGGACCGACGGGGGCCTTCCCGTTGCCGGGGGGTTCGGGGGTTCCCTGTGCAGGTCGCCTTTGCTCGCGCTTCTGAGGTCTGTCCGGCTGAACGCACTTGTCCCTGTACGGGTCGTCCGTGGGTGCGCAGTTCCCCGCAGGTCGCCTTCGCTCGCGCTTCTGAGGTCTGTCCGGCTGGGCGTACTTGTCCCTGTACGGGTCGTCCGTGGGTGCGCAGTTCCCCGCGCCCCTAGGTTTCCTGTGCCTGGCCCACTTGATCCAGCTGGGGTGCTCGGTGGTTTTGCGCAGTTCCTCGCGCCCCTTCGGTCGCGCCCCTTACGGTTCCCGTTCGGCTGCGGGTAGCCCGTGGTTGCTCGCGCAGTTCCCCGCGTCCCTGGGGTTCCCCGCGGCCCTTTGGGGGCGTCCGGCTGGGGCTGTCGTCCGGCTGCGGGCTCTCAGCAACCGGGGGCGGGGTTCAAAGCACCCTCCTCGCGGACTCGCGCTGCTGCGGGAGGGGGTGGGCGGGAATCTCTGCTCGCAGACTCCGATGCTCTTCAGTCGAGTCACGGAACGTCGTACCGAGCGTGTCGGATCGAGGACGGAGAATCCCGACCGGCACCGACCCGAAGAACCGGCAGAACGCGCCCCAAAGGGGCGCGGGGAACTGCGCGAAGACGACGAGCGACGGCACAGGAACGAAGTACGCCCACCCGGACAGACCTGGGAAGCCCAAGCGAAGGCGACCCGCAGGGAACTGCGCGAAACCACCGAGCGACGGCACAGGAACAATCGCGCCCAGCACAAGAAACCCAGGGGCGCGAGGAACCGCGCACCCACGGACGACCCGCACAGGGACAAGTACGCCCAGCACAGGAAACCTCAGAAGCGCGAGCGAAGGCGACCCGCCAGGGCCGCCGCAAGCGGCACCGCGACGACCGCCGTCCAGGCCACCGCCGCAGCCCCCGTCTGCCACCAGACGGGACCGAAACGGGCCAGCCCCCCGACACCGAGCGGCCCCCCGGCCACCACCGCGAGCCCCGCCACCATCCCCCCGGCCCACACCGCCGCCTCCAGCGCCCGCAGCGCCGCCCGCCCCCGCCCGGGCACCGCCTCCCCGTCCCCCCGGACCACGAACCACGCCACCGCGACCCCCGCCCCGACGGGAACCGCGAGGGTCGCCCAGGACACCCACTCCCAGCCGCCCCCGGCACCGGGCACCGCCGCGAGCAGCGGGAACGACGGCAAAGGGCCCTCGTACCCCGGTACGAAGGGGGTGACGGGGTGGGCGGCGCCCAGCAGGAAGCCGGGGCCGAGGGCGTACGCGGCGCCCCACACCGCCGCGTTCGGCACGAGGGCCAGGGACAGCAGCAGGACGGTGAGCCGTCCGGACCAGCCCCCGGTGAGCTGCGGGAACGACTCCTGGACGGCGGCGCCGTGCCACAGCAGGGAGCCCGCGACGGCCAGCGCCCCACCGCCCACGAGGACCAGCGCGCCGACCCCGGCGGCCCGTACCGCCACCCGGACCCGGTCCCGTACGGCCGCGTCCCGGGGGTGGTCGCGCAGGGGCGCGACCCGGCGGGCCCAGGACGGCCGGGCCGGGGGCCAAGAGGGCCGGGGGCGCCCGTACGCGGCCCATACGCCGACCGCCGCGGCGAGCGCCACCAGCGGCGGGACGTGCACGGCGACGGACACCGCCGAGGGGCGGGGCTCACCCCCGGCGGCGTACAGGACGGTCCCGGCGACGATGCCGAGGTAGCCGGTGACCACGCCGGACCAGGCGAGGGGGACCGCGCCGGGGCCGGGGCCGACCGCGTCCCGCGCGGCCCGGTGGACCAGCCAGCAGGGCAGCGCGACCAGCAGCAGCGGGGTGACACCGACCGGTACGGCCGCGCCTGTCAGTCCGTCGGTGCGTACGAGGTCGGCGCCGTGGGCGAGCAGCCACAGCGCGGCGGCGGTGCGCAGCGCCCCGTCCGGTCCGCTGTCGGGGTAGGGCGAGCTGATCCACAGGCCCATGACCAGGACCGCGCAGGCTCCGATGCCCAGTCCGGCGGCCGTCGCCCCGCCCAGCAGGGAGGTGACGAGGGCCGTCGTGCGCTCCCGTACCCGGGCGAGCGGCCATGGGTTGCGCGGGGACGGCGGCGGAACGGCGGGGGCGGGCGCGCGGGGGATGATCCGGTTCACGCCCGCCATGCTCCCAACGACACGCGCTTTCGCCGCGTAACAGGCGATAACCGGATGTGTCGCCCAAAATATGCTTATGTACTTTTCTGCTCGGTGGGAGGGCGGCTGTCCGCGTTCGGTGTTCCGTCGCACGGGGCGTCCGCGGTGAGCCGGAAGCCCGTCCCCCTGCCGCCCCCGAAGGAGCGCCGGCGGCTGCGGGAGGCGCGGTCGCTGAGCCAGGAGGACGTGGCCGCGAGGGTGGGCGTCACCCGGGAGACGGTCCGTTCGTGGGAGACGGGCCGCACCGACCCGCGCGGGCGCAAACGGGACGCGTACGCGGCGTTCCTCGTGGCGATCGCGAGGGAGCCGGCACCGCCGGCCGAGGCATCCGGCGCACCCGAGCCGCCCGGGGCCGCGCCGGACCGTCCCGCACCCGGCCCTCCCGGACCGGCCCGGGGCGACGGCGCCGGTCCCCCGCCCCGTCACCGCCCCGGCGCCGGGCGCCCCGCCCGCGGGCCCAAGGCGTCCGCCCAGCGCTCCACCAAGCCCCCGCTCGCCGGTCAGGTCCGCCACAGTCACGCACCACCGCCCGGAGGCACGTCCCCTTTGAACGCCATCGCGCAGCCCGCCGCCCTCCTGAACCCGTTCGGCCGCCGCCACGCGGCGGACGGTTCCCTCGTCACCGCGGAACGCGCCGCCGGGCTGAGCGCCGACCAGGCGTTCGACCGGCTGTACGGCCACAGCGCCCCCGCGCTCGTCCGGCAGACGTATCTGCTCACCGGCAGACGCACCCTCGCCCAGGAGTCCGTGGAACGGGCCTTCCACCAGGCCTGGCAGCGATGGCCGGAGGTCGCGGTCGACCGGGACCCGGCCGGCTGGGTCCGGGCCGCCGCGTACGAGTACGCGATGGCGCCCTGGCACCGCTTCCGGCCCGCGCTGCGCCGGCCCGACCCGCCCCCGGCGAGTCCCGAGGACCACGCGCTGCTGGACACCCTGATGAGCCTGCCGCCCATGCACCGGCGCACCCTGCTGCTGTACGACGGGGTGGGCCTCGATCTGCCGGAGACCGCGGCGGAGACGGAGGCGAGCACCCCGGCGGCGGCGTACCGGCTGCTGCGCGCCCGGCGGTCGGTGGCCGAGCGGCTCCCGGTGCTGGCCGACCCGGACGCGCTGCACCAGGGGCTCGACCGGCTGGCGCGCGGCGAGAAGCTGCAACCGCCCCGGGTGGCGGAGGTCCGCTCCGGCTGCGAGCGGCGGACCCGGTTCTGGACCCGGACGGCCATCGCCTTCACGGTCCTGATCCTGGGCGCGACGGCGCTGACCCTGCGCACCGCGCCCACCGCGTACGAGCCGCCCGAGGCACCGCCGGAGACCGTACGGGGCGTACCCCCGCGGATGGGCCCCGGGCCGCTCACCGACGAGCGGCTCGCGCTGCGCGACCTGCTGCGCGAGGCACCACGGACCGGCCCGCACCGGACGCACCCGGAGCTGCGCTGACCCGGCGCCGGACGGAGCGCGAACGGCCGGTGGGCCCACACCCTGATCGGGTACGGGCCCACCGGCCGTTCGCTGACGCGTGGGGACTACTTGAGCAGCTCCCGCGCGAGGGTGGCCGTCTCGGTCGGCGTCTTGCCGACCTTGACCCCGGCGGCCTCCAGGGCCTCCTTCTTGGCCTGGGCCGTCCCGGAGGAGCCGGAGACGATGGCGCCGGCGTGGCCCATCGTCTTGCCCTCGGGGGCGGTGAACCCGGCCACGTAGCCGACGACCGGCTTCGTGACGTTCGCCTTGATGAAGTCCGCCGCACGCTCCTCGGCGTCGCCGCCGATCTCGCCGATCATCACGATCAGCTCGGTGTCGGGGTCGTCCTGGAACGCGGCCAGGGCGTCGATGTGCGTGGTCCCGATGATCGGGTCGCCACCGATGCCGACGGCGGTCGTGAAGCCGATGTCACGCAGCTCGTACATCATCTGGTACGTCAGCGTGCCGGACTTCGAGACCAGGCCGATCCGGCCCGGCTTGGTGATGTCACCGGGGATGATGCCGACGTTCGACTGGCCCGGGGTGATGATGCCGGGGCAGTTCGGGCCGATGATCCGGGTCTTGTTGCCCTTCTCGACCGCGTAGGCCCAGAACGCCGCCGAGTCGTGCACGGCGATGCCCTCGGTGATCACCACGGCGAGCGGGATCCCGGCGTCGATCGCCTCGACCACCGCGTCCTTGGTGAACTTCTCCGGGACGAAGATGACGGTGACGTCGGCGCCGGTCTTGTCGATGGCGTCCTGGACGGAGCCGAAGACCGGGATCTCGGTGCCGTCGAAGTCGACCGTGGTGCCCGCCTTGCGCGGGTTCACCCCGCCGACGACGTTGGTGCCGTCGCCGAGCATGAGGCGGGTGTGCTTCATGCCCGTGGCACCGGTCATGCCCTGGACGATGACCTTGCTGTCCTTGGTGAGGAAGATAGCCATGGTGTGTCTGTGACCTCGTCCCTTACTTCGCAGCCGCGAGCTGGGCGGCCTTGTCGGCCGCGCCGTCCATGGTGTCCACGCGCTGCACGAGCGGGTGGTTCGCGTCCGACAGGATCTTGCGACCCAGCTCCGCGTTGTTGCCGTCGAGGCGCACCACCAGCGGCTTGGTGACCTCTTCGCCCTTGTCCTTCAGGAGCTGAAGGGCCTGCACGATGCCGTTGGCGACCTCGTCGCACGCGGTGATGCCACCGAAGACGTTGACGAAGACGGACCTGACGTCCGGGTCGCCCAGGATGATCTCCAGGCCGTTGGCCATGACCTGGGCGGAGGCGCCGCCGCCGATGTCGAGGAAGTTCGCAGGCTTGACGCCCCCGTGGTTCTCACCGGCGTACGCGACGACGTCGAGGGTGCTCATGACGAGCCCCGCGCCGTTGCCGATGATGCCGACCTCGCCGTTCAGCTTGACGTAGTTGAGGTTCTTCGCCTTGGCGGCGGCCTCCAGCGGGTCCGCCGCGGCCTTGTCCTCCAGCGCGGCGTGCTCCGGCTGGCGGAACTCGGCGTTCGCGTCGAGGGAGACCTTGCCGTCGAGGGCGATGACCCGGCCGTCGGCGACCTTGGCCAGCGGGTTGACCTCGACCAGGAGCGCGTCCTCGGCCTTGAAGGTGTCCCACAGCGTCACCAGGATCTCGGCGACCTGCTCGGCGACGGCCTCCGGGAACTTCGCCTGGGCGACGATCTCGCGGGCCTTCTCCAGGGTGACCCCCTGGTTGGCGTCGACGGGCACCTTCGCGAGGGCCTCGGGGGTCTTCTCCGCGACCTCCTCGATGTCCATACCGCCCTGGACCGACGCCATCGCGAGGAAGGTGCGGTTGGTGCGGTCGAGGAGGTACGAGACGTAGTACTCCTCGTCGATCTCGGGCGCGGTCTCGGCGATCATCACCTTGTTGACCGTGTGGCCCTTGATGTCCATCCCGAGGATGTCCGTCGCGCGGGCGACGGCCTCGTCCGGGGTGGCGGCGAGCTTGACGCCGCCCGCCTTGCCCCGGCCGCCGACCTTCACCTGCGCCTTGACGACCGACTTGCCGCCCATACGCTCCGTTGCCGCGCGGGCCGCTTCAGGCGTGTCGATGACTTCACCGGCCAGCACCGGTACACCGTGCTTGGCGAAGAGGTCCCTCGCCTGGTACTCGAACAGGTCCACGCGCGTCCGTCCCTATCGTGATCTCGCGGTTCGTTGTCTGCGTGGGCGTGCCGCGACGGGCAACGTGACTCCGCTGTCACTAGGGAGGCGCGCACGGTGGCCGGGCACGCGGCATGTCCGTCTCGCAGGTTATCCCCGCCGGGCGGGGGACCCTAAATCCGGGTGGTTGTGGGGGCGGTGATAACTCTCACAGCTCGTCGGGCCCGGGGGCCGTGGGCGGTCCTGCCTCGGTCGGGCCCACGGGGTTCCGGGCCTGGTCCCGCCCTGTTCCCGGCCTGGTCCCGGCCTGGTCCCGTGCCGTCGGCCCGGTGGGTACGGGTCGCCTTCGCTTGCGCTTCGTAGGTCTGTCCGGCGGGACGTACTCCGTTCCTGTGCCGTCGCTCGGTGGGTGCGCAGTTCCCCGCGCCCCTGGATGCTGCCCCTGTCCGTCGCTCTTCGAGTGCGGGTGCGCCCTCGTCTTTTGCGCAGTTCCCCGCGCCCCTTTGGGGCGCGTCCGGTCGGTTCTTCGGGTCGGTGCCGGTCGGGATTCTCCGTCCTCGATCCGACACGCTCGGTACGACGTCCAGCGATCCGACTGAAGAGCATCGGAGTCTGCGAGCAGAGATTCCCGCCCACCCCCTCCCGCAGCAGCGCGACTGCGCGAGGAGGGGGCTTCCGCAAGCAAAGCCCCCCCACCCGACCGACAGCCCCAAGAGGCGCCCCCAAAGGGGCGCGGGGAACTGCGCGAGCAACCAAGGACCATCCGAACCCGAAAAGGAGCCGGAAGGGGCGCGACCTCAGGGGCGCGGGGAACTGCGCGAAGACGAGGGCCGGCCCCCACCCGAAGAGCGACCGCAACGGGGCAACATCCAGGGGCGCGGGGAACTGCGCACCCACGGACGTACCCGTACAGGGACGAGTACGGCCAGGTGGGGAACCCCGGGGGCGTGAGCGAAGGCGACCTGCGGGGAACTGCGCACCCACAGACGTACCCGTACAGGGACGAGTACGGCCAGGTGGGGAACCCCGAGGGAACCCCGGGCGCCGGTCAGGCGGGGGGTGGGGTGGGGACGGGGCGGCGTTCTATTGCTGCGGCCATGACCTCGGGGAAGAGGTCGGGGGTGCACGCGAACGCGGGGACGCCCAGCGCAGCCAATGCCGCCGCGTGCTCACGGTCGTACGCGGGCGTCCCCTCGTCCGACAGCGCCAGCAGCACCACGACCTGCACCCCGGCGCCCCGCATCGCCGCGACCTGCTTCAGCATCCCGTCCCGGATGCCCCCCTCGTACAGATCCGAGATCAGTACGAGGACCGTGTCGGCCGGCCGGGTGATCCGCCCCCGGCAGTACGCGAGGGCCCGGTTGATGTCCGTCCCCCCGCCCAGCTTCGTGCCGAACAGCACGTCCACCGGATCGTCGAGCGCGTCGGTCAGGTCGACCACGGCCGTGTCGAAGACGACGAGCCGGGTGGACACCGCCCGCATCGACGCCAGCACCGCCCCGAACACCGAGGCGTACACCACGGACGCCGCCATGGACCCCGACTGGTCGACGCAGAGGATCACGTCCTTCCCGGCGGCCCGGGCCCCCCGCCCGTACCCGACGAGCCGCTCCGGCACGACGGTGCGGTGCTCGGGCAGATAGTTCTTGAGGTTCGCGGCGATGGTGCGGTTCCAGTCGATGTCCTGGTGGCGGGGCCGCCGCACCCGGGCGCTCCGGTCCAGGGCGCCGCCGATCACGGCCCGGGTCCGGGACGCGAGCCGCCGCTCCAGGTCGTCCACGACCTTGCGCACCACCGCGCGGGCCGTCTCCCGGGTGGCCTCGGGCATGGCCTCGTTCAGCGACAGCAGGGTGCCCACCAGATGGATGTCCGCCTCGACGGCCTGGAGCATCTCCGGTTCGAGGAGCAGCGCGGACAGCCCGAGCCGGTCGATCGCGTCCCGCTGCATCACCTGGACCACCGAGGACGGGAAGTACGTCCGGATGTCACCGAGCCAGCGCGCCACGGACGGCGCGGACGCCCCGAGCCCGCCGGACCGGTCGCGTCCATCGCCGTCGGGGCGCCCGTACAGCGCGCCGAGGGCCGCGTCGATCGCGGCGTCCCGTCCGGTCAGAGCCCGGCCCGTGCCGTCGGCCGCGTCGCCGCCGAGGACCAGCCGCCAGCGCCGCAGCCGCTCGTCGTCCGCCGGGGCGGTCGGGGTTGTCGCTCGCGGGGTCATACGGGGGCCTCCTCGGGTCGGGGGGTGCCGGTCGCGGGGGCCGGGGCGCCCAGCAGCAGGGCCAGGACCGGGAGGGCGGCGTCCGCGCGGACCGGGTCCGGTCCGGGGCCGAAGCCGGTCGGCGGGGCGCCGGTCCTGCCGGGCGCGGAGCCCGGGGAACCGGGTCTGCCGACGAGTTCGCCGAGGGTGCGCCGGACCCCGGGGTCGAACACCGAGAACGTCCGCCGCAGCAGCGGCAGCACATCCGTGAACGCGTCGGGCGGCACCGTCCGGAGCCAGCCGTCGACCAGGGCCAGCAGCCGCTCGTCATGGACGAGGAGCATCCCGCCGCCGGAGCCGCCGCCGACGAAGCCGTCGATCCAGGCCGCCGCCTCGCGGGGCCCGGTGCCCGGCGACAACGCGAGGCCCATCAGCAGGGCGGCCCGCTCCTCGGGCAGCTCCCCGTCGTCCAGCAGGATCCGCGCGGCCCGCCCCCGGATGCCGCCGGGGACGGTGTCCCGCGCGGCGAGGGTGCCGAGGACCCCGTACCAGCGGGCCCGCAGGTCCTTCCCGCGCCCCTCGGCGGAGGTCTCCAGGGTCTCGGCGAGCAGTCCCACCGCGCCGTGCACCGCGTCCAGACGGCCGCGCATCACGGCCGCCGCCTCGTCGTCCAGCGAGCCGCACGCGGGCGGCAGACCCACGAAGACCCGCGCCGCGAGACCCGCCGCGACCTCCGTGAGAGCCGCGGTGTCCGTGCCCCGTACGTCGCCGTAGCGCACCGAGCGCACCAGGGCGGGGAGTGCCTGGGCGAGCTGTCCGACGTCCGTGCCGAGGGCGGCCCGGTCCGCGAGGACGCGCATCACGACCGGCAGCGCGTCCGCGAGACCGGCGAGCAGACACCGCTCGGCCAGCGCGGTGACCTCCGCGAGCGACCGCGCCGACACGGCGTCCGCCGACGCCTTGGCCGTGGCCGCGCCGAGCACGGTGGTGCCCCAGACGCCCGCCTCCGCGACGCGTACCGACAGCTCCGGGTCCCATCGCAGGGTCCACTTCTCCCGGAAGGTGCCCGTGCCCATCCGGCCGGGCGACGGCTCGCCCCAGTCCACGCCGAGCAGCCGCAGCCGGTGCAGCAGTCCGCTGCGCGCGCTGTCGGTGTCCTTGCGCAGATCGAACTCCCGCTCCCGCTCCGCCGCCTCCGGCTTGAGCCGCAGTCCGCGCTGGAGCCGCGTGAGGTCCCGCTGCAACGGCACGGCGGGGGCCGTGTCCGGTACCTCGCCCAGCGCGTCCCCGACCACGAGGCGGTCCCGGATCAGGGCGAGCGGCACCTCCGAGCCGTCGCACATCACCGCGCGGACCGCGTCCTGCGTCTCGGTGAGGCCGGGCAGCGGACGGCCGCGCAGCGCGGCGAGGGTGTCCGCGAGCCGGACCGCCTCGATGACATGCGCGGGCGACACGAGCCTGCCGTCCTCGCGCAGCAGCCCGGCGACCTTCGTCAGCCAGCGCTCGACGGGGCGGTCGGCGGCCCGGAACAGATGCCCGTACCAGCCGGGGGACTCGATGCCCGCGCCGTAGCCGCCCGCGCGGGCCAGCCGCCGGTTCGTCCACGGCACCCAGGTGATCTCCACCCTGGCCTTCGGCAGGCCCTTCAGCCGGGCACGGTCGGCGGCCACCGTGACCCGCCGCCGCAACGCGGGTACGTGCCAGGCGCCGCAGACCACGGCCACGCCGTCCCCGAACTCGCGCCGCGCGGCCCGGACCGCCAGCCGCATGTACGCCTCACGGGTCAGGTCCCGCTCCTCCTCCCCGTCCCCTTCCCTGCTGGCGGCCTCGTCCTCGGTCTCCCGCAGGGCCGTCATGGCCTCCGCCAGCGCCTCGAACGGGGCGTACGGGTCGGCGTCCGCCGCGCGGCGGTGCTCGACGACGTCCTCCCACCAGCGTTCCGCGTCGTCGTACCCGGCGGTCCGCGCGAGCACCGCCAGCGGGTCCGTGCGCACCGGTACGTCCCCTGCGGTGTCCGCGCGCGGGTGCTCGGGCTCCGCCGGGACGGGCCGGGCCAGCGAGTGGGCGGCCGGGAGGTCGATGAACCGCACGGGTACGCCGTGCCGCAGGGCCCAGCGCAGGGCGACCCACTCCGGTGAGAAGTCGGCGAGCGGCCAGAACGCGGAGCGGCCCGGCTCGTCCGTCACATGGGCCAGCAGCGCCACCGGCGGGCGCATCGCCGGATCGGCGGCGAGCGCCAGCAGCGCGTCGGCCTCGGGCGGGCCCTCGATGAGCACGGCGGCCGGGCGGGCCGCCGCGAGCGCCGCCGCCACTCCCCGGGCGGAACCGGGCCCGTGGTGCCTGACGCCCAGGAGCAGCGGCCCCGGGCCGGGCGCCGGGGGTCCCGGGGGCCGCTGGGTCACGCGGCCACCTCACGGCAGGCGCGGTAGAGGTCCTGCCAGCCGTCCCGCTCGCGGACCACGGTCTCCAGGTACTCCTGCCAGACGACCCCGTCGGCGGCCGGGTCGCGGACGACGGCGCCGAGGAGGCCCGCGGCGATGTCGGCGGGCCGCAGCACCCCGTCCCCGAAGTGGGCGGCGAGGGCGAGGCCCTGGGTGACGACGGAGATCGCCTCGGCGGTCGACAGCGTGCCGCTCGGGGACTTCACCTTCGTACGGCCGTCGGCGGTGACACCGCCGCGCAGCTCCCGGAAGACCGTGACGACCCGGCGGATCTCCTCGATCCCGCCGGGCGCGGCGGGCAGGTCGAGCGAGCGGCCGAGCTGGCCGACCCGGCGCGCGACGATCCCGACCTCGGCGTCGGCGCTCTCCGGCAGCGGCAGCACGACGGTGTTGAAGCGGCGGCGCAGGGCGCTGGAGAGGTCGTTCACCCCGCGGTCGCGGTCGTTGGCCGTGGCGATGAGGTTGAACCCCCGGACGGCCTGGGTCTCCTCGCCCAGCTCGGGGACGGGGAGTGTCTTCTCCGAGAGGATCGTGATCAGGGAGTCCTGGACGTCGGCCGGCATCCGCGTCAGCTCCTCGACCCGGGCCGTCATGCCCTGGGCCATGGCGCGCATCACGGGGCTGGGGACGAGCGCCTCGCGGCTGGGGCCGTGGGCGAGCAGCCGCGCGTAGTTCCAGCCGTAGCGGACGGCTTCCTCCGGGGTGCCCGCGGTGCCCTGCACGAGCAGCGTCGAGTCCCCGCTGACGGCCGCGGCCAGATGCTCGGACACCCAGGTCTTCGCCGTGCCGGGGACCCCGAGGAGCAGCAGCGCCCGGTCGGTGGCGAGGGTGGTGACGGCGACCTCGACGATCCGGCGCGGGCCCACGTACTTGGGGGTGATGACGGTGCCGTCGGGGAGGGTGCCGCCGAGCAGGTACGTCGCCACGGCCCACGGCGACATCCTCCAGCGCTCGGGACGCGGGCGGTCGTCCTGCGCGGCCAGCGCGGCGAGTTCCCCGGCGAAGGCCTCCTCCGCGTGCGGACGCAGCACCTCGGCGGACGCCGCGGGCGCGGTGGACGGGACGGGAACGACGGGTTCGACGAGTGGCGTGATGGGCGCGGACATGGAGCGATCCCCCTCCAGCTGGGCCGGTTCTGATCCGGTGTCCACGGTGCACCACACCACTGACAATCGGCCCTGGCGCGGGAGTTCGCGCAGGTCGGACCGCGTTGTCAGTGGCAGGGCCTACCTTCGGGGCATGACTCAGCAGGGGGTGCGCTGGACGTCGGAGCGGGTGCTGGCAATGGCGCCTGACGCGGCGTCACGCAAGGCGGCGGCCGAGCTCGGCACGGCCGGGCCGTGGTCGGGCACGGGCTGTTCGGACGGGGCACCGGCCGCGGCCGGTCCCGCCTTGTGGGGGCTGTGCAAGGGCGGCGGCGCCGCTCCGTACCGGACGGTGGTGGATCTGCGGGACCCGGCGGGCCCGGCGTACAGCTGTGACTGTGTGAGCCGCAAGGTGCCCTGCAAGCACGCGCTCGGCCTGCTCACGCTGTGGTCGCTGCCCCAGGGCCCGGTGGCGCCGGGGGCGCCGCCGGACTGGGCGGGGCGGTGGCTGGGCGGCCGGGCCGGGCGGCCCGCGGGCGCCGCCTTGGCACCGGCCGGTGCGCCCGCCGATCCGGAGGCGGCGCGGCGGCGGGCGGAGCGGCGCGCCGAGCGGGTGACGGCGGGGGCGCTGGAGCTGGAGCGGCGGCTCGCGGATCTGATGCGCGGCGGTCTCGCCGCGGTGGAACGGGAGGGGCGGGCGGTGTGGGAGGAGACGGCGGCGCGGATGGTCGACGCGCAGGCGCCGGGGCTGGCCGCGCGGGCCCGGGAGCTGGGGGCGCTCACCGGGTCGGGTCCGGGGTGGCCGGTACGGGTGCTGGAGGAGTGCGCGCTGCTGCATCTGCTGGCGCGGGGCTGGCTCCACCGGGACACCCTCCCGGCACCCCTCGCCGCGACGGTACGCACCCGGGTCGGGCTGCCGTCACCACCCGTGGGCCCGCCCTCGCGGGACCGCTGGCTGGTGCTCGCGTCGTACGACACCCCGGACGCCCGTCTGACGACCCGCCGTATCTGGGTGCACGGCACGGAGTCCGGGCGGACGGGCCTGGTGCTGTCGTACGGGGCGGCGGGCCGCGCCCCGGAGGTGTCGTTCCCCGTCGGCTCCACGGTGGACGCGGAGGCGGTGTGGTACCCGGGGGCGGGGCAGTCCCGGGTGGAGCTGACCGGCGCCGCCCTCGACCCGGGGCCGTGCCCGGTCCGGCCGGCGGGGGTCGGGGTCGCGGAGGCGGTCGCGGGGTACGGGGGCGCGGTGGCGGTCGATCCCTGGCTGGAGAGCTGTCCCGTGACGGTCTCGGGGGTGAGACCGGCGGGCTCCGGGGCCGGCTGGTCGCTGCTCGGCCCGGCCGGGGGCGGCGCACTGCCGCTGACCTCGGCGTTCCAGCGGTCCCCCGGGCTGTGGCGGCTGGTCTCGGTGTCCGGCGGCGCGGACGTCACGGTCTTCGGGGAACTGGGCTTCGAGGGCTTCCGCCCCCTGGCGGTCTGGGCCCCGGAGGGAGGACTCGTCCCCCTCGTATGAGTGCGGCGGCGGGCGGGTGGGTCCGGGGAGCTGTTGGGTTCGGGGAGTCTCCGTTCGGCTGGTGAGTTCGGTGGGCCTGGTGGGCCGGTGAGTTCACCGGGTCCGGTGAGTCCGTTCGGCTGGTGGGTGCGCTCGGTCCGGCGGGGCTGGTCCGAGGCCCGGTGGGTCCGGCCGCTGGGCACGCGGGGACGGGTACGGAGCGCGGTCGCGACGACGGCAGCGGCAGCGGCAGCGACCGTCGGTAGCCACCGTCCCGGGCCTCGGTTCCCGGTTGCCGTGAGGGCGGTTCCCCCTGCCCGGTGACGGGGCGTCGGGTACGGCTCTTCGGTGTCCGGGGCGGTTCGCCGTGGGCGGCCGGGGCCGGGTGAGTGTGACGGCCGGGCGGTCGTGGGTGCGGTCCGTGGCGCGGGTGCGTCTCTGGTGCGGGTACGTCTCCGTACCCCCGTGCGCCCACATGCCCGACGGAATGCGGCGATACGAGGCCGCTCAGGTTTTTTGTCCGGTGGGTCGGGAAGGGAAGGCGGGGTCGGGATGAGTGGTGAGTGGGACGAGCTGGTCGTCGCCGCGTTACTCGGTACGGGGCGGCGGGCCGTACCGTCCGGCGGGGAGGGTCCGTCGGAGCTGCTGGACATGGCGGCGAGGCACACCGTGCGGCGCCGTGCGGGGCTGACGCCCGGACCGGAGCCGGAACGTCCGGTGCCCGCGCCGCCGGACCCCCGGCCCCCCACCCCGGCCGCCGCGGCGGCCCGGCTGGCCTCGCTGCTCCGGGAGCAGCCACGGGCACCCGGCGGGACATCCCGCCGGGCCACCACGCCCGACCTGCGGGAACTCCTTCCGCAGTGGCTCGCCGCCGCCAACTCCCGGGGGTACGCGGCGCCGCCGGAGCAACTCCCCGCCCTGCTGGACGCGGCCCGTGGCCGCAGCGATCTGCGTCCGGCCGTCCTGGTGTACGCGGGACCCCGTGCCCGTTGGCTGGCGGGGCTCAACCCGGAGTGGCGGTTCGCGCTGCGGGCGGGTCCGGGCGCGGGGGGCGCGCTGCCCGCGCCCGACGATCAGCGGGCGGTGGCCCGGCTCTGGCAGGAGGGTCTGTTCGCGGAGCGGACGGCGTTGCTGGACGCGGTGCGCGTCCATGACCCGGCGGCCGGCCGGGCCCTGCTGGGGGCGACCTGGCCGACGGAGCGGGCGGAGGACCGGCTGATGTTCCTCGACTCGTTCCGTACGGGGTTGGGGCCGGACGACGAGGAGTTCCTGGAGGCCGCGCTGGCCGACCGCAGCCGCAATGTCCGGGCCACCGCCGCCGAACTCCTCTCGGCCCTGCCGTCGTCGGCGCTGGCCGGGCGGATGGCGGCCCGCGCGGTGGCCTGTGTGGCGCTGGACCGGATGCGGCCGGTCCCGACGGTCGTGGTCGAGGCACCGCACGAGTGCGACCCGGCGATGGAACGGGACGGGGTCACGCCGAATCCTCCGCCGGGCCGGGGCGAACGGTCCTGGTGGCTGGGCCAGTTGGTGGAGGCCGCGCCGCTGGGGGTATGGCCGGGGCGCCTCGGTGTCGCGGACGCGCGGGAGACCGTCGCGCTCGCGGTCGTGGACGACTGGCGCGGGGAACTGCACGCGGCGTGGTGCCGGGCGGCGGTGCGGCAACGGGACGCGGAGTGGTCGCGGGCGCTGCTCGGGGCGCCCGCGTCACCGGACGCGGGCGGGCCGGGGGCGGTGTCCCTGGCGGAACGGGCGAAGCTGCTGGGCGCGCTGCCACCTGCGGAACGGGCCGACTGGGTCGCCGGGTTCATCGCGGCGCACGGGCTGTCGGAGGCGTTCCAGCTGCTCGGGGGGTGCGGGGTGCCGTGGGCGGCGGGGCTGGGGCGGGCCGTCGTCGACGCGCTGAACATCGCGCGGGACGCGGGGAGTTATCCGTGGAGCTTCAGCGGGGTGATGGGGCTGGCCGAGCGGTGCCTTGATCCTGCGGAGGGCGAGCGGCTGGAGGGGCTCACGGCGACGCCGGTGGAGTCCGAGCATGCGGCGCCCGGGGCCGGGGGGTACTGGGCGGAGTCGTTCCAGCGGTTGCTGGGTACGTTGCGGCTGCGCGCCGCGATGCTCCAGGAACTCACTCCCTGAGCGGGTCGCCTTCGCTCGCGCTTCCGGGTTACCTGTGCGGGTCGCCTTCGCTCGCGCCCCCGGGTTCCCTGTGCGGGTCGCACTTGTTCCCGCACAGGTCGCTCGTGGGGTGCGCAGTTCCCCGCGCCCCTGGATGCTGCCCAATTTCGGTCGCTCTTCGGGTGCGGGTCTGCCCTCGTTTTTGCGCAGTTCCCCGCGCCCCTTTGGGGGCGCCTCAGCCCCTTGCTGTTGCCTTTCGCCATCCTCCTCGTGCAGTCGCAGGGCTGCGGGAGGGGGTGGGCGGGAATCTCTGCTCGCAGACTCCGATGCTCTTCAGTCGGGTCAGGGGGCGTCGTACCGAGCGTGTCGGATCGAGGACGGAGAATCCCGACCGGCACCGACCCGAAGAACCGACCGGACGCGCCCCAAAGGGGCGCGGGGAACTGCGCAAAACCCACGGACGACGGCACAGCAACGAAGTACGCCCAGCACAAGAAACCACAGGGGCGCGAGGAACTGCGCACCCCACGAGCGACGGCACAGCAACGGAGTGCGCCAGGCCGGACGGACCCAGAACGCGCAAGCGAAAGGCGGACCTCACGCCCCGGAGGGCTCCGCCCGGTCGACCGGGCCGCGAACGTTCGCCCGGACCCAGTCCACGATCGCCGTGGTCGTCGCCCCGGGCGTGAAGATCTCGGCCACCCCCAACTCCTTCAGCGGCGCGATGTCCGCCTCGGGGATGATCCCGCCCCCGAACACCTTGATGTCCTCCGCGTCGCGTTCCTTGAGCAGCTCGATGACGCGCGCGAACAGCGTGTTGTGGGCGCCCGAGAGGATGGACATCCCGATCGCGTCGGCGTCCTCCTGGATCGCCGTGGCGACGACCTGTTCCGGGGTCTGGTGCAGCCCGGTGTAGATGACCTCCATACCGGCGTCCCGCAGGGCCCGCGCGATCACCTTCGCCCCGCGGTCATGACCGTCGAGCCCCGGCTTGGCGACCACCACACGGATCGGCCCGGCTGCCACACCCATCACTGCCTCCAAGTACGCACAAGACGAACCCGCCCGAGGGGCATGTACCCACGGTGACCCGCCGCACGGCCGCCGGTGAGCCCGTGCCCGATCGGGGCAGGTGTCCCGGCCCGACGGCCCGGTGAGTGAACGAACGTTATCCCGGGCGTCCGCGGCCCGGCAGTTTCGCGGAGCCGACCGAGGGGGAAATCACATCGTGGGACAGTTCACCGCGTCCCGCGCCGGGGCGACCCCGCCAGGGGCCCGCCGAGGAGCGGGCGTGAGGCCCTAGGGCGCCCCGAGGACGACGTGGTCCCGGTGTGCCGACGGGAGGTCGGCCGATGAAGGTGACCAAGGTAGGACCCCTGACCCTGCCCGTGCGTCTGTCACTGCCGTTGTCACCGCCCTGGCCGCCGTCGTTCCTGACGGCGCTGCCGGCGCTGCCGCTCCCGCTGTCCGTGGCGCGGTCCTTGCCGCTGAGCCGTTCCCTGCCGCTGTCCCTGCTGCCGCTGTCGTTGCTGCGGCTGCCGCTGCCCGAGCCACTGACCACCCTCCGTGACGGCCTGGCCCCGAGGCGGATCGCCGGGGCGTCGACCGCGCTGCTCAAGGCGACCGCGCTGGAGGCCGCGGTGCTCGCCGGGCATCTGCTGCTCTACCCCTCGGGCATCACCCAGGAGCGGCACACCCTCCGGGCCGTCGCGGCCGGTACGGCGGCCACCCCGACCGCGGACCCGCCCCCGAACCCGCCCACGGCCACGGCGATCCCCGCGCCCCCGCAGTCGTACGACGACGACCCCCAGCCGAAGCCGTCCCGGCCGGACACCGCTCCCCCGGTGGTGCTCCTGCACGGCTTCGTCGACAACCGTTCCGTGTTCGTGCTGCTGCGCCGGGTGCTCGGGCGGCACGGGAGACGGGTCGAGGCGCTCAACCACTCCCCGCTGACCTGCGACATCCGGACGGCGGCCGAGGTGCTGGGCCGGTACGTCGAGGAGTTGTGCGAGCGCTCGGGGCAGCCACGGGTGGACCTCGTCGGGCACAGTCTCGGCGGGCTCATCGGCCGGTACTACGTACAGCGTCTCGGCGGTGACGCCCGGATACGGACGCTCGTCACGCTCGGCACACCGCACTCGGGGACGCGGGCGGTGCCCCTGATGGACGTCCATCCGGTCGTACGGCAGATGCGGCCCGAGTCCGACGTGATCGCGGAGCTGGCGCTTCCCGCGCCCGGCTGCCGGACCCGCTTCGTGAGCTTCTGGAGCGATCTGGACCAGGTGATGGCCCCGCTGGAGACGGCCTGCCTGGACCACCCGGACCTGCGCGCCCGGAACATCGCGGTCACCGGTATCGGCCATCTCGCCCTGCCCGTGCACCCGGCGGTCACGGCCGGTATCCGCGCCGCGCTGGACGGTGACGGCCAGGAGGGACGCACGGGACAGCGGGAGGAACATGAGGAAGCGGACCGTACGGCGGCCTCCGGCGCGGCCGACTCCCCCGGCAGCACACCCGGCGCCGATGTAACCGAGATCACACCCGCTTCCGGCAACCGTGACGGTGGGCTGACCGTGGCGTGACCCGCGCGCAGGCCGTACGCCCGCCCCGGGCAACCCGCGAGCGCCCCCCGCGCACCCCTCCAGCACCGGTTCTGCTCCCACGCGCCCCCGGGGCGACCCGTACGAAGTCCCGCGCCGCCGCCGCGAACCCCGTTCGAACGCCACTCGAACACAGGGCCAAAGCTCCGTCGAGCCTCCGCCGAAAGACGGCCGAATGCCCTTTTCCCGCGCACAGGGAACCTGCCGAAGATTGTCCCGCCCGCATACCGCCGGGTACAGTCGCCGCACTTGCTCCGCCCCCCCACTGGGCCCGCTCCTTCAGCGGCGTCGCCGTCAGGTCCCAGACCCAGCTCCTGCTTCCGAGGCGAAAGAGAAGCTTGGTGAACGACCGTCACCCGGCGGGGACCGCGTCTCCTCCCGCACCGTCCCCGGACGGGGCTTCAGTACCTTTCGTGTCGTACGACCAGGGCACGCACAGCGGTTACACGGGATACGACGGCTACTCCACCGGCTCGTTCGCCACGACGTCCACCGGCAGCTTCGAGACGGACCCGCTCTTCGGGGACATGTCGAGCGGCGGATACGACTCCGGGCAGTGGGCGGTGGCCGGGGCGACCGGCACCCACGGGACGCTGACCCCCGACCCGTACGCCCAGCAGGACAACGGGTACGACACCGGCGCCTACGCCACCACCGACGGCTGGGACACCTCCGGTCACCAGCAGCCCGGCGGCATCGCGGAGCAGTCACCGCCCGCCGGGGACACGGGCACCGGTCAGTGGGAGACCCAGCAGTTCACCGGTACGACGTACGACACCCGGTCGTTCGAGGCCCAGAACCTGGACACGGGCGGCTTCGACACCGGCAGCTTCCGGACCGGCGCCTTCGACACCAACGGCTTCGACACCAACGGCTTCTCCGTCGACTCCCGCGGGACGAACGGGTTCGGGACCGGCGCGTACGACACCGGCGGGTTCGCCGCCGTGGACACCGGGGCCCAGCGGTTCGACTCCGGCGCGTACGACGCCACCGCGTGGAACACCGACGGCGACGAGTCCGCGCACCACACCCCGGGCTACCCGGAGCAGGAGTCGTACGCCGAACCTGAACGGACGCCCTACGCCGAGCAGGACCCGTACTCCGCCGAGTACCCCCAGCACGACACCTACGCCGGACAGCGGTCGCACACCGAGTACCCCGAGTACCCCGGCCAAACCGCGTACGAGGAGTCCGGCACCGGGACGACCGGCGTCCTCCCCGAGATCACCGTCACCGACGACACCGGTGAACTCCCCGCGCTGGACCTTGAACTCCCGCTACCGGACACCGACTTGGGCGACGACGCCCTCCCCGACGACGAGCATGTCGTCCTCTCCCGCCGCGCCGCCGCGCCCGCCCCGCGCTCCCGGTCCCGCCGCCGCCCCGCCAAGCGGTCCGCGCTGCTGACCGTCGCGGTGCCGTCCGCGTGTGTGATGGGCGTCGCCGGGATCGCCGCCGCGTCCGTGGGCATGACCGGTGACTCCGACACCCAGGACACCGCCACGGCCGCCCCCGAGGTGACGCCCGTGAAGCCGTCCGTCGCGAACAGCAAGCTGGACACCCAGATCGCCGGGCTCTCCGCCGACGCCGGTGACTTCGCGGACCGCGCCAGCCGGACGCAGGAACGCATCGACCTCAAGGCGCAGCAGGAGGTCGACCGCAAGAAGGCCGTCGAGGAGGCCGCCCGCAAGGAGCGGTTGCGGCCGAAGTTCGCGCTGCCGGTGCATCAGCGGGGGCTCAGCGCCTACTACGGCCAGGCGGGCATCAACTGGATGTCCTCGCACACCGGCATCGACTTCCCCGTCGCGTACGGCGCGCCCGTGATGGCCGCGACCGACGGCACCGTGCGGACCCAGATCAACCCCGCGTACGGGAACATGGCCATCGTGACGGCCAAGGACGGCACGGAGACCTGGTACTGCCATCTGTCGCGGTACTCGATCCTCAACGGACCCGTGAAGGCGGGCGACGTGATCGCCTACGCCGGTGACTCCGGCAACTCCACGGGCGCGCATCTGCACTTCGAGGTGCGCCCCGGCGGCGGCTCCGCGATCGACCCGCTCGCCTGGCTCCGCAGCCACGGCCTCGAACCGACCTGACCGGACCCCCGGTCCCGGTCCCGTCCGTACCCCGTCCTGCTCCGGCCCCGTCCCGTCCGGGCCCCTGGTCCTCATCCGGGCAGGGGCCCCGCCTTTGTCCTGGACGGGGGCCCCACCCTGGCCCTGACCGGGGCCGGGGCTACAGCTTCTCGACCGGCGCGTAGCGCAGCAGCAGCCGCTTCGGCTTGGTGTCACCGAAGTCGATGGTCGCCTCGGCCTTCGGGCCCGTGCCCGTCACCCCGACGACCGTGCCCAGCCCGAACTGGTCGTGCGTCACGCGGTCACCGATGGCCAGCGCCACCACGGGCTTCTCGCCCGCGCGGCGGGTCGCGAAGCCGGACGCGCCGGACGCGGACGTCCGGGAGCGCGACGACGACAGCGAACCCGCGATCCCCGCGGCGGGACCCGAGACGGCCGGTGCCGCGCCGCCCTTGCGCTTCCAGCGCAGATGGGTCTCCGGGATCTCCTCGAGGAACCGTGACGGCGGGTTGTACGAGGGCTGGCCCCAGGCGCTGCGCAGCGTGGAACGGGTCAGGTACAGCCGCTCCCGCGCGCGGGTGATGCCCACGTACGCAAGGCGCCGCTCCTCCTCCAGCTCCTTGGTCTGCCCGAGGGCCCGCATATGGGGGAAGACGCCGTCCTCCATACCGCTGAGGAACACCACCGGGAACTCCAGGCCCTTCGCGGTGTGCAGGGTCATCAGGGTGATGACGCCGGAACCGTCGTCCTCGTCGGGGATCTGGTCGGAGTCCGCGACGAGGGCGACCTTCTCCAGGAACTCGGCGAGGGTGCCGCCCGGCGCGGTGGCCGGCGGCGCGTCCTCGGTGTCGTCCTCCAGGGCGTCGCCGGGGGTGCCCGCGGCCTGGGTCGCGCCCGGCGTACCCGGGGTGCCAGGGGTGTCCTTCGTCCCCGCCGCGTCAGGGGTCTCGTCCGGGCCCGGTGCGGCGGCGCGCTCCTGCTCGAACTCCAGGGCGACCGAGGCGAGTTCCTGGAGGTTCTCGATACGGGTCTCGTCCTGCGGGTCCGTCGAGGACTGCAACTCGGCGAGATAACCGGTGCGTTCCAGTATGGCTTCCAGGACCGTGGCCGGTCCGGCACCGGACTCGGCGACGGTGTGCAGCTCCTCCATCAGGGTGTTGAAGCGCTTGACGGCGTTGACGGACCGCGCCGCCATGCCGTACGCCTCGTCCACCCGGCGCAGGGCCTGCGGGAAGCTGATCTTCTCGCGCTGCGCGAGGGCGTCGATCATCGCCTCGGAACGGTCCCCGATGCCCCGCTTGGGGACGTTCAGGATGCGGCGCAGCGGTACGGAGTCCTCCGGGTTCGCGAGGACCCGCAGATACGCGAGGACGTCCCGGACCTCCTTGCGCTCGTAGAAGCGGACCCCGCCGACGACCTTGTACGGCAGACCGACCCGGATGAAGATCTCTTCGAAGACCCGGGACTGGGCGTTGGTCCGGTAGAAGACGGCGACGTCGCCCGCCCTGGCGTCGCCCGCGTCGGTGAGCCGGTCGATCTCGTCGGCGACGAACTGCGCCTCGTCGTGCTCGGTGTCGGCGACGTAGCCGGTGATCGTGGCGCCCGCGCCCGCGTTCGTCCACAGGTTCTTGGGGCGGCGGCTCGCGTTGCGCTCGATGACGGCGTTCGCGGCGCTGAGGATGGTCTGCGTGGAGCGGTAGTTCTGCTCCAGCAGGATCGTCTTCGCGTCCGGGTAGTCCTCCTCGAACTGGAGGATGTTGCGGATGGTCGCGCCGCGGAAGGCGTAGATCGACTGGTCCGCGTCACCGACGACGCAGAGCTCCGCGGGGGGCAGCTCGTGCTCGGCGGGCGGCTCGTCCTCGGCGCGCCCGGCGTCGGCGGAGCCGACCAGCTCGCGGACGAGGGCGTACTGGGCGTGGTTGGTGTCCTGGTACTCGTCGACCAGGACGTGCCGGAAGCGGCGGCGGTAGTGCTGGGCCACGTCCGGGAAGGCGCGCAGCAGATGGACCGTCGTCATGATCAGGTCGTCGAAGTCCAGGGCGTTCGCCTCGCGCAGCCGCGACTGGTACATCGCGTACGCCTGAGCCAGGGTGCGCTCGAAGCCCTCCGTCGCCTGGGCGGCGAAGTCCTCCTCGTCTATCAGCTCGTTCTTCAGGTTGGAGACCTTCGCGCTGAACGACTTGGGCGGGAACCGCTTGGGGTCGAGGTCCAGATCACGGCAGACCAGGGCCATCAGCCGCTTGGAGTCGGCGGCGTCGTAGATCGAGAACGACGAGGTGAACCCGAGCTTCTTCGACTCGCGGCGCAGGATGCGGACGCACGCGCTGTGGAAGGTCATGACCCACATCGCGTGAGCGCGGGGGCCCACGAGGTGCTCGACGCGCTCCTTCATCTCGCCCGCGGCCTTGTTCGTGAAGGTGATCGCGAGGATCTGGCCGGGGTGGGCGCCGCGCTCGGCCAGGAGGTAGGCGATGCGGTGCGTGAGGACGCGGGTCTTGCCGGAGCCCGCGCCCGCGACGATGAGCAGCGGGGAGCCGGCGTGCACGACCGCCGCGCTCTGCTGGTCGTTCAGCCCCTCCAGGAGGGCCGCGGGGTCCACGACGGGGCGCGGGGCGCCGTCGCGGTAGTACGCGTCCCTGGGCGGGGGCGCGTCGAATCTCCCGCCGAACAGGTCGGCGGGGATCTCCTCCGGGGTGTGCTCCTCGGGGGGCGGGGGGTGCTCGTCCCCTGCGGGGTGCGGGGGCTGGAGTCCCGCGAGGTAGCTTTCGTCGAAAAGGCTGCTCATCGCTTACCGAGTCTATGACGCGGCACTGACAGCGGGGCGCCTTCGCTTGCGCTTCCCAGGTCTTGTCCGGCTGGACGTGCTCCGTTGCTGTGCCGTCGCTCGTCGTTTTTGCGGTTCCCCGCGGGTCGCCTTCGCTTGCGCTTCTGGGTCTGTCCGGCTGGGCGCGCTTGTTTCCTGTGCCGTCGCTCGGTGGTTTCGCGCAGTTCCCCGCGCCCCTTTGGGGCGCCTTCTGTTTGTTCTTCGGGTCGGTGCCGGTCGGGATTCTCCGTCCTCGATCCGACACGCTCGGTAAGACGTTCCGTGGTCCGACTGAAGAGCATCGGAGTCTGCGAGCAGAGATTCCCGCCCACCCCCTCCCGCAGCAGCGCGACTCCGCGAGGAGGGTGGTTGAACCCCGGCCGGGCTGATGCCGGCCCGCTGTCCGATCCCACCCGCAGACTGAGAACAGCCCCAGGTGGGCGCCCCCAAAGGGGCGCGGGGAACTGCGCACCCCCGTCCGACCCGCACAGGAACAGGTAGGACCAGGTGTGGAACCCCAGGGGCGCGGGGAACTGCGCACCCACGAGCGACCCCCACCGGGACAAGTACGCCAGGCACAGGGAACCTCGTAAGCGTGCGCGGACGGGGGGCTCAGGTCCAGAGGACCGCTATGAAGATGTTGGCCGTGGTGAGGGCGCCGACCAGGGCGAAGGGGCCCTTCTCCGCCTTCTCCTCGTCCCGCTTGACGTAGACGAGCCCGAGGATCACGACGAGGAGGGCCATCTTCACCCCGATCTTGAGGTGATCGACGGTGTTGCCGTCGGCCTGGTTGAGGCCGACCAGGACCGCGCCGGTGACCAGCATGGTCAGCGCGCCGTGGAGCATCGCGGGGTTGAACCGGGCCGTGCCCGCGCTCATCGCCTTCATCTGGGTGAGGAAACCCCCCAGCAGCGAGGCGATACCGATGATGTGGAGGCCGACGAAGACATGAATGAGTACGCCCATACGGCGGACTCTATGCGTGGCCTTCCGGGCGGATTCCGGGAAGGTGACCCTAACTTTCGGGGCCCCTTAGCACCTCGGACGGCGGCCGTCGTCCCCTGACGTCACATCGGTCACACCCGTACCGGAAAGCGTCCGGGAACCCCGTACGGACGGTCGTATCCGGTCGGCGGAGCCGTACCGAACGAACACCTCCGTACAATCGGTGACGGACCCGTCACTCCACGCTCTAGCGTGCATCCCCAGTACCCGGCGGACCTCCGGCCGGGGCACCCGAGGGAAGGGCCCGCCGAGCCGTGGCAGCGCACCGCAAGAAACCGCGACAGCGACCCCAGCGGGGCACGGCCCTGCGCAGGGCCCTGACGCTCGCGCTCGCCGGGGCCGCCACCGCGACCACCGCGGCCACCACCGGGGCGCTGGACAGCACCGCCCAGGCCTCGCCCAAGGTGAGCCCCGAGCAGGTCAGGGACCAGGTCGACCGGCTGTACCAGGAGGCCGAGGTCGCGACCGAGCGGTTCAACGGGGTCAAGGAGAAGACGAAGGCGGCGGGTGAGGCGTACGAGCGGCTCCAGGACGAGGCCGCCCGCCGTACCGGGAAGCTGAACGACGCGCGCCGGGCCCTCGGGTCGTACGCGACGGCCGAGTACCGCGAGGGCGGGCTGGACCCGGCGGTGCGGCTCGCGCTGTCGGCCGAGCCGGACGAGTACCTGGCGGACACCGCCCTCGCCGAACGGGTCGGCGACCGGCAGGCGCAGGCCGTCGAGGAGGTGCGCCGGGACGCCGCCGAACTGGGCAGGCTCCGGGGCCGGGCGGCGGATCAGCGGGCCGGGCTCGTGGCCCGTCAGGACGAACTCCGGCGCCACAAGCGGACGGTGACCGGGAAGCTGGAGGAGGCCCGGCGGCTGCTGGCCAGGGTCACGGCCGAGGAGCGCGCGCGGATCATGGCCCCGGCGGCGGCGCCCGCCCCCGCTCCGGAGCCGCCCGCCGGAGGGACCGAGGCGACCGGCACCCGGACCGGGGCGGTCCTCGCGTTCGCCCGGCGGGCCGTCGGGAGCCCGTACGTCTGGGGGGCCACCGGGCCGAACGCCTTCGACTGCTCGGGGCTCACCCAGGCCGCGTACCGGGCGGCCGGGGTGTCGCTGCCGCGCACCACGTACGGGCAGATCGACGCGGGGCGGCGGGTGGGCCGGGACGAACTGCGCCCCGGGGACCTGGTGTTCTTCTACTCGGGCATCAGCCATGTGGGGCTGTACGTCGGGGACGGCAAGATGATCCACGCCCCCAACCCCAGCTCCACGGTCCGGCTCGACCCCGTCGACCAGATGCCCTTCGCGGGCGCCACCCGCGTCATCTGACCCCGGTCGGGCCGCGAGCGGTCAGACGAGGCGTCGTGCGGTGGCCCAGCGGGTCAGCTCGTGCCGGTTCGACAGCTGGAGCTTGCGCAGCACCGCCGACACATGCGACTCGACCGTCTTGACGGAGATGAACAGCTGCTTCGCGATCTCCTTGTACGCGTACCCCCGCGCGATCAGCCGCAGCACCTCGCGTTCGCGCTGGGTCAGCCGGTCCATGTCCTCGTCCACGGGCGGCGCGTCGGTCGACGCGAACGCGTCGAGGACGAACCCGGCGAGCCGCGGGGAGAACACCGCGTCGCCCTCCTGGACCCGGAACACGGAGTTGATCAGGTCGTCACCGGTGATCGTCTTGGTGACGTAGCCGCGCGCACCGCCGCGGATCACGCCGATGACGTCCTCCGCGGCGTCCGACACGGACAGCGCGAGGAACCGCACCGGCGCCGTCGCGTCGGACATCAGCGGGGCGCACCTGCGCAGCACCTCGACACCGCCGCCGCCCGGCAGATGGACGTCGAGGAGCACGACCTCCGGCCGGGTCGCGGTGATGACGGTGACCGCCTGGTCCACGTCGGCGGCCTCCCCGACGACCTCGACACCGGTGGTCTCCGTGCGTCCGATCTCGGCCTGGACCCCGGTGCGGAACATCCGGTGGTCGTCCACGAGCACGACCCGTACCCGCCGTCCGTCCCCGCTGGTGCCGGGGTCCGTGCGAGGGGCCCCCGTCGTCCCGCTCGTTCCGGTCACGTCGCTCATGACGTCCTCTCCGCCCTCTCCATGGTCAGCTCGACCTCGGTCCCGCCGTCCGGGACGGCGCGCAGTCGTGCCGTGCCGCCGTTGCGCTGCATCCGGCCGATGATGGACTCCCGTACCCCCATCCGGTCGGCCGGTACCGCGTCGAGGTCGAAGCCGGGACCTCGGTCCCGTACCGACACGAACACCGTCGGCCCCTCCACCTCGGCGTAGACCTGCACCGCGCCGCCCTCGCCACCGTACTTGGCCGCGTTGACCATCGCCTCCCTCGCGGCCTGCATCTGCGCCGTGAGCCGGTCGTCCAGCGGGCAGTCGCCGACGACGACGACCTCGATGGGCACCCCGTGCTTGTCCTCGACCTCGGCGGCGTGGCGGCGGACCGCGTCGGCGACGTTCGCGGGGCCGTCCTCGCCCTCCTCGTCCTTGCCGTTGCCGTTGCCGTCGGGCTTGTAGAGCCAGGCCCGCAGATCGCGTTCCTGGGCGCGGGCGAGCCGGCGGACCTCGCCCGCGTTCTCCGCGTTGCGCTGGATCAGGGTCAGGGTGTGCAGCACGGAATCGTGGACATGGGCGGCGACCTCGGCGCGTTCCTGGGCGCGGATGCGCATGGTGCGCTCCTCGGACAGGTCCTGGGTCATCCGGACGAGATAGGGACCGGCGAGCAGCGCGATCCCGACGAGGACCGCGAGGGACGCCTGAAGGATGGCGCCGAGGTCCTCGGCGGAACCCTGGAGGACGAAGATGCCGGTGACCCCGGTACCGACGAGGAGGACCCCGGCGGCGGACCGCGCGAGGGTCAGATTGCGTCTGCGGCGGCTCGCCTCGACCCAGCGGGCGCGCCGGGCGTTGTCCGCCTGCCGCCACACCAGGGCGACCCCCGCGCCGACGAGCAGGGTGGGCCACAGATACGCCTTGGCGGTGATGTCGAGCTTGACGCTGCCGAGGAACGCCATCGCGACGGCGACCATCGCGATCAGCGCGACGATCTCACCCTTGTCGGGCTTGCGGGCCACCAGGCGCCGTTTCCCGTCCTGCGCCACCTCGGTGACCAGCGGCGAGCGCCGTTCGGCGCCGAGGCCGCCGACCCCGAGCGGGACGAAGAACCAGAACGCGGCGTACAGCAGCGCGCCGAGCCCCTCGGCGGACAGCAGCCCCACGAAGATCAGCCGCACCCACACCACCGGGAGCCCCAGATGCCCGGCGAGCCCGCGCGCGACCCCGCCCAGCCAGCGGCCGTCGCTGCTGCGGTACAGCTTGCGCACCAGGCGCGGCTCGTCGGCGTTCACGGTCATGGCTTCGGGCATGCACCGATCGTCACACGGCCCGTGCCGTACGGTCATCAGGGTCCGACCCGGATACGTCCCTGAGCCCCCGCCCCCCGGGGCGCCCCCGGGGAGGACCCGGCGGATCTCAGGGTTCGACCAGGGTCGTCCCGGCTCCCGGTCGGGGCGCGGTCCCGTCACCATGGACGTATGACAGAGCAGCAGCACGCCACCCGGGCCCCGGGCGACGACCCGGGCAGCGGCGCGGGCGGTCCGCCGGGGCCACCGGCCAGGCTGCGCAGGGACCGCGAGCACAAGATGATCGGCGGGGTCTGCGCGGGACTGGGCCGCCATTGCGACATGGACCCGGTGATCTTCCGGATCGTGCTGTCGGTGCTGTCCGTCGCGGGCGGTATCGGGCTGGTCTTCTACGGCTTCGCCTGGCTGTTCGTCCCGATGGACGGCGAGGACGAGTACGAGGCGCGCCGGATGCTGTCGGGCCGGGTCGACGGTCCGGCCCTCGCGGCGGTGGTCTTCGCGCTGGTCGGCTGCGGACTGTTCCTGTCGATGCTGAACAACGGCAATCTGCTGTCGTCGGGGGCGGTCCTCGCGCTGCTGCTGGCCGGCGCGGGGTACTGGTCGCGGCAGCGGGACACCGTCGATCCCGACCCGCTGGCCGCGCAGGCCGTCGCGGACGCCCCGCCGGAGGCGAAGGCGCCGCCCGCGCCGAACTCCACGTCATGGTGGCGCGAGCCGGTCGCGAAGGACGGCGCGCAGAGCGGCGGCACGGGGTATCTGTGGGCGCCCGAGGGGCTGATCCGCGATCTGGGCGGCACGGTCGGTCCGCCGCCCGGGCCGCGCGGTCCGGGGCCTGGCAAGGACCAGGGGGACGGCACGTCCTCCCCGACGGCCGCCGGTGGACACTGGATCGGCGGCTGGGTGGTGCTCGCCGCGCTGGTCACCGGTGGCATCGCGACGGGCCTGAGCTGGGACGGCTCGGCGCTGGGCGACAGCCTTCAGACGGGCCTCGCGCTGGCGCTCGCCGTACTGGGACTGGGTATCGCGGTCAGCGCGCTGGTCGGGCGTACGGGGCTGGGTTCGGTGATCGTCGCGATGATCACGGCGGGGCTGCTCGCCGGGTCGACCGCGCTGCCCGAGTCGATCACCACCCGCTGGACGAGTCCGACGTGGGCCCCGGCGAGCGCGGCCGAGCTGCGGCCCGAGTACGAGCTGGGCACCGGCGTCGGCACGCTCGACCTCACCGGGGCGGCGCCCGCGGCGGGGCGTACGGTCGCCTCCGAGGTGCGGCTCGGCGCGGGACAGCTCAAGGTCGTCCTGCCGGACGGCGCGCGGGTGGTCATGCGGGTCAAGGTGGGTCTCGGGGACATCCAGCTCCCCGGTGAGCACCGCCAGGACGTGAACATCGCGCCCGGCCGGGACCGGACCTACACGTTCGAGCCGACCAAGCAGGCCGGTAAGGGCACCCCGAAGAAGTCCGGCACGATCGAACTGGACCTCGACATCGGTCTGGGTCAGGCGGAGGTGGCACGTGCTGCGTCATGAGTTCCAGCCGGGAAAGCTGATCGCCGGGGCGGCGTTGTCTGTCGCGGGTGTGCTGTACGCGGTGGATGTCGCGGGGAACGGTGATCTGCCGTGGTGGACGCTGGTTCCGATCGTGCTCGGGGGGTTGGGGGTGGCGGCGGTGGTGGGGATGTCCACGGTGTTGTGGCGGCACGCCCGGGTCGCTCGTGCCTCGTCGTCCCTGGGTCCGTCGGCCCGGGGTGCGCACGGTGCCCGGGGCGCTCGGGGGGATGTGCCTCCCCGGGACTGACCTCTGCGGGTCGCCTTCGCTTGCGCTTTCGAGGTCTGTCCGGCGGGGCGTACTTCGTTGCTGTGCGGGTCGCTCGTGGGGTGCGCGGTTCCTCGCGCCCCTGGGTTTCCTGTGCTGGGCGTACTTCGTTGCTGTGCCGTCGCTCGGTGGGTTTGCGCAGTTCCCCGCGCCCCTTTGGGGCGCATCCGGCTTGTTCGTCGGGTCGGTGCCGGTCGGGATTCTCCGTCCTCGATCCGACACGCTCGGTAAGCCGTGACCTTGCCCGACTGAAGAGCATCGGAGTCTGCGAGCAGAGATTCCCGCCCACCCCCTTCGCCAGCAGGGCGGGTCCGCGAGGAGGGGGGTTCGAACCCCGACCCCGCTTGCTGACAGCCCGCAGCCTGATCGACAGCCCCAGGTGGGCGCCCCAAAGGGGCGCGGGGAACTGCGCACCCCCGGATTACCCGCACGGGGAACAGGTACGCCCAGGTGGGGAACCCCAGGGGCGCGAGGAACTGCGCGAGCAACCAAGAACCATCCGCACCCGGACGGGAACCGCAAGGGGCGCAACCCAAGGGGCGCGGGGAACTGCGCAAAAGACGAGGGCCGACCCGCACCCGACGAACAAACCCGAAGGGGCAGCATCCAGGGGCGCGGGGAACTGCGCGAAAACGACGAGCGACGGCACAGGAACGAAGTGCGCCCGGCACAGGAGACCTAGGGGCGCGGGGAACTGCGCACCCCCGTCCGACCTGCACGGGAACAGGTACGTCCAGGTGGGGAACCCCAGAAGCGCCAGCGAAGGCGACCTGCGGGGGAACTGCGCACCCCCGTCCGACCTGCACGGAAACAGGTACGTCCAGGTGGGGAACCCTACGGGCCCGGGGACTAATCCGCCGTGACCTCGATCGTCGTGCGGTTGGTTTCGAGGCCGGCCGCGGTGATGACCTGGACGTCCACGCGGCCGGGTTCGACCTCGACCGGGACGGGGACCGTCAGCGTGTGGTCGGACGGGTTGGTGAACCCGCCGGGGACCGGGACCAGCGGAACGTGGACGTGGACGGAGCCGATCCGGACGACGAGCCGGGTCAGCGCCTGGGCCCCCTGCCCCCCGGGCGGGACGAACCCCGCGCCCCGGATCTCGATGTCGTCGCCCGTACGGATCGGTGAGTCCAGGTCACCGGCGGCCCGGGCCCGGACCACGGAGTGGATGACGGGACGCCCGCCCTCCGCGTACTTGCCCGCGAGGTACGTGACCGCCGAGACCAGGACGAGCACGGCCAGGGCCCAGGGCAGTTCGGGCAGCCGCTCGGGCCGCCGTCCCAGCCGGACCGCCGCGAAGACCAGCGCGGCGGCGGTCACGAGGACGTACTGGACATCCGTGAAGCTGCCCCGGCCGGAGTCGTCGGTGAGCAGGTCCGCGCCGCGTGGCCGCACCGCGCGTACCTTCTGGAGCCGCTGCCCGAGCACCCGTACGGTGACCACCCGGCGTACCAGGACGGCGACCGCGCACAGCACCGCCACGACGGTCAGGGTGGCGGCCCCGCGGGCCAGCCCGAGTCCGTCGATGAGGGCGTCCCGCGCGGCGGGCCCCGAGGCCCCGGCGAGCTGTCCGGCCAGGACCAGTACCGCGTACACCACGAACAGCACCCACAGCCCGGCGACGGCACGCGAGGTGGAGAGCCGGTTGTCCTCGCCGATCAGCGGGGCGAGCACCCCGCCCCGCTCGCGGTGCACCCGCGCGGCGAGGGTCAGCAGGGCCGCGACGGCGACCGTGGCGACCAGCCCGGCGGTCCGCGCGGTGTTCCACCCGGCGCCGTACGCGGTGAGTGCCTGGACGGCGAGCACCGCGCCCGTGCCGCCCCACACCACGGCGAGGGTCCTCGGCCACAGGGACGCGTGCCAGGCCGCGCTCTCGGCCAGCCCCCGGGCAGCCACCACCTCGGCGGACTGGGCGAGTTCGTCGGACACCCACTGCCGGGTGGCCCCGGCCGAGTGCGCGACGGCGGCGGGCAGGCCCTGCCCGGCGGCGAGTTCGTCCCGTTTGGCGAGGAACGCGGCGACCGCGCGCCGGTGCCCCTCCCGTGCCCCGTGGGTGCAGCCCCCGCGCGCACACGCAGCCTCGTGCGTCTCCCGCCCCGCCGCCTGAGGTAGTGCCACCGCGCCCACTCCGTGTTCCCGCCCGTTCCCGCCCCCGGGCCGGTACGCTCGCCGCCGCCCCGGCGCACGGGTGTTGACCCGGACGCCTGCGCAAGTTCCCTGTGATGACTGGGAATTGTGCCCTACCCGAGCGCACCGCGCAGGACCGGGCACCCCCCGTTACGGCGACGAGGGCGCGTCCGGGTTGACCGGAGGGTGCGTTTTCCGCCGGGCGCGTACCCCGGGCCGGTTCGTCCGGTACGACGGAATCGGTGCCCCCGAAGGCGCTCCGGCCCGCATCGTCCCAGGTGTCCGGCTTGTTCCGGGCGGTCGGCGGGTGGGCGGCGGTGCTGCCGGGGCCGGGCGGGCCGGGTCGCGGGAGGTGGCGGCGCATGATCCCGGTCGTTTTCCAACCGGAACGCAAATGTAGCCAGGAACGGCGGTACGGCGGGACGGTCGGCCGGGTGGGGGAATCCGGACAGAAGGTGTCGGGTATCGGGGAAACACTGGCCATATGCCGAAGAACCCCGAGTCCCAGAACTGGGCCGCGTTCACCGCCGAGGCGCCCGAACTGTCCGCCGCCGTCCAGAACCGGTTCGCCGCCTTCACCCATCACACGCTCGCGACCCTGCGCCGGGACGGCTCGCCCCGCACCTCCGGGATCGAGGTGCAGTTCGCAAGGGGGGAGCTGACGATGGGCATGATGCCGGAGTCGATGAAGGCGCGGGACCTGATCCGTGACCCCCGGTTCGCCCTCCAGGCCAATCAGGGGGGCGGTACGGACATGGGCGGCGGTGACGTCCGGGTCGCGGGGCGGGCCGTGGAGGTCCACGGCCCCGAGGAGCTGCAACGGTACGCGGCGGAGGCGGGGCCGCCGCCCGGACCGTTCCACCTGTTCCGGACCGAGGTGACCGAAGTCGTACGGACCAGCATCGAGGACGAGCGCTACCTGGTGGTCGAGTTCTGGTCACCGGGGACCGGTGTACGGCGGCGGCGCCGCACCTGACCCCGGCGTGCCCGCCCGGAGCCGCTCCCGGGCGGGCGCGGCGCTGTGTCAGTGCCTCACATCCCCTCCGTCGCGACGAGCGCCACGACGACCATCAGGGACCCCCACGCCAGCAGCAGGACGATGCCGCCCCACAGGGTCCCGTCCAGGGTCACCCGGTAGCGCGGACGGCGACGCGCGCGGCTCACGTGTCCGTCCCCGGGGCGCCCACGAGCTGCCGCATGATCAGTGACTCGGCGATGATCTCGGCGGCCCTGGCGTTGCACCACCCCAGGTAGACGAGCGGAGGCCGGGCGCCGTCCTCCAGCACGGACAGCCCGGGCAGTTCGATTCCCGTCTGCCGTGTGGCGGCGGTCAGCCGCTCGATGGCGAGGTCGGCCGCCCAGTCGCCGCCGGGCGGGGGCGGGTTTCCGTGCTCGCCCGCCCGGATCTCCGCGAGTGACGGGTGAGGCGGATGGGGCTGAGGGTGAGGGGGTTCCATGTGTCTCCTCGTGTGGGTGATCCCGGTCAACACCCCATATTTCGGCGGGGGTTGTCCGTCCCCAAAACTGCCCGCGCGGCCGGAAGCCGTGCAAGGCTGCGCAGGGAAATGACCCCCTGAGGGGAAGACGAAAGTGCCTGGTCATGCACGGTGCAAGACCCTGTCACCTGTGGTGCAAGACTCGGCGCGGAATGGGGAAGACATGAGCGGCAAGAGTGTGTCCACCGTGCCCCGGCGACAGCTCGGGCGAAGCCTCCGTCAGCTGCGCGAGCGCGCCGGGGTGACCCTGCGAGCCGCGTCCCAGCGGTTCGAGTGGTCCGAGACGAAGATGTGGCGCATCGAGACGGGCCGGTCCCCCGTGCGAGCGCTCGACGTTCAGATGATGTGCGGCGCGTACGAGGCGGACGAGGCCGTGACGAGTGCGCTGATGGAGCTGGCGCGTGAGGCCAAGACACCCTCTTGGTGGCAGGACTTTGCCGGCACCGTTCCTGGCCGGTTCGACGTGTTCGCAGGCTTGGAGTCGTCTGCGAGCCACATCGATTCATACGAGAGTGACGTGATGCCAGGGCTGCTCCAGACAGGCGACTATGTGCGAGCGGTGGTTCGGACCCGATTTCCGGACCTGCCCTCCGATGAGGTCGAAGGCCGGGTGGCATTTCGGATGGCTCGGCAGGCGATCCTGACTGGACGACGCCCACCGGTGGTGCGGATCGCCCTGTCGGAAACGGTGCTACGACGCCCCATGGGTGACGGCAGGGTGATGGCCGTGCAACTCGCTCACCTGGTCTACATGGCAGGGCTGCCGAGGATCACGATCCGGGTCATTCCCCTCGCGGCGGCAGTACATCCAGGATCGCTCGCCGGTGCGTTCGTCATCATGCGATTCCCCCCTGCCCTAGGCGGAGTTCAGGAGCCCACCACTGTCTACGGTGACACGTACACCGGCGGCTATTATCACGACAAACAAGCTGAGGTGGAGCAGTACACCGAAGCATTCGAGGGCATCTGGTCCACAGCGCAGGATGAGGACACGTCTCGCCGGGTCCTCGCCGACACGGCAAGGAGTTACCAGGATGGACCGCTGGGTCAAATCCACGCACAGCACTCACGAAGCTAACTGCGTGGAAGTACGTACGCAGAACGGCGCGGTGGCGTTCCGGGACAGCAAGCGCGGCGAAACGGGGCCAACCGCTTCGGTATCGGCCCCGAGCTGGACCGCGTTCCTGGCCGGACTCCAGCACGACCACGCCTGAGCGGCCACGGACGACGAAAAGCGGCCCCCCGACCGGTCATGTGCCGGTCGGGGGGCCGCTCTCAGGGGCTCAGCGGGGCAGGCGTGGGCAGCGGGTCACTCCCACTCGATGGTGCCCGGGGGCTTGCTCGTGACGTCGAGGACGACTCGGTTGACGTCGGCGACCTCGTTGGTGATGCGGGTGGAGATCCGGGCGAGGGTCTCGTACGGCATCCGTGTCCAGTCCGCGGTCATCGCGTCCTCGGACGAGACCGGCCGCAGCACGATCGGGTGGCCGTAGGTGCGGCCGTCGCCCTGGACGCCGACGCTGCGGACGTCCGCGAGCAGGACGACCGGGCACTGCCAGATATCCCGGTCGAGTCCGGCGGCGGACAGTTCCTCGCGGGCGATCGCGTCGGCGTCGCGCAGCAGGTCGAGCCGTTCGCGGGTGACCTCGCCGACGATCCGGATACCGAGGCCGGGGCCGGGGAACGGCTGGCGCTGGACGATCTCGTCGGGCAGCCCCAGCTCGGAGCCGACCATCCGGACCTCGTCCTTGAACAGCTGGCGCAGCGGTTCGATCAGCTGGAACTCAAGGTCCTCGGGCAGTCCGCCGACGTTGTGGTGGGACTTGATGTTGGCGGTGCCGGTGCCGCCGCCGGACTCCACGACGTCCGGGTAGAGGGTGCCCTGGACGAGGAACTCGACGGGCTGGTCCCCGGGGGCCTCGGCGATGATCTCCGCCTGGGCCTGCTCGAAGACCCGGATGAACTCCCGGCCGATGATCTTGCGCTTCTGCTCGGGGTCGGAGACGCCCTTCAGCGCGTCGAGGAAGCGGTCGGCGGCGTCGACGACCTTGAGCTGTACCCCGGTCGCGGCGACGAAGTCCTTCTCGACCTGCTCGGTCTCGCCCTTGCGCATCAGGCCGTGGTCGACGTACACGCAGGTCAGCCGGGAGCCGATGGCTTTTTGGACCAGCGCGGCGGCGACCGCGGAGTCGACCCCGCCGGAGAGCGCGCAGATCGCGCGGCGGTCCCCGACCTGCTCGCGGATCGCGGTGAGCTGCTCCTCGATGACGTTGCCCGTGGTCCAGGAGGGCTTGATGCCCGCGCCCCGGTAGAGGAAGTGCTCCAGCACCTGCTGGCCGTGCGTGGAGTGCATGACCTCCGGGTGGTACTGGACGCCGTACAGCTTCTTCTCGTCGTTCTCGAAGGCGGCGACGGGGACCACGTCGGTGGACGCGGTGACCGTGAAGCCCTCGGGCGCGGCGGAGCACGCGTCGCCGTGGGACATCCATACGGGCTGCTCGGCGGGCGTGCCCTCGAAGAGGGTGGAGCCGACCTTGCTGACGTGCAGCGGGGTGCGGCCGTACTCGCGGGCGCCGGTGTTGTCGACGGTGCCGCCGAGGGTGGTCGCCATGAGCTGGAAGCCGTAGCACATGCCGAAGACCGGGACACCGGCTTCGAACAGGGCACGGTCGACCGTGGGGGCGGCTTCGGCGTACACCGAGGACGGGCCGCCGGAGAGGATGATCGCCGCCGGGTTCCTGGCGAGCATCTCCTCGACCGGCATGGAGCTCGGCACGATCTCGCTGTAGACCCGTGCCTCGCGGACACGGCGGGCGATGAGCTGGGCGTACTGCGCACCGAAGTCGACGACCAGGACGGTGTCGGGGGCGGCAGCGGGGGTCGCTGAGGGCACGGGGGGCCTTCCGGCTGTGACTACGGGTACGGGGGCCGTACGGCGACGGTATCGGCGCGTACCACAGGGGTTCCGCCATCGATTCTAACGGCGCCGCGAGCCGCTTCCCCCGGGGTACGCGTCGGGCGCCCCGGGGCGGGCACCCAGGGTGACCGGACGGTCCGTCTCAGCATCCGGGCGGCCGGTGCCCATGGATTGACCGGGCGTACGGGGCCGGGGGCATAATGTCCGGGTGACCAAGCACCTGACCTTCCGCTTTACCTATGGCAACCGGCCCGCCGGCTGCCATGGTCGTGCTGCTTGATCACCTGACAAGCACTCCCAGGCGCCCCGGGCCGACAAGGCCGGGGCGTTTCTGCTGTCCGGGCCGTGTCGCCCGTTGGCCGTCGAGCAAGACCCTGCCCCGCCCAGCGAACCACCGACACCGAGGAGCCCCACCATGACGACGTCCGAAGCCGAGCGCACCAGCACGACCGGCCGCCCGTCCCCCGTGCTCAGCGCCACCGAGCGGACCGGTGCCCGTACCGAGGAGGCGGCCGGGACCATCGCGGACGCCCGGGAACGGATCGACGCCCTGGACGACCGGATCATCGGTCTCGTCCAGGAGCGGATGGCGGTGTCCGCGGTGATCCAGGAGGCCCGGATCACCTCCGGCGGGCGGCGGGTGAATCTCTCGCGGGAGATGGAGGTCCTGGAGCACTTCCGTGACGCCCTCGGCAGGCCGGGCACCTCGCTGGCGATGACGCTGCTCGAACTGTGCCGGGGTCGTATCTGAGTTCGGGCCCGCTCTCACCCGTACGGCGCGTGACCGGGGCGCGGCGGGCGTCGTTGTCCCGGTGTCCGTGCCAGCCAGGGGCGGGCGACAACCACGCGTGGCTTCGCTGGAGCGGTGAGACGTACGGATCGTGCCGGACGTCGTGGGACCTCGCTCCGGCTTCCGTGACCGGTCGGCAGGGGACAGCAGCCCGGTCACCCAAGTGAAACGGTCGGCTCCGGGGACGCCCGGGGCCGATCGTCTCCGGTGCGCCGTCCCGCTCACGATCCCGTCCCGCCCCCTCATTGTTCTTCCCCACGGCGCCGTCTCCCCCCCTTCGGCGCCGCTCCGCGCGGTGCTGACGCTGCCCTGACGTCACCGCCGCCCGAAGGGCCCCGCGGCCCCCGCCCCGCGGGGCCCTTCGTCGTGTCCGGCGCCGGACAGGCCCTCCTCAAGTGATCCACGTCACATAAGAATTGTGTGAGTATCCGGACAACCATTCACCGGGACCGTGTGTCACACCTGGAGAACCAAGGGCCACGCGCGTAGCGCGGACGGCCGCCGCACCCGTGCCGTCGCCCCGGTACACCGGACAATTTCGAGGTCTGCATGAAGCTTCGCCGTGCCATGGCCGCCGCAGCCGCCACGGCCGTCATCGGCCCGGTCGCCCTGCTGTCGGCGCCGCTCGCCCACGCGACGGGATCGCCGTCGGCCACCCCGAGCGAGTCGGCACCCGCGTCGTCCCCGGCGTCCACCCCGCCCACCGGCGAGCCGTCGGACTCCACGAGCCCGACCGCCTCCGACTCGGCCTCGTCGTCGGCGAGCACCTCCGCCTCCCCGGACCCCTCGGACTCCCAGAGCACGAGCCCCGCGCCGTCGGACACCTCGTCCGGCACCAGCGACCCCGGGTCGCAGAGCCCGACCGGTCCCACCGGGCCCCCGAACCCCGGTGAGTCGGAGACCTCCGGAGGGACCGACGAGCCCGGGACCGGGAAGCCGAGCGAGCCCGAGCCGACCGAGGACCCCGGCGACTACCCCCGGTGCGACGAGATCGACGAGGACTACGAGGAGACCGCGCTGGAGACGAAGCTCTCCGGTCTCCCGGGGAAGATCGTCGCCGGTACGGGCTGGCACGAGTTCACGCTCACGACCACCAACACCTCCAGGGCCGACCTCAACGAGGTCGCGTTCTACGCCGAGGTGGAGAACTTCGAGATCGACGACCCGTCGCGGTTCCTCTCCCCGTACGTGTCGCTCCAGTTCTTCGACGTGGAGGACAAGGAGTGGCGCGAGGTCCGCGACACCTACGTCGGTGAGAACGGCGAGCTGTCCGAGTGGGCCGGCGCCTACTTCACCGGGGTCGACACGATGAAGCCCCAGGACTACGTCACCAGCAAGCTGCGGCTCGACATCAAGAAGAACGCGCCCGCCGGTGACGGCTACGCGTTCGGCTCCGGCGGCTACCTCGACACGGTCGACGGCCGGCAGTGCGCCGCCGAGAGCTTCGGCACCGACGCGTACTTCACCGTGCTGACGCCCGGCAGCTCCGTGAAGGACCCGGGCGAGGCCACACCCGGTGACGGTGAGGGCGGCAAGCCCAAGCCCGGCCCCGCGACGAAGCCGCAGGGCGTCGTCAACCAGCAGCCGGTCACCGGCAACCTGGCCGCGACCGGATCGTCGTCCGCGCTGCCGATGATCGGCCTGTTCGGCGGGATCACCGTCATCGCGGGCGGCGCCGCCGTGTTCATCGCCCGCAAGCGCAAGTCGGCCCCCACGGCCCGGTAACGGCCACCCCCATACGTGAAGGACCCGCACTCGGAGGGGGGTGCGGGTCCTTCACATTTCCCGGGGGACGCGATCAGGACGGCGCGGGCCGGGGCGGGACGCGCGGGACGGGGAGCAGCAGGGCGCCGAACGCGCCGGTGGGCACGGCCGGGTGGCGCGGGGCGACGGGCGCCGTCCGGCGGTACGGGGCGTCCGGCGCGGGGCGGGGGTCGGGCTCGCCCGCGTTGGGCCACAGCGACATCGCCCGCTCCGCCTGGGCGGTGATCGTCAGCGAGGGGTTGACCCCGAGGTTCGCGGAGACGGCCGCCCCGTCCACGACGGACACCCCGGGATACCCGTACAGCCGGTGGTAGGGGTCGATGACGCCCGTCGCCGGTGAGTCACCGACCGGGCAGCCGCCGAGGAAGTGCGCGGTCAGGGGCATCCCCAGCAGCTCGCCCACGTTGGAGCCGGGGAAGCCGTTGATCTCCTCGGCGAGCAGTTCCGCGGCCCGGGTGGCGGCGGCTATCTGCCCGGGGTTGGGCGCCCCGTGGCCCTGGCGCGCGGTGAGCAGTCCCCTGCCGGGGCCGCCCGCTTTGAGGGATGTCGTCAGGGAGTTGTCGAGGGACTGCATCACCAGCCCGATGATCGTCCGCTCCGACCACCGCCGGTTGGACAGCGACCGCAGCGCGAGCCAGGGGTGGCGGGCCATGTTCCCGAGCCAGCCGCGGACCCGGCGGCGGGGCCGGTAGGGGACCTGGAGGATCGTCAGCCAGCCCATCGCGTTGGACCCCTTGCCGTACCGCACGGGTTCGATATGGGTGTCGGCGTCGGGGTGGACGGACGAGGTGATCGCCACGCCCCGGGTGAAGTCGGCCCTCGGGTGGCCGTGCCGGGCGCGGTAGCGGCGGTCATGGGTCCGGGCGCCCACCAGTGCCTCGGAGTTGGTGCGGGTGAGGGTGCCCAGCCGGTCGGACAGCCTCGGCAGCAGCCCGTCCGCCTTCATCCGGTGCAGCAGGGTCTGCGTCCCGTACGTCCCGGCGGCGAGGACGACCCGCCGGGCCCGGAAGACGCGCGGCGGGCCCTTGCGGCGGGCGTCGGTGGGGACCGTCCGCACGGCGTACCCACCGCGCCCGTCCTCGGTCAGCGCGACAGCCGTGGTCATCGGGTGGATCACCGCGCCGGACCGCTCCGCGAGATGGAGGTAGTTCTCGCCCAGGGTGTTCTTCGCGCCGTGCCGGCAGCCGGTCATGCACTCGCCGCACTCGGTGCAGGCGCGGCGCGCGGGTCCGGCGCCGCCGAAGTACGGGTCGGGGACCTCGTCACCGGGCCGCGCCCGCGCCGCGCCGTCCGCGTCCCGGCCGTCCCCGAAGAACACCCCGACGGGCGCCATATGGAAGGTGTCCCCGGCGCCCATCGCCTCGGCCGCGGCCCTCAGATGGACGTCGGAGGGGGTCACCGTCGGGTTGAGCCGTACGCCGAGCATCCGCCGCGCCTGGTCGTAGTACGGCGCCAGCTCCGCCCGCCAGTCGGTGATGTCCCGCCACTGGGGGTCCTGGAAGAAGGCGTCCGGCGGCACGTACAGGGTGTTGGCGTAGTTGAGGGAGCCGCCGCCGACGCCCGCCCCGGCGAGGACCATCACCTTGCCCAGCAGATGGATGCGCTGGATGCCGTACAGGCCGAGGGCCGGGGCCCACAGATAGCGGCGCAGGTCCCAGGAGTCGCGCGGCAGCGTGTCCCGGGTGAAGCGGCGGCCCGCCTCCAGGACACCGACCCGGTACCCCTTCTCGCTGAGCCGCAGCGCGGAGACGGCTCCCCCGAACCCCGACCCGACGACGACCACGTCGTAGTCGTACGCGTGGCCGTCCCCCCGGTCCTGGTCGTGCTCCTGTGCCACCGCTGCCTCCGTGGGTACGTGCCGGTAGGTGGGGCCGGTCAGCGCAGCCGCAGGGCCTTCATCACCCGCAGGGACCGGCTCATGAACACGGTGTACTGCTCGTCGGTCATCCCGAACGACGGGCCCATGGGGACGATCCGCTGCTGGGCGACCGTCTGGGCCTCCGTGTACTTCAGGATGCCCTCGGAGCCGTGCCGCCGCCCGAGCCCCGAGTCCTTCATCCCGCCCATCGGTGACTGGACGCTGCCGTACGCCGACGCGTAGCCCTCGTTGACGTTGACCGTGCCGGACCGCAGCCGGGCGGCGATCGCACGGCCCCGGCGGCCGTCCTTCGTCCACACCGAGGCGTTCAGCCCGTACTCGGTGGAGTTGGCGCGGGCGACGGCGTCCGCCTCGTCGGTGAACCGGTAGACGGAGACCACCGGGCCGAACGTCTCCTCGGCGCACACCGCCATGGGCGCCTCGACGCCGTCGAGGATGGTCGGCTCGTAGAAGTACGGGCCGATGTCGGGGCGCGCGACCCCGCCCGCGAGGACGGTCGCGCCCTTGGCGACGGCCTCGTCCACATGCCGTACGACGGTGTCGAGCTGCCGCTGCCCGACGAGCGAACCCATGTCGGCCCCGTACGCCAGGGCGGTGCCCAGCCGCATGGCCCTGGTGCGGGCGGCGAACCGGTCGAGGAAGACGTCCGCGACGGACTCATGGACGTACAGCCGCTCCACCGACACACAGAGCTGTCCGGCGGAGGAGAAGCAGGCGCGGACCGCTCCCGCCGCCGCCTTCTCGATGTCCGCGTCCGCGAGGACGAGCATCGCGTTCTTGCCGCCCAGCTCCAGCGAGGCGCCGATCAGCCGGGCCGCGGCGCCCTGGGCGACCTCCCGGCCGGTACGGGTCGAGCCGGTGAACGACACATAGTCGGCGTGCCGCACGATCTCCGGGCCGATGACCGGGCCGTCGCCCAGCACCACCTGGAACACCTCGGCGGGCAGCCCCGCCTCGACCAGCAGATCGCGTGCCCACAGGGCGGTGAGCGCGGTCTCGGTGTCCGGCTTCATCACCAGCGCGTTGCCCGCGAGGAACGCGGGCAGGGCGTCCCCGACGGAGAGTTCCAGCGGGTAGTTCCAGGGGGCGATCTGGCCGACCACCCCACGGGGCTGGCGCAGTTCGGTGACCTTGGTCAGGGCGGGGACCGCGCCCGTGTGCCGCTTCGGGCGCAGATACGACGGCCCCTTGCGGCCGTAGTGCCGGGCCGCTATGGCGACCGCCTGCACCTCCTCATGGGCGTGCAGCCGGGCCTTGCCGGTCTCCAGCTGGATCAGGTCCAGCACCTCGGCCTGGCGGGCCAGCAGCAGGTCGTGGAACCGGAGCGCGACGGCGGCGCGGGTCCTCGCCGGGGTCGCCGCCCAGACCGGCTGGGCGGTACGGGCCCGCTGGAAGGCCGTCGCCACGTCGTCGGGGGTGGACTCGGGGAGGGCGGCGAGCTCGCGGCCGGTGAACGGGGTGTGGTTCGCGGTCCTGCCCGTGCCCACTATTCCCTTGGTGAGCTGGGCCACCAGTTCCGGGGTGACCACGTCGTCCGCCGCGCGGACGCCTGCCGGCGTGGGGGCGGGGGGGTTGGTGGTGGGGTGGTGGGGGGTGGCGGTGTGCCGCAAGTCCGTCATGACCCGAGCGTAGGCGTACCGCCGGGTTTTGTGTACGGGCCGCCTTCGCTGGCGCTTCCGAGGTCTGTCCGGCCTTGCGCCCTCCGTTCCTGTGCCGTCGCTCGGTGGGTTTGCGCAGTTCCTCGCGCCCCTGGGTTTCTTGTGCTGGGCGTACTTCGTTGCTGTGCCGTCGTCCGTGGGTTTTGCGCAGTTCCCCGCGCCCCTTTGGGGCGCCATCTGCTTGTTCTTCGGGTCGGGGCCGGTCGGGATTCTCCGTCCTCGATCCGACACGCTCGGTACGTCGTCCGGTGACCCGACTGAAGAGCATCGGAGTCTGCGAGCAGAGATTCCCGCCCACCCCCTTACGTAGCCATGCGAGTCCGCGAGGAGGGTGGTTCCGCAGACGACGGACAACATGAAGGGCCGCCCCCAAAGGGGCGCGGGGAACTGCGCAAAAACGAGAACCGGCCCGCACCCGAAGCGCGACCGCAACGGGGCAGCACCCCAGGGGCGCGAGGAACTGCGCACCCCCGGGCGTACCCGCACAGGGAAACGCGGGCCAAGCACAGGAGACCCAGGGGCGCGGGGAACTGCGCACCCCCGTCCGACCCGCACAGGAACAAGTACGTCCAGGTGGGGAACCCCAGGGGCGCGAGGAACTGCGCGAGCAACCAAGGACCACCCGCACCCGAACGGAAACCGCAAGGGGCGCGACCTCAGGGGCGCGGGGAACTGCGCACCCCACGAGCGACGGCACAGGAACAAGCGCGTTCAGCCGGACGAACCTCGGAAGCGCAAGCGAAGGCGACCCGCGGGGAACTGCGCACCCACCGAGCGACGGCGCAGGGACAAGTGCGTTCAGCCGAACGGACCTGGGAAGCGCCAGCGAAGGCGGCCGGCTGAGGTCACTGGGCCGTCGAACCCCGCACCGTGTCGAACTGCGTCCGCGCCTCCGCCTCCCGCTCGGCGGGCCCCATCACCAGCACGTTGAAGAGGTGCGCGTCGGTCTGCCAGGCGAGGTCGACACCGAACCGCCCCCCGCCCTTCTTCGACGCCGACTCCCAGATCCCGGCCGGATGGCCACGATGCGTGGTGGGCGTCACCACCCCCTTGCGGTCGCGGCCCCTGCCATGGTCCCGCCGCAGCGACTCCACCGGCCCACCGGGCTCCGCCGCGGCGACCCGGACGCCGACGCGGATCGCCCCGTCCGGCGAGACATAGAACGTCCAGTGCCCCGCGTTCCTGCGGGTGTACGTCTGGGGGACGGCCAGCGACAGCCCGCCGTCCGCGTCGACCCGGCGGTAGCCGATGGGCACCCGTACCGGGGACGGATCGGAGGGCACGGCCATCGGCGCGGAGCTGGGCGCACGAGTCACCGTGACGGTCGCCGTGGGGCTCGGCGGTGGCATGTACGGGGGCGGGCCGCCGCTCCCGGGGGACGGGTCCACCGGGGCGGATGTCGAGGCGGCGGGCCGGGTGGGGGCCGTCACCGCGGTGGAGGGCTTCCCGGGGGCGGACACCTCGGGGGCACCGGGGTCCACGCTCACGGGCCGGTCGTCCCGCTCCCGGCCGCGCTCGTACAGCAGCACCGCGGCGGACATCCCGGCACCGGCGAGGACAGCGGCCAGGATGATCAGCAGGAAGGTGCTCCACACCGGCCGGACGGAGGTGACCACGACCTTCGGTGCGGCGCCGCCGGAGACCGGTGGACCCTGCCCCGGCCCACCGGACGGAACGGGCGCCTTGCGCGCCGCCCGCGCCCCGGACAGCGACACGTCCTCACCCAGCGGGGCGTGCGGGCCCGGCAACCCGGCGACGACGGAACCGGCCGTCACGGGCCCGGTCGCCGTGGAACCGGTCGCCGTGGAACCGGCCGGTACTGCCGCGCCGCCCGACGACGCGGAAGCGACGGGCCCCGCAGAGGAAGAGGACGGGGGCGAAGCCGGGGGCGCTGTCCCCGGTGGGGGTGACGTGGCGAGGTATGTGTGGAGTAAGCGTTCCGCCTCCTGGGCGTCGAGCCGCCGCCCGGGATCGCGTTCCAGGAGACCGGACACCACGGGCAGCAGCGGCCCCGCCTCCGCGGGCGGCCGGATCTCGTCGACCACCACCGCGTGCAGCGTCCCGCTGATGGATTCCCGCCGGAACAGCGACCGCCCGCTCAGCGCCGCGCACAACAGCACTCCCAGGGACCACAGATCGGCCTCCGGACCGCCGGACGAGCCGGACATCCGCTCGGGCGCGGTGTACTCGGGCGACCCCACGAACAGCCCGTCCTCGGTGAGGGTGCGGGCGCCCGGCACCCGGGCGACCCCGAAGTCCGTGAGCACGACCCGGCCCGTCCGGGCCTCCAGCAGGACGTTGTCGGGCTTGATGTCCCGGTGCAGCACACCCGCCTCGTGGGCGGCGGACAGCGCGCCGAGCAGCGCGACCCCGATCCGGGCCGCCTCCGCCGGGTCCACCGGGCCGGAGCCGTCGATCCGGTCGGCCAGCGAGCGGCCCTCGACCAGTTCCATGACGATGTACGCGCCGTCGCCGTCCTCGACGACATCGTGGACGACGACGATCGCGGGGTGGCGCAGGCCCGCGACGGCCCGCGCCTCGCGCAGGGTCCGGGCGCGCTGCCAGCGGTCGGGGGCGCCGGGCGAGGTGTCCCCGGAGAGGAGTTCCTTGACGGCGACGGGGCGGCCGAGCAGTTCGTCGTCCGCGCCCCACACGATGCCCATACCGCCGCGGCCCAGCCGGGTGCGCAGCCGGTAACGTCCCCCGATCACACGGGAACTGACGCCCGTGCTGTCCCCCTCGGTGCCCATCCGCCCATCATGCCCCACCTGTGCGGGCGGGTGGCCGGGTTCACGATCCCTCCTCGCGCCAGCTCCTGAGCACCGTCTCGAACTGGGCGCTGGTGGTGCTCCAGTCGGCGGCCGGGCCGGACATGTAGATCACGTATTCGGCGCCGTCCCGGGTCACGTACGCCTGCTCGACCGCGCGGCGCGGACCGGGGAGGGTGCTCTTGCCTTCCGAGGTCCAGGTGAACTCCCAGCGCGCGCCGGGCCGGTCCCGGAAGGTGTTGGACGTCAGGTCGCGGCGGGTGTAGTCGGGGAGCCGGCTGAGCTGCTTCTCCAGGTCGACGAGGTGGGTGTACGGGGTGTCGTAGTCGGTCGCGGGGTCGTACCCGATCCGGATGAAGTGCTCTCCCCCGTCGGCGGTGTAGTCGATCTGACTGCCGTTGACCTCGCGTTCCCAGCCCTCCGGGACGGCGAGGCTGAACCCCACGGGGTCCTTGGCGCGGTTCCAGCCCTCGGGGACCGCGTCGGAGCCCTGCTCGGGGGTCGCGGCGGAGTCCTGCGACTCGCGGGGCTTCGGGGTGTCCTCGGGGCTGGCGAGGGGGGCGGGTGTCCCGGTGTCCGCGCTGGGGGCGGGCGTGCCGCCCGTGGCGGGGGCGGTGGGCGGGGGCCCGGACGGGGAGGTGGCGCCGGTGGGTGTGCCGCTCGACGCGGCGGACGGGTCACCCGAGGAGTTCCAGTCGAGGTAGCGCAGGGCGAGGGCCCCGCCGCCGCCCGCGAGGACCACGGCGACGGCCACGGCGGTCACGGTCCGCCACCCGGGGCGCGCGGGCCGGGGCGCGACCGGGTAGGGGTAGGGGTAGCCGCCCGGCGGGGTGCCGTGCGGGGCGTAGCCGGTGGGCGGGGTGCCGTGGGCGGCGTATCCGTGGGGCGGGGTGCCGTGCGGGGCGTAGCCGGTGGGCGGGGTGGGGCTGGTGGTGGTGACGGCGGACGGGAATCCGGCGGCCGGGGTCGGCGGCGCGGGCGGCGGCGTCGGTTCGCGCAGCGCGGCGAGCGTCTCCGGGGCGACCGCGCTGGTGGGGGTGTATCCGGCCGGGGCGCCGCTCACGGTGGGGCCGCGGCCCTCCGCGGCCTCGGCGAGCAGCCGTTCGGTCTCCTCGGCGGAGGGCCGGTCCCCGGGGTCCTTGCGGAGCAGCGCGGCGATGACGGCCGTGAGCGGTCCGGCGTGGGCGGGTTCGGCGGGTTCCTCGTCGACGACGGCCTGGAAGGTGGCGAGCGCGGTGCCGCGGCGGAAGGGTGAGACGCCCTCGACCGCCGTGTACAGGGTCGCGCCGAGCGCCCACAGGTCGGCGGCGGGGCCGGGGTCGGCGCCCCGGACGCGTTCGGGGGAGAGGTAGTCGACGGAGCCGACGATCTCCCCGGTCCGGGTCATCCCGGAGTCCCCCTCGACCTGGGCGATCCCGAAGTCGGACAGTAGTACCCGGCCATCGCTGGCGAGCAGCACGTTCGCGGGCTTCACATCGCGGTGCAGCACACCCGCCGTGTGCGCGGCGCGCAGCGCGCGGGCGACCCACAGTCCGGTGCGGGCGGCCTCCTCGGGGGCGATGCGGCCCCGTTCGGCGACGGCGCCGGCGAGCGAGCCGCCGTCGACGAGTTCCATGACGATCCAGGGGCGTTCGTCGTGCTCGAAGACGTCATGGACGGTGACGACGGCCGGGTGGGTGATGCGGGCGGCGGCGCGGGCCTCGGCGCGGGTCCGGGCGAGCAGTACGGCCCGTTCGCCCTCGTCGGCGTAATGGGCGGCCGTCAGTTCCTTGACGGCGATGTCCCGGTGGAGCACTTCGTCGTGCGCGCGCCACACCCGGCCCATTCCGCCGCGGCCTATCGATTCATGGAGCCGGTACCGTCCGGCGAGCAGCGCACCCTGCATCTGATTCACGTTCCCCCGCGATCTGGTGACAGACCACCAGACTAAGGGCTGTCCCGTGATCCCCGATGGTTCAGCGTGCGGCGTCGGATGCGGTGCATCGCAAGGCGGAGGATCGTCCTCGTACTGGGCGTATTCGGGTGATCCGACAACGCGGCGAGGTGCCGTAGCTGTCGTCGCGCGCCCGCCGGGGATCACGGGACAGCCCTTTTGGCCCTGCCGTTCGGGCCGGACCGCTGGGGAGGGTGGGGTGCGCGAGGAACCCGCGGGGGTCAGCCGGTCGCGCGGTAGGACGCCTTGGCCTGCTCGTACAGCCGGGTGACCTCGTCGCGTTCGGCCTCGGGTCCGCGCAACTGGACGATGTGGTAACGCCCGTCGATGATCGCGGCGTAGTTGCGTACGTAGAGTTCGCCGCCGCCGGTGTCGGTCCAGGTGAACTGGCCCTCGCCGCTGACCTGTCCGCCGACCTCCATCCGGCGCATCCCGCTGGAGCTGGACCAGGTCGAGTCGCGGAACGGGGTGAGTTCGCGCTGGCTCTCGCGCATGTAGATGAGCGGGTCGGCGCCGAACTCGCCGGTGGAGTCCCGGCCGGGGACGACGAGGAGCTGGAAGCTGCCTCCGGAGTAGACGATCTGGCCGCTGGCGTTCTTCGGCTGACGGTCCCAGCCGTCGGCGACGGCGACGCTGAATCCTTCGGCGTCCTTGGCGGTGGTGAAGCCCTCGGGGGCGGCCGGGCCGCCCGCGCCGGGGCTCTCGGCGGGCTTCCTGGTGGCGTCCGGGGTGCCGGTTTCCTTGCCGTCGGGCGACGGGGAGTTCACGGGCCGGCCGTCCGTGCCGGGGGTGGCGCGGGGCGCGTCACCGCCGTCGCCGCCGACGGAGCTGGTGCGCTGCTTGTCGGCGGTATTGGTACCGGTGCCCGACTGCGGCATGAACACCATGGCGTAGGCGACCGCTCCGGCGAGTCCGAGCATGACCACCACCAACAGCGTACGGCCGAGGTTCCTCGGCTTCGCGGGGGCGGGCTTGCGGCGGCGGTGGGAGGACGCGGACGCGGGCCGCTTGCGCCGCCTGCGCAGCAGTTCGCCGCGGCGGCGGACCACCGGGAGCCGCCGGGGGTCCGGCGGGGGCGCGGCGATGACGAAGGTGCCCGCGTCGGGTTCGGGCGCGGAGCGGACCAGGGAGCGCAGCCAGCCGCGCAGCTCCTCGAAGTCGGGCCGCTCGGTGGGGTCCTGGCGCAGCAGCGACTCGACGACGGGCCGCAGCGGGCCGCACTCCTCGGCGAAGGCCGGGGGTTCCGCGCACACCAGCTGGACGAGTTCGGCGGTGCTGTCCTCGGGGTAGGGGGCGTGCCCTTGTACGGCGCGGAAGAGCAGCGCGCCGAGGGCCCACAGATCGGTCGCGGGCCCGATGGGCGCGGCGAGCTGCCAGTTGTCGTGGACGGGCCCGGCCTGTTCGGGGGCCCAGCGTTCGGTGACCGGGCCGACGACGGCCATCCGGGCCTGGCGGGCGCGTTCGGCGGTGAGGGCGGTCGCGGGTCCCCGGCGGGGTGCGGCGGGGCGGGCGCCCCAGCCGTCCTGGCGGGGCTCCGGCGCGGGGGCCCGGGGTGCGGGGGCCCGGGGTGCGGGGGCCCGCTCGGGGGTTGTGCCCGGTGCGGCGGCGGGGGTGGGCTGGACGGGGACGCGGCCCGGCCCGGTGATCCCGGCGGTGCCGTGACCTGTCTGGTCGCGGAACGAGGTGCGGAACTCGGGCAGCGGCCTGGTCCTGGCCTCGTCGGGCGCGGGTGACCGCGGTTCGGCGGGCGGCAGTTCCGGGGCGCCGGTGCCGCGGGGGCGCGCGCCGTGCCAGGGGTCGCCCTGCGGCTGGTGCGCGGGGTCGCGCTGGACGCCGTACGGGTCGGTGATCCGGCCGTGCTGCGGCTGGTACCCGACGCCGGGGGCGTCCGGCTCGCCGTACTGGTCCGGGGTGCCGTAGTGGTCGGGGGCGCCTGGGTGGTTCCGGGTGCCGGAATGGTCCGGGGTCCAGCCGTCGGGTTCCGTGCCGAACAGTTCGTCGCGGAACTGCTCGTCGCCGCGCTGCTCGTCACCGCGCTGTTCGTCGCCGCGCTGCTCATCATCGCGCTGTTCGTCGCCGACGCGGGCGGCGGCGCGGGTTCCGGCACGGTACGCGGCGATGGCCCCGGCGCGGGCGGCGCGGGCGTCGGAGCTCCCGTCGGACAACCGGGGGCCCAGGTCGAGGCCGTCCGGGGCGCCGGGGGCGTCCGTGCCGCCGACGGCCGGGAGGGGCCGGGTGGCTCCGGTGGCCTCGGCCCAGGTACGTCCACCGCCGGTGGACGTACCGCCGGTGGCGGAGCCCGGCGGGCGGCCGTACGGGTCGGACGCGGTGCCGGGTTCCGGGCCGGTCGCGCCGTTCCAGGGTCCGGCGACGGTGGCGCGGCCACCGGCGGGCGCCCCGCCGAAGCCGCCGCCGTCACCGACATGGCCGCGGGGGGTGTCCGGGGTCCCGGCGCCGGGACCGTCGTCCGGGCGGGGGTCGTACCCGCACAGGGCCTCCTCGGCCGCCCCGACCGCGAGTCCGGTCAGCATGACCCGGCCGTCCTCGCAGATCATGACCGTGCGCGCGGTGATGTTGCGGTGCACCCAGCCGTGCGCGTGCAGGGCGCGCAGCCCGGTGAGCACATCGGCGGCGACCTCGGCCGCGCGGTACGGGCTCAGCGGTTCCTCGGCGAGCAGCGCGGACAGCGGCCGGGCGGGGACCAGTTCGCTGACGATCCACAGCGAGCCGCCCTCGGCGAACACGTCGAAGACCTGGTCGAGCCGGGGGTGGTCGGGGACCTGCGCGGCGGCCTGGGCGGCCTCGATCGCGCGGCGCACGGCCGGGTCGGCGGCGCGGGCGGCGGTGGCCCGAGCGCTGTCGTCGAGGGCGAATCCCTCGGGCAGTCCGTCCGCGCCGAGCACCTCGGCCTCGACGATCTCCGGCAACGGCACCTGCCGGACGAGGACTTCCTGTCCGCTGTAGGTGTCGAAGGCCCGGAGATACGCCGCTTCGTGTTCGTCGGGCGCCACGAGCGGCAGGCGGTAGCGGTCGGCGAGCACGCGCCCCGCGTAGTCGTCCACGTCGCTCCCCCTGTTCGGGTGTTCCCGGTGGTTCCTGCGGTCGGTCGGCGGCGTACGTGGTGCGTCGGCGTTGCCGCCGCGTACGGTTCGCGACCCTTCACGATACGTGCCGGAGGCCAGGCGTCCAGCGCGGATGCCGGATCTCCTACGACGTTCGATGGCGGCGGTCGTACGGAACGGCGGATTCCGGTGGTCCGCGGGGCCGTTCCGTGCCGTCCGGGATGCCCGCTGCCCTTACCGGGCGGGGCCCGGACCAGGCATCGCGCGGTACGGGGCGCCGTGCGGGTGCGGCGGACGGCCTTTCAGGAGCGTGGCTGGAAGGTGCGGGTGAAGGTCCGCCAGGTATCCCGGCGTTCGTCACCGCTCCAGTCGGCCGCCTTGGCGGTGTACATGATGGCGTAGCCCTGGCTGGAGTCGACCACGAAGCCGCGGTTGGTCACGCGGTACTTGGTGCCGCCCTCGACATACGTGAACTCCCAGTCCGCCGACTCCCAGCCGCGGAAGCCGACGCTCTCTATCCGTATCCGCTCGTACTGGGCCCGGCGCATGGAGCCTTCCTGGTTGCGCCAGTCGGCGGCCGCGTCGCTCTTCGGGGTGCTCGTCCAGCCGATCAGCAGCCGCTGCCCGCCGGGGCCGGTGAACCGCGCTCCGGCGGCGCTCGTGGAGCGGAACGACCAGCCCTCGGGCAGTCCCACGGAGAAGCCCTGGCCGTGCTTGTACGTGGACGCCACCCCGGTCCCGGAGCCCGCGCCGTCGTTCTTGCCCTTGTCCTTGCCGTCGTCCTTGCCCTGGTCCTTGCCGGAGCCGTCCTTGCCGGGGGTGGTCGCCGGGTCCGCCGTCGTGCCCTTGCCCGGGTCGCTGCCCGTGCCGGTGCCCTCGGTGTCCTTGCCGTCGCCGGTGTCCTTGGTGGCGCCGTCCGGGCCGGGGGTCGGGCCGTCGGGCGCGGCGCCGTCCTTCTCGCCGCCGTCCTTGTCGTCGTCACCGGTGGTGGCGCCGCTGGACGCGACCTTGTCGCTGGTCTTGGCCCCGGTCCCGGGGTCCTCGCGCATCACCAGCGCGACGATCCCCGCGATCACCGCGATCGCCACGACCATGGCGATCACCATCAGGGTGCGGCGCGGCACCACATCGGTCAGCGCCGCCCTGGGCGCGGCGGACCCCGTCGCCGACCGGTCCACCGGACCGGAGGCGGAGGCGGACGGTACGGGGGTGCCAGGCCCTCCGGCCGCACCCGTACCGGCGGACCGGCCGGCGGGGGCTCCGGTGGCAGCCCCGGCGTTGTATCCGGCGAGGAGACCGGTCGTCGGCGGGCCGTAGCCGTCATGCGCCGATCCGGCGCCGCCCGGCCGCGCGGGCCGGTCCGTGGCCGGTGCGCCGGACGCGGACGCCCCGACGGCGGGCGCCGGGCGGGGCGGCGGCGGCACCGGGCGGGCCGCTCCGGGCGCGACCGCGCCCGCGGCACCGGCCGCGCCCGCCGCGCCCTTGCGGGCGGACCGCTTCTTGCGTTCGCCCCACCGCTCGCCCTTGCGGTCGCCCACGGACCGGGGGACGACCGGCATGGCGACGACCATCGTCGGATCGCTGCCCGCGGTGACGGTCCCCTCGGGCGCGCTGACGACATGGGTCAGCAGCGCACGCGCCCCGGCGTCGTCGAGCCGCTGCTCGGGGTCCTTGGCCAGCAGCCCGTAGATGACCTCCTCCAGCGGACCCGCGTTCTGCGGCGGGTCGAGGGGCTCGGTCATCACGGCGGTCAGGGTCGCGATCGCGGAGCCCTTGTCGTACGGGGGGATGCCCTCCACGGACGCGTACAGCAGTCCGCCGAGCGACCACAGGTCGGCCGCCGGTCCGGGCCGGTGGCCACGGGCCCGCTCCGGCGAGATGTACGAGGGGGCGCCGACGAGCATGCCCGTCGAGGTGATGGACGGGTCGCCCTCGACCTGGGCGATCCCGAAGTCCGTGAGCACGACCCGGCCGTCGTCGGCGATGAGCACGTTCGACGGCTTCACATCGCGGTGCAGGATGCCCTCGCTGTGGGCGGCGCGCAGCACGTCGAGCACCGCGAGTCCGACCTCGGCGGCGCGGCGGGGTGTCAGCAGTCCGTCCTCGCGGATGGCCTCGGCGAGGGACTTGCCCTCCACCAGCTCCATCACGATCCACGGCCGGTCGTCCTCGTCCACCACGTCGTAGACGGTCACCGCGCTGTTGTTGCGGATACGCGCGATCGCCTTCGCCTCCCGCAGGGTGCGGGTGATGAGACGGCGCTTCTCCTCCTCGTCGATGCTGTTGGGGAAGCGGAGTTCCTTGACGGCGACGGTCCGGCCCAGGATCTCGTCCTGGGCCCGCCATACGGTGCCCATCCCGCCCCGGCCGAGAACATCACCGAGCCGGTAGCGCCCGGCGAGCAGACGTTCGGGGGCGGCGGGGGTGGCGCCGCGGTTCCGGGCGGGGGCGGGCGCGGTCCGGCCGGACTTCGGGGCGGGCTCCTCCCGCTTGACGGGTTCGCTCCGCGCGGGCGCGACGTCCTTGCCGCCGTCCCCGAGGGAGGACTTCCCGGCACCCTTGGCCGGGTCCGGGTCCGGGTCCGGGTTCCGGTTCCCCTCCGTGCCCTTGGCCCTGCCGGGGTCCGAGGCCGGGTTCTTCTCCGTACCGCGGGGCGCGGGGACACCGGCGGGCCCACGGTCGGCGGGTTCCCGGTCCGGGGATTCGCGGTCGACGGGTTCGGCGGGCTTACGGTCGGCGGGCTTACGGTCGGTGGGTTCCCGGTCGACGGGCTTGCGGTCGGCGGGCTTGCGGTCCGCGGGTTCCCGGTCGACGGGCTCGCGGTCGGCAGACCCGGCGGCTTCGCGGTCCGCAGACTTCCGGGCCGCGGGCCCCACGGGTTCCCGGTCCGCGGGCTCGGCAGACCTACGGTCCGCGGGCTCGGCGGGCTTACGGTCCGCGGGACGGCCGGACGGCTCCGCCCCGGAGGGTGACGCCGTCGCCGGGGCGACGGGGGCCGACGGCGAGGGAGCGGCGGCGGGCGGTTCCGCTGATCCCCCGTCGGACTGACTTCCCGACAGACCGGAGGCCGCACCGCCCCGGTCGGACTTCCCGGCACGGCCGGCCGGGGGCAGGGCACGGGGATCGGGCGCCTGGCCCGGCCCACCACTCATGGCCGGCCCACCACTCGTGCCCGGTCGACCGCCCGTGCCCGGTGCGCCACTCGTGCTCGACACGGCGTCCCGTCCGGCGTCACCGTCCTGGTCCGCGCCGGAGCGACCGGCCCGCACGCCGGTCCCCGCTCCGGACCCGGCGGCCCGATCGCCGCCGCGCGCACCGGACTTGCCGAGGATCACTCCGCCCGGCCTGCGGGGGGCCGCCGGGGCGGCCCCGCCCGTGGAACCGGCGCCCGACCTCGTACCGGACTCCTCGTCGTCCCGCTCCCCGGTCCGGGCGTCCCTCTGGTCCTGCCGGGCCTCGCCCTTCTGCTCCGCGTCCGACATGCGTCCCCTCGTGCAACCCGCCCTGACAGAGCCTTCATTGTCCCCCACCGGGGGACCGCCCGACGCCCCGGGTCGGCCGTCGTCGATGATGGCCGGGTCAAGGGAGGAACGGTCGTGCCCGTATCCGGCACCGCGTTGTCGCGGCGTCCCCCGCTCCGGCGGCTCAGCGCGGCAACCGTACGGTACCGGGCTCCGTTCGCCCTGTTGCTGGCCTTGACCCTGCTGTTTCCCGTGCCGGCCGGTTCCGCGCCGCACACGCCTCCGGCGTGGACCGCGCCGACCGTGACGGCACTGTCAGCCACCCTCCCCTCCCTGACCCGTGAGGGCAAGGCCCGGACCGTCGCGGCCCTCGCCACGGCCGGTGACTCCGGCCACTTCGTCCGCACCGGACCCGCCCTCACCCGGGCCGCGCCCTTCCCCGCGGGCAGCCTCACCAAGACCTTCGTCGCGACGGTCGTCCTCCAGCTCGCCGCCGAACGCGAACTGTCGCTGGACGCCCCGGTGGACACCTATCTCCCCGGGCTGATCCGGGGCAACGGCAACGACGGACGGGCCGTCACCCTCCGTCAGCTGCTCACCCATACCTCCGGGCTGCGGGACTTCGCGGCCCGGACCCGGGGGACGGGCCGGGTGTCCGTGGCCCGGGCGCTCTCGATCGCGCTGGCACAGCGGCCCGCCCCGAGAGGCGGGTTCCACTACTCCAACACCAACTACGTGGTCCTCGGCGAGGTGGTCGAGCGGGTGACCGGCCGCTCCTACGCGCGGGAGGTCCGCCGCCGGTTGATCCTCCCGCTGGGGCTGACGGGCACCCGCTTCCCGGCCACCCCCCGGGCGGCGGGCGCGTCCGGTGACCTGGTGTCGACACTGGACGACCTCAACGCCTTCCACACGGCGCTGCTGAGCGGCGCGCTGCTGGCGCCGCCGCAGCTGCGGACGATGCTGGACACCCGGGCCACCGGAGGTGTGTACGGCATGGGTGTCCTTCCCACGGAACTGCCGTGCGGGGTCACCGTCTGGGGCCACGCCGGCCGGATTCCCGGCACCTGGGCCCGCAGCGCGGTCGCCGCCGACGGCACCCGGGCCGTCACCTACCGCACGGACACCGACACACCGCCCCGGCCGGGCGGGGAGCTGCCACTGCTGACGGCCGTGTTCTGCCCGCCCGGCACCCGCCCCACCCCGCCCGAAGACCCACCCGGCCCCTCCTGAACCCGCCCCGCCGACCGGCGGCCCCACCGGCCCCGCCCCGGATTACGGGACAGCTCTTAGCCCAGCGGGACGATGTCGGGCGCGCCGAGGCGTGCCGCGTCGGCCGTGAGGTCGTCGGGCTGCCGCTGGGACTCGCGCTCCGCCTCCACCCGCTTCTCGTAGTGCTGGACCTCCCGGTCGGTCCGCTCCTTGTCCCAGCCGAGCACCGGTGCCATCAGCTCGGCGGCCTCCCGTGCGCAGCGGGTGCCCCGGTCGAACGTCTCGATGGAGATCCGGGTCCGCCGGGTGAGGACGTCGTCCAGATGGCGGGCGCCCTCGTGGGAGGCCGCGTAGACGACCTCGGCGCGCAGATAGTCGTCCGCGCCCTGGAGCGGGGCCGCGAGACCCGGATCGTCGGCGATCAGGGCGAGCACCTCTTCGCTCAGCGAGCCGTAGCGGTTGAGCAGATGCTCGACCCGGACCACATGGAGACCCGTCCGCGCGGCGGTCCGCGCACGGGCGTTCCACAGGGCGCGGTAGCCCTCGGCCCCGACCAGCGGCACGTCCTCGGTGACGCATTCGGCGACCCGCTGGTCGAGCGCGTGGACCGCCTCGTCCACCGCGTCCTTGGCCATCACCCGGTACGTCGTGTACTTGCCGCCCGCGACGACGACGAGGCCGGGTACGGGGTGGGCGACCGTGTGTTCACGGGACAGCTTGCTGGTGGCGTCGGACTCCCCGGCGAGCAGGGGGCGCAGCCCCGCGTAGACGCCCTGGACGTCGTCACGGGTGAGGGGGACCGCGAGGACCGAGTTCACATGCTCCAGCAGATAGTCGATGTCGGCGCTGGAGGCGGCGGGGTGGGCCTTGTCGAGATCCCAGTCGGTGTCGGTGGTGCCGACGATCCAGTGCCGGCCCCAGGGGATGACGAACAGGACGCTCTTCTCCGTACGGAGGATCAGTCCGGTGCTGGAGTTGATGCGGTCCTTGGGGACGACGAGGTGGATGCCCTTGGAGGCGCGGACGTGGAACTGGCCGCGCTCACCGACCATCGCCTGGGTGTCGTCGGTCCACACACCGGTGGCGTTGACGACCTGCTTGGCGCGGATCTCGTACTCACCGCCGCCGCCCTCGACGTCCTGGACCCGGGCGCCGACGACCCGCTCCCCCTCGCGCAGAAAGCCGGTGACCCGGGCGCGGTTGGCGACCTTCGCCCCGTACGCCGCCGCGGTGCGGACCAGGGTGGCGACATAGCGGGCGTCGTCCATCTGGGCGTCGTAGTACTGGAGGGCGCCGGTCAGGGCGTCCTTCTTCAGACAGGGGGCGACCCGCAGGGCGTGGCCGCGGGACAGATGGCGGTGCGTCGGCAGGCCCCGGCCATGGCCCCTGGCCATCGACATGGCGTCGTACAGGGCGACGCCCGATCCCGCGTACCACCGCTCCCACCCCTTGTGCTGCAAGGGGTAGAGGAACGGGACCGGCTTCACCAGATGGGGCGCCAGCCGCTCCAGGAGCAGTCCGCGTTCCTTGAGGGCCTCGCGGACGAGGGCGAAGTCCAGCATCTCCAGATAGCGCAGCCCGCCGTGGATCAGCTTGCTGGAACGGCTCGATGTGCCCGACGCCCAGTCACGCGCCTCCACCAGCCCGGTGGACAGCCCTCTCGTGACGGAGTCCAGCGCGGTGCCCGCGCCTACCACCCCGGCGCCCACGACGAGGATGTCCAGCTCACGCTCGGCCATCCCCGCGAGTGCCTCGGCGCGCTCCGCCGGGCCCAGTGTCGCTGTCCTCACCGCTGCCTCCCGTCCTTGTCCGGGCCGCTCGCGCCCGGTCGCGTACTGCCAGTCGTGCCGCGTCTGTCCTGCTCGTCTGCCCCGTCCCGGCGCCCGCACCTCTCCCGTGTCCGCCCGCCCATCCTCCCCCCGCGTTCCGATTCTCGCCGGGCGGCCCGAGATCCACCACCACCCCTCGTCCACCTGTGGACAACACTCGGTGAATCACCGCCACCCAATACCGCATAACGGTCATATTTACGCCTAGTCTGACATTGCGCTCGCCCATTCTGTCCACAGGGCTTGCGCGACCCTCCCGTTCCGGCTAGAGGGAAGGACGCCTCGCCGTCATGCCCGCAGACCTCGCCGTCATCGGCCTCGGCCACCTCGGCCTGCCGCTCGCCCAGGCGGCGGTGGCCGCCGGAATCGCCACCCTCGGCCATGACCCCGGGCCCGCCCCCGACCGCTCCCCCGCCCCCTGGGGCGACCCCGCCCCGCCCCTGGACACCGGCGTCCTGTCCACCGCCGAACTGCGCCGGATGCTCGCCACCGGCTTCACCCCCACCGCCGACCCCAAGGGCCTCGGCCGGGTCCGTACGGCGGTCATCTGCGTCCCCGCGCCACGCGGCGCGGACGGTTCACCCGATCTCGCCCAGGTGGGTGACGCCGCCCGCGTCCTCGCCGCCCGGCTGCGCCCGCACACCACCGTCATCCTGGAGTCACCCGTCCCGCCGGGCACCACCGAGGACTTCCTCCTGCCGCTCCTGGAGGAGGGCTCCGGACTGCGCGCGGGCCGCGACTTCCACCTCGCGTACTCCCCCAGCCGGATCGACCCCGGCAACCGCGACCACCGCTACACCGCCACCCCCAAGGTCATCGGCGGACTCACCCCCGCCTGCACCGAGTCCGCCGCCGCGTTCTACGGCCGCCTCACCGACAAGGTCGTCCGCGCGCGCGGCACCCGGGAAGCCGAGACGGTCCAGCTCCTGGAGACCAACTTCCGGCACGTCAACATCGCCCTCGTCAACGAGATGGCCGTCCTGTGCCATGACCTCGGCGTCGACCTGTGGGACGTCGTCCGCTGCGCCGAGACCAAACCGTTCGGCTTCCAGGCGTTCCGCCCCGGACCCGGCGTCGGCGGCCACGGTGTGCCCCAGGACCTCGCGGGCCCCCAGTACGCGGTCCGGCCGCTGCGTATGGTCGAACTCGCCCAACAGGTCAACAGCCAGATGCCCCGCTACGTCATCCAGCGCGCCGCCGCCCTGCTCAACGAGCACGGGAAGTCCGCGCGGGGCGCCCGGGTGCTGCTCCTCGGCGTCACCTACAAGCCGGACGTGCCCGACCAGCAGGGCTCCCCCGCGCAGGAGATCGCGACCCGCCTCATGGAACTCGGCGCCTCCGTCAGCTACCACGACCCGTACGTCCCCGCGTGGAGCGTGCTGGACCGCCCCGTCCCCCGGGCCGACTCCCTCTACGACTCCGCCGCCGACGCCGACCTGACGCTGCTCCTCCAGCACCACCGCACGTACGACCTCCAGGGCCTCGCGGTCAAGGCCCAACTCCTCCTGGACACCAGAGGCACCACCCCCACAGGCTCAGCCCACCGCCTCTGACACCCCCCGCCCCCGAAGAACAGCCCCAGGTGGGCGCCCCAAAGGGGCGCGGGGCCGCACCCGAAGAGGCACCGCGAGGAACGCGCCCCAAAGGGGCGCGGGGAACTGCGCAAAACACGAGGACGGCCCCGTACCCGAAGAACAACCGACCAGGGCAGCATCCAGGGGCGCGGGGAACTGCGCACCCACGAACGACCCGCACAGGGACAAGACCGCCCAGCACAGGAAACCCGGGGTCCGGGACCACAAAAAACGGGGGCGCCCCGGCCGACCCCGACCGAAGCACCCCCGAACCGCCCTAGCTCCAGGGCACCGTCACCGCTTGTGCTGAGCGTCCGCCACCGTGACCTCCACCCGCTGGAACTCCTTGAGCTCGCTGTACCCGGTGGTGGCCATGGCCCGCCGCAGCGCGCCGAAGAAGTTCATCGAACCGTCGGGGATGTGCGAGGGCCCGGTGAGGATCTCCTCCGTGGTCCCGACGACCCCGAGGTCGACCCGCTTGCCGCGCGGCACGTCCTCGTGGACCGCCTCCATGCCCCAGTGCAGGCCACGGCCGGGCGCGTCCGTCGCACGGGCCAGCGGCGAACCCATCATCACGGCGTCCGCACCGCAGGCGATGGCCTTCGGCAGGTCGCCGGACCAGCCCACCCCGCCGTCCGCGATGACGTGCGCGTACCGGCCGCCGGACTCGTCCATGTAGTCACGGCGGGCCGCGGCCACGTCCGCGACCGCGGTCGCCATCGGCACCTGGATGCCCAGCACATTGCGCGTGGTGTGCGCGGCGCCCCCGCCGAAGCCGACGAGCACACCCGCCGCCCCGGTCCGCATCAGATGCAGCGCGGCGGTGTACGTGGCGCAGCCGCCGACGATCACCGGCACGTCCAGCTCGTAGATGAACTGCTTCAGGTTCAGCGGTTCGGCGGCACCCGACACATGCTCGGCGGAGACCGTCGTGCCCCGGATGACGAAGATGTCGACACCGGCGTCCACCACGGCCTTGGAGAACTCGGCGGTCCGCTGCGGTGAGAGGGCGGCGGCGGTGACCACACCGGCGTCGCGCACCTCCTTGATACGGAGGCCGATCAGCTCTTCCTTGATCGGCTCCTCGTAGATCTCCTGGAGGCGCCGCGTCGCGGTGTCCGTCTCCAGCTCCGCGATCTCGTCGAGCAGCGGCTGCGGGTCCTCGTACCGCGTCCAGAGCCCTTCGAGGTTGAGCACGCCGAGGCCGCCCAGCTCCCCGATACGGATGGCGGTCTGCGGGGAGACGACCGAGTCCATGGGGGCGGCCAGGAACGGCAGCTCGAAGCGGTAGGCGTCGATCTGCCAGGCGATCGAGACCTCCTTCGGGTCGCGGGTGCGACGGCTCGGGACGACGGCGATGTCGTCGAAGGCGTACGCCCGGCGGCCGCGCTTGCCGCGTCCGATCTCGATCTCAGTCACGTGTGTGGCCTTTCCCTCTGCTGCGTTTCAGCGCCTCCCAGTATCCCCGACCCGCATGCGAAGGGCGGCTCCGGAGTCCTCCGGAGCCGCCCTGCCCGCGCGGTGCCGCGCCTGGGAACGCGGGTAACCCTGCGTGAACTACTTGTGACGGCTGTAGTTCGGTGCCTCGACCGTCATCTGGATGTCGTGCGGGTGGCTCTCCTTGAGCCCCGCCGAGGTGATCCGGACGAACCGGCCCCGGTCCTGGAGCTGGGGCACCGTCCGGCCGCCGACGTAGAACATCGACTGGCGCAGTCCGCCGACGAGCTGGTGGACGACCGCCGAGAGCGGACCCCGGTAGGGCACCTGGCCCTCGATGCCCTCGGGCACCAGCTTCTCGTCGGACGCCACGCCCTCCTGGAAGTAGCGATCCTTGGAGAAGGACTGCCGGTCGCCCCGGGACTGCATCGCGCCGAGCGAGCCCATGCCCCGGTACGACTTGAACTGCTTGCCGTTGATGAACATCAGCTCACCGGGGGACTCCTCGCACCCGGCGAGCAGGGAGCCCAGCATCACGGTGTCGGCACCGGCGACCAGGGCCTTCGCGATGTCGCCGGAGTACTGGAGGCCACCGTCCCCGATGACGGGGATGCCCGCGGCCTTGGCGGCCAGCGAGGCCTCGTAAATGGCGGTGACCTGCGGTACGCCGATACCCGCGACGACCCGGGTGGTGCAGATGGAACCGGGGCCGACGCCGACCTTGATCCCGTCGACACCGGCGTCGATGAGGGCCTGCGCGCCGTCACGGGTGGCGATGTTGCCGCCGATGACATCGACGCCGCCCCCGTTCGACTTGATCTTGGCGACCATGTCCCCGACGAGCTTGGAGTGGCCGTGCGCGGTGTCCACCACGATGAAGTCGACGCCCGCCTCGACCAGCGCCTGGGCCCGCTCGAAGGCGTCCCCGGCGACCCCGACGGCCGCGCCGACGAGCAGCCGGCCCTCGGCGTCCTTGGCGGCGTTCGGGTACTTCTCGGCCTTGACGAAGTCCTTGACGGTGATGAGGCCCTTGAGGATGCCGCTGTCGTCCACGAGCGGCAGCTTCTCGATCTTGTGGCGGCGCAGCAGCTCCATGGCGTCGGTGCCGGAGATGCCGACCTTGCCGGTGACCAGCGGCATCGGCGTCATGACCTCGCGGACCTGCCGGGCGCGGTCCGTCTCGAAGGCCATGTCACGGTTGGTGACGATGCCGAGCAGCTTGCCGTTGCCGTCGGTGACGGGGACACCGCTGATCCGGAACTTGGCACAGATCGCGTCGGCCTCGCCGAGCGTGGCGTCCGGGTGCACGGTGATCGGGTCGGTGACCATGCCCGACTCGGAGCGCTTGACCAGGTCGACCTGGTTCGCCTGGTCGGCGATCGACAGGTTCCGGTGCAGGACGCCCACGCCGCCCTGGCGGGCCATCGCGATGGCCATCCGGGACTCGGTGACCTTGTCCATCGCCGCGGAGAGCAGCGGGATGTTCACGCGGACGTTGCGGGAGATGTACGAGGAGGTGTCGATCTGGTCCGGGGCCATCTCCGAGGCGCCCGGCAGAAGCAGCACATCGTCGTAGGTCAGCCCGAGCGTCGCGAATTTCTCGGGTACTCCGTCGACGTTGGCAGTCATGACACCTTCCCAGATGGGCTTGTCCGTGCGGGATGTCCATGCTAACGGGAAGCGGGCCGCTCTCATTCCATGTTCGCGTCCACCCCTGCTCGTGCGCTCGTCAGCAGGGCAGGGCAACGTCCCGAAAGGCAGCGGAACGCGCCACGAAGGGGGGCGGGGAACTGCGCACCTCACGAGCGACGGCAGAGCAACGAAGTACACCCACCGGACAGACCCAGGAAGCGCAAGCGAAGGGCGCCCAGCGCGGGAAACCCGGGGCGGAACCGAAAGACGGGGCCGGGGCTACTGCTCCGCGAGAGCCCGCAGCCGGCTCAGCGCACGGTGCTGCGCGACCCGCACCGCTCCCGGCGACATCCCCAGCATCTGCCCGGTCTCCTCCGCCGTGAGCCCCACGGCGATCCGCAGCAGCAGCAGCTCCCGCTGGTTCTCGGGAAGATTCGCCAGCAGCTTCTTCGCCCACTCGGCGTCACTGCTGAGCAGCGCCCGCTCCTCGGGCCCCAGCGAGTCGTCGGGCCGCTCGGGCATCTCGTCGGACGGCACGGCCGTCGACCCGGGATGCCGCATCGCGGCCCGCTGGAGATCGGCGACCTTGTGCGCGGCGATCGCGAAGACGAACGCCTCGAACGGCCGGCCGGTGTCCTTGTAGCGCGGCAGCGCGAGCAGCACCGCGACACAGACCTCCTGCGCGAGGTCCTCCACGAAGTGCCGCGCGTCCCCGGGCAGCCGGGACAGCCGCGTACGGCAGTACCGCAGCGCGAGCGGATGCACCCGCGCGAGCAGATCGTGCGTGGCCTGTGCGTCACCGTCGACCGCACGGTGGACGAGCGCACCGATCACCGTGGTCTCGTCTTCGCGCATCGGTCCATGGTGCCTTGACGTCTCGTCGTCCGTGGCACCGCGTCCGTACTTGTGCACCGAAGCGTTATGAGCAGGTGCGCCGGCGCTCATGTCCCGCTCCCTCCCCTTCCGCTCGGTCGGTCCGTCCCCGAGGAACTCCACACCTCAAGGATGCGGCATCGGCCGGGAAACCGGAGCCGGGTGCCGTACCGGCCATCCCCGGGGGGCGGGCGTCGGCCACCGCGCGCGGCCCGGCGCGGCCCGCCCCGCCCGCCGGTGGCGGGCGGGGATCGCCGTACCCCTGGGGCGGCACCCGCGTTCCTAACGGACCAGGCCCCAGCGGAAACCGAGCGCCACGGCGTGCGCGCGGTCCGAGGCGCCGAGCTTCTTGAAGAGCCGCCTGGCGTGCGTCTTCACCGTGTCCTCGGAGAGGAACAGCTCACGGCCGATCTCGGCGTTGGAGCGGCCATGACTCATGCCCTCCAGCACCTGGATCTCCCGCGCGGTGAGCGTGGGCGCCGCGCCCATCTCGGCCGACCGCAGCCTGCGCGGGGCGAGCCGCCAGGTGGGGTCGGCGAGCGCCTGGGTGACGGTCGCGCGCAGTTCGGCGCGCGAGGCGTCCTTGTGCAGATAGCCGCGGGCCCCGGCCGCGACCGCGAGCGCGACCCCGTCCAGGTCCTCGGCGACCGTGAGCATGATGATCCGGGCGCCGGGGTCGGCGGAGAGCAGCCGGCGGACCGTCTCCACCCCGCCCAGTCCGGGCATACGTACGTCCATCAGAATCAGATCTGAACGGTCGGCACCCCAGCGGCGGAGGACTTCCTCGCCGTTGGCCGCCGTCGTGACCCGCTCGACACCGGGCACGGTGGCCACCGCGCGGCGCAGCGCTTCTCGGGCGAGCGGGGAGTCGTCGCAGACGAGGACGGAAGTCATGACCGTCCTCCGGAGCTGATGCGCGTCACCTTGAGCCTCCAGGCTGGTACGAATCGTCACCTGTGCGGTTGACGCTCCCGGACATGTGCCCGAGCGCTTGTTTCCTCAACCGCCTCCGGCCTTCTCAACGATGGTCACCCGAAAGAGTTACGGGTCACTCAGCAGCCTTCGGCACTCTACGTGAGGGCACGGACACTCCCCAGGCACCGCGCGTGACCAGAAAGCTTTCGTCAAGACCTATGCCCCATTTAGCGGCTTTTCTTCACTTTCACCGGTGTCTGCGGCTAGATTCGCAAAGAGTCATATTTTCATCTTCTTCGACAGTAGTTTTGCGTCGTGGGCACTGTCCGCGTCGGAACGGTCGCAAGCTGTACACGCTGAAGGGGACAAGCCATGGCAGATTTCTCCCGCCTTCCCGGACCGAACGCGGACCTGTGGGACTGGCAGCTCCTCGCGGCATGCCGTGGGGTCGACAGTTCGCTCTTCTTCCATCCCGAGGGCGAACGGGGTGCGGCACGGAGCGCGCGCGAGAACTCCGCCAAGGAGGTCTGCATGCGCTGCCCGGTACGCGCCGAGTGCGCGGCGCACGCCCTCCAGGTACGGGAGCCGTACGGGGTGTGGGGCGGGCTCACCGAGGACGAGCGCGAGGAACTGATGGGACGGGCCCGCAACCGGCTGGTCCCGGCGAGTGCGACGGCTTCCGGCCACGGCACGGTACGCCACCACTGAAGGAACGTTTCCCCGTCACCTGAACGGCTCCCCGCGGCGTACCGTTCAGCGCCCCGCGGCCCGCTCCAGCTGGTCCAGGGTCGCCGCGACCGCCGGGACCCTTGCCAGGTCCGGCAGGGTCAGGGCGACGATCTGACGGCGTACGGCGGGCTCCACCGCCACGGTCCGCGCGCCCCCCGGCCGTACCGACTCCAGCGCCAGCTCCGGCAGCACCGCCACCCCCAGACCCGCCCCGACGAGGCCGATCACGGCCGGGTAGTCGTCGGTGGCGAAGTCGATGCGGGGGGTGAAACCGGCGTCCTCGCAGACCTCCACCAGCTGGCGGCGGCAGCGGGGACAGCCCGCGATCCAGGGGTCGTCGGCCAGCTCCCCGATCCCCACGGTGTCCTCACCGGCGAGCGGATGGCCCTCGGGCACCAGACCCACCAGCCGGTCGGCCAGCAGGGGCCGCACCACCAGATCGGACCACTCCCCGTCCGGGCCGCCCGGTCCGGTGGCGGACCCCCCGTAGTGGAAGGCCAGCGCCACATCGCAGTCGCCCTCGCGCAGCATCTCCACCGAACGGGGCGGCTCCGCGTCGACCAGGGACACCCGGGTGCCCGGATGGGCGGCGCGCAGGGCGGCGAGGGCGGTGGGCACCAGGGTCGAGCTGCCGCTCGGGAACGACACCAGCCGCACCCGGCCCGCGCGCAGCCCGGCGATCGCGGCGACCTCCTCCTCGGCGGCGGTCAGCCCCGCGAGGATGCCCGTGGCATGGCGGACCAGGGCCTCGCCCGCCTGGGTGAGCCGCATCTCGCGGCCGGTACGGATCAGCAGCGGGGTGCCGGCCGAGGACTCCAGGGCCTTCATCTGCTGGCTGACGGCCGGCTGGGTGCAGCCCAGCTCGCGGGCCGCCGCCGAGAAGGAACCGGTGGTCGCGACCGCGCGCAGGACACGGAGATGACGGGCTTCGATCACCCTTCGAGCATAACGCGGGCATAAGACAACCTTGGATGCCGGACGGATTCCTGCGCCGACCCTTTGAACGGCCGGGACGGACCGCCGTAGGGGGCGACCCCGAGCCGTCCCGTCCGGCGGCTGACCGCCCACCGACCCCCGCCGACCAGCACGGCGAGCGCCCGACCGCCCACCGGAACCCCGGGGGCGTCCGGGACGGCTCAGGGAGAACCCCGGCGGCCCCCGAACCCGGTGTCCGGGCCGGGCCAGGGGCCGCCCCGATGTCCGGTCCCCCGTCCCGCCGGAACGCTCGGGTCATGTCCAAATGGCCGCGTGTCCGCCGTGTTCTCGTCGTCCTCGGAGTCGTCACCTCCGTCCTTGTCGTGGCCGTCGGCGCGACCGCGCTGTGGCTGTGGCACGACGTGGAGGTGAGTACCGCGGGCGGCACCGTCTTCCGCGACGAGATGGCCGTACCGCCGCTCGCGGCCTCCCGGGTGGACCGGGACGGCACCCGGGTCTTCGACCTGCGGATGCGTCAGGGCACCACGGAGTTCCGGCCCGGCCGGCCCACCCCGACCTGGGGGTTCAACGGCGCCCATCTGGGGCCGACCCTGCGGGCCGCACGCGGTGAGAAGGTACGGGTCGAGGTGAGCAACACCCTCCCCGAGGCGTCCAGCGTGCACTGGCACGGGATGCGGCTGCCCGCCGAGATGGACGGCGGCCCGCACCAGACGGTCCGCGCGGGCGGACGCTGGTCCCCGCACTGGACGGTCGAACAGCCCGCGGCCACCCTCTGGTACCACCCGCACCTGCACGGTTCGACGGAGAAGCATGTCCAGCGCGGGCTCGCGGGGATGTTCCTGCTGGACGACGAGGAGTCCGGCCGCCTTCCGCTGCCGAAACGGTACGGCGTGGACGATCTGCCGGTGATCGTGCAGGACGTCCGCTTCGACGGCGACCGGTTCGACCACGCCCACCGCAGATTCCAGGGCGTCGGTTTCCTCGGCAACCGCGTCATGGTCAACGGCACCCTCGACCCGTACCGCGAGGTCGCCGACGAGCGGGTCCGGCTGCGGCTGCTCAACGCCTCCACCGCCCGCACCTACGACTTCGGGTTCCCCGACGACCGCGCCTTCGACCAGATCGCGACGGACGGCGGACTGCTGGAGCGGCCCGTGGAGCAGCGGCGGATACGGCTGTCGCCCGGTGAGCGCGCGGAGATCGTCGTACGGATGGTCCCCGGTGAGCGGACCGTGCTGCGGAGCTTCCCGCTGCGCGACGGCTACGCGGGAGCCCTGGAACGGCGGTTCGGCGGCGGCCACGACTCCTTCGACATCCTGCAACTGCGCGCGGCGCGGACCCTGCGCCCCTCCCCCGCCCTGCCGGACCGGCTGACCGCACCGGAACTCCCGGACGCGGCGGACTCCGTGAAGGAGCGCCACTTCGATCTCGCGCTGACCGGGATCAACGACAAGCCGATGGACATGGACCGGATCGACGAGGTCGTCACCCGGGGCACCACCGAGACCTGGACGGTGCGCAACGACAACGGGATGCCGCACAACTTCCATGTCCACGACGTGCAGTTCCGGGTACTGGACGTGGACGGGCGCACTCCGCCGCCCGCGCTGCGGGGCCGCAAGGACACCGTGCTGATCCCGAGCGGTTCACGGATGCGGCTGGTCCTGCGGTTCGACGGGACCGCCGACGAGGACACCCCGTACATGTTCCACTGTCATCTGCTGAGCCATGAGGACCGGGGCATGATGGGCCAGTTCGTGGTGGTCGAGCCGGGCGGTACGGCACGCGCGCCGGAGGCCGGGGACCACGGCGGACACTAACCTTGCCCCATGACTACGGCTCTGATCACAGGTTCCACCGCGGGTATCGGTGCCGCGTTCGCCCGGCGGCTGGCCGCCCAGGGGCATGACCTGGTGCTGGTGGCACGCGATACGAAGCGGTTGCGTGAGCAGGCCACCGAGCTGCACGACCGGCACGGGATCGAGGCCGAGGTACTGACGGGCGACCTCTCGACGGACAGCGGGATCGAGGGCGTCGCCGAGCGGCTCACGGACCAGCGGCGGCCGGTCGACCTGCTGGTCAACAACGCGGGCTTCGGCAACAAGGGCCGCTATCTGGACGTCCCGATGGCTGATGAGCTGACCATGCTGAAGGTGCACTGCGAGGCGGTCCTCCGGCTGACCTCCGCGGCGAGCGGGGCGATGCGGGAGCGGGGCCGGGGGGCCGTGGTCAATGTCGCCTCGGTCGCCGCGTTCCTTCCTCGTGGGACGTACGGGGCGTCGAAGGCGTGGGTGGTCCAGTTCACCCAGGGCGCGGCGAAGGATCTCGCGGGGTCGGGGGTACGGCTCATGGCGCTGTGCCCCGGGTTCGTACGCACCGAGTTCCATCAGCGGGCCGGGATGGGGACGGACAACATCCCCAGGTGGATGTGGCTGGACGCGGACAAGGTGGTCGCGGCGGCGCTGTCCGATCTCGCGCACGGGAAGGTCGTGTCCGTCCCGGATCCCCGTTACAAGGCGCTGATGGGCCTCGCGAAGCTGGCGCCCCGCCCCTTGCTGGGCGGGGTCACGTCCCGCACGGGCCGCAAGTACGGTCCCCGTTAGCCGGGTCCGTCCAGCGGGTCGCCTTCGCTTGCGCTTCCCAGGTCCGTCCGGCTGGACGAACTTCGTTGCTGTGCCGTCGCTCGTCGTTTTCGCGCAGTTCCCCGCGGGTCGCCTTCGCTTGCGCTTCCCAGGTCCGTCCGGCTGGACGAACTTCGTTCCTGTGCCGTCGCTCGTCGTTTTCGCGCAGTTCCCCGCGCCCCTTTGGGGCGCGTCCGGCCGGTTCTTCGGGTCGGTGCCGGTCGGGATTCTCCGTCCTCGATCCGACACGCTCGGTAACACGTCCAGTTGCCCTACTGAAGAGCATCGGAGTCTGCGAGCAGAGATTCCCGCCCACCCCCTCCCGTAGCCGAGCGACTGCGGGAGGAGAGGAGTGCCCCTTCAGGGGCGCGGGGAACTGCGCAAAAGACGAGGGCGGACCCGCACCCGAAATGCGACCGCAAGGGGGCAGCATCCAGGGGCGCGGGGAACTGCGCACCCACGAACGGCCCGCACGGGGACAAGTGCGCCAACCCGGGAAAACCTGGGGGCGGGGGGAACGGCTGCGGGCCCGGGCCCCCGGTGTGGGGGTCCGGGCCCGGGGCCTGGGTACTGCTGAGGTCGCGGAAGCGACTAGTGGGAGTGCCCGTGGCCGCCGTGACCGGAGTCACCCTCGTCCTCGGCCGGCTTCTCGACGACCAGGGTCTCGGTCGTGAGCAGCAGCGACGCGATGGACGCGGCGTTCTCCAGCGCGGAGCGCGTCACCTTGACCGGGTCGATGACCCCGGCCTTGACCAGGTCGACGTACTCCTCGGTGGCCGCGTTGTAGCCGTGACCCGGCTCCAGGTCGGCGACCTTGGAGACGATGACGTAGCCCTCAAGACCGGCGTTCTCGGCGATCCAGCGCAGCGGCTCGACCACGGCCTTGCGGACGACGGCGACACCGGTGGCCTCGTCGCCCTCCTTGCCGAGGTTGCCCTCCAGCACCTTCGCGGCGTGGACCAGCGCGGAGCCACCACCGGAGACGATGCCCTCCTCGACCGCGGCGCGGGTCGCGGAGATGGCGTCCTCCAGACGGTGCTTCTTCTCCTTCAGCTCCACCTCGGTGGCGGCGCCGACCTTGATGACGCACACGCCGCCGGCGAGCTTCGCGAGGCGCTCCTGGAGCTTCTCGCGGTCCCAGTCGGAGTCGGTGTTCTCGATCTCGGCCTTGATCTGCGCGATCCGGCCGGTGACCTCGGCGGACTCGCCGCCACCGTCGACGATGGTGGTGTCGTCCTTGGTGACGGTGATCCGGCGGGCGCTGCCCAGTACGTCCAGACCGACCTGGTCGAGCTTGAGGCCGACCTCCTCGGCGATGACCTGCGCGCCCGTGAGGGTCGCGATGTCGCCGAGCATGGCCTTGCGGCGGTCACCGAAGCCGGGAGCCTTCACGGCGACGGCGTTGAACGTGCCACGGATCTTGTTCACGACCAGGGTCGACAGGGCTTCGCCCTCGACGTCCTCGGCGATGATCAGCAGCGGCTTGGAGCCACCCGCCTGGATGACCTTCTCCAGCAGCGGCAGCAGGTCCTGGATCGAACCGATCTTGCCCTGGTGGATGAGGATGTAGGGGTCCTCCAGGACCGCTTCCATCCGCTCCTGGTCCGTCACGAAGTACGGCGACAGGTAGCCCTTGTCGAAGGCCATGCCCTCGGTGAAGTCCAGCTCCAGGCCGAAGGTGTTCGACTCCTCGACGGTGATGACACCGTCCTTGCCGACCTTGTCCATGGCTTCGGCGATGAGATCGCCGACCTGCGGGTCCTGCGCGGACAGCCCGGCGACGGCGGCGATGTCCGACTTGTCGTCGATCGGGCGCGCGGTCGCGAGGAGCTCGTCGGAGACGGCCTTGACGGCGGCGTCGATGCCCTTCTTCAGGGCGGCCGGGGAGGCGCCCGCGGCAACGTTGCGCAGACCCTCCTTGACCAGTGCCTGGGCCAGCACGGTGGCGGTGGTGGTGCCGTCACCAGCGATGTCGTTGGTCTTGGTGGCCACCTCCTTCACGAGCTGGGCGCCCAGGTTCTCGTAGGGGTCCTCGATCTCCACCTCACGGGCGATGGTGACGCCGTCGTTGGTGATGGTCGGGGCGCCGAACTTCTTGTCGATGACGACGTTGCGGCCACGGGGGCCGATCGTCACCTTGACGGTGTCGGCAAGCTTGTTGACGCCGCGCTCAAGGGCGCGACGGGCGTCCTCGTCGAACTTCAGGATCTTCGCCATGGGAGCGGTTCAGCCCTCTCAGAAACTGCGTAATGCGGTGAACGAGGCGCGCCCCTGGAAACCCGGCGGCATATCGCGGGCGGCCAGGGGCGCGGCTCACAAGCACATGACTCTGGGGAGTCGGCGCTGAGTGAATTACTTCTCGATGATCGCGAGCACGTCGCGGGCCGAGAGGACGAGGTACTCCTCGCCGTTGTACTTCACCTCGGTGCCGCCGTACTTGCTGTAGAGCACCACGTCGCCGACGGCGACGTCGAGCTCGACGCGCTTGCCGTCCTCGACACGGCCCGGGCCCACGGCCAGGACGACGCCCTCCTGGGGCTTCTCCTTGGCAGTGTCCGGAATGACCAGGCCCGAGGCCGTGGTCTGCTCGGCGTCGAGCGGCTGGACCACAATGCGGTCCTCAAGCGGCTTGATGGCAACCTTGGAGCTGGTGGTCGTCACGATCCGACCTCCCCCTTCGGAGATCTCACGGGGTTAACTGTCTGAGGTGGCGACCAGGTCGATCCGTCGTCGCGGGTGCCGGATCTGCCCGTCGCTGTTGGCACTCACCTGTGGAGAGTGCCAGAACCGAGACTATGACTGTGATTAGCACTCGGTCAAGCGGAGTGCCAACGCGCCGCCCTCTCGGGCGGTACGCGAAAGTGTCGCGCCGAGGTGTTCGCGCCCCCCGTCAGCCCCGGTCCGCGCCCCCTCAGGCCACCCCCAGGCCCCTTACGCCGAGCCCACTTCGTCCCTGTGCGGGTCGCCTTCGCTTGCGTCTCTGAGGTCTGTCCGGCTGGGCCCACTTGTTCCCGCACAGGTCGTTCGTGGGTGCGCAGTTCCCCGTGCCCCTGGATGCTGCCCCCTTGCGGTCGCTTTTCGGGTGCGGGTCGCCCTCGCTTTCGCGCAGTTCCCCGCGCCCCTGAGGTTCCATACCTGGGCGTACCTGTTCCCGTGCGGGTCGGACGGGGGTGCGCAGTTCCCCGCGCCCCTGGGTGGTGCCCCATTACGGTCGCCACTTCGGGCGCGGGTCCGCCCTCGTCTTCGCGCAGTTCCCCGCGCCCCTGAGGTTCCATACCTGGGCGTACCTGTTCCCGTGCGGGTCGGACGGGGGTGCGCAGTTCCCCGCGCCCCTGGGTGGTGCCCCATTACGGTCGCCACTTCGGGCGCGGGTCCGCCCTCGTTTTTGCGCAGTTCCCCGCGCCCCTTTGGGGGCGCCCCCTGAGGTTGTCTTTCAACCCCCTCCTCCCGGACTCGCCCGGCTGCGGGAGGGGGTGGGCGGGAATCTCTGCCCGCAGACTCCGATGCTCTTCAGTCGGGTACGGGGGATGTCCGACCGAGCGCGTTGGAGCGAGGACGGAGAATCCCGACCGGCACCGACCCAAAGGACCGGCAGAACGCGCCCCAAAGGGGCGCGGGGAACTGCGCAAAACCACCGAGCGACGGCACAGCAACGAAGTACGCCCAGCACAGGAAACCCAGGGGCGCGGGGAACTGCGCACCCACCGAGCGACCCGCACAGGGACAAGTTCGTCCCGCCGGACGGACCTCGGAAGCGCAAGCGAAGGCGACCCGCGGAGTCAGACGTAGTCCGCGAGGCGGGCCGGGGCGAGCCGCCGGGCGTGGAGATCCCGGAGGAGGGCGACCGTCGCCTCCGTGGGCGACGCCACACCCCCCGCGTCCGGCTCCACCACCACGATGTCCCCCGCCCGCAAGGGCCCCCCACCGACCCCCCGCCCCCGCACGACGACGGACACCCCGCACTCCGAGGCCACCCGCAGGGTCACCGCGTCGAACGCGCCGTACGGCGGCCGCAGCATCGACGACCGCACCCCGAACCGCTCCTTCAGTTTGTCCCGCTGCCCGCAGATCTCCGCCCGCTGCCCGGCCGCGGGCAGCCCCGGCAGATGCGGATGGTCGAGCGTGTGGTTCTCCACGTCCGCACCGGCGGACCGCAGCCGCCCGTACCCGGGCCCCAGCACCCGGTCCGTGAGGAACACCGTGACCGGCAGCCGGAGTTCACCGACCAGCGCGGCGAACCGGGGGTCCTTCCCCGCGCCGTCGCCGAACACGAGGAAGACCACCGGGTCCCGGGTGGGCACCCGGTCGAGCACCGGCGGCCCGCCCCCGTCCCCGTCCGGCAGCGCGAGGGCGCGCGGGGAGGGCGCGGGGGCGGGCGCCGCGGACAGCCCCCAGCGCCGGTACGCCTCCGTACCGGCGCCCGCGGTCGGCCCCGCCGCCGGCCGCACCTTCTCCGCGGCCTTGCGGCTGAGCCGTTCGATCGGGTCGACGGACTGCGCGCAGCCGCCGAGCCCCGGACCGACCGCGGCGGCGGCGAGCAGCGCCGCCACCCACCGCCGCGCGGTCCGGCCGCCGCGGCCGGACCGCCCCGCGTGCCCGCCGTCGGTCACAGATAGTCCTCCAGCTTGGCCACCGCGTACCCCTGCTCGGTGACGAGCTTCAGGAAGCGGCGGACGGTGTCGGGCATGGAGCCGTCCCAGTCCTTCTTGCCGCGGAAGTGGGTGAGGACGATGTCCCCGGGCCGGATCCTCTTGTCGTACTCGCGGTACTCCCAGCGGTCCGCGAAGACCTCCTCGTTCCACAGCGGTACGGCGGTGATCCCGCACTCCTTGGCGGCCCGCAGGGTCGTCCGGTTGTAGTTGCCGTAGGGCGGCCGGAAGACGGTGGGGCGGGTGCCGTACTGCTTCTGGATGACGTCCTGCATCCCGCAGATCTGCCGCTTCTGGGCCTCGTAGGACAGCGCCGGCATGTACGGGTGGGTCAGGGTGTGGTTGTTGAGGGTGACCCCGGCGTCGCGCATCTTGCGGAAGTAGCCGTAGTCCTCCTTGACCAGGTAGTCGCTGAGGAACGCGGTGTACGGGACCTTGAGCTCCTCCAGCATCTTGATCAGCGCCGGGTCCTTGTTGTCGCCGTCGTCGATGGTGAGGAAGACGATCTTCTCCTTGGTGGGGATCGTCGTGAAGACGGGCGGCAGCTCGTCGTGGCCCTCGACCTCGAAGCCGTCCCGGGTGGGGATCTTCGGCTTGGCCGCGGGGGGCGGGGGCGCGAGGAGCGGCACCTTGGTGAGGCCCCAGCGCTTGGCGGTGGCGATCCGGGCGGCCTCGACGGTCCGCTTGCGGGTGGCGGCCTCGTCGCGGGCGGCCTTCGCCCGTTCGGCCTTCTTGCCGGGCGCGCCCTCCGCCCCGCCGGAGGCCGACGCGGACGCCTTGGCGGGCTTCGCGGTGGGGTCCTGGCCCGCGCAGCCGGCCAGGGAGGTGGCGGTGACGCCGAGGGCGAGTGCGGCGGTGAGGAGTCGCGCGAGCGCGCGCGTACGGGAGCCACCTCGCGCAACTTGTCTGTTTAGTCCTACTAGTCGCATGGGGCCGCATCCTGTCAGCGCCTCACCCGCACCACGCGCAGACACCGCCAGCGGCACCGGACCATCCACCGACTGGCCCACAATGGACCAGGTGAGCACCCTCGACCCCGACTCCGCAGCCGTCGCACGGTTCACCGCCCTCCTCGCCGGGGAGGGCCGGGCCCTGCTGGACGAGGTGCGCGACACCGACCCGGCACGGGAACTCGCCGTCGCCACCCGGCTGCGCCGTACGCATCCGGCCGATCTGGTGTCCGCCGCACTCGGCCAGGCGAGACTGCGGCAGCGCGCGGCGGTGAAGTTCGGCGCGGACGCGGCACGGATGTTCTTCACCCCGGACGGCGTCGAGCAGGCGACCCGCACGAGTGTGGCGGAGTACCGGGCCGGACGGATGCGGGAGCTGGGCATCGGCTCGGTGGCGGACCTGTGCTGCGGGATCGGCGGCGACGCGATCGCGCTGGCCCGCGCCGGGATACGGGTCCTCGCGGTCGACCGTGATCCGCTGACCTGCGCGGTGGCCCGCGCCAACGCGGTCGCGCTGGGGCTCGACACACTGATCGAGGTCCGTCAGGCGGAGGTGACCGAGGTCGGCACGGACGGGTACGACGCGGTGTTCGTCGACCCCGCGCGGCGCGGTGGCCGCGGGCGGATCTTCGACCCGGAGGCGTACTCGCCACCGCTGTCCTGGGCGGTGGGCGCCGCGCGGGCCGCCGGGCTCGGTGCGCTGAAGATCGCGCCCGGGGTGCCGCACGAGGCGGTGCCCGAGGGCGTCGAGACGGAGTGGATCTCCGACCGGGGCGAGCTGAAGGAAGCGGTCCTGTGGTTCGGTACGGGGGCGCCCGACTCGCGCCGGTCGACGCTGCTGCCCGGGGCGGAGTCCCTGTGGAGCCCGCTGGACGGGATGCCGCCCGATCCGGCGGTGCGGCCGGTGGGTCGGTATCTGTACGAGCCCGATCCCGCGGTGATCCGGGCGCGGCTCGTCGCGACGGTCGCGGAGCAGGTCTCCGGCGGGCTGCTCGACGCGACGATCGCGTACGTCACGTCCGACGTACTGCGCGGGACGCCGTTCGCGACGGCGTACGAGGTCACCGATCATCTGCCGTTCAGCGTCAAGCGGTTGAAGGCGTTGCTGCGGGAGCGGGGGGTGGGGACGCTCACCGTCAAGAAGCGGGGCTCCGCGGTGGAGCCGGAGGAGTTGCGGCGCAAGGTGAAGCCCGTGGGGCCCCACTCGGCGACGGTCTTCCTCACCAGGGTCGCGGGGGCGCCCACCATGCTGATCGGCCGTCCGGCCCGGCCCGAGTAACCCCGGCCCCGTCCGGCCCGGGCCCCCGAGGTTCCCTGCGCTGGGCGCACTTGTCCCTGTGCGGGTCGCTCATGGGGTGCGCAGTTCCCCGCAGGCCGCCTTCGCTTGCGCTTCTGCGGTTCCCCACCTGGACGTACCTGCTTCCCGTGCAGGTCGGACGGGGGTGCGCAGTTCCCCGCGCCCCTTAGGCCGCGCCCCTTGCGGTTCCCGTTCGGCTGCGGATGGCCCTTGGTTGCTCGCGCAGTTCCCCGCGCCCCTGAAGGGGCACCCCTCTCCTCGCGAACTCGCCTGGCTGCGGGAGGGGGTGGGCGGGAATCTCTGCCCGCAGACTCCGATGCTCTTCAGTAGGACCACAGGTACGTCGTACCGAGCGTGTCGGATCGAGGACGGAGAATCCCGACCGGCACCGACCCGAAGAACCGACCGGACGCGCCCCAAAGGGGCGCGGGGAACTGCGCGAAACCACCGAACGACGGCACCGGAACAAGCGCGCCCACCCGGACCCCGTGTCGATCGGGACCCGTCCGGATCGACACCTCCCGCGACATTCTTCGGCGGATCCGCCGGGGGTGCGCTCAGGGCGCCGCCGCCGGGTCGGGGCGGGCGCTGTCGTCGGGGCCGTCCAAGGCCGCGCCGCGAAGCGCTACACGGCCCGCACCCGCCCCCGGGGCCCGAGGACCGGCGTCCGGCTCCCGGTAGAGCACGGCCATGCTCAGCGCGCCGACCGCGAGAAGCGCCGCCGCCGTCCAGAACGCGGCGGGGAAGCCGTCCATGAGCGGTGTCCCGGCGCCGCCCCCGTCGGCCCCGGCGGCGGTGGCGACCGTCACGAGCAGCGCGAGGCCCACCGAGCCGCCGATCTGCCGGGAGGTGTTGAGCAGTCCGGAGGCCATCCCGGCCTCGTGGGCGGAGATCCCGCTGGTCGCGGCGGTGCCGAGCGGGACCATGCACAGCCCTATGCCGACGCTGCCGAGCAGCGACGGCGGCAGCACGGCGAGCCAGAAGCCGCTTTCGGGCGTCATGACCAGCGCCCACCAGGCCATTCCCCCGGCGGCGAGGAGTCCACCGGTCACGGTCAGCGCGCGGACGCCGTACCGGGTGATCGTCCTCGCGGCGAACACCGAGCCCGCGACGATCCCCACGCAGAACGGCAGGAAGGCCGCGCCGGTCGCCGTCGGCCCGTAGCCGAGGACCTGCTGGAGGTACAGCGACACGAAGTAGAACGCGCCGAACTGACCCGCCGCCAGCAGCAGCGAGAACATGTTCGCGGACAGCACCGGGCGCAGCCGCAGCATCCCCAGCCGCAGCAGGGGCTGGCGGTGCCGGGCCTCGACGGCGGCGAACGCGGTGAGCAGCAGCGCGGCGGCGGCGAGGGTGAGCAGGGTGGTGGCGGAGGACCAGCCGAGGCTCTCGGCGCGGACCAGTCCGAGTACGAGGGCGGTGGTCCCGGCGGTGACGAGCACCGCGCCGGCGGTGTCCAGCCGGGGCCGGGCGCCGTGCCGGTCGTCGAGCGGTACGGCGATCCGGGCGGCGAACGCGGCGAGCAGCACGACCGGCACATTGACGAGCATGACCGCGCGCCAGCCGAACCAGTCGGTGAGCATTCCGCCCAGCAGGACGCCGACGGCGCCGCCGAGGGCCCCGGCCGCGCCCCACATCGCGAGGGCCCCGGAGCGTTCCTTCCCCGCCGGGTACATGACGGTGATCAGGGTGAGTCCGACGGGGGCGAGCGCGGCGGCGCCGACGCCCTGCACCGCGCGGGCGGCGATCAGCTGCCAGGGTTCTGACGCGAGGCCGCCCGCCAGGCTCGCCGCGCCGAAGAGCGTGAATCCGGCGATCAGGACCCGGCGCCTGCCCACCACGTCGGCGAGCCGTCCGCCGAGCATCAGCAGCCCGCCGAAGGCGAGGGCGTAGGCGCTGACGACCCAGGTGAGGTCCTCGGGGGCGAAGCCGAGGCCGGTCCGGATGCCGGGCAGCGCGATGTTCACGACGGACATGTCGAGCGCGACGAGGAACTGCACGGTCAGCACCACAGGCAGGAACAGGGCGTGCCGTGAGGAGTGGTTCACCATGCCGGCACATTACTATACGCGTATAGAAACTGTGTACGACCGCGTACGACCCGTGTGCGGCCGAGAGCGGGAGAATGGTCCCCGTGGTGACGAACGACAGTTCCGGGACCCCTCGTACGGGGGAACCCGGCGACGGACCGGCAGCCGGGGGCCCCGACCGGGCGGACGACGGGAAGAGCGGCGCGCGGACGGCGCGGAAGGCGGTCGGCCGGCCGCGCCGGATCGACCCCGCCCGGATCGTCGCCACGGCGCGACGCATCCTCCAGGAGGAGGGCGTCGACGGACTGTCGATGCGCCGGGTCGCCCGGGAGGTGGGGACGACCCCGATGGCGCTGTACCACCACGTCCGGGACAAGGACGAGCTGCTGATGCTCACCCTCGCGGGCATGGCGGAGTCGGTGCCGCGCCCCGAGCTCCCCGACGACCCCCGCGAGCGGCTGCTCGCCGTCACCCTGCACATGTACCGGACCCTGCGGCAGATGCCCTGGGTGGTGGAGGTGCTGAGCCTCGGCGACCTCACGGACAAGGGCGCGCTGTGGATCGTCGAGGAGGCCCTGGAGTCGGCGGTCGCGTGCGGGCTGACGCCGGACGACGCGGTGCGCGCGTACCGCACGCTCTGGCACTGCGTCCACGGGGAACTGGTCTTCCGCGCGGCGGCGGACCGCCGCGCCGCGGACCCGCAGCGGGTCCGGAACTTCCCGGACGCGCTGATCAGCGAGGCGGACGCGGAGCGGCTCCCGCTGATCACGTCCCTGGCGGACCGCTGGGTCGAGCTGTCGGAGTCCTACGACCTGGCGGTGCAGCTCCGGAAGGTGATCGACGGTCTGCTGGGCCCCCGTCCGCCCGCGCGGGACACCGGAAACTGATCAGGCCGACGGCCCCTGGCTGACGTCCACCGAGTCGAACCCCCAGCGGTGCACGGGCCTGCGCACCAGCTCGGCGGGCGGGTCGGGCAGTTCGGGCGGGCCGTCCCCGTCGGCTCCGGCGGCCCACCAGGTGATGACGAGGACCCGGTCGCCGGGCGCGGTGAAGGTCTCGCGCCGCAGCGGCTGTCCGGCCAGGTCACGGCTCCGGGCCCAGGCCAGCAGCTCGGCGCCCCGGCCGGACACCGCCGCGGCCTCCCACATCAGCGCACGGGTCATGAGTAGAGGTTGTCCTTCGCCAGCTCGTGCACATGGTCGTGGGAGTGGGAGTGCCCATGGCCGTGCGAGTGCCCGTGCCCGTGCTCGTGCGGGGCGTCCTCGCCGTCGGACCCGGCGGCCGTGCCCGGTACATGGGTGTCGGTCACCGGCAGCGAGGAGTCCGCCGACAGGTCCCAGTCGGAGGCGGCGCGGCCCCGGGCGACCATCTCGGCGCCGAGGGCGGCGACCATCGCGCCGTTGTCCGTGCACAGCCCCGGCCGGGGCACCCGCAGCCGGATACCGGCGGCCTCGCAGCGCTCGGCGGCCAGCGCCCGCAGCCGGGTGTTGGCGGCGACCCCGCCGCCGATCATCAGATGGTCCACGCCCTGGTCCTTGCAGGCCCGGACGGCCTTGCGGGTCAGCACGTCGACGACCGCCTCCTGGAAGGACGCGGCGACGTCCCGCACCGGTACGTCCTCACCGGCGGCCCGCTTCGCCTCGATCCAGCGGGCGACCGCGGTCTTCAGCCCGGAGAAGGAGAAGTCGTACGCCGCGTCGCGCGGGCCGGTCAGCCCGCGCGGGAACGCTATGGCGGTGGGGTCGCCCTCGCGGGCGTAGCGGTCGATGACCGGGCCGCCGGGGAAGCCGAGGTTCAGCACCCGGGCGATCTTGTCGAACGCCTCGCCCGCCGCGTCGTCGATCGTCGCGCCCATCGGCCGGACGTCGGAGGTGATGTCGGAGGACAGCAGCAGCGAGGAGTGGCCGCCGCTGACCAGCAGGGCCATCGTCGGCTCGGGCAGCGGACCGTGTTCCAGCTGGTCGACGCAGATGTGCGAGGCGAGGTGGTTGACGCCGTACAGCGGCTTGCCGAGGGCGTACGCGTACGCCTTGGCGGCCGTGACGCCGACGAGCAGCGCGCCCGCGAGGCCGGGGCCCGCGGTGACGGAGATCCCGTCGAGGTCGGAGGCGGCGACCCCGGCGTCCTTGAGGGCGCGTTCGATGGTGGGGACCATCGCCTCCAGATGGGCGCGGGAGGCGACCTCGGGGACGACACCGCCGAAGCGGGCGTGCTCGTCGACGCTGGAGGCGACCGCGTCCGCGAGGAGGGTGGTGCCCCGGACGATACCGACCCCGGTCTCGTCGCAGGAGGTCTCGATGCCGAGGACGAGAGGTTCGTCAGCCATGGGTCCGGGTTCCTTCCCCGCCGTGCTCTGCTTGCTGGATGCCGTCGCCGCCGGCCGGGGCGCCCGGGTCGTCCGGGTTCTCGCCTCGCGCGTCCGCGCCTCGCGGGGGGACGGGGTCCGCCGGTTCGAGCGGGGCGACCGGATCGCAGGGCGGTCCGTCGCCGTTCATCGCCATCCGCATCACCAGCGCGTCGATGTTGCCCGGCTGGTAGTAGCCCCGGCGCCGCCCGATGGGGGCGAAGCCGAAGCGCTCGTAGAGCTTCTGGGCGCGGACGTTGTCCACGCGCACCTCCAGCATCACCTCCTGGCACTCGAACGCGCTCGCGTGCTTCAGCAGGTCCGCGAGGAGCAGCGCGCCGAGACCGGTGCCCCAGTGGTCCCGGGAGACGGCGATCGTCTGCACGTCCCCGACGGCCCCCATGCCCGGCTCGGTGTCCTGGCCGCCCGTGGTGTCCTCGCCACCGGCGGCGGCGAGTCCCGCGTAGCCGACGAGACGGTCCCCGTCCTCGGCGACGACGTACCACCGGGTGGCGCCGGGCCCCCGGGAGTGCGCCAGCTCGGACCAGAACATGCCGCGTGACCAGGCGTCGTCGGGGAAGAGCGCGCGCTCCAGATCGAGGACCGCGTCGATGTCCCACCAGCGCATCTCGCGCAGTACGGCCGTCACTGGGGGGTGACCACCTTGTAGTTCTTGGGGACCTGCGCGTCCGGCCTGCGCAGATACAGCGGCCGGGGGGGCGCGAGCTCCGCGCCGGAGCGCAGCCGCTCGGCGGCGAGCGAGGCGAGGGCCCCCGCGTCGGCGTGCTCGGGGCCGCGTCCGTCGGGGAAGGCGTCCGGGTACAGCCGCGGGCCCGCGCCGACGACCGGCAGTCCGGCCAGTTCGTCGGCGATGTCCGCGGGGCGGTCGACGGACGGCTCGGTGAGCCGGGTCCGGGGGTCGGCGTACCGCGCCCAGTAGACCTCCTTGCGCCGGGCGTCCGTCGCGACGGCGAAGGGGCCGTCGAGGCCGGAGGCGTACGCGAGTCCGTCGAGGGTGCACAGTCCGTGCACGGGCAGCCCGAGGGCCAGCCCGAAGGTGTCGGCGGTCATCAGCCCGACCCGCAGCCCGGTGTACGGGCCTGGTCCGGTGCCGACGACGATCGCGGTGACGGAACGGAGCGTCGTACCGGCGTCGGCGAGGACCCGGTCGACGGCGGGCAGCAGCAGCTCCCCGTGCCGTCGGGCGTCGACCTCGGCGTACGAGGCGACCACGGTCTCCCCGTCGTGCAGGGCGGCCGTGACGGCGGGGGTGGCGGTATCGAGAGCGAGCAACAGCACACAAACAGCGTACGGCTCCGGCGACCGGCGTAAGGCCGCCCCGGTGGAGCGGGCACATGCTGCTACGGTCGGCGGGTACGCGCGCGCTCACGGACGGTGACCGTCCGGCGGGTGCCGTGCGGTTCCGCGGACGGACGAGAGGTGTGCGTGGTGGCAAGCAGCAGCTCGGGAATCGTGGCCGGGCTCACCGCGGCGGCCCTGGTCACGGTCGGCTTCCTCGCGTACCAGGCGTCGGCGAGCGCCCCGGTACGCGTCTCCCCCGGTGTCACGTCCCAGGCCGACGCGGCCGTCCCCGTGCGGGACAAACGTGACCCGAAGGCGCTGCCCGCGGGTACGGGCGGCGGGGCCCGGGTGGTCTACGCGCTGGAGGACGACCGGGTGTGGCTGGCCGACGGCTCCCGGGTACGCAAGACGTACACCGTGACGCCCAGCACGGTCGACCCGGTTCCCGGTACGTACACCGTGACGTCACGCACCGGGCGCACGGCGGGGTCCGACGGGGTCGGGATCGAGCATGTGGTGCGGTTCGCGGTGGCGGACGGGGTGAGCATCGGGTTCAGCGCGGCGGTGGACGGGGCCCGGGGGGCGCCCGATCCGCGGCGGCGTACGGGGGGTATCCGGTCGACCCGGGCGCAGGGGGACGCGATGTGGGACTTCGCGGTGATCGGCACGAAGGTTGTCGTCATCCCTTAGGGGTTGCCCCGGCTTACGCCCCCGCTTGCGCGTCCGAGGTCTGTCCGGGTGGACGCGGGTCGCCTTCGCTTGCGCTTTCGAGGTCTGTCCGGCTGGGCGAACTTCGTTCCTGTGCGGGTCGCTCGTGGGGTGCGCAGTTCCCCGCGCCCCTGGGTACTCGGTGCTGGGCGCACTTCGTTCCTGTGCCGTCGCTCGGTGGTTTCGCGCAGTTCCCCGCGCCCCTTTGGGGCGCGTTCTGTCGGTCCTTCGGGTCGGTGCCGGTCGGGATTCTCCGTCCTCGATCCGACGCGCTCGGTACGACGTCCAGCGGAGCTACTGAAGAGCATCGGAGTCTGCGGGCAGAGATTCCCGCCCACCCCCTTCGGTAGCCGAGCGACTGCGCGAGGAGGGGGTTCCGCAAGCGAAGGCCCCGCACCCGACCGACAGCCTCAAGGGGCGCCCCCAAAGGGGCGCGGGGAACTGCGCACCCCACGAGCGACGGCACAGGGACAAGTGCGTCCAGCCGGACGGACCTCGGACGCGCAAGCGAAGGCGACCCGCACAGGGAACTCGGGCCTACCCGGAGGGGCTATGCGGCTTCCGCGTGGTCCTCGGACGGGGCGGGGGACGGGGTCCCGGTGCTCGCGGACGGGACGACCGGCGGCGTCGACACCGCACTCGCCGCCACACCCGCGGCCAGCAGCTCGCTCATCGACACCACCCCCTCGGACCCCGTGGACGTGAGCGCGACCCGCTCTTTCGCCTGCATGGGCGCCTCCTGGTGCTCCGGGGGCAGGAATGGTTAGGTACACCTAACCTGCGTCTCACCCCATGTGAACACGGACGACCGGCCCGGCGCAACATCTTCCCGACACCGCGTCGGAAAATGTCAGCCGGCGGACGGCGCCACGAGTCCGGCGAACCCCCCGCCCTCCCCCGCGGCCCCGGCCCACCGGTCCCCGTACCCACGCAGGGTGACCGTACGGACCTCGTCGGTGGTGTCCCCGACCGCGCGGTCGATCAGGATGTGCAGCCGGTCGTCGGACAGCTCCTCGACCTTGCCGTCGCCCCACTCCACGACGATCACGGACTCGGGCAGCGACACATCGAGGTCCAGGTCCTCCATCTCGTCCAGCCCGCCGCCCAGGCGGTACGCGTCGACGTGCACGAGCGGGGGGCCGCCGACCAGACTCGGATGCACCCGGGCGATGACGAACGTGGGGGACGTGACCGCGCCCCGGACACCCAGGCCCTCGCCCACGCCCCGGGTCAGCGTCGTCTTGCCCGCGCCCAGCTCACCGGTGAGCATCACCAGATCACCGGGGCGCAGCAGTCCGGCCAGGCGCACGCCCAGCTCCCGCATGCGTTCGGGGGACGTGACCGTGATCCGCGCGTCGACCGGGTCAGCTGCCCGGTCGCGCGGTACCGCTCGTTGCTCCATAACCGTCCACGGTAGTACCTGCCGGGACGGCTCCCACGCGGGTCAGGAGGTCGGCGAGCCGGTCGGTCACGACCTCGGGGTGCTCCAGCATCACCAGGTGCCCGCCGTCCGGGACGAGGACGAGTTCCGCGTCGCCGAGCCGGTCGGCGACGGCCTCGCTGTGCTCGCTGGGGGTGATCAGGTCCTTGTCCCCGGCGAGGACGAGCACGGGCAGCCCGTCGAAGCGGACGAGCGCCTCGCTCTTGTCGTGCTCGGCGAACGCCGGGTAGAACTCCGCGACGACGTCGATGGGCGTGCTCTCGATGAGCCGCTCCGCGAACCGGACGACCGCGGGGTCCACGTCGCGCGAGGCGAACGAGTACCGCTTGATGATCCCCGCGAAGAGGTCCGCGGTGGCCCGCCGCCCGCGTTCCACCAGCTCCGCGCGCTGGCCCAGCACCTTGAGCATCCCGGGCAGCACCCGCCGCACCGCGTTCACCCCGGCCACCGGCAGCCCGTAGCTGACCTCCGCGAGCCGTCCCGCCGACGTCCCCACCAGCGCGACCCCGGCGACCCGCTCCCGCACCAGCTCCGGGTACTGGTCGGCCAGGGCCATGATCGTCATCCCGCCCATGGAGTGCCCGACGAGGACGAGCGGGCCCTCGGGCGCCGCCGCGTCGATGACGGCCTTCAGGTCCCGGCCGAGCTGGTCGATCGTGACCGGGGCGCCGGACTGCGCCATGGCCGCTCCGCGCGCGGAGCGGCCATGGCTGCGCTGGTCCCAGTGGACGGTACGCACGACACCGCGCAGCGCGGCCCGCTGGAAGTGCCAGGAGTCCTGGCTGAGGCAGTAGCCGTGGCTGAAGACGACGGTGACGGGGGCGGGGTCACGGCGGCCGAACAGCCGTCTGCGGCGCGGCGCGAGGTCCGCGTCGGGCTCACCCACCTCGTCGACCTCGTAGTACAGCTCCGTGCCGTCGTCGGCGGACGCCGTACCGGGCGTGCCGCGCAGCGCTCCGTACGGTCCGGTCGAGTCGAGGGCGAGCCGCGCCCTGCGGCGGATGCCCCGGCCGACGGTCAGCCGCTCGATCGCGACTCCCGCCGCCGCGCCCGCCGCGACCACCCCGATCGCCACCCCCGCGATACCGGCGCCCTTGCGCCAGACCTCACCGGCCGAGGCGACCGAGGCCACCGCGTCGGTGACGGCCTGCGCACCGCTGTCACTCATGTACGACTCCCCTCGCCGCGCCCTGCCGTGACCGCGGCGGCGCCCGGCGCGGTCGGCACGGTCGTGGCCCGGGTGCCGCCGTGGTGGACACGGGGGACCCTGGCGCCGATCCGGGTCACGATCTCGTACGCGATGGTGTCCGCCGCCTCGGCCCAGTCCTGGGCGGTCGGTTCGCCCCGGTCCCCCGGTCCGAACAGCACGGCCTCGGCGCCTTCCTGGATCTTCTGCCCGCCCAGGTCCACCACGAACTGGTCCATCGCGATCCGTCCGGCGGCCCGCCGCCACTCGCCGCCGACGAGGACCGGGCCCCGGCCGGAGGCGTGCCGGGGGATGCCGTCGCCGTAACCGGCGGGGATCAGCGCGAGGGTGGTCTCCGCCGGGGTGACGTAGTGATGGCCGTAGCTGACCCCGTGACCGCCCGGCACGCCCTTGACCAGGGCCACCGAGGCGCTGAGCGTCATCACGGGACGCAGTCCCAGTTCGGCGGCGGTGCCCAGTTCCGGCGCGGGCGACAGACCGTACATGGCGATACCGGTACGGATCAGGTCGAAGTGGGTCTCCGGGAGGGTCAGCGCGGCCGGGGAGTTCGCGAGGTGCCGCACCTCCGGACGCACCCCCTCGCCCTCGGCGTACGCGACGAGCCGCCGGAACGTGTCGAGCTGGGCCGGGATCGAGGCGTGGCCCGGCTCGTCGGCACAGGCCAGATGCGACCACAGGCCGGTGATCCGGACGGTCCCGGCGGCCTCGGCGGCGAGTGCGGCGGCGACCAGCTCGGGCCAGTCGGCGGGCGCGCAGCCGTTGCGGCCGAGTCCGGTGTCGGCCTTGAGCTGGATACGGGCGGGCCGCCCCGCGTCCCGGGCGGCGGCGGTCACCTCGGCCAGGGCCCACATCCCGCTGACCGACATGTCGAGGTCGGCCTCGATGCCCTCGCGCCAGGGGTCGCCCGGGGTCCACAGCCAGCACATCAGCCGGCCGCGGATGCCCGCGGCGCGCAGGGCCAGGGCCTCGTGGGGGGTGGCCGTGCCGATCCAGGTCGCGCCCGCCTCGATCGCCGCGCGGGCGCAGGGGAGGGCGCCGTGGCCGTAGCCGTCCGACTTGACGACCGCCATCAGGGCGGAGCGGGGGGCGCGGGCGCGGAGCGTGCGGACGTTCGCGCGCAGGGCGTCCAGGTCGATCTCGGCGCGGACTCGGCTCAGGGGGGGCGGTGTCTGGCTCATCGCCGCCGATTCTCGCAGGTCGCCTTCGCTCGCGCTTCCGAGGTTCCCTGCGCTGAACGCACTTGTCCCGTGCCGCCGCTCGTGGGGTGCGCGGTTCCCCCTCGCCCCTGGGGTTCCCCACCTGCCCGTACTTGTTCCCGTTCAGGTCGGACGGGGTGCGCAGTTCCCCGCGCCCCTCCGGTCGCGCCCCCTTCGGTTCCCGTCCGGCTGCGGGTGGCCCTCGGCCGCTCGCGCAGTTCCCCGCGCCCCTGGGGTTCCCCACCTGCACGCACCTGTCCCTGTGCGGCGCGTTCGTGGGTGCGCAGTTCCCCGCGCCCCTCCGGTCGCGCCCCCTTCGGTTCCCGTCCGGCTGCGGATGCCCCTCGGCCGCTCGCGCAGTTCCCCGCGCCCCTGGGGTTCCCCACCTGGACGTACCTGTCCCTGTGCGGCGCGTTCGTGGGTGCGCAGTTCCCCGCGCCCCTCCGGTCGCGCCCCTTGCGGTTCCCGTTCGGGTGCGGGGGGTCCTTGGTTGCTCGCGCAGTTCCCCGCGCCCCTGGGGTTCCACACCTGCACGTACTTCGTTCCCGTGCGGCTCGTTCGTGGGTGCGCAGTTCCCCGCGCCCCTTTGGGGGCGCCCACCTTGGGATGTTCTCCGGCTGCGGGTGGGGTCAGGCTGCGGGCCGGTGTCAGCCCGGGGCGGGGTTGAACCATCCTCCTCGCGCAGTCGCGGGGCTGCGGGAGGGGGTGGGCGGGAATCTCTGCCCGCAGACTCCGATGCTCTTCAGTCGGGCAAGAGGGATGTCGTACCGAGCGCGTTGGAGCGAGGACGGAGAATCCCGACCGGCCCCGACCCAAAGGACCGACAGAACGCGCCCCAAAGGGGCGCGGGGAACTGCGCAAAAGACGAGGGCAGACCCGCACCCGACGAACAAACCCGAAGGGGCAGCACCCAGGGGCGCGGGGAACTGCGCACCCACCGGGCGACGGCACAGGCAACAGGTGCGCCCACCCGGACAGACCTCGGAAGCGCAAGCAAAGGCGACCCGCACGGGAACGAAGCGCGTCCCGCCGGACGGACCTCGGACGCGCGACCGAGGACGGGCCTCAGCCGGGGGACCGGACCCTCCCCCACGCACCCCCCACCGCGTCGGCCACCTCGAACGAGGTGACCGGCACCCCCCGCCCCGCGGCATCCCGCCCCGCCAGCCCATGGAGATAGGCCGCCACGGCCCCCGCGTCGGCCGCCCCCAGCCCCGCCGCCAGCAACGACCCCGCGAGCCCCGACAGCACGTCCCCGCTGCCCGCCGTGGCGAGCCACGGCGTCCCCATCGGGTTCACCCGCACGGGCACCGACCCGTCGGGGGAGGCCACCAGCGTGGTGGACCCCTTGAGCAGCACGGTCGCCCCGAACCGCGCCGCGAGCTCCCGCACGGAGGCCAGCCGCGCCGCCTCCACCCGCCCCCGCGACACCCCGAGCAGCGCGGCGGCCTCCCCCGCGTGCGGGGTGAGCAGCGTGGCCGCCCCCCGGTCCCGTACCGTCGCCGGGTCCAGCGGGCGCAGCCCGTCCGCGTCGACGAGGACGGGGACACGGGACTCCAGCACCTCACGGACCACGTCCGGGTCGTCCCCGAGGCCCGGCCCCACCACCCACGCCTGCACCTGTCCCGCACGGGCGGGCGGCCCGGAGTGGACCAGGGCCTCCGGGAAGCGGGCGATCACCGCGTCGGCGGCGTGCCCCACGTACCGGACGGCCCCGGCGCCGCCCCGCAGCGCGCCCGCGACGGCGAGCACGGCCGCGCCGGGATAGCGGGCCGACCCGGCGACGATCCCGACCACCCCGCGCCGGTACTTGTCGCTCTCGCCGGACGGCTCCGGCAGCAGCCGCGCCACGTCCTGGTGCTGAAGGGCCTCCAGCGGCGGCGGGTCCGGCAGATACGGGCCGAGGCCGATGTCGACGAGCCGCACGGTGCCCGCGTAGGTGTGCGCGGGGTCGATCAGCAGCCCCGGCTTGTACGTACCGAAGGTGACCGTCGCGTCGGCGCGCAGCGCCTCGCCGCGGACCTCCCCGCTGTCCGCCTCGGTCCCGCTGGGCAGATCGACGGCGACGATCACCGCGTCCGAGCCGCGGGCCGCGCGGGCCAGCGGCACCGCGTCGGGCCGCAGTCCGCCCCGGCCACCGATCCCGGTGATCCCGTCGAGGACGAGGTCGGCGGTGGCGAGCACCGCGAAGGGGTCGTCCGCGACCCGGCCGCCCGCCCCGGTCAGCGCGGCGAGTCCGCCCGCGTGGGTCCGCCCGGGCGCGAGCGGCACGGCGCTGACCCCGGCGCCCCGGCGCGCGAGCAGGGCGCCCGCGTACAGCGCGTCGCCGCCGTTGTCGCCGCTGCCGACGAGCAGGACGACCCGGGCCCCGTAGACCCGGCCGAGCAGATCGGCGCAGACGGCGGCGAGCCCGGCGGCGGCCCGCCGCATCAGCGTCCCTTCGGGGAGCCGTGCCATCAGTTCGGCCTCGGCGTGCCGGACGGTCTCCGCATGATGAGCGCTACGCATGGTGCCGAGTCTGCCGCAGCGGGCGCGCGGCGGGCCGGGGAACTGCGCCGCACGGCGGTACGGGCGGGCGCGGGCAGGTTTCCGGCCACGGGGACTTGACGGAAAACCAAGGTCAACTTAGGTTCACCTTACCCACGGCTCCGCGGTCCGCACCCGGCTCAGGCGGTCCGTACGCAGCTCACGCGGTGCGCACCCGGCTCCGCGGTCCGCACCCCGGTCCACCGGGCGTGTCCGCCCCGGAGAACCGGAAAAGATGTCCTTCGCCATGAGCCCAACCGCCCCAACCGCCCCGTCCACCCCACGCGCCCCACGCGCCCCAAGAACCGTGGTCGCCGTCCTCGGGGCGGGGGCCCTGATCCTGCTGGCCGCCCTCACCGGCGCCGCCCCCGCGCAGGCCGCCACCCCGGGCGAGGCCACCGGGCCCACCGGGCAGAAGCTGACCGTCTCGAACACCCGGGGCGTCGACCCGGACGGCGAGAAGGTGACCGTCACCGGCACCGGCTACGACCCCGCCAAGGGCGTCTACCTCGCCGTATGCGAGATCCAGGGCCGGGGTGAGGCGCCGAGCCCGTGTCTGGGCGGTGTCGACATGTCGGGCGGCTCCGGTTCGCAGTACTGGATATCGAACAACCCGCCCGCGTACGCCAAGGACATCGTCAAGCCCTTCACGGTGACCGGCGGTCTCGGCGGGTTCACCCTCGAACTGACCGTCAGGGCGAAGGACAGCGGCGCCGACTGCTCGCAGAAGGCGTGCGCGGTCGTCACCCGCGCCGATCACACGCACGGGGCGGACCGCGAGCAGGACGTCATCGTCCCGGTGGAGTTCGGGGCGGGCGCGGGACCGGGTCCCGAGGTCGCGCCCGGCACGGTCCGGCACAGCGAGATCCGCCGGATCACCGCGCCCTCCGGCGGCAACCAGGCCGTGGCCGTCGACTCCGCCGCGCGGCGTATCCACGTCAGCAGCGGCGACCTGGACGAGTACCGGCTGACCACGTACGACTCCGTGACCGGTGCCATGGTCGGGGACCCGGTCCCGCTGCCCTCGGCGGCCACCACGATGGAGTTCGACCCGGCGACCGGCTTCCTGTACCTCGCGCTGTCCGACCGGATCGCCACCTACGACACCCGGGGCGGCGGGCTGGAGGACCACCGCACGCCCGAGGGCATGACGGGCATCCAGCACATCGCCCTGGACCCGGTCGCGAGACGGCTGCACGTGGCCTCCCAGAACCGGACGGTACGGGTCTTCGACGTCAAGGCGGCCCAGCGGGCCGGGAAGTGGCCGCAGGTCGGCACGACGGTCACGCTGCCCGCCCCGCCGCGCGGTCTCGCCGTCGACCCGGTGACCAACCGCGGCTACGTGACATACATCCGCAGCGCCATGGTCGGCGGAAGCGTCTCGATCCAGAACGTCCTCACCACCGTCGACGGCGCCACCGGCGAGGTGGCCGCCGACCTCACCCTGGGCACCGGCGGACTCGGCAGCACCGGGGTCACCGTCGACCCCACCACCGCCACCGCGTACGTCGCCCAGATCGGCGCCAACGCCGTCTCGGTGGTGGACCTCAGGAAGAACGAGGTCACCGGCTCGATCGCGGTCGAGGGCAACCCCCGGGTGCTCGCCGTCGACCCGGAGACGCGGACGCTGTACGCCGCGCAGAGCCTGACCCAGGCGATCGCCGTGATCGACCTCCGGCGTGCGGAGGTCGTGCAGAGCCTGCCCGCCGGTGACTACCCGGACGGGCTGACCGTCGACGGCTCGTACCACACGCTGTACGCGATCGCCGAGAGCAAGGCGCTACAGATCCAGCGGCAGGTCTCCCCCACCGTGACCGGGCGACCGCAGGACACCTCCGTGGCGGTCCGGGAGAAGGCGCAGTTCCGGGCTCTCGCGTCGGCCGACCCCGAGCCCGCGGTGAGCTGGGAGGTCAGCTCCGACCAGGGGAGGAGCTGGCGGACGGTGGCGGGCGCCACGGAGGCGACCCTGACGTTCGAGGCCACCGCCGAGCACCACGGCAACCGCTACCGCGCGGTGTTCTCAAACCCGGTCGGCAGCACCCGTACCGACACGGCGGAACTCACGGTGACCACCCCCGCCACCGAGCCCCCGACGACGGCCCCGCCCACGGACCCGGCGACCGAACCCCCGACCGAACCCGAACCGACCGACCCCGGCCCCGAACCCGAGCCCGAACCTTCGGCCGACCCCGGCCCGGACCCCACCCAGGGCGCGAACGGCACCGGCGGCACCGGCGGTACGTCCGGCTCCGGCGGCACGGTCGGCGGCTCCACCGGCGGCTCGACAGGCTCCGCGGGCTCCACGGGTTCCACCGGCTCGGCCACCGGGTCCCTCACCAGCTCCACCACCGGCGGACTGGCCGCCACGGGATCAGGCGCGCTGCCGTACGTGTGCGGGGCGCTCGCCCTCACCGGACTCGGCGCCGCGGCGGTCCTCGTCACGCTCCGCGGGTCCACCCGCCGGCGCCTCGCCCAGGCCATCGGTATGGGCCGCTCCCCGCGCGCCTGACGCGCGCACGGGGTGACCTCCGGGTTCCGGGTTCCGGCGACGGGCCGGACCCGTGGGTCACCCCTCCGCGATGACGACCGCCGAGGCGATCCCCGCGTCATGGCTCAGCGAGAGGTGCCAGGAGCGCACCCCCAGCGACTGGGCCCGCGCGGCGACCGTCCCGCGCACCCGCAGCCGCGGCCGTCCGTTGTCCTCCACGAACACCTCCGCGTCGGTCCAGTTCAGTCCCGGCGGCGCGCCCAGCGCCTTCGCCAGGGCCTCCTTCGCCGCGAACCGTGCCGCCAGCGAGGCCGCGCCGCGCCGTTCGCCGCTCGGCAGCAGCAGTTCCGCCGACACGAACAGCCGGTCCGCCAGCCCCGGCGTCCGTTCCAGCGACGCGGTGAACCGGTCGATCTCCGCCACGTCGATGCCCACCCCGATGATCACCCCGTCACCGTATCGGCCCGGCCCGCCCGGCCGCGTCCCGGACAGGGGACGGACGGACTCATTCCACCGTCACCGACTTGGCGAGATTGCGCGGCTGGTCGACCTCGTTGCCCCGGGCCGTGGCCAGCGCGCAGGCGAAGACCTGGAGCGGGACCGTCGTCACCAGCGGCTGGAGCAGCGCCGGGGTCGCGGGGACGCTGATCAGATGGTCCGCGTACGGGACGACCTCCGTGTCGCCCTCCTGCGCGATCACCACGGTCCGGGCGCCCCGGGCCCGGATCTCCTGGATGTTGGAGACGATCTTCCCGTGCAGCAGCGGTTCCCCCTGCGGCGACGGGACGACGACGACCACCGGCAGCCCGCGGTCCACCAGCGCGATCGGCCCGTGCTTCAGCTCCCCCGCGGCGAACCCCTCCGCGTGCATGTACGCGAGTTCCTTGAGTTTCAGCGCCCCTTCGAGCGCCACCGGGTACCCGACATGACGTCCCAGGAACAGCACCGTGTCCTGGTCCGCGAGGGACCGGGCCAGTTCCCGGACCGGTTCCATCCCGGCGAGGACCCGTTCGATCGCGCCGGGGACCCCCGCGAGGTCCCGGATCACCGAACGGATGCCCTCCGGGTCCTTGTTGCCGCGCGCCTGCGCCAGATACAGGGCGACGAGGTAGCAGGCGACGAGCTGGGTCAGGAACGCCTTGGTGGACGCCACCGCGATCTCCGGCCCGGCGTGGGTGTACAGCACCGCGTCGGACTCACGGGGGATCGTCGAACCGTTGGTGTTGCAGATCGCCAGCACCCGGGAACCCTGTTCACGGGCGTGCCGCAGGGCCATCAGGGTGTCCATGGTCTCCCCCGACTGGGAGATCGCGACGGTGAGGCTGCGGGCGTCCAGGATCGGGTCCCGGTAGCGGAACTCGCTGGCCAGCTCCACCTCGCAGGGCAGCCGGGTCCAGTGCTCGATGGCGTACTTGGCGATCAGACCCGAGTGGAACGCCGTCCCGCACGCCACGATGACGACCTTGTCGATCTCCCGCAGCTCCCGGGCCGGGATGCGGATCTCGTCCAGGGTCAGCGTCCCCTCGGGGCCGATCCGTCCGAGGAGGGTGTCCGCGACCGCCCTGGGCTGCTCGGCGATCTCCTTGAGCATGAAGGACGGGTAGCCGCCCTTCTCGGCGGCCGACGCGTCCCAGTCCACATGGTAGGAACGCACCTCGGCGGGCCGTCCGTCGAAGCCGGTGACGGTGACCCCGTCCCGGCGGAGCTCCACCACCTGGTCCTGGCCGAGTTCGATCGCGGACCGGGTGTGGTCGATGAACGCGGACACGTCCGACGCCAGGAACGCCTCGCCCTCCCCCACGCCCACCACCAGCGGGGAGTTGCGCCGCGCGCCCACCACCAGGTCCGGCTCGTCGGCGTGCACCGCGACCAGCGTGAACGCGCCCTCCAGCCGCCGGCAGACCCGTCGCAGCGCCTCCCCGAGGTCCGCGCCCGCCGCGTACTCCTCGGCCAGCAGATGCGCGACGACCTCCGTGTCGGTCTCCGAGCCGAGGGTGTGCCCGCGTGCCGCGAGTTCCGTCCGCAGGGCCGCGAAGTTCTCGATGATGCCGTTGTGGACGACGGCGACCCGGCCCGTGTTGTCCAGATGCGGATGCGCGTTGGTGTCGGTGGGCGCCCCATGGGTGGCCCAGCGGGTGTGCCCGATCCCGGTGCACCCGGTGGGCAGGGGCCGCTCCAGCAGGGCCTTCTCCAGATTGACCAGCTTCCCGGCCCGCCGGGCGGCGGCCAGCCCGCCGTCCGCGAGGAGGGCGACGCCCGCCGAGTCGTAGCCCCGGTACTCCAGCCGCCGCAGCCCCGAGAGCACCACGTCGAGCGCCGACTGAGACCCCACATACCCCACGATTCCGCACATAGGGGGCAGCCTACGCGCGGGGTGGCGCCCCGCTCGGCGTACCGCCGCCCGCTCCGCGCGCCCGGAGCAAGACGCCCCACCGAAGCCGGAGCCGGAGCCGGAGCGGGAGCGGGAGCCGGAGCGGGAGCCGGTGCCCGGCGGCCCGAAACGGACCAGGGCGGACAGGAGAGCGGACAGGCCCGGACCGGTGCACAGGGCATCCAGTGAGATAGCCCACGCTCCGTCCCCGCCGCCCAGCCCTGACAATGAACAGGTGATCTCCCCGGTCTCCCTGCCGCCCAGCGCCCCCCGGTCCCGGCCGGAGGCGTCCCCGTACCTCGATCTGACCCGGGCGGAGTGGAGCGCGCTGCGCGACAAGACCCCGCTGCCGCTCAGCGCCGCCGAGGTCGAGGGGCTGCGCGGACTCGGTGACGTCATCGACCTGGACGAGGTCCGTGACATCTATCTGCCGCTGTCCCGGCTGCTGAACCTGTACGTCGGGGCCACGGACGGGCTGCGCGGCGCGCTGAACACCTTCCTCGGCGAGCAGGGCTCCCAGACGGGCACCCCCTTCGTCATAGGGGTCGCCGGGTCGGTCGCCGTCGGCAAGTCGACGGTCGCCCGGCTGCTCCAGGCGCTGCTGGCCCGCTGGCCGGAGCACCCCCGGGTCGAGCGGGTCACCACCGACGGTTTCCTGCTGCCGATGCGGGAGCTGAAGGCACGCGGACTGATGTCCCGCAAGGGTTTCCCCGAGTCGTACGACCGCCGGGCGCTGACCCGGTTCGTCGCGGACATCAAGGCGGGCAAGGACGAGGTCACCGCACCGGTCTACTCCCATCTGATCTACGACATCGTGCCCGGGGAACGGCTCACCGTCCGCCGCCCCGACATCCTCATCGTCGAGGGCCTCAACGTCCTCCAGCCCGCCCTGCCCGGCCGCGACGGCCGCACCCGGGTCGGGCTCGCCGACTTCTTCGACTTCAGCGTGTACGTGGACGCCCGCACGGAGGACGTCGAACGCTGGTACCTCAGCCGGTTCCGGAAGCTGCGGGAGACCGCGTTCCAGGACCCGTCGTCGTACTTCCGCAAGTACACCCAGGTCTCCGAGGAGGAGGCCATGGAGTACGCGCGGACGACCTGGCGGACCATCAACAAGCCGAACCTGGTGGAGAACGTCGCCCCCACCCGGGGCCGCGCCACCCTCATCGTCCGCAAGGGCCCGGACCACAAGGTGCAGCGGCTCAGCCTGCGCAAACTGTGACGGGTGTGCCCCGACGGACGCGTGGTTATCGTGGGGCATGCTGCATCTGCGACTGATCACCCCGGCGGACCGCACGGACGGCGTGGTCGAGCTGATCGAGGCCACGGTCGGCACCACCCATCTCGCCGTGCTCAAGGGGGCCGCCCTCGACCCCCGGGGCGATGTCGTGCTGTGCGATGTCGCCCGGGAGGCCGGGGACGACCTGATCGGGGCGCTGCGCGAGGCCGGGATCGACGAGTGCGGGTCGATCGCCGTCGACGACATCGGACTGTCCCTGTCGAAACGCGCCGACCAGGCCGAGGAGGACGCCCCCGGCGAGGCCGCGGACGCGGTCCTGTGGGAACACCTCTCCGAGGTGACCCACGAGGAGTCGACGCTCACCGTCACCTATGTGGCGTTCCTGTCGGTCGCCACGATGCTCGCGGCGTGCGGGGTGATGCTGGACAACGCGATCCTGATCGTGGGAGCGATGGCCGTCGGTCCGGAGTTCGGTCCGCTCGCCGGGATCTCCACGGCGCTGGTCCAGCGCTCGCCCCGGCTGGTGTGGCGGTCGCTGTGGGCGCTGCTCGCGGGCTTCGTGCTGGCGATGGCCGTGACCGTCGGCTTCGCGCTGCTGATGAACGCGCTCGGACTGTTCACCCGCGACATGATCGAGGCGCCACGGCCCGCGACGGCGTTCATCTGGCAGCCCGACTGGATGTCGTTCGTGGTGGCGCTCCTCGCGGGGATCGCCGGGACGCTGTCCCTGACCTCGGCGAAGTCCGGTGCGCTGATCGGGGTGGCGATCTCCGTGACGACGGTACCTGCGGCGGCCAACGCGGCGGTGGCGTTCAGCTTCAACGACTACGCCCAGTGGTCGGGTTCGACACTCCAGCTGCTCGCCAACCTCGGCGGCATCGTCCTGGCCGGCACCCTCACCCTGATCGCCCAGAAAGCCTTCTGGTCCCACCAGAGAAGGAACCTCCCGACCGCTTCCCCGGCCCCCCGCCGCTGAAGCCCGCACCGGGCGCGCCCCAGGTCATCACACCTGGGCAGTTCCCCGCGCCCCTTCGGGCGCCCCCTGAGGAGCCCAGGGACGGCGAGGAACCGCGCGAGCAACCAAGAGCCATCCACACCCGAACGCCAACCGGGAGGAACGCCCCCAAAGGGGCGCGGGGAACCGCGCACCCACCGAGCGACGACACAGGAACGAAGTACGCCCACCCGGACAGACCCCGCAAGCGCAAGCGAAGGCGGTCCGCGCAGAGGCGAGGAACCACGCGAGCAACCAAGAGCCATCCGCACCCGAACGCGAACCGGGAGGAACGCCCCCAAAGGGGCGCGGGGAACCGCGCACCCACCGAGCGACGGCACAGCAACGAAGTACGCCCACCCGGACAGACCCCGCAAGCGCAAGCGAAGGCGGTCCGCGCAGAGGCGAGGAACCGCGCAAGCAACCAAGAGCCATCCACACCCGAACGCGAACCGGGAAGAGCGCCCCCAAAGGGGCGCGGGGAACCGCGCACCCACCGAGCGACGGCACAGGAACGAAGTGCGCCCACCCGGACAGACCTCGGAAGCGCGAGCGAAGGCGGTCCGCGCAGAACCGCCCAGGTCACCCCAGGGAGGACTTGACCGCGTCCGCGAGCCGCCCGGCCACCGCACGCGCCTGGTCGATGTCGGCCGCCTCGACCATCACCCGCACCAGCGGCTCCGTACCCGAGGGCCGCAGCAGGACCCGCCCGGTGCTGCCCAGCTCCCGCTCGGCCTCGGCGACCGCCGAAGCGAGCTCCGCCGAGGTCCCGACCCGGGACTTGTCGACGTCCGGCACATTGATGAGGACCTGCGGCAGCCGCTCCATCACGGAGGCGAGATCCGCGAGCGTACGGCCCGAGCTGGCGACCCGCGCCGCCAGCATCAGCCCGGTCAGCGTGCCGTCACCGGTCGTCGCGTGGTCGAGGATGATGACGTGCCCGGACTGCTCGCCGCCGAGCGCGTACCCGTGCCGCTTCATCTCCTCCAGGACGTAGCGGTCGCCCACCGCCGTCTGGATGATCGCCAGCCCCTCCCGCTCCATGGCGAGCTTGAAGCCGAGGTTCGACATCACGGTCGCGACGACGGTGTCGGAACGCAGCCCGCCCTGCTCACGCAGCGCCAGCGCGAGGACGGCGAGGATCTGGTCCCCGTCGATCTCGGCGCCGGTGTGGTCCACGGCGAGGCAGCGGTCCGCGTCGCCGTCGTGGGCGATGCCGAGGTGGGCGCCGTGCTGGACGACGGCCTCCTTCAGCAGGCCGAGGTAGGTGGAGCCGCAGCCGTCGTTGATGTTGAGCCCGTCGGGCTCGGCACCGATGGTGATGACCTCGGCCCCGGCCCGCGCGAACGCCTCCGGCGAGACCCGGGCGGCGGCGCCGTGCGCCTCGTCCAGGACGATCTTCAGCCCGTCGAGCCGGTTGGGCAGCACCCCGATGAGATGGGCGACGTACTGGTCGAAGCCCTCGTCGTACGTCCTGACGCGGCCGACGCCGGAACCGGTGGGCCGCTGCCAGGGAGCGCCGGTGCGGTGCTCCTCGTAGACGGACTCGATCCGGTCCTCCAGCTCGTCGGCGAGCTTGTGGCCACCCCGGGCGAAGAACTTCACGCCGTTGTCGGGCATGGCGTTGTGGCTGGCGGACAGCATCACGCCGAGGTCCGCGCCGAGCGCGCCGGTCAGGTACGCGACGGCCGGGGTGGGCAGCACCCCGACCTTCAGCACATCGACACCGGCGCTGGCGAGGCCCGCGACGACGGCCGCCTCCAGGAACTCCCCGGACGCGCGCGGGTCCCTGCCGACCACCGCGACCGGGCGATGGCCCTCGAAACTGCCCGCCTCGCCGAGCACATGCGCCGCCGCCACGGAGAGTCCGAGCGCGAGCTCGGCCGTCAGATCCGCGTTGGCGACACCGCGCACGCCGTCCGTGCCGAAGAGTCGTCCCACTGGTGTCCTCCGAACTTTCGCGCCCGCACCGAAGGGGCGCCGGAAATCATCCGAACATACAAAGCTTGAGCGCCTGGAGCCGCCGCTCCGCCCGCCCGCCGCGAACCCACGGGTACACCCATATGACTACCCGGCCATATCAGCACACACGTATGCCGTTAGGTATATCGGCCCACGGTTCAGGACACCTGTATACGCCCCCGGGCGGTGATAGACGAACGCCCCGGCAGCACAGGGCGTGCCGCCGGGGCGAACGGGTGGTACGAGGCGCGGGTCCGCCAGGGACTAGCGCTTGCTGTACTGCGGAGCCTTGCGGGCCTTCTTGAGACCGGCCTTCTTCCGCTCGACCGCGCGGTCGTCGCGGCGAAGGAAGCCGGCCTTCTTGAGGGCGCCGCGGTTGCTGTCGACGTCGGCCTCGTTCAGCGCACGGGCGACACCGAGACGCAGGGCACCGGCCTGGCCGGAGACACCGCCGCCGGAGATACGGGCGACGACGTCGTAACGGTCGTCGAGCTCAAGAACCTTGAAGGGCTCGTTGACTTCCTGCTGGTGCACCTTGTTGGGGAAGTAGTCCTCAAGGGTGCGACCGTTGATCTTCCACTTGCCGGTGCCCGGGACGATCCGGACGCGGGCGATCGCGTTCTTGCGACGGCCCAGGCCCGCGGCGGGCTGGGGGTCGCCGAAGCGGCCGTCCAGCTCGTCCGACTCGGACGAGTACTCGCCGTCGACGGGCGCCTCGGACTCGGTGGTGTACTGCTCGATGTCGACAACCTCGGTCTCGTCGAGAGGCTGCTCAACAGTGGTCTCGGCCACGATTCTCCTCAGATTCTGTTCAGTCTTAGGGGTGGCCGGAACTACTGCGCGACCTGGGTGATCTCGAACGGCACCGGCTGCTGGGCAGCGTGGGGGTGCTGGTCGCCCGAGTAGACCTTCAGCTTGGACAGCATCTGACGGCCCAGGGTGTTCTTGGGGAGCATGCCCTTGACGGCCTTCTCGACGGCCTTCTCGGGGTTCTTGTCCAGCAGCTCGTCGTAGCGGACGGAGCGCAGACCGCCCGGGTACCCGGAGTGGCGGTACGCCATCTTCTGGGTCCGCTTGTTGCCGGACAGGTGCACCTTGTCCGCGTTGATGATGACGACGAAGTCACCAGCATCGACGTGGGGGGCATAGATCGGCTTGTGCTTGCCCCGCAGGAGGGTGGCGGCCGTAGTCGCCAGGCGGCCCAGGACGACGTCCCGGGCATCGATGACGTGCCACTGGCGGGTGATATCGCCGGGCTTGGGGCTGAACGTACGCACGGTTCGTAGCCTTCGCTTCTTCAGTGAATGGGTCCTGACAAGGCCACCCAGACGATCACGACAGCCCTTGCCGCACATCGGTGACGCAACCGAGTGCTTGCCGCTGGTCATCGGCCCGGTGGACCGGTGTAAGGGCCCCTCACGTGAGAATGAGCAAGCCAATACACATAACGAACCAACAGAATACCCGCCGCCACCCGGACGGGTCAAAATGACCTCCCCCGACCCGCAAAACCCCAGGTGAAAGCCCACGCCCCACACCCACGAGCCCCGCCCCGGACCCCGCCACGAGCCACCCGGGGGACGCCCGGAGGAGCCCCCCGGAGGGACGCGGGGAGCCACGCGCCCACGAGCGGCCCGCACCCGGACGGACACGTCCGGAACTGGAACCCCGGGACCGCGAAGCACCACAGGTACGCGCGGGACCCGAGGAGCCGGCGAGGGCCGGGCGGCACCCCCCAAGGCGCCCCCGCCAGGAGTAAGTAGGATGCCCCGCATGACCTTTGGGCAGGGGGAACCCCCATGGGGTTCCGGGGGATCGCACACACCGTGGAACCAGGGACAGCCCGGGAACCAGGGACAGCCGGGGCACCAGGGACAGCCGGGGCACCAGGGACCGGGCCAGGGCCCCGACAGCGGTCCCACCCCGGACTGGGCCGCGCTCGCGGAAGCCTCCGCGGCCCGCACCCGCCGCAAACGCCTGCTGATGATCGGCGGCAGCGTCCTCGCCACCCTGGCGATCGGCGCGGCCGTCGCCGTGGCGATCGTCAGCACGGACAACGGCGACAAGGACGACGCCTCCCCCACCGCCCTGCCCACCGCGTCGGACCTGCCGAGCGACACGACCCAGCCGGTCCCCTCCTTCGCGGCGACCACCCCGCCGCCCCCGCCGGACCCCAAGGACTTCATCTCCAGCGCGGCCAAGGACAAGGCCCCGATCAGCCCCGGGAGCCTCTTCCCCGGCTCCCAGCTGACGATGGGCACGGAGGTGTACAAGAAGGGGGCGACGGGCTCCACCACGAACTGCGCGAGCGTCGCCCGCGGTGATCTGCGCCAGGTCCTCAGCGGCAACGGCTGCACCCGGATGATGCGGGCGACCTACGTCAAGGGCAAGAACGCCGTCACCATCGGCGTCGCGCTCTTCGACACGGAGGCCAAGGCCCGCAAGGCCAAGGAGCAGGCGGACAAGGGCAATCTGCTGTCCCTCAGCGGCGCCGGGGTCTCCGGCTTCTGCAACACCGTGGTGTGCCGCACCACCGCGAACTCCTACGGCCGGTACGCCTACTTCACGGTCGCCGGCTGGACCAGCGGCAAGAACGTCACCGCGAAGGACAGCACGGTCTACCGCACCGGGGACGACGTCGCCGAGTTCGCGTTCCAGCAGATCATCCGCCGGGGCGAGGCCCAGGCGTCGGCCGCCGCCGAACAGCCCCTCTGACCCGCCCGGCCCGGCTCCCGTACCGCCCCCGCCCGGCCCCGTTACCGTCCCCGGCGGGTCAGCAGCACCCGGCCCCGGGCAGCGTCCGCTTGTTGCGCGCCGCGCGGCTCCGCTCGGCGAGCAGCTCGTCGGCGGGGTACGCGACCTCCTCCAGGGTGAGTCCGTGCGGTCGCACCACATGCACGGCGGAGTCCCGGACCCCCGCGGCCAGCACCTTCGCGGGCCACTCGGGGCCCCGGTGCCCGTCGCCCACGAACAGCAGCGCGCCGATCAGCGAACGCACCATGTTGTGGCAGAACGCGTCGGCCCGGACCGTCGCGGTGACGACCCCGTCGCTCCCCCGGGTCAGGAAGAGTTCCTGGAGGGTGCGGATGGTGGTGGCCCCCTCACGCCGCTTGCAGTACGCGGCGAAGTCGTGCTCCCCGACGAGCCCTCGGGCGGCCTCGTTCATCGCGTCCACGTCGAGCGGCCAGTCGTGCCAGAGGACGTGTCCGCGCAGCAGCGGATCGACGCCCCCGGGGTGGTCGGTCACCCGGTACGCGTACCGCCGCCAGATCGCCGAGAAACGGGCGTTGAACCCGGCGGGGGCCTCCTCGGCCCGCCATACCCGGACATCCTTCGGCAGCCGCCCCGCGAGCCGCTTCAGCAGCTTCTCGCGGTGCTCCTCCCACACCCCGGCGGCGATGTCCACATGCGCGACCTGGCCGCGCGCGTGCACCCCCGCGTCGGTCCGTCCGGCGACCGTCAGCTCGTACGAGCGGTCCCCCGAGCGGGTCACCGTCCGCAGCGCGTCCTCGATCTCGCCCTGCACGGTCCGCCGGCCCCCGGCCTGCTTGGCCCAGCCGGAGAAGTCCGCACCGTCGTAGCCCAGGTCCAGCCGCACCCGGACGAAACCGGGCTCCACCTCGTCGCTCACACCCTCATCCTCCCAGCTCACAGAGTCACGGACGTATGACAGCCGAAAGCGGGCCCGCCCCGCAGGGGGCGGACCCGCTTCTCGCACGCGCGAGCGTCAGGCGTCCTTGGACTCGCCCTCGGCGTCGGCGGGCTTGGCGTCCTCGACGGCCTCGTCGGACTTCGTCTCGGGGGCGTCCTTCTTCAGGGCGTCCTCCTTGACGGCACGCTTGGTGGCCGCCTCGGCCTCACCGGTGGCCTCCTGCGCCACGGTCAGGGCCTCCACCAGCTCGATGACCGCCATGGGCGCGTTGTCGCCCCGACGGTTGCCGATCTTGGTGATACGGGTGTAGCCACCCGGGCGGTTCTCGTAGCGCGGGCCGATCTCCGTGAAGAGCGTGTGCACGATGCTCTTGTCGGTGATGACCTGGAGCACCTGACGGCGGTTGTGAAGGTCGCCCTTCTTCGCCTTGGTGACCAGACGCTCGGCGTAGGGCCGCAGACGGCGGGCCTTGGCCTCGGTGGTCGTGATACGGCCGTGCTCGAACAGCGCCTTGGCGAGGTTCGCCAGCAGCAGCTTCTCGTGCGCGGCGCTGCCGCCCAGACGGGCACCCTTGGCGGGCTTCGGCATGGTGTTTCTCCTTGTGTGCTGCACCGGCCGTGTCAGGTACCGGTGACAGTTCCCGTGGGGCGGCTGCCCCGCGGAAGTCCGTCGGGCCGACGGATCGGCCCGGCGTCACGCACCGGCGGGGCGCCCGGAGAACCGGGCACCCCGCCGGACGGCGACTAGTACTGCTCGGTCTCCACGAACCCGGCGTCCGCGTCGTCGTCGGCGCCGAAGGCGTCGGCGGCGGCGGTCGGGTCGAATCCGGGCGGGCTGTCCTTGAGCGCGAGGCCCATACCGGCCAGCTTCGCCTTGACCTCGTCGATGGACTTGGCGCCGAAGTTACGGATGTCCAGCAGGTCCGCCTCGGACCGCGCGACGAGCTCACCCACGGAGTGGATGCCCTCACGCTTGAGGCAGTTGTAGGACCGGACCGTGAGCTCCAGCTCCTCGATCGGCAGCGCGAGATCGGCGGCGAGGGCGGCGTCCGTCGGGGACGGGCCCATGTCGATGCCCTCGGCGTCGATGTTCAGCTCGCGCGCGAGACCGAACAGCTCGACCAGGGTCTTGCCGGCCGACGCCATGGCGTCACGGGGACGCATGGCCTGCTTGGTCTCGACGTCGACGATGAGCTTGTCGAAGTCGGTGCGCTGCTCGACGCGGGTCGCCTCGACCTTGTACGTGACCTTGAGGACCGGCGAGTAGATCGAGTCGACCGGGATACGGCCGATCTCCTGGCCGACCTGCTTGTTCTGCACGGCGGAGACATAGCCGCGGCCGCGCTCGACGGTCAGCTCCATCTCCAGCTTGCCCTTGCCGTTGAGCGTGGCGAGGACGAGGTCGGGGTTGTGGACCTCGACACCGGCCGGGGGCGCGATGTCGGCGGCGGTGACCAGACCCGGGCCCTGCTTGCGCAGGTACATCACGACGGGCTCGTCGTGCTCCGAGGAGACGACGAGCTGCTTGATGTTGAGGATCTGGTCGGTCACGTCCTCCTTGACACCCGGCACGGTGGTGAACTCGTGCAGGACCCCGTCGACGCGGATCGACGTGACCGCCGCACCCGGGATCGACGACAGGAGCGTACGGCGCAGGGAGTTGCCGAGGGTGTAACCGAAGCCCGGCTCCAGCGGCTCGATCACGAACCGGGAACGGAACTCGTCGACGACCTCTTCGGTCAACGACGGACGCTGAGCGATCAGCATGAGGAAATCAGATCCTTCTGTCGTGGACGCCCGCTATTTGACGTCCGACGGTTACTGCGTACGACAAGGGTACGGGCGACACGCCCCAGCGAAGGGTGGCATGTCGCCCGAAGTCCCACATCGACCACAGATGCGTAACGCACCTGAGGTCAGACACGCCTCCGCTTGGGCGGACGGCAGCCGTTGTGCGGAGTCGGGGTGACGTCCTGGATGGAGCCGACCTCAAGACCGGTCGCCTGAAGCGAACGGATCGCGGTCTCACGGCCGGAGCCGGGACCCTTGACGAAGACGTCCACCTTGCGCATGCCGTGCTCCTGCGCGCGGCGGGCGGCCGACTCGGCGGCCATCTGCGCGGCGAACGGGGTCGACTTGCGCGAGCCCTTGAAGCCGACGTGGCCGGCGGAGGCCCAGGAGATCACGTTGCCCGTGGGGTCCGTGATCGAGACGATGGTGTTGTTGAACGTGCTCTTGATGTGCGCGTGGCCATGAGCGACGTTCTTCTTTTCCTTGCGGCGCACCTTCTTGGCAGCGCCCTGACGACCCTTGGGGGGCATCTATATCTCCTACGGGAGGTGGTCGGTCCTACAGCGAAGACCGCTTACTGGCGTCCGCTGCGGACTACTTCTTGCCCGGCTTCTTCTTACCGGCGATGGCGCGACGCGGGCCCTTGCGGGTGCGGGCGTTGGTGCTGGTGCGCTGACCGTGGACGGGCAGGCCACGGCGGTGGCGCAGACCCTGGTAGCAGCCGATCTCGACCTTGCGGCGGATGTCGGCCTGCACCTCGCGACGGAGGTCACCCTCGGTCTTGAGGTTGTTGTCCACGTACTCGCGGATCTTGACCAGCTCCTCCTCGGAGAGGTCACGAACGCGGGTGTTCGGGTTAACACCGGTCTCGGCCAGCGTCAGCTGCGACAGGGTCCGGCCGATGCCGAACACATAGGTGAGGGCGACCTCCACACGCTTTTCACGCGGGATGTCAACACCGGAAACGCGTGCCATTCAATGGCTCCAGTTTGAGTATTCGGAGGTCTTCCGCAAGGCCCGTCCCGTCCGCCGACCCCACCGGGTGGCGCACACGGGTCCCCGGCCTCCGACCGGGGGTGTCGGACCGTTACCGGCCCGTGCCCTGCGTATGTACATATCGTGCTGCGTCGCGCGAGATCTGCGGGGGTGCAGAAGGTGCGGTCTTGCTCAGCCCTGGCGCTGCTTGTGGCGCGGGTTGTCGCAGATGACCATGACCCTGCCGTGACGGCGGATCACCCTGCACTTGTCGCAGATCTTCTTGACGCTCGGCTTGACCTTCATGGGGTGAGGTTCTCCGGGTCAGTGCCATCACCCCGAACCAGGACCTTTACGGTCCGGCAGCCGGGGTGCGGGCAAGATCTACTTGTAGCGGTAGACGATCCGGCCACGGGTCAGGTCGTACGGAGACAGCTCCACCACGACCCTGTCGTCAGGGAGAATACGGATGTAGTGCATCCGCATCTTGCCGCTGATGTGTGCCAGGACCTGGTGGCCGTTCTGGAGCTCGACCTTGAACATGGCGTTCGGAAGAGACTCGACGACAGTGCCCTCGATCTCGATGGCACCTTGCTTCTTGGCCACGCTTCGCCCTTCGAATCGACTACCTTGATCGACTCAGTACGAGCATGCGGACATGCGGGTACACGAGAGCCGACGAGTCAGTCTACGTCAGCGCCCCAGGAAAGACGAATCGGGGAATGATGCCCCGTCCGGGAGATCCTTAAGCGGCGCCACGCGGGTACGTGGGGGCGCCACAGGCGCGGGACGGGTCCCGCGGCTCGCGCCCCGCGCGCGGGTCAGCCCAGCGGGTCGGGAGCGGCCGTGACGCCGTACTCGGCGAGCTTGGCCCGGCCGCAGTCGGGGGCCGTGAGCACCAGCGGACCCTCCTCCGTCAGCGCGACGGAGTGCTCCCAGTGGGAGGACCAGGTGCCGTCGGTGGTGATGACGGTCCAGTCGTCCTCCAGGACCTTGGTCTTCGGGGTGCCCAGCGAGACCATCGGCTCGATCGCGAGACAGAAGCCGGGGACCAGCTTCGGGCCCTTGCCCCGGCGGCGCTCGACGTAGTTCAGCAGATGCGGCTCCATGTGCATCTCGGTGCCGATGCCGTGCCCGCCGTAGTCCTGGACGATCCCGTACTTGCCGCCGCCCGAGCGCGGCTGGCGCCGGATGTACGTCTCGATGGCGCGGGACACGTCGACCAGCCGGGCGCCGTTGCGCATCGCGGCGATGCCCGCCCACATCGACTCCTCGGTCACCCGGGAGAGCTCGACCAGCTCCGGGGCGTGACCGGAGCCGACGAACGCGGTGAACGCGGCGTCGCCGTGCCAGCCGTCGACGATGGCGCCCGCGTCCACGGAGATGATGTCGCCGTCCTTCAGCACGACGTCCTCGCTCGGGATGCCGTGGACGACGACCTCGTTGACGGATGTGCAGATGGTGGCGGGGAAGCCGCCGTAGCCGAGGAAGTTCGACTTGGCGCCGTGCTCGGCGATGACCTTGCGGGCCACGTCGTCCAGGTCCTTGGTGGAGGCCCCCGGGACGGCGGCGGCGCGGGTCGCCGCGTGCACGGCTGCGACGACCAGTCCCGCCGCCCGCATCTTGGCGATCTGGTCGGGGGTCTTGATCTGCACCATGCGGCAGGGGCCTTTCTGAACGGTTCGAGGTCTCCCCCCAACGATACGGACCCGCCACACGCCCCGCGCACACAGCTCCCACGCCCCCCGTGCGGACAGCCCACGGCCCCCAGGCCGCAACCCTGACCCCACCCGTCCCCGTGCGGGCAGCCGTAATAACCAGGTCTCGACCCCTGAGCGCACCCGTCCCCGTGCGGGTACGACGGGGGGCGCAGTTCCCCGCGCCCCTAGGTCTCGACCCCTGAGCGCACTTGTCCCCGTGCGGGCAGCCCGTAGTACCCAGGTCGCAACCCCTGACCCCACCCGCTCCCGTGCGGGTACAACGGGGTGCGCAGTTCCCCGTGCCCCTGAAGGGGCCCGCACCCGACGGACCACAGCAAGAGGCACGATCAAGGGGCGCGGGGAACTGCGCAAAACCACGAGCGACCCGCACCCGGCGGAGAAACCGACACAAGGCACCACCGGGCCCGAAGGGGCGCGGGGAACTCCGCAGGGGACGCGAGCCGCCCCGCACAGGGCGAACCGCGGGGCGAAACGGAACCGGGCCCCGGCCCGGACGCACACTGGGGGAAACCAGGTGCACCGGACCGAGGCCCAGGCAGAACACAGGCGGCGGGTACCGACAGGTACTACGCCGCTTCGCGGCTCCGAAGAGCCTCCATCGCCCGCCCCGTCACATCCTCGACCTTCCCGAGCGCGGAGATGGTCACGACCAGCCCCTGCTCCCGGTAGAAGTCGATGATCGGCTCGGTCTGCGTGTGATAGACCTCCAGCCGCTTGCGCACGGTGGCCTCGCTGTCGTCCTCCCGCTGGTACAGCTCCCCGCCGCAGACGTCGCAGACGCCTTCCTTCTCGGGTCGCTTGTACGTCACGTGGAAGACGTGGCTGGAGTCCTTGCGGCAGATACGGCGGCCGGCGATCCGCTTGACCACCTCGTCCTCGGGGACCTCAAGATCCAGGACCGCGTCCAGCTTCATGGACTCGGCCTTCAGGGTCTCGTCGAGTGCTACGGCCTGGGACACGTTCCGGGGGAAACCGTCGAGCAGGAATCCCCGCTCGGCGTCCGGCTGTTCCATACGGTCCTTGGCCATCCCGATGGTTACTTCGTCCGGCACCAGGTTGCCCGCGTCCATGAACGCCTTGGCCTGCTTGCCGAGCTCCGTGCCCTGACTGATGTTGGCACGGAAGAGGTCGCCCGTGGAGATGTGCGGGATCGAGAGGTTCTTGGCAAGGAACGCGGCCTGCGTACCCTTGCCCGCACCGGGCGGCCCGACGAGGACGATTCGCATCAGCGGAGGAACCCTTCGTAATTGCGCTGCTGGAGCTGGCTCTCGATCTGCTTCACCGTCTCAAGGCCCACGCCGACGATGATGAGGATGCTGGTGCCGCCGAACGGGAAGTTGGCGTTTGCACCGAAGCCTGCCAACGCCATTGTTGGCACCAGAGCGATCAGCCCCAAGTACAGCGAACCCGGCCAGGTGATCCGGTTGAGTACGTAGCTCAAGTACTCAGCGGTCGGTCGGCCAGCCCGGATGCCCGGGATGAAGCCACCATACTTCTTCATGTTGTCCGCGACTTCCTCGGGGTTGAACGAGATAGCCACGTAGAAGAAGGCGAAGAAGACGATCAGCAGGAAGTAGGTGACCATGTAAATCGGGTGGTCACCGGTGGTGAGGTTCCGTTCGATCCATGTCTTCCACTCCGACTGCCCGCCGGCGAACTGTGCCACGAGTGCCGGGATGTACAGCAGTGACGAAGCGAAGATGACGGGGATCACACCCGCCTGGTTCACCTTGAGCGGGATGTAGGTGGAGGTACCGCCGTAGGACCGGCGCCCGATCATCCGCTTCGCGTACTGCACCGGGATACGGCGCTGGGCCTGCTCGACGAAGACGACCAGGCCGACCATGACGAGGCCGACCAGGATGACGGTGCCGAACTCGATCCACCCGTCCGCGAGCGAACCCTCTTCCTTGATCGTCCACAGGGCGGCCGGGAAGGTGGCGGCGATCGAGATGAACATCAGGATCGACATACCGTTGCCGATGCCGCGGTCGGTGATGAGCTCACCGAGCCACATGACGACGGCCGTACCGGTCGTCATGACGATGACCATGGTGATGGTCACGAAGATCGACGGATCAGGAACGATCTCGTTGGCCCGCTGACAGCCCTGGAACAGGGTGCCGGTGCGGGCGGTGGCCACCAGACCCGTGCCCTGGAGGATGGCGAGCGCGATCGTCAGGTAACGGGTGTACTGCGTGATCTTCGCCGTACCGGACTGGCCCTCCTTCTTCAGGGCTTCGAGCCGGGGGATGACCACGGTCAGCAGTTGAAGGATGATGCTCGCCGTGATGTACGGCATGATGCCGAGCGCGAAGATCGTGATCTGGAGCAGCGCGCCGCCGCTGAGCATATTGACGAGCCCGAAGAGGCCCGAAGTCGATTTGGCCTGATCAACACAGAACTGGACGTTCTCATAATTCACACCGGGAATCGGGACATGTGTGCCGATCCGGTAGATCACGATGATGCCGAGCGTGAAGAGCAGCTTCTTGCGCAGGTCGGGCGTCTTGAACGCCCGGGAGAACGCGCTGAGCACGGTGCCTCCTGCGACCCCCGCGCGCATGCGTCAGAGGTGACGGTCTTGAGGTTCGACGAATGGCTAAGGATCAGACAGACAACAGCGCTTGCCACCTTACCGGCGACCGCACTCCCCTAGGAACGACCAACCGGGGATACCCCTTTTGTGGAGTATCCCCGGTGGGATCGTTCAGGTCATCCGAGACTCAGACGAGCTCGGTGACGGTACCGCCGGCGGCGGCGATCTTCTCCTTGGCGGAGCCGGAGACGGCGTCAACCGTCACCGTCAGCGCCACGGTGATCTCGCCCTGGCCGAGGACCTTGACGAGGCTGTTCTTGCGAACGGCACCCTTGGCGACCAGGTCGGCAACGGTGACCTCACCACCCTCGGGGTAGAGGGAGGTGAGCTTGTCCAGGTTGACGACCTGGTACTCGGTCCTGAACGGGTTCTTGAAGCCCTTGAGCTTCGGGAGACGCATGTGGAGGGGCATCTGGCCACCCTCGAAGCGCTCCGGGACCTGGTAACGGGCCTTGGTGCCCTTCGTACCACGACCGGCCGTCTTACCCTTCGACGCCTCACCACGACCGACACGGGTCTTCGCGGTCTTGGCGCCGGGGGCGGGACGGAGGTTGTGGACCCTTAGCGGGTTCTGCTCCGCCATGTCAGTCGACCTCCTCGACCGTCACGAGGTGGCGGACGGTGTGAACCATTCCGCGGAACTCGGGGCGGTCCTCCTTGACGACCACGTCGTTCAGGCGCTTGAGCCCGAGCGAACGCAGGGTGTCACGGTGGTTCTGCTTGCTGCCGATGTACGACTTCTTCTGCGTGATCTTGAGGCGAGCCATTACGCACCCGCTCCCGCACGAGCACGCAGCAGGGCCGCGGGGGCCACATCCTCAAGGGGCAGACCGCGGCGGGCCGCGATCTCCTCGGGACGCTGGAGACCCTTGAGGGCCGCCACGGTCGCGTGCACGATGTTGATCGCGTTGTCGGAGCCGAGCGACTTCGACAGGATGTCGTGGACGCCGGCGCACTCCAGGACGGCGCGCACCGGACCACCGGCGATCACACCCGTACCCGGGGAAGCAGGCTTGAGCAGGACGACGCCCGCAGCCTTCTCGCCCTGGATCGGGTGGGGGATGGTGCCCTGGATACGGGGGACCTTGAAGAAGTGCTTCTTGGCCTCCTCCACACCCTTGGCGATGGCGGCCGGCACCTCCTTGGCCTTGCCGTAACCGACACCTACGGTGCCGTCACCGTCGCCCACCACGACCAGCGCGGTGAAGCTGAAACGACGACCACCCTTCACAACCTTGGCGACGCGGTTGATCGCGACGACGCGCTCAACGTACGCGGTCTTCTCGGCAGCAGCGTTGCCACCGTCACGACCCTTCCGGTCCCGCCGCTCGCCGCCACCGGCACCGCCTCCGCGGCGCTGGGGTCCAGCCATGGGAATTACCTCTCTCTGTTTCCGCTAGCTACGAGGGCCGGCTAGAACTTGAGCCCGGCCTCGCGGGCGGCGTCGGCCAGGGCAGCGATGCGCCCGGCGTACTGGTTGCCGCCGCGGTCGAACACGACGGTCTCGACACCGGCGGCCTTGGCGCGCTCGGCGACGAGGGAACCGACCTGCTTCGCCTGGGCCGACTTGTCGCCCTCGGCACCACGGATGGTGGTGTCCAGGGTCGACGCCGACGCCAGGGTGTGGCCCTTGAGGTCATCGATGACCTGGGCCACGATGTGCCGGTTCGAACGCGTGACGACGAGTCGCGGACGCTCGGCCGTACCGGAGACCTTCTTGCGGATCCGGATGTGGCGGCGCTTGATGGCGGCGCGCTTGTACGCGTCACCCTTGGCGATCTTCGTACCGTATGCCATGGCTTACTTACCCGCCTTTCCGACCTTGCGGCGGATGACTTCGCCCTCGTACTTGACGCCCTTGGCCTTGTACGGGTCGGGCTTGCGAAGCTTGCGGATGTTGGCCGCGACCTCGCCGACCTTCTGCTTGTCGATGCCCTCGACCGAGAGACGGGTCGGGGACTCCACCTTGAAGGTGATGCCCTCGGGCGCCTCGACCATGATCGGGTGGCTGTAGCCCAGCGCGAACTCCAGGTTGGAGCCACGCGCGTGGACGCGGTAACCGACACCGCTGATTTCGAGCTTCTTCACGTAACCCTGGGTCACACCGGTGATCATGTTCGCCACCAGCGTGCGGGACAGGCCGTGCAGGGCCTTGTTCTGACGCTCGTCGTTGGGGCGGGTGACGCTCAGAACGCCGTCCTCACCCTTAGCGATGTCGATCGGCGCGACGACGGTGTGGGAAAGGGAGCCCTTGGGACCCTTAACCGAGACCGTCCGGCCGTCGATGGTGACGTCCACGCCGGCGGGAACCGTGATGGGGAGCTTGCCAATACGCGACATTAGCTATTCCTCCGTTCCCGACTACCAGACGTAGGCGAGGACTTCCCCACCTACGCCCTTCTTGCCTGCCTGCTGGCCGGTGAGGAGCCCGTGCGACGTGGAGATGATGGCCACGCCCAGGCCGCCGAGCACCTTCGGCAGGTTGGTGGACTTCGCGTACACCCGGAGACCGGGCTTGGAGATCCGCTTGATGCCCGCGATGGAGCGCTCACGGTTGGGGCCGAACTTCAGCTCCAGGACGAGGCTCTTGCCGACCTCGGCGTCCTCGACCTTCCAGCCCGTGATGAAGCCCTCCTGCTGGAGGATCTCCGCGATGTGCGACTTGATCTTGCTGTGCGGCATGGCCACGTCGTCGTGGTAAGCCGAGTTCGCGTTCCGCAGACGGGTAAGCATGTCTGCGATCGGATCAGTCATGGTCATGAATTGGCCTTCGGCCTCTCTCGCCGGGGTTTCCTGTATGCGCCATCCCTCTCCCCACACTGGGGCGGGACGGGTGCGGCGCGGGGACCTACGGCGTAGTAAGCGTTGTCAGCGGGCCACTGGGACCCGCATGCGTACGGGCGGCAGACGCCCAACCCTCCCAGCCTAAGCCATGGAGAGCGGGGCATCTGCCTGCCCCATGCCTACCGAGAGCGTCCGGTGGTTCCTGAGAGGAACTACCAGGAGCTCTTGGTCACACCCGGCAGCTCGCCACGGTGGGCCATCTCACGAAGGCACACGCGGCACAGGCCGAACTTGCGGTAGACGGAATGCGGACGACCACAGCGCTGGCAGCGGGTGTACGCGCGCACACCGAACTTGGGCTTGCGGGCGGCCTTGGCAATGAGAGCCTTCTTCGCCATCTCGCTCACGCCTCCTTGAAGGGGAAGCCGAGGTGACGAAGGAGCGCACGGCCCTCAGCGTCGTTGGTCGCCGTGGTGACCACGGTGATGTCCATACCCCGGACGCGGTCGATCTTGTCCTGGTCGATCTCGTGGAACATGACCTGCTCCGTGAGACCGAAGGTGTAGTTGCCACGGCCGTCGAACTGCTTGGGGGACAGGCCGCGGAAGTCGCGGATACGCGGGAGCGCCAGCGACAGGGTGCGGTCCAGGAACTCCCACATGCGGTCGCCGCGCAGCGTGACGTGCGCGCCGATGGGCTGGCCCTCACGCAGCTTGAACTGCGCGATGGACTTGCGGGCCTTGGTGACGGCCGGCTTCTGGCCGGTGATCGTGGTGAGGTCCTTGATGGCACCCTCGATCAGCTTGGAGTCGCGGGCGGCGTCGCCCACACCCATGTTGACCACGATCTTGACGAGGCCCGGCACCTGCATGATGTTCTCGTGCGAGAACTCCTCACGCAGCTTGCCGATGATCTCCTCGCGGTACTTCGTCTTGAGCCGCGGAATGGTGGTGGTCGTCATCAGATGTCCTCACCCGTCCGCTTGGCAACGCGGATCTTGTTGCCCTCGTCGTCGAAGCGGTAACCGACGCGGGTGACGACCTTCTGGCCATCCTTCTCCACCACGAGCTGAACATTGCTCACGTGGACAGGGGCCTCGGTGGTCACGATGCCACCGGCCTGCGAACCGCGGGCCGTGGGACCGGCCTTGGTGTGCTTCTTGACCCGGTTGACACCCTCGACGAGAACACGGTCCTCACGGGGGAAGGCCGCGATGACCTTGCCCTGCTTGCCCTTGTCCTTACCGGTGATGACCTGAACCAGGTCGCCCTTCTTGATCTTCATACTTACAGCACCTCCGGCGCGAGGGAGATGATCTTCATGAACTTCTTCTCGCGCAGCTCACGGCCGACCGGGCCGAAGATACGGGTGCCGCGAGGGTCGCCGTCGTTCTTCAGAATGACGGCGGCGTTCTCGTCGAAGCGGATGTACGAGCCGTCGGGACGGCGGCGCTCCTTGACGGTGCGAACGATGACGGCCTTGACGACGTCACCCTTCTTCACGTTGCCACCGGGGATCGCGTCCTTGACGGTGGCGACGATGACGTCACCGATGCCCGCGTAGCGGCGACCGGAGCCACCGAGAACACGGATGCAAAGGATCTCCTTCGCCCCCGTGTTGTCGGCGACGCGCAGTCGCGACTCCTGCTGGATCACGTCTATCTCCTGTTTGTCTGCCGGTTCCCGGCGAGCTCCGTAAGTCGATTCACGGAGCTCGCCGAGCCTGGCGGAACTGGACTCGAAGGGTTACCCCTTCAAGCGATTACTTGGCCTTCTCAAGAATTTCGACGATGCGCCAGCGCTTCGTGGCGGACAGCGGCCGGGTCTCCATGAGGAGGACACGGTCGCCGACGCCCGCGGCGTTCTGCTCGTCGTGCGCCTTGAGCTTGTTGGTACGGCGGATGACCTTGCCGTACAGCGCGTGCTTGACGCGGTCCTCGACAGCGACGACGACGGTCTTGTCCATCTTGTCGCTGACGACAAGGCCCTCGCGGGTCTTGCGGAAGCCGCGTGCGGCGTTCTCTTCAGTCACGTTCTTCTCGCTCATCAGGCGTTCTCCACCGTCTCGATGCCGAGCTCACGCTCACGCATGAGGGTGTAGATCCGGGCGATGTCCTTGCGGACGGCCTTGAGCCGACCGTGGTTCTCCAGCTGGCCCGTCGCCGCCTGGAAGCGGAGGTTGAACAGCTCTTCCTTGGCCTCGCGGAGCTTGTTGAGGAGCTCCTCGTTGCCCAGCTCGCGCAGCTCGGACGCCTTGGTACCGACCGACATCACGCTTCACCTGCCTCGCGCCGGACAATGCGGCACTTCATCGGAAGCTTGTGAGCAGCGCGGGTAAGCGCCTCACGCGCAATCTTCTCGTTCGGGTAGGACAGCTCGAACATCACCCGACCGGGGTGAACGTTCGCGACCCACCACTCGGGGGAACCCTTACCGGAACCCATGCGGGTCTCGGCGGGCTTCTTCGTCAGCGGACGGTCCGGGTAGATGTTGATCCAGACCTTGCCGCCACGCTTGATGTGACGGGTCATCGCGATACGAGCGGCCTCGATCTGCCGGTTCGTGACGTACGCAGGCGTCAGGGCCTGGATGCCGTACTCACCGAACGCGACCGTGGTGCCGCCCTTGGCCTGACCACGCCGCTTGGGGTGGTGCTGCTTGCGGTGCTTGACCCTACGGGGGATCAGCATGGGTCAGCCCTCCGTTCCGGTGCTCTCAGCGGCCGGAGCGGCGGTCTCGGCGGGAGCCTCGGCCTTGGGAGCCTCGGCAGCCCCACCGGACTGCTGCTGCGGCCGACGGCCACGGCCGCCCCGCTCGCCACCGCGGCCACCACGGCCGGCCGGGCGGTCGGCGCCACCACGGGCCGGGCGGTTGCCGGCACGGGCGGCGGCGTTCTCGGCGCGGACCTCGGCGATGTTCTTGACGTCGCCCTTGTAGATCCAGACCTTCACACCGATACGGCCGAAGGTCGTCTTGGCCTCGAAGAAGCCGTAGTCGACGTTCGCACGGAGCGTGTGCAGGGGCACACGGCCCTCGCGGTAGAACTCCGAGCGGGACATCTCGGCGCCGCCGAGACGGCCACCGCACTGGATCTTGATGCCCTTGGCGCCCGCCTTCATCGCCGACTGCATGCTCTTACGCATGGCGCGGCGGAAGGAGACACGGGAGGACAGCTGCTCGGCGACGGCCTGGGCCACCAGCTGAGCGTCCGTCTCCGGGTTCTTGACCTCAAGGATGTTGAGCTGGACCTGCTTGCCCGTGAGCTTCTCGAGGTCACCGCGGATGCGGTCGGCCTCGGCGCCACGGCGGCCGATCACGATGCCCGGACGCGCGGTGTGGATGTCCACGCGGACACGGTCACGGGTGCGCTCGATCTCCACCTTGGAGATACCGGCGCGCTCCATGCCGGACGTCATCATCCGACGGATGGCGACGTCTTCCTTGACGTAGTCCTTGTACAGCTTGTCGGCGTACCAGCGGGACTTGAAGTCCGTGGTGATACCGAGCCGGAACCCATGCGGGTTAACCTTCTGGCCCATTACCGGGTTCCTTCCTTGCTGCTGACGACCACGGTGATGTGGCTGGTCCGCTTACGGATCCGGTAGGCGCGGCCCTGGGCACGCGGCCGGAACCGCTTCAGGGTCGGGCCCTCATCGACGTACGCCTCGCTCACGACGAGCGAAGTGGCGTCCGTGTGGTCGTAGTTGTGCGCGGCGTTGGCAATGGCGCTGTCCAGCACCTTGCCGACCGGCACGCTCGCGGCCTGCGGGGCGAAACGCAGGACCGCCTGAGCCTCCGTGGCATCCATGCCACGGATGAGGTCCACCACGCGGCGGGCCTTCATGGGCGTGACGCGGATGTACCGCGCCTGGGCCCTGGCTTCCATGGTTGTCCCTTCAGTGTCTGACACGTTCGTCATAGGTCGTTGCACCCCGCGCTTAGCGGCGCTTCGACTTCCGGTCGTCCTTCACGTGACCCCGGAAGGTGCGCGTCGGCGAGAACTCGCCGAGCTTGTGGCCGACCATGGACTCGGTGACGAACACCGGGATGTGGGTCTTGCCGTTGTGCACCGCGATCGTGTGGCCGAGCATGGCCGGGACGATCATCGAGCGACGGGACCAGGTCTTGATGACGTTCTTGGTGCCGGCTTCGTTCTGTACGTCCACCTTCTTGATCAGGTGGTCGTCGACGAAGGGCCCCTTCTTGAGACTGCGCGGCATCTGAAAACCCGCTCCTAGCGCTTCTTGTTCGTCTTGCGGCGGCGGACGATGTACTTGTTCGACGCCTTCTTGGGCGAACGAGTACGGCCTTCCTTCTGACCCCACGGGGAGACCGGGTGGCGACCACCGGAGGTCTTGCCCTCACCACCACCGTGCGGGTGGTCCACCGGGTTCATCGCCACACCGCGAACGGTCGGGCGGACGCCAAGCCAGCGCTTACGGCCGGCCTTGCCCCAGTTGATGTTGGACTGCTCGGCGTTGCCGACCTCGCCGACGGTGGCGCGGCAGCGCACGTCGACCAGGCGGATCTCACCGGAAGGCATACGAAGGTGGGCCATCGCGCCCTCCTTCGCCAGCAGCTGCACGGAGGCACCGGCGGAGCGGGCGAACTTGGCGCCGCCGCCCGGACGGAGCTCGATCGCGTGGATCGTGGTACCGACGGGGATGTTACGCAGGGCAAGGTTGTTGCCCGGCTTGATGTCGGCCCCGGGACCGTTCTCGACGCGGTCGCCCTGCGACAGGTTGCGGGGGGCGAGGATGTAACGCTTCTCGCCGTCCGCGTAGTGCAGCAGCGCGATGCGCGCGGTGCGGTTGGGGTCGTATTCGATGTGCGCGACCTTCGCCGGCACGCCGTCCTTGTCGTGCCGACGGAAGTCGATCACTCGGTAGGCGCGCTTGTGTCCGCCACCCTGGTGGCGAACGGTCACACGACCGGCGTTGTTACGGCCGCCCTTGCTGTGCAGCGGGCGGACCAGCGACTTCTCCGGCGTGGACCGCGTGACCTCGACGAAGTCGGCGACGCTGGACCCACGACGGCCCGGAGTCGTCGGCTTGTACTTGCGGATACCCATTTCTCAGTCCTCGTCCGATATCGGACCAAGGCGCTCCGTTAGGAGGCCTGGCCGAAGATGTCGATACGGTCGCCCTCGGCGAGGGTCACGATGGCGCGCTTGGTGTCGGCGCGCTTGCCGAAACCGGTGCGGGTGCGCTTGCGCTTGCCCTGGCGGTTGATCGTGTTGACCCCGGTGACCTTGACCTCGAAGACCGCCTGGACGGCCTGCTTGATCTGGGTCTTGTTGGCACGCGGGTCCACGACGAACGTGTACTTGTTCTCGTCGAGAAGCGCGTAGCTCTTCTCCGAGACGACCGGCTTGAGGAGCACGTCACGGGGATCCGTGAAGGACTTGCTCAGCGGGGTCTCGACGGTGTTCTTGCCCTCCGTGGCGTGGCGCTTCGCCTTGGCGAGGCGCGCGGCCTTGGCGGCCTTGGCCGCCTTGGAGGCAATGCTCGGGTGACGCGTGGCCATCAGGCGTCGCTCCCTTCGGTCTCATCGGCCGTGGTGGGGCCAGACACGAAGGACTCGAAGGCGGCCTGCGTGAAGACCACGTCCTCGGAGCGGATCACGTCGTACGTGTTCAGCTGGCCCGGCTCCAGGATGTGCACCTGGGGCAGGTTGCGGGCGGACAGCCACGCGGCCTCGTCGGCCCGCTCGACGATCAGGAGCAGGTTCTTGCGCTCGCTGATCTTGCCGAAGAGGGTCCTCGCGGCCTTCGTGGAGGGGTTGTCGCCCTCAAGCACGCCGGTGACGACGTGGATACGGCTGTTGCGGGCCCGGTCGGTGAGGGCACCGCGCAGGGCGGCGGCCTTCATCTTCTTCGGGGTCCGCTGGGAGTAGTCACGCGGCTGCGGGCCGTGGACGACGCCACCGCCGACGAACTGCGGAGCGCGGGTCGAGCCCTGACGGGCGCGGCCGGTGCCCTTCTGGCGGTAGGGCTTGCGGCCACCGCCGCGGACCTCTCCGCGTCGCTTGGTCTTGTGCGTGCCCTGGCGGGCAGCGGCCAGCTGGGCGACAACGACCTGGTGGATCAGCGGAATGCTGACCTTGGCGTCGAAGATCTCCGCGGGGAGTTCGACGGACCCGGCCTTGTCGCCTGCGGGCGAAAGGATGTCAATGGTGCTCATCGTTACCTCAGGCCCCCTTGGCCGCTGTGCGGACCAGGACGAGGCCGCCGTTCGGACCGGGGACCGCGCCCTTGATGAGCAGCAGACCCTTCTCCGCGTCAACGGCGTGGACGGTCAGGTTCTGGGTGGTGACCCGCTCGTTGCCCATGCGACCGGCCATGCGCAGGCCCTTGAAGACCCGGCCGGGGGTGGCGCAGCCACCGATGGAACCGGGCGAGCGGTGCTTGCGCTGGGTGCCGTGTCCGGCGCCGAGGCCCTTGAAGTTGTGACGCTTCATGACACCGGCGAAGCCCTTGCCCTTGCTCTTGCCGGTCACGTCGACCTTGATGCCGGCCTCGAAGGTCTCGGCGGTCACTTCCTGGCCGAGGGTGTACTCACTGGCGTCAGCGGTACGGATCTCGACGAGGTGGCGGCGAGGGGTGACGTCGGCCTTGGAGAAGTGGCCCTTGAGGGGCTTGTTCACCTTGCGAGGGTCGATCTCGCCGAAGGCGATCTGGACCGACTCGTAGCCGTCGATGTCATTCTTACGGACCTGGGTGACAACGCAGGGTCCGGCCTTGACCACGGTCACGGGGACGACACGGTTGTTCTCGTCCCAGACCTGGGTCATGCCGAGCTTCTCGCCCAGGATGCCCTTGATCTGCTTGGTCATCTCGTTACACCGACCCCTCAGAGCTTGATCTCGATGTCGACACCGGCCGGGAGGTCGAGTCGCATCAGAGAGTCAACGGTCTTGGGCGTCGGGTCGAGGATGTCGATCAGGCGCTTGTGCGTGCGCATCTCGAAGTGCTCGCGAGAATCCTTGTACTTGTGCGGCGACTTGATGACGCAGTACACGTTCTTCTCAGTGGGCAGCGGCACCGGGCCCGCGACCGACGCACCAGTACGCGTCACCGTCTCGACGATCTTCTTCGCCGAGGAATCGATGACCTCGTGGTCGTAGGCCTTGAGCCGGATGCGGATCTTCTGTCCCGCCATGGCTACTTGGTAGTCCTGTCTCTAGTGAACGCTCTGGAACCCGGGGGGCTGTGAAGCGGTCCTCTTCTCCGACCCACGCGGTCGGGTGTGTCGCGGTCTCACCAACATGAATCTCCCTGGAAAAGGGAGTCCCTGCGAGAGACACGCGGTCACGGACCGCGGGCCGGGGATGAAAACCACCCACCGGGCGCCTGGCCGGCACCTCACTGACACTTCCCGAAAGATTCCCGTACGTCCGCCCCAGCGCTGCCCGAAAAGGCAGATAAAGGCGACGAGTACTGTGGGACTCGCTTCCGGTCCTCCCGGCGGGAGGCGCGCAGCATCGATACTCAACCGAGCAACCCGGATAGTCTGCCACACGGGCCCTCGCCCTGGCCAATCGAGCCGTAGAGGGTACCCCAGGTCACAGACGGCTACGCACGAGGACGCACCGGGTCACCGCCGGACCCGCACGGACGGCCCCTGACCAGCCCCTGAGCCGTCCGGAAGCCCGCTCCGGTCAGAACCGGTCGACCTTCTCCCCATCGGGCACCCGGTAGCAGCCGGAGACCACGGTGACGGAGAGCGCGGGCGGCTCGTTCCTCGCCAGATGGACCACGTTCACGCTGAACTTCCGCTCGTCGTGGTCGGCGGTCAGATTCAGGTTCTTGTTGCGGCTGGTGTCCCGCTCGTACTGGACGATCTTCCAGCCCTGCTCGGGCAGCCGCTCCCGCAGCCGCTCCATGACCCCGTCGAGCTGCTTGCCCGACGCGGGGGTGAGGCTCCAGGGGTGCCGCATCTGGAAATGGGTCTCCCGGTCCTGGCCGTCCCCGCACTCACCGACCCGGGGCCCCGGCTCGGTGACCTTGCCCTTCACCCCGATGAGGTCCAGCAGATCGCTGGAGACCTTCCGGGTGTCGCGGGTGGCGTCCTCGACGCCGCTGGTCCCCGCGGAGGGGACGGGGGCGTCGGTCTTTCCGGAGTCGTCCATGCCGCATCCAGTGATCGTGGTGAGTGCGAGTGCGAGGGCGGGCGCGAGTGCTCGCGCCCGCGGGGACCGGCGGAGCCGCGGGGTGCCGCCGGGCCGTGGGGTGCCGCCGGGCCGTGGGGTGCCGCCCGACCGGGGGCCGCTGCCGGGCTCGGCACTGCCGGGCCGGCGGGTGCTGCCGGTCCAGGGGCTGCCGCCGGGCCGCGTGCCGCCGACGGCCCGGCGGAGGCTGTCGGTCCGGCGGATGCTGGCGGCCCGGCGGGTGGTGTCGGCCCGGCGGAGGCTGTCAGTCCTCAAGCTTCACGTTCCCGTGTTGTCCGGCGACGACCTGGGCCTGGTTCCACAGGCTGGTGGTGCCGGATTTCCAGTAGTCGCTGTGCCCCTCGGTGTCGGTGGTCATCTGATTGGCGCCGAACGCCTCGTCGCTGGGGATGAGCCATACCCCGCCGCCGAGCCGCCACTCGCTGCCGCCGTGACCGTAACGGCCGATGTCCGGCACCACGTCCCCGGGCGCCTCCTGGTTCCACACCCGGCCCTCGGGCACGTCCATCCGTTCGGCGGAGCCCACCTGGACCCCCGGGCTGCCCGCGAAGACCACGTCGTCGGCGTTCAGCTCGCCCTGCCGGGCGGCCGAGCCGATCAGCGTCGTGCCGTACGAGTGGCCGATCGCCGTGGTGTGCCCGGGTCCGTCGGCGGTCCGGGAGGCGTCGAGGCCGTCCAGGAACTGATTGAACGCGGGTGCCCCGTCATCGGCGTAGTGCCCGAACGGGGCGTCCTTGACGATGTCCTGCGGGGCGTCGTACCCGAGCCAGGTGACGGTGGAGACGGAACCGCCCTGGGCGGCGGTGCTGGCGTCCTGCCAGAGGTTGGTCATCCGGCCGATGTCCCCGCCGATGCTCCCCAGGTTGGACGTGGTGCCCGGCACGAACACCGCCGTGTGGTCGGCCGTGTCGGGGTTGCCGTTGGCGACGATCGCCCGGCCGTTCTCCTCGGCGCTGAAGCCCAGCAGATACGCCTCCGGCAGTCCGCCCACCCCGGTCGACGCGAACCGGTCCTCGATGCTCTCCATGCCCTTGATGGACTGCTTGAGCTGCGCGTACTCGTCGCCGTACTTCTTCTCCCACGCCATGTACTCGTCCGTCTGCACCTTGACCGGCATCCGTCCGCCGTTGATCCAGGTGTACCGCTCGGACGGTGGCGGCGGGATGGCGCCGAACGCCACCTGGTACTGCCCGTGCTTCTGGGCGAGCACCGTACGGTTCGCCTCGTCCCGGACATCGGCGGGCAGCCCGTCCAGCGCGCCCACGCTCGCCGGGTTCATCGCGAGGTAGGCGTCCCGCTGCTCGTCGTCCAGCCCCTTCCACCAGCGCGCGTTGTCCTCCGGCGAACCGCCCTTGGGCGGGTCCTTCAGCGTGTCCAGATACGGATCGGCCGCGCTCCGCACCCCGCCGGCGTCCGAGGCGGTGTCCGACCAGTCCCGCGCGGACACGGTCAGATCGTCGTCGGCCTTGAGCGCGCGCAGTTTGGGCGCCCACTTCTGGTCGGCGGCCGTCGCCTCCTTGAGCGCGGTGGAGATCCGGTCGGCGATGTCCTGGGCGAGGGCGGCGTACGGGTTGCGGCTGAGGTTCGCTGCCTGCCGCCCGAGGGCCTGCGCCTGCGGGGAGGTGAACCCTGCGGTCGATCCCCCGTCGGGTGTCTTCCCGTCGACCTTGTCCGGCCCCGGCGGATACGTCACGGACCCGTCCGGGTTCACGGTGAGCTTGTTGGCCCCGGCGTCCGCGAGCGCGGCGTCCAGCTTCTGCTTGGCGGCGGCCATGTCGAAGGCGAAGCCGTTCAGCGCGGTGCTGATCACCGCGCACTGGTTCTGCGTGTACTGGAAGTTCCGCTCGACTTCCTGGAGTTCGCCCTGCGCGGCCTTCGCGGCGTCGCCTTCCAGGGCTTTGCGCATCCCGGCGGCGACGGTGTTCGCGATGTGGTCCTTCGAGGTCTGTGCCATGTCCGCGAGGGCCCGGTAGCCGTCGGCGGCACCCTCGTACTCGGCGGGCTTCAGCGTCTTCAGGGTCTGGAGGTCCACTCCCCCGTCACCGTCCCTTCGCCGGGTCGCCGCCGACGGCCTCGGTGTCGGCGTGCGCCCGCTTCAGCGCGTCGACCTCGGACTTCACGCCCTGGTCGGTGGTGAGCTGGTCGTGCCCGACCTGCTCCATGATCTTCTGAAGGCTCGCGCAGCGTTCCCCGACGGCCTCGGCGTACTTCTTCCACGAGGCGTGCACGTCCTTCTGCACGGCGGCGGTGAGACATCCGTCGGTCGCCCCCAGCCCGCTCTGCCCGTCCTCCAGCTTGCCTACCGCGGTGCTGACGCTGGTCCGCAGCGACCCGACCCCGTCGCCCGCCGCGATCCACGCCTTCTTGCTGGACTTCAGCCCCCCGGTGACGGCGCTGGGCCCCTCACCGGGTTCGACGGGCACCCCGTTGAGCTGCGTCCCCGTGGACTGCCGCTCGGCGACCCCCGCCTTGATCCGGTCCCACTCGTCCCACGCCACGCGAGCCCTCCCCCTCCACGGCAACGCACCACGGCCCTCGGACAGCACGTCGCCATGGCCGGTTCTTGCCCCCGGACCTTACCGGTGAGGTCAACTCTCGGTGCCCATGGGCTACTTAGTTCACTTGAGTACGGGTACTCATGCGGGGCCGCTGCGCTGGGCTTGTTCGGGGGTGGGTGGCGCGGTGCGGTGGGTGGCGCGGTGCGGTGCGCGCACGAGGAAGGCCCCGTCGGGGACGGGGCCGTTCGGGTGGCGCGGGTACGTTCAGCGGGACGCGGCGTACGGGACGAAGTCGGCCCAGGCGGTGCGGGTGAACCCTAGGCGGGGGCCGGAGGTGTCCTTGGAGTCCCGGACGAGTACGGCGTGGGGGGTGTCTGCGATCTCTATGCAGTCCTCGCCGTTGCTGCTGTCGCTATAGCTGCTCTTGAACCAGTCCAGCCCCACCTCGACGCAGTCGTTGACGTCGCTACTGCTGCTGTAGCTGGACTTGAACCACACCGGCTCGTCCTGTCCGTGGATCACGAACCCTCCCGATCAGCCTTCGGCGGTGTACGAGACGAAGTCCGCCCAGGTGGTCGGCGCGAAGCCCAAGCGCGGGCCGGAAGTGTTCTTGGAGTCCCGGACCAGTACGCCCCCGGGCAAGTCAGCGACCTCGACACAGTCACTAGGGTTGCTGCTGTCGCTATAGCTGCTCTTGAACCACATCAGCTCGACGTCGTGCCTGGTGACGCGCCTGCGGCTCATGACTCGGAGGCGTGCGAGACGAAGTCGGCCCAGGCATTGGGAGCGAAACCCAGCCGGGGCCCGGCTATGTTCTTCGAGTCACGAACCAGAACGGCCCCGGGGGCGGCAGCGACCTCGACGCATTCGCTCCCGTCGCTGCTGTCGCTGTAGCTGCTCTTGAACCACGTCACCTCGGACGAGATCCTGTTGACGGACTGGCGGCTCATGTCACTCCCAGCAGGTCGCGAATGTAGTCCATGGACTCCCGAGGCTTGAGAGCCTGGGATCGGATCATGCCATACCTCAATTCCAGGATTCTGAGCTGCTTCGGATCACTCACCGGGCGCCCGCTGTAGGCACCCTCCGAACGGCCAACAGCAGAACCATCCGGAAATTTGAGGACCTGGATACTCCCATCGACTCCTGCATGCTCCTCGGTCCCGGTCGGCATCACCTGGATCGATACGCTCCGCAACTCGCCAACTTCCAACAAGCGTTCGAGCTGCTGGCGCAGTACCAGTCTGCCCCCGAGCGGCCGCTTGAGCGTGACCTCTTCCAAGACAAAACTCAGCGTCGGCGCCGGGGAACGTCCGAAGATCGCATGCCGAGCCAAGCGCGCAGCCACGCCCCGCTCCACCTCCTCATGGGGATACGCCGGCTGCCGCATAGCAATGAGAGCCCGCGCATACTGCTCCGTCTGCAAGGTTCCGTGCAGACCATGACTCCCGTAGGACAGAAGCTCGACAGCTTGCGCCTCCAGCTTGGCGAGCTTGCGGATCTTCTTCGGGTATCGAGCCTCCGTGAGGTCCTTCTTCAGGGCCGAGATCTTGCCACCGGCTCCAAGAACGGCATCCGCCTTGTCCAGGTACTCGGGCCGGGGGATACGAGCACCGCGTTCGACCTTGCGTACCAGGTCCTCGCCGTAGCCGATCCGGGCACCGAAGTCAGCGGCTCGCAGCCCGGCACCCTCGCGCCATGCCCTCATCTGGTTGCCCGCCATCTCCACGACCGGCGCGATCTCGTCCTCCGGGTCGACCTCCCAGCCGTCCTCGTCGCCCGCCGCTTCCGCCGCATCCGTTGTCCCGCTGTCCACCCAGGCACCTCCGCCCGTACAGGTCCCGCTTCTCAGCCAACACAGCACATCAATAGGCCAGTTACCGTGCGTGCGGCCAACGTCACGCACAGGCTAAACGCAACCACTGACACGAGGTGGCGTGAACGGAGAAAGCGCTGTCCTCCGAGCAATTCTCATCGCCGGGCACCGGCAGCGGGTGACGGCCGACCTATCGGTGTTCGAGGGAGGTCAAGGCATTCCCGATGACACGACGGGCAGCAGCTCCCCGTACCGCACTTCCCGCCAAGCGACCAAAGGCCCGTACGTAGAGTTCGGCTTGGCTCGGCTGGGTCAGGGTGTGCGCGGCGTCCAGCGTGTCCACGTGGACACGCTCATCGTCGAACACGGTGAACGTGGCCATCGGCCAGACAGTGCGCTCCGCATCGAACGGGATGATGCCCAGAGCGACGCTGGGTAGAGCCATGACGGTCAGGAGATGGCCGAGCTGGGCGGCCATGGTTTCGGTGTCAGCGACCCGGTGCCGCAGGACCGACTCCTCCAGCACGATCGAGAGGCGGTGGTTGCCCTCCCTGATGACCCGGTTCCGTTCCATGCGGGCAGCAACCGCCTCGCTCACGTCGTCCGGGGTACCCCGGAACGTGGCGATCGAGGAGAGGAGAGCCGTGGCGTACCCGGGAGTTTGGAAGAAGCCGGGGACGACATCGGAACAGTAGACACGGAACAGGACGGTCTGTCCGTACAGCGCCGCACCGGACTCCTGCAAACGACGCAGCCCGGTGCGCTGGAGCCGTCGCCACTCGACGTGGGCCCCGGCGGACTGGCGGTTGGCCGCTACAAGGTCGGGTCCGTGTTCGGGCGTGCCGCAGGCGGCGCACCAAGCCCGGATGTCGGCGTCCGACGGTGCAGTTCGGGCGTTCTCGACTCGCGACGTCTTCGACTCGTGCCAGCCGCACCGTGCGGCCAGCTCGCGCCCCGAGATGCCGGCGTCCAGCCGTAATTCACGCAGCCGCGCGGCCAGGGCTTCGCGAGCCTGCCGAACGCTGGACGAGGGGTGTTCGGGCAACGAGCCGGCCGTTCTCCGTCAGAGCTTGAATTGTTCGTGTGGAGTCGCGAGTTCCCACACCTTCTCGAATGCCGTCGCACAGAGCTGTGCGACGGCGGGCTCATCCATCATCTCGTCCTCGACCACGGCCCCGTCACCCGAGAAGTGGTGAACCCGCAGCAGGGCGCCGTCGAACAGCCAGAAGTCGTTCCCCGGCAGCGAGAGGCCGGTCGCCGCCCTCCGAGGCAGCCAACGGACCTGCTCACCAGCGGTCACGTTGGCGTGGGTGACGTAGTGCTCCCATCGGATGTACTCGCTCACCGGCTCCGAGACGATCCGGGCACGTCGGACGGTCACACCTCGGGCGACCGTGTCGGCGATCAACTGGTCGTACGGGTGCCACCACGACGCCTGGTTCGCCCAGTCGATGCGCTCTCCACGTCGCCACGCCTCGAACCGCTCGGTGGCCGCGTAGGAGTCACGCATCTCCAGATGAACGGCGGACCGCTGGGTCGCACCGAGCAGTTCACCGAAGCTGGGCGCGTTCGACGGCATCACATGCCTCCCTGATCACGGGGATCATCCGGGCCGGAATTCGGATGATCGCTTCGCTGGGCGGCACCGGCCCGTTCGCCGGGCTGGTCGCCTCGCACCGGGCATGTGTCTCCGAATCGGGCTTCCAGCCTTGGAGCAGGACCTCCTGCGCCTCTGTGTCAGCCCACGCTGTCGGGCAGTGGTCACGGTCGGTTTGGGGGTCGATTCCAATGAACTCCACGGACATGCCAGCCTCCCGGCTTGGGCTCCTGCTTGGACTTGCATGAGTCTGCTGACCTGCGCCGAGGGTGTCAACAGCACTTACTTTCAGCGGAGTTGCTGCGCAAACCGGTGCAAGGTTGCGGAGTCGCGGGAGCCACATCCTCCAGTGTTTCTGCATGACGACTCGACCGAGCGGGACGGGGCTGATGTGACGTCGCAGAGCCACCGGTCGGCAGGGCCCAGGGCTTATCCGATGACGCACACCGTCTCGGACGAGGTTGCCGGGAGCACTCTGCCCACCACCACCGTGTTCCTCTACGACCGCAGCACCAGTTCTCCCCCCTCGGTGGTGTGCCGGGCACGGCTGGAAGATGCCTGGGTGTACGCCGAAGGGCAGGGCTGGTCGGTGGCGGCAGAGTTCGTGGACGTGGGTGACCACGCCGTTGCTGACGACAATCGACCGGCCTGGGGGCGACTGCTGCGCGCGGCCTGCGCCTACGAGGCACCCGAGGTGCGGCTGCTGTGCCTCGTCCACTCCTGGCAACGCCTCGCGACCCGGCCCCGGACACAGCAAGCCCTGGCCCGGGAGCTGATGATCGCCGGAGCGCGGTTGGTGACGGTCGAGACAGACCGCGACGCATCTGGCCGCGGCGCCGGGCACGGACCGAGCGACCCGCTTGCAGCCGTTCCACGTCACGACGACCGCCCCAGGCGTTTTGCCGACGGACGCCCGCTTCCGGAAGCATGACCACATGGCCTCCCCGAAGCAGTTCGAGCCCGCGTCCGGGACGCGTGATTTCCTCGCCGCCGAGTTCGAGCGGCGCGAGCACGCGTTCTCGACCATCCGCACCGTCTTCTCCCGCTACGGCTTCCAGCCGCTCCAGACCCCGGCGTTCGAGCGGCTGGACGTCCTGACCGGCAAGTACGGCGACGAGGGCGACAAGCTCGTCTTCAAGATCCTGCGGCGCGGCGAGCATGAGGCCACCGGCGAGGCCGATCTCGCCCTCCGCTACGACCTCACGGTTCCCCTGGCCCGCGCGGCAGCGGCGTACGGCAGTCAGCTCCCGTCCCCGTACAAGCGGTACGCCATCGCTCCCGTGTGGCGGGCGGACCGGCCGGGCAAGGGGAGGTTCCGCGAGTTCGTCCAGTGCGACCTGGACATCGTCGGCTCGTCGTCGCCGTTGTCGGACGCCGAGGTCGTGCTGGCACTGCACGACGCCCTCGAAGCACTCGGCGTTCCCGAGTTCCGTTTCCTGGTGAACTCCCGCCACGTGCTGTTCGGGCTGCTTGAGGCGTACGAGGTTCCGGACGAGCTCGGCCCCGGCGCACTGATCACGCTCGACAAGCTCGACAAGCTGTCCCCCGAAGCGGTCGTCACCGAGCTGGTGACAGGCCGTGGCCTGTCCCCGGAGATGGCGCGGGGCCTGGTCGACGACCTCACCGCAGCCGACTCCGTCGCACGTATCCGGGGCCGGCTGAAGGCAAGCGAAGGCGGGCAGGCCGGGCTGGACGAGGTGGACCGGTTGCTGGAGCTCACCGAGGGTGCGATCCCGGCCGAGCGCATCGGTTTCGCCCCCAACCTCGTGCGCGGGCTCGACTACTACACCGGGATCATCTTCGAGGTGGTCGCACCGGGCACGCCCGGGTCGATCGCGTCCGGCGGCCGGTACGACGGCCTCATCGGCCGACTCGGCGGCAAGGACTCCCCCGCGTGCGGCGGCTCCCTGGGCATCGAACGCATCCTGCCCCTGATCGCACAGGCCGACGAAGCCGCCTACTCGCAGATCGACGTGGCCGTCACGATCATGGGCGAGGAACAGGCGGCCGACAGCTTCCGCCTCGCCGCCGAGATCCGCCGCACCGGGGTCCGCACGGGCGTCTACCTGGGGTCGAGCGGGAAGTTCGCCAAACAGATGAAGTGGGCCGGTGAGCAGGGAGCCCGCTTCTGCGTGATCTACGGCGCCGCAGAGCGCGAAGCCGGAACGGTCACGCTGCGGGACATGGAAAGCGGCGAACAGGTCCAGGTCCCGTTCGATCAGAGCGCTGCGGAGCTTTCGCGGCGGTGCACACCATCCAGTTGACGCGCAGCGGACCCATTCCGCTGTCGGCTCGTTCCGAGGAGGAGCGGATGGGAACGCAAGGCGATCGCATTTTCGAGGTCACCTCTGAGCGGGGGTTCCCGGACCCCTGGCTCAGCTTCGGAGACTCCCTCTGTGATGAGGCAGCTATCAGCACAGAACTGACCCGAGCCATCACAAATGCCCGCAAGGAGCCTGCGGACGGGCCACGCCGCGAGGTCGCCCGGGTCTTCACAGCGAAGAAGGCGAACCTGCGCCGCTGCGCGGGCATCCTCGACCAGGTACTCAGCGACTACGACGAGTCCGGTATGTGGGGTGTGCTGGACGAGCGGGCCGCCAAGCTCAACGTGCAGGACGTACTGGAGACCTGGGGTCGTACGCAGGCACTCCATCCGTTCCCTGTCGTGCTCCGGAGCCTTGAGTTCAACTGGGGCTACATGAAGGAACACGGCGTCCGCGCGTTCTACGAGATGACGCGGATCTATGTCTCACGGCTCCAGGAGAACACCGAGCGATGGCATGTGGCGTGGCGAGGCGAAGTCTCGACCGGCGTGGTGGACCGCATCACGTCCATCGAGTGCGACCTGGCCAGCATCGAAGCTCCGATGCACTGCGACGTGTGCAAGAAGACGATCACGGCGCTTCTGTACCTCGATGAGTAACCCGAGCTGATCCGGCGGGCCCGCCAAGGCCCCCGTCCCGGCACTCGCCCCGTCCAGGGGCGGACCCACCGGAACGGGGGCCTCTCCCGTACCGGCGGGGAGTTCGGCGGCGGACCCGCACAGGTACCCGCGGCTCAGCCAGCCGTTCCAGGTGCCGAAGTCCGCTTCGTCGCGTAGCGGCGGGCCTTGGTGCGGTTGCCGCAGACGCGCATGGAGCACCAGCGGCGGCTGCGGTTCTTGGAGGAGTCCCAGAAGACCCAGGCGCAGGTGTGTTCGGCGCAGCGCTTGAGGCGTGCGGCCTCGCCGGTGACCGTGAGCTCGGTCCAGGCGACGGCGAGGGCGGCCAGGGCGTGGCGGACCGGGGTGAGTCCGGGTGCCGGTTCCAGCGTGGCCCGGCTGCCGGGGCGCAGGGTGGCGACCAGAGGGAGGCGGCGGAGGACTTCGTCGGCGTCCCGGAGCAGGCCCGGGTCGGGGGTGTCGCCGGTGTGGACGCCGAGGTTCTCGCGGATGCCGTCCCGCAGCCGCAGGGCGAGCTGGTGTTCCTCGGTGGTGACCGGGGTGCCGGACGGGAGCAGTCCCCGCTCCGCCAGCCAGGCGGGGAGCTGGTCGGGCACGGCGAGGTCGTCGGTGCCGAGCTCCACATCGACGGTGTTGACGAAGGCTTCGACCAGCTGGGCCGAAGACGGTGCTTCGAGCATGGGTGACCTTCAGGAGGGGGAACCGGACTCCCCAAGAGTAACCGTCTAACGGGTTGACTGGTGAAACCCCGGCTGGCAGGCTTCGCACAATTAACCAGTCAAACCACTTAGGCGGTTAGGGCACATGACATGAGCACCCGGACCCGGCCCGTCAAAAAGACCGAAACCGCCCCCGCATCCGATCCACCCGATCCGCGCGGCGCACCCGGCGCACCCGGCACACGGAACACCGTCGTCCTGCTCGCCCTCACCGCGGTCACCAACCTCGCGGACGGGATCATCAAGATCGCGCTGCCGGTACTGGCGACCGGGATCACCGACTCCCCCGGCCAGGTCGCGGCGGTCGCGCTGGCCCTGACGCTGCCCTGGCTGCTCGTCTCGCTGCCCGCCGGAGTCCTCGCCGACCGCGCGGACCGCCGCCGGCTGCTCTGGCTCGCAGGCGGGATACGGCTGCTGGCGATCGGCTGGCTGATACAGACCGTGACCAGCGACAGCACGACCATCGGGACGCTGGCGGCCGTCGGCGCGGTCCTCGGCACCGCGGAAGTGATCGCCCAGACCTCGGAGACCGCGCTGATCCCCGCACTCGTGCCGCGCGCGGAACGGGAACGCGCGAACGCGTGGATCGCCGGGGTCGAGACCGCCGCCAACGAGTTCTGCGGACCGATGATCGGCGGACTGCTCCTCACCGCCGGAACCGGTATCGCGCTCGGCTCCACCTGGGTCGCCTACCTCGCCGCGGCCCTCCTCCTGCTCCTGCTCACCGGCCGCTTCCGCGCCGTGCGCACCACCAAGGACGAGGCGCCCACGGAACCCGGGACGGGGACCGGGACCGAGACGGGGACGGGGACGGGGACCGAGACAGGCACCGGGACCGGGACAGCACCGCGGACCGGCAGAGCACCCAGGGCCCGGGAGTTCACCGAAGGACTCCGCTACCTCTGGCACCACCGCCTGCTCCGCACAACGACCCTCATCCTGACCGTCCTCGGCGCGAGCTGGGGCGCGTGGCTGGCCCTGATGCCCCTGGTCGCGAAGGAGACGATGGGCCTGGACGCGCGGCAGTACGGCATCGTGCTCAGCGCGCTCGGCGTCGGCGGGCTGGCGGGCACACTCGCCGTCACCCGGATCAACCGGCTGCTCGGACGCCGCTGGGCGATGTTCGCCGACCTGCTCGGAACCCTGGCGATGATGGCCGTCCCCGTGCTCACCACCCAGGTCTGGGCGGTCGCCACCGCGGCGTTCCTCGGCGGGATGGGCGGCACCCTCTGGACGGTCAACTCACGCCTCATCGCCCAGAACACCGTGCCCGACGCCCTCATGGGCCGCTACAGCAGCGCCGCCCGGCTCATCGGCTGGGGCGGAATGCCGATAGGAGCGGGCCTGATCGGCGTCCTCGCCGAAGCGTTCGGGACCCGGGTCGCCTTCCTCGTCTTCGCCGCCGCGGTCGCCGCCACCATCCCCCCGTTCCTCCGGATCGTCACCACCGACGAACTACGCAAGTCCGCCTGACGCCACCGCCACCGCCTCGCTGCCCCATACCGCCCGCCCCGGACAGCCGGGACACCCCCGGACAAAGCCCGGACAGTCACCGTACGTAGTCCCCAAGTCGCTCAACAGGCCGAACGCGTACGGCGACATTGAGTGATGTGAACCAAGAACTCTCCGAACTCCCCACCCCCGCAACCGCCCCCACCCCCACCACACCCCCACCCGCACGTTCGAGACCGAGCTGTCCTCGACCCGCGTGGGCGCCCGTCTCGCCCGGCTGCTCGCGGAATGCAGGCTGCGGGCCTGGGGGCTGCCCCTGGACCCGGCGGCACTCGTCGTCGCGGAACTCGCCGCCAATGCCGCGCTCCACGGCAGCGACCGGCGTACGGGCTTCCGGCTCTCGCTCAGCGTCACGGACACGGCGCTCCGGATCGAGGTGAGCGACAGCGCCGGTGACCGGATGCCGGGCGCCGGGCTCCCGGCGGCGGACGCCGAGTCGGGACGCGGACTGCTGCTCGTGGGGGCCCTGGCGGAACGCTGGGGCGTCACACCCGGACCACCACCCGGGAAGACCGTCTGGGCGGAGGTGCCCCTGGCGGACCTCTGAGGGAGGTCACCCAAGTCACCCCACTCATACCTGGGTCCGTACCCGCCCTCACCCCACCGGGGGAGGCGATCGGGACCGCGGGGCGACGCCCGGCGATCGCGGTCGATGGGACGTTCGGAGCATGACGGATGTCGCGAGGACGAAGAGAGTGCCCCGCCCCACGGAGTGGGCCGGCCGGGCGGCGCTGTGCTGGGCGGTGGCGTACACCGCCCTCGGGCTGGCCGGTGCGCTGAGCGGGACCCCGCTGTTCCAACTGGGGCCGGACCCGGGCCCCCCGGCCCTGGGCTGGGCGGTCGCCGCGCTGGGCGCCCTGGCGACAGCGACCTGCGCGGCCGTCACCCGTCTCGGCCCCCGACGACCACTGGGCGCCGCGCTCCGGGCACTCGCCGGACTCACGGCGATCGCGGCGTTCAGCCTGCTGATGGACGTGATCACGCTGATGTTCGGCCAGGGCGTGGACAGTTGGCCCGCCGCCGCGAACCACGCGCTCGCGGCGGCCGGAGTACTCCTGCTCACCGCCACCGCACGGGCCGGACGGCCTCCGACCGACGGGACGACCACCCCACCGCCCCCCGCCGCCGCACCACGCCCGCTCCAACTCACCGCCTGCGTGGGGACGGTGGCCTTCCTCCCCTACATCGCGATGAAACTCAACTGGGCACTCGGCGGCACCTTCGCCGGAATGACCGGCGCCGAGATGCGCGCCACCTCCGAACGCAACGGCGTCCCGGACCTCTGGCTCACCCTGGAGTCCTGGGGCCTGGACGCCACCGTGCTGCTCGCCGCCCTGGGAGTGTTCCTGCTGTGGGGGCTGGTCCGCCCCTGGGGCCAGGTCTTCCCCCGCTGGACGACGTTCCTGCGCGGCCGCCGCGTCCCGCGCCCGCTCCCGCTGGCCCCGGCCCTGATCGGAGCGGCCACGCTCCTGCCGTACGGGATGCTCGGACTCGGGTACTGCGCCCTGGCGACGGCGGACGTGGTGACGATGCGCCGGGGCGACTTCCCCACCCCGGAGGACACGCTGCTGGTCGCCTGGGTCGGCCTGTCCGCGTTCGCCGTGTACGGGGTGGCGCTGGCCCTCGCCGCCCGCTCGTACTGGCTCCGCACCCGCCCGGTCCCCGGGGGTTCCGCACCGGAGGCCGGGTCCCCGACCTTCGGAACCACAGGCGGTAACCCCCCCCGTAGTTCCCGGTAGTTGAAGGCGAATACCCCACCCCACCTCACCCCACCGGACAGCAACCACCGCAGCGTTAGCCCGTTCGGGTGATTGCTTCAGGGAGAGTTCGCTCCCGGTCCGATTTTCGGAGAGAGTGCCATCGCAAACGCATGACAACTCCCGCATGTGCACCGGTACATGCATCGGCCCCCGGCCGGGACTGGCATCCCGAACGAGGGCCTCACCAAGCAAAGAAGCTAACCCTTCCCACATGGCTGACACGAAGCTTAACGCCCCCTCGCCCCGCCCATCCTGCGTTCCGGAAACCCCCCACGGAGTCATCCGGGTCACAGGCCCCCGCCCGGCCGACGAAACCGGCCCGCACCGGAACGCGAATTCGAACCCGGACCACACCCACCTGGGTCATCACCTCACCAGGCACCGCGCCCTGTCCTGCACGGCGATCGGCCTCGCCGCGTACATCCTCTCCGTGCCGGACGGCACCCCCGTCGACATCCGCAGCCTCGCCAGCCGCTTCCCGGAGGGCCGCGACCGGATCGCGGGAGCCCTGCGGGAACTGGAGAGGCACGGTTACATCGAACGGGTACGCAAGCACCTCCCGAACGGCACCTGGGTGACCCTCACGTACGCGTACGAGGACCCGGCAACGTCCCGCACCCAGCCGGACCACGAAGCCCCGCCCCCCGCACCACGGCACGCCACCCCGCAGAGCACCACCCCGCAGAGCACCGCGCCCCGGAGCACCGGACCGCCGCCCCCGAAGAAACCGCAGCCCCCGTTCCCGTCCCCCACGGCCCATGCCCCGGAGCTGCACAGCAGAGCGGCCGACCTGCTCGCGTCGCTGCGCACCGCGGACCCCCGTCTGACCCTCGCGGAACGCGACGTACGACGGCTCGCCCCGGCCGTAGCGGCCTGGCTGGAGCGCGGCACGCACCCGGACGCGGTCCGCGCGGCCCTGACCACGGGCCTCCCCCCGGACCGCCTGCACAGCCCCGCCGCGTTCCTCGCCTACCGCCTGACCACCCTTCTCCCCCCGCCCCTCCCCACCCAGCGCCAAGGCCCGCCGCCCCCGCCCCCACTCCAGACCTGCGACACCTGCGACCGAGCCTTCCGCTCCCGAACCCCGGGCCACTGCGGGGACTGCCGCCCCGCCCTCACAATCGCCCCACACCCGGACAAAGGAACGACCACGTGGCTGACCGCCCGGCACCCCGCCCCGAATGCCCGTTGCTGAACGCGGGCACCTACTTCCCCGGCCGGGGAACGATCGTCGAGCAGTCCTACCTGAGGGGCTACGCGGACGGATACAAGGAGATCCACGGAGCGGGCCACGAGCAAGGGCTGGCAGCCGCAGTCTTCTCCGTACTGGAGGCACGAGGTGTCGTCACATCGACGGAGGCCCGGACGCGAATCGCATCCGACATGAGCGCCGACACCTTCAGCCGGTGGCTCATCAAGTCACGCGCGGCCACCAGCGAGGCCGATCTGCTCACCGACGAGCCGCCCCCGCCGTACGAGAGCTGATGCCGGGAACGCCAGCGCGACTGTGCGGCACAACGGACCTGCGCCACGGACCGCGTTCCCGGCACGGTCGACGCCTAGCATGGGAACGACGATCCTCCACGCGCCCGGACAAGGAGCAAGAGACATGACCGTCGCACCGGACGAGGCACAGCGTGACGCTCTTCGCTTCGAGGCGATGCGCGACGTTGTCGACCAGATGCAGGGAAGCGTGCCCGGCAAGCTGGAGATCACCAAGGAAGGAATCGTCCACGACATGATGGCTCCGGGAAAACCCCACGAGCTGACAGCGGCCCAGGTCAGCAGGCGTCTCGAACGAAGGATGCCGGATTCACTGCTGGCCCATACCGGGACATCCGACGTGGAGAACACCGCAGAAGGCGTCATGCGCCAGCCTGACGTCATCGTCATCGCGCTTGCCGATATGGAGGGGGACGGTGCGTTCGACCCCCGCACCCTCCTCGCCGCCGTCGAGGTCGTCTCCCGTTCCAACCCCGACAACGACTGGGTGGGCAAGCTGCGCGACTACCCGTTGCTCGGTGTCCCCGTCTACGCGGTGTTCGACCCCCGTACGGGCTCCGGTGCCGTCTTCACGGACATCCACCCGACCCCGGAGGGCCCGCGCTACGCGACCCGCAAGGACTTCGTGTACGGCGAGGACGTGACGATCGCGGACTGGACCATCTCCACCGAGAACCTGCCGCTCTACGCCACCTGAGCCCACTCGCCCCTGTGCAGGCCGCCTTCGCTTGCGCCTCCGAGGTCTGTCCGGCTGAGCGCACTCGCCCCTGTGCGGGTCGCTCGTGGGATGCGCAGTTCCCCGCGCCCCTGAAGGGGCGCCCACCTGGGGCTGTTCTCAGTCTGCGGGCGGGGTCGGACTGCGGGCTGTCAGCAACCGGGGCCGGGGTTGCCCCCCTCCCCGTGCACTCGCCCGGCTACGGGAGGGGGTGGGCGGGAATCTCTGCCCGCAGACTCCGACGCCCCGGAACAGTCACAGGACGTTCGGCCGAGCGCGTTGGAGCGAGGACGGAGAATCCCGACCGGCACCGACCCGAAGAACAAACAGAACGCGCCTCAAAGGGGCGCGGGGAACTGCGCAAAAACGACGAGCGACGGCACAGCAACGAAGTACCCCCACCCGGACAGACCTCAAAAGCGCAAGCGAAGGCGACCCGCCGACCCCCGGGAAAACAAAGGACCCGTACGACCACCTGGGTCGTACGGGTCCCACGTTGCGCCGCAGCGCGCGTGTCAGGTCACTTGTTGATCTTGACGACCTGGCCGGCGCCGACGGTCCGGCCACCCTCACGGATGGCGAACTTCAGGCCCTCTTCCATGGCGACGGGCTGGATGAGCGTCACCGTCATCTGGGTGTTGTCACCCGGCATGACCATCTCCGTGCCCTCGGGGAGGGTCACGACGCCGGTCACGTCAGTCGTACGGAAGTAGAACTGCGGGCGGTAGTTGTTGAAGAACGGAGTGTGACGGCCACCCTCGTCCTTCGACAGGATGTACGCCTGCGCCTCGAACTCGGTGTGCGGGGTGACCGAGCCCGGCTTGATGATGACCTGGCCGCGCTCGACGTCCTCGCGCTTGATGCCACGAAGAAGCAGACCGACGTTCTCACCGGCCTGGCCCTCATCGAGCAGCTTGCGGAACATCTCGATGCCGGTGACCGTGGTGGTGGTCTTCTCGGTCTTGATACCGACGATGTCGACGGTCTCGTTGACCTTGAGGACGCCACGCTCGATACGGCCGGTGACGACCGTGCCACGACCGGTGATCGTGAAGACGTCCTCGATCGGCATCAGGAACGGCTTGTCGACGTCACGCTCGGGCTGCGGGATGAAATCGTCGACGGCCTTCATCAGGTCGAGGACGGTCTGGCCCCACTCCTTGTCGCCCTCAAGGGCCTTGAGCGCCGAGACCTTGACGACCGGAAGGTCGTCGCCCGGGAACTCGTACTCGGAGAGCAGCTCGCGGACCTCGAGCTCGACGAGCTCAAGGATCTCCTCGTCGTCCACCATGTCGGCCTTGTTCAGCGCGACGACGATGTACGGAACGCCGACCTGGCGGGCCAGGAGCACGTGCTCCTTGGTCTGCGGCATCGGGCCGTCGGTGGCGGCGACCACGAGGATCGCGCCATCCATCTGCGCGGCACCGGTGATCATGTTCTTGATGTAGTCCGCGTGACCGGGGCAGTCGACGTGGGCGTAGTGGCGCGTCTCCGTCTGGTACTCGACGTGCGCGATGGAGATCGTGATACCGCGCTGGCGCTCCTCGGGAGCCTTGTCGATCTGGTCGAAGGCCGAGGCCTCGTTCAGGTCCGGGTACGCGTCGTGCAGCACCTTGGTAATGGCGGCCGTGAGGGTCGTCTTACCGTGGTCGATGTGACCGATGGTGCCGATGTTGACGTGCGGCTTAGTCCGCTCGAACTTCGCCTTCGCCACTGGGGTCCTCCTGGGGAGTGGTTCTGTACGCCTTACTTCATCGGCGCCAGGTGATCTTTGCTGGATAGTCCGGGGCCGGGGGCGCCCGCCGTGGCTGCGGCGGACACCCTGGTGGCTCCGGAGTCAAGCCTAAAGCGTGTACTCGGTTGAGTTACTCGCCCTTGGCCTTCGCGATGATCTCCTCGGCGACGTTCCGGGGAACCTCGGCGTAGGAGTCGAACTGCATCGAGTAGCTCGCGCGACCCGATGTCTTGCTGCGGAGGTCGCCGACGTAGCCGAACATCTCCGACAGCGGGACCAGGCCCGTGACGAGCTTGGCACCGTGACGGTCTTCCATGGACTGGATCTGACCGCGACGGGAGTTGATGTCACCGATGACGTCACCCATGTAGTCCTCGGGCGTCGTCACCTCGACCTTCATCATCGGCTCCAGCAGGGCCGGGCTGGCCTTGCGGGCGGCCTCCTTGAAGGCCATGGAACCGGCGATCTTGAAGGCCATCTCGGAGGAGTCGACCTCGTGGTAGGAACCGTCGAGGAGGAGCACCCGGACACCCGTGAGGGGGTAGCCGGCGAGCACGCCGAACTCCATGGCCTCCTGGCAGCCCGCGTCCACCGAGGGGATGTACTCCCGGGGGATACGGCCACCGGTGACCTTGTTGACGAACTCGTAGCCGTCACCCTCAAGCGGCTCCAGCGCGATCTGCACCTTCGCGAACTGACCGGAACCACCGGTCTGCTTCTTGTGGGTGTAGTCCAGCCGCTCGACACCCTTGCGGAGCGTCTCGCGGTAGGCCACCTGCGGCTTGCCGACGTTGGCCTCGACCTTGAACTCACGGCGCATACGGTCGACCAGCACGTCGAGGTGCAGCTCGCCCATACCCGCGATGATGGTCTGGCCCGTCTCCTCGTCGGTCTTGACGCGGAAGGACGGGTCCTCCTCGGCCAGGCGCTGGATGGCGACACCCAGCTTCTCCTGGTCGCCCTTGGACTTCGGCTCGATGGCGACCTCGATCACCGGGGCCGGGAAGTCCATGGACTCAAGGATGACCGGGTTCGCCGGGTCGGCGAGGGTCTCACCGGTGGTGGTCTGCTTCAGACCCATGACGGCGACGATGTCACCGGCACCCACCGACTCGATCTCCTCACGCTTGTTGGCGTGCATCCGGTAGATCTTGCCGATGCGCTCCTTGCGGCCCTTCACCGAGTTCTGCACCTGAGAACCCGACTCCAGACGCCCGGAGTACACGCGGACGAACGTCAGCTTGCCGAGGTGCGGGTCGCTCGCGATCTTGAACGCGAGAGCGGCCAGCGGCTCGTCGACCGACGGCTTGCGGCGGATGATCTCGTCCGGGTCGTTCACCGAGTGGCCTTCGATGGCCTCGATGTCGAGCGGGGACGGGAGGTAGCGCACCACGGCGTCGAGCAGGGGCTGGACGCCCTTGTTCTTGAACGCGGTACCGCAGAACACGGGGGTGATGGTCGCGCCGTCACCCTTGCCGGAGGCGATCGTGATCCGGCGGATCGCCGCGTACAGCTGCTCCTCGGTGGGCTCGGTGCCCTCCAGGTACAGCTCCATCATGGCGTCGTCGTTCTCGGAAACGGTCTCCAGCAGCTTGCCGCGCCACTCGTCGGCCGTCTCGGTGTGCGTGGCCGGGATGTCCACGACGTCGTACGCCTCGCCGAGCGCGGTCTCGGCGGACCACACGAGCGCCTTCATGCGGACCAGGTCCACGACGCCCTGGAAGTCGGCCTCGGCGCCGATGGGGAGCTGCATGACGATCGGAACCGCACCGAGGCGGTCCACGATCATGTCGACGCAGCGGTGGAACTCGGCACCCGTGCGGTCCAGCTTGTTGACGAAGCAGATACGCGGAACGCCGTAGCGGTCCGCCTGACGCCAAACCGTCTCGGACTGGGGCTCGACACCGGCGACACCGTCGAACACGGTGACAGCGCCGTCGAGGACGCGCAGCGAGCGCTCTACCTCGACGGTGAAGTCGACGTGACCCGGGGTGTCGATGATGTTGATGGTGTGATCGACGTCCTCAAGCGGCCAGTGACAGGTGGTGGCAGCAGAGGTGATCGTGATGCCACGCTCCTGCTCCTGCTCCATCCAGTCCATGGTGGCAGCACCGTCGTGGACCTCACCGATCTTGTACGAGACGCCGGTGTAGTACAGGATCCGCTCGGTGGTCGTCGTCTTGCCCGCGTCGATGTGAGCCATGATGCCGATGTTGCGCACCTTGGCCAGGTCAAGCGAAGTGGTAGCCATAAGGCTCAGTCTTCTCTCGGTCTCTCGATGGGGTAGTGACTACCAGCGGTAGTGAGCGAAGGCCTTGTTGGACTCGGCCATCTTGTGAGTGTCCTCACGCTTCTTCACAGCGGCACCGAGGCCGTTGGAGGCGTCGAGGAGCTCGTTCAGCAGCCGCTCGGTCATCGTCTTCTCGCGACGGGCGCGGGAGTAACCGACGAGCCAGCGCAGCGCCAGGGTGTTGGCGCGGCCGGGCTTGACCTCGATCGGAACCTGGTAGGTCGCTCCACCGACACGGCGGGACTTGACCTCAAGGGTGGGCTTGATGTTCTCCAGCGCGCGCTTGAGCGTGATGACCGGGTCGTTACCGGTCTTGTCGCGCAGGCCCTCCATGGCGCCGTACACGATGCGCTCGGCGGTGGAGCGCTTGCCGTTCAGCAGCACCTTGTTGATGAGGGAGGTCACCAGAGGAGAACCGTAGACCGGGTCGATGATGACCGGGCGCTTCGGGGCGGGGCCCTTACGAGGCATTCTTACTTCTCCTTCTTGGCGCCGTAGCGGCTGCGGGCCTGCTTGCGGTTCTTGACACCCTGGGTGTCGAGGGAACCGCGGATGATCTTGTAGCGAACACCCGGCAGGTCCTTCACACGGCCGCCGCGCACGAGCACGATGGAGTGCTCCTGGAGGTTGTGTCCCTCACCCGGGATGTAGGCCGTGACCTCGATGCCGGAGGTCAGACGCACACGCGCGACCTTACGCAGGGCCGAGTTCGGCTTCTTCGGGGTGGTCGTGAACACGCGCGTGCAGACGCCGCGGCGCTGGGGGGAACCGTCCAGTGCGGGCGTCTTGTTCTTCTCGACCTTGTCCTGCCGGCCCTTTCGGACCAGCTGCTGGATCGTAGGCACTACTTCTCCGGTTTCTGTGTGCCGATCATGGAGCTAACCTGGAACATCGCCGACCCACGCGGTCGGGTGTGTCGAATGCGGCGGCCCCCGCCCTTGTGGCGGGAACTGCACGAATTGCGGTGGCCGCTCACGGCACCTCGTACGGTTGAGGACACGCACAAGGGCCAGGGCACACCCCAGGCACAAGGTCTGAGCGTACCGACCGTACACAGCCCGGTCAAAATGATATTGGTCGGACCCCTTGTACTCGCACCCTGAGTCCCCGTGGCACCACCCTGTGTCCACTTCCGGGGCCCCCCGCCCAGCCGCACCCGAACGAGTACGGCCACAGGCCCCCGAAAGCGCACGGGCAACCGCGCACCCACGAGCGGCCCGCACCCGCACAGGTACAGGTACAGCCGCCGGGGAAGCACCCAGGGCCCGGCAAAGGCGGAAGGGCGGCCACCCCAGGGGGTGACCGCCCTCCGACGACCTACGCGCACACGTGAGCGCGTACGCGGGCCGGACTACTGGTTGTACGGACCGTAGTCGTAGTCCTCCAGGGGAACGGCCTGGCCGGACCCCGTACCGAACGGCGAGTAGTCGATGTCGTCGTACCCGACGGCCGAGTACATCGCGGCCTTCGCCTCCTCGGTCGGCTCGACCCGGATGTTGCGGTAGCGGGACAGACCCGTACCGGCCGGGATGAGCTTACCGATGATGACGTTCTCCTTGAGGCCGATCAGGGAGTCGGACTTGGCGTTGATCGCCGCGTCCGTCAGAACCCTGGTCGTCTCCTGGAAGGAGGCCGCGGACAGCCACGACTCGGTCGCGAGCGACGCCTTGGTGATACCCATGAGCTGCGGACGCCCGGACGCCGGGTGACCACCCTCCTGGACCACACGGCGGTTCTCGGTCTCGAACTTCGAACGCTCGACCAGCTCGCCGGGCAGCAGCTCCGCGTCGCCCGACTCGATGATCGTCACCCGGCGCAGCATCTGCCGGATGATGATCTCGATGTGCTTGTCGTGGATCGACACACCCTGCGAGTTGTACACCCGCTGGACCTCTCCGACCAGGTGGATCTGGACGGCACGCTGACCGAGGATGCGCAGCACGTCGTGCGGGTTGGTGGCACCCACGATGAGCTTCTGGCCCACCTCGACGTGATCGCCCTCGCCGACCAGTACGCGCGACCGCTTGGAGATCGGGAACGCCGTCTCCTCGCTGCCGTCGTCCGGGGTGACGACGATCTTCTTCGTCTTCTCGGTCTCCTCGATACGGATGCGGCCGGCCGCCTCCGAGATCGGGGCGACACCCTTGGGCGTACGGGCCTCGAAGAGCTCGACGACTCGCGGCAGACCCTGGGTGATGTCGTCACCGGCCACACCACCGGTGTGGAAGGTACGCATCGTCAGCTGGGTGCCGGGCTCACCGATGGACTGGGCGGCGATGATGCCGACCGCCTCACCGATGTCGACCAGCTTGCCGGTGGCCAGGGAGCGGCCGTAGCACATGGCGCAGGTGCCGACGGCGGACTCGCAGGTCAGGACCGAACGGGTCTTGACCTCCACGATGCCGTAGCGGACGACCTCGTCGATGAGGACGTCACCGAGGTCGGTACCCGCCGGGGCGAGCACCTTGCCGTCGACGACGATGTCCTCGGCGAGGCAGCGCGCGTACACGCTGGTCTCGACGTTCTCCGTCTTGCGCAGCACACCGTCCGCACCGCGCTCGGCGATACCGAGGCGCAGGCCGCGGTCGGTGCCGCAGTCCTCCTCGCGGATGATGACGTCCTGCGAGACGTCGACCAGACGACGGGTGAGGTAACCCGAGTCGGCGGTACGCAGGGCGGTGTCCGCCAGACCCTTACGGGCACCGTGCGTGGAGATGAAGTACTCCAGCACGGACAGACCCTCACGGAACGACGCCTTGATGGGCCGCGGGATGGTCTCGTTCTTGGCGTTCGACACCAGACCACGCATACCGGCGATCTGACGCATCTGCATCATGTTTCCGCGCGCGCCCGAGTTCACCATCATGAAGATCGGGTTCGTCTTCGGGAAGTTGTCGTTCATCGCCTCGGCGACCTCGTTGGTCGCCTTGGTCCAGATCGCGATGAGCTCCTGCGTGCGCTCGTCCTTGGTGATCAGACCGCGCTCGTACTGCTTCTGGACCTTCTCGTCCTGGGCCTCGTAGCCCTTGACGATCTCCTTCTTGGCCTCGGGAACGACCACGTCGGAGATGGCGACGGTGACACCGGAGCGGGTGGCCCAGTAGAAGCCGGACGCCTTCAGGTTGTCGAGCGTCGCCGCCACGATGACCTTGGGGTAGCGCTCGGCGAGATCGTTGACGATCTCCGAGAGCTGCTTCTTGCCGACCTCGTAGTCGACGAACGGGTAGTCCTCGGGCAGCAGCTCGTTGAAGAGCGCGCGGCCCAGGGTCGTCCGCAGCCGGAAGGTGTCACCGGGCTGCCACTCGCCACCGAAGCCGTCAGGACCGGCCTCGTCGGCGGGCGGGGTCCAGCCGCGCGGCGGGATGGTGCCCACCGGGAAGCGGATGTCGACCCGGGACTGGAGCGACAGCTCGCCGGCGTCGAAGGCCATGATGGCCTCCGCCACGGACGCGAAGGAACGCTCCTCGCCCTTGACGTTGCGCATCTCGCCGTCGGTGGTCAGGAAGAACAGACCGAGGACCATGTCCTGGGTCGGCATCGTGACCGGGCGGCCGTCGGCGGGCTTCAGGATGTTGTTCGAGGACAGCATCAGGATGCGGGCCTCGGCCTGCGCCTCCGCGGACAGCGGAAGGTGCACGGCCATCTGGTCACCGTCGAAGTCCGCGTTGAACGCGGTGCAGACGAGCGGGTGGATCTGGATGGCCTTGCCCTCGACGAGCTGCGGCTCGAACGCCTGGATACCCAGACGGTGCAGGGTCGGGGCGCGGTTCAGCAGCACCGGGTGCTCGGCGATGACCTCTTCGAGGACGTCGTACACGACGGTGCGGCCACGCTCGACCATGCGCTTGGCCGACTTGATGTTCTGCGCGTGGTTCAGGTCCACCAAGCGCTTCATCACGAACGGCTTGAAGAGCTCCAGCGCCATGGCCTTGGGCAGACCGCACTGGTGCAGCTTGAGCTGCGGGCCGACGACGATGACGGAACGCGCCGAGTAGTCGACCCGCTTGCCGAGCAGGTTCTGCCGGAATCGGCCCTGCTTGCCCTTGAGCATGTCGGACAGCGACTTCAGCGGACGGTTGCCCGGTCCGGTGACCGGACGGCCGCGGCGGCCGTTGTCGAACAGCGCGTCGACGGCCTCCTGGAGCATCCGCTTCTCGTTGTTCACGATGATCTCGGGCGCGCCGAGGTCGAGAAGCCGCTTCAGGCGGTTGTTCCGGTTGATGACACGGCGGTACAGGTCGTTCAGGTCGGAGGTCGCGAAGCGGCCACCGTCCAGCTGCACCATCGGACGCAGGTCCGGCGGGATGACCGGGACGCAGTCCAGGACCATGCCCTTGGGGCTGTTGCTGGTCTGGAGGAACGCGGAGACGACCTTCAGCCGCTTGAGGGCACGGGTCTTCTTCTGGCCCTTGCCGGTGCGGATGATCTCGCGGAGGCGCTCGGCCTCCTCCTCCAGGTCGAAGGACTCCAGGCGCTTCTGGAGCGCGGCGGCGCCCATCGAGCCGTCGAAGTACGTGCCGAAGCGGTCACGCAGCTCGCGGTAGAGCAGCTCGTCGCCCTCCAGGTCCTGGACCTTGAGGTTCTTGAAGCGGCTCCACACCTCGTCGAGGCGGTCGATCTCGCGCTGGGCGCGGTCGCGGAGCTGCTTCATCTCACGCTCGGCACCCTCGCGCACCTTGCGGCGCACATCGGCCTTGGCGCCCTCGGCCTCCAGCTCGCCCAGGTCGCCTTCCAGCTTCTTGGCGCGGGCTTCGAGGTCGGAGTCGCGGCGGTTCTCGATCTGCTGGCGCTCGACGGAGACATGCGCCTCCAGCGAGGGCAGGTCCCGGGTGCGGCGCTCGTCGTCCACGTACGTGATCATGTACGCGGCGAAGTAGATGACCTTCTCCAGGTCCTTCGGCGCGAGGTCCAGGAGGTAGCCGAGGCGTGAGGGAACGCCCTTGAAGTACCAGATGTGGGTGACGGGCGCGGCGAGCTCGATGTGGCCCATCCGCTCACGTCGCACCTTGGCGCGGGTGACCTCGACGCCACAGCGCTCACAGATGATGCCCTTGAAGCGGACACGCTTGTACTTACCGCAGTAGCACTCCCAGTCCCGGGTCGGACCGAAGATCTTCTCGCAGAAGAGTCCGTCCTTCTCGGGCTTGAGCGTGCGGTAGTTGATCGTCTCGGGCTTCTTGACCTCTCCGTGGCTCCACTGCCGAATGTCGTCAGCGGTGGCCAGGCCGATCCGAAGCTCGTCGAAGAAGTTGACGTCGAGCACTATGCGTCAATCCCTCTCAGGGTTGTGTCTCTCGTGGTCTGTACGGGGTCCGGGGCTGCGGCCGGGATCACCTGGAGGTGATCCCGGCCGGACCCGTCAGACCTCTTCGACGCTGCTCGGCTCGCGCCGGGACAGGTCGATGCCGAGCTCTTCCGCTGCGCGGAAGACGTCCTCGTCGGTGTCGCGCATCTCGATGGACATACCGTCCGAGGACAGCACCTCCACGTTGAGGCACAGGGACTGCATCTCCTTGATGAGCACCTTGAAGGACTCGGGGATGCCGGGCTCGGGGATGTTCTCGCCCTTGACGATCGCCTCGTAGACCTTCACGCGGCCGGTCACGTCGTCGGACTTGATGGTGAGCAGCTCCTGGAGGGCGTAGGCGGCGCCGTATGCCTCCAGCGCCCACACCTCCATCTCTCCGAAGCGCTGGCCACCGAACTGGGCCTTACCACCCAGCGGCTGCTGGGTGATCATCGAGTACGGACCGGTCGACCGGGCGTGAAGCTTGTCGTCGACCAGGTGGTGGAGCTTGAGGATGTACATGTAGCCGACCGAGACCGGCTCCGGGAACGGCTCGCCGGAGCGGCCGTCGTACAGGTTCGCCTTGCCGGTGGGCTGGACCATGCGGTCGCCGTCGCGGTTCGGGATGGTGTGCTCCAGCAGACCCGCCAGCTCGTCCTCGCGGGCGCCGTCGAAGACGGGCGTGGCGACGTTGGTGCGCGGGGCGACCTGGTCGGCCTCGATGGCCTGGAGGCGCTGCGCCCAGTCGTCGGCGAGACCGGAGACGTCCCAGCCCTGGCTGGCGAGCCAGCCGAGATGGATCTCCAGGACCTGTCCGGGGTTCATCCGGGACGGGACACCGAGCGGGTTGAGGATGATGTCGACCGGGGTGCCGTCCTCCATGAACGGCATGTCCTCGATCGGGAGGATCTTGGAGATGACGCCCTTGTTGCCGTGGCGTCCGGCGAGCTTGTCGCCGTCCGTGATCTTCCGCTTCTGGGCGACGTAGACCCGGACCAGCTGGTTGACGCCGGGCGGGAGCTCGTCGCCTTCCTCACGGTCGAAGACGCGGACGCCGATGACCTTGCCGATCTCGCCGTGGGGCACCTTCAGCGAGGTGTCACGGACCTCACGGGCCTTCTCACCGAAGATCGCGCGCAGCAGCCGCTCCTCGGGGGTCAGCTCGGTCTCGCCCTTGGGCGTGACCTTGCCGACGAGGATGTCGCCGGCGACGACCTCGGCACCGATCCGGATGATGCCGCGCTCGTCGAGGTCGGCGAGGACCTCTTCGGAGACGTTCGGGATGTCCCGGGTGATCTCCTCGGGGCCCAGCTTGGTGTCACGGGCGTCGACCTCGTGCTCCTCGATGTGGATCGAGGAGAGGACGTCGTCCTGCACGAGGCGCTGCGACAGGATGATCGCGTCCTCGTAGTTGTGACCTTCCCAGGGCATGAACGCGACGAGCAGGTTCTTGCCCAGCGCCATCTCGCCGTTCTCCGTGGCGGGACCGTCGGCGAGGACCTGGCCCTCGATGACGCGGTCACCCTCGGAGACGACCACCTTCTGGTTGACGGAGGTGCCCTGGTTGGAGCGGGAGAACTTGGCGACGCGGTACGTGGTGTACGTGCCGTCGTCGTTGGTGACGGTGACGTAGTCGGCCGAGACCTCCTGGATGACACCGTCCTTCTCCGCCTTGATGACGTCGCCGGCGTCGGTGGCACAGCGGTACTCCATGCCGGTACCGACGAGCGGGGCCTCCGCCTTGATCAGCGGGACGGCCTGACGCATCATGTTCGCGCCCATGAGGGCACGGTTGGCGTCGTCGTGCTCCAGGAAGGGGATCATCGCGGTCGCGACGGACACCATCTGGCGCGGCGAGACGTCCATGTAGTCGACGTCCGTGCCGGGCACGTAGTCGACCTCTCCGCCACGGCGGCGGACCAGGACGCGGTTCTCGGCGAACAGCATGTCGTCGGTCAGCACGGCGTTGGCCTGCGCGATGACGAAGCGGTCCTCCTCGTCGGCGGTCAGGTAGTCGACGTCGTCGCTGACCCGGCCGTCGATGACCTTGCGGTACGGGGTCTCGACGAAACCGAACGCGTTGACGCGGCCGTAGGAGGCGAGCGAGCCGATCAGACCGATGTTCGGGCCTTCGGGGGTCTCGATCGGGCACATGCGGCCGTAGTGCGAGGGGTGCACGTCACGGACCTCGAAGCCGGCCCGCTCACGCGAGAGACCACCCGGGCCGAGCGCCGACAGACGGCGCTTGTGGGTGAGCCCCGAGAGCGGGTTGTTCTGGTCCATGAACTGCGACAGCTGGCTGGTGCCGAAGAACTCCTTGATGGAGGCGACGACCGGCCGGATGTTGATCAGGGTCTGCGGCGTGATCGCCTCGACGTCCTGGGTGGTCATGCGCTCACGCACGACACGCTCCATACGGGCGAGACCCGTACGGACCTGGTTCTGGATGAGCTCGCCCACGTTACGCAGACGACGGTTGCCGAAGTGGTCGATGTCGTCGGTCTCGACGACGATGGACCGGCCCGACTCGCCGATCGTCTCGGTCTCGCCGGCGTGCAGCTTGACCAGGTACTTGATGGTCGCGATGACGTCGTCGTTGGTGAGCACGCCGGCGTCCAGCGGCTCGTCCGCGCCGAGCTTCTTGTTGACCTTGTAGCGGCCGACCTTCGCGAGGTCGTAACGCTTGGGGTTGAAGTAGAGGTTCTCCAGAAGGGTCTGGGCGGCCTCACGGGTGGGCGGCTCGCCCGGACGCAGCTTGCGGTAGATGTCGAGCAGCGCGTCGTCCTGGCCCTGGGTGTGGTCCTTCTCCAGGGTGGCGCGCATGGACTCGTACTCGCCGAACTCCTCCAGGATCTGCTCGGTGGTCCAGCCGAGAGCCTTCAGAAGGACGGTGACGGACTGCTTGCGCTTGCGGTCGATGCGGACACCGACCATGTCGCGCTTGTCGATCTCCATCTCCAGCCAGGCACCCCGGGACGGGATGATCTTGGCGGAGAAGATGTCCTTGTCGGACGTCTTGTCGATGGAGGAGTCGAAGTAGACACCGGGCGAACGGACGAGCTGCGACACGACGACACGCTCGGTGCCGTTGATGACGAAGGTGCCCTTGTTGGTCATGAGCGGGAAATCGCCCATGAAGACCGTCTGGGACTTGATCTCGCCGGTCTCGTTGTTGGTGAACTCGGCGGTGACGAAGAGCGGCGCGGCGAACGTGAAGTCGCGCTCCTTGCACTCGTCGATGGAGTTCTTCGGAGGCTCGAAGCGGTGGTCGCGGAAGGTCAGCGACATCGACCCGGAGAAGTCCTCGATCGGGGAGATCTCCTCGAAGATCTCCTCCAGACCTGACTTCCTGGGGACGTCCTGTCCGCTTTCCAGAGCCGCCTCGACACGAGCCTTCCACGCGTCGTTGCCGAGCAGCCAGTCAAAGCTCTCGGTTTGCAGCGCAAGAAGGTTCGGAACCTCAAGGGGCTCCTTGATCTTTGCAAAGGAGATGCGCAGCGGGGCGGTGCTGGCGCCGTTGTTCGTATTCGCGGTCGAGGCAGTGCGCGAGGCGGCCAAGAGGGGGTCCTTCCGAGGGCTCGGACTCACTACGCGCGTACCGGTCCCCCGCCTGGACACAGAGACAGAAGACCCAGGTCAGGGCCGGGTATCGACTCGATGCTCAAGCATGGGCATGCCCCTGGTGACGGGCAGGAGGCAGCTAACAGGCAGCGCAAAGGGTCAGTGTAGCCACAAGGCTCACTGATGTCCAGCTCGGGTTCTGCGACACCCTCTGTGTTCTCAACACCTGCTGCCAGTCACGCCCTCAATGCACATCGATACTGCCCTCTTCGCCGTCGATCCATGCCTCGGATCGCGGATCGTTGTGACGACGCGTCCTGAGAATTGCGCGCTGCGTGCGGTTCGTCAAGGCCCCCACCCCCGAACCGGGTGCCGCGATCGTCACTGATCACCGTCGTCGCGCGCCGTCACCGGGGCCGCCGGAGACACAACGAAGATCACCATACTCGTCAGCGCCCGGACCGCAAGCAGCCCTTCGGGCGACCCCCGGAACGCCGAACGGCGACCACCCACTTGGGTGATCGCCGTTCAGGGTGTCCGCGTTACAGCGAACGGGTGCGAGGGGCGCCACAAGGGCGCCCGGCTCGCCGGGAAGCCGTACAGGCTCCCCTTCGGGTCACTTGACCTCGACGGAGGCGCCGGCGCCCTTGAGGGACTCGGCAGCCTTCTCGGCGGCCTCCTTGGCGACCTTCTCCAGGACGGGCTTCGGGGCGCCGTCGACGAGGTCCTTGGCCTCCTTCAGGCCGAGCGAGGTCAGCTCACGCACGACCTTGATGACCTGGATCTTCTTCTCGCCGGCACCGGTGAGGATGACGTCGAACTCGTCCTGCTCCTCGGGGGCCTCGGCGACAGCGGCAGCGCCACCGGCGGCGACGGCGACCGGGGCGGCGGCCGTGACGTCGAACTTCTCCTCGAAGGCGGAGACGAACGCGGAGAGCTCAAGGAGGGTCATGTCCTCGAACTGGGCAAGCAGGTCATCCTGGCTGAGCTTCGCCATGACGGGCGATCCTTCCACTAATTCGGCGGGTGCCGGGTGTATATGTCAGGCGGGCGTACGTCGGGCCCGCTTCGACCTCCGCTGACGCGACCGGGGTCACGTCACGCGGGGATCAAGGTGCGAGCCGAATTACTCGGCACCGCCCTGCTCGGCCTTCTTGGCGCGAAGCGCTTCCGCGGTGCGGACGAACTTCGACGGGAGCGCCTGGAAGAGCGCGGCAGCCTGCGACTGCTTGCCCTTCATTGCGCCCGCCAGCTTGGCGAGCAGAACCTCGCGGGACTCAAGGTCCGCGAGCTTCTTGAACTCGTCGGCGGACATCGTCTTGCCGTCAAGGACTCCGCCCTTGATGACGAGATTCGGGTTGTCCTTGGCGAAGTCACGAAGACCCTTCGCCGACTCCACCGGGTCACCGGTGACGAAGGCGACCGCTGTCGGACCGTTGAAAAGGTCGTCCAGCGTCGAGATCCCGGCCTCATTGGCCGCGATCTTGGTCAGCGTGTTCTTCACCACGGCGTACTGGGCGTTCTCACCGAGCGAACGGCGCAGCTGCTTGAGCTGTGCCACGGTGAGACCGCGGTACTCGGTCAGCACGGCGGCGTTCGAGCTGCGGAACTTGTCCGTCAGCTCGGCAACCGCGTCAGCCTTGTCGGGCCTCGCCATGAGTCTCGGCCTCCTTCCGGGTGATTCGGACCGCGCGGACCCGAAGGAGGAAAACTGGGGAAAACGAAACGCCCCGGCACGGGTGCACGGGGCGTGGCTCTACCGGACGTGGTCCGGGAACGTTCCTCGGTCACCTGCGCGGGTCGTCCGCTCGTTCAGCGGAATCCTTCGGCCACCGCGGCTCGGACGAGCGCGCGGCAACGACCAGCGGTCTTTGGCTTCTCGCCGAGAGTACGGGAGGCTGGGGCCGCCGAGCAAATCGACCGGGTCGCCTGCGCTTGCGCTTCCGAGGTCCGTCCGGCTGGGCGTACTCGTCCCTGTGCGGGTCGCTCGGTGGGTGCGCAGTTCCCCGCGGGTCGCCTTCGCTTGCGCTTCCGAGGTCCGTCCGGCTGGGCGTACTCGTCCCTGTGCGGGTCGCTCGGTGGGTGCGCAGTTCCCCGCGCCCCTGGATGCTGCCCTCTTACGGTCGCTCTTCGGGCGCGGGCCGGTCCTCGTCTTTGCGCAGTTCCCCGCGCCCCTGAAGGGGCACCCCCTTCCTCGCGCAGTCGCAGGACTCAGCGAAGGGGGTGGGCGGGAATCTCTGCTCGCAGACTCCGATGCTCTTCAGTCGGGCAAGGAAGCGTCGTACCGAGCGTGTCGGATCGAGGACGGAGAATCCCGACCGGCACCGACCCGAAGAACAAGCAGAACGCGCCCCAAAGGGGCGCGGGGAACTGCGCAAAAACGACGAACGACGGCACAGGACCGAAGTACGCCCAGCCGGACAGACCCAGAAGCGCAAGCGAAGGCGCTACGCGGGGTCTTCTTTGTCGAGCTTCTTGATCGTCTCAAGGAGGTCGAGGGTCTCGGACGCCTTCGGCACCTCGGCCTTCACCTCCGTGCCGTAGTCCGAGTACTTCGTGCTGATGTCGATGACACCCCGCTCGACCTGGGTCTTGACGTCCATCCGCACCGGGAGGTCGTCACCGTTGACCCAGGCCTCGATGTCGTACCCCTTGACCCCGGCCTTCTTCATGTTCTTGAGGAGCTCGTCCCGCTCCTCCTTGTCGAGGTCCGCGAGCGCGTCGTTCGTCTTGAGCATCTCGGCGACCGTGAGCTTGCCCTTGTAGTGCTCGGCCTCGGCGCCGTCGATCTTCTGCGTACCGACGTGCTTCAGGTTGGGCGACTCCAGGAGCAGCGCGAGCTGCTGGGCCGGGTCCTGGTTCGTGTTCTCCAGGCTGATGTCCAGCATGGTCCGCGGGGTGGGGTCCTTCGTCTCCTCCGCGTACTCCGCGACCGCCTTGGTGTCCATCTTCAGCCAGCGCTTGCCCTCCATCCCCGAGGCAGCGGTGGAGCCCATGTCCATGTACATGACGCCGTCGCGCTGGACCGTACGCGACTTGTCCGGGGTGCCCGGCTCGTCGCCCAGCGAGGAGCCCGTGAGGGTGACGTCCATGACGGACGGTTCCCAGCCGACCACGCCGGACATGTCCATGTCGCCGCCGCCGTTGGCGAACGGCATTCTCATGGTCATGTCGACCTTGGCGGACTTGGCGTCGGTGGTCTTCTTGAAGGCGGCGGTCAGCGCCTTGGCCGGAGACGCCGACGAACCGTCACTCTTCGCGTCGGAGTCGCCGCCGCTGCACGCGACCCCCGTCGTACACAGCAGTGCCGTCGTGAGCACCGCGCCGATGATCCGCGGCTTCTTGTTGGTCTGCATTGCCCCACCCCTGTACAAACATGACGATCTCACTGCGGATCAACGACCCTACCGGAGCTCATCGGCACCGCCCGGCCCACGACGTACCACCGGAAACAGGGCTATTGCCCGGCTCGGGAGGGCAAAAGCGCCGCGTAATCGACGGTGTCCGCGGGCGGGGGCGCGGTCACCGGGGCGACGCGCACGCCGAACTGGCGGTAATACGCCGTGCTGTGCAGCGTCCCGGCGGCGGTCTCGCTGCGTTCGGCGCGCTTGACGAGGCGGCCGGCCCCGTCGATCCATACGTCGACGCGTTCCTCGGTGACCCCGGCGGCCCGGAGCTGGTCGCGCAGTTCGGCGGACTCGTCGGCGGCGGGGCCCCGGGTGGGCAGGTCGGCGGGGCGCAGGGTGCCGGTGTACCGGGTGGCGGGGACGCCGCGTACCGTCTCGCGGCCGGTGCGGCGGGTGTCGGGGGCGGCGAGGAGGAGTTCCACGGACTGGTTGGGGGCGAAGTTCGCCGAGGAGTCGTGGGGGTGGCGGACCCAGTGCCGGCCGCCGGACTCCGCGGCGAACGCGTCGCTCATCCGCGCGTAGTACACACCGTCGACGAACCGGGCCTCGGTGGTGCCGATGTCCAGGCCGCGCAGCGTCCCGACGAGGGTGCCACCGGTGTAGCGGATGGTCAGGGCGCCGTTGAGGCCGTCGCGCCAGCCGAGGGTGCCGGTGGTCCGGGTGGAGACCCGGTCACCCATGGTCATGACGGCGGTGACCCGTGCGGAGCCCGCCTGGCGGGTGACGGTGGAGGCGGTGCGCAGGGCGCGCAGCACCTCGGCGGGGACGGTGGCCCGGGGCCGGGGGTCGTCGCGGTCGCCTGGGGCCTCACAGGCGGTCAGGGCGAGGAAGCCGCAGCCGGTGATGAGCAGGAGCGGTCCGAGCACGAGCGCGCACAGGGACAGCAGGGTGCTCCGGCGGGTGACACCCGTACGCGCTGTGCCCATGTCCCGCAAGCCCCCGTCCCCCGCCGTGTGCGGCGCTGCCCGCACGCTAGCGCAGGTCAGGCCGAGCCGAGGGGGGAACGGCGGGCAACGGGACGGGCCCCGTGCCCTCCGGGGGAACCGGAGGGCACGGGGCCCGTGAGGTCACGCGCGCGTGGACCCGTTCGCTCAGACGGCGGCGGGGTCTTCCTCGGTGAGGAGGTTGCGGGTGCGGTTGGGGTCGACGGGCACACCGGGGCCGACCGTCGTGCTGATGACGGCCTTCTTGATGTAGCGGCCCTTCGCGGCGGACGGCTTGAGACGGAGGATCTCCTCCAGGGCCGCGCCGTAGTTCTCCACGAGCTTGGTGTCGTCGAAGGACACCTTGCCGATGATGAAGTGGAGGTTGGAGTGCTTGTCGACGCGGAACTCGATCTTGCCGCCCTTGATCTCGTTCACGGCCTTGACCACGTCCGGGGTCACCGTGCCGGTCTTCGGGTTCGGCATCAGACCACGCGGGCCGAGGACGCGGCCGAGGCGGCCGACCTTGCCCATGAGGTCCGGGGTGGCGACGACGGCGTCGAACTCGTTCAGGCGCTGGCCCTTGGAGATCTCGTCGATGAGCTCGTCGGAGCCGACGATGTCGGCGCCGGCGGCACGTGCGGCCTCGGCACGGTCACCGGTCGCGAAGACCAGGACCCGGGCGGTCTTGCCGGTGCCGTGCGGGAGGTTCACGGTGCCGCGGACCATCTGGTCGGCCTTGCGGGGGTCGACACCCAGCCGGAAGGCGATCTCGACGGTGCCGTCGTACTTGCTCGTGGAGGTCTCCTTGGCGAGACGCACGGCTTCGAGCGGGGCGTAGAGCTTGTCCCGGTCGATCTTGGCGTCAGCGGCGCGGAGAGACTTGCTGCGCTTCACTTCTGCTCCTGATTTGCAGATTTTCGTCTGGCGGCAAAGCAGCCACCGGACGGGGATGGAGTCGTGGTACGGGCCAGCGCTGGCCCTGCCACATCACTGAAGGTCGTACGGGGTCGTACACGCGCGTACGGGAGGTACGAGCGGGTACGGGAGGGGGTCAGCCCTCGACCGTGACACCCATGGACCGGGCGGTACCCGCGATGATCTTCGCGGCGGCGTCCAGGTCGTTGGCGTTGAGGTCGGCCATCTTGGTGGTGGCGATCTCACGGACCTGCGCCTGGGTGATCTTGGCGACCTTGGTCTTGTGGGGCTCGCCGGAGCCCTTCTCGACACCGGCGGCCTTGAGGATCATCCGCGCGGCCGGCGGGGTCTTGGTGATGAAGGTGAAGGAACGGTCCTCGTAGACCGTGATCTCCACCGGGATGACCCAGCCACGCTGCGACTCGGTCGCCGCGTTGTAGGCCTTGCAGAACTCCATGATGTTGACGCCGTGCTGGCCCAGCGCGGGGCCGACCGGCGGAGCCGGGTTGGCCGCGCCGGCCTGGATCTGGAGCTTGATAAGCCCCGTGACCTTCTTCTTCTTGGGAGGCATTGCTCTCTCCGGGTCCTAGTGAGAGGTGTGAGCGCCCCAGCCGGTCATCCGGATGGAGGCATACCGCACAACGATAACGGGTATGGCCGTACGGTGAAAAACCGACAGGTCAGAACGGTCACGAGGACCGTTCCGACCTGGTCGGAAGCGGATGCTCCAGGAGATCCTGGCGCCGGGGGCCCGCTGGGGCGCCCCGGGCGGCTCAGTTCTTCTGGATCTGGTCGAAGCTCAGCTCGACCGGGGTCTCGCGGCCGAAGATCTCGACCAGACCCTTGACCTTCTTGGAGTCGGCGTTGATCTCGTTGATCGTGGCCTGGAGGGTCGCGAACGGACCATCGGTGACCGTGACCGAGTCGCCGACCTCGAAGTCGAGCACCTGGACCTCGATCTTGCGCTGCGGCACAGGACGGCCCTCGGCGTCGGCAGCCTCACGGGCTGCCTTGGCCTCGGCCTCCGGGGCGAGCATCTTGACGATCTCGTCCAGGGTCAGCGGGTACGGGTCGTAGGCGTTGCCGACGAAGCCGGTGACACCGGGGGTGTTGCGGACAACACCCCAGGACTCGTTGGTGAGGTCCATCCGGACCAGGACGTAACCGGGAAGCTTGTTCTGGCGGACGTTCTTACGCTCGCCGTTCTTGATCTGGACGATCTCTTCCTCGGGCACTTCGGCCTGGTAGATGAACTCCTCGACGTTCAGCGAGACGGCACGCTGCTCCAGGTTCGCCTTCACGCGCTTCTCGTAGCCCGCGTAGGTGTGGATGACGTACCACTCGCCGGGGAGGGTGCGCAGTTCCTCGCGGAACGCGGCGGCGGGGTCGACCGGCTCGGCCTCTTCGGCCGCCTCGTCCTCGGTCTCGGTCCCGTCCGTGTCCTCGCCGGTGGCCTCGTCCGCGTCGGTGGCCTCGGCGTCGTCACCGTCGGTGTCGGCGTCGGCCTCTTCGGCGACGGCGGTGGCCTCGTCGGTGTCCGTGTCCTCGACGTCCTCGTCCTCGACGTGGAGCGCGGCTTCCTCGGCCGGCTCACCCGCGGCGATGTCGGCAGCCTCGGCCTGGTCCGGGTCCTCGGCGTCCGCGGCCTCCACGATGTCGAGCTCGTCCTCGATGGACTCCGCATCGACCTCAGCGGGCTCGACGGCGTCGTTCAGGTTCGGGTCAGACACGGTGGCTGCTTCTTCCTGGATACAGAGGGGTGGAACACGCGAAAAGGACACCGGCGTCGGCGTCCTTCACTCGCGGCTGTGCTTCCGGCATCAGCCGAAGACGTACTTCGCGACTCGGTCGAGACCCAAGTCAAGCACGGTCACGATGCCGATCATGATGACCACGAAGATGATCACGACGGTCGTGTACGTCGTCAGCTGGGAGCGCGTGGGCCAGACGACCTTGCGCAGCTCCGCGACGATCTGGCGGTAGAAGAGCGCGAGCCGACCGAACGGGCCCTTCTTGCCGCGCTTGCCGCCCTTGCGGCTCTTCTTCTCGGATTCAGGAGCTTCGTCCTGAGCATCAGGCATGTCGATGGAGCCCACGGCGTCCGTCACTCGTCCTCACCTGATTCCCGGGTCGGCCGTGCCGCGCCCGGTTGAGCCGCACGACGGTGCATTGCGGTACGTACAATCGCATCCACACATCCGGAGGAGGAAGTGTGCCTTGCAGGGCCGGAGGGACTTGAACCCCCAACCGCTGGTTTTGGAGACCAGTGCTCTACCAATTGAGCTACGACCCTTTGGTTCGCCCCAACGTACCGCATCCACCCGACTCCGCGGAGTGGGTGCGACGGACGCGTCCGCTGATGGCCAACGAGGAATGAGTGTACGTGTTCCGGGGGCTGCCGTCGAACAGATCGCGTCCGGACGGGCGATGGCTGCGCCTTCATCCCGGGGCTGTGCCCGGTGACCGCACTGTGAAACCCGTGTGTCCTGCTCCTTTCGGGTCTGAAAGCATGGGCTCCATGAGCGCTGCAACCTCTCCGACCGAGCGCCGGGTCTCCGCCCGAGTCGGCGCGATCTCCGAATCCGCCACTCTCGCCGTGGACGCCAAGGCCAAGGCACTGAAGGCCGCCGGGCGTCCGGTGATCGGCTTCGGCGCCGGTGAACCCGACTTCCCGACCCCGGACTACATCGTTCAAGCCGCCATCGAGGCGTGCAAGAACCCGAAGTTCCACCGCTACACCCCGGCAGGCGGTCTGCCGGAGCTGAAGGCGGCCATCGCCGCGAAGACGCTCCGCGACTCCGGCTACGAGGTCGAGGCGTCGCAGGTCCTGGTGACCAACGGCGGCAAGCAGGCCATCTACGAGGCGTTCGCCGCGATCCTCGACCCGGGCGACGAGGTCATCGTCCCGGCGCCCTACTGGACGACGTACCCCGAGTCGATCCGGCTCGCGGGCGGTGTCCCGGTGGACGTCGTCACCGACGAGACCAGCGGCTACCGCGTGAGCGTGGAGCAGCTGGAGGCCGCCCGTACCGAGAAGACGAAGGTGCTGCTGTTCGTCTCCCCCTCCAACCCGACCGGGGCCGTCTACAGCGCCGAGGACACCGAGGCGATCGGCCGCTGGGCCGTCGAGCACGGGCTGTGGGTGCTCACCGACGAGATCTACGAGCACCTGGTCTACGGCGACACCGCCTTCACCTCGCTCCCGGCGGTCCTGCCCGAGCTGCGGGACAAGTGCATCGTCGTCAACGGGGTGGCGAAGACGTACGCCATGACCGGCTGGCGGGTCGGCTGGATGATCGGCCCGAAGGACGTCGTCAAGGCCGCGACCAACCTCCAGTCGCACGCCACGTCCAATGTCTCCAACGTCGCCCAGGCCGCCGCGCTGGCGGCCGTCTCCGGTGATCTGGAGGCCGTGTCCGCGATGCGTGAGGCGTTCGACCGGCGCCGGCGGACCATCGTGCGGATGCTGAACGAGATCGACGGTGTCGTCTGCCCCGAGCCGGAGGGCGCGTTCTACGTGTACCCGTCGGTGAAGGCGCTGCTCGGCAAGGAGATCCGGGGCAAGCGGCCGAGCAGCAGTGTGGAGCTGGCCGCGCTGATCCTCGACGAGGTCGAGGTCGCGGTGGTGCCCGGCGAGGCGTTCGGTACGCCCGGCTATCTGCGGCTGTCGTACGCGCTCGGCGACGAGGACCTCGCGGAGGGCGTGGCCCGTATCCAGAAGCTCCTCGCGGAGGCGACGGACTGACCGACCCTGCGGACCGCCGCGTGCGGTACGCCACAGAGGCGGGTTCCCACCCTGGTGGGGGCCCGCTTCTTCGTTCGGGCAAGGACCCGAACGGGGAAAGCCGGTACCGGGCGCCCTCCGGGTGCGGCAAGATCCTGGGATGGAGCACGTTCGAGACCTCGGCGCACTGCCGAAGGCGCATCTGCATCTGCACTTCACGGGTTCGATGCGGCCCGGCACGCTGCTGGAGCTGGCCGACAAGTACGGGGTGCATCTGCCCGCCGCGCTGACCGGCGGTGAGCCGCCGGACCTGCGGGCCACCGACGAACGCGGCTGGTTCCGCTTCCAGCGGCTGTACGACATGGCCCGGTCCTGTCTGCGGGAGCCGGAGGACATCCAGCGGCTGGTGCGCGAGGCCGCGGAGGAGGACATCCGGGACGGGTCCGGGTGGCTGGAGATCCAGGTGGATCCGACCTCGTACGCGCCGCGGCTCGGCGGGCTGATCCCCGCGCTGGAGATCATCCTGGACGCGGTGGAGACGGCGTCCCGGGACACCGGGCTGGGGATACGGGTACTGGTCGCGGCGAACCGGATGAAGCATCCGCTGGACGCGCGGACCCTGGCGCGGCTCGCGGTGCGGTACACCGACCGGGGGGTCGTCGGGTTCGGGCTGTCCAACGACGAGCGGCGCGGGATGGCCCGCGACTTCGACCGGGCGTTCGCGATCGCGCGGGACGGCGGGCTGCTGTCGGCCCCGCACGGCGGTGAACTGACGGGACCCGCGTCGGTACGGGACTGCCTGGACGATCTGCACGCGGACCGGGTCGGGCACGGGGTGCGGGCCGCGGAGGACCCGCGGCTGCTGAAGCGGCTGGCGGACCGGCAGGTGACGTGCGAGGTGTGTCCGACGTCGAACGTCGCGCTGGGCGTCTACGACAAGCAGGAGGACGTGCCCCTGCGGAAGCTGTTCGACGCGGGGGTGCCGTTGGCGCTCGGGGCGGACGATCCGCTGCTGTTCGGGGCGCGGCTGAACGAGCAGTACGTGATCGCGCGGGACGTGCACGGGTTCTCCGATCCGGAGCTGGCGGAGCTGGCACGGCAGTCCGTACGGGCGTCCGCCGCGCCGCCGGGTACGAAGGAGTCCCTCCTCGCGGACATCGACACCTGGCTCACGTCCTGAGCCCCGGTGGAGCCCCGGCTGCGCCCCCCGGTTCCGGTTCCCGTACTCCCCGCGTACCCCGGGGTCTCCCCACCTGACCGCACTTGTCCCGGTGCGGGTCGTCCGTGGGTGCGCAGTTCCCCGCGCCCCTGGATGCTGCCCCCTTGCGGTCGCTCTCCGGGTGCGGGTCGGCCCTCGTTTTTGCGCAGTTCCCCGCGCCCCTGAGGTTCCACACCTGGACGTACGTGTTCCCGTGCGGGCCGGGCGTGGGTGCGCAGTTCCCCGCGCCCCTTCGGGGGCGCCCCCTGAGGTTGTCTTTCACCCCTCTCCTCGCGGACTCGCTCGGCTGCGGGAGGGGGTGGGCGGGAATCTCTGCCCGCAGACTCCGATGCTCTTCAGTCCGGCAAGGGAACGTCGTACCGAGCGCGTTGGAGCGAGGACGGAGAATCCCGACCGGCACCGACCCGAAGACCGGCGGAAGGCGCCCCAAAGGGGCGCGGGGAACTGCGCACCCCATGGACGACCTGTGCGGGAACAAGTGCGTCCAGCCGGACAGACCTCGGGCTAGCCGGGTGTGGGGGCGAGTCCGGTGAGGACGGTGCGGGCGGCGGTTCGGGCGAAGGTGTCGAGCGACTGGGGTGAGGCCCCGGACTCCGTCGCGTCGTACGCGAAGGCCCGCTGACAGCACGCCCCCATCAGCAGCGCCGCCGCGGTGTACGGGTCCGCGTCGGCCCGCACCCGCCCACCCCGCTGCTCGGCCAGCAGATACGCGGCGAGCCCGTCGATCGGGAGATGCGGCCCCGCCCCGACCTCCCGCAACGCGCTCTCGTGCCGCCGCTTCAGGTGGGTCTCCGCGTACAGCGACGCCGCGATCGGGAAGCTCTGCTCGTAGAACAGCGCGGCGGTCCGCACGATCCCGGTGAGGTTGTCCTCGACGCTGCCCACGCCCGGCTCCCGCGCCAGCTCCGCCATCAGCGGTCCGAGCCGGGGCAGCCGCTCCGCGAGGACGGCCACGAAGAGGTCTTCCTTGCCCGTGAAGTGCTTGTACAGCGCCGCCTCCGAGCAGTCCGCCGCCCGGGCGATCTCCTTGGTGGTGGTCCGGGCCATCCCGACACCCAGCATCAGCTCGTGTGCCGCGTCGAGGATGCGGGTCCTGGCCGGGGGCCGGGCGGGGGTATCTGCGGCTGCGGACATCGGGACCTCCCGGACCGGACTTGACGGGTGAGTGAATGCTTACCCACCCTAGGGGGTGAGTGAACACTTACCCCCTAGGAGGGTGTCATGCGCATCACGGTGTTCGGGGCGACCGGCGGCGTCGGCCGGGAACTGGTGGGGCAGGGACTGGCGGCGGGCCACGAGGTCACCGCGGTGGTACGGGACCCGGCACGGCTGACGGTGACGGGCGACGCCCTCCGGGTCGTCCGCGCCGATCTCACCGTCCCCGGTGAAGTGCGGTCGGCCGTCGCGGGGCAGGACGCCGTGCTCTCCGCGCTCGGCCCGCGCACCCGCAAGGACGCGGGGATCACCGCACCGCTGACCGCGGCGGTCCTCGCCGCGATGGCGGACGAGGGCGTACGGCGGCTGCTCGTGGTGAGCGCCACCCCGCTGGGCACTCCCCCGCCCGGTGAGCCGCGGCTCGACCGGATGATGAAGGCGGTGGTGGACCGGGTGTTCAAGGCCAACTACGACGATCTCCGGGAGATGGAGAAGGCGCTCGCGGCGAGCGGCGCCGACTGGACCGCCGTACGGCCCCCGCGGCTGCTGGACGGCCCGGTGACGGGTGCGTACCGCAGGGCGGTCGGCGGGAATCCGCCCTCCGCGCGGGCGATCCGGCGCGCGGACGTGGCCCATGCCATGCTGGCGGCGATCACCGACCCGGAGACGGTCCGCCGGCCGGTGGGGATCGCCGATTGAGTGCGGCGGGGATCAGTCCCGGCGGGTTCTGAGCCGGGAGAGGGTCCAGCCCGTGCCCGCCGGGTCGAGGGGCCTGGTCGTCCGCTTGAAGAGGTGTTCGGCGCGTTCGTAGGAGAGCCGGGCCAGGCCCGTCACGGGGTCGAGGTCCGCTCCGGCCGCGCGGCGGGCGGGGCCCGGTCTGCGGTCGGTGAGGAACAGCGGGCCCCGGGTGCGGCCCTTGAGGTGGGCGGGGAGCAGCAGGGCGGTGCCCGCGCGCCAGCTCACCCAGGTGTCGCCGCTGCGGGCGCGGCGGTCGTCCAGGTCCAGCCGCTCGACGTCGAGGGCGAGCACCCGTTTCACCGGGGCCCCGGATTCGTGCAGCAGCCGCCACAGGAGCCGTTCGCGCGGCGGGACCCCGGGAAGGGCCCACAGGGCTTCGAGTCCGGCCGGGTCGAGCGACGGGGTGCGGGACGCGGTGGGGGTGCGGCGGGTCAGGCCCGCGGCGGGGTCGTCGTCGAGACCGGTCCAGGCGGCGAAGGAGCGCAGGGCGGAGCGGTGCCGGTTCCAGGTCGCCGGGCTCGCGTCGCCCCAGGCGGTGGTGAAGACGCGTTCGGCCCGCTCGGCGGTGAGTTCGGTGAGCGGCAGCCGGTCGCCGAGCGCGAGCCGCAGTCTGCGCAGTGTCTGGTGGTAGGAGCGGACGGTCGCGGGGTCGAGGTCGTCGCGGGCCAGGAACTCCTCGGCGGCCCGGCCGAGTGCGCGCGGGTCGGGCGGTGCGGGGGGCCCGGGGTGGGCGGCGGTCCAGGAGACGGCGGCGGCGAGGGCGTCGGCGCGGCGCAGGAGGAACGCCCGCTCGGCGGTGTTGCGGGTGAGGGAGGCGGCCCGTTCGAACTCGCGCCGGGCCTCGGTGTGCCGTCCGAGCCGGGACAGCAGGTCGCCGCGGACGCCGGGCAGCAGGTGGTAGTCCTTCAGCCGGGGGTCGGCGTCCAGTTCGTCGACGAGGGCGAGTCCGGCCTCCGGTCCGCGGGCGAAGCCGACGGCGACGGCCCGGTTGAGCCGCACCACGGGTGTCGGCAGCAGCCTGACCAGCGCTTCGTACAGGGCGGCGATCCCGGCCCAGTCGGTGTCCCCGGCGGTCCGGGCCTGGGCGTGGGTGACGGCGATCGCGGCCTGGAGGACGTACGGGCCGGGGGTGCGGCCGAGGTCCCGGGCGCGGAGCATCGACGCGAAGCCGCGGCGGATCAGCAGCGGGTCCCAGCGGCCCCGCTGCTGTTCGTGGAGCGGTACCGGTTCGCCGGTGGGGCCGGTACGGGCGGCCGACCGGGACTCCTGGATCTCCAGGAGGGCGGCCAGTCCGTGTGCCTCGGGTTCGTCGGGTGCGAGGGCGGCGAGCAGCCGGGCGAGCCGGAGTGCTTCGAGGGTGAGGCCGGGGCGCAGCAGGTCGTCGCCGGTGGTGGCCGAGTAGCCCTCGTTGAAGATGAGGTAGATCACCTCCAGGACGGAGGAGAGCCGGGCGGCGAGTTCGTCGCCCTGGGGCAGTTCGAAGGGCACCCGGCGTTCGGCGAGGGTGCGTTTGGCGTCCGCGATCCGGCGGGCGGTCACGGTCCCGGTGACGAGGAACGCCCGCCCGATCTCCTCGGCGGTGAGCCCGCCGAGGAGACGCAGGGTGAGCGCGACCCGTTCCTCGGTGGGCAGCACGGGGTGGCAGGACAGGAACATCAGCCGCAGGACGTTGTCGTCGTCCCGGGCGTCGGTCTCCGGGCCTGTTGCGTGGCCTGTTGCGTGGCCCGTTTCGTGGCTTGTTCCGGGGTGGGTTCCCTGGTCGGTCTCCGGGTCGGTCCCGGGGGTGGCTCTGAGGTCGTTGCGGGGGTCGGGGCCGGGGGCGTCGTACGGGTCGGAGGCGTCGTACGGGTTGGTTTCGTCGTACGGGTCGGGGGCTTCGAACCGGGCGGTGCGGAGCTGTTCCCGCTGGTCGTGGGCGAGGAGTTCCTGTCCGCGGGCGGCGCGCTGCTCGCGGCGGAGATGGTCGACGGCCCGGCGTTTGGCGACGGCCATCAGCCAGGCGCCCGGGTTGTCCGGGACGCCTGACCGTGGCCACTGTTCGAGCGCCGACACGAGCGCGTCCTGGGCGAGTTCCTCGGCCAGGCCGATGTCCCGGGTCATCCGCGCCAGACCGGCGATGATCCGCGCGGACTCCAGCTTCCAGACCGCGTCGACCGCGCCGGCCGGGTCGGGATTGGACGGGACGCCGTCGTCCGTGTTCATCGGCGGGCGGCCGTCACTGGCCGAAGACCTGCTGGATCACGCTCTCGCCGTCGCCGACGATCCGGCGGAAGCGGCGGCCCAGCTCCACGGCCTCCTCCTTGGTGCGGACCTCCACCAGCGCGAAGCCGGCCACCGCTTCCTTGGCCTCGGTGAAGGGGCCGTCCGTCACGGTGATCTCGTCGCCGGACGAGACGAGGCGGATGCCCTCGGGGGCGAGGCCGCCGGTCGCCAGCAGGGCACCGGAGGCGGTGAGCTCCTCGACGAACGCCGCCATCTCCTGGAACAGCTTCTCGTCGGGGACGGAGGAGGACGCCTTGGTGGTCATCAGGTAGCGCATGAGGATCTCTCTTCTCTGCTTGCCCCGGAGTCTGTTCCGGTTGCTCTGCCCACACGTCGTTCCGTCGATGTGACAGGGAATGGCGGCGTTCCCTGTCACATTAGCGTTCGACGTGTCAGCGAGCCCACCCCGACGGCAGGCTCACCGGAACCCGGTCCACCGACCGGCGGCCCGGGTCCGAGAACCGAGAAGGGCACGTCATGACCGCCACGCACATCCCCTCCGCCTCCACCGGCTCCGTTTCCTCCGCGTCCGGCCCGTCCGCCCCGGCCCGCCGGTACGCCGGTGCTTCCGTCGCCCGGCGGCTGCTGGTGGCGGGGGCGGTGTCCGCGCCGCTGTGGGCGGTCTCCGCCCTGACCCAGGCCGCTACCCGGGACGGCTTCGACATCACCCGTCATCCGCTGAGCGTGCTGAGCAACGGCTCGCTCGGCTGGCTCCAGATCACGACGTTCGTCGTCGTGGGAGTGCTCGCCATGGCGGGTGCGCTGGGGATGCGCCGGGCGCTGCGGGGAACGCCCGGCGGGGTATGGGTGCCCCGGCTGCTGCTGGTCAACGGGATCGCCATGATCGCGGCGGGTGTGTTCGTCATGGACCCGGCCGACGGATTCCCGGCCGGCACCCCGGAGGGAACGCCCGCGTCGCTGTCCGGGGCGAGCATCGGGCACATGGCCGCCGGGTCGGTCGCGTTCTTCTCGCTGATCGCGGCGAACTACGTCCTGGTGCGGCACTTCCGCCGGGCCGGCCGGTCCGCCGAGGCCGTGCTGTCGCTGGTCGCGGGGACGGCGCTGCTGCTCGGCAACGGCTGGGCGATGGCGGGCGGCACGGCCGGGACGCTGACGCTGGCGGTCGGGGCGCTCACCGCGATGCTGTGGGTGTCGGCGGTCGCGGCGAGGGCGTCGCGCGGCGTGTGAGGACGGGGCGGGGGCCTGGGGCCCCGGGGGCGCGGGGGCGCGGGGGCGCGGGGGCGCGGGGGGCGCGGGGGGCGCGGGGGGCGCGGGGGGCGCGGGGGGCGCGGGGGGCGCGGGGGGCGCCGGGCGGTCCTCCTGGGCTCCGGCCCGGGGCGGGAGGGCTTTCGGCGGGGTGTGTGGCGGGGGGCGGGTCCTGTTCGGGGCCCGCCCCCCGGCTTGTCCGCCTGCTGTTCGGGCTGCCCTGGCTGTTCTGGCGGGTTCTACAGTTCGACGCCGACCATGACGGGTTCGTTGACGAGGGTGACGCCGAACGCGTCCCGGACCCCGGTGACCACCTCGCGGGCCAGGGTCAGCAGGTCCTCGGTGGTCGCCGCGCCCCGGTTGGTGAGGGCGAGGGTGTGCTTGCCGGAGATACGGGCGGCCCCCGTGCCGTAGCCCTTGGTGAACCCGGCGCGGTCGATCAGCCAGGCGGCGGACGTCTTCGTCCGGCCCTCGCCCGCCGGGTACGCGGGCGGGACGGCGTCCGGACCGAGCCGGGCGGCGGCGCGCTCACGGAACGCGGCGAACTCCGGTTCGGTGAGGATCGGGTTGGTGAAGAACGATCCGGCGGACCAGGTGTCGTGGTCCTCGGGGTCGAGGACCATGCCCTTGCCCGCGCGGAGCTTCAGCACGGTGTCGCGGGCGCGGTCCAGGGGCACCCGGTCCCCCACCTCCACGCCGAGGACCCGGGCGGTCTCGGCGTACCGGACGGGCGCGGACAGGCCGTCCGCGTCCTCCAGCGCGAAGCGGACACGCAGGACGACGTACCGCTCGGGGTCGGCCTTGAACCGGCTGTGCCGGTAGGAGAAGGCGCACGCGGCGTTGTCGAGGACGACGGTCCCGCGGGCCCGGCGGTCGTACGCGACGACCTCGGTGACCGTCGTGGAGACCTCCTGGCCGTACGCGCCGACGTTCTGGATCGGGGTCGCGCCTGCGGAGCCGGGGATGCCGGCGAGGCATTCGATCCCGGCGAGGCCCGCGGCGGCGACCCGGGCGACGGCGTCCGTCCAGACCTCGCCCGCGGCGAGTTCCAGCCGGTCGCCGTCCAGGGCGAAGCCGGTGGTCGCGATCCGGACGGCGGTACCGGCGAAGCCCTTGTCCCCGATCACCAGGTTGCTGCCGCCGCCGATGAGCAGCAGGGGGGTGCCGGAGTCGTCGGCGGCGCGGACGGCTGCGATGAGCTCCGCGTCGGTGGTCGCGGTGATCAGCCGGTCGGCGGGGCCGCCGAGGCGGAACGTGGTCAGCGGGGCCAGGGGGGTGTCGTGGAGTTCGGGCACGGTTCCCAGCGTACGGTCCGCACCTGGGCGCCCTTGGCAGGGGCACCGGCCTGTGGCCCTGCCTTGCTTGCCCCCGCCTGGGTTTCCTGTGCTGGGCGCGCTTGATTCTGTGCCGTCGCTCGGTGGTTTTGCGGTTCCCCGCGGGTCGCCTTCGCTTGCGCTTCTGAGGTCTGTCCGGGTGGGCGTACTTCGGTCCTGTGCCGTCGCTCGTCGTTTTCGCGCAGTTCCCCGCGCCCCTTTGGGGCGCATCCGGTCGGTTCTTCGGGTCGGTGCCGGTCGGGATTCTCCGTCCTCGATCCGACACGCTCGGTACGACGTTCCGTGACTCGACTGAAGAGCATCGGAGTCTGCGGGCAGAGATTCCCGCCCACCCCCTCCCGCAGCCGTGCGAGTCCGCGAGGAGGGTGGTTTGAACCCCGACCCCGGGCTGATGACAGCCGCAGCCTGACCACACCCGCAGCTTGAGAACAGCCCCAGGTGGGCGCCCCTTCAGGGGCGCGGGGAACTGCGCGAAAACGAGGGCCAACCCGCACCCGAAGAGCGACCGCAAGAGGGCAGCATCCAGGGGCGCGGGGAACTGCGCACCCACGAACGACCCGCACAGGGACAAGTACGCCCACCCGGACAGACCCGGGAAGCGCGAGCGAAGGCGACCCGCGGGGAACTGCGCACCCCACGTCCGCCCCGCACAGGAACAAGTACGGCCAGCCGGACGGACCTGGGAAGCGCGAGCGAAGGCGGGTCGTTCAGGTGAGGCGGACGACTGCGCGGGACATGCCGAGGACCTTCTGGCCGGCGGAGGTGGCCGTGAGGTCGACGCGGACCAGGTGGTCGTCCAGCTTGACGGCGACCTTCGCGGTCACCTCGATCGTGGCGCCCTTGTCGTCGTCGGGGACCACGACCGGCCTGGTGAAGCGGACGCCGTACTCGACGACGGCAGCGGGGTCGCCGGTCCAGTCGGTGACCACCCGGATCGCCTCGGCCATGGTGAACATGCCGTGCGCGATGACATCGGCGAGGCCGACACTCTTCGCGAAGCGCTCGTTCCAGTGGATCGGGTTGAAGTCGCCCGACGCGCCCGCGTAGCGGACGAGGGTGTCGCGGGTCACCCGGAAGGCCGCCGCGGGCAGTTCCGTACCGACCTCGACGTCGTCGTAGGCGGGTGCCTTGGTGCTGTTCGTCATGGTCACGCCTCCTGGGCCGCGCGGGACACGAGCTTCGTCCAGGCGGTGACGACATGCTCGCCGGCCGCGTCATGGACCTCGCCACGGATGTCCAGGATGTCATTGCCCGCGAGGGACTTGACGCCCTCGATGGTGCTGGTGACCGAGAGCCGGTCCCCGGCCCGTACCGGGCGCTTGTACGCGAACTTCTGGTCGCCGTGCACGACCCGGCTGTAGTCGAGGCCGAGCTGCGGGTCCTGGATGACCTGCTCCGCGGCCTTGAAGGTGATCGCGAAGACGAAGGTCGGCGGGGCGATCACATCGGCGTGCCCGAGGGCCCTGGCGGCCGCCGGGTCGAGATACGCGGGGTTGGGGTCCCCGACCGCTTCGGCGAACTCCCGGATCTTCTCCCGGCCCACTTCGTACGGCTCGGTGGGCGGGTAACTCCGGCCGACGAAGGACTGGTCGAGCGCCATGAGCCCGGCACCTCCTGGTTTCCCGTGCGGTACGCGCCGATGATCACCGCGGAGCCGCACTTGTCAGATTTCTGGTGGGCACAACGCCGCGAGGCCGCCCCCAGCGAGTGGGGACGGCCTCGCGAACGAGCCTTGGTGTTATCGCGTTTCGCGATGCGCGGTGTGCGCATTGCAACGCGGGCAGTGCTTCTTCATCTCCAGTCGATCCGGGTTGTTACGCCGGTTCTTCTTGGTGATGTAGTTCCGCTCCTTGCACTCCACGCAGGCCAGCGTGATCTTCGGGCGGACGTCGGTGGCAGCCACGTGAGTGCTCCTTGACGAACGGATTGAGACGAAATGAACTAACGCATGAAAGAGTAGCCGATCGAAGGACCGACCCCGCAATCGGCTACTTACAGTAGCGGTGACCGGACTTGAACCGGTGACACAGCGATTATGAGCCGCTTGCTCTACCGACTGAGCTACACCGCTGAGATGTGCTGCGGGGCCTCACCCGAGGGAGAGGAACCTCACACACCAGAGCCCCAAAACGGAATCGAACCGTTGACCTTCTCCTTACCATGGAGACGCTCTACCGACTGAGCTATTGGGGCGAGCGATGAAGACATTACACGCTCGCCCACCGTTCGCCCAAATCCGTTTCACGCAGTGCGGCGAGGGGGATAGAAGGCCCTTTCCCCCAGGCCCTGCCGCGCCTCACGCGGCCCGCCCGTACCGCGCCCGGCCGCCCCGTTCCAGCTCCCGGAACCGGGTGCCCGCGCGACGCCCGCCGGGACGGGTGCGCAGGTCGGCGGCCCGGTCCGGGGAACGGGGACCCTGGCGCGCACCACAAGCAGTACGACTATTTCGCTCCTCCGTGAAGCGGCCCGGCCCTCGTCCTAGGCTCGACTCACGCTGTGTGATCAGGCAAGCCGAGCACCCAGGAGCGCGATGTCCGACAGCCAGCCGCAGCAGCCGTCGTCCGGTTCCCACCGGCCCTCCGGCGGCGACGACGGCAAGGCGGCCGACAGCGCGGGACTGCTGCTGTGCGGCGCCCGCCTCGTGGACGGCAGGACCGTGGACGTACGGCTCGGCGGGGGCCGTATCGAGGCGGTGGGCACGACCGGCAGCCTGACCACCGGCGCCACCCGGGTCGATCTCGGCGGCTATCTGCTGCTCCCCGCGCCCGCGGAGCCCCACGCGCACAGCGACACCGCCCTGTCCGCGGACACGGACGGACCCGAGTCGTACGACGTGCAGGACATCCAGCGGCGGGCCACCGAGGCCGCGTTGCTCCAGCTCGGGCACGGGGCGACGGCGCTGCGCGCGCATGTGCGGATCGGGGACGTGCCGGGGCTCGGGGCGCTGGAGGCGGTGCTCCAGGCGCGGCGGTCGCTGCGGGGGCTCGCCGATCTGTCGGTGGTGGCGATGCCCCGGCTGCTGACCGGCGCCGCGGGCGCGGACGGGCTCGCCGGGCTGCGGGACGCGGTGAAGATGGGCGCGTCGGTGGTGGGCGGCTGCCCCGACCTCGACCCCGATCCGACGGGATACGTGGAAGCCGTGCTCGAACTGGCCGCGGAGCACGGTTGCGCGGTCGATCTGCACACCGACGGTGACGATCCGGCGCGGCTCGCGCGGCTGGCCGCGATGGCGGGCGGGCTGCGGCCCGGGGTGAGCGTCGGCCCCTGCGGCGGGCTGGCGCGGCTGCCCGAGCAGGCCGCGGGGCGGGTTGCGGACCGGCTCGCGGCGGCCGGGGTCACCGTGGTGTGTCTGCCGCAGGGGCGCTGCGGGGGCGCGCAGCGCGGGGAGACGGCGCCGGTGCGGTTGCTGCGGGCGGCGGGGGTGCGGGTGGCGGCGGGCAGCGGGGCGCTGCGGGACGTGGGGAACCCGGTGGGGCGGGGTGATCCGCTGGAGGCCGCGTATCTGCTGGCGTCGCGGCACGGGTTGCGGCCGGAGGAGGCGTACGACGCGGTGTGCTCGGCGGCGCGGGGGGCGATGGGGTTGCCGCGGGTGCGGGTGGAGGCGGGGTTTCCGGCGGAGTTGCTCGCGGTGCGGGGGGAGCGGTTGGCGGGGGTGCTGTCGTTGGCCTACAGCCGGATCGTGGTCCACCGGGGGCGGGTGGTGGCTCGGACCAGTGCGGTGCGGGAGTACTGCGACTCGGCTGCCGCCGTGGCGCTCGACCTCCCCCGCCAGGCCCGTACCGGGGACGCGCCACCACCACCCTGAGGTCCGGCCCCCGCCCCTCGCCCGCTGGGTTTCGTGTGCCTGGCGGACTCCGTTCCTGTGCCGTCGCTCGTGGGGTGCGCAGTTCCCCGCGCCCCTTTGGGGCGCATCCGGCCGGTTCTTCGGGTCGGTGCCGGTCGGGATTCTCCGTCCTCGATCCGACACGCTCGGTACGACGTGACCTTGCCCGACTGAAGAGCATCGGAGTCTGCGAGCAGAGATTCCCGCCCACCCCCTCCCGCAGCAGCGCGAGTGCAGGGGGAGGAGGGTTGAACCCCGACCCCGGTTGATGCAGCCCGCAGCCGGATCGCCAGCCCCAGTTGGGCGCCCCAAAGGGGCGCGGGGAACTGCGCGAGCAACCAAGGACCATCCGCACCCGAACGGGAACCGCAAGGGGCGCCCCCAAAGGGGCGCGGGGAACTGCGCGAAGACGAGGGCCAACCCGCACCCGAAGAGCGACCGCAAGAGGGCAGCATCCAGGGGCGCGGGGAACTGCGCACCCACGGACGGCCCGCGCAGGGACAAGTACGACCAGGTGGGAAACCCCAGGGCGCGAGCAAAGGCGACCTGCGGGGAACTGCGCACCCCACGAGCGGCGGCACGGGAACGGAGTGCGTCCAGCACAGGAGACCCAGGGCGCGCGGGAGGCGGCCCGGACAGGGACAGGTACGCCCAGGAGTGAAACCCGGAGGCGCGAGCGAAGGCGACCTGCGGGAGGCCGGGCCGGAGGCGTACCGTCGGGGTATGCGTACTGTCATCGCTGGAGGACACGGTCGGATCGCGCTGCGGCTGGAGCGTCTGCTCGCCGCCCGGGGGGACGAGGTCGCGGGCCTCGTCCGGCACCCCGGACAGGGCGACGACCTCCGTGCGGCCGGCGCCGAACCCCTCGTCTGCGACCTGGAGTCGGCACCCGTCGAGGAGGTCGCCGCACACCTGGCCGGCGCCGACGCCGCGGTCTTCGCCGCGGGCGCGGGCCCGGGCAGCGGAGCCGGCCGCAAGGACACCGTCGACCGCGCGGCGGCGGTCCTGTTCGCGGACGCCGCCGAGCGGGCCGGAGTACGCCGTTTCCTGGTCGTCTCGTCGATGGGCGCGGACCCCGGGCACCGGGGCGACGAGGTGTTCGACGTGTACCTGCGGGCGAAGGGCGCGGCGGACACCGATGTACTGGCCCGCGCGGGCCTGGACGTGACCGTGCTGCGCCCGGGCGCGCTCACGGACGACCCCGGCACCGGACGGGTGCGCCTGGAGGCGTCCACGGGCCGCGGCGGCGTCTCCCGTGACGATGTGGCCGCCGTACTGGCGGAGTTGCTGGACACTCCGGCGACCGCTGGGCTGACGCTGGAGCTCGTCGCGGGGCCGACACCGGTCGCCGTCGCCGTGAAGGCCGTGGCGGGCAACTGACCGACGGCCCGTACCGGCCCGCGCGGGGTCAGAAGAGCGGGAGCTGACCGGGGAAGTCCGGGAGCACGTACCCGTCCAGATGGGGCTGGGTCGCACCGAGTTGGGCCTGTCTGCGCGAGCCGGGACACGACAGCAGGGAACCGGCGCCCCGCGCCCCGGGCGGGTCATGGCGCGCGAAGCGACCGGCCACGACGGCGATTTCGCGGCGGCACTCGGGGCAGACTCTGCGGCGCGAGGACATACCCCCAGTGTGCCCCGGACCACTGACAACTCCGCCGGGCCGCCCCGTCCCCCGTGCGGGTGACACGCTACGGGCGGCTGCGCACTTCGGCCGGATTCCGCCCTTGCACCGGCCCCGGCGAACCGCACACACATTCACGTACGCGCAGCTCACGACCGTAGCCCTGAACCATGTTCAGCAGTTGACGCGTACACGCCTAAACGTTCTCTCACGTCCCTCATCGCCCTCCCATGCGCGCCGGGCATGCTGCGAGCCGCGGTGCCTGGCGGGACCGGGCCCGTTCGAGACCCGGCGGCCGCCCCCGCGTCCAGCGCGCGGAACGCCGCGATCCACCCCCCACCCGCATGGTGGCGCCCTGCCGCGCCGTCATGGGGCATGGCATTGGACAGGAGAAACATGGTTCGTGCACTGCTCGCATCCGGCGCGGCGGTCGCCGCGCTGCTCGCGGCGGCGATGCCCGCGCAGGGCGCAGGCTCCTCCGTATCGACCATCAAGGCTCCCCGGACAAGATCGTGATCGAGGTCGCGACCGTCAACGGCTCCGGCTGTCCCACGGGGACCGCGGCGATCGCCGTGTCCCCCGACAACACGGCCTTCACCGTGACGTACAGCGACTATCTCGCCAAGGCGGGCGGCCCCTCGCTGCCGACCGACTTCCGCAAGAACTGCCAGCTCAACCTGATCGTGCATGTCCCGAACGGGTTCACGTACGCGGTCATGGGCGTCGACTACCGCGGCTTCGCGTCGCTGGAGCGGGGCGCGTCCGGGGTCGAGAAGGCGTCGTACTACTTCCAGGGCTCCCCCGCCACCGCGTCCCGCAGCCATACCTTCAGCGGCCCGCTGGTCGACGACTGGCAGGCCACCGACACCACCGAGTGGGCCAACCTCGTGTGGGCGCCGTGCGGGGTCAAGCGCAACCTCAACATCAACACGGAGCTGCGCGTCAACGCCGGGACCTCGGACCGGACGAAGACCAGCTTCATGACGATGGACTCCACGGACGGCAGCCTCGACACCGTCTACCACCTGGCATGGCAGCGGTGCCCCACGCCGTGAGCACCGGGAGCACCGGGACTCCGTCAGGGGCCGCCCCGGGACGCGGCGGCCACTGACGGACGACCGGAGCACCTGGGTGCCGACGGGTTTCCCGCGCCACCCGCACGTGCTCAAGGGCAGACCGGCCGCCCGCCTCCCGCGGGCGGCCACCCCGACCCCACCGCCCCCGGCATCCCGCCGGTGCTCAGGCGGACCGATGTAACACGGACAGGAGAACCCATGGCTCGCGGACTGCTCGTCTCCAGCGCGGTCGCCGCACTTCTCGCGGCGGTCGTCCCGGCGCAGAGCGCAGGCGCTTCCAGCGCCGCGCCCCCGGACAAGGTCACCGTCGACGTGGTGACCGTCAACGGCTCCGGCTGCCGCGCCGGAACGGCCGCTGTCGCCACCTCGCCGGACAACACGGCGTTCACCGTGACGTACAGCGACTACCTCGCCACCGCGGGCGGCGCCTCGTCGCCGACCGCCTTCCGGAAGAGCTGTCAGCTCAGCCTGCTCGTGAACGTCCCGCACGGCTTCACGTACGCCATCACCAGCGCCGACTACCGCGGCTTCGCGTCGCTCCAGCCGGGCGTCACGGCGGTCGAGAAGGCGTCGTACTACTTCCAGGGCTCGTCCAGCACCAACTCCCGGACCCACACGTTCACGGGTCCGATGTCGGAGGACTGGCAGGCCACCGACACCACCGACTGGGCGCAGCTCGTCTGGGCCCCCTGCGGTGCGCAGCGCAGCGTCAACACGGAGCTCCGGGTGCAGCTCGGCGCGTCCGACCGCTCGAAGACCAGCTTCATGACGATGGACTCCACCGACGGCAGCGTCAACACGGTCTACCACCTGGCATGGAAGCAGTGCCCGGCCGCCTGACCGGGTGACCCGGGGGGCGGCCGTTCGGGCCGTCCGTCGGCCCGTCGGCCGTCGGTACGGCTCGCGGCGGGGTCATGACCGGGTCCTGGAAAACAAGTAACCCCCTTCCGACGCGTCTCCGCGTCGGAAGGGGGTTACTCGATGTGGCGGCGCCAGGATTCGAACCTGGGAAGGCTGAGCCGGCAGATTTACAGTCTGCTCCCTTTGGCCGCTCGGGCACACCGCCTGGGATGTCGCTGAGGAGCTGATCTTGCGGTCCGCTCCCTGGCAACGACGTAAACGATACCCGATGCCCGGGGGTGCTCCGCCACTCGATTGAGCGGCACCCGACGCGGGGGCGGTGGCTAGGCTTTACGGATGCGGTCCGCGTTCCACGGCCGCCTCTACGCACCCCGATACAAGGAGCCACAGGACATGGCCGACTCCAGTTTCGACATCGTCTCGAAGGTCGAGCGGCAGGAGGTCGACAACGCCCTCAACCAGGCCGCCAAGGAGATCTCGCAGCGCTACGACTTCCGCAACGTCGGGGCGTCGATCGCCTGGTCCGGCGACAAGATCCTGATGCAGGCCAATTCCGAGGACCGGGTGAACGCCGTCCTCGATGTCTTCCAGACCAAGCTGGTCAAGCGCGGGATCTCCCTGAAGTCGCTCGACCTCGGCGAGCCGCAGCTGTCCGGCAAGGAGTACAAGCTCTCCGCCTCGATCCAGGAGGGCATCTCCCAGGAGAACGCGAAGAAGGTCGCGAAGCTCATCCGTGACGAGGGCCCCAAGGGCATCAAGGCGCAGGTCCAGGGCGAAGAGCTGCGGGTCAGCTCGAAGAGCCGGGACGACCTCCAGACCGTCATCGCCCTGCTGAAGGGCCAGGAGTTCGACTTCGCGATCCAGTTCGTGAACTACCGGTAGGCGGGGCGGCGGTCCGGAGGTCCTTGATCGGCGGGCCTCGTGCAGCGCCTGCCGGGTGGCGGGCGCCGCGCTGAGGTGGGCGACTACGGACTGGGCCGTGGGGCCGCGTAGCTCGGTGGTCGAGCCGGTGGTCCCCCGGGGCCGGGTCGGTGGTCCCCGGGGGCTCAGGGGCCCGCTGCGGGCTTCCCAGGGGTCGGTACGGTAGCTGCCGGGGACCTGACGCGGTGGGCGTAGTCCGGCCAGGCGGGGAGGTCCATGTCGCTCTCGTCCCCGTCGTACCAGCCGGTGCCGTCCAGCCAGTCCTGGAGCCAGCGGGCGAGGCTCGGGCTGTCGGAGAACCAGGCGTACTCCGGGTTGCCGCCGTTCGGCTCGTAGAGGAGGACGGGGGCGGCCTCGTCGGTGCAGTCGACGCAGGCGTACATGCCGCAGCCCCAGTGGGCGATCTGGAGTACCCCGGCGGGCCAGGGCCACTCGGGGTCGGCCCGCGCGGCGAGGTACTGGCCCACCGCAGGGGGCTCGCCTCCGGCGGAGCCCTCCAGCAGGGGCAGCAGACCGTACTCCGGGCCGAATCCCCCGTCGGCCACCCGGGTGTACAGGGCGGCCAGCAGGGGTGGCAGGGCGAAGCCGAGGGCTTCCTCCGCGCGCGCGAGCGTCCCCGGGTCGGCCGGGGCGGGCGGGGCGCTCCAGCCCCAGGGGGGATCGGTGCGCGCCCTGTCTGCGAGACGGGTCAGCAAGTCCTCGGTGTCGGGCATGACTTCATGCTGCCATCCGCCACTGACAACGCGGACGCGCCGGGTCCCGGGCGGGTCACCAGCGGCCGGCGAAGGGCTGGTCGGTGCTGACGATCTCCTTGCCGAGCGGCATCAGGGAAACCGGGATCAGCTTGAAGTTGGCGAGGCCCAGCGGGATGCCGATGATCGTGACGCACTGGATGACGCCCGTGACGATATGGGCCAGGGCCAGCCACCAGCCCGCGAGGATCAGCCACAGGACGTTGCCCACGAAGGACGCGGCGCCCGAGGTGGGCCGCTCGACCACGGTCTGGCCGAAGGGCCACAGGGCGTAGAAGCCGATCCGCCACGACGCCAGGGCGAAGGGGATGCCGATGATCGTGATGAACAGCAGCACACCGGCGAACATATAGCCGAGGAACAGCCAGAAGCCGCTGAATATGAGCCAGATGATGTTGAGGATTGTCTTCACTGATGTCGACCTGCCATCTGTTCGAGCCGGGCGATGCGCTCGGCCATCGGCGGATGTGTGGAGAACATCTTGGAGAGGCCCCGGCCCGGCCGGAACGGGTTGGCGATCATCATATGACTCGCCGTCTCGATCCTGGGCTCGGGCGGCAGGGGCAGCTGCTTGGTGCCCGCGTCCAGCTTCCGCAGGGCGCTGGCGAGTGCCAGGGGGTCCCCGGTGAGCTGGGCGCCGGAGGCGTCGGCCTCGTACTCGCGGGAGCGGCTGATCGACAGCTGGATGACCGACGCTGCCAGCGGGCCGAGCAGCATGATCAGCAGCATGCCGAAGATGCCGGGGCCGTCGTCGTTGTCGGAGCGGCCGAACGGGATCAGCCAGGCGAAGTTGACGAGGAACATGATCACGGAGGCGAGGGCGCCGGCGACCGAGGAGATGAGGATGTCGCGGTTGTAGACATGGCTCAGCTCATGCCCGATGACGCCGCGCAGCTCGCGTTCGTCGAGCAGCCGGAGGATGCCTTCCGTGCAGCAGACGGCGGCGTTGCGCGGGTTGCGGCCCGTCGCGAACGCGTTCGGCGCCTCGGTGGGTGAGATGTAGAGCCGGGGCATCGGCTGACGGGCCTGGGTGGAGAGCTCGCGCACCATGCGGTACAGCGCCGGGGCCTCGAACTCGCTGACCGGGCGGGCCCGCATCGCGCGCAGGGCCAGCTTGTCGCTGTTCCAGTACGCGTACGCGTTGGTGCCCAGGGCCACGACGACGGCGACGATCAGGCCCGTACGCCCGAAGAGACTGCCGATGACGATGATGAGCGCCGACAGTCCTCCGAGAAGAACGGCGGTCTTCAGCCCGTTGTGCCGGCGGTGCACAGTCAGCCCTCCTGGTGGTGCGGCAGGGGAACCCTCTGCTCCTTGGTGCTCCGCAGCGGTGGTGCCGCTGCCGGTACTTCTTCCTACGGTCCAGTGGACCCTCCCGTACTGGTCAACGCCAGGCGGGCGGGACTAGTTCCCTTGTGCTCGCGCCCGCCGGGGTCGGCCGACCGGGTGACCCCGGCCCGGCGGCGGGTGCGGCCGGGGGGAGGGAAGCGCCGTCCCGCACTGTGGCTTCTTTAACTTTTGGCGATGTCAAATTTCTTTGACATCGCCAAAAGTTGAAGAGAGAGCTCGGCCGCGGTGCGGGAGTGGCGCTTCCGCCCCCGGGTCGTGGGGTCAGAAGAGGACCGTGTCGGAGAACCTCAGGACGAGCTGCGGCGCGCCGGACAGGACGACGGCCAGAACGGCCGCCAGGGCGATGGCCGCGGCGAGGGCGGGGGGGACGGGGAGCCCCGGCCGGGGGGCGGCACCCGCTCCCGGTGTCCCCGGGACCGTCGCCACGTCCGGGCTGACGGATGACCCGTCCGGTGCGGCCGGTACGGCCGGTGCGGTGCCAGCGGCGACCTTCCCGGCTCCCGCGGACCCCGCGGGCCCGGCGGCCTTCACCGTCTCCGTGCCCTCCGCGGTCTCCGGGGCGCGGAACAGGAGCGCGGTCCACTGGAGGTAGTAGTACAGGGCGATGACGACGTTGACGGCCATGATCACGGCGAGCCAGCCGAGGCCCGCGTCCACCGCCGACGAGAAGACGGTGACCTTCGCGAAGAGCCCGATGATGCCCGGCGGCAGCCCCGCGAGGCACAGCAGGAAGAACGCGAGGACCAGGGCGGCCAGCGGGCGCTCCGCGTACAGGCCCCGGTAATCGCTGAGCCGGTTGAGGGGCCGGGTCCGGGCGACCAGCGCGGCGACGGCGAAGGCGCCCAGGTTCACAGCGGCGTACATCAGGGCGTACGACACGGTGGAGCCGACCGCGCGTTCGCCGTCCTTCGCGTAGGCCGCCGCGGCGATCGGGACCAGGAGGTACCCGGCCTGGCCGACGGAGGACCAGGCGAGCAGGCGTACCGCGCTGTACGCGCGCGTGACGTTCTGCCGCAGCGCCGCCGCGTTGCCGATGGTCATGGTGAGGGCCGCCAGTACGGCGAGCGCGGGGCCCCATACGTCGGCGTACGAGGGGAACGCGACGACGGTGACGAGGATCAGCCCGGAGAAGCCGACGGCCTTGCCGATGACCGACAGATACGCGGCGATCGGCAGGGGCGCGCCGACATAGGTGTCGGGGACCCAGAAGTGGAACGGTACGGCGGCCGTCTTGAAGGCGAAGCCGATGAGGGTGAGGACGACACCTGTCCGCGCGAGGGTGTCGAACTGTCCGTCCACGCGCGTGAGGCCGTCGGCGATCTCCGTCAGATAGAGGCTGCCGGTGGTGGCGTAGACGAAGCTGACGCCCATCAGGGTGACGGCGGTGGCGGTGACCGAGGACAGGAAGAACTTGAGGGCGGCCTCGGAGGACATCCGGTCGCCGCGCTTCAGGCCGACCAGCGCGAACGCGGGCAGGGACGCCACCTCAAGGGCGACCACCAGGGTGGCGAGATCGCGGGAGGCGGGCAGCAGGGCGGCGCCCGCGGCGGAGGACAGCAGCAGGAACCAGTACTCGCCGCCGGGCACGGCACGCGCGCGGGGGGTGTCGGCGTGGTCGCGGGAGGCGGTCACCGACAGCAGCGCGGTGAGGAGCGCGCCGCCGAGGACGAGGAGCTGGACGGCGAGGGTGAACTGGTCGGCGGTGTAGCTGCACACGTCGTCGTCGGACAGCCGGCAGAACGTGGCGCGGTCGGCGTCCAGCAGCGGCAGCAGGGACAGCGTGGCGAGGGTGAGTCCCGCGACGGAGGCCCAGCCGAGGAGGTGCTTGCGGCCCTCGGGGACGAAGAGGTCGGCGACGAGGAGCAGCAGCCCGATGACCGCCGTGATGGCGGGGGGCGCGATCGCGATCCAGTCGACGGACTGGACGACGTCGGGGACCTCCAGGGCGGCGAGGGTCACGACTTGCCTCCTGAGAGGAGCTTCTGCACGGCCGGGTCGGTGAGGCCCAGCAGCAGGGCGGGCCAGAGTCCGGCGATGACGGTGAGGACGACGAGCGGGGACCAGGCGGCGTACTCGTAGCCGCGTACGTCGGGGAGCGTGAGGGGGGTACGGGTGGCGGCGGGTCCCGGTCCCGCGGCGGAGGTGTCCGGGGCGGGCGTGTCCGGGGCGGGCGTGTCCGGGGCGGAGGCGGCCGAAGTGGTGGCGGCCGGAGCGGTGGCGGCCGGAGCGGGTGCGGGGGCGCCCATGCAGACGCGGCGGACCACGATCAGCAGATACGCGGCGGTGAGCAGGGTGCCGAACCCGGCGAGGGCCATGAAGGTGAGGTACGCGGGCCGGTTGAGGCCGTCGGCGGGGTCGAACGCGCCGAACATCGCGAGCATCTCGCCCCAGAACCCGGCGAGGCCGGGCAGTCCGAGGGACGCGACGGCGCCGAAGGCGAAGAGTCCGCCGAGCCGGGGCGCCTTGCCGTACAGGGCGGCGCCGGTGTCCTGGGCGAGGGAGTCCAGGTCGGTGGTACCGGTGCGGTCCTTGAGGGCGCCGACGAGGAAGAACAGCAGGCCGGTGATCAGACCGTGCGCGATGTTCGCGAAGAGGGCGCCGTTGACGCCGGTCGGGGTGAGGGTGGCGATCCCGAGGAGGACGAAGCCCATGTGCCCGACGGACGAGTAGGCGATGAGGCGCTTGAGGTCGCCCTTGGCGCCCGGCCGGGCGAGGGCGAGACAGGCGAGTGAGCCGTAGATGATCCCGACGACGGCGAACGCGGCGAGGTACGGCGCGAAGAGGTGCATGCCGTCCGGGGCGACCGGCAGCAGGACACGGACGAATCCGTAGGTGCCCATCTTCAGCAGGACCCCGGCCAGCAGGACCGATCCGACGGTCGGGGCGGCGGTGTGGGCGTCGGGCAGCCAGCTGTGGAAGGGCCACATCGGGGCCTTCACCGCGAGCCCGATCCCGATCGCCAGCACCGCGACGACCTGCACGGACGTACTGAGCGAGCGGCCGTTTTCAGTGGCGAGTGCCACCATGTCGAAGGTGCCCGCCCTGAGACCGATCAGGAGCAGGCCCAGCAGCATCACGACCGAGCCGAGCAGGGTGTAGAGGATGAACTTCCAGGCCGCCGCCTGCCTGCCCGCGCCGCCCCAGCGGGCGATCAGGAAGTACATCGGGATGAGGACCATCTCGAAGGCCAGGAAGAACAGGATCAGATCGAGGACGGCGAAGGTCGCGAGCGTGCCCGACTCCAGGACCAGGACAAGGGCGACGAACGCCTTCGGGGACGGGCCCGCGGGCGGGTGGTAGTAGCTGTACACGGCGCACAGGAAGGTCAGCAGCGCCGTGAGGACGAGCAGGGGGAGCGAGATGCCGTCGATGCCGAGGTGGAGGCGTACGTCCAGTGCCGCGATCCAGCTGACGTCGGTCGTGGCCTGCATCCGTGACGGCCGGTCATGGTCGAAGCCGAGGGTGAGGACGATCGCGGCGGCCAGCACCGCACCGGTCACGGTGACGCCGTGCCGCAGGACCGCCTGGTCGGGCGAGCTGCCCCGCAGACCCGGCGGGGCCGGGAGCAGCGCGGCGGCGGCGCCCAGCAGCGGGGCGGCGACGACGAACGCCAGAAGGAACTGCATCACGGTCTCGTTGATCTCGATCACTGCGGTTCACGCTCCGGCGGTGGCGACGAGGACGGCGGCGACCGCCAGGAGGACGGTCCCCGCGAACAGCGCGCTCACATAGGTCTGCACATTGCCGGTCTGGGCCCGTCGTACGGCGGTGCCGAGCCAGCGGGGCAGCGCGCCCGCGCCGCGGACATAGGTGTCGACGACCTCGCGGTCCAGGAAGCGGACGAGTTCGGCCGCCGCCTTCACAGGGCGGACGAACAGCACGGTGTACACGGCGTCGAGGTGGAAGCCGGAGGCGGCGTGCCGGTGCAGCGGACCGAGCAGCAGCCGTCCGGGGTCGGCGGGGTCGCACGCTCCGGCGATGTCGCCGTACGCGCGCGGGTGCAGGGCGATGGCCTCGGCCTCGACATGTCCGCCGTCCGCGTCGGGGTGGGCGACGACGGCGCCCATCGGGGTCCGGGCGGCGACCGCGGAGGTGTGCCGCCAGGCCCCGTACATCAGGAGGCCGCCGACGAGGGCGGCGCCCGTGCCGAGGACGGAGGTGGTGAGCGTCGGGGTGAGGGACTCGCCGCCGAACCACTCGGGCAGTACGCCCACGGCCAGACCGAAGCCCAGGGAGGGGATCGCGAGGACCCACAGGACGGTGGTCATGGCGAGCGGCTGCCGGCCGTGGTCGGCGGCCTCAGGGCCGCGGCCCCGGAAGGCGAGCAGCCACAGCCGCGCGGCGTAGGCGGCGGTGAGCAGGGCGGTCAGCAGACCGGCGGTGAGGACGGTCCAGCCCGCGGCCGTGGGGACGCCCGCGACATCGCCGTGGGCGGCGTGCTCGGCGCCGACGAGGACGGCTTCCTTGGAGAAGAAGCCGCTGAACGGGGGGATCGCGGCGAGCGCGAGCAGCGCCACGGTCATCGTCCAGTAGGCGTCGGGGATACGGGTGCGCAGGCCGCCCATCCGGGACATGGCGGCCAGCGAGTTGGTACCGGCGGCGTGGATGACGGCTCCGGCGGCGAGGAACAGCAGCGCCTTGAAGGCGCCGTGCGACAGGAGGTGGAAGACGGCCGCGCCGGGGTCGCCGACGGCGAGGGCGCCGGTCATGTAGCCGAGCTGGCCGATGGTGGAGTAGGCGAGGACGCGTTTGATGTCGTCCTGGGCGAGGGCGGCGAGCGCCGATCCGATCATCGTCACGGTCGCCATCACGGCGAGGACGACAAGGGCGGCGCCGGATGCGGCGAAGACGGGCAGCAGCCGGGCGATGAAGTAGACCCCGGCGGTGACCATCGTCGCGGCGTGGATCAGCGCGGAGACGGGGGTGGGTCCCGCCATCGCGTCGGGCAGCCAGGTGTGCAGCGGGAACTGCGCCGACTTGCCCGCGACACCCGCGAGCAGCAGCAGCGCGATCACCGTGGGGTGGTCGAGCCCGCCGTCGGCGACGGTGTCGAGGACGGCGCTGATCCGGAACGACCCGGCGTCCGCGGCGAGCGCGAACAGTCCGATCAGGAAGGGGACGTCACCGAGCTTGGTGACGAGGAACGCCTTGAGGGAGGCGGCGCGGGCCTCGGGGGTCTCCCAGTAGTGGCCGACCAGGAAGTACGAGCAGATGCCCATGATCTCCCAGCCCACCAGCAGCACCATCAGATCGCCCGAGTAGACGACGAGGAACATCGCGGAGGTGAAGAGGGAGACGAGCGCCGCGTACGAGGGGTAGCGGGGGTCGTCGCGCAGATATCCGGTCGAGTAGAGCTGCACACAGGTCGCGACGGCACCGACGAGGACGGCGACGAGGACGGCGAAGCCGTCGAGGCGCAGCGCCAGTTCGATGGGGACGGAGCCGGTGGGGGTGAGCTGGGTCGCCGCCTCGATGGTCCGGTCGCCGCCCTGCCGTACGGCGACGAGGACGGCGAGGGCCAGCGCGGCGAGCGTCGGCAGGATCGCGAGCGGGCGGACGAAGCCGGGGGCGGTGCGGCCGAGGAGCAGCCCGGCGACGGCGCCGAGGAACGGCAGGAGGGGGACGAGTACGGCGAGGGTCGTGGTGGTCACGCGGCGGCCTCTGTCCTGGGTGCCGTGGCGGTGGTGCCGTCGGGGTCGCCGGGCCCGTCGCCGTGCTCGGCGGTGTCGCGGAGCTTGTCGATGTCGGAGGTGCCGCGGTTGCGGTAGACGGTGAGGACGATCGCGAGGCCGATGCCGATCTCGGCGGCGGCGATGGCGATGGTGAACAGCGTCAGGGCCTGGCCGGAGTGCAGGGTGTCGCGGGCGGCCTCGCTGAGCCATACGTCGAAGGCGACGAGGTTCAGGTTGACGGCGTTGAGCATCAGCTCGACGGACATCAGCACGAGGATCGCGTTCCGGCGGGCCAGCACGCCGTACAGGCCGGTGCAGAAGAGGAGGACGGACAGCACCGCGGGGTAGGCGAGATGCATCAGCCGGTCTCCGTCCGGTCGGCGGGCGGCTGGGCGCCGGGGCGGCCCGGGGTGCCACCAGTGGGCGGGGTGCCGCCGGGCCGGGTGGGGCCGGACGGGCTGCCGCGGCGTGCCGGGGCGGGCGGGGGGCCGTCGGAGCGGTCGGCGGCCCTCTTGCGGGACAGCACGATCGCGCCGACCAGGGCCGCCAGCAGCAGCACGGAAAGGGCCTCGAAGGGGAGCACCCAGTTCTGGAAGAGGCTCTCGCCCATGACGTCGGTGGAGCCCTGGACGGTGTCGAGGTCCATCCGGGTGGTGCGGAACGCGTCCACGACGACCCAGACCAGCGCGACGGCGGCGGTGACGGCGACCGCGAGGGCGACCCACCGGTTGCCCGAGTCGGCGTCCGGGGAGCGGCCGATGGGCGCCCGGGTGAGCATCAGCCCGAAGAGCAGCAGGACGACGACGGAACCGACGTAGATCAGGACCTGTACCCAGGCGATGAACTCGGCGGTGAGCAGCAGGTACTCCACGGCGATCCCGCCGAGCGCGACGACCAGCCACAGCGCGGCGTGCACGAGCTGCTTGGTGGTGACGGTGATGATCGCGGCGCCCAGGGTGACGACGCCGACGAGCAGGAACGCGATCTCGACGCCCGTCGGGGAGAGGAATCCGGAGCTCCCGGCGGCGAGGGGGGCCGCCAGGGTCGGGGACATGGGGATCACGGGGTTCCCTCCGGTCCGGGGGCCGTGTCGTCGGGGGCGGCCTTGCCGGACCCGGCCGGCGGCGCTTCGGGGGCGGCCGGTGGGGTGCCGGGGGCGGTCGGCGGGGCTTCGGGCGTGGCCTGGGCCGCTGCCGTCGCCGTCGCAGCCGCCTGCGCCTCCGCTTCGGCCTCCGCCGCGTACTTGTCGGCGGTCTTACGGGCGGCGACCAGTTCCTTGGGCTCCTCGGCGGCGGGGTCGAGGGCGGGCGGCGCGGGGACGGTCCACATCCACTCGCGGAGCTTGTCCCGCTCATGGGTCAGTTCGAGGATGTCCGTCTCGGCGTACTCGAACTCCGGCGACCAGAACAGCGCGTCGAACGGGCACACCTCGATGCAGATACCGCAGTACATGCAGAGCGAGAAGTCGATGGCGAACCGGTCGAGCACATTGCGGCTGCGCTCGCGTCCGCCGGGGGCGGCGGCCGGCACCGTCTCCTTGTGGGAGTCGATGTAGATGCACCAGTCGGGGCATTCGCGGGCGCAGAGCATGCAGACCGTGCAGTTCTCCTCGAACAGCGCGATGACGCCCCGGGTGCGGGGCGGCAGTTCGGGCTGGACATCGGGGTACTGCGCGGTGACCGTCCTGCGGGTCATCGTCCGCAGGGTGACGGCCAGGCCCTTGGCGAGGCCGGACCCGGGGAACCTGCGCGGCGGAAGCGACTCGGACATGGGTGTCACATCACCACCTTGACGACGCCGGTGAGGGCGATCTGGGCGAGGGCGAGGGGGACGAGCGTGGTCCAGGCGAGGCGCTGGAGCTGGTCCTCCCGCAGTCGGGGATAGGTCACGCGCAGCCAGATGACGACGAACGCGAGGACGGCGGTCTTCAGCAGGGTCCACACCCAGCCGAGCCCGTCGGCGCCGAGCGGACCGTGCCAGCCGCCCAGGAACAGGACGGTGGTCAGCCCGCACAGGACGACGATCCCGGCGTACTCGGCGAGCAGGAACAGCGCGAACCGCAGTCCGGTGTACTCGGTGTACGCGCCGAAGATGATCTCCGAGTCCGCGACCGGCATGTCGAACGGCGGACGTTGCAGCTCCGCGAGTCCGGCCACGAAGAAGACGATCGCGCCGACGATCTGCCAGGGCAGCCACCACCACTCGAACGCGGCGACGATTCCCGGCAGCGAGACGGTACCGGCGGCCATCGCCACGGACGCGGCGGCGAGCAGCATCGGCAGCTCGTACGACAGCAGCTGGGCGGCGGTGCGCAGTCCGCCGAGCAGGGAGAACTTGTTGGCGGACGCCCAGCCCGCCATCAGCGAGCCGAGGACGCTGACGCCCATGACCGCGAGGACGAAGAAGATGCCCGCGTCGATCACCTCGCCGACGGCGCCCTCACCGGGTCCGATCGGGATCGCGAGGAGGACGAGCAGATACGGCAGCAGGGCGACGGCCGGGGCGAGCTGGAAGACCTTGCGGTCGGCCCGCGCCGGGACGATGTCCTCCTTCTGGGCGAACTTGACGCCGTCGGCGACGAGCTGGGCCCAGCCGTGGAACCCGCCCGCGTACATCGGGCCGAGGCGGCCCTGCATATGGGCCATCACCTTGTGCTCGGCCTGTCCGACGACGAGCGGCAGCACGAGGAAGACGGCGAAGACGACGAGGAGTCGCAGGGCGACGTCGAGCGCGTCGTTCACTGCGGACCTCCAGGGGTGTCGTCGTCCGTGGCTGTGTCCGGGTCCATGCTCGGGTCCGGGTTCGGGGTCGGGGCCGGGGTCGGGGCCGGGGTGTTGTTCGTGTCCGCGTCCGGGGCTGCGTTCGTGTCCGGGTCCGTGACCTTGTCGTCCGCCTTGGCTTCCGCCTTGTCGTCCGCCTTGTCGTCCGCCTTGTCCTCGGTACGGGACCCGCTGTCCGGTTTCGTGGCCTCGGGTTTCGTGACCTCGGGTTCGGTGGCGGCCGGTTCCGTGGTCTTGGGTTCCGTGGTCCCGGGTTCGGTGGTCCCGGGTTCCGTGGCCGGTGGGCTGTCGCCGGTGGGGCGTGACGCGTCGAAGGCGGGCCGCGCGTGGTGCCAGGGCGCGTCGGGGCTGCCGGTTCGGGGGGCTGCGGCCGGGGCGGCGGACTCGGCGGAGGTGTCCGCCGCGCTGTCGCCGGAGGCCGTGGGCGCCGAGGTCTGCGGCGAACCGGAGTCGGGAGCCGGGGCGGAGTCCGGGGCCGGGGCGGCCTCGGGACGCTGGGACGCGGAGCCGCCGGAGACGGAACGTGCCCTGCGGGCGGGCCGGGCCCCGGGTTCGGACGCCGTACCCGCCCCGGTGTCCGTACCGGTACCGGAAGTCGGCGTACCGGTCGGGTCGCCGGACGCCGGTGTACCCGTACCCGTAGCGCCGGTGGCCGGAGCACCCGCGTCGGCAGCCGCACCCGCCTCCGTACCCGCGGGGGCCGTACGCGCGCGGCGGACCGGTCGGTCCCCGGCCGCGCGTGCGGCGGCGCCGCCCGCGCGGCCCGCCGCGCCGCGGGCCGGACGGGCCGGGGCGGGTGGGAGCTGGCCCTTGAGGGGGCCCCACTCGTTGGGGTCGGGGACGCCCGGCGGCAGCATCTGGCGGCGCTTGGGCCCGCCGTGCTCGGACTCGCCGGGCTCCTTAGCGCCGGGCCACGCCTTGACGACCCGGGCGGCGAGCACGAAGTCCTTGCGCAGCGGGTGTCCCTCGAAGGTCTCGGGCAGCAGCAGCGGATCGAGGCCGGGGTGGCCGTCGAAGCCGACGCCGAACATCTCGTGGGTCTCGCGTTCGTGCCAGGCGGCGCCCGCGTACACGCCGACCGCCGAGGGCAGTACGGCGGCCTCACGCGGGACGGCGGTGCGCACGAGCAGCCGACGTACCGGGCCGAGGGCGACGACGTGCGCCGAGACGCGGAATCCTGTCCCGCCCTCGTCGACAGCGCTCAGCCAGTCGAAGTACGTGCAGCCGAGGGTGGTGCGCGCGGTCTCCAGGGCGGTGATCCAGGAGGCGGCGGGGACGTCGACGGTCAGCAGGTCGTACGACTCGTCCGCCGTGGCTTCGGGGCCGAACAGCTCCTCGGCGGGAGCGGGCAGCCAGCCCGTCATCGGTCGCCCTCCCGCTCGTCCGCGGCGGCGGCCGGCGGCGCGGGCGGCGGCGTCAGACCGCTCTGGAGCGCGGCGGCCGACGGGCCGGCGGTCACGCCGTACCGCTCCCCCAGCGACTCCCGGGCGATCTTCTCCTGGAGCTTGAGGATGCCCTGGAGCAGCGCCTCGGGCCGCGGCGGGCAGCCGGGGACGTACACGTCGACGGGGATGATCTGGTCGACGCCCTTGGTGACCGAGTACGAGTCCCAGTACGGGCCGCCGCAGTTGGAGCAGGCGCCGAAGGAGATGACGTACTTGGGCTCGGGCATCTGCTCGTACAGCCGCTTCACGGCCGGGGCCATCTTGTCGGTGACCGTGCCGGAGACGATCATCAGATCGGCCTGCCGGGGGCCCGGGGCGAACGGGATGACCCCGAGGCGGATGAAGTCGTGGCGGGCCATCGACGCGGCGATGAACTCGATGGCGCAGCAGGCGAGTCCGAAGTTGAAGACCCACAGGCTGTACCGGCGGCCCCAGTTGAGGACCACCTTCATCGGTTCGGGGGCCAGCCGGGAGAGCGCGCCGAGCCTGCGGGGCTCGGGCAGCGGCACGGGGCCCGGCGCGGTGGCGGATGCGGGCGGGGTCACGTCCATGTCAGGACGCCCTTCTTGTACGCGTAGAGCAGGCCCACGGCGAGGAACCCGAGGAAGATGAACATCTCGACGAGGGTCGTCGCCCCGTATCCCGGGTCCGCGAAGACGGTGGCCCAGGGGAAGAGGAAGATCGAGTCGACGGCGAAGATCACGTACAGGAACGAGTAGACGTAGTAGCGGACCTGGGTGTGTGCCCAGCCGTCGCCGACGGGGTCGACACCGCACTCGTAGGTGAGAAGTTTCTCCGGTGTCGGCACGACCGGGCGCAGCAGTCGTCCGGCGCCGAAGGCGACGGCGACGAAGAGCACGCCGATGACGGCGAGCAGTCCTACGACGGAGTACGACTGGAAGTAGCTCTCCGAGCCCTCCGCGAGAACGGTCGGTTCCGGCACGTCCGCCCCTCGCTCCCTGAATCTTGCGCCCGATGGCGCGTTCCGGACCCGGAACGCCGGGCGGCGGAGCGGGTGGTGCGCGTGCGGTGCGCGATGTTCGACGTTCTGTACGCACGGGAGTCTAGGCCCTGCTAAGGGGACCGTAAGCAGCCCGGCACGGGGCCGCGGCCGGAGCGGGGCCGGACCGCGTTCGGGGCGGGGGGTGCGGCGAGGGGGCGGTGGGGGCGGTGGCACGGGGTGCGGCGGAGGCGCGGCGGGGGGTGCGGCGGGGGGTGTGGCGCGGGTGCGGCGGGGGGTGTCGTGGCCGGGCCGGGGGGTGGGGGACGGGGCGGATGGTGGGGTTATCCACAGCGTGGGAAGGCGGTCCGCCTCATGGCGCCGGGGGCCCACCACCAGGCACGCTTTGGACATGACCGCACGAATGACCGCATCCGCCGAGGGCGGGGGCAGGGCTTCCGGCCCGGGCCCGACGGCAGGGCAGCCCGCCGCGAGAGGCGCGTCCCGTACCCCGGGGGCCCGGCCCGGGGTGTCCGGGGACCGAGGGGCCGGAGGGGAGCTGGTGGAGAAGCCGCCCCCGCCGCGCTTCCCGCTGGACCGATGGGCCCGGCGGGAGACGCTGCATCTTCTGCTGAACCTGCCGTTCGGCCTGCTCGGCTTCGTCTACGCGGTGACGACCCTGGCGCTCGGTGCCGGGCTCGCCGTGACGGTGATCGGTCTGCCGCTGCTCGCGGCGAGTCTGGCCGGTTCGCGGCGGCTCGGCCGCGCGGAGCGGACCCGGGCGCGGGTCCTGCTGGGGGTGCGGGTGGAGGAGCCGAGCCCGCTGCCGCTGCGCGGGCGGCCGTACCTGGTGCGGCTGCGGACGATGCTGGCGGACCCGGTGGCCTGGCGGGCGGCGCTCTACGCGGTCATCAGACTGCCGTGGGGTGTGCTGACGTTCGCGCTGGCGCTGGTGTCGCTGCTGGTGCTGTGGCCGCTGCTGCCGTATCTGGCCCGCTGGCTGACGGATGTCGACCGGATGATGGTGCGCGGCCTGCTCTCGCCCTCCGACGAGCTGGAGCGGCGGATCGCCGAGCTGGAGTCGGACCGGGGGGTCGTGGTGGACACCGCGGCGGCCGATCTTCGCCGTATCGAGCGTGACCTGCACGACGGGGCCCAGGCCCGGCTCGTCAACCTCGCGATGGGCCTCGGCCTCGCCAAGGAGAAGCTGCTGGAGGACCCCGACACGGCCGCGCTGATGGTCGACGAGGCGCACGGCGAGGTGAAGCTGGCGCTCCAGGAGCTGCGGGACCTCGCCCGGGGCATCCACCCGGCCGTCCTCACCGACCGCGGGCTGGACGCCGCCCTGTCCTCGGTGGCCACCCGCTGCACGGTCCCGGTCCGGGTGACGACCGACATGGGCGGCCGCCCGGCCGCCGCGATCGAGGGCATCGCGTACTTCACCGTCTCGGAACTCCTCCAGAACGTCAGCAAGCACAGCCGCGCCCGCTCCGCCTCGGTGGAGGTCTGGCGCTCGGGGGACCGCCTCCTCATCCAGGTCGAGGACGACGGCCAGGGCGGCGCGAGCCTCGAAGGGGGCACCGGGATGGCGGGCCTCGCGGACCGGCTGGGCGCGGTCGACGGCCTGTTCATGGTCGATTCCCCGGTCGGCGGCCCGACCACGGTCACGGCGGAGCTGCCGTGGCGCGACCGGGTCGCGGACCCCCCGTCCGAGCGGAAGGGATAGGGGGAGCGGGCAGCCCGCCGGCCCGGAGGTGGGCCCGGGGGTAGGGAAAACCCCCGGGCGGAGACGGAGACCTGCCGCATGGTCCCGCCCGGCCGGGGCCGGGAAGCTGGAAGCACGGACGGACAGCCGGTGGTCCGGGTGGGCCGATGGGAACCGCGCCGGTCCGGCGTGACGAGCAGAAGGACGACGAAGATGGCCACGGAGTACGGACAGGATTACGGGCGGCAGGGCCGGCCCGGGTTCGGCGGGGCGGGGTCCGGCGCACGGCATCTGCTTCCGGCGGGGCTGCGCGCGCCGTTCGCGGCGCGGATGTGGCGCGAGTTCGGCTTCACCCTGCTCAGTCTCCCGATCAGCGTCATCACGTTCACCCTCGCGGTGACGATGTTCTCGCTGAGCGCCGGACTGCTGATCACGTTCCTCGGCGTCCCGCTCCTGGCGGCCACGCTCGCGTCGGCCCGGGGATTCGCCGCGATGGAGCGCACCCGGGCCCGGGCCCTGCTGGGCATGGAGATCGGGAGCGCGGAGCCGCTGCGCGCCGCGAAGCCGGGCTTCATGGGATGGGTCGGCGCGGTCTTCAAGAGCGGCTCCTCCTGGCGGAACCTGCTGTACATGGTGCTGCACATGCCCTGGTCGATCGTGACCTTCACGGTGTCGGTGACCTTCTGGTCCCTCGGCTGGGCCCTGCTGACGTACCCGCTCTGGTACTGGGTGTTCCCCACGTACGTCGGCCAGGACGGCATCCAGCTCTTCGGTGACGAGAACCGCTCGGTGTATCTGAACAACCCGTTCGAGCTGGCGGTGACCGCCGGGATCGGGCTGGCGCTGACGCTGGCCACCCCGTGGCTGATCCGGGGCCTGACGATGGTGGACCGGCTGCTGGTCTGGGGCCTGCTGAGCCCGTCGAAGCTGGTCAACCGGGTGGTCGAGCTGGAGTCGGACCGGGGTGTCGTGGTCGATACGGCGGCGGCCGATCTGCGCCGTATCGAGCGCGACCTGCACGACGGGGCCCAGGCCCGGCTCGTCAACCTCGCGATGGGCCTCGGCCTCGCCAAGGAGAAGCTGAACGAGGACCCGCACGCGGCGGCCCGCATGGTGGACGAGGCGCACGGCGAGGTGAAGACCGCGCTCCAGGAGCTGCGGGACCTCGCCCGGGGCATCCACCCGGCCGTCCTCACCGACCGCGGACTGGACGCCGCCCTGTCCTCGGTGGCCTCGCGGTGCACGGTCCCGGTGCAGGTCGAGGTGGATCTGCCGCAGCGTCCGGCGCCCGCGATCGAGGGGATCGCGTACTTCACCGTCTCGGAACTCCTCCAGAACGTCAGCAAGCACAGTGGGGCGACCCGGGCCACGGTGGACGTCTGGCGGGTGGAGAACCGGCTGCTGCTCCAGGTCACGGACAACGGCGTGGGCGGCGCGGAGGTCGGTGCGGGGTCCGGTCTCGCGGGGCTGGCGGAACGCCTCGGCGCGGTGGACGGCGTCCTGGTCGTCGACTCCCCCGTCGCGGGCCCCACCCGGGTCACGGCGGAACTCCCCTGGCGCACGTGACGCCTTCGCTTGCGCTTCCCAGGTCTGTCCGGCTGGACGTACTCCGTTCCTGTGCCGTCGCTCGGTGGGTGCGCAGTTCCCCGCGGGTCGCCTTCGCTTGCGCTTCCCAGGTCTGTCCGGGTGGACGCGCTTGTTCCTGTGCCGTCGCTCGGTGGTTTCGCGCAGTTCCCCGCGCCCCTGGATGCTGCCTCCTGCTGTCGCTCGTCGGGTGCGGGCCTGTTCTCGTCTTTGCGCAGTTCCCCGCGCCCCTTTGGGGCGCATCCGGCTGGTTCTTCGGGTCGGGGCCGGTCGGGATTCTCCGTCCTCGCTCCAACGCGCTCGGTCGGACGTTCACTGGTCCTACTGAAGAGCATCGGAGTCTGCGGGCAGAGATTCCCGCCCACCCCCTTACGTGAGTCCTGCGACTGCGCGGGGAGGGTGGTCCCGCACCCGAAAGGCCGCCTGAAGGAGCGCCCCAAAGGGGCGCGGGGAACTGCGCACCCACGAACGACCCGCACGGGAACAAGTACGCCCAGCACAGGAAACCCAGGGGCGCGGGGAACTGCGCACCCCACGAGCGACGGCACAGGAACGAAGTGCGTCCCGCCGGACAGACCTCGCAAGCGCAAGCGAAGGCGACCCGCGGGGAACCGCGCATCCACGGACGTACCTGTGCGGGGACGAGTACGCCCAGCACAAGGAACCTCGAAAGCGCAAGCGAAGGCGACCCGTGGAGGCGAACCGCCACTGTTGGCCACCTGGGATGCTGGACCCGACCGACGGGATTCAGCTCAGGGTGGGGGGCCAAAGCGTGGAGGCAAGGGTGAGAGTGGTCATCGCCGAGGATTCGGTGCTGCTCCGGGAAGGACTGACCCGGTTGCTGACCGACCGGGGCCACGACGTGGTCGCGGGCGTGGGCGACGCGGAGACACTGATCAAGACCATCACGGAGCTCGCCGCCGAGAACGCGCTGCCGGACGTGGTGGTGGCCGATGTCCGGATGCCGCCGACCCACACGGACGAGGGTGTCCGCGCGGCGGTCCGGCTCCGCAAGGCACACCCGGGCCTGGGCGTCCTCGTGCTGTCCCAGTACGTGGAGGAGCGGTACGCGACGGAGCTGCTCGCGGGTTCCAGCCGCGGTGTGGGCTATCTGCTGAAGGACCGGGTCGCGGACGTCCGGGACTTCGTGGACGCGGTGGTCCGGGTCGCCCAGGGCGGCACCGCCCTGGACCCCGAGGTGGTGGCGCAGCTCCTGGGCCGCAGCCGCAAGCAGGACGTGCTCGCGGGGCTGACCCCCCGGGAGCGGGAGGTGCTGGGGCTGATGGCGGAGGGCCGGACGAACTCCGCGGTGGCCCGGCAGCTCGTGGTGAGCGACGGTGCCGTGGAGAAGCACGTCAGCAACATCTTCCTGAAGCTGGGGCTGTCGCCGAGTGACGGGGATCACCGGCGTGTTCTAGCGGTCCTCACGTATCTCAATTCTTGATCGCCCCACACTCTGTCGGGGACACGAAGAGACGAGGCGGGAGCGTCGCCCCGCCGGGAATCGGGGCCACGAGTGATCATGGAGAGCCGGGTCGCCATGCCATATCAGCCATCATGCGCATCTCACGAACGCGTCCATCATACGAACGGCCGAGGGAAGGTGACCCTTACCGACGTAGGGTATGGGCGGGGTAGGTCGGCCACCCGGCCCACCTGGAAGAGCCGCCCCGAGGGAGGTCCAGTTCAGTGACCAGCCAGGTCAGTAGCCCAGCCGAACCGGCCGACGGGACCGCCGTCGAACATGTCGGCGGGCAGCGTCTGCCGACGCCGGACCAACCAGGTGGTGAGAAGGAAGTCCGCCGACTGGACAGGGTGATCATCCGCTTCGCGGGTGACTCCGGGGACGGTATGCAGCTCACCGGTGACCGCTTCACCTCGGAGACCGCGTCCTTCGGCAACGACCTGTCGACGCTGCCGAACTTCCCCGCCGAGATCCGTGCCCCCGCAGGCACCCTGCCGGGGGTCTCGTCCTTCCAGCTGCACTTCGCCGATCACGACATCCTGACCCCGGGCGACGCGCCGAACGTCCTGGTCGCGATGAACCCGGCCGCGCTGAAGGCGAACATCGCCGACGTGCCGCGCGGCGCGGAGATCATCGTCAACACGGACGAGTTCACCAAGCGGGCCATGCAGAAGGTGGGATACGACACATCCCCCCTGGAGGACGGCTCGCTGGACGGCTTCAGCGTGCACCCGGTGCCGCTGACCACGCTGACCGTGGAGGCGCTGAAGGAGTACGACCTGTCCCGCAAGGACGCGGGCCGCAGCAAGAACATGTTCGCGCTGGGACTGCTGTCCTGGATGTACCACCGGCCGACCGAGGGCACCGAGAAGTTCCTGCGGACGAAGTTCGCGAAGAAGCCGGACATCGCCGAGGCGAACATCACGGCGTTCCGCGCGGGCTGGAACTTCGGCGAGACGACCGAGGACTTCGCGGTCTCCTACGAGGTGGCCCCGGCGACGAAGGCGTTCCCCGCGGGCACGTACCGCAACATCTCCGGCAACCTCGCCCTGTCGTACGGGCTGGTCGCGGCCGGGCAGCTGGCGGATCTGCCGCTGTACCTCGGGTCGTACCCGATCACTCCCGCCTCCGACATCCTGCACGAGCTGTCCAAGCACAAGAACTTCGGTGTGCGGACGTTCCAGGCCGAGGACGAGATCGCGGGCATCGGCGCCGCGCTCGGCGCGGCCTTCGGCGGTTCGCTCGGGGTGACCACGACCTCCGGTCCGGGTGTCGCGCTCAAGAGCGAGGCGATCGGGCTCGCGGTCTCCCTGGAGCTGCCGCTGCTGATCGTGGACATCCAGCGCGGCGGCCCGTCCACCGGGCTGCCCACCAAGACCGAGCAGGCCGACCTCCTCCAGGCGATGTACGGCCGCAACGGCGAGGCGCCGGTGCCGATCGTGGCGCCGCGGACCCCGGGGGACTGCTTCGACGCGGCGATCGAGGCCGCGCGGATCGCGCTGGAGTACCGCACCCCGGTGTTCCTGCTCAGCGACGGCTACCTCGCCAACGGCTCCGAGCCGTGGCGGGTCCCGGAGACCGAGGAGCTGCCGGACCTGCGGGTCCAGTTCGCGCAGGGCCCCAACCACACGCTGGACGACGGCACCGAGGTCTTCTGGCCGTACAAGCGCGACCCGCGGACGCTGGCGCGGCCGTGGGCGATCCCCGGCACGCCCGGTCTGGAGCACCGGATCGGCGGCATCGAGAAGCAGGACGGCACGGGCAACATCTCGTACGACCCGGCCAACCACGACTTCATGACCCGCACCCGGCAGGCGAAGATCGACGGGATCGCGGTCCCCGACCTGGAGGTCGACGACCCGTCCGGCGAGGCGCGGCTGCTGGTGCTCGGCTGGGGTTCGACGTACGGGCCGATCACGGCGGCGGCACGGCGGCTGCGGGCGGCCGGTGAGCAGGTCGCGCAGGCGCATCTGCGGCACCTCAACCCGTTCCCGGCGAATCTGGGCGAGATCCTGGAGCGCTACGACAAGGTGGTGATCCCCGAGATGAACCTCGGCCAGCTCGCCACCCTCGTCCGCGCCAAGTACCTGGTCGACGCCCGGTCCTACACCCAGGTGACCGGACTGCCGTTCAAGGCGGAGCAGCTCGCCACGGTTCTCAAGGAGGCCATCGATGGCTGAGACCACCACGGACGGCGCAGGCGGCATCCAGGCCCTTTCCCTGGTGCCGAAGGCCACGGCCAAGCAGTCCATGAAGGACTTCAAGTCCGACCAGGAGGTGCGCTGGTGCCCCGGGTGCGGGGACTACGCGGTCCTCGCGGCGGTCCAGGGCTTCATGCCGGAGCTGGGCCTGGCGAAGGAGAACGTCGTCTTCGTCAGCGGGATCGGGTGCAGCTCCCGTTTCCCGTACTACATGAACACCTACGGGCTGCACTCGATCCACGGCCGGGCGCCGTCCATCGCGACGGGCCTCGCGTCCTCGCGGCGGGACCTGAGCGTGTGGGTCGTCACGGGTGACGGTGACGCCCTCTCCATCGGCGGCAACCATCTGATCCACGCGCTGCGCCGCAACGTCAACCTCAAGATCCTGCTCTTCAACAACCGGATCTACGGTCTGACGAAGGGCCAGTACTCCCCGACCTCGGAGGTCGGCAAGATCACCAAGTCGACGCCGATGGGGTCGCTGGACGCGCCCTTCAACCCGGTGTCGCTGGCGATCGGCTCCGAGGCGTCGTTCGTGGCGCGGACGGTGGACTCCGACCGCCAGCATCTGACGAGTGTGCTGCGGCAGGCCGCGGCGCATCCCGGTACGGCGCTGGTGGAGATCTACCAGAACTGCAACATCTTCAACGACGGCGCGTTCGAGGTCCTCAAGGACCGGCAGCAGGCCGAGGAGGCCGTGATCCGGCTGGAGCACGGGCAGCCGATCCGGTTCGGGGTGGACGGCGCGAAGGGTGTCGTCCGCGATCAGCTGACCGGTGACCTCCAGGTGGTGGAGGTCACGGAGGAGAACGCGGATCAGGTGCTGGTGCATGACGCGCACAGTCCGTCGGTGACGAACGCGTTCGCGCTGTCGCGGCTCGCCGATCCCGACACGCTGCACCACACCCCCATCGGGGTGTTCCGGTCGGTGGACCGGCCGGTGTACGACACGTTGATGGCGGACCAGCTGGAGTCCGCGGTCGAGCAGCACGGGAAGGGGGACCTCGCGGGGCTGCTCGCGGGGGGCGACACCTGGACGGTCGTCGGCTGATCCCTTGGCAGGTGGCCTTCGCAGGTCGCAGGTCGCCTTTGCTCGCGCCCCCGGGTTCGTCCCCGGGGGCGCACCTGTTTCCTGTGCCGTCGCTCGGTGGTTGTGCGCAGTTCCCCGCGGGTCGCCTTCGCTTGCGCTTCCCAGGTCCGTCCGGCGGGACGTACTTCGTTCCTGTGCCGTCGCTCGTGGGTTTCGCGCAGTTCCCCGCGCCCCTTTGGGGCGCCATCCGCTTGTTCTTCGGGTCGGTGCCGGTCGGGATTCTCCGTCCTCGCTCCAACGCGCTCGGTACGACGTCCCTCTTGCCCGACTGAAGAGCATCGGAGTCTGCGGGCAGAGATTCCCGCCCACCCCCTCCCGCAGCCATGCGACTGCGCGAGGAGAGGAGTGCCCCTTCAGGGGCGCGGGGAACTGCGCGAAGACGAGGGCGGCCCCGCACCCGAAAAGCGACCGCAAGGGGGCAGCACCCAGGGGCGCGGGGAACTGCGCACCCCACGAGCGACCCGCACAGGAAACAAGTACGCCCAGCCGGACGAACCTGGGAAGCGCGAGCGAAGGCGACCTGCGGGGAACTGCGCACCCCACGAGCGACCCGCACAGGGAACAAGTGCGCCCAGCCGGACGGACCTGGGGAGCGGGAGCGAAGGCGACGCGAGGACGGCTCACGGGGTGTCATGACCGTATCGCGGTACGGGCATGACAGGGCGGGGGAGTCGGCGCTACCTTCTTGGAGGCGTGCCGTTCGCACGCGCATCCGGTACGAGGGGGAGCCATGGCTGCGACGGAGGCGGGAGCCGCTGCGACGGCCGGACCGGGGGCGTCGACCGGCGCGTCCCCGGGCACCCCGAGGGACGCCCACGGCGAGCACCGTTTCGGCCTGCTGAACGGCGTCACCGCGTACGCCATGTGGGGGCTCGTCCCCCTCTTCTGGCCGCTGCTGAAGCCCGCCGCGGCGGCGGAGATCCTGGCCCACCGCATGGTGTGGTCGCTCGCCTTCGTCGCCCTGGGCCTGCTCGTCGTACGCCGCTGGGCGTGGGCCGGGGAGCTCATACGCAGCCCCCGTCAGCTGGCGATGCTCGTCGGCGCGGCGGTGGTGATCACCATCAACTGGGGCGTGTACATCTGGTCGGTGAACGCCGGCCACGTGGTCGAGGCGTCGCTCGGGTACTTCATCAACCCGCTGGTCACCATCGCGATCGGCGTGCTGCTGCTCAAGGAGCGGCTGCGCCGCTGGCAGTGGGTGGCGGTGGGCACCGGTGCCGCCGCGGTCGTCGTGCTCACCATCGGTTACGGCCGGCCGCCATGGATCTCGCTGTGCCTGGCGTTCTCGTTCGCGGTGTACGGGCTGCTGAAGAAGAAGGTGGGGCTCGGGGGGCTGGAGTCGCTGTCCGCCGAGACCGCGGTCCTGTTCCTGCCGGCGCTCGGCTATCTGCTGTGGCTGGGCGCACGCGGTGAGTCGACGTTCGGCAGCGAGGGCTTCGGCCATATGGCGCTGCTCGCGGCGACCGGCCTGGTGACCGCCGTACCGCTGGTCTGCTTCGGGGCCGCGGCGATCCGGGTCCCGCTGTCCACGCTGGGGCTGCTCCAGTACATGGCGCCGATGTTCCAGTTCCTGCTGGGTGTCCTGTACTTCAAGGAGGCCATGCCGCTGGAACGCTGGCTCGGCTTCGCCCTGGTGTGGGCCGCGCTGTCACTGCTGACCTGGGACGCGATCCGCACGGCCCGCAACAACCGCAGGCTCCTCGCCGCCCAGAACACCCTCACCCGCCGTACCTGAACCGCCCGAGCGATCGCACTCGCGCCGAAGCCCGCACGGAATACCGGTACCGGCGGAACCCCGCGCTCCCGTTCCTGCGCGTTTTGTCCTCATGACACGTCGTTCGACGCATGGCAGTCTCGGGCACCTAGCCGTTGGAGCGGGGGAACCGGATGTCTCAACGCCATGGCTCCACCACGCCACCTCCCGGCGAAGGACCCGTTCCCGGCACACCGCCGACGGCTCCTGACGCCGGAACGACGCCGTCTGCCCCGTCACAAGTCCCGGCATCCGCGCCGGGAACTGCTTCCCCCGTACCTCATGAGCCCGACACCGCGGGCGGCCGGAACGCCACCGCACCTGTTCCAGCTGCCGACGTACCAGGCAGCGGGGCACGCACACGCGACTATCTGGCAGACATCATCGACCCGGACGGGGTGGACTCCGGACGGAGCCAAGGGAAGATCGCCGCTCGCTGGGCTTATGGGATCGCAGCCGCCCTCGCCGGTGTGTTCGTGGCCGCCGCCATCGACGTCTGGCTCACCGAACCGGCTGTGCGAGCACAAAAATCGGCCGAGAAGAAGCTGGAGGACTCCAAGGAGAAGACCACCCCTCCTTTCGTCATCCGTATCAGGGAGGAGGACCCCGGCGACTGGCCGATATATGTACTGGATCGCCTGCTGACGGAAGAGGAAAGGCGGAAGCTGGCCGCATTCGGCCCCAGCGATCGCCACAGCCTTGTCGAGAGCCGAGCGGCGAGGAGGTACCTGGACTCGATAGGAGCGAAGCTGGAATCATCACACATGACGCATTCCATGACGTTCTTCAGCGAAAAAAAGTCACCCGTCAGCATAACGAACATGCACGCCAAGAAAGTCAGATGCACCAAACCAAAAACGGTGACGATCATTCACTTCATCACCCAGGGAAATTCTTCGGTTTCTTCCGTAAATTTTGAACTGAGCGAACCGAACCCCCCAGCAATGATCTCCGACAGCGAAGACGAGCACAATCAGCAGCCGTACTTCAACCATCACAGGATAGACCTCGGCGCGAGCCAGACACCGGGGGGCCTCAGAGTGACCGGCGTGTCCCAAGAAATGACATGCGAGTGGAACATACAAGCCGAGTACAGGAACACAGAAGGCGTTTTTAAAACCACGATAGAGGATTCTGACGGCGACCCTTTCATAGCTGTCGGACTTTCCCGTGACTACCAAGAATACTGGACCAGAATTCCGTACGACGGGGGGTATTGGCAGGTCTGCAAATCGGACGGCAGAAATTGTGTCCGCGAGCCAAAATAATGACTCCGCAACGGAGGCACCTACGCCCACCCGGAGCCCCAAAAGGGGCGCGGGGAACCACGCGAAACCGAAGACAGGCCCGCACCCGACGGACACCGGACCGGGGCAGCATCGAGGGGCGCGGGGAATTGCGCACCCACGAACGACCCGCGCGGGGACAAGTGCGCCGAGCCGAGGAACCCCGGAAGCGCAAGCGAAGGCGACCCGCCCAGGTGGGAGGACCCCACGGGGGACGGGCCGGACGGCCCCTCAACCGACCGCCCGCGCGTCGTACGCGGCCCGCGCCGCCGCGATCTCCGCCCGATGCGCCTCCGTCCAGTTCACCAGGGACTGGATCGTCTCGTGCAACGTGCACCCCAGCGACGTCAGCCCGTACTCCACCCGGGGCGGCACCACGGGGTGAACCGTCCGGTGGACCAGTCCGTCCCGCTCCAGCTGCCGCAGCGTCACCGTCAGCATCCGCTGGCTGATGCCGTCGATCTCCCGCCGCAGTTCCGTGAACCGCAGCGTCCTGTTGTCGAGGAGCGCGATCACCAGCAGGGACCACTTGTCCGCGATCCGGTCGAGGATCTGCCGTACCTCGCAGTCCTCACGGGTGTCCCACTGGAACGGGTCGAAGCAGTCCGCGTCGGACCCGTCCACGACCGGTGCGCCGGACCCGTCCACGCCTGACGCGCCGGCCACGGCCACGGTGCCGCCGGGGTTACTCGGTGACTTCGAAGTGCCTTCTTCCATGCTGGCCGAGCATGCCGCAGGATCGCCTTGGTTACAAGAGGGAACCGACCTCCGATGGGGAACCGACCCTCACTCCGGTAACCGACCGATCTCGCGCGACCTCTGTGAAGGAGCCTCGTCATGGCCACGAGCATGAGCACCGGTACGGGCGCCGGTACAGGCACCGGTATGGGCACCCGCGCCTGGGCACTGCTGCTCGTCCTCTGCGGAACGATCTTCCTGGAGGGCATCGACGTCGCGATGCTCGCCGTGGCGATCCCCACGATCCGCGCCGATCTAGGACTCGGCACAGGCACCGCGGCGTGGGTGGTGAGCGGCTACGTACTGGGCTACGCGGGCTTCACCCTGCTGGGCGGCAGAGCGGCGGACCTGCTGGGCAGACGGCGGATGTTCCTCTTCTGGCTCACCGTCTTCCTGCTCTTCTCCGGGCTCGGTGGCTTCGCCACCGAGGGCTGGATGCTGGTCGTCGCCCGCTTCGTGACCGGTGTCGCCGCCGCGTTCATGACCCCCGCCGCGCTGTCCCTGATCACCACGTCGTACGAGGAGGGCCCCGCACGCAACAAGGCCCTGCTGATCTTCGCCGGGACCGCCGCCGCGGGCTTCTCGCTCGGGCTCGTCATCGGCGGTCTGCTCACGGAACTGGGCTGGCGCTGGGTGTTCTTCGCACCGGTCCTGCTCGCCGGCGCGCTGCTGATCGCGGCGGTCCGGCTGATCCCCGTGCAGCCGGTGCCCGTGCGCACCGGCGGACCGGCCGGCTTCGACGCGCTGGGCGCGGTGACGGCCGCGGGGGCGATGCTGCTCACCGCGTACGGGATCGTACGGCTGGAGCACGGTTTCGACGGGTGGCGGCTGACCGTGGGCGCGCTGGCCACCGGGGCGCTGCTGCTGGGCGCTTTCATCGCGGTCGAGCGGCGCAGCAGCGATCCGCTGGTGCGGCTGGGCATCTTCCGCAAGGCGCCGATGGTCCGCGCGGACCTCGGGGCGCTGCTCTTCGTCGGGGCCTTCTTCGGCTTCCAGTTCGTGCTGACCCTCTACCTCCAGGAGCTGCGCGGCTGGTCCTCGCTCCAGACCGCGGTGGCGCTGGTCGTGATGGGCGTGGACGCGATCCTGGCGCCGACGCTCACCCCGAAGCTGGTCGAACGCTTCGGCAACGCCCGGGTGATCCTCGGCGGTTTCGTCGCCGCGGTCCTCGCGTACGTGATGTTCCTGCCGGTGGGTATGGAGTGGTCGTACACGGCGATGCTCCCGACGCTGCTGCTCGCGGGGGTCGCCTTCGGGCTGGCGTACGGGCCGCTGACCATCGCGGCGACCGACGGTATCGACGCGGAGGAGCAGGGGCTGGCCGGTGGACTGCTGCACACCTCCGTGCAGTTCGGCTCGGCCATCGGCATCTCGGCGGTGACGGCGGTGTACGGGATCGCCTCGGCCGGCGCGGGCGACGATCCGGGCGCCCGGCTGGACGCGTTCCGCTCCGCGTTGTTCGTGCCGGTGGTGATGGTCCTGGTCGGCCTCGCCCTCGCGATCCACGGGGTACGCCGCGCCGAACGCCCGGTCCGCTCCCCCGCCGAGCAGATCGTCACCGTGGAGCAGATCGTCCCGGGCATCCCGGGTTCCCCGGATCCCGGTTCCCTCGTGACCCCGTCGCACCGCTGAGTGCCTGTGCCTGTTCCGGTTTCCGAATCCCGTATCGGCAGGCCGGAGGGCGCTGGCCCGAAAGGGGAGCTTCGGGGGACGGTCACGGTGACCGTCCCCCGAACGGAAACGGCTGAGGCGGGCGTGCTGCGGGGAGACGAGCGGCGGACGCCGTGGCGGGCGTCGCTCCGACCGGTCACAGACCGGTGATCTCCCGGCCCTTCTTCAGCACGGAGCCGAGCCTGTCCACCGCGGCACCCTGCCGCCTCTCCCGCGCCGCCCGGTCCGCCGGTACCAGCCGCGCGGCAGCCTGTACGGCACAGGCGTCCGGGTCGCCGAACGCGGCCCGCGGCTGCTCTCCCGTATCCGCGCAGTGCGCCGTGACCTCCTTCACCGCCTGGAGCACCACTGCCCGGTCCACGCCCGGCTGCATGGCCAGCCGCACCTGGAAACGGGCCAGCCACTTCTCGCGGTCCTTCGCCGCGTCCGTTGTCAGGTCCTTCTTCGCCACGTGCCCTCCCGGGTGACCGGCAGCCGTCCGTCAAGGGGTCGGACGCCCACAGCTTTCCGCCGCGCCTGCCCGGAAATCCCGGTGCCAGACCTCCCGCCCCGGTGACAGCTGTCGCGCCTCGGGTGCGGACCGGGTACGTGTACGGGTCGGAGTTCGCCGGCCGCGACCGTGTTGCCCGAAGACCTCGTCGTCCTCCCTCTCCGGATCACCTCACGTTCTGCGGCGTGCGGTTCGTTCGGCGTCGGGCACCGAACGTATGAAGGCGATCGCGCGCGAACGCACGCCTTCGCGGCGCGCGGCGATGATGTCGTCGCCCGGGGGATCGTAGGCATGGCGGGTCGGCTCGGTACGCGTCTTCACCGCGCAGTCGAGATCGGTACACAGGAGAAGACCGACGGTGTTCAGGCGTTCGCGTTTGTCGCGGGACGGGCGCCGGGCGGTGAACAGTGAGACCTCGTTGAACCGGCGGCTGGACCGGCACAGGTCGCACATCATCGCGCGCGATCCGTCCGCATGGTTCGGGGCCTGCCGCAGCAGCACCCCCAACGCCTGGCCGTCGGCCTCCGTGACGAGGTAGGCACACTTCGCGGCGCGCGGATCCCGCCACCCGAGGTAGTCGATCCGATGCCATGGGGCGTCGTCGAACCAGGCCGGCAGTCGTACCTTGCTCCCGGTTCGGTCGAGGTTCACGATCGCGCCGCGCACCTCTTCCCTGCTCATCGGGCGCATGACTTCACCTGCCGCCGGTGGCAGACGAAAGTGCCGGTCAGGATGTTCGGTGGAGTGCTGGAGAGAGTCTTGCAGGTGCTGGACACCCGGGGTGCTCCTTGCTGGGAGGTCTGCGATGACAGCAAGAGCAGGCCGAGCGGCCTCGACGAAGACACCCGCCCCCGGGCACCGCGACATACGCGCGGGCGGAGACGTGGGCTGATTCAGAGCACCGGAGATCGTCCCGTCCGGTCACCGTCGGAGAGAGGACGGCGTCACGAGGACGGACTACTAGCTACAGCTAGACGGTGCCGCGAGGCGCGCGCGGCGCGAGCCGAAACATAGATCTCTCCTCGGGCACACAGGACCCAGAACACATCGAAGGAACCCCGCGACAGTAACAACGGCGCCCAGACGAATGCCACGCATTTACCGGGCACCGTCCGGCCGTCACCGGGGTCGGCCGCGTTCGGGTCCCCCACCTTCGGGTCCCCCGCGTTCAGGTCCCCGCGTTCGGGTCCGCCGGGCGGGCCCGGTGGGTGCGGACCTTGTGCCGGTTGCCGCACCGTTCCATCGAGCACCAGCGCCGCCGTCCCGGCCGCGACGTGTCCACGAACAGCAGGGCGCAGTTGTCCGTGGCGCACTCCCGGACCCGGTCCCCGTGCGGTCCGCCGAACAGTTCGACGGCGTCCCGGGCGACGGTCGACAGCAGCTGTCCGCCCGTGGCCCCCGGCGCCCAGGCCCGTCCCCCGTCCGGGGTGAAGCGGACGCCCAGCGGGGGGACGGCCGCGGCGGCGCTGACCTGTGCGAGCCGTGCCGGGTCCGGCGTCCGGCCGTGCGCCCGGTCCGCGGCGATCACGTGGAGCGCGTCCCGTACGGTACGGGCGGCGGCCAGTTCGTCCTCGTCCACGGTGAGGTCGAGCCCGTCCGGCAGTCGGCTCAGTACCGCCCACCGCGCCAGGTCGGCGGGCTCGTGCAGCACCTCGAACCGCGCGAGCCACCCCGGTCCCCCGGTGAGCAGCAGTTCCAGGCAGAGGGCGCCGGGGTCGAAGCGGAACGAGGTCCCTCCGTGCGAGTGCAGGGTGAGGCCGGGCGTCCGCCGCCGGTCACCCAGCCTGAGCCCGACCGGTCCCGCACCTGCCTCATTCGTCATGTAACCACCATAAACGGTTACGTCGCCCCGGACATCACGCGCGGCAACTCCGGCGGACGGTACGCGGAATGCTCCGCCGCGCACGACCCTGAGGCGGCGACATGGACGTGCTCGGGGCACACATGATGCGTGACCGCGTCACCGCAGCCCACCCTCCCGTACCCGATCACCACGGGGGCCGCCGTCCAGCGCCCGCATACACAGCACTGTTCGCGCGGGGGCTCGGAAACCCGGCCGGTCAGCGCGTCACGCGTCACGCAGCCACCCCCGTCCGGACCTGGTGCACCCCGTCGGCCGCATACGGGTAGTCGTAGCCGAGTTCGGCCCAGGCGGTCGCGAAGAAGCGTTCCCGGCGCTCGGGGTCGAGGCCGCGCGCCTCCTCCGCCCGGAAGACGGCCCGTGCCTGGGCGGAGGAGGGTCCGGGCCAAGGACGCCGCCACACCGATCCAGGGTCGGCGGCCACCTCCTCCGCCACATCGCGTACGTCGCGCGCGGCGAAATGGGCGGCGGAGTGCCGCCCCGGCCCGGTACGCCGCGTCGACAGGATGAGGTCGAGCACCCGCACGAGGGCATGGGCGATAACATCACGCATGTTCGGTCAGCTCCTTGAAAGCTGGTCGTTCGGAGCCCCGGCAGCCGGTCCTAAGCGGCTGCCGGGGCGTTTTCATGTCCGACAGTACTCACCCTTGTCTGCACTCGTCTACCTCTGGCCATAGGCGTACACATCGACAGCTGTACGTACCGCCTCACCTATGGTTTGGCGCATGACAGAGGGCGCGATTGACCACGGCTCACCGGTTCCGGTCTACCGGCAGATCGCGGCGAGGATCATCGCCGACATCGAGCGGGGCACCCTGGCCGTGAACAGGAAGATCCCGTCGGAGTCGGACATGGTCCAGGAGTACGGCGTGGCCCGCGAAACGGCGCGCAACGCGGTCCGGTTCCTGCGCGACGAGGGATACGTCTTCACCGTGCCGCACCGGGGCACGTACGTCACCGACCGGACCGTCGAAGGCCCGTCCGGCAGCGGGGGCTAGACCCGCTCCCCCGGCCCGGCGGGAGGCACACACCTCACGAGCGGGCAACGGGGACGCCGACGGTGTCCCCATACCGGACGGTCCCGAACCCGCAGCGTGTTCCAGGCCGAGCCGTTCGAACAGCAACGGACCGGAGGAGTGGCGTACCCAGGCTGGTCGATATGGGCGCGAGCCGCTTGGTGACGCTGTGGGGGGCGGCAAACGGCGGCGGGAGCCTTGCGGCGTCAGATGCGGCCGGTCTCGTGGGCCCACATGGCGACCTCGACGCGGTTTCGGGCGCCGAGCTTTCGCATGAGGGCGGCGAGGTGGGCCTTGACGGTGCTCGGGGTGATGTGGAGCTCGTCGGCGATCTCATTGTTGGTGCGGCCTTGGGCTACCGGCACGAGGACTTCCTCCTCGCGGGCGGTGAGCGGTTCCATCGGCTGCCTGGGTGGCGGGGTCTGTGCGCGGGCGAACGCTGCGAGCAGTCGGACGGTGACGCTGGGTGCGATCAGTGCGTCTCCGTCGGCGGCGGCGTGGACGGCCTGGGTCAGCAGGGCGGGTCCGGCGTCCTTGAGCAGGAACCCGCGGGCGCCGGCTTTGAGCGCCCCGTGGACGTACTCGTCGAGATCGAAGGTGGTGATGACCACGATCGGCAGGGGATCGGGGACGTCGGGGCCGGCGAGGCGTCGGGTGGCTTCGATGCCGTCCATCAGCGGCATGCGGATGTCGAACAGGCCGACGTCGGGGCGCAGCTGGAGCGCCAGGCGGACTGCCTCGCGCCCGTCGGCGGCGGCGCCGACCACTTCGATGTCGGGCTGGGCGTCGAGCAGCATCGTCAGCCCGGAGCGCACGATGGGCTGGTCGTCGGCGATGAGGACCCTGATGCTCATCGTGGCGTCCCGGTTCGGGGCAGGACCGCCTCCACCCGCCAGCCCCGCTCGGCGGCGGGGCCCGCGTGGAAGGTGCCGCCGAGCAGTGAGGCGCGCTCCCGCATGCCCACGAGGCCGTAGCCTGCCGGGGCGCGGCGGCCGGCGGCGGAGCCGTCGTCGTCGATGGTCAGCCGTACGTGGTCGGCGTCGCCTGTGACGGCGACGGTGACCTGGGTCGCCTGGCGGGCGTGCCGTCGGGCGTTGGTGACGGACTCCTGGGCCAGGCGGTAGACCGCGGCCCCGACCGCCGGGCTGAGGCCGTCGAACTCGCCGGACAGCGTCACCTCGACGCAGGGACGCGTCCGGCCATCGGTGGCGAGCTGCTCGACCTCGGCCATGCCGGGCTGCGGCGCGAACTCGGTGTCCTGTGTGTCGCGGAGTACGCCGACGATGGCGCGCAGCTCGGTGAGGGTGCGGGTCGCCGCGTCCTCGATGACAGCCAGGGCCTCGACGGCACGCTCGGGGCGGGAGGCCGCGACGGCACGTCCCGCTTGGGCCTGGATGGCGATGCCCGAGACGTGGTGGGCGACGGTGTCGTGGAGTTCACGGGCGAGCTGTTCGCGTTCGCGGGCCTTGGCCTGGTCGATGTCGCGGATGAGGATCTTCGTGTGGTAGCGGATCGCGGCGCCGAGCGCTGCGGCGAACAGGAAGAACCCGTATGCCGCGACCGAATCCGCCAGGCTGGTGGTGTCGGCGATGTTGGTGAGGGCCAGCCAGAGCAGGATGGCGCCGAGGCCGCCGGCGGCTTCCCGGCCGGAGCCCCACCGGAACAGGGCGTAGGCCAGGATCAGCGCCGCGGAGATGCTGTTCAGCAGGGCGCCTTGCGACCCGGTGAGGATTCTGACGATGTCGACGACCGTCAGCGTGCCGAACGAGACCGCGACCGCGACGAGCGGGTGCGTGCGCCGCCACAGCAGGGGTCCGAGGACCGCGGGCACCGCGAGCAGCAGCAGCGGGCGTGGCGCCAGGTCCTGGCGAAGCACCGCTTCCAGCAGGGACCAGCAGCTCAGTACCGCGACCAGGGCCCAGTCCCGCGGCCTCCGGCCCGGGGCATTCGCGGGTCGGGGTTCGGCCCACAGCGAGCGGAGTGCGTTGGTGGCCATCTGATCAGCCTAGGCGGCCCGCGTGCTCGGTGTATCCGCCGAAAGTACAAGAGCCCGGCTGTGCCGATGGCCAGGTCGAATCAGGCTCCGCGGCTGATGTGGCCGCCGCCGGCATCCGTGAAGGTGGAAGCACCACCCGATCGAGCAAGGGAGCATTGCGATGAGAACGCCTCGATCCCGTACCGCACCGGAGAATCCGCCGCCCCGGAGCACGCTGGAAGATCCGCGCATGCCCGTGCGGGCCAAGCTCGCGGCGGCATGGACCAGCTTCATGTTCCTCTACATCTACGTCGACTACCTCGCCCTGTACAAGCCCGGTTTCATCGACGACCTCCTGGCCGGCACCGTCCACGAGTTCGACACCGGTCCGACCTTTGTCGCCGTCGCGCTCACGCTCATGGCCGTCCCGATCCTCATGATCCTGCTCTCCGTGACACTGCCCGCCCGTGTCAACCGCGGCATCAACCTCGTCGTAGCAGCGCTCTACATCCCCGTCTCGCTGTTCAACGCGGCAGGGGAGTCCTGGACCTACTCCTACTTCTACGGCCTCTCCATCGGACTGGAGGTGCTGCTCCTGGCCTTCATCCTGCGCTCCGCCTGGACCTGGCCGCGCCGCAGGCCGCAGCAGGCGTGACCTGGAAGCCGCGTACGCAGCGGGCGTACGGACGCTCAAGCTGTCCGGGCAGGTGAAGTCGTCACGTGCCGGGAGCGCGGACCTAGGCCTCGGGCTTCTCCGGCACCGCGTAGCCGGGTACCGACGGCCAGCGGACGGTCAGCACCACCGACTCCTCCTCCGCGATCCAGGAGTGGTCGACTCCGCGCCCCCACACGACGTAGTCACCCTGCTGCTCCAGAAGCACGCTGCGACCGGGGAGCTCGACCCGGAACCGGCCGCTGATGAGCACCAGAAGAGCGACGCGTTCCTCGCCCTCCACCCACTGGGAGCGCTCGTCGCCCGGAGGGTGGACGCCCCATTTGATCTCCACGGCCTCGCTGTGGCGCGGGTCACCGACATCCTTGAAGTGTCCGAGGAGCCATCCCCGGTCCAGTGCCGCATCCTTGCCCGCATTGCCCACGTACACGCTGTCGTTCACGAGGCCGGACGCTAGCAAAGCTGTTCCCGTGATCGGAAACCGGCTCCGCCGCGGATCGGTTCCGCCGGGCATCGGTTCCGCCGGTCCGGTCGGCGGGTCCGTCATCAGGCCAGATGCTCCGGGACCGGCCGTTGCCCCCGTCGGGACGGGACGGGGCCGCGCGTTCGGGCGGGCGAGCGGGCGGGCTTCATGCGCCGGGGGCTGTTCAGCTGACGGGGACGGCGTCGGACGGGGCGGTGTGCCAGTTGGTGACGACCGGCTTGTCGACGGTGATGGTGCCGACCGGCAGGGAGACCGGGTTCGGGTCGTCGTCGGCGGCGCTGACGATGATGTGCTCCAGCTCCTTGCCACCGTCCTCCGTGGTGGTCTTCGGGTTCAGCCCGGCGTAGGCGGTGGTGCCCCCGGTCAGCGTGATCTGCCGGCCTGCGGACTGCTCGGCGGGGCCCGCCTCGGTGCCGTCGGAACCGAACGCCACGACCGGGAGCGCGGCCGCCAGGTCACAGGTGATCCCCGGCTTCGCCTTCGCGATGATCAGGATGTATCCGCCGGCCTGGCTCTCGGCCCTGGTGCTCCAGGAGATGTCGTTGGTGCCGCAGCTCTGCCCGACCGGCGTCCGCTCCCCGTCGCCGGTGTCGACACCGGAACCGCCCTGGTCCTCGGTGACCGGCTGCCGCTCCCCGTCGCCCATGTCGGCACCGGAGCCCGGCGCTTCCTCGGCACCCTTGTCCGTCGAGTCGGCACCCTTGTCGCCGCCCGCACCGCTCTCCGCGGCCGACGAGCCGGACTCGGCGGCCTCGCTCCCGGCCGAAGCGGCGGACGACGAATCCCGCGCGCCGTTGTCCTTGGCCGTGTCCTGGCACGCCGTCAGCAGCATGGCGCCGCCCACGAGGGCCGCGGAGACGAGGAAGGACTTGCGACGGTCGCGGAACATGAAATCCCCTTGGGTGATCGGTGGTCGAGGCCGAATCGGTCTCGGCCGCTCGGTGGTCGCTCGATCACTATGAGGCGGCGGTGAGCCGGACGGCTCCCCGCGTATTCGTTCCAGAACCCGGCTGTCACAGACCGGTGACATGATCACGAAGGGGAGATACCTGGAGACGGCATGTTCGTCCCACGCCGGGCCCTGACCTGCGGCGGCGCCCGGAGTGCGGCGCCCCGACCGCCGCCCCACCGCACCACGGGCCCCGTACGCGCACGGGGCACAGGCGGGCCCCGTGCGGGAGCGGGCCCCGGCCGGGAGGCGGGTGCGCCCCCGGCCGGGTACCGTGTGCCGGAATTCTCAAGCGGTCGCCGTCACCCGAACTGGCCGGGCTGGTAGCTGCCCGCGGGCTGCTGGACGATGACGTTGGCGCGGTTGAAGGCGTTGATGATGGCGATGAGGGCCACCAGCGCGGCCAGCTGCTCCTCGTCATAGTGCTTGGCGGCGTTCGCCCAGACCTCGTCCGGGACACCGCCCGCCGCGTCGGCGATACGGGTGCCCTCCTCCGCCAGCTCCAGCGCGGCGCGCTCGGCGTCGGTGAACACCGTGGCCTCGCGCCAGGCCGCGACCAGGTGGAGGCGGGTGGCGGTCTCCCCCGCGTGCGTGGCCTCCTTGGTGTGCATGTCGGTGCAGAATCCGCAGCCGTTGATCTGGCTGGCGCGGATCTTCACCAGTTCCTGTGTCGCGGCCGGCAGCGTCGAGTCCGTTATCACCTTCCCCGCCGCGCTGAGCTGCTGCACGAACTTGCCAGCGAGCTGGTTGCCGAAGAGGTTCAAACGAGCACTCATGGTGCACTCCTTGCGCCGTCGTCATCGGGTTACACCTCTTCGACGGAACGGCGCGTCAGGATGTGACATGGACGCGTGTGACCTGCGCCACTCAGGCCACCCCCACACTCCCGCGGCGGCTCCAACACCCCGTACCCGTCAGGCGCTTGCGGCTCCCTACCGTAACCTCTATAACTGGTTACATGACTTCACGCACCCTGCACTGGAAGCTCGTCATCGACGCCGGGGACCCGCACGCACAGGCGGAGTTCTGGGCCGACGCCCTCGGCTACGTGATCGAGGACAACAACGCGCTCATCGAGGGGCTGCTGGCCGCCGGACACGCCCCCGAGGAGCTGACCGTCGAGCGCTGGGGGCGGCGGGCCTGGCGGGACCTCGTCGCGGTGCGGCACCCCGACGACCCCTACGACGAGGCGAGCGGGACGGGGCTGGGACGGCGACTGCTGTTCCAGCGGGTGCCCGAGGTGAAGACCGTCAAGAATCGGCTACATATCGACGTGCACCCGGCGGCCGGTGAACGCGAGGCGGAAGTGGCCCGGCTGGCGGATCGCGGCGCCACCGTACTGACGCGGGTGAAGGAACCGGGAGGTGAGTGGGTCGTCATGAGCGATCCCGAGGGCAACGAGTTCTGCGTGAGCTGACGGTCCGCGCCCCGGCACCGGATCGCCGCACGTTCGACTATCGAACGATTCCCGTTATCCGAACACCAGTGTCCAAATAGCGCTCTTGATGGAATCTCATGTTCCGCTGACCATCGGGCTCCTCAGTTCCCCCCACGGAATCCGGAGCCCCCCACATGACCGCCACCCTCACCCGTCGCACCGTACGACGCCGGGCGCTCATAGCCGCCTTCGCCGCCGGTGCCACCCTTCTCACCAGCGGGTTCGTCACCGGTCCGACCGCCGCGCCGAAGGTCGCGGCGGCCCCGGACATCCCGCTGGCGAACCTGACGGGTCATCTGAACCAGTTCCAGTCCATCGCCACGGCCAACGGGGGCAACCGCGCCCACGGCAGGCCGGGTTACCGGGCCTCGCTCGACTACGTCAAGGCCAAGCTGGACGCGGCCGGGTACACGACGAGCATCCGCACCTTCACCTCCGGCGGGCGCGCCGGGTACAACCTGATAGCCGACTGGCCGGGCGGCGACCCCAACCAGGTGATCATGGCGGGCGCCCATCTCGACAGTGTGACCGCGGGTGCCGGGATCAACGACAACGCGACCGGTTCGGCGGCGGTCCTGGAGACCGCGCTGGCCGTGTCCCGCGCGCAGTTCCGGCCCACGAAGCATCTGCGGTTCGCGTGGTGGGGCGCCGAGGAGCTGGGCCTGGTGGGCTCCCGCAACTACGTGAACGGGCTGTCCGCGGCCGACCGCACCCGGATCAAGGGCTACCTCAACCTCGACATGGTCGGCTCCCCCAACCCGGGTTACTTCGTCTATGACGACGACCCGGTCATCGAGCAGACGTTCAAGGGCTACTTCGCCGGGCTCGGCGTCCCGACCGAGATCGAGACCGAGGGCGACGGCCGCTCGGACCACGCCCCGTTCAAGAACGTCGGCATCCCGGTCGGCGGGCTCTTCACGGGCGCCGGGTACGTCAAGTCGGCCGCCCAGGCCGCCAAGTGGGGCGGGACCTCCGGCGTCGCGTTCGACCGCTGCTACCACCGCGCGTGCGACACCACGGCGAACGTCTCCACGACCGCCCTGGACCGCAACAGCGACGCGCTCGCGCACACGCTCTGGACGCTCTCCTCGTAGCAGCGGCGGCCGGGCGCCGGATGTCCGGTCCCGGGCGTCGGACGTCGGAGGTCGGACGTCAGGTGCCGGGCACCGGCTGTCGGGCGTCAGGGCGTCATCGGGTCCCGTGGCACGGGCCCGCCGGCCGGGCAGGGCTCCGCCCCCCGGCCCGCGGCGCAGGCCACGTGGACGGGGGTGCGCCGTGCGAACACGCGGCGCCCCGCCGTCCCGGCCGGGGGCCGGCCGTCCATCAGGGCGGTCGGCCCCCTGGCGGGACCTCGGGTCCGGGAGGACGGTCCGCCACCGGGGCGGTCGGCTCCGGCGGGGCGGTCGGCTCCGATGGGGCGGTCGGCCCTGGCTGGGATTCGGGCACGGCGGGGATTCGGGCACGGGATACCCTTGTGTCACCGTCCGGTGGGAGATTTCCGTATCGCCGCCCCGGGTGACCCTCGCGGAACTGCCAGGGCGGGCGCCCCCACTATCAAGCCCCAGGGCTCGCGAATCACACTCAGAGCCCGGGTCGATACAACTCAGCGTCCAACTTCCCCTGCTCTTCCCCCGCTCGGGAGCGCACCGCTGTCGTGATTTGACTGTTACTTGGCCAGCAATTGACAGTTAAACAAGGCTCACCCTATTGATGGGACGTCCCAACTCGCCCCCGGCGGCCGCCCAGACCCCCGGCCCCGGGCCGGCCCGGAGGTCCTTCATGCGCCGTCCCCCCACCCATCGCGGCAGCACGCTCGCGCTGTCCGCGCTGCTGCTGCCCGCGCTCGCCGCCTGCGGCGGGTCCGGCAGCGGTTCGGGCGACAAGAAGGAGCGGAAGGCCGACCCCAAGGTGCGGGCCGCCGAGAAGCTGGTCATCTACTCCGGGCGCGACGAGAAACTGGTCGCCCCGATCGTCGCCAAGCTGGAGAAGGCCACCAACACCAAGGTCGAGATCCACTACGGCGACAGCGCCGAACTGGCCGCCCGCATCCTGAAGGAGGGCCACCGGACCCGGGCCGGACTGTTCTTCTCGCAGGACGCGGGCGCGCTCGGCGCGCTGTCGCGCGCCGGGATGCTCGCCGAACTGCCCCGGGCCTCGCTGGAGAAGGTCGACTCCGCGTTCCGCGGCAGCGGGGGCGACTGGATCGGCGTCTCCGGCCGGTCGCGGGTCATCGCGTACGACGCACGACAGACCGACGCGGCCCCGGACAGCGTCAAGGAGCTGACCGGGCCCAAGTGGAAGGGCAAGGTCGGCTACGCGCCCACCAACGCGTCCTTCCAGTCGTTCGTCACCGGGATGCGCGTCCTGGAGGGCGACAGGACCACCCTGAAGTGGCTCAAGGACCTCAAGGCCAACGGCGCCCGCCCGTACGGGAAGAACGACGCGATCCTCAACGGCGTGGAATCCGGCGAGATCGCCCTCGGCCTGATCAACCACTACTACTGGTACGAGCAGCACGCCGCGATCGAGGCACGCGGCGGCAAGGTCCACTCGAAGATCCACTTCCTGCCGGGCGGCGACCCGGGCGCCCTGATCAACACGGCGGGCGTGGGTGTCCTCAAGGACGGCGGGCAGAACGCGGCCGCCGGGCGGGCCGTCGACTATCTGCTCGGCAAGGAGGCGCAGAAGTACTTCGCCGGGAAGACCAAGGAGTACCCGCTCGCCGAGGGCGTCACCTCCCCCGTCAAGGACCTCCTTCCGTCGCTGAAGTCCCTAGACGCCCCGAAGATCGACCTCGGCAGGCTGGACTCGCTCAAGAAGACCCAGGAGATGCTCAAGGAAGCCGGGATGGTCTGAGGCGGGATGGGCTGAGGGGCACGGGGCGCCCGGGGCGCGGGTCGCGGGTCGCGGGCGTGCGGTTCGGGTGCTCGGTGTGCCGGGTGGTTCGGTGTGCCGGGTGCCGTAACGGGGGGCGTCGGGTGTGGCGTTACGCCGTGACGTCCTTCGCCGTGAACCTCGCCCAGGCCGCCGACCCGAACACCGCCGCGTACACCGCCTGGAGTCCCGCGTTGCGGACCAGGTCGTCCCAGTACACCGGCTCCCGCATCAGATCCGCGAACGACAGCCAGTGATGCGAGAAGAGGTACGGCTGTATCGCGTGCAACTGGGGTATCTGGTCGAGGATCTGCACCGTGATCAGCAGCCCCACCGTCGTCGCCATCGCGGCGATACCGCTGTGGGTCAGCGTGGACACGAACAGCCCCAGCGCCGCGATCCCGACCAGCGACAGCGCGACGGCGACCGCGATCAGCGCGGTCCGCACCAGCCCCTCACCGAAGCTGATCCGGGTCCCGGAGATGGTGGTGAGATCACCGAGCGGGAACAGCAGCGCCCCCACGGTGAGCGCCGACACCACCACCACCAGCGTCGCGACCAGGCAGAACGTGAGCACCGCGGCGTACTTGACCAGCAGCAGTCTGGTCCGGCCGGCCGGGGCCACCAGCAGATACCGCAGGGTGCCCGCACCGGACTCGCCCGCGACGGCGTCCCCGGCCACCACCCCGACGGCCATCGGCAGGAAGAACGGCAGGGTCGCGGCGAGCCCGGTGAAGACGAGGAAGAGCCCGTTGTTCGTGACCTGCGCGATGAAGGCCGGGCCCGCGCCCGCCCCGCCCGGACCACCGCCGGTCTCGATCCGCACGGCGATGCCCACCAGGAGCGGTACGGCCGCGAGCACCCCGAGCAGCGCGACCGTCCGCCAGCGCCGGAACGTCATCACCAGCTCGGACCGGAACAGCCCGAACGTCCAGGTCCACCGCGGCTCACGACCGGCGGCGGACGGCACACCGGCGGCACCCGGCCCTACGGGACCCGTTCCCACGCCATCCGTCCCCGCGTCCACGCCATCCGCTCCGGCACGGGCTTCCCCCGCGCCGGCCGTCTCACTGCGCGACATCGAAGCCCTCCCCCGTCAGCGCCATGAACGCGTCCTCCAGCGAGGCCCGCTCCACGGCGAAGCCCCGTACCCGTACGCCCGCCTCCACCAGGGCCCGGGACACCTCGGCGAGTTCACCGTCGGGAGGCTCGGCCGTGACGCGGTTGTCCGTGACGACGACATCGACCAGGCCCCGCTCCTTCAGCAGCCGGGCGGCGTCGGCCGGGTCGGGGGTGGTGACGACGAGTCTGCCCCGGACACCGGAGGCCAGCTCGGCCACCGGGCCCTGGACGATCAGCCGGCCCCGGGCCATCACCGCCGCGTGGGTGCACACCTGCTCGATCTCGTCGAGGAGATGGGAGGACAGGAACACCGTCGTCCCGTCCGAGGCCAGCTCCCGCACCAGCGCGCGGATCTCCCGCATGCCCTGCGGGTCGAGACCGTTGGTCGGCTCGTCGAGGACGAGCAGCCGGCGGGGGCGCAGCAGGGCCGCCGCGAGCCCGAGCCGCTGTTTCATCCCGAGGCTGTAGGCACGCGCCTTCTTCCCCGCGGCGGCGGTGAGTCCCACCCGCTGAAGGGCGGTCTCCACCCGGGCGCGGCGGGTGCGGGGGTCGGCGGTGGGGTCGGCGGAGTCGTAGCGGACGAGGTTGTCGCGGCCGGTCAGGAATCCGTACAGCGCGGGGCCCTCGATCAGGGCGCCCACCTGGGGGAGCACCGTGCGGGATGCGCGGGGCATCGGGCTGCCCAGCACCTCGGCGGTGCCCGTGGTCGGCTCGATCAGGCCCATCAGCATGCGGATGGTGGTGGTCTTCCCGGAGCCGTTGGGCCCGAGGAAGCCGAAGACGCTGCCTTCGGGGACGCTGAGGTCCAGTCCGTCGACCGCGAGCTGTCCCCGGCCGTACCGCTTCGTCAGCCCCTTGGTCGTGATGACCGCCCGGCCGTCGTCGGTTTCCGCCACAGTGGCCCACCTCCCCCGGCCGACGCTACCCGACCTCCTCGGGCCCCCGACCCCGTGTGTACGGGGCCGGTGCGCCCCCGTCTGTCCTGGGTACCGGGACGGGAACCGCCGGGCGCCCGGACCCGGCCGTGCGGGCTCGCCGGGTGGTGCGGGGCGGGCCGCGAACGGTCCGCCCCGGACCTCCGGGTCGATCAGATCCGCCCGGACCCCGGAGGGGTCAGCGGGCGCCCTCCGCCGCCTTCAGCAGCGTGTCCTTGGTGACCGCGCCGACGTACACCTTGCCGTCGTCGGTGACCAGGGCGTTCACCAGGCGGGTCGAGTAGACCGTGCCGGAACCGAACTTCCCGGAGACCTTGTCCCCGAGGGAGTCGAGGAACTGGCCCGCCGCGCCCGGCACGTCCTCCCCGCCGGACGGCAGGGCCGCCCCGCCGGGTGTGCTGATCTCGGCTATGGCGTTCCACCCGGAGCCGATGACCTTCGTCCGGGCGCCGTCGGCCGTGGCCGCGTCCCCGATGCCGGGCAGCGGGAGACCGTCGAACTTCGGCGCGTCCCCGCCCTTCGGCCTGTCCTTGGGGGCGTCCTTGGCGTCCGCCAGGCCGTCCGCCTCGGTGACCTCGGCGCCCTTGGGCGGGGTGAAGTCGAAGGTCGAGGCCGCCGGCTTGGCGAAGTCGACCTTGGTGAAGGTGACGTCCACGATCGCGCTGCCACCGGCCGCGGGGACCAGTGTGAACTTCAGCGGGGTGCCGTTCTTCGCGTCGACCGCGAGCTGGATCGACCCGACGGTCGAACCCGACGCCTTCGGCTTGACGACGAGCTTGTACGCGTCCCGGCCCGCGACACGCGTGCTGCCGTCCACGGTGACCGAGGTGGTGTCCCCGGCGGCCTTCAGCACCTCGTCGGCGAACGCCTTGGGCGTGGCCGGGAGGTCGTCGGCCTTGCTCTGCCGCTTGTCCTTCTGCGCGCGGTCCTTCCCCGCGCTCTCATGGGCCCCGCCCTTGGCGTGGAACACCTCGTTCGACCCGCTGTCGTACGCCCATACGTCCCCGCCGTTGCGGATGAGGCTGTACTCGGACGCCTCGCCCAGCACCGACAGCTTGGCGCGCTCCGCGCCGTCCGCCGCGACCCGCAGGGTGTGGGTGCCCTGCGCGAGCTCCAGCAGCTTGGCCTGCGGATCGGCCGTCGAGCTCCCCTCGCCCTCGGGGGCGAAGGAGCCGAGGGCCCCGGACGCGATGCTCGGCAGCCCGAGATCGGTACTGATCTTCACCGTGCCCGAGAGCTGCTCGGTCTCCGACGCGGCGATCTTCTCGATGAGCTGCTGCGCGCTGATCTCCGGCAGGTCCGGGTCGCCCGAGTCGGCGAGCGCGGGGACGAGGCCGATGGTCGCCACCGCCACCCCCACGACCGTCACCGGGACGGCGTACCGTGCCGCCCGGCGGCGCCCCGCGCGGGGTCGTGCGGCCCGCGCGGAGCCTGCTGCGCCCTCGACGGGAGTCTTCTCGGATTCGTACGGTGCCATGTGTGCCCTACCTCCGTGGTCCGGCGACGACCTTCCGTACCCCTGATGGGTCCACCCCGCGCCGCCATTCTCACCCGGGTGCTCAGGAGTGCTCCTCTCCATGAGACCAAATCCCATGCCCCGGGGCGTCAGACCTCGGAGCCAACTTCCCGTACTGCCGAGGTATGACATCCACGGGTACCACGTTCACTCTCCCGTAGGGGATGACACCACCCGTGTGCGTGTGCAAGGCCCGCCCCAGGGCCGCGCGTCGGCTCCCGGGACGCCGTCAGCGCTGGACGAAGACGTAGTCCGCGCCGTACGGGACCCCCTTGACCGTGCCGGGCACGCAGCTCCCCGCCGGGGCGACGCCGCCGGTCGTGTTGAGCCGGAGGATCTCGGCGGTGGTGGCGAGCAGCCCCTGCTTCTTGCCCGACTTCTTTGCCCTGAGGTCCAGTTCGGGGATGTTCGCGGCGCCGTTCGGCGTCCGGCCGACGACCTCGCCGGTGACGGCGCTGCCGTCGCGCGCGACCCACCGGGGGGTCCCGGAGCCGGGCCGGGTGAAGGTGTGGCCGATCCGGCCGTCGAGCACGGCCCGCACATCGCGCTGCGCGAAGCTGTGGCCACCGGCGCGGTTACGCTCGCAACGGTAGATCTGCTCGCCCTTGACGACGGACGCCTGGAAGCTGTCCGGGGCGTGCCGGAAGTCGACGCCGGCGGTGACCTTGTGGAGCTGGCCCCGGACCGCCCCGCCCGGGAACTCGGCGGTGTGCAGATTCGCGTAGAAGCCGGCCGGGTCGTCCCTCAGCCGCTGGAGCACCGTCCGGTCCGTGACGGTGACGGTGGCGGTCAGGCTGTTGCCCCTGGCGGCGCCGAGCAGCGGGGTGTAGTCGACCTCGATGGCTCCGTTGACGCCCTTGACCCCGTCGTGGATGTGCAGCGCGGTGGGCGGGGTGACGCCGTGCCACTTCACCGCGACGGACACCTTGTCGCCCTTGACCCGCAGGAACAGGAGGGCGCCTCCGTCCGGGTCGCCCACGGCCGCGCCGCTGGCGGGCGGCACCTCGTTGGCCCCGCGCAGGGACGCGGCGAGGACGGTACTCGTACCGGCGGCGGTAACCGTACCTTCTGTGGTGCCCGCCCCTGACGAGGCACCCTTGCCGTGGCCGACGGCATGCCTGTCGCCGTGGGTGAGGCCATGGCTCCCGGTGTCCCGGGCGCCGCTGTCCGCTGTCGCGGGCAGGACCGTGACGGTGACGCCCAGCGCGGTGGCGGCGGCGAGGGAGCCGACCGTGATCACGGTGCGGCGGCGATTGGCAAGTACGTTCATATCAGTAAACCTCCCCGTTCGAGGCTGACGACTGCGGCGTCTGCCTGCGGCGTGTGGCGAAGGGACCGGTTCCCCCTTCACGGTCGGCCCAAGCGGAGATCCACCCGGCTGAGCGCGCCCACCCCTCACACGTGGCTCCGCCGGACCTGGTTCACCCCGGTTCCCCGTGCCGTCGCTCGGTGGGTGCGCAGTTCCCCGCGGGTCGCCTTCGCTCGCGCTTCCCAGGTCTGTCCGGCTGGACGTACTTGTTCCCGGTGCCGTCGCTCGGTGGTTTCGCGCAGTTCCCCGCGCCCCTGAGGTCGCGCCCCTTACGGTTCCCGTTCGGCTGCGGGTGGTCCTTGGTTGCTCGCGCAGTTCCCCGCAGGTCGCCTTCGCTTGCGCTTCCCAGGTCTGTCCGGCTGGACGTACTTGTTCCGGTGCCGTCGCTCGTGGGTTGCGCAGTTCCCCGCGCCCCTGAGGTGCTGCCCCATCGCGGTCGCTCTTCGGTGCGGGTCGCCCTCGTTCTTGCGCAGTTCCCCGCAGGTCGCCCTTCGCTCGCGCTTCCCAGGTCTGTCCGGCTGGACGTACTTGTTCCGGTGCCGTCGCTCGGTGGTTTCGCGCAGTTCCCCGCGCCCCTTAAGTGCTGCCCCATCGCGGTCGCTCTTCGGTGCGGGTCGCCCTCGTTCTTGCGCAGTTCCCCGCAGGTCGCCTTCGCTCGCGCCCCCGAGGTTTCCGGTGCTGGACGTACTTGCCCCTGCGCCGTCGCTCGTGGGGTGCGCAGTTCCCCGCGCCCCTTAGGTCGCGCCCCTTGCGGTTCCCGTTCGGCTGCGGGTGGCCCTTGGGTGCTCGCGCAGTTCCCCGCGCCCCTGAGGTGCTGCCCCATCGCGGTCGCTCTTCGAGTGCGGGTCTGCCCTCGCCTTGCGCAGTTCCCCGCGCCCCTGACGGGGCACCCCTCTCCTCGCGCAGTCGCGCTGCTGCGGGAGGGGGCGGGCGGGACTCTCTGCCCGCAGACTCCGATGCTCTTCAGTAGGACCACTGGACGTGTTACCGAGCGTGTCGGATTGAGGACGGAGAATCCCGACCGGCACCGACCCGAAGAACAAGCAGAACGCGCCCCAAAGGGGCGCGGGGAACTGCGCGAAAACGAGAACCGGCCCGCACCCGAAGAACGACGAACAGGGGCAGCATCCAGGGGCGCGGGGAACTGCGCACCCCACGAGCGACGGCACAGGGAACAAGTACGCCCACCCGGACAGACCTGGGAGGCGCGAGCGAAGGCGACCTGCGGGGAACTGCGCGAAAACGACGAACGACGGCACAGCAACGAAGTTCGTCCAGCCGGAGGGACCTCGGAAGCGCAAGCGAAGGCGACCCGCGAAGGGGATTCAGCCCGCGCGGTGGACCACCGCATCGCACAGCTCCACCAACGCCGCCTTCGCGTAACACTCCGGCAAGGGCCCGAGCGCGGCCCGAGCGTCCTGCGCGTACCGCACGGTGTCCCGCCGGGCCTGCTCCAGCGCGGGATGCGCCCGCAACCGCGTCAGCGCCTCACGATGGCGCGCGTCGTCACTCAGATCGGAGTCCAGCAACGCGCACAGCGCGAGATCCTCCGCGTGCCCGAGCCGCGCGGCCCGCTCCCGCAGCCGCAGCACGGGCAGCGTGGGAATGCCCTCCCGCAGATCCGTGCCGGGCGTCTTGCCCGACTCATGGGAGTCGGACGCGATGTCGAGGACGTCGTCCGCGAGCTGGAACGCGACCCCGAGCCGCTCCCCGTACTGCGTGAGCACGTCGACGACCGTGTCGTCGGCGCCCGACATCATCGCCCCGAAGCGGCCGGCGACCGCGATCAGCGACCCGGTCTTGCCGCCGATCACATCGAGGTAGTGGTCGACGGGGTCCCGTCCGTCGCGCGGGCCGGCCGTCTCCAGGATCTGACCGGTGACCAGGCGTTCGAACGCCTCGGCCTGGATACGGACGGCCTCGGGCCCGAGGTCGGCCAGGATGTGGGACGCGCGGGCGAACAGGAAGTCGCCGGTGAGCACGGCCACCGAGTTGTCCCAGCGGCTGTTGGCGCTGGGCACCCCGCGCCGTACGTCCGCCTCGTCCATCACGTCGTCGTGGTAGAGCGTCGCCAGATGCGTCAGCTCCACGACCACGGCCGAGGGCACCACACCCGGCGCGTACGGGTCACCGAACTGCGCCGCGAGCATCGCCAGCAGGGGCCGGAAGCGCTTGCCCCCGGCACGCACCAGGTGCTGGGCGGCCCCGGTGATGAAGGGCACCTCGCTCTTGGTGGCTTCGAGCAGCCCCTCCTCGACAGCAGCCAATCCGGCCTGGACATCGGCTTCGAGAGCCTGGTCCCGCACGCTCAGCCCGAAAGGCCCGACGACGGTCACGAGGGGGTCTCCTGTCTGCTGACGGTCACGAGGTCGTACACACGGTTTGTCGATGTGTCGCCGCTATCACTCAAGTCAGCGTATCCGGTCCCCTTTCGATCACTGTGAGCCCCCGCCCGACCGTGCGGGGCACCACGCGATCAATGCCGGTAGGTTTTTGATCAGCTCATCCGATTTCACCGGAGACACACACGAAACCCAGGGAAAGACGGGAACCGCCGACCCGGGGACAAGGTTCCCATCCGCACCGGAGTCCCTGGTCACCGCCCCCGTCCGTCCGGTGGGCACCGCAACCGCGACCCGCCCCGCCCCGGGGTCCCGGTCCCGCGCGGACCGGCGCCCGCCGGGACCGCACACGTGTCACCCGGCGTATCGGATTCCGGCCGGATCAGGTCCGTACGGGCGCGGCCCCGTAGAGCCGTTCCAGCACCGCCGCCACGCCGTCGTCCTCGTTGGAGCCGGTGATCTCGTCGGAGACGGCCTTCAGCTCGTCATGGGCGTTGGCCATCGCCACTCCGTGGGCGGACCACAGGAACATGGGGATGTCGTTGGGCATGTCCCCGAAGGCGAGGGTGTCCCGGGGCCCGGTGCCGAGCAGATCGGCGGCCCTCGCGAGGGCGGTGGCCTTGGTGATGCCCAGCGGCTGGAGCTCGACCGCGCCGGGACCGGCCATGGTGACGGTCACCAGATCGCCGACAACGGTCCGGGCCGCCGCCGCCAGCTCGTCCTCGGCCAGCTCGGGGTGGTGGATCAGCACCTTGGTCAGCGGCCGGTCCCACAGCTCGTCACGATGCCCCGCGCGCTCCCCGGACAGCGTCGGATGACGGACGGTGAACCCGGGCTCCATCAGCATCAGCCCGTCGGTGCCGTCCTGGTTCACCGCCGCGAGGACGCTGCCCACCTCGGCCTCCACCTTGCCCAGCGCGACCTCGGCGATCTCCCGGTCCAGGGTCACCGACCACACGATCCGGCCCGATCCGGCGTCGTACAGCTGCGCGCCCTGCCCGCACACCGCGAGCCCCCGGTGTCCCAGCTCCCGCAGCACGGGGACGACCTGCGGGACGGGCCGCCCGGTGGCCACGATGTGGGCCGCGCCCGCAGCGACCGCGCGGGTCAGGGCCGCGCGGGTACGCGGCGAGAGCGAATCGTCGGCGCGCAGCAGCGTGCCGTCGAGGTCGGTGGCGATGAGCGAGTATGCGAGTGCGGCCATGATCCCGAGAATACGGATGCTCCGGGGGTCAACGGGCCGACTGTGAAGAGGAGATGACCGGGACGGGCTCCGTACGGTAATGGGGCCCCGGACCACTCCGCCCCTCCCCCGGACCGGGCCCGGCGGCACCGGCCCCCGTGCGACACCGCACCGTCACCCGTGGGCCGCACCGGTACCCGTCGCCGCAGCACCCGCACCCTCGGCCGCAGCACCCCAACCCGTGACCGCCAGCGCAGCACCCGCACCCGTACCCGTCGACCGCAGTACCCGCACCCGTCGACCACCGCACCGCACCGTCACCCGTGGGCCGCCGCGAGATGCGCGGCCAACCGTGGTGACGCGAACCGGGTGCCGCACACGAAGCGCATCACCGGCCCGTACGACGCCGCCGCCGGGAGCCCCGTGAAGTACAGGCCGGGGACGGAGGAGACGAAGCCCGCGCGCAGCAGCGGGGTGCCCCGGCTCGTCCCGAGCCGGGCGCGCAGCGAGTGGCCGAGGAAGTCCAGCGCGGCGAGGTCGACGCGGTAGCCGGTGGCGGCGATCACATGGTCGGCGGAGAGCTCCCCTATACGTGCCGCTATACGGCCCGCGGGGGCCTCCAGGGCCAGCAGCGGACGGCTGTCCGGCCCGCTGCCCTCGACCCCGGAACGCACGACCCGCCGCACCTCGCGCACGGTCACCGAGCGCTCGAACCGCTCCCGCAGCCACCAGGCGCCCAGCGGTCCGAGGACCCGGCGGACCAGATGGTGGCGGGCCTGCGGCGGCAGGAAGCGGTACGGCTGCGCGTGATAGCTGAGCGCGTACAGCGACCAGGCCCGGCCGAAGGGCGACACGGGACGCAGCCGCGGCTGCTCCCAGGGCGGGTCCCCGAAGTCCACCGCGCCCTTGCCGCGGGCCACCACCCGTACCCGGGCCCCCGCCTCGGCGGCCAGCACGGCCGTCTCCAGGGCGGACTGCCCGGCTCCGACGACGGCGAGGTCCTTGCCGGCGAACACGCTCAGGTCGGTGTGCTGGGAGCTGTGCGACAGCGGGCCGTGCGGGCTGGGCCCGTCGGGCGCCGCCCCGGTCAGCTCGCGCGGGAGGTGGGTGAACGAGGACAGTCCGGTCGCGACGACGACCGCGCGGGCCACGCAGGTCTCGCCGGAGTCCAGCTTCAGTTCGAAGGTGTCACCGCGCGGTTCGACGGCGACGACCCGTACCCGTTCCAGCTCGGGGACCAACTCCTGCTGAAACCATTCTCCATAGGCGGTGAACGTCTCGACGGGGACCAGGTCCTCGTCGCTCACCAGGGGCCGCGCACCGATCGCCGCGCAGTAGTCGGCCAGGGTGTGACCCGGCCGGGGCGCGTCGATGTTCGACGCGGCGGGCGTCGACTTGAGGAGCATCCCGGCGGGCATGTTCGCCCGCCAGCTCGCCATCGGCTCGCCGAAGACGCGCACCGGCAGACCGCGTGCGCGTAAGTGTGCGGCGGTGGACAGGCCGTACGGCCCGGCTCCGACGACTGCGACCGGATGATTCACGAAGTCCCTCCTGAGGACGGCGACTTGCCTCACCACGGCCGCGCGGGCCGGACGCCCGTCACGCGCGCGTGGAACCGGTGTCCCGCACGGCCCGGCGGGCGCCGGAGCCGGGGCGCCCGGCCCGCCGGAACCACCGCGGACACCGCGCCCAGGGGCGGACGGACAAGGCGGGCGGGCGCCACGGCGCGATGGCGTGGGACATCCACGAGGAACCGGTCCCCGCCGCGGGCACACACGGGGACACCGAACCGTCCGGGGCCGCGGACCACGCCCGGGCCACCGTGGTGGGACGGGTACTGGCCAAACTTGACGAGCAGGGGCGGTACGTCCTGGTCCGCTGTTGACGGCACGGTCGTGCGTCCGGCCATGGGCCCTCCACAACGTCCCCAGGACACGGATCGGACCGGTCCGCGTTTCCCTGCGAGGACGCTACGGGACGGCGAGGCGGAACCGAGGAGTCCGGCAACGCGCTTTAATCCGGCATTGCGAACTCTTTAGTCACTGCCCCGGCTCGCGTGTCCGACGTAACGTGTGCCCCAACCACACGGAAAGTGAGGCAGCAGCCGATGCCCGACCAGCACGAGCAGACCCCGCTCGACCGTCCCCAGGGCGACCCCTTCGACCTCTCCGCGGGCGACCCTTTCGGTCCGCACAACCTTCCGTACGGTGTCTTCTCCCTGCCCACCCCCGACGCGGACCCCGCCCCCGGCGCCCCCGGCCCGTCGCCCGGGTCCGGTCCGTCGCCCGCCCCCGGCTCCGGCTCGTCCTCCGGGGCGGTGGACGGCCGCCGGGTGGGCGTACGGCTCGGGGACCATGTCCTGGACGCGGGCGCGGTGGCCGCCGCCCTCGGTTCGCCTTATGTGTCCCTGCTCGCCCGGCCCACCCTGAACCCCCTTCTCGCGGCGGGCCGCACCGCCTGGAGCGACGTACGCCGCGCGCTCACCGCGTGGGTGACGGTGCCCGCGTACCGCGAGACCGTACGGCCCCTGCTGCACCCGCTGTCGGAGGTGACGCTGCATCTGCCGTTCGATGTGGCGGACTACGTCGACTTCTACGCGTCCGAGCACCACGCCCGCAATGTCGGGCAGATCTTCCGCCCGGACGCCGAGGACTCGCTGACCCCCAACTGGAAGCATCTGCCGATCGGTTACCACGGCCGCTCCGGGACCGTCGTCGTGTCCGGCACCGACATCGTCCGCCCACGGGGTCAGCGCAAGGCGCCCACCGATCCCGCGCCGGTGTTCGGGCCGTCGGTGAAGCTGGACATCGAGGCCGAGGTGGGCTTCGTCGTCGGCGCCCCCTCGGAGCGCGGCACCCCGGTCGGTCTCGGGGAGTTCCGGGAGCATGTCTTCGGGCTGTGCCTGCTCAACGACTGGTCGGCCCGGGACGTCCAGGCGTGGGAGTACGTCCCGCTGGGTCCGTTCCTCGGCAAGTCCTTCGCCACGTCCGTGTCCGCGTGGATCACCCCGCTCGACGCGCTGGAGGGCGCCCGGGTGTCCCCGCCGGAACGCACCCATCCGCTGCTGCCGTACCTCGACGACTCCCCCGAGGCGTCCGGCGAACCCGGCGGCCATGAGCCCGACGGCTACGACCTGCGGATCTCCGTCGCCATCAACGGCCAGGTGGTCTCCGAACCGCCGTTCGCCACCATGTACTGGACGGCCGCCCAGCAGCTCGCCCATATGACGGTCAACGGCGCCTCGCTGCGCACCGGTGACCTCTACGGCTCGGGGACGGTCAGCGGCCCCCGCCCCGACCAGCGCGGTTCCCTGCTGGAACTGACGTGGAACGGCCGGGACCCGCTGCCCCTCGACGACGGCCCCCGTACCTTCCTCGCGGACAAGGACGAGGTCACCCTGACCGCTTGGGCCCCCGGCCCGGACGGTACGCGGGTGGGCCTCGGCGAGGTCCGGGGCCGGGTCGTGGGGGGCGACGCGTAACGGCGCACCGCCCTGTACGGGCCACCAGTCGTGACCGTACGGGCCACCGGTCGTGAGACCGGCCGCCGGGCCGCGGAAGGCATCCACGCGCCCGGTGCCGGTCCGGCCAGACCCGCGACTACCAGCCCAGGTCCTCGGGCTCCGGCTCGTCCTCCGGGGCGGGCTCACGACTCCAGTCGTACCCGTCGTCCGCGGCATGGGCGGACGCCTTCGCGGCGGACGCCTTCGCGGCGACCGGCCTGGCGGCGGACGGCTTCGACGCGGCCGGCTTGGCGGTGGGCGTCGGCGCGGGTGACTGCGCGGCCGGGGACACCGGCTCCTCCCCCGGCCCCGGACCGTCACCGAAGGCCGCCAGGACCTCCAGCACACCCTCCCCGTACGTGGCGAGCTTCTTCTCGCCGACCCCGCTGATCCCGCCCAGCTCACGGACCGAGGACGGCGACGCCGTCACGATCTCCCGCAGGGTCGCGTCATGGAAGATCACGTACGCGGGAACGCCCTGCTCCCGGGCCTGCTCGGCACGCCACGCGCGCAGCGCCTCGAAGGCGGGCAGCAGCCCCGGCGCCAGATCGACGACGGCCTTGGGCTTGCGCTCGCCCTTGGCGGCGGCCGGGGTACGGGTGGTGGGGCGCTTGGGCTCCTTGCGCAGCGGCACCTTGCGCTCGCCGCGCAGCACGGTCCCGCTCTCCTCCGTGAGGACCAGCGCGCCGTGCTCGCCCTCGACCCCGAGCAGTTCCATGGCGAGCAGCTGGCGTACGACACCGCGCCACTCCGCCTCGGTCAGGTCCTCACCGATGCCGAAGACCGACAGCTGGTCGTGGTCGAACTGGATGACCTTCGCGGTCCTGCGGCCCAGCAGGATGTCGACGATGTGCACACCGCCGAACTTCTGCCCGCGCCGCTCACGGTCCAGCCGCACGATCGTGGAGAGCACCTTCTGCGCGGCCACCGTGCCGTCCCAGGTCTCCGGCGGGCTCAGGCAGGTGTCGCAGTTGCCGCAGCCGCCCGTCTGCGGCTCCTGGCCGAAGTACTGGAGGAGGCGGCCCCGGCGGCACTCGACGGTCTCGCACAGGGCGAGCATCGCGTCGAGATGGGCACTGGCACGGCGCCGGAACGCGTCGTCCCCCTGGCTGGACTGGATCATCCTGCGCTGCTGGACGACGTCGTTGAGCCCGTACGCCATCCACGCCGTGGACGGCAGGCCGTCCCGGCCGGCGCGGCCCGTCTCCTGGTAGTAGCCCTCGACGGACTTCGGCAGATCGAGATGGGCGACGAACCGTACGTCGGGCTTGTCGATGCCCATACCGAACGCGATGGTCGCGACGACGACCAGGCCGTCCTCCCGCAGGAACCGGGACTGGTGCTCGGCGCGGACGCGCCCTTCGAGACCGGCGTGGTACGGCACGGCCGCGATGCCGTTGCGCACCAGGAACTCCGCCGTCCGGTCCACCGACGCCCGCGACAGGCAGTAGACGATGCCCGCGTCGCCCGCGTGCTCCTCCTTCAGGAACGCCAGCAGCTGCTTGCGCTGCTCGGCCTTCGGCACGATCCGGTACTGGATGTTCGGCCGGTCGAAGCTCGCCTCGAAGTGCCGCGCGTCGGGCATCCCGAGCCGCGCGGTGATCTCCTGGTGGGTGGCGTGCGTGGCCGTCGCGGTGAGGGCGACCCTCGGGACGTCGGGCCAGCGCTCCCCCAGCACCGACAGGGCGAGGTAGTCGGGCCGGAAGTCATGGCCCCACTGGGCGACGCAGTGGGCCTCGTCGATCGCGAAGACCGAGACCTTGCCGCGCGAGAGCAGCTCCAGGCTGGAGTTCAGCTTCAGCCGCTCGGGCGCGAGGTACAGCAGGTCCAGCTCGCCGGAGACGAACTGGGCCTCGACCACCCTGCGCTCGTCGAAGTCCTGGGTGGAGTTGATGAACCCGGCGCGCACACCGAGCGCGCGCAGCGCGTCCACCTGGTCCTGCATCAGGGCGATCAGCGGGGACACGACGACCCCGGTGCCCGGCCGGACCAGCGCGGGGATCTGGTAGCACAGCGACTTGCCGCCGCCGGTAGGCATCAGCACGACGGCGTCCCCACCGGCCACCACATGCTCGATGACCGCTTCCTGGTCCCCCCGGAACGCCTCGTACCCGAAGACCCTCCGCAAGGTCTCCAGCGCGGCCCCGCCCGCACGCTCCGCGACCACGCCGCTCATGTCCGTCACCCCGGTCACCTCTGCCCGTCCCACCGTCTGTCCCCGTACTCCCCAGCCACCATAGGCGCCCCCACCGACACCCCGAACCACTTGTCCACAACCCCGCACCCGGTACCCGACGCCAGCGGACACCCTCCGCCCCACGGACAAACCCGCACCCGAACGACCACCGCAAGGGGCACCCCCAAAGGGGCGCGGGGAACTGCGCAAAGACGAGCACCGGCCCGCACCCGAAGAACAACGGACCAGCGCAGCATCCAGGGGCGCGGGGAACTGCGCACCCCACCGAGCGACGGCACAGGGAACAAGTACGCCCACCCGGACAGACCCCAAAGCGCAAGCGAAGGCGAAACGCGACGGCCCGGCCCCCGAAGGGACCGGGCCAGGACGGACGGCCACGCCGGCACGGATCACCCCGCCGACACGGAACGTCAGCGCACGAACACTCCCGCCTGACCGGCGAGGTCGAGGAAGTACTGGGGCGCGACACCGAGCACCAGCGTGACCACGACCCCCGTCCCGATCGCCGCGTACGTCAGCGCGGACGGCACCGCGACGGTCGGCCCCTCCGGGTTCGGCTCGCTGAAGAACATCAGCACGATCACCCGGACATAGAAGAACGCCGCGACGGCCGAGGACACGACACCGACGACGACCAGCGCCCCGGCACCGCCCTCCGCCGCCGCCTTGAACACGGCGAACTTCCCCGAGAACCCGGAGGTCAGCGGAATCCCGGCGAAGGCCAGCAGGAACACCGCGAAGACCGCCGCGACCAGCGGCGACCGCCGCCCCAGCCCCGCCCACTTCGACAGGTGCGTGGCCTCGCCGCCGGCGTCCCGTACCAGCGTGACCACGGCGAACGCGCCGATCGTCACGAAGGAGTACGCCCCGAGGTAGAACAGCACCGAGGACACGCCCTCGGGCGTCGCGGCGATGACACCCGCGAGGATGAACCCCGCGTGCGCGATCGACGAGTACGCGAGCAGCCGCTTGATGTCGGTCTGGGTGATCGCGACGATCGCCCCGCCGAGCATCGTGAGGATGGCGACGGCGTACATCACGGGCCGCCAGTCCCAGCGCAGCCCCGGGAGCACCACGTACAGCAGCCGCAGCAGCGCGCCGAAGGCCGCGACCTTGGTGGCCGCCGCCATGAACCCGGTGACGGGGGTGGGCGCGCCCTGGTAGACGTCCGGGGTCCACATATGGAACGGCACCGCGCCGACCTTGAAGAGCAGGCCCATCACGATGAGGGCGGCGCCGACGAGCAGCAGCGCGTCGTTGCCCATGGTCCCGGCGAGGGCCGGGGTGATCTTCCCGACGGTGCCGTCGACGACCTCGGCGATCCTCGCGTACGACACGGAGCCCGCGTAGCCGTAGAGCAGGGCGATGCCGAAGAGGGTGAACGCGGAGGCGAAGGCGCCGAGCAGGAAGTACTTGACGGCCGCTTCCTGCGACATGAGCCGCTTGCGCCGGGCGAGCGCGCAGAGCAGGTACAGCGGCAGGGAGAAGACCTCCAAGGCGATGAACAGCGTCAGGAGGTCGTTCGCGGCGGGGAAGACGAGCATGCCGCCGATGGCGAACAGCGCGAGCGGGAACACCTCGGTGGTGGTGAATCCGGCCTTGACCGCGGCCTTCTCGCTGTCGCTGCCGGGTACGGACGCGGCCTGCGCGGCGAACGAGTCGACCTGGTTGCCGTGTGTGGCGGGGTCGAGGCGGCGTTCGGCGAAGGTGAAGATCGCGACCAGGCCGGTCAGCAGGATGGTGCCCTGGAGGAACAGGGCGGGTCCGTCGACGGCGACGGCGCCCATCGCGACGATGCCCGCCTTGGTGGTGCCGTAGCCGCTCGCCGCGAGGGCGACGACCGCGGCGAACGCCGCGGTCAGCGCCACCACGGCGGTGAAGAGCTGGGTGTGGTAGCGCGCCTTGCGCGGGACGACGGCCTCGATGAGGATGCCGAGCACCGCGGCGGCGATGATGATCAGGATGGGCGAGAGCTGCCCGTACTCGATCTTGGGGGTGTCGATCTTGGTGACGGGTTCGGCCGCCGTTGTCCACAGGCTGTGGACGGCTGATGCGTTCACTTGGCCGCCTCCACCTCGGGCTTGGGGTCCTTCTGCTGGACGTCGGACATGGTGTGCTGGACCGCCGGGTTGACGATGTCCGTGAGCGGCTTCGGGAAGACGCCCAGGAAGATGAGCAGCGCGATCAGCGGGGCCACCACCGCGAGCTCCCGGACCCGCAGGTCGGGCATGGTGGAGACCTCGGGTTTCACGGGGCCGGTCATCGTCCGCTGGTAGAGGACGAGGACGTACAGCGCGGCCAGGACGATGCCGAGGGTCGCGATGATCCCGGCGACCGGGTACCGCGCGAAGGTGCCGACCAGGACCAGGAACTCACTGACGAAGGGCGCGAGGCCCGGCAGTGAGAGGGTCGCCAGTCCGCCGATCAGGAACGTCCCGGCGAGTACCGGGGCGACCTTCTGGACTCCTCCGTAGTCGGCGATGAGCCGCGAGCCGCGCCGGGAGATCAGGAATCCGGCGACGAGCATCAGGGCGGCCGTGGAGATGCCGTGGTTGACCATGTAGAGCGTGGCGCCGCTCTGGCCCTGCGACGTCATCGCGAAGATGCCGAGGACGATGAACCCGAAGTGCGAGATCGACGCGTAGGCGACCAGGCGCTTCATGTCGCGCTGGCCGACGGCGAGCAGCGCCCCGTAGACGATGCTGACCAAGGCGAGGACCAGCACGACCGGGGTGGCCCACTTCGACGCCTCGGGGAAGAGCCCCAGGCAGAAGCGGAGCATCGCGAACGTGCCGACCTTGTCGACGACGGCGGTGATGAGCACGGCGACCGGTGCGGTGGCCTCGCCCATCGCGTTGGGCAGCCAGGTGTGCAGCGGCCACAGCGGCGCCTTCACCGCGAACGCGAAGAAGAAGCCGAGGAACAGCAGCCGTTCGGTGTTGGTCGCCATCTCCAGCGAACCGCTGGCACGGGCGGCGGTGATCTCCTGGAGCGAGAAGCTCCCGGCGACGACGTAGAGCCCGATGACGGCGGCGAGCATGATGAGCCCGCCCGCGAGGTTGTAGAGCAGGAACTTCACGGCGGCGTACGACCGCTGGGTCGCCGCCGCCTTGTCGCCGCCCTCGTGGGCACGGTCCCCGAAGCCGCCGATGAGGAAGTACATCGGGATCAGCATGGCTTCGAAGAAGATGTAGAAGAGGAAGATGTCGGTGGCCTCGAAGGAGAGGATCACCATCGCCTCGACGGAGAGGATCAGGGCGAAGAAGCCCTGGGTGGGCCGCCAGCGGGAGTTGCTGTCCTCCAGCGGGTCGGCGTCGTGCCAGCCGGCCAGGATGATGAACGGGATCAGCAGCGCGGTGAGCCCGATGAGGACGACGGCGATGCCGTCGACGCCGAGTTCGTAGCGCACCCCGAAGTCGCTGATCCAGGAGTGCGACTCGGTGAGCTGGTAGCGGTCGCCGCCCGGCTCGAAGCGGATCATGACGATCGCGGCGAGGACCAGGGTGGCGAGGGAGAACAGCAGCGCGAGCCATTTGGCCGCGGTGCGCCGTGCGGCGGGGACGGCGGCGGTGGCGATCGCGCCGATCGCCGGGAGCGCCGCCGTCACGGTGAGCAGGGGAAAGGACATCGGTATCAGACCGCCCTCATCAGCAGGGTCGCGGCGATGAGGACAGCCACGCCGCCGAACATCGAGACCGCGTACGAGCGCGCGTAACCGTTCTGGAGGCGGCGCAGCCGGCCGGACAGACCGCCGACGGAGGCGGCCGTGCCGTTGACGACGCCGTCGACCAGGGTGTGGTCGACGTACACCAGGGAGCGGGTGAGGTGCTCGCCGCCGCGGACCAAGACGACATGGTTGAAGTCGTCCTGGAGGAGGTCGCGGCGGGCGGCGCGGGTGAGCAGGGAGCCGCGCGGGGCGACGACGGGCACGGGCCGGCGGCCGTACATGCCGTACGCGATCGCCGCGCCGACGACCAGCGCGACGACCGTGGAGATGGTGACCGTCAGGGCGCTGATCGGCGGGTGGCCGTGCTCGGTGGCGCCGGTGACGGGCTCCAGCCAGAGCTGGAAGCGGTCACCGATGCTGAACAGGGCGCCCGCGAAGACCGAGCCGAAGGCCAGGATGATCATGGGGATCGTCATGGACTTCGGGGACTCGTGGGGGTGCGGCGGGTTGCCGTCGGCGTCGGGCTGCCAGCGCTTCTCACCGAAGAACGTCATGATCATCACGCGGGTCATGTAGAACGCGGTGAGGGCGGCGCCCAGCAGGGCGACCCCGCCGAAGATCCAGCCCTCGGTGCCGCCCTTGGCGAACGCCGCCTCGATGATCTTGTCCTTGGAGAAGAAGCCGGACAGGCCCGGGAAGCCGATGATCGCGAGATACCCGAGACCGAACGTCACGAAGGTGACGGGCATGTACTTGCGCAGCCCGCCGTACTTGCGCATGTCGACCTCGTCGTTCATGCCGTGCATGACGGAACCGGCACCGAGGAACAGCCCGGCCTTGAAGAAGCCGTGCGTCACCAGGTGCATGATCGCGAAGACGTAGCCGATGGGGCCGAGGCCCGCGGCCAGCACCATGTAGCCGATCTGCGACATCGTCGAACCGGCGAGCGCCTTCTTGATGTCGTCCTTGGCGCAACCGACGATCGCACCGAACAGCAGCGTCACCGCGCCGACGATGGCGACGACGAGCTGCGCGTCCGGGGCGGCGTTGAAGATGGCGCCGGAGCGGACGATCAGATAGACACCGGCGGTCACCATCGTCGCCGCGTGGATGAGGGCCGAGACCGGGGTCGGGCCCTCCATCGCGTCGCCCAGCCAGGACTGGAGCGGCACCTGGGCCGACTTGCCGCACGCGGCGAGCAGCAGCATCAGGCCGATCGCGGTGAGCGTGCCCTCGGAGGTGTCCCCGACGGCGCCGAGGACCGGGCCGAAGGCGAACGTCCCGAAGGTGGTGAACATCAGCATGATCGCGATGGACAGTCCGATGTCACCGACCCGGTTGACCAGGAACGCCTTCTTGGCGGCGGTCGCGGCACTGGGCTTGTGCTGCCAGAACCCGATCAGGAGGTACGAGGCGAGGCCCACGCCCTCCCAGCCGAAGTACAGCAGCAGGTAGTTGTCGGCGAGGACCAGGAGCAGCATCGCCGCGAGGAAGAGGTTGAGGTAGCCGAAGAAGCGGCGGCGCCGCTCGTCGTGCTCCATGTAGCCGATCGAGTAGATGTGGATCAGGGTGCCCACACCGGTGATCAGCAGGACGAAGGTCATCGACAGCTGGTCGAGCTGGAAGGCGATGTCCGCCTGGAAGCCCTCGACGGGAATCCAGCTGAAGAGGTGCTGGTGCAGGGTCCGGTCGTCGGCGTCACGGCCGAGCAGGCCCAGGAACAGCACGGCGCCGATGACGAAGGAGGCACCGGCGAGGAGCGTGCCCAGCAGATGTCCGGCGCGGTCCAGCCGGTGGCCCCCGCACAGCAGGACCACCGCTCCGAGCAGGGGCGCCGCCACCAGCAGCGCGATCAGGTTCTCCACGGTTCCGGGTCCCCTTACAGCTTCATCAGGCTGGCGTCGTCGACCGAGGCCGAATGCCGGGAGCGGAACAGCGACACGATGATCGCGAGTCCGACCACGACCTCGGCGGCGGCGACGACCATCGTGAAGAAGGCGATGATCTGTCCGTCGAGGTTGCCGTGCATCCGGGAGAAGGCGACGAGCGCGAGGTTGCAGGCGTTCAGCATCAGCTCGATGCACATGAACACCACGATGGCGTTACGCCTGATCAGGACGCCTGTGGCACCGATGGTGAACAACAGGGCGGCGAGATACAGGTAATTGACCGGGTTCACTTCGACGCCTCCTCGGACCGGGGCCGCTCCAGGCGGTCCGTGGAACGGTCCTCGATGGCCTTGAGGTCCTCCATGGCCTTCTGGGACACGTCCCGGATCTGGCCCCGCGCGCGCAGCGTCTGGTTGACGGTCAGCTCGGACGGGGTGCCGTCGGGGAGGAGACCGGCGATGTCGACCGCGTTGTGCCGGGCGTAGACACCCGGGGCGGGCAGCGGCGGGAGATGCTTGCCCGCGCGGACCCGCTCCTCGGCCATCTCCCGCTGGGTCTTCGCCCGCTCGGTGCGCTCCCGGTGGGTGAGCACCATCGCGCCGACGGCCGCCGTGATGAGCAGCGCGCCGGTGATCTCGAAGGCGAAGACGTACTTGGTGAAGATCAGCGCGGCCAGGCCCTCGACATTGCCCCCGGCGTTGGCCTGGGCCAGCCCGGTGAACTCGGTGAGGGACGCGTTGCCGATGCCGCCGATGAGCAGCGCGCCGAAGCCGAGACCGCACAGGGCGGCCAGCCAGCGCTGGCCCTTCAGGGTCTCCTTGAGGGAGTCCGCGGCGGTCACACCGACGAGCATGACCACGAACAGGAACAGCATCATGATCGCGCCGGTGTAGACGACGATCTGGACGATGCCGAGGAAGTACGCGCCGTTGGCGAGATAGAACACCGCGAGGATGATCATGGTCCCGGCCAGGCACAGCGCGCTGTGCACGGCGCGGCGCATCAGGATCGTGCACAGGGCGCCGATCACCGCGACCGTGCCGAGCACCCAGAACTGGATCGACTCACCGGTGGACGTGGTGTAGGCGGCGAGCTGGCTCATGAGCCGCTCCGCTCGCCCAGATGGGCCGCTCCGGGACGCTGCGCCGACGGCTCCGGCACACCGCCCCGGCCCGACTCGTCGCTGTCCGGCTTCTCGCCCTTGGACACGGCCCGCTGGGGGATCGTGCCCGGCGCGGCGTGGGTGACGAGACCGCTGTAGTAGTCCTGCTCGTCGGCGCCGGGGAAGATCGAGTGCGGGCTGTCGACCATGCCCTCCTCAAGACCGGCGAGGAGCTGCTCCTTGGTGTAGATCAGGTTCGCGCGGCTGCTGTCGGCGAGCTCGAACTCGTTCGTCATCGTGAGCGCGCGGGTGGGGCACGCCTCGATGCACAGCCCGCACAGGATGCAGCGCGCGTAGTTGATCTGGTAGACGCGGCCGTAGCGCTCGCCCGGGGAGTAGCGCTCCTCCTCGGTGTTGTCGGCGCCCTCCACATAGATGGCGTCGGCCGGGCACGCCCAGGCGCACAGCTCGCAGCCGACGCACTTCTCCAGCCCGTCGGGGTGACGGTTGAGCTGGTGGCGGCCGTGGAAGCGGGGGGCCGTGGTCTTCGGCTGCTCGGGGTACTGCTCGGTGAGCCGCTTCTTGAACATGGCCTTGAAGGTCACACCGAAGCCCGCGACCGGGTTCTGGAACCCCTGCTTCGCCGCGTCCGTCCCGCCGGGCTCCTTGGATCGCTCAGTCATTCGGACGCCTCCTTTCCGTCAACAGCTCCGTCACTCGCAGTATCCGGCCCGCCACTGACAATCAGCTCGCGCTCCCGGCGGGGACGCCTGCGGGGCACCGCGGGAGCCTCCTGACCGGGCAGCGGCGGTACGGGGAACCCGCCGGCCATCGGGTCGAACGCCACCGGGTCCACGACCTGTTCGGCGGCGGCCCGGGCCCGTCCTCTGTCGCGGTAGATGTCCACGACGACGGACAGCAGCAGCAACGCGAGGACACCGCCGCCGACGTACAGCGCGATGTCGGCGAAGTCGTAGTTCTCGTTGCGCAGGGTCCGCACGGTGGCGACGAGCATCAGCCACACCACCGAGACCGGGATGAGGACCTTCCAGCCGAGCTTCATCAGCTGGTCGTAACGCACCCGGGGCAGGGTGCCGCGCAGCCAGATGAAGAAGAACAACAGCAACTGCACCTTGACGATGAACCAGAGCATCGGCCACCAGCCCTGGTTCGCCCCCTCCCAGAAGGTGCTGATGGGGTAGGGGGCCCGCCAGCCGCCCAGGAACAGCGTCACCGACACCGCCGACACCGTCACCATGTTCACGTACTCGGCGAGCATGAACAGCGCGAACTTGATGGACGAGTACTCGGTGTTGAAGCCGCCCACCAGGTCGCCCTCGGACTCCGGCATGTCGAACGGGGCCCGGTTGGTCTCCCCGACCATCGTCACGATGTAGATCAGGAACGACACCGGCAGCAGGATCACGTACCAGCGGTCGGCCTGCGCCTCCACGATCGCGGAGGTCGACATCGAACCGGAGTACAGGAACACCGACGCGAACGCGGCGCCCATCGCGATCTCGTACGAGATCATCTGCGCGCACGAGCGGAGCCCGCCGAGCAGCGGATACGTCGAACCGGAGCTCCAGCCCGCCAGCACGATGCCGTAGATCCCGACCGAGGCGACCGCGAGGATGTACAGCATCGCGATCGGCAGGTCGGTCAGCTGCATCGTGGTGCGCTGGCCGAAGATGGAGACCTGGTTGTCGGCGGGACCGAACGGGATCACCGCGATCGCCATGAACGCGGGGATCGCCGCCACGACCGGCGCGAGGACGTAGACCACCTTGTCCGCGCGTTTGACGATGATGTCTTCCTTGAGCATCAGCTTGATGCCGTCGGCCAGCGACTGGAGCATGCCCCAGGGGCCGTGCCGGTTGGGACCGATCCGCAGCTGCATCCAGGCGACGACCTTGCGTTCCCACACGATCGAGAACAGCACGGTCACCATCAGGAACGCGAAGCAGAACACCGCCTTGATCAGCACGAGCCACCAGGGGTCCCGGCCGAACATCGACAGGTCCTCCAGGGCGAGCGGTGTCAGAGTCGAGGGCGTCATGACTCCACCTCCGTGGCCTCCTGTGACACCGGCTCCACCGCCGGACCGATACGGACGAGTTCGCCGGGACGCGCTCCGGTGTCACCGGTGACACCCGCGCCCGCCGAGTTCAGCGGCAGCCACACCACCCGGTCCGGCATCCGGGTCACCCGCAGCACAAGCGCCGTGCTCCCGGCGGGACCCGTCACCGCGAGGACGTCGCCGTCCTTGACGCCCGCCTCGGCCGCCGTCGTCGCCGACAGCCGGGCGACGGCGGGATGCCGGGTCCCGGCCAGGGCGTCGTCGCCGTCCTGGAGACGTCCCTGGTCCAGCAGCAGCCGGTGCCCGGCGAGGACCGCCTCCCCGGCGGCCGGTCGCGGCAGGGCCGTCCCCGACTCCAGGGGGTCGCCCGCGCGCGGGCCGTCCCAGCCGCCGAGGCGGTCCAGCTCCCCGCGCAGGGTGCGCAGATCCGGCAGACCCAGATGGACGTCCATCGCGTCGGCCAGCATCTGGAGCACCCGCGCGTCGGTCGGCGCGACCCGCCGCGTCATCTGCTCGGGCTTCAGCGCCGCCTCGAACGGACGGCCCCGGCCCTCCCAGTTGAGGAACGTGCCCGCCTTCTCCGCGACCGCGGCGACCGGCAGGACCACGTCCGCGCGGTCCGTGACCTCGCTGGGCCGCAGCTCCAGGGAGACCACGAAGCCCGCCCCGTCGAGCGCGCCGCGCGCGCGCGTGGGGTCCGGCAGATCCGCGACCTCGACCCCGCCCACCAGGAGCGCGCCGAGCAGACCACCGGCGGCGGCCTCCACGATCTCCCCGGTGTCACGGCCGTAACGGTGCGGGAGTTCGGCGACCCCCCAGGCGACGGCGATCTCCTGCCGCGCGCGCGGGTCGGTCGCCGGACGGCCGCCCGGCAGCAGCGACGGCAGCGCGCCCGCCTCGATCGCGCCCCGCTCACCGGAGCGGCGCGGAATCCACACCAGCCGCGCGCCGGTCGCGGTCGCGGCCCGCACGGCGGCCGTCAGACCGCCCCGCACGGCGGCGAGACGCTCCCCGACCACCAGCACGGACCCTTCGGCGCGCAGCGCCTCCGCGGCCCGCTCACCGCCCGCCTCCAGACCGACCCCGCTCGCGAGCGCGTCCAGCCACTCGGTCTCGGTGCCGGGCGCGGCGGGCAGCAGCGTGCCGCCGGCCTTCTTCAGACCCCGGCTGGCGTGCGTGGCGAGCGCGAACACCTGCTGTCCGTGGGTGCGCCACGCCTTGCGCAGCCGCAGGAACACCCCGGGCGCCTCCTCCTCGGCCTCGAAGCCGACGAGGAGCACGGCGGGCGCCTGTTCCAGCGTGCGGTAGGTGACACCGTCGCCGTCGAGGTCCCGGCCGTGGCCCGCGACCCGGGCGGCCAGGAAGTCGGCCTCCTCGGCGCTGTGCACGCGCGCGCGGAAGTCGATGTCGTTGGTGTCGAGCGCCACGCGCGCGAACTTGCTGTACGCGTAGGCGTCCTCGACGGTCAGCCGGCCACCGGTCAGCACACCGGTACGGCCACGGGCGGCGGCGAGCCCGCGGGCCGCCGCGTCCAGTGCCTCGGGCCAGCTCGCGGGCTCCAGCTCACCCGACGCGGCGTCGCGCACCAGCGGCTGCTGGAGCCGGTCGGGGCGCTGCGCGTAGCGGAACCCGAAGCGGCCCTTGTCGCACATCCACTCCTCGTTGACCTCGGGGTCGTCCGCCGCGAGACGGCGCATGACCTTGCCGCGCCGGTGGTCGGTGCGGGTGGCGCAGCCGCCGGAGCAGTGCTCGCACACGCTCGGCGACGACACCAGGTCGAAGGGCCGGGAGCGGAACCGGTACGCCGCCGAGGTCAGCGCGCCCACCGGGCAGATCTGGATGGTGTTCCCGGAGAAGTACGACTCGAAGGGGTCGCCCTCGCCGGTGCCGACCTGCTGGAGGGCGCCGCGCTCGATCAGCTCGATCATCGGGTCGCCCGCGATCTGGTTGCTGAAGCGGGTGCAGCGCGCGCACAGCACACAGCGCTCACGGTCGAGGAGCACCTGGGTGGAGATCGGTACGGGCTTCTCGAAGGTGCGCTTCCTCCCCTCGAAGCGGGAGTCCGCCGAACCGACCGCCATGGCCTGGTTCTGGAGCGGGCACTCGCCGCCCTTGTCGCAGACCGGGCAGTCCAGCGGGTGGTTGATGAGCAGCAGCTCCATCACCCCGCGCTGGGCCTTCTCGGCGACGGGCGAGGTGATCTGGGTCTTCACGACCATGCCGTCGGTGCAGGTGATCGTGCAGGACGCCATCGGCTTGCGCTGGCCCTCCACCTCGACGATGCACTGGCGGCAGGCGCCCGCGGGGTCGAGGAGGGGGTGGTCGCAGAAGCGGGGGATCTCGATGCCGAGCAGTTCGGCGGCACGGATCACCAGGGTGCCCTTGGGCACGCTGATGCCGACGCCGTCGATCGTCAGGGACACGAGGTCCTCGGGCGGGACCGCCGCCCCCGAGCTCCCGGAGGGAGCGCCAGTGGTGACCGTCATGCGTTCACCTCCGTGGTGTCGGCGGGGTTGTCGGCCCAGGCGGTGGACCGGGCCGGGTCGAACGGGCAGCCACGACCGGTGATGTGCTGCTCGTACTCGTCACGGAAGTACTGGAGCGAGGAGAAGATCGGCGACGCGGCTCCGTCGCCGAGGGCGCAGAAGGACTTTCCGTTGATGTTGTCGGCGATGTCGTTGAGCTTGTCGAGATCGCTCATGACGCCCTTGCCGGCCTCGATGTCCCGCATCAACTGGACGAGCCAGTAGGTGCCTTCACGGCAGGGGGTGCACTTGCCGCAGGACTCGTGGGCGTAGAACTCGGTCCAGCGGGTGACGGCCCGCACCACGCAGGTCGTCTCGTCGAAGCACTGGAGCGCCTTGGTGCCGAGCATCGACCCGGCGGCGGCGACACCCTCGTAGTCGAGGGGGACGTCCAGGTGCTCGTCGGTGAGCAGCGGGGTCGAGGAGCCGCCGGGGGTCCAGAACTTGAGGCGGTGGCCGGGGCGCATCCCGCCGCTCATGTCGAGCAGCTGGCGCAGGGTGATCCCGAGCGGTGCCTCGTACTGGCCGGGGCCCGCGACATGGCCGCTGAGCGAGTACAGCGTGAAGCCCGGGGACTTCTCGCTGCCGAGCGAGCGGAACCAGTCCTTGCCCCGGTGCAGGATCGCGGGAACCGAAGCGATGGACTCGACGTTGTTCACCACAGTGGGGCACGCGTAGAGGCCCGCGACGGCCGGGAAGGGAGGACGCAGTCGCGGCTGACCGCGGCGGCCTTCGAGCGAGTCGAGCAGCGCGGTCTCCTCGCCGCAGATGTACGCGCCGGCGCCGGCGTGGACGACGAGGTCGAGGTCCAGTCCGCTGCCGAGGATGTCCTTGCCGAGATAGCCCGCGTCGTACGCCTCACGCACGGCCTCGTGCAGTCTGCGCAGCACGGGGACGACCTCACCGCGCAGATAGATGAACGCGTGCTGCGAGCGGATGGCGTAGCAGGCGATGACGATGCCCTCGATGAGGGAATGCGGGTTGGCGAAGAGGAGCGGGATGTCCTTGCAGGTCCCGGGCTCCGATTCATCGGCGTTGACCACCAGGTAGTGGGGTTTGCCGTCGCCCTGGGGGATGAACTGCCACTTCATGCCCGTGGGGAAGCCCGCGCCGCCCCGGCCGCGCAGGCCGGATTCCTTGACGTAGGCGATGAGTTCGTCCGGTGACATGGCGAGGGCCTTGCGCAGTCCCTCGTACCCGTCGTGCCGCCGGTAGACGTCCAGGGACCAGGAGTTCTCCTCGTCCCAGAAGGCCGACAGGACCGGTGAGAGCAGTTTCTCCGGATTGTGGTGGCTGATCTCCGGCGCCAACGTCATCACTCCCCCTCCTCGGTGATGCCGGGGTCCCCGGCATTCCCGGTGACCGGACCCGACGGATGGGACGGGTCGGACGCCGAGGTGTCCTGCGGTGCGTCGTGCGAGCTGAGGTGCTCGGCGGCGCGGGTACGGCCCTCCGGGGCCCGGTCGTCGGCGGTCCGGCCGCCCGGTCCGCCGGTGCGCGGTGAGACGACCTTCGCGGTGGGCTCGCCCTTGGCCAGCCGCAGCCCGATGAGGGACGCGGGTCCGGCGCCGCCGGTCGCCTCGACGGCTCCGGGGCGCTCGTCGGGGAAGCCCGCGAGGATGCGGGAGGTCTCCTTGAAGCTGCACAGCGGCGCCCCGCGCGTGGGTTCCACGGTGGCGCCCGCGCGCAGGTCGTCGACGAGGCGGATCGCGGAGCCGGGGGTCTGGTTGTCGAAGAACTCCCAGTTCACCATCACCACGGGCGCGAAGTCGCAGGCCGCGTTGCACTCGATGTGTTCGAGGGTGACCTTGCCGTCCTCGGTGGTCTCGCCGTTGCCGACACCCAGATGTTCCTTGAGGGTGTCGAAGATGGCGTCACCGCCCATGACGGCGCACAGCGTGTTGGTGCACACGCCGACCTGGTACTCCCCGCCCGGCTTGCGCCGGTACATCGAGTAGAAGGTGGCGACGGCGGTGACCTCGGCCGTCGTCAGTTCCAGGACCTCCGCGCAGAACCGCACCCCGGTCCGGGTGACATGGCCCTCCTCGCCCTGGACGAGGTGCAGCAGCGGCAGCAGTGCCGAGCGGGAGTCCGGGTAGCGGGAGATCAGCTCCCCGGCGTCCGCCTCCAGCCGGGCACGGACGTCGGCCGGGTAGTCGGGGGCGGGGAGCTGGGGCATCCCGAGGCTCACCTCGGAAGGTGTGGCGCTCACCGGTCGACGCCTCCCATCACGGGGTCGATGGACGCGACAGCGACGATGACGTCGGCGACCTGGCCGCCCTCGCACATCGCCGCCATGGCCTGGAGGTTGGTGAACGACGGGTCGCGGAAGTGCACCCGGAACGGGCGGGTACCGCCGTCGGACACGGCGTGCACCCCGAGTTCGCCCTTGGGGGACTCGACGGCGGCGTACACCTGGCCGGCGGGGACCCGGAAGCCCTCGGTCACCAGCTTGAAGTGGTGGATCAGGGCCTCCATGGAGGTGCCCATGATCTTCTTGATGTGGTCGAGCGAGTTGCCGAGTCCGTCGGGCCCCTGCGCGAGCTGCGCGGGCCAGGCGATCTTCTTGTCGGCGACCATCACCGGACCGGGCTCCAGCCGGTCCAGACACTGCTCGACGATGCGCAGCGACTGGCGCATCTCCTCCAGCCGGATCAGGAAGCGTCCGTAGGAGTCGCAGGTGTCGGTGGTCGGGACCTCGAAGTCGTAGGTCTCGTACCCGCAGTAGGGCTGCGTCTTGCGCAGGTCGTGCGGGAGTCCGGCGGAGCGCAGCACGGGCCCGGTGGCGCCGAGGGCCATGCAGCCGGTGAGGTCGAGATGTCCCACGTCCTGCATACGGGCCTTGAAGATGGGGTTCCCCGTGGCGAGCTTGTCGTACTCGGGGAGGTTCTTCTTCATCGTCTTGACGAAGTCCCGCATCTGCTGGACCGCGCCGGGCGGCAGGTCCTGGGAGAGTCCGCCGGGCCGGATGTACGCGTGGTTCATCCGCAGACCGGTGATCAACTCGAACAGGTCCAGGATGAGTTCCCGGTCCCGGAAGCCGTAGATCATGATCGTGGTGGCGCCGAGTTCCATCCCGCCGGTGGCGATGCACACCAGGTGCGACGACAGCCGGTTGAGCTCCATCAGGAGCACCCGGACGATCGTCGCCCGGTCGGGGATCTCGTCCTCGATACCGAGCAGCCGCTCCACGGCGAGGCAGTAGGCGGCCTCGTTGAAGAACGGCGTCAGATAGTCCATCCGGGTCACGAAGGTCGTGCCCTGGGTCCAGGTCCGGTATTCGAGGTTCTTCTCGATCCCGGTGTGGAGGTAGCCGATCCCGCAGCGGGCCTCGGTGACCGTCTCGCCGTCGATCTCCAGGATCAGCCGGAGCACCCCGTGGGTGGAGGGGTGCTGGGGGCCCATGTTGACGATGATGCGCTCGTCGTCCGCCTTGGCCGCCGTCTGGACGACTTCGTCCCAGTCGCCGCCGGTGACCGTGTAGACGGTGCCCTCGGTGGTTTCCCTGGGAAACGCAGATGAAGTGGTCATCAGGAGTACGACCTCCGCTGGTCGGGAGCCGGGATCTGGGCGCCCTTGTACTCGACGGGGATACCGCCCAGGGGGTAGTCCTTGCGCTGCGGGAAGCCCTGCCAGTCGTCCGGCATCATGATCCGGGTGAGCGCGGGATGGCCGTCGAAGACGATCCCGAAGAAGTCGTACGTCTCACGCTCGTGCCAGTCGTTGGTCGGGTAGACCCGCACCAGCGAGGGGATGTGCGGGTCGCTGTCAGGGGCACAGACCTCCACCCGGATCAGCCGGTTGTGGGTGATCGACCGCAGGTGGTAGACGGCGTGCAGCTCACGGCCCTTGTCGCTGGGGTAGTGCACCCCGCTGACCCCGGTGCACAGTTCGAAGCGGAGCGCCGGGTCGTCGCGCAGGGTCTGCGCGACGCGCACCAGGTAGCCGCGTTCGACGTGGAAGGTCAGTTCGTCCCGGTCGACCACGGTCTTCTCGATCGCGTTCTCCGGGACGAGACCCTGTTCCTCCAGGGCCCCTTCCAGCTCGTCGGCGACCTCGTCGAACCAGCCGCCGTACGGGCGGACCGCCGCGCCCGGCAGCCGCACGGAGCGCACCAGCCCGCCGAAGCCGGAGGTGTCACCGCCGCCCGAGGCGCCGAACATGCCGCGCTGGACGCGGATCTCCTCGCCGTGGTCGCCGCGCTGCCCCGGCAGGTTCTGTTCGTTGAGGTCCCGGTCGGGGTTCACGCCATTGCCCTCGCTCATCGCAGCAGCCCCTTCATCTCGATGGTGGGGAGCGCCTTGAGCGCCGCCTCCTCCGCCTCGCGGGCCGCTTCCTCGGCGTTCACGCCGAGCTTGGAGCTCTGGATCTTCTGGTGGAGCTTGAGGATCGCGTCCAACAGCATCTCGGGCCGCGGCGGGCAGCCGGGGAGATAGATGTCGACGGGGACGACGTGGTCGACGCCCTGGACGATCGCGTAGTTGTTGAACATGCCGCCCGAGGACGCGCAGACGCCCATCGAGATGACCCACTTGGGGTTCGGCATCTGGTCGTAGACCTGCCGCAGTACCGGCGCCATCTTCTGACTGACCCGTCCGGCGACGATCATGAGGTCGGCCTGGCGCGGTGAACCGCGGAAGACCTCCATGCCGAAGCGGGCGAGGTCGTAGCGACCCGCGCCCGTCGTCATCATCTCGATCGCGCAGCACGCGAGGCCGAAGGTGGCGGGAAAGACGGACGCCTTGCGCACCCAGCCCGCGGCCTGTTCGACGGTGGTCAGCAGAAAACCGCTCGGCAGCTTCTCTTCGAGTCCCATTGGTGGCCCCTAGACCCTTCTGTCCCTCGCGGGTTTCAGTCCCATTCCAGGCCGCCGCGCCGCCATACGTACGCGTACGCGACGAAGACGGTGAGCACGAAGAGCAGCATCTCCACGAGCCCGAACAACCCGAGGGCGTCGAAACTGACGGCCCAGGGGTAGAGGAAGACGATCTCGATATCGAAGATGATGAAGAGCATCGCCGTGAGGTAGTACTTGATCGGGAACCGTCCGCCGCCCGCAGGCGTTGGTGTCGGCTCGATCCCGCATTCATACGCTTCGAGCTTCGCTCGGTTGTAACGCTTTGGACCGATAAGCGTGGCCATGACCACGGAGAAGATCGCAAAGCCTGCCCCGAGGGCTCCCAGTACGAGGATGGGCGCATAAGCGTTCACCGCTCCTCGCTCCCTTCAGTCGGCACTGACTGCTTCGGCGGTCCCCCCGCGGCCTCGGGGCCGGGGAGGCGTCGAACCCGTCACCCGCCCCACCCGTCCCATGAGCCCCACGGAACTCCTCGGTTCCGTGCGCCTCATGAGCCTCACCGGCCTTGGGGGGCGCTCCGCAGCCCTCGCGGATCGGTTCCCAAGATCGTGTTCATGTGAAGCAGGTCACAAGCCCAACTGCCGTGCATCCTATGCCTGCGGGTCTGTGATCTGCGACACGGGGTCCATGATCGCCTTTGTGATCTCCACCACCCGGCGAAGGATCACCAAGCCGGATGAGGGGTGATCTTCGTACGCGAAGCGGTGGGGTGGTTACGAGACGTGACAAGTTGCCTCGTCGGTGCAGGTGGGAGGGCGTTTGCAATATCAAGGAGCGGGCGCGTGCAGCAAATTCGCGTTGGACGCGGGGCGCTGATAGTGGAGCGTTCACACCTCGCCGGCGGGGCTGTGGGGTGTGGACGGGGGTGAGGTGCGTGTGGACGGGGGTGGGAGTGCGTGCCCGTTTTCACGATCCGCCTTCGCTTGGGCTTTCGAGGTCTGCCCGGGCGGGCGTACTTCGGTGCTGTGCCGTCGCTCGGTGGTTTCGCGGTTCCCCGCGGGTCGCCTTCGCTTGCGCTTCCTAGGTCCGTCCGGCTGGGCGTACTTCGGTGCTGTGCCGTCGCTCGTGGGTTTTGCGCAGTTCCCCGCGGGTCGCCTTCGCTTGCGCTTCCCAGGTCCGTCCGGCTGGGCGTACTTCGTTGCTGTGCCGTCGCTCGGTGGTTCTGCGCAGTTCCCCGCGCCCCTTTGGGGCGCGTTCTGTTTGTTCTTCGGGTCGGGGCCGGTCGGGATTCTCCGTCCTCGCTCCAACGCGCTCGGTCGGACGCTCCCCTTGCCCTGCTGAAGAGCATCGGAGTCTGCGGGCAGAGATTCCCGCCCACCCCCTCCCGCAGCAACGCGACTGCGCGAGGAGAGGGGTGCCCCGTCAGGGGCGCGGGGAACTGCGCGAGAACGAGGGCGAGCCGCACCTGAAGAAGCGACCGCAAGAGGGCAGCACTTAAGGGGCGCGGGGAACTGCGCGAAACCACCGAGCGACGGCACCGGGAACAACTACGCCCAGCCGGACAGACCTGGCAAGCGCGAGCGAAGGGCGAGCGAAGGGCGACCTGCGGGGAACTGCGCAAGAACGAGGGCGACCCGCACCCGAAGAAGCGACCGTGATGGGGCAGCACCTCAGGGGCGCGGGGAACTGCGCGAGCAACCACGGGCCATCCGCACTCGCACGGGAACCGCAAGGGGCGCGACCTCAGGGGCGCGGGGAACTGCGCACCCACCGAGCGACGGCACCGGGAACAAATGCGCCCAGCCGGACAGACCTGGGAAGCGCGAGCGAAGGGCGACCCGCGGGGAACTGCGCACCCGACGAGTGGCCTGTGGGGGGGGGACAAGTACGTCCAGTGGTGGGACCTCGAAAGCGCGAGCGAAGGCGTGACGCTGTGTCAGGTTTCGTATCGCATTTTTTGGCGCAGACTTCTACAAAAGGTCCCATTGGGCGCTAACCGCCCGTAGCGATATCCCCTCGTGACCTCCGCCACACCGGCGGGGCCGGGGGAATTGCCGGGCTTGGCCAACCGTATCGATGGGTGGTAGGTGCGGGGCAATACGGACGTAACCACGAAAAGCCGTGATCACACGCATGATCACCAACGCCCGTATTGTCCGTTACGGCGTCAATAAGAGCCGACACGCCCGGGATTCACGCAGGGTGGCCCGCAACTGTGGCGCAGACCACGTTTCTTGAAGGTAACGGTGGCACCCTGATAGCGGTTGTCCCATGTCCCACACCGCTCACATACCCAGCCACCGGAAGCCCCGCCGCAGCGGCAGCAACAAGCTGCGTGCCGGTGTCGCCGGTGGCGTCCTCAGCACCCTGGCCGTGGCCGGTGCTTCGGGATCGGCCAGCGCCGCCGCACCCGTGACCGAGACCATCGAAATGCCCACGCTCACCTCCGACCTCTCGGCCCAGGTCGCCCGCTCGGCGAGTGCCACCCAGCTCACCGCCGCGGCCTACGAGCTCCAGGCCCAGCAGGAGCAGCTCCGCGCCGAGCAGGACCAGGCCGCCAAGAAGGCGTCCGGGCAGGCCAAGAAGGACCGGGCCGAGGCCGTCCGCAAGGCCGAGGCCGAGAAGAAGGCCGCGGAGCGCGCGGCGAAGGCCGAGGCCGAGCGCCGCGCCGAGACGGAGCGGGCCTCCCGTACCGCCGAGCGCGCCCCGCTCACCACCACCACGGCCGCCGCGCCCGCGTCGACGTCCACGCCGCAGTCGGACACGCCGTCCACCGGCACGTCGGACTCCACGGGCACCAGCGCCCCGTCCACGGGTTCCTCCTCGGAGAGCACCACCGCGCCGGCGAGCGGCAACCTCGGCTCCGTCATCGCCTTCCTCAAGGCGCAGGTCGGCGACGCGTACGTCATGGGCGGCACGGGCCCGAACTCGTGGGACTGCTCGGGCCTCGTCCAGGCCGCGTTCAAGGAGGCCGGGATCGACCTCCCGCGCACCTCGCAGACGCAGTCGACGGCCGGTACCCAGGTCGGCACGTCCAACCTCCAGGTCGGCGACATCCTGTACTGGGGTGGCGCGGGCTCCGCGTACCACACCGGTGTCTACATCGGTAACGGCCAGTACCTGGACGCGGCGAACCCGTCGAAGGGCGTCGTCATCCAGGACCTGTCGGGCTACCCCGCCGACGGCGCGGTCCGGGTGCTCTGAGCACCGCACCGCCGCACGATTCGTACAGCGGAAAGGGCCGCCACCCCTCGGGGTGGCGGCCCTTCCGTGTGCCGGGTCTCCGGGCGGGCGGGTCAGGCGCGCGGAGCGACCTTGCTGAGGCCGTTGATGATGCGGTCCATCGCGTCGCCGCCGGTGGGGTCGGTCAGGTTGGCGAGCATCTTGAGGGTGAAGCGCATCAGCACGGGGTGCGTGAGGCCACGTTCGGTCGCGAGCCGCATGATCTTCGGGTTGCCGATGAGCTTCACGAAGGCACGGCCCAGGTTGTAGTAACCGCCGTAGGTGTCCTTGAGGACCTTCGGGTAGCGCTGGAGCGCGAGTTCACGCTGGGCGTCCGTCGAGCGGGCGTGCGCCTGCACGATGACATCGGCGGCGATCTGCCCGGACTCCATCGCGTACGCGATGCCCTCGCCGTTGAACGGGTTCACCAGACCGCCCGCGTCACCGACGAGCAGCAGTCCGCGGGTGTAGTGCGGCTGGCGGTTGAACGCCATGGGCAGCGCCGCGCCCCGGACCGGACCGGTCATGTTCTCGTCGGTGTAGCCCCACTCCTCGGGCATCGACGCGCACCACGCCTTGAGTACCTCGCGCCAGTCCAGCTCCTTGAAGGACGAGGAGGTGTTGAGGACCCCGAGGCCGACGTTGGACGTGCCGTCGCCCATCCCGAAGATCCAGCCGTAGCCGGGGAGCAGCCGGTCCACCGGGCCGCGCCGGTCCCACAGTTCCAGCCAGGACTCCAGATAGTCGTCCTCGTGCCGGGGCGAGGTGAAGTACGTCCGGACGGCGACGCCCATCGGGCGGTCCTCCCGGCGGTGCAGGCCCATCGCCAGCGACAGCCGGGTGGAGTTGCCGTCGGCGGCGACGACCAGCGGGGCGTGGAAGGTGACCGGGGTCTTCTCCTCGCCGAGCTTGGCCTCGACACCGGTGATCCGGCCGGTCCGGTCGTCGGTGATCGGGGCGCCGACGTTGCAGCGCTCGTACAGCCGCGAGCCCGCCTTCTGCGCCTGCTGGGCGAGTTGGTCGTCGAAGTCGTCGCGCTTGCGCACCAGACCGTAGTCCGGGAAGGTGGCCAGCTCGGGCCAGTCGAGCTGGAGCCGTACGCCCCCGCTGATGATCCGCAGGCCCTTGTTGCGCAGCCAGCCCGCCTCCTCGGAGATGTCGATGCCCATGGCGACGAGCTGTTTGGTGGCGCGGGGCGTGAGGCCGTCGCCGCACACCTTCTCGCGCGGGAAGGCGGTCTTCTCCAGCAGCAGTACGTCCAGACCCGCCTTGGCCAGGTAGTACGCGGTCGTCGATCCCGCCGGTCCGGCTCCGACGACGATCACATCTGCGTGGTGTTCGGAGAGGGGCTCGGTCACGACGGGTTCTCCCGGGACTCGGAATTCTGCGTGCCGACCGGCACTGGACAAGTGCAGTCTAGGAGGCGGTACTGATCAGCGAGCTGAAGGGCCGCCCTGTGAGCCAACCCGTGCACCCCGTCGCGACCACCGCGACACCCTCCGCGTCCGTCATCTCCGCCCCTTCCCGGTCCGCGGTTCCCGCGCCCGCCGCGCCGGACCGCCCGCGGCCCGCCGTACGGCTGCGGGTGCCCACCCACGAGGACGCGTACCACTGGCACCGGGTGTTCGACCACCCGGAGGTGATGGAGTTCCACGGGGGCGCGTCGGCGGAGGTCTCGGTGTACGAGGAGCTGACGGCCCGGCAACGGCGTCATCACGCCGAACTCGGCTTCTGCCTGTGGACGATGGTCGCCCCCGACGCCCCCGACGGCCCCGTCACCGGTGAGGTCATCGGGTTCACCGGGGCGCAGCCGTGGCCGCACGCGTGGGGGCCCGTGGGTGAGGTGGAGATCGGCTGGCGGCTCGGGCGGGACCACTGGGGCCGGGGGTACGCGACCGAGGCGGCGCTCGCCGGGCTCGACGAGGTACGGGCCACGGGGGTGCGGCACGTCGTGGCGATGGTCGACGCGCGCAACGCCCGCTCCCTCGCGGTGACCGAGCGGCTCGGGATGGAACGGGTGGAGACCTTCGCGACGCCCACGGGGCGGCGGGGGCACTGCTTCCGGCTGGAGCTGTGACCCGGCCCTCCGGCGCGGTGCCCGGGGGCGGGTGACCGGCGGCGTACGGAGGGTCGAGGGCGCGCGTCGTCCAGGGCGCGCGCGCCCTTTGGTACGCGGGGTCACGCTCCGCGTACGGGGGGTCGCGGCGGTTCCGGTGCGCCGGGTGCTGGAGCTACCCTTTCCGGTACGACTGGGGGTGAGTATGTGCGCATTGCACCCAGAACGCGGGATGTACGTGTGCCCCGTTTCGTCGGTCTGATGGCGGTGGACGCGCGTGAGGTCGCGGAGAGCGAGGGATTGCTGCTCGCCGCGGCGGACCGGCCCGATCTTGTCTCGACGGTGGTCGAGTACGTGGTGCGGCAGTATCCGCCGGCCGGGGTGGAGGTGCCGCGGGGCGCGACGGTCACCGTATGGTTCGACCTGGCGTCCGGCGAGGGCGACGGCGGTGCGGGGGTACGGGAGCCGCGGCGGCCCGACCCGGCCCCGGGAGGCGTCGAGGTCGAAGCAATCCCCTGACCGGGTGGGTCCCAGGTCCGTCCGGCGGGACGGACTTCGTTCCTGAGCCGTCGTTCGTGGGGTGCGCGGTTCCCCGCGGGTCGCCTTCGCTTGCGCTTCCCAGGTCGGTCCGGCGGGGCGCCCTTCGTTCCTGTGCCGTCGCTCGGTGGTTGTGCGCAGTTCCCCGCGCCCCTTTGGGGCGCGTTCTGCTTGTTCTTCGGGTCGGTGCCGGTCGGGATTCTCCGTCCTCGATCCGACACGCTCGGTAACACGTCCAGTGGTCCGACTGAAGAGCATCGGAGTCTGCGAGCAGAGATTCCCGCCCGCCCCCTTCGCTGAGTCCGGCGACTGCACGAGGAGTGTGGTTGAACCCCGCCCCCGGTTGACGCCGCCCCGCAGCCTGACCCCACCCGCAACCTGACGGACAGCCCCAGGCGGACGCCCCCAAAGGGGCGCGGGGAACTGCGCAAAACGAGGAAGGCCCGCACCCGAAAAACGACCGTAACGGGGCACCACCCAGGGGCGCGGGGAACTGCGCACCCCCGGACGACCCGCACAGGAACAAGAACGCCCAGCCGGACAGACCTCAGGGGCGCGAGGAACCGCGCAAAAACGAGGACGGCCCGCACCCGAAAAGCCACTGTAATAGGGCAGCACCCCAGGGGCGCGGGGAACTGCGCACCCCCGGACGACCCGCACAGGAACAAGTGCGCCCAGCCGGACGAACCTCAGGGGCGCGGGGAACTGCGCACCCCCGGACGTACCCGCACAGGGACAGGTACGTCCAGGCGGGGAACCCCAGGGGCGCGAGGAACTGCGCACCCCCGGACGTACCCGCACAGGGACACGTGCGTCCAGGCGGGCGGACCTCAGAAGGGCGAGCGAAGGCGCGGCGCAGCCGTCAGCGGGGAGCCGTAGGGGGGCGCAGCAGGGTGACCAGCAGGGCGCCCGCCAGCAACCCACCCGCCACCCAGACCGTGCCGAACAGCAGCGCGTCCGGAATCGCCGTACCCACGTGCATCGTCTCCCCGCCCCGGTAGGACCCGCCCTGCGTCATCCCGTAGCCGCCGATCCCGGCGAGCAGCAGGAACAGGCCCAGGAACAGTCCCCCCGCGAGGAGTTGTTCCGCGCGGCGCTCATGGCGCCGCGCGGCGAGCACTCCGAGGAACAGTACGGACACCGCGCCGACCGCGAGGGTCCCGGCGACGGCCCAGGAACCGACCAGGTCCCCCAGCTCGGAGAGCCCGAGCGCTTCCTCCTCGGGGCGCAGCCGGGAGCTGAACTCCGCCTCGACCGGGGCGCCCCAGGACAGTCCGAGTCCGGCGACGCCGAGGTTCAGCAGGAGCAGGAGGACGGTCAGGGTGGCGGGGAAGTCCTCCCCGTACAGGGAGCCGCCCTCGTCGAACTCGTCGAGCTGGGTGTAGACGATCAGCAGGACGACCGAGCAGAGGGCGAGGGCGAACGTCATGGCCCGCAGGGCGGTGCCGCAGGCCCGGGTGAGGGCCTGGAGGCCGGGGCGGGCGGCGAGCCAGCCGGTGTGTTCGTCGCGGGCGAGCACGACGGCGGACAGGACGACCGACATCAGCAGGGCGCCCAGCACGGCGAACGGCACCCCGGAGGAGAGCTCGACGCCCTGGATGGTCGGCTGCGCGAACAGCGCGAGGACGAGGACTCCGGCGGTGACGAGCAGCCCGACCCGCAGGGCCGCCTCAAGTCCGGAGGTGGCGCCCTTGGTCCAGGGCGCGGCACCGGCCCAGGGACCGGCTGGCGGTCCCGTACCGGGCGCCGCGGCCCCCGTCGCGCCGGCCGCGAGCCGCCGCCGGTCGCGGTTGCGCAGCAGCCGCAGTCCGGCGTAGAGCGTGAGCAGCCAGCCCACGGTGACCGTGAACGGGATCAGCTCGATGGAGCTCGTGGCCACGCCCAACTGTTCGGACAGGGTGGGCTCGTAGCCGTACGAGTCCTCGCCGGGCTGTGCGCTGTCCCAGTCCTCGCCGGGACCGATGTCGTCGGAGCGGTCGGTCCGGGAGGTCTCGGCCTCAAGCTCCCCGCCCACCCCCTGGAGGACGAGGGCGAGGGTGATCTGGAACCGGTCGCCGAAGCCCACCGCGTCGTCGTCGGACATGTCCTGTCCGTAGCCGGGGACGGCGAGGGCGAAGGCGAGGGCCGTCAGGAACACCAGGGGCCAGACGGCGGCCCGGAGCGCGCCGCTCCAGTCCCCGGAGAGGGCCCGCCGCAGGAACGCGGCGCCGTTCGAGGGCGGGGGCGGCGGCGGGGGCAGCACATGGCCGGGCGGGAAGGCGGTGTACGTGTGCTGTCCGGTCGCCGGTCCGCCCGACGGAGGCGGACCAGAGGGCGGGGGCGGGCCGGGGGGTGAGGGCGGGCTGGACGGTGAGGGCGGGCCGGAGGGTGCGGGCGGTGACTGCGGGGCCGGAGCAGCGGGCGGGACGGCCGGGGCGGCCGGGGCGGGCTGGGTCGCCGGGGGTGGTGCGGTCGTGGGGGCGGTGAGGGACTTCGGGGCTGGAGGGGACGACGGTGCGGGCGGGGTCGTGGGTGCTGGTGGGGCGACGGGCTCGGGCGGGGCGGCCGTAGGCGGGGGCGGTACCGGTATCGCTCCGGTGGGCGGGGCCTGGCCCGGTGGCGCGGACGGGGCGGGCGGTGCGCCGGGCACCGGGGGGCGTTCGCGACCGCAGCTCATGCAGAAGCGGGCGTCATCAGGGCCGGGTGTTCCGCAATAGGGGCAGTACGCCGCCATGAAAGCACGCTCCGTCGTCCGGGACCGAGAGGTGCGGCGCCCGTGGTCGGGCGCCATCACGTACTCAACGGACACATCTTCCGGCCGACCGGTTCCCCTCAGACAGCCCTGGGCGGCGGGAAGTTCGGACGAACGGCGCGAGAAGGCGCGGTGCGGGGACGAAGACCGGGCGGAACAGGCGGAACCGGACGGGCTCAGCTGTCCTTGAAGCCGCGGTGCAGGGTCGCGATACCGCCCGAGAGATTGCGCCACGCGACCCGCGACCAGCCCGCGTCGCCCAGCATCGACGCCAGCTCCGCCTGGTCGGGCCAGTCACGGATGGACTCGGCGAGGTACACGTACGCGTCGGGGTTGGACGACACCCGGCGGGCCACCGGCGGCAGCGCCCGCATCAGGTACTCGGTGTACAGGGTGCGGAAGGGGGCCCAGGTCGGGTGCGAGAACTCGCAGATCACGACCCGGCCGCCGGGCCGGGTGACCCGCAGCATCTCGCGCATCGCCCGCTCGGTGCCCTGGACGTTGCGCAGCCCGAAGGAGATCGTGACCGCGTCGAAGGTGTCGTCCTTGAAGGGCAGCCGGGTCGCGTCGCCCGCGGTGAGCGGCAGCCAGGGGTGGCGCCGCTTGCCGACCTGGAGCATGCCCAGCGAGAAGTCGCAGGGCACGACGTACGCCCCGGCCTTGGTGAACGGCAGGGAGGAGGTGGCGGTACCGGCGGCGAGGTCGAGGACCCGCTGCGCGGGCCGGGCGTCGACCGCCTTGGCGACCGCGCGGCGCCAGATCCGGTCCTGTCCCAGGGACAGGACGTCATTGGTGAGGTCGTACCGTTCCGCGACGTCGTCGAACATCGAAGCGACTTCGTGCGGCTGCTTGTCCAGGGATGCGCGGGTCACGGGCCCATTGTGGCAGCAGCCCCGGGACCGCTCCGGCCCGGGCCGCCCCCAGGGCTCGGCGGGGGTGCTCAGTGTCTGCGGTGCACGATCCGGCCCGCGCAGACCGTGACCACGGCTTCCGCGTCGGCGGCGGGGCGCCCGGGGGCGCCGGGGTCCGCGTCGAACACCGCGAGGTCCGCGCGCCCGGACTCCGCGAGCGCGACCGGCTGTTCGGCGGGGAGCACGAGCACACCCGCGCGCGCGGCGGCGGCCCGCAGCGCCGGATCGGTGACCGCGCCCGCGGTCACCGCGACACCGCCCGTCTTCAGTACGGCGTGCACCCGCTCCCGCGGGGAGGGCGCGGCGGGCAGCGCCCCGCCGTGCGTGCGGCCGGGCCCGAGCACGCCGGGCCAGCTGCGCACCCGGGCCTGCGGGAACCGGGCGCGCAGTTCGTCCAGGGTGCCGACGGCGGCGATCCGGTCCCCCTGGACGGCGACCGCGCCGCCGGGCAGAGGCGTACCGCCGTCCCAGGAGAGGACCAGTGCCCGGCCGGTGTGCAGGGTGAGCACGGGCGGTCAGTTGGGCGCGAGGAGCTTGAGCTCGGGGTGCGCGGTGCCCCCGGCGATCGCGGTGGACGAGATGTGGGACTGGACGCGGTCGTCGACCGGGTCGTTCGCCGGGTCGTCGTGCACGAGCAGGTGCTCGTAGGTGGTGGCGCGCTGCGCGGGGACGCGTCCGGCCTTGCGGATCAGGTCGATGATCTCCAGCCGGTTGGAGCGGTGCTTGGCCCCGGCCGACGAGACGACGTTCTCCTCCAGCATGATTGAACCGAGGTCGTCGGCGCCGTAGTGCAGCGACAGCTGGCCGACCTCCTTGCCCGTGGTCAGCCAGGAGCCCTGGATATGGGCGACGTTGTCGAAGAAGAGCCGGGCCACGGCGATGATGCGCAGGTACTCGAAGAGGGTGGCCTGGGTGCGGCCCTTGAGCCGGTTGTTCTCCGGCTGGTACGTGTACGGGATGAAGGCGCGGAAGCCGCCCGTCCGGTCCTGTACGTCGCGGATCATGCTCAGGTGCTCGATGCGCTCGGCGTTGGTCTCGCCGGTGCCCATGAGCATCGTGGAGGTGGACTCCACGCCCAGGCCGTGCGCGATCTCCATGATCTCCAGCCAGCGCTCGCCGCTCTCCTTCAGCGGGGCGATCGCCTTGCGCGGACGCGCGGGCAGCAGCTCCGCCCCGGCCCCGGCGAACGAGTCGAGACCGGCCGCGTGGATACGGGTGACGGCCTCCTCCACGGAGACCTCGGAGATCCGGGCCATGTGCTCGACCTCGGAGGCGCCCAGCGAGTGGATGACGAGCTGCGGGTACGCCTGCTTGATGGCCGCGAAGTGCTTCTCGTAGTACTCGACGCCGAAGTCCGGGTGATGCCCGCCCTGGAACATGATCTGGGTGCCGCCCAGTTCGACGGTCTCCGCGCAGCGCCGCAGGATGTCGTCGAGATCGCGCGTCCAGCTCTTCTTCGTATCCTTGGGGGCCGCGTAGAAGGCGCAGAACTTGCAGGCGGTCACACACACATTGGTGTAGTTGATGTTCCGCTCGATGATGTACGTCGCGATGTGCTCGGTCCCCGCGTAGCGCAGCCGGCGGGCGGCGTCGGCGGCGGAGCCCAGGGCGTGCAACGGAGCGTCCCGGTACAGGTCGAGGGCTTCCTCGGGGGTGATACGGCCACCCGCCGCGGCGCGGTCGAGGATGGGCTGAAGGCCGGCCTTCTCGGTCACCGGGGTCGTCCCTTTCGGCAGGGGGTGGGTGGTCCGATCCAGCGTACGTCAGGCCGGTGACAGCGCTTCGTACCGGCTGGTCCGGACGGGACGCGACCCCGGTCCCGCGCGGCGGTCGGCCCGGTCCGGCGCGGCGGTCACCCCGCGTACCCGCCGAGCAGGACGCCGACCAGCGCGCCCGCGAGGAGGAACGGGCCGAACGGGACGGGGGTACGGCGGGTCGCCCGGCCGAGGACGACCAGCACCACCCCGTACAGCGTGGCGAACAGGAACCCCGCGAACGTCCCCACGAACACGGCGCCCCAGCCGTACCAGCCGAGGACGGCCCCGAGGGCGGGCGCGAGCTTCACATCGCCGAAGCCCAGCCCGTCCGGGTTCACCAGGAACAGGACGAGGAACCCGGCGCCCACGGCCACCGCGCCGAGGACCGCGCCGAGCCAGTGGCCCCCGTGCCCCGGCAGCAGCGCGGCGGCCCCCAGCAGCAGCACCGCGCCCCCGGCCAGCGGCAGGGTCAGCACATCGGGCAGCCGCCGGACCGACAGGTCGACCAGCGCGAGCAGCACCCCGACCGGAGCGGCCAGCAGCCACACGGCCAGCTCCGGCCGCGCCCCGGTGGCGCCCGCGAGCAGTGCGCAGAGCGCCGCCGTGACCGCCATGACCAGCGGGGTCCGCGGGCCGAACCAGCCGTCGGCGCAGCGCGCCGGACCCAGCCAGCCCCGGCCGCCGGAGGCCAGTGGACCGCCGTGCGGGCAGTGGTCGTGCCAGTCGTCGTCCGGGTCCACCGCCAGCCGGTAGGCGGGCCGGGGCAGCAGCGCCCCGACGGCCAGTCCCCACACCGCCGCGGCCCCCGTCACCAGCACGGTCCCCCCGCTCACCCCGCCCCACCCCCGGTCCGCTCGTCGTGCTCCGTCCGGCACGCGCGCGTGCCGCGTCCGTACCGTCCCGCGCGGGCGTCCCGTACGCCCGAACGCCCCGTACCCCGCCGCCCACCGGTTCCACCGCGCTCGCGGGAACCGGTGCCGTCCACGGGACGTCACCGTGCACGAGATCGACCACCACGCTCCGGTCCGTACCGGAGCCCTTCGGAACGGGGCCACAAGAGATGCGTACGTTAGCCGGGACCGGTCCGGGCGGACAGCGCCGCGCGTTGCGGGGAACCGCCGCGTTCGGCGTGGCGGCGGCCCTGTCGCTGACGGGGTGCGGGAGCGGCGCCACGGACGAGGGTGAGCGCGCCGCCCCGGCCCGGAGCGGTACACCGGCCCCGTCGGACCGCCCCTCGGCACCAGCCGCACCCGCCACGGTCACCCCCGCCGAGGACGCTGCCGGCACGGGTGCCACGGCCCGGCCGGACCTCACCCTGCCCGCCGGCCTCGTGGAGCGGTTCGAACTCTGGCGCGCCCACGACCCGGACCGCGACCGGGCGATGGCGGACGCGGGCCACGCGCAGACCGTCGTACTGGACGCCATCGCGCGCGGGGGCACCGACACCGACGCGCTGGCGTTCTACTTCACCGGCCGGGCCCTGTCGGCCGCCAAGGCGCATGTACGGGGCGTCGCCGGGGCCGGGGAGTCCCGCAGCGGCTTCGTCCGCTACCACCGGCCCGAACTCGCGATGCCCGACCCGCGCGTGGACGCCCCCGGGAAGGGCACGGCCGCGCTGTCGTTCTGCGCCGACGAGTCGGAACTGTTCCGCGAGGACCGCGCGACCGGCGCGGTCGACCGCACCCCGGCGGGCGCCGACGCGCAGATCCACTACGAGACCCGGCTGCGGCTCAGCGACACAGGCGTGTGGCAGACGTACGAGCTGGCCACGCGACGCGGCGTCGACACCTGCGCGTCCTGACGGACCACCCACGGTGACGGACCCGACGGTGACGGACCCCACGGTGACGGGTCGTGGGGGTGACAGGCCGCAGGGGGCATGAGTCGCGGAGGTCACGGGCCGCAGGGATCACGGGCCGTAGGGGGTCACGACATCTTCGAGAGCCGGGCCGTCGGGTTGCCCGCGCGGGCGTTGTCCGACGCGTAGGACAAGCCGCCCTCGCCGACCGGTTCGAGCCGTACCTCGTGGTCGCCGGTCGTGCACTGGGGCGGGTTGGACTTCTTGGGGCGGCCCGTCGCGACGACGCGCTCCGGCCCGGCCTCACGCAGGATCAGGACGTTCTCGCAGATCCCGCCGATCGGGTCGACCTGCCGGAACGTACCGAACGCTGCCCCCTCGGCGCCCTGACGGACCGTCACGGTAAAAGTGCCCATCGGCAGGGTGCCGGACAGGCCCGTCCCGCTGCCCTCCCAGGTGCCGAGGAAACGGTCCGGCACGGCAGGGTCCGCGGCGCTCGGCCGCGCGCCATCGGCCATACCGCCGTCCTTGCGGTCGCCGTCGTCGCCGGGCAGCAGTCCGGGCATGAGCAGCGCCCCGAACGTCACCGCGGCGAGGGCCCCCGCGACGGCGAGCGCGACCGAGCAGCTCAGCCGACGGCCGCGGCCGTCGGCGCCACGGGTCCGCGCGGCGGCCAGGGTCAGCGAGAACCGGCCGGGGGTCGCGGTCCCGTCCCCGCCCGCTCCGGCACCGGGCGGGCGGGCCATGAGCGAGGGGTCCGGCGGGCCGAACTCCCCGAGGGCGACGGGTCCGCCGCCGGTGGGCGCGCCCAAGGACGGGCTGCTGAACGGCACGGGCCCGGACCCGCCGACGGGCGGTGGGCCCGCGTACGAGGCGCCCGAGGCCGGGCTGCCCATGGGTGTCGCGGGCGGGGCCACCTCGGCCGCCTCCAGATCCAGCAGCCGTACGGCCGCCCTGCTGACCTGGGCGACCAGCGGTCCGGGCAGCCAGCCCGCCGCCACGGGCCGGGCGGGTCCCTCCGGGGTGAGCAGCCGTACGAGTTCCCCGGCGCCGGGACGGTCGGCCGGGTCCTTGGCCAGACACGCGGCGACGACGTCCCGCAGCCCGTCGGGCACCCCGGACAGCTCCGGGGTGCCGTGGACGACGTGGTAGAGCAGCGAGGCCGAGGAGTCCCCGGGGAACGGTGAGCGGCCGGTGGCGCCGTACGCGAGGACCGCGCCGAGCGAGAACAGGTCGGCGGCGCCCGTGACACCCCGGCCGAGGATCTGTTCGGGGGCCATGTAGCCGGGTGAGCCGATGGAGACACCGGTCGAGGTGAGGGACGCGGTGCCGTCGGTGGCGCGGGCGATACCGAAGTCGATCAGCCGGGGACCGTCGAGGGTGAGCAGGACGTTCGACGGTTTCACATCGCGGTGCACCAGCCCGAGGCCGTGCACCCGGGCCAGCGCCTCGGCGAGCCCCGCGCCCATGACCCGCACCGTGTGCGGGGGCAGCGGGACGGGTCCGTCCGGTCCGTCCACGGCACTCGCCAGCGAGGGCCCCGCGACATACCCGGTCGCCACCCAGGGCACCGCGGCGGTGGGGTCCGCGTCCAGGACCGGCGCCGTCCAGTCGCCGCCGACCCGCCGGGCGGCCTCCACCTCCCGGCGGAACCGGGCGCGGAACTCCTCGTCCAGCGCGAAGTGCGGATGCACCACCTTGACGGCGACGGTCCGCCCGCCCGCGCTGCGGCCGAGATAGACCCGGCCCATCCCGCCCGCGCCCAGCCGGCCGAGCAGCCGGTAGGGGCCGATGGTGGTCGGCTCGTCGGAATCCAGTGGTCGCACGGTGTCCGGCTGCACGGCGGTGGCCTCCCCCCAGAAACACATGGCTACGCCCCAAGCAGGGTAGTGCGCCCGGCCCCGGTACGACGGGCGTCCGCCCCCGGCGGGCGGTCCGGGCCCCACCGCTCGACGGGACGGGCCTTCGCTGACGCGCCCTCACCGCCGGTTCCGGGTAAGCCGGTCAGATGCCGCGAACCGGTCGCCCCGGAATCCCGACGCATTCCGGCCCGGACGCCGCTCCCGCACCCCGTACGGAACGGGAAAGGTAATTGCCCGGCGCCGTCCCGGTGAATTCCCCGCCGTCAGGGCGGGTCCGTGAATCACGCCCGCCCGTGACCCCGACGGAGGGCACGGGCGGGTACCGGGGGAACGTCCCGGGCGCGACGGCCGACGACCATGCCGGTGACCTGCCGGGCCTTGCCGGTGACCTTGTCGGTGGCCTTGTCCGTGACGTTGTGCGTGACGTTGTGCGTGACCTTTGGAAGGCCGGGAATAGAGGCCCTCCGCCATTGCCGTCGGCGCCCGCCGATAACCGCCGCCGACGGCCGCGACGCACGGCACACGGTTCACGACACACCGCGCACGACGCGTATCGGACCGCGCACATCGGACCGCGCACATCGCACGGTCCGTACACGCGGCGTCACGGAGTCAGGAGTTCGACCTTCACATCCGGCGCGAAGCCGGTGGTCGCGCCCACCCGGCGGGCGAACTCACCGACCGCCGCCAGCTGCGGCCCGGCGAACCGGAAGTCGAGCGTACGGAAGTACCGTTCCAGCACCTCCGCGTCGAACGCCTCCCAGCGGGCCGCCTGCTCGGCCACCTTCGTGACCTCCTCCAGCGACAGATCACGCGACGCGAGGAACGCCTGGTGCACCTTGCGGACGATGTCGGGCCGCCGCTCCAGATAGTCCCGGCGCACCGCCCACACCGCGAACACGAACGGCAGTCCCGTCCACTCCTTCCACATCGCGCCCAGGTCGTGGACCTCCAGTCCGAGCCGGGGCGCGTAGTGCAGATGGGCGCGCAGGGCGGCGTCGCCGATCAGCACGGCCGCGTCGGCCTCCTGCATCATCACCCCGAGGTCCGGGGGGCAGGAGTAGTAGTCGGGCCGCACGCCGTACCGGTCGGAGAGCAGGAGCTGGGCCAGGCGCACCGAGGTCCGCGAGGTGGAACCGAGGGCGACCCGGGCCCGGTCGAGCTGGTCGAGCGGCACCTGGGAGACGATCACGCAGGACATCACCGGCCCGTCGCAGCCGACGGCGATGTCGGGCAGCGCGACCAGTTCGTCCGCGTGCTTCAGGAACTCGACGAGGGTCACCGGACCGATGTCCAGATCCCCCTCGATCAACCGCCGGCTGAGCTTCTCCGGGGTGTCCTTCGTCAGCTCCAGATCGAGGAGCGCGCCGGTCCGCGCGAGCCCCCAGTACAGGGGTACGCAGTTGAGGAACTGGATGTGTCCGACCCGGGGCCGGGTGCGGTCAGGGTCCCGTCGAGCGGCGGCGTCCGGGCCTGACAGGGGTTCCGCGGGAGAATTGTCCACATCGTGAGGCTAGCTCCCGGGGCGCCGTACGGGACGCAGTGGGGCGAGCGGGTACGGTGACGGCACCCGGGGCGTTATCCCGGAGTGTGCGCCAGGCTTATGCCGTGGCGGTTTGCCGCCGATTGGCGGCCATGTACGCCGAGTCGGCACCCCGGTTCAAACATCCCGGTGCCGTGATCTTGGCCTCTATCGCTTTCGGGCGCCCTCGTGCTAAGCTCGCCGCAAGTTGCAGTTTGGTTTCCCTTGCAGTACAAAGCCTGCGGAGCATGTGACCCGCAGGCTTTTGTCGTTTTCAGACTTTTGCAGTTGTTACAACAGCAGGTTCTGGAGCAGGGCAACCCTTTGGCCCAAGGAGGGCTTATGGCTACCGGAACCGTGAAGTGGTTCAATGCCGAAAAGGGCTTTGGATTCATCGCCCAGGAAGGCGGAGGCCCCGACGTCTTCGTCCACTACTCCGCGATCAACGCGGCTGGGTTCCGCTCCCTTGAGGAGAACCAGGCCGTGAACTTCGACGTCACGCAGGGCCCGAAGGGCCCGCAGGCGGAGAACGTCACCCCGCTGTAAATCGGGGTCCCGAGGCCACTCGGGAGCTGATCTTCGGAACGGATAGCAGTACCCAAGGAGCCCCGCTCCCCCGCAGCCTGCGGCGGGAAGCGGGGCTCCTGCCCGTTTCCGGGCGGCGCCGGGTCGGCCCGGCTCCGGTCGGCCCGGTCAGGGCGGGCCCTCCGGGGGCGGGTCCGCGGGAGCTCCCCGGGCGGGCGGTCCCCGGCGGCCTCTGGACGTATCCGTACCGCTCCGGCGTGCCCGGGGACATGCCGGGGGCGTGCGGGCGGCCCCCCGCACCGGCGCGCGGGCGCCCCGCGCCGCGCCATCACCGGCCCGCGCTTCCGCCCCGGGTCCGCCTTCGGTTTGTGCCGGGCACCGGTGTGCCAGATTCACTCCGGTAGACGTCCGTTCCGCCGGCAGGGCGGGGCGGACCGGCGTGTTTCAGCGGAAGGATCGGTATGAGGGTGCGTTCCCTGTTGTGCGGAGTTCTGGCGGCGGGAGCGCTGGTGACCGCGGTGTCGGCCCCCGTGTCGGCGGCCGAGGTCCCGCCCGGCCCCTACGAGATCCGGTCGGCCTTCGGCGGCAAGTGTCTGGACGTCGCCGAGTCCGCCCACGAGAACGACGCCCCGGTCGTCCAGTGGACGTGTCTGGGCGCCCCCAACCAGGCGTGGGAGGTGGCGGTGTCCCCGGCCGCCCCGGACATGTTCGAGATCCGCTCGGTGAACAGCGGGAAGTGCCTGGACGTACGCGGCGCCGCGCTCGCCGAGGAGGCCCAGCTGATCCAGTGGGACTGCACGGGCTCCTCCAACCAGCGCTGGCGCATGGTCCCCGGCCCCGGCGACACGTTCGCCCTCCAGGTCGAGCACAGCGGCCACTGCCTCGCCGTGCTCCGGGACGACCCGCGCGACGGGGCCCAGGCCGTCCAGTCCCACTGCTCCGGCAAGGAGCAGCAGGAGTGGCGGTTCGCGAGGGTCTGACCGACCGGCGGGCCGGGGGACCGGACCGCCGGACATGCCGGGCCGGGGCATGGGATGCCCCGGCCCTTTCGTGTTTCTCGCGGGCCGTCAGCCGTGCTGCATGACCATCACACAAGTGGTGCCGGGCTCCAGCGCCTCGCAGAGATGCGGTACATCACCCGGGTACGAGACGTAGTCGCCGGGCCCCAGCTCGACCGGCGCGTCCCGCGGGCCCGCGAGGACCCGGCCCGCGCCCACGACGAGATGTTCGACGGTGCCGGACATGTGCGGCGCCGACTCCCTGGGGGAGCCCGGCTCCACCTGGAGGAAGTAGAGATCACGGCGGACGCCCGGCGGACTGGACGACAGCAGGGTGGCGACGTAGTCCGCACGTTCGGAGGGTACGGCGGGGCCCTCCCCCGCCCGGATGACCTGCACCGTCGTCCGGACCGGCTCGACGAGACGGCTGAACGGCACGTCCAGGGCGACGCTCAGGGCCCAGAGGGTCTCGACGCTCGGGTTGCCGCTGCCCGACTCCAGCTGCGACAGCGTGGACTTGGCGATCCCGGCGCGCTTGGCCAACTCGGACAGGGACACCTCCAGCCGGGTGCGCTCCCGCCGCAGGGCCTCGGCGATGTGCGCGAGGGGGGCACGCGGGGGGCCGGGGGCGGCGGGGGCGGCGGGAGCGGGGGCGGAGGCGGAGGCAGGTGCGGCGGGGACCGGGGTGCCGGTGGGGGCGCCGGGGGGCGGGGCGTCGGCGGGCGTGGGGGTTTGCTGGGCCATGGCGCTGACGCCTCCGTCTTCCTCCACGTACCGGCCCGGGGGATTCCAAGGCGCTCGGTACTTCGGTACTTCGATGCATCGGCGTTCGGCATTCGGCGTTCGGCGTTCGGCGTTCGACAAAAAAGTCGCCCGTTCGACTTGACGAACGATACACCTCTCCCTCACGATGGGGACATGCGTTCGCTATACCGAACACTCAGCAGTGCGGGCCGAACGGGGCTCGCGACCGCCGAGCCCCGGCTCCTGCGGGACATCGCGCTGGTCTGCCTGGCCGACGGCGTGGTCGGTATGTCGTTCGGCGCGATCGCGGTGGCCGGTGGGCTGCCGCTGTGGGTGCCGGTCGCCATGTCCCTGCTGGTCTTCGCGGGCGCGGCCCAGTTCAGCGCGGTCGGCATCCTGCTCGCGGGCGGCGGCCCGGTCTCCGCCGTGGCCACGGGCCTGCTGCTCAACACCCGTACGGCGGCGTTCGGTCTGGCGGTCGCGGACGCCCTGGGCCGCTCCTGGCCGGCCCGGCTCGTCGGCGCCCATCTGGTCACGGACGAGACGGCCGCCTTCGCCCTGTCCCAGCGGAGCCCGGAGGCCAGGAAGGCCGCGTTCTGGATATCCGGCGTCGCCCTGTTCGCCGTGTGGAACGCCGGTGTCCTCATGGGCGCCCTCGCGGGCACGGCACTGGGCGACCCCGGTCGTCTCGGACTGGACGCCGCGTACCCCGCGGTACTCCTCGCCCTGGTGCTTCCCGCCCTGCGCGCGGACAGGTCAGGGGCCAGGGCGGCGACTGCCGGGGCCGCCGTCGCCCTGGCGGCTACTCCCTTGTTCCCGGCGGGCATACCGGTTCTGCTCTCCCTCACCGGGCTGCTGGCATCGCGCCGCAGAAGCGGCAAGGGCGGCACGGCCCGTCCGGAGGACCCGGGCGACGGGCGGAACGGTGACGCGGCCGGTACGGAGCGGACCGGTGCCGAAGGGGGCGGCTCCGGAGGGGGTGGCCCGGCGGTGACCGGCGTCCGTGAGGAGGGCGGCGGATGAGCGGGACCCTGGTGGCGGTGCTGGCCCTCGGGCTGGGTACCTACGCCTTCCGGCTGGTGGGCCCGGTCCTGCGTGGCCGGGTGGAGTTGTCCGAGCGGACCAGGACCCTGCTGGCGCGCGGGGCGGCGGTCCTGCTCGTGGCCCTGCTGGCGACCGGCACCCTCCTGGAGGCCGGGGCCTTCGCGGGCTGGGCCCGGCCGCTGGGGGTCGGGGCGGCGGCGGTGCTCGCGTGGCGCGGTGCGCCCTTCGCGGTGACGGTGCTCACCGCGGCCGTCGCCACCGGGGTGCTGCGGGCGTTCGGTGTCCCGTGACGGCTGGGCCCATCGGTCCCGGACCGTCCCGCGGGCCGGGGCGGACGGGTCAGCCGGTGGGGCCGTCCGGGGGCACGGGCTCGGCGGAGCAGGACTGGCCGGAGGACGGGAGGTCACCTTCGAGGAAGAAGGTGTCGACGGTCCGTTTGACGCATTTCGAGGAGACGTATCCGCCGTGCCCCTCGCCGCGGTTGTCGAGGACGACGGCGGAGTCACCGAGACGCCGGGCGGTCTCCTCGGTCCACCGGTAAGGGGTGGCCGGGTCGCCCCGGGTGCCCACGAGCAGGAACTTCGGGGTGTCGACGTCATGGACGGACCGGACGTAGTCGCTGCCCTTCGGATGGCCCGCGCACAACAGGAGCTGATCGAGCTGGGCGGGACCGAAGACGGGCGATGCCTTGAGGTAGGCGGCACGCAGACGTTCGTACGCGACCGGATCGGACAGTTGGGCGGCGGTGAGGCGGTCCGGGTCGTCGGCGCAGTTGACGGCGGTCAGCGCGACCTGCGAGTTGTCGGCGGGGACGACGTCCCGGGGGCGGAGCGACGCGACCGGCACGGGCATCGAGGTCGCCAGCAGGGGGATCGGGTCGTTGTCGTCGATGAGCGTGGTGAGGGCACGGTTCAGGGAGGGCCAGTTGGCCTGGCTGTAGAGGGTGGCGCTGAGTGCCGAGACCAGAACCTCCGCGGTGAACAGGGAGCCGTCGTAGAGGGTGATGGGGTGTTCCTCGATCCGGTGCAGCAGCCGGACGACGCTCTCCTTGGCGGTACGGGAGTTGGTGCCGAGGGCACAGTCCGACCGGCCCGCGCACCAGGTCGCGAAGTCGTCGAGCGCGGTCTGCCGGCCCTCGGCGATCACCAGCCCCTGTTCGGCGAGGGATTCGGTGAGGGTGTCGACACCGTCGAGGACCATCCGCCCCACCTTGTGCGGGAACTCCCCCGTGTACACGGCGCCGAGCCGGGTCCCGTACGAGAAGCCGAGATAGTTGAGCTTGTCGTCGCCCAGCGCGTCGCGGATGACGTCGAGATCCCGGGCGGCGTTGATCGTGCCGACATACGGGAGGACGGGGCCGGAGGCGCGCAGGCACTCGTCGTAGTACGTGTCGGCCTTCTTCAGCAGGGCCGCCGGATCGGTGCCGGTGAAAACGGGACGGGGGACGTTGCCACAGGTCACGGGTGAGCTGCGCCCCACCCCGCGCGGGTCGAAGGTGACCACGTCGTACGCGTCGGTGAGGTCGTTGAACGTCCGGCCGAACCCGGCGAGGGTGACGATGCCGGGGTCACCCGGCCCGCCGAAGTTCAGCAGTACCGAGCCCCGGGGGTGGGCGGAGGTGGACGCGATACGGGCCAGGGCGATGCTGACCGTGCCCTTGCCGGGGGCGGCGTAGTCGAGGGGGACGGTCACGTGCGCGCAGCGCATGTCCTCCGGGTTCATCGGGAGGTCGGCGCAGGGGGTCCACCTGAGGTGCTGGCTGTAGAAGGGCCGCAGGTCGGGTTGGGCGGACGAGGCGGAGGGGGAGACGGCGGGGGCCGGCGCCAGCAGGGCGGCGGTCACGGTGAGGGTGGCCGCGGCTGAGCGTACGCGCATGGTGCGCCCCTTCTGGAGAAGGTGCACTCGTTTCCACGATAGGTCGCGGGGGCGCACCCCGCCTGGTGGGTCGCCCGGGGTCGCCCCCGGTTGCGGTCCCGAGGTCTGTCCGGCTGGGCGCACTCCGTTCCTGTGCGGGTCGCCTTCGCTTGCGCTTGCGAGGTCTGTCCGGCTGGGCGTACTTCGTTCCTGTGCCGTCGCTCGTCGTTTTCGCGCAGTTCCCCGCGCCCCTTTGGGGCGCGTTCTGCCGGTCCTTCGGGTCGGTGCCGGTCGGGATTCTCCGTCCTCGATCCAACGCGCTCGGTACGACGTCCCCCTTGCCCTACTGAAGAGCATCGGAGTCTGCGGGCAGAGATTCCCGCCCACCCCCTCCCGCAGCCGGGCGACTGCACGAGGAGGGAGGTTTGAACCCCGGCCCCGATTGCTGACAGCCCGCACCCTGACGACAGCCCCAGATGGGCGCCCCCAAAGGGGCGCGGGGAACCGCGCGAAGACGAGGACAGCCCCGCACCCGAAGTGGCGACCGTAATGGGGCACCACCCAGGGGCGCGGGGAACTGCGCACCCACGGACGTACCCGCACGGCAACAGGTACGCCCAGGTGGGGAACCCCCAGGGGCGCGGGGAACTGCGCAAAAGACGAGGACCGGCCCGCACCCGAAGAGCGACCGCAAGGGAGCAGCATCCAGGGGCGCGGGGAACTGCGCACCCCACGAGCTACGGCACAGGGACAAGTACGCCAGGCACAAGGAACCCAGAGGCGCACGCGAAGGCGACCTGCGGGGAACCGCGCGAAGACGAGGACCGGCCCGCACCCGAAGAGCGACCGCAAGGGGGCACCACCCAGGGGCGCGGGGAACTGCGCACCCACCAACGACCTGTGCCGGAACAAGTACGCCCAGCACAGGCAACCTCGGAAGCGCGAGCGAAGGCGACCTGCGGGGAACTGCGCACCCCACGGGCGACCCGCACAGGGATAAGTTCGTCCAGCCGGACGGACCTCGGAAGCGCCAGCGAAGGCGGACCGTCAGGGGTGGGGGTGTGGGGGTGAAGGGGGTATCGGGGAGAGGTGGGGGGCGAGGCCCGGCCAGGTGAGGTCCATCAGGGTGGACACCGCTTCGCGGGCCGTGACGGACGGGTCACCGCCCGCCCACACCGCGAGCGACTCCGCCGCACCCACCAGCGCCTGGGCGAGCCCCACGGCCTCACGCCGTCCGAGCGCCGAGGCGCCCCCCGCGTCCCGCGCCGCCGAGACGATCAGCCGGGTGACGAGCCCGACGAGCTCCGTGCGCAGCGCCACGACCTGGTCCGCGGAGGATTCCCCTTGGGCACGGGCGTGAAGGTGGAGGACGGCCCAGCCCTCCGGGTGGCGGACGGTGTGCTGGAAGAAGGCGTGCAACCCGTCCCGCAGCTGCCGCTCCGCGGGATCACCGGCTCGTACGCCGCCTCGCACGGCGGCCAGCAGCGCACCCGCCTCCCGGCGGACGCAGGCGACGAAAAGGTCCTCCTTGGAGCGCAGATAGAGGTGGACGAGCGGCTGGGGGACCCCGGCGAGCTCCGCTATGTCGTCCATCGCGGCGGCGCGGTACCCCTGGCGGCCGAAGACCCGCACGGCGGCGTCGAGCATGTGCCGCTCGCGGACGGCCCGGGGCATCCGTCTGCCCCGCCGGTTCGGCGCGGTCGGGCCCGACGGCAGCGCGCCTCCGCCCCGGACGGGTCCGGCCTCACCGGCACGCGCCGCCGAAGCCCGGGCCCCCGTACCCGTACCTGTGGTCCCACCGGCACCGGCACCGGTGCCCACGCCCGGCCGGCCCACCGGCCCCGTACCGAGGCTCGGCCTCGTAGCCAGGCTCGGCCCCGTACCGAGGCTCGGCCCCGTACCGAGGCTCGGGCCCGTACCGAGGCTCGGGCCCGTACGGGTACCGGTGCTGTGTCCGCCTTCTCGTTCCATGCCCGCCCTCTCCCCACCGGCTTCGCGCAGCCAAGCCTACGATCTTGGTCCGTATCGTTCCCGGGCTGTACAGGTGGCCGGAAATCGCCCCCGGAAACACCGCGCGGGGCCCGCCGTGGACGGCGGGCCCCGTGTGGTGAGTGGCTGGTGGCCGGGTGGGTCAGGCGACGGCCGGGGCCGGGGTGCGGTCGGCCGGGGCGTCGGAGGAGAGGTCCTCGTCGATGGGGGACGCGGACGCCGTGGTGTACGCGTCGTGGTCCAGGATCTTCTCGCGCGCCGAGACCAGGACCGGCACGAGCGCCTGGCCCGCGACGTTCGTGGCGGTGCGGATCATGTCGACGATCGGGTCGATGGCGAGGAGCAGACCGACGCCCTCCATGGGCAGGCCCAGGGTGGACAGGGTGAGGGTCAGCATGACCGTGGCGCCCGTCAGACCGGCCGTCGCGGCGGAACCGACCACCGAGACGAACGCGATGAGCAGGTAGTCCGCGATGGTCAGGTCGACCTTGAAGATCTCGGCCACGAAGATGGCGGCGATGGCCGGGTAGATCGCGGCGCAGCCGTCCATCTTGGTCGTGGCGCCGAACGGCACCGCGAAGGACGCGTACTCCTTGGGGACGCCGAGCCGCTCGGTGACGCGCTGGGTGAGCGGCATGGTGCCGACGGAGGAGCGGGAGACGAACGCGAGCTGGATCGCGGGCCAGGCACCCTTGAAGAAGTGGACCGGGTTGACCTTCGCGACCAGCGCGAGCAGCGCCGGGTACACACCGAACAGCACGATGAGGCAGCCGATGTAGACGTCGGCGGTGAAGACCGCGTAGTCGCCGATCAGGTCCCAGCCGTAGGTGGCGATGGCGACACCGATGAGGCCGACGGTGCCGACCGGGGCCAGCCGGATGACCCACCACAGGGCCTTCTGGAGGAGTTCGAGGACGGCTTCGCTGAGGCTCAGGATCGGCTGCGCGCGCTCACCGAGCTTGAGGGCGGCGATACCGGCGACGGCGGCCATGAACACGATCTGGAGGACGTTCAGGTCGGTGAACGGCGTGATCACGTCGGTCGGGACGATACCGGTCAGGAAGTCGATCCAGGAGCCGGTGACCTTGGGCTTGCCACCGTCGTCGGCGGTGAGGCCGGTGCCGGAGCCGGGGTTGGTCACCAGGCCGATGAACAGGCCGATCGCCACCGCGATCAGCGAGGTGATCATGAACCAGAGGAGTGTGCGGGAGGCCAGCCGGGCGGCGTTGTTGACCTTCCGGAGGTTGGTGATCGACACCAGGATGGCGAAGAACACCAGCGGGCCGACGGCGAGCTTCAGCAGCCCGATGAAGATGCCGCCCACCTTCTCCAGGGTGGTCAGCAGCCACGAGACGTCGAACTCGCGGGCGACCCAGCCGAGGACGACACCGAGGACGAGACCGAGAAGTATCTGCGCCCAGAAGGGCACCTTGAGCAGCCGTGTGGCCGGGCGGGCCGGCTTCGGCTGTGTGTTCGTGGCGGGGACGGACACGTGGACACACTCCATAGGGGGGTGAACGGGGGGTGCGGGACGGATCAGGGTGCGGCGTGGCCCTGGGGCGGTACGGAGAGATCCCGGGAGCCTTCGGGGGAAGGGCGCGGGACGCGTCGTGGTGCGGGTCCTGACGGGTGGGACGGTGGTCCGGTCCGGGGGTCAGGAACGACGGCAGGCCGCGCGCGGGGGGCGGCGACAGGCCGCCGACAGACAGCGGCAGAGGTCGACATGCAGGCGCGCCACGAGCGGGACGCTCAGGGCGGTCATGGGCACGGATCCCATGACGGAGGGGCGCGCGGCTGCGGACTTCATGCCGAGCACGTTAACACTTGTACTTTGAGGCCCTCAAAGACCCGCTTTGACCCCGATGGAGGGGTCCCCGCTCTCGTTGTCATGCCCTCATGGTCCCCAACACCCCCCGGACACACACCACATGATTCAAGCCGCCCCCGCCCCGTCCACCGCCCGGAGCCCCGATCCCCCCGCCGGGACTGAGACCCACCTCACGCGGATCGCCTTCGCTCGCGCTCCCGAGCTCCGTCCGGCTGGACGCGCTTGTCCCTGTGCGGGTCGTTCGTGGGTGCGCAGTTCCCCGCGGGTCGCCTTCGCTTGCGCTTCCCAGGTCCGTCCGGCTGGACGCACTTCGTTCCTGTGCCGTCGCTCGCCGTTTTCGCGCAGTTCCCCGCGCCCCTTTGGGGCGCACCCTGTCGGTCCTTCGGGTCGGGGCAGGGCGACTGCACGAGGAGGATGGTCCGCAGACAACGGACGACAGCAAGGGGCGCCCCAAAGGGGCGCGGGGAACTGCGCAAAAGACGAGGGCCGGCACGCACCCGAAGAGCGACCGCAAGGGGGCAGCATCCAGGGGCGCGGGGAACTGCGCACCCACGAACCGCCTGTGCGGGGACAGGTACGTCCAGTACAGGAAACCTACGGGCGCGGGCGAAGGGGGCCGGGAGGGGTGGGCGGCGGTAGGACTCGGACGGCCGCCCCCGGAGGGCTCACCCTCCGGCTCGGGCACCGCCCGGGCCGGACCCCGCCTCGTCCGCCAGGTCCTCCTGGCTCGCACTGCGTCCGAACCCCGCCTTCGCCCGGTCCACCCGCGCGGCGATCTGCACGGACGCGGAGTCCCGCTGCTTGCGCAGCACCACGAAGCTGATCGGCGCGGACAGCACCATGGCCAGCAGCAGCAGCCACAGCCCGTTGGAGCTGCCGAGCCCCTGCGGCAGCAGACCCGCGTAGCTGAGCCCCCAGACCGCCGCGAAGCAGCCCGCGAAGATCCCGAGGCGCATCAGTGTGTAGCGGAGCATGTATCCCACTCTTCCGTTCCGACAATGGCCGCATATCAGTGAAGCACTCCGGCCGCGCGCGCCCTCAGCCGGGTGCGCGCCGCCGGAACACCGCTCTGTCCGGCCCGGGACTCACACCCGCATCGGCTGCGGGGACTCCCGGCGGTCCGCCTCGGGGCCGTCGAACTCGCGGATGATCTCGTACCGGGTGTTGCGCTCCACCGGCCGGAACCCGGCGTCCCGGATCAGCTCCAGCAGATCGTCACGGGTGAGCTTGCTCGGCGTACCGAAGTTGTCGGCGTCGTGCGTGATCTTGTACTCGACGACCGAGCCGTCCATGTCGTCGGCGCCGTGCTGGAGGGCGAGCTGCGCGGTCTGGACACCGTGCATGACCCAGAAGACCTTCACGTGCGGCACGTTGTCGAACAGCAGCCGGGACACCGCGAAGGTCTTCAGCGCCTCCGCGCCGGTCGCCATGGAGGTGCGCGCCTGGAGCCGGTTGCGGATCTTGCCGTCCTTCATGTCCACGAAGTCGTGCTGGTAGCGCAGCGGGATGAAGACCTGGAAGCCGCCGGTCTCGTCCTGGAGCTCCCGCAGCCGCAGCACATGGTCCACCCGGTGACGCGGCTCCTCGATATGCCCGTAGAGCATCGTCGCGGGCGTCTTCAGCCCCTTCTCATGGGCGAGCCGGTGGATTCGGGACCAGTCCTCCCAGTGGGTGCGGTGGTCCACGATGTGCTGGCGGACCTCCCAGTCGAAGATCTCCGCGCCGCCGCCGGTCAGCGATTCGAGGCCCGCGTCGATCAGCTCGTCCAGGATCTCGCTCGCGGTCAGCTTGGAGATCGTCTCGAAGTGATGGATCTCGGTGGCCGTGAACGCCTTCAGCCCGACGTTCGGCAGCGCCTCCTTGAGGGCGCGCAGCGAACGCGGGTAGTACCGCCAGGGCAGCGACGGGTGGAGGCCGTTGACGATGTGCAGCTCGGTGAGGTTCTCGCCCTCCATCGCCTTGGCCAGCTTCACGGCCTCCTCGATGCGCATCGTGTACGCGTCCTTCTCCCCCGGCTTGCGCTGGAAGGAGCAGTACGCGCAGGACGCGGTGCACACATTGGTCATGTTGAGGTGCCGGTTGACGTTGAAGTGGACCACGTCACCGTTCTTGCGGGTGCGCACCTCGTGCGCCAGCCCGCCGAGCCAGGCCAGGTCGTCGGAGGCGTACAGCGCGATGCCGTCCTCGCGGCTCAGCCGCTCCCCGGCGAAGACCTTCGCCTCCAGCTCGCGCTTCAGGCCCACGTCCATTTGCCTCTGCCTCTTCCCTGCCGTGCCTCGGTCGTCTTCCTCGCGGACGCGCTCAACCGTACGCCTAGAGCTCCTCGGGGAGGTCCCCGACCCGGTTCTCCCACTTGGTGGACAGCACGATCGTGGTGCGGGTCCGGGACACTCCCTTGGTGCCCGAGAGCCGCCGGATGGTCTTCTCCAGGCCGTCGACGTCACCGACGCGGACCTTGAGCATGAACGAGTCGTCGCCCGCGATGAACCAGCAGTCCTCGATCTCGCCGAGGTCCCGCAGCCGCTGGGCCACGTCCTCGTGGTCGGCGGCGTCCGACAGCGAGATACCGATCAGGGCGGTGACCCCGAGACCGAGCGAGGCGGAGTCGACGGTCGCCCGGTACCCCGTGATGACCCCGGCGGCCTCCAGCCGGTTGATCCGGTCGGTCACACTGGGGCCGGAGAGGCCGACGAGCCGGCCGAGTTCGGCGTACGAGGCCCTGCCGTTCTCCCGCAGGGCCTGGATGAGCTGCCTGTCCACGGCGTCCATAGATCCGAGCCTTTCATTGTTCAGCAGTGCCGCGAGTTTATGTCCAACATCAAAGGTAAGCGGGCCAGACACCCTGCGAATCCCACTGGCTGGGCGAAGTGAGGCGGCGGGACGGGGCACCGGGACGGGACGCGCGGATCGGGGGGCGCGCCCGGCGTACGCCCGGCGCCGGTCCGGCGGGCCCGGGGTTCAGGAGGTGCGCGTGCCTCCCCCGAGCTGTCCCTCCCAGCGCCGGTACAGCCCGTGCGGCACCCCGGCCGCGTCGAGGGCCCGGCCGGCGACGAAGTCCACCAGGTCCTGGATATGGGTGGCGCCCGCGTAGAACGCGGGCGACGCCGGCAGGACCACCGCGCCCGCGTCGTCCAGGGTCACCAGATGACGCAGGGTCTGGCCGTTCAGCGGGGTCTCCCGGACCGCCACGATCAGGGGGCGGCCCTCCTTGAGGGTGACGCTCGCCGTCCGCTGGAGCAGATCCTTGGACAGCCCGAGCGCGACCCCCGCGACACACGCGGTGGACGCCGGCACGATGATCATCCCCTGGGCCGGGTACGACCCCGAGGACGGCCCGGCGGCCAGATCACCGGCGGCCCAGTACCGTACGTCGTCCAGCGCGGGCGGGGGGTACGTGTCCGGCTTGCCGTCGGCGCCCCGCACGAGCCACTGGGTGAGATCCGTGCGCCAGTGGGCGTCCCGGAACGCGATCCCCGTCTCGTCGAGCAGGGTCAGCCGGGAGGCCCGTGACACCACGAGGTCGACGCTCTCGCCCGCCGCGAGCAGGGCCCGCAGCAGCGACGCGGCGTACGGCGTGCCCGACGCGCCCGAGACACCCACGATCCACGGGCGGCGCCGGTTCTTCTCAAGCTGCTCCACACCTTCGAGCCTATCCGGCGCCCGGCGACGCCGTGTGCGCGGTACGGGCCCGGGGCGCGCGGCCCCGGACCCGCCCCCACCGGCCGGGGCGCGGACGCTCAGCCGCCCGGGGAACGCTCCGGCGGGGCATCCGCCCCCGCCCCCTTCGCCGGGGGTCCCGGCGGGTCCTCCAGGAAGCCCGCGGCCGGGGCGAAGAACAGGCTCCCGGTGACCGGGGTGGAGAAGTCGAGGATGCGGTCGTGGCTGGTGGGCCCGGACCCGAGGAACATGTTCCGCAGCATCCGCTCGGTGACCTCCGGGGTCCGCGCGTACCCGATGAAGTACGTACCGAACTCCCCGCTCCCCGGGCGGCCGAAGGGCATGTTGTCGCGGAGGATCTCCCGCTCGGTGCCGTCCGGGTCGGTGATCGTGTTGAGGTCGACATGGGAACCGGGCTGATCCAGCTCCACGTTGTCGAACTTGCGCCGCCCGACGATCAGCTCCTGGGTCTCCACCGGCAGCGCGTTCCAGGCGGCCAGGTCGTGCAGATACTTCTGGGTGATCACGTACGCGCCGCCCGCGAAGTCCGGGTCCTCGTCCCCGACGACGACGGCGTCGGCCGCGGCCAGGCCCACCGGGTTCTCCGAACCGTCCACGAAACCGAGCAGATCCCGGTTGTCGTAGTAGGAGAAGCCGGGCGTCTCGTCGACGACGGTGACCGCGTCCCGCAGCCGCTCCATGATCAGCGCGGCGAGCGCGAAACACAGGTCCTGGCGGGTGGCGCGCAGATGGAACAGCAGGTCGCCCGGGGTGGCGACGGCGTGATGGCGGGGGCCCGCCAGCTCGGTGAACGGATGCAGCGCGGCGGGGCGCGGCCCGTCGAAGAGCCGGTCCCAGGCGGCGGACCCGATCCCGGCGACACAGCTCAGGCCCCCGCCCGGATACCCGAAGCCGACCGAACGCTCCAGTCCGGCGAGGTCGGCGAGCAGCTCCCGTACGGCTTCCTCGCCCCCGTCGTCGACGGTGACGACGAGGAACAGGGCGGACGCGGTCAGGGGCGACAGAACGGACTGCGTGGGTGGAACTGCTTGCGATGCAGGCACGGATGTTCCCTTCGCGAAGCGGCACGTGGCACATTCCGTACCCACCGGCGCCCCCGCTCTCCCCCGGATTCCCCGCCGGCCGCCCGGCCGGTCCCGGGGCGTGCCCCGGGGCGCCGTCCCGGCGCGGGTCCTGTCGGCGGGCGCGGACGGAGGTCGGCGCAGGTCGGCGGAACACCCGGGGGTCCTCGCGCGTTGGAGGGGCTGGGGAGCTCGCGGTGGGCGGGCGGGGTGCGGACCACGACGAACTACGACGAACACGGGGAGGCCGTCATGGCACTCGGCGCACTACGGAACAGCTCCGCGCGCGGCACCGTGTCCGCCGTGAAACTGATGGCCGTATGGGTCGCGTTCCTGTGGCTGCTGGAAGCGGTCGACACCGCGCTCGGCCACTCCCTGGACGATCACGGCATATCCCCGCGTGCGGCGGGCGAGCTGTGGGACGTCGTCCCGGCGGCGTTCCTGCACAGCGGCTGGGACCATCTCGCGTCGAACACCGTGCCGCTGCTGATCCTCGGGTTCCTCGCCGCCCTCGCCGGGCTCGGCGTCTTCGCGGGCGTGGTCCTCACGATCATCGTGACCAGCGGGCTGGGCGTCTGGCTGACCTCCCCGGAGAACACCGTCACGCTCGGCGCCTCCGGTGTCGTCTTCGGGCTCTTCGGCTATCTCGTGGTGCGCGGCTTCGTGGACCGCAGACCGTGGGATCTCGTGATCGGCGTGGTCGTCGCCGTGTTCTACGGCTCACTCCTGTGGGGCGTGCTGCCCACCGACTCCGGCGTCAGCTGGCAGGGTCATCTGTTCGGGCTCGTCGGCGGTGTCCTCGCCGCCTTCGTCTTCCGCCGCTCGCGCCCCGCCGTCACCGTCTGAACCGTCACGCTCCGAACCATCACCGTCCGCCAACCCCCGGCGCACCAGCGCGCGGAAGCATCCGCACGGCGCGCGCCGCGGTCGTCCCGGCCCGGGGTACGCCGGATGACAGGGGATCACGGGGCACGGCACACTGTCCGGCAATCGACCGGACGGAAGGGGGCCCTGTGAGTGCGCCCACGGTGCGTCGGCGCAGGCTCGGAGCGAAGTTGCGTGCCCTGCGCGGTGATCTCACCCTCGACGAGGTGGCGGAGCGGTCGAAAGGCGGGTTCATCACCTCGAAGCTGTCGCGGATAGAGACCGCCCGCAGCTCGGCGAAGGCCACCGACGTGGAAGCCCTGCTCGACCTCTACGCGACGCTCGGCCGGGACGTGACCGACGAGCTGCGCGCCGCGATGGTCACCCTCACGAAGGACAACACCCAGCGCGGCTGGTGGCACTCCTACCGGGGCGTGCTGTCCCCCGTCTACGAGGACCTGATCAGTCTGGAGGCGGAGGCGGAGTCCGTCTCGACCTGGCATCTGGGGGTGATTCCCGGGCTGCTCCAGACCGCCGAGTACTCCCGCGAGATCATCCGCGCGACCGCGATGACCGAGGCGATCGAGGCCCGGGTGGACGCGCTGGTCGAGGTACGCCTCGCCCGGCAGGCCGTCCTCACCCGCGATCAGCCGCTGGCCCTGTGGGCGATCATCTCGGAACAGGCCCTGCGCTCCGGCGTCCCGGGCAACGGCGTGATGTACGAGCAGCTCGGCAAGCTGCTCGCGATGGGCCGCCGGGCGAACGTCAACATCCAGATCCTGCGGTCCGACGCGCCCCTGCACGCGGGCCAGATGGGCTCGTTCAGCATCCTCGGCTTCGGTACGCACGCCGATCTCGACGTGGTCCACGCGGAGAGCCTGACGGCCGCCCTGTACATCGAGGAGCCGGACAAGGTGGCCATGTACCGGGACGCCGTGCAGCGGCTCACGTCCGCCGCCGAGTCGGTCGAGGCGTCCGTGGGGCTCATCGCCGAGATAAGGAAGGGCCATGAGCCATGCTGAGAACGCCGCCGCGCTCGCTGTGAGCTGGCGGAGGTCCTCGTACTCCGACAGCGGCTCGAACTGCGTGGAACTGGCGGTCCTCGCCCCCGACACCACGGCGATACGCGACAGCAAGAACCCCTTCGGCCCCGCGCTGCTGCTGAGCCGTCTGCCGACGACAGGCTTCGTCACGGCGCTGCGGGACGGCCGCCTCGGCACCACCCGGTGACCGGGTGGTGGGGGGTGACGGGGCGGTGTGACCGGGGCGGCGGCGGGCGGCCGAGGCGGGGGCGGGTGCCCGGGGCGGCGGCGGGTGACCGGGGCGGTGCGCCTTCCGCGATTCGGGCACGGTGTCGTGGGGCGTGAGGTACGCCGCGCTGAAGTGCTTCCGCGCGCCCTGTCCCGTCGGCACCGGCTTCCGTAGCGTGAATCCCCCGGGCCCAGGAATCGTGAGGGGGGACGGATCAGCACGGTTCGGTACGGAGTGGGCAGCGGCATGGGTCACCACGCACACGTCGGCGACGACCCCGATGCCGACGGCGAGTGACCGGCGACGAGTCGGAACGGCGGGCCCGCTCCGACTGGACGGCGCTGGGCCGGACACTGCGTGAACGCGGCGTCCTGACCGCCGACTGGGCGCCGTCCTTCGAAGCGGTCCCCCGGGCCGGGTTCCTGCCCGAGGTGATGTGGCCGTACGACATGGGGTCCCGGACGAGCGCCGTGTGCGACCGGAACGCCGACCCCGCGCGCTGGTACGCCGCCGCGGCCACCAACGTGCCCATCACCACCCAGTGGGACGACGGCAGGCACACCGGGACCGCCCCCGGACGGGTACCGACCTCGTCGTCGTCCATGCCCAGCGTCGTCATGGAGATGCTGGCCGCCCTCGATGTGCGCGACGGCCACCGGGTCCTGGAGATCGGTACCGGCACCGGCTGGGCCGCGGCGCTCCTCACCCACCGGCTCGGCGGGGACCGCGTCGTCACGGTGGAGGTCGACGCGACGGTGGCCGCGAGCGCCCGGGCCGCCCTCGACCGCGCGGGACGGCATCCCACGGTCCTCACCGGCGACGGCCTCCTCGGGCACCCGGACCAAGGCCCGTACGACCGGACCGTGATCACGGCGGGACTGCGCCAAGTCCCGTACGCGCTGGTGGAGCAGACCGTCCCCGGCGGGCTGATCGTGATGCCCTGGGGTTCGTCCCTCACCACCGCCGACCGCTTGGTGCGCCTCGTCGTCGCCGAGGACGGCCGCACCGCCTGCGGCCATCTCACCACCCCGGTCGAGTTCATGAAGGCACGCTCCCAGCGCGTCCAGGTCGACCAGGGCGCGTATCTGCCCGACGGGTTCCCGGGCGGCGCCACCGCGTCGTCCACCGGACTGACCGCGTCGGAAGCCGGGTTCGAGGAACCGTGGTCGCATCCGTTCCTGACGGTCGCGGGTCTCCTCGTCCCCGACTGCCTGCTGCTCCGCGACCGCCGGGGCGACACGGTGAGCGTCTGGCTCTACGGACTGACCGACCGCTCATGGGCCGCGGCCCTGCTCACCGACGGCGTCGCCCGGAGCACCGTGCACCAGAGCGACCCGCGCCACCTGTGGGACGAACTCACCGGCGCCCACCGCTGGTGGACCGGCCACGGTTCCCCGTCCGCCGAACGCTTCGGGATCACGGTGACCCCCGAGGGCGGGACCGCGTGGCTGGACGATCCGGTGCGGACGGTGTGAGGGACGGCCGCACCGGCCACGCCGTGGGACGCGGAGCGGTCAGTTCGCGGCGAGTGCCCGGAGTGCGAGTTCCACCTGGTGGTCGATCGAGCTCGGCCCGCCGTCGGGCATCAGCTGCACGATGCGGATGAGCCCGAGGAGTTGGTAGGCGATGTCCTCAGGAGTCACATCGGGGGCGAGGGTCCGGTCGGTGCGGGAGCGGTCGACGGCGTCCTGACCGATCTTGGTGAGGTGGGTGAGGCATCGCTCAAGGTCGGCGTCCGACGGTGGTCCGCCGGCCAGTACGTCGATCATCGCCTGGTTGGCGGCGAGGCCGTCGAGTGTGGCGGTGAAGAACGCGCGGAGGCCGTCCGTCGCGGACTTGCCGGCGGGCAGGGCCGCGTGCGCGAGCGCGGCGAGGTCGGTTCCGGTCACGGCCCGTACGAGGTGTTCCCGGGTGGGGAAGTGCCGGTAGAGGGTGCCGACGCCGACACCCGCCGCGGCGGCCACGGCCCGCATGTCCACGGCCATGCCGGACCGGCGGAACGCCTCGCCCGCCGCGGCCAGGATGCGTTCCTTGTTGGCGGCGGCGTCCCGCCGCTGCTTGCGGTCCTGTGGCATCCCTCCACTATAGCGATTCGGAACACCTGTTCCGGTTGCTGCTATCTTCAAACGGAACAGGTGTTCCGGTATGAGGAGGCACAGCCATGATGCGAACGATCGTGATCACAGGCGGCACCGACGGCATGGGCGCGGCCCTGGCCCGCCACTACCTCACCGCGGGCGACCGCGTCACGGTCGTCGGCCGGAGCCGCCGCAAGTTCGACGCGCTGGTCGCGGCCGTGACCGGCGAGGACCCCTCCGCGGCGGCGCGGGCCGAGTTCATCGCGGCCGACCTGTCCCTGGTCGCCGACGCACGCCGCGTGACCGGTCACCTGCGGGCGCACCATCAGCGCGTCGACGCCCTGGTGCTGGCCGCGTCGTTCATCCGGCGGCACCGGCAGGTCACGGCCGAAGGACATGAGGCGTCCTGGGCGCTGTTCTTCCTCAGCAAGTACCTGCTCGTCACCGGGCTCGCGCCGCTGCTGCGCGCGTCCGGACGGCCGGTGATCGTGAACACCGCCGTCCCTGGCGCCCGGCCCGATGCCGTGGACTTCGCGGACCTGGAGATGACACATGGGTTCACCTTGAAACGCTCCAACGCCCAGCAGCGCCGCGCCAACGAACTCCTCGGCATCCTCGCCACCGACGACAACCCGGACCTCGCCTACCTCACCTGGGGGCCGGCCCGTCTGGTGCGCACCAGCCTCGCCGGTGAGGTCGGCAGGGGCATGAGGATCACCGCCGCCGTTCTCGGCAAGCTGCTGGGCCAGCGCCCGGAAGCCGCGGTCCGGCCCGTCATCCGCGTCGTCGACGACCCGAAGCCTGGACGGGCCGCCTACCGCGGCGCCACCCCGCGCGCGCTCACCGTCGGCGCCCATGACGCGAAGGACGCCGCCCGGCTGGCCGCCGCGGTCACGGAAACCCTGTGAGCCCCGCTGTCCTGGGCAGGCCTCGGCGGTCCGTCGGGTCCTCCGATACGTCCAGACTCGCCGGATGCCCCGGCGGAGACGTGAGCCCCGAGTGTTCAGGACCCGGCCCGAACGCGGTGCGAAGTGCCACCGCCGTGTCGGGGCGTGGCCACCCGGGCGCCCCGGACTCCCCCCGCCGCAGTACGAGCGAGTGCCCGCCGGGCCGACGACGCGGCGGGCATCGCGGGACAGGGTCCTACGAACGGCGGGCCAGCAGGTGGGCGTCGAGGAAGCCCCGTTCGGAGGCGGGGTCGTGGAGCAGCTGGGCGAAGGGCACGAGCCCGGCGTCGGTCAGCAGTTGGGCGAGGCGGTCCGCCGGCCAGCTGTAGGCGGGCGTCACCTTGTGGTCGAACCGGACCGGTTCCGGTCCGTCGGTTCCGAAGAAGGAGACGAGGAGCAGGCCGCCCGGTGCCAGGACGCGTACCTGCTCGGCGAGCAGCGCCGGGAGTTCCACCGGCGGGGTATGGATCATCGAGTAGTGGGCCAGTACGCCACCGAGCGCGCCGTCCTCGATCGGCAGGGACTCCATCCGCCCCTCCTGGAAACGCAGCGCCGGATGGGCCCGCCGGGCGTGGTCGACCATGCCGGAGGAGAGGTCGAGCCCGAAGGCGTCCAGGCCCAGTTCGTGCAGCATGGCCGTCAGATGTCCGGGCCCGCACCCGACGTCCGCGACCCGCGGGTTGCCTGTCGCGCGCACCAGTTCGGCGAAGGTGCCGATCATGGCCCGGGTGAACGGCTGTGTCTCCAGCCTGTTCGCGAACAGTGATGCGTACAGCTCGACGACTCCGTCGTAGGCCGCCCCGGTCCCGTCCTGATGATTCGCCACGGGCAGGACCCTACAGCAGGTCCGACGATCGGTTTTTCGTCGGACCGGGGCGCGGTGGCGGACGTGCCGCGGAGCGGCTCCCGCATCTCAAAGTCTCACCGCGAGGGCGCACATGGAGTACTTGCGTGCGGTGCCGCCCCGCGCCCCAGGGAGGATGCCGTAGGCGATCACCTCGGTCCGCCGGGCGGGGTGTGGAGGTGGAGCCGGGTCAGCCTTCGCGGGGATCAGCTGGCAGCGGGTCGCCCCGGTCGTCAGATGGAGCGCGAAGACACCTAGGGCTTCTTTGTCGGGCGGGTAGACGGCGCGGATCACGTCACCGAGTTCTTCGGGGCTCATGGTCCCGCCCCCGATCGCCGTGGGTGATTCGGCGTCCAGCAGCGCGCTGATCGAGTCGTGGACATGGATGCGTGCGACGCGGGTGGTGAGGGAGTCGTCGCCGGAGACCATCCGGAGGGTGTCACCGACCCGCATCCTGCGGATCTTGGGGTAGCCGACCCGGATCTCGACGGTTTTGGTGCCGCTCACGATGAGGTCGAAACAGGGCTTTCGGATGATGAGTTGGTGTGCCCGGGGCCGGGTCGCGTCGTCCATGGTCTGCTTCACCTTTCTGTGTCCCAGCGCCTTTGCTCAGTACACGTCCCATCGGGCCTGTGCGCGGCCCGTTCTCAGGGTGGTCAGCCGGTGGCTGAGCTGTGCCGTCGCTGAGGGGTCGCCCCCCTCGGCACGGCGGATGAACGACGCCAGCGTGTGCAGATCCCTCATGGTGATCAGGGTGCGGAGCCCCGGCCAGTGGGAGGGGTCGTGCCCGTAGTGACGGACGAACTCCTCGATCTCCTGACGGGTGCGGCCGAATCTGGCGCCCTGGAAGGTGTTCGCCAGGTCCAGCTCCCTGGGGCCGAAGGCGGCTTCGTCCCAGTCGGCCAGCCGTACGGTGTCCCCGTCCCAGAGGGTGTTGCCGGGGTAGGCGTCGCCGTGGACGAACCCCTGGCCGAGGGGCGAGCGGAGGGCCCGGTAGTCGCTCCGGCTCTCCTCGACAGCCCTCTCCAGCCAGCGCCGGTCGTCCGGGCTGAGCGTACTGCTGGACGTCACCGCGTCGTGAAGCGAAGCGAGGGGCTGGTACGGGGACAGCTCCACGGGCGGGACGGGCAGCTCGTGCAACTGACGCAGGAGCGTGCCCAGGGCGCTCGGCGGTGGCGCCCCGGTCCGGTGCTGGGAGTAGCGCACCCACAGCGTGACGACGTACGGCCCGCATTGCACGGGCTGGGGTACATCGAGGGGTTCGACGGCGGGGAAGCCCTGACCGGTGAGCCAGCGGAGCAGGGCCACTCCACGAGCCGAGTCGGCCTCCTCGACAAGGGGCTTGACCCGGGCCACGGCGTTCGCGCCGGGGAGGAGGAAGACGGGGGTGGCGTGGCTGCGTATCACGGTGATGTCCCGCGCCGAGAGGCCGAGTTGGGAGCAGGCATCACGGACCGCGCTCTCGGGGACGGCAGGCGTGGCGGTCATCGGTCGACGTTAGCGCGGTGCTCCCGTCGAAGCTCTGACGCGACCGGCCAAGTACGGCAAGGACGCACCAAGGCCGAACACCCCGCTGCCGGGCTCGTCCCGTCCCCGATGCCGCCCGCTAACGCTCGGACCGCTCCGCGCCGTGTTCGGCGGCGAGCGCGGTGATACGGGACGCCAGAGCCGTGTCCCGCGCGGTGATCGCGCCTCCCGCGTCATGCGTGTTGAGCGTGAACGTGACCGTGCCGTAGAGGATACGGATGTCGGCGTGGTGGTCGGCCTCATCCTCGGCCGCGGCGACGGCCGCGTACAGGGCGGGCAGGGCGCTCCGGTCGGACGTGAAGGCGGCGGTGAGGCCGCTGTCCCCGGCGGTCCAGCCGGGCAGGGCACCGAGCGCCTGGTCGAGTTCGGAACTGCTCAGGGGAGACGCGGACATGTGGGTTCCTTTCGGTCGGATCAGACGGTGATCGGTCGCAGAGCCTCTTCGAACCGCCGGCCTACGGGGTCCTTCGTCCATCGCCGCATACCCTTGCGCAGCACATCCAGTTCCTTGAGGTGGCGGGCGGAACGGGTCTCGGCGGCCACCTGCGCGGAGGTGCGGGCGAGGTCGACCGCGCGTTCGGGTTCTCCGAGCGCCGCGTAGGCGGTGGCCTGACGTGCGAGGTAGACGCCGGTGTCCCGGCGTGCCGCGGGCGGCATCCCGGTGTTGATCACGCTCCAGATGTCCTGCGCTTCGCGGTGCAGCCCCATCCGCCCGTAGCAGGTCGCCCGCTGGACCTCGAAGAAGTAGGCGTTGCGGCGGGCCGCCGTTCCCCAGGGGATCTCGGGGTCGACGCCTTCCACGACGCGGGACGCGGCGTCGAGGAGGCTGTCCACTTCTGCGCGGGATCCCGGCCCCAGCAGGGAGTGGCCGTGTGCCTGCTGCTGCATCAGGTTCACCCGGATGCGATCGCTCAGGCCGTCGTGACCCAGGCCGAGTTGGCAGAGCTCGACGGCGGCACGGCCGTCGCCGAGGTCCGATCGCAGATGTGCGGCGTTGGACAGCGTGTAGGCGACCAGGTCCACGTCACCGATCATCTGGGCGTCGGTCTGGGCGATGCCGTGCCAGTACGCCGAGGTGTCCCACTGGCCCGCGTCCTGGTGCAGCCACCCGGCCAGCTCGGCGTAGGTGGCGCCGACCCGGATCAGTTCCTCCCGGACCGGACCGCCGGCGGCCCGCGCCAGACCGCTGATCAGACGGTACTGCTCGGTGACCGTGCCTATGAGATCGCGGGGACCGAGCATCATGTCGGCGGCGTAGTGGCCGTTGAGCTGCTGGTAGAAGTACGGGACGAGCTGCGGGTCGATATGGCGCGGCGTCACATCGGCGGAGTCGATCACGGCGAGAGCGGCGAGCGACCCGGTCGCGAGGAAGCTTCGGCGGTCCATCGGGTCCTCCGATACGTTCAGGCTCGCCGGATGTCCCGGCGGGGGCGTGAACCCCAAGTGTTCAGGATTCAGCCCGAACGCGGTGCGAAGTGCCGCCGCAGTGTCGGGACGTGGCCATCCGGGCGTCCCCGACTCCCACCGCCGGTACGTACGCTCGCTGACGGCGAAGTGGGGATCGTCGAGCGCCAGGCGTCCCGCCGCAGAGATGCCTTCGGCCGCCTGTTCCTGGGAGAGCCATCCGCGATCCAGGCGGGCTGCCCTCAACTTCTCGTTGACGCCCGCCACAACCGCCCCCTGAGCTCCGGCATCCACGTACACATGATGTCCAACTCCAGTCTCGTACCCATCGATACGGGTGATCAGTTCCCTCGGCCCAGTGGCCGGTGAATGGCCGGTGAGCGGCCGCTCGACTTCCTGGTCGGCGCGCATCCCGCCGCGCTTGGCTTGGCACAGCCGACAACTCCGAGTCAGGGAGATCCTGTGCCGACACCTCGTACGACTCCGTGTGACACCGACGGACCGGGCCCGCACGTCAGAGAGACGTTCAGCCCCAGCGGACCCGCCAAACTCCCGATCACCCCCGCCCAGCGTCTGCAAACCCTGCGCACCCTCTGCAACGGGGACTCCCATGAGCTGCCCGAGCGACGGGTGGCCCTGTATGTGCGCGGCGAGGCGGGGCGGGAAGGGGAGGCCGACGCGGTGTTCGCCCGGTTGCGGGGGTACGCGGAGCGGCGCGGGTGGGAGGTGGGTGCGGAGTACCAGGAGGTGGACGGGTTCTTCCCGTCGGGGTCAGCGCCCGCCTGGGAAGCCGTCCGGCTGGGGGTGGCGACCGGGTTCGTCCACGGTGTGCTGACCGTCGGCCGGGGGCACCTCGACCCGGACGACCAGGTGTACGAGGACGAGATCCGCGCGGTGTGCGAGGGAACCGGGTTCCTGGTGCTGCTGGTGCCGGAGACGGCGGCGGACACCACGCCGTACCGCCCGTGAACGGCCGTCGGATGCCCCCGTCCGCGCGGGAGTGGGACGAGTGGCACAGCGAACACACCCCGTATCCGGTGACCGAGGAGGAGGCGGACGGCTTCCTGGAGCTGACCGGGATGCGGCCGGGCGCCGTCGTGGCGGATCTCGGGTGCGGGACCGGGGAGTGGACGCGGGCGCTCGCGGCCAGGGGTGCGCGGGTGACGGGCTACGACTTCTCACCGGGCGCGTTGCGTACCGCCCGCCGGGACGGGAGCTCCGACCGGTACGTCCACTGGGACATCGACACGGGGCCGGTGCCGCGTTCCCTCGCGCCCGGGAGTGTGGACGTCGTCACGTTCCGGGACTCCCTGCATCTGCTCCAGGTGTTCCGGGTGCTGGGTGACGCGGCCCGGTTCGTCCGCCCGGGAGGCGCCGTCCACATCCGGGAGAACCCGGCCGCCGGTACGACCGACCCCCGGTTCCCGGGACGCCTCACCGAAGGGCGCCTCAGCGGCATCCGCACGCTGAACCGCTGGCCGCACACCTTCTCCCGGTGCGCGGGGACCACGGTCCTCGTCCTGCGCCGCCCTGGCTGACCCCGGCCCCGGCCCACACGGACAGCCCGAGGTCGGACCGCCGGGCCCCAGGCGCCCGAGGTCGGACCGCCGGACACCGGACCGCCCCGGCACCACACACCCCCGGGCGCCCGGCCGACGCCCGTCCCAGGTCAGACCGACAGGCCCCGTACCGCCAGGTCCGCCAGCGCGCAGACGAACAACGCGATGCCGATGAAGCCGTTCACCGTGAAGAACGCCCGGTTCAGCCGGGACAGGTCGTGCGGGCGGACCACCCGGTGCTCGTACACGAACGCGACGGCGACGATCAGCAGGCCCAGCCACAGGAGGACCCCCGCGTCGGTGGCCACCGCGTACCAGACGAGCAGGGCCATCGTCACCGCGTGGCACACCCGCGCCCCGTACAGGGCCGCCGGGATGCCGTAGCGGGCCGGGAAGGACAGCACGCCGTGCGCCCGGTCCGCCTGGACGTCCTGGCACGCGAAGATCAGGTCGAAGCCGCCGATCCAGATCCCGACCGCGAGACCGAGGATCACCGCGTCCCCGGACCAAGTGCCGGTGACCGCGAGCCACGCGCCGACCGGGCCCATCGCCTGCGCGAACGCCAGGATCGCGTGCGGGAAGTTCGTGAACCGCTTCCCGTACGGGTAGACCACCATCGGGACGACCGCGACGGGCGCGAGCATCAGGCACAGCGGGTTGAGCAGGGCCGCCGCGCCCAGGAAGACGGCGAGGGCCACGGCCGCGCCGGTCCACGCGGAACGCACGCTCACCGCGCCGGTCACGATCTCGCGGTTCGCGGTGCGCGGGTTACGGGCGTCGATCTCCCGGTCGATGATCCGGTTGCACGCCATCGCGAAGGTCCGCAGGCCCACCATCGCGACGGTGACGAGCAGCAGGGTGCCCCACCGGACGCCGCCGCCGTCCTGGAACATCGCGGTCAGCGCGGCGATGTACGCGAACGGCAGCGCGAAGACCGAGTGCTCGATCATCACCAGCCGCAGGAACGACCGGGTCCGGCTCGCCGGGCGGGCCGGACCCGGCCCGCCGACGACGCTCTCGGTGGCCGGCATCAGCGTTCCCCCGCCGTACCGCGCCGCGCCCGTACGGGGCTCACAGTCCGTACTCCTTCCAGCGGCGGTCGACCGTGGCCGCCGTCGCCGGGTCGGAGCTCACCATCTCCGGCCAGCCGCCGTCCCGCGTGTACCCCTCCTCGGGGAGCTTGCGGGTGGCGTCCAGGCCCAGCTTGCCGCCCCAGAACTTCTGGTACGAGGCGTGGTCGAGATGGTCGACGGGACCCTCCACCAGGCTGATGTCCCGGGAGTAGTCGACATTGCCGAGGGCCCGCCAGGCGACCTGCTCCAGGTCGTGGACGTCGCAGTCGGCGTCCACGATCACGATCAGCTTGGTCAGCGACATCATGTGGGCGCCCCAGATCGCGTGCATGACCTTCTGCGCGTGCTTGGGGTACTTCTTGTCGATCGCGACGATCGCGCAGTTGTGGAAGACCCCCGCCTCGGGCAGGTGGTAGTCCACGATGTCGGGGACGACGATCTTCAGCAGCGGCAGGAAGAAGCGTTCCGTCGCACGGCCCAGCGGACCGTCCTCGGTCGGCGGGCGGCCCACGACGATCGACTGGAGCAGCGGGCGCTTGCGCGTCGTCACACAGTCGATGGTGAGCGCCGGAAAGTCCTCCTGCGGCGTGTAGAAGCCCGTGTGGTCGCCGAACGGGCCCTCCGGGAGCGTCCGGCCGGGCTCCAGCCAGCCCTCCAGCACGACCTCCGCCTGCGCGGGCACCTGGAGCGGCACCGTCTTGCAGTCGACCATCTCGACGCGCTTGCCCTGGAGGAAACCGGCGAGCAGGTATTCGTCGATGTCACCGGGCAGCGGCGCGCTGGACGCGTACGTCACGGCCGGGGGGCAGCCGAAGGCGATCGCCACCGGCAGCCGCTCGCCGCGCCGGGCGGCGACCTGGTAGTGGTTGCGGCTGTCCTTGTGGATCTGCCAGTGCATCCCGATGGTGCGCTTGTCATGGCGCTGGAGCCGGTAGAGGCCGAGGTTGCGCACCCCGGTCTCGGGGTCCTTGGTGTGGGTCAGCCCCAGGTTGAAGAACGAACCGCCGTCCTTCGGCCAGGTGAACAGCGCGGGCAGGGTGTCGAGGTCGACGTCGTCGCCGCGCAGCACGACCTCGTGCACGGGTCCGTCCTTGACCTTCTTCGGCGGGACGTGCGACATCGCGCCGAGCTTGCCGAACGCCTCACGGACCCCGACGAAACCGTTCGGCAGCTCGGGCTTGAGCAGCCCGCCGATCTTCTCGGTGATCTCCGTGTACGACTTCAGGCCCAGGGCCTTCAGCAGCCTGCGGTCCGTGCCGAACACATTCATGGCCAGGGGCATCGAGGAGCCCTTGACGTTCTCGAAGAGGAGCGCGGGGCCCTTCGCCTTCTGGACCCGGTCGACGATCTCGCCGACCTCCAGGTAGGGATCGACCTCGGCCTTGATTCTCTTGAGATCACCTTCGCGTTCGAGCGACCGGAGCAGGGAGCGAAGATCGTCGTAAGCCATGCCGTCCAGTATCCGGTACCGGTTACCCTGGCCCCGTCACCGGGGCCGCGCCACGGCCCGCCACCACCCGCTGGGGGATTACGCACCATGCTCAGGTATCTGCCGTTCCTGCTGATCCTGGCGCTGTGGATCTACGCCTTCATCGACTGCCTGAACACCCCCGAGGAGGAGGTCAAGCACCTCCCCAAGGTCGTGTGGGTGATCATCGTGCTGCTGTTCGGCCAGGTGCTGATCGGGCCGGTCGCGTGGCTCGTCGCGGGCAAGGTCAGGAAGGCCCCGGCCGTCGGTGGCCGGGGTGGCGCCCGGGGCCGCGCCCAGTGGGTGGCCCCCGACGACAACCCCGAGTTCCTGAAGTCCCTCGGCGAGGAGACCCGGCGCAAGTCGGAGCAGGACCCCGAGCCGGAGGACCGCACGGACCCGGACGAGGACCCGCAGGGCCGTAAGCCGTAAGCCGTGGCCGGCCCCACGGGTCCCGTCCGCCCCGTCCGCCCCGCGTCCCGGCGTGAGGTGTGACACGCGCGGCCCGTCGGTACGTGATGTGCGGCCCGCCGGTACGTGGTGTGCGGCCCGTCACGTACGGCTGACGGACGCCGGGCCCCGGTCAGTGGCGGATCAGGGGCGGCGGCCCGCCTTGTCCACGATCTCGCGGTCGAGGATCGCGGAGGTGCCCAGCAGCTGGCCCTTCTTCAGCCCGTCCCCGGTGTCGCGCACGGCGACCACCCGCTCACCGAGGTACTCCTTGGTCCTCGGGTCGAAGACCAGCTGCTGCTCCTGGAAGCCGTCCTCGTCCTCGCGCACCAGGGCGACCCCGGTCCGGCCGGCCGCGTCCTTGACGCCGTCGACCACCTCGACCGCCTTGATCCTCGCGGCGGCCCGGTACAGCGCCACGGCCTGCTCCTTGGGCATCAACGACTCCCCGACCAGGTCCCCGAAGAGGGTGAACACCTGCTCGTCCGCCGGGTTGTCCCCTTCACGGTTGGCGTAGAGCCACGTGTACATCTTGTCGGGGTCGGTCGGCAGCTTCTTCAGCTCGCGGTAGTTGGTGTTGCCCGGGATACCTGGTGTGTCGGCTTCCAGCTTCATCCGCCCGTTGCGGTTGTCCTCGATCAGCAGACCCTCGCGGGTACCGTCCACGGAATTCCACACCTCGCGGTCGTGGACCGGCTCCAGCTTCGGCTTCTTGCCCATGCCGTAATGCATGTAGCCGAGCCTGCTCTTGATGTAGACGAACCGGTCGTCCCGGATGCCGTCCGGGGTGTCCTTCTTCGCGGTCGCCAGCGCGATGTCCTCCAGAAGCCGCACGGCCTCGTCCGAGGTGCGCTTGGCGGCGGTGTCACGGGAGCCGGTGCTGTCGTCGGACGGCAGGGCCACGAGGACCCCGGCGGCGACAGCCGCGGCGGCGACGGCGACCAGGGCGGGCCGCGGCCACACCCGGCGCTTCGCGCCGCGCGCCTGGCGCGCGTCCGCCTGGGTTTCCTGCCGGAACTCGGTCATCAGGTGCTCCTTGAGGAGTCGGTGACGGCCCGGCGGAAGGTCCTTCTCGGGAAGTGTGCTCATCGGTTCCCCTCCTGGGTGGGCCCGGCCGCGATCGCGCGGCCACCTCTCATCTGTCCGTACCGGTGCGGGGGTTCCCGGTGTTCCGGAATCTCTTCGCGGGCCTGTCCGACCGCCGCCGCCAGCTTCTTGCGGGCCCGGGACAGCCGGGACCGTACGGTGCCCACCGGCACCCCGAGGGCCGCCGCCGCGGACACGTAGTCGAGGCCCGACCACACGCACAGCGCCAGCACCTCACGCTCCGGGCGCCGCAGCTTCGCCAGCGCGGTGCGCACCAGCGCGAGCTGCCGCGCGTCCCCGATACGGTCGGCGAGCTCGTCGGCGAAGTCGGGGACGGCCTCGGGGCGGGGCAGCCTGGCGACGGCCGCCGTATGTCTTCGGGCGGCCCGCCGGGTGTTGCGGGTGACGTTGGTGGCGATGCCCAGCAGCCAGGGCCGCAGCGAGCCGCCGTCCTCGTCGACCTTGCCCCGCAGCCGCCAGGCCTCCAGAAAGGTCAGCGACACGATGTCCTCGGCCGACGACCAGTCCCCCGTCAGCCTGAACCCATGGTTGTAGACGGACCGGGCGTACGTGTCGAAGAGCGCGCCGAAGGTCTCGGCGTCCCCTTCGCGCACGCGGGCCCTGATCCGCCGCGTATTGGTGTCCACGTCCCCCATCTGTCCGGGGCCCTGGTCCGGGTTCCCATGACGAAGGGGGCCGTCCACGTGATCCGGATCACATGGGCGGCCCCCTTCGTCGCGGGGCCGGGCGGTCAGACGCCCGCGTACGAGTGCTTGCCCGTCACGAAGATGTTGACGCCGTAGTAGTTGAACAGCCAGCAGGCGAAGGCCAGCAGCGCCAGATACGCGGCCTTGCGGCCCTTCCACCCGGCCGTGGCACGGGCGTGCAGGTAGCACGCGTAGGCGACCCAGGTGATGAACGACCAGGTCTCCTTGGGGTCCCAGCCCCAGTAGCGGCCCCACGCGTCACCGGCCCAGATGGCGCCCGCGACGATCGTGAACGTCCACAGCGGGAAGACGGCCGCGTTGATCCGGTACGTGAACTTGTCCAGGGTCGCGGCGGACGGCAGCCGCTCCATCACCGAGGCGGCGAACCGGCCGGGGGTGTCACCCCGGGCGACCTTGCTCTCGTACGAGTCCCGGAAGAGGTAGAGCGTCGTCGACATCGCGCCCACGTAGAACACCGCGCCGCAGAAGATCGCGGTGGAGACATGGATGACCAGCCAGTACGAGTGGAGCGCGGGGACGAGCTGCGCGCTCTCGGTGTAGAGCACGGTGACCGCGACACCGAGGTCGAGCAGGACCATGGTGGTCAGCGGCAGACCGATCCAGCGGACGTTCTTGCGCAGCGCGAGCAGACCGAGGTACACACCCGTCGCGACCGTGGAGAACGTGATGTTGAACTCGTACATGTTGCCCCACGGCACCCGCTGCACCGACAGGCCGCGGGCGAGGACCCCGGCCGCCTGCACGGCGAACGCGAGGACGCTCAGCGAGATGGCGATCCGGCCGTACAGATCGCCCTTCAGGGTCCCGCCGGCCGCGCCGGGCCCGTCGGGGACGTCACGGGTCCCGGTGGCGGCCCGGGTGACGACCTGGGGCCGGTCCAGCACCGTGGTGCCGCCCGCGGACTTCACGGTGACGGCGGGCGCGGCGGACTTCGTCCCGGCGGTGAGCGAGGCGGCGGTACGGCCCACCTTGCTGCGGCTGCCGAACGTCCACTCGGCGATGTAGGCGAAGAAGGCCAGCGTGTAGACGGCCATCGCGGAGTAGATCAGCGTGTTGCTGATGTTCGCGAGGTTTTCGTTGGTCGCTGCGGCGAGAGTCACTTCTCTGCCCCTTCGGCAGGAACGGCTGGGGTCGTGGTCGTGTTCGGGGGCGTGCTGGTGGGGGCCGGGTCCGTTTCCTTGGCGGCCGTCGGGGCGTCGGCGGGGTCCGGTTCAGCGGTGGCGGTCGGGGAGTCGGCGTCGGAATCGGCCCGGTCGGCGTCGGTCGTCGGGGCCTGGTCGTACAGGGCTCCGGCGAGTTCGGACAGTTCCTCGGGGACCTTCGCGGACTCGCTGCGGCCGAGGCCGGCCATCTCCACGACCGTCACCCCGTCGCGGCCGGTGACCGCCCGCACCCAGACCCGGCGGCGCTGGATGAACAGCGAGGCGGCGAGCCCGACGATCGCGGCGCCCGCGCCGATGAGCGCCCAGCCGCTGCCGGGCTCACGGGTGATCTGGAACCCGGCCCACTCCTGGGTCTCCTTCTCGTAGGTGACCGAACCGGCGCCGCCGGGCAGCTTCATGGTCTCGCCCGGCCGCAGCATCTCCTTGAAGAGTTCGCCGTCCTCGTCCTTGAACTCCTTCAGCTTGCGCTTGTCGAGCTGGTAGACGTTCTGCGGCACACCCGCGTCGACCCCGAGCGAGCCGTGGTACGCGGACAGCGCGAGGACCGGGTAGTCGAGCGCCGGGAAGTTGGACAGCATCTGGCCCTGGCCCTCGCCCGCGAAGGACGGCACGAAGAACGCGTTGAAGCCGAGCTGTTCCTTCTCGCCCTTCGTGTTGCGGTAGCCGTCCATGACCTTGACCGCGCCGGACGAGGTGACGTTGGCGTCCAGCGGCAGCAGCGGCACCGGCTCCTTGAAGATCACCTTGCCCTTGGGGTCGCGGACCGTGATCACGGGCGCGTAGCCATGGCTGACCAGGTAGACCTTGGTGCCGTCGATGTTCAGCGGCTCGTTGACCTTGATGGTCTTCTTCTTCTCCGGCCCGTCGGCGCCCTCGCTGTACACGACGTCCGCCTTGAACGTACGCGGGGTGCCCCGGGTCGGCCCGGTGCGCTCGTAGGTGCCCACGAACTTGTCGAACCGGAAGCTGAAGGCGTTCAGGTCGTCGGCGGTGAAGAGGTTCCCGGACTTGAAGTCGTCGTACTGCGTGAGCGTGTTCGCGAAGCCGCCGCCCGGCAGGATCAGCTTGTTGCCCTCGTAGCGCAGCAGCTGTCCGGCGCCGAACGCGACCAGCATCACGATCAGCGCGATATGGAAGGCGAGGTTGCCGGCCTCCCGGAGATAGCCCTTCTCGGCGGCGACGGCGTCCCCGACGGTGTGCGCCCGGAACCGCCCCTTCTTCAGCAGGGCGAGCGCCGCCGCGCGCACCTCCTCCGGCTTCGCGTCGGTGCGCCACGTCGTGTACGCGGGCAGCCGGGTGAGCCGCTTGGGAGCGGCCGGCGGACGGCTGCGGAGCTGACCGACGAACTGCCAGGTGCGCGGGACGATGCAGCCGATCAGCGAGACGAACAGCAGGATGTAGATCGCGGAGAACCACACCGAGCTGTAGACGTTGAAGAGTCCGGCCGCGTCGTAGAAGGACGCCAGCGTCGGACTGTTCTCGCGGAGGTCCTCGATCCGGAAGTCGTCGGTGCCGCGCTGCGGGATCAGCGACCCGGGGATCGCCGCCAGCGACAGCAGCAGGAGCAGCAGCAGCGCGACCCGCATCGAGGTCAGCTGGCGCCAGAACCAGCGCGCCCAGCCGATCACCCCCATGGCGGGAAGGTTCGGGGCCTCCTCGCGGGGGGCGGTGGAGAGCTGCGCCCCCGCGGCGCCGAGGTCGTCGGCGGGGCGCGCGGAGGTGTTCCCCCCGGTGTCGCCCCGGTCGGCCTTGGCCTTGGTGTCGCTCATCTGCTCAGATCCCTACGGTGAAGCCGGTGGACCAGCCCTGCATGTCCTGGACGATCGTGGTCCAGACCCCGGTCAGCATCAGCAGCCCGGTCACGATCATCATGCCGCCGCCGATCCGCATCACCCAGACGTAGTGCTGCTTGACCCAGGCGAAGACGCCGAGCGCCTTGCGGAAGGCCACCGCCGCGAAGATGAACGGCAGTCCGAGACCGAGGCAGTACGCGACCGTCAGTATGGCCCCGCGGCCCGCGGTGCCCTCACTGATGGCCAGGGTGTTCACCGCGGAGAGGGTCGGGCCCATGCACGGCACCCAGCCGACGCCGAAGAGGGCGCCGAGCAGTGGTGCGCCCGCGAGTCCGGCGGCGGGCTTCTTGTGGAAGCGGAACTCCCGCTGGGTGAGCCAGGGCATCAGGCCCATGAAGAACAGGCCCATCGCGACCATCAGCCCGCCGAGGACACGGGTGATCACCTCCTGGTGCTCCTGGAGCTGTCCCCCGAAGTATCCGAACAGCGCGCCGCCGGAGACGAACACCACGGTGAAGCCGAGCACGAACAGCGCGGCCCCGGTCGCCATCCGGCCGCGCCGCGCCTCCGCGAGGTCCACACCGCCGACCCCGGTGACATAGCTGAGATAGCCCGGGACGAGCGGCAGCACGCACGGGGAGAAGAAGGAGACGAGTCCGGCGAGCAGCGCGATCGGCAGCGCGAGCAGCAGGGCGCCGCTCATGATCGTCTGGTTCGGGCCCTCGATCGCGGCGAGGAACTGCGGGGCGGCGGCCAGTACGTGGGGGTCCGCGACGGAGGCGGCCCCGGTGAGGGTGGTCACACCGATCACTTCTCCGCGAGTACGGGAGCGATCATCTTGCGCAGGTTCTCCTCGCTGAGGGGGGTCAGGGCGCGTGCGGCGACCCGGCCCTCCCGGTCGAGGACCAGCGTGGAGGGGATCGACTGCGGGTTCAGCGTGCCCTTGGGGAAGCGCAGCATCAGCTTGCCCATGGGGTCGTACAGGCTCGGGTAGGTGACGCCGAAGTTCTTCTCGAACTCGACGGCCGGGCCCTTGCTGGAGTCGCGGGTGTTGATGCCGACGAACTCGGCGTCCGCCTTCAGGTCCTGGGAGACCTTCTGGAACCCGGGTGCCTCGGCACGGCACGGCGGGCACCAGGAGCCCCAGACGTTCAGCACGACGACCTTGCCCTTGAAGTCGGCGACGTCCAGCTGTCCGCCTTCGAGGGTCTCGCCGTCCAGCTTCGGCCCGTCCCGGCGATCGGCCTTCTTCACCGTGGAGACACCGGCGTCACCAGCCACGAAGTTGGTGCTGTTGGAGCCACCGCTCGCGCCTCCGGAACCGCAGGCCGTCAGCAGCAGCGCGGCCCCCGCCACGGCCGGGACCGCCAGGGCGCCGCGGCTTCGCCGTCGGCTTCTTTCCTCCCGGCGGGGAGTGCGGGGTGCTGCGGCTGGGCTCTGCGGGGCACGGCGAACGGCACTCATGTGAAAAGTTTCGCATGCCTCATTCAGGGATCTTCCGCACCCCCCTGGAGGGGTCGAACACCCATGTCACACGGCGTACGAGGCCCCTGGCACGGTGAGCCGGTCCCCCTACCGGGACCCCTCGGAAACCGTCCCGGCGGTCTGCCGGTCCGCCCCATTCGTCCCGCCGCGCTCGCCGCCCGCCAGATACGTCCGCCAGCCGCCGGCGGGCTCCCGTCCCACGTCCAGGGCCCGGAGCCTGTCCAGGACCTCGGGCCGCTGGACGTCCAGCCAGTCCACGAACTGCCGGAACGATACGAGGCGTACATCCTTCTTGTCCGCTATCTCCTTGATGGTGTTCTCGACGGCGTCCATGTATATGCCGCCGTTCCACTGCTCGAAGTGGTTGCCGATGAACAGCGGCGCGCGATTGGTCTCGTACGCGCGGCGGAACCCCGAGAGGAACGCCCCGGTCGCCTGGTCGCGCCAGCGGTCGTGGTGCCGGACCGGGCCCTTGGTGGCGTTGCCGGACTGGTTGACGAGGATGTTGTAGTCCATCGACAGCACCTCGAACGAACGGCCGGGGAAAGGTATCGCCTGGAGCGGCAGGTCCCAGACCCCGCCCTTCTTCTCCGGCCAGCGCTGGGTGCCGCCCGGCGAGGACGAGTCGTACCGCCAGCCCAGCTCCCGGGCGACCGGCAGCAACCGCTCCTGGCCGAGCAGACACGGGGTGCGGGCGCCGACGAGTTCCTTGTCGTAGTCGAACGGCAGCGACGGCAGATCCGTCCAGCCGGTGTTCGTGCGCCAGTTCTTGACGAACGACCTCGCCTGCTCGATCTCGCTGCGCCACTGCGCCCCGGTCCAGTTGCCGACGGACCCGGAACCGCCGCAGAAGTGACCGTTGAAATGCGTCCCGATCTCATGGCCGTCCCGCCAGGCCCGGTCCACGTTCTTGATCGTCCGCCGGATGTTGGCGTCCTTCAGATATCCGATGTCCGACGCGCCCACGGGGTTGTTCGGCGGACGGTACAGCCGCTTCTTCGACTCCGGCAGGAGATAGATCCCCGAGAGGAAGAAGGTCATATGCGCGCCGTACTCCCGGCCGAGATCGAGAAAGCGCGGGAACAGTCCGTTGCCGATCTCCCCGGCCCCGTCCCAGGAGAAGATCACGAATTGCGGCGGGGTCTGTCCGGGCTCCAGCGGGACGGGCGCGGGCGGCTGGTGCGGCTGCTTCCCCGTGAACGACGTGGACCCGTCCCCGATGGGCCGGGCCCCCGGCGCACTGGACCCGCCGCCCTTCGAAGGCTCCTTGGAAGCGCTCCCACGCCCCCGGTCGCCGGTACCCCCGCCACCCGATCCGCACGCCCCGACCCCGAACGCGGCCACCGCCCCCGCACCGGCCCCGATCATTCCCCGTCGGCTGAAGTCCCGCATGAATACCCCTGCTGCTCGTCGTCCCGCATCCCCCGAAGGCCCGCCCGATTTCCGGACGCACACACTTTGAGAGCACACAACGAACAAACAGGTTCCGAGAACGACCGAACCAGAACGACTTTTTACCCCTTTTTGATCACCCCCACCCAGCCAGCCAACAAGGCAAGGCGGCGCACCGAAGACGCCCGGGGCCCGCACGAGCAACCACGAGCAACCGGCACCGAACCAGCACAGCAAAGGGGACGCGCCCCAAGGGGCGCGGGGAACTGCGCAAACCCACGAACGACGGCACAGGAACAAGCGCGCCCAGCACCAGGTACCCAGGGGCGCGAGGAACTGCGCACCCACGGACGACGGCACAGGAACAGGTACGCCCAGCGGAGAAGACCTCAGGGGCGCGGGGAACTGCGCACCCCACGAACGACGGCACAGGGACAAGCACGCCCAGCACAGCAAACCCAGGGGCGCGAGGAACTGCGCACCCACGGACGACCCGCACGGGACCAGGTACGCCCAGGGACAAGAAACCCGGAGCCCGGGACAGCACGGGGACCGGACAGCTCAGCCCAGGGACCACCACGGGCGAGGCTGCACAGCCCTACGCCCCGAACGCCTTGCTCTTGCCCTTGACCGGCTTGGCGCCCGCCAGCAGATGCGGGGGTACGAGATCCCGCGCCGGCTCGGAGTACCCGACGGACACGATCCGGTCCCCCGCGTACGTGAAACTCGTCAGCGAGGCCAGCGTGCACTCCCGCCGCCGCGGGTCGTGCCAGAGCTTGCGCCGCTCCACATAGCTGCGCACGATCCAGATCGGCAGCTGGTGACTCACCAGCACCGCCTCGTGCCCGCGCGCGGCGTCCTTCGCCGCGTCGAGCGCGGCCGTCATCCGCACGACCTGGTCGATGTACGGCTCGCCCCAGGAGGGCCGGAACGGATTGAGCAGATGCCGCCAGTTCTCCGGTCTGCGCAGCGCCCCGTCACCGACGCCGAACGTCTTCCCCTGGAAGACGTTCCCCGCCTCGATGAGACGCCCGTCGCTGCCGAGGTCGAGCCCGTGGGACTTGGCGATCGGCATCGCCGTCTCCTGCGCGCGCTCCAGCGGCGAGGCCACCACCCGGGTGATGTCCCGGTCCGCGAGGTAGTCGGCGACCTTGTCGGCCATCCGGCGGCCCAGCTCGGAGAGGTGGTACCCGGACAGCCGTCCGTACAGGATGCCGTCCGGGTTGTGGACCTCGCCGTGCCGCATCAGATGCACCACGGTCAGCTCGGCGTCCGCCGCCGGGCCGCCGGTGGCGGCCGTCCCGTAGGCCTGCCCGCTCATGCCCGGGCTCCCGCGTCGTGCGGTTCGGTGGCCTCGGCCGCGGCACGGGCGGCGGCCGGCAGCGCGGCGGCGATCCGCTCGACCGCGCGGTCGTCGTGCGCGGTCGACACGAACCAGGACTCGAACGCGGAGGGCGGCAGGTACACGCCCTGCGCGAGCATCGAGTGGAAGAACGCGGTGAAGCGGAACGACTCCTGGCGCTTGGCGTCCGCGTAGTCACGGACCTCGTCCTCGGTGAAGAACACGGAGAACATGTTCGACGCGCTCTGCACCCGGTGGGCCACACCCTCCTTGGTGAGCGCGTCGGCGACCAGGGTCCTGATCCGCTCGGCGACGGTGTCGACGGTGACGTACGCCGCTTCGTCGAGGAGCCGCAGCTGGGCGAGCCCGGCGGCCGTCGCCACCGGGTTACCGGACAGCGTGCCCGCCTGGTAGACCGGTCCGACGGGCGCCAGGGCGGCCATCACATCGGCCCGGCCGCCGAACGCGGCGGCGGGGAAGCCACCGCCCATGACCTTGCCGAACGTCATCAGATCGGGCTCGACCCCGTCGATCCCGAACCAGCCCGCCTTCGAGGTGCGGAACCCGGTCATCACCTCGTCCGAGATGAACAGCGCGCCGTTGTCCCGGCACAGCTCCTTGAGCCCGGCGTTGAACCCCGGGCCCGGCGGGACGACGCCCATGTTGCCCGGGGACGCCTCGGTGATCACACAGGCGATCTCCCCGGGGTGCGCGGCGAACGCGGCCCGTACGGCTTCGAGGTCGTTGTAGGGCAGCACCACCGTGTCGGCGGCCTGCGCGCCGGTCACGCCGGGTGTGTCGGGCAGCGCGAAGGTCGCGAGCCCGGACCCGGCCGCGGCGAGCAGCGCGTCGACATGGCCGTGGTAGCACCCGGCGAACTTGACGATCTTGGCGCGGCCGGTGAACCCGCGGGCCAGCCGGATGGCGGACATGGTCGCCTCGGTACCGCTGGAGACCAGCCGGACCTGCGCCACCGGCGCGACCCGGGCCACGATCTCCTCGGCGAGCGCGACCTCGCCCTCACCCGGCGTACCGAACGACGTACCGCGGGCGACGGCCTCCTGGACGGCGGCGATGACCTCGGGGCGGGCGTGCCCGAGGATCATGGGCCCCCAGGAGCACACGAGGTCGACGTATTCGCGGCCGTCGGCGTCGGTCAGGTACGGGCCCCGCCCGGACACCATGAACCGGGGCGTACCGCCCACGGCGCGGAAAGCGCGCACGGGAGAGTTCACGCCGCCGGGCGTCACGAGGGCCGCACGGTCGAAAAGCGTCTGCGAAACTGGGGCGTCAAACGAATAGCTCACACAAGCCATGGTGTCAGAGGCTTCCGGCATCCCGCGTCTCGGTGTTTCACGGCACGTTTCGGCGTGCGGGCGCGGGGGAGGTCACTGTCACGATGATCGGGTTGCGCGGCGGGTACCGCGCGCCTCGGAAAAGCAGTCGGGTGGAGATATGCATCGCGGTGGCGGACTGGGCGAGGGCACCGACGGCCTGGGCCCCCGGCGTGCCCGGCGGGGAAGGCACCGGCGCGAGGCGGAGGCGGGCACGCCGGGGGCGCACATCCCGGCCGGGGCGCATGTCCCCGGCGGCCGGGACGGGACGGAGCAGGCACGGACGGGAAGCAGGAGCGGGCGGGTGGGGGTGACCTACAAATACTTCGGTGCCCCGGACGGCGCCACGGCCGCCAGAGTGCCCATCTCGATGCGGCCCGAGGAGCTCGGCGGCGATGAGCTGGGCATGGGCGGCATGTTCACCAAGATCAAGCCCGAGACGATGGCCGCGATGGTCCTCACGGGTATCGAGGGCATACCCCTGCACAAGGTCCCCCCGCTCGAACTGGTCGTCCTCCACCCCGACTACGCCGTCGTCAAGCTGCCCATGACCGTCGTCGACCCACTGCGCGGTGTCGGTGAGGAAGCGGTCGGCGCCGCCGCGTTCATCTGGTCCACGGTCCCCGACCGGGGCGGACCCCGCGACGCGTTCAACGTCTACCAACTCCTGCACGAGTGGCAGGACTTCTCGCACCGTCTGCATGAGGCCGGCCACCAGCCGTACTGCCTGGTCTGGCCCTGACAGGTCGCCTTCGCTTGCGCTTCGTAGGTCTGTCCGGGTGGGCGCACTTGTTTCCTGTGCCGTCGCTCGGTGGGTTTGCGCAGTTCCCCGCGGGTCGCCTTCGCTTGCGCTTCGTAGGTCTGTCCGGGTGGGCGGACTCCGTTCCTGTGCCGTCGCTCGGTGGGTTTGCGCAGTTCCCCGCGCCCCTTTGGGGCGCGTTCTGTTTGTTCTTCGGGTCGGTGCCGGTCGGGATTCTCCGTCCTCGATCCGACACGCTCGGCACGACGTCCCCTTGCCCGACTGAAGAGCATCGGAGTCTGCGGGCAGAGATTCCCGCCCACCCCCTTACGTGAGTCCGGCGACTGCGCGAGGAGGGGGGTTTGAACCCCGACCCCGGTCGCTGACAGCCCGCAGCCGGACGGCAGCCCCAGGAGGGCGCCCCCAAAGGGGCGCGGGGAACTGCGCACCCACCGAGCGACCCGAACGGGAACAAGCGCGCCCAGATGGGAACCCCAGGGGCGCGAGGAACCGCGCACCCCCGGACCTACCCGCACAGGAACACGTACGCCCAGATGGGGAACCCCAGGGGCGCGGGGAACCGCGCACCCCCGGACCTACCCGCACGGGGACACGTACGGCCGGGTGGGGAACCCCAGGGGCGCGAGTGGGGGCGACCCGGGACGCCGGGGCCGAGCTGCCCGACGGTTGTTCGTAACCCAGCCGTGCCCAACGGCGTTCCAGGGATGTACACCGCCCGGCCGGGTGGAAGGCAGGGGCGCGGTGTACGCGGAAGTGACGTGCGCGTGTGGTGCGTGGGACGTGGAGCGGAAGGAAGCGCATGGAGCCGCCGGAGTATCCGAGGGACACCGTCGGGGGCGTTCGGAGCGCCGTCCGGGTGAGCAGACGCGGTGCCGGAACCGCGAACGACCGGGCACGGGAGGCACACGTATGAAGATCGCGTTCCTGCTGCACAACGCGTACGCGATCGGCGGCACCATCCGCACCACCCTCAATCTCGCCGCCGCCCTCTGCGACCGGCACGAGGTCGAGATCGCGTCGATGATGCGGCACCGCGAGCAGCCCCGGTTCGCGGTGGACCCGCGCGTCACGCTCGTCCCGCTGGTCGACACCCGCGCGGGACGGGGCGACGCGGAGCGCCCCGAGTTCCATGAGCCCGCCGAGGACTTCCCCGCCCAGGACAAACGGCACCACCAGTACAGCCGGCTGGTGGACCTGCGCGCCCGGGAGTACCTGAAGGGCTGCGACGCCGATGTGATCTTCGGGACCCGGCCCGGGGTGAATGTGTACCTCTCGCTGTTCGGCCCGCCGACCGCGCTGCGGATCGCCCAGGAGCATCTGCGCCACGACGCGCACGGCAAGGAGCTGCGGGGCGTCCTGGCCCGGCACTACCGCACGCTGGACGCGCTGGTCACGATGACCGAGGCGGACGCGGTGGCGTACCGCTCGCGGATGCGGCTGCCGGGCGTACCGGTCGTCCCCGTGCCGAACATCGTGCCCGCGCCCCGGGGCGTCGTCCCGTCGGACGGCTCCGCGAAGGTGATCGCCGCGGCGGGACGGCTGGCCAGGGGGAAACGGTTCGACCTGCTGATCGAGGCGTTCGGGAAGGTCGCCGGGGAGCAGCCCGACTGGCAGCTGCGGATCTACGGCGGCGGCGCCCAGCAGGAACGGCTCCAGCAGCTCGTGGACGCGCGGGAGCTGGGCGGGCGCGCGGTGCTGATGGGCCCGCGCTCCCCCATCGAACCGGAGTTCGCGAAGGCGTCGCTGGTGGTCAGCGCGTCCGACGCGGAGTCGTTCGGGATGACCCTGGTCGAGGCGATGCGCTGCGGGGTGCCGGTGATCAGCACGGACTGCCCGCTGGGGCCCGCGGAAATCATCAGCGACGGTGTCGACGGCAGGCTCGTGCCCGTCGGGGACGCCCCGGCCCTCGCCGCGGCGATGCTCGACCTGATCGGCGACGGCTCCGGCCGCAGGGCGATGGGCAGCGCGGCCCTGGAGAGCGCCCGGCGCTTCGACCCGGGCCCGATCGTCACCCGCTACGAGTCGCTGTTCGCGGAGCTGGGCACCTCCCGGGGCCGCCGCTACCGCAGGCGCACCCGCGCGCGTTACGCGGCGTCCCTGCGCCGCAGACTGCGGCGCCCGGCCCGGCAGGTACGGCGCTGGCGCAAGCGGCTCACGACCCGCCTGCGCGCGTGGCGAGCCGCCTGAGACGGCGACGGCGGTCCCGCGTACTCACCGGCGGCGGTCCCCCGCGCTCCGGACGGCCGCCCCGGTGCACTCCGGTGCGCGCGGGAGCCGGTCCGCCGTCGGACCCACGGGCACGGCTACGCGCGCGTGGCGGACGTTCGTCGGCCACGCGCGCGTGGGGTACTTCTCCGTGCCGTTCCCTGTGGTGCCGTTGTCGGCACTGCCGTGGTGTCGCGGTCCGTGCTGCCGTCGACCGTGGTGCCCGGCAGGGTCACCGGACCTTCAGGGCCGCGAGCTGCTGCTCGAAGGGGACGACCCGGTCCTTGAGGGAGCCGGTCCCGAGCGGGCGGTCCTCGACGGAGCCGACCGTACGGGGTGCCTGCCCGCGCGCGGGCGCCGCGCCCCGCTCCTGCGCGGGGACCGTCGCGGACGGGGCGGTGAGGGCGACCAGTTCCCCGGCGGCCCGCTCGATGCGCTCGGCGAGCCCCTCGGCGCCCCAGTCCTCGGACGCCGCGTACACCCCGGTCGGGACGACGACGGCCCGCAGATAGCCGAACAGCGGCCGCAGGGCGTGGTCGAGGACCAGCGAGTGGCGTCCGGTGCCCCCGGTGGCGCCGATGAGGACCGGCTTCCCGCTCAGCGCGTCCTTGTCGATCACGTCGAAGAACGACTTGAACAGTCCGCTGTAGGAGGCCGAGAACACGGGCGAGACCACGATCAGGGCGTCCGCCTCCGCCACCTTCCCCAGCGCCGCCTCCAGGGCGGGCGCCGGGAAGCCGGTGACGAAGTTGTTCGCGATGTCGACGGCCAGGTCACGCAGTTCGATGACGTGGACGTCCGTCCCCGGGGCCCCGCGCACGGCCGACTCGGTGAGCCGGTCCGCGAGCAGCCGGGTGGACGAGGGGACACTCAGTCCGGCGGATACGACGACGAGCTTCATGCGGTGGTCACCTCCTGCTTCCTGCCGTTGTCGTTGCCGTTGTCCTTGCCGCTGCGGGCGGCGGCAAGCAGCGAGCCGTGGGTGGGGGCGTCCGGCACGTTCGCGGGGCGGTTCTTGGCGAACTCCTTGCGCAGTACCGGCACGACCTCCTCGCCGAGCAGGTCGAGCTGCTCCAGGACCGTCTTGAGCGGCAGTCCCGCGTGGTCGACGAGGAACAGCTGACGCTGGTAGTCGCCCGCGTACTCACGGAACGACAGCGTCTTCTCGATGACCTCCTGCGGCGAGCCCACGGTCAGCGGCGTCTGCTGCGTGAAGTCCTCCAGGGACGGACCGTGCCCGTAGACGGGCGCGTTGTCGAAGTACGGACGGAAGTCGCGTACCGCGTCCTGCGAGTTCTTCCGCATGAACACCTGACCGCCGAGTCCGACGATGGCCTGTTCGGCGGTGCCGTGCCCGTAGTGGGCGTACCGCTCGCGGTAGAGCTCCACCATCCGCTGGGTGTGCTGCTTGGGCCAGAAGATGTTGTTGTGGAAGAAGCCGTCACCGTAGTAGGCGGCCTGCTCCGCGATCTCCGGGGAGCGGATCGAACCGTGCCACACGAAGGGCGGCTGCCCGTCGAGGGGGCGCGGCGTCGAGGTGAACGACTGGAGCGGCGTACGGAAGTTGCCCTCCCAGTCGACGACGTCCTCGCGCCACAGCCGGTGCAGCAGCGCGTAGTTCTCGATCGCCATCGGGATGCCCTGGCGGATGTCCTTGCCGAACCACGGATACACCGGGCCGGTGTTGCCGCGGCCCATCATCACGTCCACCCGGCCGTTCGCGAGGTGCTGGAGCATCGCGAAGTCCTCGGCGATCTTCACCGGGTCGTTGGTGGTGATCAGCGTGGTCGACGTGGACAGGATCAGGTTCTCGGTGCGGGCCGCGATCCAGCCGAGCATGGTCGTCGGGGACGACGGTACGAACGGCGGGTTGTGGTGCTCACCGGTCGCGAAGACGTCGAGCCCGACCTCCTCGGCCTTCAGCGCGATCGCCGTCATCGCGTTGATCCGCTCGTGCTCGGACGGAACACGGCCGTTCGTCGGATCGGTCGTGACATCGCCGACGCTGAAGATCCCGAACTGCATGACTGCTCACCCTCAGAAGTGGTTGATTGTTCAACTACACCGACAGAACGGTACCCCGGCACAAGGTATTCCCGCACCCCGGCGGGGGCGTGGGAGGGGGCTCACGGGGATCGGTGGGGGGCGGTGAGGGGCGGTGTGAGGGTGTCGGCGTGGGGCTGGAGGGGCCGGAGCGGGCGCCGGAGGGCCCGGTGGGCGCTTCCACGCCCGCCGGGCCCTCCCGATCGCCTTCCGCGCCCTGCGGCGGCCACAGCCCCCGCCACGGGCGCCGGACACCCCCGCTATGGCCGCCGCGCCCCCGTCTCCGCTACGGCCGCGTCCACCCCGGGTCGCGGCCGGTGACCGCCAGCAGCCGCTCGAAGTCCGGCGCGTCCTCCCGCACCGGGAGCGGTTCGGCGAACATCCCCATCCGCCGGGCCGTGGGCGCCAGCCCCGTCACCGCCGTCGCCAGGACGGGCACCACCCCGGCGCCCCCGGGATCGGGCCGGTACTCCCGCCCCGTGGCCCGCGCGAGGTCCCACGCGTGGACCGTGAGGTCCAGCAGCACCAGGCACCCCACCGTCCGCGCGGGCATGTCCATCGCCCCCGTGGTGCCCTCCTCCGCGCCCGGCGCCGACCAGACCCGGACCAGCTCGTCCACGGCGGCGGCGAAGGACTCCCGCCAGTGCCCGTCCGTTCCCACCACGTCCGGGGTGTCACCGAAGTCGGACGGCTTCTTCAGCGCCAGCTCGCGGAACTGCGTCACCACCTGGAACAGATGGTTCACCAGCGCCCGCACGTCGTAGTCGGCACACGGCGTGGCCGCCGCCAGCGCGTCGTCCGGCACCGCGCGGACCAGGGAGACCGCCTGCCCGCCCGAGGCGCCGAGCAGCGGCCCCAGAGCGGGCCCCGGCGGGTAGCGGTCGGCGGATGCGGATGCGGGGTCCTTCGGGAGATCGCTCATACGGCCACCGTACGAACGGCCCCCGGCCACCGCTTGAAGAAACGCGACAGCCCGGCCGGGACGAACGCGGCAGCCCGGTCGGGAAGGCCACGCATACGATCCCCCCATGGCCGCTCCACGCCGGGACACCAGGGGCATCGTCGACGCGGACGAACTGCTCGCCCGGGTCCGCTTCCGCCGGTACCTCCCCGCCGGGGCGCTGCGCCCGTACCTGGAGCACTACTGGCTGATCGACTGGGACCTCACCGAGCCGTACGCCACCCATGTCGTCCCGCACCCGTCGGTCAACATCGTCTTCCAGCAGGACCAGGAGCCCCGCGGCGAGGTCGCGGGCATCGGGCTCGGGCTGTTCACCCGGAAGCTGGAGCGGCGGGGCCGGGTCAGCGGTGTCCAGTTCCGCCCGGGAGGCTTCCGGCCCTTCGCGCCGCACGCGCCCGTGTCCCGGTGGACCGGCTGGCACCTCCCCCTCACGGACGTGCTGCGCGCGCCCGGCGGCGACCCGGTCCCCGACCCCGATCCGGACGCCTTCCTGGCGCCCGACGACGACCACGCGCGCGTGGCCGCGCTCGACGCCTTCCTGCTGGGTCTCGGCCCGCACGGCGAAGGTCCCGCGCCCGACCCCCGGGCCGGCCTCGCGACGGCCCTGGCCGACCGCGTCCGCCACGACCGGTCCCTGCGGCGGGTGACCGACCTCGCGCGCGAGGCGGGCCTGACGGTACGGGCCGTCCAGCGGCTGTTCGCGGCGTACGTCGGGGTGGGACCCAAGTGGATCATCCTGCGCCACCGGGTGCACGAGGTGCTGGAGCACGCGGAGAACGACCGGGCCGTCGACTGGGCGGCCCTCGCCGCCGACCTCGGCTACGCCGACCAGGCCCACCTCGTACGGGACTTCACCGCGACCGTCGGCGTACCCCCGGCCGCGTACCGCCGCCACTGACCCGGACGGTCGGCGCGGGGACGGTCGGACGGCACCGGGGCGGCTGTCAGCAGTGGTCGCGCGGCCGGTCAGAAGTGGTAGACGTCCCCCGTGTCCAGCACCAGCACCTCGTGCTCGTTGTTCTCGGGGTTGCCGTCCCGCGCGCCGCCGTTCCACAGCGTGCCGATCCGCAGGGTCACCTCGCTGGGCGCGCCCTGGAACCGGACCGGTACGTCGATCCGCTCCCCGAGGCTGCCCGCCACCAGCCCGCCCGTCCGGCACACCAGGGACGAGCGGTCCGCCCGTACGCACGACGCGGGCAGGGACTGGCCGTCCGCGAGCGGCTCGGACCAGTCCAGCCGAACGGTGGCGTCGTCGATGTCGGCCGGACCGAAGTTCTGCGGGGTGAACCGCAGCTCGGCCCCGCCCCCCGCCAGGGACACACTCCCGTGCTGAGCCAGATCGGCCTCCGGCTCGGGCGGCGCGGGAGCGGTCACGGGTGGCACGGGTTCGGTCGTGGACGGCACGGGGTCGGTCCTGGACGGCGCGGGGGTGTTCGCGGCCGGCACGAGGGTGCTCATCGGCGCCGCTCCCCCCACCACGAGCACCACCGCGCCCATCACGGCCGCCGCACCCACCCCCCGGCCCCCTCGTCCGCCCCGTACGGCCCGGACGGCCCCCGCCCACCGCGCACCGCCCCGTTCCGCCGTCGCCGCACACCCGCGCGTCGCGTCCACCACTCGCACCCACTCCTCCGGCCGCCGCTCACCCGCCACCACACCTCGATGTATCCCCGATGCCTCCCGGGGCAGGCGCCACCCAACAGGTGACGGCACCGGGCACCGGGACGGGCGGTCGCGACCCGGCACGGCACAGGGCGGCCGGACAGGGCCGGACTCGGCACCCGGCGGCCCGGCGGAGCCCGGCCGACCGCCGGACCGGGGTTGTCCACAGGTGGGGCGACGGGTTGTCCACAGGCCCGCCACGGGTCGGTGGCGCCGACCTATCCTGAAGCGGCACGCAGCCGTCCCCGGGCCCCGGCCCGGACCCGCACGGGCCGTACCAGCACACGAGCCGTCCGCGTGGACCCGGCCCGCGCTGTTCACCCAGTCCGTCCCACCGCCCAGGCCGAGGAGCCCCGCATGACCCGCCCGGACCCCAGCACCCAGTCCCGTACCGCGCCCGGCGCCGGACGTACGGCGGTGGTGACCGGTGCCAGCAGCGGCATCGGTGCCGCGACCGCGCGCAGGCTCGCCGCCGAGGGGTTCCATGTGGTGCTCACGGCCCGCCGCAAGGACCGGATCGAGGCCCTGGCGGAGGAGCTGACGGCGGCGGGCCACCGGGCCACGGCGTATCCGCTGGACATCACCGACCGGGCGGCCGTCGAGTCCTTCGCGGCGGGCCTGGCCGCGTGCGAGGTCCTGGTGAACAACGCGGGCGGCGCCCTCGGCGCCGACCCGGTGGCCACGGGCGACCCGGCGGACTGGCGCCGGATGTTCGAGACGAACGTCATCGGCACCCTGCACGTCACCCAGTGCCTGCTCCCCGCGCTGGAGGCGAGCGGTGACGGCACGGTCGTGGTGGTGTCGTCCACGGCGGGCCACGCGGCCTACGAGGGCGGTGGCGGCTATGTGGCGGCCAAGCACGCCGAGCACGTACTCGCCGAGACGCTGCGGCTGGAGATCGTGGGCCGTCCGGTCCGGGTGATCGAGGTGGCCCCCGGCATGGTCAGGACCGACGAGTTCGCGACGACCCGGTTCCGGGGCGACGAGGAGAAGGCCGCCAAGGTCTACGAGGGCGTCGCCGAACCCCTCACGGCGGACGACGTGGCCGACACCATCGGCTGGGCCGTCACCCGCCCCAGCCATGTCAACATCGACCTCCTGGTGGTCCGCCCCCGCGCCCAGGCGTCCAACACCAAGGTCCACCGCACCCGATGACCCCGGCCCGGCCGCCCCGTCAGCCCTTCACACAGACGACCTGCTTCAGCTTGGCCACGACCTCGACCAGGTCCCGCTGCTGCTCGATGACGTGCTCGATCGGCTTGTACGCGGCCGGGATCTCGTCCACGACACCGGAGTCCTTGCGGCACTCCACACCCCGGGTCTGGTCCGCCAGGTCCTGCGCCGTGAACCGCCGCTTCGCCGCGTTGCGGCTCATCCGCCGTCCGGCGCCGTGCGAGGCGGAGTTGAACGACTCCTCGTTGCCCAGACCGCGCACGATGTAGGAACCGGTCCCCATCGAGCCCGGGATGATCCCGAGGTCGCCGGAGCCCGCCCGGATCGCGCCCTTGCGGGTGACCAGCAGGTCCATACCGTCGTAGCGCTCCTCCGACACGTAGTTGTGGTGGCAGGAGATCTCCGGCTGGAAGGTGACCTTGGCCTTCTTGAACTCACGGCGTACGACGTCCTTCAGCAGCGACATCATCAGCGCCCGGTTGTACTTCGCGTACTCCTGCGCCCAGAAGAGGTCGTTGCGGTACGCCGCCATCTGCGGGGTGTCCGCGACGAACACCGCGAGGTCACGGTCGACCAGGCCCTGGTTGTGCGGGAGCGACTGGGCGACGCCCATGTGGTGCTCCGCCAGTTCCTTGCCGATGTTGCGCGAACCGGAGTGCAGCATCAGCCAGACGGCGTCCTGCGAGTCGACACAGACCTCGACGAAGTGGTTCCCCGAACCCAGCGTGCCCATCTGCTTCGTCGCGCGCTCCTGGCGGAAGTGGACGGCCTGCGCGACCCCGTCGAAACGGGTCCAGAAGTCGTCCCAGCCCGCCGTGGCGAAACCGTGGAAGCCGGTCGGGTCGACCGCGTCGTCGTGCATGCCCCGGCCCACCGGGATGGTCTGCTCGATCTTCGAGCGCAGCCGGGAGAGGTCACCGGGCAGATCGTTGGCCGTGAGGGACGTCTTCACCGCAGACATCCCGCAGCCGATGTCCACCCCGACCGCCGCCGGGCACACCGCGCCCTGCATCGCGATCACCGAGCCGACCGTGGCGCCCTTGCCGTAGTGCACGTCCGGCATGACCGCGAGGCCCTTGATCCACGGCAGCGTCGAGACATTGCGCAGCTGCTGGAGCGCGCCCTCCTCCACGGTGGCCGGATCGGCCCACATCCGGATCGGTACCTTGGCCCCCGGGACTTCTACGTACGACATAGCGCCCTCTTTCCCCCGTAATCGTTCAAAAGTTTGTAAGCGCAAATACCGGAGCCAAGGTCCATGAATGGGATGACGGACCGGCGTCCACGGCCATGCGTGCGATACACATAATGTCGGTCGACCTGTCCCCGGCGGCAAGCGAATAAGCCCCGCCGAACCTCCGCGCCCCCGGCGCGACCCGTGTCGAGAGGAGCGCATGACCGTGCAGCGGAAGGCGTACGTACCGGGCGTCGCGGTGCTCCTCACGGCACTGCTCGCCGGCTGCACCGCCGGCGACGACAGCGGCGGTTCCACCGGTGACGCCAAGCAGGGCGACGCCGGAGCGGCCGTCCCGGCCGCCGAGCCCGGCCGCTACCGGACCCTGCCCGAGCCGTGCGGCGCCCTCAGCCGGAGCACCCTCGACTCGCTGCTCCCCGGTATCAAGGAGAACCCGGACGAGGAGCAGCGGAACAAGGCGTACGAGGGCACCGCGACCGCCACGTACGACACGGACCGGCGGGTCGGCTGCCGCTGGAAGGCGGAGTCGGCCGCCGCCACCCACCATCTGCTGGTCGATCTGGACCGGATCGTGTCCTACGACAGCGACGTCAGCGACGACCAGCGCGCGGAAGAGGTGTACGCGGACAAGGAGAAGGCCGCGGAACTCCCGCCGTCCGGCACCCCGTCCGCGGGAGCGTCGGACGCCCCGGACCCGTCGTCGTCCACCGGTCCCGCCACCGCGTCCGGGAAGAGCCCCGCCGGGGAGACGTCCCCGAAGCCGGACGGCTCCCCCGGCTCCAGCGCCCCGACCGGCTCCGGCGAACCGGACGACGCGGGCGACGCGAGCGCCTCCGGCAGCACGGACGGCCCCGGAGACACGGACAGCACCGGCAGCACCGGCAGCACCAGCAGTGCCGACAACTCCGGCGAACCGGACGACGCGGCGACCGAGGACGACCTCACCGCCCTGCTGCCCCGTGTCCTCGACGACCTCGGTGACGCCGCCTTCGTCGACGACGCCCTCGGCAGTCCGGGCTCCACACAGCGCCGCACGGTCACTGTGGTGTTCCGCACGTCGAACGTGGTGGTGACGATCGAGTACGAGGCCCAGCCCACCGTTCCCGGCGAGCCGCCGAGCAGCAGGGAAATGCAGGACAGGGCGCGGAACCTGGCCGCGCGGCTGGCCGAGCGGCTCAGCAACTGACGGTCCGCCGGGCAGCCGCCGGACCGCCGGGGAACCGGATGTCACGGCCTCGGCGGTCACCTGTTCGGCGTACCGTGGCCCACCGGACCCCCCGCAACGACGACCGATGCACAGCGTCACGAGTGAAGGAACCATGCACCGACCAGCACAGCGACTCACCCGCGTTCTCGCCTGCGCAGCCGCCGTAACGGTGATCATCGGCGCGTCCGGCTGCTCGTCCGACTCCGGTTCGGACGACGCGGGGAAGAAGACCCCGGCGAACGCGTCGGCGTCCGGCGCCGCCACCTCCCCGAGCGGCGGGTCGTCGGCGCCGAAGGTCCCGGAAGCGGCGTACGCCAAGCTCCCCGACCCCTGTGAGTCGCTGGCGAAGAAGACCCGCGAGGATCTCGTCCCCAAGGGCGGCGCGGGCAAGGCCAGCACCTCCGACGACACCGCCACCCGCGGCACCTGCTCCTGGAGCAGCCTCGACAACAACGGCGTCAAGGGCTCGCAGTTCCGCTGGCTGAACGTGTCGCTGCTGCGCTTCGACTCGGACCAGACCCGTGGCGCGGGGGACAAGCTGGCGGGCGAGTACCTGGCCAAGCAGGTCAAGGACGCCGAGGCCACGAACGGGGCGAAGAAGCTCGGCACCACCCCGCTGTCCGGCACGGGCGACGAGGCGCGGACCGTGCGCTACGACCTGAAGAAGAAGGAAGGCGACTTCAAGCAGCAGACGGTCGTCGCCCGGGTCGAGAACGTCGTGGTCACCCTCGACTACAACGGCGCCGGACTCGCCGGGGACAGGACGCCGGACGCCGCCGCGCTCACCAAGTCGGCGGAGCGGGCCGCCAAGGAGGTCGTGGCGGCGGTCGTCGCGGCCAACGAGAAGGACGCGGCGCCCTCCGCGAGCGGCGACAAGGGCAAGCCGAAGGACAAGAGCGGGGACAAGCAGGCGGACGCGGACGGTGGCGCCGGAGCCTCCCCCGAGGCCCCCGCGAAGAACAAGTCCCCGAAAGCCACCTCCTGACACCTGCGGCACCTGTGTCACGCTGTTGCGCGCAACAGCAGAACGGGGAGGGGAGCGACGGTGGCCGGGAAAGTAGAGCTGACACGTACACACCGGATTCTGATCGGGGTGGTCGTCGCCGGCGCGGTCGTCATCGCGGGCATCGGCTTCGCGGGGTCGTACGCGGCCGTCCGTGAGCTCGCCCTGACCAAGGGCTTCGGGAACTTCAGCTATGTGTTCCCGATCGGCATCGACGCGGGCATCTGCGTACTGCTCGCCCTCGATCTGCTGCTGACGTGGATCCGTATCCCGTTCCCGCTGCTGCGGCAGACGGCGTGGCTGCTGACGCTGGCGACGATCGCGTTCAACGGCGCCGCGGCCTGGCCCGACCCGCTCGGCGTGGGCATGCACTCGGTGATACCGGTGCTGTTCGTGGTGACCGTGGAGGCCGCGCGGCACGCGGTCGGCCGGATCGCGGACATCACCGCGGACAAGCACATGGAGGGCGTGCGGCTGACGCGCTGGCTGCTCTCCCCGGTGCCGACGTTCCTGCTGTGGCGGCGGATGAAGCTGTGGGAGCTGCGCAGCTACGACCAGGTCATCAAGCTGGAGCAGGAACGTCTCGTCTACCGGGCCCGGCTGCGGTCCCGCTACGGCCGTTCCTGGCGCCGCAAGGCCCCGGTGGAGTCACTGATGCCGCTGCGGCTCGCCAAGTACGGGGTACCGCTGGCGGAGACGGCCCCCTCGGGGCTGGCGGCGGCCGGTATCGAACCAGCCGTCCTCCCGCCGGTCGCCCCCCAGGGCCAGGTCACGGCCCCCGGACCGGTCGCGGCCCCCGCCCCGGCCCTGGGCCGCGAACCGGAACGCCAGTTGGCCCCCGCGCCCCGGCGCGCACCGGAACCCGGCGCGGAGCCGGGCACGGAGCCCGGCAGGGAACCGGAACCCGACCCCGGACCCGAGCCGGAGCCGGAGGAGGGCCTGAGCCCCTGGTTCAAGCAGCAGCAGCAACAGCAGCGGTACGAGGGCGGCTACGACCCGTCCTCGTCGTACGAGCCCCCCGCGCAGTACCAGCAGTGGTACGACGAGCAGGACCAGTACGAGAGCCAGCAGGGCCGCCGCTACCAGGACGAACGCGGGTTCGAGGACCAGCGGGCGTACGAGGACGGCCAGGCTTTCGAGGACGGCTTCCGGGGCGACGGCCACCAGGGCGACGGCCACCGGGGTCAGGAGTACCCGCAGCCGGAGTACGTACGGCCGGAGCCGCCGCGGCCGGGGTTCCATGTCCCGTCAGGACCGGGCCAGACCCGGCCGCTCGGCCATGGGACGATCCCGGGCCCACGGGCGGAACGGGATCCGCAGGACAACGGCTTCCCGGTACCGGACGGTACGTTCCAGAACGGAGCGGCCTATAACGGAGCGGTTCCGAACGGCACGGCCTCGGACGGTACGGCGCCCGATCCCTCGGAGGCGCGGCTGGGGGAAGCCGTCGACGCGGCCGTCGAGGGTGTCGGGCAGGGCGTCGGGCAAGGCGACGGTCAGGGTGCCGTGGAGGCGCTGCGGCCGGACTCCCGCTTCCCGGAGGGGATGTCGCAGGAGAACGCCTACTACCAGGTGTTCCGGCAGTCGACGAAGGGCCAGGGCAGTATGCCGACCCCGGCGTCCTTCGGCGCGGACATCAAGTCCACGTACGGGATACAGGAGAGCGACGCCGCGCTGAAGCGCTATGTGAAGTCCTTCGGCGACCGTCTCAACACGGAGATGACCGAGGAGCACATCGCCTGACGGCGGGGTTCAGCGTGCGGCGCGGACCTTGTCCCGCTTGCGGGAGATGTCCGCCCAGATGCCGAGTGCCAGTCCGCCCACGAGAATGACGGCGTACGCGGCCGGGGACAGGTCGAACCAGTGGTGGAGCAGGCCCTGCGGGCCGTCCCCCCACACCGGTCCGAGCAGACCCAGTCCGCCCTGGATTCCGACGATCCAGCCGGTCCATGCGCAGATCTCTTTCATGCCTCCAGCATGACCCCGGGGCCCCCGGGATCTCGTCCTGCGCGCGGGGGAGACGGGGGTACATCGAACGGTGCAGGGCCCTTCCGGGCGGGCCGCAGGGGGGGCGTCCGGGTCACCCTCGGTCGTGCCCCCGGGTTCCTGTGCTGAGCGCGCTTGTCCCTGTGCGGTCGGGTTTCCTGTGCTGAGCGCGCTTGTCCCTGTGCAGGTCGTTCGTGGGGTGCGCAGTTCCCCGCGCCCCTGAGGTGCTGCCCCATTGCGGTCGCTCTTCGGGTGCGGGGCGGTTCTCGTCCTTTGCGCAGTTCCCCGCGCCCCTTTGGGGCGCCCCTGGGGTTCGGGGGTCAGGGGGGCGGGAAGCGTTGCTCCAGTGTGGCGTCCAGGAGTGCCTGGACGTCCTCCCGTTCCATCCCCGTCGCCCGTGCGTCGTCCATCCAGGCGACGAGCTCCGCGGTCAGCCGCGCACCGTCCTCCGAGGGCGGACGCGCGAGGGACTGGCTCACGAACGTACCGACCCCGGGCCGCGGCTCGACCAGCCCCTCGCGTTCGAGCTCCCGGTACGCCTTGAGCGTGGTGTTGGGATTGACCCGTGTGGACGCGGCGACCTGCGCCGCGGTGGGCAGCCGGTCCCCCTCGACCAGGATGCCCATCCGCAGTGCCTGCTTGACCTGCTGCACGATCTGGAGATACGTGGCCATGCCGCTGCGCCGGTCGATCCGGAACTCGACCATGGTCACCCCTTCGTTCTTCCCACGTGCCGCCTCACAGCGACTTGCGCCGCATCCAGAACACCGTGGCGACGAGCATGGCCGCGGTCATCGCCAGCAGTACCGCCGTCATGGACCACTGGATGCCGGGCAGCTGATCGAGCTTCACATAGTCGATCACGTCGTTCACGATCCCATGCTTCTTCACGCACGCGTCGCTCTCGGCCTCCGTCATCAGGACGCATTTGCCCCATCCGTGCAGGGTGCCGTCCGCGCTGCCGACCCAGTTGTCCACCTGGATCTCACCGGACTTCAGCTCCGGGGCGTCCCCGCCCAAGGGGTACGTGAGCTGGTGGAAGGTGACGAAGTATTCCGGCGCCCGGTCCTTCAGCGTCTGGGCTCCCAGGACGAGTACGAGGAAGGTGACGCCCATCGCGGCGACGGAGCGCCGCAGGACCGCCCCGGCGAGGATGCCGAACGCGGTGCTGAAAAGGGCGAGCGCCACCGGGACCGGGCCCGTGGTGGCGATGACGTCGCTGGTCCACCAGTTGCCGTGGGAGAAACGGGTGTCCACCGAACGCCACACCCAGGTGAAGGCCACCGACATCAGGGCCGTGGTGACGGCGACGACCAGCAGCGGCAGGGCCAGCATCGTCATGACGACCCGCAGGCGCGCGACCGACTGCGTGGTGATCAGCCGCAGCGTGTTGTGCTCCTGCTCGGCGGCGAGCAGCGGGGCGCCGAGGAACACCCCGAGGATCGCCGGCAGGAAGGCGAGCAGGAAGAAGGCGGTGCCCATGCGTTCCTCGTGGTGCGGCAGCAGCTGGCCGGGCTTGGCGGCGGCCTGCGGCGACGCCAGGAAGTCGGCGAGCATTCCGTGCAGGTACACGGAGTACCCGGCGAACAGGACGGTGACGCCGATCAGCAGCAGCAGCACGGTGCGGTTGCGGCGCCACACCACCCAGCTCGTCCCGCGCAGGAGCCCGCGGGCCGGGGCGGCGGCGCGGTCGCTCGGCGCCGCGGTGGTCGTCAGGGCGCTCATGCGGCCCTTCCCTTCTGCGGGGCCGCCGGGGCGGTGGCGGGGGCGGTGACATCGGCGCCGGGGGTGATCAGCGCGGGCGCTTCGGCGGAGCGCAGATAGGCGAGCAGGACCTCTTCGAGGCTCGGCTCGACGCTCTCGTACGCGTCGACGGCGTCCGTTCCGGGCCGGATCAGGGCGGTGAACTGGCGTCCGGTGATCCGGGACTCGATCACGGTGTGGCGCTCGGTGAAGACGGGCGGCAGCACTCCGTGGTCGTCGTGACCGGAGCCGGGGCCCGGGTCGGCGAGTCCGGTGACGAGCCGGTGGGCGGGGATCAGCTGGTCCGCGTAACCGGCCATCCGGAGACGGCCGTCGGCGAGGACGACCAGGTGGTCGCACATCTCCTCCAGCTCCGAGAGGAGGTGCGACGACATCAGTACGGTCAGTCCGCGTTCGGTGGCCTCCGAGAGGAGCAGCGCGGAGAGCTCGTGCCGGGCGAGCGGGTCGAGGTCGGCCATCGGCTCGTCGAGGAGGAGGAGTTCGGCCCGCTTGCCGAAGGCCAGTGCCAGCGCCACGCGGGTGCGCTGGCCGGAGGAGAGCGTGCCGATCCGGGCGCCGAGCGGTACCCGGCCGGCCTCCACGATCCGCTCGGCGGCGGCCTGGTCCCAGCGGGGGTTGAGCTCCCGGCCCAGGCGCAGGGTCTCGGCGACGCTGAAGCCCTTGTAGAGCGGGCGTTCCTGGTCCACGAAGGCGACGCGCTGGAGCGCGGCGGGGTCGCTCACCTCCGTGCCGAAGAGGCGCAGGCTGCCGGTGGTCGGGCGCAGCAGCCTCGCGGCGATGCCGAGGAAGGTGGACTTTCCGGCGCCGTTCGGGCCGACGAGTGCGCTGATGCAGCCTGCCGGCAGGCGGAAGGAAGCGTCACGCAGGGCCCAGCCTCGGAGGTACTTCTTGCCCAGGTCCAGAGCCTCGACGGCGTACGGGTGGGAATCGCCGCTCATTCAGGTCCCCCGTTTCACTAGTTAGTTAGTGGAATGATGCGATGCGGAGAGTATGGGGGTGCGGCACGCTGCGAGTCAAAGGGGTCCGCGGGTCGCCTTCGCTTGCGCTTCCCAGGTCTGTCCGGCGGGACGCACTTGTCCCTGTGCCGTCGCTCGTGGGTTGTGCGCAGTTCCCCGCGGGTCGCCTTCGCTTGCGCGTCCGAGGTCTGTCCGGCTGGGCGCACTTCGTCCCTGTGCCGTCGCTCGTGGGTTGTGCGCAGTTCCCCGCGCCCCTTTGGGGCGCGTCCGGTCGGTTCTTCGGGTCGGTGCCGGTCGGGATTCTCCGTCCTCGATCCGACACGCTCGGTACGACGTTCCGTGACTCGACTGAAGAGCATCGGAGTCTGCGGGCAGAGATTCCCGCCCACCCCCTCCCGCAGCCGAGCGCCCGCACGAGGAGGATGGTCCAACCCCGTCCCCGCAGACGGAGAACAGCCCCAGGTGGCGCCTCCAAAGGGGCGCGGGGAACTGCGCAAAAACGAGGACCGGCCCGCACCCGAACAGCGCCCGCAAGGGGGCACCACCCAGGGGCGCGAGGAACTGCGCACCCACGACGTATCGGCACAGGAACAAGTACGCCCAGGTGGGGAACCCAAGGGGCGCGGGAAACTGCGCGAAACCACCGAAGTACCCACACAGGAACAAGCACGCCAAGCACAAAAAACCCAGGGGCGCGAGGAACTGCGCACCCACGAACGGCCCGCACGGGAACAAGTACGCCCAGGTGAGACGACCCAAGGGGCGCGGGGAACTGCGCACCCACGAACGGCCCGCACAGGAACAAGTACGCCCAGGTGAGACGACCTAAGGGGCGCGGGGAACTGCGCAAAACCACCGAAGTACTGGCACAGGAACAAGCAGGCCAAGCACAGGAAACCCAGGGGCGCGAGGAACTGCGCACCCACGAACGGCCCGCGCAGGGACAAGTACGTTCACCCGGACGGACCTGGGAAGCGCAAGCGAAGGCGGCCCGCGGGGAACTGCGCACCCCACGAGCGACGGCACAGGGACAAGTACGCCCAGCACAAGAAACCCCGGGACCCGGGCGCCCCGGGAACGCGAAGGGCCCCGTCCTGGGGAGGACGGGGCCGAGGGGTGGGTGGGCGGGAGAGAACCGCTAGCCGGCGAGCAGCTTCCGCACCCGCCCCGCCCCCACCGCAAGCAACAACGTAGGCAACCGCGGCCCCGTGTCCCGCCCGACCAGCAGCCGGTACAGCAGCACGAAGAACTCCCGCTGCGCGGCCTTCAGCTCAGCGGTCGGCTTCGCGTCGGGCGCGAGCCCGGCCAGCACCTTCGGCACCCCGTACACCAGCCCGGTGAGCCCGTCGAGCGACCAGTGCGAGTCGAGCCCGTCGAGGAGCAGCCGCAGCGACTCCCGCCCGCGCTCGTCCAGCGAGCCCAGCAGCTCGGTGTCCGGCTCCCCGCGGACCACGGTCCGCGCCTCGCTCGGCACATACCGCAGCGTCCACGCCTCGGCCTTGTCGAACCGGGGCCGCGCCTCGTCCAGCGAACCCAGCGGACGCTCCGGGTCCAGCTCGTCGAGAATCCGCAGCGCCTGGTCGGCATGACCGCCCGTGATGTCCGCGACGGACGCGAGCGTCCGGTACGGCAGCGCGCGCGGCGTCGCGGGCAGCTCACCCGCGGCGGTCCCGACGGCCCGCGCGTACGCCGCCGCGTCGGCGGGCAGCACCGACCCGTCCGCGACCTTCGCGCCGAGCTTGTCCCACTCGTCGTACAGCCGCTGGATCTCCTGGTCGAAGGCGATCTTGAACGACTGGTTCGGGCGGCGGCGCGCGTACAGCCAGCGCAGCAGCTGCGGTTCCATGATCTCCAGCGCGTCGGCGCCGGTGGGCACCCCGCCCTTGCTGGAGGACATCTTCGCCATGCCGGAGATGCCGACGAAGGCGTACATCGGCCCGATGGGCTGCTCCCCGCCGAAGATCGGGCCGACGATCTGCCCGCCGACCTGGAACGACGACCCGGGCGAGGAGTGGTCGACGCCCGACGGCTCGAAGATCACGCCCTCGTACGCCCAGCGCATGGGCCAGTCGACCTTCCACACCAGCTTGCCGCGGTTGAACTCGCTGAGCCGCACCGTCTCGCCGAAGCCGCACACGTCGCACGTGTACGCCAGCTCGGTGCTGTCGTCGTCGTACGACGTGATGGTGGTGAAGTCCTTCTCGCAGTTGCCGCAGTACGGCTTGTACGGGAAGTACCCGGCGGCCGTGGAGCCGTCGTCCTCACCGGCCGCGCCGGACCCCTCGGCGGCCTCGACCTCGGCCTCGTCCAGCGGCTTCTGCTGCTTCTTCGGCGGCGCCTTCTTGGTGCGGTACTGCCCGAGGATCGCGTCGATGTCGCCGCGGTGGCGCATCGCGTGCAGGATCTGCTCGCGGTACGCGCCGGCGGTGTACTGCCCGGTCTGGCTGATGCCGTCGTACTCGACGCCGAGCTCCGCGAGCGCCTCGGTCATCGCGGCCTTGAAGTGCTCCGACCAGTTGGCGTACGGGGAGCCCTTCGGCGCGGGCACCGAGGTCAGCGGCTTGCCGATGTGCTCGGCCCAGGACTCGTCCACGCCGTCGATCCCGGCGGGCACCTTGCGGTAGCGGTCGTAGTCGTCCCACGACAGCACATGGCGCACGGTCCGGCCCCGGCGGCGGATCTCGTCCGCGACCAGGTGCGGGGTCATGACCTCGCGGAGGTTGCCCAGGTGGATCGGGCCGGACGGGGAGAGACCGGACGCGACGACGACGGGTTTCCCGGGGGCCCGGCGCTCCGACGCCTCGATGACCTCGTCCGCGTAACGGGAGACCCAGTCGGTGGTCTCGTTGCTCTGAGCCACGATCGGCACGTCCTTCTTTCCCAGTGTTGACCCTGCGGCGCCGCCGGTGGGGCGGTCCGCCGTTCCGTCCTCGTACCGTCCGCCCGGCCCGCTCGCACGGTGGGCGGCGGCGTGGTCGGGCGCGGTGGTACGAGAGCGGTCCGCCCCATTCTCCCAGCTACCGCCGCAAGGGCGAAAACGGCTTTTCAGCGGGCGCGGGGCGCGTGGGATACTCGGAGCCTGTAGCCGTGCGCACTCCTCCCGGCCCGGCCGTGGGGCGAGCGGCGGCGGCTGCCCCAGATGCCTTCCAGCACCCGAAGGCACCTTCCGGAACCCGAGCAGAACGGCACCCCTCCATGGCCTCGGTCACGTCCCTTTCCGCTTCCGTCCACCAGCGCCTCGCGGCGGCCCTCCAGGCAGCCCTGCCGGAGTCCGGCGCCGCGGACCCGCTGCTGCGACGAAGCGACCGGGCCGATTTCCAGGCCAACGGCATCCTGGCCCTCGCGAAGAAGGCGAAGGCCAACCCGCGCGAGCTGGCCGGCCGGGTCACGGACGCCGTCCCGGCGGACGACGTGATCCAGGAGATCGAGGTCTCGGGCCCCGGCTTCCTGAACGTCACGGTCACCGACCGCGCGATCACCGCGAACCTCGCCGCGCGCTTCGCGGACGACGGCGGCCGTCTCGGCGTGCCGCACGCGGAGCACCCGGGCACCACGGTGATCGACTACGCGCAGCCGAACGTCGCCAAGGAGATGCACGTCGGCCATCTGCGGTCGGCGGTCATCGGTGACGCGGCGGTCCGGCTGATGGAGTTCACCGGCGAGACGGTCGTGCGCCGGCACCACATCGGGGACTGGGGCACCCAGTTCGGGATGCTCATCGAGTACCTGATCGACCACCCGCACGAGCTGGACCACCAGGGCGGCGCGGCGGACCCGGCCGAGGGCCGGACCGCGATGTCCAACCTGAACCGGCTGTACAAGGCCGCGCGGACACTCTTCGACTCGGACGAGGACTTCAAGGCGCGCGCCCGCCGCCGGGTGGTCGCCCTCCAGGCGGGCGACCCGGAGACCCGGGCGCTGTGGCAGCGCTTCGTGGACGAGTCGAAGCTCTACTTCTACTCGGTCTTCGAGAAGCTGGACATGGAGATCCGCGACCCCGACGTGGTCGGCGAGTCCGGGTACAACGACATGCTGGACGAGACCTGCCGCATCCTGGAGGAGTCGGGTGTCGCGGTCCGCTCGGAGGGCGCGCTGTGCGTGTTCTTCGACGACGTCAAGGGCCCGGACGGCAACCCCACCCCGCTGATCGTCCGCAAGTCGGACGGCGGCTACGGCTACGCGGCCACCGACCTGTCGGCGATCCGCGACCGGGTGTTCGGCCTCAAGGCGTCCACCCTGCTGTACGTGGTCGACGCCCGGCAGGCCCTGCACTTCAAGATGGTGTTCGAGACGGCCCGCCGCGCGGGCTGGCTGACCGACGACGTCCGCGCGGTGCAGCTCGCCTTCGGCACGGTCCTCGGCGCGGACGGCAAGCCGTTCAAGACCCGTGAGGGCGAGACGGTCCGGCTGGAGGACCTGCTGGACGAGGCGATCGACCGCGCCACGGCCGTCGTCCGCGAGAAGGACACCCTCGGGCAGCTCTCCGAGGAGGACATCAGCGAGCGGGGCCGCCAGGTCGGCATCGGCGCGGTGAAGTACGCGGACCTGTCCACGTCCGCGAGCCGTGACTACAAGTTCGACCTCGACCAGATGGTGTCCCTGCACGGCGACACCAGTGTGTATCTCCAGTACGCGTACGCCCGGAACCGTTCGATCCTGCGCAAGGCGGGCGAGGCCAAGCCGGTCGCGCACCCGGAGCTGACGCTGGAGGACGCCGAGCGCGCGCTCGGGCTGCATCTGGACCAGTTCGGCGAGGCGGTCACGGAGGCGGCGAAGGAGTACGCCCCGCACAAGCTGACCGCGTACCTCTACCAGCTCGCGTCGCACTACACGACGTTCTTCGACAAGTGCCCGGTCCTCAAGGCGGACACCCCCGAGCAGGTCGGGAACCGGCTGTTCCTCTGCGAGATCACGGCGGCCACCCTGCACCAGGGTATGGAGCTGCTGGGCATCCGGACCCCCGAGCGGCTGTAACCCAGCAGCCACGGAGTACACATTTCACAGGGGGCGCCTCCGGGCGCCCCCTGTGGCGTGTGCGCGGCCTCCCACGCCGGAGCGCGCTCCCCCGTCCGCGCCCTTTCATTTCGGCAGTATTGCCGGGCGTTGCGGTCCTGTGTACGCATTGACGCCGCTTCTTTCCTGTTCGATTTACCGCCCGCTACGGTGTCCCCGCCACAGCGGTACGGCACCCTGGGGCGTGTGGAATTCAGGGGGCCGGCCGTCATCGAATGCGAGGCACGAATTGACTGTGACAGATGAGTTCCTGGGGAACAACGAGACCTATGCGGCGGCGTTCTCCGGGCCCCTCGCCCTCCCCCCGAGGCGCAGGCTGGCGGTCGTGGCGTGCATGGACGCACGCCTCGACATCTTCTCGATCCTGGGCCTGCGCGAGGGCGACGCCCACATCATCCGCAACGCGGGCGGCGCGATCACCGAGGACGCCGTCCGCTCCCTGGTGATCAGCCAGCGGCTGCTGGGCACCCGCCACATCCTCCTCATCCATCACACGGACTGCGGAATGCTCACGTTCACCGATGACGAGTTCAAGACGGACATCCAGCACGAGGTCGGAATGCGTCCGTTCTGGTCCCCGGAGTCGTTCACGGATCTGGACGAGGACGTACGGCAGTCCATTCGCCGCATCAAGGCGAGCCCTTTTATCACCCATAAGAGCGCACGCGGATTTGTGTTCGATGTGGGCACCGGAAAACTCCACGAAGTGAAGTGAAGTGAAGTAAGTCTGGTGAGTGACGTGATGTGACGCGCACCAGCACGGAGTGATCCGCGCCGAAGCCGTGACGTTCAGCGGAACACCTTGCCGAGCCGTCGCAGCCCTTCCCGGATCTCGTCCGGGGTGTGCGTGACGAAGCAGAGGCGCAGGGTCGCCGGGTCCGGGGTGTCGCTGTGGAACGGCGCCCCGGGCACGTACGCCACATCGTGCGCGACGGCCTCCTTCAGCCGGGCCCCCGAGTCCTCACCGTCCGGCAGCCGGGCCCACACGAACATCCCGCCCTCGGGCCGGTTCCACACCGAACCCTCCGGCAGCGCGTCGGCCAGCCCGCCGAGCAGCGCGTCCCGGCGCTCCCCGTACGCGGCGGCGACCGTCCGCACATGGGCGTCCAGGTCCCGGTCCGCGAGATAGCGGGCCGCGGCGAGCTGGTTGACGGTCGGGGTGTGCAGATCGGCGGACTGCTTCGCCACGACACAGGCCCGCCGCAGCGCGCCCGGCGCCCGCAGCCAGCCCAGCCGCAGGCCCGGCGCCATCACCTTCGAGAAACTGCCGAGCAGCACGGTACGGTCGGCCGCCGCCTCCAGCGACGCGATCCACGGCACCCGCTCCCCCTCGAACCGCAGCTCCCCGTACGGATCGTCCTCCACGAGCCACAGCCCGCGCCGCGCCGCCACCTCCGCGACGGCCTCCCGCCGGGCGAGCGGCATCGTCCGGCCGGTCGGGTTCTGGAACGTCGGCACGGAGTAGAACAGCTTCGGCCGGTGCGCGGCGGCGAGCCGGTCCAGCGCCCCGGGGTCGACCCCGTCCCCGTCCCCCGGCACGGCCACGATCCGGGCGCCCGCGAACGCGAACGCCTGGATCGCCGCGAGGTAGCACGGCCGCTCCACGAGGACGGTGTCCCCCGGGTCTATCAGCGCGCCCGCGAGCAGGGAGAGCCCCTGCTGGGACCCGGTGGTCACCAGCACGTCGTCCGCCCCGGTGGCCAGCCCCCGGACGGTCGTCCGCTCCGCGAGCGCGGCCCGCAGCCCCGGTTCGCCCTCGGTGGTCGCGTACTGGAGCGCCCGCCCGGAGCTCTCCGCGAGCACGTCGCGGAACGCGGCGGCGACGCCCTCGTGGTCGAACAGCTCCGGCGCGGGGAGTCCGCCCGCGAAGTTCACGACCTCGGGCCGCGAGGTCACGGCGAGGATGTCCCGCACGGGTGAGCCGCCTGTCCGGGCGACCCGCGCGGCCAGGGGAGGCGGTTCCACGACGTTCCGCACGGTGACTCCTGAGGTTACGGGGGCCCGTCCGGCCCCGGCGGCTGTGCCGGGCACCCTAACGAGACGCATGCCACCTACACCCACCGTTCCGCGATCCGGACGATCGGGTCCACGCCGAAGGGGGGTGGATGCGGACGTGATGCGGGTGCCCGGAAAGTCGGCGCCCCGCTTCGTCCCCGTCGATACGATCTCCCCCGTCCTGGCAGTCCTGGCAGTCCTGGCAGTCCTGGAGGAGCAGACGTGACACAGCAGAACGCTGACGAGCGGCCCGGGGTCGCGGCGGCCATCATCGTGCACGACAACCGAGTGCTGTTGGTGCGGCGTCGGGTCAGTGAGGGCCGACTCTCCTGGCAGTTCCCCGCCGGGAAGGTCGAGCCCGGTGAATCACGCGAGGACGCGGCCGTACGGGAGACCCTTGAGGAGACCGGGCTGAAGGTGAAGGCCCTCAAACCGCTCGGCGAGCGCGTCCATCCGGCGACCGGACGGCTGATGTCCTACACGGTGTGTGAGGTCGTCAGCGGTACAGCGCATGTCGCGGACGCCGATGAGCTGGACGCGTTCGCCTGGGTCACCCATGACGAGATTCCCCAGTACGTCCCGTACGGACTGTTCGAGCCCGTACAGCAACACTTGGACGCTGCACTGGGCTGACCCGGCCCCCGATCCGGACGATCGGGTCCACACCGAAGGGGACAGGACCGCGTCAGGGCACCTTCCACTCGCACCACACGGCCTTGCCGCTTCCGCTCCCGTCCGGGTCCCGGTCCACACCCCAGGCGTCACTCGACGCGGCGACGAGCATCAGCCCCCGCCCCGACTCGTCCGGCACCCCCTCTCCCACACACGGCACCCCCGCGCCCCCGTCCCGCACCTCGACGCGCAACACCGCCCCGTCGTACCCGGCCCGCAGCCAGAACCCGTCGTCGCGCGGAGCGCCGTGCAGCAGCGCGTTGGTGGCCAGTTCGCTCACACACAGGACCACGGACCCGTGGAGCCCGGACAGCTCCCACTCACGGAGCAGCGCCCGCGCGAACTCCCGCGCGGCACGGACGGATTGCAGCTCACCCAGGAAGAACTTCGATCGGGTGAGGCTCAGTTGAGTTGACTCGTTCACATGGCAAAGATTGCGGAGCGTGATTACCGTGGTGCAGTGAGTCGCCCCGTACCGCTGTCAAGTACGGGGTGGGACAAAGGAGTCCGGGCTGCCAGTGAAAGTTGGGACCTCATGAGCCCCAGGAAACGTGCCAAGAACACCACATCGATGAAGATGCTCGGCCAGCAGCTGGCCGGGGCCCGCGTCGCCGCAGGCTACACACAGCGGACCCTCGCGGGGGAAGTGGGCCTCGACGAGGAGACGATCGCCTCGATCGAACAGGGCCGCCGTCCCCTGAAGCCGGACATCGCGGAACTGCTGGACCGCACCCTCGACACCAAGGGCCTGCTGTTCATCGGCGTGGACAACCTCCCCGAGATCGACCAGTTCCCCATGTGGGCCGAGCAGTACATGGCCCATGAGCGGGAGGCCGTGACGCTGTCCTGGTACGACAACCAGGTACTCCCGGGCCTGCTCCAGACCCAGAAGTACGCGAACACGGTTCTGCGTAACAGGATTCCGGCCTACGAGGAGTCCGAGATCGAGACGAAGACGGCTGGCCGAATGGAGCGCCAGCAGATACTCCACCGGAAGAACCCTCCGACGGTCAGCTTCGTGATCTGGGAACCGGTGCTGCGCCTCTCGCTGGGCGACCCGGCCATGCACAAGGGGCAGCTCAGCCATCTGCTGGAGTGCTCGCGGCTCCCCACCGTGGCACTCCAGTTCATGCCGATGGACAGCCCCTCACATGCCGGGCTGGACGGCCCGTTCATCATGCTGGAGACATCCGATCACCAGCACCTGGCGTACGCGGAGACGCAGCGTGGAAGCCAGTGGATCTCCGACCCGGAGACGGTGTCCATCCTCTCGCGCAAATATGCAATGCTGCGGACTCAGGCCCTCTCCGTCGAGAGGTCCCGGGACCTTCTGGACGATCTCCTGGGGGATCAATGAGCACCGCACGTCAGTGGTTCAAGTCGAGCTACAGCGGCGACGAAGGCGGCCAGTGCCTTGAGACCGCCTACACCTGGCACAAGTCCAGCTACAGCGGTAGCGAAGGCGGCGCCTGCGTCGAGATAGCCGCCTGCCCGGACACGATCCACGTTCGTGACTCGAAGAACCCCATCGGCCCGGAACTGGCGGTCGCGCCCAGCACGTGGGCGGCGTTCACCACGTACGCGGCCGAAGGCTGAACCGCGCAGCCGTACATCGTCCGAAAGGACATGGTTGGCAACCCGTCGCGACGCCGTCACAGTCGAAGCAGACAGGCGGCGTCGTCGGACGGAGTGGCCATGACCACGGAACGCGACTGGTTCAAGTCGACCCACAGCGGCGACGAAGGCGGCGAATGCCTCGAAGCGTCGTACACGTGGTTCAGGTCGAGCCACAGCGGCGACCAGGGCGGGCAGTGCGTGGAGACCGCGTACCGCTGGCACAGGTCCAGGTACAGCGGTGACGAAGGCGGCGCGTGCGTGGAGGTCGCCGCATGTCCCGCAACCGTCCACGTCCGTGACTCCAAGAACACCACCGGCCCGGAACTGGCACTCGCACCCACCACCTGGGCGGCGTTCACCACGTACGCGGCCTCAGGACCCGCCCGAGGACGATGACCAGCGAGCACGCCGACCGGTACCGGACCGCGCGAGGTACGGGACCGTCCACCCCGTACACCCGGGACCAGGGGATCGACTGGTCCGAGTACCGACTCGACAAGCGGTTCGAGCAGGTGCGGGCGGACGCGGAGCTGGCCGCGCTCTTCGGCTGTGAGCCCGGGGAGCGGCTGCTCGCCAGGCACTTCGTGTTCCACGACAACGACCAGCCCACCCAGATGAGCACCAGCTACGTGCGCTGGTCGGACGTGGCCGGCACACCCGTCGCGGACCCCATCAACGAACCCTGGCCGGGCGGCACCCGGGCGCAGCTCGCGACCTTGGGGATCAGCGTGAAGCAGGTCACCGAGTCGTTCACGGCGGCCATGCCGACGGAGCACGAAGCGGCGGTCCTGCGTATCGGCGCGGGTGTTCCGGTTCTGCGATACACCCGGCGCCATATCGCGGACACCGGCCGCGTCGTGGAGGTCGCTCACCCGATCGTCCGGCGCGGCGACACCACCGTCGTGGACTTCGTGATCGACCTGGACGACTGAACGGGCACCCGGGCCGGGTCGCACCGACGCTCAGCCCGTCAGCCCTCGTGCCGCGACGGCACCCGCGTGTAGCGGCGTACGACCGGCTCCAGGTAGTCCGCGTGCGGACCGGCCAGGCCGTCCAGGTCGTCCGGGGTGCGGACCAACGCGAGCGCGTCCAGCTCGGGTTCACGGCCCTGGGCGCGTTCCACCGGCTCATCGTCATGACGCATGCCGTCCCGGCCATTGCCGAACCGGCCCGCAGGCTTCGCGTTCTCGCGGGCGGTTAGAGTCCGGGCTGTGAACGAGCATGAGGCGAAGATGGCCCACCCCCGTATGGCAGCGGGCGCCCTCTTCTTCGATGAAGCCGGTCGTGTCCTGCTTGTCGAGCCGTCCTACAAGGACCATCTGGACGTTCCGGGTGGATATGTCGAGCGGAACGAGTCGCCCCTGCAAGCCTGTGTGCGCGAGGTCCGCGAGGAGTTGGCCATCACACCGCGTATCGGCCGGCTGCTCGTGGTCGACTGGGCGCCCAGCCCCGGGGAGGGGGACAAGGTGCTCTACCTCTTCGACGGGGGCCTGCTCGGCGTGGATCACCGCCGTCGGATCAGGCTTCAGGCCGACGAGCTGCGCGGCTACGGCTTCCACCACGCCGAACGGTTGCCGGAGCTCACCGTCCCCCGCCTCGTGCGCAGGATCAACGCCGGGTTCCAGGCTCGCGCGAGCGGCCTGACCGCGTATCTGGAACACGGTGAGGCGCCCGAAGCCGTATCGGGCAGCAAGCGGCGCCGGTGAACTTCCTGGGCCCCGCCCGGGTTCGTCCCCCCGCGACTTGTCATGGTGCAAGGGTTGGTGTGCCGCTGGGGTTCTCGGGGTGGCCGTAGCCGGTCAGGGTGAGGAAGTCGGCCTCGACGGGGGTCAGGTCCGCGATCAGGGCGTCGAGCGGGTAGGTGGCGACGAAGCGGGCCCGGGTGCTGGTGACGAGCAGGACCGCGAGGGGCTCTTCACCGGGCATGGGGAGACCGGGGTCGATGTCGCCGCCCCAGTACATGACCGGCGCTTCGGTGCCGGGGTGCGCGAAGCGGCCCGCACCGGCCAGCATCAGGAGGTCGGTCCGGGTGCGGGTCTCCTCGCCGTGGTAGTCGTACAGATAGACCTCAAGCGCCTCGTCACGGTGGCGGAGCAGGTCGTCGCCCCGTGCGGCGCGGGCGGCGAGCAGTTGCTGGGGGGTCTTGTCCCGGTCGGCGCGGATTCCGGCCACCGCCTGCGGGTAGTGGGCGGCGAGCGCGGTCATGTCCCAGTCGGGGTCGGCGCCGTCGACGGCCCACCCCGCGTACATCGCGGACGGGTTCTCGATGATGCCGAGGCCGGGCAGGGGTGTGCGCAGCCACGCGTCGAAGCCGTCGCGCGACATCGGTATCCGTGCCGCCAGCATGAACGAACGAGCGCCCATCGGGTGCCTCCTCGGGGCAACGGCGCGGGACCTGACCGGTGTCCGCCCGGCAAACCGGTATCCGGCCCGGAAGGCATCGGGTGCCCCGCACGATAGCCCCGCCCACCGACACCGCCTCGGGCCCGCGCGCTTCCTCGCGTTGGCGGAGGCTCGGTGGGGGGTGGTTGGATGCGGGACGCTCGCGCACGAGGGCGGGTGCGTACGTACCGCCGCGTTCACGTACGCCTCGCACCCGGCCAGGGCTGTGCGCGTCGCCGGTGGCTCAAGGAGGGGGCATCCGTTGTCCATGCATGTGATCGAGGACCTGGTCGCGGACTCGGTGCGGGTCCTGGACGGCCATGCCGGGCCGGACGATCCACGGGTGCGGGACCGGTTCGCGGCGCTGTACGGGTTCCAGGGCGGGTACGACTGCTCGTTCACGCACTTCCGGGTGATGGACATCTTGCTGCGGCGCGGGTTCACGTACCGCTTCCCGGTCGAGCGGCACCCCGACCACGCCGAGCGGAGCGCGTACTTCGGCGCCCTGACGGAGTTCACCGGTCTGCGCACGTTCGACGAGGACGCGCCCGGCTTCGACGGCTACGCATCCTGGCTGGAGGACGGCTACGTCGACCCGCCGTTCCTCTACTGCGACGCGGGCACCGCGCTGTGGCGGCGCATGGCCGACGCCGGTGAACTCCACGGACCCGACGCCGTCCCGCCGCGCCGGACCCCGCTGATCGACGTGGTCCGTGAGATCGCCGTCGCCGCCGAGAAGGAGCGGGACCACGATCTGATCGGCCTCTGGTACGCGTTCGGCTGCGAGACCCTGGTGAGCGGCCCGGCCGGGTGCCCCTCCGATGTCGGGGAGCTCGCGGAGATGCCCGCCGTACGGGATCTGCGGGCCGTGGTCCGCCGCACCGGCGCGCTGTCCGTCGCACGGCGGTCGCCGTACGCGGTCCCCGTGGAGTTCGCCGGTCACCATGAGCTCGAAGCCTGGTGGTGGGAGCTCTAGGGACACCCGGGCCGCCGGGCCGGAGGGGGCGGCGAGGGCGGGGGATGCGGATGCCGGGGCGACCGGCGCCGACCGCCTCCGTCAGCCCGCCGCGCCTGCCTCTGCCTCTGCCCCTGCCTCTGCCTCTGCCTCTGCCTCTGCCCCTGCCCCTGCCCCTGCCCCTGCCCCTGCCCCTGCGACCTCTACCGTCGGGTCCACGTCGGCCGCGACCAGATGGTGGTCCGAGTACGCGCTGGGGTGGACGTCGTGTTCGAGCGAGGTGATGCCCCGCAGGAACACGTAGTCGAACTTGCTCTGCCAGTCGGTGGTCACCCCGCAGACGCCCTCGCCGGTGGGCTCGGGACGGCAGCGGGGGTCCGTGTCCTCGGCGAGCGTCCAGATCCCGGTGAGCTCGGGCGACTGCGGCACCGCGTTGAAGTCCCCGAGGACGACAGCGCGCTCGTGCTTGGCGACCTCCTTGGCGAGCACCCCGGTCTGGCCCGCCCGTATCGCCTCCTGGCGGCGCTGGGCGAGGTGTGTGTTGAAGACCCGGACGGGCTGGCCGCCCACCATCGTGGTGACCGCTATGTATCCGCGGTCCTCGGAACCGCCGTCGGGGTACTCCACGGCGACGCGGTCCTCCATCGGCGCCGCCGAGAGGATCGCCTGGCCGAAGCCGCCCGGACTCCACGGCACCCCGCCGCAACGGCCCCGGTGCTGGAGCACCGCGCCGTACTCGACGTGGTAGACCAGCCCGTAAAGGCTCTCCAGATAGTCGCGGATCCTTCTGACGTCACCCTCGCAGGCTTCCTGAAGACCGATGACCTGGGGCGCGTACGTGGCTATCTCCGCCGCCCGGTCGAGGTCGCTCACGTCGCAGGGGTTGCAGAGGTTCCACGTCATGACCCGGTTCGGGACGACCTCCCCGGCGGCCCCGTCCGGCAGCGGCCTGGCGACGAGGGCACCGCTCGGCGCACTGGGCCCGAGGAGCATCACACAGGCCACCGCCATGGCGCCCGCGAGCACCTGCGCACCTCTTCCGAACACGATCGCCTCCCCCGGTGCGGACACCCATGGCGTCCGGCGTCTCCCCTGACGAGACTAAGGGACGGGCTGTCAGCACCACGTATGGTGCACCGGATCTCGCCCCGCCCGCCCGGCCCGCCACCGGACGTGACGCGGCGCCGACACACGGGCGCCGAAACCCGGCCGGACGGCACTTGATCGATCCGGGGCGACGGTCGACAGCTTCGTCCTCGGTCCGCCCGGCAGCGCGCTATCGGCGCCGCTTGTTCCTCTTGGCCTGGCCGCGCCAGTAGTCGAGTCCGACCCGGGCAATCCGTAGATGCGGGTGGTTCTCGCTCAGCACCCGTGTCATGTGCTCCAGCAGGTCGGTGAGGGCTTGCGCGGCCCCGGCCGCGTCCCCGGCCAGCCCGCGCATGCCGGCGAGGTTCCCCCGGGTGATGAGCGTGTCCGGGTGATCTTCACCAAGAACCCGGACACGATCGGCCAGTAACCCGGCGAAAGCATCCACGGCCCCGGCCACGTCTCCCGCCTGCCCGCGCCAAGCGGCGAGGTTGTTCCGGGTGGTGAAGGTGTCGGGGTGGTCTTCACCCAGCACACGCACCATGCGCTTGAGCAGGTCGGCGAAGGCCTCCACAGCTCCGGCCGCGTCCCCCGCCTCCCCCCGCATGGAGGCGAGGTTCCCCTGGGTGATGAGGGTGTCGGGGTGGTCTACGCCCAAGTCCCGGGCACGGTCGGTCAGCAGCGCGGCGAAAGCATCCACGGCCCCGGCCGCGCCCCCCGCCTGACCTCGCCAAGCGGCGAGGTTGTTCCGGGTGGTGACCGTCGCGGGGTGATCTTCACCCAGTACCCGGACCCGGTCGGCCAGCAGTGCGGCGAAGGCCTCCGCCGCTCCGGCCGCGTCCCCCGTCTCCCCGCGCATCCTGGCAAGGTGGCTTCGGGTGGTGAAGGTGTCGGGGTGATCTTCACCCAGCACACGCACCATGCGCTTCAGCAGATCGGCGAAGGCCGCCGCCGCTCCGGCCGCGTCCCCCGCCTCCCCCCGCATCCGGGCGAGGTTCCCCTGAATGGCGAGGGTGCCCCGGTGAACCGGGCCAAAGAGCCGGACGTGATCGGCCAGCAACTCGGCGAAGGTCTCCGCCGCTCCGGCCGCGTCCCCCGCCTGACCTCGCCAGAAGGCGAAATCGTTACGGGCGCCGAATGCGGCGGGGTGGTCCGCGCCGAAGTGGTGGCGGATGGTCCCGGCAAGGTGCTGGTAGTGGTCGCGAGCCGCGACCAACTGGCCGTTCGATCCGTAGCTGTAGCCCGTACGGAACAGCACCGCGTGCACGTCCGGCCGGTGGAGGGCGTCCTCGGCACAGCCGGCGAGAGCGATGGCGTTGGCACGCAGGGTCTGGGCGAAACCGGTGTCGCGTTCGATGGCGGGCCAGGCAGCGATGAGCGCGTCACCTGTGGTGCGTGCGATGCGGTCGAACCGCTCGGCGGTCAGGGTGTCGCGGGTGGCGCGCTGGATGAGCTGGTGGACGCGGACGGCCTGGTGCGGGGTTTCGGGGGTGTGGTCGAGGAGGCTGAGCCGGTGCAGGGCCCGCAGGGCGTGGACCGCGTCCCGAACGGATACCGGGCCTCCTTGCCCGGTGGTGTCCGGGGTAGCGAGGTGGGCCAGGACCGGCGGGCTGGTGAGTACGTCGTGGGGGATGCCGTTCGCGTCCAGCATGGCGACCAGTTGGAGCATGGGACGGGCCAGGCCGACGGGGCGCAGGGTGTCGGCGCGCTCGACGGAGAGGGACCAGGCGGCTGCCAGGGGAAGGGCCTGGTCGTCGGGCAGGGCGTCGGGAGCCGTGTCGGTGAGGGTGGTGGTGCGGTCGGCGAGGAGTTCCCGGTAGGTGGCCACGGTGTCGCCGGAGTCGATGAGGTAGGCGGCGGCCTGCGCGAGGGCCAGGGGAAGGTGTCCCAGCTCGCGGACCAGGGCGTCCAGTTGGTCGGCGGGCTCGGTGCGGTCGTGGGCGGCGAGGGAGGTCGCGAGGTAGGTGAGGGCTTCCCTCTCGCTGAACACGCCGACCTGGATCAGGCGGCGGCCGTCCCCGGCGAGAGCGGCGTCCCGTCGGCGGGTGGTGATCAGAGTGCGGCCGTGTCCGCCTGCCGGGGGCCACAGTCCGCGCAGGTCGGCGGGGTCGGTGACATCGTCCAGGACGATCAGCCACCGGCACGGCCGCGTCCCGGCCTTGGGGGTGAGCCAGGCCAGGAAGGAACGCGCGGCCCGCTCCGGATCACCCGGATCGGCCCGGCACAGCTCGACACCGGCCTGCGCGTACCCGGCCACGACGGCCTCCCGGGTACTCGCGGTGACCCACACCAGCACGTCCAGACCGCCGTACTCCCACGCGGTACTGGCGTAGTCGGCGGCGAGCTGGGTCTTCCCCACCCCGCCCATACCGGTCAGGACCTGGGACAGCACAGCCGTACCGCCACCGTCGATCCTCGTGGCCAACTGATCCACCGCACCACGATGCTGGAACGAGCGCGCCCGGAGCGGGATGACACCGACCTGGTGCGGCCACGGAGCAGGTTCCTGGGGCGCGCGCTGAACCACGTTCAAGGTGTCGATGTGCATATGACCGGTGCTGGCGACTCCGCCGTCGGTGGCGTTCGCGTCCCCGGTACCGGACACGCTCACCGGACCCCCGGGCGCCTGTCCGGTCCCCGGTGCCGGGCCGCGAAAGCCGGTCACGGCCGTACTGCCGGAGGCCGCCACGGCTTCGCCGGTACCGGACACCGTGACCTCCGGGGCACCGGCGGAGGCGTCAGGCCGAGTGCTTCTGCCCGGGCCACGCGGTCGTTCCCTCTTCACATCTGCTCCCCCGGCAGGCCGCTCAGGTGTAGTCGATACCGGTGACCGCGCTGCTGCCCGCGCCGGACGCGGTGGCGTTCCCGGTGTCCTCCGCCTTCGCCGATCCGCCGCCACGGCCCTGCGGACGCCGGATACCCGTGACGGCCGTCCCGCCGCCGCTCGCGTCCGCCGTCCCGGTGCGGGTCGCCGAGTCGTCCGGGCCGTCCCCCGACCGCTGGAACAGTGCCCAGACCAGGGCCATCACACCGGCACCGGCCTGCACGGAGGCGCCGACCAGCTGTCCCGCGCCGGGGCCGTCCAACAGCCAGATCAACGGCGTGGAGACCACTCCCGCCGCCCCCAGCACAATGACCGTGACCTTCCACGCTCGTGTCACGCCGATCCCCCCTGCTCCAGCGGCACGCCCGTCGACCGCCGACAGGCCGCCCGCAGCCACTATTCCAGCGATGCCGCGCCGTCGCACAACACAACGGCTCTGTGGGGGCGTTCGGGGGGTGCCGTCGGACCGGGTGGGGCCGACGGCACGCACCCCGTCCAGGACCCTGGTGCTGCCGCACGGCTCCCGCTCCGGCTCACCGCGCCGACCGGCCCCGGGACGGATCACCGAAATTCCCCGACGTTCCCTCAGATTCCCCTACAACCCTCGCCCCCCTTCGGAAGTCCCTCTTACGCCGAACACCCGTGCGTCTCAGGGACCCCGCCGATACCGGGCGGTACCCCGGGCGCACGTGGGCGGGCGGCTACTTCGACGACGGGCGACGCCCGCACGAATGACCCGGACGCCCGAGAGGGCGTCCCCACCGCAGGAGATCCGTATGCACCAGCGCATAAGACCCGCCCTCGCGACGGCCGCCGTGGCCGCACTGACGGGCGGGCTCCTCACCTTCGCGGCCGGCCCCGCTGCCGCCGCTCCTGTCGCCGCCTCCGACGCGGACTTCAACAAGGACGGCTACGCGGACGTCGCCGTCTCCGCCAGCCGGGCCACCGTCGCGGGCAAGGCCGCCGCAGGACAGGTCGTCATCATCTACGGCGGCCGCTCGGACACCCGCAAGGTCGCGATCAGCCAGAACACCGCCGGGGTCCCCGGTACGGCCGAGAAGAACGACTTCTTCGGCGGCGACACGACGTACGGCGACTTCGACAACGACGGTTACGACGACCTCGCCATCGGCGCCCTGGGCGAGGACATGGGCAGCGACAAGGACGGCGGCACCCTCATCATCATGTGGGGCTCCGCCTCGGGCCTCAAGAAGGGCTCCACCGTCGCCGACCCGCGCCCCACCAAGCACGACCACTTCGCCATGGGTCTGGAGGCGGCCGACTTCAACAAGGACGGGAAGGACGACCTGGCGATCTCCTCCCGCGGCTCCGCCACCGTCGACATCCTGCGCGGCGGCTTCAACCGCTCGGCCAAGCCCGCCGGCCGCTACACCGTCACTCCGGCGATCCAGGACGGCCAGGACACCGGGGTCCACAATCTGCACTCCGGCGACGCCAACGGCGACGGCCGCGAGGACCTGCTCGTCAACGGGTACTCCACTCGCGACGGGTACAACGCCAACTACTGGCTGCCCGGTTCGTCGCGCGGAGCCACCACCTCCGGCGCCCAGAAGCTCCCGGCAGGCCTGATCACCGATGTCGGCGACACGGACAACGACGGTATCCAGGACATCGTCCTGGGCATCCACTGGGACAACGGCATCGCGGGTGCCGCGCTGGGCGGCAAGGTGATCATCGCCAAGGGCACGCGCTCGGGCCCGGCGCACGGGGCGCGGCAGTCGTTCACCCAGAACACCAGCGGGGTCCCCGGCGGCAGCGAGAAGCAGGACGCCTTCGGCGGCGAGCTGGATCTCGGGGACGTCAACGGCGACAAGCGGCTCGACCTGGTCATCGGCGCGGCTGGTGAGGATCTGGCGGGCGGCAAGGACCAGGGCACGGTCACCGTCCTGTACGGCGCGGCCAACGGTTCCGGCATCAGCACGGCGGGCGCCCGCGTCCTCAACCAGGACACGACGGGCGTCCCGAACCACTCCGAGACCAAGGACTGGTTCGGCTCGGAGGTCCATGTGGACGACCTCAACGGTGACCGCCGCGGCGACGTGATCGTCGGAGCGCCGGGCGAGGACGGCGGCAACGGCGCGGTGTTCACCCTGCGCTCCCAGGCCAACGGGACGCTGACGTCCCCCGCCGGTATCTATGTGACCACCGTGGGCATTTCGACGGCCGGTTCCCCCTGGCTGGGCACCAACTTCTCCGACTGAGCCTCCGACCGGTCACGCCGGTGACCGGAGTCCGGTCACCGGGTCCGGTGACCGGACCCCAGCCGGTGGCCGACGCGCGCCTACCGCTTCTTCCCGCCCGGGACCGGGTCAGGAATCGAAGCGGTGGCGCGCGTCCTCGATATGACCGAGGTTCTGGTGGGTCCAGCCGCACATCGCGTCGACCGTGGCGCGCAGGCCCCGGCCCGGCCCGGTCAGGGTGTACTCGACCCGCGGCGGCACGGTCGGGTGCACCTTCCGGTGGACCAGGCCGTTGCGTTCCAGCATGCGCAGGTTCTGGGTGAGCATCTTGTGGCTGATGCCCTCGACCTCGTTCCGCAGCTCGCTGAAGCGCAGCGTGCCGTCACCGAGCGCCTCGATGATCAGGAGCGCCCACTTGTTGGCGACGTCCGAGAAGATCTCCCGCGCCAGGGAGTCCGCGCGCCGCAGGTCCGCGTCCTCGGGCAGTCCCTTGAGCTGTTGCTTGGTCACCATCAGGTTCCCCAGTCACCGAAAAGTGCGTTCTTCCAGGTCAAGGCTCACTCTCCTATGGTTTCCGAGTAACCACAAGAGAGCGAAGGAAGGACGGACGCCATGTCCACTCCCGATGTCTTCCACCACCGCTTCCCGGCCGAGGACGACTTCGGCTACGCGCAGGCGATCAGGTCGGGCGCGCTGATCCATGTCTCCGGACAGCTCGCGTTCGACGCGGCGGGCGCGTTCGCGCACGCGGACGACTTCCCCGCCCAGCTCCGCCGCACCCACGTCAACCTGGACAGGGTCCTGGACCACTACGGCGCCACCCGGAACCAGGTCGTCTCCCAGACCTTGTACGTGGTGGACCTCCGCCACCACGCGACGGAGATGGCGGACGGCAACCGTGCGTACTTCGGCACCCACCACCCGGCCAGCACGGCCGTCGGCGTCGCCGAACTGACCTTCCCGGGGCAGCTCGTGGAGATCAGCGCGGTCGTGGACCTGGGGTTGCCCGCTTGACGGGGTGGGCGCCCGCTCGACGGGGTGGGCGCCCGCTCGACTGACGGGTGCGGGGCGGCGGGCCGGGCGGGCGACCTGATACCTCGCGGGCCGGGCGGTCCGGTGCGGCGGGGGACGGGAGGGCTTCCGGGGGGCATCCGGGGGGCCGTCCGTCCGCCGCGTCCCGGTCCGGAGCGGACTCAGTCCCGGTAGTGGTCGGCGACGGCGGCGAACGCGGCCTTCGGCTCCCAGGGCAGACCGGGGTAGGTGTCGCCGTGGCGGTCCTCGAAGACCTTGACGATGCCGAGGCTGGCGAGGTCGAGGTCGTCGTGGGGATCACCGTCCGGCCGGTGGGGCAGGTTGTACAGGGCGAAGAGGAACACGAAGGCGCTGTCGACGCCCTCGCTGTCGAAGATCTCCAGCAGTTCGCCCAGATAGGCCGCTTGGCCGGCCTCGTCGCGCTCGTACGCTCCGGCCAGCCGCAGCGGGGCGCCGGTCGCCCGGTCGGTTTCGAGGATCTCCATGCTGCGGGGTGCGACGTCACCCGCGCCGCGCCAGGTGGCGGTGCCGAAGCCGGTGATGGCGACGGGTCCGGGCTGTGCGACGAGGCTGCGCACGGCGTCCCGGAACCGGTCGGCCACCTCCGCGGTACGGATGAGTTCGAAGGTCCTGAAGTCGAACAGGTCCCAGTCGACGGCCTCGAACTGGATGGCGGCGTAGGTGACCTTGCCGTGGAAGCGTGCGCGGACCACCGCCGCGGCCTCGCGCAGGAAGGCGTTGAGACGGGCACCGGCCGCGGCGATCCGCTCGGGCCGGCGGGCCGGGTCGCCCAGCAGCCAGGCGAGCCGCTCCTCGGTGCCGCCGCCTTCGAGGAACCCGTGGTTCATGACGCTCAGTTCGGCGCCGGTGACGAACACGACCTCGGCCCCCGTCGCCCGGAGCCGTTCGGCGCGCTCCGCGCAGTCGGCCAGCAGGACGAGGATCTCGTCGGTCGTCAGCTCCAGCGGGTAGGGCGAGAACCAGATCTCCAGCCCGAGCCCGGCGGCGAGGCAGGCCGCGAGCTCCAGCCGGTCCGGGTCGCCGCCGGTCAGGTGGACGGCGGTGCAGTGGAGATCGTCGCGGATGACGGTCAGCTCCTTCTCGACCAGCCCGGGGTCGAAGTGCTCCCGGGAGCTGGTGCCGCCGCGGAGGAAGCCGGTGTCGTAGCAGATGCCCTTGGCTCGCACGCGTGTGTCCTTTCCGGAGGAGGGCCCGAGAGTAGAAGCAAATATTGCGTGCACGCAAGTTTGCGTGCACGCACTCCGGCTGGGATGCTGCGGGCATGACGACACGGCGGACCGGGCTGCGCGAGGAGAAGAAGCGGGCCACCCGGGTGGCCCTGCGCGAGGCGGCACTCCGGCTGGCCCTCGAACACGGACCCGCCGATGTCCGCGTCGACGACATCGCCGAGGCGGCCGGGGTCTCGCCGAGGACCTACAACAACTACTTCTCCAGTCGCGAACAGGCGATCGTCGCCGCCGTCACCGCCGGACGGGAGTCCCGGATCGCCGCGGCCGTGTCCGCCCGGCCCACCCACGTCCGCCTCGCCGACGCCCTGGCCGACGCGATCCTGGAGCAGTACACCGAACCGCGCGACCACGACGAGCTGCTGCTGATCAGCGCCAGTCCCGCGCTGCGCGACGCGTTCCTCGACGCCGCCGCGGCGATCGAGCACCCCCTCGCCGCCGCGATCGACCAGCGCCTCGGCCACCCGGACCCACCCGCTCCCCGCGTCCTCGCGGCCGGTGTGGCCGCCGCGGTCCGGATCGCGCTCCAGCAGTGGCTCCGGCCTCCGGCCGCGCCCCTCGCGAGCGGCGGGCTCGTCGTACCGTCGGGCTCACTGCCGGACCTGCTCCGCGCCGCGCTCGCCGCACTCGAACCCGCGCTCGACGCCGCCGAGGAACAGGCGCGGCAGCGCTCGCGCGGCTGAGTCCGTCCCGCCGGCGCACAGCGCGCCCCGCTGTCCGGCCACGCAGCCGCCCCGCTCGCCGGGAAGCCCGCGTCACCCGGCACCACCCGGCGCCACCCGGCGTCACCCGATGGCGGAGTTCATTCGTCCGGACCCAGCGCGTCCAGGATCAGGTCGAGGCCGAAGGCGAACTCGTCGGCGTAGTCGTAGCCGGGTTTGAGTACGTGCTCGGTGGCGATCTCCGCGAGGTGGGGGTAGGCGTCGGCGGGCATCTCGCGCAGGATCGCGCCCGCGACCTCGTCCAGCTCCGCCGGGCCGCTGAACGGCAGGCTGAGTTCCTGCATGACGAAGCCGTACAGATAGCTGTCGATCAGCGAGACGGCGTGCGCGGCCATCGGGACGGAGAAGCCGCCCCCGCGCAGGGTTCCGAGGACGGCGTCGTGGTGGCGCAGGGTCGACGGGCCGGGCCGCTTGCGGGAGTCCATCAGGGCGACGGCCCAGGGGTGGCGGCGGAGCGCGGCACGAGCGGAGCACGTCCGGTGGCGGACGGCGCTCCTCCAGTCCATGTCGCGGGGCGGCAGGTCGATCTCGCCGAACACCACGTCCACCATGCCGTCCAGGATGTCCTCCCGGCCCGCGACATGGTGGTAGAGCGACATCGCCTGGACGCCCAGCGGTTCCGCGACGGCCCGCATGCTGAGCGCGGCGGTGCCCTTCTCGTCCGCCACCGCCACCGCCGTACGGATCACACTCGCGCGGCTGAGCGGTGCGCGGGGTGTGCCTGATGTGCCTGACGCACGTGGTGCGCGAGGCGTACGCGGTGACGTCCTGCGGCGGCCTTCGCCCTCGTCGCCCATCCGCGCTTCCCCTTCGCCCCTGTTGACCGGCTTACAGCATAAGGCTACCGTGCCTTACACCATAAGGTTGACATTCCGGCGAAGGGGGACCGCGCCATGAGCACGGATCGCGTCAAGAGGGTCTGCGTCATCGGGGCTTCGGGCAAGCTCGGGCAGTACATGGTCCGGCTGGCACTGGAGCGCGGGTACGAGGTGGTCGGCGTGTGCCGGGAGCGGAGCGTGCCGAAGCTGGCGGCGTTCAAGGACCGGATCACCGTCGTCCCCGGACCCACGGACGACCCGGAGGTCATCCGGCGGGCGGTGGACGGCTGCGACGGGGTGCTGACGGTCCTGGTGCCCTGGGGTGTGCGGCAGTACGCGTCGGGCACGGCGCAGGCGGTGCTCGACCACGCACGGCCGGGCGCCCGGCTGGTCTTCTCCTGCGGCTGGCACATCACCCGCGACGGCAAGGACACGTACTCGCGGATGTTCACCCTGGGCGTCCGGATCGCCGCCGTGGTGGGCAAGCTCGTCCGCGCCGTCGAGATCGACGACCAGGTGGAGGCGTGCCGGCGGGTGTTCGACAGCGGCACCCGCTGGACCGTCGTACGCGGCAGCACCCTGGAGGAGGGCGACAGCCAGGGGCTGCCCGTATGGAGCGCGCACGTGGGCGACCCGGTACTGGCCAGCGACCGGACCCGCCGCGTGGACTTCGCCCTGTTCATGGTGGAGGCACTGACCGACGACACCCTCGTACGGGAGGCACCGGCGATCGTCGGCCGCCTCACCCCCAGCGCCCTCGCCCACGCGGACGGGACCCGCGACCACGCGTAGGGGACGCCCGGGTCGCGGCCGCCCCCTTGGAACGCCCTCGGGTCAGACTTCCAGCGCCGCGAGTTCCGCGTTGGCGCGCTCGGTGACCAGGGCGAGCACGCGACCGGCCGCAGCCAGGTCCCCGGCCGGGATCCCGCCCCAGATGCGGGCCGCCGCGGGGGCGAGTTCCGCGCGGGCCGCGGCGAGCAGTTCGCGCCCCGTGTCCGTGGGACGAAGGCGCGCGCCGTCCTGGACGAGCAGTCGCTTGACCAGCAGTTCGCCGAGCGTCGCGCGCAGGACGGCCGGATCGGCCTTGAGGGAGCCCTGGACCTCGGTGACGAGATCGTCCGGCGTTCGCGGGGCGTCGGCGGTCGCCGCGGCGTGCAGGACGATCTGCTCCTGGAACGTGAGGCCGTGCCGGGCCAGGACGTGCTCCAGGACCCCGCGGGCGGCGTAGTGGGCCAGACCGAGCACACGGGCGTCGGCGGCGGGCGCGGTCACAGCGGACGCGGACGTGGACGGGACGGTGGTCATGGCGTTCTCCCCTGGGTGGTCCCGTCGTTCGGCGGGAGCGGAGCGAGCGGTACGTCGAGCAGGGCCGTCAGTTCGTCGGTGAACGCGCGGGCCCGGGAGCTGTCGAGGCCGCCGAGCGGTTCCATCGACCGGTCGACCAGCTCCCTGACCACCGCGACGGCCCGCCGCGCGACGGCCTCGCCCTCCTCGGTGAGAGCGAGTTGTACGGCCCGGGGGTCGCGGGGGTCACGGGTGCGCGCGATCAGTCCGGCCGACTCCAGGGCACGCGCCAGCTTCGACACGTACAGCGCCTCCATACCGGTGTGGTCGGCCAACTGGCGCTGACTGGGCCGCTCACCGTCGTACCGCATGCCGTACAGCGACGAGATCAACGGGTACTGCGCGTGGGTCAGACCCAGCGGGGCCAGCGCGCGATCGACCGCGGCACGCCACTTATTGGCGAGCCGCCACACCAGAAAGCCGGGAGTCGGACCCGGCGCATCCTCACTCATACCGAATAACGTACATGGCTACTATGTACATGGCTACCATTTTGCGGGATGCCGGATGGAGCGGCTTGCCGCGGACGGCGGGACGACCCACTGCGGGCTACGGACACCGGGCCGACGCATCCACCGCGATCGACCGGGCGGCGCACCCGAACAGCCCTGCCGCACAACAGAGTTGACCGGAAATCGCACCCGGAAGGCCGGACGGCGACGCTCCACCGTCCCGGACGTGGACGACGCGCTACCGTTCCGGACATGAAGGTCCGCCACAAGGCCCGCGCCGTACTTTTCGACGGCGATCAACTGGTGTTCCTGCGCCGGGGGTGGCCGGGAGGCTCCGCGTACTGCACGACGGTCGGGGGCGGCGTCGAGCCGGGTGACGCCGATCCCGAAGCGGCCCTGCGCCGCGAGGCGATGGAAGAGCTGGGCGCCACGATCGGTCCCGTCGAGGAGCTCATGACCCTGACCGATCCGGGCGGGGCGACCACCGTCGTGGAGCACTACTTCCTCGCCGACATCACGGACATGGACCTGAGCCTCCGCCACGGTCCCGAACTCGCCGACCCCGACACCGGCGACCACGAGCCGGTCCGGGTCCCCATGGACGTGCGCGCCGTGAGTGGACTGAACCTCCAGCCGCCCGCACTCCGCGACCACGTGATCGAGCACATCGGGACGTGGGCCGTCCGGCCGGCCGGGAACCGGCGACTGGGTCCACTATAGGAAACCCCAGGTCAAGGGGCGTTGTCAGTGGGGGCCGTTACCTTCTGGGACATGGCCTCACTTCCCAACGCGCTGCCGAGACTCCAGGACGACCCGACCGGGCGGGCGTTCGGGCTGGAGCTGCCGCCCGGCGCCCTGGTCGACACCGTGCACGAGGGGTCGTGGCACGAGCCGCTGCTGTGGCTGTCCGCCGAGCCCGTCGGGTTCGGGGACTGGGGCCGGGCGTCGGCCGCGCGGCGTGCCGTCGGGCTGCTGCCCGTGCTGATCGCGGACCCCGACGGCAAGGGCGCGGACCCGGCCGAGTGGGGTCTGATGCCCGACCGGATGAGCTACCCGGGCGACCACGACGCGGACGACGTGCTCGCGGAGTACTGGGCGGGGCTGGCCGAGGACGGGCCCGGCGAGAGCGGGACCGGTAGCCGTGAGGAGCCGCCGTGGCGGGGCCTCGCGGCAGGCAGCGACGAGTTCCCCGAGGACCCCGACAGCGCCGCCGAGGAATTCGCGGACATGATCAGCGACGGTGACGGCTGGCTCGGACAGCCCCGCCTCGCCCTCGTCCCCGCGCGCCGCAGCGCGGACATCCCCGCCGTGATCGGCTGGTCGGGCCCGCTGAACCATGACAACGACGTGGCACGGCTCTGCGCGGTCATGCGCTCGTGGGAGGACCGGTTCGGCACCCGTATCGTGGCGCTGACGTACGACCAGCTGGTGATATCCGCGGCCGCGCCGCCCCGGACCCAGGAGGCCGCGGAGGCGCTCGCCGCGGAGCACTTCGCCTTCTGCCCGGACAATCTCCATCAGTCCGACACCCCGGGCATCGCGCAGTACGCCCGCGAGCGGCTGCTCGACCAGTACGTATGGAGCTTCTGGTGGGACTGAGACCCCACGCCGAGGACCGCACGGCCCCGGCCGGACCACCGCCCGGACCACGGGCCACGGGCCACGGACCACCAGCCGTGACGGCCGACCCCGCCCGGCCTCCGGGCCCCGCCACGCCCGTCGGACCCCACCACGACCGCCACGACCGCCACGACCGCCCACCCGCCGGTCCGGGGCAGACGCGCCCGCCCGACCCGTTCAGTTCGCCGTCCCGGCGTACGCCGTCGACCAGCGCATCCCGTCCGCCAGCGGCTCCAGATACGCGGGGTCGGAGACCTTCACCGTGATCCCGGCGCAGGGAAGTTCCTCGAAGGGGCGGGTCTCCAGCAGTCGCCAGGTCCGCCAGTAGTCGAGGTCCGCGGGCTCGCTCCAGGTGGCCATCTCCTCCAGGCCGGGCTCCCACTCCTCGGGTTCCACGGCCGCGACATCGCTCCATACCGGCACGTTCACCAGCGGCCCGATGTCGTAGCCCGTCACGACCGACGCGGCCAGGCGGCCGAACGCGTCGGCGTCGGTCAGGGTGCGGACGTACGCGGACACCTCGTCGCGGTCCGCGCCTCCCAGGTCGTACACCTCGGCGGCCCGGCGGCGGGGTTCGAGGACCGTCGTCCCGTCGTCCGCCAGCAGGAAGCCGTCGTCGGTGACCCGCAGCAGCCGCCCGTGCAGGCACTCGTGCAGGACGCGGAACTCCCCGTCGAGCCGTGCGTCCCCCGTGTCCGGAGCGCCCCCGCCGGCCGGTCCGCCACGGCCCCGCCGGGACCACGCGTCGACCAGCAGCGCGACGGGGAACGTCACATCGCGGGGCACCCGCACGGCGTCGGCGCCTATGAGATGGACACGGCCGTGGAAGGCCGCCCCCTCGACGCTGTCGACGGACACGGTGAAGAGATCGGTCATCAGAAGAGCCCATTTCGCCCAGGACACGGGTGATCACCACCGACCACCACAGGCCCAGACAGTAACCGTCCGGACGGACCGTCAAATCACGGGTGTGCGCTCACAGTTCGGCGCATCCCGTCCCAGGGGCCCGCATCCCCCGCCCCCACCCGTCACACGAACGGCAGCTCGTCCCGTCCCAGCATCTCCTCGGCGTCGTCGTGAAGTCCGGTCAGGGCCACCGGGATCGACTTCTGGTCGCCCGGGTCCGCCGGGTCGAACCACACCGCCGCCGGGTCCCCCACCCGGGGCAGCGCCGCCTTGTCGAAGCAGCCGCGGCGGGTCACCCACCGCCGTACGCCTTGGTGGTCGGTGAACCGGACGTCGAACTCCAGCCGGGGCCGGCCGTCGATCTCCACTCCCGTCGCGGACACCGCGGTGACCTCGCCGGGGACCCGGCGGCCGGTACGGAGGAGGTCCCGGGTCCGCGCGTCCCGGCGCCGTCGGACCCGGTCCCTGACCACGGCCGCCACCACACCCCGTACCGCCATCAGCAGCAACAGCCCGGGGACCCACCACTGCGAGGTCCACGCGGCCCACGGCCCGATCCCCCACTCGGCGCCCGCCCGGCCCGCCGCGTCCACGAAGGCGCCCGTCCGGGGCGGCCGGGTCCACAGGTCGCGGGCGCCGAGCAGCAGCCCCAGCCCCGCCCCGGTGCACGCGAGGGCGCGGAGCAGCGCGGGGCCGACGTACGGGCCCAGCCGGGTGGTGCAGCGCGCACCGACCGCCAGCCCCAGGAACAGGGCGGCGGTCGTGCCCGTGAACAGCGCCCACAGGTACCCGGGGGTGTCGTTCACCGGGAACAGGTCCTCGGTGAGGTAGCCGGACGCCAGCGGGAAGGCGGCGGCGTCGGCGGCCCCGTACGCCGCGAGCCCCCAGAGCCCGCCGTACGCGAGAAGGAGGCACCAGAAGAACACCCCGAGCGGCGCGCCCCGCCGGTTCCGTTCGGCGGCCCGCCGCTTCCGCGCGCGCCGCGCCTCACCCGGATCGACCGTACTCACCAGCTCAACCCCCGCACAGCAGACGTACGCCCAGGGGAACGAGCCCCCGGCGCCGGGACGTGTCACACGGCCGGGACGGTCCCGGGCGCGGGCTCGACACCGCCCCGGGGATCGGGACCGAACCGGTTCCCACCGGCCTGCCCCTCCGCCCCGAGCAGCGCCAGCACCGCGCACCAGCCGGCGACCGGCACCAGCCACAGCAGGGCGAACCACCCGCCGCGCCCGGTGTCGTGCAGCCGCCGGACCACCGCCGCGAGGACGGGCGGCAGGGTCACCAGCGTGTACGCGGCCGTCAGCCAGGGCGCCCGCGCGCCGAACAGCGTCACGTCCAGGGCGTAGAGACAGAGGGTGGCAAGGGCGTGCACCACGGCGAAGTACCAGAGCTCACGGCAGCGGGCCCGGCCGCCGAACACGGCGTACCGTCCGAGCACGGTCGCGTACCACCGGAACATGCCAACCCCCTGCCCCCTATGACCGGTACGACCCGATCATTGAGTCAGGTCGGGGGCGGGAAGGTAAGCGGGCTTGATGAACACTGATCAAACCGTTACCCGGAGTCGCCTCCGTCCCCTCCCGCCCCCGCTCCGGCCGGATTCCTCAGGTCGCGGACAGCGCCTCCGTCGGCGACAGCCTGGACGCGCGGATCGCCGGGTACAGACCCGCGAGACCGCCGATGACCAGCGTCGCCGCGACCCCGCCGGCCACCGCCCACAGCGGGACGACCGTCGGCCAGCCCTGGTACACCGCGTACCCGCCGGTGACCCCCGTACCGAGGACCGCGCCGCCCAGCCCGCCGAGCGCGGACAACAGCAGCGACTCGGCGAGGAACTGCGTCCGGATCTGCCCCCGGGTCGCGCCCAGCGAACGCCGCAGACCGATCTCGGCCCGCCGTTCCAGTACGGAGATCACCATGGTGTTGGCGACCCCGACCCCGCCGACGAGCAGCGCCACCGCGCCGAGCCCGAGCAGCAGCCCGGTGAACGCCTCCCCGGCCGCCTGCTGCGCGGCCAGCGCGTCGGACGGACGGGACACATTGACCTCGTCGGGCTGCTGGGGGTTGGCGGTCGCGCCCAGCACGGACTGCACCTGCGGGACCGCCGACTCGGCGGAGCGCGTGTAGATGGTGGTCGCGTGCCCGTCGAACCCGAGGTACGTGGCGGCCGACCGCCAGCCGATCAGCGCGGCGGCGTCCAGTTCGGGCGCGAGCGCGGCCTCCTCCAGGATGCCGACGACGGTGAACCACCGCTGTCCGACGAGGACCCGGGTGTCGGGGTCGACCTTCCCGATGCCGAGCCGGGCCGCCGCGTCCGAACCGAGGACGACCGCCGGATAGCGGGCGGTCGCCGCGTTCAGCCAGCTCCCGGCGCGCAGTTCGGCGCCGACCGTCGTCCGCAGGTCGTCGCGTACCGCGTACGCCGAGAGGCCGCCCGTCTCCGCGGCCGGGATCTTGTCGTTGCGGTAGACCTTGGTGTCCGGGACCTTGCCGATGGCAGAGACCGCGTCGACGGGACCGATCCGCGACACCATGTCCTCCGCCGTGAGCGGCAGCGTCGCCTGGCCGCCCATCATGGTGCTGCCGGGGGTGACGGTCAGCAGATTGGTGCCGAGCGCGTCGAGGGTGCGGTCGAGGTCGGCGCGCGACGAGGACGAGATCCCGACCACGGCGACCATCGCCGCGATCCCGATCGCGATACCCAGCGCGGACAGGAACGCCCGCAGCGGACGCGTCCGCAGTCCCACCGCGCCGACCTTCACCACATCGCGCGGTGACAGCCGGGCGGGCCGCAGCCTCGGCCGGTCCCCGGCCGGGGACCCGTGACGCGACCTGCCCCGCGAGGCCCCGCGCGACCCGGGCCGCCCGAGGACGGAGGTACCACCGGACCCGCTGGACGTGCCGGACCCACCGGCCGCACTGGACGTGGTCATCGTGTCCCCTCCCCCGCGCCGGACACGGACTCCCCGGACGAGTACGCCCCGGACGAGAACTCCGTCTCGCCGGACAACGCGGTCGCACCGCCCGTGCGGGTGTCGTCCGCGACCACCCGTCCGTCCCGCATCCGCACCTGCCGGGGCAGCGACTCCGCGATCTCCCGTTCGTGCGTGATGACGACGACGGTCGTCCCGGACGCGTTCAGCTCCCGCAGCAGGGCCATCACCCCGGCCCCCGAGTGCGAGTCCAGCGCACCCGTCGGCTCGTCCGCGAGCAGCAGCGCGGGTTCCCCCGCGACGGCCCGCGCGATGGCGACCCGCTGCCGTTCCCCGCCGGACAGTTCGTGCGGCTCATGGTCCAGCCGGTGTCCGAGGCCGACCCGCTCCAGCACGGCCGCCGCGCGCCGCCGCCGTTCCCCGCTCCGCAGCCCGGTGTACAGCAGTCCGTCGGCGACATTGTCGAGGGCGGTGGTACCGGCCGCGAGGTGGAAGTGCTGGAACACGAACCCGATCCGGGTGGCCCGCAGCGCCGACAGTTCGGCGTCGGACAGTTCCCCGACCGGGTACCCGTCGAGGCGGACCCGGCCGGCGGTGGGCCGGTCGAGGGTGCCGAGCACATTGAGCATGGTGGACTTGCCGGAGCCCGACGGGCCGACGATGGCGACGAGTTCACCGGCGGCGATGTGCAGCGACACCCCGTCCAGGGCGGTCACCCCGCCCGCGTACGTCCGGGTCACCCCGTCCAGGGAGATCACTCCGGTACCCCCACCTTCGTGCCCTCGGTGATCCCGTCGCCGGTGATCTCGACCCGGCCGTCCGCGAACAGTCCGGGCTCCACCGGTGCGTAGCGCGTCGCGGTCCCCTCGACCACCTCCACGCCGAAGCCGCCCTCGGACAGCGCGAGCAGCGCCGACACGGGCACGGTCAGCACGTCCTCACGGGTGCCGGCGGTGAACTCCACGTCCACCGCGGCCAGCGCGTACGAGTCGGCGGCCTTGCGGCCCTTGGCGTCGGTGAGCCCGATGACGACCTCGACGGTCGTCTCGGCCTCGTCGTCCTCCCCGTTGCCGCCGGGTGTGATGACGGTGGTGACGTCCTCGACGACCCCCTTGGCGACGGTGTCGTCGGGCAGGACGACCTCGACCTTGGTGCCCTCCTTCGCCATGTCCTGGTCGGCGGGTTCGAGTTCCACGGTCACCGCCTTGCCGGTGCCGGTGTACGCGAGGACCTTGCCGCCGGGCGCGAGTGCCGCGCCCTGTTCCGCCTCGACGCTGTCCACCCGGACCTCGCCGGGCACGAAGACGACCCGTCCGAGGTCGACCGTGCCGGTCTCCTTGACGCCCAGGTCCTCCTGCCACTCCTTCACCGCGTCGGCGGTCAGGTCCGTGAACTCCTCGTCCACGGTGAAGCCGCTGTACCCGAGGGCGGCGAGATTGCGCTCCAACTGGCGTACGTCATCGCCCTCCAGGCCGGACTTCAGCGCCCGGTACGCGGGCGTCGGCCCGTACATCAGCGTGACGGGCACGTCGTCCACCTCGTACAGCGCCTTGCCGCGTCCGACGGTGTCCCCCGCCTCCGCGACCCCGGTGAGGGTGCCGCCGATCCGGGAGATGGCGGTCCGTGAGGTGCCGAACCCGAGGGAACCGTCCGTGCTCTTGGAGTCCTTGAGGTCACGGCGGTCCACCTCGGCGGTCTTCGGGGGCAGCGCGGGGGCGCTGGCGGTGTCGTCCTGCGCTCGGCCGAGCCCCAGCGCCGCGGCGGCGGCGGCCCCGCCCGCGATCAGTACGACCAGCGCGAGGGCCAGCCTCCCCCGGCGGGACCTGCGGGCCCGCTTGGCGCCCCGGGGCCCGGCCGGACCCCCGCCCGCGCCGAGCACCGCCCCGAGACCCCCGTCGGCCGTGGCGGGAGCGACACCGGCCCCACCGGTACCGGTACGGGTATCAGTACCCGTACCCGTACCGGCCCCCGGACCCCCGTCCGTGTCCGTGTCCGTGTCCGTGTCCGCGGCCATCAGCGCTTCCCCCCGCCCAGCAGTCCGCCGCCGCCCTTGCCCATCTTGGGCTTGCACTTCTTGTCGGCGGCCGGGACGTCCGGGTCCTCCGCGACCTTGGCGTCCAGCCGCATCCCGCCGCCCTGCGGGTCCGGGAACTCCTCGACACCGTTCTCCCGCATGCACTTGGCGTACTCGCGCATGTTGTCCATCGCCTTGGGATCGGCGCCCTTGTCCAGCCCCTGCGGCGCGAACTTGCGGCACGCCGCCATCGCGTCGTCGACCTTCTTCTTGCTCATCTTCTTGCCGCGCCCCTGGATCTGGACGCCGCCGCCCTCCTCCGGGTCGGCCACGTCCATCCCCTGATCACGCATGCACTGGGCCATCTTCAGCGCGCGCTTCTCGGGGCTCAGGCTCTCCTTGGCGGCGGCCGTCTTCCCCTTGCCGTCGCCGGCGGCGGAGGCCACCTTGTCGTCGGTGCCGCCGGCCCCGCACCCGGTGAGCAGCAGCGCCACCAGTACCGGCACCGCCGCCAGCGTGCCCCGTGTCCGTGATCGCATCGTGGTTCGTCTCCTTCGGTCCGCGTCGCCGCGGCTGTCCGCGCCGTCCGCCCGGCCGGTCGAGAACCGGCCCGATGGCTCCGAGAGAACGCCACCCGCTGTTTCCCGGGCGTTTCCCCGTCCGGCGGCCCGACCGGACGGCAAGGCCGAGGCCGCCAACTCCCCCCGGAGGCACAGCGATCACTAACGGGGAGGAAACACGGCCCCGGGGACCATGGACCTCTCAGCACCGCGCACCCGGCCGCCGACCACGCCCGGGACACGGCGCACGGCGCGGGACCAGCGGCAGGGACGGGGCTCATGCGGGTACTGATCGTGGAGGACGAACCGCTGCTCGCGGACGCCATCGCGGAATGGCTCCGCGAGGAGACCCACGCGGTGGACATCGCGCACGACGGCGCGGCGGCCCTGGAACGCCTGACGGTCCACGCCTACGACGTCGTGGTCCTCGACCGGGACATCCCGGCCGTCCACGGCGACGACGTGTGCCGGGAACTCGTCGGCGCGGACACCGCGCCACGGGTGCTGATGCTGACCGCGGCGGCCGGGATCGCCGACCGGGTGGCCGGGCTGTCCCTCGGCGCGGACGACTATCTGACGAAGCCGTTCGCGTTCGCGGAACTCGCGGCCCGCGTCCACTCGCTCGGCCGCCGCTCCCGCCCCGCCGCGCCCCCGGTGCTGCGCCGCGCGGGCCTCACCCTGGACCCGGGGCGCCGCGAGGTCTACCGCGACGGCCGGTACGTCCCGCTGGCCCGCAAGGAGTTCGCCGTACTGGCCGAACTGCTGCGCGCCGACGGGGCACCGGTCTCCGCCGAGGTGCTGCTGGAGAAGGTGTGGGACGAGAACGCCGACCCGTTCTCCGGGGTGGTCCGGCTGACGATCCTCAAACTCCGCCGCAAGCTGGCCGCCCCGCCCCTGGTCGAGACGGTGACCGGAGTGGGGTACCGCATCCCGTGAACCGCCACCCCGACGAGGCCCCGAAGCCCGGCGACCGGCCCACGAAAGCCCCCGAGCACACACCGAGGTCCCGCGGCCACCGCGGCCCGGGACCCCGAACCGCGCTCCGCCGCCGGCGCCGCCCCACGGCCCCGCGCCGCCTCAGCCTGCGCGGCCGGCTCACCCTGCTGTACGGGGTCCTGTTCCTGATCGCGGGGCTGCTGCTGCTCGGGCTCACCCAGGTCCTGTTCGACCAGCAGACCGAGGGCTCCGGGCCGAAGATACTGACCGGCGGAGCCGCGTCCGAGCGGTCCGCCGCCGCCTCCGCCTCCGCCGTACCGCTGCCCACCCCGCCGCCCCTGGACCGCAACACCCGGGTCTATCTGCGCGGCGGCACCGTCCTGAAGGGCGAGGAGGCCGGCGAATGGCTCACGAAGGAGCAGGACCGGCTGAGGTCCGCGGCGACGACCGCCCTGCTGACCCAGAGCGGTATCGCCCTGCTCGTCGTGGGCGGGGTGGCGGCCGGGTTCGGCTGGCTGATCGCGGGCCGCGTCCTCGCCCCGCTGCACCGGGTCACCGACACGGCCCGGCGGATCGCCAACGCGCCCGCCGCCGACCGCGGACTGCACGAACGCATCGCGCTGAGCGGCCCGCACGACGAGGTGAAGGACCTGGCCGACACCTTCGACACCATGATCGAGCGGCTGGACCGCTCCTTCGACGGACAGCGCCGCTTCGTCGCCAACGCCTCCCACGAACTGCGCACCCCGCTGACCCTGGGCCGCGCCCTGGTCGAGGTGGCGATGCACCGGCGCACCGCCTCGGAGGACGTCCGGCGGCTCGGGGAGAACCTGCTGGAGATCAACGACCGTCATGAACGGCTCATCGGCGGACTGCTGATGCTGGCGTCCTCGGAGAACGCCCTCACCGAGCGCGCCCCGGTCGACCTCGCCGACGTGGTCGAGCACGTCGTGGCGCAGACCGGCGCGGAGGCACGGGCGGCGGGCGTCGGCATCCGGTCCACCGCCGACGAGGCCCTGACGACGGGGGACGCGCTGCTGCTGGAGCGGCTGGTGCACAACCTGGTGGAGAACGCGGTACGCCACAACACCGGGCCCGGGGGCCGGATCGAGATCGTCAGCGGTCCCGTACCGGAGGAGGACGGGACGGCGGGGAGCCGGGTGGGTGTGACGGTCGCCAACACCGGCCCGGTCATCCCCGCGTACGAGATCCCCTCGCTGTTCGAGCCGTTCCGCCGCCGGGGCACGGACCGGCTCGTCACCGCGAAGGGCGCCGGGCTCGGACTGTCCATCGTCCGCTCGATCGCCCGCGCCCACGACGGCGAGGTCACGGCCCACCCCCGGGAGGAGGGGGGCCTCAGCATCTCGGTGACCCTTCCGGCGGCGGACCCCCTGGGAACCCTCACTGACCTTTCGGTGCGTATCTGAGGAATTGGTCGGTACTTGTCGGCGGCGGCCGGGCGAACAAGGATGAACACATTCCCGGAACACCCCACCGCCCCGAAAAGGAATTCCCATGCCCGCACCCGAAACCACCGCGACGACTTCCCCCGACCCCGCTCCCGCGCATGTTTCGGTGATCGGTCTGGGAATGATGGGATCGGCCCTGGCGGCGGCGCTCCTCAAGGCCGGACACCAGGTGACGGTATGGAACCGGAACCCGGCGAAGACCGGAATCCTCACCGCCCAGGGAGCTTTTCCCGCACAATCCCCGGCCGCCGCGATCGAGGCGGGTGAACTCACGATCCTGTGCCTCACCACCTACGACGACGTCACCGGACTGCTCACCCCGATCGCCGCCTCACTGAAGGGCCGCGTCCTCGCGAACCTCACGAACGGCACCCCCGCCCAGGCCCGCGAACTGGCCGCCTGGACGGCGGAGCAGGGCGCCGCTTACCTCGACGGCGGCATCATGGCCGTCCCCCAGATGATCGCCACCCCCGCCGGTTACATCCTCTACAGCGGCGACGAGCGCGCGTACGAGGCACACCGCCCGACCCTGGCCGCGCTCGGCGGCACCCGCTGGACCGGCACGGACCCCGGCTACGCGGCCCTGTACGACCTGGCCCTGCTCACGGGCATGTACGGCATGGTCATGGGCGTCACCCAGGCGTACGCGATGATCCGCTCGGAGAACATCCCGGCCACGGATTTCGCGCCCCTGCTGGCGGACTGGGTGACCGCGATGACCCAGGGCGCGGTCCCCGGTATCGCGGCGGCCCTGGACTCCGGCGACCATCTCACCGATGTCTCCAGCCTCGCCGTCAACCAGGCCGCGATCGGCGGCTTCCTGGACGCCTTCGCCGCCCAGGGCGTCAGCCCCGCCTTCTTCGAGCCGCTGCGCGATCTCCTCGACCGCTCGGTGGCGGAAGGCCACTCCGCCGACGGCTTTTCCCGCCTGGTGGAACTCCTGGGAAAGTAAACAGAACCCGAGCGGCAAGACGCGAATACGCCACCGGCCCTATCCGCGCACCGCATGCCTCCTGAATTCATCCTGAGGCGTCATTGCGTCAACCGCCCCTCACCTATGGCAATCGATAATCACGGAGGGTCCAATGGTCGTACCGCAAGGCATTCCACGACCCGAAAGGCTGAACCCTCCATGCGCAAAGCAGTCGGTGCCCTCCTCGCCACGACCGCCCTCGCCCTCACCACCGGTATGACGTTCGGCGCGGGCAGCGCCGCCGCCCAGTCCGCCGACACCACGGCCGCCGTACAGGCGATCCATGCGACGACCGCGTCCACCGGCAACGGCGTACGCGTCACCTACTACGCGGGCACCGAGCGCCTCGGCTACGGCGAATGGCACCAGAACGCGCAGGGCCTGATCCAGGACGACACCCTGGAGGTCGTCGACTTCGGCGACACCACGTACGAGTTCGTGGCCCAGCTCAGCGACGGACGCAGGGCGTCGACCGTCGGCCAGACCGACAACGTCGACCGGGTCACCCGCAACCTCCCCGAGGGCTCCACCCACACCATGCGGGTCTGCGTCGTCCAGAACACCGGCACCAACCACTGCGTGAACACCCCCGTGACCGCCTGACACCAACGCGTCCCCGCGCCCAAAAGGGCGCGGGGAACCGCACCGGACGAACAACAGCCAGGGGCGCCCCAAAGGGGCGCGGGGAACTGCGCACCCACCGAGCGACGGCACAGGGAACAAGTACGTCCACCCGGACAGACCTCGGAAGCCCAAGCAAAGGCGACCCGCGGGGAACTGCGCACCCACGAACGACCCGCACAGGAACAAGTACGCCCACCCGGACAGACCCCGAAAGCCCAAGCAAAGGCGACCCGCGGGGAACGGGGCACAGCAAGAGGCAGCCCCCCGCCCCCCGAAGGGGCGAACCCGAACCGGGCCGGGTCAGCCCCGCAACCCCCGCGCGACCTCGGTAGCCCAATACGTGAGGATCATGTTCGCCCCGGCCCGCTTGATCCCGAGCAGCGACTCCAGGATCGCCCGGTCCCGGTCGATCCACCCCCGCTCCGCCGCCGCCTCGACCATCGCGTACTCCCCGGAGATCTGGTACGCGGCGACCGGCACCTCCACGGCCTGCGCGACCTTCGCGAGCACGTCGAGATACGGCCCGGCCGGCTTGACCATCACCATGTCCGCGCCCTCCTCCAGGTCCAGCGCCAGCTCCCGCAGCGACTCACGGGCGTTCGCGGGGTCCTGCTGGTACGTCTTGCGGTCACCCTTCAGCGAGGAGCCCACCGCCTCCCGGAACGGCCCGTAGAACGCCGACGCGTACTTCACCGTGTACGCGAGGATCGCCACATCGTCCCGGTCGATCTGGTCGAGCGCGTCGCGGACCACCCCGATCTGGCCGTCCATCATCCCGCTGGGGCCCACGACATGGGCGCCCGCGTCGGCCTGGACCTGCGCCATCTCCGCGTACCGCTCCAGCGTCGCGTCGTTGTCGACACGGCCGTCCGTGTCGAGGACCCCGCAGTGCCCGTGGTCGGTGAACTCGTCCAGGCACAGATCGGACATGACGATCAGCTCGTCCCCGACCTCCGCCCGCACATCGCGCAGCGCGACCTGGAGAATCCCGTCCGGGTCGGTACCGGCTGTGCCGAGGGCGTCCTTCTTGCCCTCCTCCGGCACCCCGAACAGCATGATCCCCGACACCCCGGCCGCCACCGCCTCGACGGCCGCCGCCCGCAGACTGTCCCGGGTGTGCTGGACCACCCCGGGCATCGTCCCGATCGGCACCGGCGCCGACACCCCTTCCCGCACGAACGCGGGAAGGATCAGATCGGCGGGGTGCAACCGGGTCTCGGCGACCATCCGCCGCAGTACGGGCGTCGCCCGCAGCCGTCGGGGCCGTGCCCCGGGAAAAGAACCGTACTTACTCAACGTCGAACTCCGTAGCGTCACGCCCGGAACGGCTGTCCGCCCCGGGCCGGACGGCCCGGCACCACCACCGGCCCGCCACGTCCCGTACCGCGCCCGGCCCCGGCGCCAAGCACAGGCACCGGACCCGCCACCGGACGGAAACGGACGGGCGGCCCGGCGTCACCGGACGTCCGCACCCTTCCAACCTAGGCCCTGCCCCCGCACCAGGCGGCACCACCCGGCCCACAACGGCACCGCCCACCACCGCACCCGGCCACAGCGGGACCCGCCCACCACAGCACCCGGCCACAGCGGCACCCGCCCCACCACCGCACCGGGCCCGCACCAACGGCCCCGGCCCGACGAAACCGGCCGGGCACCACCACTGGTGGTACCCGGCCGACTCACGGACACGGTGACCGGGCTCGGCGCCCGGCCACGACCACGGGACCGGTCCAGCACCGACCGCCCCTGGTGAACCCGTCCTACCGCTACGGCGCCGCGCGTCTGCGCCGCGCCCCCGGCCGCCGCTCACTGGGCCGGGTCACGTACTCCCCCGCCTCCACCGCGGCGTCCCGCCGGGCCGCGCCGAAGTCGGCGAGCGCGGCGGCCAGCTTGTGCACGGACGGCTCGGGAGCCATCACGTCCACCCGCAGCCCGTGCTCCTCCGCCGTCTTCGCGGTGGCGGGCCCGATACAGGCGATGACGGTGACGTTGTGCGGCTTCCCGGCGATACCCACCAGGTTCCGCACGGTCGACGACGAGGTGAACAGCACCGCGTCGAACCCGCCGCCCTTGATGGCCTCCCGGGTGTCGGCCGGCGGCGGCGACGCCCGTACGGTCCGGTAGGCCGTCACGTCGTCCACCTCCCAGCCCAGCTCGATCAGCCCGGCCACCAGCGTCTCGGTGGCGATGTCGGCGCGCGGCAGGAACACCCGGTCGATCGGGTCGAAGACCGGGTCGTACGGCGGCCAGTCCTCCAGGAGACCGGCGGCCGACTGCTCACCGCTGGGCACCAGGTCCGGCTTGACGCCGAAGGCGATCAGCGCGGCGGCGGTCTGCTCACCGACCGCGGCGACCTTGATCCCCGCGAACGCCCGCGCGTCGAGCCCGTACTCCTCGAACTTCTCCCGGACCGCCTTCACCGCGTTGACGGAGGTGAACGCGATCCACTCGTACCGCCCGGTCACCAGACCCTTGACGGCGCGTTCCATCTGCTGCGGGGTGCGCGGCGGCTCCACCGCGATCGTCGGCACCTCGTGCGGCACCGCGCCGTAACCGCGGAGCTGGTCGGAGAGCGACGCCGCCTGCTCCTTGGTCCGCGGTACGAGCACCCGCCACCCGAACAGGGGCTTCGACTCGAACCACGAGAGCTGGTCACGCTGCGCGGCGGCCGAGCACTCGCCGACCACGGCTATCACCGACCGGCCGCCGTCGGGCGACGGCAGCACCTTCGACTGCTTGAGGGTCTGCGCGATCGTCCCGAGCGTCGCGGACCAGGTCCGCTGCCGGGTCGTCGTCCCGCCGACGGTCACCGTCAGCGGGGTGTCCGGCTTGCGGCCGGCCGCGACCAGCTCACCGGCCGCCGCGGCGACGGTCTCCAGGGTCGCCGAGACCACGACGGTCCCGTCGGAGGCCCCGACCTCGCTCCAGCAGCGCTCGGAGGCCGTCCGCGCGTCCACGAACCGTACGTCGGTGCCCCGTTCGTCCCGCAGCGGCACCCCGGCGTACGCGGGCACGCCCACGGCCGCCGCGACACCCGGTACGACCTCGAAGGGCACCCCGCCGGCCGCGCAGGCCAGCATCTCCCCGGCGGCGTAGGTGTCCAGGCCGGGATCGCCCGGAACCGCGCGCACGACCCGCTTGCCGCCGCGCGCGGCCTCCATGACAAGATTGGCCGTGTCCCTCAAAACGGGACCACCGACGGCAGTTGACGCCCTGTCAGCAGCCGGTTCCGGTGCGCCCGACAGCGACCGGGGCGCCGCCGTGGGGGCGTTGGCGTCAAGGACGGCAACACCCGCCCTGGCATGCGCCCGGACCACATCGAGCACATCGGGCTCGGCGATCAGTACGTCCGCACCCGCGAGCGCCTCCACGGCGCGCAGGGTCAGCAGTCCCGGATCACCCGGTCCGGCACCCAGGAAGGTGACGTGCCCGTGCGCGGGAACGGCGGAGTGGTTGGCGGTGGTGGGGCTCACTGTGCTCGCTCCCCCATCAGACCGGCCGCGCCCTTGGCCAGCATCTCGTCCGCGAGTTCGCGGCCGAGCGCGGTGGCCTGCTCATGCGTCGAAGGCACGGGACCGGTGGTGGACAGCGCGACCAGCGCGGAGCCGTCGGTACTGCCGACCACTCCGCGAAGGCGCATTTCCTTGACGATCTGCCCGTCGGCCAACAGGTCGGCCAGCGCCCCGACGGGTGCGCTGCAACCGGCCTCCAGGGCGGCGAGCAGAGAACGCTCGGCGGTCACGGCGGCCCGCGTCAGCGGGTCGTCGAGCTCTCCGAGCACGGCGGCGAGCGCGGTGTCACGGGACGCGCACTCGATCGCCAGGGCCCCCTGGCCGGGGGCGGGCAGGACGGTGTCGACCGGCAGGAAGTCGGTGGCGTCACCGATCCTGCCGAGCCGGTTCAGCCCGGCGGCGGCGAGCACGACGGCGTCGAGCTCCCCCGCGCGGACGTATCCGATGCGCGAGTCCACGTTCCCGCGGATCGCCACGGTCTCGATGGTCATGCCGTGACCTCGGGCGTACGCGTTGAGCTGCGCCATCCGGCGCGGCGAACCGGTACCGATCCGCGCCCCGTCGGGCAGCTCGGCGAACGTCAGCCCGTCCCGGGCGACCAGTACGTCGCGGGGGTCCTCCCGCGGCGGCACGGCGGCCAGGGTGAAGTCGGGGGACTGCGTCGTCGGCAGGTCCTTGAGGGAGTGCACGGCGAAGTCCACGTCACCGCGCAGCAGCGCGTCGCGCAGCGCGGTCACGAAGACGCCGGTGCCCCCGATCTGCGCCAGGTGCTGGCGCGAGGTGTCACCGAACGTGGTGATCTCGACCAACTCGACCTCACGCCCGGTCAGTTCCCGGACGGCCTCCGCCACGAGTGCGGACTGGGCCATGGCGAGCTTGCTGCGCCTGGTCCCCAGCCTCAGTGCCTTCTCAGTCATGCGCGTCCTCGGTTCCTGCCGTTCGTGACGTTCGGTGGGACACCGTCGGCGTCTTGGGGTACGCCGGTGATGCCCGGAACGTTCGTGACCTGGGTGACATGGGCGACGCTCGGTACGTCGCTCCTTGCATCGTTCCTCGGGTCGTTGTCGCCCCGGTCGGCCCGCGAGACGGAGGCGACGGCCTCCGGGTCGAGGTCGAACAGGGTACGCAGCGCGTCCGCGTATCCGGCGCCGCCGGGTTCGGCGGCGAGCTGCTTGATCCGTACGGTCGGCGCGTGCAGCAGCTTGTCGACCACGCGCTTGACGGTCTGGGTGATCTCGGCGCGTTCCTTCTCGCCGAGGGCGGGCAGCCGTCCGTCGAGGCGGGCGATCTCCCCGGCGACGACATCGGCGGCCATGGTCCGCAGTGCCACCACGGTCGGGGCGACGTGCGCGGCGCGCTGGGCGGCGCCGAACGCGTCGACCTCGGCGGAGACGATCGCGCGCACCTGGTCGACATCGGCGGCCATCGGGGCGTCCGCGGACGCCCCGGCGAGGGACTCTATGTCGACGAGCCGGACTCCGGCGACGTCATGGACGGCGGCGTCGATGTCGCGGGGCATCGCGAGGTCGAGCAGGGCCAGCGGGCTGGCCGGTTCCCCGGCGACCGCGTCCTCCATGGCCCGTCCGGCGACGGCGTCCGCGACGTCCTGGCCGGTCAGGACCAGTCCGGAGGCGCCGGTGCAGGACACCACGATGTCTGCACGTGTCAGCTCCGCGGCCACCCGGTCCATCCGGACGGCACGGGCGGACACTCCCGTGCCACCGGGCTCGGAGAGGATCGCGGCGAGCCGCTCGGCGCGTTCCAGGGTGCGGTTGGCGACGACGATCTCGCTGACCCCGGTCCGGGCGAGGGTCGCGGCGGCCAGCGAGGACATGGACCCGGCGCCGATGACGAGGGCCCGCTTGCCCCTGGCCCAGGCCGCGGTGTCGCCGCCGGCGGCGAACTGCTGGAGGCCGAAGGTGACGAGCGACTGTCCGGCCCGGTCGATCCCGGTCTCGGAGTGAGCGCGCTTGCCGACCCGCAGGGACTGCTGGAAGAGGTCGTTGATCAGCCGTCCGGCGGTGTGCAGGTCCTGCGAGACGGCGAGGGCGTCCTTGATCTGCGCGAGGATCTGCCCCTCGCCGACGACCATCGAGTCGAGTCCGCAGGCCACCGAGAAGAGATGGTGGACGGCCCGGTCCTCGTAGTGGACGTAGAGATGCGGGGTCAGCTCGTCGAGACCGACATCGCTGTGCTGGGCGAGCAGGGTGGACAGCTCCGCGACACCGGCGTGGAACTTGTCGACGTCCGCGTACAGCTCGACCCGGTTGCAGGTCGCGAGGACGGCCGCTTCCACGGCGGGCTCCGCGGCGAGGGTGTCCTGGAGGAGCTTGCCCTGGCTGTCACGGGACAGCGCGGCCCGCTCCAGCACGCTGACGGGTGCGCTGCGATGGCTCAGCCCGACGACGAGGAGAGTCATGCCGGCATCACGGCGGGCATGTCCCCGTCAGGTCCCTTACGCGGGTCACGGGCCGTCCGGGCCGCCTCGGCCGCTTCCGCCGCCTCCGCGGCCTCGGCGATCTCCTCACCGGCCTTGCGCTGCTCGTGGAAGGCGAGGATCTGGAGCTCGATCGAGAGGTCGACCTTGCGTACGTCGACCCCGTCCGGCACGTTGAGGACCGTCGGGGCGAAGTTCAGGATGGAGGTCACCCCGGCGGCGACCAGCCGTTCGCACACCTGCTGGGCGGCGCCCGCGGGGGTCGCGATGACGCCGATCGACACCCCGTTCTCGTCGATGATCTTCTCCAGCTCGTCGGTGTGCTGGACCGGGATGCCCGCGACCGGCTTGCCCGCCATCTCGGGGTCGGCGTCGATCAGCGCGGCGACCCGGAACCCGCGGGAGGCGAACCCACCGTAATTGGCGAGCGCGGCACCGAGGTTGCCGATCCCGACGATCACCACGGGCCAGTCCTGGGTCAGACCCAGTTCCCGGGAGATCTGGTAGACGAGGTACTCGACGTCGTAGCCCACACCACGGGTGCCGTACGAGCCGAGGTAGGAGAAGTCCTTGCGGAGCTTGGCGGAGTTGACCCCCGCGGCGGCGGCCAGTTCCTCCGACGAGACCGTGGGCACCGAGCGCTCGGAAAGCGCGGTGAGAGCCCTCAGATACAGCGGGAGCCGGGCGACGGTGGCCTCGGGAATCCCTCGGCTTCGGGTCGCCGGTCGGTGTGTTCGGCCAGTTGCCACGGTGCTCCTGCGGGTAGAGCGGGGCTGTGGGCGGCCGTAGGTGCCGGGACCGCCCCGTCGACAGCAGGCTATGTCTTTGTGAACGCGTGCACAAAGATGGTGTCCGATTTGCCCGGCCAACGTGACCGGGGTCACGCACTCCCGGCGCGCGATCCGGGAACCGGCGCACGGACCTCCAGAACGCTCATCCGTAGGGGGCAAAGCGGTACACACTCCTCAAAACAACCCCGCCCCCGAAGCCGAACCCGGTCAATCAGCATGCAAACAGCAACGATCGTAACGCGTTCTTTAGCCCTAAAGTGCCCCTCCGCTCCCCGAACACACCCCCCTCGACCGCCCGATTCCGGCCAACCTCCGCCCGCCCCAAGGGAATCCACACCAAACTCACCAAACCCGCACGGACCTCCGACAAGCGGAGCAGCCCGCCCCACCCCCCACGAACCACCCGCCCCGCGCACCACGAGCGAGCCCGCGCCGAGCCCTCCCGGCCGACCCTCCGCCGGGAGGCGCGCGTCAGCCCGTCAGGGCCTTCCGCAGCCGCTCCTCCTTGACCCGCCAGAAGTCGTGCTGGGCACCGTCCACCAGCACCACCGGGATCTGCTCCCAGTACAGCCGGTGCAGCTCCTCGTCCTGGGTGATGTCCTTCTTCTCCCAGGAGGCACCCACCTCCCCGCACACCTTCTCGATCACGACCTGCGCGTCATCGCACAGATGACACCCGGGCTTCCCGATCAGCGTCACGACACGCTCCGCGGGAGGCTTCTTCTCCGTACGTCGAAAGAGGGGACTCATACGGCCCATTGTCGCCCCGCGCCCCGCGCGCCGGGGAGCCCCGCGACCGAAGGGAGTGCGGCGCGCACCACGCACCCGCGCACGACCGGCCGTCGAGCGGCACCGGGAGCGGAGCACAGGGGCCGGATCCCGGAGCGGAGCGTGAGCGGTACCGGGAGCAGCACCGGAGCCGGTACCGGAGGCGGATCGGGAGCCAGTTCCGGAGGTGGGTCCGGGAGCGGCGGGAAGGGCCACCCGGATGTTCACCGCACCGCGTCACCACCGCCGGGGAACCACCGAACAAACTGGCTATGCTCACCGCATGGCCGCTCTCGGATGGCTCACTTCCCGTAGGCGCTCCGCCACGGCGCGGAGCGTGCTCGCAGGCGAGGCCTCGGCGGAGGCAGCCCGCAAGACCTCGCAGGACCTCGAATCAGCCCGGCGGGCCCCGGCCCCGGACGGCACCCCCGAGGAACCGGCGTTCCCCGTGGTCGGCGACCGCCGCGCCGCCGCGTTCTTCGACCTGGACAACACCGTGATGCAGGGCGCCGCCCTCTTCCACTTCGGCCGGGGCCTGTACAAACGCAAGTTCTTCGACACCCGCGAGCTCACCCGCTTCGCCTGGCAGCAGGCGTGGTTCCGGCTCGCCGGCGTCGAGGACCCCGAGCACATGCAGGACGCCCGGGACTCCGCGCTGTCCATCGTCAAGGGCCACCGGGTCGCCGAGCTGATGACCATCGGCGAGGAGATCTACGACGAGTACATGGCCGACCGGATCTGGCCGGGCACCCGCGCCCTCGCCCAGGCCCATCTGGACGCGGGCCAGAAGGTGTGGCTCGTCACCGCCGCCCCCGTGGAGATCGCCACCGTGATCGCCGGCCGCCTCGGACTGACCGGCGCGCTCGGCACCGTCGCGGAGTCCGTCGGCGGCGTCTACACCGGACGGCTCGTCGGCGAACCCCTGCACGGCCCCGCCAAGGCCGAGGCGGTCCGCGCGCTGGCCACCGCCGAGATCCTGGACCTGACCCGCTGCGCCGCCTACAGCGACTCCCACAACGACATCCCCATGCTGTCCCTGGTCGGCCACCCCTACGCGATCAACCCGGACGCCAAGCTCCGCAAGCACGCCCGCGCCCGCGACTGGCGGCTGCGCGACTACCGCACCGGCCGCAAGGCCGCGAAGGTCGGCATCCCCGCGGCGGCGGGCGTCGGCGCGGTCGCCGGCGGCACGGCCGCCGCCATCGCCCTGCACCGCAGGACCCGCCGCTGACCTCCACGGCCACCTCGGCCCGGACACCGCCGCGGGTCGTCCGCCCGGTGCGCCCACCCGGACGCCTCGGCACCCGGACACCCGGACGCCCGCGCACCCGCACACACGTCCACCCGGACGAGCCGTCAGGAGCGGCACCCCCAATGAGCACAACACACCCCCATCCGCCCTGTATCGATCCCATTTGGTCAACAACCTGTCACTCTCCGACACTTGAACCAACGCCGATCGATAACAGAAGCGACGTAATCGATGATTTGAGCAACTGGGCGTAGCACCGCCTGTACGAAGCGTTATTCTCCTCAGACGCAAGCCGGTACCCACACGTCGCCACGACGGGTGAACGGTCCCGCACAGCACGTGATGCAAGCTCTGCCTCTGGGAGTCCCGTGTACCCACACGTCGGGGTTGACGCCTCGGGCCTGGCTACGCTGCGCGCGACGGTCCTCGACCACCTGCGCGGCTTCGTCCCCACCGCGTACGCCGTCCCCGCATACGCCGTCCCCGCACCAACCGCCCCGCACACCGCCCCACGTCCCGCCGCGCAGTCCCCCCGCACCTCCCGCGCCACCCGTACCGCCGCCCAGGCCGGACCCACCGGCCCCTGCTACGCCCTGGCGGACGGCACGGCGGCCGTCGGCAGGCGCAGCCGCGGCGCGGGCTCCACGACGACCACGACGACCACCCGCAGGCCCGCCGCGGACAGCGACAGCGCCCGCATGATGGAACTCGTCGAACGCGCCCAGTCCGGCGAGGCCGAGGCGTTCGGCAGGCTGTACGACCAGTACAGCGACACCGTCTACCGCTACATCTACTACCGGGTGGGCAGCAAGGCCACCGCCGAGGACCTCACCAGCGAGACGTTCCTGCGCGCCCTGCGCCGGATCGGCACGTTCACCTGGCAGGGCCGCGACTTCGGCGCCTGGCTCGTGACCATCGCCCGCAACCTCGTCGCCGACCACTTCAAGTCGAGCCGCTTCCGGCTCGAAGTGACGACCGGCGAGATGCTCGACGCCAACGAGGTCGAGCGCAGCCCCGAGGACTCCGTCCTGGAGGCCCTCTCCAACGCCGCCCTCCTCGAAGCGGTCCGCCGTCTCAACCCCCAGCAGCAGGAGTGTGTGACTCTCCGTTTCCTCCAGGGCCTGTCGGTCGCCGAGACCGCCCGGGTCATGGGCAAGAACGAGGGCGCGATCAAGACCCTCCAGTACCGGGCCGTACGCACCCTCGCCCGGCTCCTCCCGGACGACGCCCGCTGACCGGTGAACCCGACATCCACCACCTCCGGCCCGCCCCCCATCACACCCGGCGACCCCCCGCCCCACCGGGCCCGCCCGACCCCTGAATCCCGCCCCGACACGGTGCGCGACCAGCAACTCACCCAACGTGAGCTACAGTTGACCGGCCACTCCGGTCACCACCGGTCCGTAACCGAAGTGCCGCGCCACTCGTTGTGCGGGATACAGGCTCCCTGTGGTCACCCCCCGGCCGCCCCCGCTCACTCGAAGGAGTGGAGGCAGCCAGGGAATGGAACCCTCAGGACCCCCTGGGGAGTCGACCGTCATGACGAGAGGAGGTGCCGCCAGTGATCGCGAACGTATCGGCGCACCGGCGGGCGAACGCCTTCGCCCAGGCCCTGGAGGAACCGACCGACCGGGGCCCGGCGGCCGAGCAGTCCGATCAGCGGTCCGCCCCGGGCGCGACCCCCGACCCGGCGGGTACCGCGCCGGCCGGCCCGAGGACCGAGCAGCAACGCCTGCTCACCCTCGCGGGCGGTCTCGCCGACCTGCCCAGACCCACGCTGGACCCCGAGGTCAAGATCGTCCAGCGCGCGCAGCTCGTGGCCGCCATGGAGGCCATGCTGATGGCGGGCGCGGGCGGTGGGGCGATGGACCCTTCGGTGCCCGAGCAGCGGTCCCGCAAGGGGACGAAGGGCGCCCACCGGGCAGGACCGCTGCGGAAACTACGCCCACGCTCCCGGCTGAGCAAGAGCCTCGTCGCGGGCGGACTCACGGTCGGCGTCGCGGCGGGCGCCCTCGGGGGCGTGGCCGCCGCGAGCTCCGACGCCCTCCCCGGTGACTCCCTCTACGGCCTCAAGCGCGGCGTCGAGGACATCAAGCGGGGCCTCGCCGACGGTGACACCGATCGCGGGGAGATCTACCTCGACCAGGCGTCGACCCGCCTGAGCGAGGCCCGCAGGCTCATGGAACGCGACCGCGGCGGCCCTCTCGACCACGAATCCGTGGGCGAGGTCCGCCGCACCCTCAACGGCATGCGCCACGACGCCGCCGAGGGCCACCGCCTCCTCCTCGCCGCCTACGAACGCGACGGCTCCCTCGGCCCCATTCAGGCCCTGTCCGCGTTCTCCCGCTCCCACCGCGACAGCTGGAGCGCCCTGCGCGACCGGCTGCCCGTCCAGCTCGGCGACGTCAGCCAGGAGGTCAGCTCCGTCTTCGACGCCATGGAGCAGGAGGTCGAACCCCTGCGTTCGCTGCTCCCCGAGCCCCCCGCCCCCCGCGGCGGCCCCAGCCAGGGCCCCCGCACCGAGCGGTCCCCCGCGGGCCCCACCCAGGACGGCACCGAACGCCCCGCCGCGCCCACCCGCTCCGGCGAAGGCGAGGCCCCCCGGGACACGACACCCCGGGACCAGGGCGGCGGCAGTCCCGAACCCTCCGCGCCGGACCCCTCCGGCAAGAAGGACGAAGGACTCCTCGGCGGCGGCACCGGCGGCCTCCTCGACACCCCCAAGGAACAGGACAAGGCCAGCCCCAGCCCCTCGGGCAGGACCAGCCCGGTCCCCAAGCCGGACGTCACCCTGCCCCCGCTGCTGCCCGGACTCCTCCCGGGCCTCGGCCTGGACGCCGAGGAATCGGGCCCGTAGCCCGCACACCACGGCCACCAGCACACCCGCTCACGCACACCGGATACGGGAGCGGGGGCGCCTCTTGTCGGAGGCGCCCCCGTTCCCGTACACCGCACCACCTGCTACCCGGCCGCCCGGCTACTCGGCCACCGGACCCGGAAGAACACCAGGACCGGTCGGAGGTACACCAGGGCCGACCGGAAAGATCAGAAGAACACGGACCGGCGCTGCACCAGCAGCTTGTACAGCGTGTGCTGGATCTGCTCCCGCACCTGATCCGTCAGATTGAACATCAGCATCGGGTCCTCCGCCGCCTCCGCCGGATACCCCTCCGTGGGGATCGGCTCCCCGAACTGGATCGTCCACTTCGTCGGCAGCGGCACCGCCCCCAGCGGACCCAGCAGCGGGAACGTCGGCGTGATCGGGAAGTACGGGAACCCCAGCAGCCGCGCCAGCGTCTTCGAGTTGCCGATCATCGGGTAGATCTCCTCCGCCCCCACGATCGAGCACGGCACGATCGGCGTCCCCGTCCGCAGCGCCGTCGACACGAACCCGCCCCGCCCGAACCGCTGGAGCTTGTACCGCTCCCCGAACGGCTTGCCGAGCCCCTTGAACCCCTCCGGCATCACCCCGACGAGCTCACCGCGCCGCAACAGCGCCTCCGCGTCCTCCGCGCAGGCCAGCGTGTGCCCCGCCTTGCGCGCCAGCTCGTTGACCACCGGCAGCATGAACACCAGATCCGCCGCCAGCAACCGCAGATGCCGCCCCTGCGGATGATGGTCATGGACGGCGACCTGCATCATCAGCCCGTCCAGCGGCAGCGTCCCCGAATGGTTCGAGACGATCAGCGCCCCGCCGTCCGCCGGGATGTTCTCGATGCCCTTCACCTCGACCCGGAAGTACTTCTCGTACACCGGCCGCAGCAACGACATCAGGACCTGATCGGTCAGCTCCTCGTCGTACCCGAAGTCGTCGACCTCGTAGTCACCCGTCAGCCTGCGCCGCAGGAACGCCAGCCCCCCGGCGACCCGCCGCTCCCAGCCGTCACGCCCGGCCCCACCGGGCACCCCCGGCTCACGCACCTCATCCGTCACCGGCCCATCATCCTGCCCGGCGGGCTGCCCCGGCAGCGTCGTGACCTCGCTCACCGGCCCCGGCGGCGCGGTCCGGCCAGGCGGCACCGACCGCCGGGCCGGCCCCGACCGCCGCCGGGCCGGGCGCTGCGCACCCCCGCGCGAGCGGTCGTCGTCGAAGGGAATGACCTTGGCGTCCGCCATCGTTGCTGCGCTCCTCGGTTGGCGCCCCGCGACCGGCCCGGCCGCGCGTACGGGCGCACTGCGTCAGGTTCGGGTCCGGCCCCCGGGCGCGGGCACGGCGAGTTCCGCGATCCGGTCGACCGTCCGTGCGACGGCCTCCGGCGGCAGCAGCCCGGGGCCCCGGCTGCCCACGAAGTCCTCGAAGGCCCCGGCCGTCGTGTACGTGGGCCGGTAGCCGAGCGTCTCGCGCATCTGACGTGTCGCCACCACCCGCCCATGGGTCAGCAGCCGCAACTGCTCCGGCGAGAAGTCGGACAGCCCCAGCGTCCGCAGCGCCGACCCCAGCCAGGTCACCGCGGGCAGCGGTGTCGGCACCGTCGGACGGCCCAGCCGGCGCGCGCACTGCGACAGCAGCAGCACGCCGTCCCCGGCGATGTTGAACGTCCCGCTGTTGAGGGTGCCCCGCTCCGGCTCCCGGGCGCCGATCCGCAGCACCTCGATCACATCGTCCTCGTGGACGAACTGGAGCCGCGGGTCGTACCCGAACACCGTCGGCAGCACCGGCATCGAGAAGTAGTCGGCCAGCGGGGAGTCCGCGTGCGGCCCCAGGATGTTCGCGAACCGCAGCACACACACCGCCACATCGGGCCGGCGCCGCGCGAAACCGCGCACATACCCCTCGACCTCGACGGTGTCCTTCGCGAACCCGCCGCTCGGCAGCGACTTCGCCGCGGTGGTCTCCGTGAAGTACGCCGGATCACGCGGCGCCGACCCGTACACGTTCGTCGACGACTTCACCACGAGCCGCTGCACGTACGGCGACTTCTGGCAGGCACCGAGGAGCTGCATCGTCCCGATGACGTTGGTCTCCTTGAGCGCCACCCGGCCGCCACCGCCCAGCGGGGTACCCGTCACATCCAGATGCACGACGGTGTCCACGGCGTGCTCGGCCAGGACCCGCGCGATCGCCGGGTGCCGGATGTCCGCGCGGACGAAGTCGGCGCCCCCCAGGGAGTGCGCGGGAGTCACCGCGTCCACGGCGACCACCCGGTCGACCTCGGGGTCCCGCAGGACCCGCCGCACGAACCGGCTCCCCAGCTGCCGGGCCACCCCGGTCACGAGCACGACCTTGCCCACGAATCAGCGCCTGCCTTCCGCTCCGCCGCGCCCCAGTGCCGCGTGGGCCCCCCGCGGCCGGTGACCGCCCCGGGGAAGGCCCTGGCGGCCACGTTAGCGGGTCGGTGCCGGGCTGTGACGGCCCGCGCGACCCGGCGGGCCGGGAAAAATGCCCGGAAACGGGCTGTGGCCCCTCCACCGGAGTGGAGGGGCCACGTAGCGCGCCGTTACAACGTCGCCGAAGCAGTTCCCGGAAGCGATCCGCCACCGCTCCGCCTCGTACCTTCCCGGGACATGTCCCCGGAAGGCCGGGCGGAGGACCGCCGACCGCTTCTCCTCAAAAGGAGAACTACTTCTTGTTGCGACGCTGAACGCGAGTGCGCTTCAGCAGCTTGCGGTGCTTCTTCTTCGCCATCCGCTTACGCCGCTTCTTGATTACAGAGCCCACGTCATACCCTCGCTCACTTCTCGGACAACCCCTGCTGGGCAGGGACAATCACTCGGTGCGGGGCTGCAATGGGGCCCACACGACCTACGGGGGGCCAGCCTACCCCGCCCGAGAGCCGAGCCTGTAATCGAGTCGGACGATCAGGCGGTGTCCACCCCCACGTAGGACTCACGCAGGTACTCGTGGACCGCGTTCTCCGGAACCCGGAAGGACCTCCCCACCCTGATCGCGGGCAGATGACCGCTGTGCACCAACCGGTACACGGTCATCTTGGACACTCGCATCACCGAGGCGACTTCCGCCACGGTCAAGAACTGGACCTCGCTCAGAGGCCGATCGGCAGCAGCCATGACACACCTGAACCTTCCACACATGACGGGCACCGGCTTCCCCTCCGGTGACTCCTCGTCGCTGTGCGCTCACTCCCCAGACTAGGTGCGGGTGATGCGAGTGGGGAAGAGGAGCAGCGATCGGCGGCCTACTGTGACAGACACGCTCGTTTGAGTACATAGCGAGTAAGCGGCCGGTAGTAAACAGACCGCGCAGCGTCATCGATCGGCACGGCCACCGACACCCGCCCCTCGGCCTGTCCGACGAACAACGCCGGATCGTCCGTATCCCCCAGCCCGATGGCCTCGAACCCCAGCTGACCTGCCCCGCAGACCCATCCGTGGTCCCCGACGACCAGCGCCGGCAGGAGCCCCCCGGAGGCCGCGGCAGCCGCCAGCGCGACCCGTACCGGCAGGGGTGAATGGGTGTGTGCGCCGGTCTCACCCCCGGCGCACCCGGGGTCGCGCTCCCGGACGAACGCGACCCCCCGTGCATAGTCGAGCCGGTGTGTGCGTACCCCGAACCGGGTCGTTATGTCGACACGGCTGCCCTCCCCCAGGATGAGGACTTCACATCCCGCCGCCGACAAGGCACCGGCCAAACTGACGTAGAACTCCAGCAGCCTGCCCGGGTGTCCGGTCCCCAGCAGGACGGGTTCCCCCCGCTCGGCGGCGAGTCCGATCCGCTCCGCGAACGCGTCCAGCGCCGCCACGGTCAGCACCGGGTCGATCACATCGCGCCCGGTCCGGTGCCCCGGGTCCCCCGACACCCCGCACCGCGCGGCCATCAGCGCCAGGACGTCCGCCGCGCTCCACCGTGCCACAGGGTCGAGCCCGAGCAGGACCCGAGGATCACGCTCGCCGAACAGCTGGTAGCTCCGCAGACTCCCCTCCCGGGACGTCCCCACCACCCCCGCGAGCCCCACCGCGGCCAGGTACTCCCGCAACCACCCCGCACCCGTCACCCCACCATGCTCCGCCCCCGCCCCACCCCCCGTCCCCGGAACACCCCCCACCCCCACGAACGGCCTAAAAACCAGCGGACCCCCGGCGCCCCAAAGGGGCGCGGGGAACTGCGCATCCACGGAGTACCCGCACAGGAACAGGTACGTCCAGGTGGGCCCCCAAAGGGGCGCGGGCAACTGCGCACCCGACGAGCGACGGCACAGGAACAAGTGCGCTCAGCCGGACAGACCCAGGGGCGCGGGGAACTGCGCGAGCAACCAAGAACCACCCGCACCCGAACGGGAACCGCAAGAGGCGCGACCGAAGGGGCGCGGGGAACTGCGCACCCACGAACGACCCGCACGGGGACAAGTGGGCCCAGGTGTGGAACCCCAAAGGCGCAAGCGAAGGCGACCCGCACGGGGAACAAGTGGGCCCAGCACAGAAAACCCAGGAAGCCGAGGACCCACGGGCACAGGCAGCCCCACGAACCGCCGCCCCCGGCCTACGCCAGCAGCCCCCGCAGCGGAAAGACCGCCCGCCGCGCGGCGAGCACGGCCTGATCCAGCCGGTCCGCCGGGTCGTACCCGGCGTCCCACGCGGCCCACTCCACGGGCCACCGCCCGTCCGTCATCCGCCGCGGACCCGGCAGCCGGGTCCGCGCGAAGACCTCCTGCCGCCACTCCTCCGGAACCTCCGCGCCCGGCTCGACGGGCGCACCCGCCGCGATCCCCACCAGATGCGTCCAGGACCGCGGCACGACGTCCACCACGGAGTACCCGCCGCCCCCGAGCGCGAGCCACCGCCCGTCCGCGTGCTCGTGCGCCAGGTCGTGACAGGCCGCCTGAACGGCCCGCTGGGCGTCCAGGGACACCGCGAGATGCGCCAGGGGGTCCTCGAAGTGCGTGTCCGCCCCGTGCTGCGACACCAGCACCTGCGGCCGGAAGTCCGCCAGCAGCTCGGGCACGACCGCGTGGAACGCCCGCAGCCACCCCGCGTCCCCGGTCCCCGCGGGCAGCGCGACGTTCACCGCCGAGCCCTCCGCCGAGTCCGCCCCGGTCTCCTCGGACCAACCGGTGCCCGGGAACAGCGTCCGCGGGTGCTCGTGCAAGGAGACGGTGAGCACCCGGGGGTCGTCCCAGAACGCGGCCTGGACGCCGTCACCGTGGTGCACGTCCACATCCACGTACGCGACCCGCTCGGCACCCAGCTCCAGCAGCCGCGCGATCGCCAGCGAGGCGTCGTTGTAGACGCAGAATCCGGCGGCCGCCCCGGGCATCGCGTGATGCAGCCCGCCGGCGAAGTTCACCGCGTGCAGCGCGTCACCCCGCCACACGGCCTCCGCGGCGCCCACCGACTGTCCGGCGATGAGCGCGGACACCTCGTGCATCCGCGTGAACGCGGGGTCGTCCACGGTCCCGATCCCGTACGCGCTGTCGGCGGCCCGGGGGTCCGCCGACGCGGCCTTCACGGCGTCGATGTAGTCCTGCCGGTGCACGAGCCGCAAGGTGGACTCCCCCGCAGGCCTGGCGGCCACCACGTCCAGCCGCCGGTCGAGCCCGAAGGCCCGCACCAGACTCCGGGTGAGGTCCAGCCGGACCGGGTTCATGGGGTGCTGCGGTCCGAAGTCGTAGCCCGTCACCGCTTCGTCCCACATCAACTGTGCGTGGCCGCTCATGCCCGTCACCGTATCGGTCGGCCCCGGGCCGGACCGCACAGGCGTCCGCCCGGCCGGGCCCCGCAGGTCAGGCCAGCAGCCCGGGCAGCTCCCGCATCTCCGCGAAGGTCCCCGTGACGTCCCCGAGCCGCTCGGCGGGGGTCATCGCGGTGAACCCGTAGACGTCCATCCCGGCCGCCACCGCCGCCCGCACCCCCAGCGGACTGTCCTCGACCACGACGCACCGCGCGGGAGCCACCCCCATCCGGGCCGCGGCGTGCAGGAACAGATCAGGCGCGGGCTTGCCCTGGCCCACGTCCTCCGCGCTGAAGATCCGCGCGTCGTCGAACCACTGCCCGAGCCCCGCCGTACGGTGCCCCACCCTGATCCGCTGATGGCTCCCGGACGACGCGACACAGTACGGGACCCCCTCCGCCGACAGCTCCGCCAGTACGTCGACCGCCCCCGTCACCGGCTTCAGCTCCCGCTCGAACGCGGCGAAGACCCGGGCATGCAGCTCGTCGTCGAAGTCCTCGGGCAACCGCCGGCCGGTGCGTTCCCCGACGAGGTCGTGCACCCGGTGCACCGCGGCCCCCATGTAGTCCCGCAGGGAGTCCTCGTACGTGGTCGGATGCCCGAGTTCGGTGAGATACCCGGCGAGGATGCCGTTGGAGATCGGCTCACTGTCCACCAGGACACCGTCATTGTCGAAGATCACGAGGTCGTAGCGCATACGACGACCCTAGACGGCCCGGAATTACCCGGGAACGCAAAAAAGGCCGTGGTCTTCAAGAGAAACAAGTTCTCTTGAAGACCACGGCCTTCATATAAAGTTAGTTCGGCGGTGTCCTACTCTCCCACAGGGTCCCCCCTGCAGTACCATCGGCGCTGTAAGGCTTAGCTTCCGGGTTCGGAATGTAACCGGGCGTTTCCCTCACGCTATGACCACCGAAACACTACGAAACACACCCCGCACACCCCCACCGGCCCACACAACCCAAGATTTGGGTCGGGGCAGGGGGGTGTTGGTTGTTCGTGGTTTCAGAACCAACACAGTGGACGCGAGCAACTGAGGACAAGCCCTCGGCCTATTAGTACCAGTCAACTCCACCGGTCACCCGGCTTCCATATCTGGCCTATCAACCCAGTCGTCTACTGGGAGCCTTACCCCATCAAGTGGGTGGGAGTCCTCATCTCGAAGCAGGCTTCCC
>NZ_LFBV01000009.1 GCF_001905345.1 Streptomyces uncialis
TCAGCAACCCGCAACGCCTGCTCCACCGCATACTCGTCCAACTCCGACAACAAACCGTCCACACCCACACGATCCACCGTCAAATCCCCCGAAAACCCCCGCTCACCCGAAGCATCCGGCACATACTTCACACACACGACAATCTTGAGAGTCATACCGAACTCCTCCTGGTGAGATGGATGCGTTCGACATTATGGTACTGAGTACCCTCTGTAAAGGTACCTAGTGCCAAATGGGGGGTCGCGGTGTTACGTTCCCGGCATGACCGCAGACGCAGACGACGCCACGACCGGCCCCGCGCCGACCCGTGAGGGGAAGACCCCGATGCGGGAGGCGCTGGCCGAGGCCGCCTTCCAGCTCTTCATGGAGCGGGGCTTCGAGCAGACGACCGTGGACGACATCGTGGCGCGCGCGGGCGTGGGCCGCCGCTCCTTCTTCCGCTACTTCCCGTCCAAGGACGACGCGGTCTTCCCGGACCATGAGCGGTGCCTCGCCGACATGCGGACCTTCCTCGCGGACCACCCGGGCGGCGACCCGGTCGCCCGGGTCTGCGACGCCGCCCGGCTCGTGCTGCGGCTGTACGCGACGAACCCGGAGTTCTCCGTCCAGCGCTACCGCCTCACCCGTGAGGTGCCGGGGCTGCGGACGTACGAGCTGTCCGTGGTCCGCCGCTACGAGGTGACCCTCGCGAGCTATCTGCGCGGCCGGTACGGGACCTCCCGGGACGGGGCGCTGCGCGCGGAGATGATCGCGGCGGCGGTGGTCGCCGCCCACAACAACGGACTGCGCACCTGGCTGCGCTCGGGCGGCGAGGGGCATCCGGACGCCGAGGTGGACCACGCGCTGGACCTCGTCCTGCGGGTGTGGACCGAGTCCGGCCAGGTGTCGTGGGACGGCCACCCGGCGGACGCGGCCCTGGCGGCGCGCCCGGACGAACGTACCGGCGCGGACGGCGGCGGCACGGAAAGCGGTACGGGTCCCGGGGCGGGCGGCGACCGGCGCGGTGACGGTGACGCCGGGGGCGAAGGCGGCGACGGGGACGACGTGATCGTGGTCGTCGCCAAGCGGAACGCGCCCCTGTGGCGGGTGGTCCAGCGCATCGAGTCGGCGCTGGAGGATGGCTGAACCCGGGGCGGGGAACGGGTCACGGGTGCGCGCGCGGGATATGGGCGGCGGCGAATGGGCAGGTCAGGGGCCTTTTTGGCGGAGTGTCCGAAAATCCTGACACTCAGTACCTAGCCTTTCGGCACTCAGTGTCATATGGTGCCGATGCGTCGGCGCGAGCCGGTGCGCACCCGAGCCGAGCGCAGGGGGTCCCTCATGTCCCAGCCCGGAACCGACACCGCGACAGTCACCCGCGAGGACGTCGGTCTCACCTATCAGCGCTGCCGCTGGTGCGGTACGCCGTCCTTCCGGCGGCTGCTCTGCCCGGTCTGCGCCTCCAGCGACCTGGAGAACGAGCGCAGCACCGGCGAGGGGGTCGTCGTCCGTTCCTCCGTCGTGCACCGGTACACCCGGCTCGCCCGCAACGAGTCGCTCATCAGGTTCCCCGAGGGATTCCTGTACCGCTGCCGGGTCGTCGGCGCCGAACCGCATCTGGTGTGGATCGGGGCGCGCGTCCGCTACACGGCCGAGGCGGACACCGATGTCACGGCGGGCGAGGTCGTGGTCGAGCTCTGCGACCCGGCGATGCGCGGCGGCGACTGGGCCTGACCCGCCCTGGACCGCGTCCTTCCCGTCCCGCCCCGGTCCGCCGGGGAGCCCTCCTACGGGTCCGGACGTGTGACACGCGGACGGGCCCCTGTGCGCCGTGACCGACGCGGCGCGCGCGCCGATACCTTCGAAGCTTGACGTGGAGCCCGCAGCCGGACGCGCGGCTTCCCTCCTGCGTTCCCTGCGAAGGTGGAAACGTGAAGGCCATCCGTCGCATCACCGTCCGACCCGTACTCCCCGGGCCGCTCGCCCCACTGAACGAACTGGCCCGGAACCTGCGCTGGTCCTGGCACGACGGGACCCGTGAACTGTTCCGCTCCCTGGACCCCGAGGGCTGGGACGCCGCCCACGGCGACCCCGTACGGCTGCTCGGCACCGTGGCCCCGGACCGGCTCACCGGGCTCGCCGCCGACCCCGGCTTCCTGGAGCGGCTCGCCGTGTGCGCCGCCGAGCTGCGCGAGTACACCGAGGGCGAGCGCTGGTACCAGCGCCAGCCCGGCGAACCCCCGGCCGCCATCGCCTACTTCTCGCCCGAGTTCGGCATCACCGCCGCCCTGCCGCAGTACTCCGGCGGCCTCGGCATCCTCGCCGGGGACCACCTCAAGGCGGCGAGCGACCTCGGGGTCCCGCTCATCGGTGTCGGCCTCCTCTACCGGCACGGCTACTTCCGCCAGTCCCTCTCCCGGGACGGCTGGCAGCAGGAGCACTATCCGGTCCTCGACCCCGACGAGCTGCCGCTGACCGTCCTCAAGGAGGCCGACGGCACCCCCGCGCACCTGGTGCTCGCGCTGCCCGGCGGCCGGAGCCTGCACGCCCGGGTCTGGGTCGCCCAGGTCGGCCGGGTGCCGCTGCTGCTGCTGGACTCGGACATGGAGGAGAACGACCGCGGGGAACGCGAGGTCACCGACCGGCTCTACGGCGGCGGCAGCGAACACCGGCTGCTCCAGGAGATGCTGCTCGGGATCGGCGGGGTCCGCGCGGTGCGCACGTACTGCCGGCTCACCGGGCATCCCGCGCCGGAGGTGTTCCACACCAACGAGGGGCACGCCGGGTTCCTCGGCGTCGAGCGCATCCACGAACATGTGACGCGCGGCCTCGGCTTCGACGCGGCGCTGGAGGCCGTCCGCGCGGGAACCGTCTTCACCACGCACACCCCCGTCCCCGCCGGGATCGACCGCTTCGACCGGGACCTGATCGCCCGGCACTTCGGCGCCGACGCCGAACTCCCCGGCATCGACGCGGAACGGGTGCTGCGGCTGGGGACGGAGACGTACCCCGGGGGTGAGCCCGGACTGTTCAACATGGCCGTGATGGGACTGCGGCTCGGCCAGCGGGCCAACGGTGTCTCCGTGCTGCACGGACGGGTCAGCCGGGAGATGTTCTCCGGGCTGTGGCCCGGATTCGACGCCGAGGAGGTGCCCATCACCTCCGTCACCAACGGTGTCCACGCGCCGACCTGGGTCGCGCCGGAGGTGATCCGGGTCAGCGCCCGGCAGCTCGGGGCACGCCGTACCGAGGACGCGCTGAGCGTCGGTGAGGGCACCCGCTGGGACGCCGTCGCCGAGATCCCCGACCCCGACATCTGGGAGCTGCGCCGCACCCTGCGCGCCGGGCTCGTCGGCGAGGTCCGCGAGCGGCTGTACCGGTCCTGGCGGCAGCGCGGCGCGGCCGACGCGGAGCTCGGCTGGATCGACTCCGTCCTCGACCCGGACATCCTGACCATCGGCTTCGCCCGCCGGGTCCCCTCGTACAAACGGCTCACCCTGATGCTGCGCGACCGGGACCGGCTCACCCGGCTGCTGCTGCACCCCGAACGGCCGGTGCAGGTCGTCGTCGCGGGCAAGGCGCATCCCGCCGACGACGGCGGCAAACGGCTGATCCAGGAACTCGTCCGGTTCACCGACGACCCCCGGGTGCGGCACCGGATCGTGTTCCTGCCCGACTACGGCATGGCGATGGCGAAGAAGCTGTACCCCGGCTGCGACGTCTGGCTCAACAATCCGCTGCGTCCGCTGGAGGCGTGCGGGACCTCCGGGATGAAGGCGGCGCTGAACGGCTGCCTGAACCTCTCCGTCCTCGATGGCTGGTGGGACGAGTGGTTCGCGCCGGACTTCGGCTGGGCGATCCCCACTGCCGACGGCGACACCACCGACCCGGAGCGCCGGGACGACCTGGAGGCGCGCGCCCTGTACGACCTGCTGGAGCGGCGGATCACCCCGCGCTTCTACGAGCGCGGGCCCGAGGGGCTGCCCGACCGCTGGATCGCGATGGTCCGCGAGACCCTCACCCGGCTCGGCCCGAAGGTGCTGGCGGGGCGGATGGTCCGCGAGTACGTGGAGCGGCTGTACGTTCCCGCCGCCGCCGCGCACCGGGAGCTGCGGGACGACGCGGCGCGGGGGCTCGCGGAGTGGAAGGCGCGGGTCCGGGCGGGGTGGCCACGGGTCCGGGTCGACCATGTCGAGCCGTCCGGCGCGCCGTCCGCGCCGGAACTGGGGGCGAGCCTCACCCTCCGGGTCCGGGTGCGGCTCGGGGAACTGGGCCCCGAGGACGTGGAGGTCCAGGCGGTCGCGGGCCGGGTCGACCCCGACGACCGGATCGCGGACGCGTCGGCGGTCGCGCTGAAGTCCGTGGGCGGCCCGGACCTGGAGGGCCGCTGGGTGTTCGAGGGAGAACTCGCCCTCGACCGCACCGGCCCGTTCGGGTACACGGTCCGCATCCTCCCGTCACATCCGCTGCTGGCGTCCGGGGCGGAACTGGGCCTGGTGGCCGTCCCCGTCACCACGAAGTCCGACGGCTCGGGCGTCCTCCTCCGCTGACGCCGTCCGGCGCGGCGAGCGGTACGGGGCGCGGTACGGCGTGTGCTTCGGGCGCCCCGGGGTCCGGACCGCTGGCCGTACGTGTTCCCGGACGGGTGGCACGGGGTGCGGGTTCCCCGCGCCCCTGATCGGGGCGCGGGGAACACGTACGTTCAGGTGCACGCACCAAGGAACGCGGGGAACCGCGCGGCACCACGAGGCGGCGTGACCTCAAGGCCGCAGGGAACCCGGTTGGTGGCTGCGGGCGGAGGATCCTGTTCGCGGGCTGCTACGGGACCAGCCGCATCGGCTCCACGCGGCAGGTCGGGCAGCGGCAGGCGGGCCACGCGGCCTGGCCTTGGCGGTTCACCGGGCGGCACCGACCCCGGAGCACGAGCACGGGCACGCGTGCCGTAGGTGGGAAATCCGCAATGGCGGTCGCCCGCCCACCACGCGCAGCCGGGTCACCCCATGACACCCATGCGCGCTCCAGGGACGCCCCATGATCCGTGCCGACACGCACGCCGCACACGGCACCGGGGACGACGTGTCCGACGCACTCACTCTCACCCTCCCGCTCCTGGCTCCGTGTCATCGCCATCGCCATCGCCGGGAACCGGGTCGCCGCCCGGCGATGCGAAAGGTTCGACGGGCCGAGGCAATCGCCCCCCCCACGACTACGCGCCACTCGCAGCGTCTCGTGCAACGACTCCACCAGCCGCGCCGCCACATACCGCAACTCCCGCGCACTCGCCTTCGGCTCCCGTACCAACTCCTCGGCATGCGAGAGGAGCCGAGCCGCCATGTCGAGCTGCACGGCCTCCACGCTGTCCGCGACCCTCGACAGATACCCGTCACCGTCGTCCGTCACGAGGTAGCACGGATTCCCGCCTGTGGACGTCCACGGCAGCAACCGCACCGACCCGGTGCCGCTCAGCCGCACCGGCCCTGGGGACATCGCCCCTTCCGTGCCGGTCACCGCCACAGCTCCACAGCATGAATGACGCGGGGCGACACCCCGGCACCATGGAGCGCCAGGGCACAGGCCGGGCGTCGCGCCGTCCGTGGAAGTAACACCCGCAACAGGCACTCGAAGACCAGACCGATATTCTTGGGCACGTCAACAGCTCCTCAGGCTGATGGCCACGCCCCCGGACGGTTCGCCCCGTCGCGGGGGTCTCTCGCGGATGCGAGTGCAACGACCATAGCCAGAAGTGGAGTTGGGCTCACGAGCGGAAAGCGGCACTTCTTGAGCGCTCTGCCCGTCGCCCGTCACGTCACGCAGCAGACACACCGGCCGCCTCGTCCGGTCGGAGCGGTAGCTACCGCGGAGCGGGGCAGTTACGCGTCGGTCGTCAGAAGGGCGCCCAAGCGGCGCATGTCCCTGGTGAGCTTCCGCTTGCGTGCCCGCACGACCGTCCGCAACACGTCATGCGCGGGGCGTTGGTGCCTCAGCCAATCCGCGTTGTCGCACTCGATGCGGACCAGCCGGTCCATCGCGCCGTCGTGATCGCCCACCATCACGCAGGCGGACGCGACCGTCAGCCGATGCCGGTTCCACTCGTTGTCGGTCTCGGACACGCCGGCGGCCCTCATGGAGAAGTCGGACAGGGGTGCCTTCCCGGCGGACTCCTCGATCACGCGGTAGGGATCTCCGCCGTCCTTGATCAGTTCGTCCTCCAGGCTCTTCATCGCCACGACGGCCGTGTCGAACCTGCCGTAGCGGGCAGATCCAGCAGGCTGATTCCCCAGCGCGGACGCGGCCGACGCGGCGATGCGCCGGACCGCCACGGCTTCTTCCACGCGGTTGTTCCGGATCGCCGCCGCAGCCGCGTGCAGCGCCAGCCAGCCCCAGGAGCTCAATCGCTCAGGCGTCGCTTGCGAGATTCGAGGTTCGATGCGGTCCGCCGTCTCGATCGCGAGGCGTTCGGCGTCATCGAAACGGCCCTGCCGCGTCATGAGCCAGGACATGATGCCGATGGCGATGGACGCGGTATGTGTGTCGTCCACCGCGCGCGCGTCGTGAATGGCACCGGAAAGCGCGTAGTAGGCGAGATCGAACTGCCGCACGGCGGTCAGATACCGCCCGGCCAACAGCAACGCTTCCGAACGGATCGACAAGGCCGTCTCGCGTTCGGGCCCGTTGTCGAAGTGGGCGACCGCTGAGTTCGAGTCCGTGACGACTTGGGGGAGATGAGCGGCTATCGGCTCGAACTTGAGTGCGTTGTAGGACGATGATCCCCCGCGAACGACCTCGCGAAGCGCCGCCAGATCAGGGGCCCCCGCGACCTCGGGCCTGAGATCCTCCAGCCCGACAGGTGGTGTGAGGGCATTCCGCAAACCGACCAGTCCGACCGGCGAGACCTCCCCGCAACCGACAGCCTGAGGAGTGCTGGAGGCCATCAACTCGGACGTCTTCAGGTGCAGGGCCTTCGCGAGTTTGTGCAGCGTCTCGATACGAACGCTTCCGCCCTGCTCCAGCTTGGCGACTGTGGAAGGTGCCAAGCCGGCGGCGTACGCCAATGTCTCCTGGGTCAGTCCGGCGGCCAACCGTTTGTCGCGGACGTTGTCACCAAGTGCGCCCATGGTTCCCCGCCTTACACGTGTGGTGGACGGTCTCCCTCCACGGTACGCCCGTCCCGCACCTTCCGAGGCCCTGCTCTTGGCGCCCGTCATGTTCCGGAGCCGGGGATCTGTCCCGTACCCGCGGTGCACCAGGTGCGGCAGGCACCGGAAGACCCGTCCGCGCGGCCCCGCCCCCGGAAAGGGGCGGGGGACCGCACGGACGGGTCGGGGAGCCGTACGGTCGCGGGACGGTGTCCGACCCGCGACCGACGCGTCACGTCCTACGGGAACGTCAGCTTCCAGCTGTTGATGTACCCCGTGTCCTGCGCCGCGACATCCTGCACCCGCAGCTTCCAGGCGCCGTTGGCGACCTCGGACGACGCGTTGACGGTGAACGTCTCCGCGACATTGTCCGCCGAGTCGCCGGAGCTGGAGTTCTTCAGCCGGTACGCGGTGCCGTCCGGTGCGACCAGGTCGACCACCAGGTCGCCCCGCCAGGTGTGGACGATGTCCACGCCGACCGCCAGATTGCTCGGCGCGTTGCCGGCGCGCCCGGTCACGTTCACCGTCGAGGTGACGGCCGCGCCCCGGTCGGGAACGGCCACATCGGCCGTGTTCTCGAAGACCGTGCCGGTCGGCGGCTCGCCGGTGCCGGGACGGGCACCGACCGCGACACCGGCCCACGCGTGCTGGACGGCCAGGTACTCGGGGCTCGTCGTCCCGTACAGCTCACCGGCCACCGCGAGGGTCCCGGTCCGGGCGCCCGCGTAGTTGGTGGACGAGGTGAACTTCGTGGTCAGCGCGCGGAACCAGATCAGCGCGGCCTTGTCCCGGCCGATCCCCGCGACGGGCAGTCCGTCGGAGGTGGGGGAGTCGTACGCGACGCCGTTCACGGTCTTCGCACCGCTGCCCTCGGACAGCAGGTAGAACCAGTGGTTCGCCGGGCCCGACGAGTAGTGCACGTCGACCGAGCCGATGCCCGAGTACCAGTAGTCCTTGGACGCGCCGTCCCGGCTCGGCCGGTCCATGTACCGCAGCGGGGTGCCGTTGCCGCGGATGTCGATCTTCTCACCGACCAGGTAGTCACCGGGGTCGGAGGTGTTGTTCGCGTAGAACTCCACGGCCGCCGCGAAGATGTCCGAGGTGGCCTCGTTCAGACCGCCGGACTCCCCGCTGTAGATCAGGCCCGCGGTGTTCGACGTGATGCCGTGGGTCATCTCGTGCGCGGCCACGTCCAGCGAGGTCAGCGGCTTCGCGTTGCCCGCGCCGTCGCCGTACGTCATGCAGAAGCAGGAGTCGGACCAGAAGGCGTTGACGTAGTTGTTGCCGTAGTGGACGCGTGAGTACGCGCCGACCCCGTCGCCCCGGATGCCGCTGCGCCCGTAGACCTCCTTGAAGTAGTCCCAGGTCTCGGCGGCACCGTAGGCCGCGTCCGCGCCGGCCGTCGACAGGTTCGCCGGGGTGCCGTCGCCCCAGGTGTCGTTGGTCTGCGAGAACAGCGTGCCGGTGCCGGTGGTGCCCCGGTTGAGGTTGTACGTGCGGTGGTTGCCGCGCGCCCCGTCGGTCAGCGTCCAGTTGCCGCCCGACTGGGTGCTGCCGAGGGTGACCTGGCCGCTGTACTGGGTGTTGCCGACACCGTTCTCGATGGCCTGCCACTCGTACAGCTTCGCGCCGGTGGCCGCGTCGGTGACGACGTGCAGCTCGTTGGGCGTGCCGTCGTGCTGGAACCCGCCGACGACGGTCTCGTACGCGAGGACCGGCTTGCCGGACGCCATCCACACGACCTCGCGCGGGGCGCGGTCGGCGGAGGTCTTCTTCGACCCCTCGGCCTTCGCCTCGCGCAGCGCCTGCTTCTCGGCGGTGGCGGGCTTCACCGCCGCGTCGGCGGCGATGCCCTTCAGGGCCGACTTGGACGCCTTGGTCACACCCTGCGTGGCACCGGACTTCGCGCTGTCCACGACGAGGTCGCCGCCGAGGACGGGCAGTCCGTCGTAGGTGCGCTCGTAGCGGGTGTGCAGGGAGCCGTCACGGTCCTTGATCACATCCCGGACGACGAGCTTCTCCTTGGCCCCGAGGCCGAGTTCCCCGGCGGTCCGCGCCGACTTCGCCTGGGCGGCGCGGATCAGCGCGGCACGCTGGGCGGGGGAGAGCTGCGCGGGCAGCGAGCCCGGGTCGGCCTTGGTGGGCGCGGCCAGGGGCCGTCCCTCGGGCGCGGCGGTCGCGGCACCGCTCTGCACGGCGACCGCCAGCAGCGCGGCGACGGCGACGAGCGCGCCCCCGGTCGCCGCACGACGGCGTCGTACGGGCCGGGAACCGGAGGTGGGGGGTATGGGGGAGGTGGGTCTCAACACGGACTCCTTCTGCGTGGCCGCCGTCGGGCACGGCCAGGGGGACCGGTCGGCGGGTGGCCGTCCGGGCAGAGCGGGGCGGAACCATGTGCGGTGGACGCGCGGTTCTTCCTCCGACCGGGGAGGAACGGCCGCCGACGCGGGGGCGTGGGGGCCGTGGCGCGGTGGTGCGGGTGGGACGGCGACGCGTTGCGGTAGAGGGTGGGGGGTGGCGCCGTCGTTGCCGGTCGCGCGGATATGTCGTGCCGTGCGGTGGCACGTGGTGCCGCCGAGCACCAGGTGCCTGGACGCCGTGCCCGGGGTCGGGGGACTGAGCTGTGCGGCAGGGCGACCGAGGGGAAGACTGGCACCTCGGTGACGTACTTGTCAGGGGCGCGTCATCATCTTGGCTCGAAATGGTCCGTTGCACGGATGGTCATGTTCGGTAACCGGAGAACGGGCCGGGGCGCGGTGGCGGCCTTCGGCCCGGCACGCCGTGCCCTCGGGCCGGGACCGCGCCGAAGGCCGCTACGGGGGACGCCCGCCGTCCGGTTCGCGAGCTCCGCGCGGTGCGCGTCCGTTGACCGGACGGCCGTCCGGGGTGCCGGACGGAGGCCCTGGGGGTCGTGCCGCGGACCGGGGGCGGACCGGTGTGCGCCGGGCTTGGGGCGGAGGGGGCCGCCTCGGTGGGGGAGCGCTTCCGGCCCGCCCATGGCCGGAAGTGAACGGTCGGGTGCGGATCGGGGTGCCGGGGGAGGGGGCGCCCCGGGCTGGGGCGCCGCCCCATGCTCAACGTGCCGCAGGCGGAGGGAGGGCAGTCCCTCCTCAACGTGGCCGCAGGCCCAGGGTCAGGGACGCCGGGAGCAGGGTGGTCCGGACGTCCGGCCGCTCGGCCATCGTCCGCACCGAGAAGCGGAACTCACGGGCGAGGGCCGCGACGATGGTCGTCAGCTCCAGATCGGCGAGCGCCTTGCCGACGCACCAGCGGCTGCCGATGCCGTACGGAAGGTACTCGCCGGGACCCGGGTTCATCCCGGACCACCGCTCCGGACGGAACGTGTCGGGGTCACCGGCGAACGAGGGCGCCGTCCGGTGCACCACGTAGGGCGAGACGATCACCGAGGCGCCGGGCGGCAACCGCCAGCCGCCGCAGCTCTGTTCGCCGTTCGCGGTCCGCAGGATCAGCCAGTTCGGGGGCCACAGCCGCAGCGACTCGGCGATCGTCCACGCCAGCAGCGGGTCCCCGTCCGCGTCACCTGCTCCGTCGCCCGTCCGCGCGCGGCCCAGCCGTCCGGCGAGTTCGTCGGCGACCGCCGGGTGCCGGGCCAGCGCGACGAGGGTCCAGGTCACGGCCGCCGCCGGGACCCGGTAGGAGGCCAGCCCGTTGGACACCAGCATCCGCACCGACGCCTCGGGGTCCAGCCCCGCGTCCGCGAGCGACTCGACGAGCCCGCCCCCGCCCGGGGCGTCGAGCGCCCGCCGCAACTCCCGCTCCAGGGTCCGCTGGGCGTCCACCGAGCGCCGGTAGCGGGGCATGAAACGGCGGATCGCGCGCGGGAAGTGGAAGGGGCTGCTGATGATCGGGGTGAGCGCGGCCAGCAGTTCGCCGGTGCGCCGGGCCGCCGCCCCGGGGTCACGGGTGCCGAAGCAGAAGCGGGTGAAGGAGCGCGCCGAGAGCCGCTCCAGCTCCGCGACCGGATCGGTCACCGAGGAGCGGGCGCGCCAGCCGGCGATCAGCCGTTCCGTCTCCTCCGCCAGCCACTCGCGGTGCGCGGCGAGCGCGGCCGGGCCCATGCCCTTCTGGGTCGCGCGCCGCCCCCGCATCCACGCCTCGGTGCCGGGGTCGCCGCGCTCCCCGCTGACCTCGTCCCGGCGGATGTTGCTCGTCACCAGGAAGTCGGTGTTGGTGCGCTTCATCGTCGTCGGATACGACGCCTGCCGAACCGCGCTCACCTCGCCCGCGCTCAGCCGCGACTGGCGGCGGCACGGCCCGATCGCCACCGGGCTGCCCGCCCCGCCGCCCGTCGACGGCCCGGGGAACGCCCATATGCTGCTGCGCGATCCCCCCGACCACACCCGGCTGCGACGGCTGGCGGCGAGGGAGTTCACCACCCGCCGGGTCGGCGCGCTGGAGCCCCGGGTCCAGCGGCTCACCGACGCACTCCTCGACGCCATGCTCGCCGCCCCGGACCGCCGCGCCGACCTCGTCGACGCGCTCGCGTACCCGCTGCGGCTCACCGTCGTCTGCGAACTGCTCGGCATCCCCGACCTGGACCGGGACGCCTTCCGGGGATGGTCCGACGAGGTCGCCGCACCCACCAGCGCCGAGGCCGCGCGGGCCGCCCAGGCCGAGGCGGTGCCCTATCTCTCCGGACTCGTCGCCGCGAAGCGCGCGGCCCCCGGCGACGACCTGCTCAGCGCGCTGATCCACACCGAGGACGAGAACGGCGACCGGCTCGACGAGGACGAACTGCTCTCCATGGCCTTCCTGCTGCTCATCGCGGGCCATGAGTCCACGGTCAACTTCATCTCCAAGGGCGTCCGCGCCCTCTTCGCCCACCCGGACCAACTGGCCCTGCTCCGCGCCGACCCCGACACGCTGGTCACCGGAGCGGTGGAGGAGATGCTGCGCTACGACGCCCCGGTGGGCACCGCCCCGCCCCGGGTCGCCGTCGCGCCCGTCGGCATCGGCGGCACGGTGATCCCCCGGGGCGGCGTCGTGCTGATCGCCCTGGCCGACGCGGACCGCGACCCCGGCAGGTTCCCCGCACCCGACCGCTTCGACATCCGCCGCCCGCCCGCCGAACGCCGCGGACACCTCGCCTTCGGCCACGGCGTCCACCACTGCCTCGGCGCCCCGCTGGCCCGGCTGGAGGGCCGCGTCGTCATCGGCACCCTGCTGCGCCGCTGCCCCACGCTCGCCCTGGACGGCTTCCTCGGCCACGGCGACCGGCGGGTCCCGGTGCGCTGGTAGACCCACCGGCCACCGCCCACGCCGTACGGGCACCTCAGCCGCGCCGTGTGTCCGGGATCGCGTCGAGCCGCCGGTCCCACTCGGGGTACCTGGCGCGCTTCTCCAGATGCAGCTCGTTGATGCGCTCCACCAGCGCGGGATCGGGATCGTCGGAGAACCGCACCGCGGAGAGCCGGGACAGCCGGGGCAGGATCACGTCGTCGCCCGCGAGATGTACCGGGTCGTACGTGTAGCGCTCCAGCGCGCCGAAGTCCGTGACGGCCGCGCCGTACGTGTGGGTGAAGCCCTCGGCCGGGTCGCCGATGTCCCTGCCGACCACGCCGAACACCGTCGACTCCACGGTCGCCGTACGCCGCATCGCGGTCAGCGCCTCCTCCCGCTCCGCCTCGGTGGTCGTGTCCCGGAAGCTGAAGCGCAGAATGATGACGATCACGTCAAAGACCTCCTCGTAGGGGATGAGCCCACCAAGAAGTGAACTCGTGGGTTCATCTCGTCGGCCTCATCAGTAAAGCACCGGAGTCCGGGAAGTTGAACCCACGGGTTCAGGTCTCCGAGGCCGCCGGGCTACGATGCGGGCATGGGGCGAGCGACACCGGACAGCGCCGGACGGACCACCACCGGCGCCGCGGGCGGCGGCAGCGGGCAGATCGACAAACGGCGGGCGATCCTCACCGCCGCGTTCACCGTGTTCGCCCGCCGGGGGTACGCGGGGGCCTGCGTCAAGGAGGTCGCCCAGGAGGCGGGGGTCGCCAAACCGACCGTCTACAACCACCTCCACGACAAGGAGAACCTGTTCCGGCAGGCGATGCAGACCGCCGCGGACACGGTCGCCGACGAGTGCGTGGCCGTGCTCGACCGGCTGCGCGCGCCCGGGGACGACCTGCCGGCCGCGCTGGAGGACGTGGCGCACCGGCTCCTCCAGGTCTGCCGGGGCGAGCGGGCCGTGGCGCTGCGCTGGCTCACCCATGGTCAGGTCGCCGAGTTCCCCGACCTCGTGGTCGATGTCCACGGGCGCACGGCCGTACGGATCGCGGACGCGCTCGCCGACCGTCTCGCCCGGGTCGCGCTCGCCGGGCGGTTGCGGGTCGCGGATCCCGCGCGGGCCGCGGAGCAGTTGCTCGCGATGCTCACGGGGCCGCTGGAGCTGCGTACGCGGCTCGGTACGCGGCGGATCTCCGTCGCGGAGAGCCGGGAGATCGCCGCCGCAGCGGTCGACACGTTCCTCAGCGCCTACGGCCCCTGACGCCCGTCCGTCCGCCCGCCCGGGCAGCCTTCCCCGGCGGGTCGCTTCCGCTTGCGCTTCCGAGGTCTGTCCGGCTGGGCCCACTTGTTCCTGTGCGGGTCGCTCGTGGGGTGCGCAGTTCCTCGCGCCCCTGGGGTTGTGCCCCTTGGGGTTCCCGTTCGGGTGCGGGTGGTCCTTGGTTGCTCGCGCAGTTCCTCGCGCCCCTGGGGTTCCTCACCTGGGCGTACTTGTTCCTGTGCGGGTACGTTCGTGGGTGCGCAGTTCCTCGCGCCCCTGGGGTTGTGCCCCTTGCGGTTCCCGTTCGGGTGCGGGTGGTCCTTGGTTGCTCGCGCAGTTCCCCGCGCCCCTGGGGTTCCTCACCTGGGCGTACCTGTTCCCGTGCGGGTACGTCCGTGGGTGCGCAGTTCCTCGCGCCCCTGGGTCTGTCCGGCTGGGCGCACTTGTTCCTGTGCGGGTCGCTCGTGGGGTGCGCAGTTCCTCGCGCCCCTGGGGTTGTGCCCCTTGCGGTTCCCGTTCGGGTGCGGGTGGTCCTTGGTTGCTCGCGCAGTTCCCCGCGCCCCTGGGGTTCCCCACCTGGGCGTACCTGTTCCCGTGCGGGTACGTCCGTGGGTGCGCAGTTCCCCGCGCCCCTGGGTGGTGCCCCGTTGCGGTCGCTGTTCGGGTGCGGGCCGTCCTCGATTTTGCGCAGTTCCCCGCGCCCCTTTGGGGGCGCCCATCTGGGGCTGTCGTCAGGGTGCGGGCTGTCAGCAATCGGGGTCGGGGTTCAAGCCCCCTCCTCGCGGACTCGCGCTGCTGCGGGAGGGGGTGGGCGGGAATCTCTGCCCGCAGACTCCGATGCTCTTCAGTCGGGTCACCGGACGTCGTACCGAGCGTGTCGGATCGAGGACGGAGAATCCCGACCGGCACCGACCCGAAGAACCGACCGGACGCGCCCCAAAGGGGCGCGGGGAACTGCGCACCCCACCGAACGACGGCACAGGAACGAAGTACGCCCAGCCGGACGGACCTGGGAAGCGCAAGCGAAGGCGACCCGCGGGGAACTGCGCACCCACGGACGTACCCGCACAGGGACAGGTAGGCCCAGCCGGACGGACCTGGGAAGCGCAAGCGAAGGCGACCCGCGGTCGAAGGGCGGCAGCAGGAGGCAGGACCCGGAAGCGCAAGCGAAGGCGACCCGCGGTCGAAGGGCGGCAGCAGGAGGCAGGACCCGGAGGCGCAAGCGAAGGCGGCTAGCCGACCACGCTCTCCCGCCAAGCGGCATGCAGCCCCGCGAACGCCCCCGTCCCCGCGATGAGCTCCGCGGGCGTGCCGTCCTCGACGACCCGCCCCCGTTCCATCACCAGCACCCGGTCCGCGATCTCCACCGTGGACAGCCGGTGCGCGATGACCACGGCCGTGCGCCCCCGCAACACCGTGTCCATCGCCCGCTGCACCGCCCGCTCACCGGGGATGTCGAGGGAACTGGTCGCCTCGTCCAGGATCAGCACCGCCGGGTCCGCCAGCAACGCGCGCGCGAAGGCGACGAGCTGACGCTGACCCGCCGAGATCCGCCCGCCCCGTTTACGGACGTCCGTGTCGTAGCCGTCCGGGAGGGCGACGATGAACTCGTGCGCGCCGATCGCCCGCGCGGCCTCCTCGATCTCGGCGCGCGTGGCGTCCGGGCGGCCGATGGCGATGTTCTCCGCGACCGTCCCCGAGAACAGGAACGCCTCCTGGGTGACCATCACCACCCCCTTGCGCAGCTCCGGCACCGCGAGGTCCCGCAGATCCGTCCCGTCGAGCAGGACCCGCCCCTCGCTGGGGTCGTAGAACCGGGCCAGCAGCTTCGCCAGCGTCGACTTGCCCGCACCCGTGGAACCCACCACGGCGACCGTCTGACCAGCGGGTATCCGCAGGTCGAAGCGCGGCAGGATCTCCCCGCCGGTGCGGTAGCCGAAGCTCACCCCGTCGAAGACGACCTCCCGGCCGGGCCGGCCGTCGGCGCGCGCGGGCAGGGTCCGGGGTTCGGCCGGTTCCGCCACCGAGGGCCGCTGGTGCAGCAGCCCGGCGATCTTCTTCAGCGAGGCGCTCGCCGACTCGTACGAGTTGAGGAACATCGCCAGCCGGTCGATCGGGTCGTACAGCCGCCGGATGTACAGCACCGCCGCCGCCAGCACACCCAGTTCCAGCGTGCCGCCCGCGACCCGGTAGCCGCCCCACAGCACCATCCCCGCCACCGCCGTGTTGGCGATCAGCCGGGACAGCGTCACATAGCGGGCCATCTCCAGCAGCGAGTCACCGTTGGCCCGCTCATGGCGCCGGTTGAGCACCGCGAACCGCTCGTCGTTGGCCCGCTCCCGGCGGAACGCCCGTACCGGACGGATACCGCCCAGGGTCTCCGCGAACTTCACGATCACCCCGGCGATCGCCGTCGACCGCTCGGCGAACACCCGCGCCGCCCGCCTGCGGTACCACCGCATCACGAAGTACAGCGGGACGAACGACAGCACGGCCACCGACCCCATCCCGAGGTCCAGCCACAGCAGCATCGCCATGATGTACACCGACGACACGACGAAACCGACCAGCTCCTGAAGGCCCTCCTCCAGCAGTTCCCGCAGCGCCTCCACATCCGTGGTGGCCCGTGAGATCAGCCGTCCCGAGGTGTACCGGTCGTGGAAGTCGACGCTCAGCGCCTGCCCGTGCCGGAAGATCCGGCCCCGCAGATCCAGCAGCACCGCCTGGCTCACCCGCGCGGACAGCCGGATGAAGCCGTACACCAGCAGACTGCCCAGCAGCGCCGCGACCAGATAGGCCACCGCGACACCGATCAGCGGCCCGTGGTCGTCGGCGCGGAACGCGGGGACCGCGCTGTCGATCGCGTACGCCACGATCAGCGGGCCCGACTGCACCGCCGCCTGCTGGACGAGCAGACACAGCGCCGTCACGGCGACCAGCTTGCGGTGCGGGCCGAGCAGTGAACGCAGCAAGGTGCCCGTCGCGCCCCGGGGCGTCGGCAGATCGTCCTGGTCGAACGGGTCGACCCGGGTCCCGTCGCCAGGACCGGACGCCGCGGGGAGCGGCGGTTCGTCCCGGCGGCCCCGGTCCTCGTCCGGGGCCAGCGGCTGTTCACTCGTCGTCGTCATCGGGTCCCGTCCCCCTTCGGCCCCGCAAGGCCGTCACCGCCCGACATCAGATGCCGGTACTCGGCGCTCTCGCGCAGCAGTTCCTGATGGGTGCCCACCGCCGTGACCCGCCCGCCGGACAGCAGCGCCACCCGGTCCGCGAGCAGCACGGTCGACGGGCGGTGCGCCACGACCAGGGCCGTGGTCCGCCCGAGGACCTCCCGCAGCGCGGCCTCGACCGCGGCCTCGGTGTGCACGTCCAGCGCGGACAGCGGATCGTCCAGGACGAGGAAGCGGGGCCCGCCGATGACCGCCCGCGCCAGCGCGAGCCGCTGGCGCTGCCCGCCGGAGAGACTGAGCCCCTGCTCGCCGACCTCGGTCGCCGGGCCGTCGGGAAGCTCCGCGACGAAGCCCGCCTGCGCGACGCCGAGGGCCCGGGTGAGCGCCGGGTCGGCGCCGGGGCCGGCGGCCGTGTCCGGTCCGGCGCCCATCCGGACGTTCTCCGCGACGGACGCCGAGAACAGCGTCGGCTCCTCGAACGCCACCGACACCAGGGCGCGCAGCTCGGCGCGGTCCATCGCCGTGATGTCCTGCCCGTCCAGCGTGATCCGGCCGCCGGTCAGCTCGTGCAGCCGGGGCACCAGCGCGGTCAGGGTCGTCTTGCCGCTGCCCGTGGCACCGACGACCGCCATCGTCTCGCCCTGCCGCACATGCAGGTCGATCCGCTCCAGCACGGCCGTGGAACCGGGCGGCGCGTCCGGGTAGCGGAACTCCACACCCGTGAACCGCATACCGTCACCGGACCCGGGGTCCGGCACGGCCGCCGTCCCGCCGGAGTCCTCCTCCGGCTCGTCCATCGCCTCGAAGTAGCGGCGGGTGGCCGTCGCCGCCTCCTGGCTCATCGCGAGCAGATAACCCATGGACTCGATCGGCCAGCGCAGCGCCAGCGCCGTCGACAGGAACGCGACCAGGGTGCCCGCCGACAGCTGCCCGTCGGCCACCTGCACCGTGCCGACCACCAGTGCCGCGCCGAGCGCGATCTCGGGGAAGACGGTCAGGGTGCCGAGCAGGGTCGCCAGCAGCCGCGCCTTCGTCAGCTCGGTGCCCCGCAGCCGCCCACTGAGCTCCCGGAACGCGCGGGCCTGGCTGCGGTGCCGGCCGAAGCCCTTGATGACGCGCACCCCGAGCACGCTCTCCTCGACCACCGTGGTGAGGTCACCGACCTGGTCCTGCGAGGTGCGGGCCGCCGCCGAGTACTTGCCCTCGAAGCGGTAGCAGATCAGCACCATCGGGACCGCGGGCAGCACGAGGACCAGCCCGAGCGTCCAGTCCTGGGCCAGCAGCAGTCCGAAGCCCGCGAGGATCGTCACCCCGTTCACCAGGAGGAACGTCAGCGGGAACGCGAAGAACATCCGGATCACCGACAGATCCGTCGTCCCCCGTGACAGCAGCTGTCCGGACGGCCAGCGGTCGTGGAACGCCACCGGTACCCGCTGGAGGTGCCGGTACAGATCCGCCCGCATCGCCGCCTCGACCCCGGCGAGCGGCCGGGCCACCAGCCAGCGGCGGAACCCGAACAGCAGCGCCTCGGCGATGCCGAGGACGAGCAGCAGCAGGGCGCCGAGCCAGACCCCCGCCTGGTCCTGGTCCGTGATCGGTCCGTCGATCATCCACTTCAGGACGACGGGGAAGACCAGGGACATGCACGAGGCGATCACGGCGACGACGGCCGCCGTGATCCACCTCGCCCTGACCGGACGGACGTAGGGCCACAGGCGCAGCAGGGTGCGGACCGGTGAGCCGGGCGTATCCACCGGCTCGACCGGTGAGGGTGTACTGGGCATCGACCACGAGCCTACGGTTTTGGGCCCACTCGTCCCAGTGAGTTTCGCCCCACACCCCCTCATCCCCTGGACCTAGGACCCCGGCGCACCGAGCCCTCCGCCGCGCCCCTCCCGCACCGGAGGGGGTGCGCCCGCGAACGGCGGCCCACGGACACGGCCGCCCGCCTCCCCCGGGCGGCCCGCACCTACGTTTCCCCCGGCGGTGACGCTCGTTGGTCGGGGCGTGACCCCCCTCAGACGCGCCCCGCGCACGGCAATGTCCCTGGTCGCCCTGGCCCTCAGCGGGTTCCTGCTCGCCACGACGGCCGGCTGCGGACCCGACGGCCTGGTCGGCGAACCCCGCTCGCCGAAGGACGCCATCCGCGTGACTCCGGACGACTCGGCACGGGACGTCCCCCTGGACGAGCGGCTGCTGGTCCGGGTGCCCGGCGGGCGGCTGGAGTCCGTACGGGTCGTCAGGTCCGAGGACGCGGGCCGGCGTCCGGTGCCGGGGCGGATCTCCGCCGACGGGCTCAGCTGGGAGCCCGCCGCGAAACGGCTCGCGCCCGCCGCCGCGTACACGGTCGACGCGCTGGCGCTGGACGGCCACGGCCGCCGGATCGCACGGCACACCACCTTCCGTACCCGGGTGCCCGAGGAGCGGTTCATCGCGTACTCCGCACCGGAGAACCGTGCCACGGTCGGCACCGGGACGATCGTCTCGCTGGAGTTCAGCCGTCCGGTCACCGACCGGGCCGCCGTGGAACGCGCCGTCCGGATCACCGCCGAACCCCCGGCCGAGGTCGCCCCGCACTGGTTCGGCAAGGAACGGCTGGATCTGCGGCCCGAGAAGTACTGGCGCCCGGGGACGAAGGTCACCGTCGCGCTGCGGCTGCGGGACGTGGAGGCGGCGCCCGGGGTGTACGGGCTCCAGGACCGGACGTTCGGGTTCACCGTCGGCCGGGAGCAGATCAGCGTCGTGGACGCGGTGCGGCACACGATGACGGTCCGCCGCTCCGGGGACCTCCTCGCGACACTCCCGATCACCGCGGGCGCCCCGGAGTCGACCACGTACAACGGTCTGATGGTCGTCACGGAGATGCACGAGACGACCCGGATGAACAGCCGCACGGTCGGTTTCGGCGGTGAGTACGACATCCCGGACGTGCCGCACGCCATCCGGCTGACCTCCTCGGGGACGTTCCTGCACGGCAACTACTGGGCGGGCGGGGTCTTCGGCAAGACCAATGTGAGCCATGGCTGTGTGGGGCTGCGGGATGTGAAGGGCGGCAGCCCGAGCACACCCGCGGGCTGGTTCTTCGACCGCACGCTGATCGGGGACGTGGTCGAGGTGCGGGGCAGCGACGACGGGACGGTGGCCGCGGACAACGGCCTCGGTGGCTGGAACATGGGCTGGGCCGAGTGGCGCGCGGGCTCGGCGGTCCGCTGACGGGTGCGCGGCCCGGCCCGGCCCGCCGACCCACCCGCCCGACGGCCCCGGCGGCCGGTTCGCCGGCCGACCGACCCGGCGACCGGTTCGCTGTCCCGACCGCTGAGGCGGTCACTGCCCCGACCACTGCCCCGACCGGTGTGAGCAACCGCACCGGCGTCCCGGTGGTGAACGGTCGCTAACCTGCTGGGCATGACTGTGCATCTAGAGGTCGCCGAAGGTGTGGGGACGATCCGGCTGGACCGGCCCCCGATGAACGCCCTGGACGTCGCCGCCCAGGACCGGATCAAGGAACTCGCCGAGGAGGCGGCCGGACGGGACGACATCCGCGCGGTCGTCCTCTACGGCGGCGAGAAGGTGTTCGCGGCGGGCGCGGACATCAAGGAGATGCAGGCCATGGACCACGCGGCGATGGTCCGCAGGTCCGGCGCCCTCCAGGAGTCGTTCACGGCCGTCGCCCGGATCCCCAAGCCCGTGGTCGCCGCGGTCACCGGCTACGCCCTGGGCGGCGGCTGCGAACTGGCGCTGTGCGCGGACTTCCGGATCGCCGGGGACAACGCCAAGCTGGGCCAGCCGGAGATCCTGCTCGGGCTGATCCCGGGCGCGGGCGGCACCCAGCGGCTGGCCCGGCTGATCGGCCCGTCGAAGGCCAAGGACCTCATCTTCACGGGCCGTCATGTCCGCGCCGACGAGGCGCTGGCCATCGGTCTGGTGGACCGGGTGGTGCCCGCCGCCGAGGTGTACACCGCGGCCCACGCGTGGGCCGCGAAGCTCGCCAAGGGCCCCGCGCTGGCGCTGCGCGCGGCGAAGGAGTCGGTGGACGCGGGCCTGGAGACCGACATCGGTACGGGGCTCGCGATCGAGCGGACCTGGTTCGCCGGTCTGTTCGCCACCGAGGACCGCGAGCGCGGGATGCGCAGCTTCGTCGAGGAGGGACCGGGCAAGGCCGAGTTCCTCTGACGCGCGCGACGCCATCGGTCCGGCGCGGTTCGGCCTGACGCCATTGATCCGGCGCCGTTGACCCGATGCCGTCGACCCGATGCCGTCGATCCGATGTCCGGACGGTCGGTCGGCGCCCGGTCGGTCCCGCGCCGTCCGGGCGTCGACCCGGACGCCGAAACCCCCTCGTACGGGCGACTCCGGGATACGGGGTGCCGTGGCCGTACCCCGATGGTGCGGTTTGTCGCAGCCTTAAGACAGCCTTAAGTGCATCACGTATGCGGCTCATGGTGATCGCGTGGCTACGGGGGGTCGTTGCAGGTCATCGGGTGTACGTGGACATGATCAATGTCCTCGGCATATGCCCAACAGACCCGGCGACAGGGCCTGTTACGCCCACCCGATTCCCCCGGAACGGCCACGGCGGTGCCCCCGGACGGCCATGATGGGGGGTATGGCGGGGCTGGAGGGCATCGAACAGCCGGGACTGCCCGGGGGGACGACCGCGGCACGCTGGTCACCGGCGGTCGCGGACGAACAGGCTTTGCGCGCCGTGGAGTTGTTCGGTGATCCCACGGAGGCCGAGGTGCGGCTGCCGTCCCGTCCCGAGTCGGCCGCGTCGGCGCGGCGGCTCGCCCAGGTGGTGGTGCTGCGGCAGTGGGCGCTGTCCCCGAAGCTCACGGAGGACACCGTGCTGCTCGTCTCCGAACTCGTCGGCAACGCGGTCCGTCATACCGGCGCCCGGGTCTTCGGGTTACGGATGCTGCGGCGGCGCGGCTGGATCAGGGTCGAGGTGCGGGACCCTTCCCGCGGACTCCCCTGTCTGATGCCCGTGCACGAACTCGATGTGTCGGGGCGCGGGCTCTTCCTCGTGGACAAACTGTCCGACCGCTGGGGCGTGGACCTGCTGCCGCGCGGCAAGACGACCTGGTTCGAGATGCGCGTCTGCGACCGCTGACCTGCCGAAGTCCCACCCGTCGCCCCGCCCCCCGGATACGTATCCGGGTACACAGAAGCCCCCGATCCGCCGTTGTACGGTCTCGCGGGGGCTGCTGTGGAGCACCGGGAACACTTTTGGGGGTGTGGTCCCCGGCTGCTTGGGGCGACCTTGGCCCGGGTCAAGGGGGGTCGTGGTTCCGACTATGGCAGACCGTGGCCGATGATCCAAAGGCAAGAATCGGTGCGAAAGTGTGCAAAATGGGGCAATCGGTGGGTGAATCATTGGTGAGATGGGCCACTTACCTGGTAAACACCGGATGAACTCCCTGTGTGCAGGTCAATCGACAGGATGTCGGCATGCTTCACGAGGGGTGTGAAAGCGGGGCCAATGGGTGACAATCCCAGCGAACCGGGTTGATCAGGACGCATTCAGCTCCGCCGCCCCTTAAATGGTCCCGTGACCCCCGACCGCCGCACGGCCCTGCGCGCGGGTGCCGCCCTGTTCGCGGCGGGCACCGCGGTCACCGGCTGCGCACCGGCTCCCCCCGCGCACACCCCCCGCCCCCCGGCCGCCGGAACCGGTGCCGCGCCCTCGCCCCCGGCGCGGCCCGCCCCCGGCCCGCGCCGCTTCCCCGGCCACCCCGCCGAGATCACCCAGGGCTCCGGCGCACGCCCCGAGATCGCCCTCACCTTCCACGGCGGCGGCGACCCCGCCACCGCCCGCGCCCTGCTCACCGAGGCCGAACGCGCGGACGCCCGGCTCACCGTGCTCGCCGTCGGCAGCTGGCTCGACGCCCACCCCGCGATCGCCCGCCGGGTCCTCGACGGCGGCCACGACCTCGGCAACCACACCCAGCGCCATCTCGACGTCAACGCCCTGCCGGAGGACGGGGTCCGCGCCGAGATCGCGGGCTGCGCCGACCGGCTGCGCCGCCTCACCGGCTCGGCCGGCACCTGGTTCCGCCCCTCCCGGGCCCAGGGCGCGTCCCCGCTGGTGGCCCGGGTCGCCCGCTCACTGGGCTACCCGCACGTCCTGTCCTACGGCGTCGACTCCCTCGACCACACCTCACCCGGCGCCCCCGCCGTCGTCCGGACCGTCCTGGACGGGGCGCGGCCCGGGGCGGTGGTGAGCCTGCACTTCGGGTACCCGGACACCGTCGCCGCGCTGCCCGCCCTCCTCGACGAACTGCACCGGCGCGGGCTGCGCGCGGTGACGACCACGGAGCTGCTGACCTGATGTCCGTATCCCTGCACCTGACCCGGCGCGCCGCCGCGGCGCTGCTCGCCCCGGCCGTCCTCGTGGCCCTCGCCGGCTGCGGCGACGACGGCGGTGACCGGGGCGCCGCGCCGCCCGGCACCGAGCGCGCCGCCCAGCCCCCGGCCCCCGCCGCGGGCGCGGTCGATGTCCTGCCGGGCATGCCGCCCGTCCTCGACCCGAAGGACCTCTACTCCGCCGACCGGCCCGGCGCGCTCTCCCCGGTGGTCAAGGACTTCCCGTCCCGGGTGTACGTCCCCAACACCGGCTCCCGCACGGTCAGCGTCATCGACCCGGAGACGTACAAGGTCGTCGAGACGATCGACGTGGGCGACCAGCCGCAGCACGTCGTGCCGTCCTGGGACCTGAAGACCCTGTGGGTCAACAACAACCGCGGCCACACCCTCACCCCGATCGACCCGGGAACCGGCAAGGCGGGCAAGGCCGTCCCCGTCCACGACCCGTACAACCTCTACTTCACCCCCGACGGCAAGCACGCCGTCGTCATGGCGTCCCTCGACCGGCAGCTCGTCTTCCGTGATCCGCACACCATGAAGATCAAGAAGACCGAACCGGTGAGCTGCTACGGCGTCAACCACGCGGACTTCTCCATCGACGGCCGCTACTTCATCGTCTCCTGCGAGTTCTCCGGCGAACTCCTCAAGGTCGACACCCTGAAGATGAAGGTGGTCGCCCAGCGCAAACTGCCCCTCAAGGGCGCCATGCCGCAGGACGTGAAGATCTCCCCCGACGGCTCCACCTTCTACATCGCCGACATGATGGCCCACGGCATGTGGGTCCTGGACGGCGACAGCTTCGCGGAACCGAAGCTGCTGCCCACCGGCAAGGGCTGCCACGGGCTGTACGTCAGCCGCGACTCGAAGGAGATGTACGTCTCCAACCGGGGCGAGGGCACCGTCTCCGTCTTCGACTTCGGAAGGAAGAAGGTCGCCAAGAAGTGGCGCCTGCCCGACGGCGGCAGCCCCGACATGGGCGGTGTCTCCGCCGACGGCAAGGTGCTGTGGCTCTCCGGCCGCTACGACTCCGAGGTCTACGCCATCGACACCCGTACCGGCGCCCAACTGGCCCGGATCAAGGTCGGTTCCGGCCCGCACGGCCTCGCCGTCTACCCCCAGCCGGGCCGCTACTCCCTGGGCCACACCGGGGTCTTCCGCTGACCCGCACCCCGCCGCGCGCCCGGCCGGGGCGTGCGGACGGGGCCGGGGGCGCGGCCGTCCGCCACGGGCCGTTAATCTGACCTTCGTCAAGCAAGGCGACAAGAAGGGGTGGACCCAGTGGCGGACATCGAGGAAGCGCGTAAGGCGTTCGAGCGGTTCGACGCGGACGGCGACGGCTTCATCACGGCGGCCGAGTACAAGACCGCGATGGCCCAGCTGGGCGACTGGAACGTCACGGAGTCCGTGGCGGAGGCCGTCATCGCCGCGCAGGACACCAACAGGGACAAGCTGCTCTCGTTCGACGAGTTCTGGGGCAACCTCAACAAGTAGGCACCCCCGGCTCGCACCCGGCCCCAGGGCCCGGCGCCCGACCCCTACCGGTCGGACGCCGGGCCTTGTCGTATCGGCGGGCGGCGTCGTATGGATGGGCAGTGCCATCGGCGGCCGGGTGCCAGGAATGGCGGGATCTCGCCCCGGGCCGTGGAATAGCGGACGGTGAAACGGAGGTTGCCTCCGTAACGACCGGGCGCGACGGCGGTCGGTCACCGATCCGGAAGGGCTCCATATGAAGATCGGCATCATCGGCGCGGGACAGATCGGCGGCAACCTCACCCGGCGGCTGACGGCCGTCGGCCACACCGTCTCCGTGGCCAACTCCCGCGGCCCGCACACCCTGAAGGATCTCGCCGAGGAGACCGGGGCCACCCCGGCGACCGTCGCGGACGTGGTGCGCGACGCACAGGTCGTCGTCGTCACGATCCCGCTGAAGGCGGTACCGGACCTGCCCGCCGGCCTGTTCGCCGGAGCGGCCGACGGCTTCGCCGTCATCGACACGAACAACTACTACCCGCAGCGCGACGGGTTCATCGAGGAGATCGAGAACGGGCTCCCCGAGAGCCGCTGGGTGGAACGCCATGTCGGCCACCCCGTCGTCAAGGCGTTCAACGGCACCTACGCCGAGGACATCGTCGCCCGGCCCCGCCCCGCGGGCGCCCCCGACCGGCTCGCCGTCCCCGTGGCCGGTGACGACGAGGCCGCCAAGCGGACCGTCCGGGAACTCATCGACGCGATCGGCTTCGACACGGTCGACGCGGGCGGGCTCGACGAGTCCTGGCGCCAGCAGCCGGACACCCCGGTCTACGGGCTGCGCGAGGGCGCCGACGCCGTGACCCGGGCCCTGGCCGAGGCGTCCCCGGAACGTCCGGCGGCCTTCCGCGCCCACCGCGAACCGTAGGGGCGCGCTCGCCGTCCGGGTGGCGTGGCGGCGGGCGGGGCGTGTGGCGGGGTCCGGGCCGCTGAGCCGGACCGCCGCGACGCGGGCCCCGGGGTCCGGCTCAAGTGGTTTCCGGGCTCCGGTCAGGTCGGCTTCCAGGTTCCGCCGGATCGGCTTCCGGGGCCATGGCCGGATCCGGCCGTGGCCCCGGCGGTACGGCCGGACCCGTCCACCGGCGGGAACCGTACGTCAACTCCCTCTCGTCATACGCGAGTCGGGCACCCGTGCAAACGGACTCCGGCGTACCGGCGGGCGTTCCCGCACCGGGACGGTGATGGAGGTTCCACGTATGACCCAGCAACCCATGAACAGCGCGCCGTCGGCCGACGAGGCCACCGCGTATCTGGAGGCCGTCCGCGGGCGGCTGAGGGCCGACGGATGTTCGGTGACCAAGGCCACCTGGGGCGATCACCAGGTCGTACTCGGCAGCCGGTCGGACCGCAAGGCGCGCTGGATGGGCACCAAGGCCGAGCTGTTCGTCCTCGCCGCGGCGGTCCCCGAGGTCGACGCCCGTTCCCTCGCGGGATTCACCGAGTGGGCGATGGCGTTCGCGAGAAGTGTCCGCACCGGTGTGGCCGGTGCCCGCAACGCGGCGTCGGTCCTGCCGGCCCTGATCAGCGGCAGTGTCCAGCCGGAGGCGGTGAACTGGGCGGCGGCGGACGCCCGGCTGCTCGGGGCGACCGTGATCGGCCGCCCGATCACGGTGGAGGTACTCGCCCCGGGGTCCGCCCGGGTCACCGTCTACCAGGGACGGCCCATGTACGGCGGGATGTTCACGGGGCACGTCCTGGAGAAGGCCGCGCGGTACTTCCCCTGAGGGTGCGGCCCCGGGTCCCGTGCCGGGGACCGTTGGGGTTCAAGGCGTCACCATGAGCGGTGCCTTGAACCGCAACGGCTCCCGCCGGTCACCGTGCCGGCGCATCCGTCAGGCGCTGTTCGCCCAGCTCCGCAGGGCCGACTCGGACGAGAAGTCGCCGAGGTTCTTGTCGAGCGGACGGTCCGTGTACTGGTGGAACCGCCAGTCCGCCTTGATCCGGGGTTTCCCCGCGGTCGTGTAATCGGCGATCCAGAGCCCGTCCCCGGCGAACGACGTGTCGTCGTGGTTGAGCCAGAAATCCCGGTTGCAGTACAGCAGCACCCGGTGGGTCGGCCGCAGCCGCTTCACCTCCCGCAGGAAGGCGTCCTTCTCGGCGTTGCTGGCCCGGGTGTTCTCGCCGGTCCACTCCCAGTCGACGGCCAGCAGATCACGGCCCTTCGACACGCACTCCTCCACGAAGTACGCCGCCTGCGCCTTGATGTTGCCCGGCCACAGGAAGTGGTAGAAGCCCACCACACAGCCCGCGTCCCGGGCCTGTTTGGCCTGGGCGGTCTGCCGGGGGTTGATGTAGGAACGGCCCTCGGTCGCCTTCACGAACACGAAGGCCAGTCCGTCGGTCTCGAACGACGACTGGTAGGCACTCACATCGATGCCGCGGATCATACGGTTCGCCTCTCCCGGACCGGGGTCGCACGGCGCCGGTCCGGCCCCCAGCGTGCCCGCCCGGCGGGACGCGTATCCGCCCCTTCCGGGGCAAGGCACCCGAAGCGGTGAACCCGGGCCGCGGGTCTTCCCTCCAGGGCTCCGGTCGTACCCCACCTCCGGCCCGTACGATGCCCACCGCTCGGTCACCGGGCAACTCGGCCACACCGTAACCGATGTGACGGTGTGTCAGGTCGCTTGTTCAGAGGCGTCACCCGTCTCCCGTGACCGTCAGCACCTCCTGCACGGGCCTGCGCCGGAGTGCCGGGCCCGGCTGGTCGCCGTAGCCGAAGCGGATCACCATCTGGACATGGCTCAGGGCCGACGCCGGGTCCCGTACCGCCCAGCGCAGCTCGTCCCACTCCAGGGCCTCGGAGGCCAGTGAGGTGGCCAGGCCGTCCAGGGTCGCCTCCAGCAGGACCCGCTCCAGGGCCTGGCCCGCCCGCAGCCAGTCGGCCCGGCTGTCACCCGCCGTGCCCAGCAGCGCCAGCTGCGGCGACCGCTCGAAGTCCGCCACCGCCCGTCCGGAGGAATCGTCCCCCGCGTCGAGATCCCGGACCGGGGCGTTCCCCGCGCGTGCCCGGGGGCCGAAGGCGTCCGAGGGAACGCCGTCGTCGGGGGGTGTGTCCGGCGGGTGCGTACGGAGGTCGCCCGTCCAGGCGGCGAGCTCCTCGCGCAGGGCCGTGTCGCTCAGCTGCCGCCGTTCGGCCTCCCGTCCCAGCTCCAGGACCGTCTCGCCGTGGAACTCGTCCGGGAACGCCAGCCGCGCGCCCTCGATCAGCGCGGCCCGGCGCAGGGTGTCGAGCAGCTGCTCGTCGATGCGCTCCTCGGTGAAGGGCGCCCGGCTGGTCCGGCGGCGGCGCAGCGCGGGATACAGGTCGGCCAGCTCGTCGTACGCGTCGGCCGTGCCGTCGTAGGGCTCACCGGACCTGCGGTAGGTCTCCGTCGTCTTGCGGTACGGCAGCCGGGTCGCGTCGTACAGCGCGCGTCCGCCGTCCAGCCGGACCTCCGCGAGCAGGAGCGGGTCGCCGGGGTCGGGCAGCAGCCGGGTCACGGGCTTCCAGCCCGCGTGCGCGGCGGCGACCCGCAGATTGAAGAGCGCGGCGGCGCACCCCAGGTGGGCGGCCCGGCCGTCGGGGTCGGACAGCGCGATCCCGCGGTCGGGATCGGCCCGTACCTCCACGACCCGGCGGTCCGGGTCGTAGCGGAATCGCCACGGCTGGGCGTTGTGCAGGGAGGGCGCGGTGATCGCGTCGGCCACCAGGTCGGCGATCGCCTCCGGGCTCGGTACGGGGACGGGGTCCTGTCCTCCGTCCGGGTCAGGGGTGTGTGCGTCGGGACCGGCTGGGGTCTTCAGCGACACCGTGGCCTCCTCGGGGTTCCCGTTCTTCTGAGCGGTCCGTACGGGCCGGTGAGGTCCGTACGGGACCCGCGACCGTCCCGCACGGTGCGGGTCAGGGCCTGCCGACGCCTGCGGCACTCCCGTGCGCCCGCGAACCCGAGTACGGGTACGAGCACGAGTACGGGTACCGGTACGGACGCGGACGCGGACACGTCGACAGGGCAATCCTCCCTCTTCGCGGCATATCTAACGACCGGTACAAGTTTGGCGGGTTCCGTCACTCTTTTCTAGAGTGGCAGTCACAGCCGTCCCGGGACACGGGCGCCCCGGGGGACGCCCACCCACGGACCCGGTGTCCACCGCGCCCGAGGAACAAGGGGACCGTGAACGCTGACCGCGCCGACCGGGCGACCGACCGGACACCGGACGGGGCCGACGCCCCGGCAGGGGGGCTCGGCGTGCCCGGTCTGCGGCGGACCGTTCTCGCGCTGCTCGCCGCCCAGGACGCGGACGCCCTGGTGGGCGCGGCCCTGGACGCGGTGGGCCCGGGGCCCGGGGTCCGGACCGGTGCCGTCTATCTCGCCAGCGACGACGGCTGGCTGCGGCTGGAGGCCCAGCGGGGACTGGACGCCGAGACCGTCGAGCGCTATCCGGTGATCGCCCCGGACTCGTCGTTCGCCGTCTCCATCGCGGTCCGGGAGCGCAGGCTGCTCCACAGCCTCGCCGAGAGCCCGGCCCCGGGGCCGGCGGGTCCGGGGGCACCGGCGGAGCTGGTCGAGTTCGTCGCGGCGCCGCTGCTGGTGGACGACCGCTGCCTCGGCGCGCTGCTCGTCATGTTCTCCGTCCCGCGCCCGCTGTCCGCCGAGGACGACCAGCATCTGGCGATGGTCGCCGCGCTCTGCGCCCACCATCTGGACCATCTGATGGCGCTGGAGAGCGCGGGGCTCCCGGCCGGCAGCCCCCTGCTCGACCCCGCCGAACGCATCGAGTCCCGCCGCTCCCGGCAGTCGCGCCTCGAAATGGCGATGTCCAGCGGATTCATCGGCTCCTGGGAGTGGCACATCCGGACCGGCGCGGCCGTCTGGGACGAGCGTCAGATGCTGCTCTGCGGACTCGGACCGGACACCTTCGACTCACGGGTCGAGACCTTCCGTGAGGCCGTCCACCCCGATGACCGTTCCACCCTGGACGAGGCGATGGCCGAGGGGCTGCGGAGCGGTGTCTACCACGCCGCGTTCCGGGTGGTGTGGCCCGACGGGAGCATCCACTGGCTGGAGGCCAAGGGCGCGCTGGAGCGGGCCCCGGACGGGACGCCGGACGCCATGATCGGGGTGTCCTGGGACGACACCGAACAGCGCGAGCGGGGCCGCCGCCGCGAGGCCCGCCGTGACTTCGTCCTACGGGTGACCAGGGCGTTCGCCGCCGCCCGCTCCACCCGGGACATCATCGACGTGATGGGCCGGATCGTGCTGCCGGAGGTGGGCGGACGCGCGCTCGCCCTGCATATCGAGCACGAGGGACGGCTGCTGCTGGAGGACGCGATCGGCTACTCGCAGCCGATACGTGACCGGCTGCGGATGATGGGCACCGTCCGGGACAACCCGATGGCCGCCGCGCTGCACGACGGCCATCCGCTGTTCCTGTCCTCCCGCGACGCCTATGTGGCCCGGTTCCCCGACCCGCGCATCCGGCCGCCCGAGTCGCACAAGGCGTTCGTGTTCCTGCCGCTGATCTCGGCCGACGGCACGGTCGGCACCTGTCTGATCTCGTACGCCGAACCGCGTGAGTTCACCTCCGACGACCAGACCGTCGCCACCGCGGTCTCCGGCATCCTCACCCAGACGCTGGCCCGCGCCCGGCTCTCGGACATGTCCCGGCGGCGGATGACCGAGCTCCAGCGGCTGATGATGCCCCGTTCGCTGCCCCGGCTGCCCGGCTACGACATCGCGGCGCGGTACCGTCCGGCGGCCGGGGGCATGCAGGTCGGCGGCGACTGGTTCGACGTACTGCCCCGCCCCGACGGCGGTGCCTCGCTGGTCATCGGGGACGTCCAGGGGCACAGCGCGAAGGCCGCCGGGGTGATGGGCCAGCTGCGCACCGCCCTGCGCGCGCACGCCTCCGACGGCTTCCGCGCGGACGGTCTGCTGTCCCGGGGCAACCAGACGCTGTGGGGCCTCGACACGGAACGGTTCGCCACCTGCTGCGTCGTCGATGTGTCCGCGCACTCGGGGGACCTGCGGATCGTCCGCGCCGGTCATCCCCACCCGCTCCAGGCGGAGCCGGGCGGCGCGGTGCACGAGGTGGTCACCCCGGGCGGGCTCCCGCTGGGCTGCCTCCCCGACGACACCTACCCGGTCCACCAGGGGAACCTGCCGCCCGGCGGCACCCTGCTGCTGTACACCGACGGCCTGGTCGACCGCCCCGACCGCCCGTACGACGAGGCCGTGGACGCCGTACGCGAGGCGTTCGCCCGATGGGCCGCGGGACCCGAGGACAGCGATCCGCAGACCCGGCTGGAGTTCCTGGCCGACACCCTCGTCTCCCACGGCTTCACCGACCCCGGCTACGACGACATCGCGATCCTGCTGATCCGCCGCAGCCCGGTGTGACGCGCCGCTCGCGGCGACCCGGACGCCCGTCCCGCGATTCCCACGCGATTTCCCGTGTGCTCCCGGCGCTCGAAGCGGTCCGGGTAAAGCCGGGTATTACGCCATGCCGGGCCACGTCATGCTGAGCTTTACGTAAAGCGGGGAATCGGGTAATGCCGAGTATTACGTAAGGCCGGTCATTACCTGCCCGGGCCATGAAGATGGTGACCGAAATTTCATGAGGTCGCACCTTTCGGGCGATGTTTTTCCGCGATGCTGATTCGGACAAGTATTGCCGCGTCATTGCCGAGCGCGGTGGTGTCGGATAGCGTCTCGAATCGCATTACCGACCCGAAAGCGGATGGAGTGGTGAAAGAAATGTCGATGAATACTTCCCTCAAGCGGTCCCTTGTCGCACCGGCGGCCGGAGCGCTGCTGGCCGGACTGTTCTCGCTCGGGGTCGCGGCCCCCGCGTCGGCCGCGTCGGCCACCACCGCCGGCCCCCAGGCGCATCCCAGCGGCTGTAGCTACGGCATCAACCACCGCTCGGGAACGTACGCCCGATGCGACCACCACAACGGAGGCTCCTACCGGGCCGTGGGCCAGTGCAAGCGCGACACCACCGGAGCAATCAAGTTCGCCTACGGTACGTGGAAGCAGAGCGGCTTCTCGTACTCGTCCTGCGGTGCCGGTTACACACCCCATGTCGCGGGTGTCGAGCTGTCGCCGCGCAACAACACCTGAGTTCGTCCGCCCGACCGAATGCCGCGCATTCCGGCGGCTTTCCGCCCGCCCGGCGTGCCCCTTCCTGGATCTCGCGGAACCGGTCCGCCCGCTGTTCCGTAATTGGCGGGCGGGGCCCACTGATTGCGGAACAGCGCGATTTTGAACGGCTCTCAAGAGTTCGCCGGTGAGCGGGGTGAGGGGCGCGCCCCCGCAGGAGCCTTGGCGGTCTGTGTCGCAGCCGAGGCGATCAGATGGACCGAGAGGCGCGGCCTCGCGGGGTCAGACCTTGATGACGCGGACGCCGGGGCGGCACAGCATGAGGAGATCCTCGGGGTCCGACGTCAGTACGGTCACGGGGGCGGGCGAGGCGAGCGCGGTGGCGGCCACGATGGCGTCGAGGGCGTACTTGTGGCCGTGCAGCCCGGCAGCGGCGAGGAGCTTGCCGGCATGGCGGGCGATGGCCTCAGTGGGCGGGACGATGTTCACGCGGGAGACGGCGTAGTCGAAGCGGGCCTGGTTGAGCTTCGGGTCGCGTGCTTCGACCAGTGTGACGGAGCTCGTGACCACGCGGATGTCCTCGGCCTCGGCCGCGGCCAGCCACTCGGTGATTTCAGGAGAGCGTCGTACGAGTTTGGACAACCCCTCACAGTCCAGGACGAGCGTCCCGCTCACGCCGCGTCCGCCGAGTCGGCCATGTCGCCGCGGAGGATCGCCCGCTTGGCCTCGACCGCCGTCCGGTCCACCGGGCCGTGTTCGGCTTCGGCGTCCTCGACGAGTTCGCGCAGCAGGTCCCGTTCGAGCTGGCGCTGGATGAGAGCTTCGACGTAGGCGGACATGCCCCGCTTGCCCGTACGCGCCTTGAGGGCGGCGATCGTGCCTTCGTGGAGGGAGACGGAGACCGGACGGACGGGGCCTTCGCCGGGAGCGGAGGGAGTGGCCATGCAGCCACTTTAACAAAACTCTTGTTAATCGGTGCGTGACTGATGCCGGCGCTGTTCGCTGAGGGTGTCGGCCCTCACGCGGGACCTCGATGCTCTGCGGGACCGGCGCGCGAGCAGTTGACCTGCACCGACGGCGACGTAAAGCGCGACCAGCACCCCGAGTACGAGGTCGAGCCAGTCATAGGCCGTGCCCCTGAGGAGCGAGACCCATGCCCGGGTGCCCGCGACGGAGCCGACAACCACGAGCAGCACCGACGCCACGGCATACAGTGCCTTCGCAGCCTTGGGCCGCCGCTCTTTGAGCAGCTCGCCGCCCGCACCGAGCATGACCAGCGCGGCGAAGGCATGGTGCGACTCCAGGCGCCCCGCCCCGATCGCGTCCACGGTGTTGATCAGGACGCCGATCGAGCCCACGAACAGTGCACCTTGAGTTATTCGGCGGCTCATCAACCCTCGCTCGCAGTCAGACTTCGGTGGCAATCGATCGATCTTCGCTGTCCCGGGACACCGCGGATCGGAGCCTTGATCCACCACATCGGTACCGACCGGTCGAAGAGCCTGTTCAGGGCCCGCCCCTCAGCACTCGATGATATTCACCGCGAGCCCGCCCCGCGCCGTCTCCTTGTACTTGATGCTCATGTCCGCCCCGAACGCGATAGGGCCGCTGAGCTGGGCCTTTGAAGTCAAAGAGGCAATCGTATTCGGCTCTGGGGAGTTCTCAGGGAGAATCGGCGGCAAGTCGTCCTCGAACCAGCCGTTCATCACCTGAAGCCCTCGCGCTCCCGCCTCGGGCATGAAGTGAGCATAGTGGCCGAGGGTGATGTTCGGCGAGGCATGCCCAAGCCACTGCGAGAGCGTCACCAGGGACTCCCCGGCCTGCAACTGCACAGACGCGAACGTGTGGCGGCCCACATGGAACATGTCCGTGCGGGACAGCTCGAACACCGGATTCGTGCGCTGGCGGCCTCCGCGCGGCTTCTCCAGCTTCTCTCCCACGATCGAGATGACCCCGGCCCTGGCGAGGGCCGGCTTCCACGTCCGCTCGTTCCACGTCTTGAAGTGGATCCGGTTACCGTGCGTCGTCGTCAGGACCAGCCTCACTGTGACCGGCTTCCGCTGCTTCTCTTCCAGGGGCGTCGCCGCGGGCTCCGGGTTCCGCCAGGGCAGACGGCACTCGACCGGCGGGAACTCCTTCAGCGCGCTGCGAATCCTGGAGACGAGGAGAGGCGGGATCGGCACGGATCGGGTCTTCCCGCCTTTCGGCAAGCAGAAGTAGGGGCGCGCCCTGTGGTCCCACCGCAGTTGCCTCCGCACGTGCACGAAGCCGTTCTCCAAGTCGATGTCGTCCTCGGCGAGGCCGAACGCTTCACCCTGCCGTAGGCCGGCGCCGAGGGTCAGGTCGAGAGCTAGCCGGTATCGGGCATTCAGTGCGTCGCGGACGGCGTCCGCTGTCTTCTGACTCCATGCCTTGGCCTTCCCACGCTGCGGCCTGGGCGCCTTCACCGTCCGGGAGGATCGGCACGGGTTGCGGACGATCCGCTGATCGTCGACCGCGGCTTCCAGGATCGTGGAGAGGTGCGTCCAGATGACGGGCGCCGAGCCCTCCACCCGGGTCAGCAGCTCCGCCTTGAACGTACGCAACGCCGCGGCGTCGATGTCGCGCAGCCGCTTCGTGCCCAGCAGGGGGATGATGTGCCTCCAGATCCGTGACCTCATGGGCCCGAAGGTGGAGGGCTCGTCTGTACGGCTCGGCCACCAGTGCACTTCGACGTAGTCCTTGAGGAGCATGTCCCCTCGGCGGGCATCTACGAACTCTCCCTGCGCGCTTTCGTGTTCGGCCTTCGCTTTCCACCGCTTCGCGTCGTCGTGGGTATCGAAGGAGCGAGCCCGGACGCCGGAGATGCCAGCGACCTTGTACCGCTTCCCTTTTCCGTACAGCGCTGTCCGTTCGCGCTTTCCCGTTTCCTTGTCGGGCCTCTTCTTCAGCCAGCGATCTTCGATGTAACCGGCCACGGCCATCCCTCCCCATTGAGATCGTGCAGACGTACACGCATCATCCGCTCGGTGACGTCGAGTTCGTGAGCGGCGGTCCGCAGGTCGTCAACCCACTGCGCAGTTGCCGCAAGGTCCGATATCGAAATGAGCTTGCGGGCGGCCTCCAGGTCGGCGCGCCGCTCTTGGCGGAGGGCCAACGGGTGTACGGCGTCGAGCCCTACACCGCAGCCGAGGTCGTTCGCGAGGACATGTTCCGCCTCATGAGCCAGTACGCAGCGCTCTTGGCGGGGGGAGAGGCCGGACGCGACGACGATCTTTCGATGGATGGGGGACCAGGCACCCCAGGTGTCCCTCAGGTGAATACGCACGACGGGTATCCCGAGTTGTTCGAGAACGCTCATCGGCGAGTACGGCATGCCAACCCCCACTGTCGGACTGCGTGGGAGGCGCCGCGTGGACACTCTTTGTACACCAGTGCACTACGCAATGGAAGTAAAGGTTTGTACAGCTCAGTCCTCGTCCATGGCGCGCAGGATGCGCTCAGCGTCGTCCTCGGGGACTCCTTCGCCAATAGCGTGCGGCCGGTACGCGGCCAGTCCGTACCCCGACTGGAATCCGTTTCTGGAGGATTGCGGAACGCTCTCAAGCAGCTCTTGTGCCGCCGCCTCGAAGCGCTCGCGAGCCTTGTGGCTTCCACCGAGACTTGTGCACGCTCTGCCGAACTCGTAAATGCAGAGCTGGAGTTGAGTCAGAGACGGGCCGCTTGCGGTACCCGTCGTGACGGGCTGGGCTGACGGCTCGGGGTCTCCTCCGGCGAGTACCGCCTGGATGCTCTCCGGCTTCCACCCGTGGGCGGCCGCGATCTTCACGAGCGTCGGGGGCTGCTGCCTCCGGGGAACGTCTCCTCGCTCGGCGTTGTACACGGCCTTCTCGGATACGCCGGCGATGTCGGCGAACTCCTTGCGGGTGTGGTCTGCCCGCTCTCGGGCGTCACGCATCAGACGGCCAAGCCGCTGCCATGCCCCCGGGTCGCGGTTCATGTTCTCCCAGCCTCTTCTCACGCAACGACACGTAACGACACGCAACAAGCTAGCAAGATCTCGCAGAGCTCGGCAGTCGGGATCTGGTCGCTGACCTGCGGCGACGTGATATTGCCGCTCCTTGCCGGTTCTTACCTTGACTTGCCTGCCGAATCTTGCGTAATCTTGCCATGTGCGAGTGCGGGGACACCTGATACGGGGCCAGCGCGAGGCATGTGGATACGGGCTGACAGCGTTCGCCAGCCTCGTCGGCATATCTCCCGCCTGGCTGTCACGGATCGAACGAGACCAAGGCGACCCAAGCCCTGACGTGCTGAGACGCATAGCTCTAGCCCTCCATCAAGAGCGACAGGCCCGCTTGGCGATCGCCGCAATCACACAGGCCGAAGACGAGGGAAGTGATGAACGACACCCGGGTGGATGAATCGCCCTATCTCACCGTCAAGCAACTCGCCGCGCGGTGGCACACCACGACGAACGCCATCTACACGGCGCGATCTCGCCGTCGGAACTACCCGAAGGGGTTCCGCCTCAGCGGCAAGGTCCTCTTTCCGCGAGCCGAAGTCGAGGCGTACGAGCGGGCCGGCCAGGCCGCCGACTCGCGGTTCAACACGGCACTCGACCCCGCGAACGCTGCGGTGGAGCTGGTAGGCCGCGCCGCCTGACCGCACGAAACGGGGCCCCCGGACCGTGCCTGGTCCCGAAGCCCCTCGCACCACCCATCCACATCCGATCGCTTGACCGATCGAAAGGAGGGGGACACGTGTCCTCCATCATCGCAGAACCGTCCTCGCTCACTGCCCCGACGTTTGGGTCCCGCACTGCGGTTGCCCGCGTGCTGCTGACCCTCACCGAGCGGTTCGCCGACCTGCCGGTCCCGTACATCACGGTGTACAAGACGGGGGTCGCGCAGCTGCGTGTTCAGCTCGATTCCCCGGCCGAGTTCGAGGCGTGGCGGGCGGTGTTGGAGGTGCCCACCGATGCGGTGGCGCTCCAGCGGCACGCGGGCGGTGGCTGGCTGGAGGCGAAGACGGTCTTCGCCGGTGTGACGGTCGATCTCACCGGCCACGGCATTGCGGCGGTGGCGTCGTGAGCGCGGCGAAGCGGGTGGCTGCGGCTGCTGGTGTGATCCGTGCGGCGTGGGAGCGGGGTGTCGCGGGTGACCCGCAGACGACCGCCGCTCAGGCCCTGGACGATGCGGGGCTGCTGATGTCCCCGGAGATCGCCGCCGGGCTGGTCTCGGAGCCTGCCGTCCCGCAGACGGAGCGTTCGTACTTCGTCGCGATCGCCGACGCGCTGAACGCGGTCCCGGACCACATGCCGCTCGGTATCGACCTCGACGGCACGATCACCGACCACAACGTGTGGTCGGTGGTGTGGAACCGGGCGGCCGAGCGGTGGGAGGTCGCCGGGTACGACGTCGAGGACGTCGAGGTGGCCCCGTCGAACCGCCAGTGCGGGCACGACGACTACCACGCTCCGCACGAGTGGGCCGACCGACCGGCCGTCTGGTGCCCCGGCCACAGCCACGCAACGGGCGGTGCGTCGTGACTCCCTTCGAGGTCATCGACCTGTCCGCCAGCGCCTGCCTCACGCTCGGCGCTGTGGCGAAGGCCGCCGCCGACGACGCGTTGCACCTCCCGCCCCTGCCGGCCGTCGTCCGTGCCGCGCCTGCCGCTCTGGTGGCCTGCGCCGCCCACGCGGCCACGGCCGCGATCGACGCGGCGACCACTCAGTGGCACCTCCTCCTGCTCCACCACGACCAGATGAAGGGGTCGGCCCGATGAGGGACTGCGACTGCCAGACGTGCTGTGAGCAGTGCGGGCATCTCGACACCTGCCTCCGCTGGGGGCTGCTGACCGACCGCCCGGACATCGCCGCCGAGGTGGCGGCCGAGGACGGCTACAGGCTGAGGAGGACGGCGTGAACGCCGAGGTGGAGCGGCTCCGTGCCTACCGGGCTGGGGGCCCGCCCCCCGTGCAGGTCGTGTGGCTGCTAGAGGCGGGCGAGGACCACGAAGGTGGCAGCGTGCTGGGGGTCTTCTCAGACCGTGAGGCCGCCCGTGGCGCGTTCCTCGACGCCGCCCAGCGGATGCCTTTCGGTATCGACGCTGCGGAAGAGGAGGAGGACGGGAGCCTCCGCCTGCACGGCGGCTGCGACTGGCTCACCCTCACCCCGCACACCGTCGCCACCACCGAGGCGATCGAGGCAGGCGATGCCGGATGACCGCCCTCCCGCCGCCGCTGGCTCGCCGTTGCCCGACGTGTGCCCGCCTGTTCGAGGACTGCGTCTGCACTGGCCACACCGCCGGCCCGATCGCCCGCTGACCGTCCGGTGGGGCGGTGACCTGCGCCCCGCCCCACCGGACCCCAGGCAGAAGGAACCTTGTGATCAGCACCCCGACCGGTGTCCTCCTCGGACACCTGACCCCCGGTACGCCGGAGTGGGACGAGGCCCGAGCGGGCCTGACCGCCACCGCCACGGAGATCGCCGCGATCGTCGGCCTCTCCCCGTACCAGAGCCGGTTCTCCCTCTGGCACAAGAAGTCCGGCCTGCCCGCCCCCGCCTGGGTCGACAACCCGGCCGCCGAGTGGGGAAACCGCCTGGAGGACGCCGTCGCCACCAAGTGGGCCGACAACCACCCCTCGGTCATTCCGTGCCCCACCGGCACGTGGCGGCACGCCGACCGGGCGTGGCAGCGCGCCACCCCCGACCGGCTCATCCACCCCGCCCCGGTCGACGTCCTCACCCCGACCGGCCCGACCGCCGTCCTGGAGATCAAGACCAGCCCCTTCGGGGACGACTGGGGCCCCTCCGGTACGGACGAGATCCCCGTCCACTACCGCTGCCAGATCCTGTGGCAGCAGGACACCCTCGGCCTCACCGCGCCCGCGCACCTCGCGGTCCTCATCGGCGGCTGGGACTACCGCGAGTACACCGTCGAGTACGACGAAGGCGACGCGCGGACGCTGCGGCGGGCCGCCGAGGCGTTCCTCGACGAGGTGGAGCACGGCATCCGCCCGCCCATCGACGGCTCGGACGCCACCTACCAGACCATCCGCGTCCAGCCCGACGGCCTCACCGACACCGACGTGCAGGTGCCCGCCGAGGATGCCGCCGCCTACGAGGCCGCCCAGGCCGGCGCCCGCACGGCCGCCGACGAGCTCCAGCGCACCCGCGGGGTCCTCCTCGACCACATCGGCACCGGCCGGCGGGCCGTCGTCGGCGAACGGCGGATCGCCTACCGCACCGTCCACAACGGCGAGACCCACTCCCTCCACCCCTACACCAGCAAGGACACCGCCGCATGAGCCAGATCAGCACCGCCATCGCCACCCGTGACAACGGGCCAGCCGCCGTCGTCGAGCAGTACCGCGAGTCCCTCGCCCTCGTCATGCCCAGCCACCTCCAACAGCGCGTCGGCGCGTGGATTCGCAACACCCAGGGGCTCTTGCGCCGGGATTCGAAGCTCATGGAGGCCGCACAGAACGACGTCGGCCAGTTCGTCGCCGTCCTGATGGACGCTGCCCGCCTCGGCCTGGAGCCCGGCACCGAGCACTACTACCTCGTGCCGCGCTGGAACAACAAGAAGCGCGCCACCGAGGTCACCGGAGTCCGCGGATACCAGGGCGAGATCGAGCTGATGTACAGGGCCGGGGCCGTCTCGTCGGTCATCGTCGAGGTCGTCCACACCCAGGACCAGTTCCGGTTCCGGCCCGGCCGCGACGCCCGGCCCGTCCACGACATCGACTGGGACCTCGAAGACCGCGGAAGCCTCCGACTCGTCTACGCCTACGCCGTCATGAAGGACGGTGCGACCAGCAAGGTCGTCGTCCTCAACCGACAGCACATCGCCGCGGCTCGGGCCAAGTCCGACAGTGCCGCCAAGGACTGGTCGCCGTGGAACACCGACGAGGAAGCGATGTGGCTGAAGACCGCCGCGCACCGCCTCACCAAGTGGGTCCCGACATCCGCCGAGTACCTGCGCGAGCAGATCCGCGCGCAGGTCGCAGTCGAGAGCGAGCAGCGCCCCGAGCCTCTGCCCGTCGCGCCGCCGCCCGCTCCCGGCACGGTCGACGCCGACCCCGACGACGAAGGCCCCATCGACGGCGAACTCGTCGACTAGCCCGCCCGCTTGGCCGCCCCGCGGGCAGTGCGGGGCGGCCGGACATCAGGAGACCATACGATGAAGATTTCCCTCTGCAAGCACCTGTTCCCGCTGACCGTAGGCCGCGACGGTGTGACCCCGGGCGACTGCCGGGGCTGCGGGCTCACCTGGACGGACGGGCAGGCCGAGCTGGAGCGGCAGGCCGAGCGCATCCGCCTCGCCACCGCACGCGACGGCAACTGCGAGCACTGCGCCAAGCGCGTCACCGTGTTCCAGTTCCAGCGCGAACAGCAGTCGTGGGACGAGGCCGAGCCGCCGCTGCTCTGGCTGTGCCAGCACTGCTGGAGCCGCGCGGCCATAACCGTCGAGCAGGAGGAGGCCGCCTTCGCGGACACCTTCGGCCAGATCGGCGAAGGCCCGCTCGCCCGGCTCGTCGGCGGCCTCCGGTGACCCCCGCCGCAGCGCGGGCCCGCGCCCGCCGCGAACTCGCCGCCCTCGCACACACCGTCACCCGGTGGGACGAGGCAGTCCTCGACCAGGCCGTCCTTCACCTCGCGGACCTCGGCCAGCCGTTCGGCATGAACGACATCCGGCAGCTCGTGCCCGAGGACGCCTGCACGCGCGCCGGCCTGCACTTCCAGGCCCTCATCCACACCGCCGGAGCCGTCCACCACGTCGGCTACGTCACCTCCATCAACCCGCGCGCCAAGGGCAAGCCCGTCGGGACCTACCTCCTCACGACCGACGGACGGGACTACCTCCTCGCCCGCCGCGGGGACCGCCGGATCGCGGGGAGGGCGGCATGAGCGCTTACCGGCACGACGCGGCCGACCTCGCGGTCATGGACTGGTTCTGCGGCGCGGGCGGCTCCAGCCAGGGCATGCACGCCGTACCCGGCGTCTCCGTCACCCGGGCCGCGAACCACTGGAACCTCGCCGTCGAGTCCCACGCCAGCAACTTCCCGGCCGCCGACCACTACCGCGGCGACATCCGCAAGGCGCCCGTCTGGGACTGGCCCGTCACCGACATCTTCTGGGCCTCCCCGGAGTGCACCAACTGGTCCGTGGCGAAGGGCAGGAAACGCGACTTCGACCTGGCCATGCAGGGCAGCCTCTTCGACCTCCTCGCCTCCCACGACGACGACGTCGACGCCGACCTGGAGGAGGAGTCCCGCGCCCTGATGGAGGAAGTCCCCCTGTACCTGCGCGGTGTGCAGGAGCGCGGCGGCCTGGTGAAGGCGGGGATAGTCGAGAACGTCACCGACGTCCGCGCCTGGACCGACTGGGGCCGGTGGCTCGGCGAACTCCACAAGCTCGGCTACCGCACCCGCGTCATCGCCCTCAACTCCATGCACGCCCAGCCGCGCACCGTCCACGCCGCGCCCCAGTCCCGCGACCGCCTGTACGTCGGCTACTGGCACGAGTCCCTCGGCCGCACCCCCGACTGGGACAAATGGCTCCGCCCCCGCGCCTGGTGCCCCGGCTGCGACCAGTACGTACAGGCCATGCAGGTGTTCAAGGACCCCAGCCGCGACATGGGCCGCTACCGGCAGCAGTACGTCTACCGCTGCCCCCACGCCACCTGCCGGAACCAGATCGTCGAGCCCGAGGCGCTCCCCGCCGCCGCGGCGATCGACTGGTCCATCCCCGGGCAGCGCATCGGCGACCGGACCAAGCCCCTCGCCGACAAGACCGTCAAGCGCATCGAGGCGGGCCTCAGGAAGTTCGCGCGGCCCGTGCCGATGATGGTCCCGGCCGGCGGCACCTGGCGCGAGGCCGCTGTCAGCGTCGGTGAGCCGATGCCTGCCCGCACCACCCGCGAGAACGACGCCCTGATCGTCCCGCCGCTCATGATCCCCGTCGAGGGCCGCGACGGGAAACGCGCCGAGTCCGCGCACGGTCCGCTGCGCACGATGACGACCCGCAACGAGACCGGCCTCGCCTGGCTGCCGTTCATCGCGGAACTCCGCGGCGGCGGCTCCACGGCCCGCCCGGTCACCGAGTCCCTCGCGACCGTGACCGCGTCCGGCAACCACCACGGACTCGTCACCCCGGCGGCCATGGTCATGCGGAACAACGGCAGCAGGGGCGACGGCGGCGAGCACTGCACAACCCCGGCCGAACCGTTCCGCACCATGACCACGGCCGGCCACCAGTCGCTCCTCACGTGGGAGCACATGCTCGTCCCCTACTACGGCAACGGCACCCCCCGATCGGTGAACGAGCCGATCGGCGCGCTCACCACCCGCGACCGGTACGCCCTGGTGCGCGGCGACGTCGACATCGACGACGTGCTCTTCCGGATGCTCGAACCCCACGAGATCGGGCGGGCCATGTCCTTCGCCGACGACTACGTCGTCCTCGGCTCCAAGCGCGACAAGGTCCGCCAGTACGGCAACGCCGTCACGCCGAACGCCTCCGAAGTGCTCGTGTGCGCCCTCGTCGAGGCCATCACCGGCGAAGAACTCGACCGGCACGCCGCCCCGCCGGGAATGCCCCCGCCCCGGGCCGCCTGACCCACCCCGCCTGCCCGTCCGGGGCGGCCGGCCCCGAGCCCCGCCCCGGGCGTGACACCACCCTCCGCACGACCGAGAGAAGCCACCTGTGGGAATCCGCCTGATCGTCGAGGTCCTGTACGAGGCCCCCGACGTCCTCACGCACCGGGAGAAGCTGCTCCTCACGGTGCTCGCCGAGGACGCCAACGACGACTCGCGCGTCACCTGGAACAGCGTGGAACGTCCGGAGGTCCTCCGCGGGGCGAAGTTGAGCCGGTCCCAGCTGTACGCCGTCCTCAAGACCCTCGTGGCCAAGGGTGTGCTGACGAAGCTCGCCGCCGGACAGAAGAACGGCTCCGCGAAGTACCGGATCGCAGCGTTCGAAGGCGTTCAGTGTCCCGGATTCCCTGACACTGACGCCCCTTCTCAGAGTCCCAGTTCTCCTGACACTGAACCCTCTCAGCGTCCCGGATTCCCTGACACTGACACCGAGGGTCAGTGTCAGGGAATTGCGGACACTGACCCGTCTCAGTGTCAGGGAATCCGGGACGTCAGTGTCAGGGAATCCGGGACACCTACCCCTCTTAACCCCTCTTCTACTACCCCCTCAGCTAGCAAGCAGGAGAGCCGGCCCGCCCCCGACGGCTACGGCATCCCGGATCAGGCCCGCCCGCTCGTCGACGGACTCACCACCGCCGGAGTCGTCGTCCGCTGGCCCTTCCGCGGAGACCAGTGGTTCCCGCTCCTCGCGCTCATCGACAAGACCGGCATCCCCGCGATGGTCGACCACGCCGTCGCCGCCGCGTCCCGCAGTCCCACCCGCGTCGAGTCCGCCCGCTACTTCCAGCGCGGCTGGGCCGAGCTCCCGCCCAAGCCCGCCCCCGGCGCCCAGCAAGTCGGCAACGTCGTCCCGTTCGCCTCCCGGCGGCCCGCGTCCACCACCGACCAGCGCGTCCAGGCAGGCCTCGACCTCGCCGCCAAGTTCCGTGCCCTTGAGGAAGGACACCAGCCGTGATCCCGTCCCAGACCGCCGAACTGCTGTCCTTCGCCGCCGCGTTCGACCGCCGAACCATCGGCGAAGCCGACGTCCTCGCCTGGCAGACCGTCCTCGCCGACATCGACTTCAACGCTGCACGCCAGGCCGTCACCGCCCACTACGCCACCGAAACCCGGTGGATCATGCCCGCCGACATCCGGCAAGCCGTCCGCCGCCACCGCTCAGCCACCGCCGACAGCATCCACGGCCCCGGCCTCCCCGCCGAGATCCCCGACGCCGACCCCGACGACGTGCCCGCCTACCTCGCCGCGGTCCGCGAACAGCGCACCCGGGCCGCCGACGGACAGCAGCTCCGCCGCCGACCGATCGCGGAACTCGTCGCCGGGATCGGCCGCCCGATGCCCGACGGCCGGGGCGGTGAGCCGTCGCCGGTCCGGCGGGCCGGTCCGCTCGGCCGCGAATGTCCGGCCTGCGCCGCACCGATCGGCCGCCCCTGCCGCACCGGCCGTGACCGCGAACGCGCACCCCACGAAGCCCGCATCACCGCCACCCTCCGGGAGTCCGCATGACCGCCCGCCGCCGTCCCGCCGCGCCGATGCCCGCCGAGCTGCGGCACTTCATGCGCGCCGGCCAGCACCCCGCCCGCGCCGTCCCCTGCCCCCACTGCCGGGCCGCCGCCCACAAACCGTGCGCCCTCCGCACCACCGGACAGCGCCTCCCGCAGCCGCACCCGCAGCGCATATCCGCCTGGGCGCAGGCGACCGCCCGCTGCCCCGCCTGTCAGGCCGCCCCCGGTGCGCCCTGCCACGACGACGGCCGCCACACCACCACCCACACCCGCCGCTACCAGGAAGCCGAGGCCACCGCCGCATGAAGCGCACCACCACCCCCGACGTCATCACTGTCGACGAACAGGGCCGAGAGTCCACCGTGTTCGCCCTCAAGCGCTCCTGCAACGGCTGCGGACAGCCGCTCGGCGATCTCCTCGACCGCGACCTTGACGCCGACGGCCATGCCGTCGATGTCCGCGCCGAATGCCCGCACTGCCGCCCCGTCGCCGAGGCCGAACGCGCAGGCTGCCGCACCTGGCTCCTGACGCCCCGCACCATCGCCCGGGTCGACGACGACATCGACCAGCTCCGCGTGTTCGCGAAGGGCTACTGGCAGCCCGGCCCCGACGGCAAGAACCGGGTCGTCGGCCTCCGCATCGGCGACGGCCCCGACCGCGTCGTCGCCCGCTGGGGCGACTGGATCATCCGGCACCCCGACGGCCGCTGGTCCGTCCACAAGGCACCCACAGGGGCCGCCTCGTGAGGATCTTCGTCGACCCGCTCACCGCGGAGTCCGTGCCGGACGGGACTTTCGGCGGCGCCAGGCCCCGCCCCGGAGACCCGCGGTCCCTGCGCTGGACCCCCGAGCAGCAGGAGGCGCACTACGACGCGCTGGCCGACGCGATAGGCGCACCCCGCCGCCGCCCCGTCCCGAAGGCGCACCGGGGCGTGCAGGAGGAAGCCGCATGACCGCGATCGCCCCTCCGGTGCGGAGGGCGTGGTGGCGGGGCCGGCCGGTGGCGACGGTGACGCTCCCCGGGGACCCGCCCGTGAAGGCCGCTGAACGGCCGCCTGACGGACCGACAGTCCCGGATGGCCCCCAGGTTCGATGCCGGGGCTGCGGGCGCCTCCTGCGCCGCTACAGCCCCTCCGGCTACGGACCCGTATGCGCACGCCGCCACCGGCCCGCCACCGCCACCATCCCCACACCCCGACGCGACGACCACATACCCGGACAAGGCGAACTGCCGCTCACCGACCACCAACCCACCCTCTGGAGCCCCTGATGACCACGCCCGAAAGCCTCACCCCTGAGGCCGTCTCCGCGATCCTCCGCGACCCCAGCAGCCCGCTCTACCCCACCCAGATCACCGTGTACTGCGACGAATGCGGCACCGAGTTCACCGCTGACTACATGGTCACCACCGACCAGACCAGCAGCGAGCGACTCGAAGCCGCCCGCGCCCACATGCGCACCCAGGGCTGGCAGTGCGACCGCACCGGCGACCACTGCCCGCAGGACAAGGCCGCGCCCAACCCCCAGCCTGCGGACTGCGCCCGATGCCAGCAGCCCTTCGACTCCACCGACACCCGTTTCGACGGCCGCGCGCAGCACCGCGACACCCAGTGGTGCCGACGCTGCACCGACAACTGCCACGACACCACGGACGCGTTCCACATCTGCGCCATCTGCCGCTGAACACACGAGCGCCCGCCCCTGGACTTAGCAGGGGCGGGCACCCCGCCAGCCTCCCACACCGACCGCCTGGAGCACCCGATGGCTACGGCCGCCTACCTCGTCATCCGCTGCGACGGCCCGCCCGACGGTGAGCCCTGCGGCGCGGAGACCCACACGCCACACCCCGTCACCACCCACTCCGAGCTGCGCCGCATCCGCCGCGCCGACGGCTGGCGCACCCGCCGCCGCCCGGGAGGCGGCCCGCTCCTCGACGCCTGCCCCGACTGCACCGGACGCACCCGCTCCCACACCGCCTGACCCGCCGCCAACCGAACCCCACCGCAACGGAGACCACCACGTGACCACCACCATCACCGAGCAGTCCGTCGAGGAGAACCCCTGATGTCATACCCCCAGTTGATCACCGCTGAGGAGAAGCTCGCCGAGGGCAAGCGCGGCCTCAGCATCCCGACCGTCGTCGCCATCTGCGGGTCCACCCGGTTCATGGCGGAGATGGCCGAGGCCGATCTGCGTGAAACCGCCGCCGGGCGCATCGTGGTCAAGCCGGGCTGCGACATGAAGGTGCCGCACCCCCTATGGGCCGATCCGATGGCTGCGGACGCGCTCAAGCTCCGGCTGGACACCCTGCACCGGGCGAAGATCCGGCTCGCCGACGAGGTCCTGGTCGTCGGCGACTACATCGGCGACAGCACCCGCGCGGAGATCACCTACGCCCGCGGCCTCGGCAAGCCGGTCCGGTTCACGCACCCCGAAGTCGACCCCGGCTGACCAGCCCACCCCCGGCCGGGGCGATTCCACCGCCCCGGCCCCTCACCCACCCCGTCCAGCCCTCGCCCGGGAGCCGCTGTGCACACCGTTCCCTTCGACACCAGCCGCGCCGTGTGCGCGACCACCGACCCCGACCTCTGGTACGCCGACACTCCCGCCGAGCAGCAGGAAGCCGCCGACATCTGCCGCGCGACGTGCCCCCTGCTCCGGGCGTGCGCCGAGTACGCGCTCACCACCCGGCAGCAGCACGGCGTATGGGGCGGCATGACCCGCAGCGACCGACGCCCCGCACGACAGACCCTCGCCCACCAGACCTCGCTGGCCGCCTAGCCCAAGGAGCCACGGTGACCCACTTCCTTGTCGCCCTCCTCGCCCTGGCCATCGGCTGGTACTGGGGACACCGCACCGCCCGCATCCGGCTGATCGTCCTCGGAGCGCACCCGGCCGCCGACCAGGCCGCGCTGGCCCTCACCGACGCGTGCTGCGAGCAGTGGTGGACCTCCTGCGGCGCACACCACGAACCCGCCTGCGAACGGAGCAGCACATGACCGGCCGGCACACCGCCGACAGCATCACCGACGACGCCCTCGACGCCCTGTACGCCGAGCGCGACCAGGCGCGTACCGCCCTCGGCGACATCCTCAGCCACTTCGTCCACAAGGGCCATCCCGGCGAGCCCTGCCTGTCGTCCGGGTGGGTCGGAGAACGCACCGTCGCCCGCTGGCGCGCCGTACTCCGCCCGCCCGCCGAGCCCACCCCTGCCGAGGAGGGTGTCGCGGACCGGCAGTACTGGAACACCCGCTACACCGAGGAGAGCTGACCATGGGATTCGGCAGCGCAGGACTGACCTTCTTCGACCCCGTCGCCCGATCCCTCATCAAGGCCGGGGCATCCGATGAGCTCAAGGAACAGACGCTCACCGACCTCATCGCCCGCCTCCAAGCCGAGGACTGGGACACCGAGCTCGACAGCCTCCAACTGTTCCTCGACGACGAGGCGATCGTCCGCGCCTTCGCCAACAACGGGATCACCTGGGACGACTGACCGCGAACTCATGCTCCACCGGGGCGGCTCAGCGTCAGGGCCGCCCCGCTTCCCTCACCGCACCACCGCAAGGAGCAATCCACATGACCGCCGCCTGCTCTGCGCCGACCTGCCTCCGCACCCTCCGCCCGTACGAGCTCGACGCGGGGCAGTACCTGTGCACCCCGTGCGTCACCCGCCTTCACGGCTGGCTCGCCGACATCCCGCGCCTGATGGTCCTCCTGGAGGCCAGCAGGGAGCGCGAGACGACCGGGCAGCCGTCCGTCGGCGGCACCCGCAGCGCACCCCTCCCCGGCCGCGAGGACGTGCTGAATCTCCTCGGGCCGGCCGCCTGGCACTCCGTCCCCGCTACGCACGACCAGGTCGGTGCCGAGCCCATCGCAGGGGTCCTCGGCTCGTGGGTGCAGCTCGCGCTCGCCGAGTGCCACCACGACGGGCCGCCGCGCTGGACCCCGCGGCACCTCGCCCACTGGCTCGCCCGCCGCACCGTCTGGATCTCCGCCCAGCAGTGGTCCGGGGAGCTCCACGACGAGGTGTACGGGATGATGCGCGCCATCTGGGGCGTCACCGCCCACCAGCCCCGCCGCCGGGCCATCACCCAGCCCTGCCCCCGCTGCGACTCGCTGGCGCTGTCCCGCGTCGACGGAGAGGCGTACACGGGCTGCGGGGAGTGCGACGCCCTGTTCTCCGCGAACGAACTCGCCATCGGAGCCGCCGCACACCTCGCCCGCACCGCCGCCTGAACGCGGCGGACCCCCGCACCGTCCGGTGCGGGGGTTCTGCACGCTCAAGGCGGGTCAGAGCAGCCGCGTCCGGGCCGCAACGGGCCCCGCCGCCGCCCTACGACCGCGGGCGGGCCGGTACGAGCGGGCGACCCGACGAGGCCCGTCCAGGCCGGCCGCCCGACGGGCCCACCGCGCCAGCACCTCCGCAGGCACCCCGGCAGCATCCACCGCCGTCTGCGCCTTCTCCCGGCACTCCGGCTCCGAACAGTCCACCGGACTCGCCGGACCCCCCACACCCGGATACGCCGGATCAGTCGACCCGGCGGGCGGCAGGTACAGGGCCGCACACCCCAGACACACGAACCACGTACGCACGACGCCTCCTATGACAGCCCAGACCCGCTGCACCGGCCGCATGCGCCGGTCCATCTGTGGACGACCGGTATCTGATTGCCGTCGTCGTCCAGCTCCACTGTGTGCTGCTCGTGGTCCGTCAGGCCACTCCCACCACAGCCCGCACATGGCACGTCACTCATAGGTACAGCATGGGGGACAGCGCGGAGGAACGGCAGAGGGGCGACGGAACGCCACCCGAACCGGGCCACGCAGAAAACCCCCGCACCGATCGGCGGCGGTGCGGGGGTTCGTCGCGTCTATCCCTGCTGCGCCCCGATGTACACCAGCACGGCCGCTACCAGCAGCACCGTGGCGATGAAACAACCACAGCCCTCGTCCGATTCGTTGATGCCTCGCAACACCAGAACCGCGACACCCACAAGCACCGCGATGATCAACACTGCATCGAACGGCACGATCGCCCCCTCCCCGGAGGCGCCTCAGTTTGGCAGCAATGTGTCGGCCAGGACCCGCAAACGCTCGCATACCCCGCACCGTTGAACCCTGGTGCGGGGCATGCGAGCGGCGTTTTACGCGCTCATGCGCAGCTGCTCGAACCGCAGCGGCGCGAGCCCCCCGAGCTTCCCGTGCAGGTACCGCAGCCCCTTCACGGTCACCCTGATCTGCGGCTGGCCGAGCATCGCCCGTGCAACGATCCAGAAGCTCGAACGAGGCGAGTCCGTTCGGGGCGTCACGCTCGGCAAGGTAGAGAGTGCCCTGAGTTGGGCCCCCGGTTCCTGCCGAGACATCCTCGCCGGGGACGCAGACGAGCCCATCACGGTGGAAAAGACTTCCGACGGGTGGGTCGAGGCCAGAATCCCGGACGGCGAGATGGAGCAGGCCATCTCCTACGCGGTCCTAGCGGTTGCCGATGACATGACGGCGGCAGAGATCCGGGCCGTCTCCCGCCGCGCAGTGGAAGAGTTGAAGGCGCGCGGCGTGCTCTGAGGCAAATGATCAAGCCCCAGACCGTGCGGTTGGGGGCTTACGGCGGCTGATGCGACTCGGCACCCTACTCCTCCGGAAGCTCCCGCTTCCTTCGGTCCTCGGCTCCCCACGCCTCGGCATGGCCCCGCTCGATGGACCGAAACCGCCCCGAGTGGCCCGACTAGCTGTGGTGTCGCATGAGGTTGGTGCCACGGCTGCGATCACCTGACGGCCGGGCCTCCCTGCTCGCATGCCGCTGAATCCGGGCGAGCAGGGAGTTCGTCGGTATCGCCGACGAGCCAGCTCAGGAAGCCCACAATGTGCGCGTTCATGTCGGACCCGACGTCAGAGACGGCCGCCTTGGCTCGTTCGTGGAGTTCGGGGTCTGGGCGGTAAACCGCAGCGGGGTTCCTGTGCTTGTTGGGCATGAAACCAGCATTTCATGGTGGCTAGCCACCCGTCCATATTGCCCGTAAACTGGCGGTGGCTAGCCACCATGACCAGGGAGGGGATGCTTCATGGAACGCATGTACACCAACAATCGCCCCGGCGAGCGCCGTATCCATGTCGAAATCGGCGAAGCTGAGATCACCGATCTGCTCGCCGAACTCGGCACGCCCGCCTCCGATACCGGCCGACAATTCGTTGAGATCCTCGATGTCGCTCACCGCCGCTTCGGTGGCGAGCGACGGGAACCGGGCGCCGATGACCAGTAAGCAGGATCGGCTGACGGTCATCCCGCTGACGCTCGACGACGCGTGCGAGGTCGTCGAGCGGCTCCACCGCCACCACAGAAAGCCTCGGGGACACAGGTTCAGCATCGGCGTGCAGCGTCCGAACGGGGCACTCTGCGGGGTGGCCATCGTCGGCCGCCCTGTCAGTCGCGTCTTCGACAACCGGCTCACTGTCGAGGTGACCCGTGTGGCCACCGACGGCACCCCGAACGCGTGCAGCGCTTTGTACGGGGCGGCCTGGGGCGCCGCATCCCGGATGGGCTTCCTCAGGGTGATCACATACACACAGGACAGCGAGTCAGGCGCGAGCCTGCGCGCGGTCGGATGGAAGCCAATCGCGGAACTGCGCCCGCGCGCCGGATGGGACACCCCGTCGCGGCGCCGTGAGGACCGGGGCACGGACGGCGTCGCTCGGATCTTGTGGGAGCAGCGAGCCAAGGATGCGCCGGAGCTGCCGTCGGTCGAAGACCTGCGTAACGAAATACGTAACGAAATTCTCTGCGAAGCCGTCGGCTGTGGTCGCCCCTTCCCGCTCCGCGTCGGCCGAGGCCGCCCCGCCCGCTACTGCTCAACTGCCTGTCGCGTGCGCGCTCACCGCGCCGCGAAGGTGAGCGCCTGACCTGCACCAACCAGCCGTTGCCAGTGGCATCGTTCACCATGACGTCACCAGTTGTAGTTAAGGCGTGACGTGAGGTGCGTATGGAGCAGTACGACAGGATCTGGGGAGGTCCCGGCATAGCCCGGTCCGGCAAGTCCAGCCAGTACGGGGGAATATGGCCGGGCACGGCAATGCTCCGCTGACGCCGGAAGGGCGTCGTCGGCTATGTGAGCGCGTGGACGCGGGGCGTCCGATCGCGCACGTCGCGGCGGAAGCGGGGATCTCCCGCCGCTGCCTGGCCAAGTGGTACGCCCGATGGTGCGCCCACGGCGAGAACGGACTGCTCGACCACTCCTCGCGCCCCGCCATCAGCCCGGCCCGCACCAGCGAACCGCTCGCGGACCTGATCGAGTCGCTTCGGCGGCAGACCAAGCACGGGCCCGCCCGGCTCGCCGCCGACCTGAAGAGCCTGCACGGCTGCCCTCTAGGGTCCGTCACCATCGTGGCCGGGCCGGCCGCGCTTCGCCTCATCTGAGTGCGCCTCCTTGGGCTTGAGGTCAGTCCTTTCGCCGGGCTTCCTGTCGCGCCCCTCGTAGTAGGTGCGAACGGCGTGAAGGTCCCACACCTCCCGCGTACTTCCCGGGATTCGCTCAGAAGCGGGGAAGTCCGGGTCGGTTACGCGCAGCTTGTGCAGCCACTGTCGCGTCACTCCGAGAGAGGCGGCCAGCCGTGACATGTTCATCAGCTCCCGCTCCCCTTCCTCCCGTGGCGGCTCGTTCCGCTCCGGCATAGGTACCATCCTGCCTCAACCTTGTTGACACTGTAAAGCAGGTTCCCTACGGTGGAGCCTGCGACAACAAAGCCCCCGGCCCGGCGCTGGAACGCCATATGGGCCGGGGGCGGACCCACCCGCAACAGCGACGAAGGAGCAGGTCCAAGTGGATCGTAGCCACCTCACCCCCGCCCAGCCCACCCCGGCGCAGCACCAGCCGCGTCTCGACCAGCCCCTCTACGGGCAGGCCGCCCGCGACCTCGCCCAGCAGATCGCCGACGACGCCATCGACACCGCCCTCGCGGTCGCACGCGACACCCTCACCCGCTACGCCACCCCCGACATCCACAACCACCCCGCCATGGTCGAAGCCGCCACCGCGCTCCGCCTCGCCGCGCAGGCCCTCGTCACCGCCCTCGACAACGCGGCAGCGACCCGATGAGCGAGCAGGACGAGTTCCTCCGCCGCGCCCACCGCGAGCCGCTGCCCGAGTCCCGGATCGCGACCGAGCCCGCGACCGTCGCCGCCTGCACCGCCGACTACCAGGCCCGCGACCGCACCGGTACCGCCGCCCTCCAGCACGGGCTCCTCGCCGCGTCCGCCACCACCGGCCAGCCCCGCACCCGCCACTAGCCGCACCCCAGACCGCCGGGCCCCGCGACCACCCCCGCGCGGGGCCCGGCACCCACCCCTGCCCAGGAGCAGCCGTGACCACCTACGACCGCGACACCGCCCTCACCGCAGCCCACGCCGAAGTGCGAGCCGAAATCGCCAGGACCGACCAGAAGGTCAGCTTCCTGCTCGCCTTCACCGGGGCCGCACTCGCCGGACTCGCCGCCATCACCAAAGACCTCCCCGACAGCACCACGGTCCAGCTCGTCGGCGGCACCGGAGCAGCACTCCTCGCCGCCGCAGCCGTACAGCTCCTCCTCGCCGCGCGGCCCCGCATCCCCGCCGGCCGCTGCACCGGATGGCCCGCCTGGGCCCGCCTCGACATCCCCCGACTCCACACCGAGCTCGCGCTCGACCGGCGCGTCGAGGACATCTCCGCCCTCAGCCGCATCGCCCTCGCCAAATACCGGGCACTGCGACGCGCGATCGACATGGTCCTCACCGCGGCGGGCCTCCTCGCCGTAGCCGCCGCCCTCGCCCTCGTCCACTGACTCAGGCCCCGGAGCCCCGCCGTGACCACCCGCATCAGCGCGCTCGCCTACCCGGCCGCCGCACTCTCCCTCGCCTCCCTCGCCTGGACCACCTGGAGCCTCGTCGACCTCCTCGGCACCGGCCCCATCGGCCTCACCGTCGCCGCCGGAGCCGACATCATCTGGGCGTCCGTCATCCTCGCCGAAGCCCGCGGACTGCACATCGCCGGCCGACGCTGGGCCGTCCCCGCCGTCGGCTGGGCCGCTCTCCTCGTCGTCGCCGCACTCCTCGCCTGGCACGGCCTCGACCGCGACTCAGCCGCCATGGCCATCGCCGGACCCTTCCTCCCCCTCGGCGCCAAAGGCATCTGGGCGCTCGCGCTCGCCGACATGCGCGACCCCGCCGCCCTCACCCCCGAACAAGAAGCCGAGATCCACGGCGTGATGCGCCACGCCGAGTACGCCGCCCGCATCGCCGCCGCCGAGCGCGCCCTCCTCGACCGGCGCACCGACGCCGCCATCGACCACATCCGCGCCGAAGCCCGAGCCCTCCTCGCCCGCGACGAAGCGGACTTCGAAATCCGGCTGGAACGCCTCGGCAAGGAAGCCGACCTTGCCCGGCGGACCCCGCTCGCCATCTCCGCGCCGCCCGAGCGTGTACGCGAGTCGGCCGGGTTCGAGCAGGCCGCCACCGAGGCGATCAACGCGATCGGCGAACACGAACACGGTGCCCGCGAACACCCGGCGAACACACCGAACACGAACGCCCCCAGCCCGAACCGCATCCGCGAACAGATCGCGAACAAGGCCACCACCAGCACGAACACCGATCGCGAACAGCCGAGCGTGATCACCCTCGTCCGCGAACACGTCGCCCGAACAGCGAACAACACCGACGCCGTCCGCGCCGTCATGGCCGCACGACCCGACGCGAACAAGGACAGCGTCGCCGCCGCCGTCCGCCGCGAACGACGCCGCACCGACTCCCGCGACGGCTACGCGTGACCGCAGACGAGCAGCGCGCCCGCCACTACCTCCAGCTGCTCGGCGCTCACCCCCTCGGCCACCAGGAGCCCACGATGACCGACCGCCCCATCACCCCGGCCCGCATCATCCCGGCCGGAGCGCCCCTCCCCGCCCGCAGCCCCGAGCCGGGGGAGGTACCGCCCTGGCGCGAACCCCCGCCCCCGCCGCCGGGGCCGCCCGCCGCCCCCGGACCGATCGTCCACCGTGTGCAGGTCGAGCTCGTCTTCCCCGAGCCCGACCCGGACCCGCCCGGACTCCTCAGTCGCCTGTGGGACTGGCTGTGCGACTGGCGGCTCCTCACCGCGGTCACCGCCGCCGTCGTCCCCTGGATGGCAGGAGACAGCCCCGTCACCGCCTGGGCACACACCCTCGCCGAATGCCGCACCGAGGCCGGGACCACCGCCGCGTACGTCCTCGCCATCAGCGCCGCCGGAGGCGCCTGGGCGCTCGACCGGCACACCGGCCGCTGGTTCCCGAGGCTCCTCCTCGTCACCGCTGTCATCGGCAGCACCGGCGCCATCTCGCTGTTCGACCCCATCACCGCCCTGACCGGAGTCTCACCGTGACCACCACCAACCTCACCCTCGCCGGGCTCGCCGCCGTCCTCGCCATCCTCTGGGCGAACCTCCGCCCCTGGTGGAAGGGCAAGAGGGAACTCAAGCAACTCCGGGCGTTCGGCACCGGAGCGCTCCTCGGCACCCTCTCCACCATGTGCGCCGGCGGACTCCTCGGCTGGCTCGCCCTCGGCGCCAACCGCGTCGCCAACACCGGCGGCGACAAAGCCACCCTCGGCACCACCGGCCAGAGCAGCGCCAGCACCCTCGCCTCCGGCACCCTCGGACAGCTCACCCCCGAGGCCGCCGTCGTCGTCTTCCTCATCACCATCGGCACCGTCCTCGCCTGGCGCGAAGCAGGCAAACAGGACAAGAAGCGGCTCGTCGGAGGCGTGTTCTGCGGCGCCACCCTCTGCCTCACCGCAGGCGTCGCCGGAGCCCTCGTCTGGCTCCCCGACCTCCTCAACGCCATCGGCCTCGCCCTCCGCGGCACCGCCGAAGGAGCCGGGCTCCTGTGACCCCCCTCCAGCACGCCGCCGCCCGCCTCTGCACCGGCAGCCACGCCCTCAGCGCCCAGCTCTGGGACGCGACCGCCGCATGGATCGCCCGCGGCCGCCGTGACGACCTCACCGGCTGGCGCGCAGCCCTCGGCTGCTGCGTCCGCACCGCCGGACTCGGCGTCAGCCTCTACCTCACCCACCGCATCGTCCGCGCCGCCCCCTGGCTCATGTGGATACCCGCCGCCCTGTGGACCCTCGCCGCCTGGCGTGCCGGACGCGACGACGAAGAGGACCCCGAAGCGGTCGACGACGAGGTGCCGGACAGCGGCGAACAGCCCCCCGGAACCGACCCCCGCGACGCCGCCCGGACCCTCCTCCTGACAGTCATGGGACCCGGCTCCGGAGTGCACCTCCGCGCGGTCCTCCAGCACCTCCAGCAGCAGGGGCACTGGGAGGGCCGCACAGTGCCCGAACTGCGCGCCCATCTGGAGGCCCTCGGGGTGCCCACCGAGCCCCGCGTGAAGGTGGACCGAGTGCCCACCCGAGGGGTCACCCGGGCCGCTCTCCTGAGCCTCTCCCCCGAGCGGGAGGCGGACCCCGCTCCCAACCAGCGCCTCCCCGCCTGACCTGCGAAAACTCCCTCACGCCTCCCAGCGGGAGACGCCCGCCTCCCCAGCCGCCTACCCACCCGGAAGGGCCACATCATGGACCGCTTCGACTACATGACCGACAACGACATCAAGGCCGAACTCAAGGACCTGACCGACGAACGCAAGCGGCGGGACCTGCCCGAGGCGGCACGCGAAGCCGCCATCGAGGCCATCGACAAAGGCCTCGACGAACTGCTGAAGCGTGACGGCCGCTGACCCGCGACTCTCCCCACTCCGATCAGACGAGAGGAGACCGCCCTCATGGCGCTCCGCCGAGACATGCCCATCCGCGACCCCGACCGTGTCCCCGACGCAGACCGGCACGCCACTGACTACCGCGCCAGCCAAGGCGGCTGGGTGAAACCACCGGACCCACCCGCGCCGACCACCAGCACCACCATGAAGCAGTAACCACACCAACCGGAAGAGAGACCGCCATGGGATTCTGGAACACCGTCGCGCAGGCCACCGGCGAGAACGACGACGCACGCCGCGCAGCACTGATCGCCCAGGCCGAAGCCGAGCTCAAGGCCGCAGAAGAAGCCGAGAAGGCCAAGACCCAGACCGAACAGAAGTAGACGCCCCCGCAGTACCGTAGAACCCATCCCACCCGCGTCTGCTGGCTGCACACGCGCACCCGGGACCGGCCCCGCCTGTCACCCCCGCAGGCGGGGCCACCCTGTGTCACCTCACAGCCCGCGCCGCCGCGCCTCAGCCGTCTCGGCCGCGGCCAGCAGTCCCAGGATCTCGACCGTCCCGTCCGACGCGAGCACCTGGTCCACCAGGGACAGGAGGTCGTGCTGGCGGAGGTAGGCGAACCAGTCGCGGGCCGCGCACACATGGGCACGCCAGTCGCGGTCCTGGCCGTTCGGCGCCGCCCCCATCCAGCCGTACAGGTGCGACACGATGACCTCCCCATGCGGCCGGCAGTCGTGCACCGTCCCGCACCGGACCTCGGGCCCGGCGGCATCGAGGCGGGTCAGGTTGCCCGGGACCGACCAAGACGAGAGCCCACGGTGCCGCTTGCAGATGAAGATTGTCCAGGCCGGAGCGCCCTTGCGCCGACGGAAGGTCGTGAACGCCGCGGGGCTCGGGCATGCGGTGACGAGGCGTGTATGCATGCGGCCAGCCTCGCAACGGGCCGCAGTGGGCGCCGCTCCGCCAGTGCGTACGGAGCGTGGCCCGCATCACACCTCGGGGTTCGGTGCCTTCCGCCGCCCAGCCGAGCCGCTCACGCTTCTGACCTCACCCGGCGCAGGGACCCGAGCTCACCGCGTACCCACACGTACCCGTGAGCGTCCGTAAACGTCACCTGCACCGAACCGACCCCAGCTCCCGGCCTCTGGAATCGGGCGACTTGGCCGGAGCCGACGACCTCCAACGAACTGGTCGACGTCCGCATGACCTCCGCAGCCTGCATGCGCAAAGACGTCGACTCGTCAGGTGCAGTCACAACAGCCCGCAGGGCCGCAGCCCCGCCCACGCTGCACCGCACGTCATGTATCGGGGCGTTGCTCCCGTTCGTGGCGCTGACGTAAGCGTCCGACACCGTCACACGTATCTGTCGCGCCTGCGCCTCCCGCCGATCCTCGACCGCAGCCAGCAACTCAACGCGCTCCAACGAGAGATTCTCTGTTTGCACTTCGATGAACTTCCGCTGTTCCTTCAACTGCGTCTGCTGGTTCCGCATCGTCAGCACGGCCGCTATCGCAGCAGCGCCGGCGAACGCAACACCAAACCATGTCGGGACATCGCCCAAATCCACCCAGCTCATCCACGAACCCTAGCCGCGACCCGATCGGAAGGAACCCTGCTGGACAAGGGTGACCGGTGATGTTTACAGTGATGCCAGCGCCATACGTGCGCCCACACACCAACCCCCGCCAATGCGGGGGTTTTCGCGTTCCAGGGGGTGGGCCGTGCGCGAAGCCAACGGCACGCTGTGGTTCACAATCAGCGAGGCCGCCACCTGGCTCGGCCTCACCCGGCAGGCCGTCTACCAGTGGGAACGCCGCGGCCACCTCAACCGTGGCGACGCACGCAAGGACGAGCGAGGTCGGCTCATCTACACCCAGGCCCAGATCGCACGGGCCGAACGAGCGGCACGGCACAACGGCATCGCGAGCCGACGAGCAGCCGCAGCCTAGGAGGCGACCGTGGCCGACAACCTGACCAACACCGCAGAGAACCGCGCGCTGGACTTCATCACCGGACTCGCCCCCACCGCGCCCACCACCCCCCTCAAAGTCGCCCTCGTCACCGCGAACGGCAGCGACACCGCCGCCGGAACCGAAGTCGCCGGCGGGTCCTACGCGCGGAAGAACCTCACCGTCGCCGCCGCGGTCAACGGCGCCACCTCCAACAGCGCCGACCTCGTGTGGGCCGGGATGCCCGCCGCCACCGTCGTCGGCGTCGAAATCTGGGACAGCGCCGGGACCCCCGTCCGCCTCTGGCACGGCCCCCTCGGCACCCCCCGAACCGTCGCAGCCGGAGACGAACTGAAGATCATCGCCGGATCGCTCACCCTCGCCATCATCTGACGGGAGGCGACCATGCCCTCCCTCAACGCGCTCCTCGACAACTTCAACGACGGCGCGCTCGGGCCCGAATGGGGCAACAGCTACGGCGGCACCACCGAAACCGGCGGCCGGGCCCGCGTACCCTGCACCACCGGATACGCCGGATGCCAGACCGCCTACTCATGGACCCTCGCCGGAGCAGCCCTCTACGTCCAGGTACCCACCGTGCCCGTCGCATCCACAGCGACAGAGGCGTACTGCGGCGTCATGATCCAGTCCGTCACCGCAGGAACCCGGGCCGGATTCATCATCAACGCCGTCACCGGACTCCTGCGCTGCAAAAGCGAAACCGGCTACTACGACCCCGACAGCGTCGACATCACCTACTCGGCAGTCGACCACCGGTGGCTCCGCATCCGCGAAGACGGCACCAACGTCTACTGGGACACCTCACCCGACGGCAGCACCTGGACCACCCGCCGAACGCTCGCCACCCCGGCCTGGGTCCTCACCGAGACCGACGCCCTCGCACTCGACATGTCATCCCACCGCGACGCAGGCACCGACGACTACGCCGAATACGACTGCGTCAACACCCTCGCCGACGGCGCCGTCTGGGACGCCGACGCAGCGCTCGGAGCAGAAGGCGGACTCACCGCAGCAGCGGCCCCGGTCACCGTCACCAGCACCGACCTCACCGCAGACGGCAGCCTCAGCACCCCGGACCCCGCCATCACCGCGATGGCCGAAGCGGGCCTCGGAGCCGAATCCGACCTCACCGCCGAAAGCGTCGGCCAGGACCGCACCGACATCGACTTCGCCATCGGCCAGCCGACCCCCGGATGGACGGTGAGCGCACCATGGAAATAGCCGCCACCTCCACCGAGTACGTCCGCGTGACCGCCAGATCGAAGGCCGCCGGATCGGTCATCACCGTCGCCGCACCACCGAAGTTCGCGATCCTCCCCGCATCCCGCACCGGCAACCCCGAGGTCGACGACTGGGTCACCGGAGAGTGGTCCGGGACGTGGGCGCGCCTCCTCCTCGGACCCGGCGGCACCGTCACCCTCGACCCCGGCGAGTACGTCGTCTGGCTGTCGTGGGCGGCCGGTACTGAGGCGCCCGTGTACCGGACGAGCGGCACGATCACCGTCTACTAGGAGGACCGCCATGCCCACCAGTGACGCCGAGGGCAAGGACTGGTCCCTCGAACGGTTCGCGGCCGTCAAGCCCGACACGGTGTGCGACATCGGTCCCGGCGAAGGCACCTACGCCAAGCTGTTCCGGCCCGCCCACGAGGGTGTGTGGTGGACCGGCATCGAGATCCACAAGCCGTACGTGGCCAAGTACAAGCTCCGGTCGACGAAGGCCCGCCGCATGTACGACGAGCTGCACGTCGAGGACGCCCGCCAGTCGGAACAGCACCTGTTCCACCGCGACCTCGTCATCTTCGGAGACGTGCTGGAGCACATGCCCCGCGAAGACGCCATCGACCTCCTGGAGCGCGCCGAAGCCGCCGGGGCGTGGAACATCCTCGTCAGCGTCCCGATCGTCGAGTCGGTGCAGGACGAGATCGACGGCAACCCGCACGAAGCCCACGTCCACCAGTGGGACCCCGACGACCTGGACACCGTCCTCGCCGGGCTCGGCGGACGGACGGACGCGATGCGCGGTGACACGCTCGGCGTGTGGTGGTGGTCCCGCCGTGGCTGAGCACTGACAGCCGCGCTGGAGATCGAGAACGGCGGCTACGTCGACGCGACCAACGAGGACGCGTAGGAGCGGACCGTGAGCGAACAGACGAAAGGCCACCGGGCGCCGACCGTGTGCCTCGTCAAGGACTGCCCAGAGACCACCACAGTAGAGACCTGGGGCGGCAGGCGCTTCACCTCCCACCGCCCCCACTGGGCAGAGGAACCCGAATGACTGGCCTTGCCCCGAGAACCAGGCCGCTACGCCCCCGCTGGTATCAGCACGGCCCCGCCGCCACCGGTCTGATGTACTGGCTGCGCGACCTCACGGGCGAACCACGCGATTTCGCCTACGCCGTGCCCCGCCGGATCGCCTGCCGCCTGTTCGGTAGACGCAATGTGACCTGCCGTGGCCAGCAAGGCCACCCCCACCCCTGACCCGTCCATCTTGGAGCCCGCGCCATGGCCGAACCTGAGTCCCCCAACCACCACCTCGGCGTCCCGCCCGCCCAGCTCTACGAGCTGTACGTCGCCTACCTCGCAGCCGGGTTCGCCGTGTCCCACGCCTTTGAGTTCGCCAAGATCGTCCTGGCGGCCAGCGTCCGGAACCAGGACAAGGGATAGGGCCCCGCCACCGGCAACCTCAACGACTGCCCGGAGTTGCTCGACCTCGCCCATGCGCACGGGCTGACGGACGAGATCCTCGCCGGACTCGACCGGCCGCAGTCACCCGAGCCGAAGCCCGCCACCGGGCGCCTCGGACTCGCCGACATCTTCGACACCCCGCCCATCACCACCAGCGACGTGCCCGAAGTGCTACGCGGGCGCACTGGAAGCCGTAGCTACCAGCTCGTCACGCGCGGCGGCAGACCGTCCTCGTGCTGCGACCACACGGTGATGTTCTCGAAGCCGCGCTCCTGCAACCGCTGCTCCAGATCGACGGGGCGGCCGTAGTTCCAGGCGAACCAGATCACGGCGCCGCTTCCCGGCTTGCTGCCGCCCTGCAACGGGTGACAGTTGTCCTCGCTGTTCGAGATCACCGGCAGGCGTTTCGCCGCGTCCGGATTCACGGCGGTCTCCCGGATCACCTCGGCCACGACCTCCGCGACCTTCGGGGCGACCTCCTCAGCGTTCTCGGTCTCGCTACCCCCGACCACCACAAACACGCTCGTCACACTGCTCATTCGGCAACCGTACCGAAACCCCACACAGGAGCCCGCGCCATGGCCCGTCTTCAGATCCTCGAACTCCCCGAAGGCGCCGGAGACGACCGGCCGCCATTCGCCCTCGTCATCGACGAGTACACATCCCAGCGGTACATCCTCGGGCCTGGACAGTCCACCGATCCCGCCCCTGAGGGCATGGCCGAAAGCATCGGCGCCCGCGCCGTCCTCGCCTTCGCAGAGACCATCGACATCCCCGCCAACGACCTCACCGGCTACAACGGAATCCCCGGCGGCGACTACACCGCCTTCGCCGCAACCGTCAGTCGCGCGATCGGCATCGACACCAGCACTCCAACCCCCGACGTCGCAGGATGGCTCCTCACCGCCTGCCACGAACTGGAGAAGTCCGAGACCGCCCGCAAACAGCTCCACCAGCAACACGCTCCGCTGACCAACGCCCTCGAACGAGTCCGCCACCTCCACAGGCCCGTCGAACACCAGGGGCAGAGCATCTGCTGGGAGTGCTCGGCCTACGACCCTGACGACCAGACCACCTACCTGCCGCCCGCCGCCTACGACCAATGCAGCACCCTCCGCGCACTCAACGACCCCCCGACACCCAGCACGGAACAGACATGAGCGGCGGATGGAAAGGCTCAACACGACGTCAGCGGCTACCGTCCAACTGGGCCAGCGAGATCCGACCAGCCGCACACGCCCGCAACCCCGATCGCATCTGCCACCTCTGCGGGCAGCCCGGCGGCGACTACCTCGACCACAAGGTCCCAGGCGACGACCACAGCCTGGACAACCTCGACTGGACCCACGACCGCGTCCCCCCGCACTGCCACCGCTACAAGAGCAGTCGCGAAGGGCTCGAAGCCAAGCGCGCGAACCCCAAGCCCGGACGGCTGAGGCCACCCGAACCACACCCAGGACTCACGTGACTGCCTACCTGATCACCTATCCCAAAGGCCAAGGCGCAGACACCCACATCGAGGACCCACACCTCACCCTCACCCTCCACCGCGGCTGGGCCATCCTCGCCGACCAGCACGGACCATGCCTCGTCGTACCCCACAGCGCCGGAGCCACCATCACCCGCATCGACCCAGACGACACAGTCGACGACACACACGACGAGCAAGCCAACACCGACTGAAGACCGAGCAACAGCAACACCAGACCGACAACGGACACAGACCGAAGCGCTCACCAGCCAGCGACGACGAGCAGGGCAGAGCCCACGCCAGGCCCCCGCAGCCGCGCCGACCGCGCCGTAGCGAGACCAGTGGTGGACATTGCGGCCCAACGATGCGAAGTCGACCAGTTCGACCCCGCCAAGCCGTCGATGACCCGGGGGGCTTACCCCCCTCCCCCCTGCCCTGGCCATCGGGGCCGTATAGCACCTGCCCCCGTGTACGGGTTCCCTAGCTCGCTGACCTGCGGAGACGCCCGACGGGTCCGACGCCTCTCGCCTCCGCCCCCGCGCATCAGTTCAGTAACACCCCTGCTCAACGCGCTATAGCCGTAACGCATGATGGCTAGGATGGCCGCATGACGACGACCACTGCCCGCCTCACATGCTCCCGGTGCAGCGGCCCGCTGCCTGTGGTGGCGCGAGCGGACGCGCAGTACTGCTCGGGCGCCTGCCGGCAGGCGGCATACCGTGCGCGTCGCGCGGAGACCCGGTCGCGAGTCCAGGCTGAACAGGCGGCCCGCGTGCCGTCCGAACTCCGCAACCGGGCGCGCTGGGTGCGCTACTCGGCCCGCAAGGTGCCGCTGCGCACGGACGGACGGTTCGCCTCCGTGGATGATCCGTCGTCGTGGTCGACCTACGCGGCCGCGGTGAAGGCGTCGGCGGGCGAAGGTGTCGGGTTCGTGCTGACGGCGTCGGACCGGATTGTTGTGGTGGACCTGGACCATGCCGTGGAGCGTGGACGGGTACTGCCGTGGGCGCAGCGCATCGTCGACGCGCTGCCGCCGACGTACATGGAGCGCGGACGCTCAGGTGGCGGTCTGCATCTGTGGTTCCGCGGCTCTGTTCCGTCGGGGCGCCGGTGGCGTCGCGGCGAGGTGGCGGTGGAGGTCTATTCGGACCGCCGCTACATGATCGTGGGTGACCGGGTTCCCGGCACCCCCCTTGGTCTTGCCGAGCTGCCGAACGCGGCGGCCCGGATCGCCTCGCTGGCCTGACGCCCTGGCGGCGTCCCGGGCGGGGCCACTTTCCCGCCCGGCGTCCTGGTGGCGCCTTGGACCCTGGAGGTCGCCATGGGCGCTCATGGACCTATCCCGAAGCGCAGCGAGGAGCGCCGTCGTCGGAACAAGGACGATGGCCCTGGCCTCGTGAAGGGCTCTTCCGGCCCGCCTGCCGATGTGCCGGTCCTTCCCGACCCCGACCCGTTGTGGCACCCCATCGCCGCTGATTGGTACCTGTCGTTGCGGGAGTCCGGGCAGGCCGCCTTCTATGAGCCGTCGGACTGGGCGATGGCCCGGTACGCGGCGGAGCTGATGTCGCGCGGCCTGTGCTCGGACCGGCCGCCGAACGGGCAGTATGTCGCCGCGCTGAACAGCGTGATGGCGAGCCTGCTGGCGACGGAGGGCGACCGCCGTCGGGCGCGGATCGAGCTGGAGCGGAAGCCGACGGCGCGGCAGGCGCCGGCGAGCGTGACCGCGATCGCCGACTACCGCTCGTCGATCGGTGGCTGAGGAAGAGGTCCCCGCGGTCGTCGAGCCGTTCACGCTGGGCCCGACGTGGAAGCGCGGCCCGGACGGGAAGTTCCTGCTGCCGGAGTACACGCTGGGCTGGCAGGCGCTGGCGTGGACGGCCGAGTACTTGCAGCACTACGCGGGGCGGCCGTGGCGGTACACGCCGGAGCAGGCCCGGCTGACGCTGTGGTGGTATGCGATGGACCCGGTGACCAACCGGTTCCTGTGGCGCGACGGGGTCATTCAGCGGCTGAAGGGGCACGGCAAGGATCCGCTGGTGGCGACCTTTTCGGCCTTCGAGTTCGTCGGGCCGTGCCGCTTCGACCAGGTCGCCGACGAGGGCAACGAGTGGGGTGTGCCGCCGGGGCAGCCGCTCGGGCAGCAGCATCCGGACGCCTGGGTGCAGATCGCAGCCGTGTCGCAGGACCAGACGCGGAACACCATGACCTTGTTCCCGGGGATGTTCACGAAGCGGGCGATCGAGGAGTACCGGATCGACCTCGGCAAGGAGATCATCTACGCCGACAAGGGCCGGGCGCGCATTGAGGCGGTGACGTCGTCCCCGCGGGCTCTCGAAGGGGGCCGGCCGACGGCCGTGCAGATGGGAGAGACCCATCACTGGCTGGCGTCCAACGGCGGCCACGAAATGGCCGCAGTCATCGAGCGGAACTCCACGAAGTCGGCGGACGGGCAGGCCCGGTCGCTGGCGAACACGAACGCGTTCGAGCCGGGTGAGGACTCGGTCGCGGAAAGGACCCGGGACGCCTATGAGGCGGTCGACGCCGGACGGGCAGCCGATACGGGCCTGTTCTACGACTCGCTGGAGGCTCCGCCGGAGGCGAAGCTGACGGAGGCGTGGATCGTTCCGACGCTCATGGCGGTGCGCGGGGACTCGACGTGGCTGGATATCGAGCGGCTGAAGGCGTCGATCCTGGACGTCCGCAACCCGGCGTCCCGCTCGCGCCGCTTCTGGTACAACCAGGTCACCGCTGCCGAGGACGCGTGGATGGCCCGCTACGAGTGGGAAGCCTGCAAGCGTGAGGATCTGGCGCTGGTGGACGGCGACGAGATCGTGATCTTCTTCGACGGCTCGAAGTCGGACGATGCGACGGGGCTGGCCGCGTGCCGCATGTCGGACGGCCTGGTTGCCGGGCTGGGGGTGTGGCAGAAGCCGCCGAACTGGCCCGCTCCGAGCACGAGCACGCCCGGCTACGCGCCGTGGCAGGTGCCCCGCGAGCAGGTCGACGGTGTCGTGCAGAACACGTTCGAACGGTTCCGGGTGCTGGCATTCTTCGCCGACCCGGGCTCGGGCGAGGACGACGACGGCGAGCTGTACTGGGACGGCTACCTGGACGCGTGGGGCCAGCAGTTCGGGAAGAAGCTGAGCCTGCGTGCGGTGACCGCCGGGCCCAAGCAGCACGCGGTGCGCTGGGACATGCGCAACAAGCAGCACCAGGAGCAGTTCACCGACGCGGTCAAACGGACTCACAAGGATGTCCTGGAGCGGACCCTCGTCCACGACGGGCACAAGGTGATGCGCACGCACGTGATCAACGCGCGGCGCCGCACGAACCAGTGGGGCATCACGATCGGCAAGGAGCACCGTGAGAGCCCCCGGAAGATCGACCTGGCGGTGTGCATGATCGGGGCCCGGATGCTGCGTCGGACGCTCCTGAACAGCTCGAAGCACCGGCCCAAGAGCCGCGGCAAGGGGAGGGTGGTGGTCCTGCGGTGACCGCTGTGATTCCCGCGCTGCGTCTGTTGGGGCTGTCGGAGGACGAACAGGCGCTGATCGCGGCGCTCAGGTCGGATCTGTCGGGGCACCGCCTCGGCCTGGAGTTGCTGGACGCGTACTTCAACGGCGAGCAGCTGGTGAGGGATCTGGGGATCTCGATTCCGCCGCAGCTCAAGGGCCTGCATACGGTCATCGGATGGCCGCGGATCGGCGTGGAGGCGCTGGAGCAGCGCCTCGATCTGGAGGCGTTCCGGTGGTCGGACGGGGCGGGCGGGGCTGAGCTGGATGAGATCGCTGAGGCGAACAACTGGTTCGACGAGGCGTCGCTGGCCCATCTGGATGCGCTGACGTACGGCCGCGAGTACGTGGTGGCGGGCTCGGCGGACGAGGAGGGCGCTCCGCCGTTGGTGACGTTCGAGTCGCCGCTCGACATGACGATGCAGTGGGATGCGCGCGGCCGGGTGGGGCTGGCGGCCTACCGGGAGTCGCGCGGTGACCGGTACGACGGGTCTCTGACGTCGAAGGACCGGGTCATTTCACTGATGACACCGTTGGAGACGGTGACGGCCTTGGAGGTGGACGGAGGCTGGGAGGTTCTGTCCCGTGACGAGCACCGCCTCGGGGTGCTGCCGGTGCTGCGGATGGCGAACCGGCAGCGCACAGCCGATCGGGTCGGCAAGTCGGAGATCACGCCGGAGGTGCGGTCGATCACCGATGCGGCGTGCCGTCGGCTGATGGGTATCGAGGTACAGGCCGAGTTCTTCGGCGCTCCGGGCCGGTACATCCTGGGCGCGTCGGAGTCGGCGTTCCAGGACGCCGAGGGCAACGCCAAGTCCGCGTGGGAGACGTACATCGGGCGGGTGCTGGCCCTGGAGCGGGATGAGGACGGCCAGGTGCCGACGGTGGGCCAGTTCACGGCCCATGATCCGTCCGGACAGACGAAGATCATCGACTTGTACGCGCGGATCATGGCGACGCAGCTCGGGCTGCCGCCGCACATGCTCGGCTACACCTCGGACAATCCCGCCTCCGCCGACGCGATCCGCAGCTCGGAAGGGATGCTGGTCAAGAAGTCCGAGCGCAGGATCAGGCGCTTCGGGGCGACGCACCGCGAGGCGATGCGCCTGGCGCTGTGGGTGCGGGACGGCAAGGAGCCGGACCCGGCCCGCCGGATCGACGCCGTGTGGCGGAACCCTGCGACCCCGACGCTGGCGGCGCAGACGGACGCCGCGGTGAAGATGGTCCAGGCGGGTTTGCTTCCGGCGGACAGCGATGTCGCGCTGGAGATGGCGGGCCTCACGGAGGATCAGCGCCAGAGGGTGGCTGCGGAGCGGCGGCGCGCTGCGGGGCGGGCTGCTGGCGGTGCGCTGCTGGACCGGCTGGCGCAGCTCGATGGCGGGGCTGCTGCGGCGGCTCCGGCTGGTGAGGCGGGGGCGGGCGATGGCGTCGACGGTCTCTGACGGGTCGGAGTCGGCGGCGCGTGTGCGCCGGGCGCAGCGCGGGTTGACGGGTGTGCTGCTGCGGGATGTGCGGGCGCTGCGGCGGCTGATCGTTCCGTCGCGGTTGCAGTCGTCGGTGTCGGAGTGGATCGCCGCGCTGATCGGTGTGGTGGGCCGGTACGGCGAGACGGCGGCGACCGTGGCGGCGGACTTCTACGAGGCGGAGCGTGCGGCGGCAGGTGTCCGCGGGACGTTCACCGTCCCCCTCGCCGGCGCCCCGCCGGACGAGCAGGTCGAGGCGTCCTTGAGGTGGGCGGCGAAGGACCTGTGGCCGCGCGATGCCCAAGCGGCGACGGTGGCTCAGCGTGAGCCGCTGACGGTCCGGCTGGAGGCGGTGCAGGTGAAGGCGGAGGGCGCCGTCCAGAAACTCGTCTCCGATCAGGGCCGGGCCACGGTCCGGCAGGCGGTGCGACGGGACCGGGAGGCGGTCGCCTACGCCCGTGCGGCTGCGCTGGGAGGCTGTTCCTTCTGCAAGCTCCTGGCCAGCCGTGGCGCGGTCTTCAAGGACGCGCGGGCGGCGGGCCGGGAGGCGGATGCCAGGTTCTCGGGTGACGCGTCGGCCGTGAAGTTTCACGACAACTGCCACTGCGGAATCATCCCCGTCTTCCGTGGGCAGCGCTTCGAGCTGTCTGCGCATGCTGCCGAGTGGGACCGGCTGTACCAGGAGTACGCCGCCGGCCGCCCCGGCGATCAGCTCCGCCTGTTCCGGCGGGCGCTGGCCGAGCACGACAGCAATCCGCTGCCGGGCTCCGACTGACACCCTTTCCGGCCGCCCCGGCGGTGGCCTTCCCCAGCCCCAGGAGGGCGACTTCACCATGCCCGAAGAGACCGAGACCGAGCAGACCGAGCAGCCGCAGACCGCCCCGGAGGCGGACAGCAGGCCGGACCCGTGGGCCGATCCGGAGACGGCGCGCAGGGAGATCGAGAAGCTCCGCAAGGAGTCCGCGAAGTACCGCACTTCCGCCAAGGAGCTTGAGCCCCTCGCCGCCAAGGCCAGGGAGCTCGAAGAGGCGCAGAAGTCGGAGCAGGAGCGGCTCTCCGAGCAGCTCACGGCCGCCGAGGAGCGGGCCGCGAAGGCTGTACGCACCGCGGTCGCCTCGAAGGTCGAGGCTCTGGCCTCGGCTGATTTCGCCGATCCGGAGGACGCCGCCGGCGCCCTTGATCTCGCCGCCTATGTCGACGACGACGGAGTCATCGACACCGACGCCATCAGGGCGGACCTGGCGGCTCTCCTGAAGCGCAAGCCGCACTGGGGCAAGCCGTCGGACACCGGCCCCCGGCGTCCGGCGCCGGACCGCACGCAGGGCTCCTCGGGCAACGGCAATCGCACATCTTCCGATCCCGGCGACATCTTCGCCGGACTCATGCAGCAGGCCCTGAAGGGCCACTGAGAGAGGTAGCCCTCCATGGTTGCAACTGCCCCCATCAAGCTGAGCGACGTCAATGCGACGTTCCTCCCGCCCACGCTGACCGGCCCGATCTTCGAGAAGTCGGTGGAACAGTCCGCGGTGATGTCCCTGTCGCGGCGGGTCCCGCTGTCGATGTCGGCGAACACAGCCGTGCCGGTGCCGCTCGATGTGCCGACGGCCGACTGGGTCGACCAGGCCGGCCGTAAGCCGCTGGGTACGGGCGGCGTCGACATCAAGCAGATGTCGGGCAAGAAGATCGCGGTGCTGATCCCGGTGGCGATGGAGGTGGTGCAGTCCAACGCGGCGGGCCTGTGGACGCAGCTGCAGTCCGACCTGCCGACCGCGTTCAGCCGGGCGTTCGACCGGGCGACGATCCACGGCAAGACGATGAAGGGTGCCACCGGGCCCTTCACCGACTACCTGGCGATGACCTCCAAGGCCGTCGCCCTGGGTGCCGCGTCCCAGGTCACCGGCGGTATCTGGAAGGACTTCGTCAACGGCATGGAGCAGATCGTCGACGACGACTGGGACTACACCGGCACGGTCGCCGACCACCGCCTGCAGCCGAAGCTCCTCGGCGCGGTGGACACCACCGGACGGGCCATCTTCGTGGAGACCCGCGACACGGGCACCGGCATGGCGATGGCCGGATCTCTCGTGGGCAACCCGCTCGCGTACTCGCGGTCGGTCAGCGGCAAGGTGCGGCGCCAGTCGACCTCGACGGACACGGGCCTGCGGGCGATCGGCGGCGACTGGTCGCAGACCGCCTACGGCGTCGGCATGGACATCACCGTGAAGATCAGCCGCGAGGCCACCTACATCGACGAGGACGGCGGTGTGCACTCGGCGTTCCAGGAGAACCTGGTGCTCCTCCTGGCGGAGGCCCACTATGGATTCGTCCTGGGCGACCCGGAAGCCTTCGTGAAGTTCACCGGCACCCCGAGCGGAACCTGATGGCGGCGGTCCCGGCCTCCGCGCCGGGCGGGACCGCCCCGCTGAGGATCGTGGCCCGCGTGCATGCGATGCCGCCGCAGCACAACGCCGGCGCCGAGCACATGCTCGTCAGCATGCTCCGCCCCCTGGTGGACCGCGGGCACGACGTGCAGGTGTGGCTGTCCCGGTACGGGCAGACGTCCGAGCCCTACGAGTACCGGGGAGTCCGGGTGGTGCCGCTGGAGGCGCGCCTGGACTTCTCCGCGGCGGTACGCCGGGCGGACGTGCTGCTCTCACACCTGGAGTGCGTGCCGTCGACCGCGTCGCTGGCCCGCGGGTACGGGACACCGCTGGTGGTGGTCTGCCACAACACGCACAGGCCGACGTTCCGCGACATGGCGGCGGGCGGGACGGCACTGGCGGTGTTCAACAGCCTGTGGATGCAGGCGGAGGCGCAGATGTTCTTCGCCGAGTATCCGCAGTCCGTCCGGCCCGGCGGCACGCTGGTGGTGCGGCCCCCGGTGTTCGCGGAGGACTACGCGACCCGGCCGGGCAAGGCGGTCACCCTGATCAACTGCAATGCGGAGAAGGGCGGCAGGGTCCTGGAGGCCCTCGCCCGCCGTATGCCGGAGCAGGAGTTCCTCGCGGTCCGCGGCGCGTACGGGGAGCAGATCCTCCCCGACCTGCCGAACGTCGAGGTCGTCGGGCATGTCGACGGAGCGGACATGAGGGACCGGGTGTACGGACGCACGAAGGTGCTGCTGATGCCCAGCTCCTACGAGTCCTGGGGGCGCGCCGGGGTGGAGGCGCTCGCCTCTGGCATCCCGGTCATAGCTCACCCCACGCCGGGCCTGTGCGAGTCCCTGGGCGAGGCGGGGATCTTCGTGGACCGCCACGACCTCGACGGGTACGAGGCGGTCCTGCGGAAGCTGCTGACGCCTGCTGAGTACCGGCTGGCCGGCAAGCGGGCGAAGGCCCGTTCCGCCGAGCTGGACCCCGCTGGCGACCTGCAGGCGTGGTGTACCGCGGTGGAGTCCCTGGCCCGATAGGAGGTGCCTGGTGGCGTTCGTGTCTCCGACGGCTGAGCAGCTCGGCCTCTATCTGGGGATGGGGGAGATCGACGGTGCCCGCGCGGACCTGCTGATCGCGCAGGCGGTCGCCTTGTGCGAGACGGTCGTGAGGCCGCTGCCGGACCAGGCGACGGCGGTGGTGCTGTCGGTGGCGGGGCGCGCTTACGTGAACCCGCAGCAAGTGTCGTACGAGACGATCGGCCCGATGTCGGTGCAGCGGCCGTCCGGTTCGGGCGGCCTGTACCTGACGAAGGCCGACAAGGCCGCCCTCAAGGCTCTGGCGGGCCGGGGCGGCGCGTTCACCGTCGATCCCACACCGGCCACCGCTGATCCGTCGCCGACCTGGCCGGTCCACCCGGACCGCCAACCGGGCTGGAGGTGGCCCTGATGCCCGCCCCGTACCCGTATGGGGAGACGGTGGTCCGGCTGCGGCGCGGCCCTTCCCCGGGCCGGGACCCGCGCGGCCAGCCCCTTCCGGGGCCGCTGACGGAGACGCCGGTGCGGGGGTGCGTGGTGGCGCCGCGCGCCGAACTGCCGCAGGTCGGCGGCGACCAGCAGCAGGACCGCGACACGGTCATCGTCGGGTTCACCGTCTACGCCCCTCCCCGCACGGACGTCCAGACCACCGACCGGTTCCGTATCCGCGGGGCCGTGTACGAGGTGACCGGGGAGCCCGGCGACTGGAGCCGCAGCCCCTTCACGGGCACCAGAGGGCCGGTGCAGTTCGCCGCCGACCGTGTCACCGGCTGAGGAGGACACATGGCTGCCCGGTTCAAGCTGTCCCGCAGGGGCGTCGGCAAGCTGCTGCGGTCCCCGATGGTGAAGGCCGAGATGGAACGCCGCGCGCAGGCCGTCATGGCGACGGCCGTGGCCCTGTCTCCCGTCGGCGGCCCCGGAGACCCGCATGCGGGCCGCTACAAGGCGTCGTGGTCGCCGGACAGTACGGCCCGCGGCGGCCGGCGCCGTGACCGCGCGACGGCCACGGTCCGCAACACGGCGCCCTACGCCCGCTGGGTGGAGTACGGCACGGAACGCGTCCGCGCGCACCACGTGCTCCTGCGGGCGGCACGGTCGGGAGGCGGATGATGCCCGCACCGGCGCCCGTCGATGTGGAACTCGTCCTCATCAGCTGGCTTCAGGCCCGCCTCGGACCGGCGGTCGTCGTCCGGGACGAGCTCGACAACAATCTGGCCGACGAGCTGCCGACGGTGCAGGTCGAGTCGGTCGGCGGCGACGACGACGGGTTCCGCCTCGACCGCCCCCTCGTCGACATCAACGTCTACGCCGCTACCCGCGGCGCCGCGGTCGAGCTCGCGGGCCGGGTTCGCAACCTGCTCCTGCACGAGCTGCGCGGCTCCACCACCGCCACGGCGGTCTTCGGACGGGTCGGCACTCTCGCGCGGCCCGCTCCGCGCCCCTACGAGAACCCTGCGCTCCGCCGCGTGGGGGCCACCTACGAGGTCTTCTGCCACCCGGTCTCCTGACCGCTCTCTCTGGGCCCGCGCCGGACCCCTTCTGCACCCCGCCCGTGCGCGGGCCTTCCCCATGTCTGGAGACACATCATGGTCCTCATCACCCGCGCCTCGGACCTGGCGATCGTCGGCGCGAACGGCGGGGGCTGGGTGGCCCCGGTCGGGACGCCCGCCCTGTCGTCGCCGACGGCGCAGCCCACAGATCCGTGGGCGCCGCTCGGCGCCATCAGCGACGACGGCCTCACCTACGGATTCGACGAGGACTCCCAGGAGTTCACCCCTTGGGGTCTCACCAGCCCGTACCGCACGCAGATCACCAAGTCGGTGCGGACGTTCGGGCTGACGGCGTGGGAGACCTCCCGCATCGCCGTCCAGTCGCTTCAGTACCGGCTCGACGCGGCGGACCTGGAGCCGGACGTCTCGGGGATCACCCAGTACGCGGAGACCGCGTCGCCGGTGCCGGACCGGCGCGCGTTCTGGTTCCTGGTCATCGACGGCGACGCCTACAAGGGCTTCTACGTCCCTGAGGGCGAGATCAGCGAGCGGTCCGACGTGACGTTCAAGCAGGACGAGATGTCGGGCTACGAGTGGACGATCACGACCTACCCGGACGCGGCGGGCAACACCGTCTACCACGTCGACAAGATCCCGGCGACGCCCCCGTACGTGGGGTCCTGAGCTGGTGAGCGGGCCGTCATCCGTGGCGCGGGCCCGGCCCGCTCACCTCCTGTTCCTGCCCGCGCCGCGACAGAGGAGGCCCGCGCCCATGGCCGCGACCCACCGCCCTACCCGCCCCGAACGCCCGCGCGACGACTACGCCCGGCCCCGCCCCCCGCGGGAGCCCGAGCACGAGCCCGTGCTGGAGGGCGGCGACCACGACCTGGACGAGCTGTCCGGGACGGCAGATGCCCCGGACGCGCTGGAGGTCGAGGCCGAAGGCCCCTACGTCACCGCGCCGCTCTGCGGGGAGGACCTGCGCATCATCCCCACCGGCGCGTGGCGGCAGTCCTGGCGCCGCGTGTTGCAGGCCGGGAACGTGGACGCGTTCGCGGCGTGCGTCATGCACCCGGACGACGTGGAGCTGTACGAAGAGATCGACCCGACGAACGACGAGTTCGGTGACTTCCTCGCCGCAGCTGCGGAGCGTGCTGGTGAGAGCGAGGGAAAATCGCGTGGACCCGCGCGGTCGTCGCGGCGCACCAGGAGGCGGTAGAGGGCGATCTGGCGTTCTACTACCAGCGCGACGCCGACCAGCTGATCGCCTTCTACCGCGGGGAGATGACCGCCCGCCGCCTGCGGGTCCTCATCTCGCGGCTGCCGCCGGAGTCCGCGACGATGACCGCGATCCGCAACGCCACCCCTGACGCCGAACTCGCCGACCAGGCGGACCGCGGCGAGCCGGAGAAGGGCCGCTGGTCCCAGGTGGAGCAGCTGCTCGCGGTCGTCGCTGACCGGGTGGCGCGGGTGGAGCACGTTCTGGTCTGCGCGAACACCGGGTCGAAGGGCCGCCGCCCGAAGCCCCCGGAGCCGATCCGGCGCCCCGGTGCGAAGGCCCCGAAGACGGCGGCGGCGATGTCCACCGGCCAGGCCGCTTTCCTGTTCCAGATGATCAACGGGGGCGCCGTGTAGCGCCGCACCACGGAGAGGGGGCTCCGTGGCTGCGATCACCGTCGGGTCCGTCGAGATCGACATCATCCCCAGCACCCGGGGCATCCACGGGCGGCTGCGCGCCGCTCTCGTACCTGCCGCCACGCGGGCGGGCCGCGACGCCGGGGAAGCCGCAGGGCGGGCGTTCGGCCCGGCCATGCAAGCCCAGGCCGCCACGCTCGGCACCCGGCTGGGCCGGCAGGTCGGCGAGCAGATCGCGGGCCAGATCACCGGTCAGGTCCGCTCGTCCCTCCAGCAGGGGATCACCCAGGGCGGCCGAGCTGCGCGGCCCGCTGCCGCACGCCAGGGCGAACAGGCGGGCGGCGCGTTCGCGCGCAGCATCCGGACCCGGCTGGAGGCCGCGTTCCGGAACATGCCCCACATCGACGTCGGTATCGACGACACCGGCGTCGACGCCGACCTTGCCCGCCTCCGCGCCCGGCTGGAGTCGCTGGCGGACCGCACGATCGGCGTCGACATCGACGCGGCGACGGCCCGCGAGCAGGCCGCCGACATCGAGCAGCGTCTCCAGCGGCTCGGAGCGCTGCACCCGAACATCGCGGTCCGCGCGGACACGGCGTCCGCGATCGCGGAGCTGCGGCTGCTCCAGCAGCAGATCGACGACGTCACCCGCGACCCGGCCCGTGTCCGCGTGGAGACGGACGGCGGGTTCGGCGGCCGTCTCCGTGCTGCGGTGCAGCAGGCCCAGGCGTCGCTGCCGCACATCAACCTCACCGCCGACAGCACACCGGCCGAGGTGGAGATCGCGCGGCTGCGCGCGCAGCTCACCCAGCTCGCCGATGCCCGCATCGGCATCGACATCGACTCCGCGACGGCCCTGGCCACGGTCGAAGCGGTGCAGGTCCGCTTGCAGGCGCTGGCGGCGAGCGACGCGGACGTAGCGGTCCGCGTGGACGCGGCAGCCGCGTTCTCGCAGCTCGCGGCAGTGCAGGCGATGGTCAACCGGTTGGACCGGGACGACGTGCGCATCCGCGTCCACGCGAACACCGGTCCCGCCATCGCCTCGTTCATGCTCCTCGGCGCGACGATCGCCGGAGTCGCCGCGATCCCCCTGGCACCGATACTGCTGGCCGGCCTGGGCGCCGTGGCCGGCATGGCCACGGTCACCGCCGCGGGCCTCGGTTCCATCGGCCTCGTCGCGATCCCCGCGATCAAAGGCGTCACCTCCGTACTTCAGGCGAAGAAGCAGGCGACGGAGGAAGCCGCCCAGGCGACCGACAACGGCGCCGCCGCTGAACAGCGTGCCGCGCAGCAGGCACAACAGGTGGCGGGCGCCCAGTCCGCGCTCACCTCGGCGCGCCGTCAGGCGGCGCAGGCCGCCGCTCAGGCAGGGCGGCAGATCGAGGACGCGGAGCGCGGTGTCGGCGATGCCACCCGCCGGGTGGCCGACCAGCGCCGTCAGGCCGCGGAGACGACCCGCCAGGCCGCGGAGACGACCCGCCAGGCGGTTGACACGGTCCGCCAGGCAGAACGGTCCCTCGCCGACGCGCAGCGTGACGCCCGTCAGGCCGAGGAAGAGCTGACCCAGGCCAGGGTCGATGCGGTGCGCCAGCTGGAGGAGCAGCGGGCGGCGCTGGACGAGCGTCTGCGGCGGTCGTCCCTGGACCAGCGCGACGCGCGCCTCCGCCTGAGCGAGGCGCACGCGGAACTCCAGAAGGTCCTCGCCGACCCGAAGGCGACCGACCTCCAGCGCGCGCGGGCCCAGCTGACCCGCGACCAGGCGCAGGAAGCGGTGCGGGCGCAGGCGACCGAGCAGGCCGACCTGGTCCGGCAGCTGCGGCAGACCGACAAGGCCCGCCGTGAGGGTGTAGAGGGGCAGGAGGCGGTCCGCTCGGCCGCCGAGCGCGCCGCCGAGGCCGAGCGGCAGGTGCAGGAGCGGGCCCGCGGCGTCGCCGACGCGCAGGCGGCTGCCGCCCGGGCTTCCCAGGATGCGGCCGAGGCGACCATCGAGGCACAGCGGGGTGTCGCCGACGCACAGCGGGGTGTCGCCGACGCGCAGAGGGCGGTCGCCGACGCGGTCGCCCGTGCGGCCGAGGTGCAGGTCGAGTCCGCCGAGCGGATCGAGTCCGCCGAGCGCGGTATCGAGTCGGCCCGCGCGGCCGGTATCGACACGACGGTGCGGGCCGCGACGGCTCAGGACAAGTACCGGGACGCGCTGGCGAAGCTGAGCCCGGCGCAGCGGGAGCTGTACGACTCGATCGCGGGCCCGGACGGGCTGTCGGCAGCGTTCACCGACTGGCAGACCGAGTTGCAGCCCGACGTCCTCCCCATTTTCACCCGTGGAGTGAAGGGCGCGAAGGGCGCGCTTCCCGGACTGACGACGCTGGTCAAGAATTCTGCTGGCGCTGTCAGCGACCTCCAGGACGACGCTTCACGTGAACTGAAGGACCCGTTCTGGTCCCGCTTCAAAAAGGGCCTGGAAGGGGCAGCAGCACCCGCGATCAAGGGGTTCGGCCGGACTTTCGGAAACATCTTCAAAGGCATGGCGGGCGCCGTCGAGGCGTTCTTCCCGCACATGGAAGACATATCCGACTGGATGGGCGACAAGTCGGAGAAGTTCGCCGACTGGGCGACAGGCCTGAAGGGCAGCCCCGAATTCGAGGGGTTCCTGGGATATGTCAAGGAGACCGGCCCGAAGGTCGGCGGCGCGCTCCGTGGGATCGGCGGCGCGTTCTTCGAGATCGGGCAGGCCCTCGCCCCTCTCTCCGGGCCGGTCCTGGATGTCATCAGGAACGTCGCCGACGGCATCGGCCGGATGGCGGAGAAGGCGCCGTGGCTGGTGCAGGGGCTGTGGGGGATCGTCGCGGCCACGGCCGCGTGGTCGTTCGTCATGCGGATGTCGCCCATCGGGCGCGTCGTGTGGCTGGTCGGCCTGCTGGCCGCAGGAGTCATCGCCGCCTACGAGAAGTTCCCCGTCTTCCGGGAGATCGTCGACACGGCGTGGGCGGGCATCAAGGACGCCACCGAGCGGGTCTGGGACACCGCCCTGGAACCGTTCTTCTCGAACCTGTGGGGTGTCCTCCAGTGGGTGGGCGACAAGGCCAAGTGGGTCTGGGACGAGGCCCTCTGGCCGCTCTTCAAAGGGTTCTGGGATGCGCTTGTCTGGGTGGGCGGGAAACTCAAGTGGATCTGGGACGAAATCCTCGTCCCCCTCTTCGACTGGTTTGCCCCCAAACTCGGATGGGTCTGGGAAAAGGCCCTCTGGCCGTTCCTCAAAGGGTTCTGGGATGCGCTCAACTGGGTCGGCGACAAGCTGGTCTGGCTGTGGCGCAAGGGCCGCGACACATGGGACTGGATCGGGGAGAAAGCGGACTGGCTTTACGTGAAGGGACTGAAGCCCGCGTTCGACAGCATCAAGTCGGCGATCGGGCTGGTCGGTGACGCGTTCGAGGGTGCCAGGAAAGCCATCAAAAAGGCATGGGACAAAATCGAGGGAATCACCAAAGGCCCCGTGAACTTCGTGATCGACTTCGTCTACACGAACGGGATCAAGGCCGTCTGGGACAAGATCGCCGGATTCGTCGGCCTGAAGAAACTCCCGAACGCGCCGAAACTGCTTGAAGCGGGCGGCACGGTCGGCAGCGGGTTCGGCCCCGCGGCTCCGATGCGGGTGAACCGGCCGACGGCGATCGTCGGCGAGGGCAACCCCCGCTATCCCGAGTTCGTGATCCCGACGGACCCGAAGTACCGCAACCGGGCCCTCTCCCTGCACCAGGCGGCGGGAACCCGGCTCATGGAGCGCGGAGGCGTCCTCGGCGGGCTGGAGGGGGCGTGGGACTGGACGAAGGACACCGTGACGGACGTCGTCGGGACGGGCATCGACTGGGCGAAGAAGGGCGCCGACCTGCTCACCAACCCCTCCAAGGTGTGGAAGGAGCTGGTCAAGCCCGTCCTGTCGAAGGTCGCGGGCGGCGTCGGCACCTCGCGGATGGGGAAGATGATCGGCCGGATCCCGCTGAAGATGACGACCGGACTCAAGGACAAGATCGTCGATGCGGTCACCGGCCTGACGGGCGGGGGCGGCAGCGGCGGCGGGCAGTGGCTGCGGCCCGTGAACGCCGCGTTCGGCACCCGGTACGGCGTCTCCGGCGACATGTGGGCGTCCGGCCGGCACACCGGCCTCGACTTCCCGGCCGCCGTGGGCACCGCGGTCCGTGCGGCGGCAGGCGGCTCCGTGCAGCAGGTCTCCGCCGGAGGCGGCCCCTACGGCAAGTTCGTGGTCCTCGACCACGGCGGCAGCCTGACGTCCCTGTACGCGCACCTGTCGTCCGCGGTGGCGCAGAAGGGAGGGCGGGTCGGTGCGGGCGATCTGATCGGACGGGTCGGCGCGACCGGCAACGTCACCGGCCCGCACCTCCACTTCGAGGCGCGGCGCCTCGGGCGTGCCGTCGACCCGATGCCGTTCCTCTCCGGAGGCGGGGGCGGAACTGCTCCCGCGGGCGCCGCGCAGACCTACGCGCGGTCCATCCTCGGCCGCTACGGCTGGGGCCCGTCCGAGTTCCCTGCGCTGAAGAAGTTGTGGGAGGGCGAGTCGAACTGGCGGTGGAACGCCCGCAACCCCTCCAGTGGGGCCTACGGGATTCCGCAGTCGCTCCCCGCGACGAAGATGGCGGCGGCCGGAGCCGACTGGCGGACCAACCCGCAGACCCAGATCCGGTGGGGCCTGGGGTACATCAAGGGCCGCCCGGACTACGGCAGCCCGTCGGCTGCCTACTCGAAATGGCTGTCCCGCAGCCCGCACTGGTACGACTCGGGCGGCATGCTCCAGCCCGGCCTCAACTTGGCCTACAACGGGACGGGACGGCCGGAGCCGGTGCTGACCGGACGGCAGTGGGACACCCTCACCGCCTCCTCCGGCCCACCCCAGCTCGGTCTCGGTGATCTCACGGTCCAGGTGTTCGTCGGGGACCGTGAGATCACCGACATCGCCCGCACCGAGATCCGGTCCGCGCAGCAGGAACTGATCTCCGTCATCCAGTCGAGCTGAGGAGGCCCCTGTGCCGATCCCCGGGAACTTCCTCTCCGCGACGACGGAGATGGTCGATCCGAACACGTCCGGGTGGGGGCTGCCGCTCAACGCGGCCCTGTCCAAGGGGACCGGGGGCCGCAACGGCGACGGCTGCCTGGTCGTCAAGTCCGTCGCGGCCGGCACCGTCGTCGCGTCGACCGTGTCGTCGTACGCGGTCACCCCCGGCACCGTCCTCCAGGCGGTCGCCGACGCGGCCGGTGTGGTGCCGGAACGGATCGGCATCCAGTGGCTGAACGCGGTGGGCCTCCCGATCGGGACCACACTGTCCCTCACGACGGCCGGGTCGTCGCCGAACTGGCACCGGGTGGGAGTGGCGGGCGCCGCGCCCGCAAACACCAAACGGGCCAGGGTGATTCTGACGTCCACACCTGCGGCGGCAGGCGTGAACCACTACTGGGAGAACGTGTACTTGGGGCGGCCTCTCCGGGTGCCGGGGAACCTGCTGCCGTTCGGGACGGAGTCGACGGAGATCGACACGTCCGGCTGGGTGCCCGAGGTCAACGCGACCGTGTCCCGGCAGGTACCGGTGGTGGCGTGGGCGGTGAACAACTACCTCGCCGGCGGGCACACCCTGGCGCTGACGGCTGTCGCCGCGGGGAACGCCGCGGTCGTCGCGGTCGACCGGCCCCGGGTGACCCCGGGGACCGAGTACCTGGCGTACGCCTACCTGAACCCGCCGACCCTGTCCGCGGCGGCGTGGATCGAGCTGAGGTTCTACGACTCGGTGGGCAACCAGGTCGGGGCCGCGCGCAGTGAACTGGACGCGCCGGGGACGGGCATGTACACGCAGCGCGCGGCGATGGTCGCGCCGCCGACAGCCGCGTCGTGCTCGGTGGCGGCTGGCCTCACGGGCGCGAGCGCCGGGCAGGTACTGCGCCTGGAGACCGTCGTCATCACCACCGCGCCGAAGAACGTCGTCGGCAGCGTCGTCCCGTACCCGGACAGCCGCTTCGAGCAGGGCATCGCGGGCTGGACCAGGACATCCGGTGTGGCCGTACTGGCCCGGACCTCGCCGTGGGGCGCGGCCACCGTCGACGGGTCGTACGCGCTGTCGGTCACCTCGGCGACCGCGACGGCGAGCACCGTGCGCAGCGCCCGCTTCCCCACGCCCGGCGGCGAGGGCCTGAACTGGCGGATCTCGCTGTCTGCGCGGACGGTGACGGGCACGTGGGCGTCGCTGTGGCTGCGGCTGCGCTGGTACGACGCGGCGGGCACCGACCTCGGCGCGTCGGCGGGGACCGCGTACTCGTTCCCCTCGTCCGGGGTGTGGTACGGCATGCCCTCGGATGCGGCGGCGCCGGCCGGGGCCACCCAGGCGGCGGTCGAGCTGATCGCCACGGCGTCCGCGACGGGCTCGGAGATGCAGGTCGACGCGGTCGCGCTGTGGCAGGTGCTGCCGCTGACCGCGGTCGAGGCGGTCAGCGGGGACGGCTACGCGCGTCTGACGCTGCGGGAGCTGCTGCTTGACTACGGGCTGACGGTGTACCGCGAGGGCGCTGACGGGTCCCGCACCCTGGTGCGGGGGCCGGACGGACTGTGGGACCGGACGCCGGTCATCTCGGACACGGTCGTCATCGAGGATCATGAGGCGCCGTTGAATGTGCCGGTGCGCTACCACGTGCAGCTGTGGTCGCCGTCGGCGGTGCTGACCGGGACGCGGACCAGCGTCTACGTGACGGTCGCCCTGGCCGACATCAACACGGCCTGGCTGAAGGACCCCGGCAACCCGCAGCGCAACACGAGGGTGATGGTGCGGCGGGCGCCGGACTGGCAGCGGCCGATCGAGCAGACGTCGTTCATCGTGCGGGGCCGCCGCAACAAGATCGTTCTTTCCGGCCTGCGGCAGGGCGCGGAAGGGGAACTCGTCGTCTGGACCCGCTCGGACGAGGAACGCGCCGGTCTGAACCTGCTCCTCGACTCCGGGAACACGCTGCTGTGGCAGGCCGCCCCCGGCATGGGCGTCACCGACATGTACGTGAACGCCGGAACTGTGACGGAGGCCCGCACGGGCGGGACGGCGCAGGACCCGTGGAGGGAGTGGACGCTGCCCCTCGTCGAGGCGGACATGCCGACGGCGGTCGGCGTCAACGGCGCTGCGGGCCGCACCTGGCAGGACGTGCTGACCGAGTTCGCGACCTGGGGCGATGTCCTCGCCGCGTACGCCACCTGGGAGCACGTCCTCCTCGACCGCAGAAGGACGTGACATGTATCCGGTCAGCGACCGTTTCCTGGCCCGGCTGGCGGAGAGCCACACCCCGGTGACGCGCGTGCAGCTGATGCTCACGGACGGCCGGGTCCTGGACCTGGACCACACAGGCGGCAGCGTCGCGGTCGACCGGGCGCAGGCGATCCGCCGCACCTGCACGGTGACGTGCGCGGACGTGTCCCTGATCCCCGTAACGGCCGCCGACGAGCTGGCGACCTACGGTGCGCGGCTGATGCTCGCCCGCGGCGTCGAGTACGGCGACGGCAGCGAGGAGCTCGTCCCGCTGGGGGTGTTCCGGCTCGACGAGGCGGGCGGCGACCTGTCCGAAGGGCCGGTGACGCTCCAGGGGAAGGACCTCTCCGCGGCCGTCGCCGATGACAGGTTCACCGCCCCGTTCACCGCGTCGGGCACGGTCGTCGGCGCGATCACCGCTGTGGTGACGCGCAGCCTCCCCGGCGCCGATGTCCTCGCGGCGATCCCCGACGCGCCGATCGGGCGGCGCACCTTCGACACGGAGGCCGACCCGTGGGCCGCCGTGCAGGAGATCGCCGCCGCAGCGGGCGCAGAGTGCTACGTGAACGCCGACGGCGTGTTCGTCATCGCGACCCTGCCCGACCTGACGACCGCCACCCCGGCGTGGTCCGTGGAAGCCACCGAGGGCGGCGTGTACCTCTCCGGTACCCGGCAGATGACCAGCAGCAACGTCCACAACGGCGTCCTGGCCCGGGGCGAGAACACCGCCGACAACACGGCCCCCGTCAGCTACCTCGCGACCGACAACGACCCGGCCTCGCCGACCTACTGGGGCGGCCCGTTCGGCCGCCGCCCCACTTTCTACAGCTCGCCCACCCTCACCACCACCGCGGCCTGCACGGCGGCGGCGAACCTGAAGCTCGCCGCGGCGAAGGCCCCCAACGCCAAGGGCGACTTCTCCAGCCTCCCCAACCCGGCGCTGGAGCCCGGGGACGTGATCCGGGTCGTCCACCCCGACGGCACCAAAGAACTCCACCAGGTCGCCTCGTTCAGCGTCCCCCTCGACGTGGGCGGAGACTTCCCGATCACGACGATCTCCGCGAAGGAGGACGCGTGACCAGCAGCCACGGCATCCACCGCGACCTCGCCGCCGCGCTCCGCGGGCAGGCCCAGCGCGCCGGTGAGGCCGCGACGACGGTACGCGGCTCCGACTGGCGGCTCGCCACCGTCACCGCGGTCGGCACGGACGGCACGGTCACCGCCGACGGCATCCCCGCCCGGCGGATGGAGACGTACGCCCGGCCCGCTGTCGGCGACACGATCCTGCTCACCCAGTCCTCGGCGGGCAACTGGGCCGCCGCCGGACGCCTCGACACCGGGCCCGGAACGGCCATCGGCATCCCCGCCTACGCCTACAAGACCACCGCGACGGACCGCGCATCGACCACGGCACCGGCCGCCGACCCCGACCTCGTCCTGCCGCTCGCAGCGGCGGGCGTGTACGTGGTCGAGATGCACCTGCTGGTGGGCGGCCCGGCGGCCGGACTGCTGGTCACCCAGTGGCAGGTGCCCGCCGGAGCGACCGGCCTGAAGGGCGCGCACGGCCCCGCGTCGACCGCCGCCGGAACGGATGCGCTGACCAACGCGGGGGACAACATTGCGGGCCGCTTCGGCGCCCACGGGTTCGGCACCACGGTGACCTACGGGCGCCGCAACACCAACACCAACCTGCTGTACGCCATCGAAACCGGCGTGGTCACCACGACCGGGACCGCGGGGACCTGCGCGGTGGCATGGGCGCAGTCGGCGAGCAACGCGACGCCGACGCGGATGGGTGCTGGCTCGTGGATGCGGGCCACACGGATCGGATAGGGGATCATGCCGGTACCAGACGACTACGGGCAGGGCATACAGATCGCGTCGCTGATCGACGCCCCGGACGCGGGCAAGCTCGCCAAGGACATCGCCAACGCGCTCGCGCAGCGCGGGGTGATGCGTTTCGCGTCGGCGTCAGCGCGGGGAGCCACGATCACGACCCCGGTCGAGGGCATGCTGGCGTGGCTGCGGGACGTGGACCTGCTCACGCTGTGGGACGGCAGCGCGTGGACGGTCGTGGCGACCGGCGCGAAGTCATGGACCACGGTCGGCCTGACCTCGGGCTGGGAGCACAACGGCAACGACAACGGCACCTTCCAGTACCGGCTCGTGAACCTGTTCGGGGAGGACTCGATCATGTTCCGCGGGGCGATCAGCAAGGACGCGTACGGGATTCCGTGGCTCGTACCGGGGAGCTGGACGCTGACCGCCAGCCCTCTCCCTGTGGCGTACCGACCGTCGACGAAGCGGACCATCACGGTCCCATGCTCCGATGTGAACAGCGTGCGGATCACCCTGAAAGCGGACATCCAGACCGACGGCCACATCAGGCTCTGGGGCACCCAGGCCGACAGCAGACCTCCCTGGGTGTCCTTCAACGGCTGCTTCGCCAGCCTCTAGACCAACCACTCGAACCCCGGCTCGCCGTCGGGGCCTTCGCCATTCCCAGGAGGACACGTGGCCAGATCAGGGCCGCAGAAGATACCCGGCGCCTCACAGGCGTACTTCTACGGGGCCGGGCGCTTCTCGGGGTCGGACATGGAGGTCAACTGCGGTGTCGTACACACCACGGAGGGCCGCAGCCTCCCTACGTACGCCGACAGCCAGGGACGGCCTGGCGCCATGGCGCCGACCGTGACCGGGCTGCCCGACATCCCGGCACGGCGTATCCGCTGGTACCAGCACTACGACGTCGACGAGTCCGCACGAGCGCTCGCGAACAAGGTCGGCGGGGTCGAGACGAACCAGGCCAACGCCTTCCAGATGGAGCTGGTGGGGACCTGCGATGCGACGAAGGCCAGCACGTGGGCAGGGAAGCGCGCCGGCGTCGACTACATCTACTGGCCTGACGCGCCCGAGTGGGCGCTCGCGGAGGTGGCGTGGCTGGTGCGCTGGCTGAACACCCACCACGCCGTGCCGCTCACGTGCGTGAAGGACTGGCTGGCCTACGGGGTCGACTCGCGGCGGCCCGGCGTGACCCCGGCTTCGTACGGGGCCAGTCCGGCGCGCATGTCGCACGCGCAGTGGCGCGCCTTCACCGGCTGGTGCGGGCACCAGCACGTCCCGGAGAACGACCATGGCGACCCGGGATCGATGGACTTCGCGCGGGTGATCGCCCTCGCGAAGTCCCCTGCAACCGGAGGCAAGGAGAAGGACATGGACAAGACACAGCTGTACGCGGCGGTGTGGGAGCAGGACAAGGTGCCCGCCCCGGACAGCAGCTCGACGAAGACGACCAACCCCCACTGGGCGCCTCAGTCGTTCCTGCGGGAGATCTACGACGCGCTCACCGGGCTGCGCGGTGACGTGGCCAAGCTGCGCGCCGAGGTGCGCGACCTCAAGAAGGGGGCCTGAGATGGCCGACATACTGCCCACGCCTGAGACCGTCATCAAGAACGGCGCCACGTACGCGCGCGACCTGCTGGAACGGGTGCTGACCTCGTTCCTCGGGGGATTCCTCGCGGGCATCGTGATCACCCAGCCGCTGGACGCGAGCATGTGGTACACCGCCCTGTCCGCGGGAACGGCCGCCGCGGTGTCCCTCGTGAAGGGCATCCTCGCGCGGGCCAGGGACGTGACGAACAGCGCGTCGCTCGCCCGGGGGGTGTAGGTGCTCGGGCTGATAGCCCGGCGCCTCGGGAGACGGGGCGCGATCCTCGCGAGCTTCGGCGCACTGTGGGCGCTCTACGGTGTCGGTCAGCTCATCGAGCCGCTGCCCGACACCCGGGGCATCCGCCTCCTGCTGCGCGTCATGCCCTTGGACGGGTGGGCCTGGTGCTGGATAGTCTGCGGCCTCCTCGCCCTGGCATCGGCCCCGCTGCGCCAGGGCCGGGACTGGGTAGGGTTCCCCGCTCTGCTGGTGATCGTCGTGCCGTGGATGTGCTCGTACCTGGCGTCGTGGTGGCCGCTGCACGACTACCCGCGGGGGTGGATCGCGGCACTGATCTGGGCGGTCGCGGCAGTGCCGGTGATCGTCGTGGCCGGGTGGACCGAGCCTGCCCGGCCCGAGCACATGGAGGGGTGGGGCGGTGACGGCTGAGATGTGGACGGCTGTGTCCGGTGGGGCCGTCGGGGTGGCATCGGCGGTCGTGACAGCATGGGGCGCGCGCGCCGCCCGCCGGACACGCCGCGACCACCGGCGCGACGACTTCACGGCCGTCACCGACCGGATGGAAAAGGAGATCACCCGCCAGGGCCAGCGGATAGACGAGCTGGAGGCGGACTCCGAGCAGCAGCGCACGCGCGTCGCCGGTCAGGACTTCACGATCCGCTACCTGACGGCGTGGGTCCGCAGCCTGTACGGCCACATCCGCGCAACGGGAGCGGAACCGCCCTCACCGCCGCAGCCGGTCCCAGACGACGTCCGGCCGTACCTGCACGACATAGGAGTCTGAAGTGCCCAACCTGATCGAACCGCGACCCGCCACGTCCCGCCCGGTGGATGCCTCGGCCGACATGGCGTCGCTGGTGAATCTTGGCCTGGCCGATCCGCAGCCGATGCCCGCCCCGTCGATCGCACCGTTCCTGGAACCCGCCTTCGACCCGGCGCTGCTGCTTGAACCGCCGGGCGAGTCCGAGTAGTCGTGTGCCCCCGCCCCTGCTTCGTGCAGGCGGCGGGGGCACACGACTGTCTCAGCCCGCCAGCTGCTTCTTGACCTCGGCGATCTGCGGGCCGGTGTCGGCGCCCGGGATCTTCCACCGGTAGGCGGCGCCGTCACCGTCGAGGTACTGGAGCGTGCCGCCCTTCGCCTGCGCCGGGGTGAGGTCGAACACAGTGCTGCGCCACTGGAACGATCCGGGCTGGACGGGCCCCGTGCTGTCGAACGACTCCGTTTGAACGCTGACCGAGTCCCCGCTGCCCCAGCCGATGGCTTCTCCGCCGGGGGCGATCCACTGCCAGCCGTTGCCGGTGATCGGTGCGGGCACCTCGGCTGCCGCGCCGGTCGTCGCCCGCGCCTTCACCGTGACGAAGACGAACGTCCCCTTCTGCGAGGTGCCGCCGCCACCCGCCTTCGTGTAGACGACGGTGGTCGGGGTGATCTCCAGGACGCCGGCGCCCTGGTCCCCGACGGTCCCGGCCGGCTTGCCGAGCGCGAGCGGCTCTTCGGGTCCTGCGCTGGCCGCGCCATCGATCTCGCCGGAGCAGTGGGTGTTCCACGTCTTCTGGTCGATGTCCTCGGCCGTGCAGTCGACCTCGGTGGCCTTCTTGCTGGCGGCGGGCGCGGAGCTGTTCTTCGGCTTCTCGTCGGCTTTGCTGTCTCCGCTGTCGCTGCCTCCGCAGGCGGTGAGGGCTGCGGCGAGCAGGAGTGCGGCAGTTGAGATGGTGATGCGGGCTGGCACGGGAATCCCCCCAGGTGTGACGGTCTCGCCACGGTAGGGCGGACTCGGGAGGGGTGTGCGCGTTGTGATGGACCTGTGACAGATGCGGGCCGCCGCGAACCGGGACTGGCCTGCACGCTTCGGGGCGTTCCGGGGGCGGTCTGAGCTGGTTCTCGCGCGAGCGAGTCCGGCCGCGAGATGGTCGGCCGGACTCGCTCAGCGCCTCCCGCCTCGAACGGCCCGGCTCCTCGCGAGAGCTGGGCCGTTTTGCAGGTCCGTGGTGATGGGGTGAACCATATCGGTGATCGGCCCCGTCAGTAGTCCTCTGTCAGGGATGTGATGTACATGGACGCCTCCCGGCGGGTCATCTGTTCGATGCCGTTCTGGTCCGTGGGGCCGGTCATGAAGCCGCCTCCGTCGCCGGTGCGTTCCCGCTCGGCCAGCAGGTCGAGGATGTAGGTGACCTGCCTGTCGGTGGCCATCAGGGTGCCCTCCGGGGCGGCGTTCGGCGTGGGGGCGTCTTTGGTGCGCGCGAACTTGTTGATCCGCTCCCTGAGCCGGGAAGCCGCGGGGGCTTTGATGGCGCCGGTGTGGCTGGTGATGGCGAACCGGTAGCCGCCTTCCTCCTCCGTCCAGGCGGCGAGGGTGTCGTCGTCGATTCCGGCGGCCTGGGCCAGCTTGTGGATGGCGGCTGCGTCTGTCGAGCTGATGGCCATGTGAACTCTCCGGGGTCCGAGCCCACGGTGTGGGCCGCTTCGGCGGTGCTGCGTGGTGTCAGCGGGGGGTGCGGTTGCCTTTGCCGGGGCGGTGGGTGTGGGCGGCGATGATCTGGTCGGCGGGGTAGAGGGATTCCCCGCCGCGGCCGGGTGCGCGGCCTTCGGCGGTGAAGCCCCAGCGGCCGAGCTGGCGGCGGGCGCTGCTGGCTGCGGAGCTCGGGTCGCCCTGGTAGCCGAGGTAGGTGGCGATCTGGGACACGGTCCACAGGTCGCGGGGCCTGGTCAGGTAGGCGTCGATGGCGGCGGGCCGCCACTGGGGCCGGTTGTTGACGTAGCGGTCGGGCTCGGGGAGGTGTCCGGTGCCGCAGAGGGTGTCCCACGCGGCGGGGTTGATGTTGCTGCCCCGGCGCTGCATGTACGTGATGGCGGCGTACCGGCTGAGGCGGGTGTCGTCTGCTCCGGCGTCGACGGACGGGACGGGGTGGTCGATGCCGACGCCGTAGACGTGCCAGCCCATGGGGATGCGCCGTGCCGCGTTTTCGAGCCAGAGCAGGGGGGTGACGGGGGAGTTGACGGGGTAGCCGTCCCAGCCGCGCCAGGACTGCATCTCCCCGCGGTCGGAGCGCAGCAGGATGCTGACCGGGGTCCGGAGGGTGGTCCGGGCGATGACTTCGGCCACGGTGCGGGCGCGGGGGGTGAGCTGGTCGAGGTCGACGTCTTCGTAGACGCGGGAGCCGTCACGCAGGGCGAGATTGACGATTTCGGTCATGATGCTCATGCCTCCGGGGCGTTGAGGTAGCGGTTCTCCTCGTCGGCGGCCCGCTGTTCCGCGGCCCACGCCCTGGCGGTGCGTCGGGCTTCGACCCGGGCGATGAGGGCGGCGAGGCGGGGGGCCTCGTCGAGGCGCTCGAAATTGACGAGGTAGATGGCGTGGACGCCGGTGCGTCCGCACGAGTTGCCCAGGGTCCGGTCGAGTCCAATGGTCTGGAGGATGATGCCGTCGTCGTATATCTGGCGGGTGTGACCGAGGTGGACGCGTTCGCCTGCGAATTTGCCGGAGAGGGTGACCGCGGTTCCGGCCCGGAACGCGGCTTCGAGGACATCGGCGGGGCCGATGACGCCGATGTGGCCGGTTACGGAGGTGGTTTTGCTGGTGAGGGTGAGGGGGGCTTCGGTCATGGACGGGGCCTTCCGGGTGTGGCGGCGGGCGCCGATGGCGATGCGGCGGGCGAGGGACGCGGTGTCGATGGCCCAGCGCCCTGCGGCCTTCGTGGCGGCCACGGCCCCGCGGCGGCACCAGGTGCGGACGGTGGCGGCGGTGACGCGGGCTTCGGCTGCTGCGGTGGCCGTATTCACGGTGGTCATCGGGTCCCCCTCGGCTCGACAACCCCATAATGCCGCACAGTGCGGCGTTATGCAAGGTGTGGGGGCCCGGCGCCAGCCGAAAACCGATGCACGGATGGACAGTTGACGCCCTGACTGAAACCCTGCCGGAAGCCCCGCAGTGCGGAGGTGGCTCTCGGCCCAGTTGCGCGGGCCCTGCCGAGCCGTCGTAGGCCCTGCCGGTCGGGGCTGCTCCACTTTTCCGTCTCACCAAGACGTTGCCCCCGCCAACGCGGGGTGGCCCCTCCTCCGGGAGGGGCCTTTCGCGTTCAGGCCGGCCCAGCGCCGTGCAGCCCCCACGCGTCCGGCCCGCCACCGCGCCATTCGATCATCGTGCTCGCGGCGACCTCGTCCGGGCTGATGTCCTCCAGTCCGGCGCGGCGGAGGAACTCGGTGAGGTCGCGGAGGCTGTAGGCGAGGCCGAGGATCTCGTCGCCCGCGCGCACCCGGCGCCCGCCGGTGGCGCTGGGCGGGTACACGACGACGGGCGCGGCCATGCCTCCAGCGTCCGCCGGGGCAGGGGCGGTCGCATCCGGTGTCACCGGTCCAGCCGCCAGGATTCAACGTCCCCCCGTTGAAATATTCAACGGGGGGGCGTTGACATTTCCAACGGGGGGGCGTTGAATCTGGGTACCGCCTACCCCGGAGGACCGCATGGCCAGGCCCGAGCCCGCCGCACCGCTGCGCACCGCCACCGTCGACAGCTGGGAGGACGCCCGCGCCCACCTCGCGGAGTACGCCCCCCATGCCCGCACCCTCACCGCCCTCACCGCCCTCCACGGCGACGAACTCCACGAGATCGTCCTCGACCCCGACACCCGCACCGTCTGGTGGGCCTACGACAACGGCCCCCTCGACGGGGAGGGCTGGACCGTCGACCAGCTCACCCCGCAGGCCGCCGCCGACCTGTGTGACGACGTCATCGGCATCGTCCAGGACCGCATCACCGACCCGGAGTACTACGCCGGAGGGCTCGGGGACCTCGACCGGGACCAGGAGACGCTGGACGACTACACCGACATCGTCCGCCTCACCCTCCCCGCCGACCCCCGCCTCGCCGCAGCCGCCATCAGCGGGCGCCGCGCCGCCCTCCAGGCCCTCGACACGCAGTGGCAGCGCACCAACGCCGCCCTCTACCGGGAGACCGTCGAGGGCCGGGGCGGCAACCGCCTCGCCGCAGGGCGTGTCCTCAAGCTGTCGGACAGTCAGGTCCGCCGGGTCATCGCGGCCGATGACGAGCGGCGCGCGGACCTCGCGGCCAGGGTGCAGGAGCTGCGGAACACCCTCTGAACGACCCGCCGTCCCGGAATGCTCCGGGGCCCGCCCGGCCGGACGGCCGTTCCGGCGGCGCCGGAACTCCTCTAGATTTGCGGTACTTCTCTTCTCCCGCGTGTGCGGGAATGCCCGCGCCGCCCCCGGCCGGGGACGCGGTTCGCCGTCACCGGCCCGCGCACCCCTGTGTGCCTGCCGCGCGGCCCGGCCGAAGCGCACCAGGACCGATCCTTCGGTCCCGCCCCGCACCCCGAACACTCAGGAGAATGCCCGTGACCTCCCCCAGCCCCGAGCAGACCGCCGCCGGCCACGACCCCGACACCGCCGTGCAGGTCGCCCGCTCCCTCCTGCTGGCGATCCGGGCGTTCACCGACGCCGACGACGAGGACGCCCTGACCCTGCTCCGCGCACTGCGCAACGAGGTCCTCGGAGCCTGGTGAACGCCGGTGGAAGCAGGGGGCGATGCTGTAGCCTGGCCACCTCCTCGCTCCGGCGGGGATGGGCCGGACATTCCGAGCTTTCCGGCATCCTCCCCGTACTTACGGGGCCCTTCCGCTGCTACCGGCGCCCTTCCACCAGGTCGTCGCACAGGCGCTCCAGCGCTACGGCGTGCCTGGTCCTCCGAGGGCGCTGCCATGCGGCGGTGAAGTAGATTTTCTGAGCGGCTGCGGCCATCTCGGCGACCAGTTCCAGCTTCGCCGCGTCGCTCCGCCCGGACAGCCAGACACCGCGCAGGCTCAACGCGTAGCGGAGTGCCAGGCGCCCGATCGGGCCGATGTAGGTGAGCGGTGCGATGCAGTCGACGAGGGTCCGACTAGCCGCGTCGATCTCCGCAAGCCACCTGCTCCGGTCGCCCTCCAGGCTGGACCGGGACCCGTCGGGAGGCGTTAGCTTCCGGAGCCTGCTCGCGTACATCCAGATTTTCAGCGTGGCGGCGCCAAACAGCTCCCGCTCCAGCTGAAGCGCCTGAAGGCGGCGGTTCCGAGCCTCCAGTCGCGGGGCGGCCAGAAGGCCGGTGAGAGTCGCCGCGACGGTAGCGGTAACTGCCGCGATCATGACGGTGGTCAACCAGTTCGGCATCCCGCATTATGGCGACTCCGGGAGTGGTCCCGGCGGCACTTCCTGCAAAAGGGGCGGCGCTTCGATCCCCGCCACAGCCGTCCGCGCAGACGCGTCACTTGAGTCAGCCCGCCACGCTCCTGACCGCCTTCTTCACGGCCATCTCGACCGCGTACCGGGACAGCCCTGCCGCCGTCGCGTGCGCGGTGATCGCGGTCTGCACGGCGAGCGCGGTGGGCACGGTCAGCGCGCCCGCCTGCTGCTCCGCCCACGCACGGCGCTCCAGGTCGAGCAGGTCTTCGGGTAGGTCGATGTCAGCCACCCCGAGATGATAGGTCGCCCCGCGGCGGCGGCAGCTCCGGCTCGGCCGGCGGGGAGAGTTTGCGCACGTGATATCCGCCCGACACCGGAGTGCGCCTACGCTGGCAGCCCGGTCCACACCGCACACAGGGGGTTCCATGGTTGCCAGTCATGTCGGTCAGCGGGTGCGTCAGCTGCGGAAACTTCGCCACCTCAGCGTGCGGAGCCTCGCCACGCAGGCCGCGATCTCGCCCAGCCTGCTGGAGAAGATCGAGTCGGGCGACCGGACCCTGTCGCCAGCCCTGCTGACCAGGATCGCAAGCGTGCTCCGGGTGGGGCCGGACCGGCTCACCGGCCAGCCGTACATGAACGGCGCCGAGGCCGAGGACCCCGTGCAGGCGGTGATCCCCGAGCTGCGGAGGATCTGCCTCACTTACGACAGCCCGGACGACCTTCTCGTCGCCCCCCGGCCGCTGCCGGTGCTCGCCGCCGAGATGGAGCAGCTGTCCCGGATGCGGCAGGACGGCAAGTACATCCCGATGGGCGCGCTCCTGCCGGGTCTGCTGTCCGAGCTGACGCATGTGGCGCTCGCGGGCCGCGGTGAGGAGCAGCGGCGCGCGTTCGGGTGGCTGGCCCGCGGGTACCGGGCGACCAACTCGCTCGCGCACAAGCTGGGCTACCACGACCTGTCGTTGACGGCGGTGGAGCGGGTGCACTGGGCGGCGGACCGGGCCGGTGAGCCGCTCATGCAGGTGACCGCTGCCTACCTGAAGGCCGGCGCGATGCTGCGGCTCGGTAGCTTCGGGTCGGCGCGTCGGCTGCTGGAGGGGCTGGAGCGGGAGATCGAGCGTATGGCCCCGGAGGGCTCGATGTCCGAGGCGGAGCTCGCCGTGCAGGGAGCGGTACTCCTGAAGCTCGCGATGGTCGAGGCCCGCGACGGCCAGGCCGATCGTGCGGTGCTCCGGCTGGCTGAAGCGCAGGCGGCAGCGGCAGTGCTGCGCCGCGACACGACGCACTACGAGATGTCGTTCGGGCCGACGAACGTCCGCATCCACGAGATCGCGATGCTCATCGACACGGGAGACACCGGCCGGGCCCTGGCCCGGCTGCGGGAGTGGGGTGCCGAGCAGGACCGCGACGAGTGGGAGCTGCCCGACGACCTTGCTGCCGAGCGGGCGTCCCACCACCACATCGACGTTGCTGCGGCGCGGCTGGCCGAGGGCGACCGGGGTGGCGCCTTCGCGGATCTGGCGGTCGCCCGCCGGATCTCACCTGCACATACGCGGTTCCATCCGACGGTGCGACACACCGCCGGTGCGCTGGTGCGACTCGACCGCAGTGGCGACGAGGCAGTCACGAACTTCGCTGCGTGGGCAGGCGTCTGACCTTCCGTCAAGCGGAACGGCAAAGAATCATCCCCACAATCTGTGGGTAACGCCCACGTTGCAGCGCGCAATGATCCCCTCACCACCAGATGAGGGGATCACCCGTGTTCGATACCTACACAGCCCGCGCCTGGCTCGCAGCCGCCGACCCGAGCCCCGAACACGCCGAACGCTGGATGACGAACACCGGCGTGACGCTCCTGCCGCTCGGCAACACCTGGTCCGCCGTGAAAACGGAGGAACGCGCGGGACTGCGCGTCGTCACCGGCCTCGAAGGCCCCGCGATCCACGACGGGACCGGCCGCGCCGTCTACTTCCTCGTCCCCACGACGACCGAGTGGGGCAGCCCGGAGGGTGAGCTGCTGGGCGGCCCGTCGTGCTGGCTCGGCGTCCCCACCCCGGAGCGCACCGAACCGCCGGGCGTCTACTGGCTGAACCCTCCGGACGGCTCCGGCCTGCTCGTGGACCCGCGCGCCCTGGCGGCAGCCCTGGGCGCGGCGGAGGAGGAGCGGTGACCGATCACACCTTGGCGGAGCCGCTGTTGTCCGACCGCCTGACCGAGTGGGCTCGCACCCAGCAGCGCGGAGTGCGGGCTGCGGTCGCCGCGCTCATCGAGGAGGACACGCTCCTCGCCCGCGAGGACGTCCAGCGTCTCCTGATCGTCGAGACCGGGGCCGGCGTTTTCTGCGACTGGCCCCGCTTCGAGTCCCGCTACCGCTCCGAGCTCGCGCTGAACGCGGGCGAGGACGCGTTCCTGACCCTTCTCATCGCGACCGCGTTCCCTCGGGTCGTCCCGCTGTGGCGACTGGAAGAACTCGGGGATCGGCGGCTCGCCATCATCCTCCGCGCGCTCACCCGCCTCGCCGGATCGGACGCGATCGCCGTGGGCACACGGACAGGGGCCGGCGCATGAGGATCTGCGCGCGCTGCGATCGGCAGATCCAGGGCCATGAGGCGTACGAGGAGCAGCACTGGCCGTCCATGTCCGGGCCGGGGCGGGTCGCGTACCGGCACGCCGTGGACTGCCAACGCCGGCCACCGCCCACCCAGACCGCGCCCACGCAGTATCGGGGGTACGGCCGTGCCGGGTAAGCAGGAGCTGGCGCCGGAGTGCGAGCACCGGATACACGACATCTGCCACGGCACCTACGCCGTGTACGTGGAGCCCTTCTCCGTGCCCGCGGTGGCCGGGCGGTGCGACTGCCCGTGCCACACCACCGAAGCCGCAGCCGTACCTAAGGCCGCGGCGACCGGCGGAGGCTAGACCAGGTCGCGGAGCGGGACGTCGAGAGCCCGGGCGATGAGAACTAGATCGCTGAATCGAGGATCGCGTTCGCCTCGTTCGTACCGCTGGATCGATCGTCGCTCCATGCCGACTGCGTCGGCGAGATCGTCCTGCGACATGCGGCGGGCGCGGCGGGCGGCGGCAAGGTGGTCGCCGAGTTGGGTGCGGCGAGCGAGCACCCAGGCTGGGTATGGGTTTCGGCGGGTTGGCACTTGCCAAACGCTGAGACCGTGCTGATCATCGGTCAGTGCCTAAACGGTCGCTTTGATGGGCATTGGAACGCAGTCGTCAGGTTCGGTGGCGCGGAGTGTTGGGCATGGTGCTCTCCGTGGCCGCTGGGGGTGATGGCCCCATTGGGTGTACCTTGCACAAATCGAATGTGTGTTCGCATCGCAAAGCGGCGCGGCCCCGCAGTGGCCTGTCGCGAACGGCATGGAAGTGCCAACCCCCAGACGCCCGTCCGGTTGCCCACCTGTGGGAGGCGCGGTACCAGACGGGCTGAGGGTCGCTGCGCCTCCAGCGTGGGAGCGCAGCGACCCACCACCACGAAATCCCCAGGGAGCGCGTAGGGAGTTCGGCGGGCCAGGGAGCCCTCAGGGAGAGACGGCGCGCATGGTTGGGAATGCTCCAGCAAGATTCAGCAAGAAGCTAAAGAGCCTGTTCAGGGCCCGCCCCTCAGCACTCGATGATATTCACCGCGAGCCCGCCCCGCGCCGTCTCCTTGTACTTGATGCTCATGTCCGCCCCGGTCTCCTTCATGGTCTTGATGACCTTGTCCAGGGAGACCAGATGGCTGCCGTCGCCGCGCATCGCCATCCGGGCCGCGGTGACCGCCTTGACCGCGGCCATGCCGTTGCGTTCGATGCAGGGGATCTGGACCAGACCGCCGACGGGGTCGCAGGTGAGGCCCAGATTGTGCTCCATGCCGATCTCCGCCGCGTTCTCGACCTGCTCGGGCGAGCCGCCCAGGACCTCCGCGAGGGCGCCGGCCGCCATCGAGCAGGCGGAGCCGACCTCACCCTGGCAGCCGACCTCGGCGCCGGAGATGGAGGCGTTCTCCTTGAAGAGCATGCCGATCGCGCCCGCGGCCAGCAGGAAGCGGACCACGCCCTCGTCGTCCGCGCCGGGCACGAAGTTCATGTAGTAGTGGAGCACCGCGGGGATGATGCCCGCGGCCCCGTTCGTGGGGGCGGTCACCACCCGGCCGCCCGCCGCGTTCTCCTCGTTCACGGCCATCGCGTACAGGGTCGTCCACTCCATCGAGTGGGCCGCGGCGTTCCCCTCGGCGCGCAGCTGCCGCGCGGAGGACGGGGCGCGGCGGCGGACCTTCAGACCGCCCGGCAGGATGCCCTCACGGCCCATGCCCCGCGCCACGCAGCTCTGCATGACCCGCCAGATCTCCAGCAGTCCCTCGCGGATCTCCGCCTCGGTGCGCCACGCCTTCTCGTTCTCCAGCATCAGCGAGGAGATCGACAGGCCGGTCTCACGGGCGAGGCGCAGCAGCTCGTCGCCGGTCCGGAACGGATGTGTGAGGACGGTGTCGTCCAGCTTGATGCGGTCCTCGCCGACCGCGTCCTCGTCCACGACGAAGCCGCCGCCGACCGAGTAGTACGTCTTCTCCAGCACCGGGGCGCCCTCGTGGTCGAAGGCGAAGAGCGTCATCCCGTTGGCGTGGTAGGGCAGTGCCTTGCGGCGGTGCAGGATCAGGTCGTCGTCGAAGGAGAACGGGACCGCGTGGGCGCCGACCAGTTCGATCCGGCCGTCCCGCTTGATCCGCTCCACACGCTCGTCGGCGCCCTCCACGTCGACCGTGCGCGGCGACTCGCCCTCCAGGCCCAGGATCACGGCCTTCGGGGTGCCGTGCCCATGACCGGTCGCGCCCAGCGAGCCGTACAGCTCGGCGCGGACGGACGCGGTGTGGGCGAGGAGCCCGTCGTTCTTGAGGCGCCGGGCGAACATCCGCGCGGCGCGCATGGGGCCGACCGTGTGGGAGCTGGACGGGCCGATGCCGATCGAGAACAGGTCGAAGACCGAGATGGCCACGGGAGGACTCCTAGCTGGTGCTGGTAGACGCCGTTGTCTGCCGGATGGTGCGGACCCACCGGTGGGTGAATCGTTTCTGCGGGCCGTCGGCCGGTGGGCCGGTGAGGCTCGTGGTGCGGTCAGGCTTGTCGTGCGGTGACGCTTGTTGTGCGGTGAGGCTCGTGACGCGGTCAGGCTGGTGGTGTGCCGTGGCGCTTGTGGCGCTCGCGGTACGGCGGGTCCTCCTGTGCTCGTACCCGCGTCACGCGCCGGTACGGGCACCGTACGGGCGCCGCGCGAAATGACGGGTGCGCGGCGCCCGCGGGAAGGGCCTAGAGGCCCGGGTACAGCGGGTACTTGTCGGCCAGGGCGGTGACCCGGGCCTTGAGGGACGCCGCCACCGTCTCGTCGAACGACGGCTTCAGCGCCTCGGCGATCACGTCGGCGACCTCGCGGAAGTCCTCGGCGGTGAAGCCGCGGGTGGCGAGCGCCGGGGTGCCGATCCGCAGCCCCGAGGTGACCATCGGGGGACGCGGGTCGTTCGGGACGGCGTTGCGGTTGACCGTGATCCCGACCTCGTGGAGGCGGTCCTCGGCCTGCTGGCCGTCGAGCTCGGACTCCCGCAGGTCGACCAGGACGAGGTGCACGTCCGTGCCGCCGGACAGGACGTTGACGCCGACCGCGCGGGCGTCGTCCTGGACCAGCCGCTCCGCGAGGATGCGCGCGCCGTCCAGGGTGCGCTGCTGGCGCTCCTTGAACTCCTCCGTCGCCGCGACCTTGAAGGAGACGGCCTTGGCCGCGATGACGTGCTCCAGCGGGCCGCCCTGCTGACCGGGGAAGACCGCCGAGTTGATCTTCTTCGCCAGCTCCTGGGTGGACAGGATGACCCCGCCGCGCGGACCGCCGAGCGTCTTGTGCGTGGTGGTCGTGACGACATGGGCGTGCGGGACGGGGTTGGGGTGCAGCCCCGCCGCCACCAGACCCGCGAAGTGGGCCATGTCGACCATGAGGTACGCGCCGACCTCGTCCGCGATCCGGCGGAACGCCGCGAAGTCGAGCTGACGCGGGTACGCCGACCAGCCCGCGACGATCAGCTTCGGCCGGGCCTCCTTGGCGAGCTTCTCGACCTCGGCCATGTCGACCTGGCCGGTGGTCTCGTCCACGTGGTAGGCGACCACGTTGTACAGCTTGCCGGAGAAGTTGATCTTCATGCCGTGGGTCAGGTGCCCGCCGTGCGCGAGGTTCAGACCCATGATCGTGTCGCCCGGCTTCAGCAGCGCGAACATCGCCGCCGCGTTGGCCTGGGCACCGGAGTGCGGCTGGACGTTGGCGTGCTCGGCGCCGAACAGTTCCTTGATCCGGTCGATGGCGATCTGCTCGATCACATCGACGTGCTCGCAGCCGCCGTAGTAGCGGCGGCCCGGGTAGCCCTCCGCGTACTTGTTGGTCAGGACCGAGCCCTGGGCCTCCATGACCGCGACCGGGGCGAAGTTCTCCGACGCGATCATTTCCAGCGTGGACTGCTGGCGGCGCAGCTCGGCGTCGACGGCGGCGGCGACATCCGGGTCCAGCTCGTGCAGAGAGGTGTTCAGAAGCGACATCAGTAGATCCCTCGGTCTCGGGTCAGCCCGCGGAGAACGCGGTGTACTCGTCGGCGGAGAGCAGATCGTCCGGCTCGGCGCCGACGCGTACCTTGAAGAGCCAGCCCCCCTCGAAGGGCGCGGAGTTCACGAGGGACGGGTCGTCGACCACGTCCTGGTTGAACTCCGTGACCTCCCCGGTCACCGGCGAGTACAGGTCGCTGACCGACTTCGTCGACTCCAGCTCGCCGCACGTCTCACCCGCGGTGACCTGCCGGCCGACCTCGGGAAGCTGGGCGTAGACCACATCGCCGAGCGCGCCTGCGGCGAACTCCGTGATGCCGATCGTCGACACACCGTCGTCGCCGGCGGCCGACAGCCACTCGTGCTCCTTGCTGTAACGAAGCTGCTGGGGGTTGCTCATGAGTCGAATTCTCCTGTACGCGGGGGAGTGCTGGGGAACGGGATGTCTTGGTATGCGAGACGGCCGCCGGGACACGGGCCCGAACAGGCCACAGCGGGACGGAGCGGGCCGTGCGAGGGCCCGACCGCCCGCCGCGCTACTTCTGGCGCTTGTAGAAGGGGAGCGCCACGACCTCGTACGGCTCGTGGGTGCCCCGGATGTCGACGCCGACCCCGGGGGTGCCGGGCTCGGCGTGCGCGGTGTCCACGTAGGCCATCGCGATCGGCTTGCCGAGTGTCGGGGACGGGGCGCCGGAGGTGACCTCGCCGATCACCACGCCGTCCGCGACGACGGCGAACCCGGCGCGCGGCACCCGGCGGCCCTCGGCGATCAGTCCGACCAGCTTGCGGGGCGCCTTCGCGGCGGCGCGCTCGGCGGCGGCCGTCAGGGCCTCACGGCCCACGAAGCCGCCGTCCTTCTCGAACTTCACGACCCGGCCGAGGCCGGCGTCGAAGGGGGTCAGCGCCGTCGTCAGCTCGTTGCCGTACAGCGGCATGCCCGCCTCCAGGCGCAGGGTGTCCCGGCAGGACAGCCCGCACGGCACCAGACCTGCCCCGGCGCCCGCGTCGGTCAGCGCCCGCCACAGGGTCTCGGCGTGCTCCGGCGCCACGAACAGCTCGAAGCCGTCCTCGCCGGTGTACCCGGTCCGGGCGATCAGCGCGGGGACGCCCGCGACCGTGCCGGGCAGGCCCGCGTAGTACTTCAGACCGTCCAGGTCCGCGTCGGTGACGGCCTTGAGGATGCCGGGCGACTCCGGGCCCTGCACGGCGATCAGCGCGTACGCGTCCCGGTCGTCCCGCACCTCGGCGTCGAAGCCCGCGGCCCGCTCCAGCAGCGCGTCCAGCACGGTCTGCGCGTTGCCCGCGTTCGCGACGACCAGGTACTCGGTGTCGCCGGTGCGGTAGACGATCAGGTCGTCCAGGATGCCGCCGTCCTCGCGGCAGATCATGGTGTACCGGGCGCGGCCCGCGCCGACCGTGCCGATGTTGCCGACCAGCGCGTGGTTCAGCAGCCCGACGGCCTGCGGCCCGGTGACGGTGATCTCGCCCATGTGCGACAGGTCGAACAGCCCGGCACGGGTCCGTACGGCGTTGTGCTCGTCGCGCTCGCTCCCGTACCGCAGCGGCATGTCCCAGCCCGCGAAATCGGTCATGGTCGCCCCGAGCGACCGGTGCAGGGCGTCGAGGGCGGTATGACGGGGGGCGTTGCTCATGAAGGGTGCTCCCAGGGCATGACGGCGAGGTGATCCTCCCCATCTGTCATCGGAACCTGAGAGGTTCGCCGGACGACGCGCCGTGCGCGGTGAGTCCGGTTTGCACCTTGGGTGGGACCGCTCAGGACCAAGGGCCCAAGGGCTCCCGGTACTGCGGTCCGCTTTTCAGATGTGCCTCGCCCGCGCGGTAACTGGGCCTGAGAGATTCAAGGGAGGGACTTGCTCCTTCGGCGCCCCGGCGTCGGCCGAGGGCTCTCCCGCGCGGATTCAAGCGGCCGGTATGCAGTTGGCGCGCTCATCATTGCACGCATTCGCCGCCGAGGGCAGGGCAGCATCCGTACGGGAGTGCGGAAACGGGAGTACGGACCGCGGGCGGCGTGTTGGAGGGGGTACGGGCCGTAACGGTCCTGTGGCAGTACCGGTACCCGATCACGATTGTCCGAAATTACCCGCTCTTTACACTCTACGGGGAAGGCTCACGTGACCGACTGGAGGGGACGATCACGGTGAACAGGACCAGGGTGACGGTGGGCGCTTCCGGTATCGCGCTTCCCGGACAGTCGGGCGCGCCCGCCGCGGAGGTGGCCGCGGAACGGCGGCTCGGTGTCGTACGGGACTTCCGCGACCGTTCGGGCAGGGGGCCCCGCGCGCTGCGTTTCGACCCCGGTGACCTCGTCGTCGTCTCGGGTCTGCCCGGCAGCGGGAAGACCACGCTGATGGCGCGGACGGTGGGGGAGACGGATCTCCGGGGCGGGGCGGGTGCCGGGGCCCTGGGCGCCGCCCCGGCCGCGGTCCGGATCGACTCCCAGGACACCCGGGACCGCTGGGCGCGGCGGGTTCCGGCGGCGGTGCCGTACGCGCTGTACCGGCCGCTGGTGCGGTTCGCCCACTTCGCGGGGCTGCGCAGGGCGCTGCGGTCCGGGGCGGGTGTCGTGGTGCATGACTGCGGGACGCAGGCGTGGGTGCGGCGGTGGCTCGCGCGGGAGGCCCGGCGGCGGGGGGCGGTGCTGCATCTGCTGCTGCTCGATGTCGCGCCGCGGACCGCGCTGGACGGGCAGCGGGAGCGGGGGCGCGGGGTGTCGCGGTACGCCTTCGCGCGGCACCGGCGGGCGGTGGGGCGGTTGGTGCGGGACGCGGAGCGGGGGGTTCTGCCCCGGGGGTGCAGGTCCGCGGTGCTGCTCGACCGGGCCGCGGCGGACACCCTCCGCACGATCGCCTTCGCTTGCGCCTCCGGGTCCGCGCCCACGCCTCTCCCCGTGCGGGTCGCCCCCGGTCTGCGCGGTACCCCGCACCCCTGAGGTTCCCCGGGCTGGGCGTACTTGTTCCCGTGCCGTCGCTCGTGGGGTGCGCAGTTCCCCGCGCCCCTAGGGTTTCCCGGCTGGGCGTACTTGTTCCCGTGCGGGTACTTCGGGGGTGCGCAGTTCCCCGCGCCCCTGAGGTCGCGCCCCTCGCGGTGGCTGTTCGGCTGCGGGTGGCCCTGGGTTGCTCGCGCGGTTCCCCGCGCCCCTGGGTCGTCCCGGGTGGACGTCGCACGTGCTGTGCGGGCCCGACGGGGGTGCGCAGTTCCCCGCGCCCCTTGATCGTGCCCCTGGACGCTGCCGGTCGGCTGCGGCAGGCAGCCACAGGCCGGCCCCGAGGCGGCAGCCCCCAGGCCCGCGAGGAACCGCGCACCCCCGAAGTACCCGCACGGGACGAGTTACGCCCAGGGGCGAGTACCCAGGGGCGCGGGGAACTGCGCCCCCCCGTCCGGCCCGCACAGGGACAGGTACGCCCAGCCGGGGAACCCTAGGGGCGCGAGGAACCGCGCACCCACCGAGCGACGGCACAGGGACAGGTACGCCCAGCCGGGCAAACCTAGGGGCGCGGGGAACTGCGCACCCCCGAAGTACCCGCACGGGAACAGGTACGCCCGCCCGGGGAACCCTAGGGGCGCGGGGAACTGCGCACCCCCGAAGTACCCGCACGGGAACAGGTACGCCCAGCCGGGGAAACCCAGGGGCGCGGGGAACTGCGCACCCCCGAAGTACCCGCACGGGAACAAGTACGCCCAGCCGGGCAGACCCAGAGGCGCAAGCGAAGGCGGCCCGCGGGGAACCGCACACCCCACGAGCGACCCCGCACGGGGACAGGTACGCCCAGCCCGGGGGACCCCGGCACGCGGGCCCGGGGCGGCCCGGGGAGGGGGCCGCGTACGGACGGGAAGGCGGCCGCCCCCACCTCGCGCCCCCGCGACTTCGCTAAGGTGCGTGCCGCACCCCGCACCGTCCAGAGCAGGTGGTTGACCATGGAGTTCCCGGCCCCCGCACCGGCCCCCCACCCCCCGGAGGGCCCCGCACCGGCCCCCCACCCGCCCGAGGGCAACGGGTGGCCCGCGAACGAGTTGGAGGAGGTGCTCGCCGCCTCCGTGGGCGTCCCCACGGCCGCCCCCCGGATCGTCGAGGCCCTGGGCCGCAGCCGGATATGGGTTCCGCTCCCCAACGGCGGCGGCCCCACCAGCAGCAGCCTCGATCTGCCGACCCTGGAGATCGACGGCCAGGCCTACGTCCCCGTCTTCAGCTCCGAGCACCGCTTCCACCAGACCGTCGGCGACCGTATGGACGGCACCGCCGCCCCGGCCGTCGAGTTCGCCCGGGGCCTGCCCCCGCAGCTCGGCATCGTCCTCAACCCCGACGGCCCCGTCGGCGTCCCGCTGCCGCCCCCGGCCGTCGCGGAACTGTGCCGCGCCGGACGCACCGCCCTCGACGGCCCCGGCAGCGGCGGCCGGGTCCGCCTCTTCGAGCCGGACTGGAAGGAGGACCCCGTCGACTTCCTCGCCGCCGCGAGCGCCGAGTTCGAGGGCACGGGCGTCGTCACCACGGCCCGCCGCTGCCTCGCCAGCGTGGAGGGCGCCGAGCCGAACCTCTTCGTCGGCGTCGAACTGGACCCCGCGCAGCTCGCCGGAGCCGGTCGCGAACTCCCGCTGGACGCCCTCGGCCGCGCCCTCGGCCTGGTACCGGTGGCCTGGGGGGTCAACCTCGTCCTCCTCGACGTCGCCCATGATCCCGTCGCCGACTGGATGCGGGAGAAGGTGCGGCCCTTCTACGCCCGGGGCCGGTGAACACCGTCACCTGTGACCGACCTGGGACCGGCACGTCAAGTCGGTCCCGGCCGTGGCGCTTAAGCTGGTTTCATGGCCTGATCCGGGGCCCGGGCGGACCGGGGCGGACGAATCGGGTCGTGTCGGCTGCGGAACTGTTCTGATGGGTCACGAAGGGGCGGTCAAGGGTGAGTGCGTCGGGCACGGCTGCGGCCGGGCAGATCGAGCACATGCTGCGCCAGGTGACCCCCGGGCGCTACGACGCGTACGAGGCGTTGCTGCGCGCCCTGGCCGACCCGTCGTCCGGCCAGGTCTGGATGCTGCTGTGGCAGGGCCGCTCGGGCTCGCCCGACGCCCAGTACGGCAACATGGACGTCGACGGCCTCGGCTACGCCCCCTGTGTGACCTCGGCCCAGGAGCTGTCCGCGAGCGGCTGGAACCGCGGCTACGAGGTACTGCCCGTCACCGAGGTCGCCCGCGCCCTCTACCCCGACCGCTACGGCCTGTGGCTCAACCCGCACGCCCCCGGCGGCGGTGTCGGCATCCCCTGGCTCGATCTGCGGCGTGTCGCCACCGGCCTGGAGCGCCAGCCCGCCGGACCGCTGCGGCTGACCGAGCCGGCGATCGAGATCCCGCAGTTCTACGCGCTGCTCGGACAGAACGCCCACCGCACCCCCGCCGTCCGCTCGCTGCGCCGCGCCTGGGTGCAGCCCGCGCTCGGCGCCCCGTACCTGGCGATCGGGCTGGACGTGTACGACAGCGGCCCCGGTGCCGTGGACGCGGTGCGGGCGATGATGCAGCAGTCCATCGGCGCGGTGCCCGAGGGCCTCGCCGTGTCGACGGTCGCGCTGTCCGACGAGTACGACCCCGTCGCGATGTGGCTGCGGGCGCACGCCCGGCCCTTCTACGACCGCGAATCGCATGTCGCCCCCGCCGCGCCTACCGCCGGGTACGGCTACCCGCCGCAGCAGAGCGCGTACTGACCCGCTCTGTCACCTCACGGGCCCTCCGTGCCCGTTGACCCCTTTTACTCTTCGGCGCGGCTTGTGCGGGCAGAAGTCGCACTGGTCTACGCGCGTCCTGTAACGGTTTCCAACTGGCCGGTGTCCGGGGTTCGTTACCTCCCGTTCGAATAACGGAACCTGCCGGACCGCATCACGGTTGCGCATCCATTCACTGTCAGGTCTGGCTACGGATCGCGGCCGGGATGAAGACTCCCGCACCAGGGGCCGCGCCGCCCCGCTCGACGGGGGCACCCAGCCCTCACGCACGACGGCTGATCATGTCGCCATCGCGGCAAGTACGGGCCGGTCACCGCCGGTTGAGAAAAGGGGTCCCCGCCACCATGACGGCACCATTGCACGAGCCCACCGCGCAAGCGGCCCCGTCGGCCGCCGAGGAGGTCGCCGCGGTCGAGGGGAAGGCGGTGCAGGGGCGTTCCCTCGGGCGTATCGCCTGGGAGCGCCTGAAACGCGACAAACTCGCCCTGTTCGGCGGCGCCGTGGTGCTGCTGCTGATCCTGGTCGCCATCCTCGCCCCGTTCATCACCAAGCTCGCGGGCCAGGACCCCGACGTCCATCACGAGGACCTGATCGACCCGCTGTTCTCCACCCCGATCGGCTCGTACGGCGGGATGAGCGGTGAGCACTGGCTCGGTGTCGAGCCCGTCAACGGCCGCGACATCTTCGCCCGGATCGTCTACGGGGCCCGGATCTCGCTGCTCGTCGGCTTCGCGTCCGCGATGGTCGCCGTCGTGATCGGTACGGTCCTCGGGGTCCTCGCCGGTTACTTCGGCGGCTGGCTGGACGCGGCCATCAGCCGGCTGATGGACCTGCTGCTGTCCTTCCCGCAGCTGCTGTTCATCATCGCGCTGGTCTCGGTGATGCCGAACGAGATGCTGGGGCTCACCGGCACCGGTGTCCGGCTCTTCGTGATGATCCTGGTCATCGGCTTCTTCGGCTGGCCCTACGTCGGCCGTGTGGTGCGCGGCCAGACCCTCTCGCTGCGGGAGCGCGAGTACGTGGAGGCGGCCCGCAGTCTCGGCGCGGGACGCTTCTACATCCTGTTCAAGGAACTGCTGCCCAACCTGGTGGCCCCGATCATCGTGTACATGACCATGATGATCCCGACGAACATCCTCACGGAGGCGGCCCTCAGCTTCCTGGGTGTCGGCGTCAAGCCGCCCACCTCGTCCTGGGGCGACATGCTCTCCTCCGCGGTGAGCTACTACGAGGCCGACCCGATGTACATGGTCATCCCGGGTCTGGCCATCTTCATCACCGTCCTCTCCTTCAATCTCTTCGGCGACGGCGTACGCGATGCGCTCGACCCGAAGGGCTCCCGCTGAACTGCCGTACCACCAGGGCCCGTTGCTCGGACAGGCCACGAATCACACGGAGGAACCGACATCGTGACTACCCACATCAGCAGAGGACGGCGCAAGCAGGCCGTGGCGGCGACCGCCGTGGTCGCGGCGCTGCTGGCCACGGCGGCGTGCGGCGGCGACAGCGGCGGCGACAACGATGGCAAGGGCGGCGGCAAGGCCGCGGGCTTCGACGCGGCCAACAACAAGATCGCGAGCGCCGGTGCTACGAAGGGCGGCACGCTCAAGTTCGCGGGCGCCCAGGACGCCGACTCATGGGACACCACCCGCGGCTACTACGGCTTCGCGTGGAACTTCATGCGCTACTACAGCCGTCAGCTCGTCACCAGCCAGACCCAGCCCGGCAAGGCCGGCTCCGACCTGACCCCGGACCTCGCCAGCGCGCGCGCCGAGATCAGCGACGACGGCAAGACGTACAAGTACACCCTGCGTGACGGGATCACGTGGGAGGACGGCAAGCCGATCACCTCCCAGGACGTCAAGTACGGCATCCAGCGCGTGTGGGCGCAGGACGTGCTGTCCGGCGGCCCGATCTACCTCAAGGACGTCCTCGACCCCAAGGGCGAGTACCCGGGCCCGTACAAGGACAAGTCCAAGGACAAGCTCGGCCTCAAGGCGATCGAGACGCCCGACGACAAGACCATCATCTTCAAGCTGCCCGAGGCGAACAGCGACTTCGAGGAGATGCTGGCGCTCACCTCGGCGTCCCCGGTCCGCCAGGACAAGGACACCAAGTCGAAGTACGGTCTGAAGCCGTTCTCGTCCGGCCCGTACAAGTTCGAGTCGTACACGCCGAACAAGGAAATCACCCTCGTCCGCAACACGGAGTGGAAGCAGTCCTCCGACCCGGTCCGCAAGGCCCTGCCGGACAAGGTCACGGTGACCCTGTTCTCGAACGCCGACGAGATGGACAACCGCATCCTCGCCGGTGACTACCACCTGGACATCAACCAGACCGGGCTGTCCCCGCAGGGCCGTATCAAGGCCCTGAAGGACCACAAGAACAACCTGGACAACCCGGTCTCCGGCTACATCCGCTACGCGGTGTTCCCGCAGACGGTCGCGCCGTTCGACAACATCGAGTGCCGCAAGGCCGTCATCTACGGCGCCGACCACAAGTCGCTCCAGACCGCGCGCGGCGGCCCGATGGCCGGTGGCGACATCGGCACCAACATGCTCCCGCCGTCCGTCCCGGGCTCCGAGGGCCAGAAGTACGACCCGTACGGTCTCGCCCAGAACGACGGCAAGCCCGACGAGGCCAAGGCCAAGGACGCGCTGAAGAAGTGCGGCAAGCCGAACGGCTTCAAGACCACCATCGCCGTCCGGAACAACAAGCCGGTCGAGGTGGCCACCGCCGAGTCGCTCCAGGCGTCGCTGAAGAAGATCGGCATCACGGTCGACATCGACAAGTACGACGGCTCGCAGACCTCGGGCATCATCGGCAACCCGAAGGTCGTCAAGGACAAGAACTACGGCATCATCATCATGGGCTGGGGCCCCGACTTCCCGTCGGTCCAGGGCTACGGCCAGCCGCTGTGGGACAGCAAGTACATCCTCGACAGCGGTAACAACAACTTCGCGATGATCAACGACAAGGCGATCGACGGCAACTTCGACAAGTTCGTCACCGAGCTGGACGACGCGAAGAAGGAGCAGCTCGCCACCCAGATCAACCACCAGGTGATGGAGGGCGCGTACTACCTGCCCTTCGTCTTCGAGAAGTTCATCAACTTCCGGTCGTCGGACCTGACCAACGTGTACACCACGGACGCGTACAGCGGTCAGTACGACTTCATCAGCCTGGGCCTGAAGTAACGACCACCCCGGCACACCCGCCGTACGGCACGAAAGGCAGGTGAAGGCCGGAGCGGTAGGGTCGCGGGCCATCGGACGACCTCCGGTGGCCCGCGACCCCCGCCGGGCCGAAGAGCTGTGCTCGCATACCTCATCAGGCGGCTGCTGGCCGCCGCAGTGATGCTGGTGGTCATCGTCGTGGTGGTCTTCTGCATCTTCTTCCTCATCCCCCAGTGGGCGGGCGTCGACCCGGCCACGATGTACGTGGGCAAGCAGTCCGACGCCGCGGCCGTGGAGGCCGTGCGGGACAAGCTCCAGCTCGGCGACCCGATCTACGCGCAGGTCCTGGAGTTCTTCAAGGGTCTGTTCGTCGGCCGCACCTACGCGGCGGGCGGCGAGGTCACCAACTGCTCGGCTCCCTGCTTCGGTTACTCGTTCCGCAGTGAGCAGGCCATCTGGCCCGTCCTCACCGACCGGCTGCCGGTGACCCTGACCCTGGCGCTCGGCGCGGCCGTCCTGTGGCTGCTGTTCGGTGTCGCCGCCGGTGTGCTCTCCGCCCTCAAGCGGGGCACCTTGTGGGACCGCTCGGCCATGGTCGTCGCCCTCTCGGGCGTCTCCCTGCCGATCTACTTCACCGCGCTGCTCTCGCTCGCCGCCTTCGACTACGGCCTCGGCTGGATCGACGGCGAGTACCAGGAGATCGGTGACGGACTCGGCGGCTGGTTCCAGGGCATGCTCCTGCCCTGGGTGACCCTGTCCTTCCTGTACGCGGCGATGTACGCGCGGATCACCCGGGCCACCATGCTCGAAGTGCTCGGCGAGGACTACATCCGCACCGCCCGCGCCAAGGGACTGACCGAACCCGTCGTCATCGGCAAGCACGCCATGCGCTCCACGATGACCCCGATCCTCACCATGCTCGGGATGGACCTCGGGGCCCTGATCGGCGGCGCGATCCTCACCGAGACCGCGTTCAACCTCCCAGGACTCGGCCAGGCCGTCCTCAAGGCGATCAGTGAACGCGACCTGCCGATCATCCTCGGCGTCACCCTGGTCACCTCGCTCGCCGTGATCGTCGCCAACCTCGCCGTGGACTTCCTCTACGCCGTGATCGACCCCCGAGTGAGGCTCGCATGACCCGACTCAGCAAGACCGGGGCGGCCCTCGGCGAACCCGTGACCGACTCCCCGCCGCCCACCGCGTTCCTCGACGTACGCGATCTGAAGGTGCACTTCCCGACCGACGACGGCGTGGTCAAGTCCGTCGACGGACTCAGCTTCACGCTGGAGAAGGGCAAGACCCTCGGGATCGTCGGGGAGTCCGGCTCCGGCAAGTCGGTGACCTCGCTCGGCATCATGGGCCTGCACACCGCCGGCCAGTACGGCAAGCGCAAGGCCCGGCTCTCCGGGGAGATCTGGCTCGACGGACAAGAGCTGCTGTCCGCCGACCCGGACAAGGTGCGCAAGCTGCGCGGCCGGGAGATGGCGATGATCTTCCAGGACCCGCTGTCCGCGCTGCACCCGTACTACACGATCGGCCAGCAGATCGTGGAGGCGTACCGCGTCCACCACGACGTCAGCAAGAAGGCCGCCCGCAAGCGGGCCGTCGACATGCTCGACCGGGTCGGCATCCCCCAGCCCGACAAACGCGTCGACAGCTACCCGCACGAGTTCTCCGGCGGGATGCGCCAGCGCGCCATGATCGCCATGGCACTGGTCAACAACCCCGAACTGCTCATCGCGGACGAGCCGACGACCGCCCTCGACGTCACCGTCCAGGCGCAGATCCTCGACCTGATCCGCGATCTCCAGAAGGAGTTCGGCTCGGCGGTCGTCATCATCACCCACGACCTGGGGGTCGTCGCCGAACTCGCCGACGACATCCTGGTGATGTACGGCGGCCGGTGCGTGGAACGCGGACCCGCCGAGCAGGTGTTCTACGAGCCCCGCCACCCCTACACCTGGGGACTGCTCGGCTCGATGCCCCGGCTCGACCGCGAGGAGACCGAACGGCTGATCCCGGTCAAGGGCTCCCCGCCCTCGCTGATCAACATCCCGGACGGCTGCGCCTTCAACCCGCGCTGCCCGTACGCGGACGTCCCCAAGGACGACGTCACGCGCAAGGTCCGCCCCGAGCTGACGCGGGTCGGCGGTGCCCACTGGGCCGCCTGCCATATGGCGCAGGAGCAGCGGGAGCGGATCTGGACCGAAGAGATTGCGCCCAAGCTGTGAGCGAGGACAAACCCGTGACGAGCGACGACAAAGGCTCCACGCCGGTCCCCGCCCAGCGGTCCGTCGGCGCCGCCTTGACCGAGGACCCGGCACCCGGCGAGGTGCTGCTGAGGGTCAGCGGTCTCCAGAAGCACTTCCCCATCCGCAAGGGCCTGCTCCAGCGGCAGTCCGGGGCGGTCAAGGCGGTCGACGGCATCGACTTCGAGGTACGCGCGGGGGAGACCCTGGGCGTCGTCGGCGAGTCGGGCTGCGGCAAGTCCACGATGGGGCGGCTCATCACCCGGCTGCTGGAACCCACGGCCGGCACGGTGGAGTTCCAGGGCCGGGACATCACGCACCTCGGGGTCGCCGGGATGCGGCCCCTGCGGCGCGATGTCCAGATGATCTTCCAGGACCCGTACTCCTCGCTGAACCCCCGGCACACCATCGGCACGATCGTGGGCGCGCCCTTCCGGCTCCAGCGGGTCAGCCCCGAGGGCGGTGTCAAGAAGGAGGTCCAGCGGCTGCTGGAGGTGGTCGGCCTCAACCCCGAGCACTACAACCGCTATCCGCACGAGTTCTCCGGCGGCCAGCGCCAGCGCATCGGGATCGCCCGCGCGCTCGCCCTCAAGCCGAAGCTGGTCGTGGCGGACGAGCCCGTGTCGGCGCTGGACGTGTCCATCCAGGCGCAGGTGGTCAACCTCCTGGACGATCTCCAGACCGAGCTGGGGCTCACCTATGTGATCATCGCGCACGATCTGTCCGTCGTCCGGCATGTCTCGGACCGGATCGCGGTGATGTACCTCGGCAAGATCGTCGAGCTGGCGGACCGCAAGTCGCTGTACGCGTCGCCCATGCATCCGTACACCAAGGCCCTGATGTCGGCGGTGCCGATCCCGGACCCCCGGCGGCGGACCGCCAAGAGCGAGCGCATCCTGCTGAAGGGGGACGTGCCGTCGCCCATCTCGCCGCCCAGCGGCTGCCGGTTCCACACCCGGTGCTGGAAGGCCACGGAGATCTGCGCGCGGCAGGAGCCGGTGTTCGTGGAGCTGCGGCCGGGGCAGTCCGTGGCCTGCCACCATCCCGAGAACGCGGCGGATCAGGCGCCGGGGGACACGGTGCTGTTGTCGGCGGCGGTGGACGCGGTGGCGGTGGTGGCGGTGGGGAAGGACGCGCCGGCCCCCACGCATGTGTCCGACCCGTCGCAGGTCCGGACTCCGTCGGAGGCGGCCGCGGACGACGCGTGAGCGGGTGGCTCCCGCCCCGCCTCCGGTGACCGCCGGGGGCGGGTCGCCTTCGCTTGCGCTTTTCGGGTCTGTCCGGCGGGGCGCACTTCGTTCCTGTGCAGGTCGGACGGGGGTGCGCAGTTCCCCGCAGGTCGCCTTCGCTTGCGCTTCCGAGGTTTGTCCAGCTGGGCCTACCTGTCCCTGTGCCGTCGTTCGTGGGGTGCGCAGTTCCCCGCGCCCCTTTGGGGCGCACCCGGCTTGTTCTTCGGGTCGGTGCCGGTCGGGATTCTCCGTCCTCGCTCCAACGCGCTCGGTCGGACATCCCCCTTGCCCTGCTGAAGAGCATCGGAGTCTGCGGGCAGAGATTCCCGCCCACCCCCTTACGCGAGTCCCGCGACTGCACGAGGAGAGGGGTGCCCCTTCAGGGGCGCGGGGAACTGCGCAAAAACGAGGACGGCCCGCACCCGACAAGCGACCGCAATGGGGCAGCACCCAGGGGCGCGGGGAACTGCGCACCCCCGTCCGACCCGCACGGGAACAGGTAGGCCCAGCCGGACGGACCTCGGAAGCGCAAGCGAAGGCGGTCTGCGGGGGATATGGGGGAGAATGGCCCGTGCTCCAAGACCTGTTCACCCCCTCCGTCCAGCACGCGCTGGACCTCGCCGGGATCTTCGTCTTCGCCATCTCCGGCGCGCTCCTCGCCGTACGCAAGAACTTCGACGTGTTCGGCATAGCCGTCCTCGCCGAGGTCACCGCCCTGGGCGGCGGGCTCTTCCGGGACCTGGTGATCGGCGCCGTCCCCCCTGCGGCGTTCACCGACCTCGGCTACTTCCTGACCCCCCTGGTCGCCGCGGCGCTCGTCTTCTTCCTGCACCCGCAGGTGGAACGCATCCAGACGGGGGTGAACGTCTTCGACGCCGCGGGCCTCGGCCTCTTCGGGGTGACGGGCACCACCAAGGCGTACGAGTACGGCCTGGGGCTCACCGCGTCGGCGGCGCTCGGACTGGCCACGGCCGTCGGCGGCGGTGTGCTGCGGGACATGATCGCCAACGAGGTCCCGTCCCTGGTCCGCTGGGACCGGGACCTGTACGCGGTACCCGCCATGGTCGGCGCGTGCATGGCCGCCCTGTTCATCCAGTACGACATGCTCAACGTCCTGACCAGCGCGATCGCCGTGGTCACGACCTTCGCCATCCGGCTGCTCGCCCTGCGTTTCCACTGGCGCGCGCCCCGCGCCTGGAACCGCCGCTCGACGGCCGTGGAGATCGACGAGTGAGCGGCCGACGGTCCGGGACCGGCGAAAAGCTACCGCTTAGTATGGACCTGTTGTAGCGTACCGGCATGTCAGAGACACGGGTAGAGGCAGCGATCGGCGACAGCGAGTTCGACCGGGACACCGCGGTCGTGCCCCGGGGCCCCGCCGACCCGGGCGTCTACGACACCGAGCTGTCGCCCGGCTGGACGATCATCTCCGCCGTCAACGGCGGCTATCTGCTCGCCCTCGTCGGCCGCGCCCTCGCCCACGCCCTGCCCCACCCCGACCCCTTCACCGTCTCGGCCCACTACCTCACGGCGTCCCGCCCCGGCCCCGCCGTCATCCGCACCGAGACGGTCCGCACCGGCCGCACCCTCTCCACCGGCCAGGCGTCCCTCTTCCAGCTCGACGACGACGGCCACGAGGTCGAACGGATGCGGGTCCTCGCCGCGTACGGAGACCTCGGCGCCCTTCCCGACGATGTCCGCACCTCGGCCAAGCCGCCCCAGCTGCCCCCGTACGACCAGTGCCTCGGCCCCGAGGACGCCCCGGGCGACACTCCCCTGCCCGGCAGCTCCGCCATCACCGAACGGCTCGCGCTCAAGCTCGACCCCGCGACCCTCGGCTGGGTCCTCGGCGCGCCCTCCGGACGCGGTGAGATGCGGGCCTGGCTCGGGCTCGCCGACGGCCGGGACCCTGACCCGCTGTCGCTGCTGCTCGCCGTGGACGCCCTGCCGCCGACCGCCTTCGAACTCGGACTGAAGGGCTGGGTCCCCACGGTCGAGCTGACCGCCCATGTCCGCTGCCGTCCCGCCCCCGGCCCGCTGCGGGTCTCCGTCACCACCCGCAATCTCGCGGGCGGATTCCTGGAGGAGGACGCCGAGGTCTGGGACAGCGCGGACCGGCTCGTCGCCCAGTCCCGCCAGCTGGCCCGCGCCAAGCTGGACTGACCGCGCACCCCGGTACGCGATGCTGGGGGACGTGAAGTCCGACCGGCTGCTCTCGATCCTGCTGCTGCTCCAGACCCGGGGCAGGGTCCCCGCGCCCGAGCTCGCCGAGCGGCTGGACGTGTCGGTGCGCACCATCTACCGGGACGTCGAGGCGCTCTCCGCGTCCGGGGTGCCCGTGTACACCGAACGCGGCCGGCACGGCGGGATCGCCCTGCTCGACGGCTACCGCACCGATGTCACCGGACTCACCGCCGACGAGTCCCGCGCCCTGTTCGTCGTCGCCGCGCAGGGCGCCCACACCGCGCTGGGACTCGACGAGGCCCTCGCCTCCGCGCTGCTCAAGGTCATGGCCGCGCTGCCCGCCCCCCACCGGCCCGCCGCCGAACTCGTCAACAGCCGGGTCCTCGTCGACGCCACCCGCTGGTACCCCGGACCGCCCCGCGAGGGCGGCCCGGTGGACCTCGGAGCGCTCCAGGACGCCGTCTTCACGGACCGCCGGCTGCGGCTGAGCTACCGGCACGGCGGTGCGACGGACCACCGGACCCGTACCGTCGACCCGTACGGACTGGTCGCCAAGGCGGGCGTCTGGTACCTCGTGGCCGACCAGGACGGTGACCCCCGGCTCTTCCGCGCCGACCGGATACGCGCCGCGACCGTCCTCGACGATCCCGTCGAACGCCGCCCCGGCGCCACCCTCGCCGACACCTGGGACACCCTGCGGCGCACGGTCGAGGACCGCCCCCGCGGCATCGAGGTCACCGCCCGGGTCCGCCGCTCCCGACTCGACCTCTTCCTCACGCTCTGCGGCGGCGCGGTCCGCGAACTCCCGCCGGACGGTACGGGGGAGTGGCTGACGGTGAAGCTCACCTACCGTTCCCCCGCCGAAGCGCGGCTGACCCTCGCCTTCGCGGACGACGTGGAGGTCCTGTCACCCCCCGAGGTCCGCGCGGAACTGGCCCGCGCCACCCATGCGCTCACCACCCGCTACGGCGGTGCCACGGACGGCGTCTGACCCCGGCCCGCGCCCTGGGACGCCGCCCCGCGCCGCCACCGGGAACACCGCTCGAAGCACCGCGAAGCGGACCAGGGGCGGCCCGCCGACATCCCCCCGGCCCCGGCTCGTAGAATCGGTCCACCATGGCTTACCTCGACCACGCCGCGACCACTCCGATGCTCCCGGAGGCGATCGAGGCGATGACAGCCCAGCTGACCGTCACCGGCAACGCCTCCTCGCTGCACGCCGCCGGACGCCGCGCCCGCCGCGCCGTCGAGGAAGCCCGCGAGACCCTCGCCGACTCCCTCGGCGCCCGCCCCAGCGAGATCGTCCTCACCTCCGGCGGCACCGAGGCCGACAACCTCGCCGTCAAGGGCCTGTACTGGGCCCGCAGGGACGCCGACCCCGCCCGCGTCCGCGTCCTCGCCGGACCCGTCGAGCACCACGCCGTGCTCGACGCGGTGCACTGGCTCGGCGAGCACGAGGGCGCCACCGTCGAATACCTGCCCGTCGACCGGTACGGGCGGGTCCACCCCGAAGCGCTGCGCGAGGCCATCGCCCGCAACCCGGCGGACGTGGCGCTCGCGACGGTGATGTGGGCCAACAACGAGATCGGTACGGTCATGCCCGTACGCGAACTCGCCGCCGTCGCCGCCGAGTACGGGATTCCGCTGCACGCGGACGCCGTCCAGGCCGTCGGCCAGCTGCCCGTCGGCTTCGCGGACTCCGGGCTCGCCGCGATGACCGTCTCCGGCCACAAGATCGGCGGCCCCTACGGGATCGGCGCGCTGCTCCTGGGCCGCGAGTGGACGCCCGTCCCGGTGCTCCACGGCGGCGGCCAGGAACGCCACGTACGCTCCGGGACGCTGGACGCGCCCGCGGTGGTGGCCTTCGCCGTCGCCGCGCGGATCGCGACCGCACGCCAGGAATGGTTCGCGACGGAGATCGGCGCGCTGCGCGACGACCTGATCGACGGGGTGCGCCGGGCCGTGCCCGACGCGGTCCTCGGCGGCGACCCGGTGGACCGGCTCCCCGCCAACGCGCACTTCGCCTTCCCCGGCTGCGAGGGCGACTCCCTGCTGCTGCTGCTCGACGCCCAGGGCATCGAGTGCTCCACCGGCTCCGCCTGCACCGCGGGCATCGCCCAGCCCAGCCATGTCCTCCTCGCCACCGGCACCGACCCGGACCTCGCCCGGGGCACCCTGCGCTTCTCGCTGGGCCACACCAGCACCCAGGCGGACGTGGAAGCCGTCACCAAGGCGATCGGCCCCGCCGTGGAACGCGCCAGATCGGCCGGACTGACCTGACCCGGCGGTCCCGGGCGCGCTACTCGGCCGCCCGGGTGGCGCCCGGGTCGGGTGTCCTGCCGGAGCTCGCCAGCCGCTTGCGCTCGGCGCGCACCAGCGGCATGTACCGGTCCCAGTCCCAGTGCGGACCGGGATCGGTGTGGGTGGCCTCCGGGACCTCCACATGCCCGATGATGTGCTCCCGGTCCACCGGTATGTCGTACCGCGCGCAGATCCCCGCGGTGAGCCGCGCCGACGCCCGGTACATCCTGGCGGTGAAGGACGACGGCTTGTCGACCCACCCCTCGTGCTCGATACCGACGCTGCGCTGATTGAAGTCGCGGTTGCCCGCGTGGTACGCGACGTCCAGCTCCCGGATCATCTGGGTGATGTGCCCGTCCTTGCGGACGATGTAGTGCGTGGCCGCGCCGTGCGAAGGGTTCTGGAAGACCCGTACCGCGCTGTCGAAGCTGCCCTGCGTGACATGGATGATCACCCGGTCGACCCGGTAGTCGTCGGGGCGGTCCGCCCGCCGCAGATTCCCCGAGGACGCCGCCACCCAGCGCGCTCCCGTGAAGTCGACGGCGCCGTCCACCCGTGGTTTCGTGACGCCCGGCGCCCGCCACCACAGCTCCGACAGCTCCTCGCGCATGACCACGCCCGTGCCGACGACCGCCGCGGCGCCGCCGATCAACAGGCCGCGCCGACCGATGTGCGGACCCTGGCCCTCGGTCCCCTGTGCCTTCTTACGAACCCCCATGCGAAGCACAACGCGTACTCGCGGCCTGCGGTTCCCCGGCGCCCCGTACTCTGGAAGGGTTATGACTGAGACCCCGCAGCGTCCCCTCCGTGTCCTCGCCGCCATGTCCGGCGGTGTGGACTCCGCCGTAGCCGCAGCCCGCGCCGTCGAGGCCGGGCACGACGTGACCGGAGTGCATCTCGCGCTCTCCGCGAACCCGCAATCGTTCCGCACGGGCGCGCGTGGCTGCTGCACCATCGAGGACTCCCGTGACGCGCGCCGCGCGGCCGACGTCATCGGCATCCCGTTCTATGTGTGGGACCTCGCGGACCGCTTCCGCGAGGACGTCGTCGAGGACTTCGTCGCGGAGTACGAGGCGGGCCGCACCCCCAACCCCTGCCTGCGCTGCAACGAGAAGATCAAGTTCGCCGCGCTCCTGGACAAGGCCCTCGCCCTCGGCTTCGACGCGGTGTGCACGGGCCACTACGCGCGCGTGGTGACCCACCCCGACGGCACCCGGGAACTGCACCGGGCCTCGGACATGGCCAAGGACCAGTCGTACGTCCTCGGGGTGCTGGACGAGCGCCAGCTCGCGCACGCCCTGTTCCCCCTCGGTGACACGCTCACCACGAAGGACGAGATCCGCGCGGAGGCCGAGCGGCGTGACCTGGCGGTCGCCAAGAAGCCCGACAGCCACGACATCTGCTTCATCGCCGACGGGGACACCCAGGGCTTCCTGGCCTCCCGCCTCGGCAAGGCCGAGGGCGACATCCTCGACGAGTCCGGTACCAAGGTCGGCACCCACGAGGGCGCCTACGGCTACACCATCGGCCAGCGCAAGGGCCTGCGCATCGGCCACCCCGCCGCCGACGGCAAGCCCCGCTACGTGCTGGACATCTCTCCGGTGGACAACACCGTCACGGTCGGCCCGGCGGCCTCCCTCGACGTCGCGTCGCTCACGGCGATCCGCCCCCGCTGGTGCGGCACGGCGCCCACCGGCAGCGCCACGTACACCGCCCAGCTGCGCGCCCACGGCGGCGAGACCGAGGTCACCGCGGAACTCCTCGACGGCACCCTGCACGTCACCTTCACCGAGCCGGTACGCGGGGTGGCCCCCGGCCAGGCGATCGTCCTGTACGACGGCAGCCGCGTCGTCGGCTCCGCCACCATCGCGTCGACGGACCGGGCGGGCGCCCCGGTCTCCTGACCGCCCGCAGGGGCCCTGGGAAGGCCGCTAGCCGGTCACCTCCGGCTCGTAGAAGCACAGATGGTCCTTGACGGCCGCCACGGCCTCCTTCGGCTCCGGGTACGCCCACACCAGGTCGGGGGCGTCCGGGAGGGACCAGTACGACGCCGTCCCCTTGAACGGGCAGTACGTGTGCGTGTCCGACGGGGTCAGCAACTCCGTACGGACGTCCTCCGGCGGCAGGTAGTACCGCACCGGACAGCCCGTCTCGCGCAGCAGCAGAGGTCGGCGGCTCTCCGCCAGGAGCCGGCCGTCCTTGACGACGCGCACCAGTGCGGAGCCCTGTTCGATCGTGATCGTGTGTCCTCGGGTCATGTGAGGTGCAGCACCTCGCGGCGGCGGCTTCTTCCCGCGTACTACCGTGTCGCGGCATGAACATCTGTGTCTTCCTCTCCGCCGCGGACCTCGACGAGCGCTACACCGGCCCCGCCCGGCAGTTCGCGGAACTCCTCGGCAAGGGCGGCCACACCCTGGTGTGGGGCGGTTCGGACGCCGGCCTGATGAAGGTCGTCGCGGACGGTGTGCGTGAGGCCGGAGGGCGGCTGCTCGGGGTGTCCGTGGAGTTCCTGGCGCAGTTCGCGCGCACCGACACCGACGAGATGGTCGTCGCCCGCGACCTCGCCGAACGCAAGGCCCGGATGTTGGAGCAGGCCGACGGGATCGTCGTCATGGTCGGCGGTATGGGCACCCTCGACGAGGCCACCGACATCCTCGAACTGCGCAAGCACGGTCACCACACGAAGCCCGTCGTCGTGCTCAACACGGCCGGTTTCTACGACGGGCTCAAGGAGCAGTTCCGCCGCATGGACGACGAGGGCTTCCTGCCGCTCCCGCTCACCGAGCTGGTCTTCTTCGCGGAGGAACCCGTGGGCGCCCTCGCGTACCTGGAGGAGTCCTTCGGCACACGCTGAGCCCGCTGCCGGTGACGGATGCGACGATGGGCCCATGGCGACACATGTGATCACCGGGGCGGGGTCGGGCATCGGCGAGGCCGTCGCGCGCAGGCTGCACGCGCGCGGGGACGAGCTCGTCCTCCTCGCGCGGAACGCGGGCCGCGCGAAGGAACTGGTCGCCCGCTTCCCGGGCGCCCGCACCCTCGTGGGCGACCTCGCCGACCCCGACAAGCTCTCCTGGGCCTTCTCCCACCAGACGCTCCCCGACCGGATCGACTCCCTGATGCACATCGCGGGTGTCATCGAGCTCGGCCCCGTCGGCGAGCTGACCCCGAAGGCCTGGCGCCACCACCTGAACGTCAACCTCGTCGCACCCGCCGAACTCACCCGCCACTTCCTGCCCCAGCTCCGGGTCACCTCCGGACAGGTGATCTTCGTCAACTCCGGCTCGGGGCTGCGCGCACGGGCCGACTGGTCCGCGTACGCCGCCTCCAAGCACGGCCTGCGCGCGCTGGCCGACGCCCTCCGCGAGGAGGAGCAGCAGCACGGCATACGGGTCACCTCCGTCTACCCGGGCCGCACCGCGAGCGCCATGCAGGCCAAGGTCCAGCAGCAGGAGGGCAAGGACTACGACGCGGCCCGCTGGATGTCCCCGGACACGGTCGCCACCACGGTCCTGACCGCCCTGGACCTCCCCCGCGACGCAGAGATCAACGACCTCTCCGTCCGCCCCACCCCCCACTGACCCCCCGCACAGGAACAGCGACGATCAGACGCGCCCCGCCAGGGGCGCGAGGAACTGCGCCCCACGAGCGACCCGCACAGGAACAAGCGACGGTCAGAACCGCCCCGCCAGGGGCGCGAGGAACTGCGCACCCCCGTGGAACCGGCACAGGTACGAAGTACGGCGACAGGTGGAACCCTGGGGGCGCGGGGAACTGCGCCCCACGGGCGACGAGCGCAGGAACAGCGACGGTCAGAACCGCCCCGCCAGGGGCGCGGGGAACCGCGCACCCCCGTGGAACCGGCACGGGTACGAAGTGCGGCGACAGGTGGAACCCCAGGGCCGCCAGGAACCGCGCACGTGGCACAGGCACGCACCGGGGCACGGCGAAAGCCGGGACGCCGGGAACGTGCAGCAACCACCACCACGTCGGGCCGAACCCACCCCGTACGCTTCGCCGGGTGAACGACAACAAGGATTCCCGCCTCGGCCCGGCCACCGGCATCGGCTCCCTGCCCGGCACGGACCCGAGGGAGGCCGCGAAGACCGTCGTCGGCACCTTCGGGGAGGGGCAGGGCACCCCGTTCCTCCCCGAACTGCCCTCCCGCGGCCCCGGCGCCGACATGATCGGCCGCACCGCCGGACTCCTCGTCGAGGTCTACGCGCGCGTGGAGCCCAGCGGCTGGCGGATCGGCGACCGCCCCGGCCGGGACACCCGCCGCGCCCACACCTGGCTGCGGCAGGACCTCGACGCCCTGGAGGAGTTCACCCAGGGCTACGAGGGCCCGCTCAAGGTCCAGGCGGTCGGACCGTGGACGCTCGCCGCGGCCCTGGAACTGCGCGGCGGCGAGGCGGCCCTGTCCGACCCCGGCGCCTGCCGGGACCTCGCCGGATCACTCGCGGAGGGACTCCGCGAACACCTCGCGGACGTCCGCCGCCGGGTTCCGGGCGCCCGGATCGTCCTCCAGTACGACGAGCCGTCGCTCACCGCCGTGCTGCGCGGACAGATCCGCAGCGCCAGCGGCTACCGCACCTACCGGGCCCCGGACCGGCAGACCGTCGAGGGAACCCTGCGCGACCTGTTCGCCGTGCACGACGGTCCCGTCGTCGTGCACTCCTGCGCCCCCGACGTCCCCTTCGCGCTGCTGCACCGCGCCGGAGCCGCCGGGGTCTCCTTCGACTTCGCCCTCCTCACCGAGCGTGACGACGATGTGATCGGGGAAGCGGTCGAGTCGGGGACGCAGCTGATCGCCGGTGTCGTGCCCGGTACCGACGGCCCGTTGTCAGACCCTGCCGGTAGCGTCATGGGTGTCAGGACGCTGTGGCGCAGGCTGGGGCTGCGGCCGGGGTCGCTGAGCGAGTCCGTCACGCTCACCCCGGCCTGCGGTCTCGCGGGCGCCTCCCCCGAGTACGCCCGGGGCGCGCTCGCCCACTGCGTCCGGGCGGCGAGATCCCTCGCGGACGACCCAGAGTGACCATCGGGAGGAATGACGTGGCCGGCGACCAGGACGCACAGCCCGGATCGGTGCCCGTGCAGGCGCGGCAGCAGCACGCCCGTCTCGCCGGAGAGATCGAGGACCACCGCTTCAAGTACTACGTGAAGGACCAGCCCGTCGTCAGCGACGCCGAGTTCGACCGGCTGATGCGGGATCTGGAGGCCCTGGAGGACGAGTACCCGGAGCTGCGCACCCCCGAGTCGCCCACCCAGCAGGTCTCCGTCGCCTACGAGACCGATCTCGCCGAGGTGCGCCACCGCGAGCGGATGCTGTCCCTCGACAACGCCTTCGACGACGCCGGGCTGGACGCCTGGGCCGAGCGCATCGCCCGGGACGTGGGCACCACGGACTACCACTTCCTGTGCGAGCTGAAGGTCGACGGGCTCGCCGTGAACCTCACCTACGAGGACGGCAGACTGACCCGTGCCGCCACCCGCGGCGACGGCCGCACCGGCGAGGACATCACGCCCAACGTCCGCACGATCGCCGAGATCCCGCACCGTCTCCAGGGCGACGACATCCCCGCGCTGGTCGAGATCCGCGGCGAGGTGTACTTCCCCATGGAGGCGTTCCAGGCGCTGAACGAACGCCGGGTGAAGGCCGGTGAGAAGCCGTACGCCAACCCGCGCAACTCCGCCTCCGGATCGCTGCGCCAGAAGGACCCCAAGGTCACCGCGACGCTCCCGCTGCACATGGTCGTCCATGGCATCGGCGCCCACGAGGGCCTGCGGATCAGCCGCCTCTCCGAGGCGTACGAGCTGCTGCGCGGCTGGGGTCTGCCCACCGCCCGGCACAACGAGGTCGCGGACTCCGTCGAGGGTGTCCGCGCGTTCATCGCCCGTTACGGCAAGAACCGCCATTCGATGGAGCACGAGATCGACGGTGTCGTCGTCAAGCTCGACGAGATCCCCCTCCAAGGCCGCCTCGGTTCCACCTCCCGCGCGCCCCGCTGGGCCATCGCCTGGAAGTACCCGCCGGAGGAGGTCAACACCAAGCTGATCAACATCCGCATCGGGATCGGCCGCACCGGCCGCGCCACCCCCTACGCGCAGGTGGAGCCGGTCGTCGTCGCCGGTTCGGAGGTGGAGTTCGCGACCCTCCACAACCAGGACGTCGTCAAGGCGAAGGACGTCCGCGTGGGGGACACCGTCGTCATCCGCAAGGCCGGGGACGTGATCCCCGAGATCCTCAGCCATGTCCCCGAGCTCCGCGACCCGGACGCCCCCGAGTTCGAGATGCCCACCCACTGCCCCGAGTGCGGCACGAAGCTGGAGCCCGCGAAGGAGGGCGACATCGACTGGCGCTGTCTGAACGCCCGCGGCTGCCCCGCCCAGTTGCGGGAGCGGCTGTTCTACCTCGCCGGCCGCAAGTCCCTCGACATCGACCACTTCGGCTATGTCTCCGCCGCCGCCCTCACCAAGCCGCTGGAGCCCGCCGAGCCGCCGCTCAAGGACGAGGGCGATCTCTTCGACCTGACGATCGAGCAGCTGCTGCCCATCAAGGCGTACGTCCTCGACCCGGACAGCGGACTGCCCAAGCGGGACCCGGAGACCGGTGAGGAGAAGGTCGCCACGGTCTTCGCCAACCAGGAGGGCGAGCCCAGGAAGAACGCGGTCGCGATGCTGGAGAGCATCGCCGCCGCCAGGAGCCGCCCGCTGGCCCGCTTCCTCACCGGGCTGTCGATCCGTCATGTCGGACCCGTCGCCGCCGAGGCGCTCGCCCGGGAGTTCCGCTCCATCGACCGGCTCGCCGAGGCCACCGAGGAGCAGCTGGTCGCGACCGACGGGGTCGCGGGGACCACCGCGTCGGCCGTCAAGCAGTGGTTCGCCGAGGACTGGCACCAGGAGATCGTGCGCAAGTGGAAGGCCGCCGGTGCCGGGATGGAGGACGCGGGTGCCGGGGAGGACGAGGGCCCCAGGCCCCTCCAAGGCCTCACCGTCGTCGTCACGGGCACGCTGACGGGTCATACCCGTGACGGGGCCAAGGAAGCGCTCCAGAGCCAGGGCGCCAAGGTGACCGGATCGGTGTCCAAGAAGACGGCGTTCGTCGTGGTCGGTGACAATCCGGGATCGAAGTTCGACAAGGCCATGCAACTGAAGGTGCCGGTTCTGAACGAGGAGGGCTTCGCGGTCCTCCTCGAACAGGGCCCCGAGGCCGCGGCGGAGGCAGCCCTTCCGCCGGAGGAGGAAACCCCGGCAGGGACCTCCGCCGACACACCGGCCGAGACCCCGGCGGAACCCGCGCAGGAGAGCCCCGACGCCCCCGCCGGGACCCCCGCGGGCGGCACGGAGGAGACCCCCGCCGGGGAGTGACCCCGCCGACCCGCCGATGCCTCCTGAGGGCACCTCAGCTCCGGTGCGCGCCCCGCAAGAACACCCGTTCGGCGCATATCAGATGCTTAGGGGTGCCCCGGTCGCATTCGGGCAACCGTGGCCGACCGCTGCCCTTGGGGGCCCTCCGCGGCCTACTGTTGAGTTATGCGCCTGCCGCGCCCCGCTGCGTGGTGGGTCATCAGACGCGGGTTCGATGGCGGTGAACGGCGGGGCGACGCGTGGCGCGGCCACCGCCGGCAGTGAGAGGGACGGTAATGGAATCGAGCGAGAGAGCCGCCCCGGACGGACGCGTGCGCGCCCGCCGGACGCCCGGTGCCTGGCTCATCGGCCGCAGGCCGCCCACTCACCCCGACATGCCTGTCACCCAGGCCACCCGCACCTACCCCGACACCGAACCGGGACCGCACCACGGGTCCTGGCCGTTCCTCGCCGTCGCGGTCGTCCCCCTCGCCGCGCTCGTCCTCGGCGCCGGGGCCTACAGCGCGATCAGCGGCAACCGGGCGCTGTTCCCCACCGGCAAGGCCGGCTGGTCCCTCGCCGTCCTCACCGGACTCATCGTCGGCCATCTCGTCGCACTCGGCCGGGGCCGCTGGTGGGGCGGCACGGGCTCCGGCTCCGCCCTGACCCTCGCGGTGCTGCTGCTCTACGGCTGGATTCCCGCCGGGATGGTCAGTCTCACCGTCGTCGTCCTCGTCGGGGTGGCCCGCCGCAACCGCTGGCGGCAGGGATTACTGCATGGTGCCGTCGACATCCTCGGCATAGGCGCGGGCGCGCTCGCGCTCGGCGCGTGCGGTCTGGTGCCCACCGTCGAGGAGCCATGGCTGCCCGAGACCTGGGACCTCTACGCCGCGCTGGAGGTCGTCCTCGCCGCCGCGACCTATCTGGCGGTCACCCGGCTGCTGCTCTGGTACGTCCACGCCCCGCAGGCGTCCGGACTGCCGACGGTCGCCCGTACCGCCCTGATGCGGCAGGCCCTCGTGGGGGCGGCGCTGCTCGGCATCGCACCGCTCATCTGTGTCGTGGCCATCGCCATGCCGATCCTGCTGCCCCTGTTCGTCGTCCCGCTGATAGCGCTCGACTCCACCCTGTGGATCGCCCGCGCCCGCGCCGAGGAACAGCTCCGCGACCCGCTGACCAAACTGCCCAACCGCCAGTGGCTGCTCGAACGCACCTGGGCCGCGCTCGACGACGCCGAACGCATCGGGGCGCGCTCCGCGCTCATGCTCATCGACCTCGACCGCTTCCGGTCCGTCAACGACACCCTCGGCCATCTCGCCGGTGACCGGCTGCTGCTCCAGATCGCCGACCGGCTCCGGCTCGCGCTGCCCCGCGGCGCGGAGGCCGCGCGGCTCGGCGGCGACGAGTTCGCCGTACTGCTGCCCATCGCGGACTCCACGACCTCCGCGACCCGGGTCGCCCGCTCGGTCGTCACCGCCCTCGGTTCCCCGCTCGACCTCGACGGACTCACCCTGGTCCTGGAGGCCAGCGCCGGACTCGCCGTCTTCCCCGACCACGCCCTCGACGCGGAGGGGCTGCTGCGGCGGGCCGACGTCGCCATGTACCAGGCCAAGCGCGACCGCACCGGGGTGGAGGTGTACGAGTCGAAGCGCGACTCCAACACCCCCGACCGGCTCGGCCTCCTCGGGGACCTGCGGCGCGCGCTGGACGCGGGGGACGTCCAACTGCACTATCAGCCCAAGGTGCGGTTCGACGGACAGGTCGCCGGGCTGGAGGCCCTGGTGCGCTGGGTGCACCCGGAACGCGGGCGGGTCCCCCCGGACGAGTTCATCGCCATCGCCGAGTCGTCCGGGCTGATGCCGCACCTCACGGAGTACGTGCTGGAGATCGCGCTCGGGCAGGTCGCCCGCTGGCGTGCGCAGGGGCTGCGGGTGCCCGTCGCGGTGAACGTGTCGCCCCGTGACGTCCACACCCCCGGCTTCGCCGGATCGGTCGCCGCGCGGCTCGCGCGCCACGGGGTGCCGCCGTCCGCCCTGCAACTGGAGATCACCGAGCATGTGCTGCTGGAGGACCCGCAGCGGGCCGCGGACACGCTGGCCGGGCTGACCGGGCACGGGGTGAAGATGTCCCTGGACGACTTCGGGACGGGGTACTCGTCCCTGGTCCATCTGCGGCGGCTGCCGGTCAGCGAGCTGAAGATCGACCGGTCGTTCGTCGCGCGGCTCGCCTTCGACAACGAGGACGCGGAGATCGTGCGCTGCACGGTGGATCTCGCGCACTCGCTGGGGCTGCTCGTCGTGGCGGAGGGGGTCGAGGACGACGAGACGTGGGAGCGGTTGCGCGATCTCGGCTGTGACGCGGTCCAGGGGTGGCTCGTCGCCGCGGCGATGCCGTCCGACGAGGCGACGGCGTGGTTGCTGGCGCGGGGGTCCCGCGGGTGGCAGCGGCCGAAGGCCGCGGTGCGGTCCACCGCGGAGGACCAGGAGTAACGGTTCGCCTTCGCTTGCGCCCCGGGGTCTGTCCGGCTGGGCGTACTTCGTTCCTGTGCCGTCGCCCGTGGGGTGCGCAGTTCCCCGCGCCCCTTTGGGGCGCATCCGGCCGGTTCTTCGGGTCGGTGCCGGTCGGGATTCTCCGTCCTCGATCCGACACGCTCGGTACGACGTACCCGTACCCGACTGAAGAGCATCGGAGTCTGCGAGCAGAGATTCCCGCCCACCCCCTCCCGCAGCAGCGCGAGTGCACGAGGAGGGGGTTTGAACCCCGGCCCCGGTTGATGCAGCCCGCAGCCTGATCGCCGGCCCCAGCTGGGCGCCCCTGTAGGGGCGCGGGGAACTGCGCACCCACCGAGCGACCCGTACGGGACAAGTGCGTCCACCCGGACAGACCTCGGAAGCGCAAGCGAAGGCGACCCGCGGGGAACGGCGCACCCCACGAGCGACGGCACAGGGACAAGCGCGTCCAGCACAGGGGACCCGGGCGCGCGCCTCGGCCGGGCCGGGTCGGAGGACGGGCCGGGGGACGGTGCTGCGGGCCCCCCGCCAAGGGGTTTCGCGGAGAGACACCCCCGCCCCATAGGATTGGCCTCAAAACCACCACTCACCCCAGAGGATCGACGCATGCCTGGCATCACGCGCGAGGAGGTCGCCCACCTCGCACGGCTGGCACGCCTGGACCTGAAGAGCGAAGAACTCGACCACTTCGCCGGTCAGCTCGACGACATCATCGGCGCGGTAGCCCGCGTCGCCGAGGTCGCCGACCAGGACGTACCGCCGACCTCCCACCCGCTGCCCCTGACGAACGTCATGCGCGCGGACGAGGTCCGACCCTCGCTCACCCCCGAGCAGGCGCTGTCCGGTGCCCCGGCCCATGAACAGCAGCGTTTCAAGGTCCCGCAGATCCTGGGGGAGGACTGATCGCCATGCCTGAGGACAAGCCCGACATGAACAGCATCATCAGGCTGACCGCCGCCGAAACAGCGGCGCGCATCGCTTCCGGCGAGCTGACGGCCATCGAGGTCACCGAGGCCCACCTGGCCCGGATCGAGGCCGTGGACGAGAAGGTCCACGCGTTCCTGCACGTGGACCGCGAGGGCGCCCTCGCCCAGGCCCGCGCGGTGGACGCCAAGCGCGCGGCGGGCGAGAAGCTCGGCCCCCTCGCGGGCGTACCGCTCGCGCTCAAGGACATCTTCACCACCGACGGCATCCCGACCACCGTCGGCTCGAAGATCCTCGAAGGCTGGATCCCGCCGTACGACGCGACCCTCACGAAGAAGCTGAAGGCCGCCGACGTCGTGATCCTCGGCAAGACCAACATGGACGAGTTCGCCATGGGGTCGTCGACGGAGAACAGCGCGTACGGCCCCACGGGCAACCCGTGGGACCTGACCCGGGTCCCGGGCGGCTCCGGCGGCGGCTCGTCCGCGGCGCTCGCCTCGTACCAGGCGCCCCTCGCGATCGGTACGGACACCGGCGGCTCGATCCGTCAGCCCGCCGCCCTGACCGGCACGGTCGGGGTCAAGCCGACGTACGGCGGGGTCTCCCGCTACGGCATGGTCGCGTTCTCCAGCTCGCTGGACCAGGGCGGCCCCTGCGCGCGTACCGTCCTCGACGCGGCCCTGCTGCACGAGGTCATCGGCGGCCACGACCCGCTGGACTCGACGTCCATCGACGCCCCCGTACCGCCGGTCGTGGAGGCCGCGCGCAACGGTTCCGTGGCGGGTATGCGGGTCGGTGTCGTCAAGCAGTTCCGCGGCGAGGGCTACCAGGCCGGCGTCGTCCAGCGGTTCGACGAGTCCGTCGCGCTGCTGAAGGAGCTGGGCGCCGAGATCGTCGAGCTGGACTGCCCGTCCTTCGACCTGGCGCTCTCCGCTTACTACCTGATCGCGCCGTCCGAGTGCTCCAGCAACCTGGCCCGCTTCGACGCGATGCGCTACGGGCTGCGGGTCGGCGACGACGGCACCCGTTCGGCCGAGGAGGTCACCGCGATCACCCGTGACGCCGGTTTCGGCGACGAGGTCAAGCGGCGGATCATGCTCGGCACGTACGCGCTCAGCTCCGGCTACTACGACGCGTACTACGGCAGCGCCCAGAAGGTCCGCACCCTGATCACCCGGGACTTCGAGAAGGCGTTCGAGCGGGTCGACGTGATCGTGTCGCCCACGACGCCCACCACCGCCTTCGCGATCGGTGAACGCGCGGACGACCCGATGGCGATGTACCTCGCGGACCTGTGCACCATCCCCACCAACCTGGCGGGCAACGCGGCCATGTCGCTGCCCTGCGGCCTCGCGCCCGAGGACGGTCTGCCGGTCGGTCTCCAGATCATCGCCCCGGCGATGAAGGACGACCGGCTGTACAAGGTCGGTGCCGCCGTCGAGGCGGCGTTCGTGGAACGCTGGGGTCATCCGCTGCTAGAGGAGGCACCGTCGCTGTGAGCGCACTGACCAAGGCCAAGGGCTTCAAGAAGTCCCGGTCCGGCACGTACCTGTCCATGGCCACCACGGCGTTCGGCGCCGTCAGCGTCCTCAAGCAGGCCAGGAAGGCCCGCTCGGACAACGACACGCTGCGGCTGCTCGACGCCGCGGTGTCCGCCGCCGCCATCGCCACCGGCCTCGCCATCCTCTACCGGGAGCTCAAGCGCCTCGGTGACGACGATGTCCTGCTGGGCTGAGAGGGAAGTTTCACCGTGACTGTCACGACCGACCTGGTGTCGTACGAGGACGCGCTCGCGTCGTACGACCCCGTCATGGGCCTGGAGGTCCATGTCGAGCTCGGCACCAGGACCAAGATGTTCTGCGGCTGCGCCACGGAACTGGGCGCGGAGCCCAATGCCCAGACCTGCCCGACCTGTCTCGGCATGCCGGGCTCCCTGCCGGTCGTCAACGCGATCGGCGTGGAGTCCGCGATCAAGATCGGTCTCGCGCTGCACTGCGAGATCGCCGAGTGGTGCCGCTTCGCCCGGAAGAACTACTTCTATCCGGACATGCCGAAGAACTTCCAGACCTCCCAGTACGACGAGCCGATCGCCTTCAACGGCTATCTGGACGTCCAGCTGGAGGACGGCGAGGTCTTCCGCGTGGACATCGAGCGCGCCCATATGGAGGAGGACACCGGCAAGTCGACCCATGTGGGCGGCGCCACCGGCCGAATCCACGGCGCCTCGCACTCGCTCCTCGACTACAACCGCGCGGGCATCCCCCTCATCGAGATCGTCACCAAGCCGATCACCGGCGCCGGTGAGCGCGCTCCCGAGGTCGCCAAGGCGTATGTCGCGGAGCTGCGTGAGCTGATCCGGGCGCTCGGTGTCTCCGAGGCCCGGATGGAGATGGGCCAGATGCGCTGCGACGTGAACCTGTCGCTGCGTCCGTACGGCCGCGAGAAGTTCGGTACCCGCAGCGAGACGAAGAACGTCAACTCGCTGCGCTCCGTCGAGCGTGCCGCCCGCTTCGAGATCCAGCGGCACGCCGCGGTCCTGAACACCGGCGGCACCATCGTCCAGGAGACCCGGCACTTCCACGAGGACACCGGCTCCACCACCTCCGGCCGGATCAAGGAGGAGGCGGAGGACTACCGGTACTTCCCGGAGCCCGATCTGGTGCCCGTCGCCCCGGCCCGGGAATGGGTCGAGGAACTGCGGGCCGGGCTGCCCGAGCTGCCGCGCGTACGCCGTAACCGGCTGCGCGAGGAGTGGGGCGTCACCGAGCACGACATGCAGTCCATCCTCAACGCCGGGGCGGTCGACCTGATCGCCGCGACCATCGAGGAGGGCGCCGACTCCGCCGCCGCCCGCAAGTGGTGGATGGGCGAGCTGGCCCGCAACGCCAACGAGTCCGGTCGGGCCCTGGACGCGCTGGGGATCACCCCCGCCGCGGTCGCGCGGGTCGCCGCGCTCGTCGCGTCGGGCGACCTCAACGACAAGCTCGCCCGGCAGGTCATCGAGGGTGTGCTGGCCGGTGAGGGCACGCCGGACGAGGTCGTCGAGAAGCGGGGCCTGAAGGTCGTCTCCGACGAGGGCGCGCTCACCACCGCCGTCGACGAGGCCATCGCCGGGAACCCGGGCATCGCGGACAAGATCCGCGGTGGCAAGGTCCAGGCGGCGGGCGCCCTGGTGGGTGCCGTCATGAAGGCCACCCGCGGGCAGGCCGACGCGGCCCGGGTCAAGGAACTGATCCTGGAGCGTCTCGGCGTCGAGGGCTGACCCCCGACGGACGGATGAGTACGAGCGGAGGGCGGCGCACCGGGTGACGGTGCGCCGCCCTCCGCCGTCCGTACGGGCCCGCGCAGGGGCGGAACCCTCCCAGGTCCGGGCCGTCCGCCGCCCTCGGCCCACTTCCGCCGACACGTCCGCCGACTTCTGTGACGAGAGCCACGAACCGGACAAACGATCTCTTGTTGCTGCGAGAGTGGCCCCACGTTCATATGTTCTTCGTGGCGGTACCGTTCGTCCCCCGTGTGACCCTGGGGTCCGGTCCCGGCGGCTGTACCGGGGTACCGGCTGTTCCCGAGGAAGATCCGACGAGGCTTGGGAGCACATCGGTGGCAGCACTCGCGCGATGGTGCGTCCGCCGACGCCTCGTGGTCGTCCTCCTGTGGCTCCTCGCCCTCGGCGCCACGGCCGCCGCCGCGGCCCTCACCGGCTCCGCGTACTCCAACGACTACGAGGTCCCCGGCACCGAGTCCGGCCGCGCCACCGAGCTCCTCGCCCAGGGCTTCCCCGGCGCGGGCGGCGACAGCGACACCATCGTCTGGCACACCGAACGCGGCACGGTACGCGCCGCCGCCGTCGAACAGACCATGACCCGGACCCTCGCCGAGGTCGCGGCACTGCCCACCGTCGCCGATGTCACCAGCCCGTACGGTGAGCCGGGCGCCGACGGACCCGGCGGCGCCACCCGGATCAGCGCCGACGGCCGCACCGCCTACGCCACCCTCACCTTCGACCGGCCGGTCGGTGAACTGACCGCGGCCCACGCCGACGCCGTTGTCACCACGGCCCAGCGGGCCGCGGGCGACGACCTCCGCGTCGAACTCGGCGGCACCGCCGTCGCCCTCACCGAACCGCTCGGCGGACATCTCGCGGAGGCCGTGGGTGTCGCCGTCGCCGCCGTCGTCCTCTTCCTGGCCTTCGGCTCCCTCGCCGCGTCCCTGCTGCCCATCGCCACGGCCCTCGTCAGCGTCGGCACCGCCTACGGCGGGATCGTGCTGCTCGGCCACACCATGACCGTCGCGGACTTCGCCCCCATGCTCGGCCTGCTCATCGGCCTCGGCGTCGGCATCGACTACGCGCTGTTCATCGTCACCCGCCACCGGCAGGGCCTCAAACGCGGCTTGTCCGTCGAGGAGTCCGCGGTCCGGGCCGTCGCCACCACCGGCCGCGCCGTCGTCTTCGCGGGCGCCACCGTCTGCATCGCCCTGCTCGGCATGCTGATCCTGCGGCTCGGCTTCCTCAACGGGGTCGCCATCGCCGCGTCCCTCACCGTCGTCCTGACCGTCGCCGCGTCCGTGACCCTGCTGCCCGCGCTGCTCGCCTGGATCGGCCCCCGCGCGCTCAGCCGCCGCGAACGCCGACGGCTGGCCGAGCACGGACCCGCACCCGAGGTCCCCACCGGTCTCGCCGCCCGCTGGTCCGCCTTCGTCGAACGGCATCCCAAACTCCTCGGCGCTCTCGCCCTCGCCGTGATCACGGTCCTCGCGCTGCCCACCCTCTCGCTGCACCTCGGCACCTCCGACCAGGGCAACAACCCGGAGACGGCCACCACCCGCCAGGCCTACGACCTCCTCGCCGACGGGTTCGGCCCCGGGGTCAACGGCCCCCTCACCCTCGTCGCCGAACTCCGCGGCGCCGACGACCGCCTCGCCTTCGACGGCCTCGCCGCCACCCTGCGCAGCACCGAGAACGTCGCGTCCGTCACCCCGGCCGTCCACAACGGCGCCGGTGACACCGCGGTCCTCACCGTCGTCCCCGGATCCGCGCCGCAGTCCCAGGAGACCAGCGCGCTCGTCGACCGGCTGCGCACCGAGGTCCTGCCCCGCGCCGAGCACGGCACCTCCCTCGACGTCCACGTCGGGGGTGTGACCGCCGGATACGACGACTTCGCCGAGATCATCGTCGGCAAGCTCCCGCTCTTCGTCGGGGTCGTCATCGCCCTCGGCTGTCTGCTGCTCCTGCTGGCCTTCCGCTCCATCGGTATCCCCGTCAAGGCCGCCGTCATGAACATCGCCGCCGTGGCCGGGGCCTTCGGCGTCGTCGTCGCGATCTTCCAGTGGGGCTGGGGCAGCGAACTCCTCGGCCTCGGCCGCGCCGGGCCCATCGAACCGTTCCTCCCCGTGATCATGGTGTCCGTCCTCTTCGGGCTCTCCATGGACTACCAGGTCTTCCTGGTGAGCCGGATGTACGAGGAATGGCTGGAGACCCGGGACAACCGCCGCGCGGTACGGGTCGGACTCGCGGAGACCAGCCGCGTGATCAACTCCGCGGCGGTCATCATGATCTCCGTCTTCCTCGCCTTCGTCCTCACCGGCGACCGGGTCATCGCCATGTTCGGCATCGCGCTCGCCGCGGCCGTCGCCCTGGACGCCTTCGTCCTGCGCACCCTCCTGGTGCCCGCCCTGATGCATATGCTCGGCGGCGCCAACTGGTGGCTGCCGCGCCGGCTGGACCGGCTGCTGCCCCGTATCAGCATCGAGGCGCCGAAAGCCGCTACCGGTGATCCGGCGGGACATGCGACGATTCCCGCGCGGCGCGACGCGCCGACACACGCGGACGTATGACGACGAAAGCGACCGCGACCCCCGTGTGACGGCGCCCGGCCAAGGGTGCCCTCCGGGGCGGTGACCGGTCCCACCCCTGGCTGAGGAGCTGAGGAATGTACGCGAGAACACTCGGTGACGACGGCGCGGAACTGCGCCCGCTGGAGTCCTGGCACGCCGAGGAGTTCCTGGCCCATCTGGACCGCGGACGCGCGTTCATCGGACAGCACGTCTCCTTCGGCACCGGTATCCACGACGCGGAAGCCGCTCGCGCCATGCTGCGCTCGTACGCCGACAAGCGCGCCGCCGACAGCGGCAGCATGCACGGCCTGTGGCTGGACGGCACCCTTGTCGGGGGTCTGCTCTTCCGCCTCTTCGACGCGGGGACCGGCAACTGCGAGCTCGGCTGCTGGCTCGAACCCGACGCCGCCGGTCGCGGTCTGGTCACCCGGGGCGCCCGGGTACTCATCGACTGGGCCTTCCACGACCGCGGCATGCACCGTGTCGAATGGGTCGCCTCCTCCGCCAACAAGCCCAGCCTGCGGGTCGCGGAACGGCTCGGAATGCGCCGCGAAGGGGTGCTGCGCGAGAGCTATCCGTACCGGGACGTTCGCCACGACATGGAGATGTGGTCCGTCCTGGCACCCGAATGGGGTACCCGTCAGGCGTGAATCCCGAGGCCGTCCCGGGCGTCGTTAAGGAACCTCTCAGACGGCGTCCGTACGGTGCCCGGATGGGTACGAGGACTGAAGACAACGCCGCCGCGGGCGCCGACAGCGCGGCCACGGGCACCGAAGCGGGATCCGGTGCCGCCGGGGCCGCCCCCGAAACCGCCGCGAAGAGTGACGCCGACCGTATGACGAAGACCCCGGACGCGGCGAACGCCACGGACACGGTGGAGAAGGACGGCACGGTGCCGGACGGTACCGTCCAGGACGCCGTGGCCGACGACGGCACCGACCTGGTCGATGACGACGACGAGGGCATCGACGACGAGGACCTCACCGCCCCCGTGGCCAAGGCGCCCTCGGGCGTTGGCCAGGGCGCCGCGGCCGTGGTCTCCGCCGCGCTCGGCGTCGTCGGACTGAGCGGCGGCTGGATCGGCACGGTCGCCTCCGCGCGGGAGTCGATCATCGGTCAGCTGGAGGCGTCGTCCTCGGGGGCCGGGGTCGCCCAGCAGATCCAGGAGGTCTACGGCGACGCCTGGCACGCCACGGCCCTGGTGGGCGGCATCTTCGCCCTGGTCGCCCTGATCGTCGGTGCGGCGACGCTCGTCAGGCCCCTGTTCGGCACGCCCGGTACGGTGCAGGCCCCGTGGGTCAGGTCCGTCGCCTGGGCGGGTGTCTCGCTCGGCGTCATCGGACTGCTGCTGTCGGTCGCCAAGTACACGGACGTGCTCCTGAGCCTGCCGACGGCAGGCTGACGGGTCGCCTTCGCTTGCGCCTCCGAGGTCCGGCCCGGGTGGGCGTACTTGTTCCCGTGCGGGTCGCCTTCGCTTGCGCTTCCGAGGTCCGTCCGGCGTGACGCGCTTGTTCCTTGTGCCGTCGCTCGGTGGTTTCGCGCAGTTCCCCCCGCCCCTTCGGGGCGCGTCCGGTGGGTTCTTTCGACTGCGCGCGGAGTGGAGTGCCCCTCAAGGGGCGCGGGGAACTGCGCAAAGGACGAGGGCGAACCGGCACCCGAAATGCGACGGACCGGGGCAGCATCCAGGGGCGCGGGGAACTGCGCACCCCACGGGCGACCCGCACGGGAACAAGTGGGCTCAGCGCACGGAACCCCGGGGCGGGCGGGGAGCAGGGGGCGGGGTCTAGGACGTCTGAGCCCCGTCTAAGGCGTTTCGTGGGGGCGGACGGCGAACACTAAGGTGCCGGTCACCCACAAGATGCGGCACACGCCCCATGCGGTGGAACCCCCTGGGCCGCGAGAGTTGAGGCATCGCGGAAAGCGATACCGCAACCGGCCGAGGGGTCAAGATGTTCGAGTTCGAGATACACCAGCTGCACGCCGCGGACCTCCACCGTGAGGCCGCCCACCACCGTCTGGTCCGCGCCGTACGCAAGGCCCGCAAGGCCGACCGGGCCCGCCTCGCGCAGTACGAGGCGGAGGGGCAGGTGAGTGCGGGCGAACCCGGTCCCGAGCGTTTCACACGCGCCGCGTGAACGGGCCCGCCCCGTCCGCCTGTGAGGCGGCGGTCACGGGGACCCGCACCGACAGCACCAAGAGAGCCCGCACCACGGTCGGGGCGCCGGACACCGGCGTCCCGACCGCGGCGTTTCGGCGTCCTGGGGAGGACGAACCAGGCTGGTCCGCCGACGGGCACGGCCTGGGGCACCGGTCCATGGGGTCGCGGGGGAAACCCTCTGGGGGAGTGCGGTACCCCTGTGCGATGCTCGGCGGTGTGGAGACCAGATCTGTGAGCCCGGTGTTCATCGGCCGGGCCGACGAGATGGGCGTACTGCACGACGCACTCGCCCGCGCGGCCGCGGGCGAGCCGCAGGCCCTGCTGCTCGGCGGGGAGGCGGGCGTCGGGAAGACCCGGCTGATCGAGGAGTTCGCGCGCGCGGCCCGCGCCCGGGACGCCGTCGTCGTCACCGGCGGCTGTATCGAGATCGGCGCCGAAGGGCTGCCGTTCGCCCCGTTCTCCACCGCGCTGCGCGCCCTGCGCCGCCACCTCCCCGACGAACTCGCCGCAGCCGCGGCCGGGCAGGAGGAGGAACTGGCCCGGCTCCTGCCCGAGCTGGGCGAGGCCCCCGGCGGCCGGCACGGCGAGGAGGACATGGCCCGCCTCTTCGAGCTCACCGCCCGCCTGCTGGAACGTGTCGCCGCCGACCGCGATGTCGTCGTCGCCCTGGAGGACCTGCACTGGGCCGACGCCTCCACCCGCCATCTCCTCGCCTATCTCTTCCGCACCCTCCGCAGCGGCCGCCTGATCGTCCTCGCCAGCTACCGCGCCGACGACATCCACCGCCGCCACCCGCTGCGCCCCCTCCTCGCGGAGCTCGACCGGCTGCGCACCGTCCGCCGTATCGAGCTGAACCGCTTCAGCAGGGACGAGGTCGGCGCCCAGATGGCCGGCATCCTCGCCACCCGACCGGAGCCCACTCTGGTGGACGAGGTCTTCGACCGCTCCGACGGCAACGCCTTCTTCGTGGAGGAACTCTCCGTCGCCGCGGGCGAGGACCGCTGCCCACCGCTCTCCGACTCGCTGCGCGACCTGCTCCTGGTGCGTGTCGAACGGCTCCCGGACCATGCTCAACGGGTCGTCAGGGTCGCCGCCGAGGGCGGCTCCACCATCGGCCATGAACTGCTCGCCACGGTCGCCGGTCTCGGTGACGACGACCTCATCGAGGCCCTGCGGTCCGCCGTCGGCGCGAGCATCCTCCAGTCCATGCCCGACAGCGACGGCTACCGCTTCCGGCACTCCCTCGTCCGCGAGGCCGTCAGCGACGATCTGCTGCCCGGCGAGCGCTCCCGCCTCAACCGCCGCTACGCGCAGGCCCTCGAAGCCGAACCCGCCCTTGTCCCCGCCGACGAACGCGCCACCCGCCTCGCCAGCTACTGGTACCACGCACACGACCCGGCCAAGGCGCTGCCCGCCGTCCTGGGCGCGTCCCTGGAGGCCCGCCACCGGCACGCCTACGCCGAACAACTGCGCCTTCTGGAGCGCGGGATGGAGCTGTGGGACCCGGCGCCCGAGGCCGTCCGCGCCGGACTCATGGTCGGGGACTACGTCGAGGACTCGCTGTCCTGCGTCTGCGACCCCGCCACCACCCCCCTCAGCTACTACGACCTCCTCGCCGAAGCCGCCGTCGCCGGACGCCTCTGCGGAGAGCGGGACCGGGCACTGAAGATCACCAAGCGTGCCCTGCGTCTCCTGGAGGACGACCCCGACTCCCTGCGCGCCGCGTGGTTCTGGGTCCAGCGCTCCCTGCTCGTCCAGGCCCTCGCCCGCGGCGACGGCCGGCAGGAGCTCGCCACCGCGCAGGAGCTCGTCCGTGGGCTGCCGCCGTCGAACGTCCACGCCGAGGTCCTCGCCCGCGTCGCGAGCTGGTCCATGATCCATGAACCGGGCCCGGACAGCCTCGCCGCCGCCGAACGCGCCGTCGAGTACGCCCGCATGGTCGGCGCCCACGACATCGAGCTGAACGCCCGCCTCACCCTCGGCGGTCTCATGGTCGACGCGGGCGACGTCGAAGCGGGGCTCGCCGAGATGTACGCCGTCAAGGAACGCACCAGGGAACTCGGCGTCGGCGGTGTCGGCCGCAGCTATGTCAACCTCCCCTCCGCCCTCGAAGCCGTCGGCCGGTCCCGAGAGGCCGTCACCCTCCTCGACGAGGGCATCGAACTCGCCCGCCACTTCGGTCTGCGCGAGACCGAGGCCTGGATCTGGAGCAACCGCACCGAATCCCTCTACACGCTGGGCCGCTGGTCCGAGGCCGCCGAATCCATCCTCCGCACCCAGCGCGCCGGACACAGCTACAAACCGCGCGGCTCCGCCGCCATCCAGGCCGCGCATCTCGCCCTGGCCCGCGGCGACAGCACCGAGGCCGGCCGTCAGCTCGACGCGGCCCGCCGCGAGTACGGCAGCCACGACCGGATGCCGCAGCACTCCATACCGATCGCCCGGATCGCCGTCGGTGTCGCCGCCGACCAGGGCCGCATCCTGGACGCCCGCGTCGAACTCGACGCGGTGATCGCCGCCGGATTCCCGCCGGGCACCCAGCGCTACGGCTGGCCCCTGCTCCGGGCCGCCGCCACCGCCGAGGCCGACACCAGGGGACTGCCCCTCGCCCAGCCCGGACGGGCCGCCGCCCTGGACCGCATCCGCGCCGCCGCCAAGTCCCTCACCACCGGCGTCCCCGTCTGGCTCGCCTACGACCGCTGGGTACGCGCCGAGCTCCGCCGTGCCGAGGATCTCGCCACCCCGGCCGACTGGCTGGACGTCGTGGCCGCGTTCGGCCCGCTGGAACGCCCCTACGACCTGGCCCAGGTCCGCTACCGTCTCGCCGAGTCCCTTCTGACCCACACACCCACCACCAGCACCTCCACCGCCCCGGATGCCGTCGGCCCGCATGTCTCCGGCCGGGGCGGCAGCGACACGGGTGGCAGTGACACGCGCGGCAGTGACACGGGCGGTAGCGCGGCGGACGGTGGTTCCCGGTCCGGCGCCGCCCCGGACGGGGGCATCGCCAAGGGCATCAGCTGCCCCGAGGCCGACCGGGACCGGGCCACGGAGCTGCTCCGGCAGGCCGCCGCCCTCGCCTCGCATCTGGACGCCCGACCTCTCGACGAGGCTGTCGCCCAACTGGCCCGACGGGCCCGGCTCGCCCTCACCGGCCGCCGGACGCCCGCCCCGGCCGACCCCGTCACCGCTCTCGGCCTCACCAGCCGGGAGCGCGATGTGCTCCGGCTGGTCGCCGCCGGGCGCAGCAACCGTCAGATCGCCGAGGAGCTCTTCATCTCCCCGAAGACCGCGAGCGTCCATGTGTCCAACATCCTGGGCAAGCTCAATGTCTCCGGTCGTGGCGAGGCCGCCGCCCTCGCCCACCGCTTGAGCCTGTTCCCTCCGGAGCCCCGTACCGCCGGCCCGGCCAGCTGACCGACGGAGTCCGGTCCCTCTCCTTCATCGCTCGACGCCTCCTTTCCCTGGGCGGAACGTGGCATTTGCGTCACGGTCCGTTACTTTTCGCCTCGCCTACCCTGGGAGGGAGGAACTCGCCCAGGGAGGCAGTGTGTTCAACCCGATCCAGGAGCTCTTCGCTCCCGGCCGCAAGCACACCGAGGACGAACGTCAGCGCCTCGAACTGACCCGGGTCGACCTGAACGACGGAGATCCTGGCCAAGGCCCGATCGATCTCACCTCCGGCAAGGTCACCATCCGTGTCCCACCGCAGCCCGCGAGCGCCGACCTGCCCGGCCAGGCCACTTCCGAAGACCGTGAGCGGGACGCACGGAACGGCAACGGCCGGGACGGCGCGGACGGCGGCGGAGCCAGGAGCGACGAGCGGGATCCGGATTCCGCTTCGGCGGGCTGAACCCGGACCCGCTCATACCGCCTCGGCGCGGCTCACTTCACCTTCAGCTCCAGGACTCTGTCATCACCCTTCTTGGGTGTGCCCCGGCCGTCCGTCTCGCTCGTGGCCAGCCAGAGCTTGTCGGTGCCCGCGCCGACCACCGTACGCAGCCGGCCGTACTCCTCCTTGAGGAACGCCTGGGGCTCTCCTCCGCCGTCCGTCCCGCTCACGGGAATCCGCCAGAGGCGCTCGCCGCGCAGTCCGGCCATCCAGATCGACCCCTCGGCGTAGGCGATTCCGCTCGGCGAGGCTTCGGAGGTCTGCCACTGGGCCACCGGATCATGGAATCCGTCCTTACCGGCCTTGCCCTCGACCTCCGGCCAGCCGTAGTTGTCCCCCGCGACGATCTGGTTGAGCTCGTCCCAGGTGTTCTGGCCGAACTCGGAGGCCCACAGCCGCTTCTCCTCGTCCCAGGCGAGACCTTGGACATTGCGGTGACCGAACGAGTAGACGTACGAATCGTCCCCCAGCGGATTGCCGGGGGCGGGCTCGCCCTCGGGGGTCATCCGGAGGATCTTCCCGGCGAGGGACTTCTTGTCCTGGGACAGTCCTGTCTCGCCGACCTCGCCCGTGCCCGCGTACAGCAACTTGTCGGGGCCGAAGGCGATCCGGCCGCCGTTGTGGATCATACCCTTCGGGATGCCGCGCAGGACGGTGTCCGGAGCGCCCAGCTGCTGCCCCGCGGGCTTGCCCTCGTCGTACAGCATGCGGGCGATGCGATTGTCCGACGCGGTGGTGAAGTACGCGTAGACCATCTGGTCCGACGCGAAGGAAGGGGAGAGGGCGATCCCCATCAGCCCGCCCTCGCCCGCGGCGGCCACGCCGGGGACGGACCCCAGCTCGACGCGCTTGCCGGAGCCGCTGTCGACCCGGCTGATCGTGCCTTCGTCCCGGGAGGAGACCAGGAGGTCCCCGCCGGGCAGGGGGGCCAGACCCCAGGGCGAGCCGAGGCCCTCGGTCACGGTGCGCTCCACATCGACCGCTCCCTTCGCCGGGGGTGTACGGCCGCCGGATGCCTTGGCGGACTCGGACGGCGGGGCGCCGCTCGACTCCGTGGCGCGGGCGGCGGACTCGGCGGGCTTGTCTGCGCCGTCCCCCGAACATCCGGCGGCGAGCAGGAGCGCGGCGGCGGTCAGTACGGCCGTCACAGCTGGACGTTGCACGGTAATCGGTCCCTTCGACGCTGCGGTTCTTCTTCTGATACACCGCTGAGGGGGCGAAGGTTCCCGATCGCGGTATCCGATCCGACGGCCACCCCGGCCACCCCGGCCACCCCGGCCACCCCGGCCGACGGGCCGTCGGCCGTTCGTTCCCCGGCTCAGCGGCCCGGTTCCTCCGCGCACTTCTTCGGCCGTCCCCGGCATCCCCCGCACCCACCATCGCACCTCAGCTCCGTCCGGGCCCCGTCACAGCACCCCTCGGGGACGGACGGAACCCGTCAGTACCAGGATTCGCGGGCCCGGGGGAGCGCCGCGATCTCCGCCCGGTCGCCCTCGGTCAGCCTCAGCCCCGCCGCCCCGGCGTTCTCCCTCACCCACCGGGCCCGTTTGGTGCCCGGCACCGCGACGACATGTCTGCCCCGCTCCAGGACCCAGGCCAGCGCGACCTGTGCCGGGGTCACCCCGCCCCCCGGCCCGTCGTCCGCCCCGACCCCGGTCCCCACCCCGGCGTCCCGCCCTGCCCCGACCCCCGCCTCGTCGCCCCGCCCCGCCTCCGCCCCGTCCCCACCGTGGCGCCGGGCCACACGGCGCAGCCCGGCGACGATCGGCTGGTTCGCGGCCATCACCTCCGCGGTGAAGCGCGGGTGATGGGCCCGGACGTCATCGGGTTCGAATCCCTGGCCGGGGGTGAGGGTCCCGGTGAGATAGCCGCTGCCGAGCGGCATCGCGGCCAGGAGACCGACGCCCCGGGCCTCGCACCACGGCAACAGGGAGTCCAGTGCCTCGGGGGACCACACCGACAGCTCCGCCTCGACGGCGCTGACCGGGAAGACCTGTTGCATCCGGTCCAGCTGACGGATCGTTCCCTCGTACATCCGTCCGCCGCTCCCGCGCACCGCGCGGGCACCGAGCGCGCACACGCCGAGGGCCCGCACCTTGCCCGCGCCGACGAGCTCGGCCATCGCACCCCAGGTCTCCTCCACCGGCACCTCGGGGTCCGCGCGGTGCAACTGGTACAGATCGATCACATCGGTACGGAGCCGCCGCAGGGACGCGTCGCAGGCCCGGCGCACATACCCCGGCCGGCCGTCCGCCACCATGTGCTGATCGCCGACCAGCAGACCGCACTTGGTGGTGACGAAGGCGTCCGCGCGCCGCTCTCGCAGCACCCGTCCGATCAGCAGCTCATTGGTGAACGGCCCGTACATGTCGGCCGTGTCGAGGAGGGTGCAGCCCAGGTCCAGGGCGGTGTGCAGCGCGCGCAGGGACTCCTCGCCGTTTCGCCGGGAGGCGGAGTAGGCCCAGTTCATCGGCATGCACCCCAGCCCTATCGCGCCCACTTCGAGTGCCGTCGCGCCGATCGTCCTGCGCTCCACCTCGACGAATCCTCCCCCTGCGTGGTCCGAGCGGTCCCCCAAACTAACCTCTGCGCCGCGAACGGCTTCCCTTAGCCTCGTGACCATGACTGGTGATGTGTGGCTCCCCTTCCCGCCGGACGAGATCGAGGGCTTGCCCAAGGGCCTGAACTGCCACTTCTGGGACGGCGGTGAGGACGGGCGTACGCCGTACCCCGCCGACCCCGCGGACTGCTCCTTCTTCGTGGTGCCCTACCTGAAGCGGCCGTCCGTGAAGACCGGTGCGCTGCCCCTGATGCGCCGCCTGGAGGTGATCCAGACCCTCACCGCGGGCGTGGACGACATCCTGCCCGCCCTGGAGTCCGTGCGGCCCGGGGTGCGGCTGTGCAACGCGCGCGGGGTGCACGACGCCAGTACGGCGGAGCTGGCGCTGACCTTGATCCTCGCGTCGCTGCGGGGGGTCCCGGACTTCGTCCGGTCGCAGGACAAGGGGGCGTGGGAGTCAGGGTTCCGGCCCGCGCTCGCCGACCGGACGGTGCTCGTTCTCGGGTACGGCTCGATCGGTGCCGCGATCGAGGACCGGCTGCTGCCCTTCGAGGTGTCCCGGGTCATCAGGGTCGCCCGGTCCGCCCGCGTCACTGCCCATGGACCGGTGCACGCCCTGGACGAGCTGCCCGGACTGCTGCCCGAGGCCGACGTGGTCGTCGTCGCCACCCCGCTGACCGAACAGACCCGGCACCTGGTGGACCGGGACCTCCTGTCCCGTATGAAGGACGGCGCGCTGCTCGTGAACATCGCGCGCGGGGCCGTTGTCGACACCGACGCGCTGCTCGCGGAACTGCGGAGCGGCCGGCTCGGCGCCGCCCTCGACGTCACCGACCCGGAGCCCCTGCCCGAGGGACACCCCCTGTGGCACGCGCCGGGTGTGCTGATCAGCCCGCACATGGGCGGCCCCTCCACGGCGTTCCTGCCGCGCGCCAAGCGGCTCCTCGCCGCTCAGCTCACCCGGTACGCGGCGGGGGAGCCCCTGGAGAACGTCGTCCTCGTCCACCCTGGCCGACCGGGCGCGAACCAGGGCGGTTGACGCGCGCGATCCGCGGCGCGCGCCCCCTGGCGCGACGCTCACCCCTGTCCGCGCGCCGTGCGCGACCCGCGCTTCTCCGCAGTGCGCTCCGCTCCCGCCCGTGCGCCCGGGACGCCCCGCCCGGCATGCTGGTCGGTACGCGATCCCGTCGTCCGGCGGCTGCCGGGGCCGGACGGGGCACGGGCCCGGCCGCGCCCCCACGGGCCCCGGACCGGCCGGGAACGGTCCGCGGGTCCGCCGTCCGTCCCGGTGGCCCGTGGCACCGCGGCGCGTGGACATCCTCCGTGATCCCCCAAATGCCCCGTGTGTCGGAATCACCGCTGATCGTCACGGAGAGTAGAGGAACTATGTCCCTGAGTGACGAGACTGGTGTATCGTCGCCAACAGGGGCTGCGTCGCGGATTGTTCGGCGCGGGGGAACACGACAGTGGACTGTGAGGGGGGGGCGGCGGATGACGCACGGCCTGTGGACCGACGATCCGGCGCGGCGGAGAAGCCGCCGACGATCCTGGCGGGCATCGGCCCGCCGCCGGGCACCCGGCGACGAGACCGGCCGGCCCGGACACCCCCGCCCCCGCCGCCGATGTACTCGCGCCCACCAGGACCGCGCCCCGGCCCGGTCGGGGAGCGACCGGTGAGCGCCCAGGGCGCCGTCATCCCCCGCGGGCCGCAGGCCGGCGGCGGGACCGGGCTGGTGTCCCAGATCGTGCTCGCCATGCTGTGCGGCGGCTACGCGGCCGGAGCCGCTCTCGGCTGGGGCTCCTCCGGCGTCGCGCTCTTCATGGGCGACTTCGGGCTCAGCGTGGCCGCTTCGACCGCGGCCGTGTCCTGCCTGCTGTACGCCCGTACGCTGAGCAGCCGTCTCCGCGGTGCCTGGTACCTCTTCGCGTTGTCCTCCGCGATGGCGGCCCTGGGCAACGCCGTATGGGGATGGTACGAGGTCGTGCTGCGTGTCCCCGTACCGAGCCCCAGCTTCGCCGACGTGTTCTTCCTGTGCTTCGCGCCGCCCGCCATCGTGGGTCTGCTGATGCTCGCCAAGCGTCCCGTCAGCCGTGCCGGATGGATCTGCCTCGCGCTCGACACCTGGCTCATCGGCGGTTCGCTGCTCACCCTCTCGTGGAGCCTCGCCCTCGCGCACACGGCCCAGTTCGAAGGCAAGAGCGTCGCCCAGATCGCACTGTCCTTGGCGTACCCGCTGCTCGACATCGCGCTCGTGAGCATCGTGCTCGCCCTGCACTTCCGGCGCACCCCGGTGAACCGCTCCGCCGTGAACACCGCCATCGGCGCCCTCGCGGTGACCGTGGTGTGCGACGCGCTGTTCAGCTCCCCCATGCTGCACGCCAGTTACCGCTCCGGGCAGCTGCTCGACGCGGGCTGGTTCGCCGGTTCCCTGCTGCTCGCCTACGCGCCCTGGGCATCGCTGCGGGTGCACGCCGACGACCCCCACGCGCATATCCACCCGCATCTGCTCACGCTTCCGCTGCCCCACCCACGTGCCGCGTCCGCCGTCCGTTCCCCGGCGGCGCCCCGCGTCCCCCACGCGCGCGCGCCCGTCGCGGGCGGCAGCCCGGCCGGTGGTCCGGCCGGTGGTCCGGGCGTCGGCTCCACCGGGCCGAAGCGCCCGCACGAGGGCCACACGTACGACGGCCACCGGCACACCGACCACACCCACGAGGGGCATCCGCATCAAGGGCACGGCGACGGCCACCACGGGCACGGCGACCACGGACATGTGCGGCACCCGCAAGGGGCCCCCTCCCGTACGGAGGAGCCCCCAGAGGGCCGGCCGCCCCGCGGCCGACCGCACCAGGACCAGCAGAACCCGGACCGACCGCACCAGGACCGACCGCACCGACCCCATCAGGAGCGGCCGCGCCAGGGCGGACCACCCGGGGACCGACCGCAAGAGGGCCACCCGTACCAGGACCGCCCGTACCAGGACCGTCCCGGACCGGACGGGCCACGCCAGGAACGGCCCCGTCGGACCCTGGTGCACACAGGCATGCACACGGACCCGCACACGCACACACCGCCGTCCGTCCCGTCCCACGCCCCGCACGCCGTGATCCACCCCTCCCACTCCCCGCAATCCGGCCCCGGCCGGTACCCGACCCGGCCCATCGCCGGTTCGCTCGCCGCGCTGGCGCCCTATCTGGCCGCCACGGTCTGCACCTTGGGAATCCTCTACAACGTCCTCAGCGACCGCAGCATCGACCGCGTCGTCCTGTTCACCGCGTGCACGGTCGTCCTCGCCCTCGTCGTCCGGCAGGGCATCATGCTCATCGACAACATCAGCCTCACCCAGGAACTCGCCCAGAAGGAGAACCACTTCCGGTCCCTGGTCCAGGGCTCCAGCGACGTCATCATGATCGCCGCGCCCAACGGCGTCCTGCGGTACGTCAGTCCGGCCGCCGCCGGGGTCTACGGTCGGGAGGCCGACGAGCTCGTCGGTACCGAGCTGGCCTCCCTGATCCACCCCGACGACCTCGGCGCGGTGGTCCACGAGATCCGCAGATTCGTCGCCGCCCGCCAGGCCGACGAGCCGACGACCCGTATCGAGTGCCGGTTCCGCTCCGGCGCCGGACAGTGGCTGAACGTCGAGTCCACCATCAACCGCCACCACGGCGGGCTGCTCTTCAACAGCCGGGACGTCACCGAGCGGGTGAGGCTCCAGGCCCAGTTGCAGCACAACGCCGAGCACGACCCGCTCACCGACCTCCCCAACCGCGCGCTGTTCACCCGCCGGGTCGGCCAGGCGCTCGGCGGGCGCCGCGCCGCCGACCGCGACCACGGCACCGCCGTGCTCTTCATCGACCTCGACGGCTTCAAGGCCGTCAACGACACCATCGGCCACCAGGCGGGCGACGAGCTCCTCGTCCAGGCCGCCCGCCGCCTCCAGGACGCGGTCCGCCAGGGCGACACCGCCGCCCGGCTCGGCGGCGACGAGTTCGCCGCCCTCATCGTCGGGGACGGCTCCAGCGACCAGGCCGCGCGCGAACAGCACATCTTCGAGCTGGCGGACCGGCTGCGGATGACCCTGTCCCGGCCCTACCCGATCGGCGGGAACGACGTAAGGGTCGCCGCGTCCATCGGGGTCGCCTTCGCGGAGCCCGGCGTCGGCGAGGGCGAGCTGCTGCGCAACGCCGACCTCGCGATGTACCGGGCCAAGGCCGCCGGGAAGGGCCGGGTGGAGTTGTACGCGCCACAGATGCAGGCCGACGTCGTACGCAAGGCGGAGCTGGCCGGGCGGCTGCGGGCCGCCCTCCACGACGGGGAGTTCGCGCTGCTCCACCAGCCCGTGGTGAACCTGAGCACCGGACTGATCGGCTCCGTCGCCGCGCACGCGCGCTGGCGGTCCGCGCAGGGCCTGCTGTTCACCCCGGCGGAGTTCCTGCGGGTCTCCGACGACGCCGACCGCACCGCGGAGCTGGGCCGCTGGATGCTGGAGGAGGCCGTCGCCGGTGCCGCCGACCGCGCCCGCGCCGGTCACCCCACGACCGTCGTCGTCCGGGTCGGCGCCGGGCGGCTGCTGGACCGTTCCATGCCGCTCGGCTCCATCGAGGCGCTGCTCACCCGGCACGGCCTCGCCTCCGGCGCGCTGATGATCGAACTGGCGGGCAGCGAGCCCGCGGTACCGCTGGACGAGCTGGAGCGCCGTCTGACGGCCTTGCGCAGGATCGGTGTACGGATCGGCCTCGACGGCTTCGGCAGCGGCCACGCGGCCATCACGGCCCTGCGGCGGCTCCCCGTCGATGTGCTCAAGCTCGACCGCAGCCTGGTGGAGGGTGTCGTCGAGTCCGCGCGGCTGCACAAGATCACCAGCGGGCTGCTGCGGATCGCCACCGACCTCGGCCTCGACTCCGTCGCCGACGGCGTGGACCTGCCGGAACAGGTCGTCGTGCTGCGCGCCATGGGCTGCACCCACGGCCAGGGCATGGCGTTCTCCGCGCCGCTGGACGAGTACCGGCTGCGGCGCGCCCTGTCGACCGGCCGCTTCCCGGTGCCCCGCGACGTCCCGGGCGAGCCGCCGCGGGGCGGGAACCGCGATCAGGAACGGGACGGCGTCCGTGAGCCGGCCGACGCGTCCCGCGAGCCGAGAGCTCTCCCGGTGGCGCTGGACGCCACCGGGGAGCCGGTGCTCGCCGGAGGCGTCCACGCCGCGTACGACACCCTGCTGCCCACCGGTCACGACAGCGGGTACGACGGCCGGGGCCAGGGCGGGTACGAGCCGCGCGGACCCGCCGCCTACGAGACCCGGGGCCCCGCCCCCTACCCCGCGAATCCGTCCGCCCCCTACCACCGGGGCCTGCCCCGGCGCTCACATAATGAGACCCAGATCCCACCCACTTGACAGGGGTTGCGTGCCGGGGAGAGGGTCTGAGCCATGCGCACCCGAATTCTCGTACTTGGACAGCGCGTCGGCTGAAGCCGGGTAGCCCAACACACCCGGCGAACGCACCCGGCGCGCTCCCCTCGCTTGCCTCACGGCACGAGGGGTTTTTTGTTGCACCGGCGCCCCACCGACCACGCGACCCAGACCCGCACCACTCCGTACAACCCTCGCAAAAACCCCCTCAGCATCGAGAAGAGAATGACGATGACCGAGCAGGCCACCGGGGCCCACCATCCGCATCCGCGGCCCCGATCCGGAGGACAGTCCGCCGTCGAGCACGTCACGGGCGCGCAGTCCCTCATCCGCTCCCTGGAGGAGGTCGGGGCCGACACGGTGTTCGGCATTCCCGGAGGTGCGATCCTGCCCGCGTACGACCCGATGATGGACTCCCGGCGGGTGCGTCACATCCTCGTCCGCCATGAGCAGGGGGCCGGTCACGCGGCCACCGGGTACGCGCAGGCCACCGGCAAGGTCGGGGTCTGCATGGCCACCTCCGGGCCGGGCGCCACCAATCTGGTCACCCCGATCGCGGACGCGCACATGGACTCGGTGCCGCTCGTCGCGATCACCGGTCAGGTCGCCTCCGCCGCGATCGGTACGGACGCCTTCCAGGAGGCGGACATCGTCGGCATCACCATGCCGATCACCAAGCACAACTTCCTGGTCACCAAGGCCGAGGACATCCCCCGCACGATCGCCGAGGCGTTCCACATCGCCTCCACCGGCCGCCCCGGGCCCGTCCTCGTCGACATCGCCAAGGACGCCCTCCAGGCGCGGACCACCTTCAGCTGGCCGCCCGCCCAGGACCTGCCCGGCTACCGCCCGGTGACCAAGCCGCACGCCAAGCAGATCCGCGAGGCCGCCAAGCTGATCACCCAGGCCAAGCGGCCCGTCCTGTACGTCGGCGGCGGCGTCATGAAGGCCCGAGCCACCGCCGAGCTGAAGGTCCTCGCGGAGCTGACCGGCGCGCCCGTCACCACCACCCTGATGGCGCTCGGCTCGTTCCCCGACAGCCACCCGCTGCATGTCGGCATGCCCGGCATGCACGGTTCGGTCGCCGCCGTCACCGCGCTCCAGAAGGCCGACCTGATCGTCGCCCTCGGCGCCCGCTTCGACGACCGGGTCACCGGCAAGCTCGACAGCTTCGCCCCGTACGCCAAGATCGTCCACGCGGACATCGACCCCGCCGAGATCGGCAAGAACCGCGCCGCGGACGTGCCGATCGTCGGGGACGCGCGCGAGGTCATCGCCGACCTCGTCCAGGCCGTCCAGAAGGAGCACACCGACGGTCACACCGGGGACTACACCGCCTGGTGGAACGACCTCAACCGCTGGCGCGACAACTACCCGCTCGGCTACACGCAGCCCGAGGACGGCACCCTGTCCCCGCAGCACGTCATCGAGCGGATCGGCCAACTCGCCCCCGAGGGAACGATCTTCACCGCGGGCGTCGGCCAGCACCAGATGTGGGCCGCCCACTTCATCCAGTACGAGAAGCCCGCCACCTGGCTGAACTCCGGCGGCGCCGGGACCATGGGATACGCGGTCCCCGCCGCGATGGGCGCCAAGGCGGGGCAGCCCGGACGCACGGTGTGGGCGGTCGACGGCGACGGCTGCTTCCAGATGACCAATCAGGAACTCACCACCTGCGCCCTCAACAACATCCCCATCAAGGTCGCCATCATCAACAACGGCGCCCTCGGGATGGTCCGCCAGTGGCAGACCCTCTTCTACAACCAGCGGTACTCCAACACCGTCCTGCACAGCGGGCCGGACGACGCCCAGGGCGACGGCCAGGCCGTCCCCGGCAAGCCCGCCGGAGGCACCCGGGTCCCGGACTTCGTGAAGCTGTCCGAGGCCATGGGCTGTGTCGCGCTGCGCTGCGAGTCCCCCGACGACCTCGACAAGGTCATCGCGGAGGCCAACGCCATCAACGACCGCCCCGTGGTCGTCGACTTCATCGTCCACGAGGACGCCATGGTGTGGCCGATGGTCGCCGCCGGGACCTCCAACGACACCATCCTGGCCGCCCGCGATGTCCGCCCCGACTTCGGCGACAACGAGGACGACTGAGGCCCGGAAGACGACTGAGGCAGGAAGAGAATGACCGTCATGTCCAAGCACACGCTCTCGGTCCTGGTCGAGAACACCCCCGGCATCCTCGCGAGGATCGCCGCGCTGTTCTCCCGCCGCGGCTTCAACATCGACTCGCTCGCGGTCGGTGTCACCGAGCACCCCGACATCTCCCGCATCACCATCGTGGTCAATGTCGAGGAACTCCCCCTCGAACAGGTCACCAAGCAGCTCAACAAGCTCGTCAACGTCCTCAAGATCGTGGAGCTGGAGCCCGGTTCGGCGATCCAGCGCGAGCTCGTCCTGGTGAAGGTCCGCGCCGACAACGAGACCCGCTCCCAGGTCGTGGAGATCGTCCAGCTGTTCCGCGCCAAGACGGTCGACGTCTCACCCGAGGCCGTCACCATCGAGGCCACCGGATCGAGTGACAAGCTGGAGGCGATGCTCAAGATGCTGGAGCCGTTCGGCATCAAGGAGCTCGTCCAGTCCGGCACCATCGCCATCGGCCGGGGCTCGCGCTCCATCACGGACCGCTCGCTGCGGGCCCTGGACCGATCGGCCTGAGACCGTCACCACCCGGCCCACCAGGCCGGTCGTGCCGGGCCGTGAGCGGCCCGGACCGGGCCCCACGGCCCGGACCCGGACCCTCATGTGCGCGGGACCCTCCGCGCGCGTGGGGTGGTGCATCACCCGCGCGGGCGCCCTCCCACGACGGCTCCCGCGCGCGTACCACCCCACGCGCGCGCCCGCATCGCGAGACCCCGGAACCCCGACACCCCCACCGGTCGTACGGTGGGACGCACAACCGCCGCACCGGCAGAATCAAGGAGAATCCCAGTGGCCGAGCTGTTCTACGACGCCGACGCCGACCTGTCCATCATCCAGGGGCGCAAGGTCGCCGTCATCGGATACGGCAGCCAGGGCCACGCCCACGCGCTGTCGCTGCGCGACTCCGGTGTCGATGTCCGCGTCGGGCTGCACGAGGGCTCCAAGTCCAAGGCCAAGGCCGAGGAGCAGGGCCTGCGCGTGGTGACGCCCGCCGAGGCGGCCGCCGAGGCCGACGTGATCATGATCCTCGTGCCGGACCCGATCCAGGGCAAGGTCTACGAGGAGTCCATCAAGGACAACCTGAAGGACGGCGACGCGCTGTTCTTCGGCCATGGCTTCAACATCCGCTTCGGCTTCATCAAGCCCCCGGCGGGCGTCGACGTGTGCATGGTCGCCCCCAAGGGCCCGGGCCACCTCGTGCGCCGCCAGTACGAGGAGGGCCGCGGCGTTCCTTGTATCGTCGCCGTCGAGCAGGACGCCACGGACAAGGCCTTCGCGCTCGCCCTCTCGTACGCCAAGGGCATCGGCGGCACCCGCGCGGGCGTCATCAAGACGACCTTCACCGAGGAGACCGAGACCGACCTGTTCGGTGAGCAGGCCGTTCTCTGCGGTGGCGCGTCCGCGCTGGTCAAGGCCGGATTCGAGACCCTGGTCGAGGCCGGTTACCAGCCCGAGATCGCGTACTTCGAGTGCCTGCACGAGCTGAAGCTCATCGTGGACCTCATGTACGAGGGCGGCCTGGAGAAGATGCGCTGGTCCATCTCCGAGACCGCCGAGTGGGGCGACTACGTCACCGGCCCGCGGATCATCACGGACAACACCAAGGCCGAGATGAAGAAGGTCCTCGGCGAGATCCAGGACGGCACCTTCGCCAACAACTGGATGAAGGAGTACGAGGCCGGGCTGCCGGAGTACAACAAGTACAAGAAGGCCGACGAGGACCACCTGCTGGAGACCACCGGCAAGGAGCTGCGCAAGCTCATGAGCTGGGTGGACGAGGAGGCGTAACGCCGTCCGGCGCGGGTGCGGTGTCCTTCGGGGGCCGTATCCGCGTCTTGCCGTGCGGCGGCCCCGGGGTACCTGTGCGGGTCGCCTTCGCTTGCGCTTCCTAGGTCTGCCCGGCTGGGCGTACTTCGTTCCTGTGCCGTCGTTCGTGGGTGCGCAGTTCCCCGCGCCCCTGGATGCTGCCCCCTTGCGGTAGCTCTTCGGGTGCGGGTCGCCCTCGTTTTTGCGCAGTTCCCCGCGCCCCTTTGGGGGCGCCCAGCTGGGGCCGGCGATCAGGGTGCGGGCTGTCAGCGACCGGGGCCGGGGTTCAAACCCTCCTCCTCTCGCAGGCGCTCGGCTGCGGGAGGGGGTGGGCGGGAATCTCTGCTCGCAGACTCCGATGCTCTTCAGTCGGGCAAGGAAGCGTCGTACCGAGCGTGTCGGATCGAGGACGGAGAATCCCGACCGGCACCGACCCGAAGAACAAGCAGAACGCGCCCCAAAGGGGCGCGGGGAACTGCGCGAACCCACCGAGCGACGGCGCAGCGAACAAGTACGCCCGGCACAAGAAACCCAGAAGCGCGAGCGAAGGCGACCCGCGTCCAGGCGGGCGGACCTCTGAAGCGCAGGCGACGGCGCGGGATTGTCCAGTCCGTCCAGCCACGGAAGGGTGATCCTTACTGCGCGGCGGAAAACGGGACCCGTTCCGCCACTACACTGCACAGCACATACGCGTCAGGCCCACAGCGTCGTGCGTCTTCCACGCGGCAAGCATCCCTCCACCGCCTGCGGCCGTCGGGACGGCCGTCCGCAATGGACTTGTGAGGACTCACGTGAGCACTGCTGCCAACGGCAAACCGGTCGTACTCATCGCTGAAGAGCTGTCGCCCGCGACTGTCGACGCGCTGGGGCCCGACTTCGAGATCCGGCACTGCAACGGCGCCGACCGCGCCGAACTGCTGCCCGCCATCGCCGATGTCGACGCCATCCTGATCCGCTCGGCCACCAAGGTCGACGCCGAGGCCATCGCCGCGGCCCGCAAGCTGCGGGTCGTCGCCCGCGCGGGCGTCGGTCTCGACAACGTCGACGTGTCCTCGGCCACCAAGGCCGGCGTGATGGTCGTCAACGCGCCCACCTCCAACATCGTCACGGCCGCCGAGCTGGCCTGTGGTCTGCTGGTGGCCACCGCGCGCAACATCCCGCAGGCCAACGCCGCCCTCAAGAACGGCGAGTGGAAGCGCTCCAAGTACACCGGCGTCGAGCTGGCGGAGAAGACCCTCGGGGTCGTGGGCCTCGGTCGCATCGGGGCGCTCGTCGCGCAGCGGATGTCCGCGTTCGGCATGAAGGTCGTCGCGTACGACCCGTATGTGCAGCCCGCGCGTGCCGCGCAGATGGGCGTGAAGGTCCTCTCGCTGGACGAGCTGCTGGCGGTCTCGGACTTCATCACCGTGCACCTCCCGAAGACGCCCGAGACGCTGGGCCTCATCGGTGACGACGCGCTGCACAAGGTGAAGCCGTCGGTCCGGATCGTGAACGCCGCGCGCGGTGGCATCGTCGACGAGGAGGCGCTGTACTCGGCGCTGAAGGAGGGCCGGGTCGCGGGCGCCGGTCTGGACGTCTACGCCAAGGAGCCCTGCACGGACTCCCCGCTGTTCCAGTTCGACCAGGTCGTCTGCACCCCGCACCTCGGGGCCTCCACCGACGAGGCGCAGGAGAAGGCGGGTATCGCCGTCGCGCGTTCCGTGCGTCTCGCGCTCGCCGGTGAGCTGGTGCCCGACGCGGTGAACGTCCAGGGCGGGGTCATCGCGCAGGACGTCAAGCCGGGTCTGCCGCTGGCCGAGCGGCTGGGCCGGATCTTCACCGCGCTGGCGGGCGAGGTCGCCGTCCGGCTCGATGTCGAGGTCTACGGCGAGATCACCCAGCACGATGTGAAGGTTCTCGAACTGAGCGCCCTGAAGGGGGTGTTCGAGGACGTCGTGGACGAGACGGTGTCCTATGTGAACGCCCCGCTGTTCGCGCAGGAGCGCGGGGTGGAGGTCCGGCTGACGACCTCCAGCGAGTCGCCCGACCACCGCAATGTGGTGACCGTGCGCGGCACCCTCGGGGACGGTCAGGAGATCTCGGTCTCCGGCACCCTGGCCGGGCCCAAGCACCACCAGAAGATCGTCGCGATCGGTGAGCACGACATCGATCTGGCGCTCACCGACCACATGGTCGTCCTGAAGTACGCGGACCGTCCGGGTGTCGTCGGCGCGGTCGGCCGTGTCCTCGGTGAGGCGGGTATCAACATCGCCGGTATGCAGGTCTCGCGTGCGGCGGTCGGGGGCGAGGCCCTCGCGGTCCTCACCGTCGACGACACGGTGTCGCCCACCGTCCTCGCGGAGCTGGGCGAGGAGATCGGCGCGGTGTCCGCCCGCTCGGTGAACCTCACCGGCTGAGCCGCCCCCGTATGACCCGGACGGGTCCGGTCGCCCCCCTGTGGCGACCGGACCCGTCCAGTTCTCCCCGAGCCGGACGAGAGGCCCTAGACGGCCTGTCGTCCGGCTTCGTGGTTCTTGTCCCGGCAGGCGTGGGCCGGGCCGGGTCCCCGTCGCAGCAGGGTGAGGGCCAGCACGGTGGCGATCATCAGCGCCGTCGCGCCGCCGAGCGCCGCGGCCCGCATGCCGTCCGTGAAGGCCTCCCGGGCGACGGCTGCCAGAGCGTCACCCACCGGTCCGGGCAGGTGCCCGGCCGCCACGAGGGCACCGCCGAGGGTCTCGTGCGCCGCGTCCGGGACACCGGCGGGGGAGCCGTCCTCGATCCGGTGCCGGAAGACGGCCGTACCGATCGAGCCGAGCACCGCCATCCCCAGCGCGCCGCCGAACTCCTGCCCGGTCTCCAGCAGGGAGGACGCCGAGCCCGCGCGCTCCGGCGGGGTCGCGCCGAGGGCCAGATCCGTCATCAGGGCCATCACCGCGACGATCCCGCAGGCCAGGACGCCCGATCCGGCGAGCACCAGCCACAGGTCGTCCGTGCCGGCCAGCGAGAGCAGCAGGAAGCCGCCCCCCGAGATCATGAACCCGGCGGCCACGACATGGGCGCGGGGCGCACCGCGCTGCACCACGGCGGTGGTGAGGGGCGCGACGACCCCGATCACGACCGAGGGCAGCAGCGACCACAGCGCGGCCTCCAGGGCGCTCTTGCCGAGCACGGACTGGAGGTACTGGGTGGTGAAGTACGCGGAGCCCATCATCGCGAACATCGCGAGGGAGTTCAGGGTCACCGCGGGGCCGAAGCCGCGGCCCCGGAACAGCGCGGGGGAGATCAGCGGTGACGCGGCCGTGCGCTGACGGATCACGAACAGGACGGTGAAGACCAGGCCGGCCACCAGGGACAGTACGTACGGGGTTTCGAAGCCCTCGGAGGGGATCTCCTTCAGGCCGTACACCAGGGGAAGCACGGCGGCCATCGACAGGGGCACGCTCAGCAGGTCGAAGCGGCCGGGGGCGGGGTCCTTGGACTCGGGGATCAGCAGCGGCGCGAGGACGAGCAGCAGTGCCATGGCGGGCAGGTTCACCAGGAACACCGAGCCCCACCAGAAGTACTCGACGAGGACCCCGCTCATCACCGAGCCGAGCGCGACCCCGCCGGTCATCACCGCGGACCACACCCCGATGGCCTTGGCGCGCTGGGCCGGGTCCCGGAACAGGCTGCGGACCAGGGCCAGGGTGGACGGCATGAGGGTGGCGCCGCCGATGCCGAGGATCGCGCGGGCGGCGATCAGCATCTCCGCGCTGTTCGCGTAGGCCGCGGCCAGCGATGCCGCGCCGAACGCGACCGCGCCGATCAGCAGCAGCCTGCGGCGTCCTATGCGGTCACCGATGGAGCCCATGGTCATCAGCAGGCCGGCGAGCACGAAGGCGTAGATGTCGAAGATCCAGAGCTGCTGGGTGCCGCTCGGGGCGAGGTCCGCGCTGATCGCCGGGACGGCGAAGTAGAGCACGGACACATCCATCGAGACCAGCAGCAGGGGCAGCATCAGGACCGCCAGCGCGGTCCACTCACGGCGTCCGGCCCGGGGCGCGGACATGGGTCCGGGCCCGGCGGCACCGGGTGCGGGATTCATCATGGGCAGGACTGTACGAGCGTGTAAGACGGTTGTCTAGTACGAGCGTTTAATACGTACGTATGGAACGTTTGTATGGGACGGATGTCCATGCCGGTCGTCCGGGGGTACGCTGCGCGCCATGGGACACCGTGAGGATCTGCTCGAAGGCGCGAAGCGCTGTCTGCTGGAGAAGGGCTTCACACGGACGACCGCGCGCGACATCGTCAAGGAGTCCGGGACCAATCTGGCGTCCATCGGCTACCACTACGGTTCCAAGGACGCCCTGCTGGCACAGGCGTACGTGGCGATGATCGGCGCGGTCGGGGACGCGTTCGAGGGGCTGGGGGAGGACCGCGTACCCGACGGGGACGGCTCGCTCGAACGCTTCGAGAAGACCTGGGAGAACGTGATCCACACGTTCTCGCGGGACCGGCGGATCTGGCGGCTCAGCCTGGAGGTCTCGTTCCTCGGCGACGGTCTGCCGGGCGTACGGGAACACCTCGCCGCCGCCACGGGCTCCGCGCGTACCGGGCTGATGCCGCTCTTCGTCGGCGGCCCGGAACCCGACCCCGACGACCCGGCGGCCCGCAGCCAGGGCGCCTTCTATGTGACGCTGCTCCAGGGGCTGCTGGTGCAGTGGCTGTTCGACCCGGCCACCGCCCCCAGCGCCAAGGAACTCACCGAGGGGCTGCGCCGGGTCATCACGGACGCCGGGGGCGTACCGGACACGGCCGCCGACCCGGGGACGGGCGCCCTCGCGGACGTGGACACCACCGCCGACCCGGACACCGCCGCGCGTACGACGGACACCGGCGGCGCCTGACCCTCCCGCTCCCGGAGCACCACTCACCGGCTCCCGGATCACCGGCTCACGGGACGGCGGATCAGGGGACGGCGACCTCCCGCGGGGTGTCCACCCAGCAGACCTCCTCGCCGGTGGCCTCGTCCCGCTCCGGTGTCACCTGGATCAGGGAGTCCAGCGCCTCGCGCGCGGCCAGCAGGTCGGAGATCGTGTCGTCGAGCCGGTCGCGCTCCCGCTCCAGATCGGGGAGGAGTCCGGAGCAGGCGACCACCGGGCCTTCGCCGTCGTCCACCGTGCATGGCAGCAGCTCACCGATGACACGGGTGGTGAGCCCGGCGGCCAGCATGACGCGGATCGCCCGGACCGTACGGAGGTCCGGCTCGTCGTACTCGCGGTACCCGCTGGGCAGCCGCCGGGGCGTGAGCAGCCCCTGTTCCTCGTAGTAGCGCAGCAGTCGCTGGCTCACTCCGGTCCGTCGGGAAAAGTCCCCCATACGCACGTGACGGTCACCACACAAGTCCGGTTTGACTCTCACATCGATGTCAGACCCTAGCGTGCCACGCATGACCTCACAGACGTCAACTCCCCAGCACAGCAAGCCCGCGGGCCCCGTCAGCGTGATCGGCCTCGGCCCGATGGGCCTCGCGCTCGCCGAAACCCTGCTCGACAGGGGCCACTCCCTCACCGTCTGGAACCGGACCCCCACACGCGCCGACGACCTCGTCGCCCGGGGCGCCCGGCGCGCGCCGACCGCCGCCGACGCGGTGGCCGCCAGTCCCGTCACCGTCGTCTGTCTCAAGGACTACGCGACCCTGTACGACGTCCTCGACCCGGCCGCCGCCGTCCTCGCGGACAGCTTCCTCGTCAATCTCAACTCCGGTACCCCCGACGAGGCCCGTACCGCCGCCGACTGGGCCGCCGGGCACGGCGCCGGTTACCTCGACGGGGCGATCATGGTGCCGCCGCCGCTTGTCGGCGAGCCCGGCGCGGTGTTCCTGTACAGCGGGGCCCGCGACGCCTTCGACCGGCACCGCGACGCGCTCGCCACCCTCGGGGACCCCCGCTACCTCGGTACCGACCCGGGCCTCGCGGTGCTCCACAACGCGGCGCTGCTCACCATGATGTACGCGACGATGAACGGCTGGCTGCACGCTACCGCCCTGGTCGGTTCGGCCGGTGTCACGGCCACCGGGTTCGCGGAACTCGCGCTCGGCTGGTTCATGCCCGCAGTGGTGGACCCCGCGTCCCTGCTCGCCCAGGCGCCCGATCTGGACCGGTCCCACTACCCCGGTGACCTCGGCACCATGGAGATGAACCTCAACGCGCTGGAGCACATCGCCCACACCAGCGCGGAGCAGGGCGTCCATACCGAACAGCCGCTCCTGATGCGGGACATCGCCCGGCGCGCGGTGGCCGAGGGCCATGGCGAGCAGAACTACCTGGCCCTCTTCGAGGTGTTCAAGAAGGCGCTGCCGGCCGTCTGACGGCGCTCCCGCCGGTGCGCTCCAGCCGGGCCGCCTTGAGGGCCATGTGCAGCAGCAGCCGGTCCTCGCCGTCGTCGAGGCGCAGTCCGGTGAGCTGTTCGACGCGGGACAGCCGGTAGTACAGGGTCTGGCGGTGGATGCCGAGTTCGGCGGCGGTGCGGCCCGCCTGGCCCGACAGGTCCAGATAGACCTCGGCGGTACGGGCGAGTTCCTGGTGCGCGGGGGTCAGCAGCTCCCGGGCCGCCGGGTCGGCGGGGCCACCGGTGGGCAGGGCCGTCAGCAGCCGGTACGGGCCGATGGCCGACCACTCGGCCACCGGACCGAACCGGGGCTCGGCCAGCGCCGCCCGGGCCGCCGCCGCGGCCTCCTGCCACGCGGTCGCCAGATCCGCCAGCTCACGGCGGAGGTCACCGACCCCGGCCATCGGGGCGCCGTCCGCCGGGGTACGGGAGGCGGCGGGCCGCCGTCCGGGCGGCGGGCCCGCCACCGTGTCCCGCAGCCGGGCGGCGACCGCCACGGCCGGACCCGGGTCGTCGGGGGTGCGCAGCCGTACCAGGACGGCGAGTGCCTGGCCGTCCGGACCCCAGGGCAGCGCGCACAGCGCGGTCGCGGCGGGCAGCGAGCGGGCGGACGGCAGCGGCTGTGCGGAGCCGTCCGGGGCCGCCCAGGGCGCGACGCACACGACCGTGTGCAGCCCGTCGGCGCGGGCGCCCAGCGCCGTGCGCAGCGCGGAGGTGGCCATGTCCCGCTGCCAGCCGCGCTCCGCCGTCAGCACGGCCCGCAGCTCACGGGTGAGGTCCGCGCCCGCCTGTTCCTCGTCCGCGAGCAGGACGCCGATCCGCGCGGCGACGTCCATCGCGGCGGCGAGCCGCGCGTCGGACGGCCCGGGATCGTCGTCCAGCAGCCACACATAGCCGAGGACGACACCCCGATGGCGTACCGGCAGACAGATCCTGCCGCGCATCACCCCCGCCTCCGGGGCCGCCGGGATCCGGACCGGGCCGGTCGCCCGGGTGATGCCGAACCCCTCGAACCAGGCGCGGACCGCCGCGGTGGAACCCCGGGTGAGGATCGAACGGGTCCTGACCGGGTCCATGGCGCTGTCGTCGTCGCTGTCGTGGGCGCCGAACGCGATCAGCCGGAAGTCCCGGTTCTCCAGGGTCGCGGGGGCTCCGAGCAGCGCCGAGATCTCGTCGACGAGCTCCTGGTGGTCGTCCATGTCGCCCTTCACGACTCCCATCATCCGGCACATCCGCCCCTTCCTCATACAGATGTCTGAGATCGCGGGCACGGATGCGTGACAGCTGTCGATGGCCCAGGATCGGAGCGATCCCTAGGTTTCACGGAGGTTCTTCCGCCGTACCCGCAGCGTTCAGCCCCCGTGCCGGACCGTCCCGGGCACGGTCTGTTCGTCTCTCTCCGTGGAGGTGGCCCGTGCTGGGTCCCGTGATTCTCGCCGCTTCGCGCAGCGACCGGATGCGCCGCTTCGTGTCGGCGGCACCGGGCACCAAGCAGGTCGTGGCCCGGTTCATCGCCGGTGAGACCGTCGACCAGGTGATCCCGATCGTGCGCGAGGCCGCCGAGCGGGGCCTGGAGGTCACCCTCGACGTCGTCGGTGAGGACATCACCACCCGCGAGCAGTCCTTCGCCGCCCGTGACGCCTATCTGGAGCTGATCGGGCAGCTCGAAGACCTCGGGCTCGGTGAGCGCGCCGAGATGTCGGTGAAGCTGTCCATGTTCGGCCAGGCCCTGGAGGGCGGCCACGAGCTGGCGCTCGCCAATGTGCGGCCCGTCGTCGAAGCCGCCGCCGCGATCGGCACCACCGTCACCCTGGACGCCGAGGACCACACCACCCTCGACTCGATGTTCGCCATCCACTCCGCGCTGCGTGAGGACTTCCCGCAGACCGGTTGCGTCATCCAGGCGTACCTCTTCCGCACCGAGGACGACGCCCGCCGGCTCGCCGCCGAGGGCTGCCGGGTACGGATCGTGAAGGGCGCCTACAAGGAGCCCGCGACCGTCGCCCACCAGGACAAGGCCGAGATCGACAAGGCGTACGTCCGGGTCCTGCGCATCCTGATGGAGGGCGAGGGGTACCCGATGATCGGGTCCCACGACCCGCGCCTGATCTCCATCACCCAGGACCTCGCCCGGCGCGCCGGGCGCAAACTGGACGAGTACGAGTTCCAGATGCTCTACGGCATCCGCAGCGAGGAACACCTGAGGCTGGCCGCCGAGGGACACCGCATGCGCGTCTACACCGCGTACGGAACCGACTGGTACGGCTACTTCATGCGGCGTCTCGCGGAGAAGCCCGCGAACCTGCTGTTCTTCGCCCGCTCCATCCTCACCAAGGGCTGAGCGCTCCCCGACCCCTCCCGACCCTTTAGGAGACACGGAACCCATGGACGCTGTGACCCAGGTCCCCGCCCCGGTCAACGAGCCGGTGCTCGGCTACGCGCCCGGCTCCCCGGAGCGCGCCCGCCTCGAAGTGAAGCTCAAGGAACTGGCCGAGAACCCGGTCGACCTGCCGATGACCATCGGCGGCGAGCGGCGGATGGGCGGCGGTGACACCTTCCAGGTCGTCCAGCCGCACAACCACAAGGCCGTCCTCGGCACCTACCGCAACGCCACGAAGCAGGACGCCCAGGACGCCGTCGACGCGGCCCTGGCCGCCGCTCCGGCCTGGCGCGCGCTGTCCTTCGACGACCGCGCCGCGATCATCCTGCGCGCCGCCGACCTGCTCGCCGGCCCCTGGCGCGAGACGCTCGCCGCGTCCACGATGCTCGGGCAGTCCAAGACCGTCCAGCAGGCGGAGATCGACACCCCCTGCGAGCTCGTCGACTTCTGGCGCTTCAACGTCAAGTACGCCCGTGACCTGCTCGCCGAGCAGCCCCCGGCGAACTCGCCCGGTGTGTGGAACCGCCTCGACCACCGCCCGCTCGAAGGCTTCGTCTACGCGATCACGCCGTTCAACTTCACGGCCATCGCGGGCAACCTGCCGACCGCGCCCGCCCTGATGGGCAATGTCGTGGTGTGGAAGCCGTCCCCGACCCAGACCCACGCCGCCGTGCTGCTGATGCGTCTGCTGGAGGAGGCCGGGCTGCCCAAGGGCGTCATCAACCTCGTCACCGGCGACGGCATCGCCGTCTCCGAGGTCGCCCTGCACCACCGGGACCTCGCGGGCATCCACTTCACCGGTTCCACCCCCACCTTCCAGCACCTGTGGAAGACGGTCGGCGAGAACATCGGCAAGTACCGCACCTACCCGCGTCTCGTCGGCGAGACCGGCGGCAAGGACTTCGTCGTCGCGCACCCCACCGCCGACCGCGGCATCCTGAAGACGGCCCTCACCCGGGGCGCCTTCGAGTACCAGGGCCAGAAGTGCTCCGCGACCTCCCGCGCGTACATCCCCGCCTCGATCTGGAACTCCGGTTTCAAGGAGGAGTTCGCGGCGGAGATCGACGGACTCGCCATGGGTGACGTCACCGATCTGTCGAACTTCATCGGCGCCGTCATCGACGAGCGGTCCTTCGCCAAGAACAAGGCCGCCATCGACCGCGCCAAGGCCGACGACACCTGCACCATCGTCGCGGGCGGCACGTACGACGACTCGGTGGGCTACTTCGTCCGCCCGACCGTCGTCGAGTGCTCCGACCCGGCCAACGAGGTCTTCACCACCGAGTACTTCGGCCCGTTCCTCGCCGTCCATGTGTACGAGGACGACCGGTACGACGCGATGCTCGACCAGATGGAGTCCGTCTCGGACTACGCGCTGACCGGGTCCGTCGTCGCCGGTGACCGCGCGGTCGTCGCCCACACGATGGAGAAGCTGCGGTACGCCGCGGGCAACTTCTACATCAACGACAAGTCGACCGGCGCCGTCGTCGGCCAGCAGCCCTTCGGCGGCGGCCGTGCCTCCGGCACCAACGACAAGGCCGGCGCCCCCCAGAACCTCCAGCGCTGGACCCTGACCCGGGCCATCAAGGAGACCCTGGTCCCGCCGACCGACTACACCTACCCGCACATGGGCTGACCCGACCAGGGCGGTCCTCACCCGGCCGCCCTCCGGCGGTGGCTCCCTTCCCAGCCCAGCCACCGCCCCGCCCGCGCGCGGACCACCCCCCGGTCCGCGCGCGGGCCACAAGCACCGCCCCGGACCCCGGCCCCCCAGCCAGGGTCCGGGGCGGTCTCCATGTTCGGGCCCGCTCAGATCTCCACCAGCACCTGGTCCAGCGACTTGCGGACCAGCCCCGGCACCTCGCAGTCGGCGGCGGGATAGCCCACCGGGATCACCGCGAACGCCTTCTCGTTGGCCGGACGGCCCAGCACCTCCCGCAGGAAACCCATCGGGCTCGGGGTGTGCACCAGCGCCGCCAGCCCCGACAGATGCAGCGCGGTCAGCAGCATCCCCACGGCGATGCCCACCGACTCGTCCACGTAGTAGTGCTTGTGCCGGGCGCCGTCCGCGCCGACCCAGTACCGCTGCTGGAACACCACGATCAGCGCGGGCGCGTCCGTCAGATGCGTCTTCACCCCGTCGGTGCCCAGCGGGCGCAGCGCCGCGAGCCACTCCTCACCGAGCCGCCCGTCGTAGGAGACCCGCTCCTCGTGCTCGGCGGCGTCCCTGATGAGCCGCCGCACCTCCTGGTCGCGTACCAGTACGAACGTCCACGGCTGCTGATGGGCGCCCGACGGGGCGGTGCCCGCGCACACGATCGCGTCACGCACCACCTCCGGGGGCACCGGGTCCGGCGCGAACCGCCGTACCGTGCGCCGCTGGTCCATCCGCCGCCGCAGCTCGGCGGCGCGTGCGACGGATTCGGCGGCGGGCATCCGCTCCGGCCGGTAGGGCACCGGCCGGTAGGGCTCGCCATGGATCGGGTTCCAGCGCTGTGCCACATCGGTCATGGCCCGAGTCTGCCGGTCACGGCCCCGGCGGGGGAGACAGCCTTCGGGGATAGCCCGGGGCTGCCACCCCCGGACGAGGCCGGGACGGGTACGGGCGACCGGGGAGCCGGACCCGCCGCACCGTCGAAGATCAACTGCATGCAGAATGCACGCATGCAGACGACGAACACGCCGAGGACGGCGGCCGCCGCCGACGCCGCACCGATCAGCCGCTCCCTGGCCCGCGCCTTCCACGACGACCCGATGATGCGCTGGTTCTTCCCCGACGACGCCTCCCGCGAGGAGTCGCTGGTCCGGTACTTCACCACGCTCTTCACCCGGCAGTACGTCCACAACGGCGTCTGCGAGCTCACCGGCTCCGCCGCCGCCTTCTGGGTGCCGGCCGAGGCGCGGGACAAGGCCGTGCCCGACGCGGATACCGTGCGGGAACTCCAGGACATCCTGGGCGAGCGGGCCGGACTGTTCGGCGAGGCCGTCGAGGCCGCCGCCGCGCACCCGCCCCGGGAACCGCACTGGTACCTCGCGGTGATCGGCGCCGACCCCGCCGCCCAGGGCCAGGGACAGGGGGCCGCGCTGCTGCGCTCGGGTCTCGCCAAGGCCGACGCGGCGGGGATGCCCGTCCGGCTGGAGTCCTCCAAGGCGGCCAACCTCCCCTTCTACGAGCCCTTCGGGTTCACCGTCGGCGAGGAACTGCGGCTGCCGGGCGGCGGACCCGCGCTGTGGTCGATGTGGCGCGAACCGCGCCCCGGGGCCGACATCTAGAAGGCGCCCCGGAAGGTGCCGGTGGGGCCGGCGGTCGGTGAGGGCCGCCGGTGACCACCGACGACTCCTGTGCACCGCTCCGGCCCGCCGGCCCCGCCGGCATGCACCGCGCAAGAGCCCTGTCACCGGTCGCTTCGGGCCTCTTCCGGCGGATGTGCGGTTCGGGTCGAGGTGCCGCGCCCCGCACCGGTCCCACCTGCGCACACCCGCGCGGCCGGTCGCCGAGAACGGCCGGAAGCGGTCTGGCACCCGGGCCCGCCCTTGTGGCCGCCCTGGGCAGCTGTGAGCATTCGGACGCACGTTCTGCGGCCGCCGGAGCGAGGGACGATCCGGCGGCCCGATCCGTTGGTTCCGTCCGAAGTGCGACCAACTAGGAGTGCCTCACCCATGATCCGATCGAGACTCCGCACGCTCCTGCTCGGTTCCGGCGCCGCGGCCGCGATGGTGGCCGCCGGGCTGTTCCCGACCGCCGCGTCGGCCTCGGCACCCTCCTCCGAGCGGCCCGCCGACAGCCGCCCGGCCGCCGCCGCGGGCCCGACCGGGGCGGCAGCGGGATTCTGGTCCTGCAGCATCCCGCCCGGCTACACGTACAGCGACACCCAGAACACCCTGAGCTGCGGAGGGACCGGCTTCCGGACCCAGTACTTCGTCCAGCCGCCCACGGACAGCCTCTGGGCGTGCACGATCCCCACCGGGTTCACCTACAGCAGTGTGCAGAACAGCCTGGACTGCTCGGTCAGCGGTTTCCGTACCAAGTACTTCCTGCGCGCGCCCGCCACCGGGATCTGGGCCTGCTCCATTCCCTCGGGCTTCACGTACACGAGCACGATGAGCACCCTCGACTGCTCGGTCAGCGGCTTCCGCACCAAGTACTTCCTGCAAGCCTACTGACCGGTCACCGGTCACCGGGGCCGCGGTAGCCACCCCGGCCCCGCCCGGCCGCCACGCCCCGCACGGAGCGGCCCGCACTGAACGTCACGCGTGTGCCGCCGCGCCCTCGATCCGGGGGCGCGGCGGCACACGCGTCGCCGTTCCGGCGCCGATGTGGCGGGGCCCACACCTCTCCCACCTGCGAGAACACTGAACCCGTCTCAGATAGTAGGAAGTCCGACTACTTGTAGGGACAGAAGCGCGCTCCTCCCTTAGCGTTGTAGGAGCCGAACACACCGCTCGATCGAGCGGACGCGGTTGTGAGCGCCGCCATCGCGGGTGACCCCCGCGGCGTCAGCTCCCCGCCCTCATCTCGGTGACTCCTCATTCCCGTGCGACCCTCTCCGTGCTTCACGGACGCCAAGGAGCAGATCACCATGAACGACACGACCGTCCGCCGAGTCCGTCACCCCCGTACCAACGAGTCCGAGCGCAGGAACGCCGCCGCCGCCCTCCAGCGCGCGCTGGACCGCCGCGACAACGGCGGCTCCACCGGACACTGAAACGCCCGGCGCGCCGCGGGTCCCCGTGACCCGCGCCCGGGACCGCCGAACCGGGCTGTCCGAATGACGGACATGCCATGTCATCACATGGGACGGGGAGTAGGGTGCGGCGCATGTCTCGCAGCATCAATCTCGCAGTGATCCCCGGTGACGGTATCGGCCAGGAGGTCGTGGCCCAGGGGCTCAAGGTCCTCAAAGTCGTCCTCCCCGAGGATGTGAAGCTGGAGACCAAGGAGTACGACCTCGGCGCCCAGCGCTGGCACCGCACCGGGGAGACCCTCCCCGAAGCGGAGCTGGAGTCCCTGAAGGGGCACGACGCGATCCTGCTCGGCGCGATCGGCGACCCCTCGGTGCCCTCCGGCGTCCTGGAGCGCGGTCTGCTGCTGAAGCTCCGCTTCGCGTTCGACCACTACATCAACCTGCGCCCCTCGAAGCTCTTCCCGAACACCGCGACCCCGCTCGCGGGCCGCCCCGAGATCGACTTCGTCGTGGTCCGTGAGGGCACCGAGGGTCCGTACACCGGCAACGGCGGCTCGCTGCGCACCGGTACGCCCGCCGAGGTCGCCACCGAGGTCAGCCTCAACACCGCCTACGGGGTGGAGCGCGTCGTCCGTGACGCCTTCGAGCGTGCGAACGCCCGCCCCCGCAAGAAGCTGACGCTGGTCCACAAGAACAACGTCCTCGTGTACGCCGGTCACCTCTGGAAGAACACCTTCGACAAGGTCGCCGCCGAGTACCCGGACGTCACCACCGACTATCTGCACGTCGACGCCGCGACGATCTTCTTCGTCACCCAGCCCGAGCGCTTCGACGTGATCGTCACCGACAACCTCTTCGGCGACATCCTCACCGACCTGGCCGCCGCCGTCAGCGGCGGGATCGGCCTCGCCGCCTCCGGCAACATCAACCCGACGGGCACCTTCCCGTCGATGTTCGAGCCGGTCCACGGCTCCGCGCCCGACATCGCGGGCCAGGGCAAGGCGGACCCGACCGCGACGATCCTCTCGGTCGCCCTCCTGCTGCGCCACCTCGGCCAGGAGGCCGAGGCCGCGCGTATCGAGGAAGCCGTCTCCGCCGACCTCGCCGAGCGCGACGGCACCCCCCGCACCACCGACGAGATCGGTGACGCGCTCGCCGCACGCGTAGCCGGCTGACCCGGCGCGTCACACGTCCCGGGGCAGGCCCCGGAACCCCGGGTCCGCCCCGGGGCGGAAGCCGCCGGACCGTGAGGTTCCCGGCGGCTTCTCCTGTCCTCGCGGACACCCGCGGACAGGACCGGACAGCCCGGCGGCCCCTCCCCGCCGGACCGCCGGTACCGGTATCGATCCCGGGGCCGTTCCCGTCACGGGGCCGCACCGCGCGATACTCGGAACCAGGGCCGCGCATACGTCACGTACCGACCCGTATGCCGTGAAGCTCGGACGTCCTAGTATCGTCACGCGCGGGCGTGAGCCGAACGGACAGGCGGGAGCTCGGCCCTCACAACCTACGGTGAAGGACAACGACCCATGACGACGCCCACGATCGAGCTGAAGCCCTCCTCGCATCCGCTGTCCGAGGAGGAGCGCGAGGCGATCCTGCGCAACCCCGGCTTCGGCCGCCACTTCACCGACCACATGGTCACCGTCAAGTGGACCGAGGGCCGCGGCTGGCACGACGCCGAGCTGGTGCCCTACGCCCCGCTCTCGATCGACCCCGCGAACATGACATTGCACTACGCGCAGACCATCTTCGAGGGCCTCAAGGCGTACCGCCGCCCCGACGGGACCGTCGCCACGTTCCGGCCGCTGGCCAACGCCGAGCGGTTCCAGACCTCGGCCCGCCGCCTCGCGATGCCCGAGCTGCCCACCGATCTGTTCATCGCCGCGTGCGACGCGCTCGTCACCCACGACAAGGAGTGGGTGCCGGCCCACGGGGAGCAGTCCCTGTACCTGCGCCCCTTCATGTTCGCCACCGAGGTCGGCCTCGGGGTGCGGCCCGCCTCCGAGTACCTCTTCATCGTCATCGCCTCACCCGCCGGTGCCTACTTCCCCGGCGGTGTGAAGCCCGTCTCCGTGTGGCTCTCCGAGGACTACGTCCGCGCGGTCAAGGGCGGCACCGGCGCCGCCAAGACCGGCGGCAACTACGCGGCGTCGCTCGTCGCCCAGAAGGAAGCGGCGGCCGAGGGCTGCGACCAGGTGGTCTGGCTCGACGCGGTCGAGCACCGCTGGGTCGAGGAGATGGGCGGCATGAACCTGTACTTCGTGTACGGGGACCGGATCGTGACGCCCGAGCTCACCGGATCGCTGCTGCCGGGGATCACCCGCGACTCGCTGCTCACCATCGCGCGGGACCTCGGGTACCACGCGGAGGAGGGGCGGATCTCCACGGAGGACTGGGCGCGGGACGCTGCGAGCGGCGCGCTCACGGAGGTCTTCGCGTGCGGGACCGCGGCCGTGATCACGCCGGTGGGGACCGTCAAGTCGCGGCGGGGGGAGTGGACGCAGGGGGCCGGGGAGCCGGGGGAGGTCACGATGCGGTTGCGCGGCGCGCTGCTCGCCCTTCAGTCCGGGGCGGCCCCGGACCCCTACGGATGGATGCACGACCTGGGGTAGTCCCTCCGGGGCGCCTTCGCTCGCGCTTGCGCTTCGGGGTCTGTCCGGGTGGGCCGCCTCGTCCCTGTGCGGGTCGCCTTCGCTTGCGCTTCCCAGGTCTGTCCGGGTGGGCGCGCTTGTCCCTGTGGCGTCGCTCGGTGGGTGCGCAGTTCCCCGCGCCCCTGGATGCTGCGCTCTTGCGGTCGTTCTTCGGGTGCGGGGTCGCCCTCGTCTTTGCGCAGTTCCCCGCGCCCCTGAGGTGCCGCCCGCTTGTGGTCGTTCTTCGGGTGCGGGCCGGTTCTCGTCTTTGCGCAGTTCCCCGCGCCCCTTTGGGGCGCCTCCGGTCTTGTGGGCGCCCGTACCATCTTCGCGGGGGGCGGGTGCAGTCCCTCCGACCGGCCCTGCCGCGGGCCATACCCCGGACCCGAGCACCCGAGGAGCACTTACATGGCCGGTCACGCCCGTACGCGCAAGCACGCACCGCCGCGCGAGGACGTACTGGCCGCCGCCATGACGATGATCGCCGAGCGTGGCCTGGAGAAACTGACCATGGCCGCGCTCGGTGCCGAGGTCGGTATGAGCAGCGGCCACCTCCTGTACTACTTCCGCACCAAGGACGAACTGCTGCTGCGCACCCTGGAGTGGAGCGAGGGCCGTCTCGGCGCCGAACGTGCCCGCCTCCTCAGCGATCCCGGCACCCCTCGCGAACGGCTCGACGCCTTCGTGGGCCTGTATCTCCCCGACGGTCACCGCGACCCGCACTGGACGCTGTGGCTGGAGGTGTGGAACCGGTCCCTGAGCGCCGACGACGAGAGCCGTGACCGGCAGGTCCGCATCGAGAGCGCCTGGCACCGTGACCTGGTCGCCCTGCTCGCCGAAGGCGTCTCGCACGGCGACTTCCGCTCCCTCGACATCGACCGGTACGCCACGCGGCTGCGGGCCCTCCTCGACGGGCTCAGCATCCCGGTGGCGGTCGGCCTGCGCGGCACGGACCGCGCCCGCGCCCTACGCCACACCCAGGACTACCTGGACACCTCCCTGCCCCCCACCCACCCCTGACCCGCACAGCGACCGCAAGCGGGCAGCGCCTCAGGGGCGCGGGGAACTGCGCACAGACGAGGGCGCACCCGCACCCGACCGACAACACCAGGCAGGCAGCGCCCCCCAAGGGGCGCGGGGAACTGCGCAAAAGACGAGAACCGGCCCGCACCCGAAGAACGACGGTAAGCGGGCAGCGCCCCCAAGGGGCGCGGGGAACTGCGCACCCGCCGAGCGACGGCGCAGCAAACAAGTGCGTCCCGCCGGACGGACCTCGCAGGCGCCAACGAAGGCGATCCGTCCAGGTGGTGAGACCAGGGAACGGCAGCCCAGGAACTGTGGCACACTGCCACCCGTGCTTTCGTTCGCCATGATTATCGGCAACAGGCGCGCCGGTCCGCAGGACCGCTGATCCGGCACAACCGGCAGTCAGCGGCCCCGTGCCCCAGACCCGCGCGCAGACCTCTCGCACCCGCGAGGGGTTTTTTCGTTTCCGGGACCCAAACCCCGCCGGAGGCGACCAGCACGCGAGGATGGGGGCAAGTGGAGCCACGTATTCCGGAGCCACGCACCCGACAGGAGTCACCCCGCAATGAGCAGTCAGCCCACAGACGACAGCTTCCACGTCTTCGACACCACCCTGCGCGACGGAGCGCAGCGCGAGGGCATCAACCTCACGGTGGCGGACAAGCTGGCCATCGCCCGGCACCTGGACGACTTCGGGGTGGGGTTCATCGAGGGCGGCTGGCCGGGTGCCAACCCCCGCGACACCGAGTTCTTCGCCCGCGCCCAGCAGGAGATCACCTTCGGCAGCGCCCAGCTCGTCGCCTTCGGCGCGACCCGCCGCGCCGGAGCCAAGGCATCCGAGGACCCGCAGGTCAGGGCGCTGCTGGAGTCCGGTGCCCCGGTGATCACGCTGGTCGCCAAGGCCCATGACCGCCATGTGGAACTGGCCCTGCGGACCACCCTGGAGGAGAACCTGGAGATGGTCCGCGACACCGTCTCCCACCTGGTCGCCCAGGGCCGCCGGGTGTTCATCGACTGCGAGCACTTCTTCGACGGCTACCGTGCCAACCCGCAGTACGCGAAGGCCGTGGTCCGCACCGCGAGCGACGCGGGCGCGGACGTCGTCGTCCTGTGCGACACCAACGGCGGCATGCTCCCCGCCCAGATCCACGCCGTGGTCGCCACGGTCCTCGCCGACACCGGTGCCCGGCTCGGCATCCACGCGCAGGACGACACGGGCTGCGCGGTCGCCAACACCCTCGCCGCCGTCGACGCGGGCGCCACCCATGTGCAGTGCACGGCGAACGGCTACGGGGAGCGCGTCGGCAACGCCAACCTCTTCCCGGTGGTCGCCGCCCTGGAGCTGAAGTACGGCCGCCAGGTGCTGCCCGAGGGCAAGCTCAAGGAGATGACCCGGGTCTCCCACGCGATCGCTGAGGTCGTCAACCTCACGCCCGCCACCCATCAGCCGTACGTGGGCGTCTCCGCGTTCGCGCACAAGGCCGGACTGCACGCCTCCGCGATCAAGGTCGACCCGGACCTGTACCAGCACATCGACCCGGAGCTGGTGGGCAACCGCATCCGGATGCTCGTCTCCGACATGGCCGGGCGGGCCTCCATCGAGCTGAAGGGCAAGGAGCTCGGCGTCGATCTCGGCGGGGATCGCGAGCTGATCGGCCGGGTCGTCGACCGGGTCAAGGAACGCGAGCTGAAGGGCTACACCTACGAGGCGGCCGACGCGTCGTTCGAGCTGCTGCTGCGCGAGGAGGCCGAGGGCCGGGCCCGCCGCTACTTCCGTACGGAGTCCTGGCGCGCGATCACCGAGGACCGGCCCGACGGCAGCCACGCCAACGAGGCCACCGTGAAGCTCTGGGCCAAGGGCGAGCGGATCGTCGCCACCGCCGAGGGCAACGGCCCGGTCAACGCGCTGGACCGCGCGCTGCGGGTCGCCCTGGAGCGGCTGTACCCGCAGCTGGCCAAGTTCGAGCTGGTGGACTACAAGGTCCGCATCCTGGAGGGCCGCCACGGCACCCAGTCCACGACCCGGGTCCTGATCTCCACGGGTGACGGCGAGGCCGACTGGTCGACGGTCGGTGTCGCGGACAACGTCATCGCCGCGTCCTGGCAGGCCCTGGAGGACGCCTACACCTACGGCCTGCTGCGCGCGGGCGTCGAGCCGACGGAGTAGCCCGCGAGCAGTCCCGCTCCCCGGGGTGCCCGCGCAGGCACCCCGGGACCGTGGTCGGACCAATACGGTGAATCCGCTCCATCAGGGTGACAACGGGCACATCGGGTAGCGTCGAGGGTATGGACGCCGTTCTGTCGCGAGGACTCCGGTCACTCCGGGGCCCGGCGCTCGCCCTGATCTCCGCGGCCGTGCTGCCCGTGGTGCTCACCCTGTCGGCCCCGGCCGCCGCCGCCGAGGCCGCCCCTCCGGCCGCCCGTGGTGCCCCGGTGGCCGTCACCGCCACCGATATCGCCGTCGTCGCCGACGCGCTGCGCGAGAGCCCTGTCTACGTCGATCCGGCGGCGTCGGGCCAGCTCTCCACCGCGGACGCGGACGCCCTCACGAAGAAGATCGAGGACGCCGGCAAACCGGTCTTCGTCGCGGTGCTGCCCGCGGACTTCCCCACCAAGGACCTCTTCACCGATCTGCGGACGGACACCGGGATCACCGGGGTGTACGCGGTGCGCCTCGGTGACCGCTTCGACGCCCACGCCGACAGCGCCGTGATGTCGCGCACCGCCGTGGGGAACCTGGTGCGCAGCGTCGAGGGCGACGCCTCCGCGAACGCGCAGCTGAACGACTTCGTGGACCGGGCGCTGCCCACGGCCCGCGGCAGCGCGCCCGCCTCCTGGGGCGGGGACCCCGGTTCGTCGTTCCCGACCGGCACGGTGATCGGTGTCGGCACCCTCGTGGTGCTGGGCGGCGCGGGCCTGTACGCGGTGTCCCGGCGCAACCGCCGCCGTCATGAGGAGGAGCAGCGGGCCGCGCTGGACAAGCTGCGGGTGGTGGTGGACGAGGACATCACCGCGTTCGGCGAGGAACTGGACCGGCTGGACTTCCATCCGGCCGAGGCGGGCGCGGACGACGCGATGCGCGGGGACTACGAGCACGCGCTCGACGCGTACGAGAAGGCGAAGTCGTCCATGGCCGCCGCCCGGCGCCCGGAGGACGTACGGCCGGTGACCGGGGCGCTGGAGGACGGCAGGTTCTCGCTGGCGGTGCTCGCCGCCCGCCGCGCGGGCCGTCCGGTCCCGGAGCGCCGGGGCCCCTGTTTCTTCGACCCGCGGCACGGTCCGTCCACCGAGGACGTCCGCTGGGCGCCCGCGGGCGGGGCCGAACGCGAGGTGCCGGTGTGCGCGGCGGACGCGGCCCGGCTGCGGGAGGGCGCCGAGCCGATGATCCGCGAGGTCGACACGGAGCACGGCCGCCGTCCGTACTACGACGCGGGCCCGGCGTACGGGCCGTGGGCGGGCGGTTACTTCGCCGCGGGTCTGCTGCCCACGCTGCTGGTGGGCACGATGCTCGGCGGGATGATGGCGAGTCCCGCGTACGCGGCGGACTACGGTTCCGGCTACGGCGACTTCGGGCCGGGCGCGGGGTACGACGGCGGTGAGGTGTCCGGCGCGGACTTCAGCCCGGACGACTTCGGCGGCGGTGGCTTCGGGGACGGCGGCGGCGACTTCGGCGGGGGCGGCGGGGGCGGGGACTTCGGCGGCGGCTTCTGAGGACCCCGCCGGTTCCCGCCGCCCGGGACGCGGTTCCCGGCCTCCACCGGCCCTGGGCATCCGGGTGGCGGTTTCCGACCCCCATCGGTCCGGGTGCGTGGGCGGGGGTCCCTGACGCCCGCTGGACCGGGTACCCGAGCGGACCCCGCCGACCGCCCGCTCGGGCTCCCGCAGGGGTCAGGTGTCCGTACCGGCCTCCCGGTCCCGGTCCGCTCCGGCGACGATCCGGCGGGCCTCCCGCACCTTCGCCAGATGCAGTCCCCGGAGCTGTTCCAGCCGGGCGGTGTCACCGGCGATCGCGGTGCGCTGGACGCGGGCCTCCGCCTCGAACCAGGTCTCCAGCAGACGTGTGCGGTGTTTGCAGGCGATATCGGTTCGGGCGGTCTCCTTCTCCTGCCGGGAGATACCGCTCCTCTGGAATGCCGGATTCTTCAGCGGGTCCATGGGGGAGGCGTAGGAAAAGCCGTTCTCGCGCATACAGGCGGCCCATTCCGTCAGCGCCGCCCGTACCCGGGAATCCTGGCGCGACCGGACGAAACTCCGGGCGGCGATACGGCTCGCGGCGTCCGCACCTGCGCTGAATTCGTAAGGTTTCCTGAGTTTCTCCACCCCTTCACCGAGACAGCCGTGCGCCGGCACCCGCCGGCCCCGGTGCGTCGCGTCCCGCGGGGATTCCCCGTCGGCCCGCCGCCCGTACAGCACGAGCTGTTCGGCGGCGCTCAGCGCACTGTCCGACGCCGGGTCCGGCTGGGGCGGGAGGTGGTAGCCCCAGCGGGCGGCCTCGCGGGCGCTGGAGATCCCGTACCGGCGGTCGGCGAAGGGCGGGGCGAGTACCGCGGTGGCCTGCGGCGGGTCGTAGGTGACCCCGTACCGCCGGGCGCAGTCGCGGGCGAGGATCAGTTCCGCGGCGGTGATCGCGAGGTACTCGTCGTCGCTGTAGCTGTAGCGGGCGATGGGGAGCCGGGCGGTCAGTGTCGTGCCGGCCCCGTTCTCGCCGGGGTCGGGCGGGGGGCCGGCCCGATGGGTCGCGGTGCCGGGCGCGCCGGTGGGCCGGGCGGTGCCGTCCGGCGGTGGTGCGCCGGGGGAGCAGCCGAGCAGCAGGGCCAGGACCAGCGCGGACAGCGCCTGTCGTCTCATCGGACCGGGTCCCGTGGCCGTCAGGAGAAGCGGTGGCAGTTCGAGGGGGCGGCGCCGAAGCGCAGCGAGGCGTTGTCGTTGTACGTGTTCTTGAGCCGGGCGGTGCCGGTGCGCTTGGCGAAGCTGTCGCAGGGGCCGGTGTAGCCGCTGTTGAAGAAGACGGCGGCGTCGCGCACGCTGGCGTTGTGGAACGAGGCCGCGTTGTTCTTGACGAGCTGGCCCTTGCCCGCGCCGGCCGTCAGGAAGTGGTAGCCCGCGAGGTCGGGGACGTTCGTGCCCCGGAACACCACCCGTGATCCGGTCTGGTGGCTGTTGAAGTAGAACTCCCCGCAGTCGTACTCCCAGTTCGGGCAGCCCGTGCCCGCGTCGGCCTGCGCCTGCGGCGCCATACCGAGGACGACCGTCACCGCCGCCGGTATCGCGAGGGCCAGGGAGATCGACTTTCTCAAAACGCGCATGGAAATCCTCCGTGCCGGGTCCGGTTTATCACCCGGCGATTCTGTTGTTTTCTGCACCTTGAATTGGCGCAGCGTGAGCCTAGCCAGGCGCGGAGTCACCCGACAGGCTGCTTTCGGACATGGATGGCCGGGATCGAGCTGGTTCTTTATCGGTCAGCGGTGTGCGACTGCAAAAAGACGAGCGCCCGCCTTCTCGCTCGTGGTGCGAAGCGGAAGGCGGGCGCGCTCGAAGGGGACCGTCGTGGGTCCGGGGCACGGTGGCCCGGGTGCCGGAGGCGGACTCCGGCGGGGGGTCGGGACGGGGGTCAGGCGCTCTTGATCGCGGAGATGTCGAAGTTCAGCTTGATCTTGTCCGAGACGAGGACGCCACCGGTCTCCAGCGCGGCGTTCCAGGTCAGGCCCCACTCGGAGCGCAGCAGCTCGGCCTTGCCCTCGAAGCCCACGCGCTCGTTGCCGAACGGGTCGGTCGCGGCGCCGCTGAACTCCAGGTCGATGGTGATCGGCTTGGTGGTGCCGAGCAGGGAGAGCTCACCGGTGATGCGGTAGTCGTCGCCGCCCAGGAACTCGGTGGAGGTGGAGCGGAAGCTCATCTTCGGGTGCTCTTCGATGCTGAAGAACTCGGCGCTCTTGAGGTGGCCGTCGCGGTCGGCGTTGCCGGTGTCCAGGCTTGCCATCTCCACGTCGATACGGGCGGAGGAGTTGGCCGGGTCGGTGCCGTCCAGGTCGAGCGTGCCGGTGAAGTCCTGGAAGCCGCCCTTGACGTTGGTGACCATCGCGTGGCGGGCCACGAAGCCGATGGTGGTGTGGGCGGTGTCGAGGGTGTACGTGCCGCTCAGGGTGGCGAGGCCGGGGCCCGGCGCCTGGGGGGTGGCGACAGCGGTGGTGGCGTTCTTGCGGCCGAAGATACCCATGGTGTGCTCCTTGGGGCGGTGGGGGGTGACCGCCGGATGAGCGGTCTTTGGTTGAACTTTCAACGAGGATGACACTAGCGGTATTCCGTTCAACTTTCAACTGCAAGCGGAGTGTGCTGGCGCGAACGCGCTCCGTATGCGTCGATGGCGGATGCGGGCGGGGCCTACTTGGACTAAAGGAACGCGGTACTTGGACTGCCGCCGCCGCGACGCGCCCCGTCCGTTGACCCCATGGCGACGACGCGGATACCCAGTTCCCCATGTCCCGAAGATTCCGTACGGCATGTGCGCTGGTCGCAGCCTCATCCGCCGTCTTCGCCCTGGCCGGTCCCGTCGCCGCCGCCGCACCCACGGCGGACGCCGCCCCCTCCGCCGCCGACCCCGTCGGCGGCCCCTCGCTCCGCTCCGGCAAGCTCACCGTCACCGTGGCGAAGGACTTCCCCAGGGTCCTCGCGTACACCGACCGCGCCACCGGGGCCCGCCTCCTCGGCTCCACCGCGGAGATCACCGAGGTCACCCTCAACGGCAAGCCCCAGCCCGTACGGCTCGGATCGGCGCCGGACATCGGGCGCGCCAAGGCCGCGTACACCCTCACCTTCCCCGAGCTGCCCGGGGTCGAGATCGACACCTCGCTGTCGGTCAGCGGCCGTACCGTCACCTTCCGGGTCACGGCGGTCCGCGACACCGAGGCGTTCCGGGTCGGCACGATCGACATACCCGGCCATGACCTCGTCTCCGTGGGCAGCGGCGACGGCGGCGCCCGTACGGCGTTCACCCGGCTCGACCCCGACTCGACCCGCACGGCCGACGTCTTCGCCGACGTCACCCCCGCCACCCCGGCCTACGCGCCGCGCGGCGCCGCCTACGCGCTGGTCAACACCGCCGGGCTCGCCGCCGCCGTCGAGTCCAACTCGACGTACGACAAGCCGTCCGGCGCCACCGCCGGGGACAACGCCCGCTTCTGGCACCAGGCCCGCAAGGCCGCCGACGGCTCCACCCGCGTCGGCGTCCGGTCCGGCCAGTGGACCTACCGCGGCGAGGGCTCACCCACGCCCGCCCGCAAGGACGCGCTGCCCTGGGCCAAGGTCGTCGTCACCCCCGACGCCAACGCCGACCGGACCGTCGACTGGCAGGACGCCGCGATCGCCTTCCGCGGCATCGGCATCAAGGCGCCCGGCGCCGACGACACCCCCGACCGGGTCATCACCCATATCCCGTTCAACTTCGCCAGCCAGGCCACCCACCCCTTCCTGCGGACCCTGGACGACGTCAAACGGATCTCGCTCGCCACCGACGGCCTCGGCCAGCTCGCCATGCTCAAGGGCTACGCCTCCGAGGGCCACGACTCGGCGCACCCCGACTACGGCGGCGACATCAACAAGCGCGCGGGCGGCCTCACCGACCTCAACAAGCTGCTGCGGGACGGCGAGAAGTGGGGCGCCACCTTCGGCGTCCACATCAACGCCACCGAGGCGTACCCCGAGGCGAAGAACTTCAGCGAGAAGCTCGTCGACAAGAACAAGCCCGGATGGAACTGGCTCAACCAGAGCTACTACATCGACCAGCGCCGCGATGTGAACAGCGGGGAGCTCGCCCGCCGCTTCAAGGAACTGCGCGACGAGACCCACCGCAATCTCTCGCAGCTCTACGTCGATGTGTACTACTCGCACGGCTGGATCGCCGAGAAGACCGCCGAGGCCATCCGCGACCAGGGCTGGAACCTCTCCACCGAGTGGGCCGACAAGTTCGAACGGCAGTCCCTGTGGTCCCACTGGGCCAATGACCTCAACTACGGCGGGGTCACCAACAAGGGCCTCAACTCGAAGATCATCCGGTTCATCCGCAACAGCGAGAAGGACGTCTGGAACAACGACCCCGTCCTCGGCCAGACCATCCTGGAGGACTTCGAGGGCTGGACCGGCGAGAACGACTGGGACGACTTCTACGCCGCGGTCTGGGAGCGGGACCTGCCCGCCAAGTACCTCCAGCAGGAGAAGATCCTGCGCTGGGAGGGCAACGACATCGCCCTCACCGGCGGCGTCCGCGGCACCGTCGAGAACGGCACCCGCGCCTACTACGACAACGGCCGCAAGGTCCTCGACGGCACCACCTACCTGCTGCCCTGGGCCGACGGCCGCCAGGGCAAGCACGGCAAGCACACCGACAGGAACCGCAAGCTCTACCACTTCAACAAGACCGGCGGCACCACCACCTGGGAGGTCCCCGGCTCCTCGTACACCGTCCACAAGCTGACGGACAACGGCCGGGTCAAGGCCGGCACCGTCCGCGCCAAGGACGGCCGGATCACCCTCACCGCCGAGGCCGGACAGCCCTACGTCCTGTACGCGGACGGCCGCGTCCCGAAGGCCGCCGACCCCCGCTGGGGCGAGGGCACCCCCGTCAAGGACCCCGGCTTCAACGACGCCCGCCTCGACGACTGGCGCACCACCGGGACCGTCACCCGCGACAAGGACGACCACGGCCGCAACAGCGCCGCCCTCACCGGCACCGGCAAGGCCGCCGTCGAACAGCGGATCAGCGGGCTGACCCCCGGCAAGCGCTACACCGCGTCCGCCTGGCTTGAGGTCGAACCCGGCAAGGACCGCCGCACCACCTTGACCGCGGGCGGCGCGTCCGTCTCCGTCGAACGCTCCACCCTGCGCAACACCGTCGCCGCGAGCGACTGGCACAGCACGAACATGCAGCGCGCCAAGGTCACCTTCACCGCGCCCCGCGACGGCCGGACCACCCTGCGCGTCGAGGCGGCCGCGGGCTCCGGCGCCAAGGTCCGCGCCGACGACATCCGGATCGTCCGCAACGACCCCGCCGCCAAGTCCGGCACCCTCGTCCACGAGGACTTCGAGAACGTCGACCAGGGCTGGGGCCCCTTCGCCAAGGGCGCCGCGGGCGGCGTCACCGACCCGCGCACCCATATCGCCCAGAAGAACGCGCCCTACACCCAGTCCGGCTGGAACGGGAAACTCGTCGACGACGTCATCGGCGGCGCCGAATCCCTCAAGACCCACGAGGGCGACAAGGGCGGACTCGTCTACCGCACCACCCCCGCCACCGTCCCCCTCAAGCCCGGCAACGCCTACCGGATCGACTTCGCCTACCAGTCCAGCCACGCCGGTTCCTTCGACTGGGTGACCGGCTACGACCAGAACACCGGCGGCGCCGCCCAGTCGGTCGAGACCCGCGCCACCCCCGTCCCCGAACGGCGCACCACCGGCACCTTCACCGAGAACGTCGTCGCGGGCTGCGGTGACACCTGGGTCGGCCTGCGGATGCGTCAGGACGCCGAGGACGGCGCGGACTTCGTCCTCGACGACTTCACCGTCACCGACCTCGGCCCCGCCACCGAACGCCCCGCCTGCGCCCGCCTCGCCCTGACCGGCGCCTCCCAGGCCCTGGAGCCCGGCGCCCCCAACAAGGTCACGGCCACGTTCACCAGCTTCGAGTCCACCGAGGCCCGCGACCCGCGGATCACCCTCGAACTGCCCGACGGCTGGAGCGCCGAGCCCGCCGGTCCCGCCACCCCCGGACCGGTCGCCCCCGGCGCGAGGATCACCGCCGAATGGCAGGTCACCCCGCCCGCCGGCGCCGCCTACCGCCCCTACGAACTGAAGGCCCGCGCCACCTACACCGTCGACGGCGCGCCCCGCTCGCTCACCGCCGCCACCACCGTCCGGACCCTGCCGCCGCCGCCCACCGGCGACGCCTGGGCCAGCGACCTCGACTGGACCGACAGCACCAACGGCTGGGGCCCCGTCGAACGCGACCTCTCCAACGGCGAGACCGGCACCGGCGACGGCTCCCCGCTGCGGATCGGCGGCGTCACCTACGCCAAGGGCCTCGGCACCCACGCCACTTCCAGCGTCCGCTACTTCCTCGGCGGCAAGTGCACCGCCCTCACCGCCCAGGTCGGCGTCGACGACGTCCAGACCAGCCGCGGCACCGTCCGCTTCACCGTCCTCGCCGACAGCGCCAAGAAGGCGGAGTCACCCGTCCTGCGCGCCACCGACGCCGCCTGGTCCCTGACCGCCGATGTCACCGGCGCCCGCTACGTCGACCTCCTCGTCGGTGACGGCGGCGACGGGGTCGGCAACGACCACGCCGACTGGGGCGACGCGAAGTTCCACTGCGCCCCCTGACCCGTACGTCGCCTTGACCCGGACGCGGCCTTGATCCGTACGTCGCCTTGACCGGCACGCGGCCCTGATCCGTACGTCGCCTTGACCGGCACACAGCCCTGATCCGTACGCGGCCCTGATCCGGATGTCGCCCTGACCGGCACGTCGCCCCACCCGGGTGGCACCCGCCGGATCGGGACGGCCCCGACCACGACCCGGAGCCCCCAGCACGACCCGCCGCCCGGACCAGCGGCCCTGGCCACGGCCAGGAGGCCCACCCGACTCGGCGACCCCGCTCACAACCAGGGGACCGCCCAACCCAGGGACCCCGCCCACAACCAGCGACCCACCCGACCCAGGGACCCCGCCGGAGCCACGAGCCCCGGCGGGGTCCCTGTCATACGACGGCCCCGGCGCACCGCACCCCCGCACACCGTCCACCCGGGGTGCTTGTGACCCGGCGGCGTGGCCCGTGACCGGCACCCGGGTAGCACGCCCGTATGAGCCCCACACGCCGGACCTTCCTGCTGGCCGGGGCGGGCGCGCCGTTCGCCCCCGCGCTCCCGGAGCCCGCCGGCCCCGACGACTTCACCCCCCTGCGCCACCGCTGGCTCGACCTCACCCTCGGCGCCGGACACGACCCGGCCGCCGAGCCCTACGCGACCCGGCTGCGCGCCACCGGCACCCGCGCCGAGCAGCTGCGCACCACCATGGACCCCGCCCCCGGACGGCTCTGGCCCGGCCACCCCTTCACGGACCCCGCCGCGATCACCCGCAGCCACCGCAGGCTCTGGACCATGACCCAGGCGTACGTCCAGCCCGGCACGGGACGCACCGGCGCCCCCGACCTGCTCGCCGCGACCCTCCACGGCCTCGACCACCTCGCCACCGTCTACCACCCCGGCACCCGGCCCCACGGCAACTGGTGGGAATGGCGGATCGGCACCCCCCGCCTCCTCACGGACATCGCCCTCGCCCTGCACGACCACCTCACCCCCGCCCGCCACGCCGCGATCCGCGCCGCCGTCGACCACTTCGTCCCCGACAGCGCCCTGCGCGACTACAGCGGCACCTCCACCGGCGCCAACCGGGTCGACATCTGCCGGGTCGTCGCCCTGCGCGGGGTGCTCGGCCGCGACGGCGACCGGATCGCCCTGGCCCGCGACGCCCTCTCCCCGGTCCTCCCGTACGTCACCGAGGGCGACGGATGGTACGCCGACGGGTCGTTCCTCCAGCACACCCGCGTCGCCTACACCGGCACCTACGGCCAGGTCCTGCTCGACGGCCTCGCCCGGCTCCTCGTCCTGCTCGACGGCACCCCCTGGGAGATCACCGACCCGAACCGCCGGACCGTCCTCGACAGCGTCGAACGGACCTTCGCCCCGCTGCTCCTCGACGGACTGATGATGGACATCGTGAACGGCCGCGCCCTCAGCCGCGGACTCCAGCGCTCCGAGGACGGGACCGCCATGCGCGGCGACCACTCCCACGGCCACACCGTGATCTCCGCCATCGCCCTCCTCGCCGCCAGCACCCACCCCGCCCTCACCCCCGAACGCCGCGACCGCTGGCACGCCCGGATCAAGGGCTGGATCGCCCGCGACACCGTCACCCCCCTCCTCGACTCCCCGCACCTCGGGCCCGCCGACCTCGCCCGGCTGCGGGCCGTCGCCGCCCGCCCGCTCACCCCCGCCCCCGAACCGGTCGCCCACACGCTCTTCCCCGCCATGGACCGCGCCGTCCACCGCCGCCCCGCGTTCACCGCCGCGCTCGCCATGGCCTCCGACCGCGTCGCCCACTACGAATGCGGCGCCGGGGAGAACCCCCGCGGCTGGCACACCGGCGCCGGAATGCTCCAGTGGTGGCCCGCCGGCCGCCCCGCCGACCAGTACACCGACTGGTACTGGCCCACCGTCGACTGGTACCGGCTGCCCGGCACCACCGTCTCCACCCGCCGCCTTCCCGACCGGGCCGGCGGCGAGTGGGGCGAGCCCAGACCCCCCACCCGCTGGGTCGGCGGCACCACCGACGGCGAGTACGCGGCCGTCGGCCAGGACCTCGCCGGGCTCGGCTCCACCCTGCGTGCCAGGAAGTCCTGGTTCTTCCTCGCCGACACCGTCCTGTGCCTGGGCGCCGGGATCACCTGCGCCGACGGCGTCCCCGTCGAGACCGTCGTCGACAACCGCAACCTCGGCGCGGACGGCACCCCCCGGCTGCGCACCGCCCCCGGACCCCGCCCCCACTGGGCCCACCTCGAAGGACACGGCGGCTGGCTGCTGCCCGGCGGCGCCCCGCTGCGCACCCTGCGCGAGGACCGCACCGGCGCCTGGTCCGACATCAACGCCCACTCCGCGTCCGACCGCCGCACCCGCCGCTGGCAGACCCTCTGGCTCGACCACGGCACCGACCCCACCGGCGCGTCCTACGTCTACGCCGTGCTGCCCGGCGCCTCCGCGGCCACCCTGACCGCCCGCGCGGCCACCGCCCACTGGCTGTCCGTCCTCGCCAACGACACCGCCCGCCAGGCCGTCGCCGTTCACCCGCTCGGCCTAATCGCCGCGAACTTCTGGCAGCCCGCCACGGCCGGGGGAGTCACCGCCGACGCGCCCGCGAGCGTCCTCGTCCGCCACCACGGCCGTACGGCCACTCTCCACATCAGCGAACCCGCACGCACCGGCCGCCCCCTCGGCATCCTCTGGGACCGTCCCGTGCGCCGGGTGCTCTCCCACGACCCCGGCATCGACGTGCTCACCACCGGACACCGCCTCCGGCTGCGCGTCACCCCCGGCACCCGCTGCGCGAGCCACCGCTGCGAGGTGAGCCTCGCCTGAGTATTTTGTGCGAACCCCACAACCCGCCCCACCCATGAGCAGGAGGTTCGTGACCACCCCCGCGCAGTTCTGTTCGGGGGTACCAGGAAATCGGGCCGGACACTGTACAAAGTCGACGGGCCGTTTTCCCCGGTCGACTTCGTATGGTCGCTACATGACCGTTTTGGACGAGACTGACTCCCCGGGTTCCTCGGACACCCCGGGGCTCACGGGGGACGAGCCCACGGACGCGCGCGGCCGGGTGGCCGAACTGCACGCGATCCGGGAGCTGGCACTGCGGGGGCCCAGCGAGAAGGCGACCGAGGCGCAGCACGCCAAGGGGAAGCTGACGTCCCGCGAGCGCATCGAGCTGCTGCTCGACGCCGGCTCGTTCCAGGAGGTCGAACAGCTCCGCAGGCACCGCGCCACCGGCTTCGGCCTGGAGACGAAGAAGCCCTACACCGACGGTGTCGTCACCGGTTGGGGCACCGTCGAGGGCCGCACGGTCTTCGTCTACGCCCATGACTTCCGGATCTTCGGCGGCGCCCTCGGCGAGGCCCACGCCACCAAGATCCACAAGATCATGGACATGGCCATCGCGGCCGGCGCACCCCTGGTCTCCCTGAACGACGGCGCGGGCGCCCGTATCCAGGAAGGCGTCTCCGCCCTCGCGGGCTACGGCGGCATCTTCCAGCGCAACACCCGCGCCTCCGGTGTCATCCCGCAGATCAGCGTGATGCTCGGCCCCTGCGCGGGCGGCGCGGCCTACAGCCCCGCCCTCACCGACTTCGTCTTCATGGTCCGCGAGACCTCGCAGATGTTCATCACCGGCCCGGACGTCGTCAAGGCCGTCACCGGTGAGGAGATCACCCAGAACGGGCTCGGCGGCGCCGACGTCCACGCGGAGACCTCCGGCGTCGCGCACTTCGCGTACGACGATGAGGAGACCTGCATCGCGGAGGTCCGCTACCTGCTGTCGCTGCTCCCGCAGAACAACCGCGAGACGCCTCCGCAGGTCACCTCCGAGGACCCCGCCGACCGCCGCTCCGACGTCCTGCTGGACCTGGTCCCCGCCGACGGCAACCGCCCCTACGACATGGCCAAGGTCATCGAGGAGCTCGTCGACGACGGCGACTACCTGGAGGTCCACGAGCGCTGGGCCCGCAACATCATCTGCGCCCTGGCCCGGCTCGACGGCCAGGTCGTCGGCATCGTCGCCAACCAGCCGCAGTCCCTCGCGGGCGTCCTCGACATCGAGGCATCCGAAAAAGCTGCGCGCTTCGTCCAGATGTGTGACGCTTTCAATATCCCGATCGTGACGCTGCTGGACGTCCCGGGCTTCCTGCCCGGTGTCGACCAGGAGCACGGCGGAATCATCCGGCACGGCGCGAAGCTGCTGTACGCGTACTGCAACGCGACGGTGCCGCGGATCTCGCTGATCCTGCGCAAGGCGTACGGAGGTGCGTACATCGTCATGGACTCCCAGTCCATCGGTGCCGACCTGACCTACGCCTGGCCCACGAACGAGATCGCGGTGATGGGCGCCGAAGGCGCCGCCAACGTCATCTTCCGCCGCCAGATCGCCGGTGCCGCCGATCCGGAGGCCATGCGGTCCCGGATGGTGAAGGAGTACAAGTCCGAGCTGATGCATCCGTACTACGCCGCCGAGCGCGGACTCGTCGACGATGTCATCGACCCCGTGCAGACGCGGGAGATCCTGGTGAAGTCGCTGGCGATGCTGCGGAACAAGCACGCCGATCTGCCCTCGCGGAAGCACGGCAACCCTCCGCAGTGATCCGGCCCCGCCGCCTCACCGCGCCGCCCGCACGTGCGCGAACCCACCCTCCCGCTGTCCGACCCCCTCTGGAGTCATCACCATGAGTGCTTCCCCGTCCCCGTCCGCTGACGGAGTCCTGCGTGTGGAGAAGGGGTACGCCGAGCCGGAGGAGGTGGCCGCGCTGACGGCGATCCTGCTCGCGCGGGCCGCCGCCGGCGGGGCTCCGGCGGGGCACTCCGTGGGCCGTGGGGTGGCCAAGGCGGGGTGGCGGCGGCTGGAGCGGCAGCACGGGTTCCGGGCGCCGCACAGCTGGCAGGGCTGACGCAGTCCGAGGTCTCCGTCGCGGTTCGTGCCGCGCCGGTCATGGCTCCCCGCGTGCGGGGCGCCCGCTGACCGGCGCGGCACGAACCGCTTCGCGCGTTTCCGGGCCCTGCGGCCGGCCCTCCGTGGCCCGCGCCCCTGGGTTCGTCCACCGCGCCGTACTTGTTCCCGTACGGGCCGTCCGTGGGTGCGCAGTTCCCCGCGCCCCTGGATGCTGCCCCTCCGGGCCGTTCCTCGGGCGCGGGCCGGTCCTCGTCTTCGCGCAGTTCCCCGCGCCCCTTCGGGGGCACCTGCCTGGCCGCGCCATTCACCTGCGGGAGCGGGTGCGCCCCAAAGGAAGCGGGCCCACCGGTGGACCCCCAGGGGCGCGGGGAACCGCGCACCCACGGACCCACCTGTACAGGTACAAGTACGTTCACAGGGGATGACCTAGGGGCGCGGGGAACTGCGCATCCACCGAGCGACCCGCACCGGAACAAGTGCGACGAGCCGGACGAACCCAGGGGCGCGGGGAACTGCGCACCCCCGTCCGACCCGCACGGGAACAAGTGCGACGAGCCGGACGAACCTAGGGGCGCGGGGAACTGCGCATCCACCGAGCGACCGCACGGGAACAAGTGCGACGAGCCGGACGAACCTAGGGGCGCGGGGAACTGCGCATCCACCGAGCGACCCGCACCGGAACAAGTGCGACGAGCCGGACGAACCCAGGGGCGCGGGGAACTGCGCACCCCCGTCCGACCCGCACGGGAACAAGTACGCCTAGGTGTGGAACCCCAGGGAGCCGGGGAGCCAGGGAAACGGGGGAGCCCGGGAACGGGGGAGCCGTCCCGGGAGGCCGGGACGGCTCGGGTGGGGCGGGGTCAGCGCAGGCGGGCCATCAGGGCGTGCTCGACCAACGTGATCAGCGCACTCTTCGCATCGGCACGATGCCTCGCGTCGGTCGTGATGATCGGTGTGTCGGGCCCGATCTGAAGCGCCTCACGCACCTCGTCCGGCGTGTAAGGCTGACTGCCGTCGAAGCCGTTGAGGGCGATGACGAAGGGCAGTCCGGAGTTCTCGAAGTAGTCGACCGCGGGGAAGCAGTCGGCGAGCCTGCGGGTGTCGACAAGGACGACGGCGCCGATCGCGCCGCGTACGAGGTCGTCCCACATGAACCAGAACCGGTCCTGTCCGGGAGTACCGAACAGGTAGAGGATCAGGTCCTGGTCGAGCGTGATGCGGCCGAAGTCCATGGCCACCGTCGTGGTGGTCTTGTCCCCCGTGTGCGTGAGGTCGTCGATACCGGCCGAGGCCGAGGTCATCACGGCCTCGGTACGCAGCGGATTGATCTCCGAGACCGCGCCCACGAACGTGGTCTTGCCCACGCCGAACCCGCCCGCCACCACGATCTTCGCGCTGGTGGTCGACCGGGCGGGTCCGCCGCTAGAGCTTGCGAAGTCCACTGAGCACCCTTTCGAGCAATGTCACGTCTGGCTGGCCGCCGGCGTTCTCGTCGCCGCCGGGCTGATGGATGGCGACCAGGCCCGCCTCCGCCAAATCGGCGACGAGAATCCTGGCCACACCGAGAGGGATGGTCAGCAGCGCCGATACCTCGGCGATCGACTTGACCTCACGGCAGAGATTGCAGATCCGCTGATGCTCCGGCAACTGCCCCTGGAGCTGATGCGGTTGAGCTGTGGTGTGCACCAACGCCTCGATGGCGAGCTGGTACCGCGGCCTGGTACGGCCGCCCGTCATGGCGTACGGGCGGACGAGGGGGTTGGCCGGGGAACCCGCGGGCGCCGGTTCGGGCGCCCGACGCTGGTGCTGTACGGGTGGGACACGGGGTACACGGGGTTGGCGCGGTTCGTAGGGCGAGGGACCCTGGGGCTGCTGGGGGTAGGGCCGCTGATGCCGGGGGCTGGGCGTGGAGGGGAAGTTGTACGGGTTCTGCGAGCCGTTGCCGTGCCCTTGGCTGTAGGGCCAGCTGCCCGAGGAACCGTCCGGGGGTGTCGCCACTTCGTCCTCCTCCTGCTGTACCGGGCACCCAGAGCTGTGGAGCCGCGTCCCGAAACCTTACGGCCCAGGGACACACGTACGCATCGCCTCGTGGTCGGTGGGGGTCGCCCCGCCCGGGAATTGTCCCGATTCCCGGAAGGCCCCGCACCTACCGCTCAGTTGAGCAGGCTGCCCTGGAGTTCGGCGCGCAGATCCGGCGTCAGCACCGAACCCGCGCGGTCCACCAGCAGTGCCATCTCGTACCCCACGAGACCGATGTCGGCCTCGGGGTGCGCGAGGACGGCCAGCGACGAGCCGTCCGAGACCGACATGATGAAGAGGAAGCCGCGCTCCATCTCCACCACGGTCTGATTGACACTGCCGCCTTCGAAGATCCGGGACGCCCCCGCCGTGAGCGAGGTCAGACCGGAGGCGACCGCGGCGAGTTGGTCCGCGCGGTCACGGGGGAAACCTTCGGACATCGCCAGAAGGAGTCCGTCGGCGGAGACCACCACCGTGTGGGACACCCCGGGGGTGTTGTCCACGAAGTTGGTGATCAACCAGTTCAGGTTCTGTGCCGCCTGGCTCATCGGGCTCACACTAACGCTCCTGGTCGTAGGTACTCCCAGAACCACTGCGGTCGTCCTCAGTGTTCTGGCCGTTCTTCTCACTCCCCGCCTGACGCCCCCGCTGAACACCCTGGCGCAGATTGCTCAGCCTGCCCCGGACGTCCTCGGGGGCCCGGGAGACCTGGGGGCCGCCCTGCGGGGTCTGCTCCGCGGTGCCCTCGACCAGGTTGGCCCGGGGCACCCGCCGCGGCAGCCCGGAGGAGGTGACCCCGCCCGCCTTGGGTTTACGGAGCTGCTCGGCGCGCTGCCACCGCTCGTCGTTCGTCGAGCGCCAGTCCACGACACCGGTGCCGTCGGTCCCGGACGGCTCGTCCTGCTCCGCCCGTTCCTGACCGCCGTCGTCCCGGACGGGGTCCGCCGGCCATGGCCGGTCTTCGCTCGCGGCGCCGTTGCCGTCCGCTGGGGAACCGCGTCGCGGCAGACCGGCGCCGGTCAGCGATTGTCCGGTGGACGCGGCCGTACCGGGACGGTCGAAGCCTACGCGTTCCGGCGCACCCGCGTCAGCGGGCCCGACGGATTCCGGATAGGGCGTTCCCTCCTGCTGGAGGCCCTGCGGGTACCCGTTCAGGGGCTGCTGGTCGGCCTGGGGGGCGCCGGTGCCGTAGCCGCTGTAGGGGTCCGTCCCGAATCCGGCCGGATCTTGCTGTGCCGCGTCCGGATACGGGGTCTGCCGGTACTCGCCGGCCGACTGGAAGAAGGGGTCGTCGTAGCCGCCGCGCCGGGTGGGCTCGTAGCTGTTCGTGGCCGGTTCGTATCCGTCGGACGGGGCTGTGTATCCGTCCGGCGAAGGCGTGTAACCGTCCGGCGAGGGCGCGTAGCCGCTCTGCGGGTCGTAACCGGTGGGCTGGTCGTAGCCGTCCGGCTGCGGGTACCCGTCGTACGGCTGCTGGGTGTCCGCGCCGTAACCGGGGGCGTATCCCGGTCCTTCGGCGGTGCCGGGGCGGCCGTCACCGGCCTCCTGCGCGGCCCTGCGCTCCTCGCGCAGCAGGGAACGGCCGACCGGGTCGGGATCGCCGGAGCCGTCGGGGACCGCGGCGTAGCGGCTGTCGTCGAAGCCGAGTTCGGCGGCGGTGCGCAGCGGGGGCTGCTGGTAGGACTGCGGGCCGGGGACGGCCTGCGGCCCGGGGAGCCCGGCCTGCGTCTGCGGCGCCGGGACGCCGGCCGGGCCGTCGCCGGGGTGCGCCGCTCCGCCGCCGCCGTGGGTGATGACATCGGGGAGCATGACGAGCGACGTGGTCCCGGCCTGCTCGCCCGAGGGGCGGAGCTGGACGCGGATACCGTGCCGGTCGGCGAGCCTGCCGACCACGAACAGGCCCATGCGCTGGGAGATCGCGGCGTCCACGGTCGGCGGGTTGGCCAGCTTGTGGTTGATGTCCGCGAAGTCCTCGGGGGTCAGCCCGATGCCCTTGTCATGGATCTCGATCATGATCCGGCCGTCGGGCAGCCGGGTCGCGGTGACCTTGACCTTGGTCTGCGGGGACGAGAACGTCGTCGCGTTCTCCAGCAGCTCGGAGAGCAGATGCACCAGGTCGGTGACCGAGCGGCCGTGGATGTCGGCCTCGGGGACCCCGGACAGCTCGATCCGCTCGTACTGCTCGACCTCCGAGGCGGCGGCCCGCAGCACGTCGACGAGGGCGACCGGCTGGTCCCAGCGGCTGCCCGGCTCCTCGCCCGCGAGGATGAGCAGGTTCTCGCCGTTGCGCCGCATCCGGGTGGCGAGGTGGTCGAGCCGGAACAGGTTCTCCAGCTGGTCCGGGTCGGCCTCGTTGTTCTCCAGGTCCGTGATGAGGGTGAGCTGGCCCTCGATGAGGGACTGGTTGCGGCGGGAGAGATTGGTGAAGATCGCGTTGATGTTGCCCCGCAGCAGGGCCTGTTCGGCGGCGAGCCGGACGGCTTCGCGGTGCACCTGGTCGAAGGCGCGGGCGACCTCGCCTATCTCGTCCGTGGTGTGGATCGGGATCGGCTGGACCCGGGTGTCGACGCGGCCGGGCTCGGTGCGCGAGAGCTGGTCGACGAGCATCGGCAGCCGTTGTTCGGCGACGCCGAACGCGGCGCTGCGCAGCTGCCGCATGGCCCGGCTCATCTGCCGGGCCATGAGTCCGGCCAGGACGAAGGCGGTGAGCAGGGCGAGCACGACGGCCCCGCCGGTGATGAGGGTGTCGCGGCGCGCGGTGTCCGCGATGCCGGCGGCCTCGTTCACGGCCTTGTCGGCCAGGTCCGCCTCGATGGTGCGGTAGCCGTTGAACTTGAGGGTGTTCACCGCCCACCAGTTGTCGGCGGTGACGCCGTCACCGGCGAGCTTCTCGCGGGCGCCCTTGGAGGTGTCGGGCAGGGCGGCCATGGCGGCCACCATCTCGGTGGTCGAGGGCGGTGCCTCGTAGTCGGTCCCGCTAGCGGTGGCCTCGGCGGCGGCCTTCTCGACCTGGGCCTCGTGATCGCTCTTGATCTTGGCGGTGACCCGTTCCAGCTCGGCCATGTCCTCGGGGGTGCCGCCCCCCGCGTACTCGTCCATGGCGATGCCCTCAAGGTAGGCATAGCTGCTGAGGGCGAGCCGCTGGCGGGCCAGGTCGGCGGGGGCGGGGCCGGGCTCGACCAGGATGTGCGTACCGACGGAGCGCTGGAGGGAGGCCGCGGCCTTGCCCAGCGAGATGGCGTACACGGTCCGGCCGTAGCTGGTGATGTTGCCGGTGCCGAGGCCGAGCTCGTTGGCGAACTCCATCAGCGGGTGCTGGACCTCGACGTAGCCCTCCTCGGTCTGCACCCCGGGGAGCTTGGCGGTGTAGGCGTCGGCGCGCAGGTCGGCGAGATCGCCCTCGACCTTGCGGAAGGTCTCCAGCCTGCGCAGCAGACCGTCCTTGCGGGGCATGTCCCGGGCGGCGGTGTCGAAGGCGTTCGCCGCCTTGTCGGTCTCCTGCCGGGCCTTGATGACGGCCGGGTCGTCCGTGCGGCCCCGGAGCAGGGGCACGGCGGAGACATCGCGTTCGTCGAGCAGCTGGTTGGCGTAGGTGAGGGAGGCCCGGACCAGCCGGGCGGTCGCCTCCGCGTCCTCCGCCTCGTTCCAGGTGTCGATCGATCCCTTGACCTGGAACCCGCCCATGACGAGTCCGACGAGGACGGGTATCAGGAGGATGGCGTTCAGCCGGGTCGGGACCCGCCAGTTGCGCGGTGAGAGACGTCCGCCGGTGGGTCCGGCGGGAGGCGGTGGGGTGGAGCCGGGCCGGGACGCGTCGGACCCGGCCGCTCGGGGCGGCGGCGTGAAATTGCCCCGCGCCGAGGGCTCGGGACCGTTCTTGCTTCGCCTCACTCGACCAACAACCTCTCGGCGCCGGCACCGATCCTGTGCCGCATCGTCGTCTCCGGGCTGCCCTTGGCTACTGGGCAGTTCAGCGCATTCCAGCACGTCAGGCTGTGCGATTCCAAACAGTCGGAAGCGACGGTTCCGGCTCCGTGAGGTGACAGATAAAAGGGATATAAAGAGCGAGCCCCGCCAAAAGGCGGGGCTCTTTGTGGCACAGCGGCACCAGTCGACTGCGACACGTGGCGGGCCGTGCTCGAATTCTCTGTCGAAATGTTATGAACACCGTGACCCGCCGTGTCAAACCCCACAGCGGGCGTCCGTACTCCTACGACAACTGCCGTATACAACTTCCTACTTGGCTGCTACCGCAGCCGGGCCATCAGGGCGTGCTCGACCAGTGTGATCAGGCCACTCTTCGCGTCGGCGCGGTGCCTCGCGTCGGTGGTGATGATCGGTGTGTCGGGCCCGATCTGAAGTGCCTCACGGACCTCGTCGGGGGTGTAGGGCTGGTGTCCGTCGAAGCCGTTGAGGGCGATGACGAAGGGCAGTCCGGAGTTCTCGAAGTAGTCGACCGCGGGGAAGCAGTCGGCGAGCCTGCGGGTGTCGACAAGGACGACGGCGCCGATCGCGCCGCGTACGAGGTCGTCCCACATGAACCAGAACCGGTCCTGTCCGGGAGTGCCGAACAGGTACAGGATCAGGTCCTGGTCGAGTGTGATGCGGCCGAAGTCCATGGCCACCGTGGTGGTGGTCTTGTCCCCGGTGTGGGTCAGGTCGTCGATGCCCGCGCTCGCGGACGTCATGACGGCCTCGGTACGCAGCGGGTTGATCTCCGAGACCGCGCCGACGAACGTGGTCTTGCCCACGCCGAACCCGCCCGCCACCACGATCTTCGCGGAGGTGGTCGAGCGCGTAGCCGAGTCAGAGCTTGCGAAGTCCACTGAGCACCCTTTCGAGCAGTGTCACATCAGGCTGGCCACCGGCGTTCTCGTCGCCACCGGGCTGATGGATGGCGACCAGGCCCGCCTCCGCCAGGTCCGCGACCAGGATCCGGGCCACACCGAGCGGCATCGACAGCAGCGCCGAGACCTCGGCGACGGACTTGACCTCACGGCACAGATGGCAGATCCGCTGGTGCTCGGGGAGCAGCCCCATCAGCGCGGCGGGATCCGCGGTCGTGCTCACGAGGGCCTCGATGGCCAGCTGGTACCGCGGCCTGGTCCGGCCGCCGGTCATCGCGTACGGACGCACCAGCGGCTGGTCGCCTTCGTGCCCGTACGGCGCGTGATGTGAGGCTCCGTACGGATCGTGAGAGGCGGTTGGCGGGGTCATGAATCCTCCGGGCGGGACAGCAGGGAGTCTGCGTGCCGTCTGACAGAGCCGGTGGGGGGACCGAGTGGCGGCCGGACGGTGGACGGGCGTTCGATCGGCGATCGGACGGACAGGACGGACGAGACCAGGAAACGAGAAGGCGGGCGACCCGCGTCAGCGGGTCAGTGGAGCAGACTGCCCTGGAGCTCGGCGCGCAGGTCCGGGGTGAGTACCGCACCCGCCCGGTCGACCAGGAGAGCCATCTCGTATCCGACGAGACCGATGTCGCACTCGGGGTGCGCGAGGACGGCCAGCGAGGAGCCGTCCGACACCTGCATGATGAAGAGGAAGCCGCGCTCCATCTCCACCACCGTCTGGGTGACGGTGCCGCCCTCGAAGATGCGGGACGCGCCCGCCGTGAGCGAGGTCAGACCGGAGGCGACCGCGGCGAGTTGGTCGGCCCGGTCACGGGGGAAGCCTTCGGACATCGCCAGAAGGAGTCCGTCGGCGGAGACCACCACCGTGTGGGACACCCCGGGGGTGTTGTCCACGAAGTTGGTGATCAACCAGTTCAGGTTCTGTGCCGCCTGGCTCATCGGGCTCAACTTAGTGCTCCTGCTGGTGAGTGGGGCGGGGGTGGTTGCCGGTCGACTGGCCGGTGTTGGCCTGCCGCCCCTGCTGGATGCCCCTACGGAGATTGGTCAGCCGTCCGCGTACGTCGTCAGGCGCACGCGACACCTGCGGACCGGTCTGGTGCTGCTGTTGCTGAGCCGTGCCCGCCACGAGGTTCGCGCGCGGCACCCGGCGCGGCAGCCCGGAGGTGGTGATGCCACCCGCGGTGGGCTGGCGCACCCGTTCGGCCTGCCGGACGAGCTCGTCATTGGGTGACGTCCGCCAGGAACCCGTACCGCCCTGCCCCGGACCCTGGCCGGGGCCGGGACGGGCGCTGTTCTGATCGCCGGTGGGGGTGTCCGCGGACCGGGCCGGCAGCGAGGGCCGCGGGCCCTGCCCCGGATGTCCGGACTGTTCGGGCTGTCCCTGCGGAACCGCCTGCTCACCGAGGGTACCGTCCGATTCCGGCCGCTCCGCCCGCTGGCCACGGAACCAGTCCGTCTCCAGCGTGTCGAACAGCGGGGTACGGCCGTCCCCGGGGCCCGCCGGAGGCAGCGCCTCCGGCTCGGTGGGCCGGTTCTGCCGCGGCGCCTCGGGGCCGTGGCCCTGCTGCGCCGGCGGCCTGCCGTACTCCGGCGCCGGACGTTCGAACTGCCCGGTGTCCGACGGGTCCTGACCGTAACCGCCGGGCCCGCCCTGCCCGCGGTCGTCGTAGCCGGTCACCTGGGGCACCGGGAACTGGCCGGTGTCCGACGGGTCCTGGCCCGCCGGCGCGCCGAAGACGTCCGAGCGGACGTACGGCCCGTCCTCCCCTTCGCCGGAGCGGGTGACACCCGGGTCCGGACTCGGGGAACCGAAGTCCTGCGGAGGCGGCGCGTCGTAGTCGGGACGCGTGAACTCCGAGGTCGCGCCCGCCTGCTGCCGGTCGTCGACCGGCGGGAACGCCGAGGTGTCGACGGGCGGCGCGGCGGAGTACTCGTCGAAGCGCGGGAACTGCGTGGTGGAGTCGTGCTCCTCATGACCCCGGGGGGAGTCCTGCGGGGCACGCGGCACCGGCGGCTGCGCGGTCCCGTCGCTCCAGCTCGGCGCCCGCTGGGCGTCGCCGCCGCCGGGCAGCTCGGCGCGCGGCGCGCCGCGCGCGGGGAGCTGCGGCCTGCGACCGCGCTGCCGGGAGGGGTCCTGGCCCTGGCCCGGACCGCCGGGACGGCCGTCCTGACGCTCGGCGCCCGGGGGCCGGGCACCGAATCCGTCGAAGCCGTCGCCGCGCCGGGGAGCGCCCTGGCGTCCGCCGGACGGGTCGTCCGGGAAACCGTCCTGCCGGGGGCCGTTGCCGAAGCCCGGCGCCCCGTCGAAGGCCCCGGGTCCGCCCTGCCCCGGAACACCCTGACCGCGGTCCGCGTACGGCAGCCCCTGGTGCTGGCCCTGGCCGGGGCGCTGGCCCTGGTTCGGTCCGTACCCCGGGCCCTGCTGGCCCGGCTGGCCACCCTGGCCGCCGGGACGGCCGGGCAGGCCGCTTCCGGTGCTCTGGAGTCCCTGCGGTCCCGCCGGGCCCTGGCCGAAGGCGCCCGCTCCCGCGGGGGCCGGACGGCCGCCGGGGACCTGCGGAGCACCGTCCCGGCCGGGCAGCGCGGCCCGGGGACCGCCCTGCGGACCGGGGCCGAGGTACCCGGGGGTGCCGGGGCCGTTGCCGACCGAAGGGCCGGGGCCGCGGCGGGCGGCGGCCGCGCCGGCCGAGGCCTGCGCGGCCGCCGGGCCACCGGGGATACCGGGCGTGCCGGGCTTGCCGACCGGGGGCTTCTTGTTGCCCTGGGCGACGTCCACGGGAAGCATGACGAGCGCGGTGGTGCCACCGGAGTCCGAGGGCCGCAGCTGGATCCGGATGCCGTGCCGCTGGGACAGCCGGCCGACCACGAACAGACCCATGCGGCGGGAGACGGAGACATCCACGGTGGGCGGCGACGCCAGCCGCTCGTTGATCGCCGCGAGGTCCTCCGGCGACAGACCGATACCGGTGTCGTGGATCTCGATCAGCACCCGGCCGTCGGGCAGCGCGTGCCCGGTGACCTTGACCTTGGTCTGCGGGGAGGAGAACGACGTGGCGTTCTCCAGCAGCTCGGCGAGCAGGTGGACGAGGTCGTTGACGACACGGCCGGCGACCTCGGTGCCGGGCACCGAGGACAGCTCGATCCGCTCGTACTGCTCCACCTCGGACGCGGCGGCACGCAGCACGTCGACCAGCGGCACCGGCCGGGTCCATCGGCGGCCGGGCTCCTCACCGGCGAGGACCAGGAGGTTCTCGCCGTTACGGCGCATACGGGTCGCGAGGTGGTCGAGCTTGAACAGCGACGAGAGCTGGTCGGGGTCGGCCTCGCGGGACTCCAGCTCGGAGATGAGCGAGAGCTGACGCTGGATGAGGCCCTGGGAACGGCGCGACAGGTTGGTGAACATCGCGTTGACGTTGCCCCGCAGCAGGGCCTGCTCGGCGGCCAGCCGGACCGCCTCGCGGTGCACGTCGTCGAAGGCCGCGGCCACCTGGCCGATCTCGTCCCGGGAGTGCACACCGACCGACTCGACGGAGGTGTCGACGTCCTGCGGGTCCGACTCGGACAGCTGCTTGACCAGCTCGGGCAGCCGGTCCTGGGCGACCTTCGTCGCGGTGTCCTGGAGCCGCCGCAGCGAGCGGATCATGGAGCGCGCCACGATGAACGCGCCGACCAGCGAGACACCGAGCACGAGCAGGATCACGGCACCGCTGATGATCGCGCCCTGCTCCGACTCGTCGCGCAGCTCGCGGGCCTTGTCCTCCATCTCGCCGAGCAGGGTCCGCTCGATGTTGGTCATCGCGTTGATCTTGGTGGTACTGGCGTCGAGCCAGTCCTTGTACGAGCGCTTCTTGCTGTTCTCCATGGCGCCGGGCGACTCCAGGACCCGATCGGCGTAGGCCATCGACTCCTTGATGTTGGAGTTGCCGTCGTCGATCGGCTTGAGGAGTTCCTTGGCGTCGCCCTCGTAGATCGTCTTGAAGCCGGTGAGCTCCGCGTCCTCCTTGCTGAACGCGTTCGCCGCGTAGCGCCGGTCCAGCTCGGAGAGACTGCCCTTGTCCTTGTTGTTCGCGGGGAGGGCCGCGGCGATGACCGCGCGCTGCACCGACGCGTACTCCTTGGCGGACGAGAACGCCGCCAGGGCGCGGGTGCGCTGGACCATCTCCGGGTTGCTGGTCGCCTGCGCCATGTCCTGCGAGAGGGCCAGCAGCTCCTCGATGAGCATGCTGTAGGCGTCGACGGTCTGCGAGGACGAGTTGCGGTCCGTGTACGCCGCCGCGCGGGCGTCGCTGAGGCCGCGGAGCTGGCTGGCGATCTGGCGGACCGAGGAGTTGATCCCCTCCAGGCCCTCCCGCCCGCCGACGTCGTCGATCGGCTTGGTGCCTTCGAGGAAGGCCTGACGGGCCCGGTCGGTTTTGTCCCGGGGGCCCTTGACGTCGAAGTCGGAGGCCTTGCCGCCGTGCGCGAGGGGACCGGCGGAGCTGTCACGCTCGTCCTGGAGCGCGGCGGCGAGCTGGGTGGCCTGCTTGGTCAGGTCCGTCAGCAGCTTCATGTTGTCGAGCTGCTGGATGTCGTCCATCGACTGGTTGATCCGCAGGGCGCCCAGCGAGGTCGCGGCGACCACGGGGAGGGCGAGCAGCGAGACGAGCCGGGTGGAGATGCGCCAGTTGCGCAGCGCGACACGGGAGCCGGTGTTGTGGGGGCCCTTGCCCTTGGACTTCGCCTTGGGGGCCGGGGGCGGGCCGCCCGCGGGGCCGGGGCCGGGGCCGCCGGGCGCGGACTGGCGGGCGGAGTCCGCGCTGCCGATCATGGACACGGGTCCTGGGTTCTGGGCGTGCTGGGGCGAGGAGCCACGGTCGGTCCCGCCGCGCGGCTCCGGCTCCGCCGGACCGCTGCCATCCCTCTTGAAACGTCCCTGCACTAGCGTCGCAACCTCTGGACCAGGCGTCCCCCCGCAGTGCGGTGGGACGGTGTCGGCGTCAAGCAGGAGCACCGCGTGTTGCCGTGTCCTGTGGTGGTCGTGAGTGACCGGCGCTGCCCCCACCCGCCGCTCACTCGGCGCTTCGCTGCGCCCCCTGTGCGCCGGTTGGTTCCCGCGGCGGTCCCGGGAATTCCAGCACAGTGCCGGATCTCCAACAAGAGCGGAGGGCCAGGCTGTGACCTCGGTGACGCGCAGTGAGGCCCGGGTCACCGGACGTAGAACCTTATCTGGTGCACAACGGACAAATTGCTACGAGGTGCAGGAAGTGTCCGGGTGTCCCAGTCGCGATGATCGGGAGCGGAATGACGGCTTCGGGTGGGTAATGCCCCTTTCACTCCCACTCGACCCTCATGTTAAATGTCGGGAATATCCCCTGGGTCGTGAGCAAACTCACACCCTGTTTCCTGCGTCATCCTGCCGCAGTCGGGGAATTGCGCGTTTAGCCTGACGCTTTACACCGCTGGCAGTAATGACAACCCGTGCGCCGGGAGCGCCATGTGGCGGGCCCGGCGTCCCGAATCAGGACAGGGTCCGCACTCAGATGAAGACCACGATGCTGCTCCGCAACACCGCCAATCCGCGTCGTACCACGCTGGCGCATGTCGATGATGTCGCGGAGTTCCGGGGTGGGGGCGAGGCGCTGGTGCACTCGCTCGATCTGCCGGCCCAGACGGCCAACCCCCGCCGCACCATCCTCATGACCCCGCCCGCGCCGTTCGTGCCGTCCCCGGCGTAACGCCTTCGCTTGCGCTTCTGAGGTTTCTCCCGCTGGGCGTCTTTCGTTTCTGTGCGGTCGCTCGGTGGTTTCGCGGTTCCCCGCGGGTCGCCTTCGCTTGCGCTTCCCAGGTCTGTCCGGCGGGGCGTGCTTCGTTCCTGTGCCGTCGTTCGTGGGTTTGCGCAGTTCCCCGCGCCCCTGTCGGGGCGCTGCCTGTCTGGTGTTGTCGGTCGGGTGCGGGGCGGTTCTCGTTTTCGCGCAGTTCCCCGCGCCCCTTTGGGGCGCGTCCGGCTTGTTCTTCGGGTCGGTGCCGGTCGGGATTCTCCGTCCTCGCTCCAACGCGCTCGGTACGACGTCCCCCTTGCCCGACTGAAGAGCATCGGAGTCTGCGGGCAGAGATTCCCGCCCACCCCCTCCGGCAGCAGCGCGACTGCGGGAGGAAGGGGGTGCCCCTTCAGGGGCGCGGGGAACTGCGCACCCCCGTCCGACCCGCACGGGAACAGGTACGCCCAGGAGTGGAACCCCAGGGGCGCGGGGAACTGCGCAAAAACGAGGGCGGCCCCGCACCCGAAGAGCGACCGCAAGTGGGCAGCACCTCAGGGGCGCGGGGAACTGCGCACCCCCGTCCGACCCGCACGGGAACAGGTACGCCCAGGTGGGGAACCTCAGGGGCGCGAGGAACTGCGCACCACCGAGCGACGGCACAGGGACAAGTGCGCCCAGCGCAGGAGACCCGGGGGGCGCGAGCGAAGGCGACCTGCGGGGAACTGCGCACCCACCGAGCGACGGCACAGGGACAAGTGCGCCCAGCGCAGGAACCCGGGGGGCGCGAGCGAAGGCGACCTGCGGGGAACTGCGCACCCACCGAGCGACGGCACAGGGACAAGTACGCCCAGCGCAGGAAACCCGGGGGGCGCGAGCGAAGGCGACCTGCGGGCTGAGCGTTAGCCTGGGGCTTCACCGGTCCAGCGGAAAGAAAGGGGCGCCAGCCACCGTGCGCATCGCCAGATTCTCCATCGACGGCAATGTGGCCTTCGGCGTGGTCGAGGGCGACAGCCCGCCCGGCTCCACCGACGGTCTGGTCCTCAACATCATCAAGGGCATCCCGTTCGCGGAGTTCGAGACGACCGGCACCAGGGTCCCCCTGAACCAGGTCCGTCTGCTCCCCCCGGTCCTCCCCAGCAAGGTCATCGGCATCGGCCGCAACTACGCCGAGCACGCCGCGGAACTGGGCAACGAGGTCCCCGCCACCCCCGTCGCCTTCCTCAAGCCGAGCACCTCGGTGATCGGCGACGGCGACGGCATCGCGTACCCGTCCTTCTCGCAGGAGGTCCACTACGAGGCCGAACTGGCCGTGGTGATCGGACGCCTCTGCCGCGATGTCCCGCACGAGCGGGTCAAGGACGTGATCCTCGGTTTCACCTGCGCCAACGACGTCACCGCGCGTGACATCCAGCGCAGCGACAACCAGTGGTCGCGTGCGAAGGGCTTCGACACCTCGTGCCCGCTCGGCCCCTGGGTCGAGACCGGCATCGACCTGGCGACCGCGGCGAACCTGACCCTCCAGTGCACGGTCAACGGACAGCAGCGCCAGCTCGGCAGCACCAGCGACATGGTCAGGTCGGTCGAGGACCTGATCGTCCATGTCTCCGAGGCCATGACGCTCCTCCCCGGGGACGTCATCCTCACGGGCACCCCCGCCGGGGTCGGCCCCCTGAACGTCGGCGACGAGGTCGCCGTCTCCATCGAAGGCATCGGCACTCTCACCAACAAGGTGATCACGCGTGGTTAACGGACCCGTCCGTGTACGTTTCTGTCCCTCGCCGACCGGCAACCCCCATGTGGGCCTGGTCCGCACCGCCCTCTTCAACTGGGCGTACGCCCGGCACGAGAAGGGCACCCTCGTCCTGCGCATCGAGGACACCGACGCGGCCCGTGACTCGGAGGAGTCGTACGAGCAGCTCCTCGACTCGCTGCGCTGGCTCGGGCTCGACTGGGACGAGGGCCCCGAGGTCGGCGGTCCGCACACCCCGTACCGGCAGTCGCAGCGCATGGACATCTACGCCGACGTCGCGGACAAGCTCCGCGCGGCCGGTCACGCGTACCCCTGCTACTGCACCACCGAGGAGCTGGACGCGCGCCGCGACGCCGCCCGCGCCGCCGGCAAGCCCTCCGGGTACGACGGCCACTGCCGTGACCTCACCGATGAGCGGAAGGCCGCGTACGAGGCCGAGGGCCGTACCCCGATCACCCGGTTCCGGATGCCGGACGGGCCGATCACCTTCACGGACCTGGTCCGCGGCGAACTGACCTTCACCCCGGAGAACGTCCCGGACTACGGCATCGTCCGTGCCAACGGCGCCCCCCTGTACACGCTCGTCAACCCCGTCGACGACGCCCTCATGGGGATCACCCACGTGCTGCGCGGCGAGGACCTGCTGTCCTCCACCCCCCGCCAGATCGCGCTCTACCAGGCGCTCATCGGACTGGGCCTGGCCGAGGCCGTCCCCGCGTTCGGGCACCTGCCGTACGTGATGGGCGAGGGCAACAAGAAGCTGTCCAAGCGTGACCCGCAGTCCTCGCTCAACCTCTACCGTGAGCGCGGCTTCCTGCCCGAGGGACTGCTCAACTACCTCTCGCTGCTCGGCTGGTCCTTCTCCGCCGACCAGGACGTCTTCTCCATCGACCAGATGGTCGCGGCCTTCGACATCGCCGACGTGAACGCCAACCCGGCGCGCTTCGACCTCAAGAAGGCCGAGTCCATCAACGCCGACCACATCCGGCTGCTCGATGTGAAGACCTTCGCCGAGGCCTGCGAACCGTGGCTGCGCGCGCCGCACGCCCCCTGGGCGCCCGAGGACTTCGACCGGACCGCGTGGGAGGCCATCGCCCCGCATGCCCAGACCCGGCTCACCGTCCTGTCGGACATCACCGCCAACGTCGACTTCCTGTTCCTGAAGGAGCCCGTCGCGGACGAGGCGTCCTGGCAGAAGGCCATGAAGGAGGGCTCCGACGCCCTGCTGCGCACGGCCCGCGCCAAGCTCGCCGACGCCGACTGGAGCAGCCCCGAGTCGCTCAAGGGAGCCGTCCTCGCGGCGGGCGAGGAGCACGGCCTCAAGCTCGGCAAGGCCCAGGCCCCGGTCCGGGTGGCCGTCACCGGCCGTACGGTCGGCCTGCCGCTCTTCGAGTCGCTGGAGGTCCTGGGCAAGGACCGTGCCCTGGCCCGGATCGACGCGGCACTGGTGAAGCTGGCGGGCTGACGGTTACCGTCGGCGTATGAGCATTCGCGCCGTGGTGTGGGACATCGACGACACGATCTTCGACTACACCACGGCGGACCGCGCCGGGATGCGGAGTCATCTGAGAGCCGAGGGCCTGCTGGAGCGGTACGGGACCGCCGAGCGGGCCCTCGCGCTCTGGCGGGAGGTCACGAACGCCCAGTGGCGGCGGTTCGAGGCGGGCGGGGTGTCCTTCGAGGACCAGCGCCGGGACCGCGTCCGGATCTTTCTCGACGCCCCGCTCACCGACGCGCAGGCGGACGACTGGTTCCACCGGTACGTGGCCTACTACCAGGACGCCTGGGCCCTCTTCCCGGACGTCCTGCCCGCCCTGGACGCCCTGGCCGGCAGCCACCGGCACGCGGTGCTGTCGAACTCCTCCCTGCGCAACCAGGACCACAAACTGCGGGTCCTCGGCGTCCACGACCGCTTCGAGTCGGTGCTGTGCGCCGCCGAGCTGGGCATCGCCAAACCCGCCGCCGAGGCGTTCCACGCCGCGTGTGACGCTCTGCGACTGCCCGCCCACGAAGTGGCGTACGTGGGTGATCAGCCGGAGATCGACGCCGTGGGCGCGGAGGCCGCCGGGCTCTTCTCCGTATGGCTCGATCGCGGGCTGTGGACGGCGGAGGTCCCGCCGGGGCTGCGCCGGATCACCTCGCTCGCCGAACTCCCCGCGCTGCTCCGCGCGGATACCCGTTTTGGAGCGCCGTCCACCTTCGGGTAATGTTCTTCCTGCGCCGCCCGAGAGGGCCGAGAAGGTCCGGCCGGGAAGCGCGATACCGAACAAGATCCCCGCGAGGGGGTTGCGTCGCGGTGGCCTATGGTGTAATTGGCAGCACGACTGATTCTGGTTCAGTTAGTCTAGGTTCGAGTCCTGGTAGGCCAGCTCGCAGAGCTTATCTGCATCGCCCCCGTTGTGTAGCGGCCTAGCACGCTGCCCTCTCAAGGCAGTAGCGCCGGTTCGAATCCGGTCGGGGGTACTGATCCATCCCGCATGATCGCCAGGTAGCTCCTGCCGACCCAGCGGTGACAACACCCGGTGATCAGCCGGGTGGGATCGCCAGGCCCCCGTTGTGTAGCGGCCTAGCACGCCGCCCTCTCAAGGCGGTAGCGCCGGTTCGAATCCGGTCGGGGGTACGCACTCGGTCCAGTAAAACCGGACCAGCCATGGCCTATGGTGTAATTGGCAGCACGACTGATTCTGGTTCAGTTAGTTTAGGTTCGAGTCCTGGTAGGCCAGCGCGGTTCCGCTCACCCCAAGCACCTTCCGTGCGTGGGTGACGGGCAGCACAGTACGACTCAGGCCCCCGTTGTGTAGCGGCCTAGCACGCCGCCCTCTCAAGGCGGTAGCGCCGGTTCGAATCCGGTCGGGGGTACCAGAGCTGTAGCGAAGAAGGGCCCTCCCCACGGGGAGGGCCCTTCTCGTGCACCCCCGGGGCCGGGGCCGGTCCCTGCCGCGTCAGCCGTCCGCCTCGGGGGCGTCGTCCCCCGGTGCGTGCTCCTGCTCGCCGAAGCGGCGGTACGACTCCTCGCCGTCCGCGAGCCGTCGCAGGCTCAGCAGCACCGGCTCGTAGAGCACCGTCACCGCGATCGCCGCCTCCACCTGCTCGTCCGCCGGGCCGTACCCCTGCACCATGTCCAGATCGGCCACCGCCAGCCGCTCCGCGAGCCGGCCGTACGGCGTCAAGTGGTCGATGTCCCACGGGTATCCGAGCTGCGCCAGCCGTACCAGCGCGCCGACCAGCGTCCGGTACGCCGGGGAATCCGCGCCCGCCAGCCGGGCGAACGGCCAGTCGAGCCGGTCCAGCAGCGCGTCCACCGCGCCACGGGCCGCCTCGGTCACCTCCGCACCGTCGTCGTCCGCCGTCACATCCGTCCCGCCGAGCTCATGGGGGAGCGCCCACACCGCCGCGCCCAGCCGCATGTGGTGGTCCAGCGAGTCGTCGTCCACCGCCGCGAGCACCTCCCGGACCGTCGCCACCGGGACCCGTCCGACCTGGATCATCGCCCGTACCAGCCGCAGCCGGCGCAGATGGACGTCGTCGTACGCGGCCTGGGTCGCGCTGACCCGGCGGCCCGCCGGAAGCAGTCCCTCGCGCAGGTAGTACTTGATCGTCGCGGTCGGGACCCCGCTGCGCGCGCTCAGCTCCGCGAGCCTCATGGCACTTGCACCCTTCGTTGGAGAGTGGCACTATCCAAAGAAGGATAGTGAGACTATCCAACCACTCTTGCCTGGGAGAACGCCATGGGTGCTGAGCCGAACAAGGGGCGGATGACGACCGAGGCCGACGAGGAGATCGTGGTCTTCCTCATCGGGATGCGGGTCAACAACTGGCGGGCGGTGCGCAGCTGGCTGCCGACCGTGCGTGCGATGCCGCCGATGCTCAAGGAGCTGTCCGACGATCCGGACTCCGGGATGCTCGGGTACCGCTTCCTCTACTCGCCCCGTGTCTTCAGCACGGTCCAGTACTGGGAGTCGAAGGAGAAGCTGCTCGCGTACGCCTCACGGCAGGACGCCGAGCACCGGCCGGCCTGGACCGCGTTCAACCGCCGCGCCCGGGACGGCCGGGGGAGCGTCGGGATCTTCCACGAGACCTACCTGGTCCCCGCGGGCGCCTACGAGAACGTCTACGTGGACATGCCCGCGTTCGGACTGGGGGCCGCCCGCGGCACGGTCCCCGTGGGGCGCCGGGGCGACCGCGCGGCCCAGCGGTTCGGCTCCGCGGCACCCGGCGGCGCCTGACCGTCCCGGCGGTCCGGTTCTTCGTGACGTACGCCGGGTCGCGGTCCTTCGCGGCGCGCCGGGCCGGTCGGGTCCGGCGCGCCGCTCGTACGGGATCAGCCCGTGCGGCGCAGGGCCTCGGAGAGCCGGGCCGCCGCGTCGATGACCGCCTGCGCGTGCATCCGCCCCGGGTGGCGGGTCAGCCGCTCGATCGGGCCGGACACCGAGACGGCCGCGACGACACGGTTGGACGGGCCGCGCACCGGCGCGGACACCGAGGCGACCCCCGGCTCCCGCTCCCCGATCGACTGCGCCCAGCCCCGGCGGCGCACACCCGACAGCGCCGTGGCCGTGAAACGGGCGCCCTGGAGACCGCGGTGCAGCCGCTCCGGCTCCTCCCAGGCCATCAGGATCTGCGCGGACGAGCCCGCCTTCATGGTCAGCGTGGACCCCACGGGCACGGTGTCCCGCAGTCCGGACAACCGCTCGGCGGCGGCCACACAGATCCTCATGTCACCCTGGCGCCGGTAGAGCTGCGCGCTCTCTCCCGTGATGTCCCGCAGATGCGTGAGCACCGGCCCCGCCGTGGCCAGCAGCCGGTCCTCGCCGGCCGCCGCGGCCAGCTCCGCGAGCCGCGGGCCCAGGATGAACCGCCCCTGCATGTCGCGGGCGACCATCCTGTGGTGCTCCAGGGCGACCGCGAGACGATGTGCCGTGGGCCGGGCGAGCCCGGTCGCCGCGACCAGCCCGGCGAGGGTGGCCGGACCGGACTCCAGGGCGCTCAGTACGAGAGCCGCCTTGTCGAGTACGCCGACACCACTAGAGTTGTCCATGCAACGATATTCGCGTCTCACTCTGTGAAACGCAAGTTCAATTCCCCGGGGAACTTGTCACCCTGTACGTCAGACGCCGCCCCGCCGACCGCGGGCCGGCGGTCGCTGCCTGGCACGAGGGGTACGGGCGACGGCGTTCACATCTCTAGTTGGGTCGGCCAACGACGGTCGACCGGAGGGAAAGCGATGGGTAGGACACTCGCGGAGAAGGTCTGGGACGACCATGTCGTCCGGCGCGCCGAGGGCGAGCCCGACCTCCTTTTCATCGATCTGCACCTGCTGCACGAGGTGACCAGCCCGCAGGCGTTCGACGGCCTGCGGCAGAACGGCCGCCGGGTCCGGCGCCTCGACCTCACCATCGCCACCGAGGATCACAACACCCCGACCCTCGACATCGACAAGCCCATCGCGGACCCCGTCTCGCGCGCCCAGCTGGAGACCCTGCGCAGGAACTGCGCCGAGTTCGGTGTCCGGCTGCACCCGCTGGGCGACGTCGAGCAGGGCGTCGTCCATGTCGTCGGCCCGCAGCTGGGCCTCACCCAGCCCGGGATGACCGTGGTCTGCGGTGACTCCCACACCTCCACGCACGGCGCCTTCGGCGGTCTGGCGTTCGGCATCGGCACCTCGCAGGTCGAGCATGTGCTGGCCACCCAGACCCTCCCCATGGCCCGGCCGAAGACCATGGCCATCACCGTCGACGGCGAACTGCCCGACGAGGTCACCGCGAAGGACCTGATCCTGGCGATCATCGCCCGGATCGGCACCGGCGGCGGCCAGGGCTACGTCCTGGAGTACCGCGGCCCGGCCATCGAGAAGCTCTCGATGGAGGCCCGGATGACCATCTGCAACATGTCGATCGAGGCCGGGGCCCGCGCGGGCATGATCGCGCCCGACCGGACCACCTTCGACTACCTCGAAGGCCGTCCGCACGCCCCGAAGGGCGAGGACTGGGACGCCGCCGTCGCGTACTGGAAGACGCTGCGCACCGACGACGACGCCGTCTTCGACGCCGAGGTCGTCATCGAGGCCGCCGAGCTGGCGCCGTTCGTCACCTGGGGCACCAACCCCGGTCAGGGCGCCCCGCTCTCCTCGAACGTCCCCGACCCGGCTTCGTACGACGACGCTTCGGAGCGGCTCGCCGCCGAAAAGGCCCTGGAGTACATGGGGTTGACCGCCGGACAGCCGCTGCGGCAGATCAAGGTCGACACCGTCTTCGTAGGTTCATGCACCAACGGCCGCATCGAGGACCTGCGCGCCGCCGCCGCCATCGTGGACGGCCGCAAAGTCGCCGACGGCGTACGGATGCTGGTCGTCCCCGGCTCCGCCCGGGTCGGACTCCAGGCCGTGGACGAGGGACTGGACAAGGTCTTCAAGGAGGCCGGGGCCGAATGGCGGCACGCGGGCTGTTCCATGTGTCTGGGCATGAACCCCGACCAACTGGCTCCCGGTGAGCGTTCCGCCTCCACGTCCAACCGCAACTTCGAGGGACGGCAGGGCAAGGGCGGCCGTACCCATCTGGTCTCCCCGCAGGTCGCCGCCGCCACCGCGGTACTGGGCCACCTGGCCTCCCCGGCCGATCTCGCCGAGGCCGACGTCGCCACACCCGCAGGAGTCTGAGGACCATGGAAGCCTTCACCACCCACACCGGCCGGGCCGTCCCGCTGCGCCGCAGCAACGTCGACACCGACCAGATCATCCCCGCGCACTGGCTGAAGAAGGTCACCCGCGACGGCTTCGAGGACGGGCTCTTCGAGGCGTGGCGCAAGGACCCCGACTTCATCCTCAACCGCCCCGAGCGCCAGGGTGCCAGCGTCCTGGTCGCGGGCCCCGACTTCGGTACCGGCTCCTCGCGTGAGCACGCCGTATGGGCGCTCCAGAACTACGGCTTCAAGACGGTCATCTCGTCGCGCTTCGCCGATATCTTCCGGGGCAACTCGCTGAAGAACGGCCTGCTCACGGTAGTGATCGAGCAGAAGGTCGTGGACGCGCTCCAGGAGCTGACCGAGGCCGACCCGCAGGCCGAGATCACCGTCGACCTCCAGGCCCGCGAGGTGCGGGCCGAGGGCCTCACCGCCCCGTTCGAGCTGGACGAGAACGCCCGCTGGCGGCTGCTGAACGGTCTGGACGACATCAGCATCACCCTCGCCAACGAGACGGACATCACCGCGTACGAGGCACGCCGGCCCTCCCACAAGCCGCGCACCCTCCCGGTCTGACCCGGCCGCGGCCCCTCGCGAGGCCCGGACCGGCCCGAACGGCCCAGTGCCGGCGGGCGGGTCCCGGCCACCGGGACCGGGGCCCGCCCGACCGCCCCGAACGGGCCCTTCCGGTGCCCCGGGCGCCCGCTCGACCCCCTTGATGTACCCCCATCCGTGCCACGGTTGGGGGTACATCCGTGTGCGCACTTTTCGGTGTCCGCCGCCCGCCCATGGCGGTCCGGTGCCGGGGCCAACTACCCTGCTGCCAGAGCGAGAAGAGTCCGAAAGGTGACTTGCGTGAGCGACCCGGATACTGACCCGAAATGCCCTCCGAGCTGCACAGTTGCACCCTGGGGGGGCGACAACTCGCCCTAGATGGCACAATCGGTGCATGGAACGCGACGACCAACTCCAGCTCTACGGGGTCGTGGCGGACCAATTGAAGGAAGCGCACGCCAAGGTGCGCGCACTGCAAGTCCCGGAGGGCGTACGGATGGCGCTGACCCGGAAGCTGCTGGTCATTACGGCCGTGGCCAAACACGACCTCGCCGATGCGGCAAGGCGTCTGAAGCGATTGAACGCGGACCTCGACGAGGGGCGAATCCCCGAAGACACCTGAGCGGCAGCCGCATCGGGTCATGACGGACGCGACCGAGCCGGCAGCGGTCGAGTTCGTTGCGGCACAAGGGTGATTAGCCCGTTTCGTGTTTGATTTGCGGTATATATCTGCCTAACGTGCGAAAAAGCTTGAACAGATTCGTTCTGGCAATGTCTCCGAAGGGGAAGACGTGAACAAGGCGCAGCTCGTAGAAGCGATTGCCGACAAGGTCGGCGGCCGTCAGCAGGCCGCTGACGCCGTCGATGCCGTACTCGACGCCATCGTGCGCGCAGTTGTCGGTGGGGACCGTGTTTCGGTCACCGGCTTCGGCTCGTTCGAGAAGGTCGAGCGGCCGGCGCGGTACGCCCGTAACCCGCAGACCGGGGAGCGCGTGCGGGTCAAGAAGACCTCCGTGCCCCGTTTCCGTGCGGGCCAGGGGTTCAAGGACCTGGTGAGCGGTTCCAAGAAGCTCCCCAAGGGCGGCGAGGTCTCCGTCAAGAAGGCCCCCAAGGGCAGCCTGACCGGTGGCACCAGGACCACCACCAAGGCCGCGGCGAAGAAGGCCACCGCCAAGAAGGCCACGGCCCGCAAGGCCACCACCACGGCCGCCGCCAGGAAGACGACGGCCGCCGCGAAGAAGACCACGGCCACCGCCAAGAAGACCACGGCGAAGAAGACCACCGCCACGGCGAAGAAGGCCACCCCCGCGAAGACGACGGCGGCCAAGAAGACCACGGCCACCGCCAAGAAGACGACGGCCGCGGCCAAGAAGACCGCGCCCGCGAAGAAGACCACCGCGAAGAAGGCGCCGGCCAAGAAGTCGACCGCGCGTAAGACGACGACCGCCAAGAAGGCCACCGCCCGCAAGCGGTAGGGCAGGGCCTCGTAGGCACTCACGCGCCGGGCCGGACTCCCCTCGGGGAGCCCGGCCCGCGGGCTGTCCGGGCGCTGTCCGGCGGCGTCAGAAGGTCTGGAGGGTGATCAGGGTGACGCGGCGGGCCCCGGCCTCGCCGGTGACCTCGATCCGGACGCGCTGGCCGGGGCGGAGCAGGCGGAGGCCGCCCGCGTCGAACGCGGGGGCGTCGAACGGGACGGGGGTGCCGTCGTCCAGGAGGACGCTGCCGCTGCGGGTCTCCTGGTCGTACGTGTACGCGGTGGCTTGCATCCCCACACGGTAGCTTCCCGGCGGGCGTGGGGCCGATGCTGCCTCCTGCGGTCGCCTTGTCCCTGCGGGTCGCCTTCGCTTGCGCTTCTGGGTCTGTCCGGGTGGGCCCGCTTGTCCCTGTGCCGTCGCTCGGTGGGTGCGCAGTTCCCCGCGCCCCTGGATGCTGCCCCTGTGCGTCGCTCTTCGGGTGCGGGCCGGTTCTCGTCTTTTGCGCAGTTCCCCGCGCCCCTTTGGGGCACCCCCGGTGGGTTCTTCGGGGCGGCGCCGGTCGGGATTCTCCGGACAGCCCGCGGACGACGGCCAGCCTCAGGAGGCTGAGGCGCCCCCAAAGGGGCGCGGGGAACTGCGCCCCCCGGACGACGGCACAGGAACAAGCGCGCCCACCCGGACAGACCTGGGGTGTGTTCAGGGGTGGGAGCGCGGGGGGTGTCCGGGGTGGGGGAGGAGGGTTGCTGCTTTTTGGGTGTGGGGGCCCACGCCGAGGGAAAGGGCGGTACGCAGATCCGCACCGGTATCGACGTCCTGGCGGACGGAATCGATACCCGGAAGCATGATCTCGGCCGCCCCGGAACCCCTGTGCCGCATTCTGGAGGCGTTCCCGAAAAGGGGCAGCAGTTCACGCCCGGACAACGCGGTGAGCAATGTCGTACCGATTCCCGCAGCATCCGCGAGGAATGCGCGCGGAAAACGGGCGGCCTGTTCGAGAACGCGGGTCAATTCCTCGGTGCGCAATGCGGGGAGGTCCGCGTTCAGCGCGGCCACCGCCGCGTCGGGCCGCCCCAGCCGCACCGTGGCCACGCCGTGCGTCAGCGCCGCGTTCAGCCCGTCGTCGGGCGTGCGGTCGCGGGCGCGGTCCGGCGCGCGGCGGGGCGCGTCGGGGACGATCCGCGCGCCCAGTCCGGCCAGTTCCCGCCCTGCCAGCGGGTCGTCCGTGACGACCACCACATCGCGTACCGCCGGGCTCGCACCCGCCGCGGCCACGGTGTCCTGCGCGAAGGCGAGGACCAGCCGGGGCCGTACGGCGTCCGGCGCGGTGTCCGAAAGCCTGCTCTTCGCCCGCGCCAAGGGCTTCAAGGGGACGACCAGCGTCCACCGCACACGCGCTCCGTCCCCGTTCATCGCGCCCATTGTGACCTGCCCCCGGTCCGGACCCCGCGCGCGGGCACCCCCGGACCCGCCCTGAGCAGGACGTGACCGCCGGCCCCCCGGGCGTACGGTGTCCTCGACAGAGGGGCGCCCCGGAGCCACACTTGGGCGCCTGACCAGGGGCTCACCGGGCCCCGGTGGAACGAGAGAAAGGTGTTCGCGTGTCCCGCCGAAAAGTCGGCTTCTGGTACCGCTTCGCGGCGGTCCTGTGCAAACCGCCACTGGTGGTTCTGTTCAAGCGGGACTGGCGAGGAATGGAGAACATTCCGGCCGAGGGCGGATTCATCACCGTGGTAAACCACAATTCGCATGTGGACCCGGTTGCCTACGCCCACTTTCAGTACAACACGGGACGAGTGCCCCGTTTCCTGGCCAAGCACGCTCTTTTCCGTAAGGGCTTCGTGGGTGCGGCGATGCGTGGCACCGGCCAGATCCCCGTCTACCGCGAGAGCACCGACGCGCTCAGCGCCTTCCGGGCCGCGATCGGCGCCGTCGAACGCGGTGAATGCGTCGCCTTCTACCCCGAGGGCACCCTCACCCGCGATCCGGACCAGTGGCCCATGATCGGCAAGACGGGCGCCGCCCGGGTGGCGCTGGCCACCGGCTGCCCGGTCGTCCCCGTGGCCCAGTGGGGCGCCAACCTGCTGCTGCCGCCGTACGCGAGCAAGCCCGACCTGTGGCCCCGCAAGACGCACCATGTGCTCGCGGGACCCCCGGTGGACCTCTCCCGGTTCCACGACCGGGAACCGACCCCGGAACTCCTCAAGGAGGCCACGGAGGTCATCATGGCGGCCATCACCGAGCAGCTGGAGCTGCTGCGCGGGGAGAAGGCCCCGCACACCCGCTACGACCCGCGCCATGTGCGAGTCGAACAGCGCCGCAGGACAGCGGCGGAACACATCGACCACGACATCGAGGGCGGCAAGTGACCAGCACCGTGAAGGCGGCCGTCTTCGGCACCGGCTCCTGGGGAACGGCATTCGGGATGGTGCTCGCGGACGCGGGCTGCGACGTGACCCTGTGGGGCCGCCGCGCCGGACTCGCCGACGCCGTCAACTCCACCCGGACCAACCCGGACTATCTGCCGGGCGTCGAACTGCCCGCGAACCTGCGGGCCACCACCGACCCGGCCGAGGCCGCCGCCGGAGCCGACTTCACCGTCCTCGCGGTTCCTTCGCAGACCCTGCGCGCCAATCTCGCGGACTGGGCGCCGCTGCTCGCCCCGGGCACCGTCCTGGTGTCGCTGATGAAGGGCGTCGAGCTGGGGTCCGCGATGCGGATGAGCGAGGTCGTCGAGGATGTCGCGAAGGTCGGCGCCGACCGCGTCGCCGTCGTCACCGGGCCGAACCTCGCCCGGGAGATCGCCGCCCGGATGCCCGCCGCGTCCGTCGTCGCCTGCGCCGACGAGGGCGTCGCCCAGCGGCTCCAGGCCGCGTGCCACACCCCGTACTTCCGCCCGTACACCAACACCGACGTCGTCGGCTGCGAACTGGGCGGGGCCGTCAAGAACGTCATCGGGCTCGCCGTGGGCATCGCCGACGGGATGGGCCTCGGCGACAACGCCAAGGGCTCGCTGATCACCCGGGGGCTCGCCGAGACGACCCGCCTCGGCCTCGCGATGGGCGCCGACCCGCTGACGTTCTCCGGGCTCGCCGGGCTCGGGGACCTGGTCGCCACCTGCTCGTCGCCGCTGTCGCGCAACCACACCTTCGGCACCAACCTCGGCAAGGGCATGACCCTCCAGGAGACCATCGCGGTCACCCGGCAGACCGCCGAGGGCGTCAAGTCCTGCGAGTCCGTGGCCGATCTGGCCCGGCGGCACGGGGTCGACATGCCGATCACGGAGACCGTCGTCGACATCGTCCACGAGGGCAAGCCGCCGGTCGTGGCGCTCAGGGAACTGATGTCCCGCAGCGCCAAGGCCGAACGCCGCTGAACCGGCCGCCCGGCGCCGCCCACCGGGCCGCGCCGGGCGGACCCGCCGCGGTCCGTCGTACGACGCGGCCCGGGCGCGCTGACCCACGGCGGGGCAACGGGTACGCTCAACGCGATATGAGCAGCGAGACCTCACCCCAGGGCCACCGGCTCCGCAAGCCGCGTGTGGCCGTCGTGTTCGGCGGCCGCAGTTCCGAGCACGGCATCTCCGTCGTCACGGCGGGCGCCGTCATGCGTGCCATCGACCGCACCAAGTACGACGTGCTGCCGATCGGCATCACCCAGGACGGGCGCTGGGCGCTGACCGCCGACGAACCGGACCGGATGGCGATCACCGACCGTCAGGTGCCGAACGTCGACCAGCTGGCCGAGTCGTCCGAGGGCAGTGTCGTCCTCCCGGTCGACCCGAACGACCGCGAGGTCGTCTACACCGAGCCCGGTGCCGTGCCCAAGGCCCTCGGCGACGTCGATGTGGTCTTCCCGGTCCTGCACGGCCCGTACGGCGAGGACGGCACCCTCCAGGGACTCCTCGAACTCTCCGGGACGCCGTACGTCGGCTCCGGGGTCCTCGCCTCGGCCGTCGGCCAGGACAAGGACTACATGAAGCGCGTCTTCCAGTCCTTCGGCCTGCCCGTCGGCCCGTATCTCGTGGTGCGGCCCCGGGAGTGGGAGCAGGACGAGACGGGCGCGCGGGAGCGGATCGCCCACTTCGCGGCCGAGCACGGCTGGCCGCTGTTCATCAAGCCCGCCCGCGCGGGCTCCTCGATGGGCATCACCAAGGCCGGTTCCTTCGAGGAGCTGGACGAGGCGATCGAGGAGGCCCGGCGCCACGACCCGAAGTTCCTGGTCGAGTCGCTGCTGCGGGGCCGGGAGATCGAGTGCGGTGTCCTGGAGTTCGAGGACGGCCCGCGCGCGAGCGTGCCCGCCGAGATCCCGCCCGTCCAGGCCCATGACTTCTACGACTTCGAGGCGAAGTACATCGACTCCGCCGCCGGGATCATCCCCGCGCCGCTGACGCCCGAGCAGACCGCGGAGATCCAGCGGCTCGCGGTCGCCGCGTTCGAGGCCGCGTCCTGCGAGGGGCTCGTCCGCGCGGACTTCTTCCTCACGGAGGACGGGACGTTCGTCATCAACGAGATCAACACGATGCCCGGGTTCACCCCCATCTCGATGTACCCGCGGATGTGGGAGGCGAGCGGGGTGCCCTACCCGGAGCTGGTGGACCGGCTCGTGCAGGCCGCGCTCCGGCGCTCCACCGGACTGCGCTGACCCGATCCCCGCGCGTCCGCCGCCCGGCCCCGGCCCGCCCGCCGCCGCGCCGGGGCGGCGGGCAGAGGTGAGGGGACGGTGAAGCACGGCGATCCGGACACCTCCCCGGATCAGTCGGGGATGCCCTCCGGGACCGTCTTCTTCACCGGCTCCGCGAAGTCGAGCAGCGGGTTCACGCCCCCGCCCGTACGGGACTTCGGCAGGGACACCTCGACATACACGCGGCGCTGCACGGTGGTGAAACGGAAGGAACCGTTCTTCTGCGGCTCGATGAGCCAGGCCACACCGTCGGCCGTCACGCTCTCGGCCTTCGGATCGAGGAGCGCCGCGGGCTTGGGCACACCGCAGCGCAGTATGATCGCCGGATCACCCCATCCGGCGGTCAGTTCGGACGAGGGCTCCGGGTCCTGCCTGCCGAGCCCCTCCACCCGCTCGGGGAGCTCCTCGCGCAGGTCCCGGCACAGCCGGTCCGCCGCCGCGCCCGGAGAAGGCACCGCCGCCGTCGCCGGTCCGTCCAGTACGGAACAACCGGTGACGGTGAACAGCAGGGCGAGGACGGACGGCCCGGCGAGTGAACGGGGCCGGCGACGGAGAATGTTCACCGGCCTAGGGTAGACGGGGGCTACAGATGAACGACCGGGCAGGTCAGGGTTCGGGTGATGCCGTCCACCTGCTGGACCCTGGCAACCACCATGCGGCCCAGCTCGTCGACGGTGTCGGCCTGCGCCCGCACGATCACGTCGTACGGTCCGGTCACGTCCTCTGCTTGGATCACCCCCGGGATCTTGCTGATCGTGTCAGCGACGGTCGACGCTTTGCCGACCTCCGTCTGGATCAGGATGTACGCCTGTACCACGGAACCTCCAGGGCGGCCACGAGGATCATGTGGGGAGAAGAGACGCCACGTTATCGCGTCGCCGCTCGCCGCGGGGAGACCCGCGGGGGCTGTGGCGCGCACGAGGTGCACGCACGGCACACGTTGACGGTCATGCCGACCGTACCCAGGACAGGAACGGTCCGCGCCCGTACGCCGCTCGCGGCCGGGCACGGCAGCCGGACCGGCGCGGAAGGGGCAGTACGACGATGAAGGGCACCGTGGGAGAGCTGGGCGAGTTCGGGCTCATCAAAGAGATGACGGCCCGGCTCACCACCACCCCGGCGGTACGGCTGGGGCCGGGCGACGACGCCGCGGTGGTGACCGCCCCCGACCGGCGGGTCGTCGCCAGCACCGACGTCCTGCTCGAAGGACGTCATTTCCGCCGCGACTGGTCCACCGCCTACGACGTGGGCCGCAAGGCCGCCGCACAGAACCTCGCGGACATCGCGGCCATGGGCGCCGTGCCCACCGCGCTGCTCCTCGGGCTCGTCGTCCCGGCGGAACTGCCGGTGACCTGGCCCACCGAGCTGATGGACGGGCTGCGCGACGAATGCCAGGTCGCGGGCGCCGCCGTGGTCGGCGGGGACGTCGTACGGGGCGAGACGATCACCCTGGCGATCACCGCGCTCGGCGATCTGCGCAACCACGAACCGGTGACCCGGGCCGGGGCACAGCCCGGTGACGTGGTCGCCGTCACGGGCTGGCTGGGCTGGTCGGCGGCCGGGCACGCGGTCCTCTCCCGGGGATTCCGCTCACCGCGGGCCTTCGTGGAGGCCCACCGCAGGCCCGAACCCCCGTACCACGCGGGTCCCGCGGCCGCCGGACTCGGCGCGACCGCGATGACCGACGTCAGCGACGGACTGATCGCCGACCTCGGGCACATCGCGGAGTCCAGCAAGGTCCGGATCGACGTCCGTTCGGGCGCGGTGGACGTGCCGTCGCAGATGAACGACATCGCCGCCGCCGTCGGTGTCGACCCGCTCATGTGGGTGCTCACCGGGGGCGAGGACCACGCCATCGTGGCGACCTTCCCGCCCGAGGTGAAGCTCCCCGCGCGCTGGCGGATCATCGGCGAGGTCCTCAATCCGTCGGCGCTGCCCCAGGTCACGGTCGACGGCGCGCCCTGGACGCACAAGGGCGGCTGGGACCACTTCGGCGACATCGAGGGCTGATCCGGCCCGGAACCGGCACAATCGGCGGGGTTCCGTCACCGCACACGGAACGAGGCACCGAGAACCGAGAGACCGGGACGACCGCCATGACCCTGCCCCCCATACCCGTCCGCCCGGCGCTGCCGCGCGTGCTCACCGTCGCCGGGTCCGACTCCGGGGGCGGGGCCGGCATCCAGGCCGACCTCAAGACCATGCTGGCCCTCGGTACGCACGGGATGAGCGTCCTGACCGCCGTGACCGCGCAGAACTCCCTGGGCGTCCAGGGAGCCTGGGAGCTGCCGGTGGCGGCCGTGCGCGCCCAGTACCGCAGTGTCGTGGACGACATCGGCGTCCAGGCGGTGAAGACCGGGATGCTGGCCACCGCCGAACTCGTCGAGACGGTCGCGGGGCTGCTCGCCGCGACCGACGCGCCCGTGGTGGTCGACCCGGTGGGGGTCTCCAAGCACGGCGATCCGCTGCTCGCGTCCTCCGCGCTGGACGCCGTCCGGCTGGAGCTGCTGCCGACGGCGACCGTCGCCACCCCCAATCTGGACGAGGTGGCGCAGCTCACCGGGATCGAGGTGCGGTCCGAGGACGGGATGCGCCGGGCCGCCGAGGCGATCCTGCGGTTCGGGCCGCGCTGGGCACTCGTCAAGGGCGGGCATCTCGCCGGGGACGCGGTCGACCTGCTCACGGACGGGGCCGCCGAGCACTGGTTCCGGGCACCCCGGCTGGACAACCGGCACACCCATGGCACGGGCTGCACCCTCGCCAGCGCGATCGCCGCCCGGCTCGCCCACGGCGACCGGGTGCCCCAGGCGGTCGCCGCGGCCAAGGAGTACGTGACCGGCGCGATCGGCGCCGGGTTCGCCCTGGGCGGCGGGATAGGGCCGGTGGACCACGGCTGGCGCCTCAGGAACGCCTGACCGCAACGACCCGCCGTACGGCACACGCGCGTGGGGGGTGCCCCCGAGGGCCGGGGACACCCTCCACACGCGTAGGAGCCGCGTGTGGGGGCCGCGCGTATGGGCACGCGCAAAAACCGGCCCACCCGAGGGTGGACCGGTTTCGCAGCGACCAGAAGGTGGCCGCGCTAGCTTTACGTCAGCGCGAGACCTTGCCGGCCTTGATGCACGAGGTGCAGACGTTGAGCCGCTTCGGCGTCCGACCGACCACGGCACGCACGCGCTGGATGTTCGGGTTCCAGCGACGGGACGTACGGCGGTGCGAGTGGGAGATGCTGTTGCCGAAGCTCGGCCCCTTGCCACAGACGTCGCAGTTGGCAGCCACGGGTCACTCCAAAGACTTCAGATGCGCTTACGGTTGATCCCGGCATGCCGGGATCAATGATCGGGTGGCGCTGCCAGGGGAAAGGCCCGATGCGGATCGGGCAACCGAAGCAGCATACTACGGCTGCCCCGGTGCAACGAAACTACCACGAGCGCCCCCGGACTCCCGCCCCGCCCCTGGTCGCGGGCCCTCTTCCGGGGGGACCCCGCCCGGGGTCTACGCTGCGTCGCAGTCCGGATGCCGAAGGAGCGACAGGTGCCGCAGATCCTCGACGCCGCCCTGGTGCGCGCCTGGTGCGCGCTGTCCCTCGACGCGCTGGGCAGGGCCCGTGAGGAGATCGACGCGATCAATGTCTACCCGGTCGCGGACGGTGACACGGGGACCAATCTCTATCTGACGCTGGAATCCGCGGCGCAGGCCGTGGAGGCCGCGTTCGCCGGGCACGAGCCGGAGCTGCCGTCGGCGGCGCAGGCCGCCCGCGCGATGGCCCACGGCGCGCTCATCGGGGCACGCGGCAACTCCGGCACGATCCTCGCGCAGCTCCTGCGCGGGATGGCCGAGGTGCTCGCGGCGGAGGACGCGCGGGACACCGCCGACGAACCGGTGGGCCCGGCGCGGGCGGCCGGGGACGCCCGCGCGCTGCGACGCGCGCTGCGGCGGGCCGCGGAGTCGGCGTACGAGGCGGTCGCGCACCCCGTCGAGGGCACGGTCCTGACGGTGGCGACGGCGGCGGCGGACGGGGCGGCCGGAGCCGCCGACGACTGCCGGTCCGTCGTACGCGCCGCGTACCGAAGCGCCAGGACGGCGCTGGAGGCCACACCACGCCAGCTGGCCGTCCTGGGGCGGGCCGGGGTCGTGGACGCCGGTGGACGGGGCCTGGTGGCCGTCCTGGGGGCACTGGTGGAGGCGTGCACGGGGGAGCGGCCCGCTCCGGCGCTCCCGGGCCCGTCCGGCGCGGCCGGGTCGCCTGGACCGGCAGGGTCGGCCGAGCAGGTGGAGCCGGACGGATCGGTGGAGTCGGTCGAGGAGTGCGAGGACGGGGTGGGCGGACCCGCGTACGAGGTGATCTATCTGCTGGAGGCCACCGACCCGGCCGTCGAGCGGCTGCGGGCCCGGCTCGACGGGCTCGGGGACTCCCTGGTGGTCGTCGGCGGCGACGGGCTGTGGAACGTCCATGTGCACGTCGACGACGCGGGTGCCGCCGTGGAGGCCGGGGTCGAGGCGGGCCGCCCGTACCGCATCCGGATCACCCACTTCGGCGCCGGGGACGCGCACACCGCGCGCGGGGGCGACGCCCGTCCCGTACGGGAACCGGCGCAGCGCGCGATCGTGGCCGTCGTCCCCGGCGAGGGCCTCGCGGGGCTGTACGGCGAGGCCGGGGCCACCACGGTCCTCGCCCGCCCCGGAGAGCCGCCCGCCAGCGGGGAACTGGTGCAGGCGATCCGGCGCGCGCACGCGCGTGAGGTGGTCCTGCTGCCGAACGACGCCGATCTGCGGCACACCGCGGCGGCGGCGGCCGAACAGGCCCGCACCGAGGGGGTGCGGGTCGCGCTGATCCCCACCCGGTCCGCGGTCCAGGGCATCGCCGCGCTCGCCGTCCACGAGCCGGGCCGCCGCTTCGACGAGGACGTGGTGTCGATGACCTCGGCCGCCGGCGCGACCCGGTACGCCGAACTGGCCGTAGCCGAGCGGCAGTCCTGGACCACCGCGGGCATCTGCCAGGCCGGGGACGTGCTCGGGCTGATCGACGGCGACGTGGCGGTGATCGGGGCGACCCCCGGCCCGGACGCCACGGACACCCTCGTGGAGACGGCGGTGACCGTTCTCGACCGGATGCTCGCGGCGGGCGGCGAGATGGTCACCCTCGTCCTGGGCGACGAGGTCCCCGACCGCGTCGCCGACCTCCTGGAACGCCACGTCAGGGACGCCCACCTGGCGGTCGACACGGTGGTCTACCGAGGCGGCCGCCACGCGGCCCTCCTCCTGGTAGGCGTCGAGTAACCCCCCGGCGCCGACGCAGTACCCGCACGCGAACAGGTACGCCCAGGGGCCGCGCCCCAAGGGGCGCGAGGAACTGCGCGAGCAACCACGGGCAACCCGCACCCGAACGGGCACGGCAGGGGGCGCGACCGCAGGGGCGCGAGGAACTGCGCACCCCCGTAAGTACCCGCACAGGAACGAGTACGCCCAGGGGCCGAGACCCAAAGGGGCGCGGGGAACTGCGCGAGCAACCACGGACGACCCGCACCCGAACGGGCACGGCAAGGGGCGCGACCGTAGGGGCGCGGGGAACTGCGCGAGCAACCACGGGCAACCCGCACCCGAGCGGGCACAGCAAGGGCCGAGACCCAAAGGGGCGCGGGGAACTGCGCGAGCAACCACGGACGACCCGCACCCGAGCGGACACAGCAAGGGGCGCACCCCACGAGCACCCCGCACGGGAACACGTGCTGACCGCCGAAGCCCTCACGGCGCAAGCGAAGACGCCCCGCTACCGCCGACCCGCCCCCTGGGGCCCGCCCTGGGCCAGATGCGCCAGCAACTCCTCCGCGGCGACAGCGGCGGCGGCCCGCCCGACCGCCCCGTCGTCCGAGGACCCCTCGGACGACGCCAGCACCGACCGCGCGCGGCCCTCCGCCTCCGCACGGCGCCCCAGCCGCCCGAGCAGCCACCCGGCGGCGACCGTCGCGGACATCGCGCCGTCCCGCGCGGCGGGCCCCAGCGAGGTGTACGCGTCGACCGCGAGGTCCATGTGCCCGAGCGCCTCCTCGAACACCGCGCGGACGGCGGGGTCCTCGTCCGTCCCGCCGCCGTGCCCGCGCAGCAGCAGCTCGGCGAACTGCCGCCGGGTCTGCGCGAGTTCCGACACCAGCCGCTCCCGGGCGCCGGCGCCGGCACCCTCGTCGTCCCCGTCGCCCTGCGCGGCAGTCGCCCTGTCGGCGGCCGACAGGGCGGCCACGCACTCCAGGACGGCGGCCTCCATCAGCTCCCGTGCCTCGGCCGCCCCGGCCTCCGCCAGATGCCCCGCGTCCTCGTCGACCATCAGCCACGCGCGGGCCCGCAGCGAGCGCACGAACCCGTACGGATTGCCCAGCTCCCGCCACAGCTCACCGGCCCGCTCGTACGCCTGGTCCGCCTCGGCGGGGAGCCCCGCGTGGCCCAGCGACTCGGCGGCCATGTGCGCGAGCATCGCGTGGTCGCGCTGCTCGGGCCAGGCACGGGCGAGGTCGGCGGCCACCAGCCAGTGCTCGGCGGCGCCCCGGTGGTTGCCCAGCTCCCGCAGACAGTCGCCCAGCCACCACCGGGTCTGCACGAGCGTGCCGTCCCCATGGGCCTCCTGGGTCAGATCCGGCAGCGCGGCCTCCAGCACCTCGGCCGCCTCCGCGTACCGTTCGCGCTGGATCAGCAGCCCGCCCAGCTGATGCCGTGCCCACGCGCCCATGACGGGTCCCTCGTCGGCCTCGTCGGCCCAGTGCGCCGCCTCCAGCGCGTGCGCGCTCGCCTCGACGACCTCTCCCTGGCGGGCGAGGCCGTCGGCCAGCTGACTGTGCAGCTGGGCGTGGTGGGACGGCGACAGGAACGCCCCGCCGTGCTCCAGCGCGGCGCGTGCCGCGCGGGTGGCGGTGTCCAGGTCCTCCAGATGGCGTGCCAGGGTCGCCAGCCGTGACGCGGGCTCCGCCGCGAACCAGGGGGTGCCCGCCGCGACATAGCCCTGCCACGCGCGCGTGAAGCCCGCCATGGAGCCCTCGGTGTCACCGCCGAACGCGGCCAGCTCGGCGAGCATGGCGTGCGCCGCCGCCCGGCGGGAGACCAGCCGGGGGTCGTCGGGGTGCCGCTCGGTGAGCGCCAGCAGCCGCAGTACGGCCGCCTCGGCCGTCCGCGAGACCTCGTTCCCCGTACTGTCGCCCGCCTCCGGGCCCACCGCCTCCGGGCCCACCGCCTCCGGGCCCACCGCCTCCGTGGGCCCGCCGGGCCCCGTACGCTCCGGCTGCTCCGCGGGGGCCTCGTACAGCGCCAGCATCAGCACCCGCGCGTGGTACAGCAGCATCGACGCCGCGTGCCGCGCGCCCTCGCCGGACTCCTCGTACCGGGCGACGGCCCGCCCGGTCGCTTCCGTGAGCGCGCTCAGTGCCCCGGCCCCGGTGGCGCCGTCCCGCATCGCCCGCACATAGGCGCCCCGCGCGCGTGCCTCCACCGCCTCGTCGGGATCGCCCGCCTCCTCGTACAGCCCGGCCGCGCGCTCGAACAGCGCCGCGTCCGCGCCCGCCATGGCCTCGTGGTCGGCGATCTCCGCGCGGTCCCGGACGGTCAGCGGGACACCCGCCGCGTCCGCCGCGCCCAGCGCCGCCGCCCAAGCCGCCCCGGCACCCGGATGCCGCGCCTCGGTGAGCCGCCGGGCCTCCGCGAGAAGCGCGTCGAGACCGCCGTCGGACGGCTCGTCCACGAGCGCTCGCACCGCCTGCCGCGTGGACACCTTCGGCAGCCGGGGCGCCCGTACCCCCAGCGGCAGCCGCTCCACGAGCGGCCGCTGGGCCATCCGCGCGCGCAGCTCCGCGCCCACATGGCCGCTGCCGTTGCGCTCGTCGAACCGCCCACCGATCGCGACGGCCTCCCCGCGCGCGTGCACGGCGAGTTCCCGGGCCGTCCACGACCGCCCGGCGGGCCCGGGGACGGGCCGCTCGCCCAGCCCGAGTTCGATCAGCCGCTCGGTGAGCAGGGCCGCCACCGCCAGGTAGTTCATCCGGCTCCGGGGCTGCCCGTCGTCGGTGAAGTACGCCGGACGGTCGGCCAGCAGTTCGAGCGCCCGCGCCTCGTTCCCGGTCAGCGCGCAGAACTCCACGTGCTGCGCGTACGCCCCGCGCATGCTCTCCATCTCGCGCACCAGCCGCAGCCCCCGCAGATGATGGGCCCGCGCCTCGTCCAGCCGCCCCACCCGCACCAGCGGCAACAGGCTCGACGCCAGCGACGCGTGCGGCTCATGGGCGCAGGTGTACTCGCCCTCCAGCACCGGACGCCACAGTTCCAGTGCCTGCTCGTCGTGCCGCCGATGCGCCTCGAACCACGCCTGGTCGTGCAGTTCGCACGCGTGGCAGTCGCTCATCCGGTCCCGGTCGGCGGCCCGCCACGCGCGATGCGCGCGTTCCGCCCGCTCCAGGTCACCGATGTGCAGGGCCACACTGTGCTCGCTGGAACGCACCGCCCGCTCCGAGAAACCGGCGACCCGGTACCGGTGCTCCATCTCGGCGAGCCACTTCTCGATCGACGCCAGCGGGATGTGCGGCTGGTCCAGCATCCCCGCGGACATCCACTTGAACGCCCAGTGCAGGGAGTGCGTCTCGTACTCGTCGAAGTCCTGCGGACCCTCGTCCCACATGCGCAGCAGCCGCGCGAAGGGCACGAACATCTTGTCCTTCTCGGAGCTGTAGCAGTACACCTGCAACTGATGCCCCAGCGCCTCGATCACCGCGAGCGGGACACCCAGCCCCTCCGCCGCCACGACCAGGGCCTCCGCGCGCGCGTTGCGCGCGGGTCCCTCCGGCCGGCCGTCGTTCTCGGCGATCGCGGCACGCAGCGCGCCGAGATCCATGGCGGGAGCGTTCGCGTCGGTCATCGTCCGTCCTCCCCGGGGCCGGTGTGCGTGGCCCACTCCAGCAGCCCCATGAACGCCCGGTTCAGCAGCGCCGAGTCGGCGGGCCGCAACGGGCGCTGCGCCATCAGCAGGGCCTGCCCGTACAGCGACTCCGTCGCCGTCCCGATCAGTTCCGGGTCCCGCAGCCCGCTGATCCTGCGGATCAGCGGATTGTGGTGGTTGAGCACCAGCCGCGCGCGCGGGGCGCTGCCCCGCAGCGAGCCGAGGATGCCCGCCCACAGGTCGTCGGCCTGGTCCGCGGCGTCCGCGCGGGCCTGCTCGTGCCGCGCCTGCCGGTCGTCCAGGTGCAGCGCGGGCACGGACACCGGGTGGAACGCGCGCAGCGCCACATCGCAGCCCAGCGGATCGAGCCTCGCGCGCGCGGCGGCGAGGAAGGCGCCCAGCGCCAGCTCCTCCGCCGGGTCGACGGAGTCCAGATGCGCGGTCACCGTGTCGGCGTCGAGCTCCGCCACCACGGTCCCGGGCCGCACCGACGGCAGCGCCTCCAGCAGCTCCGCGTCGTACGTGTAGCCGCCGTTGACCACCCCGACGCCCTGCGCGGACGCGATGGGGGAGACCTGGCGGAACTCCTCCACCGTCCGGGTGAAGTGCACCACCGGGTGGCGCCGCGCGAACTCGTCCAGCGACAGCCGTCCGTCGGTCGTCTCGAACGGCAGCCACGGCAGCATCGTGCGCAGCATGTCCCGGTCGTGCCGCGCCAGCGACTTGACGCCCAGATGGTGCACCGAGACGAACGCGGCCAGCCGCTCCGGGTCCCCGGCCGCCAGCCCGGTCAGCCAGCCCCGGACCCGCTCCCCGAGCGCCTCCCGGACGGCCGCCAGGGTCTCGTCCTCGTACAGCGCCTCACGGGACGCGGTGGGGCGCAGACTGTCCGTGTCGAGGACGCAGCGCACGAAGAACGCCCAGTCGGGCAGCAGCTGTTCGGCGCGCTCGGTCAGCAGCATGCCCTTGAGGTGCACCCGGTGCCCCGCCCGCTGCGCCGGGCTCAGGGCCTGCGGCAGCACGTACGCGACCCCCCGCACCCCGGCCAGCGGTACGTCCAGGTCGATCGCGTCCAGCGGGCTGAAGCCGAACACCTCGTGACAGTGCCGGGCCAGCGCCACCCGCCGCGCGGCGGGGCTCGGGTACGGGCGGTCCCAGGGCGCCGGGAGCTCCGTCACCGGTACGTCGCCCACCCGCACGTCGTACGGCAGGAGCGCGCCGAAGTCACGGGCCAGGGCCAGCACCCGCTCCTCGTCGAGCCATTCGCCCGCGCCCGCCCGTGCCTCCAGACGGACCGTGGTGCCCGGTTCGGGCCGGGCCTCGTCCGGCAGCACACGCACGGTGTACGAACCGTCGTCGCGGGCCGTCCACTCGACGGGCGGCGCCCCGGGGGTCCGCGCCGAACGGCTCACGACCCGGATGCGCTCGGCGACCACGAAGCAGGCCAGCAGACCGATGCCGAACTGGCCCAGGAACTGCGAACGCGCCGACTCCAGTCCGAGGGCCGCGACGGGATCGGCCCCGCCCGGCATCCCGGCGCCGGACCGCTTGGAGCTGCGCCCGATCGTCGCCAGCAGCGAGTGGACGTCGTCCTCGGTCAGCCCGATCCCGGAGTCCTCCACGCACAGCGTCGCCCCGGCCGTCCCGCTCGCCGGGGTCACGGTGAGCCGCACCCGCGCGGGCGCGTCCGGCTGTTCGGCGCGGCGGGCCGTGACGGCGTCCACCGCGTTCTGGAGCAACTCGCGCAGATACACCTTGGGGCTGGAGTACAGATGCTGCGAGAGCAGATCCACCAGCCCCCGGAGATCGACCTGGAACGAATGCGGTCTCCCGGCCGTCGGCAACGGCTGGTCCGCCCCGGGCGGGGGGTCCGCCCGCGGGGTCTGGGTCGGCTGGGGTGCCCGGTTGTCCTGGGGCACATGGGGCGGCTGAGGTGTCTGAGAGTCCATCGTCGCTGCGCCGGTGGGGGGAAGGACGACGGCGCGGGTCGGGCGGTCCCGCGAACCGGTGACCGCGAGCGGGCTGGGGCCAGGTCATCCTAGGCCCTGTCCTCACACCGGTGTCCGCCGCACGCAAGTCCGGTCCCCCGCCCGCCGGAACGGACCGGGTCCCACCGGCCGGGACCGCCCCCCGACCGCCTCGCGGACACGGTCGCCCCACCCGCGCCCCACGGTCGGCGAACTCATCCGGCCGAACCGGCTGACCAGCGACTTTCCCCCCGAAATCGCGGGGATCTACGACGATGTCAGTGCCGTGGTGTGCAATGGATGCCGTGCCCGTGCTCGAAGAACCGCTCAAGAAGGTGCTCGGCCCCGCCACCGCGAAGGTGATGGCCGAGTCCCTCGACCTGCACACCGTAGGCGACCTCCTCCACCACTACCCGCGGCGGTACGCCGAGCGGGGCGAGCTGACCCGCCTCGCCGACCTCCCCCTGGACGAACACGTCACGGTCGTCGCCCAGGTGGAGACCGCCCGCGTCCTCAAGTTCAACGGCGGCAGCGGCCAGCGCCTCGAAGTCGTCATCACCGACGGCAGCGGCCGGCTCCAGCTCGTCTTCTTCGGCCGCGGCGTCCACAAGCCCCACAAGGACCTCGTGCCGGGCACCCGCGCGATGTTCGCCGGCAAGGTCTCCCTGTTCAACCGCAAGCTCCAGCTCGCCCACCCCGCCTACGAACTGCTGCGCCGCTCCCCGGACGACACCGGGGGCGACGCCGTCGACTCCTGGGCCGGAGCCCTCATCCCGATCTACCCGGCCACCGCGAAGCTGGAGTCCTGGAAGATCGCCAAGGCGGTCGACGCGGTCCTGCCCTCCGTCACCGACGCGGTGGACCCGCTGCCGCCCGCGCTGCGCGAGGGCCGCGCCCTCGTCCCGCTGCCCGAGGCCCTGCTGAAGATCCACCGCCCGCACACCAAACGCGACGTCGAGGACGCGCGGGCCCGCCTCAAGTGGGACGAGGCGTTCGTCCTCCAGGTCGCCCTGGCCCGCCGCCGCTTCAGCGACACCCTGCTGCCCGCCACCCCCCGCCGCCCCGCCGCCGACGGCATCCTCGCCGCGTTCGACGACCGGCTGCCCTTCACCCTCACCGACGGCCAGCGCAAGGTCAGCGCCGAGATCTTCGACGACCTCGCCACCGAGCACCCCATGCACCGGCTGCTCCAGGGCGAGGTCGGCTCCGGCAAGACCATGGTCGCGCTGCGCGCCATGCTCGCCGTCGTCGACGCGGGCGGCCAGGCCGCGATGCTCGCGCCCACCGAGGTCCTCGCCCAGCAGCACCACCGCTCCATCACCGAGATGATGGGCGGGCTGGCCGAGGGCGGCATGCTCGGCGGCGCCGATCACGGCACCAAGGTCACCCTGCTCACCGGCTCCATGGGCGTCGCGGCCCGCCGCCAGGCCCTGCTGGACCTGGTCACGGGCGAGGCGGGCATCGTCATCGGGACGCACGCGCTGATCGAGGACAAGGTCCAGTTCCACGACCTGGGCCTCGTCGTCGTCGACGAACAGCACCGCTTCGGTGTCGAGCAGCGCGACGCCCTGCGCGGCAAGGGCCCCAGCCAGGGCGAGGAGGGCATCCGCCGCACCCCGCATCTGCTGGTCATGACGGCCACCCCCATCCCGCGTACGGTCGCGATGACCGTCTTCGGCGATCTGGAGACCTCCGTCCTCGACCAGCTCCCGGCCGGCCGCTCCCCGATCGCCAGCCATGTCGTCCCCGCCGCCGACAAGCCGCACTTCCTGGCCCGCGCCTGGGAACGCGTCCGCGAGGAGGTCGGCAAGGGCCACCAGGCGTACGTGGTGTGCCCCCGGATCGGGGACGAGGAGCCCGACCCCGCCGACGCGAAGGCCCGCGCCAAGGCCGCGGCCAAGGAGGAGGCCGAGGCCACCGCCGACAAGCGTCCGCCGCTCGCCGTCCTCGACATCGCGGCGGAGCTCGCCGCGGGTGCCCTGCGCGGGCTGCGGATCGAGGTGCTCCACGGGCGGATGCCGCCCGACGACAAGGACGCGGTGATGCGGCGGTTCGCCGCGGGCGACACGGATGTGCTGGTCGCCACCACCGTGATCGAGGTCGGGGTGAACGTGCCCAACGCCACCGCGATGGTGATCATGGACGCCGACCGCTTCGGGGTCTCCCAGCTCCATCAGCTCCGGGGCCGGGTGGGCCGTGGCTCCGCGCCGGGTCTGTGTCTCCTCGTCAGCGAGATGCCGGAGGGGAGCCCCGCGCGCGGGCGGCTCGACGCGGTGGCGTCCACGCTCGACGGCTTCGAGCTGTCCCGGATCGACCTGGAGCAGCGGCGCGAGGGCGATGTCCTCGGGCAGGCGCAGTCCGGGGTGCGCTCCTCGCTGCGGGTGCTCACCGTCGTGGACGACGAGGAGATCATCGCCGAGGCCCGCGAGGAGGCGACCGCGCTGGTCGCCGCCGATCCTGAGCTCGGCAGCCTGCCGGGGTTGCGGGTCGCGCTGGACGCGCTGGTCGACCCGGAGCGGGAGCGGTACCTGGAGAAGGGGTGATCCTTTCGCTCACGCCCTGGGTTTCTTGTGCTGGGCGTACGTGCTTCCCGCGCGGGCCGTCCGTGGGTGCGCAGTTCCCCGCGCCCCTTCGGGACGCGTCCGGCCGGTTTTTCGGGTCGGTGCAGGTCGGGATCCTCCGTCCCACCCACGCCCTCCCGCAGACTGAGAACAGCCCCAGGTGGGCGCCCCCGAAGGGGCGCGGGGAACCGCGCGAGCAACCATGGACCACCCGCACCCGAACGGGAACCGCAAGGGGCGCCCCCGAAGGGGCGCGGGGAACTGCGCGAGCAACCAAGGACCACCCGCACCCGAACGGGAACCGCAAGGGGCGCCCCCTCAGGGGCGCGGGGAACCGCGCGAGCAACCAAGGACCACCCGCACCCGAACGGGAACCGCAAGGGGCGCGACCCAGGGGCGCGGGGAACCGCGCACCCCACGAGCGACCCGTGCAGGGACGAAGTGGGCCCAGCACAAGAAACCCGGGTGCGCGAGCGAAGGCGACCCGCACCGCAATCCTCGCAAGCGCAAGCGAAGGCGAGCTGCCGGGGCCCGGGGGACGCCATATCGTGGGCGTGACCGTGACCGACCGCTGCCGAAGGGCAAGACGCACCTATGACCCGCGTGATCGCCGGAGCCGCCGGAGGACGACGGCTGGCCGTCCCCCCGGGGACCGGTACCCGCCCCACCTCCGACCGCGCGCGTGAAGGACTCTTCTCGACCTGGGAGTCCCTGCTCGGCACGCTGCACGGCATCCGGCTGGCGGACCTGTACGCGGGCTCCGGCGCCGTCGCGCTGGAGGCGCTGTCCCGCGGCGCGGCCCACGCGCTGCTCGTCGAGGCGGACCCCCGCGCCGTCCGCGTGATCAAGGAGAACGTCCGCGTACTGGGGCTGCCGGGCGCCGAGGTACGGCCCGGGAAGGCCGAGCAGGCCGTCGCCGGACCGGCCCCCCAGGAGCCCTACGACGTGGTGTTCCTCGACCCGCCCTACGCCGTCCCGGACGGCGATCTTGGCGAGATCCTGCTCACACTCCGTGCCCAGGGCTGGCTCACAGGCGACGCGCTCGTCACCGTGGAACGCGGTACCAGGGGAGGCACGTTCCCCTGGCCGGAGGGTTTCGAGGCCGTCCGGTCCCGCCGCTACGGCGAAGGGACCCTTTGGTACGGTCGCGCCGCCGCCATCAGCGACACCGCGCCCACGTGCGAAAACGCCCCATGACCGGACCGGAGAGCGAGGGAACTGAGTTGCGCCGCGCCGTCTGTCCGGGGTCATTCGACCCCATCACCAATGGCCATCTCGACATCATCGCCCGTGCCTCCAAGCTGTACGACGAGATCTATGTCGCGGTGATGATCAACCAGTCCAAGAAGGGACTGTTCACGATCGAGGAGCGGATCGAGCTGATCCGCGAGGTCACCGCCGAGTACGGCAACGTCGTCGTGGAGTCCTTCCACGGCCTCCTGGTCGACTTCTGCAAGCAGCGCGACATCCCCGCGATCGTCAAGGGGCTGCGGGCCGTCAGCGATTTCGACTACGAACTCCAGATGGCCCAGATGAACATCGGCCTCTCGGGGGTGGAGACCCTCTTCGTCCCCACCAACCCCACCTACAGCTTCCTGTCGTCGTCGCTGGTCAAGGAGGTCGCCGCCTGGGGCGGCGATGTCTCCCACCTGGTTCCGCCGACCGTCCTCGGCGAGCTGGGGGACCGGCTGCGCGAGCGCGGGAAGGCCGGGGACTGAGCCCTGCCCCCTTGCTGATGGTCCGTCACCAGGTGTCGGGCCGGTGCCCTCTGCCCTTACAGTCGCCTGGTCCGTCTCACATCAAGGCACAGGGAGTGGCGAGCACACGGTGGACGTGCAGAAGAAGCTCGACGAGATCGTCACGACGGTCGGCAGCGCCCGCTCCATGCCCATGTCCGCCTCGTGCGTGGTCAACCGGGCCGAACTGCTCGCGCTGCTGGAAGAGGTGCGCGAGGCGCTGCCCGGCTCGCTCGCCCAGGCGCGTGAGCTGATCGGCGGCCAGGAGGAAGTGGTCGCCCGCGCCCGCGAGGAGGCCGGCCGGATCATCAGCGCCGCCCACCAGGAGCGCGGCTCCCTGATCGCGGACACCGAGGTCGCCCGCCGCTCCCAGGACGAGGCCGAGCGCATCCTCACCGAGGCCCGCGAGGAGGCCGTCGAGATCCGTGCCGAGGCCGACGACTACGTCGACTCCAAGCTCGCGAACTTCGAGGTCGTCCTGACCAAGACCCTCGGCTCGGTCGGCCGGGGCCGCGACAAGCTCCTCGGCGCCGCTCCCGGCGACCACCAGGACCCCGACTACGCCGAGGCCCCCGAGCGCAGCCACGACCCCGAGACCCTGCGCCGCCGTGCCGACGAGTACGTCGACGTCAAGCTCAGGGCCTTCGAGGCCGTCCTCGCCAAGACCCTGGACGCGGTCGGCCGGGGACGGCAGAAGCTGCACGGCAGGGTCGTCGAGGACGAGCTCGGCTCGCTCGGCGAGGGAGCGGACTCCCCGCGCCCCACCAGTGACGCCGACTACCTCGCGGACCTCGCCGCGCTCTCCGAGCCGGCCGCCGCGGCACCCTCCCGGGGCCGCCGCGCGGCCCCGCCGGGGCCCCCGCCCGCCCCGCCCGCGCCTCCGGCCGTCCCGGCGCCCGCCATCCCGGCCCAGGCGCCCGCGCCCGCGTACGCGGAGCAGGAGCAGTACGGCTACGCGCAGCAGCAGGACCCGTACGGATACCAGCAGGTCTACGGCCAGCAGCAGCACACGTACGGCTACCAGGACCAGGACCCCTACGGCTACGCGCAGCAGCAGCCCGTACCGCAGACGTACGAGGGGGCGGCCCCGGCGCACGGCGGCTACGAGGTGCCCGGCCAGCAGGCCGCCCCGCAGCCCACGACACTGGACGAGACCAGTCTCTTCGACACGACCATGATCACGCCGGAGCAGCTGCGCCAGTACGAGCAGGACCGGCCGTAGGGCGGCGGGCCGGGCCCTCCCGGCCCGGGGCGCCGCCCGCGCGCGGCCCGGCTCCCGGCCTCCCGGACGGGGAGGCATGGGGCCGATTGGGAGGAGAGCGAAAGGTCCAGTATCCTGGCTCTTCGGTCGTGTGCTGCATGCGTACGACCGCTCCCTTCGCAGCTCGCCGGACCCCATTGCCATGGGCTACGGCAGCCGCTCCGAATGATCGAAAGCAGGAATGGCCCTGAAAGCCCGCCTCGACCACCGCGATCCCCTCGTGTTCGATACGCACGAGCTGGGTCGGCGTCCTGGTGCGCTCCAGCGGCTGACCCGCACGATCGACGCGCCCTCCGGGGACGCCGTCTTCGGTATCCCCGGTGTGATCGGAGTGCCCGCGGGCGCCCCGGTCAGGCTGGAGATACGCCTTGAGTCGGTCATGGAAGGGGTGCTTGTCACAGGCACCGCCCATGCGACGGCCGAAGGGGAGTGCGTAAGGTGTCTGGAGTCGCTGGAGCTTGAGCTCCAAGCGGACTTCCAGGAGATGTTCTCGTACCCCGATGGCGATGAGCGGGGCCGTGCGATCACGGAACCGGGCGACGACACCGAGAACGACGAGGACAGGCTCTTCATCGAGGACGGAATGTTCGACCTCGAATCAGTGCTGCGCGACGCGGTGGTGCTCACGCTGCCCATGCAGCCGGTGTGCCAGGACGACTGCCAGGGACTGTGCTCCGAATGCGGAGTACGGCTGGCGGACAACCCGGACCACCGCCACGACGCCGTCGACATCCGTTGGGCGGCACTGCAAGGACTCGCTGATTCCATCCAGGACGGCGAGAAGGACGACATGAGCGGCGCCGAAGCGGGCGTCGACGAGAAGCAGGAGAAGTAGCCGTGGCTGTTCCGAAGCGGAAGATGTCGCGCAGCAACACGCGCCACCGCCGGTCGCAGTGGAAGGCTGCGGTCCCCAACCTGGTTGCGTGCGAGCGCTGCCACGAGCCCAAGCTGCAGCACATCGCGTGCCCCGCTTGCGGCACGTACAACAAGCGCCAGGTCCTCGAGGTCTGAGCGGCTGGTGAGGGGCACGATGCCAGACGCCAAGAAGAGTGACCCCGGTCTGCACGGGGGTGGCTCGACGGCTTCGTCCCACACGCTTCTGGAAGGGCGGCTCGGCTATCAGCTGGAGTCCGCCCTTCTCGTGCGTGCGCTGACCCACCGCTCGTACGCGTACGAGAACGGCGGTCTGCCGACGAACGAGCGGCTGGAGTTCCTCGGGGACTCCGTGCTCGGCCTCGTCGTCACGGACACCCTGTACCGCAGCCATCCCGATCTGCCCGAAGGGCAGCTCGCCAAGCTGCGGGCCGCGGTGGTCAATTCGCGTGCGCTGGCGGAGGTGGGCCGTGGACTCGACCTCGGTGCCTTCATCCGGCTCGGGCGGGGTGAGGAGGGGACCGGTGGCCGTGACAAGGCCTCGATCCTCGCCGACACGCTCGAAGCGGTGATCGGTGCCGTCTATCTCGACCAGGGTCTCGAAGCGGCGGCGGAGCTTGTCCACCGGCTCTTCGACCCGCTGATCGAGAAGTCCTCGAATCTCGGTGCCGGACTGGACTGGAAGACCAGCCTCCAGGAACTCACCGCGACCGAGGGCCTCGGGGTCCCCGAGTACCTGGTCACGGAGACCGGGCCCGACCACGAGAAGACCTTCACCGCTGCTGCCCGCGTCGGTGGTGTCTCGTACGGCACCGGTACCGGCCGCAGCAAGAAGGAAGCGGAGCAGCAGGCCGCCGAGTCGGCCTGGCGGGCGATCCGGGCGGACGCGGACCGGCGGGCAGCCGCCGCCGAGGCCGAACCGGAAGCCGACGAGCAGGAAGCCGGCGAGCAGCAAGCCGACGAGCAGGAAGCCCTGGCCGAGGGGAACGCCGACACCCCCTCGAACGCCTGAGCGAAGCAGTTCCGTGAGGAGCGCCCACCCCCGACGGGGCGGGCGCTCCTCACGTCTCTCCCCCCGACCCGCCCTCGCGCCCGACCCGGAGGACACCGATGCCCGAGCTGCCCGAGGTCGAGGTCGTACGCAGGGGGCTCGACCGCTGGGTCGCCCACCGCACCGTCGCCGAGGCCGAGGTCCGGCACCCCCGCGCGGTACGGCGTCATCTCGCCGGACCCGAGGACTTCGCCGCCCGGCTGGCCGGTGAGCGGATCGGTGCCCCGCAGCGCCGGGGCAAGTATCTGTGGCTGCCGCTGGAGGGCGCCGACCACGGGGTCGCGATCCTCGCGCATCTGGGGATGAGCGGGCAGCTGCTCGTCCAGCCCGCCACCACGCCCGACGAGAAGCATCTGCGGGTCCGGGTCCGGTTCGCCGACACCACCGGCACGGAACTCCGCTTCGTCGACCAGCGCACCTTCGGCGGTCTGAGCCTGCACGAGACCACCCCGGACGGCCTCCCGGACGTCATCGCGCACATCGCCCGCGACCCCCTCGACCCGCTCTTCGACGACGACGCGTTCCACGCCGCGCTGCGCCGCCGCCGGACGACGGTCAAACGGGCGCTGCTCGACCAGTCCCTGATCAGCGGAGTGGGCAACATCTACGCCGACGAGGCGCTGTGGCGCAGCCGGCTGCACTACGACCGGCCCACCGCGACACTCACCCGCCCCCGCACCACCGAGCTCCTCGGCCATGTCCGGGACGTGATGAACGCGGCACTCGCCGTCGGCGGCACCAGCTTCGACAGCCTGTACGTCAATGTGAACGGCGAGTCCGGCTACTTCGACCGGTCCCTCGACGCGTACGGACGGGAGGGACTGCCCTGCCACCGCTGCGGCACGCCCATGGCCCGCCGCGCCTGGATGAACCGCTCCAGCTACTACTGCCCCCACTGCCAACGCCCCCCACGGGCCTAGCCCGCCGGCCCGTTACCGACCACGGACGCCGACGCCCCGACAGGGGCGCGGGGAACCGCGCGAGGACGAGAACCGCCCCGCACCCGAAGGGCGTCCGGGCCAGGCAGCATCCGGCCACCGGAAGACCCCGGTTCGCCAAAGGCCCGTCAGAACCCGAAGTTCTGGGTCCACCAGGGTCCCCCGGACCCGAAGTGCGCTCCGACACCCAGCGTCGTGAACTCACAGTTCAGGATGTTGGCCCGGTGGCCGGGGCTGTCCATCCACGCGGCCATGACCGCCGCCGCGTCCGCCTGCCCGCGCGCGATGTTCTCCCCGCCGAGATCGTCGATCCCCGCGGCCTCCGCGCGATCCCACGGACTGTCACCATCGGGATCGGTGTGGTCGAAGAATCCCCGGGCCGCCATGTCCTGGCTGAACGCCTCGGCGAGCCGCGCCAGTCCGGTGTCCGCGCTGACGGGGGAACACCCGACCTTCGCCCGCTCCTGGTTGACCAGGGTGACGACCTGCGTCTCGGGTGACCCCTGCGCCGACGGGGCGGAGGGCGCCGGGGGCGGGGCGGCGGGGGTCGACGGCGCGGCCTTGGACGGCGAGGCGCTGGGGGTCGTGGTCCGCTCGGGTGCCGTAGGGGTGGACCGGGTGGGCTCGGTCCGCGACGGAGTGGGCTTCGCGGCGGGCGGCGCCACCGGCTTCGTGGCCGGCCGTGACGGTGTCGCGGAGGGCGACGGCGACGCGGGCCCGGCGGAGCCCTTACCGGTTCCGGCCCCGCCTCCCGGTCGCTCGGGCGGAGCCGGGGCGGGCGCCGTGCCCGTGGGACCCCGGCTCTCCGTGGCGGTGGGACCGCCGCCCGCCTGGACCTTGTCGGAGGACCCGCCGCCGATCGAATAGGTGTCGTTCCCGGGCAGCACCCCCGCCGCCACGGCGACCGCGCCCATCGCGACGGCCGCCGAGACCCCGAGCAGTCCGGTGCGTACCGGTACCGGTACCCTGCGGGACCGCTTGCGCCCCTTGGGCCGTCCGCCGCCCGGCCGGAACCTCTTCCGGCCGGTACCCGTGGTCCCGGTGTCGGCCGGAAGCACCGCCATCGTCGCGGTCGTGGCGGCGTCGTTCTTGTCGAAGACGGCGGCCAGTTCCGCGGGGTCCGAGGGGCTGTGCTCGGGAGCGGCCTGCGGGAACGCGCCCGGCGCTGTCAGACCGGGGAAGCCGTCGGCCGCGCTCCGACCGTCCGCCCCCGGACCGCCCGGACCGCCCGGACCGCCCGGACCCACGGGATGCGCGGCTGCCGCCCCCGTGCCGTAGCCGCCGAGGCCGCGGCCGTACGCGGAGCCGCCGCCGTATGTCTCGTCGTAACGGTGGGTTGCCGTCTCGTGGGAGGTGGTGGTCCCGTCGTACAGAGGAGAGGCGTCGTACCCGAAGGTGCCGCCGGGGGCGGAGGGGGCAGCGGGACCGGAGTGGTCGTGGTCGCCGTGTGCGTACCGCTGCTCGTAGCGTTCCGCGTGGGTCGCTGCGGGGGAGGGGTGCCCGGGGGCGCCGGGTATGGAGGGGCGGGCCGTCGTGCCGGGCTCCACCGGAGCCGTGTACGCGGAGTGACCGTCCTGGGCGGCGGGCCCGGCGGCCTCGGGGCCAGTGGTCCAGTCGCCGCCCGGCCGGTGCCCGGTGGTTCCCGGGTACGCGTCGGTGTCCGGCCCGGTCACCGGGTCCGGCCCCGGGGCGTCGGCCCGCAGATACGCGGCTGTCGGTGGTTCGGCGGCCGGGCCGCCGGGAACCGCGGCGGATCCCTCGCGCGCCGAACCATCAGTACCGGAAGCACGTCCGGCGTCGGAGCGTCGGTGGCGTCCCATGTCCTGACCTGGCCTTCCTCGTCCCATACGGTCAATGGGCTCACCCATACGGGTGAGGCCCATCGCGTCGCGACGCTACCCCATGCCGTTCGGGGCGAAAGTGTGTCCAGGGCATTTGGCCCGTTAACGTGCGGGCATGGATGAAGAGGTGCGCCTCACCGCGTGGGTACGCGGTCGGGTACAGGGAGTGGGTTTCCGCTGGTACACGCGGGCCAAGGCGCTGGAGCTCGGAGGGCTGAGTGGTTTTGCTCTCAATTTGGACGACGGGCGCGTACAGGTCGTAGCGGAGGGTGAACGGCACGTCTGTTCGGCGCTGCTGGAATGGCTGAGGAACGGCGACACGCCGGGGCGTGTGGACGGAGTCACCGAGATATGGGGCACTCCGCGCGCCGGTTACGACGGCTTCGCGATCCGCTGAACGGAACCGGGCCGGCAGCGCTGTGAAGGGCCCTCCGGGAGTGCTCCCGAGCCCTCCCGGAGGAGGGAAAGTTCCTGGTGGTTGCCAAGAAAGCCGTGCCGTGGAAGGCTCGCGCGGAGAAGGATGATCGACACGCCCCCAGGGCCCCGCCGTCGGTGCCCGGCCGGACATCTCCCGGCCGAGAGCCCCCGGGCCGCCCGCCGCCCGGGGCGTGATCGTGTTGACCGTCAAACTTTTTGGTGAGACTCTGGAAGCCCCGCGCACCTTACCTGTTTGGCATGTAAGAACGGCAGCGACAACTCAAGAGTGCCAAGCACCGCGGGTGCGATTCCCTCACGACCCACACCGCTTCGGTCGGTCACTCATTGTGGAGGACCATCCATCATGGCAAAGGCGCTTCTCGGTTACGTCGGCGGTTCCGACCCGCGACTCCTCGCCGAGATGCGACGGCTCCAGCAGCGCGTCCAGGATCTTGAGTCCGAGCTCGTACGGATTCAGGCCGAGAACGACGCGCTCGCGGCTGCCGCTTCTCACGACGGCGACTCGCTTCTGCACAGCATCGACGTACCCCACGCGGAGCCTGCGCTCACCTGACCACTTCCGCCGGACCCCTGTCCGACGTGGTCGGGCTGCCCTGTCAACCGTCAACCGCTCGCCCGATCCGCAAGGGACGTTTCGGCGTCCCTTCTGTCATCAACGGCTCCTGGGCGGGGCCGACAGCCGCGCGCTCCGGAAGCACCCGGGCCGTACCGTCCCGCCGGAGGGTCCTTTTCCGTGGCACCCCCTCTCCTTACCGTCTGATGTGCCCTCCGCATTGATCGACGAAACCGGGGGTTCACGCAAGGAGACATAACGGTCCCCGATCGTGACGCACGGCGGTCACCGGACGGGCCGACGCGGGAAGGTAGAGTCCGGCGGCGTGCACCTCAAGGCCCTCACCCTGCGCGGTTTCAAATCCTTCGCGTCCGCGACGACGCTGCGATTCGAACCGGGCATCACCTGCGTCGTCGGACCGAACGGCTCCGGCAAGTCCAATGTCGTCGACGCCCTGAGCTGGGTCATGGGCGAACAGGGCGCGAAGTCCCTGCGCGGCGGCAAGATGGAGGACGTCATCTTCGCCGGGACGACCGGACGCCCCCCGCTGGGCCGCGCCGAGGTCTCCCTCACCATCGACAACTCCGACGGCGCGCTGCCCATCGAGTACGCCGAGGTCACCCTCACCCGGATCATGTTCCGCAACGGCGGCAGCGAGTACCAGATCAACGGCGACACCTGCCGGCTGCTGGACTTCCAGGAACTGCTGTCCGACTCCGGTATCGGCCGCGAGATGCATGTCATCGTCGGCCAGGGGCAGCTCGACTCCGTGCTGCACGCCGACCCGATGGGCCGCCGCGCCTTCATCGAGGAGGCCGCCGGAGTCCTCAAGCATCGCAAGCGCAAGGAGAAGGCGCTGCGCAAGCTCGACGCGATGCGCGCCAACCTCGCCCGCGTCCAGGACCTCACCGACGAACTGCGCCGCCAGCTCAAGCCGCTGGGACGGCAGGCCGCGGTCGCCCGGCGCGCCGCCGTCATCCAGGCCGATCTGCGGGACGCGCGGCTGCGGCTGCTCGCGGACGACCTGGTGCGGCTGCGCGAGGCGCTGCGTACCGAGATCGCGGACGAGGCCGAACTGAAGCGCCGCAAGGAGAGCGCCGAGGCCGAACTGAAGGCGGCCGCCGCCCGCGAGGAGGACCTGGAGGACCAGGTCCGGCGGCTCACCCCCCGCCTCCAGCGTGCCCAGCAGACCCTGTTCGACCTCTCCCGGCTCACCGAACGCGTCCGTGGCACCGTCTCCCTCGCCGACGCCCGGGTCACCAGCGCCACCTCCGCCCCGCCCGACGAGCGGCGCGGCCGGGACCCCGAGGACATGGAACGTGAGGCCGCCCGCGTCCGCGAACAGGAGGCCGAACTCAACGCCGCCCTCGAAGCCGCCGCGTTCGCGCTGGAGGACACCATCACCCACCGCGCCGCACTGGAACGCGCCCTGACCGACGAGGAACGCCGTCTCAAGGACGTCGCCCGCGCCATCGCGGACCGCCGCGAAGGGCTCGCCCGGCTCAGCGGCCAGGTCGCCGCCGCCCGCAGCCGCGCCGCCTCAGCCCAGGCCGAGATCGACCGGCTGGCCACCGCCCGCGACGCCGCGCAGGAACGCTCCGCCACCGCCCAGGCCGAGTACGAGAACCTGAAGGCCGAGGTCGACGGACTCGACGCGGGCGACGAGGAACTCGGCCACCGCTACGAGGACGCCAAGGCCGAGCTCGCCGCCGCCGACACCGCGCTCACCACCGCCCGCGAGGCCGCCACCGCCGTCGAACGCCGCCGCGCCGCCGTCGCCGCCCGCCATGAGGCACTGTCCCTCGGACTGCGCCGCAAGGACGGCACCGGAGCACTGCTCGCCGCCCGGGACAGCCTCACCGGACTGCTCGGCCCCGCCGCCGAACTCCTCACCGTCACCCCCGGTCACGAGGTCGCCGTCGCCGCCGCGTTCGGCGCCGCCGCCGACGCCGTCGCCATGACCTCCACCGCACAGGCCGCCGAGGCCATCCGGCGACTGCGCAAACAGGACGGCGGCCGGGCGTCGATACTGCTCACCCACGCCCCGGACCCGGACCCCGACCCCGTCCCGGCGGGCCGGCACCCGCCGCGCGCCGCCGATCTGGTGCGCGGCCCCGAGGAACTGATGCCCGCCGTCCGGCGGCTGCTGCGCGGCTTCGTCGTCGTCGGCACCCTGGAGGACGCCGAGGACCTCGTCCACGCGCGGCCCGCGCTGACCGCCGTCACCGCCGAGGGCGATCTGCTGAGCGCCCACTTCGCGCACGGCGGTTCGGCCGGGGCACCCAGCCTGCTCGAAGTACAGGCGTCCGTGGACGAGGCGGCGGCCGAGCTCACCGAGCTGGAACAGCGCTGCGCCGCACTCGCCGACGAGCAGCGCACCGCCGGGGAACTGCGCCGCACCCACGCCGCCCGGGCCGAGGAACTGGACACCCTGCGGCGCACCGCGGACCGCGCCCGGTCGTCGGTCGCCCAGCGGCTCGGAGCGCTCGCCGGGCAGGCGCGCGGCGCCGCCGGGGAGGCCGACCGCGCCCGGGCCGCCGCCGAGGCGGCCCAGGAGGCGCTGGAGCAGGCACTCATGGACGTCGAGGAACGGGCCGAACGGCTCGTCGTCGCCGAGGAGAGCGCGGCCGTCGCCGACGAGGGCGAGGAACCCGACACCTCGGTACGCGACCGGCTCGCCGCCGACGGCGCCAACGCCCGGCAGACCGAGATGGAGGCCCGCCTCCAGCTGCGCACCCATGAGGAACGGGTCAAGGCGCTCGCGGGCCGGGCCGACGGCCTGGACCGGGCCGCCCGCGCCGAACGCGAGGCCCGGACCCGTGCCGAGCAGCGGGTGGCGCGGCTGCGGCACGAGGCGGCCGTCGCCGCCGCCGTCGCCTCCGGCGCCCGGCAGCTCCTCGCGCACGCCGAGGTGTCCCTGCTGCGCGCCGAGGCCGAGCAGTCCGCCGCCGGGAGCGCCAAGGCCGTCCGCGAGCGGGACCTGGCCGCCGCCCGGGACACCGGCCGGGTACTGAAGGCGGAACTCGACAAGCTGACCGACTCGGTGCACCGGGGCGAGGTGCTGGGCGCCGAGAAGCGGATGCGGATCGAGCAGCTGGAGACGAAGGCGCTGGAGGAACTGGGCGTCGAGCCCGCCGGGCTGATCGCGGAGTACGGGCCCGACCAGCCCGTGCCGCCGTCGCCGCCCGCCGACGGCGAGGAACTGCCCGAGGACCCCGCGCACCCCCGCAACCAGCCGCTGCCGTTCGACCGGGCCGGGCAGGAGAAGCGGCTGCGGGCCGCCGAGCGGGCGTATCAGCAGCTGGGGAAGGTCAATCCGCTGGCGCTGGAGGAGTTCGCGGCGCTGGAGGAACGCCATCAGTTCCTCAGCGAACAGCTGGAGGACCTCAAGAAGACCCGTACCGATCTGCTCCAGGTCGTCAAGGAGGTCGACGAGCGGGTCGAACAGGTGTTCACCGAGGCGTACCGGGACACCGCGCGTGAGTTCGAGGGGGTCTTCTCCCGGCTGTTCCCCGGCGGCGAGGGGCGGCTGGTCCTCACCGACCCGGACAACATGCTGACCACCGGGATCGATGTCGAGGCCCGGCCCCCGGGCAAGAAGGTCAAGCGGCTGTCGCTGCTGTCCGGCGGTGAGCGGTCCCTGACGGCCGTGGCGCTGCTCGTGTCCATCTTCAAGGCCCGGCCGAGTCCCTTCTATGTGATGGACGAGGTCGAGGCCGCCCTGGACGACACCAACCTCCAGCGGCTCATCCGGCTCATGCAGGAGCTCCAGGAGGCGTCCCAGCTCATCGTCATCACGCACCAGAAGCGGACGATGGAGGTCGCGGACGCGCTGTACGGGGTGTCGATGCAGGGCGACGGGGTCTCCAAGGTGATCAGCCAGCGGCTGCGCTGAACCTCCGCCCGGCCGGCCGGCGCACCGGTGTGGCCGCGCGCGTCCGGGGTATCCGGTCACCCCATGGAGTGAGGCGGCGTCACCTTCCGGTGGCACGCGGGTTCCTCCGGTGGTGGGCCGTGTGCGCCTGTGCGCCACTGGAAGGGCCCGCCCCGCCCCGGTGGCCCGAGGAGTGATACGTGACCAGTACACCGAGCGCGTCCGGAGCGCGTGAAGCCCATCCCGACAATCTCGGGCATGTCATCTTCATCGCGGCGTCGGCGGCGATGGGCGGATTCCTGTTCGGCTACGACAGCTCCGTCATCAACGGCGCGGTCGAGGCGATCCGCAGCCGCTACGACATCGGGTCCGCCGCGCTCGCCCAGGTCATCGCGATCGCGCTGATCGGCTGTGCGATCGGCGCGGCCACGGCGGGCCGGATCGCGGACCGCATCGGCCGTATCCGCTGCATGCAGATCGCGGCGGTGCTGTTCCTGGTCAGCGCCATCGGCTCGGCGCTGCCGTTCGCCCTGTACGACCTGGCGTTCTGGCGGATCGTCGGCGGCTTCGCGATCGGCATGGCCTCCGTGATCGGCCCCGCGTACATCGCGGAGGTGTCCCCGCCCGCGTACCGGGGACGGCTCGGCTCCTTCCAGCAGGCGGCGATCGTCGTCGGCATCGCCATGTCCCAGCTGGTCAACTGGGGCATCCTCCAGGCCGCCGGCGGCGACCAGCGCGGCGAGGTCCTGGGGCTGGAGGCCTGGCAGGTGATGCTGGGTGTGATGGTCGTACCGGCCGCGCTGTACGGGATGCTGTCGTTCGCCATCCCCGAGTCGCCGCGCTATCTGGTCTCGGCGGGCAAGGACGAACGCGCCCGCGCGGTGCTGCGCGAGGTCGAGGGCGAGCATGTCGACCTCGACGCCCGGGTCGCGGAGATCCAGGAGAATCTGCACCGGGAGCACAAGCCGACGTTCAAGGATCTACTGGGCGGACGGTTCTGGTTCCTGCCGATCGTCTGGGTCGGTATCGGTCTCTCCGCGTTCCAGCAGCTCGTCGGCATCAATGTCGCGTTCTACTACTCGTCGACCCTGTGGCAGTCGGTCGGCGTCAATCCGACGGACTCGTTCTTCTACTCCTTCACCACATCGATCATCAACATCATCGGTACGGTCGTCGCGATGATCTTCGTGGACCGGGTCGGCCGCAGGCCGCTGGCCCTGATCGGCTCGGTCGGTATGTGTATCGGACTCGCCCTGGAGGCATGGGCGTTCAGCTACGACCTGGTGGACGGCAAGCTGCCCGCCACCCAGGGCTGGGTGGCGCTGATCGCCGCCCACTGGTTCGTGTTCTTCTTCGCGATGTCCTGGGGCGTCGTCGTCTGGGTCTTCCTCGGCGAGATGTTCCCCAACCGCATCCGCGCGGCGGCGCTCGGTGTCGCCGCCTCCGCGCAGTGGATCGCCAACTGGGCCATCACCGCGAGCTTCCCGTCGCTCGCCGACTGGAACCTGTCCGCCACCTACATCATCTACGCCTGCTTCGCCGCGCTCTCCATCCCCTTCGTCCTCAAATTCGTCAAGGAGACCAAGGGCAAGGCCCTGGAGGAGATGGGCTGAACCCGGTGCGGTTCCCGTTCCTGTTCCCGTTCGCCCGGTGCGGGGTCCCGTCGCGGGTGCGTTGCCGTCCGTGGGTGGCGAGGCGCCCCGCGCGGCCGGGTGGACGGCTCGCGCGGGGGCCGGGGCTCAGAACTCGTCCGTGGTGTGCGGCAGCAGTTCGGTACGGGACGCCTGGCCCAGCAGGGCCGCGGCACCCGGCCGGTGCTCCTCGACCAGCCCCGCCCGCACCAGCTCCGCGGGGTCCGTGCCACCGAGGTAGCAGGCGGCCAGCTCCCGGACGTCGAGGGTGAGGTCCGGCGCGTCGTCCGTACGGGTCACCTCGGCGCGGTGGGCGCCCCCGGCGTCCGGCTTCGCCGTCAGACGGTAGCGGCTCGCGTTCCGCGGCACCCCCGCGTCGGTGACCTCCAGCACCAGGTCCACCGGCGCCGACCAGGTCCGGCCGGTCAGCGCGGCCGGGACGTCGACCAGCCGCAGCCACAGGCCGGGGAACTCCCGGGTGACGTCCACCTGGTCGCGGTCGCCCGCGAATCGCAGCAGCGGATCGTCCAGCGGGCGGCCCCACGCCCGTACCTTGTCGGCCAGGTCGATCGACGCGGTGTAGCGCCACAGGGCGGCGGCCACCTCCGGGGACTCGGCCTCCAGCTCCTCGACATGCGCCGTGCCCCGGCCCTCGTCGTCGGTCTTCGTGCGGTACACGACATAACCGGCCGGGGGTTCGCCCGGGTCGCCCAGGACCACCACCCGGGGCTCCGACATCTCGTCGTCCTCCTCGAACGTCTCCGGCAGCACCTGGGTACGCCACCACCAGTCGTCCCGGGCCACCCGGCCGGCGCGGTCCCGGCGGGCCGCCTCGTGGCGGGGCGTGATCACCGGGGCCGCCGACGCGAAGGGGAGCAGCCGCAGGGGCCGCTCGTCCGGGGTGATCCGCAGGTCCAGGGGATGGGTGGCGTCGATGGTCACCGTGTACGAGTGGGTCGCCGGGTCGAAGCCGAAGCGGCCGTAGATGGCCGCCTCCGACACCCACAGCGAGGCCAGGGGTACGCCGCGGTCGGCGCAGCGGCGGAACAGTTCGGCGATCATGCCGCTGAGTACGCCCCGTCGGCGGTGCGTGGGGGCCACGGAGACGAAGGTGACGCCGGCGGCGGGGAGCGTGCCGCCCGGTACGGACAGGTCCAGCGGGTGGGCCGCCAGCAGGCCCACGAGGTCGTCGCCCTCGTACGCGCCGACGCGGTCGCAGTGGAGCAGGACATCGCGGTGGGATTCCCGGGTGTCGTCCTCCGGGGCCTTCTCCAGGAACACGAGGTAGTGCAGGTCCAGTGCCGTTTGCACGTCTGCCTCGGGGATGGTGCGGTACTCCATGGCGGTCATTCCCCGACGCTAACCCGGTGCCCCGGGGTGGGTCATTCGGGTTTTTTCTCTGTGGGGCGGTTCCTCGCCCCCCTGGGTTTCCTGTGCGGGGCGTACTTCGTTCCTGTGCCGTCGCTCGTGGGTTTCGCGCAGTTCCCCGCGCCCCTTTGGGGCGCGTTCTGCTTGTTCTTCGGGTCGGTGCCGGTCGGGATTCTCCGTCCTCGATCCGACACGCTCGGTAACACGTCCAGTGACCCGACTGAAGAGCATCGGAGTCTGCGGGCAGAGATTCCCGCCCACCCCCTCCCGCAGCACCGCGACCGCGAGAGGAGAGGAGCGCCCCTTCAGGGGCGCGGGGAACTGCGCAAAAGACGAGAACCGGCCCGCACCCGAGGAGCGACAGCAAGGGGGCACCACCCAGGGGCGCGGGGAACTGCGCACCCACGGACAACCTGTGCAGGAACGAGTGCGCTCAGCCGGACAGACCTAGGAAGCGCAAGCGAAGGCGACCCGCGGGGAACTGCGCAAAAACGAGGGCCGACCCGCACCCGAAGGGCGACCGCAAGGGGGCAGCACCTCAGGGGCGCGGGGAACTGCGCACCCACGGACAACCCGCACGGGGACAAGTGCGCTCAGCCGGACAGACCTAGGAAGCGCAAGCGAAGGCGACCCGCACGGGGACAAGTACGCCCAGCGACCCGTCAAGGCGCCCCCGCCAGAACCCGTGGATGATACTGGGTGGGTTATGGAAATCGTCATCCTCGCCGTAGTCATCGCCGTGGTCGCGCTAGGGACCATCGGCGGACTCATCATCGGCAGCCGCCGCAAGAAGCCCCTGCCCCCGCCGCCGCCCACCACGCCCGACATCACCGCCCCTCCGGCCGAGCCGCGTGTCGGCGAAGAGGCCGGGACGCCCCGGGACGAACCCCGCCGCACCATCGAGGAGGTCGACCTCCCGGGCGCCCCCGCGGAGCCCGGCACCCAGGCCCCGCCCGCCGTCGAGGCGGCGCCCGAGGTCGAGGTACCCGAGCCCGCCGCCGGACGCCTCGTCCGGCTCCGGACCCGGCTGTCCCGCTCCCAGAACGCGCTGGGCAAGGGCCTGCTGGCCCTGCTGTCCCGTGAGCACCTGGACGAGGACACCTGGGAGGAGATCGAGGACACCCTTCTCACCGCCGACGTGGGCGTCCAGCCCACGCAGGAACTGGTGGAGCGGCTGCGCGAGCGGGTCAAGGTCCTCGGCACCCGTACCCCGGACGAGCTGCGCACCCTGCTGCGCGAGGAGCTGCTGACCCTCCTCGTTCCCGAATTCGACCGCGCGGTCAACACCGACTCGGGTCTCGACACCCCCGGCATCGTGATGGTCGTCGGGGTCAACGGCACCGGCAAGACCACCACCACCGGCAAGCTCGCCCGGGTCCTCGTCGCCGACGGCAAGCACGTCCTGCTGGGCGCGGCCGACACCTTCCGGGCCGCCGCCGCCGATCAGCTCCAGACCTGGGGCGACCGCGTCGGCGCCCGTACCGTGCGCGGCCCCGAGGGCGGTGACCCCGCGTCCATCGCGTTCGACGCCGTCAAGGAGGGCATCCAGACCGGCGCCGATGTCGTCCTCATCGACACCGCCGGGCGGCTGCACACCAAGACCGGGCTGATGGACGAGCTCGGCAAGGTCAAGCGCGTCATCGAGAAGCACGCGCCGCTCGACGAGGTGCTGCTCGTCCTCGACGCGACGACCGGGCAGAACGGCCTCGTCCAGGCCCGTGTCTTCGCGGAGGTCGTGGACATCACCGGCATCGTGCTGACCAAGCTCGACGGGACCGCGAAGGGCGGCATCGTCATCGCGGTGCAGCGTGAGCTCGGCGTCCCCGTGAAGCTCGTCGGCCTCGGCGAGGGCGCGGACGACCTCGCCCCCTTCGAACCCGAGGCGTTCGTGGATGCGCTTATCGGGGAGTAGCCCGGACCGGGCGGCGTGCCGGGCACGCCGCCACCGGGCGGGTGCCGGACCACCGGGTCCGGCGGTATCGGGTACCGGCCACCATGGCCGCCCCGGTCCGCCGGGCCCTTCGTACGTTCAGGGGCGGGAGCGATGGGCCGCGTAGGCGAGGACGCCCAGCAGCAGACGGGCCTCCGGGGGACCGGTGGCCGAGTCCAGGGCGGGGGCCCGCAGCCAGCGGACGGCACCGAGGCCGCCGCGGTCCGACGGGGGCGCCGTGATGTGGTCGCCCTCGCCGAGTGCGCGCAGATCGAGTGCCGCGCCGTCCCAGCCCGTCCGGTACAGCAGCTTGGGCAGCCCCGCCGCGGCGCCCGGCGCGACGAGGAACTGCGCGCGGCCGTCGGGGGTCGCCGTGACGGGTCCCAGCGGCAGGCCCATCCGCTCCAGCCGCACCAGCGCGCGGCGCCCCGCCGTGACACCGACCTCCAGGACGTCGAAGGCGCGGCCCACGGGCAGCATCACCGTGGCGGCCGGGAACCGTTCCCAGGCCCGCGCGACCTGGTCGAGGGTGGCCCCGGCGGGGATCACCGGGGCGAGGTCCAGGGGATGCGCGCCGGGTTCCGCGCAGCGCGCCCCGCCGTCCCCGCCGGTCCGTCCGCAGGAGCAGCGCCCCGACGAGAGCCGGGCACCAGGTACGACGTCCCAGCCGCGCAGTCCGGTGAACTCAGCGGCCGCGGTGCACTCACTGGTGCGTCCGCGGCGGCGTGAACCCGACCGGATGTCACGGATGCCGCCGATCGTGAAGTCCATGCCTCCTCCAACAGTTCCGGCGCGCCGGTGGTTACGACGTCACGGTCAAGCATCGATCACGATATGGATGCGTACGGTGACCGTACGTTTGCCTCGGCCCCGCCACTCAAGGATGGTGACGGCGCTCGGAAGCATTTCGGGTGGCGCACCGGGATTCACGCGCTCCGGCGTGCATCACTTCGTCCGGCGCGGTCGTTTCTGCGTCAAGTCAAGCGTGTGAAAAGGCAGTCGGGTTCATTCGAAGGGGTGGCGAATGGTGGCGTTTCCCCGATCGGCCTCGCGAAATGGGTGATCGTAGGATTACTTTCGGTGCATGAACCCTGGGAGGTTCCGTGCCCGCGGGAGTGACGCGGACGAGCCGGATTCCCGTTCGACGGGTGACAAGCACCGGACAAGCAGCTGTGACGCACGGCATGCTGATAGGGCTTGACCAGAACTGTGCACGGACGACGTGACGGGCAGACTGCATGACGGATGGGGGCGTTCCGGTGGGCGGCAACGGCGAGGGCGGTTCGAACGCTGAGAAGCGTCCGAACGAGATGCTGGGCTCGTGGTTCACCCGAAGCGGGTGGTCCAAGGGTGAACTGGCGCGCCAGGTCAACCGCAGAGCACGGCAGTTGGGCGCGAACCACATCTCCACGGACACCTCCAGGGTCCGCCGCTGGCTCGACGGCGAGAACCCGCGCGAGCCGATCCCGCGCATCCTCTCCGAGCTGTTCTCGGAGCGCTTCGGCTGTGTCGTCGCCGTCGAGGACCTCGGGCTGCGCGCCCCCCACCAGTCGCCCTCGGTCTCCGGGGTGGACCTGCCGTGGACGGCGCCCCAGACCGTCGCCCTGATCGGTGAGTTCTCCCGCAGCGATCTGATGCTCGCCCGGCGCGGCTTCCTCGGCACCTCGCTGGCGCTGTCCGCCGGTCCCGCCCTCATCGAACCCATGCAGCGGTGGCTGGTGCCCTCGCCCGGTGCCCAGCGCACCGAACCCGACCCCGCGTCGCTGCGCCGGGGCAACCGGCTGTCCCAGCCGGAGCTCGACCTGCTGGAGTCCACCACGGTGATGTTCCGCCAGTGGGACGCCCAGTGCGGGGGCGGGCTGCGCCGCAAGGCCGTCGTCGGGCAGCTCCACGAGGTCACCGACCTGCTCCAGGAGCCGCAGCCGGAGGCCACCAGCAAACGGCTCTTCAAGGTCGCCGCCGAACTCGCCGAACTGGCCGGCTGGATGAGCTACGACGTGGGTCTCCAGCCCACCGCCCAGAAGTACTTCGTGCTCGCCCTGCACGCGGCGAAGGAGGCGGGGGACAAGCCCCTCGGCTCGTACATCCTGTCCAGCATGAGCCGCCAGATGATCCACCTCGGCCGCCCCGACGACGCCCTGGAACTCATCCACCTCGCCCAGTACGGCAGCCGGGAGAGCGCCGGTTCGCGTACCCAGGCGATGCTGTATGCGATGGAGGCCCGCGCGTACGCCAACATGGGCCAGCCGGGCAAGGTCAAGCGGGCCGTACGGATGGCCGAGGAGAGCTTCTCCGACGCCCAGGAGGGCGACGAGAACGAACCCGACTGGATCGGCTTCTTCACCGAGGCCGAGCTCAACGGCGAGAACGCGCACTCGTTCCGCGATCTCGCGTACGTCGCCGGGCGCAGCCCCACGTACGCCGCGCTCGCGGAGCCGGTGATGAGCCGGGCCGTGGAGCTGTTCGCGCAGGACAAGGACCACCAGCGGTCGTACGCGCTGAACCTCATTGGGATGGCCACGGTGCATCTGCTCCAGAAGGAGCCGGAGCAGAGCGCGCGGCTGGCCGGGGACGCGCTGGGGGTGGCCCGCAGCGTGCGGTCCGAGCGGGTGAACACACGTATCCGCAAGACCGTGGACACGGCCGTGCGGGAGTACGGGCATCTGCCGGAGGTGGTCGAGCTGACCGAGCGGCTCGCTGTGCAGCTGCCTGAGAGCGCGGAAGCCGTGTGACGGTTGCCTGAGCGGTCTTCGTCCCCGGGTCGCCCTTGGTGGCGGCCCGGGTTTCCTGCGCTGGGCGTGCTTGTGCCTGTGCGGGGCACCTTCGCTCGCGCGGCTGGGTTCGCGGGTGCTGGGCGTACTTGTGCCTGTGCGGGGTGTTCATGTGGGTGTAACACCTGTGGGGGGTTCGTCACCGGCGGGAAACACGGGGTGGCGGTGGTGGAAACGGGGCTGCGTCAGCCTCTGGCCTAGGGGGACGACCGGCCGCGAGGGCCGGATGTCCGGCCCCGGCCACCCCTCACACCACCCTCAGCCTCCGCCCGCTCGGGGCCCGTACCCACCACGAGGAGACGCCGATGCCCCCAGGCATCACGCTCGCCGCAGACGCCCCGGCGCTGTCTGCCGCCAACACCGGCTTCATGCTCATCTGCTCCGCCCTGGTGATGCTGATGACGCCCGCGCTGGCCTTCTTCTACGGAGGAATGGTCCGCGTCAAGTCCACCCTCAACATGCTGATGATGAGCTTCATCAGCCTCGGCATCGTCACCGTCCTGTGGGTGCTGTACGGCTTCTCCATGGCGTTCGGCACGGACACCGGCGGTCTGATCGGCTGGTCCTCCGACTACGTCGGCCTCAGCGGGATCGGGCTGACCGAGCTGTGGGACGGCTACACCGTCCCCGTGTACGTCTTCGCCGTCTTCCAGCTGATGTTCGCGGTGCTCACCCCGGCCCTGATCAGCGGAGCGCTCGCCGACCGGGTCAAGTTCGGGGCCTGGGCGCTGTTCGTGGCGCTGTGGGCGACCGTCGTGTACTTCCCCGTCGCGCACTGGGTGTGGGGCACCGGCGGCTGGGCCTTCGAGATGGGCGTCATCGACTTCGCGGGCGGTACCGCCGTCCACATCAACGCGGGTGCCGCCGCCCTCGGTGTGATCCTCGTGATCGGCAAGCGGGTCGGCTTCAAGAAGGACCCGATGCGTCCGCACTCCCTGCCGCTGGTGATGCTCGGCGCGGGACTGCTGTGGTTCGGCTGGTTCGGCTTCAACGCGGGCTCCTGGCTCGGCAACGACGACGGCGTCGGCGCGCTGATGTTCCTGAACACCCAGGTCGCCACCGCCGCCGCGATGCTCGCCTGGCTGCTCTACGAGAAGATCCGCCACGGCGCCTTCACCACACTGGGCGCCGCCTCCGGCGCGGTCGCCGGACTCGTCGCGATCACCCCGGCAGGCGGCTCCAGCTCCCCGCTCGGCTCCCTCGCCATCGGCGCGATCGCCGGACTGCTGTGCGCCATGGCCGTCGGGCTGAAGTACCGCTTCGGGTACGACGACTCCCTCGACGTCATCGGTGTCCACCTCGTCGGCGGTATCGCCGGATCGGTCCTCATCGGCTTCTTCGCCACCGGCGGCGGACAGTCCGAGGTCAAGGGGCTCCTGTACGGGGGCGGCCTGGACCAGCTGTGGAAGCAGCTCGCCGGGGTCGGCGGGGTGCTCGCGTACTCTCTCGTCGCGTCCGCCGTGCTGGCCTTCCTGCTCGACCGGACCATCGGGATGCGGGTCCCCGAGGACGTCGAGGTCTCCGGGATCGACCAGACCGAGCACGCGGAGACCGCGTACGACTTCAGCGGCGCCGGTGGCGGCACCGTCAGCCGCGCCGCCGCGCCCCTCCCGGTGAACGACCCCGTCCGGAACAAGAAGGTGGACGCATGAAGCTCATCACCGCCGTCGTCAAGCCCTACCGCCTCGACGAGATCAAGGAAGCGCTCCAGGCGTTCGGCGTGCACGGCCTGACCGTCACCGAGGCCAGCGGATACGGCCGCCAGCGCGGTCACACCGAGGTCTACCGGGGCGCCGAGTACACCGTCGACCTCGTCCCCAAGATCCGTATCGAGGTGCTGGTCGAGGACGACGACGCCGAACAGCTCATCGAGGTCATCGTCAAGGCCGCCCGCACCGGCAAGATCGGTGACGGCAAGGTCTGGTCGCTGCCCGTCGAGACCGCCGTACGGGTCAGGACCGGCGAACGGGGACCGGACGCCCTCTGACCGGACGTCCGCCCCACCGCAGGGACCGCCGAAGCGACGTCATCGCCGCGACGCCGTCGAAGAGACGCCGTCGAAGAGACGCCGCCGAAGCGACGCCATCGCAGGGACGCCATCGCAGGGACGAGAGAACGGAGCCGCCGGGTGACCACCGTGGACGCACACCGGGACACCCCGGAACCCGAGGACACCGACAGGGCCGGCGGCCCCGGCGGCGACCGCGCGCCCAGTGGCTACGCGGCGGCCCGGCTGCGGCTGCTGCACAGCGGGGAGAGTGCCGGGCCGGTCCGCCGCGCGGCGCTCTCCGACCTCACCGACGACTGGCTGAGGAACCTCTTCGACGCCGCCGCCGACGAGCCCCGGGGCATCAGCCTCGTGGCCGTCGGCGGCTACGGCCGGGGCGAACTGTCCCCGCGCAGCGACCTCGATCTGCTCCTGCTGCACAGCGGCGGCGACTCCCGGCGGACCGCGGCCCTCGCCGACCGCCTCTGGTACCCCGTCTGGGACCTCGGCCTCGCCCTCGACCACGCGGTGCGCACCCCCGCCGAGACCCGCCGCACCGCCGCCGACGACCTCAAGGTCCAGCTCGGCCTGCTCGACGCCCGCCATCTCGCGGGCGACCCCGCCCTCACCGCCGCCCTGCGCACCACCGTCCTCACCGACTGGCGCAACCAGGCCGCCGCCCGGCTGCCCGCCCTCCAGGAACTGTGCGCCGACCGCGCCGCCCGCCTCGGTGAACTCGCCTACCTCCTGGAACCCGACCTCAAGGAGGCCCGCGGCGGACTGCGGGACGCCACCGCCCTGTCCGCCGTCGCCGCCTCCTGGCTCGCCGACGCCCCCCGCGCGGGCCTCGCCGACGCCCGCCGCACCCTCCTCGACGTACGCGACGCCCTCCACCTCACCACCGGCCGCGCCACCGACCGGCTCGCCCTCCAGGAACAGGACCAGGTCGCCGCCGCGCTCGGCCTCCTCGACGCGGACACCCTGCTCCGCCAGGTGTACGAGGCCGCCCGCGTCATCGCGTACGCCGGCGACGTCACCTGGCGCGAGGTCGGCCGGGTGCTGCGCTCCCGCGCCGCCCGGCCCCGGCTGCGGGCCGTCCTCGGCGGCGGCCGGGCCGCGCGGGCGGCGGCCGTCCGCTCACCGCTCGCCGAAGGCGTCGTCGAACAGGACGGGGAAGCCGGACTCGCCCGCGGCGCCCGCCCCGAACGCGACCCGGTCCTCCCGCTGCGCGCCGCCGCCGCCGCGGCCCAGGCGGGCCTGCCGCTCTCCCCGTACGCGGTACGCCACCTCGCCGCCACCGCCGCGCCCCTGCCCGCCCCCTGGCCCGCCGAGGCCCGCGAACAGTTCGTCACCCTGCTCGGCGCGGGCCGGGCGACCGTCGAGGTGTGGGAGGCGCTGGAGGCCGAGGGCCTGATCACCCGGCTGCTGCCCGACTGGGAACGGGTCCGCTGCCGCCCCCAGCGCAACGCCGTCCACACCTGGACCGTGGACCGCCACCTCGTGGAGACCACCGTCCGCGCCGCCGCCCTCACCCGGCGGGTCTCCCGGCCCGATCTGCTGCTCGTCGCCGCGCTGCTGCACGACATCGGCAAGGGCTGGCCCGGCGACCACAGCGTCGCGGGCGCCGTCATCGCCCGCGACATGGCCGTCCGGATGGGCTTCGACCCCGCCGACACCAACGTGCTCGTCACCCTCGTCCGCCACCATCTGCTGCTCGTCGACACCGCCACCCGCCGCGACCTCGAAGACCCCGCCACGGTGAACGCCGTCGCCGACGCCGTGGGCACCGTCCCGACCCTGGAACTGCTGCACGCGCTCACCGAGGCCGACGCGCTCGCCACCGGCCCCGCCGCCTGGTCGTCCTGGCGCGGCCACCTCGTGGACGACCTGGCCCGCCGGGTCACCGCCCGGCTCACCGGCGACCCCGCCCCCGCGGGCCCGTGGTCCGCCGAGCCCGCCGCGCCCACCGCCGAACAGGAACGCCTCGCGATCGAGGCCCACCGCACCGGCGGACCCGCCCTCACCCTCAGCACCCAGCACCCGCCCACCGCCCCCGCCGACCCCGGTACGGAACCCCTCGGCGTGGAACTGCTGATCGCCGTCCCCGACCGGCCCGGGGTGCTCCCCGCCGTCGCCGGGGTCCTCGCCACCCACCGGCTCACCGTCCGGACCGCCGAACTCGGCGAACTCGCCCTCCCCGCCGTCCTCGGCACGGACCCCGCCCCCGTCCTGCTGCTGCGCTGGCGGGTATCCGCCCAGTACGGCGCACTGCCGCAGGGCGCCCGGCTGCGCGCCGATCTCGTCCGGGCCCTGGACGGCACCCTCGACATCGCCGCCCGGCTCGCCGAACGGGACGCCGCCCACCCCCGCCGCCGGGGCGCCGCCCCGCCCGCGCCCCGGGTGTCGGTGGCCCCCGCCGCGTCCCGGCACGCCACCGTCATCGAGGTACGCGCCCAGGACGCCCCCGGGCTGCTGCACCGCATCGGGCGGGCCCTGGAGGACGCCGGGGTACGGGTGCGCAGCGCGCACATCAGTACCCTCGGGGCCAACGCCGTAGACGCCTTCTACGTCACCGACACCGCGGGCGCCCCCCTCACCGCGGAGCGGGCCACCGGCGTCGCCGGGACCCTGGAAGCCGCCCTGCGGGGGTAGTCGGGCCGTACCAGGTGTACCCGGTACCCGTACGAAGGGCTCCGGCCCAGGCCGGACCGATTACCCTGGGGGACGACCTGCCCGCCCCCTTCGACCCGAGGATTCGCGACCGCCGTGTTCGACACTCTCCAGGATCGCCTCGCAGCGACATTCAAGAACCTCCGCGGCAAGGGTCGCCTGAGCGAGGCGGACATCGACGCCACCGCGCGGGAGATCCGGATCGCGCTGCTCGAAGCGGATGTGGCGCTGCCCGTCGTGCGCGCCTTCATCAAGCAGGTGAAGGAACGGGCGGCCGGCGCCGAGGTGTCGCAGGCCCTCAACCCGGCCCAGCAGGTCATCAAGATCGTCAACGAGGAGCTCGTCGGCATCCTCGGCGGCGAGACCCGCCGGCTGCGGTTCGCCAAGACCGCGCCGACCGTGATCATGCTCGCCGGTCTCCAGGGCGCCGGTAAGACCACCCTCGCCGGAAAGCTCGGCAAGTGGCTGAAGGGCCAGGGCCACTCACCGCTGCTCGTCGCCTGCGACCTCCAGCGCCCCAACGCCGTCAACCAGCTCAGCGTCGTCGCCGAGCGCGCCGGGGTCGGCGTCTACGCCCCCGAGCCCGGCAACGGCGTGGGCGACCCGGTCCAGGTCGCGAAGGACTCCCTGGAGCACGCGCGGGCCAAGCAGTACGACATCGTCATCGTCGACACCGCCGGCCGGCTCGGTATCGACCAGGAGCTGATGCGGCAGGCCGCCGACATCCGTGACGCGGTCTCCCCGGACGAGATCCTGTTCGTCGTCGACGCGATGATCGGCCAGGACGCGGTCAACACCGCCGAGGCCTTCCGCGACGGCGTCGGCTTCGACGGGGTCGTCCTGTCCAAGCTCGACGGCGACGCCCGCGGTGGTGCCGCGCTGTCGGTCGCGCATGTCACCGGCCGCCAGATCATGTTCGCCTCCAACGGCGAGAAGCTGGACGACTTCGACGCGTTCCACCCGGACCGGATGGCCTCGCGCATCCTGGGCATGGGTGACGTCCTCACGCTGATCGAGAAGGCCGAGCAGACCTTCTCCCAGGCGGAGGCCGAGGAGATGGCCTCCAAGCTGGCGTCCAGCAAGGGCAAGGACTTCACGCTGGACGACTTCCTCGCCCAGATGGAACAGGTCCGCAAGATGGGCTCCATCAGCAAGCTGCTCGGCATGCTGCCGGGGATGGGGCAGATCAAGGACCAGATCAACAACCTGGACGAGCGGGACGTCGACCGCACCGCCGCGATCATCAAGTCGATGACCCCTGTCGAGCGCCAGGACCCCACGATCATCAACGGCTCGCGCCGGGCCCGTATCGCCAAGGGCTCCGGGGTCGAGGTCAGCGCCGTCAAGAACCTGGTGGAGCGGTTCTTCGAGGCACGCAAGATGATGTCCCGGATGGCCCAGGGCGGCGGCATGCCCGGGATGCCGGGCATCCCCGGGATGGGCGGCGGCCCCGGCCGTCAGAAGAAGAAGGTCAAGGCCGCGAAGGGCAAGCAGCGTTCCGGCAACCCGATGAAGCGCAAGCAGCAGGAGCAGGACGAGGCCGCGCGGCGGGAGCAGGGCGGCGCGCCCGGCCTGCCCCAGGCCCCGCAGAACTTCGAACTGCCCGACGAGTTCAAGAAGTTCATGGGCTGACACCGTCCCGTCCGGCACCGGGGCGCGTGGCCGGCACAGCTGACACGGCCGCGCGCCCCGTACCGCCGGGAGGTCCCGGCCCCGCCCCGCCGGGCGGGGCCGACTCCCTTCGCGTGAGCGGCAGTTGGACCGGCCCCCGCCGCCACGCCCGGCGCGGGGGACCCTTCCGGCTCCTCGCGTCCGGCCCCGTACGATGCCCGTTATGGCAAAGGCATCCGTTCCCACGCCCCGGGCCGATGACTTCCCCCGCCGCGGCCGGAACCTCGCCGACCGGACCGGCACGCCGGTCCGCCGTGTCCATGGCGAGAAAGAACCCGTCGCACCGGACGCGCTGTCCGCGGTGACAGCCGATACCCTGGCCGGGGACCAGGCGCTCCCGCTCGACCAGGCACCAGAGCGCCCGACCTCCCGTACCCCGGACGTGACCAGCGTCGCCGGGGCCGTGGAGGCCGTCACCGCAGGCAGCCGGGCCCGAATCCCCTGGGCCGCCCCCGGTGCCGACGGCGGGAGAGAGCCTGCCGGACACGGGTGACCGTCCGCTGTCCGGTCGCCGAGGACGGCTCGGTACCCCTGGCCGACGACGGCCCCGGGTGACATCGCCGTCCTGGCCCGAGCCCGCTGCACACCCCGGTCCGGCCCCACCGGACCGCCGCACACACCCTCCCCCCACTTCGCGCCGTACCGCGCGCGGCGTTCCGCCGTGGTCGCGAGCGGGGTGCATCTCCGGAGATATCCGCAGATCAGCGCACCCGCCCGCGTCCCTGTGCATCAGCTATGGAACAGCCGCAGAACAACGGAAACTGACGGGTACGTGCAAATTATTTGGGATGCCCCGGAATAGGAACACAGAGGCACTCCGGCTCGTTGTCACGACGTGAGCACGACACCACCAGTTCTCGCCGCAGAGCTGGCAGCCGCGTGGGCCGATATTCAGCGGTACCACCCCGAGCTGCCAGATCTCGCCGCGCCCGAATCCCTGATCGGGGAGTCGTCGTCCGCCTGCGGGCACGCACTCTCCTTCGAACGACTCCTCCATGAGGCAGTCCACGGCATCGCCGCCGCGAGAGGTGTCCGGGACACCTCACGCGCCGGCCGTTATCACAACCGCAGGTTCCTCGCGATCGCCGAGGAGCTGGGCCTCGACCATCCGGAGGAACCGCACCCGAGCAGCGGCTTCTCCCTGGTCACCCTGAACACCGACGCCAAGAAGCGCTACCGCTCGACCATCGACCGCCTCCAGCGCGCCCTCAAGGCGCACACGGCGGCCACCGAGTCCGACAACATCGCCCGTACCTTCCGCGGACCGGCCGCGCGGCACGGCTCCTCCGGGGGCGGTGTCCGCGTCAAGGCGGTCTGCGACTGCGGGCGCAACGTCCGCGTGGTTCCCTCGGTCCTCGCGCAGGCGCCGATCGTCTGCGGGGGATGCGGCAAACCGTTCCGCATCCCCGAACCCGTCGCCGTGGCCAGTTAGCGGCACGGCGGAATGAGGACGGACACCCGTCGGCACCCGCCGCGGCGATGACCGTCCGGAGCGTCCGGGTGCCGGAAGCGACGTGGGGACGTCGCGGACGACCACCGGGGGCGCGCCGACCCGATGCTGGGGGCGCCGGGGCTCGACCAGGGGGCCACATCAGAATTCAGCGCGCGGCGCGGACGGATCGCACGGAGCGACCGGCCCGCGCCCCGCGGTCACCGCGGCCGGCCGCACAGGGCGGCGGGCCGCGACCCGGCAGCGCGGCATCCGCCGCCGCGGGCAGGTGGGGGCGTCCGGACACCGTTCGGAGGCCCCCTTCTCGTATGGCACAATGACTAGCTGTACTCGACGGCCGCACAGGACCCCTCTCTCCTCCGGCTGACGCGTCCATCGGGCAACTCGGGTACCGCAACCCCACGCGGCAATCCCGCCCGTGCCCACCTCGTCAAGACCAGGAGACACCACTCCCGTGGCAGTCAAGATCAAGCTGAAGCGTCTGGGCAAGATCCGTTCGCCTCACTACCGCATCGTCGTCGCCGACTCCCGTACCCGCCGTGACGGCAGGGCCATCGAGGAGATCGGCCTGTACCACCCGGTGCAGAACCCCTCGCGCATGGAGGTCGACGCGGACCGCGTGGCCTACTGGCTGGGTGTCGGCGCCCAGCCGACCGAGCCCGTGCTCGCGATCCTCAAGAAGACCGGCGACTGGCAGAAGTACAAGGGCGAGCCCGCCCCGGCTCCGCTGCTCGTCGCCGCCGAGAAGGCCGCGCGCCCCTCCTTCGAAGCCCTCGGTGGCGACGTAGAGGGCAAGGGCGAGGCCATCACGCAGAAGAAGAAGGCTGACAAGGCTGAGAAGAAGGACGAGGCCGCGGCCGAGTCTGAGTCGACCGAGGGCTGACGAGATGCTTGAGGAGGCTCTTGAGCACCTCGTGAAGGGCATCGTCGACAATCCGGACGACGTGCAGGTCGCGTCTCGCAACCTGCGCCGCGGGCGTGTGCTGGAGGTCCGGGTCCACCCCGACGACCTCGGCAAGGTGATCGGCCGCAACGGCCGCACCGCGCGTGCGCTGCGGACCGTCGTGGGCGCCATCGGCGGCCGCGGCATCCGCGTCGACCTGGTCGACGTCGACCAGGTCTGATCCGCCCGGCTGCGAGGCCCGGCCCGTCCAGGGCCGGGGCGAAGCCGCCGGTGCGGTTCCCCGTAGTGACGGCTGAAGTACTGGGGCCGGGGATGGCGTGAGCCGCCCCCGGCCCTTGTACTTTTCCCCCGTACCGTCCTCTCACCAGGAGCAACACACGTGCAGCTCGTAGTCGCGCGGATCGGCCGCGCCCACGGGATCAAGGGTGAGGTCACCGTCGAGGTCCGCACCGACGAGCCGGAGAAGCGGCTCGGACCCGGTGCCGTCCTCGCCACCGAACCGTCCTCCGTGGGCCCCCTCACCATCGAGACCGGCCGGGTCCACAGCGGCCGGCTGCTGCTGCGGTTCGCCGGGGTGCGTGACCGCGGCGGGGCCGAGGCCCTGCGCAACACCCTCCTCATCGCGGACGTGGACCCCGAGGAGCGTCCCGAGGAACCGGACGAGTACTACGACCACCAGCTCATCGACCTCGACGTGGTCACCGTCGACGGCACGGAGATCGGCCGGATCACCGAGGTCTCGCATCTGCCGTCGCAGGATCTGTTCGTGGTGGAGCGCCCCGACGGCGACGAGGTGCTGGTCCCGTTCGTCGAGGAGATCGTCGTCGAGATCGACCTGGACGAGCAGCGCGCGGTCATCGACCCGCCGCCCGGTCTGATCGACGACCGCGCGGAGGTCGCGTCGGCCCGCGACGCCGAGGCGGAGGCCGAGCAGACCGCCGCGTCCGCCGACGGTGACGACAGCGCCCCGGAGGACGCCGGCCGATGAGGATCGACGTCGTCACGATCTTCCCCGAGTACCTCGAACCGCTGAACGTGTCCCTGGTCGGCAAGGCCCGTGCCCGTGGACAGCTCGATGTGCGCGTCCACGATCTGCGGCACTGGACGCACGACCGCCACCACACGGTCGACGACACCCCGTACGGCGGCGGTCCGGGCATGGTCATGAAGACCGACCCGTGGGGCGAGGCCCTCGACGACGCCGTCGCCGACGGTTACGAGTCCGGTGCCCACGGCCCCGTCCTCGTCGTCCCCACCCCCAGCGGACGGCCCTTCACCCAGGAACTCGCCGTCGAACTCTCCCAGCGGCCCTGGCTGATCTTCACGCCCGCCCGCTACGAGGGCATCGACCGGCGCGTCATGGACGAGTACGCGACCCGGATGCCGGTGTACGAGGTCTCCATCGGCGACTATGTGCTGGCGGGCGGGGAAGCCGCCGTCCTCGTCGTCACCGAGGCCGTGGCCCGGCTGCTGCCCGGGGTGCTCGGCAACGCCGACTCCCACCGCGACGACTCCTTCGCGCCCGGCGCCATGGCCGACCTCCTCGAAGGCCCCGTCTACACCAAGCCCCCCGAGTGGCGGGGCCGGGGCATCCCCGAGGTGCTGGTCAGCGGCCATCACGGCCGGATCGCCCGCTGGCGACGCGACGAGGCCCTGCGGCGCACCAGCCGCCACCGCCCCGACCTCATCGAGCGCACCGACCCCGCCGCCTTCGACAAGAAGGACCGCGAGACCCTCTCGCTGCTGGGCTGGGCCCCTGGCCCCGACGGCCGATTTGGGCGGACCCCGTACGCCGTGGAAGAATAGGCCGCTGTTGTGCGTCGCCCGGCGTGCGCCCCTGCCATGGGGGGACACGACGCCCGCCCCGGTGAGCACCGCATCCTCCATACCTCCCGCTAGTACCGCTGATGACCTGTGGCATCGGCGAGGAAGCAGACGATCATGACCCACCTGCTCGATGTCGTCGACAACGCGTCGCTGCGTACCGACCTCCCGTCGTTCCGCCCGGGTGACACCGTCAACGTCCACGTGCGTGTCATCGAGGGCAACCGCTCCCGTGTGCAGCAGTTCAAGGGTGTCGTCATCCGTCGCCAGGGCTCGGGCGTCCGTGAGACCTTCACGGTCCGCAAGGTCTCCTTCTCCGTAGGCGTCGAGCGCACCTTCCCGGTGCACACCCCGATCGTCGAGAAGATCGAGCTCGTCAGCCGCGGTGACGTGCGCCGTGCGAAGCTCTACTACCTGCGCGACCTCCGCGGCAAGGCCGCGAAGATCAAGGAGAAGCGCGACAACTGAGCCCACCACGCCACCGTCCGCCCCGGCCACCGCACCCCCGGTGCCACGGCCGGTCCGGGTGGTGTGCGTCACGGCTCGACTCGCACGCGATGGCCCCTCGGCGCCGGATAGCATCAGGCACCGATGGACACCGCAGCACAGCACTCGGAACGCGACCGCCCCGCATGTTCCGCCGACCCCGGGCAGCCCCCGGAGCCGGCGGACCCGCGGGCGCGGTCGCGTTCTGTTTGCGATGAGCCGGAGGCGATGTCCGAGCCGGAGCCCGGGTCGGGGCCCGCACCGGGACCGGGGTCCGTACCGCAGCCGGGGTCCGCACCGGAACCGGAACCGGACGCCCATCCCCGTTCCCGCTCCGCGCTCGCCGAGTGGCTGCCCGGTGGCCGGATCACCCTCACCACGCTGCTCTGTCTGCTCTTCCTCCTGCTGCTGAGCAACTTCGTGCTCAAGCCCTTCGAGATCCCCAGCACCTCCATGGAACCCGGACTGCGGGTGGGGGACCGGGTCCTCGTCAACAAGCTGGCGTACCGTCTGGGGGCGGAGCCGCGGCGCGGCGATGTCGTCGTGTTCGACGGCACCGGCTACTTCGGTGCCGCGGACTACATCAAGCGCGTGGTCGGCACGGAAGGGGACCGGGTGGTCTGCTGCGACCGGCAGGGGAGGATCGAGGTGAACGGCGAAGCCGTCGACGAGGACTATCTGCCCGCCGGTGAGGCCCCCTCCCACGTGCCCTTCGACGTGGTCGTGCCCCCTGGCCGGCTCTTCCTGCTCGGTGACCACCGCTCCGGCTCCCGGGACTCCCGCGACCACCTCGGCTCTCCCGGCGGCGGCATGATCCCCGTGGACGCGGTCGTCGGCCGCGCCGAGTGGATCGCCTGGCCCTTCGACCGGCTGACCGGTATCGACCGGCCCGGGACCTTCGGCCGGGTCCCCGCCCCCACCGGCGGTGCGCATGGGTAACCGGGGCCGGCCCCGCTCCGAGGCCGGTGTCGACACCCGGCTGCCGACCGGGACCCGGCCCACCTCAGGCCCGCCGCGCCCCGGCCGGGCCGAACGCCGCAAACTCGCCCGCAAGGTGAAACGGCGCCGCCGCCGCTCGACGCTCAGGGAGATACCGCTGCTGATCGGGGTCGCCGCCCTGATCGCGCTGGTGCTGAAGACCTTCCTGGTGCAGGCGTTCGTGATCCCGTCCGGCTCCATGGAACAGACCATCCAGATCGGTGACCGGGTCCTGGTGGACAAGCTGACCCCGTGGTTCGGCGGCAAGCCGGAGCGCGGGGACGTCGTGGTGTTCAAGGACCCCGGCGGCTGGCTGGGCGACGAGAAGCCCGAACCGGACGACGACCCGGTGGGCGTCAAACAGATCAAGCAGGGCCTCACCTTCGTCGGACTGCTGCCCTCCGACGACGAACAGGACCTGATCAAGCGGGTCGTCGCGGTCGGCGGCGACACCGTGAAGTGCTGCGACGCGTCCGGCCGGGTCACCGTCAACGGCGTCCCCCTGGAGGAGTCGTACGTCAATCCCGGTGACAAACCCTCCGAACTCGCCTTCGACGTGAAGGTTCCCGAAGGCCGGCTGTGGGTGATGGGGGACCACCGCGCGGATTCCGCGGACTCCCGCTACCACCACGAGAAGGAGTTCGGTGGCACGGTCTCCGAGGACGGTGTCGTCGGCCGCGCCCTGGTGATCGCCTGGCCGCTGAACCGCTGGCAGCGTCTCGAAGAGCGCGACACCTACGCCTCGGTCCCCGACGCCCCGGACGCCCCGGTGTCCACCACAGCTACGTCGCATAGGGTGTCCCCCGCGGATCTCGACGGATTGATCCCCCTCCCGACCCCTGCGGAACTCCCGATCGTTATGGGAGTGGTGGGCCTGCGTCGCGCGTGGGGCAGGCAGCGGTACGGACTGAGGAGTGGATGTGGGGGATTTGGCGCTCGGCGCGCGATCCGGTCACGACGGCCCCGAGGAGCGCCCGGGGCGCCCGGACGGGTTGCCCGACGGCGCGGACGGCACGGGTCCTGAGCCGCGGCGGCAGCGGGACCACGCTGCCGGTCACGGTGACGGCGGGGACACACCAGGGGACGACGAGTCGGCGGGCGGCGGGCAGCCGAAGAAGCCGCGGTCCTTCTGGAAGGAACTGCCGCTGCTCATCGGTATCGCCCTGGTACTGGCCCTGCTGATCAAGACGTTCCTGGTACAGGCGTTCTCGATCCCGTCGGCCTCGATGATGAACACCCTCAAGGAGGGTGACCGGGTCCTGGTGGACAAGCTGACCCCGTGGTTCGGCTCGGAGCCGGAGCGCGGCGAGGTCATCGTCTTCCACGATCCGGCCGGCTGGCTGGAGGGTGAACCCGTCCCGGAGACCAACTTCGTCCAGAAGGGCCTCAGCTGGATCGGTCTGATGCCGTCCGCCGAGGAGAAGGACCTGATCAAGCGGGTCATCGGGGTCGGCGGTGACACCGTCGAGTGCAACGGCACCGGCCCGGTCCGCCTCAACGGCAAGCCCCTCGACGAGCCGTACGTCATGCCGGGCAACACCCCGTGCACCGTCGACAAGAACGGCGGCCAGTTCAAGGTCAAGGTTCCCGACGGCATGCTGTGGGTCATGGGTGACCACCGGCAGGACTCCATGGACTCCCGGTACCACCAGCAGGACAAGAACAAGGGTTTCGTCCCCGTCGACAGTGTCGTCGGCCGTGCCGTGGTCATCGCCTGGCCGCCCACCCGCTGGGCCACGCTCCCCGTCCCCGACACCTTCGACCAGCCCGGTCTGAACGCCGCTCTCGGCGCCGCCCCGGGCGTGCTGGGTCTCGCGGGCGCGGTGCCGCTCGTGCTCTCGCGCCGCAAGGCCGTGCTCAAGGTGACCGCGCGCCCCGCGCGGCTGTCCGGGGGCCGTACCGCCGGGTAGGGTGCGGTCCGGACCGCCGGTCCCGGGCGCGCGACCACGCGCCCGGAAGGCGGGCCGCTCCACCGAACACAGGGGGTGTGCGATGAGCGCGACGGACGGTACGGGCGGCTCCGACGCCGGACCGCGGACCGCGAGCGGTCCGGACGTCGGGCCACCGCCCCCCGGGGCTCCACGCGCGCGGCGCGGTGCGATGCTGGCGGGCGCGGTGGTCGCCCTCGGCTGTGTGCTCTTCCTCGGCGGCTTCGTCTGGGGCGCGGTCCTCTACCGCCCCTACACCGTCCCCACCGATTCCATGTCCCCGAACATCGGCGCGGGCGACCGTGTACTGGCCCAGCGGATCGACGGCGACCAGGTGCGCCGCGGTGACGTGGTCGTCTTCGAGCAGGCCGACTGGGGCGATCTGCCGATGGTCAAGCGCGTCGTCGGGGTCGGCGGCGACACGGTGGCCTGCTGCACGGACGGCGCGCTCACCGTCGACGGCCGGCCCGTGGCCGAGCCCTATCTCGCCCCCGGCACCCAGGCGTCCACGAACGGGATCAGCCGCACGGTCGTCCCCGAGGGACGGCTGTTCCTGCTCGGTGACGAACGCCTGGGCTCGCTCGACTCCACGGCCCACCTCCAGGACGCCCAGGGCGGCTCCGTGTCCCGGGACGCCGTGGTCGCCCGGGTCGACGCCGTCGTCTGGCCGATGGACGGCACGCTCACCCGCCCCACCGGCTTCGCCGCGATGCCCGGCGGGATCTCCCGCCCCGGCCCGCTGGCGCCGCTGCTGACCTCGGTGGCCGTCGGCGCGGTACTGATCCTCGGCGGGGCCGCGTACGGTCCGCTGGCCCGGCGGTCGGCCCGGCGCCGTCCGGTGGCGTCCCCGTCGGCGGGCGCCCGATGAGCGCGGCACCGCTGCGCAGGGTGGCGCGGGTCGTCCTCCTCGACCCCGAGGACCGCGTACTGCTGCTGCACGGCCATGAGCCGGACGATCCCGACGACGACTGGTGGTTCACCCCGGGCGGCGGCCTGGAGGGCGACGAGACCCATGAGGAGGCCGCGCTGCGGGAGCTGGCCGAGGAGACCGGGGTCACCGATGTCGAGCTGGGCCCGGTGCTGTGGCGGCGGACCTGCTCCTTCCCGTTCGACGGACGGCGCTGGGACCAGGACGAGTGGTACTACCTCGCGCGCACCGCCCAGACCACGACCGTGGCCGCCGGGCTCACCGAGCTGGAACAGCGCAGCGTCGCCGGAGCACGCTGGTGGACGTGCCGGGAACTCGCCGGGGCGCATGAGACGGTGTACCCGACCAGACTCGCCGAGCTGCTGCGCAGGCTGCTCGACGAAGGCCCCCCGGCCGCTCCCGAGGTCCTGGACACCGAAATCGTCTAGGGGCGTCCCGGCTGCCGCACAATGGGGGGACGCACGGCTGAAGGGGAACATGCCATGAGTGCCGAGGACCTCGAAAAGTACGAGACCGAGATGGAGCTGAAGCTCTACCGGGAGTACCGCGACGTCGTCGGGCTGTTCACCTATGTGATCGAGACCGAGCGGCGCTTCTACCTCACCAACGACTACGAGATGCAGGTGCACTCGGTCCAGGGCGAGGTCTTCTTCGAGGTCACGATGGCCGACGCCTGGGTGTGGGACATGTACCGCCCGGCCCGCTTCGTCAAGCAGGTACGGGTGCTCACGTTCAAGGACGTGAACATCGAGGAGCTGAACAAGAGCGATCTGGAGCTGCCGGGCAGCTGACCGTCCGGAGCTGCCGGAGCTGCCGGGGCGGCTGACCGGCAGTGGGGGCGGGGTCGACCGGGTCACTGGGGTCACTCGCGTCGGCCGGGTCACTGGGGTCATCGGGGTCGCCGGGCGCGTCGTCATCAGGTCGCGGAGTCGGTCCGCTCAGTCGGTCCGTCGGGTCGGTCCGCCGGGTCGGTCGTGGGGACGGGCTTCACTCGATCGAGTGAGACGGTTTTCCACCTTTCCCGAGTTGTCCACCAAGATCCACTTCTGAGCGGCGGTTGCCTCACCGTGGGCGTCGGAGGTGATGCCGACATGAACGCACGAGGCGCGCTCGGCAGGTACGGGGAAGGGCTGGCCGCGCGGCGGCTGACCGAGGCGGGATGGGCGGTCCTCGCCCGCAACTGGCGCTGTGGCAGGGCCGGGGAGATCGACATCGTGGCGAGGGACGGGGACGTCCTGGTCGTCTGCGAGGTCAAGACACGTCGCGCGGGCACCTTCCAGCAGCCGCTGGCCGGGGTGACCCGGGGCAAGACCGAGCGGCTGCGGGAGCTCGCCCAGGCCTGGCTCCAGGAGCACGGCGGAGCACCGCCCGGCGGGGTCCGCATCGATGTGGTCGGCGTGCTCGTGCCCCGGCGCGGCGCCCCCGTGGTCGAGCATGTGCGGGGGGTGGCCTGATGGGATTCGCCCGCACCTGCTCGGTGGCGCTGGTCGGCGTCGAAGGCGTCGTCGTGGAGGTCCAGGCCGATCTGGAGCCCGGTGTCGCCGCCTTCACCCTGGTCGGCCTGCCGGACAAGAGCCTGACGGAGAGCCGGGACAGGGTCCGCGCCGCCGTCGTCAACTCCGGCGCCCAGTGGCCCCAGAAGAAGCTCACGGTCGGGCTGAGCCCCGCGTCCGTGCCCAAGGGCGGCAGCGGCTTCGACCTCGCCGTGGCCAGCGCGGTGCTCGGCGCCGCCGAACGCGTCGACCCCAAGGTCCTCGCCGACCTGGTGATGGTCGGTGAGCTGGGCCTGGACGGCCGGGTCCGTCCGGTGCGCGGGGTGCTCCCCGCCGTCCTCGCGGCGGCCGACGCCGGATACCGGCAGGTCGTCGTCCCCGAGTCCTCGGCGGCGGAGGCGGCCCTGGTCCCCGGGGTCGCGGTCCTCGGGGTGCGCAGTCTGCGCCAGCTCATCGCGGTCCTCAGCGGCGAGCCGGTCCCCGAGGAGGAGCCCGACGAGCCCGGCCGCCCGGACCCCCTGCTGGCCGGGCTGACCCTGCCGGGCGAGGGCTTCGGCAGCGGTCTGGCGGCGCCGCGATCGGGCGGCCGGGAGCATGTACCCGACCTGGCCGATGTCGTCGGCCAGCGCTCCGCCCGTACGGCCGTGGAGATCGCCGCGGCGGGCGGACACCATCTCTTCCTCCAGGGCCCGCCCGGCGCGGGCAAGACGATGCTGGCGGAGCGGCTGCCCGCGATCCTGCCGCCGCTGGGCCGCCAGGAGTCCCTGGAGGTGACCGCGATCCACTCCGTCGCCGGACTGCTCCCGCCGGGCCAGCCCCTGGTCGACCGCGCGCCCTACTGCGCCCCGCACCACTCGGCGACCATGCAGGCCCTGGTGGGCGGCGGCCGGGGGGTGGCCCGGCCCGGGGCCGTCTCCCTCGCCCATCGCGGGGTACTTTTTCTCGACGAGACCCCGGAGTTCAGCGGGCATGTGCTCGACGCGCTCCGCCAGCCCCTGGAATCGGGGCATGTGGTGATCGCCCGCAGCGCCGGGATGGTCCGGCTGCCCGCGCGGTTCATGATGGTCCTCGCCGCCAACCCCTGCCCCTGCGGCCGGTTCGGTCAGCGGGGCATCGCCTGCGAATGCGCGCCCCAGGCGATCCGGCGCTACCAGTCCCGGCTGTCCGGCCCGCTCCTCGACCGCGTCGACCTGCGGGTACGGGTCGACGCGGTGACCCGGGCCGAGCTCACCGCGCTGGGGGAGCGCGGCGAGAGCACCAAGGCCGTCGCCGAGCGGGTCCGCGCCGCCCGTGAGCGGGCCGCCCACCGCCTCGCGGACACCCCCTGGCGGGCCAACGGCGAGGTACCCGGCCATGAACTGCGCACCCGCTGGCGCCCCGTCCCCGGCGCGCTGGACGAGGCCGAGCGCGGGATGGAACGCGGCCTGCTCACCGCCCGCGGCCTCGACCGGGTGCTGCGGGTCGCCTGGACCGTCGCGGACCTCACCGGCCACGACCGTCCCAGCACCGCCGACGTGGCCCTCGCCCTGCAACTGCGCACCGGGGTGCCCCGTGGGGTCCCGCTCGCCGTCGAGGCCCCGGCATGAGCGCGGACCACGAGGAGCGGCTGGCCCGGGCCGCCCTGACCCGTGTCCTCGAACCGGGCGACGAGCGCGCGGGCCGCTGGCTGGCGGAGCTCGGGCCCATGGAGGTCGCCCGACGGCTCGCCGAGGGCGGTGAGCCACTGCCCGGCGCGTCCCCCCGGCGCTGGGCCGGACTCCGCTCCCGGGCCGAGCGCATGCGCCCCGAGCGGGACCTGGCCACTGCCCGGGACACCGGTACGCGCTTCCTGTGCCCCGGGGACGGTGAGTGGCCCGCCCAGCTCGACGACCTGGGCCTCGCCCGGCCTCTCGGGCTGTGGGTGCGCGGCCACCCCGGCCTGCGGATCTGGGCGCTCCGCTCGGTCGCCGTCGTCGGCGCCCGCGCGTGCACGGAGTACGGCGCCCACACCGCCGCCCGGCTCGCCGCCGACCTCGCGGAACGCGGCTGGGTGGTCGTCTCCGGGGGCGCGTACGGGATCGACGGCGCCGCCCACCGGGGTGCCCTCGCCGCGAGCGGCGCCACGGTCGCGGTGCTGGCCTGCGGGGTCGACCGGCCCTATCCGCAGGGCCACCGCGCACTGATCGGCCGTATCGCGGAACAGGGCCTGCTCGTCGGGGAGTTACCGCCCGGCGAGCACCCCACCGCCTCGCGCTTCATCCTGCGCAACCGTGTGATCGCCGCACTCACCCGCGGCACCGTCGTCGTGGAGGCCGCCCACCGCAGCGGCGCCCTCGCCACGGTACGCTCCGCCGCCCGCCTCGGCCGGTTCACCATGGGCGTGCCCGGACCGGTGAGCAGCGCGCAGTCCGCCGGTGTGCACGAACTCCTGCGGGAGGGTGCCGTCCTGGTCACCGACGCGGCCGAGATCGTGGAACTGGTCGGGGAGATCGGTCAGCTCGCGCCACGCCGCCAAGGCCCCGTCCTTCCCCGCGACCTGCTCAGCACCGCCACCGCCCGGGTGCTCGCCGCGCTGCCCGCGGGCAGCGCCGCCGGCGCGCGGGAGATCGCGCGGGAGGCCGCCACCACCGAGGACGACGCCGTCGGCAGGCTCTACGAGCTCCACTCGCTGGGGTTCGTCGAACGACACGGCGACGGCTGGCAGTTGACACGCCAGGCGGGGAACACGCCCGGGCGAGGCCAGGGGAGGAGTCCGAATTGACGCCACGCGTGTCACCCGCACGTGTGCCGTACCCCCGCACACCAAGGGCCTCGGGGGTTCGCGGGTGCCCTCCGGAACGACGCCCGCGACTCCTGCGGGGCATCAACGGAACGTATCTGCGCACAGATGATCCCAGACCCCTCGCACACCGCGACACTCCAGTCACGCTACGCTCACATGGATTCCCACCCAGTTCACGGCAGAACGGCACAAGGCGACGAATGCCCCAGCACACCTCCGGGTCTGACCGGGCGGCTGCTCCCCCCGCAGCCCGCGGGAGCGTGCGGCCTCCCGCCCCCTCGACGCTCGACGAGCTGTGGAGGTCGTACAAGACGACGGGCGACGGCCGGCTGCGCGAGCAGTTGATCCTGCACTACTCGCCGCTGGTCAAGTACGTCGCGGGCCGGGTGAGCGTCGGACTGCCCCCCAATGTCGAGCAGGCCGACTTCGTGTCCTCCGGGGTCTTCGGGCTGATCGACGCGATCGAGAAGTTCGACATCGAGCGGTCGATCAAGTTCGAGACCTACGCGATCACCCGTATCCGCGGCGCGATGATCGACGAACTGCGCGCGCTGGACTGGATTCCCCGCTCCATCCGGCAGAAGGCGCGCAACGTCGAACGCGCCTACGCCACCCTGGAGGCCAAGCTCAGGCGCACGCCCTCGGAGAGCGAGGTGGCCGCCGAGCTGGGGATCGCCCTGGAGGAACTCCACGGGGTCTTCAGCCAGTTGTCCCTGGCCAATGTGGTCGCCCTGGAGGAGCTCCTGCATGTCGGCGGGGAGAGCGGCGACCGGCTGAGCCTCATGGACACCCTGGAGGACACCGGCGCGGACAACCCGGTCGAGGTCGCCGAGGACCGCGAGCTGCGCCGGTTCCTCGCCCGCGCCATCAACACCCTGCCCGACCGGGAGAAGACCGTCGTCACCCTCTACTACTACGAGGGCCTGACACTCGCCGAGATCGGCCATGTGCTCGGGGTGACGGAGAGCAGGGTCAGCCAGATCCACACCAAGTCGGTACTCCAGCTTCGCGCGAAACTGGCCGGATTCGGCCGCTGAGCGCTCGTCCCACGGCCGGATCACCCCCTCCGTAGGCCGACCGCGCCGGGAACGCGCCGGTCCGCGACGTGCCGGAGGGGGTGACCGCCTCCCGCGACGGCCCCGGCGTCCGTAGAGTGGGGGGGTGCCAAGGATTCGAGCGGCCTCAGTGGCCGAGCACCGTTCGATGCAGCGCGCCGCCCTGCTGGACGCCGCGCGGTCCCTGCTGTCCGAAGGAGGGACGGAGGCGCTGACCTTCCCCGCCCTCGCCGAGCGCACCGGCCTCGCCCGGTCCTCGGTCTACGAGTACTTCAAGTCGCGCGCCGGGGTCGTCGAGGAACTCTGTGCGGTCGATTTCCCCGTCTGGGCCGCCGAGGTCGAGGGTGCCATGGCCCTCGGCGAGGGTCCCGAGGGCAAGATCGAGGCGTATGTGCGACGCCAGCTCGACCTCGTCGGGGACCGCCGGCACCGCGCCGTCGTCGCGATCTCCGCGAGTGAGCTGGACGCCGGCGCCCGGGAGAAGATCCGCGCCGCGCACGGCGGGCTGGTGGCCATCCTCGCGGAGGCCCTGCGGGACATGGGGCACACGGAACCGCGCCTCGCGGCGATGCTGCTCCAAGGCGTCGTGGACGCGGCGGCCCGGCGGGTGGAGCTGGGTGCGGAGGAGCCGTCGGCGGTCGCCGACGCGGCGGTCTCGATGGCGTTGCGCGGGGTGCGCGGCTAGGGCCTCGGGCCCCGTCGCGGGTTCTTCGGCTGGTGTGGCGGGGCCTGTGCCGCCCCGTTGTGCTGTCTCCCCCTTCCCTTTCCCCTTCCCTGCGGCTGCGGTGTGGCCCCTCGTTGGGGGCTGCTCCTGTGCCTCTGTCGGGTGCGTGTGTCGTGTCGGTACCGGGCCCTTCGGCTGTGCGCGCGGGGTGCTGTGCGCCTGGGCCTCGGTGGGTGCCGCTGTCTGGTCGTGGTGCGGCTGCCGGTGCCTCTGGTGGTTGTCTTTCTGCTGCGGATGCCGCGCCTTTCGCAGCAGTTCCCCGCGCCCCTTTGGAGCGCTGGGAGCCTCAGTCGCTTGGTTCTTCGGGTGCGGGTTGTACGGGGCTTCGGGGTGCCGGGGGGTGTCGTCCGGTGGTCAGGGGGAGCAGGCGGGGGGAGGGGGCTCGCAGGAGGGCGGGTGGGAGCAGCGACAAGGGGTTCAGGTACTGGTCGGCGCGGCGCAGCCCCCAGTGGAGACAGCCGGTGGCGCAGTGGGACCCGATGGCTTCCGTCCGGCCCAGGAGTTGGCCTGCGGTGACGTGGTCGCCCCGGCGGACCGAAGGGCGCACGGGTTCATGGGTCAGACGCAGCGGTGGGGTGCCCGTACCCGTCAGTTCCAGCGTGATCACGTTCCTGGTCGCGACCCGGCCCGCGAACGTCACCCGCCCCGGGGCCACCGCCCGTACCGGGGTGCCCGGGGGAGCCGCCAGGTCCACACCCCGGTGCCCCGCCGTGTACGCGGTGGCCGGAGGGAGCCAGCCGCGCAGTACCAGTGGTCGGGGACTTGCCGCCAGTGGCCATATGGCCACCGGCGGCGGTACCGGGCGCGCGGTCCGTGGTCGCTGGAGGTGCCCGACGGGGCTGTCGGGCCGGTGATCCGACCGCGCGGTGGAGTCGGCCGCCGGGATGGTGCGCGCACTTCCGCTCCCGCCACCGCTCCCGCCCGGGCCCGCGTCCCCGGCTGCCGCCGTCCGCAGGGCCGCGGGTGATGCCCCCAGCGTCAACGTCAGTAGCAGCAGTACCGGCGTCAGTACCGGCAGCAGGGTCGGAAACGGCACACGTGCCCTCACCGGTGCCGGCACTCCCGCCCGTACCCGTAGCGGCACCCGTACCCAAGCCGGCACGCGGACCCGTACCCGTACTCGCCTCCGCACCCCCGCCCCCGCCCTCGCCCTCGCCCTCGCCGAACAGAGTCCGTCACCGGGCCCGTCATCCGGCCCGTCATCCGGTCCGTCACCGTGTGCGCGCATCCCCGTCCCCCGTTCCCGCCCGCTCGGGCCATGTGCTCCACGGTGCCTGGTCATGACGCTCCGTGGCCGCCGCGAGGCCGATCTGTGGAGTACCGGGTGGTTGTGGACAGCGGCGTCATCCGAGGGGGTCAAGGTCCCGTACACTTCATGTGGCGACCCGGGTCACCGGGTCGACTTCGCACGCCCCGACATCTGCCGCTCAACACGGCAGTGTCCGCGCTCCTCGGTCCCTCGTGGCACAGCGCGCCGGGGCGTCAGGCGCGACCGCCGTCCGGCGGATGCGACAACCGAGTCCAAGGAGAACACGGCCATGGCCGTCGTCACGATGCGGGAGCTGCTGGAAAGCGGCGTCCACTTCGGTCACCAGACCCGTCGTTGGAACCCGAAGATGAAGCGATTCATCTTCACGGAGCGCAACGGCATCTACATCATCGACCTGCTCCAGTCGCTGTCGTACATCGACCGCGCCTACGAGTTCGTCAAGGAGACCGTTGCCCACGGCGGCACGGTCATGTTCGTCGGCACGAAGAAGCAGGCGCAGGAGGCCATCGCGGAGCAGGCCACCCGCGTCGGCATGCCCTACGTCAACCAGCGCTGGCTGGGCGGCATGCTCACCAACTTCTCCACCGTGTACAAGCGCCTCCAGCGCCTCAAGGAGCTTGAGCAGATCGACTTCGAGGACGTCGCCGCCTCCGGTCTGACCAAGAAGGAACTCCTCGTCCTCTCCCGCGAGAAGACCAAGCTGGAGAAGACCCTTGGTGGTATCCGCGAGATGCAGAAGGTGCCCAGCGCCGTCTGGATCGTGGACACCAAGAAGGAGCACATCGCGGTCGGCGAGGCCCGCAAGCTCAACATCCCGGTCGTCGCGATCCTCGACACCAACTGCGACCCCGACGAGGTCGACTACAAGATCCCGGGCAACGACGACGCGATCCGCTCCGTCACCCTGCTGACCCGCGTGATCGCCGACGCCGTCGCCGAGGGCCTCATCTCCCGTTCCGGTGTCGCCACCGGTGACTCGAAGCCGGGCGACAAGGCCGTCGGTGAGCCGCTGGCCGAGTGGGAGCGCGACCTCCTGGAGGGCGAGAAGAAGGCCGACGAGGCCGCCCCCGCCGCCGACGCTCCGGCCGACGAGGCCCCCGCCGCTGAGGCCGAGGCCCCCGCCGCCGACGCGCCCGCCGCCGAGGCCGAGGCCCCTGCCGAGGCGCCCGCCGCCGAGGCTCCGGCCGCTGACGCCCCCGCCGCCGAGGCGCCCGCCGCCGACGCCGAGCAGGGCTGACCGCACCCAGTAGAGGACCGACAGGTCGGAACGGTGGGGCGTGGGTACGACAACCCACGCCCCACCGGCCCCCCGCCCGTCGGTTTCGGTTCCACGGGAGCACACCCGGCTCCGGCCATCGCCGCCGGTGACCCTCGTGGACGCTCGATACCTCCAGACTTCGAGAAAGATTCAGACTCATGGCGAACTACACCGCCGCCGACGTCAAGAAGCTCCGTGAGCTCACGGGCGCCGGCATGATGGACTGCAAGAAGGCTCTCGACGAGGCCGACGGCAACGTCGACAAGGCCGTCGAGCTGCTGCGCGTCAAGGGCCAGAAGGGCGTCGCCAAGCGCGAGGGCCGCTCCGCCGAGAACGGCGCCGTGGTCTCGGTCATCGCCGACGACAACACCTCCGGTGTCATCCTTGAGCTGAAGTGCGAGACGGACTTCGTCGCCAAGGGCGAGAAGTTCCAGGCCGCCGCCGCCGCGCTGGCCGAGCACGTCGCCAAGACCTCCCCGGCCGACCTGGACGCGCTGCTCGCCTCCGAGATCGAGGCCGGCAAGACCGTCCAGGCGTACGTGGACGAGGCCAACGCCAACCTCGGCGAGAAGATCGTCCTGGACCGCTTCGCGCAGTTCACCGGCGCCTACGTCTCCGTGTACATGCACCGCACCATGCCCGACCTGCCGCCGCAGATCGGTGTCCTGGTCGAGCTGGACAAGCCGAACGCCGAGGTCGCCAAGGGCATCGCGCAGCACATCGCCGCGTTCGCCCCGAAGTACCTCTCCCGTGAGGACGTCCCGGCGGAGATCGTCGAGGGCGAGCGCCGCGTCGCCGAGGAGACCACCCGCAACGAGGGCAAGCCCGAGGCGGCCATCTCGAAGATCGTCGAGGGTCGCGTCAACGGCTTCTTCAAGGAAGCCACCCTTCTGGGTCAGGCATACGCGCTCGACCAGAAGAAGTCCGTCCAGCAGGTCCTGAACGAGGCCGGTGTCACCCTGAAGCGCTTCTCGCGCATCAAGGTCGGCATCTGAGTCCGTACGGCGATCGCCGGTAGACCCCGCTAGGGTCTACAGCGGTCGCTCGCGTACCGACCGCGTACGCGACGGACCACCGCAGATCTGACGAGGAGGCCATTGCCGCGCATGGGATGCCATCGACACCCCATCGGCAGTGGCCTTCTTCGTATGTGCACCACGAGGAGAACGCTATGACCACCAAGGCCGGTACCGGTGAGAAGGGCGCGAAGAGCGCGAAGAGCGATGACGGCACGGTCGCCGGGCGGTTTATGCTCAAGCTTTCCGGTGAGGCGTTCGCCGGCGGCGGGGGTCTCGGTGTCGACCCCGACGTGGTGCACAAGATCGCCCGGGAGATCGCGGCCGTCGTGCGTGACGGCTTCGAGATCGCCGTCGTCATCGGCGGCGGCAACTTCTTCCGGGGCGCCGAACTCCAGCAGCGCGGTATGGACCGGGCCCGTTCCGACTACATGGGCATGCTCGGCACCGTGATGAACTGCCTCGCCCTCCAGGACTTCCTGGAGAAGGAAGGCATCGACTCCCGGGTCCAGACCGCCATCACCATGGGCCAGGTCGCCGAGCCGTACATCCCGCTGCGGGCCGTACGGCACCTGGAGAAGGGCCGCGTCGTCATCTTCGGCGCCGGTATGGGCATGCCCTACTTCTCCACCGACACCACCGCTGCCCAGCGTGCCCTGGAGATCGACGCGCAGGCGCTGCTGATGGGCAAGAACGGTGTGGACGGGGTCTACGACTCCGACCCCAAGACCAACCCGGACGCGGTCAAGTTCGACTCCCTCGGCTACGGCGAGGTCATCACCCGTGACCTGAAGGTCGCCGACGCCACCGCGATCACCCTGTGCCGTGACAACAAGCTGGCCATCCTCGTCTTCGAGCTGCTCGTGGAGGGCAATATCGCCCGGGCGGTCCGGGGTGAGAAGATCGGCACGCTGGTGGGCGACCAGGGCGCCCGGGCCTGACCCGCCCGGCCATCACCCCGGTCGGCCCCGCCAGTCGGGTCCCCCGCCGGGGCCCCGACAGGGGATGGACAAAGCCCTGCCGGTCGTACACCGTGCAGGGGACAGACGCGACGCGGCCGGCACCCCCACCGGGGCCGGGCCTACTCAAGACACGCAGGAGCAACTGGTGATCGAAGAGACCCTCCTCGAAGCCGAGGAGAAGATGGAGAAGGCCGTCGTCGTCGCCAAGGAGGACTTCGCCGCGATCCGCACCGGCCGTGCGCACCCGGCGATGTTCAACAAGATCGTGGCGGACTACTACGGCGCGCTGACACCGATCAACCAGCTCGCCTCGTTCTCGGTGCCCGAGCCGCGCATGGCCATCGTGACCCCGTTCGACAAGAGCGCGCTGCGCAACATCGAGCAGGCGATCCGGGACTCCGACCTCGGCGTCAACCCGAGCAACGACGGCAACATCATCCGGGTGACGTTCCCCGAGCTCACCGAGGAGCGCCGCCGCGACTACATCAAGGTCGCCAAGAGCAAGGCCGAGGACTCCAAGGTCTCGATCCGCGCCGTGCGCCGCAAGGCCAAGGACTCCATCGACAAGCTCGTCAAGGACGGCGAGGTCGGCGAGGACGACGGCCGCCGCGGCGAGAAGGAGCTGGACGACACCACCACGAAGTACGTCGCCCAGGTGGACGAGCTGCTGAAGCACAAGGAAGCCGAGCTGCTCGAAGTCTGATGAACGACTCTTCCTGGGGAGCGCCCTCGCGGGCCGGATACGCCGGGCCGGGGCTCCCGACCGACCAGGGACCCGCCGACGGGTCCGGCCACGGGCCGACTCAGGACCGCGGTCCCGCCCCGGGTCACGGTGCTGCCTTCGGGCACACCGTCGCCCAGGGGTACCACCCTGCCCCGGGCCGCGCCGCTCATCCGCCGGCCCCGTCCGTCCACGACCCCGGCCAGGGCTTCGCTCCCGCCCCGCCCGGACCCGGCGTCCCGTATCCGGCCGTACCGGGCCAGGCACCGGCCGCCCCCGGGTACGGCGCGCCCGCGCAGCCGTACACCGGCGAACTGCGGGCCCCGCTCCCGGTCACCGTCCCCGGCACGCGTCCCGCCACTCCCGGGCCGCGTCACGAAGCGGCACCGGCCGCTCCTGCGTACGATGCGCTAGACCTCGTGCGTCCAGGAGAGACACAGCCCATGCCGATCGTGCCCGGTGTGCCCGCGAGCGGCGGGGAACCGGACGGCTGGGGAGCCGCTTCGCCGGGTGGCTCCCCGTATCAAGCCCCGGGCGGTCAGAGCCCGCGGCGGGCCACGCACCCCACGGCGCCGCAGATGCCACAGGAGCCCATGCCCATCGTCCCGGAACCGGCCCCCGTACCGCAGAAGAAGACCGCGGGACGTGATCTGGGCGCGGCCATAGGTGTCGGGGTGGGCCTCGGGGCGGTGATCGTCGCCTCGCTGTTCGTGCAGAAGGCGGTCTTCGTCGGTGTCGTCGCCGTCGCCGTCGTCTTCGGGCTGTGGGAACTGACGTCACGGCTCAAGGAGCGCAAGGGCATCAACGCCCCGCTCGTGCCGCTCGCCGTCGGTGGCGCCGCCATGGTCGTCGCCGGGTACGCGCGCGGGCCCGAGGGCGCGTGGGTGGCGACGGCGCTCACCGCGCTGGCCGTGCTCGTGTGGCGGATGACCGAACCGCCCGACGGCTATCTGAAGGACGTCACGGCGGGGGTCTTCGCCGCGTTCTACGTACCGTTCCTGGCGACGTTCGTGGCGCTGATGCTCACCGCGGACGACGGTGACTGGCGGGTCCTGACGTTCCTCGTGCTCACCGTGGTCAGCGACACCGGTGCCTACGCGGTCGGCTGGCGCTTCGGCAGGCACAAGCTCGCCCCGCGCATCAGCCCCGGCAAGACCCGGGAGGGCCTGTTCGGGGCGATCGGGTTCGCGATGGCCGCGGGCGCCCTGTGCATGGAGTTCCTCATCGACGGCGGCACCTGGTGGCAGGGGCTGCTGCTGGGCCTCGCGGTCGCCGTGAGTGCCACGCTCGGCGACCTCGGCGAGTCGATGATCAAGCGGGACCTCGGCATCAAGGACATGGGCACCCTGCTGCCGGGCCACGGCGGCATCATGGACCGGCTGGACTCGCTCCTGCCGACCGCCCCGGTGGTCTGGCTGCTGCTGGTGGTCTTCGTCGGACAAGGCTGACGGAACGGTTCGCACGCAGCACGTCTGACCTGCGGAAAGCTTGCTGAGGGGTCGGTTGTCCACAGGGCGGCCGACCCCTCACCGTTTCTCTGCGACACTGGATGCACCATGCCCAAGCCCGGAGAACTCACTTTCGTCACCCCGCGCGGAGCCAAGAAGCCCCCGCGGCACCTCGCCGACCTCTCGCCCGCCGAGCGCAAGGACGCCGTCGCCGCGATCGGCGAGAAGCCGTTCCGCGCCAAGCAGCTGTCGCAGCACTACTTCGCGCGGTACGCCCATGACCCCGCGCAGTGGACCGACATCCCCGCCGGAGCGCGCGACAAGCTCCAGGAGGCGCTCCTCCCGGACCTGATGTCGGTGGTGCGGCACATCAGCTGTGACGACGACACCACCCGTAAGACGCTGTGGCGCCTCTTCGACGGCACCCTCGTCGAGTCCGTCCTGATGCGCTACCCCGACCGGGTCACGATGTGCATCAGCTCCCAGGCCGGATGCGGGATGAACTGCCCGTTCTGCGCCACCGGCCAGGCCGGTCTCGACCGCAATCTGTCCACGGCGGAGATCGTGCACCAGATCGTGGACGGCGTCCGGGCCCTGCGGGACGGGGAGATCCCCGGTGGCCCCGCCCGGCTGTCGAACATCGTGTTCATGGGCATGGGAGAGCCGCTGGCCAACTACAACCGCGTCGTCGGGGCGATCCGCCGGCTCACCGACCCCGAGCCGGACGGCCTCGGGCTGTCGCAGCGCGGGATCACGGTGTCCACGGTCGGTCTCGTCCCCGCGATCCACCGGTTCGCCGACGAGGGCTTCACATGCCGTCTCGCGATCTCCCTGCACGCCCCCGACGACGAACTGCGCGACACGCTCGTCCCGGTCAACACCCGCTGGAACGTCCGCGAGGTGCTGGACGCGGGCTGGGAGTACGCGGAGAAGTCGGGCCGCCGGATCTCCATCGAGTACGCGCTGATCCGCGACATCAACGACCAGGCGTGGCGCGGTGACCGCCTCGGCCGGCTGCTCAAGGGGAAGCGGGTGCACGTCAACCTCATCCCGCTGAACCCGACACCGGGCTCGAAGTGGACGGCGTCCCGTCCCGAGGACGAGAAGGCGTTCGTGGAAGCCATCGCCGCGCACGGCGTGCCGGTCACCGTCCGCGACACCCGGGGCCAGGAGATCGACGGCGCCTGTGGACAGCTGGCGGCGTCCGAACGTTAGACCGGTACGCTTGGGCCGTACACCCGCATAGGGTCCGTACACCGACACACCCGTACACAGACAACTGCATTTTTCCGACAGGGGAGCGCCACAGCGCTGAGAGTGCGGCAGCCGGGTCACCGGTGGGCCGCAGACCCTCTGAACCTCGCCCGGGTCATTCCGGGTAGGAAGTTCGGTCACCACTCAAGCTGTTGCGCCCTGTCCGCGCACCCCGTCCGGGTGCGCGGACAGGGCCGCGTCTCTTCCTGGTCCGCCCCCAGGAGGAAGAACCACGTGAGCACCACCAAGAAGGTCACCGCAGCGGCCGTCGCGGCCGGACTCGGTATCGTCACGCTCTCCGCGTGCGCCGAGAGCTCCAGCGGCGACTCGCACGGCAGCGGTTCCAAGACGGTCACCCTCGTCAGCCACAGCTCCTTCGCCGCCTCCGAGAAGGTCCTGGAGGAGTTCGAGGCGGAGTCCGGGTACAAGCTGAAGGTCCTGGAGGACGGGGACGCGGGCGTCGCCGTCAACAAGGCCATCCTCACCAAGGGCAACCCGCAGGGCGACGTCTTCTTCGGCATCGACAACACCCTGCTGTCCCGCGGCCTCGACAACGACCTCTTCGAGGTCTACGAGGCGCACGGCGCCGACAGCGTCCTGCTGGCCAAGCGGCCCCTGCTCGACAAGAAGGACCGCGTCACCCTGGTCGACACCGGCGAGATCTGCGTCAACTACGACAAGAAGTACTTCGCCGACAAGGACATCACCCCGCCGGAGACCTTCGCCGACCTGGTGAAGCCCGAGTACAAGAACCTCCTCGTGGTCGAGAACCCCGCCACCTCCTCGCCCGGCCTCGGCTTCCTGATAGGCACCGTCGCCCAGGAGGGCAACGTGGAGTGGCCCGACTACTGGAAGAAGCTCAAGGACAACGGCGTCAAGGTCGTCGACGGCTGGGACCAGGCGTACAACGAGGAGTTCTCCGGCTCCGCGGGCGGCAAGAAGGCGGGCGGCGACCGTCCGCTCGTCGTGTCGTACGCGTCCTCGCCGCCCGTCGAGGCGATCTACTCCGACCCCAAGCCCGCCGAGGCGCCGACCGGGGTGGCCAAGGGCACCTGCTTCCAGCAGGCGGAGTACGCGGGCCTGCTCGCGGGCGCCAAGAACCCCGAGGGCGGCAAGGCGCTGCTGGACTTCCTCAGTGAGAAGGCCTTCCAGGAGGACATGCCGCTGAACATGTTCGTCGACCCGGTCCACAAGGACGTGAAGCCCCCGGCCGACTTCGCCAAGTACGCCGTGAAGGTCGACGCGCCGCTGACGATGGACCCGCAGCGCATCGCCGACAACCGCGACCAGTGGGTCAAGCAGTGGACCTCGCTCGTAGTGAAGTAGCCGACGACCGGCACGCCCCCGTCGAGGACGGCGGCGGCGGGGCCGGGGCCGAGCGCCCCGGGCCCCGTCGCGGCGTGCGCCCGGGCCCCGCCTCCCGGCGGGCCCGGCGCCGGGGGAGCGCCCTGCGGTTCGGGCTGATGGCCCTGCCCGTCGTGTTCTTCGCGGTGTTCTTCGCCTACCCCGTCACCGCGATCGTCGCGCGCGGGCTGCGGCCCGCCGGAGCCTGGGAACTCGGGCGTATCGGTGAGGTGCTGGCCCAGCCCGAGATCCGTGAGGTGCTCTGGTTCACCACCTGGCAGGCGCTCGCTTCGACCGCCCTCACCCTGCTGATCGCGCTGCCCGGCGCGTATGTCTTCGCCCGGTTCTCGTTCCCCGGCAAGCAGGTGCTGCGGGCCGTGGTGACCGTGCCGTTCGTGCTGCCCACGGTCGTCGCCGGATCGGCGTTCCTCGCACTCCTCGGCCGGGGCGGACTGCTGGACGAGACGGCGGGCGTCCGGCTCGACACCACCGTGTGGGCGATCCTGCTCGCCCACGTCTTCTTCAACTACGCCGTCGTGGTCCGTACCGTCGGCGGGCTGTGGGCGCAGCTCGACCCGCGGCAGGAGGAGGCCGCCCGGGTCCTCGGCGCGTCCCGGTTCACCGCCTGGCGGCGGGTCACCCTGCCCGCGCTGCGGCCCGCCGTCGCGGGGGCCACCCTGATGGTCTTCCTCTTCACCTTCACCTCCTTCGGTGTCGTCCAGATCCTCGGCGGACCCGCGTACTCCACGCTGGAGGTGGAGATCTACCGGCAGACCTCGCAGATCTTCGACCTCTCCGCCGCCGCGGTGCTCACCCTCGTACAGTTCGCGGCCGTCGTACTGATCCTGCTGGTCCACGCCTGGACGGTGCGGCGCAGGCAGGACGCCCTGCGGCTGGTCGACGCCGCGACCACCGCGCGCCGTCCGCGCGGCCCCGGGCAGTGGGCGCTGCTCGCCGGGGTCCTCGCGACGGTCGCCGCCCTGATCCTGCTGCCGCTCGCCGTCCTCGTCGCCCGCTCGTTCCAGGACGCCGACGGCGGCCTCACCCTCACCTACTACCGCGCTCTGACCTCCGCCGAGGGCGGCGCGTTCCTGGTGCCGCCGATCAACGCCATCGGCAACTCCCTGCTGTACGCGCTCGCCGCCACCGCCATCGCGCTGGTCGTCGGCGGACTCGCGGCGGCGGCCCTGACCCGGCGCGCCGGACGGCTGGTGCGCGGGTTCGACGCGCTGCTGATGCTGCCGCTCGGGGTGTCCGCGGTCACCGTCGGCTTCGGCTTCCTGATCACCCTCGACGAGCCGCCGCTGGATCTGCGGGCCTCCTGGTGGCTGGTGCCCCTCGCCCAGGCCCTCGTCGGGGTGCCGTTCGTGGTGCGGACGATGCTGCCGGTGCTGCGGTCGGTCGACGAACGGCTGCGGGAGGCCGCCGCCGTGCTGGGGGCGTCCCCGTGGCGTGCCTGGCGCGAGGTCGATCTGCCGCTGGTACGGCGGGCGCTGCTGATCGCGGCGGGGTTCGCGTTCGCGGTGTCGCTCGGGGAGTTCGGCGCGACGGTGTTCATCGCGCGGCCCGACGAGCCGACGCTGCCCGTCGCCGTCGCCCGGCTCCTCGGCCGCGCCGGGGAACTCAACTACGGCCAGGCCATGGCCCTGTCGACGCTGCTGATGGTGGTGTGCGCCGTGTCGCTGCTCGTCCTGGAACGGCTCCGGACCGACCAAGCGGGAGAATTCTGATGACCGACCGGACCGACCGCACCGACGGCGACCCGGCGGTGGCGAGTGAGGCGGCGTCCGCGCTGCGGCTCGCGGAGGCGACCGTCCGCTTCGGCGACCGGGCCGCGCTCGACTCCGTCACCCTGGATGTCGCCGAGCACGAGATCGTGTGCGTCCTCGGCCCCAGCGGCAGCGGCAAGTCGACCCTGCTGCGGGTGGTCGCGGGACTCCAGGAGCTGGACGCCGGACAGGTGCTGCTCGGGGGCCGCGACCAGTCGGGGGTGCCCGCGCACCGCCGGGGGGTGGGCCTGATGTTCCAGGACCATCAGCTCTTCGCACACCGCGATGTCGGCGGGAACGTCGCGTTCGGGCCGCGGGTGCGGGGGGCGGGGCGCGCCGAGCGGGACGCCCGGGTGGCGGAGCTGCTGTCCCTGGTGGGGCTGCCGGGTGCCGCACACCGGGCGGTGGCCTCGCTGTCCGGGGGTGAGCAGCAGCGGGTGGCGCTCGCCCGCGCGCTGGCGCCGAGTCCCCGGCTGCTGCTGCTGGACGAGCCCCTCGGGCAGCTCGACCGGACCCTGCGGGAGCGTCTGGTGGTGGAGCTGCGGGACCTGTTCACCGCGCTGGGCACCACGGTACTGGCGGTCACGCACGACCAGGGCGAGGCGTTCGCGCTGGCCGACAGGGTCGTCGTCATGCGGGACGGACGGGTCGCCCAGAGCGGGACACCGCTCGCCGTGTGGCAGCGCCCGGCGGACGAGTTCGTGGCCCGCTTCCTCGGCTTCGGGAACATCGTCCCCGCGACGGTGAGCGGCCCGTGGGCCGACACCCCCTGGGGCAAGGTGCCCGTACCGGAGGGGACGGCGGCGGGTCGGCGCCCGCTGCTGGTGCGGCCCGCCGGGGTCCGGCTGGTCGCCCCCGACGCGGGGCTGGCGTGCGTGGTCACGGCGCGGACCTTCCGGGGGACGCATGTCGCGGTACGCCTCCAGCCGGAGTCGGGGCCCGAGCTGGAGGCCGCGTGCGGACTGCGGGACGCGCCCGAGCAGGGCGGGCGGGTCGGTGTGACGTTCGAGGTGACGGAGACGGTCGTCCTCGGGTGAGCCGTACGGAATCCGCGCGACTCCCCGTCCTCGGGTAAACCGCTGGGTCCCGGGGGGACGGGTGCGTAGGGTGCCCCGCATGATCAGTTCGAGTGATGAGCAGAACCTGGATGTCCCCGCGACGGGGCTCGGATACGTCCGCCACCGCGAGGAGATCGTCCGGGAGATCGACCGGTTGCGGCTGGTGCTCGCCTCGGGCGCCGATCTGACGCGCCAGGTGCCGACCTGCCCCGACTGGACCCTCGACGACCTGGTGCGGCACACCGGCGGCGCCGTCCGCTGGGCCACACATCTGGTGCGGGAGCGGGCTCAGGAGAACATCCCCGAGGAGACGGTCCCCGGGGCCGCGGGACCCGCCGGGTCCACCGTCGAAGCCCTTGACGCCTGGCTGGCGCAGACCGCCGCCGAGTTGGCGGACGCCCTCGGGGGCGCCGGACCGGACACCCCCGTATGGACGTGGGGCTGGGAGCGGACGGCCGGGTTCTGGGCCCGCCGGATGACCCATGAACTGGTCGTGCACCGCGCGGACGCGACCCTCGCGGCGGGACTGCCGTTCGAGGTCCGCCCGGAGGTGGCGGCGGACGCGCTCGACGAGTGGCTGGAGATCGTCCACTTCATCCAGCGCAGCGAGCAGGCCGAACGGGCACCCGAACTGAGTGGCTCCGGCCGGAGCCTGCTGCTGCGGGCCACGGACGCGCCGGACGGCCTCGACGCCCACTGGCTCATCACCTTCGAGGACGACGGGTTCCGCTGGCGGCGGGGCAGCGGTTCCGCCACGGTCGAGCTGAGCGGACCGCTCACCGATGTGCTGCTCGCCTTCTACCGCCGCCGCCCGCTGGACGACGGCCGGGTCACGGTCACCGGCGACCGCGCCCTCCTGGACCTCTGGCTGGACGTCGCCACCTTCGGCTGACCCGCGCGACGGTCCCGTGTCCACGCGACCCGGCACCGGTCCGCCGCGACTGGCGTGGATACGCCAGCGGCGATCAGTTCGGGCCGGGCTTCGAGTCCTTACGGTGAGATGGGGGCCGAGCCGCGGACCCCGACCGACGAGTGAGAGGACCGCGCGTATGCCGGAGTCCACGTCCCCACTGAGCGCGTTGCTGGAAGCCCGGGTGGCCGAGGGCTCGGTGCCGGGAGCCGTCGCCCTGGTGGCACGCGGCGGCCGGACCGAGATCGCGGTGGCCGGTACGGCCGACACCGAGGGCACCGCCCCGATGGCGCGGGACAGCCTCTTCCGGATCGCCTCGCTCAGCAAGCTGGTCACCGCCGCCGCGGTCATGACCCTGATCGAGGACGGGAAGCTGGCGCCCGACGACCCGGTCGGCACCTGGCTGCCGGAACTGGCCTCCCCGGCCGTCGTCCGGGACCAGCGCGGTCCGCTGGAGGACGTGGTGCCGGCCGAACGGCCGATCACCGTCGAGGACCTGCTGAGCTCGCGGGCCGGATGGGGCTTCCCGTCGGACTTCACCCTGCCCGCGGTCACCCCGCTGATCACCGAGCTGTACCAGGGCCTGCCCCACCCCGACATGGTGCTGACGCCCGACGAATGGCCGGCCCGGCTCGCCCGCATCCCCCTGCTCGCCCAGCCCGGGACGACCTGGCTGTACCACACCAGCTCCGACATCCAGGGCGTCCTCGTGGCCCGGGCCGCCGGTTGTCCGCTCCCCGAATACCTGGCGGAGCGGCTGTTCGAACCGCTCGGGATGACCGACACCGCGTTCCATGTACCGCCCGCGAAGCTCGACCGGTTCACCAGCTTCTACGAACCCGCCGAAGCCGGTGGGCTCGTACTGAAGGACGCGCGGGACGGGCTGTGGAGCCGTCCACCCGCCTTCCCGTCCGGAGCGGGCGGACTGGTCTCCACCCTCGACGACTGGTGGGCCTTCTGCCGGATGCTGCTCGCGGGAGGGGTCGCGGACGACGGCCTCCGGGTGCTGGACCCCGTCTCGGTACGCACGATGCGCACGGACCACCTCACCGCCGCGCAGCGCTCGGAGGGCGCCCTCTTCCTGGAGGGCCAGGGCTGGGGGTACGGCGGCACCGTGGACGTCCTCGCGGTCGAACCGTGGAACGTCCCCGGGCGGTACGGCTGGTCCGGCGGTACCGGGACGACCGCGCATGTCGTGCCCGCGACGGGGGCGGTCGGGATCCTGCTCACCCAGGTCGCGATGACCGGACCGCGTCCTCCGGCGGTCATGCGGGACTTCTGGGAGTACGCGGGCCGCGTGTGACCTGGCCGGTCCTGGCTGGTGGGTCGCCTTTGTTTCCTGTGCGGGCGTACTTGTTCCTGTGCCGTCGCTCGGTGGGTTTGCGCAGTTCCCCGCGCCCCTGGATGCTGCCCCTTCGGGTCGCTCTTCGGGTGCGGGGCGGTTCTCGTCTTTGCGCAGTTCCCCGCGCCCCTTTGGGGCGCGTTCTGTTTGTTCTTCGGGTCGGTGCCGGTCGGGATTCTCCGTCCTCGCTCCAACGCGCTCGGTACGACATGTCCTTGCCGTACCGGTGGCGTCGGAGTCTGCGGGCAGAGATTCCCGCCCACCCCCTCCCGTAGCCGGGCGACCGCGCCGGGAGGGTGGTTCCCGACCGAACCGCCGCGGAGGCGCTCCTCTTACAGGCTCCGGGCGCTGATGTCGCCGTAGGCGGTGGTCGCGTGGATGGTCAGGGCGGCGTCGGCACCGTCGGTGTTCCTCAGCGCGTTGTCGATCCGGCCGTAGGAGGTGTCGGCGTTCAGCGACGCGGAGACCCCGCGTGCGGCGCCGACCGAGATCTCGCCGGACTCGGTGCGCAGCGTGACCGCGCCGCGCACGGCCTCGGTGATACGGAGGTCGCCCTTCTGGGTGCTGATCTCCGCGGAGCCGCCCAGACGGCCGACCGAGACATCGCCGGACTGGAGGCTCAGCCGGGCGCTCGCGGCCTCGTCGAGCTTGACCGAGCCCTGCGCGCCCTCGAAGGAGACGTCGCCGAGCCGTCCGACGCCCCGGAACTCGACGAGGGCCGCCTTTCCCTCGACGCGGGAGCCGGCGGGAAGCTGGACGGTCACCTCGACGGACCCGGAAGAGCCGAGGATCTGGTTCTTCGCCTCCGGGGCCTTGATCCGCAGGACACCGTCGTCGTACGCGACCTCGGTCTGCTCCGCCGCCTGCACGTCGCGGCTCTTGGCGGCGTTCGCGGGGAGGACCTCGACCGTGGTGTCGGACCGGTCGGCGGCGATGAAGCGGACGCGGCCGGCGGGGATGGTGAGGACGGCGGTCACGGGGGCGGGGGTGTCGAACTTCTGCATGATGTCTTCCTTCGGCTCGTTGTTTCCGATGAGGGAAAAGCTACGTTGCCTTTCCGGAAGCGGCAAGTGACTCGTTGCGTAGAAGTGTTGTTCATGCAGGTGAGAGTGGTGTTTTCGTTGCAATGATTTGGAATCTAATGCAATGAATCTCTCTCGGGTCGTTGCAATGGATTGCGGGTGAACGCTACCCTGGAGGCATCGACAGACCACGAAGGGGATCGCGATGCCTGGAGGCAGACTTACTCAGCAGGAACGTCAGCAGATCGCGCTGGGGCTGGCCGACGGGCTCGCCTACGCGGAGATCGCCAGGCGTCTCGGCCGTCCGACCTCGACGATCACGCGTGAGGTGATGCGCAACGGCGGCCCCGGCGCCTACCGTGCCGAACTCGCCCACCGCGCCACCGAACACCGCGCCCATCGCCGCAGGAAGGCCGCGCCCGGGGATCCCGGCACGTCGCCGCAGGCCCACGGGCGCGATGCCGAAGCCGTCCGCGCGTACGAGGAGACGTTCACGACCGTCTTCATGCAATCGGGCCTGCCCAAGATGACGGCGCGGGTGCTGGTCAACCTCTACACCACGGACGCCGGCAGCCTCACCGCCGCCGAACTCGCCGCGGGCCTGCGGATCAGCCCGGCGTCCGTCTCCAAAGCGGTCACGTTCCTCGAAAGCCAGGGCCTCATCCGCCGGGAACGTGACGAGCGCCGCCGCGAGCGCTACATCGTCGACAACGACGTCATGTACCAGTCCACGATGGCCGGCGCCCGATCGACCGCCCACCTCGGCGAGGTCGCCCGGCAGGGCGTCGGCGTCCTCGGCCCCGACACCCCGGCCGCCGCCCGCCTGGAGAACATCGCCCGCTTCGTCGACTTCGTCGCCGAGAGCATCGCCCGCGCCGCGGACCAGGCCCGCGAGATCCTCCACACCAAACCGGACAACACGACTCCCTGAGCCCCGTCGGATCAAGCCACCCGCAGCAGAACGGCTAACGCGGCTAACACAAGGGACGCCCCATCAGCCGAACAACTGCGCAGGGGGCGCCCCATCAGGGGCGCGGGGAACTGCGCAGAACCCACGGAGCGACGGCACAGCAACAATTGCGCCCAGGTGTGGGACCCCAGGGGCGCGGGGAACTGCGCACCCACGGAGCGACGGCGCAGCAACACTTACGTCCAGGTGTGGGACCCCAGGGGCGCGGGGAACTGCGCACCCACGGAGCGACGACGCAGCAACACTTACGTCCAGGTGTGGGACCCCAGGGGCGCGGGGAACTGCGCACCCACCGAGCGACGGCGCAGGAACGAAGTACGCCCACCCGGGCAGACCTCGGAAGCGCAAGCGAAGGCGACCCGCGGGGAACTGCGCACCCACCGAGCGACGGCACAGGAACGAAGTACGCCCACCCGGGCAGACCTCAGAAGCGCAAGCGAAGGCGACGGGCACTGGCGAACCTCCCCGGACGGGGATCAGCGGCCCAACGGCGCGGCGGCCAGCTCCGCGATCCCCCACGTCAGCGGAGCGAACAGCGCGCACAGGGCCGCGGCCCGCAACGCGACCGCGGCCCGCAGCACGACCGCGGGCGCGCCCAGCCGCAGCAGCGCCGCCGTGGTCTGCGACCGGGCGTGCTTCGCCTCGACCGCCGCGAGGACGAGCGCGGCGAGCGCGCACCCCACCACGAGCACCGCGCCGAGCGCGCTCAGCGGCCCGGTGTCGGGCTCGGAGCCCGTGTAAAGCGCCGCGGCGGCGAACGCGCCCGACACCACCGCGCACACCACCCCGAGGGGACGGCCGATGCGCCGGGCCTCCTGCTGGAGGACCCGGCCCGCCAGCAGCCGTACCGCCCCCGGCCGTACGGCCTGAAGGGCGCGGCCGCAGCCGTGGACCAGGGCGGGACCCGCCAGCGCGAGCCCGACCGCCGTGCAGGCCCATCCCACGAGGACGCCCAGCGGGCCGCTCGCCAGTCCGCCCGGCAGCCGTAGCCCGAGCGCGGCGTCCGACCGGCTCGCGTACGACTCCACGGCGAGGCCCGCCGCGAGCAGCGCCACGCCCCAGGGCAGCCCGGTGGGTGTCGCCGAGGGCAGCAGGGGCCGGTCGGGGTCGGTGTCGTCGCCCGGGTCACGGGTCGCGGCGCGGCTCCCGGGCCGGCCGGTGGCGGCGGGACGCCCGGGGCGTGGGCGCAGCAGGAGGGCGGCCGTGACGGACGCGGTCACGGGTACGAGGGTGAGCAGGGTGAGGGTGGCGGCGAACGGCAGGTCCTGGTCGGCGGCGAGCAGCGCGCCGGCCGCCCCGCCGAGGGGCAGTGCGCCGAGGTCACCGCGCAGATGGAGGAAGACGGTCAGCGCGATCAGTGAGCCGAGGGCGCAGGCGGCGGCCGTGGACACCGCGGCGAGGACGGAGCGGCGGCCGGGGCCGAGGCCCACCGCGGAGAGTCCGGGCCGGGGCCGGGTCGCCGGATCGGTGCGGGCGACGGCCACCGCGAGGTACACGGTGGCGGCGAGCGGGGCGGCGCACCAGGCGAGCCGCAGGGAGGAGCCGAACGCGGCCCCGGGGTGCCCGAGGGCGTAGCCGAAGGTGCACAGCAGCAGGAATCCGGTGCCCGCGGACGCGACCGTGACCAGGAGCCTGCGGGCCTGGACGGAGGGGCGGGCGCCGCGCGCTAGACGGAGAGCGAGCACGCGGCCCGGCCTTCCGTGCCGTGGTCCGGGTCGCCGCCCGTGCCGTGGTCCGTACCCGGGTCCGGGTCGTCGTCCGGCACCTGGGCCGTCCCTCCGCCGGGGAGGTGGACGGTGGTGACGAGGCGGCCGTCGAGCAGGGACACCGTACGGTCCGCGAGGGCGGTGGTGTCCGGGTCGTGGGTGGCGAGCACCACGGCGATGCCGTGCGAGCGGGCCGCGGTGGTCAGGGTCCGCAGGACATGGGCGCGGTCGGCGAGGTGCAGCGGGGCGGTGGGTTCGTCGGCGAACAGCACCGCCGGGGTCCCGACCAGGGCCCGTGCGAACGCGATCCGCTGGCGCTGGGCCTGGAGCAGGGCGTGCGGCCGTTTGCGGGCGAGGGCGGCGATGTCGAGGCGGGCCAGCCATTCCAGCGCGGCGGCCTTCGCCTCGCGGCGGGGCGCCCCGGCGAGCATCAGCGGCAGGGCGACGTTCTCCCAGGCGCTGAGTTCGGGGACCAGACCGGGCCGTGGTTCGATCCAGCCGAACCGGTCGCGGCGCAGCCGTTCCCGGGCGAGGGCGCTCATGGAGTGCACGGGGGTGCTGTCGAACCACACCTCGCCGCCGGGCTCGGGCAGCAGCTGCCCGGACAGCAGCCGCAGCAGGGTGGACTTGCCGCTGCCGCGCGGGCCGCTGACGGCGAGGATCTCGCCCTCGCGCACACCGAGGGAGACACCCGTGAGTCCGGGCGAGCCGTGGTGCGAGAAGTGCAGGGCCCGTGCCCACAGCACATCGTTGTCCGGCGGGGCCGTCATGGTGAACACCTCGGTTCAGTTCAGTTCCGCTTCCCCCGTACGGGGGAACGAAGCCTGGGCCGATCGGTCACTGGGCACCGTAGGCAGGAGCGCTCGGACTCCCGGGAAAGCACACGGCCCGGACGCCCCCTTCTCACTCGGAAGGGTGCGTCCGGGCCGTGGACGTACAGCTGGAGGGACTAAGGGAGCGTCCCGTTCGGCAGGCCGCCGGTCAGAGCAGGGTCCATGCCTCCTGGAGGACTCCGCGGACGATCTGCTCGATCTCGTCGAACGTCGACTGGTCGGCGGTCAGCGGCGGGGAGAGCTGGATGACCGGGTCGCCGCGGTCGTCGGCGCGGCAGTACAGACCGTTCTCGAACAGCTTCTTCGAGACATGGCCGTACAGGATGCGCTCGGACTCCTCGTCGTTGAAGGACTCCTTGGTGTGCTTGTCCTTCACCAGCTCGATGCCGTAGAAGTAGCCGCTGCCGCGGACGTCTCCGACGATCGGCAGGTCGTGGAGCTTCTGGAGCGTGCTGAGGAACGCGCTCTCGTTGTCCAGGACGTGCTGGTTGAGGTTCTCGCGCTCGAACAGGTCGAGGTTGGCGAGGGCCACGGCGGCGGAGACCGGGTGGCCGCCGAAGGTGTAGCCGTGCAGGAAGGTGTTGTCGCCCTTGTAGAACGGCTCGGCGAGCCGGTCCGAGACGATGCAGGCGCCGATCGGGGAGTAGCCCGAGGTCATGCCCTTGGCGCAGGTGATCATGTCCGGTACGTAGCCGAACTTCTCGCAGCCGAACATCGTGCCGAGGCGGCCGAAGGCACAGATGACCTCGTCGGAGACGAGCAGTACGTCGTACTGGTCGCAGATCTCGCGGACCCGCTGGAAGTAGCCGGGCGGCGGCGGGAAGCAGCCGCCGGCGTTCTGGACGGGCTCCAGGAACACCGCGGCGACGGTGTCGGGGCCCTCGAACAGGATCTGCTGCTCGATCTGGTCGGCGGCCCAGCGGCCGAACGTCTCCGGGTCGTCGCCGAAGAGGGGCGCCCGGTAGATGTTGGTGTTGGGGACCTTGTGCGCGCCCGGTACCAGCGGCTCGAACGGGGCCTTCAGGGCGGGCAGGCCGGTGATGGACAGGGCGCCCTGCGGGGTGCCGTGATAGGCGACCGCGCGGGAGATCACCTTGTACTTGGTGGGCTTGCCCTGGAGCTTGAAGTACTGCTTGGCGAGCTTCCAGGCGGTCTCGACCGCCTCGCCGCCGCCGGTGGTGAAGAAGACCTTGTTGAGGTCGCCCGGCGCGTGGTGCGCGATGCGCTCCGCCAGCTCGATCGCCTTGGGGTGGGCGTAGGACCACACGGGGAAGAAGGCCAGTTCCTGTGCCTGCTTGAAGGCGGTCTCCGCCAGCTCCGTGCGGCCGTGCCCGGCCTGGACGACGAACAGACCCGCGAGACCGTCCAGGTAGCGCTTGCCCTTGTCGTCGAAGATGTAGGTGCCCTCGCCCCGCACGATGGTGGGGACGGGCGCGTTCTCGTACGACGACATGCGCGTGAAGTGCATCCAGAGGTGGTCGTACGCGGTTCTGCTGAGGTCCTTGCTCACGGCTATCGGGTTCCCCACATATAGGTCTGCTTCTTGAGCTTCAGATAGACGAAGCTCTCGGTGGAGCGCACCCCGGACAGGGCCCGGATGCGTTTGTTGATCACTTCGAGGAGGTGGTCGTCGTCCTCGCAGACGACTTCCACCAGGAGGTCGAACGAGCCCGCGGTCATCACCACGTACTCGACCTCCGGCATCGCGGTCAGGGCGTCGGCCACCGGGTCCAGATCGCCCTCGACGTTGATCCCGACCATCGCCTGCCTGCGGAAACCCACGGTGAGCGGGTCCGTGACGGCGACGATCTGCATCACGCCCTGGTCGAGCAGCTTCTGGACGCGCTGGCGTACGGCGGCTTCCGACAGGCCGACCGCCTTGCCTATCGCCGCGTACGGCCTGCGGCCGTCCTGCTGAAGCTGTTCGATGATGGCGAGGGAGACGGCGTCAAGCTGGGGAGAGCCGTTCCCGTTCCGGGAGTCCCTGGGGTCTGCGCTACGACTGGCCACGACCTCACTGTGCACGACGTCTCGGCGCTTTCGCAAGACCAAAGCGATGTAATTCGTTGTCGAAGGCTTCTTTCTGCACGGATTTCGTAGTCATCCATGCCTAGCTATGTTGAAAGCGTCAGTCCATGGCTAGCATCGGCTCTCGGTGGGTGTCTCACCCACCGAGACACCCACCCCAGCTGACTGGAGGGCCTGGCAGTGAGCACCGAGCTGCGTCGTCTGCGCAACTACATCGACGGAGAGTTCCGGGACGCCGCCGACGGACGGACCACCGAGGTGGTCAACCCCGCCACCGGCGAGCCGTACGCGAGCGCCCCGCTGTCCGGCGCGGCGGACGTCGACGCCGCCATGACCGCCGCCGCGACCGCCTTCCCCGCCTGGCGCGACCTCACGCCCAGCGAGCGGCAGCGGGCCCTGCTGAAGATCGCCGACGCGGTCGAGGAGCGCGCCGAGGAACTCATCGCCGCCGAGGTCGAGAACACCGGCAAGCCGATCGGGCTGACCCGCAGCGAAGAGATCCCGCCGATGGTCGACCAGATCCGTTTCTTCGCGGGCGCCGCCCGGATGCTCGAAGGCCGCTCGGCCGGTGAGTACATGGAGGGCCTCACCTCCATCGTCCGCCGTGAGCCCATCGGTGTCTGCGCCCAGGTCGCCCCCTGGAACTACCCGATGATGATGGCCGTGTGGAAGTTCGCCCCGGCCCTCGCCGCGGGCAACACCGTCGTCCTCAAGCCCTCCGACACCACGCCCGCCTCCACGGTGCTGCTCGCGGAGATCATCGGCGCGATCGTGCCCAAGGGCGTCTTCAACGTCGTCTGCGGCGACCGTGACACCGGCCGCGCGATGGTCGAGCACCCGACCCCGGCGATGGCCTCCATCACCGGCTCGGTACGCGCCGGCATGTCCGTCGCCGAGTCCGCCGCCAAGGACCTCAAACGCGTCCATCTGGAGCTGGGCGGCAAGGCGCCGGTCGTGGTCTTCGAGGACACCGACATCGCCAAGGCCGTCGAGGACATCTCCACCGCGGGCTTCTTCAACGCCGGCCAGGACTGTACGGCGGCCACCCGCGTCCTCGTCCAGGAGTCCATCCACGACGAGTTCGTCGAGGCCCTCGCCAAGGCCGCGTCCGAGATCAGGACCGGACAGCCCGACGACGAGGACGTGCTCTACGGCCCGCTCAACAACCCGGCCCAGCTGAAGCAGGTCTCCGGGTTCATCGAGCGGCTGCCCGCCCACGCCAAGGTCGAGACGGGCGGCGAACGCGTCGGGGACAAGGGCTACTTCTACGCCCCGACCGTGGTCTCCGGCCTTCGGCAGGACGACGAGATCATCCAGAACGAGGTCTTCGGCCCCGTCATCACCGTCCAGTCGTTCACCGACGAGGCCCAGGCCATCGGCTACGCCAACGGCGTCGACTACGCCCTGGCCTCCTCCGTATGGACCAAGGACCACGCCCGTGCCATGCGGATGTCCAAGGTCCTCGACTTCGGCTGTGTGTGGATCAACACCCACATCCCGCTGGTCGCCGAGATGCCGCACGGCGGCTTCAAGAAGTCCGGCTACGGCAAGGACCTCTCCGGGTACGGCTTCGACGACTACACGCGCATCAAGCACGTGATGACGTCGATCGAGGGCTGACCGCCCGCACTTCGGTGATCCAGGGGCCGCAGCGCTCCGTAGGAGCCCGGGGGACGGCGACGGACACCCCGTCCATCGCCGTCCCCCGGCCCACCGGTACGACGGACAGGGGCCCGCGCCGGACCACGCGTCACGCGCCGCCCGGCCGCCCCCGCCCACCGCGACGGGTCACCTGCCGAAGACGGCCACGGCCAGCCCCTCCCCGACCCGGTTCATCCCCTCGCCCTTCGCGTCCGTCGACCCGATCGAGTACACCAGCGTCCGCGACAGATCCCTGGTCCCGGCGACGAGTGTGTGGTACCCGTACCGGCCGCCGGTCTTCAGCCACACCTCCGTACCGCCCGCGGTGACGTACCGCTGGAGGCCCGCGCCCATGGACGCCCTGCCCGCCCTGGCCGGGTCCAGCGAGTTCGGCACGTCCGGGACGGTGAACATCTCCTCCAGCTGCGGTCGCGGGACGACCTTCCCCTTGAACAGGGCGGTCAGCAGCCGTTCCAGATCGGCCGTGGTGGAGATCATGTCCCCGGCGGCGAAGCGGTCGTACTGGTTCCAGCGCGTCACATCGACGTACTCGGCGGTCCCGTCCGGCTGCCGCACCTTCTGGTAGCCGCGGTTGTGCGGGCCGCGTATCCGCGGATCGGCGCCGGGGAAGTACGTGTCGTCCATCCCGAGCGGACGGAAGATCCGCCGCTGCGCCTCCCGCGCGTAATCGCGGCCCGTCACCTTCTCGATCAGCATGCCGAGGATCGTGTAGTGGATGTTCGAGTACAGCTGGACCTCACCCGGATCGTGCGCCGGGCCCTGGGCGACGGCCGCCGCCACCACCTTGCGGTGGTCGACGGTGTCCAGCCGTCCCGCGTACAGCTCGTCCCAGGGTGACTCCGCCCAGGCCGACCGGATACCGCTGGTGCAATTGAGCAGTTGCCGTACCGCGACCGGCTTGAACTCCGGTGTCAGCAGGCCGGGGAGATAGTCCTGGACCGGGGCGTCCAGGTCGACGCGGCCCTCGGCGGCGAGCTGGAGGACCAGCGCGCTCGTGACGACCTTGGTGGTCGACCCCGCGCGGAACCGTCCGTCCCGGATCGCGTCCCGCCCGGTCGCCAGATCGCGGACACCCGCGCCCGCGCGCCACACACCGTGCTCACCGCCGACCCGGACCAGCGCGGCCGTCGCGTCGGCGTGCGGCAGACCGGCGACGGCCGCGCGCAGCGCCGGACGGTCGAGGCCGTCCCGCTCGGCGGTCACCTTCGCCGTACCCGACGCGGCGAACGAGGGGACGACGAGCGGTCCCGCGCACAGGGCGGCGACGAGAGCGGTGGCGACGGCGGCGGTACGGGTGCCGGGCATGGGTCCTCCGGGAGCGGCTGGGGGAGACGACAAGGACCATCGTGTCCGCCGCGTCCCGTCCCCGTATCGTCGCCGAGGAGGTTCGCGACCCTGGTGGACGCCAGGGTGGAACACCGCGCCACGGCCCCCGGACCTCAGGGTCGGCCCTTAGGGTCCGTCACCGGTACGGCGCCGGGCGGTCGGCGGCGGACGGGGCGTGCCACCGGGACCAGGCCCCAGGAAAGCGCTCCGCTTCCCTGACCATCCATCACCTCCCTTCCTCCGCAGGCACGATGACCGTCACCGGGCGCCATGGATTCACTGGAGTTCCTGCGGGGGCCACCGTGCTTCATGCGGCCCCCGGGAACACGCACATCTGGAGGTACCCATGGAACAGTGGACCCGGCGAGCGGCCCTGACCGCCGTGACGGCGGCGGGCGCCGCCGCCCTCATCGGCGCGGCACCGCCCCAGCGGGGACGGCGTAACGTCCCGTCCGCGCCGGTCCTGGAGATCGGCACCGGGGAGGACGCGTTCACCGCCCCGGCCCGGACCGTGGCCGGAGCCGTGACGCTCCGGGTCCGCAACACCAGCCCCCGCACCGGGACCGTCGGGGTCGTACGCCTCCACCCGGGCGTCACGGAGGAGCAGTTCCGTACCCGGCTGCGCGCGCTGTTCACCGCGGAGGCGCCCGCCGACGTCATCCACGCGTCCCGCGTGATGATGGCCACCGCCACCCAGCTCGGCGGGGCCTCCCACCACTCCGGGATCGTCGCGGACGCCACCGTCACCCTGGCCCCGGGCCGTCATCTCCTGCTGGAGTACCTGGACTTCATGCCCGGCATCGGCCGCGGTCCGGCGCCCGGCGCGGAGTACGTGCGCCCGCTCACCGTCACCGCCGACGGCCCCGGCGGCCGGGCACCCGTACCGTGCGGGACGCTGACGGCCCACGAGAACGCGGCCGGCGCGCCACGGTTCACGCTGCGGGGCCGGGTGCTCGCCGACCAGCCGTTGCGGTTCGTCAACGCCATGCGGGAACAGGTCGCCGAGGCACGGCTGTACCCGGTGCCCGACGACGCGGTCACCGAGGCGGACATCGTGGCGTTCTTCGCCGGTGAGCCGGGCCCGCCGCCGGTCGACTTCTCGGGGGCGCTGGGCGCCACCCCGCTCACCCCGGGCCATGAGGCCGTCCTGCGGATGCCGATGCGTTCCGGCCGCTACGCCGTCGTCAGCTGGGTACGCGCTCTGGTGGACGCCCGGCCGCTCACGGCAGGCGGCCAGATCCTGCTCACCCGGGTGCCGTGAGACCGGCGCCCTGTCACACCCGCGGGGCGGTACGGGCGCGCAGCGCGGTCAGGGTGCCGACGCGGTTCGTGGTGATCGAGTCGACGCCCGCCGCGAGCAGCCGCCGCATCGAGCGGGAGGTGTCCGGCGTCCACACCGACAGCAGCTGTCCGCCGTCGTGGACGCGCCGTGCCAGCTCCCGGTCGACCAGGCTGAAGCGGTAGTTGAGCCAGCGCGGGCGCACCGCGTCCAGCAGCGCGGGCCGGGGCGGCGCCAGCGTCGTCCAGGTGAGCGCGATCTCGGCGCGCGGGTCCACGGCCCGGACCATCAGCATCGTCCGGGCGCCCGCGCAGTAGTACACCCGCTCCGCGGCGCCGCAGTCCCGGATCACTCCCATGATCCGGCGCACCCCGGCGGCCCCCGCGCCCGGCAGGTCGACCATCACCCGGCTGCCCCCGGTCTCCCGCAGGGCCTCGGCCAGGGTGGGCACCCCGCCGCCGGTCAGTCCCCGTACCTCGTCGGCGGAGAGCCCGTCCAGCGGCCGGTCGTGCTCCCACAGCCGCTTCAGGGTCGCGTCGTGCAGCAGCACCGGCACCCCGTCCCGGGTGAGCCGGACATCGATCTCCACGGCGTCCGCGCCGCGTTCCAGCGCGGAACGCAGGGACGGCAGGGTGTTCTCACGGGCCCGGTAGGGATCGCCGCGGTGGGCGACGGCGGTGACAGCGCGCATGCGCACATTGTGCGGGAGGGGCCCCGGGGCGGGCAGCCCCGGGACCCCTCCGCCGGGCTCATCGCCCCGTCGGACTCAGCCCGCCGGCCATGCCTCGGTGTACGCGTCGATCTCCTCGGTCAGCCGCCGCTTGCCCGCCGGGTCGAGGAACGACGCCTCGACGGCGTTCTTGGCGAGCGCGGCGATACCCCGCTCGTCCAGGTCCAGCAGCCGGGCCGCCACCGCGTACTCGCCGTTGAGGTCGGTACCGAACATCGGCGGATCGTCGGAGTTGATCGTGACCAGGACCCCGGCGTCGACCATGTCCTTCAGCGGGTGCTCCTCCAGGGTGCGCACCGCGCGGGTGGCGATGTTGGAGGTCGGGCACACCTCCAGCGGAATGCGGTGCTCCGCGAGATGGGCGAGCAGTTCCGGGTCCTGGGTGGCGCTGGTGCCATGGCCGATCCGCTCGGCGCGCAGCTCGCGCAGCGCGTCCCAGATGGTGCCGGGTCCGGTGGTCTCGCCCGCGTGCGGCACGGACCGCAGGCCCGCCGCGATGGCCCGGTCGAAGTACGGCTTGAACTGGGGCCGGGGCACCCCGATCTCGGGTCCGCCCAGCCCGAACGACACCAGTCCCTCGGGGCGCAGATGGTCCGAGACGGCGAGCCGGGTCGTCTCCTCGGCCGCCTCCAGCCCGGCCTCACCGGGGATGTCGAAGCACCAGCGCAGCACCACACCCAGCTCCGCCTCGGCGGCCTTGCGGGCGTCCTCGATCGCGGCCATGAACTCCCGCTCGGGGACGCCCCGCCGGGTCGACGACCAGGGCGTGAGGGTCAGCTCCGCGTACCGCACCTGCTGCCGCGCCAGATCACGCGCGATCTCGAAGGTCAGCAGCCGTACGTCGTCCGGGGTGCGGATCAGGTCCACGACGGAGAGGTACACCTGGACGAAGTGCGCGAAGTCGGTGAACGTGAAGTAGTCGACCAGGGCCTCGGGGTCCGTGGGGACCTTCGAGTCCGGGTGCCGCGCGGCCAGTGTGGAGACGATCCGGGGGGAGGCGGAGCCGACATGGTGCACATGCAGTTCGGCTTTCGGCAGCCCGTTGATGAAGGCGTGCGGATCGGTCAAGGGTTCCTCCCCGGGAACGGCGCCTCTGCCGGGCGCGGTGATCGGCTGATCGTTGCTGCGGCCCCATCGTAGGCGGCCGGGCGGTCCGCGCGACGGGGGGCCGTAGCATGTCGGGACATGCACGGAGGGGGCGAACGGATGAGCGAGCAGTGGCACGCGGACGACCGGACTGCGGGGTCCGGGGGACCGGGCGACGGTCCCGAGTACCTGGACGGCGGCCCGGCCGGCCCGGCGGACGCCGCACCCACCGACCCCCGCAGCGGTACGGATTCCGTCCCGGGTACGGGTACGGGTACGGGGTCGGCCGAGCGTGCGGCTCCCGCCGACCCCTGGGCGCCGGTACCCCCGGCCGATGACACCTCGCGTCCCGGCGGAGCCTCGGGCCCCGACCTCACCAAGCGGGCCACCCCGGCCGGTGCGGGTACGCCGCTGGAGGTCCCCGGTGCCGGGAACGGCGGGGCGCACCGGGACCCGTGGGCGCCGCCCACGGGTGACACCCCGGCCCACAGCCAGCCGACCGTCGCCTCGATGCCGACGCCGCACGGCACCGGGGGCGCACCCAACCCCTTCGCCGTGCCCGGCACCGGGCATCCCACCCCGCCTGCCGGGTTCCCACCGCCGGGGACGGTGCCCATGAGCAGCCCGGTGCCGCCGCCCCCGACCGGGCCCGAGGGCCCGGGTCAGCAGTACCCGCACGGATACCCCGGGTACCCCGGTGCGGCGATGCCTCAGCCGCCGTATCCGAACGGTCCCGGCTTCGGCTGGGGCGGGATGCCGCAGCCGCCGCGGGACGGGATGGGGGTCGCTTCCCTGGTCCTCGGGATCATCTCGGTGGTGATCTTCTGTCTCTGGCCGGTGGCGCTGATCACGGGCGCCCTCGCGGTGATCTTCGGCGCGATCGCCCGCTCGCGGGCGAGCAAGGGGCTCGCGTCCAACCCGGGGCAGGCCCTGGCGGGTCTCATCTGCGGGGCGGTGGGCGCGGCGCTGGCCGCGGGGCTCCTTGTCCTGCTGATCGTCGCGCCCGGCAACTGGCCGGACAGCCTCTACGACGACAACGGGTCGCCTTCGCTCGCGCTTTCGAGCCTCCGCTGACCTCACGGGTCGCCTTCGCTTGCGCTTCCTAGGTCTGTCCGGGTGGGCGTACTTGTTCCTGTGCCGTCGCTCGTCGTTTTGCGCAGTTCACCGCGCCCCTGAGGCCGCGCCCTTTGCGGTTCTCGTTCGGCTGCGGGTGGTCCTTGGTTGCTCGCGCAGTTCCTCGCGCCCCTGGGGTTCCACTCCTGGGCGTACTTGTTCCGGTGCGGGTACGTTCGTGGGTGCGCAGTTCCCCGCGCCCCTGGGGTCGCGCCCGCTTGCGGTTCTCGTTCGGGTGCGGGTGGTCCTTGGTTGCTCGCGCAGTTCCTCGCGCCCCTGGATGCTGCCCCTTCGGGTTGTTCGTCGGGTGCGGGGCTGTCCTCGTCTTTGCGCAGTTCCCCGCGCCCCTTTGGGGCGCCACTTGAGGCTGTTGGTCAGGTGAAGGTCCTTCGCTTGCGGAACCCCCCTCCTCGCGGACTCGCGCTGCTGCGGGAGGGGGTGGGCGGGAATCTCTGCTCGCAGACTCCGATGCTCTTCAGTCGGGTAAGGGGGCGTCGTACCGAGCGTGTCGGATCGAGGACGGAGAATCCCGACCGGCACCGACCCGAAGAACCGACCGGACGCGCCCCAAAGGGGCGCGGGGAACTGCGCGAAACCACCGAGCGACGGCACAGCAACGAAGTGCGCTCAGCACCGAGTACCCAGGGGCGCGGGGAACTGCGCACCCACGGACGACCTGTACAGGAACGAAGTACGTCCCGCCGGACAGACCTCGAAAGCGCAAGCGAAGGCGACCCGTACGGGACGGTGACCGTCAGTGGCCTACGTGCGGGCGGCACGCCATCAGTGCGAAACCGAGCAGATTCAGCCCCCGCCACCGCGCGGGATCACCCGCCCGCTCGTCGTCCCCGGCGAGCCCGATCCCCCAGACCCGGTCCACGGGACTCGCCTCGACCAGCACCCGCTCACCCGTACCGCGCAGGAACTCCCGCAGCCGCGGATGCGCGGCGAACTTGCGCGTGCTGCCCGCCACCACGATCCCGAACCGCTCCCGCGCCCAGACCGCCTCGTCGAAGCCCCGGACACGGCGCCCCGCCTTCTGCGCGTCGGCCGGATGCCTGGCCGCGACGGCCGCCCGCTCGGCCTCCGGGTCACCGAAGAGCCGCGCCTTCTCGGCCATCATCCAGTGCTCCGCCGTCGCGTACTCGACCCCCTCGACCGTGAACGGCGAGGGATACCACTGGCTGAAGCAACCGCCGTCGACCTCGCCCTCCACCGCCGGCTGGTGACGCCAGAAGTGCAGGTATTTCACCCGAATTCCCTCGGCGGTCACGGCCAGCAGATCCTCCCGGGAACGAATTCCCCGGACGGCCTCCGCCACCGACTCCCCGCGCATGCTCTGACCTGCGTTCATCGCGTTCTCCCCCTCGCCCGGCCGATGCACGCCACTGTGCCACGCACCACGGACATCCCGTCCTTTGTTTTCCGCTTCGGCTCGACACCTGGTCAACAGATTCCGTCGCGTGACCAAAAGGCAACAACTGAATCACTTGTTGGACCAGTACGCCTCTGCCAGGATCGGCACTCAAATCGAGCTGAAGCTACGCCGCACCCGGGTGACGGGAAGGGCCGGCGGAGGAGAGCGTCATGCACAACCCGGGCCATCGGTTCCAGGCACAGGAACGCTTCGCGGACGGCGCCCAGTACATCGGGGGCCGGCTCGGCAAGGGCACCTCCGAGCGCGCCCACACGGTGGTGGACCCCGCGACCGGCGACGACGTCTACACGTATCAGCTGGCGGGCCGCGACGACGTGGACGCGGCCGTCGCCGCGGCCGCCGCGGCGTTCCCGGAGTGGTCGGGCCGCACCCCGGGCGAGCGCTCCGACGCGCTGCACCGCTTCGCGGCCGTCCTCGCCGAGCAGGCGGACGAGTTCGCGTGGGCCGAGTCCCTCCAGTGCGGCAAGCCGATCAAGCTGACCCGGGAGTTCGACGTACCGGGCACCATCGACAACGCTGCCTTCTTCGCGGGTGCCGCCCGGCAGCTGGCGGGCCAGTCGGCGGGGGAGTACTCCGCCGACCACACCTCGTACGTGCGCCGTGAGCCGATCGGTGTCGTCGGGTCGATCGCGCCCTGGAACTATCCGCTCCAGATGGCCGCCTGGAAGGTGCTCCCGGCGATCGCCGCGGGCAACACCATCGTGCTGAAGCCCGCCGAGCTGACCCCGCTGACCTCGCTGATGTTCGCGGAGGCGGCGGCCGAGGCGGGCATCCCCGACGGGGTCGTCAACATCATCACCGGCGCCGGGCCGGAGGCGGGCGAGCATCTGGTGGGGCACCCGGGGGTCGCGATGACGTCGTTCACCGGTTCCACCGGGGTCGGCAAGCGGGTCGCGGAGATCGCCACCGCCACCGTCAAGCGCCTCCATCTGGAGCTGGGCGGCAAGGCCCCCTTCGTCGTCTTCGACGACGCCGATCTGGAGGCCGCGATCCAGGGCGCCGTCGCCGGTTCCCTGATCAACACCGGTCAGGACTGCACGGCCGCCACCCGCGCGTACGTCCAGCGCCCGCTGTACGACGCCTTCATCGCCGGGGTCGCGGACCTGATGGCCGGTGTCCGGCTCGGTGACCCCTTCGACCGGGCCACCGACCTGGGGCCGCTGGTCTCGTACGCCCAGCGCGACCGCGTCGCCGCGTTCGTGGAGCGGGCCCGCGGCTACGCCCGGGTGGTGACCGGCGGGGAGATCCCCGGCGGTGATCTGTCGAGCGGCGCCTTCTACCGGCCGACCCTGATCGCGGACGCCCCGCAGGACAGCGAGATCGTGCAGGCGGAGATCTTCGGCCCGGTCCTGGTCGTCGTCCCGTTCGACACCGACGACGAGGGCCTGCGGCTCGCGAACGACACCCCCTACGGTCTCGCCGCGTCCGCGTGGACCCGGGACGTGTTCCGGGCCCACCGCGCCACCCGTGAGATCAAGGCGGGCTGTGTCTGGGTCAACGACCACATCCCGATCATCAGCGAGATGCCGCACGGCGGCTTCAAGGCGTCCGGCTTCGGCAAGGACATGTCCGTCTACTCCTTCGAGGAGTACACGCAGGTCAAGCACGTCATGTTCGACAACACCGCGGTCGCCAGGAAGGACTGGCACCGCACGATCTTCGGGGACCGGTAACCCCTTCGCCCCAGGCGGCGTGACCGCCGGGACCGGCCGTGACGAGAACCCGGTCCCCCTGTTCCGAAAGGGCATCACGCGCATGAGTTCCGAGCCCGAGACCTTGTCCCCGGCGCAGAAGGCCGCCATGCGGCGCAGTTTCCAGGGCGGCAGGGGCGCGCTCTCCCGTCGCACCCTGCTGCGCGCCTCCACGGGCGGCGCGCTCGCCGCCGGGGGCGCCCTGGCCCTCACCGGCTGCGGCATCCCCCCGGCCGGCAGGACGGAGACGGTGTCGTCGCAGGACCACTCGGACAAGGAGAAGCGGGTCACCTTCTCCAACTGGACCGAGTACATGGACGTGGACGACAGCGGCAAACGCCGCCCGACCCTGGACGCCTTCCGCGAGCGCACCGGGATCACCGTCAAGTACACCGAGGACATCAACGACAACGTCGAGTTCTTCGGGAAGGTCAAACCGCAGCTCGCCGCAGGTCAGGACACCGGCCGGGACCTGATCAACGTCACCGACTGGCTCGCCGCGCGCCTCATACGCTTCGGCTGGGTCCAGAAACTGGACGCGTCGAACCTCCCGCACGCGTACGCCAATCTGTCGCAGCAGTTCCGCAGCCCCGACTGGGACCCCGGGCGGGCGTACTCGTACCCCTGGACGGGCATCCCGGCGGTCATCGCCTACAACCGCAAGGCCCTCGACGGGCTGGAGGTCCGCTCGCTGTCCGACCTGCTGGACGAGCCGAAGCTCAAGGGCCGCGTCTCGCTGCTCTCCGAGATGCGGGACACCATGGGGCTCGCCCTGCTCGACATGGGCAAGGACCCCGGCAAGGTCACCGACGACGACTTCGACGCGGCGATCGCCCGGGTGCAGAAGGCCGTCGACAAGGGACAGGTCCGCCGCTTCACCGGCAACGACTACACCTCCGACCTGTCCAAGGGCGACATCGCCGCCTGTGTCGCCTGGGCCGGGGACGTCGTCCAGCTCCAGGCCGACAACCCGGACATCGACTTCGTCGTCCCGGACAGCGGCTACATGATCGCCTCCGACAATCTGCTGATCCCCAACAAGGCCCGCCACAAGCGCAACGCCGAACGGCTCATCGACTACTACTACGAGCCCGGCCCCGCTGCCCGGCTCGCCGCGTACATCAACTACGTGTGCCCCGTCGACGGGGTCAGGGCGGAACTGGCGAAGATCGACCCCGGGGCGGCGGAGAACCCGCTGATCATCCCCGACAAGGAGATGGCGTCGAAGTCGCACTCCTTCCGTTCCCTCAGCTCCAAGGAGGAGACGGCGTACGAGGAGAAGTTCGCCAAGCTGTCCGGCGCCTGACCCGGCGCGGCCCGGCCCCGCTCCGCACGGCTCCTCACCCGTCCGGCCGCCACCGCCCGCGCCCCACGGCACGGCCCGTCCGAACCGGCACCGCCCCGGCGGGAACCCCCGGCCACGGCCCCACGGCGGCCCGCACGTCCCCTGAGTCCCGCCCGTGTCCCTCGCCCCTCGAACCCCGGGAACCACCATGACGACCGAACACGGCGGCGATGTCCGCCTCACCGGGATCAGTAAGACGTACGGCTCCTTCACCGCCGTCCATCCGCTCGACCTGACCGTGCCGCACGGCTCGTTCTTCGCGCTGCTCGGCGCCTCCGGCTGCGGCAAGACCACCACCCTGCGGATGATCGCGGGACTGGAGGAGCCCACCTCCGGCACGGTGTTCCTCGGTGAGCAGGACGTGACGGCGCTGCCGCCGTACAAACGGCCCGTCAACACCGTCTTCCAGTCGTACGCGCTCTTCCCGCACCTCGACATCTTCGAGAACGTCGCCTTCGGACTGCGCAGGCGCGGCATCAGGTCGGTGAAGAAGCAGGTCGAGGAGATGCTCGACCTGGTGCAGCTCGGTGACTTCGCGCGCCGCAAACCGCACCAGCTCTCCGGCGGCCAGCAGCAGCGGGTGGCCGTCGCCCGCGCGCTGATCAACCACCCCAAGGTGCTGCTCCTCGACGAGCCGCTGGGCGCCCTGGACCTCAAGCTGCGCCGCCAGATGCAGCTCGAACTCAAGCGCATCCAGACCGAGGTCGGCATCACGTTCGTCCATGTCACCCACGACCAGGAGGAGGCCATGACGATGGCCGACACGGTCGCGGTGATGAACAAGGGCCGGGTCGAACAGCTCGGGGCGCCCGCCGACCTCTACGAGAACCCGCGCACCACGTTCGTCGCGAACTTCCTCGGCACCTCCAACCTCATCGAGGCGACCGTGGACAGCCGCTCCGGCGAGGAACTGGTGCTCACCGTCGCGGACAGCCGGCTGGTGCTCCCGGCGGCCCGCTGCTCGGCGCCGACCGGCGGCGGGGGGAAGGTCCTGGCCGGGGTCCGGCCGGAGAAGATGTCCCTCACCCACGCGGACGACGCCGACGCGATACCCGGCGGCCGCAACCGGGTGCCCGGGACGATCACCGCGAGCAGCTTCATCGGGGTGTCCACCCAGTACCTCGTGGACAGCCCGGTCCACCCGGAGCTGGAGGTGTACGTCCAGAACGTCGAGCGTGACGACCGGCTGGTCCCGGGCACCCCGGTCGTCCTGCACTGGAACCCGGGCCACACCTTCGGCCTCGACGCGGCCCAGGACATCGACGCGGGTGTCGAGTCGGTGGAGGAGGCCGCATGAGTACGGTCACCGACGCCCCCGGGGCGCCGGCGGACACGGCCCCCGGGCCGGCGGCCCGCCCGCCGCGCAGACGCGGCAGACTCACCCCCTACTGGCTGCTGCTGCCGGGCATCCTGTGGCTGCTGGTGTTCTTCGCCCTGCCGCTGGTCTACCAGGCGTCCACCTCCGTACAGACCGGGTCCCTGGAGGAGGGCTTCGAGGTCACCTGGCACTTCGCCACGTACTGGGAAGCGCTCACCGACTACTGGCCGCAGTTCCTGCGCTCGGTGCTCTACGCCGGGTCCGCGACCGTGCTGTGCCTGCTGCTCGGCTATCCGCTGGCGTATCTGATCGCGTTCCGCGCGGGACGCTGGCGCAATGTCGTCCTCGTCCTGGTCATCGCGCCGTTCTTCACCAGCTTCCTGATCCGCACCCTGGCCTGGAAGACCATCCTCGCCGACAGCGGACCGCTGGTCGAACTCCTCAACACCCTGCACATCCTGGATGTGACCAGCTGGCTCGGGATGACCGACGGGGAGCGCGTCCTCGCGACCCCGCTCGCGGTGATCTGCGGACTCACCTACAACTTCCTGCCGTTCATGATCCTGCCGCTGTACACCTCGCTGGAGCGCATCGACGGACGGCTCCACGAAGCCTCCGGCGATCTCTATGCCCGGCCCTTCACCACCTTCCGCAAGGTGACCCTGCCGCTGTCGATGCCGGGTGTGGTCTCCGGGACGCTGCTCACCTTCATTCCCGCCTCCGGTGACTATGTGAACGCCGATCTCCTCGGTTCCACCGACACCCGAATGATCGGCAATGTCATCCAGACGCAGTTCCTGAGGGTTCTCGACTATCCGACGGCCGCCGCGCTGTCGTTCATCGTGATGGCCGCGATCCTCGTCATCGTCACGCTGTACATCCGCAAGTCCGGGACGGAGGATCTGGTCTGATGGCCGTTCTGCGCTGGATTCGCCGTAATCTCGTCGTCATCGCCGGTCTGCTGACCCTCGGTTATCTGCTGCTGCCGAATGTCGTTGTCACGGTGTTCTCCTTCAACAAACCGAAGGGCCGCTTCAACTACGAGTGGCAGAACTTCTCCACCGACGCCTGGCGGGACCCGTGCGGCGTCGCCGATCTGTGCGGTTCGCTCTCGCTCAGTCTGCGGATCGCCGCCTTCGCCACCATCGGGGCCACGGTCCTCGGGGTGATGATCGCGTTCGCCCTGGTCAGATATCGTTTCCGGGCCCGGGGAGCGGTCAGTTCGCTGATCTTCCTGCCGATGGCCATGCCCGAGGTCGTGATGGCCGCCTCGCTGCTGACGCTGTTCCTCAACATGGGCGCGGAACTCGGTTTCTGGACGGTGCTGATCGCGCACATCATGTTCTGTCTGAGTTTTGTGGTGACCGCCGTCAAGGCGCGGGTCATGTCGATGGACCCCCGTCTGGAACAGGCCGCCCAGGACCTCTACGCGGGCCCCGTCCAGACATTTCTCCGGGTGACCCTGCCGATCGCGGCGCCCGGGATCGCGGCGGGCGCGCTGCTCGCCTTCGCCCTGTCCTTCGACGATTTCATCATCACCAATTTCAACGCGGGTTCCACCGTCACCTTCCCCATGTTCGTCTGGGGTTCGGCGCAGCGCGGGACACCCGTTCAGATCAATGTCATCGGTACGGCCATGTTCCTGATCGCCGTACTGTTCGTGCTGATCAGCATGGTGATCGGGAACCGCCGCAGAAAGCGTCACGCATAACCGCGCCCGCGCGAGATCCCCCGTACCACGGCACAACCGTACGATCCCTGTAGGGAGTTGAGATCATGGCCCCGAGTGCCATGACCCGCTGGACCACGTCCCTCGCCGACGCGCGGCCCGTCCCCTTCTGGCTGGACGACCCCGGCAGGCCTCCCGCCGAGCCCGCGCTCACCGGTACCGAGCACTGCGATCTGCTGGTGGTCGGCGGCGGCTACAGCGGGCTGTGGACCGCGCTGCTCGCCAAGGAACGCGACCCGGACCGGGACGTGGTGCTCGTCGAGGGCCGTTCGGTGGGCTGGGCCGCCTCCGGCCGCAACGGCGGCTTCTGCGCCGCCTCGCTCACCCACGGGCTGGACAACGGTCTGGCGCGCTGGCCCGGCGAGATCGGCCGGCTGGAGAAGCTGGGTGTCCAGAACCTCGACGCGATCGAGGCGGCGGTCGCCCGCTACGGCATCGACTGCGACTTCGAGCGGACCGGCGAGCTGGACGTGGCGACCGAGCCGTACCAGGCCGACGAGATGCGCGCCTGGTACCAGGACATGCGCCGCCGGGGTCTCGCGGACGGCCGGGAGTTCCTGGACGAGGACGCCGTGCGCGGCGAGGTCGACTCACCGCTGTTCCGCGCGGGCGTCTGGGACCGGGATGGGGTGGCGATGCTGAACCCGGCCCGGCTCGCCTGGGGCCTCAAACGCGCCTGTGTGTCGCTGGGCGTCCGGGTGTACGAGCACACCCCCGCCCTGACTCTGCTCGCCCGGGGCGCGGGCATGGCGGTGCGCACCCCGTACGGCAGGATCTTCGCGCGGCGGGTCGCGCTCGGCACCAATGTGTTCCCGTCGCTGGTCAAGCGGGTGCGCCCGTACACGGTCCCGGTGTACGACTACGCGCTGATGACCCAGCCGCTGACCGAGGCGCAGCTGGCGTCCGTCGGCTGGGCCAACCGCCAGGGACTCGGGGACAGCGCCAACCAGTTCCACTACTTCCGGCTCTCCGCCGACCGGCGGGTGCTGTGGGGCGGGTACGACGCGGTGTACCCGTACGGCGGGCGGCTGAGCGCCGAGCACGACGACCGGCCCGAGACGTACGCGAAGCTCGCCGCGCACTTCTTCCGGTACTTCCCGCAGCTCGAAGGGGTCCGTTTCAGCCATGCGTGGGGCGGGGCGATCGACACCTGCTCACGGTTCTCGGCGTTCTTCGGCACCGCCCACGGCGGCCGGGTCGCCTATGCCGCCGGGTACACCGGGCTGGGCGTCGGCGCCACCCGCTTCGGCGGCGAGGTGATGCTGGACCTGCTCGCGGGGGAGCGGACCGAGCGCACGGAGCTGGAGATGGTCCGCAGGAAGCCGCTGCCGTTCCCGCCCGAACCGTTCGCGTGGACGGGGATCGCGCTCACCAAGTGGTCCCTCGCCCGTGCCGACGCCAACGAGGGGCACCGCAATCTGTGGCTGCGCACGATGGACCGGCTGGGGCTCGGGTTCGACAGCTAGCGATCGCCGTCCGGGTCGCGCCGGTGTCCCGCCGCGAGCGCCCGGCCGTCGGGACATCGGTCCGGTCGGTTGATATGACCATCGGTCATCCCGGTGGGCGGCTCTGTGTCGCCGCAGGTCAGGGGCTGTGACGCAGTTCACTACCAACTAGTAGCCGGAACCCGCGTAACGCTTGGCGTTCCACCGCCTCCCAACAGGGGCCGCACCCGCGGTCCTTGAGGGAATCGGAGGCACGACATGACCGGGCCAATGGCCAAGTCCGCTGTGGAATGGCTGGTGTCGGTGGCACCAGACCCCGACGTCTGCCGCTGGGAGTGGGAGCGCAACCCCCTCGGGGTCACCCTCCTTCCGGCGGGCCGGCTCTGGGACGTCCTGATCCTGCCGGGGGAACTCGGCTGCCCCACGCTCGATGTGCTCAGCCGGGTCATCGACCGGCCGGGCCCCGTGCTCGCCGACTTCGGCGACTCCCGGACGGGCTTCTTCGTCCCGTCCGGCACCGCCTCGCGCTGGCTCGGCACCGGGGTGCGCGCCGCCGGGCCGGGGACCTGGATCGTGGTCCCCTATCCCGGCCGGGCCACCGGCGGGGTGCGGTGGCTGATCCCGCCGGACGGCTCCGGCACCCTCACCGACCCCGTGCTGCTCGAACTGGCCATGCACGAGGCGGCGGCGGATCTCGCGCGCGGGACCGGAGGCTGACGGGCGGCGAGGGCGGCGGCCGCGGCCGTCGTGACGGGCGGCCCCGCGACAGCGGATAACCGCCGGAGGTCTTGACAACGGAATTGGTCTGGACCAAGTTGAGCGGCGCTCCACCCACGCACTTCGTGTTGCCACATCCCCCCATGTCCGGAGGCTGTCGTGGATCGCACCAGACCGCGCGTACGTCCCCCCGTCCGCGGATTCCGTCCCAGACTTCTCGCCGTGCTGGCGGCCACAGCGCTGGCCGTACTGCCCGGCCTCACCATCACGTCATCGGTCGCCCGTGCGGCCGATGCCGACCTCGCCCGCAACGGAGGCTTTGAAACCGGCCTCGACGGCTGGAACTGTTCCGCGGGCAGCGGAGCCACCGTCACCACACCCGTGCGCACCGGCACGTCCGCGCTGCGCGCGACCCCCTCGGGCGGCGACAACGCGCGCTGCTCCCAGACCGTCACCGTCAAGCCCGACTCGGTGTACACCCTCAGCGGATTCGTCCGGGGCAGCTACGTCTACCTCGGCGTCACCGGTACGGGCACACCCAACGGCGACGGGTTCAACTGGACCCAGTCCGCCGCCGACTGGCAGCGCCTCAGTACCACCTTCCGCACCGGCGCGGGCACCAACCGGGTCACCCTCTACACCCACGGCTGGTACGGCACGGCCGCCTACCACGCCGACGACATCTCCCTGGTCGGCCCGTCCGTCGACCCCGGCCAGCCGCCGGCCGTCCCCACCGGCCTGCGCACCGGCACCATCGGCGCCACCAGCGTCCCGCTGACCTGGAACCCGGTCGCGAACGCCACCAGCTACTCGGTCTACCAGGGCGGCGTCAAGGTCCAGACCGTCACCGGCACCTCCACCACCATCAGCGGACTGCGGCCCGTCACGGACTACAGCTTCCAGGTGACCGCGGCCAACGACGCGGGGGAGTCCGCCAGATCGGCGGCCGTGCCCGCCCGGACCACCGAGGGCGGCGGAGGGGGCGACGGCGGTCTCCCCCCGAAGGCCCTCGTCGGCTATCTGCACGCCAGCTTCGCCAACGGCTCCGGCTACACCCGGATGGCCGACGTCCCCGACAGCTGGGACGTCATCCAGCTCGCCTTCGGTGAGCCGACCTCCGTCACCTCCGGCGACATCCGCTTCAACCGCTGCCCGGTGACCGAGTGCCCGAACGTCGAGAGCGACGCCGAGTTCAAGGCCGCCATCAAGGCCAAGCAGGCCGCGGGCAAGAAGGTCCTGATCTCCATCGGCGGCCAGAACGGCCAGGTCCAGCTGAACTCCACCGGCGCCCGGGACGCGTTCGTCACCTCCGTCTCCCGGATCATCGACGAGTACGGCCTCGACGGACTCGACATCGACTTCGAGGGCCACTCCCTGTCCCTGAACGCCGGTGACACCGACTTCAAGAACCCGACGACCCCGGTGATCGTCAACCTGATCGACGCCCTCAAGACCCTGAAGGCCAAGTACGGCAACAAGTTCGTGCTGACGATGGCCCCCGAGACGTTCTTCGTCCAGATGGGCTACCAGTTCTACGGCCGGGGCCAGTGGGGCGGCCAGGACCCGCGCTGCGGCGCCTATCTGCCGGTCATCCACGCCCTGCGGGACGACCTCAGCCTGCTGCACGTCCAGGACTACAACTCCGGCCCGATCATGGGCCTCGACAACCAGTACCACACCATGGGCGGCGCGGACTTCCACATCGCCATGACCGACATGCTGCTCACCGGGTTCCCCGTCGCGGGCAACACCGCCAACGTCTTCCCGGCGCTGCGCCCCGAGCAGGTCGCCATCGGGATGCCCGCCTCCGTCAACGCCGGCAACGGCCATGTCTCCAGCGCCGAGGTCAACAAGGCCCTCGACTGCCTCACCAAGAACACCAACTGCGGCTCGTACCGGACCCACGGCACCTGGCCCGCCCTGCGCGGACTCATGACCTGGTCCATCAACTGGGACCGCCACAACAACTGGCAGTTCTCCCGCAACTTCGACACGTACTTCCCGGCCGTGTGACGCGCGGCGGCACGATGACGTGCCGCCCCTGACACCTCGCGGCCCCGGGCCGCCGGACCCCTCAGCCCACCGGGGGGTCCGGCGGCCCGTCCGTGTCCCGCCGCCCGGTGCGCCCGCCGGAGCCGGGCACGCACAGCGCGACCAGCACCAGCAGCGCCCCGCACAGACTCCAGCTCCCGAGCACGTCCAGCGGCCAGTGGTAGCCCCGGCGCACCAGCCCGTACCCCGTGCCCACCACGACCAGCAGACAGCCCGTGACGAGCCCCCGCCGCGCCGTCCGGCCGCGCGTCCAGGGCAGCAGCAGAAGGACGGCCGCGCCGTACGCGGCGGCGGAGGTCGCGGCATGACCCGACGGGTAGAACCCCGTACCGCCGACCGGTCCCGGTGGCCCCGGACGGCCGATCAGCGCCTTCATCGCCACCACCAGCAGCAGAGTCACCAGGAGCAGCAGTGCGGCGGCGGCCGGTCCGGCCCACCAGCGGGCGATCCGGGCCCGCCGCGCCCGCCAGGCCGCGTATCCGGCGGCGACGGCGAGGACGGACAGCGCCACGGGGACATTGCCGAGGTCGGCCAGGAGTTCGGCGGGGCCGTCCGGCATCGCGGAGGTCCGCAGCACTCCGGCGGCGCGGACATCGGCCCTCAGCAGCGGACCACCGGCGGCGACCTGCCAGGTGACGCACACGAGGACCAGCGCGCACAGCACGAAGGCGGCCAGGGGCCAGCGGCCCAGAAGTGTGTTCGGCCGCCCCGGAACAGGGGGGGTGGTTCCGGGGCGGCCGGGGTGACCGGAACGCCGCGCGCCCCGGGGGGTTTGGGGCGGGCGGCCGTCCGATCGGTGAGGAGTCCCGGCGCCGAAGGCTCCGGTGGTGTGCGCGAACGCACGGCCGGTACGCGACTGGGGAGGCCACGCACCGGAGCCGCCCGGGGTCACCCCCGGGCGAGGTGTTTCTCTCATCCGCACCGAACCTACGACAGCGGGACGCCCTTCCGACAGCCGGAACGGCACCCCGACATGGGCCCCGCACACCTTCTTCACACCCTCTGCCGCTCGGCGTCCGCATGTGAACGGTCCGGGGCGGACAGTGACCGTCCCTGTACGGAAAGTACAGGACGAGGAGTGCGGGACGGGCGGCCGACGGGACCGGCGCACCGGGCGGACCCGGGACGCCGGCCGGTATCGGCCGGGCCCGGATCAGATCCGGGTGAAGGCGCCCTCAAGGATGTCGAGGCCCTCGTGCAGCAGGTCCTCGCCGATCACCAGCGGCGGCAGGAACCGCAGGACGTTGCCGTACGTACCGCAGGTGAGCACCAGCAGGCCCTCCGCGTGGCACGCCTTGGCGAGCGCGCCCGCCGCCTCGGCGTTCGGCTCCTTGGTCGTACGGTCCTTGACCAGCTCGATCGCGATCATCGCGCCGCGTCCGCGGATGTCACCGATGATGTCGAACTTCTCCGCCATCGCGACGAGCCGGGCCTTCATGAGCTCCTCGATGCGCTTGGCGCGCGCGTTGAGGTCCAGCTCCTTCATCGTCTCGATCGCGCCCAGCGCGCCCGCGCACGCCACCGGGTTGCCCCCGTAGGTGCCGCCGAGGCCGCCCGCGTGCGGGGCGTCCATGATCTCGGCGCGGCCCGTGACGGCGGCCAGCGGCAGCCCGCCCGCGATGCCCTTGGCCGTGGTGATCAGGTCCGGGACGATGCCCTCGTCCTCGCACGCGAACCACTGGCCCGTGCGGCAGAACCCGGACTGGATCTCGTCCGCCACGAACACGATGCCGTTCTCGGTGGCGAACTCGCTGATCGCCGGGAGGAAGCCCTTCGCGGGCTCGATGAAGCCGCCCTCGCCGAGCACCGGCTCGATGATGATCGCGGCGACGTTGTCCGCGCCGATCTGCTTGACGATCCGGTCGATAGCCTCGGCGGCCGCCTCCGCGCCGGCGTTCTCCGGACCGGTCGGCCAGCGGTACGCGTACGCCACCGGCACCCGGTACACCTCGGGCGCGAACGGACCGAAGCCCTGCTTGTACGGCATGTTCTTCGCCGTCAGCGCCATCGTCAGATTGGTCCGGCCGTGGTACCCGTGGTCGAACACCACGACCGCCTGCCGCTTGGTGTACGCGCGGGCGATCTTCACGGCGTTCTCGACGGCCTCGGCACCCGAGTTGAACAGCGCCGACTTCTTCGCGTGGTCGCCCGGGGTCAGCTCCGCCAGCGCCTCGGCGACAGCCACGTAACCCTCGTACGGCGTGACCATGAAACAGGTGTGGGTGAAGTCGGCGAGCTGCGCGGTGGCACGGCGTACGACCGCTTCGGCGGACGCGCCGACGCTGGTCACGGCGATACCGGAACCGAAGTCGATCAGCCGGTTGCCGTCCACGTCCTCGATGATGCCGCCGCCCGCGCGGGCCGTGAACACCGGCAGCGTGGAGCCCACACCCGCCGCGACCACGGCGGTGCGCCGGGCCTGGAGGTCCAGGGACTTCGGGCCGGGGATGGCGGTGACGACGCGGCGCTCCTGCGGCAGTGCGGTCATATGGGGCTCCTGGGGGTGTCACGGACGCGGTGGCGCGGACGCGGCCGCTCGCCGCTGCTCCGGTTCCGCTGGTCTGTCGGGGTTCCTCCGCAGGCTAGAGCCGGTCCGGGAAGGTGGGCATGCTCCACGGGGGAGTTGTTCGGACGGGTCGTTGTCCGCCATGGACATAGTCCCGCCCGGGCCGCCGGGAGGCGCGCCGGACGGCGCCTTCCCCACGGCGGCGGCGCGTAACCGCCGCGCTCCCCGGGCAGGGGCACTAGATTGACGGCCGTACACAGGGGACCGGCAGGTCAGGGGGCAGGGTCGTGAAGCACGACGGACGCGACGGCGACGACGGCACACAGGACACACGCGGTACGCACGCCGCACCCGTGCCCCGTCCGGCCAGAACGCCGGACGGACCGGTCGGGCCGGTACGCCGTACGGGCGACCCGGCGCCAGTGGCGCCCTGGCACACACCACAGCCCCGGTACGGAGCCCCGGACGCCGCACCGGACCCGTACCCGGACCCGTACGCGGGTCACGACGGCACCGGCGCGTACCCGCCCGGGGGCGCCCGGCCGGGACACCCCGCGCCCGGCGCGTACCCCGGCACCTCCGGACCGGGCGGCCCGCCGCCGCGCCCCGCCGCCCTGCCGCCCCGGCCCACCGGAGCGCCCGGCGCGCCGCCCGCGTCCGGCGGCCCCACCGGCGCCCCGCCCGCGCCCGACGGCGCCGGATTCCTCGGCTGGCTCCGGACGCCCCGCCCCGACGCCGCACCCGGCGTCTGGCGGTTCGGCCACCGGCCCCGGCCCGACGAGGAGCCCGAGGAGACCCCCGCCCGCCAGCTCTTCAGCGGCGCGCTCATCGCGTTCCTCGTGGGCTGGCTGTTCTGGTCGCTGCTGTGGAACAACTACCTCGGCGGCTACTGGATGTGGCCCTACTACGTCCTCACCCCCGAGGAGTGGGCCAAACCGCTCACCCCCAGCGAGGAGAAGGCCGGTTTCGTCACCTCCACGCTCTACTACGTCCTCGTCGGCGGTGGCATCCTGCTCACCGCCGCCCGGATGGGCCGCTGGCCCGAGATCTGGCAGCGCTACCTCGCCCCCCGGCTGCGCCGACCCGCACCCGTGACCGGCGCCGCCCCGGCCACCCCCGAGGAGGACCCCGCCCAGTGGCCGCAGCTGCGCGCCGCCGGACTCCTCGGCGCGGCCGACCGGCTCACCGCCGACGCGCGCACCGGACTGATGCGCGACGTGGACCACGCCCGGATCACCCGCGCCTGGCAGGCCGTACGCGCCGGACGCCAGAGCATGGCCGACTTCTCCGCCGCCGTCACCGCCCGGGGCGCCGCCGCCTGCCTCCACCCCTCCGGCGACCGTGACCTGCCCGGCCGCGCCGCCCCGCACGACCTGCTCACCGCACAGGTCCGTATCGGCACCACCGCCGACGACTCCCGCAACCCCTACCGCTTCCGGGGCGCCGGCCTCGGCCTCGGCCCCGATCTGCTCGGCACCTCCCTGCTCGCCGTCGGCCCGGCCGGCTCGGGCAAGACCGGCGGCCTCGTACGGCCCGTCGCCGAGTCCCTGTGCCTTCAGGCACTCGCCGGACGCGCCGCCGTCGTCGTGGTCGGCGCCGCCGGAGCGGGACTCGGCGCCGTCGACGGCTACGACATCGTCGTCCGGATCGGAGCGCCCGACTCCGCCCACGACCTCGACCTGTACGGCGGCGCCACCGACGCCGACGAGGCCGCCGCCGTCCTCGCCGAGGCCCTCGTCGGCGACCTCACCGACCCGAACCCCGGCGGTGACAGCCGCCGCTCCACCACCGTCCTCGCCCAGCTCCTCGGCCCCTTCCGCACCGTCCACGGCCGCTTCCCCTCCGTTCCCGAGCTGCGCGGACTGCTCGACGGGGCACCCGGCCCCCTGCGGGAACTGCGCCGGGCCCTCATCGACGCCGGACAGGACGGGATGCTGCGTGAGCTGTCCGCCCGGGAACGGCAGCTCTCCCAGCCCGGGGACGTCGGCGGGGTGCTCGCGGACCGGATCGCGCTCCTCGACCGGCCCGCCTTCGCCGGGTTCTTCGACACCTCCGGCGCCGCCGCCCCGTTCTCGCTGCGGGCCATCGACCGCCCCGTCCGGGTCCGGATCGACCTGCCGCAACGCGGCCACGCCGACGCCTCCCGGATCATCGCCCGCCTCGTCCTCGCCCAGTTCACTGCCTGTGTCGCCGCCCGTGAGGACCGCTCCCTGTTCGCCTGCCTCGTCCTCGACGACGCCACCGGCGTCATCACCCCCGAGGCCGTCCGCGGCATCCAGCGGCTGCGCTCCGGCCACGCCGGGGCCGTCCTCACCCTGCGCACCCTCGACGACGTACCCCGCCCGCTGCGCGGCCCCCTGCTCGGCGCGATCGGCTGCCGGATGGCGCTCGCCGGACTCACCCCGTGGGACGGCCAGGACTTCGCCGAGGTCTGGGGCAAGGAATGGACCGAGGCGCGCGACGTCACCGACCGCCAGATCATCGCCGAGACACCGCTCGGCAAGACCGCCCACGCGCTGCGCCGGGTGATCACCGGCCGGTCGCCCACCGCCCGCGCCGTCACCGTCCGCCAGGTCGAACGCGAACGCTGGTCCGCCTCCGAACTCGCCCACGGCGTACCCGCCGGGCACGCCGTACTGTCGCTCACCACCGTCCGAGGCGAGCACGCGCCCCCGCTCCTGGTGGATCTGCGCGGATGAGCCGGACCGGCCGGTGAGGCAGAATCGAAAGAGCCCGTTCCGACAGGACGGCCAACTGATCCCGCCCTCCGGACCACCGCCGGTCCCCCCCCAGGTCCCGGCGGCCCGGCCCCCGGCCGACCTGAAGGTCCCATGCCCCCGACGCTCGCCTCCCTCGTCCAGCACTCCGCCCTCAAACTCACCGTCCGGGCGGGCGGCGACCGGCTGGACACCCCCGTCCGGTGGGCCCATGTGAGCGAGCTGGCCGACCCCGTGCCCTATATGGAGGGCGGCGAGCTGCTGCTCATCACGGCACTCAAGCTCGACGCCGAGGACCCGGGCGAGATGCGGCGCTATGTGCGGCGGCTGGCCAAGGCGGGCGTCGTCGGCCTCGGGTTCGCCGTCGGGGTCCACTACGACGACATCCCCGACGCCCTTCTCGACGCCGCCCGCGACGAGGACTTCCCGCTGCTCGCCGTACCGCGCCGCACCCCCTTCATCGCCATCAGCAAAGCCGTCTCCGAAGCCATCGCCCGCGACCAGTACCGCGCCGTCACCGCCGGGTTCGCCGCCCAGCGCGAGCTGACCCGGCGCACGCTCGCCGACGGCCCCGAGGGGCTGCTCGCCGTGCTCGCCGCCCAGGTCGACGGCTGGGCCGCGCTGTACGACGCCTCCGGCGCCGTCGTCGCCGCCGCGCCCGAATGGGCCGCGCGGCGCGCCGCCCGGCTCACCGCCGACGTGGCGCGGCTCGGCCGGAGCGCGGCCACCGCCAGCGCGGTCGTCGGCGGCGCCGAGGACCGCGTCGAACTCCATCCGCTCGGCACCGGACGGCGGCCCCGCTCCGCGCTCGCCGTCGGTACGGCGTCCGCGCTGGGCACCGCCGAGCGCTACGCCGTGCACTCCGCGATCGCCCTGCTCACCCTCACCACCGAGCGCTCGCGGGCGCTGCACGCGGCGGAGGAACGCATCGGGACGGCCGTGCTGCGGCTGCTGCTCGCCGCGCGGCCCGACGACGCGCGTGCCGTCGCCGGGGATCTGTACGGGGCGCTCCTCGACGCGCCGTTCCGGATCGCCGTCGCGGTGGCACCCGCCGGGTCCACGGGCGGTGCGGGGACCGGGGGCGGTTCGGGTTCGGGTGTTGCCGTGGGTCTCGCCGAGGCGGTGGAGTCCGCCGCGGCGCGTGCGGGGGAGCCGGTGCTCCTCGCGCCCGGTCCCGTGGAGCCCGACGGCCCGGAGCGGCTGACCCTCGTGCTGGCCGACGGGGGCGCGGCGGCGCACGCCTGCGCGGGGTACGCGGAGGGGGACGGTGCGGGGGGTCCGGGGTCCGCCGGGCTGGTGATCGGGGTGTCGCCGCCCGTGCTGGTCGGCGGGGCGCCCGAGGCGCATCAGCAGGCCGAGCAGGCGCTGGCCGTGGCGCGGCGGCGGGGGCGGTCGTACGTCGAGCACGAGGAGGTGGCCGCAGGGTCCGTGCTGCCGCTGCTCGCGGACGACGCGGTGCGGGCGTTCGCGGACGGGCTGCTGCGGGCCCTGCGGGAGCATGACGCCACCGGGCGGGGGGACCTGGTCGCCTCGCTGCGGGCGTGGCTGTCGCGGCACGGGCAGTGGGACGCGGCGGCGGCGGATCTCGGGGTGCACCGGCATACGCTCCGGTACCGGATGCGGAGGGTCGAGGAGATCCTCGGGCGCTCTCTCGACGACCCGGACGTCCGGATGGAGCTGTGGCTGGCGCTGAAGATTCCCCGGTGAGCGCAGTTGGCTTGCGCCTTTTCGGTCCGTCCGGCGGGGCGTACTTCGTTCCTGTACAGGTCGCCTTTGCTTGCGCTTCCCAGGTCTGTCCGGCTGGACGCGCTTGTTCCTGTGCCGTCGTTCGGTGGTTTCGCGCAGTTCCCCGCGCCCCTTTGGGGCGCGTTCTGCTTGTTCTTCGGGTCGGGGCCGGTCGGGATTCTCCGTCCTCGATCCGACACGCTCGGTAACACGTTCAGTGGTCCGACTGAAGAGCATCGGAGTCTGCGAGCAGAGATTCCCGCCCACCCCCTCCCGCAGCCATGCGAGTCCGCGAGGAGGGTGGTTGAACCCCAGCCCCGGGCTGATGACAGCCCGCAGCCTGACCGCAGCCCCAGGTGGGCGCCCCCATAGGGGCGCGGGGAACTGCGCACCCACGGACGACCTGTACAGGAACGAAGTACGTCCAGCCGGACAGACCTAGGAAGCGCAAGCGAAGGCGGCCTGCGGGGAACTGCGCACCCCCGTCCGACCCGCACAGGGACAGGTGCGTCCAGCGCAAGGGACCTCGGAAGCGCGAGCGAAGGCGGTCCAGCGCAAGCGAAGGCGGCCCTCGGACAATGTGGCCAGGATGTGGTGACGTTCCGTACGGGGTGGACAAACGACGGGGCTGACCGGCGCCTCTACCGTGGTGCAGACACCGCACCGCGACAGGGAAGGGCCGGACCCCGGACATGACCCCCACCACCGCCTTCTGGCTGGCCGGCCGCCAGGCCACCGGCGACACCACGTTCGACGTCACCTCCCCGTGGGACAACCGCCTGGTCGGCAAGGTGAGCGTGCCCACCGAGGCCCAGGTCGAGGAGGCCGTGGCCAAGGCCCACGCCACCGTGGAGTGGTTCGCCGCGACCCCGGCCCACGTCCGCGCCGCGGCCCTCCTCCACGTCTCCGAGGGCCTCGCGTCCCGCACCGAGGAGATCGCCCAGCTGATCTCCGCGGAGAACGGCAAGCCGATCAAGTGGGCCCGCGGCGAGGTCGGCCGCGCGGTCTCCGTGTTCCGGTTCGCCGCCGAGGAGGCCCGCCGCTTCAACGGCGGCGAGGCCCAGCGCCTCGACACCGACGCCGGCGGCCAGGGCCGCCTCGCCCTCACCCGCCGCTTCCCCAAGGGCGTCGTCCTCGGCATCGCCCCGTTCAACTTCCCGCTGAACCTCTGCGCCCACAAGGTCGCCCCCGCGATCGCCGCCGGTGTGCCGATCATCCTGAAGCCCGCCCCGGCCACCCCGCTGTCCGGGCTGATCCTCGGTGAGCTGCTGGCCCAGACGGACCTGCCCGAGGGCTCCTGGTCGATCCTCCCGGTCGCCAACGACCGTATGCCCGCGCTGGTCCAGGACGAGCGGCTGCCGGTGATCTCCTTCACCGGCTCCGAGACGGTCGGCTACGCGATCATGGACTCGGTCCCGCGCAAGCACTGCACCCTGGAGCTGGGCGGAAACGGCGCGGCCGTCGTCCTCGCCGACTGGTCCAGCGACGCGGACCTCGACCTGGCCGCCCAGCGCATCGCCATGTTCTCCAACTACCAGGGCGGCCAGTCCTGCATCTCCGTGCAGCGGGTGATCGCCGACGCCGCCGTGTACGACCGGCTCGTCCCGAGGATCGTCGCCGCCGTCGAGGCCCAGGTGACCGGTGACCCCTCCGACGCCGCGACCGATGTCGGCCCGCTGGTCAGCGAGGACGCCGCCAAGCGCGTGGAGTCCTGGGTCGACGAGGCCGCCGCCGCGGGCGCCGAGGTCCTCACCGGCGGCAAGCGCGACGCCGCCGCGTACGCCCCGACCGTCCTCGCCTCCGTACCCGGTGAGGTCACCATCGCCCGCGAGGAGGTCTTCGGACCCGTCCTCGTCGTGACGCGCACGGAGGGCGAGGACGAGGCGTTCGCCGCCGTGAACTCCTCCAAGTACGGACTCCAGGCGGGCGTCTTCACCCATGACGTGCGGGCCGCGTTCCGCGCCCACCGGGCCCTGGAGGTCGGCGGCGTGATCATCGGCGACGTCCCGTCCTACCGCGCCGACCAGATGCCCTACGGCGGCGCCAAGCTCTCCGGCGTCGGCCGCGAGGGCGTCCGCTACGCCATGGACGACTACACCTACGAGCGGGTCCTGGTCCTCACCGGCCTCGACCTCTGACGTAGCGGACCCGAGGCGGCCCCCACCGGCCACCTCACACCACCGGCGCCCCACCTGTCCCGGGGCGCCGGTGGCCACGGCCGGAGCCCGCTGTGCGGGGGCTCCGGCCGTCGGCGTTCCCGGGAGGGATTCCCGGGAGCCGGTGGCCCGGTGTCCGGGGGTGGTGGACCGGCCTCGCGGGCTTGGTCCGAACGGCCGTAAGAAGGCTGGCTGGCGCCGGGGGATTGGGGTAGAGGTCGGGTAACACCTTTCGACAACCCAGGGCGCGCACCGCGCCCCGAGCGGGTACGCGCGGCCGCGGGCGTACCCCTGTCCCGACTCGCGGTGAGGTGACCCTCATGACCGCATCACCCCCGAAACCCGCCGTCACCGAACGCGAGGCCCGTCAGGTGGCCGAGGAGGCGCGTGAGCAGGGCTGGCGCAGACCCAGCTTCGCCAAGGAACTCTTCCTCGGCCGCTTCCGCCTCGACCTGATCCATCCGCACCCGGCGCCCGCCGACGACGCGGTCCGGCGCGGCGAGGAGTTCCTGTCCAGGCTGCGCGACTTCTGCGAGACCCGGATCGACTCCGCGCGGATCGAACGCGAGGCCCGTATCCCCGACGAGACGGTGACCGGCCTCAAGGAGCTCGGCGCCCTCGGGATGAAGATCGACGTCAAGTACGGCGGGCTCGGCCTCACCCAGGTCTACTACAACAAGGCCCTCGCCCTCGTCGGCACCGCGAGCCCCGCGATCGGCGCGCTGCTCTCCGCCCACCAGTCCATCGGTGTGCCGCAGCCCCTGAAGCTCTTCGGCACCCAGGAGCAGCGCGAGGAGTTCCTGCCGCGCTGCGCCCGTACCGATATCTCCGCGTTCCTGCTGACCGAACCCGATGTCGGCTCCGACCCGGCACGCCTGGCCACCGCGGCCGTCCCCGACGGTGACGAGTACGTCCTGGACGGGGTGAAGCTGTGGACCACCAACGGGGTCGTCGCGGATCTCCTGGTCGTCATGGCGCGGGTCCCGAATGGCGAGGGGCATCCGGGCGGCATCACGGCGTTCGTCGTGGAGGCGGACAGCGACGGCATCACCGTCGAGAACCGCAACGCCTTCATGGGGCTGCGCGGCATCGAGAACGGCGTCACCCGTTTCCAGGGGGTCAGGGTCCCGGCGGCGAACCGTATCGGCGCGGAGGGCGCGGGGCTGAAGATCGCCCTGACCACGCTCAACACCGGACGGCTGTCGCTGCCCGCGATGTGCGTCGGCGCGGGCAAGTGGTGTCTGAAGATCGCCCGTGAGTGGTCGGCGGTCCGGGAGCAGTGGGGCAAGCCCGTCGCCCACCACGAGGCGGTCGGGGCGAAGATCTCCTTCATCGCGGCGACCACGTTCGCCCTGGAGGCCGTGGTCGACCTGTCGTCCCAGATGGCCGACGAGAACCGCAACGACATCCGCATCGAGGCCGCGCTCGCCAAGCTGTACGGCTCCGAGATGGCGTGGCTGATGGCCGACGAACTGGTGCAGATCCGCGGCGGACGCGGCTTCGAGACCGCCGAGTCGCTCGCCGCGCGCGGTGAGCGGGCCGTGCCCGCCGAGCAGATGCTGAGGGACCTGCGGATCAACCGGATCTTCGAGGGGTCCACCGAGATCATGCATCTGCTGATCGCCCGAGAGGCCGTCGACGCGCATCTGTCGGTCGCGGGCGACCTCATCGACCCCGAGGTGTCCCTTCAGGACAAGGCGCGCGCGGGCGCGAAGGCGGGCGGTTTCTACGCCCGCTGGCTGCCCCGGCTGGTCACGGGCGCGGGCCAGCTCCCGAACGCGTACACCGCGTTCCACCCCGGCGGCTACGCCGATCTCGCAACCCATCTGCGGTACGTGGAGCGGGCCTCGCGCAAGCTCGCGCGTTCGACGTTCTACGCGATGTCCCGCTGGCAGGGGCGGATGGAGACCAAGCAGGGTTTCCTCGGGCGGATCGTCGACATCGGCGCGGAGCTGTTCGCGATGAGCGCGGCGTGTGTACGGGCCGAGCATCTGCGGACGACCGGCGACCACGGCAAGGAGGCGTACCAGCTCGCCGATGTGTTCTGCCAGCAGGCCAGGGTGCGGGCCGACGAGCTGTTCGGGCGGCTGTGGACCAACACGGACGAGGCCGACCGGAAGGTCGTCAGGGCCACCCTGGCCGGGGCGTACACCTGGCTGGAGCAGGGGGTGGTCGACCCGAGCGGTGACGGTCCCTGGATCGCCGACACCTCGCCCCCCGACACCCCCCGGCCCGATCTGCACCGCCCGATTCCCTGACCCCGTACGCCCCGGGGCGCTCCCAGGGGGCGTGCGGGACAGGCGTACGCCCCGCGCGCCCCCGCGGGCGGGGAGGCGTCCGTGCCCCGCCGGGCACCCCGCCCCTGCCGCCCGGGGTCCCGGTGCGGTGACAATGGGGGGATGAGCGACAGCCCAGCCCCCCTCGCCGACCCGCACCGTCTCTTCGACCCCGTCGGGAGCGGCGGTCCCCGGGACATCGTCATCCTCGGCTCCACGGGATCGATCGGCACCCAGGCCATCGACCTCGTCCTGCGCAACCCCGACCGCTTCCGGGTCACCGCGCTGTCCGCCGCGGGCGGCCGTACGGACCTCCTGGCCGAGCAGGCCCACCGGCTGGGTGTCGGCACTGTCGCGGTCGCCCGTGAGGACACCGTCCCGCGGCTGCGGGACGCGCTGGCCGCCCGGTACGGGCCCGGCGGGCGGCTCCCGGAGATCCTGGCCGGACCCGGCGCCGCCGCCGAGCTGGCCGCCTCCCCCTGCCACACCGTGCTCAACGGCATCACCGGCTCCATCGGGCTGGCCCCGACCCTCGCCGCGCTGGAGGCGGGCCGCACCCTCGCGCTCGCCAACAAGGAGTCGCTGATCGCCGGCGGACCCCTGGTGCGGGCGCTGGCGAAGCCGGGCCAGATCATCCCCGTGGACTCCGAGCACGCGGCCCTCTTCCAGGCGCTCGCCGCCGGGACCCGCGCCGATGTCCGCAAGCTGGTCGTCACCGCGTCCGGCGGGCCGTTCCGCGGCCGGACCAAGGCGGAGCTCGCCGATGTCACCCCCGCCGACGCCCTCGCCCACCCCACCTGGGCGATGGGCCCGGTGATCAGCGTCAACTCCGCGACCCTGGTGAACAAGGGCCTGGAGGTCATCGAGGCGCATCTCCTCTACGACATCCCCTTCGACCGTATCGAGGTCGTCGTCCACCCCCAGTCGTACGTCCACTCCATGGTCGAGTTCACGGACGGCTCCACCCTGGCCCAGGCCACCCCGCCGGACATGGGCGGCCCCATCGCGATCGGCCTCGGCTGGCCCGAACGGGTACCGGACGCGGCCCCCGCGTTCGACTGGAGGCAGGCGTCCACCTGGGAGTTCTTCCCGCTGGACACCGAGGCGTTCCCGTCCGTGGGGCTGGCCCGGCACGTGGGCGGGCTCGCGGGAACCGCTCCGGCGGTGTTCAATGCGGCCAACGAGGAGTGCGTGGACGCGTTCCTGAACGGCGGGCTGCCGTTCAACGGGATCATGGAGACCGTCACCGAGGTCGTCGCCGAGCACGGCACCCCCGGTACGGGAACTTCCCTGACCGTCGCGGACGTCCTCGAAGCGGAGACCTGGGCCCGCGCCCGGGCCCGTGAACTGACAGCCCGGGCGACCAGGACAGCGAAGACGACCGCGGAGGCGCGTGCATGACACTCCTGATGACCATCCTCGGGATAGTGGTCTTCGCGATCGGCCTGCTGATCTCCATCGCCTGGCACGAGCTCGGGCATCTGTCCACCGCCAAGCTCTTCGGCATCCGGGTCCCGCAGTACATGGTCGGCTTCGGGCCCACGATCTGGTCCCGCAAGAAGGGCGAGACCGAGTACGGCATCAAGGCCATCCCGCTCGGCGGCTACATCCGCATGATCGGGATGTTCCCGCCCGGCACCGACGGCCGGATCGAGGCCCGCTCCACCTCCCCGTGGCGCGGCATGATCGAGGACGCCCGCTCCGCCGCGTACGAGGAGCTGGAGCCCGGCGACGAGAAGCGGCTCTTCTACACGCGCAAGCCGTGGAAGCGCGTCATCGTCATGTTCGCCGGACCGTTCATGAACCTGATCCTCGCCGTGGCGATCTTCCTCGGTGTGCTGATGACCTTCGGCATCGAGCAGCAGACCACCACCGTCGGCGCCGTCTCCGACTGCGTCATCCAGCAGAGCGAGAACCGCACCAAGTGCGCCCAGGGCGACCAGGCCGCCCCCGCCAAGCAGGCCGGACTCCAGAAGCGCGACAAGATCGTCGCGTTCAACGGCCAGGAGGTCCAGGACTGGTCGGCCCTCCAGTCGCGCATCCGCGACACCATCGGCCCCGCCACCATCACCGTCGAGCGGGACGGACAGCGCCAGGACCTCCAGGCCACCCTGATCAGGAACCAGGTCGGCAAGACCGACGGCGAGGGCGGCTACGTCAAGGGCGAGTACGTCACCGCCGGATTCCTCGGCTTCACCCCGGCCTCCGGGATCGTGGAACAGTCGTTCGGCCAGTCCGTGGACCGGATGGGCGACATGATGCAGAACGGCGTCGAGTCGCTGATCGCCCTGCCCACCAAGGTCCCCGCCCTCTGGGACGCCGCCTTCGGTGACGGCCCCCGCGAGGCCGACTCCCCGATAGGGGTCGTCGGCGCCGCCCGGGTCGGCGGCGAGGTCCTCAACCTGGACATCCCGCCGGAGAACCAGGTCGCGATGATGCTGTTCCTTGTCGCGGGCTTCAACCTCTCGCTGTTCCTGTTCAACATGCTCCCGCTGCTCCCGCTCGACGGCGGACACATCGCGGGCGCCCTGTGGGAGTCGGTGCGGCGCAGGACGGCCCGGCTCTTCAAGCGGCCCGACCCGGGGCCGTTCGACGTGGCGAAGCTGATGCCCGTCGCCTATGTCGTCGCCGGGGTATTCGTCTGCTTCACCCTTCTTGTCCTGGTGGCGGACCTCGTGAACCCCGTCAGAATCTCCTGACCCACCAGGGAGCGCGGCGGCCGGACAGCACGCCTGTCCGGCCGCCCACTCATGTGGCGGACCGTGTGGCGCGATGTGCTCCACGGCGTGTCGGTGCCGTAATCTCGGGGGTCGGAGCCCGCTGATGACGGGACCTCGATCCACTCCTTGGGGTTGCACAGCAGATGACTGCGATTTCGCTCGGCATGCCGTCCGTTCCGACCAAGCTCGCCGAGCGCCGGAAAAGCCGGCAGATCCAGGTCGGATCCGTGGCGGTGGGCGGCGACGCCCAGGTCTCGGTGCAGTCGATGACGACGACACGTACGTCGGACATCGGTGCGACGCTTCAGCAGATCGCGGAGCTGACGGCGTCGGGCTGCCAGATCGTCCGGGTGGCGTGCCCGACGCAGGACGACGCGGACGCGTTGTCGGTGATCGCACGCAAGTCCCAGATCCCGGTGATCGCCGACATCCATTTCCAGCCGAAGTACGTCTTCGCCGCGATCGACGCGGGCTGCGCGGCGGTACGGGTGAACCCGGGGAACATCAAGCAGTTCGACGACAAGGTCCGCGAGATCGCGAAGGCGGCGGGCGCGGCGGGCACCCCGATCCGGATCGGCGTGAACGCCGGCTCGCTGGACCGCCGACTGCTCCAGAAGTACGGCAAGGCGACACCGGAGGCGCTGGTCGAGTCGGCGCTGTGGGAGGCGTCCCTCTTCGAGGAGCACGGCTTCCAGGACATCAAGATCTCGGTCAAGCACAACGACCCCGTCGTGATGGTCAACGCCTACCGCCAGCTCGCCGCCCAGAGCGACTACCCCCTCCACCTCGGCGTCACGGAGGCGGGCCCCGCGTTCCAGGGCACCATCAAGTCCGCCGTCGCGTTCGGCGCGCTGCTCGCCGAGGGCATCGGCGACACGATCCGCGTCTCCCTCTCCGCCCCGCCGGTGGAGGAGATCAAGGTCGGCATCCAGATCCTGGAATCGCTGAACCTGCGCCAGCGCCGCCTGGAGATCGTCTCGTGCCCGTCCTGCGGCCGCGCCCAGGTGGACGTCTACAAGCTGGCGGAAGAGGTCACGGCCGGCCTGGAGGGCATGGAGGTCCCGCTGCGCGTCGCGGTCATGGGCTGCGTCGTGAACGGCCCCGGCGAGGCCCGCGAGGCGGACCTGGGCGTCGCCTCCGGCAACGGCAAGGGCCAGATCTTCGTGAAGGGCGAGGTCATCAAGACCGTCCCCGAGTCGAAGATCGTGGAGACCCTGATCGACGAGGCCATGAAGATCGCCGAACAGATGGAGAAGGACGGCGTCCCCTCCGGCGAACCCCAGATCTCCGTAGCCGGCTGACCCCCCCACCCAGCGGACAACGCCAGGAGGCGCCCCCAAAGGGGCGCGGGGAACTGCGCAAGACCACCGAGCACCCGCACGGAAAAAGGTGCGCCCACCCCCGCGTACCCAGCACCGCAAGCCAAGGGCCCCCCGCACCCGGCGGACAACGCCAGGAGGCGCCCCCGGAGGGGCGCGGGGAACTGCGCAAAACCACCGAGCACCCGCACGGCAAAGGGCGCGCCCACCCCCGCGTACCCAGGGGCGCAAGCCAAGGGCCCCCCGCACCCGGCGGACAACGCCAGGAGGCGCCCCCAAAGGGGCGCGGGGAACTGCGCACCCCCCGGGCGCCCCGCACGGAAAAGGTGCGCTCACCACCGAGTACCCGGGGGCGCAAGCGAAGGGCGACCCGCACGGGAAGGGTGCGCCCACCACCGAGTACCCAGGGGCGCAAGCGAAGGCGCCCCGCACAGGCCCGCGCCACCGCAGGAGGAACCCCGCCCGCCCCGGGGGCCGAAGGGCGAAGCCCGAGCCCCCGGCGGGCGGGCACCCACCCCCACCGGCAGGTACAGTGCGGGGACCAGCAGCCCACCCGGTGAGGCCCCGCACCCGTGTTGACCCAGACCACCACCAGGGTCCTCGAACCGAGCGACCTACCCGCGGCCCTCGCGGTCCTGCACCGCGACCCCGTGGCGAACGCCTTCGTGACCTCCCGGGTCCAGGTCGCCGGCCTGGACCCCTGGCGCCTCGGCGGCGAGATGTGGGGCTGGTACGAGGACGGCATGCTGGCGTCCCTCTGCTACGCGGGCGCCAACCTCGTCCCCCTCTGCGCCACCCCCCGGGCCATCCGCGGCTTCGCGGACCGCGCCCGCCGCGCGGGCCGCCGCTGCTCCTCCATCGTCGGCCCCGCCGAGTCCACCGCCCTGCTGTGGCGTCTGCTCGAACCGAACTGGGGCCCCGCCCGCGAGGTCCGCGAACACCAGCCCCTGATGGTCACCGACCGCCTCTCCGACACGGTCGCCCCCGACCCGTACGTCCGGCGCGTCCGCAAGGACGAGATGGAGACGATCATGCCCGCGTGCGTGGCCATGTTCACCGAGGAGGTCGGGGTCTCCCCGCTCGCCGGGGACGGCGGGCTGCTCTACCAGGCACGGGTCGCGGAACTCGTCGGCTCCGGCCGCTCCTTCGCCCGTCTCGACCGGCACGGCAAGGTCCTCTTCAAGGCCGAGATCGGCGCCGCGACCACCCAGGCGTGCCAGATCCAGGGCGTCTGGGTCGCCCCCGAGTACCGGGGCCGCGGCTACGCCGCCCCCGGCATGGCGGCGGTCCTGCGCTACGCGCTCGCCGACATCGCGCCCGTCGCCAGCCTGTACGTCAACGACTACAACACCGCGGCCCGCGCCACGTACCGCAAGGTCGGTTTCCAGGAGGTCGGGGCCTTTATGAGTGTCCTGTTCTGACCGGTCCGCCCGACCCCGCGGTGTCCTGTTCCGAACCGTCCGCCCGGCCCCGCCCGCACCCACCCCGTCGGTCCCGCCCGCACCCACCCCGTCCTGCCCGGTCCCGCCCCGACGCACCACCGTCGGCGCCCGCCCGTGCCCGCCGCCGCGCCCCACCGGCGCGAACCGGCCGCCCCCGGCCACCACCCCCGCCGCCCCGTGCCCCCACCAGGCACGCGGGGTACTCTCCCCGCATGCTGCGATTCCCCGGATTCGGCTCGCGTACGCCCCACGACGTCACGATCGGACCCCTCGATCTCGCGGCCCGGGTGGACGAGGCGCTGGCGGTCCAGGCCGAGGCGTTCGGGCTCAGCCAGGACGAGATCGGCGTACGCCGCCAGATCGTCCTGCGGCACATGGGATACCCCGGCGCCCGCGCGCTCGGCGCGACCCTCACCGACGGACGGCTCGTCGGCTTCGTCTACGGCATGCCCAACGACCGTCTCCACTGGTGGTCCACCGTCGTCCAGCCGTATCTGCGGCGCGCGGGACACGACCACTGGCTCGACGACTCCTTCGTGATCACCGAGCTGCATGTGCACACCCGCTACCAGAACCAGGGCGTCGGCCGCTCGCTCATCACCACCGTCACCGACGCCGTGACGCAGCCCCGCTCGATCCTCTCCGCCATCGATGTCGAGAGCCCCGCCCGCGCCCTGTACCGCGCGCTCGGCTACCAGGACCTGGCCCGCCGGGTGCACTTCCCGAGCGCCCCCAAGCCGTACGCCGTGATGGGCGCGGACCTGCCGCTGCACCGCCGTGAGGAGCCCGGACCGCCCGTCCGTTGAGCCGCGGACCCGCCCCCGGAGGGACCACCGGCGGAAGAACCGATTTCCGCGGGCCCCACGGGCCCGGCTAACCTCCTGCCATCACCCTTTCCGAGCAGGAGTTCACCATGGCCCAGGTCCAGCGCATGTCCAAGCTGATGATCAAGACACTGCGCGACGACCCGGCGGACGCCGAGACGCTCAGCCACAAGCTCCTGGTCCGCGCCGGGTACGTCCGCCGCAACGCGGCCGGCATCTGGAGCTGGCTGCCGCTCGGCAAGAAGGTCCTCGACAACGTCTCCCGTGTGGTCCGCGAGGAGATGGACGCCATCGGCGCCCAGGAGGTCCTGCTCCCCGCCCTGCTGCCCAAGGAGCCCTACGAGGCGTCCGGGCGCTGGGAGGAGTACGGCGACCTGCTGTTCCGCCTCAAGGACCGCAAGGGCGGCGAGTACCTGCTCGGCCCCACCCACGAGGAGATCTTCACCCTCGTGGTGAAGGACCAGGCCTCGTCCTACAAGGACCTCCCGGTCATGCTCTACCAGATCCAGACCAAGTACCGCGACGAGGCCCGCCCCCGGTCCGGTGTGCTGCGCGGGCGCGAGTTCCAGATGAAGGACTCGTACTCCTTCGACACCACCGACGAGGGCCTCGCCGAGTCCTACCGGCTGCACCGCGAGGCGTACCAGAACATCTTCCGGCGCCTCGGCCTCGACTACCGGATCGTCTCGGCCGTCTCCGGTGCCATGGGAGGGTCCGCGTCCGAGGAGTTCCTGGCGCCCGCCGCCGCCGGTGAGGACACCTTCGTGGACTGTCCCGCCTGCGACTACGCCGCGAACACCGAGGCCGTCACCTTCCCGCTGAACCCCGTCGACGGCGCCGCGCACGGACCCGTCGAGGAGCTCGACACCCCCGACACCCCGACCATCGAGACCCTGGCCGAGTTCCTGGACGTCCCGGCCTCCGCCACCCTGAAGAACCTCCTGGTGAAGGTCGACGGCGAGATCGTCGCCGTCGGGGTGCCCGGCGACCGCGAGGTCGACCTGGGCAAGCTCGGTGAGCACCTCGCCCCGGCCGTGGTCGAGCTCGTCACCGCCGAGGACTTCGAGGGCCGCCCCGACCTCGTCCGCGGCTACGTCGGCCCGCAGGGCCTGGAGAAGGTCCGCTACATCGCCGACCCCCGGATCGCCCCCGGCACCGCCTGGATCACCGGCGCCAACAAGCCCGGCACCCACGCCCGCAACGTCGTCGCCGGCCGTGACTTCACCGTCGACGACCACCTCGACGTGGTCGTCGTCGAGGCGGGCGACCCCTGCCCGAAGTGCGGTACGGGACTGAGGCTCGACCGCGCGATCGAGATCGGCCACATCTTCCAGCTCGGCCGCAAGTACGCCGACACGTTCCAGCTCGACGTCCTCGGCCAGCAGGGCAAGCCCGTCCGCGTGACGATGGGCTCCTACGGCATCGGGGTGTCCCGCGCGGTCGCCGCGCTCGCCGAGCAGACCGCCGACGACCAGGGGCTGTGCTGGCCGCGTGAGATCGCGCCCGCCGATGTCCATGTGGTCGCCGCGGGCAAGGCCGCCCAGACCGAGCTGGCGCTCGACGTGTCCCAGCAGCTGGCCGACGCCGGTGTCCGTGTCATCGTCGACGACCGCGCCGGGGTCTCCCCGGGCGTCAAGTTCACCGACGCCGAGCTGATCGGGGTGCCCACGATCCTCGTCGCGGGCCGCCGCACCGCCGAAGGCGTCGTGGAGCTGAAGGACCGCCGCACCGGCGAGCGCGAGGAACTGCCCGTCGCCGAAGCGGTGGCGCGCCTCACCGCCCGCTCCTGACCCACGCCGGACACGGCGGTGCCCCGGAGGAATCCCGCATCCCCTCCGGGGCACCCCCGTATCCGGTTCCCGAACGGGCCGGGACCCCTACAGCCAGGTCGCGAACTCCAGCGTCAGCTCCGCGTCCGCCGTCCGCCCCGCCCGGTGCGCCCGCACCCCGGACTCCACCGCCCGGAACAGCGCCCAGCCCCGTACCCGCTCCGCGTCCAGCTCCAGCGCCTCCGCGAGCCTGCGCACCCGGCGCCGTGCGACACCCGCCCCGGACGGGGCCGCCACCAGGTCCTCCACCCGGTCCCGGACCAGCCGCGCCAGGTCGAACGCGCCCTCCCCGACCAGCGGATCGGGCCCGACCGCCAGCCAGGGCGTCCGCTCACCGGCCAGCACCTTGCTCTGCCGGAACGTCCCGTGCAGCAGCACCTCGTCGCCGGGCGGGCCCGCGAGCAGCTCCTCCCGGGCCGCCAGCGCCGCGTCCACCAGATCCGCCGACTGCGCGTCCGCGCCCGCCCGCATCTGCGCGGCCTGCCGCCCGGTCAGCCCGGCCACCGTCTCGAAACCGTGCCCCACGGGCGGCGCGACCCACAGCCGCCGCAGCACCCCGACGGCCTCCAGCATCGACTTGGCCTCCGGCAGCGACCGCACCGGCACATCGGGGCTCAGCCGCTCCAGCAGCATCGCGCCCGGCGGCACCGGTCCGGCCAGCGTCCGTACCGCCCCGACCCCCGCCCAGTGCTCCAGCGCCGCCCGCTCCCGCTCCGGCCCCGCCCCGGGCGGCGCCAGCTTCAGCGCGGCGGGCGTCCCGTCCGCGTCACGCACCAGCGCCACCAGACTGCTGCGCCCGCCGGGCACCCGGACCCGCTCGACGCTCAGCCCGGCCCGCGCCACGGCGTCGGCGAACAGGCCGGGCAACGCGTCCAGCCACTCGTCGTCCACCGCGCCGTCAGCCGCGTCGCCGGCCGGGGGAGAGCCGCCGTGCGCGAGGGCGCGTGCCTCGGCGAGCGCCCGGACCAGGCGCTCCGGCGCTTCGAAAACCATGCGTGGGGGGTGTCCTTCCTGACTGCCGCGACGGCACACGCCGCCCGACGGGGACCGCGACCGTACGAGGTCCCCGCGCCCTGTCCGCACACCGCCGTCCGTCCGGCGGATGTACGTCAGTGCCTACGCCCGGGGCACCGCGGACCCGTCCGGTCCCGCGGCCCGCTCCGCGAGCCCAGGGAAGGCTACGCTGCCGCCCCGCCAGCCCGCCGCCCGGACCGCCGCCTCACGCAGCGCGCCCGCCGCCGACCGCCGCCGCGCCCCCTCGGACGCCCGCACCAGATCCGCGTACACCCCGGCGACCCGGTCCTCCAGATGCGCCGCGAGCCGCCGCGCCCCCGCCCGGTCCGCGACCGGGAACGGCAGCGCGTACGCCGCCGCGGCGGGCCGCGGGGTGCCGCCCAGGTCGCGCACCGCGCGCGCCAGCTCGTCACGGCGGGCCCGGTGCGCGTCGTACGCGGCCCGCACCTGCGCGTCCCCGCCGCCGCCGACCTTGCCGCCGACGACGCCGTAGCCGTACACCGCCGCGTGCTCGGCGGCCAGCGCCGCGTGCAGCGCGGTCAGTTCGGCGCGGCTACGCCGCTTCCGGGTACCCGGCTCGCCGGTCACTTCCCGCCCTCCGTCAGCAGATACGCGTGCGCGGCGCCGGACGCCGCGACGGACGCCAGCAGCCGCGCGAGTTCCCCGGGCACGTCCACCGACTGGACGGTCCGGGTGTCGGCCAGCTCCCGCTCCCGCGCGGCCAGCGAGGCCAGCGCGTCCTTGGGCGCCGCGGGCACCGGCACCGCGGAGGCGGCACCCGACGGCGCCCCGGACGATGAAGGGGACGACGAGGGGGAGGGCGAGCCGCCCGGCCCGCCGGACCCGAACGCCTTCGCGTGGCTCGCGACCTCCGCCCGCAGCGGACCCAGCCGCCGCGCGAGCGAGGGGTGCGCGGCGATCACCTCGTCGTAGCGGGCGCCCAGCGCGGCACTGTCCCGGGCCGCCCGGGCCCGGGTCCGCTCGGCGGCGGACGCCTGCCTCGCCCTGGTGGCGGAGACCGCGTCGCCGTCGCCGGACGTGCAGCCGGTGAGCAGCGCGGTGCCCGCCAACCCGGCGAGCAGACTCCTTCTTCGCGGCCCGGACCGGGAACGCGTCGGCAGCGGGAACGGCACGGCAGACGTCCTCCGGGACTCAAGGCGGCGGGGAGGGGCGGTACGCCCTTGATCACCGTACCTGGCGGCGGCCCACCGCGGACGGCAACACCCTCCCGGAGCGGATACCCTTTGAGCGGACACAGGACCTTCCACAACAGCACACGCGGCCGAGGAGTCACCCGGATGAGCACCACCCCAAGCGAGAGGCTGCGAGAACTACTCGAACCGCTCGTGACCGCCCAGGAGCTCGATCTCGAAGAGATCACCGTGACCCCGGCGGGCAAGCGGCGTGTGCTGCGTATCGTGGTGGACTCGGACGAGGGTGTTCAGCTGGACACCTGCGCGGAGCTGAGCCGGGCTATCTCGGACAAGCTCGACGCGACCGACGCCATGGGCGCGGGGGAGTACGTCCTTGAGGTCACCTCCCCGGGCGCCGACCGGCCGTTCACCGAGCACCGGCACTACGTACGCGCCGTCGGCCGGCTGGCCAGGTTCCAGCTCACCGAGGGCGGCGAGCTGACCGCCCGGATCATCACGGTCGACGACGACGGCCTGGATCTGGAGATCCCCGGGGTGAAGGGCCGCAAGCCCACCGCCCGCAGGCTGGCCTTCGACGAGATCGCCAAGGCGCGCGTCGAGATCGAGTTCAACCGCAAGCAGCACGACAAAGACAGCAATGACGGCAACGACAGCGACAGCAGCATGACGGAAGCGGAGGAGGCGTAGTCGTGGACATCGACATGAGTGCCCTGCGGGGACTGGTGCGGGAGAAGGAGATCTCCTTCTCACTGCTGGTCGAAGCGATCGAATCGGCCCTCCTCATCGCCTACCACCGCACCGAGGGAAGCCGCCGCCACGCGCGCGTGGAACTCAACCGCGAGACGGGTCATGTGACCGTCTGGGCGAAGGAGGACCCCGAGGACCTGGAGGAGGGGCAGGAGGCGCGCGAGTTCGACGACACCCCGTCGGACTTCGGCCGGATCGCCGCCACCACCGCCAAGCAGGTGATCCTCCAGCGGCTGCGGGACGCCGAGGACGACGCGACCCTCGGTGAGTACGCCGGCCGTGAGGGCGACATCGTCACGGGCGTGGTCCAGCAGGGCCGTGACCCGAGGAACGTCCTCGTGGACATCGGCAGGCTGGAGGCCATCCTCCCGGTGCAGGAGCAGGTCCCCGGCGAGGAGTACCAGCACGGGATGCGGCTGCGCTCGTACGTCGTACGGGTGGCGAAGGGCGTACGGGGTCCCTCCGTCACCCTCTCGCGCACGCATCCGAATCTGGTCAAGAAGCTGTTCGCGCTGGAGGTCCCGGAGATCGCCGACGGTTCCGTCGAGATCTCCGCGATCGCCCGCGAGGCCGGACACCGTACGAAGATCGCGGTGCGCTCCACCCGCGCCGGACTGAACGCCAAGGGCGCCTGCATCGGCCCGATGGGCGGCCGGGTGCGCAATGTGATGGCCGAACTGAACGGCGAGAAGATCGACATCGTCGACTGGTCGGACGACCCGGCCGACATGGTCGCCAACGCGCTGTCCCCGGCGCGGGTGTCCAAGGTCGAGGTGGTGGACTTCGCGGCCCGCTCCGCGCGGGTCATCGTCCCCGACTACCAGCTCTCCCTGGCCATCGGCAAGGAGGGCCAGAACGCCCGCCTCGCCGCCCGGCTCACGGGCTGGCGTATCGACATCCGACCCGACACCGAGCAGCCGGAGCAGTCGTCCGACCGGGACTGATCCGGCCGGCGGGCGCCCCGCGAGGGGCGCCCGGAGCACCGCTGAGAAGGACCGTCGGATGGCCGGACCCCGCCCGGAAGAAGTGGGGTCCGTACGGGGAGGTAGACTAGAACGTGTCTGGCCGGACGCATGCCCGCGCATGCCCTGAGCGCACCTGTGTGGGGTGCCGGGAGCGAGCGGCCAAGAGCGAACTGCTGCGCATCGTGCAGAAGGGGGACGCATGCGTCCCCGATCTTCGCGGTACGCTGCCCGGCCGGGGTGCGTACGTACATCCCGTCCCGGTCTGTCTCGACCTGGCGGTGCGCCGTCGGGCTTTCGTTCGGGCCTTCCGAGCCCGGGGACAGCTCGACACCCAGGCGCTGACCCAGGTGGTCGCAGGCGAAACCCCGTAAGAACAGTGATGAAGAGGTGCCGTGTGAATCCCCGCACGGCCCAGTACCTCGCGAGTCGGAAGTAGGTCGAGATTGCGATGAGCACTCGATGAGTACGCGATGAGTACGCCCATGAAGTAGCGACGGTCCGGCGTAACCCGGACCTCAAAGGAGCGAAGTGGCTAAGGTCCGGGTATACGAACTCGCCAAGGAGTTCGGTGTGGAGAGCAAGGTCGTCATGGCCAAGCTCCAGGAACTCGGTGAATTCGTCCGTTCGGCGTCCTCGACGATCGAGGCGCCTGTGGTACGTAAACTGACTGACGCTTTCCAGCAGGGCAGCGGCTCCGGCAGGTCCGGCGCCAAGCCCGGGGCACCCAGGAAGGCAGCGCCGCGGCCCCCGATGCCGTCGGCGCCTTCGGCGACCCCCGGCGCGGCGGCCCCGAGCCCCGCGCAGGCGGCCCGTCCGGCCGCCCCGCGGCCCCCCGCCCCGGCGGCCCCCAAGGCCCCCGAGGCGGAGCGTCCCGCCGCGGCGTCCGCGCCGTCGGCAGGTCCGCGGCCGGGTCCCAAGCCGGCCCCGCGGCCCGCCCCGGCGGCCCCCGCGTCGCCCGCGCCCACGGTTCCGGAGTTCACCGCGCCGCCGTCGGCGCCCGCGGCTCCCTCCGGTGCCCCCAGCGCGCCCAGCGGTTCCGGTGCCCCCAGCGGCTCCGGCGCCCGTCCCGGCGGCAACCGCCCCGGTGACGCCCCGCGCCCCGGCGCCCCGCGTCCCGCCCGTCCCGGCCAGTCCGGTCAGGGTGGCGGCCAGGGCGGCCAGGGCCGTGGCGACCGTCCCGACCGTCCCGGTGCCTCGCGCCCCGGTGGTCAGGCCGCGCGTCCCGGTGCCCGCCCCGCGGGCCCGCGTCCGGGCAACAATCCCTTCACCTCGGGCGGCTCCACCGGAATGGCGCGTCCGCAGACGCCCCGTCCGGGCGGCGCCCCCCGTCCCGGTGGCCCCGGTGCCCCCGGTGCGCCGCGCCCCCAGGGCGCCGGACAGGGCGGTCCCCGTCCGCAGTCCGGTCCCGGTGGCGCACGTCCCACCCCCGGTGGGATGCCCCGTCCGCAGGCGCCCCGCCCCGGCGGCGGCCCCGGCGGTAACCGTCCCAACCCGGGCATGATGCCGCAGCGTCCCGCTGCCGGCCCGCGTCCCGGTGGTGGCCCCGGCGGTGGCCGTGGTCCCGGTGGTGCGGGCGGCGCCCGTCCCGGCGGTGCCGGTGGCGGCGGTCGTCCGGGCTTCGCCGGTCGTCCCGGCGGCGGTGGCGGCGGTGCCCGTCCCGGTGGTGGCGGCGGCTTCGCCGGTCGCCCCGGCGGCGGCGGTGGCGGCGGCGGCTTCGGTGGCGGCGGTGGCCGTCCCGGCTTCGGCGGCCGTCCCGGTGGCCCCGGTGGCCGTGGTGGCACGCAGGGTGCCTTCGGGCGTCCCGGCGGTCCCGCGCGTCGCGGTCGCAAGTCGAAGCGGCAGAGGCGCCAGGAGTACGAGGCCATGCAGGCCCCGTCGGTCGGCGGCGTGATGCTGCCCCGCGGCAACGGCGAAGCCATTCGTCTGTCGCGTGGTGCCTCGCTCACCGACTTCGCCGAGAAGATCAACGCCAACCCGGCGTCGCTCGTCGCGGTCATGATGAACATCGGCGAGATGGTCACCGCGACCCAGTCCGTGTCCGACGACACGCTGGTCATGCTGGCCGAAGAGATGAACTACACGGTTCAGATCGTCAGCCCGGAGGAGGAGGACCGCGAGCTCCTGGAGTCCTTCGACCTGGAGTTCGGCGAGGACGAGGGCGGCGAGGAGAACCTCGTCTCGCGTCCGCCGGTCGTGACCGTCATGGGTCACGTCGACCACGGTAAGACCCGACTGCTCGACGCCATCCGCAAGACGAACGTCATCGCGGGCGAGGCGGGTGGCATCACCCAGCACATCGGTGCCTACCAGGTCGCCACCGAGGTCAACGGCGACGACCGCCGCATCACCTTCATCGACACCCCGGGTCACGAGGCGTTCACCGCCATGCGAGCCCGCGGTGCCAAGTCGACCGACATCGCGATCCTCGTGGTGGCGGCCAACGACGGTGTGATGCCCCAGACGATCGAGGCGCTGAACCACGCCAAGGCGGCCGAGGTGCCGATCGTGGTCGCGGTCAACAAGATCGACGTCGAGGGTGCCGACCCGACCAAGGTGCGCGGTCAGCTCACCGAGTTCGGGCTGGTGGCCGAGGAGTACGGCGGCGACACCATGTTCGTCGACATCTCCGCCAAGCAGGGCCTGAACATCGACGGCCTCCTGGAGGCCGTCGTCCTGACCGCGGACGCCTCGCTCGACCTGCGGGCCAACCCGGAGCAGGACGCGCAGGGCATCGCGATCGAGGCCCGCCTCGACCGCGGCCGTGGCGCCACCGCGACCGTCCTGGTCCAGCGAGGCACCCTGCGGGTCGGCGACACGATGGTCGTCGGCGACGCCTACGGCCGTGTGCGCGCCATGCACGACGACCAGGGCAACACGCTCCACGAGGCCGGTCCGTCCACCCCGGTCCAGGTCCTGGGTCTGACCAACGTCCCGGGCGCCGGCGACAACTTCATCGTTGTCGACGAGGACCGTACGGCGCGTCAGATCGCGGAGAAGCGTGCGGCGCGCGAGCGCAACGCGGCCTTCGCCAAGCGGGTCCGCCGGGTCTCCCTCGAGGACCTCGACAAGGTGCTCAAGGCCGGCGAGATCCAGCAGCTCAACCTCATCATCAAGGGCGACGCGTCCGGTTCGGTCGAGGCCCTTGAGTCCTCGCTGCTCCAGCTCGACGTCGGTGAAGAGGTCGACATCCGGGTCCTGCACCGCGGCGTCGGTGCGGTCACGGAGTCGGACATCGACCTGGCGATGGGCTCCGACGCCATCGTGATCGGCTTCAACGTGCGCGCCGCTGGGCGTGCGCAGCAGATGGCCGAGCGCGAAGGTGTGGACGTCCGGTACTACTCGGTCATCTACCAGGCGATCGAGGAGATCGAAGCGGCCCTCAAGGGCATGCTCAAGCCGGAGTTCGAAGAGGTCGAGCTGGGTAAGGCGGAGATCCGCGAGGTCTTCCGCTCGTCCAAGCTGGGCAACATCGCCGGTGTCCTCATCCGGTCCGGCGAGGTCAAGCGCAACACCAAGGCCCGACTGCTCCGCGACGGCAAGGTCATCGCGGAGAGCCTCAACATCGAGGGTCTGCGCCGCTTCAAGGACGATGTCACCGAGATCCGCGAAGGGTTCGAGGGCGGTATCAACCTCGGCAACTTCAACGACATCAAGGTCGACGACGTCATCGCGACGTACGAGATGCGCGAGAAGCCGCGCGCCTAGGCGCCCGGCGGCCGCCCGGCTCACCCCGGGCGGCCCGGCATCCCGGACCGGGGCCGGTCGGCGGGGAGGAATTCCCGTCGATCGGCCCCGGCCGTTGCGTGTACGGTTCTGATGTCCCCGCCCGTTCGAAGGGCGGGGCCGTCGGGCCGGCCGCGCGGGCGGTCAGGTCCTTGAACCCGAACCGGCGGGACATCCGGACATCCATGTATGTGGGGACACTGTCCTTCGACCTGCTCCTCGGTGATGTTCACTCACTGAAGGAGAAACGCTCACTCGTCCGGCCGATCGTCGCGGAACTCCACCGCAAGTACGCGGTGAGTGTCGCGGAGACCGGGAACCAGGACCTCCACCGCAGGGCCGAGATCGGTCTCGCGGTGGTCTCCGGGGACACCGGTCATCTGGCGGACGTGCTCGACCGCTGCGAACGGCTGGTCGCGGCACGGCCCGAGGTGGAACTGCTGTCGGTACGGCGCAGACTCCACCACGACGGCGACTGGGACGACGACTAGGGACGACGAGCGGGACACGGTCGGCGGGACGGGAACGCCAGGGCGCCCACGGGCACCCCGGCGGGCCGAACCACCACAGCGTCACCACCGGACCGGCCGCATCCGCGGCCGCTCCGGAGCACCATCGGAAGCACGAGCAGCACACGCAAGGCTGGAAGAAGGAGACGGACCAGTGGCCGACAACGCGCGGGCGAAGAGGCTGGCGGACCTCATCCGGGAGGTGGTGGCCCAGAAGCTTCAGCGCGGGATCAAGGACCCCCGGCTGGGCACGCATGTGACCATCACCGACACCCGGGTCACGGGTGATCTGCGGGAGGCGACCGTCTTCTACACGGTGTACGGGGACGACGAGCAGCGGGCCGATGCCGCCGCCGGACTGGAGAGCGCCAAGGGCATCCTCCGTTCCGAGGTGGGCCGCGCCGCCGGGGTGAAGTTCACCCCGAGCCTCACCTTCGTCGCCGACGCCCTGCCCGACACCTCCAAGGCCATCGAGGACCTCCTCGACCGGGCGCGGGCCTCCGACGCCAAGGTCCGCGAGGTCTCGGCGGGCGCCGACTACGCGGGCGGGGCGGACCCCTACCGCAAGCCCGAGGACGACACGGACGAGGCGGACGACACGGACGAGGCGGCCGAAGCGGCCGAGCCCGCCCAGGAGGACGGCGGCGCGACCGGCGGTACCGGAGCCCCGGGCACCGGTGACCGGGACGGCGGCGGCACCCCGGCATGACCAGCACGCACCCCACGCCCGACGGCCTTGTCATCGTGGACAAGCCGTCGGGCTTCACTTCGCACGACGTGGTCGCCAAGATGCGGGGCATCGCCCGCACCCGGCGGATCGGCCACGCCGGAACCCTCGACCCGATGGCCACCGGGGTCCTCGTCCTCGGCGTCGAACGCGCGACCAAGCTCCTCGGGCATCTCGCGCTCACCGAGAAGGAATACCTCGGCACGATCCGCCTCGGCCAGAACACCGTCACGGACGACGCCGAGGGCGATCTGACCTCCTCGACATCCGTCGCCGGTGTGACCCGCGAGGCCGTCGACGCGCAGGTCGCCGTACTGACCGGCGAGATCATGCAGGTCCCGTCCAAGGTCAGCGCCATCAAGATCGACGGCAAGCGGTCCTACAAGCGGGCCCGTGAGGGCGAGGACTTCGAGATCCCGGCCCGCCCGGTCACCGTGAAGTCGTTCGCCGTGCATGACGTCCGGGAGGCCGTCGCCGAGGACGGTACGCCCGTCCTCGACCTCGTGGTCTCGGTGGTCTGCTCCTCCGGCACCTATATCCGCGCCCTCGCCCGTGACCTCGGCGGCGCGCTCGGCGTCGGCGGACATCTCACCGCGCTGCGGCGGACCCGGGTCGGACCGTACAAGCTCGACGGTGCCCGCACCCTGGACCAGCTCCAGCAGGAACTGACGGTCATGCCCGTCGCGGAGGCGGCCGAGGCCGCGTTCCCCCGCTGGGACGTCGACACCCGGCGCGCCAAGCTGCTCCTCAACGGGGTACGCGTGGACATGCCCGACGAGTACGCCGGGCGGGGCGCGGTGGGCGTCTTCGACGCCGAGGGGCGGTTCATCGTGCTGGTCGAGGAGCATCGGGGCAAGGCGAAGAGCCTCGCGGTCTTCGCCTGACGGGGTCCGTCGGGCGGGGGCGGTCCGGTGCTGCCTTGTGCTGTCCGCCGGGTGCCCGTCGTGGGTTTTTCGCGCGGTTCCCCGCGGTTCCTGGGCGGGGCGCTTGGTGCCGCTCGGTGTGGTTCGCCGGGTGCGGGGCTGTTCTCGTCTTTCGCGCAGTTCCCCGCGCCCCTTGATCGTGCCCCTTGCGGTGGGTGTCCGGCTGCGGATGGTGCCGCAGGGACACGGGGTGGAACGTGCACCCGGGACAACGGGGTCGGCCCCGGGTACCCCGCCCCTACGGGTGGGCGCTCGGAGCGAGTAGGGGAGCGGAAGGGGGCGCGTTCGTACCGCCCGCTGGCCCGTTGATCACCGCTTGCCTACCGTCGGAGCACCCGGGCACGGCGGGAGGTCGGGATGGGGACGAGGCGACCCGTACGGCCGGGTTCCGTGGCAGGGGCGGCCGAAGCCTGGGCGCCCCCGGACGGCAGCATGGTGCGGATATGCGACCTGGCCGGCCGCCCCCGCGGCACGGGCTTCGCCATCGACACCCTCGGCACCCTCCTCACCAGCCATGAGACCGTCGACTCCGTCACCCGGACCGTGCTGCACGGCGCCGACGGCCGCACCTGTGTCGTCGCCGACGACGACGTGGTCCCGCTCCCCGACACCGGACTCGCCCTGGTCCGCAGCCACGGCCTCGGTCTGGTGCCCCTTCCGGTGAGCACCCGGCCCCAGGTCGCCACCGGCAGCTATGTGCGGATCGCCGCCGCCGGGTGGCGGGAGGCCCGGGTCCTCGGCGAGTCCGCCGTCACCTACACCTCGGCCAGGGGCGCGCACCGGATCGGCGGGGCGCTGGAACTCGCCGTCGGTACCGCGGGCAGCGACGCGCTGCGCCCCGGCGGGGGCGCCGCGGGCGGACCCGTCATCGACGCGGCGACCGGCGCGGTCCTCGGTGTCGTCGGCACCGCCCTGGACGCGGGGCGCCGTGCGGCGGGCCTCGCCGTGCCGCTCCGTACCGGCTCCCGTGGACCGCTCGCCCGCGCCCTGGCCGTGAACACGACGACGGTCCCCGCCTACGGCGCCGACCTCAACCTCGCGGGCGTCCTCGCCCTGACCGCCGCCCACGACCGGTCGCCGTCCCTGCCCGCGCACCACATCACTCGGGACGAGCCCGCCCGGCGGCTCACCGCCTTCGGCGACGGACCGGCGGCCGTATGCCTCCTCACCGGTCCGCCCGGCAGCGGACGGACCACGGAGCTCGCCGCGTACACCGCCCGCCGCGCCCGGGGCCGTACGCCCGCCCCCACCGTGTGGCTGCGGGGCGGCGACATCCCCGGCACCGACACGGGGCTGGCCGACGCGGTGGGCCGGGTCCTGCACCGCCGCGCGCCCCGGGGCACCGCCGTGTCCCCGCCCTCCCCGTCACCCGCGCCGTTCCCCGCCGCCGGACCCGAGGAGTGGCGTACGGCCGCCGCGCGGCTGGCCCAGGTCGCCCGGGTCGGCGGGCGCCCGCTGGTGGTGGTCCTCGACGCACCCGAGGACATGGGCCACGGCCGGGCCCACGGCTCACCGGGACGCCTCCACGACTGGACCATGGCGTGGACGGCCCGCACGGCCGCGTGGCTCGACCGGTACGGGGTGCGGCTGGTCCTGGCGTGCGGACCGGAGTACGCGGACCGGGCCGCCCACGGATTCCTGACCGCCGCGCCGCCCGGCACCGGGGGACGGGGGGCGGCACCCGTCCGCGTACCCCTCGGTGACCTCACCGCGGACGAGGCCCGGCGGCTGCGCGCCCGGCTCGGTGTCCCGGACGACGCCGTCGCCCCCGACGCCGCCGCCCATCCGCTGGCCCTCACCCTGCTCGCCGGGGTCCGCGCGGCCCTGCCCGTACCGCCGCCCGGCAGACCCGGCAGGCACGAGATCCTCGGAGCCCAGCTGGATCTGCTCTGTCTGCGCACCGCCGAATGCCTCACCGGGCCGGGCCGCGCGGACCCCGGCGAGCTGCGGCGGCTCGCCGCCGGGCTCCGCGGCCGGGCGCGGCAGGCGGCTTCCCGCGCGCACCCCGGTCCCGCCGGGCGGGGCGAGGTGTCCCCCGCGGTCTTCGAGGAGCTGTTCCCCCGGCGGACCGGCTGGGCGGCGGCCGTCCTCATGGAGGAGCTGCTGGTCCCGACCGGCACGGGGTACCGCTTCCGCCACGAGGAGCTCGGCGACCGCCTCCAGGCCGTCCGGCTGGACCCGGCGCGCGCGGTCGCCGCGCTGCTCACCGCTGTGGAGCAGCGGGTGCCGCCGCAGGACCGGAGCCGGGGCCGGAGCCAGGGCCCCGACGGTCCGGACCGACCGGGCAGGCCGGAGCTCGGCGGGGGGAGGGGCATCGGTGCGGTACGTGACGGGGGCTCGGTGGGTGACGGCTCCGGGAGGGGCATCGGCCCGTGGGATGGCACCGGCTCGGTGGGTGACTCCGGTCTGGTGCGTGACGGCGACCCGCGGCGTGAGATCGGTCCGGTACGGGGTTTCGGTCCGGCAGGGGGCCTTGGGTCGGTCGGAGGGCTCGGGGTGGTTCCGGGGGGTGGTGCGGGGTGGGGCATCGTCAGGGCGCGGGACGCCGGTGGTGGGGGTGGCGACGTCGTGGGCGGTGGGACGGCCGTGCTTCCGCCTCCGTTCCGGCTCGGGCCCGTCGTCGCCGCGCTGCTGCGGACCGGCCGGGAGCGGGGTCCCGACCGGCTGCGGGACCTGCTCACGGCTCTCGTGGCCCGTGCGCCGGAACCGGGGCCCGGCGGGCGGTGGGCCGCCGTGGTGCTCGCCGACGTGTTCGCCCGCCTTCCGGACGCCACCCCGTACCTCGGGGTCCTGCGGGATCTCGCGGAGCGGACCGCGCGGACCGCGGCCACCCGCCGTGACGGGGACGGACCGCCCGGGACCGGGCCCCCGTTCGGGCCGTCGTTCTGGCTGACGCCCCGGCTGCCGGACGCCGACCGGCTGGAACTGCTGCGGCTGCTCGTCGTGGCCGACGGCCCCGGCGGCGGTCCCGCCGGCCCCCGCTATCTGGACACCGTGGCCGCCCTCCTGCGCGCCGACCCCGAGCGGACGGCGCCCCCGCTGCTGCGCTGGTTCACCGACGGACGGCCACTCACCGCCGCACCCGGTGCCACCGTCGCGGACGTCGCCCAGTCCGTCCTGTACGCGGAACGCCGCCGCGCCCCCGCGGCCCTGGTGGAGGCCCTCGCCGCCGACCCGCACCCCCGGGGCGAGGAACTGATGGCGGCACTCGCGGCCGACGAGACCGCCGCACTGTGCGCGGCCGTCGCCCGCTGGGCCCGGCACGGCCGGCACGCCGAGGCCGCCCGGTACGGGCCCCGGGCCGCGGCCCACGCCGTCCGTGAGGGGGACCGGGCCGCGCTCCGCGACGCCGCGCACCTCCTGCTCGGCGCGGGCGAACCGGCCGGCGCCGGACTCGCCATGCTCGTCCTCGACCCGCTGACCAGGGCACGCTTCCTGACCGCCGCACTGGACCGGTTCGCCTCCGGCGACCGCGCGATGCCCTCCGCCGCCCTCGAAGGGGCGCTGCGCACCCACCCCGGACCCGTGCTCGCCGCGTTCGAGGCCCGGCTGCGCCACGCGCCCCCGGCGGTCGTTGCCGAGGGGCTGCGCACCCTCGCCGGGGTCACCGCGCCCGGACCCGCCCACCGGATCGCCGCGCTGGTACGGGAACTGGCCGTGCGGCGGCCGGAGGCGGCCCGTGCCGCCGCCGGGTACGTCCAGCGCCGGGCCGAGCAGGGCGCGGCGGCCGTCGACGTGCTCCGTCCGCTGGTCACCGCACTCGCGGAGGGTGCCGCAGCCGAGGTCCGGGCCGTGCTCGCCGCCGTGCTCGCCACTCCCGGCGCGGAGGGGTCCCGTGGGCCGCGCCGGGAACTGCTGGACGCCCTGCTGGCCGGGGAACACGATCCCGAGGTGCTCGCCGCGGCGCTGCGTGCCGCCGCCGGGGGGACCGCGCGCGCCGGGGAGGCCGCCCCGACCCGCCCGGGACCCGCCCGTCACACCTCAACCGCCCGCCCCGAAGGCCCTGGAGGCCGCGCGGTCCTCCCGGCTGTCCCGGCCGTCCTGGCTCTTCCAGCCCTGCCGGTCCCCCCGGCCCTCCCCGGTCCCCCCGGTCCCGCCCCCGGCCGTGTTCCGGACGGCTTCGCACCATCGGCCTACCGGGACAGTCCGGACACCCGGGGGTGCGTCGTGTCACAGCCCGATGCCGATGCCGGGCCGACCGGTACGGCATGGCACTCTTAGACCTGCGGATTCGGCGGGTCCGGCGGACAGCACCGGGTCACCGGGTTCCGGCGGAGCGGTACGGTTCCGGCGGACCGCCCCGGCGGTCCGTCCGCGTCCGGCCGGGGTCCGGCCCATGGCGCGGAACCGACGTACGGCACAGGTTCGACCAGGAATTGCGACAAGGAGCGGCACAGTGCAGCGCTGGCGTGGCTTGGAGGACATCCCCGAGGACTGGGGGCGCAGCGTCGTCACCATCGGGTCCTACGACGGGGTCCACCGCGGGCACCAGCTCATCATCGGCCGTGCCGTGTCACGCGCCCGCGAGCTGGGCGTACCCGCGGTCGTCGTCACGTTCGACCCGCACCCCAGCGAGGTGGTCCGCCCCGGCAGCCACCCCCCGCTGCTCGCCCCGCACCACCGGCGCGCCGAACTGATGGCCGCGCTGGGGGTGGACGCGCTGCTGATCCTGCCGTTCACCGCGGAGTTCTCGAAGCTGTCGCCCGCCGACTTCGTGGAGAAGGTCCTCGTCGACAAGCTGCACGCCCAGGCCGTGGTCGAGGGCCCCAACTTCCGCTTCGGCCACAAGGCCGCCGGGAACGTCGCCCTGCTCGAACAGCTGGGCGCCACCAACGACTTCAAGGTCGACCTGGTCGATCTGTACGTGAGCGGCACGGCGGGCGGCGGCGAACCGTTCTCGTCCACGCTGACCCGGCGGCTGGTCGCCTCGGGCGATGTCGCGGGGGCCGCGGAGATCCTCGGCCGTCCGCACCGCGTCGAGGGCGTCGTCGTCCGCGGCGCGCAGCGGGGCCGGGAGCTCGGCTACCCCACGGCCAACGTCGAGACCCTGCCGCACACCGCGATCCCCGCCGACGGTGTGTACGCGGGCTGGCTGAACGTCGGGGACGAGGCGATGCCCGCGGCGATCTCCGTCGGCACCAACCCGACCTTCGACGGCACCGCCCGCACGGTCGAGGCGTACGCGATCGACCGCGTCGGACTGGACCTGTACGGGCTGCACGTCGCCGTGGACTTCCTGGCGTACGTCCGGGGGATGGCCAAGTTCGAGACGATCGACGCGCTGCTCGTCGCGATGGCCGAGGACGTCAAACAGGCCCGCGAACTGATCGCCGAGGCGTAGCACCGGCCGTACGGCCCGTGCGCGCACTACGCGTTGCACCCCGGCCCACCCGACCCGTACCCGTCCCTCACGTCGTACGGGCCTGATCTACCCCGGTCCGCCGGTCCGCCCCGCCGCGACCCAGTGGCACGCCGTATGGGCCAGGGGCGTCGCCGGGAGGACGGGGAGGTCCTGGGTGCGGCAGGCGGCGGCGACGCCCCTGTGCCCCGCCCCGCCCTCCGCCAGCACCGGGCAGCGCACATGGAAGCGGCAGCCGGACGGCACACGTGACGGGTCGGGTGCCTCGCCCGACAGGATCACCGGGGTGCCGGGCGCCTCCGGCAGGACCGACAGCAGCGCCCGGGTGTACGGGTGCTGAGGGGCGGTCAGGACCGTCTCCACCGAACCCGTCTCCACGATCCGCCCCAGGTACATCACCGCGACCCGGTCCGCGATGTTCCACGCGAGGCCCAGATCGTGCGTCACCACCAGCGCGGCCAGCCCCAGTTCGGCGCGCAGCCGCAGCAGCAGCGCCAGGATCTCCCCGCGCACCGAGGCGTCCAGCGAGGCCACCGGTTCGTCCGCGACGAGCAGTTCCGGTTCCAGCACCAGCGCGCCCGCGATCACCACCCGCTGCCGCTGGCCCCCCGACAGCTCGTGCGGGTACCGCAGCAGGAACCGTTCCGGCGGCCGGAGCCCCGCCCGGGCCAGCGCCCCGGTCACCGCCGCCCGCTCGTCGCCCCCGTACCGGTGGATGCGCAGCCCTTCGGCCACCGCGTCGTACACGGTGTGCCGTGGGTTCAGCGATCCGCTCGGGTCCTGGAGCACCAGCTGCGCCCGGCGGCGGTACGCCTTGAGGGCCCGGCCGCCGTACTCCAGCGGCTTCCCGGCGAAGCCGACCGTGCCCGAGGTGGGGCGCACCAGCCCCAGCAGGGTGCGGGCCAGGGTCGATTTGCCGCAGCCGGACTCACCGACCAGGGCGACGATCTCGCCGCGCCGCAGATCGAGGTCGACACCGTCGACCGCGCGGGCCTCGGCCGCGCCCCGCCTGCCGGGGAAGGCGACCCGCAGGTCGCGGGCGCTGAGCAGCGGTGGCGCGGTCCCGTCGTTGCCGGGGCCGGTTGCGCCGCCGTGCGGTCCGGGTCCGTCGTTCCCCGGGCTGTCCCCGTTGCCGTGGGGTCCCCTCGCGTCGTACCGCGGGCCGTTCCCGTCACCCGCCGGGCCGGTTCCGTCGCCCCCCGGGCCGTGGCCGATGCCGTCGTGGTCAGCGTTCATGGTGTCGTCCCGCTCCTCACGCCGTCCTCCGGCTCCTGGCCGGGCGCGGTCTCCGGCGCCCTGGGCCCGTCGGCAGGTCCGCCGCCCGGCCCGCCCGCTTCGGTGACCGCCCCCGGCACCGGGACGGCCTCCGCCGCCGGGACGGCTCCCGGGCCCGGGACATCGCCGACCCCCACCAGGACGCACGCCGCGCGCCGTCGACCGTCCTCGGTCCCGCGCAGCGCGGGGTCGTCCTCGGCGCAGGTGTCGAGGGCCGCCGTGCAGCGCGGATGGAAGGAACAGCCGGGCGGCAGCGCCGACGGGTCCGGCGGGTCGCCGGGCAGTCCGCGCGGGGCGAACCGGGAGGCGGGGTCACCGATCCGGGGGAACGCCGCCGACAGCGCCCGGCCGTAAGGGTGCAGGGCGTCCTCGTACACGGCGCGGGCCGGGCCCTCCTCGACGACCCGGCCCGCGTACATCACCGCGAGCCGGTCGCAGGTGTCCGCCAGTACCGCGAGATCGTGGCTGATCAGGACGAGCGCCAGATCGCGGTCGGTGACGAGCCCTTCGATCAGCCGCATGATCTGGGCCTGGACCATCACGTCCAGCGCCGTCGTCGGCTCGTCCGCGATGATCAGCCGGGGGTCGCACGCCAGCGCCATCGCGATCATCACGCGCTGACGCTGCCCGCCGGACAGCTCATGCGGATGGGCGGCGGCGCGGGCGGCGGGCAGGCCGACCTGTTCGAGGAGTTCGGCGGTGCGCCGCCGCGCCTGCCCCGGGGTCACCCGGCCGTGCAGCAGCAGGGGTTCGGCGATCTGGTCCCCGACCCGGCGTACCGCGTTCAGGGAGTGCATCGCGCCCTGGAAGACGATCGACGCCCCCGCCCAGCGCACCGCCCGCAGCCGTCCCCACCGCATGGTGAGCACGTCCTCGCCGTCGAGCAGGATCTCGCCGCCCGTCCGGGTCCCGGGCGGCAGCAGCCGCAGCAGCGCCAGCGCCAGTGTCGACTTGCCGCAGCCGGACTCGCCCGCGATACCCAGCTTGCGGCCCGCCGCCACCGTCAGATCGACCCCGCGCACGGCCGCCGCCCCGCCCGGGTACGTCACCGTCAGATCCCGTACCTGGAGCAGTGGCCCGCTCATCCTGTCGCTCCCAGCCTCGGGTTCAGCACCGACTCGACCGCGCGTCCGCACAGGGTGAACGCCAGCGCGACCGTCGCGATCGCGATGCCCGGCGGCACCAGGTACCACCAGTGCCCCGCGCTGACCGCGCCCGCCTCCCGCGCGTCCTGGAGCATCCCGCCCCAGGAGGTGACCGTGGGATCACCGAGCCCGAGGAACGCGAGCGTCGCCTCGGCGAGGATCGCGCCGGAGATCCCGAGCGTGGTCTGCGCGAGCACCAGCGGCATCACGTTCGGCAGCACATGACGGCTCATGACGTGACCGTGGCCGCCGCCGAGCGCGCGGGCCCGCTCGATGTACGGGCGGGACTCCACGGCGAGGGTCTGCGCCCGGACCAGCCGGGCGGTCGTCGGCCAGGTCGTCACCCCGATGGCCAGCACCACCGTGGTCAGCGACCGGGACAGCACGGTGGCCAGCGCGATCGCGAGGACGAGTGTGGGCATCACCAGGAACCAGTCGGTGACCCGCATGACCACCGTCGCGTACCAGCCCCGGAAGTGCCCGGCCGTGACCCCCACCACCGCGCCGATCGCCACCGACAGGACCGCCGCGAGCAGCCCGACCATGAGCGACACCCGCGCGCCCCACACCAGCAGCCCGCACAGATCCCGGCCGAACTGGTCCGTGCCCAGCCAGAACGCGCCGCTCGGGCCCTCCATCGGCCCGCCGGTCGCCCGGGTCACGCTCCGCACCTCCGCCCCGACGGTCAGCGGTGCGGTCAGCGCGAGCAGCGCCAGCAGTACCAGCAGGGCCAGCCCGAACATCCCCGAACGCCGGGTGCGGTACGCCCGCCAGAAGCGGGCCGCGCTGTGCCGCCTTCGCCGCCTGGCCAGGGCACGCGGGCCCGGTCCGCGCGGCTCGGGGACGGGGGCACCGGCACCCAGGGCACCGGCCCCGGCCTCGCCCGGCGGGGGGACGGCAACGCTTTCCGTGGTCATCGGCCCACCCGGGGATCGAGCAGCGGACAGATCAGATCGGCCACCATGTTCATCAGGATCACGGCCGCCGCGAACACCAGGAACAGCCCCTGCACCAGCGGCAGGTCCGGCACGCTCAGCGCCTGGTAGAACAGCCCGCCAAGACCCGGCCAGGAGAACACCGTCTCCACCAGGATCGTGCCCGCGACGACCCGCCCCAGGTTCACGAAGACCAGCGTCACGGTCGGCAGCGCCGCGTTGGGCACCGCGTGCCGCCGCTTGACCTGGACATCGCGCAGGCCCTTCGCACGGGCCGTCGTCAGATAGTCGGCGCCCTTCTCGTCCAGCAGCGCGGAGCGGGCCACCAGCAGCGTCTGCCCGTACTCCACCGCGACCAGGGTGACCACCGGCAGCACCAGATGATGGGCGACGTCGAGCACGTAGGCGAAGCCCGTCGTGTCCCCCGACTCCATCCCGCCCGTCGGGAACAACCCCGGCACCGGACCCGCGCCCACCGAGAACACCACGATCAGCAGCAGCCCCAGCCAGAACGACGGCACCGAGTACAGCGTCAGCGCGAGACCCGTGTGGAAACGGTCCCCGAACCCGCCGCCCCGCCAGGCCGCCCGGGTGCCGAGGAACAGCCCGAGCGCCGTGTACAGCACGAACGCCGTCCCCGTCAGCAGCAGGGTGTTCGGCAGCGCCTCGGTGATCTTGTCGATGACCGGGGTGCGGAACTGGTACGACGTGCCGAGGTCCCCGGTCAGGGCCTTGCCGCAGTAGTCCGTGAACTGCCGCCACCACGGCAGGTCGAGACCGAACTCGCGCCGGTAGGCGGCCAGCTGCTCCACCGACACCTGACGGCCGCCGGTCATGAACTTCACCGGGTCACCGGGGATCAGCCTGAACAGGAAGAACCCCGTCACCAGCACCGCCAGCAGCGACACCGCCGCACCCGTCAGACGACCCGCGACGTATCGCCCGTAGCCGGACCCGGTCCGCCGGCGGGGGGCGGGTTCCGCACCGGGCACGGTCCCGTCCGCGCGGGGCTCCGCCCGGACGCTACTCACGGTCGTCCACCGTCCGGCGGCGGCGCAGCGCCAGTGCCCCGGCGCCGCCCGCGAGCAGTGTCCCGGCCGCCGCGATCCCGACGAGGGCCCCCGTCGGCGGCCCGCCGCCCGGCCCGGCCCCGTAGGGCTCGGCCGGGGTCGCCGACCACCAGCTCCAGTAGCCGTCCTGGCCGTAGATGTTGCCCGCCGCCTCCGGCATCGTCGTGATCGACGCGATCCGGTCGGACCGGTACGCCTCGACCGCGTTCGGGTACGCCAGCACGTTCATATAGCCCGTGTCGTACAGCCGTGACTGCATCCGCCGGACCAGCGCGGCGCGCGCGGCCGGGTCGTACTCGGCGCGCTGGCGCCCGTACAGGCCGTCGTAGCGCGGATCGCAGATGAAGTTGTCCGTGGCACCCGGCGCGCCGGGGGTCGCGGGCAGCGCGGCACAGGTGTGGATGGACAGCACGAAGTCCGGGTCCGGGTTCACCGACCAGCCGTCGAACGCCAGGTCGTACTCGCCCGCGGTCCAGGGGTCGGTGACATTGTCGAGGCAGTCGACGCGCAGTCCGAGGCCGAGCCCGGCGTACCACTCCTGAAGATAGCGCCCGATGGCCTTGTCGTTCGGGTCCGTGGCGTGGCACAGCAGCCGGTATGTGATCGGCTTCCCGTCGGCGCCGGTCCGCAGGCCCTCGGCGTTCTTCCGGTACCCGGCCCCGTCGAGCAGCCTCGCGGCCTCCCCCGGGTCGTACGGGACGCGCTGACCGGCGGCCGGTCGCCAGTGGTACCGGCTGAAGCGCGGCGGGATGTAGCCCTCGCCGCGCACCGCGTACCCCTGGAACACCTTGTCGACGAGCATGTCCCGGTCCACCGCCATGAACAGCGCCCGCCGCACCCGTGGATCCCGCAGCGACGGATGGCCGTCCCCGAAGACCCGCCCGTCCTGGGCGCGGGCGCCCGGGTTGGTGGCCAGGGCCAGGAAACGGCGGCCGGGCGCGTCGTTGACGGTGACCCCCGGCTCGTCGGCGAGCGCCCTCGCCTGCGCGGGCGTCAGCCCCTGGACGAAGGACACCTCGCCCTTGCGCAGCGCGGCCACCGCCGCGTCACCGTCCTTGTAGTACGTGAAGACCAGCTCGTGGAACTCGGGCGCGCCCCGCCAGAACACCGGGTTCGCCGTGAGCCGTACATAGCTGTCCGCCTTGTACCCCGTCAGGACGAACGGACCGCTGCCGACCACCGGGAACGTCCGGTCGTTGGTGAACTCCGCGAGGTCCCCGGCCTTCGACCAGATGTGCCGGGGCACGATCGGCACGTCCAGCGCCGCCATCGTCGCCTGCGGCTTCTTCAGCCGGATCACCAGCCGGGTCGCACTCGGCGCGGTCACCTCACGGAAGTTGGTGACGAAACTGCCGTTCGCGGTGGCCGCGTCCTCGTCGGTCATCATCGTCGTGAACGTCCAGGCCGCGTCCCGCGCGGTGACCGGTCTGCCGTCCGACCAGCGGGCGTTCTCCCGGATGGTGTACGTCCAGGTCAGCTTGTCGGACGAGGGCTTCCACGCGGTCGCGAGCCCCGGTACGGGACGGCTGTCCGCCGGGTCGTAGTTGGTGAGGTTCTCGTACATCAGCCGGTGCACGCTGGTGCTGAGCAGCCGTGTGGCGAGGAAAGGATTCAGCGAGTCGACGCTCTGCGAGACGGCGACCTTGAGGGTCCGCCGAGGCCGGTCCTCGTCCCGGCCGGACACCCGCGCGCCGGTCCCGTCCCAGGACGCCGGCGCGGCACCGAGCACGGGCAGCAGCGCGAGCAGGACCAGGGCGGCGGCGAGCGCGGCCGACGGAACGCCGCGGTGCGGGACGGTACGGGTCGGGAGGGCACCGGGCGGCGCGGTACGCGGTGGGACGGTACCGGGCGGGAGGGCGCGGGGTGGGGGGGGGGGGAGTGAGGGGGGCCTGGGGGGTGGGGGGAATGTGGGGGGTGGGCCGTGCGGATCTGGGTCCATCGATCGATGACCTCGCGTCATGACTCACGCAGGGACGGCTTGTTGATGAGACACAGGATTGCTTGTGTGTTTATCAGCGTAGGTACGTCCCGTCAACGACCCCCGCCCCCGACGTGGCCTGCGAGAACAAGCCCTCCAGCCCCCTCGCGGCGGAAATTGGTCCACCTGGCCCACACGCGTCCCGCCTGCCCCGTCGGCACACGCCGAAAAGCCGGGGACGCCTGCGAGAAGCGTCTCCGGCCGGCCACGGGTCACCCATGTGGGTGAGCTCGTTCGTCGACACGTTCGAGGGCGGGACCTCAGCGGCTGGGGGAGTCCCCCTCCTCCGTACCCGCCGGAGCGGGGGGACCCTGCGGCGGCTGAGGCATCTGCGGGGGCACCGCGCCGGGTGCCATGGGCTGATCGGTACCGGCACCGGCGTAGGGGTACGGCGCCCCGGCGGGAGGCAGGGGCATCCCCGGGGGAGGACCCGCCGCCGCCCCACCGGGGTGCGGCGGCCATCCGTAGCCGCCCTCCTGCGGGGCGTACGCCTGACCGGCGCCGGGGTACCCGCCCCCGCCCATCGGCTGCTGCTGCCCGGGAAGCTGACCCGGCGGCATCTGCCCGGGGACCTGGCCGGACATCTGCCCCGGTACCTGACCGGGCGGCTGCCCGGGTACCTGACCGGGCATCTGCCCGGGAACCTGGCCCGGCGCCGCGGGAGCCTGCTGCGCCTGGCCGTGGCTGTACGGACCCGGCATCGGCGGGGCCAGCTGCGGAGGCGGATTCCCGTCGGACGTCCACAGGCCCTGGGCCTGCTGCGCCCGTGAGAAGTCCTCGGCGACCAGCGCCGACAGCTGGAAGTACGCCTCCCGCACCTTGGGCCGCATCATGTCGAGGTCCACCTCGGCCCCGGCCGCCAGATGCTCGTCGAAGGGCACGACGACCACACCGCGGCACCGGGTCTCGAAGTGGCTGACGATGTCCTCCACCTTGATCATCTTGCCGGTCTCACGGACCCCGGAGATCACCGTCAGCGAACGGGACACCAGATCCGCGTACCCGTGCGCGGACAGCCAGTCCAGCGTCGTGCTCGCGCTGCTCGCCCCGTCCACCGACGGCGTCGAGACGATGATGAGCTGGTCCGCGAGGTCCAGCACCCCGCGCATCGCGCTGTACAGCAGCCCGGTGCCGGAGTCCGTCAGCACGATCGGGTACTGCTTGCCGAGCACGTCGATCGCGCGCCGGTAGTCCTCGTCGTTGAACGCCGTGGACACCGCCGGATCGACGTCGTTGGCGATGATCTCCAGACCGGACGGCGCCTGCGAGGTGAACCGGCGGATGTCCATGTACGAGTTGAGGTACGGGATCGCCTGCACCAGGTCACGGATGGTCGCCCCGGTCTCCCGGCGCACCCGGCGCCCGAGGGTGCCCGCGTCGGGGTTGGCGTCGATCGCGAGGATCTTGTCCTGGCGTTCGGTGGCCAGCGTCGCCCCGAGCGCGGTCGTCGTGGTCGTCTTGCCGACACCGCCCTTGAGGCTGATCACCGCGATGCGGTAGCAGGACAGCACGGGCGTACGGATGAGCTGGAGCTTGCGCTGCCGCTCCGCCTCCTCCTTCTTGCCGCCGAGCTTGAACCGCGAACCACCCGCAGCGGGCCTGCCGCTGCGCGCCTTCTGCTTCTTGCCGATCAGCCGGTCCGACGACAGCTCCACCGCGGCCGTGTACCCGAGCGGGGCACCGGGGTTGGTGCGCTCGCGCTGGTCGTGCTGGAGCGGCTGCGGCCAGGCGCTGCCCGCCCGGGGGTCGGCCGGGAACGGCTGCCCCGGCCCACCCTGCTGCGGCGGCTGCGATGCCTGGGGCGGCTGCGGTGCCTGCGGTGCCTGCTGGGGCTGCGGCTGCGCCTGCTCCGGCCAAGGGGCGTGCGGTGGCTGCGGAGCCTGGTGGCCCTGGTGGCTCTGGTGGCCTTGGTGGGCGGGCGGGATGCCCGGGGCTTGCTGCGGCTGCGGTGCCTGCTGCGGCTGGGCGCCGGGGTGGCCGGGTGCCTGCGGGAAGCCGTAGCCGCCTCCCTGCTGAGGCTGTGCCTGCGGCTGGGACTGGTGGGGTCCCGGCGGGTACGGCTGCTGCTGTCCGGGCAGGGGCCCGCCCGGCACCTGTCCCTGCGGGGGGCCGGGCGGTGCGGCGGGCGGCTGCTGGACGTGCTGTTGGGGGTGGTGCGCCGCCTGGGAGGGCTGCGGGTACGACGACGGCGCGGCCGGGTTCCACCCTTCCTGGGCGGGGAACGCGGGCGGCTGGGCCACCGGGGGAACGGGCTGCTGCGGGAAGCCGTACCCGCCGCCCTGCGCCACGGACGGGTCCGGCAGCGGCGGCTGTCCGGTGGGCACCTGGCCCGGCTGGGGGAAGCCGTATCCACCGGGGACGGGCTGACCACCCGTCGGGTGCGCGGGCGCCTGGGGCACGGGGTACGCGCCGGGCGCCGACGCGGGCGGGGGCGGCACGGGTGCCGTGTGGTGGGCGGGCTGGCCGGGCTGTGCGGGGTGGCCGGGGTGGCCGGGGTGTGCGGCCTGCCCGGGGACGGCCGGTGTGTCAGATCCGGCGGGTGCCGTGCCGGGACCGGCCAGGGGCGCACCAGGACCGGCCCAGGCGCCGGGCGCGCCCTGCGGTGCCTGCGGTACGCCCGGGGGCTGCGCGGGCGGCGGGAGCTGCGGTGTCACGGGGGCGCCGGGTCCCGGGCGGTCCGTGACGGGCCATTGTCCGGCGGGGCCCGGGGTGGCGGGCTGGAAGGCGGGGGGCAGCGGCGGGAGTCCGTCCTGCGGGGCGGGGGGCGGGGTCCAGTGCGGCGGTGTGCCGTGGTCCGCCCCGTCGGGAGCGGTACCGGGAGCCGTACCGGGGCCGTCCGTCGCGGTGCCGTCGGCGACGGGAGCAACAGCCGGTGCGGACGGCACGGGGGGTACCGCGTCCTGGATGTCCGCCGGAACGTCACCCGGCGTGCCCTCGGCCGTGTCGGCGCTGTTCTCCGGGCCGGCCCCCAGGTGGCCGCCACTCTTGGCGTCACCGCCGGCCTGACCGGGCACCGGGGCGGGCGGACCGCTGCCGGGGGAGACCCCCTCGACGGAGTCGGCCGTGGCGGCGGTCGTGGACGCGGCGGTGCCGTCGTCCTCAGCGGCCTCAGCGGCTGAGGTGTCCGGCGTAGGGGACTCCGGGGCGGCTCCGGAGCCGGTGCCCTCGCCCCGGGACCCGTCGCCGGACGACGCGACCGCGGACTCCGTACGGGACGGGTCCGCGCCGGGTCCGGACGCGGGGTCGGCGGACGGCGTACGGGGACCGGGTACCACGGCGTCCCCGCTGCCCGCGTGGCCCTGCGGACCACTCGGGTCACCAGCGGCGGGCGCGGCGGCATCACCGGTACCGGGGTCCCTGGCGGCACCCGTCGCACCGGGGCGCACGGCCTCCTGTGCCCGCTGCGAGAACTCCCGCTTCAGGGCGGCGGAGGAGATCCGCATGGTCGCCCCGCTCTCCAGATCCCCACTGCCCGCGCCGCCCGCGCCCGTACCACTCGTACTCCCTGTACCACTCGTACCGCCCGAACCGGCCTCGGCGGCACCCGCGTTCACGGCGGGCACGGCAGGCACGGCGGGCGGTTCGGCCGGAGGGGGCGGGGGCGTCCCGGGGGCCGTCGTCGGCGTACCGGTGGGCATCGGATACCCCGGAACAGGGGCGCTCACGGCCGGACCCGGCCCGGCGGGCGTCCCACCGGGTGCCGCGACAGGCTCGAACCCCGCTCCCAACGGCAACCCGGGCACCGAGGCACCCCCCGACGGACCGGTGGGTCCCGACGGACCGGTGGCGTCCGGCCGACCGGTCGCCTCCGCCGCGGGCGGTGCGAACTCACCCGGCGGCGGGGGCATCGTCACGGCCGCCCCGGTGGGCGGCGGCGCATACGCGGCGGGCGCGACCGGCGCCGGGGACGCCGACGGGGTCTCACCCGCGCTCCCCGAGGCGTTCTGCGTGTACCAGGCGGGCGGGGCGTAGTCGATGGTGAACTCGCCCGTCGTCTCCACAGCGGACTCGGCGTCGGACTGGTCATCGTCGGGTGTAGCCCAGCCCCCGCGCTTCCCGTCCCGATCGCTGTTCACAATTCCTCCTGGTGTGGTTCGAGCACCCTGCTTGCCGCGATGGTGGGGCACCGCTCCCGGCGGCCCGGTACGACCGGTCCGCCAGGGCTTCACCCCGGGGCCACCAGCGACCGCTCACGGGTGACGAAGGCGCGCCCGGTCCCAGCCTAATCACCGCGAGCGCCCGTACGGCAGGCCCGTCGGCCCGCCGTTGTCCCCCGTCCCGTCAGAACTGCCCGGCGGCGGCACCCGCACGCGCGCCCGTACCGGACAAAGCCGGTCAAGCCCGAACACGGGCCCTCGTCAACGCGTTCGACGTCTCCCGGTGTCAATGCCCTTGATTGTCCCGGAACATGTGTGTGTCCCCCCGCCACCCGTGCTTTCCGGGGGCCGGACCCGGGCGATCAGTCCATCCGGCGGGGCAGCCCGAGCAGGCCTTCCTCGATGTCCGTGGGCCGTGTCATCACATAGTGGCGGTCCCGGTCCGCGCACCACAGGGTGACACCGTCCGCGAGGGTCGGCAGCGACGCCACGTCCTCCGGGGGCAGCCCGAGGACCCGGCCTATCTCCGCGGCCTCGTCCGGCGACACCCGCTGCACACCCACCAGCCGCGCCTGACGCATCAACCGGGGCGCCACCGGACTGAGATACGGCAGCAGCGTCACCACCGTCTGCCACGGCGCCGACATCACCCGCCCGCGCGGGGGACGCATACCGCAGTCCCGCACCACGACGACCGGACCACCGGCGGACGCGCCGAGCGGCGGCACCTGGCCCACGTCGTACAGCGTCACGCACTGCACCGCGCCGCCCGCCGCCTGCGCCAGCGACGTCCACATCGGCGCCCGGCCCGTCTCGACCGCCAGCCGCGCGCCCGTCGCCGCCGTCCGCAGCGCCAGCACCTGCGCGGTCCACAGCCCGCCGATCAGCACCACGTCGTACGGGGTGGGGCGGTTCACCCCCAGCACCGCGGGCCGGTCCTCGGCGTCGACACCGATCACCACACCGTCGTCCCCGAGGGGCAGCGTGAGCGAGTCGAACTGCTCCACGGGCAGCGTCTGGCGCGGATGCCGGGGCCCGATCAGCCCGAACCCGGCCCGCACCCGGGCCCGCACACCGCCCGGGGACGCACCCGGCGCCTCGCCCGCACCGGCCACCGGACCACCCGTCCCGGACGGACCGCCCCCGGCATAACCGCCCGGCTGCCCGCCGCCGGGCGCCCCGTACCCCGGCCCCTGCCCCGTACCGGCGAAGCCTGGACCAGTGGAACCCGTACCGGCGGAACCCGCGCCCGTGAACGGCCCCGGGGACTGCCCTCCGCCGGACCCGCCGGCGGACTGTGTGGAAGCGAAAGCCATCAGCGGGCTCCCCCCAACGGCAAGGTGGCCAACGCGGCCGGGAGCTGCTCACGGTCCAGCCGGGACAGTCCGACCCTGGCGTCCCGCGCCGCCTGCTCCAGCGCACGCCGCGCCGCCGTCAACTCGGTCTCGCTGCGCCCCGTGATCCGCAGATGACCCCGCACCCCGACCTCCCGACCCGCGCCGCTCAGCGTCAGACTGAACGTGGTGGCCAGCGCGGGCACCGCCGTCAGCAACGCCACGAGCTGCGCCAGCGACGCCCCCGCACCACCCAGCTGCGGCCAGCGCCGCACCCAGTACGTGGTGTGACGGCGGTTGTCGCAGCGCCAGTCCCGGCTGGACTCCTCCGTACGCCGCTGCCGCCGCCCCGAGGTGGCCGCCTGCACGGTGACCATCGGATTGGCGCCCGCGGAGGTCGCCACCGCGGCCGTCAGCTCCTCGTCCGTCAGGACCGTGACCCGGAACCCGGCACCCGTCAGCCTGCTCGACAGATGCTGCGCCACCCGGGCCACGCACTTCTGCGCCCCCGTCAGCCCGCCACCGCGCGCGGCGACCGCCTCCGGACACCGCTCCGGGTCCAGCTTCAGCGCCACCCAGGTGATCCGCACCGCGGGGACACCCGCCCCCGCGCCCAGCCGCGTGTAGTTGGTGACCGCTATCGAGTCCTGCGGCAGCCCCAGCGCGGGCGCGGGCTGGGTGTGCACCACGACCTGCGCCGACTCCAGCCGGATGCCGTCCACCTCCAGCGCGTCCCGCACCAGCGACAGCGGCAGCGGACGCCGGTCCCGCTCCGCGCGCAGCGCCGTCGCGTCCGACTCCACCTGGAGCACCGCCGTCAGGAACGCGCCGTCCCCGATCAGACCGATCGGCCGCCGGTCCCGGCTGTCACCGGGGGTGTGACGATAGGTCCGCAACGCCGGATCGCACTCCACCAGGGGCGCGAGCGCCGGGTCCGTCCCCGGGTCCGGCACGGGCGCCGACCTGGCACGCCGCACCCGCGCGCGGAACGCCACCAGCGTCCTCAGCCACTCCGGCAGCGAACGCCCACGACGGCGCACCACCGCGAGCAGCACCAGCGCCAGCGCCACCGGGGCGACCACCGCCAGCGCCACCGGATCGACGACCCACGCCGCGACCGCCAGCGCGACGGCCACCTCCACCATCGCGAGCTGTTGCAGACGGGACGCCCCCGCGCCCCCCGAACGCGCCCCCGCGCGGGGCGACACCGACGGGCCCCCGGCGGACGGGCCCACCGGCCCCCGCGCCGAACGGCCCCGGGACCGGCCCTGACCACGCCCGGCAGCGGGGCCCGAACGGGACCGCGAACGCGACCGCGTGGCGGAAACCATCACTCCATATCCCCCGAATTCCCTGAACTTCCCCGAAGTCTCCCGAAAACCGCTGATCGGCAAGGCGGTTGAAGGGCCGCTCACCCTACCCGGCCCGCGCGCACGACCACGTACCAGGCATAGTAGGTGCCCGGTCTGACAACGCGGTCCCCGGCCGTCCGCACCGGTGGCGCACCAGGGGACGCACCACGAAGCCGACGACGCACGGGCGATCGCCCGGCACGTCACACCCGCTTCGGGGCACTCGGGGACACGGGGAGAAACACACACCGATGGCATCACGGCGCGACGAGCTCAACGCCTACACCTTCGCGAAGCGCCGCATGCTCGCGGCCTACCTCCAGCCCTCCCCGGGAGGCTCCGAGGAGGACGCCCCGCGACCGCTGCGCGGCATCGTGCCCGGCCTGATCGTCGGGGTGATCGTCCTCGCCGTCTTCGGCGCCTGGGGCATGTTCAAACCCTCCGCCCCGCCCGGCTGGTCCAAGCCGTACCAGAACGTCATCATCGCCAGCGACTCCACCACCCGGTACGTCGTCCTGAAGACCGACGGGAAACGCCAGCTGCACCCCGTCCTCAACATGGCGTCCGCCAAGCTCCTCCTCGAACCCGACCAGGGCAAGGTCATCAGCGTCGACGAGTCCGTCATCGACAAGGGCCGCATCCCGCACGGAGCCACCCTCGGCATCCCCTACGCCCCCGACCGGCTGCCGCCCGCCAAGGAGGCCGACACCGCCAAGCGCTGGGCCGTCTGCGAACAGCCCGGCCAGGGCGGACGCGCCATCCAGAAGGCCACCTTCGTCCTCGCCGACCGCGAGAAGAAGCTCACCGACGGCCCCTCCCGGCTGCGCGGCGGCGAACTCCTGTACGTCACCGGCCCCGACCGCACCCGCTACGTCGTCGACGCCCAGGGCACCGCCTACCGCGTCCCCGCGGACGACGAACTCCTGCTGCGCACCCTCGTCCGCTCCGACCGCGCCCCCCAGCGCGTCTCCCGCCAATGGCTCGCCACGCTGCGTAACGGGGACCCCGTCGACTTCCCCGACGTCGACGGAACCATCGGCGCGACCGCCGACGTGCCCGGCACGCTCGACACGGACACGAAGAAGGTAGGCACGATCCTGCGGGCCCCCGACGGCGACCGCACCCGCTACTACGTCGTGCTGCCCGACGAGATCGCCCCCGTCTCCGACTTCACCGCCCGGCTGCTGCTCAGCAGCCGCCAGCTCGACCCCCTCGGCCAGGCCGGCAAGGCCCGCGAGGTGGGACCCGCCTCCTTCACCCCCGCCACCCGGGAGTTCGCGGGCGACCGCGACTGGCCCACCGCCGAACCCCGCACCGTCAACGACATCGCCGCGGGCGGCCGCGACACCGTCTGCAACGTCCTGCGCGCCGTCGACCGCGACAACGGCACCACCACCCTGAGCACGTGGGCCGGCACCGGCTTCCCCGCCCCGCTGCCCACCGGCTCCTCCAGCGCCTATGTCACCCCGGGCTCCGGCCAGCTGTTCCGCCAGGTCAAGGGCGCCCAGACCAAGACCGGCGGCGTCTTCCTCGTCACCGACACCGGGCTGCGCTACGCCCTCCAGTCCAACAGCGACAGCGCCTCCGACGACGCGGGCATCGGCATGTCCGCCGCCCAGCGCAAGGAACAGCTCCAGGAGGCCCAGCGCGCCCAGGCATGTCTCGGCTACGAGCGGGCCGTGCCGACCCCCGTACCGGCCGCCTGGTCCGCCCTGCTGCCCACCGGACCCCGACTGTCGACCGCCGCGGCCCGCCAGCCGCAGGGCGCGTGACGGGAGCCGCCGCCATGACCCGCTCGCCCGCTCCCGCCGCCCGACGCCGGACCCTGCGCCGCTGGGCGGCCCTCACCGCGGCCGCCGCCACCACCGCCACGGTGACCGTGCTGCCCGCCGCGTCCCCCGCGCTCGCCGACACCGGACAGTGCACCTTCCCCTCGAAGGCGTACCCCGGACGCCCCTGGGCACTGCAACGCGTCCTGCTCGACGAACTGTGGGCCCAGTCCACCGGCAAGGGCGTCCAGGTCGCCGTCATCGACACCGGCGTCGACATCAAGAACCCGCAGCTCACCCGCGCGGTGGACACCTCCAAGGGCCTCAACTCGCTCCCGCCCAAGCCCAAGGACGACGACGGCGAGCCCGTCCCGCGCGGCAAGGCCGACGGCACCAGCGACACCGTCGGCCACGGCACCCGGGTCGCGGGCATCATCGCGGCCCGCCCGGCCAAGGGCACCGGCTTCGTCGGACTGGCGCCCGCCGCGCGGATCATCCCCGTCCACCAGAACGACGCCTACGGCAACGGCACCGCCGCGACCCTCGCCCGCGCGATCCGGCACGCCGTCGACGAGGGCGCCGACGTCATCAACATCTCCCAGGACACCGCGAACGCCGTCAAACCCACCGACGCCCTGCGCCGGGAGGTCGAGGCCGCGCTCGACAAGGACGTGGTCGTCGTCGCGTCCGCGGGCAACGACGGCCTCGGCGGCAACGTCAAGGAGACGTACCCCGCCTCCTACCCGGGAGTCCTCGCCGTCGCCGCGTCCGACCGCAACAACGAACGCGCCCCGTTCTCCCAGTCCGGCGAGTTCGTCGGGGTCGCCGCACCCGGCGTCGACATGGTCTCCACCGTCCCCGGCGGCGGCCACTGCTCCGACAACGGCACCAGCTTCGCCGCCCCGTACGTCGCCGGGGTCGCCGCCCTCGTCAAGGCCAAGCACCCCGACTGGACCGCCCGTCAGATCGTGGCCCAGATCCAGCAGACCGCGGAACGCTCCGTCGCCGGACACGACCGCCTGGTCGGCTGGGGCGTCGTCGACCCCGTACGCGCCCTCACCGAGGACGACACCCCCGTCGAGACCCCGGCCGCCGCCGAGGGCGTCACCCGCGCGAAGGCGCCCACCGCCCCCGAGGTCGACCTCGGCGAGTCGGCGTCCGAACGCAACGCCCGCCTCGCCACCTACGTCACGGTCGCCGCCGCCGTCCTCGCCACCGCCCTCGCGGGTGTCGCGGTCGCCTGGCGCGACGCGGGCCGCCGACGGGCCGCGTCGGCCGGCCGGGACACCCGATGATCGATTGAGTACCCGTACTCATGCGCCCCGCGACAAGCTCTCCGTAAGCTCCTCACGACTCCGTCACGGAGGAACACGGCAAACAACGCGGTGCAAACCGGGCAAACGCCCAGCTATACAACTCAGGCTTCACAAAGCTCGGTTGGCTTGGTAGCGCTTGGTGACTACAGTGACGGGGCGCGGGCCACACCCGCGCACACTCGTTCGGACGTGCGACCGGGCGAGGCCACGGGGATACGGGGGAGGACGAAGTGGGGCTTCCGGACAGTGTGGGCGGCGCCTCTTACATGAGCGGCGCGGATCTGCGCCGAGGGGTCGCGGCGCTCAAGACCTTCAAGAAGAGCATCGACACGGTGCTGTCCGAGTTCGAGGAATCACCGGGCAGTTCCGGCAAGGTCGGCTCCCAGCAGGTCTCCCGGGCGTCCCTCTCCAGCGCGAACAGCTGCTTCGCCGAGGCGGACGGCCTGTTCGGCCAGTACAACCGCGTCCACCAGCGCCTGACGACCCTTTCCAGGGCACTGGGCCAGCAGATCGAGTCGATGGGCATCGCCGTCCACGGAGCGGACGTCGGCTTCGACAATCTCGACGAGGACACCCGCCGGCAGTTCTGGGCGATCCAGACGACTCTCCGTGAGTCGCTGGCCGCGCCCGGCCGCAAGCGCACCGACGACAGGCAGTCCGAGACGGGGTGGTAGGCATGACGGACGACAACCAGAGCACACCGGACACGGCGGACCTCGAACGGGTGGCCCAGCAGGTCGGCGCCACCGACATGGTGGTCAAGGTCTCCGATCTGCTGGAGAACACCTTCTTCTTCAACGCGCCGAGCATCAGCCCCGGCCGCACCAGCTTCGAGTCCCACCGCCTCAACGACATGATCGACCTGGTCCAGAACACGAACCCGGCCGAACTCGAAGAGGCGGGCAACGCCCTGTGGAACGCCCGCGACGCCATCAAGAAGGCGGCCGAGGCGCTCAAGGGCCATATCGGGCAGCCCGACTGGGAGGGTGAGGCGGGCGAGGCGTTCCGGCGCTGGGGCCAGGCCCTGGTATCCGACGCCCTGCAACTGTCCGACTTCGCGGACGTGGCCGGTACCCAGATCACGGCGGCGGGCACGGGCCTCGCGTCCGTCCGCAGCTCCATGCCGCCCCGCGACGCCCGGGCCGACCCCAAGGCGGCCGAGGACTTCCCTCCGGACAAGCGGAACAGCGACAACGAGGACTACACGGCCGCACTCAAGGCGGAGAAGCACCGCCAGGAGGCGATCAACCAGATGAACCGGTTGGCGTCCTTCTATGCGGTCTCGGAACAGGTCCTGTCCACCCAGGAGGGCCCCACGTTCGCGCCTATGCCGGCGGTGGGGGTGCCGCAGCCCAGGAGAAGCAGGGTTACGGATCCACCCACCAGCGCTGAGAGCGGCCCCGCTGCGCAGACTTCGCAAATCGGCACTCAGGCGTATGTGCAGGACGGCAGCAGTCGAGCAGCTGTTGCCGCTGGCCCAGGCGTGGGTCTGGAGGGTACAACCACCCCTGTCGTGCAGCCGGGTCGTGCGGTGCCGGAGTTCGAGGCACCGACTGTAGGCACCGAGATCGCGAGTGTCGGAACGGTTCCGGCTTCTGCGCCTCCGACGCCGGTGGTCGGAGCTCCGCCAAGCGGACCCGCACCGGTCGCTGGTACGCCGCCGTTGCCTCCGGCCGTCGGGGGTCCGCCTGTGGTGGTGGCCATCCCGCGATCGGCAGGCGCTGGCACCGCCAGGTCTCTCGGCCAGGCGCAGGCGACGTCCCGACCGGGCCAAGCCCGCGCCGGCGGAACCGAGTCGAGTGGCCGGGTGCCTGCGAGCGCCTCAGGCCGGGCCCCTCTGACAGGTCAGGGTGCGTCAAGGCAGGGCATGCCTGGGGGGACGGCCTCGGGTCAGGGTGCGACAAGGCAAGGCGTGCCTGGAGGGACGGCTTCGGGTCAGGCGCCGGTCGGCCGTGCCATCTCAGGGGGCTCGCCCCGCGGCGGTCAGGCAATGCCGCGTACCGGTGGAGGGCCGATGCCTCCGGCCGGTAACAGCGGCATCGTCGGTGGCCGGCCCATGACCTCTACGCCCACCCCCGCGGGCTCTGGCGCATCGCGGAACGTCGTCGGAGGGGCCGGCCCGGCGTCGGCATCACAGCCGAGGGCCACAGCCGGGCGCGGGAGCGGCCCTGCCCGCAGCGGGGTGATCGGTGTGACCAACCAGGACGGCCGTGGCCGTCAGCCGAGCCGACCCGCAGTTCAGGGTTCCGGCGGAGTGGTCGGTGGTACCCCGACGCGCTCCACTCGAACGAGTGGTGGCCGGGGATTCACCACGGGTGGCACCGGGCTGGTCCGACGAGCCGGCGGTCGGCGGGGACTGCCGGACCGGTCGGCTCAGGAGGAGCGGGACGATTCGGCCGAACATGTCGGCGCTGACCCCGACGAGCCCTCCAGCAGCACCGCCAGCACCCGATAGCAGCGATCGATCGAGCCAGGCAAGGACTGAGACGAGCATGAGGCCAGGGATCAGGCGGCGCGGCAGGACAGGTGCGTCTCTCTCGCGCCGCTCCCGGAGAGCATTCGCCTCGGTGGCTGTGCTGTGCGCGGCAGCGAGTGCGACCGGTGTGGCGCTGGCCCCTGCCGCGGTCGCCAACGATGTACAGAGCCAGCAGTGGTACATGAACGCCATGCAGGCCGAAAAGATGTGGCAGTCCAGCACGGGCAAGGGCATCAAGGTCGCTGTGGTCGACACGGGGGTGAATCCCAATACCCCGTCACTCAGAGGCAAGGTGCTCACCGGAGAAGTTCCGCGTGCAGCCTCATACGGGGCCGTCAAGGACTACGACGGCCACGGCACCACCATGGCGGAGCTCATCGCCGGCAGCGGCGCAGGCGACGGACTCCGAGGGCTGGCTCCGGACAGTCGCATCATCCCTGTGCGAGTCGCGCTTGAACAACTGACGGACAAGGCCGAGACAAAGAAGACGGCTTCGGTTCCTGAGGGAATTGAGGCAGCTGCCGACTCGGATGCGCGGATCATCAGCCTCTCTCTGGGTGGCGAGTTCACCGACCCTGAACTTGAGGACTCCATCAAGTACGCGGCCTCCAAAGGAAAGCTGATCTTCGCGGCCGCAGGTAACGATGGTCCTGACACGGAGTTCAGGGCGTACCCGGCGGCGTATCTCGAAGCGATCGGGGTCGGTGCCGCCGACAAGACCGGGACCGTTGGCAAGTTCTCACAGAAGGGCGACTTCATCGACCTCGCCTCACCTGGTGTGAACGTGCCCGCCTGGTGTGACGAGACCTTCACCCGCTACTGCCCTTCCAGGGGCACCAGCCAGGCCACCGCCATCGCCTCCGCCTCGGCCGCTCTCATCTGGTCGGCGCATCCCGACTGGACCGCCAACCAGGTGCTGCGGACGCTGATCGACACGGCTGGACGTCAGTGGCCGAAGGACGCTCCGAGCGACTACCTCGGCTACGGCTTGATCCGGCCCCGGCTGGTCCTTGAGGACAAGAACATCGACCCGGGCCCCGCCGACGTCAACCCGCTCACCAACGAGAAGACTCCCGTCGCCGGAACGAAGGAGCCCTCGGAGGGCACCTCGTCGGCGCCCGAAGACAAGCCGTCGGCCCCCGGCGACAAGCCGTCCGCCGACAACGGCGGTTCGACGGAACAGCCGGCCAAGGGCTCCGAGGACTCCAAGGACGACGAAGCGACCGCGACCGGGGCAAGCGCGGACGGTTCCTCCGGCGACAGCGGCAACCTCGGTCTGATCCTCGGCTCGGCCGCCGCCGTCGCGGTCGTCGGCGCAGGCGCGTTCGTCCTCGTGCGCAAGCGGCGCAACGCCTGATCCACCCACGGCGGAGCCGCCCCTAGCGGTGCGGATCCGCCGACCCCGTCCCCAACCCCATCACAGAAGGGAACCGCAGCCATGTCTCAGGGCCAGCGGCTGTCAGATTCAGAACTGATCAAGCTCGAACAGGACATCGCCACCCGGTTCGAGAACATCAAGGGCCAGCTGCATCGCCTTCAGGGCACGATCGACAGCCTCGAAGGCCAGTGGAAGGGCATCGGCGCCGGTGCCTTCAACAGCAAGCAGCACGAGATCAACACCTCGATGGTGCGCATCGGCAACATCCTTGTGAAGTTCCTCGAAGCGATGAGCGCGAGCCGCAAGATCAAGGACGGCAGCGAGGACGAGGTCCGCGCGGCGGTGCAGAGCATCAACGTCAACCAGGGGACCGGCGGGCCCCAGTCGAGCTTCAACGGCTACTAGCGGGCCCCGCCGCAGCCGTAGGAGCGATTCCGTACGGCCGACGGCACAGCGTGTACCGATCCGAGCATTCTCCGAGAGGAAGACATACCGATGTCCACGGGTAACTACGACGAACTCGTCGTCAGGTACGGCGGCCTCGACGCGACCGCCACCGAGCTGGCGAACCAGGCCAAGAAGCTGGAGGAGGACCTGGCCAGCATCAAGCGCGCGGTGGCGACCGTCGCCGCGGGCTGGGAGGGCGAGGCCCACACGATGTACACCCAGGAACAGGCGAAGTGGGACAAGGAAGCCCAGGACATCCACCAGGCCCTGGTCGGCATCGGCCAGGTCGTCGGCCGGGCCGGTGGTGACTACATGGGTGGCGACAAGAAGGCCGCCAGCTACTTCCTGTAGGACGGCGGCGCCAGGGGAGAACGCGCCGGGGTGGGCACGCACGGGAGGTGCCCACCCCGGCGCTCTCGCGTTACTGGGCCGGGCTCGCCCCGGCCTCCGCGGACAGTCCTCCGTTGCGGGCGGTGGGCGTCAGGTCGAACTCGCCGTCCCTGGCGCCGAGGACGAACGCCCGCCATTCGCCCTCCGTGTACCGCAGCACGGTCTCCGTGTCGAGCGAGGAACGCATCGCCACGGCTCCGCCCGGGAGATACGCGATCTCCACGCGCTCCTCGTGCTCCTCGGTGCCCGGAGCGCTCACCCACTCGACCCCGGAGATGTCGAGCCCGTACAGCTCGTCCTTCTCCCGCTCCTTACGGGCCTGGACATCCTCCGCGGACTCCACACCCCCGGAACCCTGAACCTCGGTCATCTCCCGACCCCTTCCCGCATTTTCTCCGACGGCTCGCCAACAAGCCGTGGCCTACTTTACTTCGCATGCCCGACCGAAGCGCTCTAAAGCTTCGACGGGAGTTCACATTTTGCCTTCTTGTGGGCGTACTCGGCCGCGCTTCGGGCAATATCGATCAATGCCTGCCTGGTGTCGCCGTCGTCGGAGTCGTTGTCCCGGTCCAATGCGACGACCGTGCTGATGTTGTACTGCCCCCCGATGATCTTTCCATCAGGTATGCACGGGGCAAAGATCCCTGCGGTCCGAATAGAGGCAACGCCTTTGTCTCCGGCCTTGAATTCCCTAAGGGGATAATCTTCCGGACGGAACGGATTCACGTAGTTTTCGATCCACAGCTGCGAGCTTTCCGCGAGAGCTATCCGAGTGTCTGACGTGAACAGGCGAGAAAAGTTTCCATCTTCCCCGTCGACTCGGCAAATGAATCTCTGGGATCGACGATCGGACATTTCGCCCAGCAGTATCTCCCGATTTTTGAACGAGTACTCCGATGATTCCGGGAGCGCAGTTCTCAGGGCTGGAACAAGGTTCTCTGATTCACCAAGGACGGCACACACGTCGGCTGCGTGGATTTCCGCTCGGGATGAGAATGGGGGAATGTCGAAGAAGTATGCCGTGGCCCCGGCGATGACCATGCTGCTGGTGATGGCCACATAGGTGCGTAATCTCTTTCGCTTTGCGGGCATGATGCATCAGTCCTTTTCGAGAGCCTTCGGTACGCCTTGGCCGTTCACGTAGAGCCCCACGTTGGAGTGAGCAGCGGTAAATCCGTTCTGCGCACTTCTTGCGACGATTGACTCGATGTGCTGAGACGGATTTCCGGATTGTTCTCCGGCCTTCACCACTGCCTGCTCCAAGAGTCTGTACGTGGACTCCTGGGTGCCGCTGAGCTGTTCACCATTGCGGTAGATCACCTCGTTCGCACTGTCTTTCATGGACCCTTCGGTCAAGGACCCGAGGATCTCGTTCGCAGTGGTTCCGGCGAATCCGCCAGCGACGATTCCTCCGGGTCCGATGAACGCCGCGCTCCCCAGCCCGATCCCGATGCCGACCGCGCTTCCGACCCAGACCTTGCCCTGATTCAGCGCATTGTTGTACTCGCGGTCCTTGGATCCCCCTTCGGCTTCCCCTTCGTATGCGCGACCCGCACTGATCGTGCCCTGGATCTCTCCGGCGACCTGAGCGATACTTCCGACTCCCTCCTTCAGGTTCTCCACTTCCTTGAACTGGGGGTCGGAGATGTACGCGTCGGGATTCCTGAAGTGGTACTCCATCAGGGACGTCGTATAGCTGTGCTGGCCAACAGTGACCGCGGCATATCCGTCAGGGGTTCGGCCCAGGGTGTAGAGGAACCGGGTGAGGTCCTGCGCCCCGGGCTCGGCCATGGACCCCGCGACAGGCATGAGACGGGCCTCGCCGTCCGCTTGTGGATTCAGGCCCCGGCTGATGTCCGGCATGTACTCCGCCGAGATCTGCCCCAGGCTGTCCGCCATGTACTTGTGGTCCAGCAAGCGCTCAGGCTTCTCCGAGACCGAGTGGACGATCTGTTCCATGAGCGTGGCCTGTTCGTAGCTGTGCGCCGGGGTGTCCGCCGTGGGCATCTCGCCCGCCGGGTGGCCCGTCACCGCGGACTCCAGGGCCTGGGCCAGGATGTTGCGGCCCGCGATGCTGCTCTCGCCCTTGCTGTCGGTGTCCGGCGGCCAGTCGCGTTCTTCGAAGAGGTACTCGAAGTTCGTCATGCCGCCCTTGGCGTGGTCCGACTCGTCCCTCGCCAGGAAGGGGTCCCCGAAGAACGTGGTCGACGCGTCGGGGCTGTTCGCGAGTGCCTTGAGGAAGCCGGTGAAGGGATCGGCGCCCGTGTCCGTACCGGTGTGGTTGAGCTGCGGGTCCGCGGCCGAGCGGTGCCAGGCGATCGGGCTCCGGGTGCCGTTCTCGCTGTACTCCTTCTCCGCCTTGACCAGTGCGCGGCCGTATCGCGTCAGGAACCGGTCGTTGTAGTCGCCCCAGCGCATCAGGCTGCTCATGACCTGGAATCCGAGATGGCTGCCGTGCGGGCCGACCGATTTCCCGCCCAGCGCGGTCATCTCGCGCTTCCAGTCGTTCATCGCATGCGAATCGCTCTGTGTCGCGTGCGCCAGGGTCAGACCCAGGTGCTTCTGAAGGTCGTCGAAACGATCGCGGCGTTCCTGGGTCAGCTGGTAACCCGCCAGCCCGGGGTCATTGATGCCGGACCAGAACTCCAGGGTGCCCTTGGCGCCCAGTTCACCCGCGAACCGCGCGGAGAACAGCGGGTCGTCCGCGTACCGCTTCAGTCCCGCGACGAGCCGGTCGAACTCCGCGACGCTCAGGTCCTGCGGCTTCTGCCGGGCCAGCCCGGCCAGTGCCTCGGCTTCCCGTACCGCCTTCACCGCGGCGTCGCGGTCGTTGTAGGCGCCCTCCGAGAAACCGAGTTCGCTCTGGTCGACCAGCGCACGCAGCACCTTGCTCGCGCCGGCGTCGATCTCCGTGGCCGCCACGAGGATCTTCTGCACCTCGTCGCGCAGCGCGACGAGATCCGCCTCGTCGTGGTCCGGCACCGAGCCGCCCTTCCCCGCCCGGTCGGGGTGGACGCGCATGGTGACGGTGAATCCGCCGTCGCCCGTCGCGGTGACCGTGAGATTCTTCGCCGCACCCCGCCCGATGGCCTCCTCCAGGTTGCGCCGCTGGAGCAGGAGATCCGCGCGGGTGTCACGGAGGATGTTGCGGATCGAGGTGGCCTGGGTGCGGGCGTCGTCGAACTCGCCGGCGGTCTTCGCGATGAAGGTCTTCGATACGGCGGCGTTCACACCGGCCCAGACCGCTTTGTCCGCCTGCCCCTTGAGTCCGTCCCGCGCGGCCTTCGCCAGGGTCTCCAGATTTCCTATCAGGGTGGACCAGTCGGAGACCGCGGTGCCGAGTGGTCCGAGATCCGCGTGCTGTAAGGCTGCGAAATCCATCAGCTGTCCTTCTTCTCCTTCTCGGTTCCGTACACCGGATTCCTCGCCCCCGGCCCGCCGACCCGGTCGTCGAAGCCCTGGGTCAGGGTCTCGATGGTGTTCAGCGCGCTGCCGATGTGGTGGTCGTCGCCGCGGTGGGTCTTCTTGGTGAACTCCAGATGGTTCGAGATATGGCCGCAGGCGTCCCGCAGGGATCTCACCTGTTCCTCCCACCGGGTGGACACATGCTCCAGCGCGCCACCCAGCGCGAACCCCTCTCCCTTGAGGCCCGCGCCCGCCGTCTCCGTGCTGGCCACCTGGACCCGCGCCTCGTCCCACAGCCGCATATGCAGCTTGAAGGCGTGGTCGCCGATCTTCGCCAGATCGCTCTGACGGACCTCCAGGCTCGCCTCGGTACCCCCCGGATCACCCGGCACATGGTTCACCTGCATCGACGTCGACTGCCGTTCGGCGGCCCGCGCCTTCAACTCTTCCCACTCGTCCCAGCCCATGGACTGGCTCCTTCCCCCAGGGCCGGCCCCGACGGGCCGACCAGGTCCGACTCGATACGCCACGCCTCACGCGGACCACCCGCGTCGAATCACCCACGTCAGCCACTCGGTCAACCACCTGCGTCGAATCACCCGCGTCGGCCACCCGGTCAACCACCGGTCAACCACCCGCGTCAACCGTCCACGGCGACCCTTCGCGACAGCCACCCGGACGACGCCCGCACTCGAACGTGACACCCAATCACTGAAAGTGACGGTCCGAGGGTAGCGGTGTCCCCGCGATCCGGCGGACGGGCAGCCCCCCGTACAGCGGGACGGGGCGGGGGCGCCGAACCCGACGGCCGCCCACCCCTCCGACGGCCGCCCACCTCTCGGGGCAGCCGCCCACCCCCCAACCGCTACCCCCGGCCCTCCGGCTCCGGCTCCGGCTCCGGCTCCATCACCCCCGTCTGGACGAGCGGCTTGCCGCGCTTGCGGGAGACGAACGTGCCGCGGCCCGGCGGCATCGGACGGGCGCGGACGTTGCCCAGCAGATCCCCCTCGCCGGGGTCACCCGCGAGGACGACACCCTGCGCGCCCAGCTCCTTCATCCGCTGGACGAACGGCTCGTACGAGGCGCGGCCCGCGCCCGCCGTCGAGCGGGCGACGATGAAGCGGACGCCCACGTCCCGGGCGAAGGGGAGCAGCTCGGTGAGCGCGGCGAGCGGGTTGCCGCTGGAGGTGGAGACGAGGTCGTAGTCGTCGACGATCACGTACACCGTCGGGCCCTGCCACCAGCTGCGTTCCCGCAGCTGCCGGGCCGTGACCTCGGCGGTCGGGGTGCGGCGCCGGATGAGATCGGCGAGCGCCTCGACATGGTGGTCCATGGAGTTGGACATCGGCACGTACTCGGCGAGGTGCGACGCGGGAGCCGCGTCCAGCAGTCCCCGCCGGTTGTCGATCACGAACATCTTGCAGGCGTCGCCCGAGTACCGTTCGCTCAGCCGGGTGATGAGCAGCCGCAGCAGGTTCGTCTTGCCCGACTCGCTCTCCCCGAACACCAGGAAGAACGGGTCCTGCTCGAAGTCGAGGAACACCGGCTCCAGATTGTCCTCGTCCAGCGCCCAGGCGATCCCCCGCTCCGGGAACATGTGCCCCGGCGGGAGCTGGGCCGCGGGCAGCGCCCGGGGCAGCAGCCGTACCTCCGGCGCGCCGGGCGCCGCCCAGTGCCGGGCGACCTCGGCGGTCAGCGCCTCCGTGGCGTCCGCGAGGTCGGTGTCCGACGACAGCCCGTCGATACGGGGGACCGCCGCCATGAAGTGCAGCCGCTGCGGTGAGATACCCCGGCCCGGCACTCCCGTCGGCACGTTCACGGCCACCTTGCGGTCGATCTCGGAGTCCATGGTGTCACCGAGCCGCAGCTCCAGCCGGTTCATCAGATGGTCCTTGAGGTTCGACCGGACCTCCATGGAACGGGACGCCGACAGCACGAGGTGCACCCCGTAGCCGAGTCCCCGTGACGCGATGTCCAGGACGGCCTGCTCCAGCCCCTCGTACTCCGCGCGGAACGTGCCCCAGCCGTCGATGACGAGGAACACATCGCCCCATGGCTGGTCCGCGACCGAGATGTCGCCGCGCGCCCGGCGGGTCCGGAAGTCCGCGATCGACGCGATGCCCGCCGACCGGAAGTACTCCTCACGCCGGGTCAGCACCCCGTACACCTCGGCGACCGTACGCCGTACCCGTTCCGGGTCGAGGCGGGACGCGACGCCGCCGACATGCGGCAGCCCGGACAGCGCGGCGAGACCGCCGCCACCGAAGTCGAGACCGTAGAACTGCACCTCGTACGGGGTGTGGGTGAGCGCGAAGGACGCGATCAGAGCGCGCAGCAGCGTCGACTTGCCGGACTGCGGGCCGCCGAGCAGCTGAAGGTGCCCGGCCGCGCCGGAGAAGTCGCACCACAGCGGGTCGCGCCGCTGCTCGTACGGCTTGTCGACCAGGCCGAGCGGGACGACCAGCCGGCCGGCGCCCTCGTAGCCGGGCTGGGTCAGCCCCCGGCCCCGTACCGGGGTGAGACCCGGCAGCAGCGAGTCCAGCGACGGCGGGCTGTCCAGCGGCGGCAGCCACACCTGGTGGGCCGCCGGGCCCTGGGCCTCCAGCCGTCCCACGATCACATCGAGGACGGTGTCCGCGAGCGCGTCGTCCTGGCCCTCGCCGCCGCGGCCGGCCGTGCGCTGCGCGGGCACGCTGACGTAGTGCAGCGGTACGGGCGCCGCGGTGAACAGCGCCGGCCGCCGGTCCACCGGCAGTGGCCCGCCGGCGGTGATGTCCCGCGAGGCGGCGGACCGGTAGGCGCCGGAGACGTACGCCGCCTTGAAGCGGACCATCTCGTCGGTACCGAACTTGAGGAACCCGGAACCGGGCACGTTCGGCAGTTCATAGGCGTCGGGCACCCCGAGCGCGGCCCGGGACTCCGCCGCGGAGAACGTCCGCAGCCCGACCCGGTACGACAGATAGGTCTCCAGCCCCCGCAGCCGCCCTTCCTCCAGCCGCTGCGACGCGAGCAGCAGATGCACCCCGAGCGACCGGCCGATCCGGCCGATCTGGACGAACATCTCGATGAAGTCGGGCTTCGCGGACAGCAGCTCGCTGAACTCGTCGATCACCAGGACGAGCGACGGGATCGGCTGGAGCGGGGCGCCCGCGGCCCGCGCCTTCTCGTAGTCGTGGATGTTGGCGTAGTTGCCCGCGTCCCGCAGCATCTCCTGACGGCGGTTCAGCTCACCGCGGATCGAGTCGCCCATCCGGTCGACCAGCGTCAGATCGTCCGCGAGGTTGGTGATCACCGCCGCGACGTGCGGCATCTGCGCCATCCCCGCGAAGGTCGCGCCGCCCTTGAAGTCGGCGAGCACGAAGTTCAGCGTCTGCGACGAGTGCGTGACCGCGAGCCCGAGGACCAGTGTCCGCAACAGCTCCGACTTGCCGGAACCCGTCGCCCCGACGCACAGTCCGTGCGGCCCCATCCCCTCCTGCGCGGCCTCCTTCAGATCCAGCATCACGGGACGGCCGTCCTCACCGACCCCGATCGGCACCCGCAGCCGCTCCGCGAGCGAGCGGGGCCGCCAGGTCCGCCGGGTGTCCACCGACGCGGCGTCACCGAGGCCGAGAAGTTCGGTGAAGTCCAGGTTCGCGAGCAGCGGCTCGTCGTCGTCCCCGCCGGACGCCATCCGCAGCGGCGCGAGCTGGCGCGCCAGCGCGTCCGCCGCCTCGTACGCGAGGACGTCCGGCACCCCTTCGTACACCTGCCCGCCCGCCGCCTCCAGCCGCAGCGAACGCGGCTGGACGACCACCGACAGATCGCCCCGGCCGCCGGCCGGATCACCCGGCACCACCTCGACGACCGTCACGCCCTGAAGGCCCTCGGCGCCGGCGAGCAGCGAGTCCGGCGACAGCGACAGCCCGTCCAGGACGACGACCACATGCGGCTCCTCGGGCACCGGCGCCCCGTTCGGATGGAACCGGGGACGCCCGGTGAGCCGCGCCGACAGCATCGACTCCAGCTCCGCCGCGTCGCTCACGATCATCCGCCGGGTGCCCGCCCCGTCGACCAGCCCGGACGCCTGGCTGTGCGGCAGCCACTTCGTCCACTCCCAGTGCGCCGCGTCCTGCTGCCCGACGCCGAACGCCAGCAGCAGATCGTCGGGGGAGTGCAGCGACGCCAGCGACGCGACCAGCGCGCGCGCCGTACCGCGCGCCGTCTGCGCGTCCCCGCTGACCGTCACGTGGTAGAAGGCGCGCAGCGACACCGCCATCGGCAGCGCGTCGAGGGTGCTGTGCGCGGCGACGAACCGGTGCAGCGCGCTCTGCGTCAGCGGCTCCAGGCCGTCCGTCGCGCCCTCCTCCGGCGCGATCAGCGCGGTGGACAGCGGCTGCGGCCCGAGCCCGATCCGCACCTGTCCGAAGTCACCGTCGCCCGAGCGGCGTTCCCACACCCGGCTGCCCTCGGCGACCAGCGCCCAGAGCTGTTCCGGCGCGGGATGCAGGAAGTACTGGGCGTCCCGCTGCGCGCGGGCGGTCTCCACCGTGGACCGCCGGGTCTGCGCGAGATACCGCAGATAGTCCCGGCGCAGGTCCGCCAACTGTCCCTGCGCGCCGCGCCGGTAGCGCACCACCATGGCGATGGTCATGGCGATCGTGGACGCGATCATCACCATGCCCATGACCTTCATGAACGGATGCGCGGTGGGCATGAAGAAGAACACCACCGAACCGCCCATGCCGAGCATCGGCAGGAGCTGCATCATGGTGCCCTCGTCCTGCCCGCGCGGGAGTTCCGGCGGTGGTTGGAGGACGATGTCCCCCGTGGGTGTTTCGGACGGCAAAGCCCGAGGCGGGCGCTTGACGACGATCTGGCTCATACGCACCAATTCCGTGGACGGCCCCGTATCTTCCGTCCGCCGCCCCGTGTCAGGCGGACATAGGCCGCGCGCGTGATCCTACTGACATCCCATAGGCCCGGTGGGCGATAGGCTGCGCTGCGTGTGCGGGCGCACACGACGAACGAGCCGAGCAAACCGGGGCATTGGGTACGGTCCGGGGCCGCGGCCGGAACCGGTCCGGCACAGGATGTCCACACGTCCCGCACTCCCCGGCCGGCCGCCACGGCACCGGACGGCGACGGGACGGCACGGCACCGCCGCACGCCCCGCGGTCCGGCGGCACCACCCGGACCACCGGTACCGCCGGGCCACCGGAACCACCCGGGCCACCCGGACCGTCGAGGACCGAGGACCCCGCCCGGGACCTCCGCGCCCCACCACCCGGCGAAACCCGGCGAACCCGGCCCGCCGCCGCGACCCGCGGTCCGGCGGCACCACCCGAAGGGGGAACAGAACGGTGAGCATGACGGCCTCCGCGCCCAGCGGGGCGAGCGGCCCCACCACGACCGGCGGACCCGGCGGCCCGAGCGGCGCACGGGGACCGGGGAGCACCACCGGCGCGGGCCTCGGCTTCTGCCGGGTCACCATCGTCGCCCCCGACAGCCGGATCGACGTGGCCCTCCCCGACGACGTCCCCGTCGCCGACCTCCACCCCGAGATCCTCCGGCTCTCCCAGCAGAGCTCCGGTGTCGCGGTCCCCGTCGGGTACCACCTCGTCCGCCGCGACGGCACCGTCCTCGACAGCGCCCGCACCTTCGCCGCCCAGCGCGTGCTCGACGGCGAACTGCTCACCCTGCGCCCGTTCGCCGAGTCGCTGCCCCCCGCCGTCTTCGACGACGTCTCCCAAGCGGTCGCCGACGCCGTCTCCCGGGACCGCGCCCTGTGGAGCGGCGAACTGACCCGCGCCGCCGGACTCACCGGCGGGGGACTCCTCGCGACCCTCATCGCCTTCGTGACCTGGTCCGCCGACCCCCGGCACGACATGAACGGCCTCCCGGGCGTCCTCGCCGCCGTCGCCGGACTCCTCCTGCTGACCCTCGGCGCCGTCCGCGCCCGCGTCTACGACGACCGCGCCTCCGCGATCTCGCTGGGCCTCGGCGCGCTCCCCAACCTCGCCGTCGCCGGTTCCGGACTGCTGCCCCTCGCCGACGGCCACGGCATCGGCAAACTCCAGTTCCTGCTGGCCTGCGCCGCCGTCCTGCTCGCCGCCGTGGTCCTCACCATCACCTCCCCGCGCGGCGACGGCCCCTTCGTCGCCTTCGTCCTCGCCGCCGCGATCGGCCTGCTCACCACCTTCGTGGCCCTGCTCGCCGACCTCACCGCCGTCGAGACCGCCGCGATCTGCGCGCCCCTCGCCGTCGGCACCCTCGCCTTCCTGCCCGGCCTCTCGCTGCGCTTCGCCCGCCTCCCCATCGGCTTCGACCCGCCCAGCACCACCCGCGGCGGCTACGGCCCGAGCGGGAGTTACGGCGACGACCCCGCGCCCCCCGAGCCCGTGGACGCCGACCGGATCGCCGCCCAGGCCCGCCGCGGCCATGAACTCCTCGTCGGACTCGTCGGCGGCTGCGCCCTGGTCGCGGTGGCCGCCGCCGCCGTCCTCGGCTTCTCCGACGACGTCTGGGGCCAGCTCCTCGCCCTCGCGACCGGACTGTCCCTGCTGCTGCGCGCCCAGCTCTTCCGCTACTCGGCCCAGGTCGGCGCCACCCTCGCCGCCGGTCTCGGCTCGCTCGTCCTGCTCGGCCTCGGCCTCGCCCTCAACCCCCCGGCCGGCCTGCTGCGCGACGCCCTGCGCGGTGACAGCGCCGCCCTGGACATCCGTACCGTCTGGCTCGTCGCCGCGCTCGCCGTGCTGGCCGCCCTCGTCACCGCCGTGGGCCTGATCGCCTCGCGCGGCGGGGTCAGCCCCTTCTGGGGCCGCTTCCTGGAGATCGCCGAGGGATTCTTCCTGCTCACCCTGGTCCCGCTGGCCCTCGCCGTCTTCGACGTGTACGCCAAGGCCCGCGCGATGACCAGCTGACAGGCCCGTCAGCCGCGCCCGGCCCCCCTGGTACCCTTGTCGACGGCCGTGTGTGTACGCACCCCCGGATCTTCCGAGACCTGGAGGCAGCGCCCAGCGGACCCTGCCTGCCGAGTCATGGAAGATCCCCTGCGCTGTGACAGGGGCACTCGGCGGCCTCACGAAGACGAAACAAGGAGTACGAGTGTCGCTCGACGCCGCTACGAAGAAGCAGATCATGGCCGAGTTCGCCACCAAGGAGGGTGACACCGGCTCCCCCGAGGTCCAGGTCGCCATGCTGTCGCGCCGGATCTCGGACCTGACCGGCCACCTCAAGATCCACAAGCACGACCACCACTCCCGTCGTGGTCTGCTGATCCTGGTCGGCCAGCGTCGCCGTCTGCTTCAGTACCTGGCCAAGAAGGACATCCAGCGCTTCCGCGCCCTCGTCGACCGCCTCGGCATCCGCCGTGGCGCGGCGGGCGCCAAGTAGCACGCCGTGAGAGGGAGCGGTTCCCACCCCAGGGGACCGCTCCCTTCGGCATTGCGCGGAACCCGCCGCGCCGACCGCCCCGCGGCACCGCGGAGCGCCCGGCCGGTGCGGACAGCCCGCACCACACACCCTCCGCAGGCCCCGCGGCACGCACGGCACACACCGTCGCACCCGCTCTGCGTGCGGAGTGTCACTGCGGCTTTGTAGTCTGGTCGCAGTACGAAAGCACCACGACGTACCACGTACGACCGCGGCGGCGCACCACGCGCCGGCGCACCGCACCACCACGGCACCCCGTGCCGTGAGCACGGCGCGGCACCGCACAGGGCGGTACCGCGCCAGGTGACACGACGAGGAGAAGCGTCCCCGGCCGCGCCGGTCCTCGGTAGTGGCCCCCGGGGCAGACCCCGAGGGCTTCGATCGAAGACCGGCAAGCACACACGGCGCGCTTCTCCGCCCCCCGTCCCCCGCCACACGGGCGCGCGGGACGCAGACGAGGAGATATCGCTAGTGGAGAACGAGACCCACTACGCCGAGGCCGTCATCGACAACGGCGCCTTCGGTACCCGCACCATCCGCTTCGAGACGGGCCGTCTGGCCCGTCAGGCCGCCGGCTCCGCCGTGGCCTACCTGGACGACGACACCATGGTGCTGTCGGCCACCACCGCTTCCAAGAAGCCCAAGGACCAGCTCGACTTCTTCCCCCTCACGGTGGACGTCGAGGAGCGCATGTACGCGGCCGGGAAGATCCCCGGTTCCTTCTTCCGCCGCGAGGGCCGCCCCAGCGAGGACGCGATCCTCACCTGCCGGCTGATCGACCGCCCGCTGCGCCCGTCCTTCAAGAAGGGCCTGCGCAACGAGATCCAGGTCGTCGCCACGATCATGGCGCTCAACCCGGACCACCTGTACGACGTCGTCGCGATCAACGCCGCGTCCGCGTCCACGCAGCTCGCCGGGCTGCCCTTCTCCGGCCCGATCGGCGGCGTCCGCGTCGCCCTGATCCGCGGCCAGTGGGTGGCGTTCCCGACGCACACCGAGCTTGAGGACGCCGTCTTCGACATGGTCGTCGCGGGCCGCACCCTCGACGACGGCGACGTCGCGATCATGATGGTCGAGGCCGAGGCCACCGAGAAGACCATCAAGCTGATCGAGGGCGGCGCCGACGCCCCCACCGAGGAGGTCGTCGCGGCCGGTCTGGACGCCGCGAAGCCCTTCATCAAGGTCCTGTGCCGCGCGCAGGCCGACCTCGCCGCCAAGGCCGCCAAGCCGACCGGCGAGTTCCCGGTCTTCCTCGACCACCAGGACGACGTCCTGGAGGCCCTCACGGCCGCCGTCAAGGACGAGCTCGCCCAGGCCCTCACCATCGCGGGCAAGCAGGAGCGCGAGTCCGAGCTGGACCGCGTCAAGGGTCTCGCCGCCGAGAAGCTGCTCCCGCAGTTCGAAGGCCGCGAGAAGGAGATCTCCGCCGCTTACCGCGCGCTGACGAAGTCCCTGGTCCGCGAGCGCGTGATCAAGGAGAAGAAGCGCATCGACGGCCGCGGTGTCACCGACATCCGCACCCTGGCCGCCGAGGTCGAGGCCATCCCGCGGGTCCACGGCTCCGCCCTGTTCGAGCGCGGCGAGACCCAGATCCTGGGCGTCACCACGCTGAACATGCTCCGCATGGAGCAGATGCTCGACACGCTTTCCCCCGTGACGCGCAAGCGCTACATGCACAACTACAACTTCCCGCCGTACTCCGTCGGTGAGACGGGCCGCGTGGGCTCCCCCAAGCGCCGCGAGATCGGCCACGGCGCGCTCGCCGAGCGCGCCCTGGTGCCGGTCCTGCCGACGCGCGAGGAGTTCCCCTACGCGATCCGCCAGGTCTCCGAGGCCCTCAGCTCCAACGGCTCCACGTCGATGGGCTCGGTCTGCGCCTCCACCATGTCCCTGCTGAACGCCGGTGTGCCCCTCAAGGCCCCCGTCGCCGGTATCGCCATGGGCCTGATCTCGCAGGAGATCGACGGCGAGACGCACTACGTCACCCTCACCGACATCCTCGGTGCGGAGGACGCCTTCGGCGACATGGACTTCAAGGTCGCCGGTACCAAGAAGTTCGTCACCGCCCTCCAGCTCGACACCAAGCTGGACGGCATCCCCGCGTCCGTCCTGGCCGCCGCGCTGAAGCAGGCCCGTGACGCGCGTCTGCACATCCTCGACGTGATGATGGAAGCCATCGACACGCCGGACGAGATGTCCCCGAACGCCCCGCGGATCATCACCGTGAAGATCCCCGTGGACAAGATCGGCGAGGTCATCGGCCCCAAGGGCAAGATGATCAACCAGATCCAGGAGGACACCGGCGCCGAGATCACGATCGAGGACGACGGCACCATCTACATCGGTGCCGCCGACGGACCGGCCGCCGAGGCCGCCCGCACCACGATCAACAGCATCGCCAACCCGACCATGCCGGAGGTCGGCGAGCGCTACCTGGGCACGGTCGTCAAGACGACCACGTTCGGCGCGTTCGTCTCGCTGCTCCCGGGCAAGGACGGTCTGCTGCACATCTCGCAGATCCGCAAGCTCGCCGGTGGCAAGCGTGTGGAGAACGTCGAGGACGTGCTCGGTGTGGGCCAGAAGGTCCAGGTCGAGATCGCCGAGATCGACTCCCGCGGCAAGCTCTCCCTGATCCCCGTGGTCGAGGGCGAGGACGCTTCCGAGGACGCGAAGGACGACGCCGCCAAGTGACGTCCCGTAGTCTGCGCGCGACGGCCCGTGTCTCCTCGGAGACGCGGGCCGTCGCCCGTACCCAAACCCTGCTCAAGGGCAAGGACGGCATCGGCACGGTGCGCCGCACCACCCTGCCGGGCGGCCTGCGGGTCGTCACCGAGACCCTGCCCTCCGTACGCTCCGCGACCTTCGGGATCTGGGCCCACGTCGGTTCCCGCGACGAGACGCCCACGCTGAACGGCGCCACCCACTATCTGGAGCACCTCCTCTTCAAGGGCACCGCCAAGCGGACCGCCCTCGACATCTCCTCCGCGATCGACGCGGTCGGCGGCGAGATGAACGCCTTCACGGCGAAGGAGTACACCTGCTACTACGCCCGGGTGCTCGACACCGATCTGCCGCTCGCCATCGACGTGGTCTGCGACATGCTCACGGGCTCCCTCATCCGCCAGGAGGACGTGGACGCCGAGCGCGGCGTCATCCTCGAAGAGATCGCGATGACGGAGGACGACCCGGGCGACTGCGTGCACGACCTGTTCGCGCACACCATGCTCGGTGACACCCCGCTCGGCCGCCCGGTCCTCGGCACGGTCGACACCGTCAACGCGCTCACCGCGGACCGGATCCGCCGCTTCTACAAGAAGCACTACGACCCGACCCACCTCGTCGTCGCCGCCGCGGGCAATGTCGACCACCACAAGGTCGTCCGCCAGGTCCGCGCCGCCTTCGAGCGGGCGGGCGCCCTCGACCGCGCCGACGCGACCCCCCTCGCCCCCCGCGAGGGCCGCCGCGCCATCCGCACCGCGGGCCGGGTCGATGTCGTCGACCGCCGTACCGAGCAGGCCCATGTCGTCCTCGGCATGCCCGGCCTCGCCCGGACCGACGAACGCCGCTGGGCGCTCAGCGTGCTGAACACCGCCCTCGGCGGCGGGATGTCCTCCCGGCTCTTCCAGGAGGTCCGCGAGAAGCGCGGCCTCGCCTACAGCGTGTACTCGTACACCTCGGGCTTCGCGGACTGCGGCCTCTTCGGCGTCTACGCGGGCTGCCGGCCGGGCCAGGTCAACGATGTGCTCAAGATCTGCCGCGACGAGCTGGACCAGGTCGCCGAGCACGGACTGTCCGACGACGAGATCACCCGCGCCGTCGGTCAGCTCGCCGGCTCCACCGTCCTCGGTCTGGAGGACACCGGCGCGCTGATGAACCGCATCGGCAAGAGCGAGCTGTGCTGGGGCGAGCAGATGTCGGTCGACGACATGCTCGGCCGGATCGCCGCGGTCACCCCGGACGAGGTCCGGGAGGTCGCCCGCGACATCCTGGGGCAGCGTCCGTCGCTGTCGGTCATCGGCCCGCTGAAGGACAAGCAGACGGCCCGGCTCGGCGAAGCGGTCGGCTGACTCCCCGTGTCGTCCCCCACCCCGTAAGGAACAAGCACATGAGCAAGCTGCGTGTGGCGGTCGTCGGAGCCAAGGGCCGTATCGGCTCCGAGGCCGTACGAGCCGTCGAAGCCGCCGCCGACCTGGAACTGGTGGCCGCCCTCGGCCGCGGCGACAAGCTGGAGACCCTGGCCGACCAGGGCGTCCAGGTCGCCGTCGAGCTGACCACCCCCGGGTCGGTCATGGGCAACCTCGACTTCTGTGTACGGCACGGCATCCACACCGTCGTCGGGACGACCGGCTGGACCGAGGACCGCCTCACGCAGCTGCGCACCACCCTCGCCGCGTCCCCGGAGACCGGCGTGCTCATCGCGCCGAACTTCTCCATCGGCGCCGTCCTCACCATGAAGTTCGCGCAGATCGCCGCGCCCTACTTCGAGTCCGTCGAGGTCATCGAGCTGCACCACCCGAACAAGGCCGACGCACCCAGCGGCACCGCGACCCGCACCGCCCAGCTGATCGCCGCCGCCCGCGCCGAAGCGGGCAGCGCCCCCCAGCCGGACGCCACGGTCACCGCGCTGGAGGGTGCCCGCGGCGCCGACGTCGACGGTGTCCCCGTCCACGCCGTGCGGCTGCGCGGGCTCCTCGCCCACCAGGAGGTACTGCTCGGCGGCGAGGGCGAGACGCTCACCGTCCGCCATGACTCGCTGCACCACAGCAGCTTCATGCCCGGCATCCTGCTGGGCGTGCGCCGCGTGGTGGACACCCCAGGCCTCACCTTCGGCCTGGAACACTTCCTGGACCTCGGCTGATCCCGATGGGCGCGAAACTGACCTACGCCCTCGCCGCGGCCGTCCTCGTCGTCTACTTCGTCCTGGTCGGCAGCCGGGGGGTGTTCCTGATCCGGGAAGGCACCCTGGTCACCGTCACGTTCGGGGTGGCGGTGCTGATCCTGCCGCTGATCGGTGCCTGGTTCCTCTGGAAGAACACCGAGTTCGTCCGCAAGGCCAACCGCCTCGCCGAGGAACTGGAACGCGAGGGCGGACTGCCCCTCGACGAACTGCGGCGCACCCCCAGCGGCCGGATCGACCGTGACTCCGCCGACGAGGTCTTCCGCCGGCGCAAGGAGGAGGCGGAGCTGACCCCGGGGGACTGGCGCTGCTGGTTCCGGCTGGCCGTCGCCTACCACGACGCCCGTGACACACCGCGTGCCCGCAAGGCCATGCAGCACGCGATCGCCCTGCGCGAAGGGCGCCGGACCGGCGTCTGACATATGACTGCGCCCGGCCCCGGAACCCGGGACCGGGCGCAGTCATGTGCAGCGGTGCGGCTCAGGGGCTCCGGTACTCGTCCGCCCAGACCTCGATGGTGTCCGCCGCCCGGTTGAAGGCGTCCGACCGCGCCATGAAGTCGGCGTTGTGGGTCGTCATCAGCGGTACGGGCGCGTCACCGCGCCGATCGGACCGCAGCAGGACGAGCGCCTGTCCCTGGACCGTCCGCGGCAGCCCCAGCCAGCGCACCGGCTGCTGGGCCGTCCGCAGCTCACCCACCTGGTTCCACGCCAGGCTCACGGTGGTCAGGAACCCCACCCGCCGCAGCCCCTGCGCGCTCACCCACACACCCACCCGCAGCAGCCGCAGCGCGGCCCCGATGACGAGCAGCGCCACCGCCATACAGATACCGGCGGCGCTCAGGGAGTTCGCCAGCGCCATGATCATGGTCGCGAACAGGACGTACGAGGCGAGCAGCAGCAGCAGCGCGGCGGCGCCCACCCGCCAGGGTCCGGGCCGGTAGGGGCGGCGCCAGCGGTCGCGGTCGTCGAACGGCAGTGCGACACCGTCCGATGCCTCGTCGAAGGCGCGGTCCGCCGTCAGGAAGGGCAGGGGCACGACTGGTCCTCACTCGGTCAACGCACGGACTGTGCCCGGTGAGGCTATCGATACGTGACGTCGGCGACCACCCTTGGGGGTCCGGACGAGTCACGCCCGGACAACCTCGCAGGTCGGAGAGGTTTCCCCGGCCGGACCCGGATCCGTCACGCATACCCCCGGTCACCCTCGGTGACCGGAGATCCCGGGTCAGCGTCCGTGGGACGTGGCCTCGGACTGCTGGGTGCGCGCCGGGGACTGCTCCGGCGACAGCGCGGGCATCCCGAACAGCAGGGACCCCACCAGGCCGGCCACCACCGTCAGACCCATCAGGGTCCGTCCGGCCAGCTGGCCGGGTGTGGCGCGCTCCCGGGGCGGGGGAGTGACATTGCTGCGGAACTGGTCGGCCTCGGCGACGAAGGCGAAGGGTACGGGCTCGCGTCGGCGGAACATGTGGCTCCTCTCAAGGGGCTCGGTCGAAGGGCTCGATCGGCGGTCCCGATCGTGAAGCTCCTCACCCGTACAGACGCGTAAACACCCCGTGGGGTGCCCCGTTTCACGGAATTCACAGAAGTTCACCGGATGCCGACGGGGTTGCTCGCGCTACGCCACAGTTCCGTACCGGTTCGCACCGGGTCGTAGAGTGGGCGCCGCACGAGCGACGACGGAAGGACCCCCCGAACCGTGACCGACACCCCCGCCGGCGAGCAGAAGCCGAGCTTCCGCGGCGACATCACCGTCGAGCTGGTCAAGCACACCGCGAGTGACGCCGATGTGCTGTTCGCGGCCCGTGTGTCGACCCTCGGCGAGCAGTCCCTGGACGAGCTCGGCAAGGACCCCGCGCGCTCCAAGGGCCTGCTCAACTATCTGATGCGCGACCGGCACGGCAGTCCGTTCGAGCACAACTCGATGACGTTCTTCATCAGCGCCCCGATCTTCGTGTTCCGCGAGTTCATGCGGCACCGCGTGGGCTGGTCGTACAACGAGGAGTCGGGCCGCTACCGGGAGCTCCAGCCCGTCTTCTACGTACCGGACGGGTCCCGCAAGCTGGTCCAGCGGGGCCGCCCCGGCAAGTACGTCTTCGACGAGGGCACCGAGCAGCAGCAGGAGCTCGTCGGCCGGGCCATGGAGGACTCCTACCTCCGGTCGTACGAGGCGTACCGGGAGATGCTGGACGCCGGTGTCGCCCGTGAGGTGGCGCGCTCGGTGCTCCCCGTCGGCCTGTACTCCAGCATGTACGCCACGTGCAACGCGCGCTCGCTGATGCACTTCCTCGGTCTGCGCACCCAGCACGAGCTCGCGAAGGTGCCCTCGTTCCCGCAGCGGGAGATCGAGATGGTGGGGGAGCGGATGGAGGCGCGCTGGGCGGAACTCATGCCGCTCACGTACGAGGCCTTCAACGCCAATGGCCGGGTCGCCCCCTGACCCCGTACGGCCTTTCGGCGGACACCGGGTACCGCTCAGCGGTACTGATGTGCGGTTGGCTCGTCAGAGGTGTCCGTATTGCGGCATTTCGTGAAGTTCATCTAGCCTGAACAAACGGACCCGGCACTGCTTGAACCCCCGAGCAGGCAGTGCCGGGCTCCTTCTCCGTCATGTCCCCGGTGCTTTGTCACACCACCCGGCGTCCCCCCAAGGGGGGACCGCGCGCTGAGCAGCGAGTAGCGTGTTACCCATGGCTCCGACCTCCACTCCGCAGACCCCCTTCGGGAGGGTCCTCACCGCCATGGTCACGCCGTTCACGGCGGACGGCGTACTCGACCTCGACGGCGCCCAGCGGCTCGCCACCCACCTGGTGGACGCGGGCAACGACGGGCTGGTCATCAACGGGACCACCGGCGAGTCCCCGACCACCACGGACACGGAGAAAGCAGAGCTGGTACGAGCCGTCCTGGACGCCGTGGGCGACCGGGCCCATGTCGTCGCGGGGGTCGGCACCAACGACACCCGGCACAGCGTCGAGCTGGCGCACGCCGCCGAGAAGGTCGGAGCCCACGGCCTGCTCGCCGTCACCCCGTACTACAACAAGCCCCCGCAGGACGGCCTGCGCCAGCACTTCACCGCCATCGCGGACGCCACCGGGCTCCCCGTGATGCTGTACGACATCCCGGGCCGCAGCGGTGTCCCCATCAACACCGAGACACTCGTCCGGCTGGCCGAGCACCCCCGGATCGTCGCGAACAAGGACGCCAAGGGCGACCTCGGCCGCGCGAGCTGGGCGATCTCCCGCTCCGGTCTCGCCTGGTACTCGGGCGACGACATGCTGAACCTCCCGCTGCTGTCCGTCGGGGCGGTCGGGTTCGTCTCCGTGGTCGGCCATGTCGTCACCCCGGAGCTGCGGTCCATGATCGACGCGTTCACCTCCGGTGATGTGCGGAAGGCCACCGAGATCCATCAGCGGCTGCTGCCCGTGTTCACCGGGATGTTCCGCACCCAGGGCGTCATGACCACCAAGGCCGCGCTCGCCCTCCAGGCACTGCCCGGCGGTCCGCTGCGGCTGCCGATGATCGGGCTCACCCCCGAGGAGACGATCCAGCTCACCAAGGATCTCGCCGCGGGCGGGGTACAGCTCTAGCCCTTCCGGGGTAGAGCTCCCTCACAGACTTCACAACTGAACAAGCACCACCCGCGTCCGGCCCCCACGCCGTACGCGGCCGACCATCGACAACTGCAAGTGCACGAACGTCACACGCGCCACGTGCCAACGGGTACGTGGCGTGCGTGGTGAGGAGAGTCTTTTGAGTCATCCGCATCCTGAACTCGGTGCCCCGCCCAAGCTGCCCAAGGGCGGCCTGAGAGTCACCCCGCTCGGCGGTCTCGGTGAGATCGGCCGCAACATGACGGTCTTCGAATACGGCGGCCGTCTGCTGATCGTCGACTGCGGGGTGCTCTTCCCGGAGGAGGAGCAGCCCGGGATCGACCTGATCCTTCCGGACTTCTCGTCCATCCGGGACCGCCTCGACGACATCGAGGGCATCGTCCTGACCCATGGCCACGAGGACCACATCGGCGGTGTCCCCTTCCTCCTGCGGGAGAAGCCGGACATCCCGCTGATCGGCTCCAAGCTGACCCTCGCCCTGATCGAGGCCAAGCTCCAGGAGCACCGCATCCGTCCGTACACCCTGGAGGTGACGGAGGGCAACCGCGAGCGCATCGGCCCCTTCGACTGCGAGTTCATCGCCGTCAACCACTCCATCCCGGACGCGCTCGCGGTCGCCATCCGCACCCCGGCCGGCATGGTCGTGCACACCGGTGACTTCAAGATGGACCAGCTCCCGCTGGACCACCGCCTCACCGATCTGCACGCCTTCGCCCGGCTGAGCGAGGAGGGCATCGACCTCCTCCTCTCCGACTCGACCAATGCCGAGGTGCCGGGATTCGTCCCGCCCGAGCGGGAGATCTCCAACGTCCTGCGCACGGTCTTCGCGGGCGCCCGCAAGCGGATCATCGTGGCGAGCTTCGCCAGCCACGTCCACCGCATCCAGCAGATCCTCGACGCCGCCCATGAGCACGGCCGCCGGGTCGCCTTCGTCGGCCGCTCGATGGTCCGCAACATGGGCATCGCCCGTGATCTCGGCTACCTCAAGGTCCCCCCAGGCCTGGTCGTGGACGTCAAGACCCTCGACGACCTCCCGGACCACCAGGTCGTACTGGTCTGTACGGGGTCCCAGGGCGAGCCGATGGCCGCGCTGTCCCGGATGGCCAACCGCGACCACCAGATCCGGATCGTCCAGGGCGACACCGTGATCCTCGCGTCGTCCCTCATCCCGGGCAACGAGAACGCGGTCTACCGTGTGATCAACGGCCTGACCCGCTGGGGCGCCAACGTCATCCACAAGGGCAACGCGAAGGTGCACGTCTCCGGCCACGCCTCGGCCGGCGAGCTGCTGTACTTCTACAACATCTGCAAGCCGCGCAACCTGATGCCGGTCCACGGTGAGTGGCGCCATCTGCGGGCCAACGCCGAGCTGGGCGCCCTCACCGGCGTCCCGCACGACCGCATCGTGATCGCGGAGGACGGTGTCGTCGTCGACCTGGTCGAGGGCAAGGCGAAGATCGTCGGCAAGGTCCAGGCCGGCTATGTCTATGTGGACGGCCTCTCCGTCGGTGACGTGGGCGAGCCCGCGCTCAAGGACCGCAAGATCCTCGGCGACGAGGGCATCATCTCCGTCTTCGTCGTGATCGACTCCAGTACCGGGAAGATCACCGCGGGCCCGCATGTCCAGGCCCGGGGTTCCGGTATCGAGGACGCCGCGTTCAGCGAGGTGCTTCCGAGGGTCGTCGAGGTCCTGGAGCGTTCCGCCCAGGACGGCGTGGTCGAGCCGCACCAGCTCCAGCAGCTGATCCGCCGGACCCTCGGCAAGTGGGTCTCGGACAACTACCGGCGCCGCCCGATGATCCTGCCGGTCGTGGTCGAGGTCTGACCTGACACAGCGCCAACCTGGGGCGGGGCACCTCGATTTGCGTCGGGGCGCCCCGCCCCAGTATGTTTACGGCTCCGCCTGAGGGGGAACCCCGAGCGCCCAGTGCGCGAGGAAGCCTCCCGAAGCAGACGGAAATTCTGACTCAGAATCTTCTGATAAAGTCGGAACCGCCGGAAAGGAAAAGCGCGGAAGCGGTTTTCCCGGAAAGCACCGAGGAAATCGGATACGGAAACGGTCTGATAGAGTCGGGAACACCGAAGGGAAGCGCCCGGAGGAAAGCCTGAGCCGAATGGCTGGGGTGAGTACGAAGGAAGCGTCCGTTCCTTGAGAACTCAACAGCGTGCCAAAAGTCAACGCCAGATATGTTGATTACCCCGTTCCTTGCCGGATTTGTTTCCGGTGGGGGCGAGGTTCCTTTGAAATACAACACAGCGAGGATGCTGTGGACGAGTTCGGGACTATT